>NZ_LAJG01000023.1 GCF_000970455.1 Devosia soli | reverse complement strand
CGGGCAGGGTGGGGGGCAGCAACCGGCAATATCCCGAGCGACGCCTGTCTCAGTGGAAAATCTGGGACGACACTTCGATATGGCGTACCAGGCTGCGGACCGCATCACCCATTCCGTAGCGCGTCTTGGTTACTATCGCCGCCTGGCCATTGCCGAGATGATTTATGGCAGCGGATTGTCTTCCCGCGATCTGGTCGACCTGAAGAGTTCCGACCTCGAGAGCGCCTCCGTCGCCTCGGGCTACTTTGCTCTGCGAAACGCTGATGGGGTGCGCCTCGTGCCGATCACGACGCGAGCGCTCGAAGCCGTCACGACATGGAGACAGGTTGCAGAAGGCGCGGGAATAGACACGTCCGATTGGCTGTTCCCGTCCTTGAAGTCTCCCAGCCAACTCCTCTTGAAAGATATCACCCGCGCCATTCGTGATTTTGGCAATGACACCGACGTTTTCGAGAAGGACCAGTTGAACGCCAGTACGCTCCGCTGGGCTTTTGCCAATCATCTCATATCGAACGGGGCCGACATTCGGATCGTGGCATATGCCATGGATTTGAAGGATTTGCGGGCCATGAAACAGTTCACTTCCGGATCGCCCGATTTCGGGGATGGAGAGTTGCCAGCTCAATGATGAGTTCCGCAGCGACGGTATCCGGCACTCTATCGTGCCGCATCGCTTTGCCGAGGGGCTTCGTTGTCAGGTCTGAACTGGCACGGAAAACGTCATTGTAGGCCCGTATCAATTCTTGACTGGTGAACTGCTCATACAATGCGAATCCGACCTCCAGGGCACCTTTCCGCACGTCTTGGCTGAGGTCCATGGCCCTCAATGCCAGTTGGCGGTCTCTGCGGCTAAAGAATGCGAACTGAGATCGGTTTTCGGGATTTCTGAACCCAACCAGACCTCTATAGACGGATATGGATTCGATGAACCGGTTCGCGCCCGGGGAGGTTTCCGCGTTAAGGTCTATACCGAGCTCAGCCGCATCTGCCACTACGAGATGGAGAAGGCTCCAAGGCAACGCGACAACCTGGGAGGGCTGCAGGCCCCAATAGAAGTGCAAAGCCGCGACGGCCGCCCGTCTCGCATCCAACAATCGCGTTTTCGGCGTTCGGGTTTCGTCATTTGCAAGAGCAATGAGCTCGTCGATCACAAATTCAATGTCATCGCGCGCAAGGCCGGATGCCTTCCGTTCCATCTTGGAGTACGCCCGGTTCGCCACGGGCATTTCCGAGAGTAGCTTTACACGCACCGACCACCGTAACAAAATCCGGATGTGCGCATCTACAGAATGAATCGTGTTCTGGGCGTAATCCTTCTGGCGCAACGACAGAAGGAAAGCGTCGTAATCGTCCTGGGTAATCCTTGCAGGATCGACGTTTTGTTCTTCAGACCACGCTTGCAGAAGGTCTATGGCGTGGGATTTGGCTTTGATTTCCCCAAGGGCTACAGCCTCGCGCCAACGGTCTAACAGCATCTCGAAATCCTTGAATCACGTCAATCGACAATGGATTAGCGAGAATGAACAATCCTTTCTATCGGATAGGCCCAAGCAGCAAGATGCGACAGTTTACTCTCCCAAAACGGACAACATTCCTAGCCAGAGCTCGGACAACTTTGTACGTAAAAGGACAACTTATGACGTAGAGCACAATTCGGCTGAGAGCGGAAAAAACGACGACTTCACCAGAAACTCACATGCAGAAGTTCCATAATATATATTATGCGAATCATTCATTTGACGATTTTGCCGGAGCGAAACAGGTTTGGCTGGTCATTCCAGCTGCCTTCCCTTCGCCGATCTCTAATAGGCCGTGATGATCCGGTTGAGCTCTGCCCGGTGCCTGACGAGCCAGGCTGCGCTTCGGGTTCGCCAGGTTATGGCCCATAGCGATGATGGGTCGGTCGTCTCGGGTGTGACTTTCGCGTCGATGGCTTCGTTTGCTGCACTCAGGATCGAGAACTCGATCATGCGGTCGACGAAGCCGATCCGTTGGGCGTGTGGCAATTCGTAGCCGCCAAGCAGCGAGCGAACTTGCTTGGCGCGTTGTTCGACGGGGCCAAGGCTCAGCGTCTCCGCCAGGTCGTCATCAAAGAGCAAGGCGTTGAGCCAGCAAGCCTGGGCCAGTTCGACCATAGGATCCACTGGTCCCGCCTCCTCCCAGTCGATCAGCGCTATCGGTAGGCCGTTTTGCGCGATGATGTTCCACGCGCCGGTGTCGCAGTGTCCAATGACAGACGGTGTGCCGATGCTGCGACCGAACCATGGACGCCATTCTTCGTTTGGCGGCGGCACGAATGACGCTGTAGCGCAATGCAGCTTGCGCAGCATCGCTCCGATGGCGGGCATGGCATCGTCGCGCCATGCGTATGGATGGACGCTCTCGCCCTCGACAAACGTGAGCATCTCCCGTCCCTGGTCGTCGAACCCCGAACCAACGGCCCGTGGCGCGTGCTCATAGCCTTGCTCTTCGAGATGACGGAGCAAGGCTATGACGGTTTGGGACCAGGGTCTGGCGTTGCGATAGACGACGCCTCCGCGCGTCGAAACGGTCGATCGACCGCCGACCAGACTGATTTCCTCGCTTGGTTCTTCTTCTCTCATTGGCAAAGTGTGGCCGGCCTTGCCGATAATTCAAAGCGAAATGACGCTCAGCCAGACAACGGCCTCAGAAACGTCAGGAATGAATGCGGTTCGACGATGAGCTGCTGCAGCCGCTGATTGAAGACCGCTCCATAATCGGCACCGATATGGGCCTCGAATGCCGCTTGGTCGCGATAGATCTCGTAGACGACGAACTTATCTTCGTCGTCGGCCTTGCGATAGCAGTCGAAGGTCATGTTGCCCTCCTCGCGCCGCACATTTTCGGCGAGCCCGGCCGGCAGCGCCGCGACCTCGTCGCCATTGCCCGGCCGCGCGGTAAATTCGGCGATGAGGACGACCGGCGCTGTGGGCTGGGACATGTGGTCTCGTTTGGTTGGGTGCTGTAGGCGCAGCGCACTATGATGCAGGTAAAACGATTCTCCGGATCTTTGCCATGCAGCCCTCTCGCGACGTTTCCCGCCTCATCGAAATCATGGCCGCCCTGCGCGACCCCGTCAGTGGCTGCCCCTGGGATCTTGAACAGGATTTTTCGACGATCCGGCACTATACGATCGAGGAAGCATATGAAGTGGCTGACGCGATCGAGCGCCAGGATTTTGCCGATCTTCGCGAAGAGCTCGGCGATCTGCTGTTGCAGCCGGTTTTCCATGCCCAGATGGCCAAGGAGGCTGGGCATTTCGATATTGGCGATGTCGTCTATGCCATCACGGAAAAGCTCATCCGGCGCCACCCGCACGTCTTCGGCGATGTCAGTGCCGATGATGCAGCTGGGGCTCAGGTCAATTGGGAGGCGATAAAGACCCAGGAACGGGCCGCGAAGGCTGCGCGGCGTGGCGATGCGGTAAGCTCGGTTCTCGACGATGTTCCGCAGGTGCTCCCTGCCCTAGCCCGCGCCGAGAAACTGACCAAGAAGGCCGCAAAGGTCGGTTTCGATTGGCCCGATTTCGACTCGGTGCTGGCCAAGGTCACCGAGGAAATCGTCGAGGTCACCGAAGCGCAGAGAAGCGGAGACGAGGAAGCGACCCATGAGGAAATCGGCGATCTGCTGTTCGCCGTAGCCAACCTCGCGCGCCATGCAGGGATCGATGCAGAGGCTGCGCTGCGCGACGCCAATGCCAAGTTCACGCGCCGCTTCCATCATGTGGAAGCACGCTGCCGCGAAGACGGGGTTGAACCGGCCAAGGCCGGGCTCGCGCGCTTAGACGGCTACTGGAACGAGATCAGGGCAGCGGACAAGATCCGCTAGTCCCTAGAGGTCGGACAGTGCGATGCGGCCGTTGAAACGCTCGAGAAACGCGCTCTTGTGCCGCGGATCGACCCGGACAACGTAGTCCTGGCCTTTTTCTGTCGGCTCGTCGCGCGAAATTACCTCGGCATTGCTGTGGAGCCAGCCGATGTCGGCGCCGGCGCTGTGCGGCACGTGCACATGATAGGTGCGGCTTTGTTCGCCGAGCGATTTTTCGATCAGCGCCCTGAGTTCTTCAACTCCCTGCCCCGTATGGGCAGAGACGGGCATGGTGGCAAGCACCTTGCCCGCGGGTGATGCCCCAGCTAGCGCAAAGCCTGGTTCGCCGAGGAGGTCGACCTTGTTCCACACCTCGATCACGGGCGTGGTTTCGGAGGACACGCCGAGTTCGTCGAGCACCTCCAACACGTCCTGCGCCTGGGCGGCGTTATCGGGATTGGCGATATCGCGGACATGAAGAATGATGTCGGCGTCGACGACTTCTTCGAGGGTCGCGCGGAAAGCGGCAACAAGATCGTGCGGGAGATCGGCAACGAAGCCGACTGTATCGCTGAGCATGACTTCGCGGCCATGCGGCAGCTCGATCTTGCGCACGGTGGTGTCGAGCGTCGCGAAGAGCAGGTCCTCGGCAAACACCCCTGCCCCTGTCAAACGATTGAAGAGGCTTGACTTGCCAGCGTTCGTGTAGCCCACAAGCGCCACAACCGGTATTGCGGCGCGCGTGCGCTGCGCGCGCTGTTGCGCACGGGTCTTCTTGACCTTATCCAGCCGCTCTTCGAGCAGGACGATCCGGTCGGTGATCTGCCGGCGGTCGCTTTCGATCTGGGTTTCACCAGGACCGCCCATGAAGCCCATGCCGCCGCTGCCGCGCTGACGCTCAAGGTGGGTCCAGGAGCGCACGAGACGCCCCTTCTGATAGTTGAGATGGGCGAGCTCGACCTGAAGCACGCCTTCGCGCGTTGCGGCGCGCTCGCCAAAAATTTCGAGAATCAGGGCGGTACGATCGAGCACCTTGGTGCCCGTTTCGCGCTCGAGATTGCGCTGCTGGATCGGAGAGAGCGCGGTATCGACGAGCAGCAGCTCGATCTCTTCCGCCTTGACCTTTTCGGCGATCGCTTCGACTTGGCCGCCACCGATATAGGTCGCCGGACGGATTTCGCGCACCTTGACCACGTCGGAAAAGCGCACGTCGAGCCGGATGGCCTCGGCGAGGCCCTCGAACTCGGCCTGTCGCGCTTCAATGCTGTGATAGGACGACTTGCCTCGGACGTCGGGACAGATCAGCCCCACGCGGGTCGGCTGTTCCTGCCGATCGATAAACGCCTTAGGGCCGCCTGCGTGGCGACCACCATCTTCGTCGTCAAAATCGTCCATAAAGCTCGTCAGTCGTGATCGTTGTTCTGCTCGGGATCGAACAACTGGATCGGTGCACCAGGCATGATCGTCGAGATCGCGTGCTTATACACCAGTTGCGACTGCGCGTCACGACGCAGAAGCAAACAGAAATTATCGAACCAGGTGATGACGCCCTGAAGCTTGACACCATTCACGAGGAAAATCGTGACCGGGACTTTTTGCTTGCGAACGTGATTGAGAAAGGAGTCCTGCAGGTTTTGCTGCTTCTCGCTGGGCATTTAGGCCTCTTGCCGCGGCATTTATTGTCGCTGTCGTTGTCGCAACTGTGTGCGTCCCACTCCCCAAGGCTGCCGCCCAGTCTTGGTTGCCGGGAATTATCATATCGTAAGCACTATGCCACACATCACCTTTGCTGCCTACCCGCGGCAAACGCATGGCACGAAGCCATTTTCGTAATGTTCTCAAAGCCCCAGCGACTTGATCTTGCGGTGAAGTGCGCTGCGCTCCATGCCGACGAACTCGGCGGTTTTTGAAATATTGCCGCCAAACCGTTCGATCTGGGCGAGAAGATATTGCCGCTCGAAGACTTCACGGGCGTCGCGCAGCGGCAGGCTCATGAGATGCGCGGAGGCATCCGTATCGCCGACGGTGGGAAGAACCTCGCCGATATCGGACGGCAGCATACTGGCGGTAATGACGCCATTTTCAGGCTGCTGATCCTTCATCAGAATAAGAAGCCGCTCGATCGAGTTGCGCAATTGACGCGCATTGCCCGGCCAATCCTGGGCCTGCAAGACCGCAATCGCGTCATCGCCAATGCTCATCCGCTGCAAGTTGTGCATCCGGCAAACCTGCTCGATGAACACGCTGACAAGCGGTGGAATATCCTCGCGCCGCTCCTTGAGAGGGCTGAGTTGCAATGGCACGATGGCAAGGCGATGGAACAGATCGGAGCGAAATTCGCCGCTCTCCGTCAGGCTCGAGACGTTTTGAGAGCTCGACGAAATGATGCGCACGTCGATAGGCACCGCCTGAGCGCCACCAACACGATTAAAGCGATTCTCGACAAGCGTTCGCAACAGCGCGTTTTGCACCGGTGCGGGCAGCGTGGTCACTTCCGAAAGATATAGCGTGCCGCCATGGGCTCGCTCGAGTGCGCCAACCTCAACCTGCAATAGACCCGACTTGTCGCGGGTCTCGCGCCCGAACAACACCACCGGCACTTCGTCAGGAGCATAGAGCGAGGCGTTGATCTCGACGAAGGGCGCATTGGCGCGGGGGCTGCGCTGGTGAATCAGGCGGGCGACGAGCCCCTTGCCGGCGCCGGAGGGGCCGGCGACGAAAATGCGCGAGTTGGTCGGCGCCGATTTTTCGATGATGCCGCGCACCTGCTGAAGCGATGGCGAGCTGCCGACCATATCGGCATTCTTGGCCGCCGACCGTTCCTTGAGTTCGGCGACTTCGCTGCGCAGCCGGGTTGCTTCCATCGCGCGCTGCGTCACATGCAGGAGCCGGTCGATCTTGAAGGGCTTTTCGATATAGTCGTAAGCGCCGCGGCGAATGGCGGATACGGCCGTCTCGACATTGCCGTGGCCGGAAATCATCACCACCGGCATATCCGGGTGCTGGCTCTGGAACACGTCAAGGAGCTGCAAACCGTCAAGGCGCGAGCCCTGCATCCAGATATCCAGAAATACGAGACTGGGACGCCGGCGGGCGATTTCGTTCAGGCCGCTATCGGCGTCATGCGCCTGCCGCGTTTCATAGCCCTCATCGTCCAGAATGCCGGCAATGAGGTCGCGGATGTCGTCTTCGTCGTCGATGATGAGAATATCGAGAGCCATTTACTTATGGACAACCGCTGGCAACAGCGGTTCCTCCTCTTGGGGCGGTTCGGGCTCGAGGGGAGCGGAACTGACCTCTTCATTGATTTTGTGTGCGGAACGTAAGGGCAGGGTGAACGTGACGCACGCCCCCACCCTGCCCTGCTCGTCGGGTTCGGCATCGACCAGCTCAACGATACCGCCATGCTGTTCGATGATCCTTGCAACGATTGCGAGGCCCAGGCCGGTGCCCTTCTCCCGCGTGGTCATATAGGGCTCGAGCAAACGCTGGCGGTTTTCCTTCGGCCAGCCCTTGCCGTTGTCGGAGACGGAAATGCGGGCATGATTGCCCTCATAATGCGCCTCTACCTTGATCGTCGGCTGCCAACCCGACGTCATGTCGAGCCCTTCGAAGGCTTCGACGGCATTCTTGATCAGGTTCGTCAGCGTCTGCGACACAAGGCGCGTGTCGAACCAGGCGTAGATGGTTTCGTCCGGAAGTTCGGTGGTGATGTTGACTTCGGGAAGACGCACGCTTTCGAGGAAAACAGCCTGCCGGATCGTATCCGTCAGATCGGCGCGCTCCGGTGCGGCCTCTGGCATCCGCGCGAAGGCGGAGAATTCGTCGACCATGCGCCCAATATCGCCGACCTGCCGAACGATGGTGTTGATGCACTTATCGAACACATCGCGATCGTCCTCGAGCCGGTTGCCATAGCGCCGGCGCAGCCGCTCGGCGGACAGTTGGATCGGGGTCAGCGGATTTTTGATTTCATGGGCGATGCGCCGCGCGACGTCGGCCCAGGCGCTGGTGCGTTGGGCGGATTCGAGTTCGGTGATGTCATCGAAGGTGAGGACATAGCCCTTGGATTCAGTGATCGAGCCTTCGCGAGTGAGCTGGATCTGATAGATTCGGCGGTCAGTTTCGTTGCCGAGTTGGATCTGGTCGCGCACCTGGCCACGCCGGGCGGAGCGCGCCTTTTCGATCGTCGGCGCGATCTCGGGCAGGATGTCTTCCATCCGCTCGCCCATCATTTCGATTTCCGTCTTGCCGAGCATTTCGCAGGCACGCGCGTTGACCAGCGTCACGGCGCCGAATGGGTCGAGCCCGATGATGCCGGCCGACACGCCTTCCACCACGGCCTCGGTGAACTGGCGTCGCTTTTCGTTGACCTCGTTGGCCGTCAGTAGCGCCTCACGTTGGCTTTTGAGCTGCTCGGTCATCCGATTGAAACCATTGGAGAGATCGCGCAGATCTCCCCTGCCCTCCTGCACTGGAACGCGGACATCAAGGTCGCCGCCACTGACGCGGCGGGACGCAATCATCAGGTTCTTGATCGGATCCACGAAGCGATTGGCAAGTGCAATGCCGATCCACAGGGCGGCCAGGAGCAGCACCACTGCAAGACCGACATACATGATGGTAAAGGTAATCTGGAAAACGAGGCGGTTCGACGCATATTCACGATATTCCGTGATATTGTCGTCGGTTAGCCGCATATATTGAAGTACTTCCGCATCCACGGGACGCGCCACGAAGAGGAATGCGTCGTCATAGCCGCGCAGCTTGATGACCGAGCCGACGAGGTTGGTGCTGCCCGGTGCAATGGCGGTGGGAATGCCTTCGACCACTCCCTGCGTAATGCCCTCCGGCAAGCGCGGATAGCCGCCCGCTGCGTTGATCTGCGCGCGCATCAAGGTATTGCCATTGCTGTCGATAATCGACGTGAACGGCAAGGATCGCGTCACGGCCAGTGCTGTCAGGATGCGTTCGAAACGCGGTCCGTCTTCCACATAGGTGGCGTGCGATTGTTCGAGCTCGGTCGCCACCCAGATGATGTCGTCGCGCAGCACCTGAGCATGTTCAAGCATGTAGGATCGGGCGACGAGGCGGGAGCTTTCAACCATGGCTCGCGTACGGTCAGAAAACCACTGGTCGAGCCCCTGGTTGAGGGCAATGGTCGCGACGATCGCCACGATCACCGCCGGAACGCCTGCGACGAGGGCAAACATGCCGACCATCCGTACCTGCAGCGCCGAGCCTGGCACGCGCCGCATACGCGCCTGCACCAGCAGCACGGCCTCGGTGACGACCAGCGCCAGCACAAGGAGAACGAGGAGACCGGTGACGACCCAGATGACCGTCCAGACGGTCGCCGACGGCTCTATATTCGTCGTGCCCGACAGGATCAGGAACGACACCGAGGACATGAGCACGGAGGCAAAAACAACGAGGAACCCGAGCACACGCAAAGGCCCGTTCCCCTCGGCGGAGAACAGGGAACGCTGCGCTTTCACCGCCGCCGAGGGCGGATTGAGTGCGTTGATGTCGCTGCTGACCGCCTCAGTCATGCATTACTCAGTACATCCAGCTTCTGGTTTTCGAGCAAGCCACGCCTCCGGTTGATACAAAATCGGCGCGAGTACTGCTTCAAGCGGAAGAGCCTGACCCAATTCGGCGGACCCTTCAAGATAATTGTTGCCGAAATGTGACACTTCTCTGTTCAGAAGCCAGTATTTGGCCATGTCGCCCCCGCTATGGACAAGATTTAACCTGGAGCGCAAAGAGGGACGAAATCGCCTTCGAGCCCCATCGTGACCACGCAAGTTCTTTCCAAGCCGGAAGCCGCCAGCCTCAGGGGCATGGCGCTCGGCATCTCTGCCTATACGCTCTTCTCCGTTCACGACGCGATCATCAAAACCATCATCCACGTCCTGCCGGCGGTGCAGATCCTATTCGTGCGCAGCATCGTTATTGTCTGCCTCTGCATGATCTTCGGACGGAGCACCATGTTCGCGCGGCTGTGGGCTTCGTCCAATCGCGGCATGATCCTCGGCCGTGGGCTGCTCACGCTTGCGGCTTGGGTGATGTATTATAGCGCAGGCCGCGAACTGCAGCTCGCCGAGATGACGACCCTCTATTATTTCGCGCCGGTTCTGACGACGGTCCTGGCGGTTATCTTCCTCAAGGAGCGATTGACGCTGGCCAGGATTGGCGCGGCTTCTATCGGCTTTTTCGGTGTCGTCGTCGCTGCCGATCCAACCGGCTTCACGCTCAGCCTTCCCGTCATGCTGGTTCTGCTGGCCGCGCTGAGCTGGTCTATCGCCATGATCTTCATGCGCACCATTTCAAGGTCGGACAGCGCGATCGTGCAGGTCTTTGGGCAGAACGTGATCCACGCGGTCGCCATGGGCACAGTCAGTCTGCCGTTCTGGCAAGGAATGGGGATCGGCGAAATCGCCTTTTGCATTGCCGCGGGCCTCGTCGGCGGGCTCGCGCAGTTCATTCTCGTTGAATCGGCCAAGCTCGTGCCGGCCAGTGTTCTCGGCACAGTAGAATATGGCGCACTGATCTGGGCCTTCGTCTTCGGCTTCCTCTTCTGGAACGAGGTGCCGATGAGTAATGTCTATGTCGGGGCAGCGCTCGTTATCGCGGCGGGGATGATGCTGGCGTGGACCGAGCACCGGAGCCGCCGCGAGCAGATGCGGCGCTAGCTGCGTCGGCTGTGCTTGACGATCTCGATTGAGTGCGTGCGGATTTTCTTCCGCAGCGTATTGCGATTGAGCCCCAGGAGGTCGGCAGCCTTGATCTGGTTGCCGCCGCAGGCATTGAGCGCCATGGCGATAAGCGGCGCTTCGACACGATCGATGACCCTCTCATAAAGCCCAGCCGGCGGAAGGTTGGGCTCATATTCGCGCAGCAGCTGACCCACGTGGCTTTCGACCGCCGTCGACAGATCGACCGGCCCACCCGCGTTCGAAACGGAAGGGCGATCAGCGATATTGAGTTCGTTCTGAACGATTTCGGCCGAAATGCTTTCGTCGGCATAAAGCGCCGAGAGGCGCCGGACGAGGTTTTCGAGCTCGCGGATGTTTCCGGGCCAGGAATAGTTCTGCATCAGCCGGATCGCTTCGGGTGAAACGGTTTTGGGCGCCTCGCCATCCCGTTCCGCGGCGCGGAGAAAATGCTGCACGAGATCGGAAATATCGTCGATGCGTTCGCGCAGCGGCGGCAGGCGGATCGGCACGACATTGAGACGATAATAAAGGTCTTCGCGGAACAGACCTTGCCGGATCATCTGGCTGAGATCGCGGTGCGTGGCGGCAACGATGCGAACATTGGTCTTGATGGCGTTGCGGCCACCAACCATGGTGTATTCGCCCTCCTGCAAGACGCGGAGAAGCCGCGTTTGTGCATCCATCGGCATGTCGCCGATTTCGTCGAGGAACAGCGTGCCGCCCTCGGCCTGTTCGAAGCGGCCGGATGAGCGCGTATTGGCGCCGGTGAAGGCGCCCTTCTCGTGGCCGAAAAGCTCGGCCTCGATGAGATCGCGCGGGATCGCGGCCATGTTGATGGCGACGAAGGGACCATTGCGGCGCTTGCCGAAGTCATGGAGCGCGCGCGCTACCAATTCCTTGCCAGTACCACTCTCACCGGTGATCATCACCGTGAGGTCGGTCTGCATCAACCGGGCCAGCGCGCGGTAAATGTCCTGCATCGCGGCCGAACGGCCGACGAGGGGCATGGAATCACCCTGCTCTTCCGCCTTGCGCTCCGCATTGCTCGGCTTCTTGGCATCGGCCAGGGCGCGAGAGACTACCGAAAGCACTTCGGTGATATCGAAGGGCTTTGGCAGATATTCGTAGGCGCCGACTTCCGAGGCGCGGATCGCCGTCATGAAGGTGTTTTGTGCCGACATCACGATCATCGGCAGATCGGGCCGCAGCTTCTTGATTTTCGGCATCACCTCGAAGGCATTGCCATCAGGCATGGCGACGTCGGTGATCAGCACATCACCTTCCCCGCGGCTGACCCAGTTCCACATGGTGGAAATATTGCCGGTGGGGCGCACTTCATAGCCGGCGCGCGTTAGCGCCTGATTGAGTACCATGCGGATGGCGGCATCGTCGTCAGCGAGCAAGACAACATGGCTCATTTCGTCGATACCTCTTCAGGGCTTTGTTGGAATGCGCCGCTCGCGACGGGCAGAAGAATGCGGAAACGGGTGCGGCCAGGCCGGCTGTCGCAGTCGATGACGCCGCCATGATCGCCCACGATTTTGGCGACGAGGGCAAGGCCGAGGCCGGAGCCGTTGGTCTTGGTGGTCACGAAGGGATCGAAGAGGAACGGTAGCGTATCTGGCGGCACGCCGGGGCCATTGTCCTCAATGACGATCTCCAGCGGCAGCGAGATGCGCTCGGCAACTCCGGCCACACTGATACGGATGCCCGGACGGAACGCCGTCGATAATCTGATCTCCGGTTTCTGTGTCCGTTCAAGGGCTTCAGCCGCGTTCTTCACCAAGTTCAGGAAGACCTGAATAAGCTGATCCCGATTGCCGAACACGGGCGGGAGCGATGGATCGTACTCTTCGAAGAAGGTGATGCCACGCGCGACGCCATTGCGCGCCAGGAGTTTTACCCGGTCGAGCACGACGTGGATATTAATCGGCTCGCGCTCCATCGGTCGTTCGTCGCCGAAGACTTCTACACGGTCGATCAGTCCGACGATCCGGTCTGTTTCTTCACGGATCAGCCGCGCCAGGGGGATTTCGTCCGCGGCGACCGTCTGCTCCAAAAGCTGGGCAGCGCCGCGAATGCCCGAGAGCGGGTTCTTGATTTCATGGGCCAGCATCGCGGCGGGGCCGGTCACCGAACGCGCAGCGCCGCGCGACACCATCTGGCGGTCGATCTTGTCGGCCATCGTCCGTTCCTGGATCAGTACGGCTACCCGGCCATCCTCATCCGAAATCGGGCTCGCGAAAACATCGGCAATCCGCTCGTCGCCAAAACGCGAGGAACCAATGCGCACGCGATATTCCGTCATCGGTGCGCGCCGCAGCACGACGGTTTCGACGAGCGAAATAATCGGCGAACCGAAAGCAATGAGGTCATCGAGCTTCTGTCGCGTAAGGACACTCAACGAGGCGCCGAAAAAAGCTTCGGCCGCGTAGTTCACGAACTGGATCTTTCGCGATTCATCGAGGACGATGATCGGCTGCGGCAGCGCCTGCAGCACCGAGCGCGACGGAAAACCTTCGAGGGCAGACATGGCAGCGTTCATGCGGCCACACTCCATTCATTGGAAAACACCCGCCCGATCAATTTGATGACTTCGGCCGGCTGGTCATTGTCGAGCAGCGCCTTGCGGGTGGGTTTGTCGAGATTGAGATTGGCTGCCTCGGCATACCAATCAAGATGCTTTCGCGCCGCGCGCAGGCCCACTTCAGTGCCATATTCGACCAGCATCTCGTGATAATGCTCTTCGATCAGCGCGATGAGCGCTGCACCAGTTGGCGCCTCGGGGATGGCTTCGCCGGCAAGAGCCGCGCCGATCTGTCCTACGCGCCAGGGCTGCCCCTGCGCACCGCGGCCAAGCATAACTGCTGCGGCGCCAGACTGCTCCAGAGCTGTGCGTGCGGTTTCCTCATCGAGGATATCGCCATTGACGACCACCGGTACCGGGACCGCCTCGACGACCGAACGAACCAGTTTCCAGCGCGCCGTGCCTTTATAGAATTGCTGTCGCGTTCGCCCATGCACGGTGATCATCTGCGCGCCCGCATCGACAGCCATCCGCGCGATCTGCGGAGCATTGAGGCTTTCATCGTCCCAACCCAGCCGCATCTTTACGGTAACCGGACGGGTGGTAGCGCCGACGACGGCCTCGACGATCGCCAGCGCCTGATCCGGCACGCGCATCAGGGCCGAGCCGGCATAGCCGCTTGTCACGCGCTTTGCCGGACAGCCGAAATTAATGTCGATGATGTCGGCTCCGGCATCGGCCGCGATCCTTGCGCCTTCCGCCATCCAGCCGGGTTCGCAGCCCGCCAGCTGGACCATATGCGGCAGGCCGCCGGCCTTGTGCAGCTTGCGCACCATGTCGAGGTGGCCTGTGCCGAGCGCGGCGCTGGCGATCATCTCGGAAACGACCATGCCGGCGCCAAAGCGCTCGGCAATCTCGCGGAAGGGTCTGTCAGTGATTCCCGCCATTGGCGCGAGGAGGGCGCGGTTGCGAAGGCTGTGGCCGCCAATGCTTAATGTGAAGGCACTACCAGACAATCGCCTGCCCCAGAAATGACCATTTAGCGCTAGGTGCCCGCACAATAGTCATTTTTGGAAGTGGCGCAACACCCTAACGGCGTGCGGCAAATGGGAACCAGCGGTGCTCTTGCCGCATGGCGGCCTCGGGGCTAGACCAGTCAGATGTATGACGGTTGAGTAGTGCTTGCCTATATGTCCACACGTCCCAAATCCATAGCCGTCATCGTCGTTGCAGCAGGAAAAGGCGAGCGCGCACAGGGCGGTGATAACCCAACACCCAAGCAGTATCGCACCATTGCCCGTCGAGCCGTCCTCGCTAGAACCATCGATGCCTTTCTGGCGCTCGATACAATTACCCAAATCCTGCCAGTCATCCACCCTGACCACGCTGACCACTATGCCGGTCTGAGGTTCAACGACGCGCGCGTTCTTCCGCCCGTTCACGGCAGCACAACGCGCCAGGCGTCCGTGCTCGAAGGCCTCAAGGCTGTGGCACCGAGCCGCCCAGACCTCGTGCTTATTCAGGACGCAGCGCGCCCATTTTCTTCGCCGCAGGTGATTGGCGACGTCATCGCCGTGCTCGCTCAGTATGACGGCGCACTGCCCACCGTGCCCTTGACTGACACCATCAAGCGCTCGCTCGATGGTCGCGAGGTCGTGGCCACCGAAGACCGCCGTCAGCTCTCTGCTGCTCAAACGCCGCAAGGCTTTCGCTTCGCACAGATTTTTTCGGCGCACATGCGCGCCGGGTCTGTTCGTCGCGAATTTACCGACGACGCCGAGATTGCCGAATGGGCAGGCCTCCGCGTTGCCATGGTCATGGGCGACCGCGACAACATCAAGATCACCCATCCTGAAGACTTCTTGCGCGCCGAGCGCATCCTCCTCGGAGATCACGCCATGGAAACCCGCGTCGGCACCGGCTTTGACGTTCACTCCTTCGAGCCGGGCGATGCCGTCTGGCTCGGCGGGGTCCGCATCGAGCACACCGCCAAGCTTAACGGTCATTCCGATTCCGACGTCGCCCTGCACGCGCTGACCGATGCCATCCTCGGCGCCATCGGCGAAGGCGATATCGGCATCCATTTCCCCCCAAGCGACATGCAGTGGAAAGGCGCCGCGTCGACGATCTTCCTCAAACACGCCGGCGATCTCGTTGCCAAACGCGGTGGGCGTATTGTCAATCTCGATGTCACCATCGTTTGTGAAGCGCCAAGGATTGCCAAACACGTTCCGGCGATGTGCACTGTGATTTCCCAGACGCTGGGGATCAAGCCTGATCGCGTGGCGATCAAGGCGACGACAAGTGAAAGGCTCGGGTTTACCGGGCGGGAGGAAGGTATCGTGGCAATGGCGAGCGCAAGCGTAGAAGTGCCGAGGGATGAGTGATGGGAACCTCTCCCGAACCCAGCCTGGCCAAAAGCATCATCGACCTGCTGCGTGACACGAACAAGACGATCGTCACCGCGGAAAGCTGCACCGGCGGCCTTATTGCGGCGGCGCTAACTGACGTTCCCGGTTCGTCGGCAGCGGTCCACGGCGGATACGTCACCTATTCAAATTTAGCCAAGTCCAAGATGATCCATGTCCCGGCCCGGCTGATCCATGATTATGGTGCGGTGAGCAATCAGGTCGCTCGCGCCATGGCGGATGGCGCCCGCAATACGGCGCGAGTCGACATCGCGGTCTCGGCCACCGGCATTGCCGGACCGGACGGTGGCACCGACAAAAAGCCGGTGGGCCTCGTCTACCTTGCGGTATCGACCGATCTTGCAACCGTCGTCATCGAGCATCGCTTCGGCGATATCGGCCGCGAAGCCGTGCGCAGGGCGACCGTCGCGGCAGCGCTCGAACTCATCATGCAGGTGATGACCAGCGACGAAGACTGAGGGACCTAAACGCCGAAGCGGCGATCGGCCTCTTCGGCAAAGGCACGGATGATCTCGTCCTGCTTGGCCGCGAATGCCGGCTCGGCTACGGCGGCGATGAGCGGGTTCGAGATCTTGAAGTCAATCTCAAAACGCACCCGTGTCCCCTGCCCTTCGGCCTCAAAACTCCAGATGCTATCCAAATAGGCGAAAGGCCCGTCGACCGCCTTGGCGGCGATCGTCAGGGTTTTGGGATCGAGCGTGACGCGACTTGTATAGGCTTGCGTGATGGGCCCGAAATGCAGCGTCATCCGCGCCAACCGCACATCTCTGCCGCGTGCGGCTGGATCGGGCCGCACGTCCATCGCTTTGCAATTGGGGATGAAACGCGGATAGCTCGAAAGGTCCGAAACGATCTCATACATCGACTGGGGTAGATGCGGCACATGCCGCTCGAAGAAACGCTTCATCAGTGCCCCAGCTTGGCGAGCCGCGCCGCCTTGAGCTGCGCGAAGTCTTCGCCCGCGTGATGCGAGGAACGGGTCAGCGGGCTCGACGACACCAGGAGAAACCCCTTGGCCGTCGCAATTGTCGCGAACGACTTGAACTCTTCCGGTGTCACGAAGCGCTGTAACGGGTAGTGCTTCTTTGTCGGTTGCAGATACTGGCCGATGGTCAGGAAATCGACCTCGGCCGAGCGCAGGTCGTCCATGAGCTGCAGAACTTCGTTCCGCTCTTCGCCGAGGCCGACCATGATGCCGGACTTGGTGAAGATGGTGGGATC
This sequence comes from Devosia soli, assembly GCF_000970455.1. Classification (GTDB taxonomy): domain Bacteria; phylum Pseudomonadota; class Alphaproteobacteria; order Rhizobiales; family Devosiaceae; genus Devosia; species Devosia soli. The sequence goes on along the minus strand of NZ_LAJG01000023.1, from coordinate 260,504 downwards.
GAGTTCCTTGACCCGCTGCAACAGCCGGATTGAATGGAAGTAGCGCGCGCCCGGACGCACCTTGAGATACTTGGACGGCACGGTTTCGAGATTGTGGTTGAACACGTCAGGCTTGGCCGCGACGACGATCTCCAGAGCACCTTCCTTGCGCAGGAAGTCCGGCGTCAGGATCTCGATCGTGGTCTTGGGCGTGGCCGCACGTATGGCGCGGATCACATCGGCAAAGTGCTGCGCGCCGCCATCGGCGAGGTCATCGCGGTCGACCGACGTGATCACCACATGCTCAAGGCCGAGCTTAGCCACGGCCTTGGCGACGTTTTCCGGCTCATGCGGATCAAGCGCGGTGGGCAGGCCCGTCCGCACGTTGCAGAAGGCGCAGGCGCGGGTGCAGATCTCGCCCATGATCATCATGGTCGCGTGCTTCTTGCTCCAGCACTCGCCAATGTTGGGGCAGCCGGCTTCCTCGCAGACCGTAACGAGATTGTTCTCGCGCACGATCTGCTGGGTTTCCTTATAGACCGGCGAGCCCGGCGCCCTGACGCGAATCCAGTCCGGCTTGCGCAGCACGATGCTTTCGGGCCGGTTGGCCTTTTCCGGGTGGCGCGGGCGGGCCGCATTATCGATGAGCGTGACCATGATAGTCCTGACTGGGCGTTTGCCCGTTATATCGCTCCCTTGAGCTGCCGGTTCAACCCGGCCTTTCTGCTAGGCTGACATCCCCGTCAGCCGAGCACTTCTTTGATTTCGACCCAATCGCCGCCGCGCGATGCAGACATGATACTGGCCTGCACCAGCGCGAGGGAACCGAGATTATCCTCGCCCGAGCTGAAGCCGACCGGCACGACGCCGGTTTCGACGACCTCGGCGATGGCATTGAGCGTTCCGCGCCGATCCGGAAACTGCACGGGATCGAGCGCAACCGCTTCAGGAGCATGGTCGAGCGCGCGTAGCGTCAAAACGTCCGGCCCTGCCTTGTCGCGGAAGTGGTCGCGCGAGCTCCAGAGGATCTGCCCCTCGGCCCCATCCATGACCCACTCGCCGGCCCAAGGCGTAACCGGGCCCGAATTCATCCAGCTAGCGCGGTAGGAGATCATCGTGCCCTTGGCAAATTCGATCAGCGCAACGCCGCTCGGATGAAAATGGAACGGACTGCCCGGCGGATTCCAAGTGCGGCACGAAAGGCGCACCGGCTCGTCACCCAGCACGAACCGCATCAGATCGAAGTGGTGGATCGACATATCGGCAAGGAGCGGATCCGGCATATCCCAATAACGATAGCCCTGGCTCGGTCCGTGGCGGCGGAAGTCGAGCGACACCATGTTCATGGCGCCGAACTTGCCTTCGGCAACAAGCTTCGCCGCGGCGATCGGCGCCGGCTGATGGCGATAGTTCTGGCTGACCATCAGCACCTTGCCTTGGGCCTTGGCGAACTCCACCAGTTCCTTGCCTTGCGCAATGGTCGTCGTGAAGGGCTTTTCGACGATGACGTTGAAGCCCAGCTCGAGGCAGCGTTTGACGACGGGATAATGGGCTTCGGTCCGCAGCGTGCAGATGGCGACCGAGGCATCGGTCTGCTTCGCCGCCTCTTCAAGACTGGTAAAGCACAGCTTGGGATCGACGCCGAGTTCGGTCTGGACACGCGCCGTCGCCTCAGGGCTCGTGTCTACATATCCCACCATTTCAACACTGGGAACATTGGGGATAACGTCTTTGGACCAGCTAAATCCCCAATGTCCGAGGCCGATCTGAATTGCCTTGACCATGTGGATAACTCCTGTGGTTTTAAACTCTTGAGGTCTTCGCCGCTACTTCGTTCATCGTCACTGCCAGGCTTTTCCCGGCAACCCATCCTGCCTGCGCATGGACCACCGGAATAAACCCGGCGGTGACGATTGAGACCAAGTCCACGGGCTGACCTAAAGCGTGTCAGCCGAGCGCATTCAGATGTTGAGCGCGCGCCCGTAAGCGTCGAGCACGCTTTCCTTCATCGTTTCGCTCAGCGTGGGATGGGGGAAGATGGTGTGGATGAGTTCTTCTTCGGTGGTTTCGAGATTCATGGCGACGACGAAGCCCTGGATGAGCTCGGTCACCTCGGCACCAATCATATGAGCGCCGAGAAGTTCCCCGGTTTTGGCGTCGAAAATGGTCTTAACAAGGCCATCGGGTTCACCAAGCGCAATTGCCTTGCCATTGCCCACGAATGGGAAGCGGCCGACCTTGATTTCACGTCCGGCTTCCTTGGCCTTGGCTTCGGTCAGGCCGACGCTCGCCACCTGCGGCTCGCAATAGGTGCAGCCCGGCACCTTGGTCTTGTCGAGTCCGTGGACCTTGAGGCCGGCGATCTTTTCGACCGTGATGACAGCTTCATGCTCGGCCTTATGCGCCAGCATCGGCGGGCCGGCAACGTCGCCGATGGCCCAGATGCCGTCGACATTGGTTTTGCCATAATGGTCGATGACGATGGCGCCGCGCTCGGTTTTGACGCCGACCGTTTCAAGGCCAAGGCCCTCGATATTGCACATGACGCCGACAGCCGAGATCAGCTTGTCGCCAGCGATCTCCTGGGTCTTGCCGTCCTTGGTTTCGACATGGGCAACGACGCCGTTACCGGTCTTTTCGACCTTGGCGACCTTGGCTTCGGTGATGATCTTGATGCCGCGCTTTTCGAGGCGCTTGCGGGCAAGGCCAGAAATCTCGACATCTTCCACCGGCAGGATATTGGGCAGCAGTTCGATGACCGTCACTTCGGCGCCGAAAGAGCGGTAGAACGACGCGAATTCGATGCCGATCGCGCCCGAGCCCATGACGACCAGTGACTTCGGCATTTCGGCCGGCTTCAGCGCTTCGAAATAGGTCCAGATCTTGTCGCCATCTGGCTCGATGCCTGGCAGCACGCGCGGACGCGCACCAGTGGCAATGATGATGTTCTTGGCCTTGTAAGTTCCCTCGCCGAGCGCATTCTTCGGCACGGGGCCCTGCGGCTGTACGACTGGCTTCTTAGACGGCGCAACTTTGATTTCACCGGGTTTGGTGATCGTCGCTTCGCCCCAGATGATGTCGATCTTGTTCTTCTTCATCAGGAACTGCACGCCATTGTTCATCTGCGCCGCAATGGCGCGCGAACGCTTGACGATGCCGTCGAGGTCGAAGCCGAACTTTTCAGCGGTCAGCCCGTAGTCCTTGGCGTGACCCATGTGGCCATAAATCTCAGCTGAACGCAGCAGAGCCTTGGTCGGGATGCATCCCCAGTTCGAGCAGATGCCCGCCATGTGCTCGCGCTCGACGATAGCCACCTTCATGCCCAGTTGCGCGCCACGAATGGCAGCGACATAACCGCCGGGGCCGGCGCCGATGACGAGAAGGTCGTATTGATCAGCCATGTCTTATTCCTTCACCATCAAGAGCCACTCCGAGCCATGCGGCGATACGCCGGGAAACGGCACCATGGGGCGGCTTTGCGTTACCGAGAAACCCCGGCGCTCATAGAGTTTGCGGGCGCCCTCATTGGCGTCCTCGACGATCAGCGCTTGGCCGTTCGCCAGTGTTTTTGCAGCGCGCTTGTCGGCATCATCGAGCAGCAGAGAGCCTGCGCCCTTGCCGCGCCAATGCTTGTGCACGCCGAGCATGGAAATGAAGAACCGGCCATTGGCCTCTTCCTCCAGCTCCTGAATGGGCTTCAGCGGCGCCCAGATATCGACAGGCACACCCTGTTTCTCATCCGGTTTGCGATAGCCAAGGAGCATGCCGGCGATCTCGCCATCATCTTCCGCCATGGTCGCATTGCGCCAGCCGAAAACGTCGTCTTTCAGCATCTCAAGCCGGCCGACTTCGAGCGGGTCATACGTGCCTTCCGCTTCTTCGTCATGCGCCCAGCCCCGCGCCATATTGCCATGCACGGCAATATTCACCAGCAGCGCAATCTCCGCCGCATCGGACTTTCGCGCCTGTCGCAATGACAAGACCATGCCTAAAGACCCAGGACCTGTTTGACGAGCGGCACGAGGCCCTCGCCAATGGCGCGGGTGTTAGCGGCATCGAGGTGAATACCATCGAGCGGCGATGCAACGGCTACGGTTGCTGCATCGAAGAAGCCAGTATTCCATTCCTTGGCGCGCTTGGCATAGTGCGTGGCGAACTGACGTGACTCTTTCAGGCCATGCTCATATCCGCCAAAATGCTCCATCATGTCTGAGTTGTCGCTGTCGCAAACGAGCGGAGGCGCAACGAGAATGATCTCCGGTGCCTGTTCGCCCTTGCCGGCATAATGGCCGCGGATGATCTGCACCAGCCGTCGCATGCCGAACGAGGCTTCGGTCGCCGACCCGCAAATGGCGGGCTTGAGATCGTTGGTGCCGAGCATGATGATAACGAGATCGAGCGGCGAGTGGCTGTCCAGAATCGTCGGCAGAATGCGACCGCCATTGCGATCTGCCGCCGCATACCAGTCGTCCGAAACCGTCGTGCGCCCGCCGAGACCCTCGGCAATCACCCGCGCTGCGCCACCGAGACCGCGTTCGAGCACCGTCGGCCAGCGATCGTCATAGGCATGGCGGGGGCCACCCGGCTGCGGATTGGCCCCATAGGTCAGGCTGTCGCCATAGGCGAGAATGGTCTTCATGCGCCCTGCCCCTAGGCCAGCATCATCACCGGGTTTTCGATCAGCCCCTTGAAGACGCCGAGCAGTTCGGCGCCGAGGGCACCATCGACCGCACGGTGATCGCAAGAGAGCGTGACCGTCATGAACTGGCCGATTTTGATCTGGCCATTCTCGGGATAGACGCGCTCTTCGCCGGCACCAACCGCGAGGATCGTGCCATGCGGCGGATTGATCACGGCGGCAAAATGCTTGATCCCGAACATTCCGAGATTGCTAACCGAAGACGAACCGCCCTGATATTCATGCGGCGCCAGCTTCTTGGACTTGGCGCGGCCCGCCAGATCCTTCACCTCTTCCGAGATTTCGCGAAGGGTTTTCGTGTCGCAGGATTTGACCACCGGCGTGAAGAGACCGCCCGGCACAGATACGGCAACCGCGACGTCCGAACGCTTGTGGTAGAGGATCGAGTCCCCGGCCCAGGTCGCATTGGCGGCCGGTACACGCTGCAGCGCAATGGCCCAGGCCTTCATCACGAAATCATTGACCGAGAGCTTGTAGCCCGGCTTGCCGTCCTTGCCCTTGGGCGCCGCGCCATTGATCTGCTCGCGGGCGGCCATAAGCGCGTCGATCTTACAATCGAGCGTGAGATAGAAGTGGGGAACGGTCTGCTTGCTTTCAGTCAGGCGCGCGGCAACGACCTTGCGCATGCCGTCGTTCGGTACGACTTCGTATGTGCCTTCTTCGTAAAGCGCCATGACCTGGTTCTTGCTCATGCCCGTCGCCGGCGCAGCGGCAGCAGCCGGCGCACCAGCAGCAGGCTTGGCAGCGCCCTTACCCGACTTAGCGGCTTCGACGTCAGCCTTGATCACGCGACCCTTGGGGCCAGAACCGGCCACCGACGCGAGATCAATCCCGGCTTCCTTGGCAAGACGCTTGGCCAGCGGCGAAGCGAACACGCGGCCGCCCTCCGACTTTGCCGGAGCCGGTGCAGCCGCAGCCTTAGGCGCGCTGGAGCCGGAATTGGAATTGGCGACAGGCGCGGTCGAGGTCGTCGACGTGCCCTTGTCATATTGAAGCGTGCCCGCATCGCCCTTCGGCGCTTCGGTCTTGGCTTCGGCCTTTGGTGCCTCAGCCGGCTTTGCGCCGCTCGAACCGATGGCGCTGGCGTCCTCGCCTTCCTGCAGCAGCACGGCGATGACGGCGTTGACCTTCACATTGTCCGTGCCTTCTGCAACGAGAATCTTGCCGATCTTGCCCTCGTCGACAGCCTCGACTTCCATCGTGGCCTTGTCGGTCTCGATCTCGGCGATCACGTCACCGGAAGAGACCGAGTCGCCTTCCTTGACGTGCCATTTAGCAAGCTTGCCCTCTTCCATCGTCGGAGAGAGCGCCGGCATGGTGATATCGATTGGCATCCCGGATCTCCTTACGAGCGATAGGTCACGGCATTCACGGCCGCGATCACTTCGTCAACATTGGGCAAAGCCAGCTTTTCGAGGTTTGCTGCATAGGGCATCGGCACGTCCTTGCCGGTCACGCGCAGCACGGGCGCATCGAGATAATCAAAGGCCTGTTCCATGACGCGGGCGGCGAGTTCGGCACCAATGCCGCCCTGCGGCCAGCCTTCTTCGACGGTCACAAGGCGACCGGTCTTCTTGACTGACTCGATAACGGTGTCGCTATCCATCGGGCGCAGCGTGCGCAGGTCGATCAGTTCGACATCGACGCCGGCCGCAACGAGCTTCTCAGTCGCCTGGGTCGCGTACCGCATGCCCATTGAGAACGAGACGATGGTCACGTCCGCACCCTTGCGGGTGATGCGGGCCTTGCCGATCGGCAGCACGAAGTCGTCCATCTTCGGCACGAGGCCGGTGGAGCCGTAAAGAATTTCGTTTTCGAGGAAGACGACGGGGTTCGGCGAGCGGATGGCCGCCTTGAGAAGGCCCTTGGCGTCAGCCGCGCTATAGGGCGCGATGACCGTGAGGCCCGGAACGTGGCTATACCAGGCCGAATAGTCCTGGCTGTGCTGGGCGGCAACGCGGGCAGCCGCGCCGTTGGGGCCGCGGAACACCATCGGCGCCTTGACCTGGCCGCCCGACATATAGAGCTGTTTAGCGGCGGAGTTGATGATCTGGTCGATTGCCTGCATGGCAAAGTTCCAGGTCATGAATTCAACGATTGGCTTGAGACCAGCAAACGCCGCACCGACAGCGAGACCGGCAAAGCCGTGCTCGGTAATCGGGGTATCGATGACGCGCTGCGGGCCAAATTCCTGAAGGAGACCCTGGGTCACCTTATAGGCGCCCTGATATTCGGCCACTTCCTCGCCCATGATGAAGACATTGGCGTCCGAGCGCATTTCTTCGGCCATGGCTTCGTTGAGTGCCTGGCGAACGGTCAGCTCGACCATCTCGACGCCTTCAGGCAGGTCGGGATCGTTTTGCGCCACAAACTTCGGCGCTTCGCCGCCAGTCTTGGGCTCTGCGGGAGCCGGCGCAGCAGCTGCTTCCGGCACGGCCGACTGGCCTTCCGGATCCGACGACGTCGCCTGAGCCGCCGGGCGATTGCCCTCGCCCACTTCTTCGCCTTCGCCGAGCACCAGCGCGATCGGCGTGTTGACCTTCACGCCCTCGGTGCCCTCTTCGACGAGGATTTCCTTGACGACGCCTTCGTCGACCGACTCGACTTCCATCGTCGCCTTGTCGGTTTCGATTTCAGCAAGCACGTCGCCGGATTTGACTGTGTCGCCGACCTTGACGAGCCACTTGGCGAGCTTGCCCTCTTCCATGGTGGGAGACAGGGCGGGCATGAGGATTTGGGGCATATCAGCTCTCCAGAATGAGCGCGCCGGGCACGTCAGCCGCGCGGCGAATGTCAGAGTGTTCGGCGAGATGGGCGGGCAAAACGCGCCAATCGTTGAGGCTGACGGCACCGACCTCGGCCGTCTCCCCACGTTGATTGACGACCCATCCGCTGAGGATCAGGCCGAAAATAATGAAGACGAGGCACGCAATGACGGCGCGCCTATAAATGGCAGCCTGCACTTCGCCAGTGAGCCCGGCCCAGCCGGAAATCCGTTCGAAGCGCCACCAGCCGAAAAGCCAGTCGCGCCAGCTGGGACCGCTCGCAGATGCCAGCCGGCTGATGGCCATTGCCTGCCCGGCGGCAAGCGCGCCGGACAGCAAAGCAAACAGCAGGATGACGCCGAGCAGGATGCCCATCTGCGCCTAGGCCTCGATGGTGATGTCGGTCCAGAGTTCCGACGGATCGGGTTCCGGATCGTTGGTCGCAAAGTCGGCCGCTTCCGTGACGATCGCACGAATGTCGGTCTCGATCTTCTTGAGCTCTTCTTCGGTGACAACACCACCTTCGATGAGGCGCGCACGCACCTGCTCGATCGGATCGCGCTCCTGGCGATACTTGGTCACCTCGTCCTTGGAGCGATATTTTGCCGGGTCGGACATCGAGTGGCCGCGATAGCGGTAGGTCAGCATTTCGAGAATGTACGGGCCATTGCCCGAACGGGCATGTTCGATGGCGCGCTTGGCAGCGTCATAGACCATGCGCACATCCATGCCGTCGACCTGCTCGCCCGGAATGTCGAACGAGGCGCCGCGCATAGAGAAATCGGTGGTCGCGGCAGCGCGCTCGATCGAGGTGCCCATGGCGTATTTGTTGTTTTCGATAATGAACACGACCGGCAGCTTCCAGAGCTTGGCCATGTTGAAGGTTTCGTAGACTTGGCCCTGATTGGCCGCGCCGTCGCCGAAATAGGCAATGCTCACCGAGCCGTCGCCGGTATATTTCGAAGCGAAGGCGAGACCCGCGCCGAGCGAAACCTGCGCGCCGACGATGCCATTGCCGCCATAGAAGCGGTGTTCGTTGGAGAACATGTGCATCGAGCCGCCCTTGCCCTTCGACAAGCCACCCTGGCGACCAGTGAGCTCAGCCATCACGCCCTTGGGGTCAAGGCCCATGACCAGCATATGGCCATGGTCGCGATAGCCGGTGATCTGGGCGTCCTTACCCTTTTCGCTCGCCATGGTGATGCCGGTAACGACAGCTTCCTGGCCGATATAGAGGTGGCAGAACCCGCCGATGAGGCCCATGCCATACATCTGACCGGCCTTTTCTTCGAAGCGCCGGATCAGCAGCATTTCGCGGAAGGCTTCGAGGTCCTGCTCGTTGGTGAACTGAGGGGCATTGGGCTGCGTCTTGGCCGAAGTGGCCGTCGCCTTGCGCGCCATGAGATGGCTCCCGTCTAGAATGGAATTTGCCGCTTGGCCGATCAGGCCACTTCTTGCACTATAGCGCAAGCTTCTGGCAGATAAAATTGCTCATATAGCAGGTCCGCAACCTGGCTAGAGGATTGAATCTGAATTGATAATATCGATTAGCTGAGAGTCGGTTAATTCTTGGAATTTACCGGAAATAGGTTTACCCGTGTTTGGATCGACCATCACGAGTATGTCGCCGGCGTTCGCCATATTCAGCAAAGCCCGCGCGCGTTCGGTGACGATATCGGGATCTAGGTGGCGCGGATTGAGTAGAGTATTGCGATGGCTGAAGCTATCGATTTCGGCCTGTAACGCGGACGACTGATCCTTGAGCACCTGGATATCGGCGAGGATTTCATCCCGGCTTTCGATACCGAAATTGCCGTTGATCGCCGAATAGCCGAGATAGCCCTGAAAGGCGAGCAGCGCCACGGCTAGGGCCAGGGGACGCCAGAATGGAGGGCGCTTGAGTCTAGTGGGCATGTGCGGACCGGTCTATGATCCCGCCACTATGCCCATGTAGGGATTAATGGCCGGTATAAGGCTTTAGCTATTCCGCCGCTACGCGCTCGGGCTGCTTGTCAGACTCGAACAGCGCACTGACTGAGTCGCCATTGTTGATACGCCGCATGGCCTCGGCCAGCGCCGGCGCCACCGACAAAACGGTCAATTTCGGATGCGGCTGACGCAGCGCGTTCGGCAGGGTGTTGGTGCAGACGATTTCCGTAACATCTGGCTCTGCCGCAAGACGTGCAACCGCGCCGCCCCCAAAAATCCCATGGGTGCAAGCCACCCGCGCCGAACGCGCTCCATTGGCGCGCAAATGCTTGAGCAGCTCAAGGATCGATCCGCCGCTGGCGATTTCGTCGTCGAGGATGATGACGTCCTTGCCCCGCACTTCGCCAATGATCGCGGAAATGCGAACCTCGGTATCGGTGATACGCTCCTTGGCGCCGGCTGCCACCGGCGTGCCAAGGCTACGCGCAAAGGCGGCCGCCGTCTTGGCGTTGCCAAGGTCGGGCGAAACTACAACCGCGTTGCTGAGATCGAAGCGCCTGAAATGCGCCGCTAGCTCGTGCAGCGCATGCAAATGGTCGACCGGAACGCTGAAAAAGCCATGTACCTGCGGCGAATGCAGCGTCATGGTTAGAACGCGATCGGCGCCGGCGGTCTTGAGAAGATCAGCAACCAAACGGCCGCCGATCGAGATACGCGGCGCGTCCTTCTTGTCCGATCGTGCGTAGGAGTAGTGCGGAATGACTGCCGTGATGCGCGCGGACGAAGCGCCGCGCGCGGCGTCCAGCATCAGCAGCAGTTCCATCAGATGTTCCTGAACCGGCGCGCTCAGCGTCTGCACCAGGAACACGTCCTGCTCGCGGCAATTGGCCTGCAATTGCACTTCGATACAGTCGTTGGAGAAGCGTTTGACCTGCGTGGGCTGCAGCGGCACGCCGAGATCGGCGCATATCTCGCTCGCCAGCTCCGGATGCGCACTTCCACTGAACACAGCAATCTGGTTCATGCGACGTCCTCGGCTCTTGGCTGGGCAGGATTTCTGCGCCAGCTCTAGCCTACCCCGCCTCAGAGCGCAACGTAGTCGATCTCTTGAAACCGCTCGACTTCAGGCACCCAGCGGTCACGGACGAAACCCACATGATCGGGATGCACGTTGTACGCGTCATAGGCAGCCTGGTCGGCAAATTCCATGGAGAAGCCGAAGGCATAATCGGCCTTCGGGCTCACCTGGCGCAGCCGTTCGAATTTTCCGACGCCGGGGATGGCCTCGAGAACGAGAGCATCCTTGAGAAATGCCGTCTCGGCATCCGAGCCAGAGGCATGCTTGAGCGTGAAGACAACCGTGTGGCGGATCATCCTTCCGCCCCGATCGCTTCATTGGCCGCAATGGCCGCCATGTTGACGATGCCGCGGCTCGTCACCGATGGCGCAAGGATATGCGCTGGCGCCTGCGTGCCCATCAGGATCGGCCCGACGGCCAGCGCATTGTTCATTTCCTTGAGCAGCGTCATCGAAAGGTTGGCCGCGTCGAGATCGGGGAAAATCAGGAGATTGGCTTCGCCGCGCAGCGCCGTATCCGGGATGTAGCGCTCGCGCAGTTCCTGGTTCAGCGCCAGATCGCCCTGCATTTCCCCTTCCACGATCAGGTCCGGCGCCACGGCTTTGAGCTTGGCATAGACCTCGCGCATCTTGAAGGCGCTGTCGCCGTCACGCGAGCCGAAGTTCGAGTAGCTCAGAAGCGCTACGCGGGCTTCGATGTTGAAGCGCTTGAGGTGATCGCGGGCCTGAAGCGCAATGCTCACGATTTCGTCGGCACTCGGGTTTTGGTTAACATAGGTATCGGCGAGGAAGAACGCGCCGCGCGGCATGATCAGCATCGAAAGCGCCGATACGTCGCTGACGCCGGCCTGCAGCCCGATGATCGAGCGGATATCGCGCACGTGCTTGATGTAGCGGCCCTGCAAGCCGCAGATCAGCCCGTCCGCCTCGCCGCGCTTGACAGCCAGCGCACCGATCACCGTCGTATTGGTGCGCACGATGGTGCGGGCCGTGTCCGGCGTCACGCCATTGCGGCCGACAAGCGAATGGAAGAGGCTGACATAGTCGCGGTAGCGCGGATCGTCTTCGGGGTTGATGACCTCGAAATCCCGACCCGGCTGGATGCCCAGACCGAAGCGCTCGATGCGCGCCTCGATAACGGCGGGACGACCAATCAGTATGGGCCGCGCGATCCTCTCTTCAAGGAGCACCTGCGTAGCGCGCAACACGCGTTCGTCTTCGCCATCTGCAAACGCGATACGCTTGCCCTGCCCCTGTGCCCGATCGATGATCGGTTTCATTACGAGGCCGGAGCGGAACACGAAGCGGTTGAGCTGGTCCTGGTAGGCATCCCAATCGGCGATCGGGCGCTTGGCAACCCCAGAATCGATCGCCGCACGCGCCACGGCCGGCGCGATGCGGAGGATCAGCCGCTGGTCGAACGGATTGGGGATGATGTGGTCCGGCCCGAACACCGCCGGCGCCCCGGAGGGTGACACCTCGAGCCCGGGCTCATGCGCGAGCTTGGCAATGGCGCGCACCGCCGCCAGCTTCATTTCCTCGTTGATCGTCGTCGCGTGCACGTCAAGCGCACCGCGGAAGATGAATGGAAAGCAGAGGACGTTGTTGACCTGGTTCGGATAGTCCGAGCGCCCCGTGCAGACCATGGCATCGGGCCGCGTCGCCTTGGCCACTTCGGGCATGATCTCGGGGTTTGGATTGGCCAGTGCCAGAATCAGCGGCTTCGGTCCCATCCGTTCCAGCATTTCCGGTTTTAGGGCCCCAGCTGCTGACAGCCCGAGAAACACATCGGCGCCATCGATGACCTCGGCCAGCGTCGTCGCGTCGCTCGTGCGGCGGAATTGGCCGCGCCACTTGTCGTTGACGTCGTTGCGCTTGTGGGTAACGAGACCATCCTTGTCCGCGACCCAGATGTTCTCGTATTTGGCGCCGAGTGCGACGAGGACGTTGAGGCAGGCGATAGCCGCAGCCCCTGCCCCCGAGGTGCAGATCTTGACGTCCTCGATCTTCTTGCCGGTCAGCTCGAGCCCATTGAGCACCGCTGCGCCGACGATGATCGCCGTGCCGTGCTGGTCGTCATGGAATACCGGGATCGGCATGCGCTCGCGCAGCTTTTCCTCGATCTCGAAGCAATCGGGCGCGCGGATATCTTCAAGGTTGATGCCGCCGAAGGTCGGCCAGAGCGGTGCAACGGCATCAACAAACTTGGTCGGATCGAGCTCATCGACTTCGAGGTCGAAGACGTCGATACCGGCGAACTTCTTGAAAAGAACGGCCTTGCCTTCCATCACTGGCTTTGACGCCAGCGCGCCAATATTGCCGAGGCCGAGCACTGCCGTGCCGTTGGAAATCACCGCCACGAGGTTCTGGCGCGACGTATAGCGCGCAACCGCGTCGGGCGTCTGGGCGATTTCCTCGCACGGCGCCGCAACGCCTGGCGAATAGGCAAGCGCGAGGTCGCGCTGGTTGCCGAGCGGCTTGATGGGTTGAATCTCTAGCTTGCCGGGCTTGGGAAATTCATGAAAATGCAGGGCAGCGTCGCGCAAGATCTTGCGCTGTTCATTGGGATCAGTCGACACGCTTTTCCTCCGGCGGGCAGGCTATGCCCGGTCGTACTGCCATCAATCCGAAGCAATGGAAAGAGGCGTTCCATGTCGGAAGGCATAGAACTAAAGGCTTAGCCTGCCTCACGACACCCAAGAAGGTTAGGCCGCGTCGGAATCGATATCGGCCACGTTGGAATATCCGACAGGCGTTGCCTGCAGCGCCAATGCCAGCTCCTTGAAGGCACCGACCTTGAGCGCCGGCGCGAAAATATAGCCCTGCGCTTGGATGACACCACGCGAGCGCAGGTAGATGGCCTGCGCCTCGGTTTCGACACCCTCAGCCACGATCTCGCAGCCGAGATCCTTGGCCATGGCGATAAGACCGTCCAGAACCGGCACCTGCGTCGTGCCCGGCTTGATCATATCGACGAAGATGCGATCGATCTTGATCACGTCGACGCCGAGCGTCGCGATATAGGCCAGGTTCGAATGCCCGGTTCCCGCGTCGTCCATGGCAATGCGCGAGCCGAGGGCGTGCAGCCCGGAAATGACGCTGTTGACCGCCGGAGAGTTTTCGAGCGGCCGTCTTTCGGTGATTTCAAACACCAGCTGATCGAATGAAATCGGCGAATTACCAAAGATCGCTTGCACGTCCTCGACGATACCGACATCGCGGAAGTGACCTTCGAATAGATTGATCGAGATCTTCATGCCGGGCATTTTCTGCGACAGATCGGACAGGTCATAACGAACCTGCTGCATGAGCGAGAGCGTCATCGGAATGGCCATGCCGCTGGCTTCGGCATAGTCGATGAACACACCTGGTGGCACGATCTGACCATTGGGCTTCTCCCAGCGGCAGAGCACTTCGCACCCGACAAGACCGCCTGTACGGAGGTTGATGACCGGCTGATAGTACGGCTTGATCTCGTTGCGGCCGATGGCTCGCTCGAGGTCGAACGAAGGCACCCGCGAGCGGCGCGCATAGCGCAGGGCAATCAGCAGCAGGCAAGCGCTGAACATGCAAGCAAGCGTCGTGAAGAGCACGTCGAGATCGGCGTAGCCGGCTCGGGCATCAGCAAACGGCAAGAGATAGCGGACCTTGACCGGTAGTTCGCCGGCAAAACTCTGCACTGCCAGATATTCATTGCTGCCAGCGAGCTGGTCGTAGTCGAGCCCATCGCCGACTGCCAAGACCTGCAGGCCGCTTGTCAGCGCAATATCGAGCATGGCGCCCTTTGGCAGCGTATCGGCAAGTCCCTCCTGAGACGAGGCGAGTAGCGGCACGAATGCCGAGATGCGGCGAACGCCGCCCAGAACCTGCGTCACCTTGATGGCCGGAATAGCCATTTCGGCAAACTTGGCAATGGCGATCGTTTCGGTGAGCCCCGGAACGGGCAGAGAGTCGGAAAGCGGGGAATGCTGCACGGAGCGCCCGAAGGCGTCGCAATACTGCACCCCGTCCATGTTCTCGACGAGGATCTGCTTGACGTTGGGGCTGTTCTCGATGGCGCGCTGGGCGAAGTCGGTAAAGGTTGGCGTACAGAAGGACGGGCTGTCGGCGATCACCTGGCGAAGCGCAGTGACGGCACTGGCCGTGCTGTCGTTGATCTGGGCGCTGATCTCGTTGACGCGCGCCTGCAGCGCCGAAAGCTCCTTGTTCCGTGCATAGGCGTCGAGGAGATAGTCGACCGAGAGAATCGGAACGAAAGCCAGCAGCGCACCCAGCAACATAAGAACGTGCGAGAACTTCGCCTTCACCGACCAATCCACTTCTACGAGGTCTTTATCCCATTGTTAATGCTGCGAGATTAAAGGCGCGTTAACCGCCCTTAAAAGCTGCTGGGCAAACAAAAAGGGCAGGTCTTGAGACCTGCCCCAGCGCATTTTTTCTAAGCGAAGAATCAGCTCTGGACGTTAAGCCGGATGCTGAGTTCACGCAGTTGCTTGTTGTCGGCCGGGCTCGGCGCCCCCATCAGCAGGTCTTCAGCTTGCTGGTTCATCGGGAAGGCCGTGATTTCGCGCAGGTTCGCCACCCCGCAGAGCAGCATGACAATGCGGTCGATGCCGAATGCCGCACCACCATGCGGCGGAGCGCCATATTGGAACGCGCGGTAGAGACCGCCGAACTGTTCTTCGACTTCCTCGCGCGACTTGCCGGTCAATTCGAACGCCTTGACCATTGTTTCCGGCTCCTGGTTACGGATCGAACCGGAAGCGATCTCGAAACCGTTGCAAACAGCATCGTACTGGTAGGCCTTGAGCGAGAGCGGCTCAGCCGAATTGAGCGCGTCAAGCCCACCCTGCGGCATCGAGAAGGGGTTGTGCGCGAAGTCGATACGCTTTTCCTCCTCGCTCCATTCATAGAACGGGAAGTCGACGATCCAGCACAGCGCAAACTGCTCGGTATCGACGACACCGAGATCGTTGCCGACCTTGTTCCGGGCTTCGCCGGCGAACTTGTAGAACTTTTCTGGACGGCCGGCGACGAAGAACACGGCGTCGCCATCTGCAAGGCCAAGCTGGCTCTTGATCGCAGCCGTGCGCTCTTCGCCGATATTCTTGGCGATCGGGCCCGAACCGGCTCCGTCCTTGAAGAAGATATAGCCAAGCCCTGGCTGGCCTTCGCCCTGCGCCCAGGCATTCATGCGATCGCAGAATGCGCGGCCGATCGGTTCGGCGCCAGCCTTGTTCTTGGCCGGGATCGCCCAGACTTCGACCTTGGGATCGGTTTCGATCTGGTTGGCGAAAACCTTGAAGCCGGAACCGGCAAAATGCTCGGTGACGCCCTCGATTTCGATCGGGTTGCGCAGATCCGGCTTATCCGAACCGTATTTGCGAATGGCGGTATCATAGGGAATGCGCGGCCAGTTCTTGGTCACGCGCTTGCCATCGGCAAACTGCTCGAACACGGACGTCATCACCGGCTCGACCGTTTCCCAGATTTCTTCCTGGGTGACGAAGCTCATTTCGAGGTCGAGCTGATAGAATTCGCCCGGCAGGCGATCGGCGCGCGGATCTTCGTCACGGAAGCACGGCGCGACCTGGAAGTACCGGTCAAAGCCCGCTACCATCAGCAATTGCTTATATTGCTGCGGCGCCTGCGGCAGTGCGAAGAACTTTCCGGGATGGATGCGGCTCGGCACCAGGAAGTCGCGCGCCCCTTCCGGCGACGAAGCCGTCAGGATCGGCGTCGAAAATTCGGTGAAACCGGCGCCGCCCATGCCGGCGCGCATGGCCGAGATGATTTTGGTGCGCTTCAGGATATTGGCGTGCAGCTTTTCGCGGCGCAGATCGAGGAAGCGATAGCGCAGGCGAATGTCCTCGGGATACTCGGCATCGCCGAACACCGGCATCGGCAGTTCCTTGGCAACCGACAAGACCTCGATCTCGCGGATGAAGACTTCGATCGCGCCGGTCGGGATGTTGTTGTTCACGGCCGATGCGTCGCGCATCTTCACTTCGCCATCGATGCGCAGCACCCATTCCGAGCGCACCTTTTCTGCCTGCGCGAAGGCGGCAGAATCAGGGTCGATGACGCATTGGGTAATGCCGTAGTTGTCGCGCAGATCGATAAACAGCAGGCCGCCGTGGTCGCGGATGCGGTGCACCCAGCCGGAAAGACGCACATTATTGCCGGCATCACCCGCCGTGAGGGCGCCACAGGTGTGCGTGCGATAGCGATGTGTCGTCATTTTCTGTTCCGAATGTAGCAAAAAAGGGCCGGATTCTCGGGCGGGAAAAGCGCATGGCGCACCCCGCTTGTCAAGCGTTTGGCCGGATGCGCCTAACCCACGCACCAGAACGGAAATCCGAGGTGGAGCATTCCGTCTGCACCTGCTAGGAACGATATTGACGATTTTGAGACGGTAAGCCCGTATGGACCTAATTGTTTCCACCGACGCGCTCTCGGCTTTTTGCGAGCGCGCAGCCCGGTTCGACTTTGTGACCGTGGATACCGAATTCCTGCGCGAAACCACTTATTGGCCGCGCCTCTGCCTTATCCAAGTCGCTACTGACGACGAGGCGGTTCTGATCGATCCGCTGACTGCCGATTTCGATCTCAAGCCGTTTTTCGCCCTTCTTGCCAATCCCTCGGTCACGAAGGTTTTCCATGCAGCGCGGCAGGATATCGAAATTTTCGTCAAGCTGACGGGCTCGGTGCCGCATAACATCTTCGATACGCAGATCGCCGCCAGCGTCTGCGGGTTCGGCGATAGTGCGTCCTATGACAGTCTCGTCCGCGCCATCTGCAAGGTCGAACTCGACAAGTCCTCGCGCTTTACCGATTGGTCGGCCCGTCCGCTGTCGGAAAAGCAGCGGCTTTATGCTCTGGCCGACGTGACCTATCTCCGCGACATCTATCGCGAACTGCGCCATCAGGTCGAACAGACGCGCCGCTGGGATTGGGTAGAGGACGAACTTGCGACCCTACGCAGCATCGACACCTATGTCGTCCAGCCCGAAGAGGCCTGGGAACGGCTCAAGATGAAGATCAACCGCCCCCGCGACCTAGCTGCCCTCAAGGTGCTGGCCGAGTGGCGCGAGCGCAAGGCGCAGCTCACCGACCAACCTCGCAGCCGCATCTTCAAGGATGATGCGCTTTACGATCTCGCGATGCAGCGTCCGCTATCCGCCGACGCCTTCGACAAGCTGCGCGCCGTGCCGCGCGGCTTCGGCCGCAGTGCCGCTGCTGCCGAGATCATCGAGCTCTTGAAGGCTGTGGAAGCCATTCCAAAATCCGAGCTGCCCGTTCTGCCGGAACGCTACCGCGGCCCCTCCCCCAAAGGCGCTGTGGGCGACCTCATTCGCGTGCTGCTCAAATCAGTTGCCGAACAGCACGGCGTGGCAGCACGCATCATCGCGACCTCGGACGAAATCGACGCCCTGGTGCTTGACGACGATGCGGACGTCCCTGCTCTCAAAGGCTGGCGCCGCAAACTGTTCGGCGACAAGGCACTCGCTATCAAGCACGGCCGCATCGGGCTCGCTGCCACCCGCAAGGGCGTCATCGAATTCCCCGTGACCCCAGCCGAAGCCGCGGAATAGCTCAGCCGACTTCGACCCGCGAATCGGCGTGCTCGGCGAAGTTGGCCATTTGGCTGAGGCGGTTGCGCAGATGTTCGCCATTGAGGAAGGCGTAGTCGGCAGGAAGCTGCAGCACTAGCGTCTGCCCGTCGAGCCTGAACTTGATCCGCGGCAAGACGCCTGGCATGGCCGCGCTCATGGGGTAAGCGACCCGCAAGAGAGTGCCGATCAGCTTGGCCCAGCGGATCATATCAGGCGTCGAAAGCGGCGCCAGCGGATTGGCGGCCTTG
The DNA here is from genome assembly GCF_000970455.1 of Devosia soli. Classification (GTDB taxonomy): domain Bacteria; phylum Pseudomonadota; class Alphaproteobacteria; order Rhizobiales; family Devosiaceae; genus Devosia; species Devosia soli. The sequence continues at coordinate 242,191 of NZ_LAJG01000023.1, read as the reverse complement.
CTTTTGAGCCCGTCATAGCGCACCGCGATGGTGGTTGCGAGTACGGCACGGTCGCAATGGTCGACGCCGGTCATCGAGCCGTAAGCCACGAGGTCTACGCTTTGCCGGCCGCGATAGTCGGGATGCGCACGCCAACCGATATCGGCCAAAAGGCAAGCTACCTGCCGCAGGCGCGACTGGTTGGGCGTTTCGCTGGTGCCGATCGCATCAAAATACTGTCCGGTAAATTCGATGAGATCCGCCGCGTGGGCTGGCGAACGCGATCGCAGGACCGACAGCTCCTCCGCCCCTTGGAACAGCGGATCGACGAGTTGCTCCTCCTCGGGCAGCAGACCGAAGAGATAACCTTCTCGTACACCCAGCGCGGAAAACACCACGCTGTCGAACTTGCCAGCGCGAAGCACCTCGGCCATCACTGCCGCCCCGAACGGCACCAGTTCGCGGCGCGAACTGCTGACGCTGCCGGCACCCGGATAGTTTTTCAACGACTCGGCAGCGACGATCTCGTCGCAGACCGCAATCATCTCCTCGGCCTTCACGACATAGTCCTGGACCATGTGAAGCGGGTAGTCGCGCAATTCGAGATGCAGCTTTGCCAGCGACCGCCAAGTCCCGCCGATCGCGGCAAAGCGGCCACCTGGCTCGATTTGCGGCAGCAATGAGCGCTTGAGCCGGTCGCGCACGATAGACGCGGCTTTCTTGGGCGAGCCGTCGGAATCGTCCTGGAGGCGGATGACGCCGAGTTCGAACGATTCCCCGTTGCCGTCGGCAGTGTCGGAAATAGTCGAAAATTCGAGGCTCCCGCCGCCGAGATCGCCCACGACGCCAATGAAATCTGGGATGCCCGCAACAACGCCCAGCGCTGCAAAATGAGCTTCTTCCTCGCCAGACAAGACGCGCACGGGCGATTCCATGATCGCTTCAACTGCCGCCACGAATTCCTGGCGATTGGCGGCGTCGCGTACTGCTGAGGTCGCGAGCACATGCACCGCGCCCACCCGCATCATGCGCGCCACAAGGGCAAAGCGCTTGATGGCGTCGAGCGCCTTGGCAACATTGGCATCGGCCAGTCGCCCGGTCTGGGCGATGCCCCGGCCGAGCGCACAAGCGGATTTTTCGTTGTAGAGTGGCGTCAGCGAGCGCGCATGGCGCTCATAGACAACCAGACGCACCGAGTTCGAACCGATATCGAGGACAGCAACTGGCTGGGCCCCCTTGATGCGGCCTTGGGCCGTTGGATCAGCGTCGACGCCCCAGAATTGTGTCAAACTCAACCCTCGTCGCCGTCTCCAATACCGGCGCTGCCGCGTCCGGACAGCGAGGGATTGGTCATAAAGTAGTTGTGCGCGTTGAACGGATCGGCGCCTTCCGCCACGCGCAGCCGGTGCGAGCTGCCGTCCGGCAGCACTTCCCAACTCTGCTGGTTGTCCTTCAAATAGGCAACCATTGTCCTGTCAAGAATTTGCTTGTGCACGGTTCTATTCAGGATCGGTACCATAACCTCGACGCGCCCATCGAGGTTGCGCCCCATCAGGTCCGCAGAGGAAATATAAACGAGCGCCCGCTGGGATGGCATCGCTTCGCCGTTGCCGAAGCAATAGATGCGGCTGTGCTCGAGGAACCGTCCGACCACGGATTTGACGCGGATGTTGTCAGAAAATCCGGGAATGCCTGGACGCAGGCAACAGATGCCGCGCACGATCAGGTCAACCTTCACGCCTGCCTGGCTCGCGTCATAAAGCGCGTCGATCACCTGCGGATCGACCAGCGCATTCATCTTGAGCAGGATCGAGGCAGGCTGGCCGCTGCGCGCCAGTTCGATCTCGCGGGCAATATTGTTGATCAGCGTCTGGCGCAGGTTGACCGGCGATACTGCGATAGTTTCGAGTTCAGTGGGCCGCGCATAGCCGGTAATGAAGTTGAAGACCCGCGCCACGTCGCGGGTGATTGCCGGATCGATGGTGAAGTAGCTCAGGTCGGTATAAATCTTGGCGGTGATGGGGTGATAATTGCCCGTGCCGATATGGCAGTAGCTCACCAGCTTGCCCTTTTCGCGCCGCACCACCTGGCTCAGTTTGGCGTGCGTCTTGAGTTCGACGAACCCGAAAACCACCTGCGCGCCGGCGCGTTCGAGGTCGCGCGCCCAGCGAATATTGGCTTCTTCGTCAAAGCGCGCCTTGAGTTCGACAAGGCACGTCACCGACTTACCCGCTTCCGCTGCCATTACCAGCGCCTTGACGATCGGGCTATCCGAGGAGGTGCGATAGAGCGTCTGCTTGATCGCGACGACATCGGGGTCGCGCGCTGCTTGCATCAGGAACTGGGCAACGACGTCGAAACTCTCGAACGGATGATGAACGAGAATGTCCTTGGCGCGAATAGCGGCGAAGCTGTCCCCGTTATAGTCGCGGATGCGCTCGGGAAAGCGCGCGATATAGGGGGTGAATTTCAGGTCCGGCCGGTCGACGTCGCAAATCTTGCGCGCATCGGCGAGGCCGAGGAAGCCCTGCACTTCGAATACATCGGCATCCTTGATGCCCATCTGCTCGCCGATCTGGCGCTGCAGCGCCCGGGGCATAGAACGCTCGATCTCAAGCCGGATCACCTGACCGCGCCGGCGCTGGCGCAGGGCCGATTCGAACTCGACCACGAGGTCGGCCGCTTCGTCGTCGATTTCGATTTCGCTGTCGCGGATGATGCGGAAAGCGCCCGAGCCGACGACCTCGTGCCCCGGGAACATCTTGTGGAAGAAGAGCTTGACCAGCGTGTCGATGGTCACGACTTCCGTGCGTCCCTCCGAAACGAGTTCGTTTGGCAGGTTGATGAACCGGTCGAGATTGCCCGGAATTCGCACCAGTGCGGTTAATGGCTGGTCGCTATCGGGCCGGCGCAATTCGAAGGCGAGAGCGAGGCCGAGGTTAGGGATGAACGGGAACGGATGGGCTGGATCGACTGCGATCGGGGTCAGCACCGGGAAGATTTCCTCGCGGAAAAGCTTTTGCAGGTACGACACCTGCTCCTCGGTCAGATCGTTCGATTCGTGGATGACAACGTTCTGCGCGAAAAGCTCTTCACGCAGGTCCTCCCAATGATCCTGCTGGTCGCGCTGCAGATGCTGGGCCAGCGTCGCGATTTCCTCTAGCTGCTCGGCCGGGCTCAACCCGTCGGCGCTTTGCTTGGCGAGCCCGGCGCGAATTTGGCCTTTGAGGCCGGCGACGCGGACCATGTAAAATTCGTCGAGATTGTTGGCTGAAATGGAAACGAACCGCAGGCGTTCAAGCAGCGGGTGGCTCTGGTTGCCGGCTTCTTCGAGCACCCGCATGTTGAACTGCAGCCAGCTCACCTCACGGTTGACGAACCGCGCCGGGCTCTGGCGCAGCGCCTCGATATCAGGGGCAACGCCTTCGGCTTCAGTGAACTCGCTCATTTCATTCATCGGTTGTAAGGTCCCCATCCTGTTGCCCGTCGTCTCCGCGCTCGGCCTCACGAAACGAGAGTGCCTCTGCAGCGATCGTGCGCGTGATGGCCGTGCCCCTCGCTAGGGCAAGCCGATCCATGTGGTCTGCGAGCACAGCCACTTCCTCGGGGCTGCGCTCCATGCGGGCCACGAGATAGAGGATGATTTTCGGGTCGACCTTGATCTGACGATCGCCGAAAAGTTTGGCGAACATCTGTGACAGTTCTATGTCGTCGCTGACTTCGAGCCGGAAGGCCGGCGCCCGGCGAATGCGCGAACGCACGTCGTCGGTGGCCAAAGTCCAGTCGCTCACTTCGCTCCGCGCCGTCAGCAAAAGCGTGCGCTCGCCGCGCATGGCCTGGTTGAGCAGGTGAAAAAGGCTCGGCTCGTCATAACCGAGACGATCGACATCCTCGACCACCAACGGGCCGCGCTCATTCCTGCCGGCAATATCGGCAATGGCTTCGGGCGTGACGAAGCCAGCATGGCTGCGATCAGCGAAAATCCGCGCGAGATGCGATTTTCCCGACGCAGCCGGGCCGATCAGCAGCGTCACTGCATCGGGCCAATGCGGCCAGGCAAGGATACGGCTATGGGCAAGGGCATTACCCTCGCCGACAAGGAAATCATCCTCGGCATGCGATGGCGTGTGCCCCAGTTCCAGCGGTAGTTGCCGCAGCCTATCGTCACGCAGAGGTATTGCCACCCTGTCCGCCGTGGCTCGAGCCGAGATAGAGGGTGCTGCCCTTATATTTCCGCACGGCATAGCGCACGAGCACGCCCCCGATCGCCGCGAGCGGCACTGCAAGCAAAAGGCCAAGGAATCCGAAGAGCGCGCCGAAAGCGAGCAGTGCGAACATCAGCCAGACCGGATTGATGTTGATCGAGCTGCTGACAAGCTTGGGATAAAGCACGTTCCCTTCGATGAACTGCCAGCCCATGAAGATGCCGAAGACCACGACAACCATCCACCAGTTCGGCCAGAATTGTACGATAGCGATCCCCACCGACAGAGCCAGGCCAACCCCGAAGCCCACATAGGGGATAAAGCTTAGGAGCCCTGCAATGAGGCCGACGGCGAGGCCGAAATTGAGACCGACAAGCGAAAGCGCGGCAGCGTAAAAAACGGCGTCGATCAGCAGCACGCCGCCCTGCCCGCGGATCACGCCGGCCATGGAGCTATCGATATCGCGCAGGATGCCGAGAATTTCCGCCCGATGCTTTCGCGGAAGCAGGTCGTGCACGCCCCGCACCATCCCGTCCCAGTCCAGCAACAGGTAGAAGGCGACGACGGGGGTAAAGATCGTGAAGCCGATCACGCTGATCAGGGTCATCCCCGAATTGACGATTTCCGAGGTTAGGATACCGACAAGGCCAACGAGCTGGCCCATCATGTCCGATACGGTGCGTTCCACCTGCGCCGCGCGCTCCGGCCCCAGCCACTGGTTCAATTCCGGCGCCCAGCGCCGCGCCAGTGCCTCGAGATCGGCAGCATAGCCCGGTAGTCGCTGCACGAGCCCCAACACCTGCGACGCCACCATCGGCAGCAGCATCACGAAAAGGCTGATGATGATGGCCACGACGCTGAGCAAGACGACAGCCGTGGCCCAGCCGCGGCTGAACCGCCATCTTTGCAATTGCGCCACCAGCGGGTTGAGGAGATAGGCCAGTGCGGCGCCGACGACGAAAGGCAGTAAAATGCCGCGGAAAATCCATAAGGCGAGGATCAGGAAGACAAAGAAGCCGATCCAGATCAGCACTTGATTTCTAAGGTTCATGGTGCCGGGCGGCCCTTGCGTCTGACTATCCGAGAAGCTATCAGGCCTTCTAGCGGTTCCGGCATCGGCGCCTATCACCTTTGCACAACGAAAACGCGACAAAAACCAAAGACCTAGAGCATTGCGCGATTCCCGCGGGAAAGCACGAAAGCTCTAGCGGCCAGCACCGAGAAGTTCAACCAGACGGGGTCTCGGACGCCTCAGCGTTACCGATATCCCCAGCATTGGCGATAGGCTCATGTCCGACGTGGAAAACCTGCCATCAAATGGTCTTTCATACAAGCAGGCGGGCGTCGACATCGATGCCGGCAACGCTCTTGTCGAAGCGATCAAGCCCGCGGTGCGCTCGACGCGCCGCCCCGGCGCCGACGGCGAGATTGGCGGCTTTGGCGGCCTTTTCGATCTCAAGGCGGCTGGCTTTAAGGATCCCGTCCTCGTCGCGGCCAATGATGGCGTCGGCACCAAGCTCAAGATTGCCATCGACACGGGCAAGCACGACACGATCGGGCAGGATCTTGTCGCCATGTGCGTCAATGATCTCATCGTGCAGGGCGCCGAGCCCCTGTTTTTCCTTGATTATTTCGCAACCGGCAAACTCGATGTTGCCCAGGGCACAGCCATTGTCGAAGGCATTGCCCATGGCTGCCGCCTCGCCGGTTGCGCCCTGATCGGCGGTGAAACCGCCGAAATGCCGGGCATGTATCATGGTAACGACTATGACCTTGCCGGCTTTGCCGTGGGCGCTGCCGAGCGCGAAAATCTTCTGCCGCGCAAGGATATTGCTGCCGGCGATACGCTGGTTGCCATCGCCTCCTCGGGCGTTCATTCCAACGGCTATTCGTTGGTCCGCAAGATCGTCGAGGTTTCCGGCCTCGCCTGGAATGCGACTGCCCCATTTGAAACCGGCAAGACGCTGGCCGAGGCACTCCTCGAGCCGACCCGCATCTACGTCAAGCCGATCCTCGCCGCGCTCAAGGATGGCATCGGCATCAAGGCCCTCGCCCACATCACCGGTGGCGGCTTCGTAGACAATATTCCCCGCGTGCTGCCCGATGATCTGGCAGCCGACATCGACCTTGCTGCCGTGACCGTCCCGCCCGTTTTCGGCTGGCTTTCCAGCGTCGGCGGCATGAGCGAGCGTGAAATGCTACGCACCTTCAACTGCGGCGTCGGCATGCTCGTGGCCGTTGCAACGGAGGATGCCGACAAGCTGGTGGAGAGCCTCACCGCTTCCGGCGAGATCGCTGCCATTGTCGGTCAGTTGACGGCGCGAGCGGGCGAACCCGTAACCTTCCGCGGAAAGCTCGCCCTGTGAGCCGCAAGAAGGTCGGCGTCCTGATCTCGGGCCGCGGCTCGAATATGTCCGTCCTGATCGAGGCGGCCAAAGCGCCTGACTTTCCAGCCGAAATTGTCGGGGTCCTCTCCAACCGCGCCGCCGCGCCGGGCCTTGAAATCGCGCAGCAGCATGGGATTGCCACGGCCTCTCTGGCCCAGAGCAAGTTCCCGAGCCGCGACATGTTCGAGGATACGATGACCCAGATCCTTGAAAGTTGGGAAGTCGACATCGTCTGCCTCGCCGGCTTCATGCGCATCCTGGGCGAAGACTTCGTCGAGCGCTGGCGTGGCCGGATGATCAACATTCATCCCTCCCTGCTCCCCGCCTATAAAGGCCTCGACACCCACGCCCGCGTCATCGCCGATGGCGTCACGGTTCATGGCTGCACCGTGCATTTCGTAACGCCCGGCCTTGATGAAGGCCCAGCAATTCTCCAGGCGGAAGTGCCCGTACTGCCGGGCGACACGCCCGAAACCCTTTCGGCCCGCGTGCTTGTCGAAGAGCACCGCATCTATCCCGAGGCCCTGCGCCTTCTCGCCAGCGGCTCCGTCAGCCTCGAGTGATCCGCTGACCGTCGGCACGCGAGGGCCACCGCCAGTCCGTTTTAGCTCAGGTCGACAGCCGAGGCGCGCCGTCTAGAGTGGCCATTGCTCGAATTGCAGTTCCGGCCAGCACGCCATCGCCCGCTTTCCCTTTTCGTCGTGAGTTTGCCGGTTCGGCAAGACAGTGTTCGGTCGCAGGCGAAATGAAAAAAGGTCGTCAAGCCCGAACGGCGCCAGGATTTGGATCTTGCCCGTCTTCAGTCTCGCTCCGACGGCATAGGCGTTGGTCGTAAAATAGCGGAGCATTTCGGCGCTGCTCCGGAGCTGCGGATAATCGATGCCGAATTTCTGGGGAAACCAGAGATGCACCCGCGCCTGGTTCCGGAGCTGCACGGATATCGGGCTGCCGGCGAACCGCGCCTCGACATGCCGGATTACTCGATCCTCGGCCGCAAAGCTCAGGTCGCTGCCGTCGAAATAGGCTACATCAGCATCCCTGACCCCGAAATGTTTTGGTCGGCCGGTCAGCACATTCCAGACCATGTTGTAGATCGCCCCGGAGGTCAGCAGTGCATCGGGCAGCGCTGAAGCCTCCATAGTCTTGAGCAGATCCATCAACACCGCATCGTCAGCGATCATCTCGATTAGAACGCGTTGCTGCTGGGCCAGGCCCAAGCCCGCATAGCGCAAATGCTTGTCCACGATTGCATCCCCCGTCTCTGAAGCACAACCCTGCCCTCCTGACACTCTCTGTCAGCAGCCGCTACTCATCAGCGTCATTGATAGGTCCCATCGTCAAAATCGGTTCGACCTTCGTTCCGTGCAGGCGTAGCGTCCACGCTCTTTGATGAAAGGCCCCTAAAGATGAGTCTGCGCGATTGGTTCTGGATTATCCTTCTTGGCGCCATCTGGGGCTGTTCCTTCGTCTTCAACGCCATTCTCATCCGCGAGATCGGCCCGCTTTGGGTGACATCGCTCCGCGTCGGCATCGGCGCGCTCGGCTGCTGGGTGGTCATGCTGGCGCTTAAGAAATCCGTGCCGCGGGATCCAAAGCTCTGGCTGCAGCTGGGGGGTCTGGGCATCATTGCCTATGCCATCCCCTTCGCGCTCTTTCCCCTCGCCCAGGCGCACCTTGCGAGCGGCATCGCTGCCATCATCAATGCGCTGACACCCATGGTCACCGCGCTCATTTCCCATTTTTGGATCGGGGGCGAAAAGGCCACGCCCACCAAGCTCACTGGCGTTGGGATCGGCTTTGTCGGCGCGGCCATCCTGGTGTCCCCGGCGCTCGCCGGCGGTGGCTCGTCTCAACTTTGGGCCATTGCGGCCTGCCTCGGCGCCACGCTCTGCTACGCGATCTCGCTAAACATCACCCGCAGCTACAAGCATATCGAGCCGACCGCCTTCGCCGCGATCGCCCTGACCGGCGCCGCGGTGGTCTCGCTACCGGTGGCTCTGATCGGCGAAGGTCTTCCGGTCATGACGCGGCCGGAAACCTTCGGCGCCGCCCTCGCCATCGGCCTCTTGTCGACCGCTTTCACGTTCCAGATCATGTACCGCATCCTGCCGCGCGTCGGCGCGACCAACTTTGCCACAACGACCTTCATCGCTCCGATCTCGGCGCTGATCATCGGCGTTACGGTTCTCGGCGAAACCATCTTGCCGATTCAGGTTCTCGGCATGTTCGTCATTTTCTTCGGCCTCTTGTTTATCGATGGCCGCATTCGCCATATCTGGAGTCGCCGCGCCGCGACGATGTAAGCCTGGAACCTCCCGCCCGGCCTGTCGTTGGCCGGCAGGAGGTTCTCATGCCCAACACGCCCGAAATCGATCCGCAGCCCGACGAACCTGTCGTTCCCCAGCCCGAGCCGCCGCAACCGGTCCCGGCTGATCCCATTCCCTCGAGCCCGCAGGAAATTCCAATGCCCGACCAGCCGGTCGAGGACCCCGGCCCATCCATCGAGCCGGAGATTCCGCCTGTTCCCGGTGATCCGCCGCGTCCGCAGGAAATCTGATCGCCCGAACTAGAAAGCCCGGCCCCGCGATGCACGGCGCCGGGCTTTTCAATAAGGGTGCTGGAAGCCTTATTCGATCCCGAGCTTCTGCTTCATCAGCTCGTTCAACGCCTGCGGATTGGCCTTGCCACCCGAAGCCTTCATCGCCTGGCCGACGAACCAGCCGATCATCGTTGGCTTGGCCTTGACCTTTTCAACCTGATCAGGGTTAGCCGCGATGATCTCGTCGACGATCTTCTCGATCGCGCCGAGATCGGTCACCTGCTTGAGACCACGCCGTTCGACGATTTCGGCCGGATCGCCTTCCGGCTCCTCGCCGATCAGGATCTGCAACACGTCCTTGCCACCTTTGGACGAAATCGTGCCGCCGGCGATCAGGTCGACGAGCCCGGCAATCTGCGCCGGCTGCAAATGCGTTTCCCATACAGCCAGACCCTGGCTATTGGCGAAGGCGGCTACGTCGCCATTGAGAATATTGGCGACTGCCTTGCCATCCCGCTTGGTGCCGCCATGGGCGACGCAAGCCTCATAGTAGTCCGCGGTTTCGCGATCGAGCGTCAGCACCATCGCGTCATATGCCGTTACGCCATGGTCGCGGATGAACCGCGCCTGCTTCTCGTCTGGCAGCTCCGGCAGTCCCTCGGCCATCTTGGCGACGAAGGCATCGTCGAATTCGAGCGGCAGCAGGTCTGGATCGGGAAAATAGCGATAGTCATGCGCTTCTTCCTTGGAGCGCATGGACCGTGTTTCCCCGTTCTTGGGGTCGAAGAGGCGTGTCTCCTGGTCGATCGAGCCGCCGTCTTCCAGAATGTCGATCTGACGCCGTGCTTCGTATTCGATCGCCTGACCCGCGAAGCGGATCGAGTTGACGTTCTTGATTTCGCAGCGCGTACCGAACTCGCCGCCCGGACGGCGCACCGACACGTTGACGTCGGCACGCATGGAGCCCTGCTCCATATTGCCGTCACAGGTGCCGAGATAGCGCAGTATCGTACGCAGCTTGGATAGATAGGCCTTGGCTTCTTCGGCCGAGCGCAGGTCGGGCTTGGAGACGATTTCCATCAGCGCCACGCCAGACCGGTTGAGATCGACGAAGCTCATGTTGGGATGCTGATCGTGGATCGACTTGCCGGCATCCTGCTCGAGGTGCAGGCGCTCTATCCCGATTTCGATCTTTTCGCCATCGACGTCGAGCAACACCTTGCCCTCACCGACGATGGGGTCCTTGAACTGGGAAATCTGATAGCCCTGCGGCAAGTCCGGATAGAAATAGTTCTTCCGGTCGAACACGGAGCGCTTGTTGATCTTTGCCTTGAGGCCCAGCCCGGTGCGCACGGCCTGGCGCACGCATTCCTCATTGATGACAGGCAGCATGCCGGGCATGGCCGCATCAACGAAGCTGACATTGGCATTCGGCGGATTGCCGAACGCCGTCGACGACCCCGAAAACAGCTTGGACTCGCTCGTGACTTGCGCGTGCACTTCCATGCCGATGATCACTTCCCAATCGCCGGTCGAACCGGAAATCAGGCGCTTCTTGTCAGGGGTGCGGGTGTCGACGAGGGTCAATTCAATGTCCTGAAAGGCGAGGCAGAATGTAAGTATGTGATTACTGAGGTTGGCACGGCGATGCAACCGCAATGGCCGGAAATCCGCCCGCTACCGGCGCTCAATCCTCGCCGATATCGCCATCGAACGGATGCAGCTCCTTTTCGAGATGCACGCTCATGAATGGTTCGTGCGCGGAACGCGCCTCTGTCCGCAGCGCCAGGATTTGATAGCCTTGGCGTTCGTAGAATCGCACAGCGCGGACATTGTCGGCCGGCGTTTCCAGCAAGACCCGATCAGCCCCCTCGAGCTCGAGGATCATTTCCATCCTGTTGAGTAGCCGCGCGCCGATGCCATGCCCTTGCATGTCCGGCATCACAAAGAGGAAGGGAATGTAGTTGCGCCGCCTGGAGCGGCAGCACCAGCCGACAACGACGCCGTTGAGCGTTGCGACGATAGCGTTCTGCCAATTCATCCCCGCCGCCTGCGACAACCGTTGCCGCTCGTTTTCCCGGTGTCCCGGCTTCTCGTCGAGCAGCGGGCGGATGCCGGTGTCCCAGGCGGAGAAAGCGATGGTAGCCATGCGTGGAGCGTCGCCGATTTCCGCTTTTCGAATATCGATAACTGCCATGGCCGCTCCTTGATGGTTGCCGGCCCAGCCGGCTCTCCCTAACGCGCCCGGCGCCGGGCTGCGATGATGCCTTTTTCGTAATTCACGTTCCAGTCGATCAGCGTCCGCCAGATCAGTTCGGCCTGATCTTCATCGAGATCGAGATCGAGGCTGCGCGATCGCACTTTGGTGACCACTGCCTCGATGCGCGCCGGGTCATAGGCCTCGTGCGGATCGGTCTTGATCTCCGCCATACGCGTAACATAGCGGTGACGCTCGGCAAACAGGGCCAGCAAAGCCTGGTCGATCCGGTCGATCTCAAACCGGACGTCGTCCTTGCTTTCACATTCGGCAGGCAGTTTTGCGGCAGCGGTCAATGTCGATCCCCTAGACTGGTCTTGTTGCTGGTTTGCACCGGCATGGCGTTTTTTTCAACCGCGCTTCGGGCCGAATGTGGACTGGCGCGCCCACCCGCGATAGAGAATTTCTTATGTCTAGTCAGTTTGAGATTGTCTGAGACCCCGTCGACTCGCGACGGGGCAGAATGAACCACCCGGCTTCTGTGCGTGATGCCAGCGGCGGGGCATGTTTGTTCGCGGCTAGCGCTTTAGCGCACCGCCCTAGACACTCAGACCTCAATGAACATTTCCCGAATCGAACGCCGTGTGCTCGGCGTTCTGGCCCTTGGCGGCCGCATTGACCCTGTCCGCGATGACGAGGGTCGAACCGTCGACGTCGAATGCTACACCCGCGAAGGCTGGATGATGAGCGACTGCAGCTTCGATCTCTTCAAACGCCTTCGTGCCAAGAAGGTCATCGCCTCCAAACGCAGCGGTCCCTATCGCATCACGAGAGAGGGACTGGAGATGTTGAGGGGTTAGGGGTGAACAGCAAGTTCTCCCTCCCGCGTCATTGCCCGGCTTGTCCGGGCAATCCATCTTCAGTCCCCCAAATGGCCTCAAAACAAAAAAGGCCGCAGGATCACTCCTGCGGCCCAAAATCCAAAAATCCAAAGCTCAGTGCTTGGTCACTTCGCTTAGTGCCGCCGCGATGTGTTCCCATTCGGCGCTGACGCTCGCGGTCGCCCGGCGTTTGCCGGCGCGGCGATACCAATAATCGGCGTTGCCCATGTCGGCCTCGATCCAGTGCATCAGCGCATGGACCCAATCAAACTGCTGCACGCCTTCCATCGCCTGGACGATGTTATGTGCTTTTTCCCATTCGGGCCCAACGCGGAACTCGCCTTTTTTCAGCCACCAGAGTGCCTGCAGCGGCTTGCTCATATCCTTGGGTGGCTCGGACCAGTCGAGCGTCGTGAAAATATCATCGGCCATCGGCGAAATTCCTGTTGGCCTGGACGCAGCCGACGGGCGCGTCACAACCAGTTTAAACTTGTGCATGGGGCGCAAATAGTGCGGAACGGCGGCGCAATCAAGCGCCGCCAGACTCCGAAGCCTTGTGGCTTACCACCACTGCTTGGGGGCAAAATCGGTGCCGGTGCTCTTTTCGATCACGCGCGCCGCTGCAAACAATGTCTCTTCGTCGAACGGCTTGCCGATCAGCTGCAGCCCCAACGGCAGCCCCTTGCCATCCTTGCCCGCTGGCACGGCAATGCCCGGCAGCCCCGCCATGTTGACGGTTACGGTGAAGACGTCGTTGAGATACATTGCGACTGGATCGGCCGCCAGCGCTTCATCGCCAATTCCGAAGGCCGCAGAAGGCGTTGCGGGCGTCAGCACGGCATCGACACCACCGTTGAAGGCGTCCTCGAAGTCCTTCTTGATCAGCGTCCGGACCTTCTGCGCCTTGACGTAATAGGCATCGAAATAGCCGGCCGAGAGCACATAGGTGCCGATCATGATGCGGCGCTTCACCTCGCGGCCGAAACCAGCGGCGCGGGTCAACTCATAAAGGTCCGTAATGTCCTTGCCCGAAACGCGCAGCCCATATTTGACGCCATCATAGCGTGCGAGATTGGACGACGCCTCGGCCGGTGCGACGATATAATAGGCCGGGAGGGCATATTTCGTGTGCGGGAGCGAGATGTCCTTCACCGTCGCGCCTTCTGCCTTGAGCCATTCGAGACCCTGATTCCAGAGCGCCTCGATCTCTGCCGGCATCCCGTCCATGCGATATTCGCGCGGCACGCCGATGGTCAGCCCCTTGACGCCCCGTTCGACGGCGGCAGCGAAATCCGGCACGGCGAGATCGACGCTCGTCGAATCCTTCGGATCGAACCCGGACATGGACTGCAGCATCAGCGCCGCATCTTCCACGGTGCGGGCGATCGGACCAGCTTGGTCCAGCGAAGACGCGAAAGCTACGGTACCCCACCGCGAGCAGCGGCCATAGGTGGGCTTGATGCCGACGGTGCCTGTAAAAGCTGCCGGCTGGCGGATCGAACCGCCAGTGTCGGTCGCCGTCGCGCCGGCGCAGAGCCATGCCGCCACAGCGGCCGCCGAACCACCCGAAGAGCCGCCCGGCACAAGATTGGCATTGCTGCCTTCGGCGCGGAATGGATTGACTACCGGGCCGTAGTAGCTCGTCTCGTTGGACGACCCCATGGCGAATTCGTCCATGTTGAGTTTGCCCAGCATCACCGCGCCATCGCGCCAGAGATTGGCCGTTACGCTCGATTCGTATTCGGGCTTGAACCCATCGAGAATGTGGCTGGCGGCCTGGGTGTGGACGCCCTTGGTCGCAAAAAGATCCTTTACGCCGAGCGGAATGCCTTCCAGTAGTCCAGCCTCCCCGCGCGCCAGTTTGGCGTCGCTTGCCTTGGCCATGTCGCGCGCTTGCTCGGGCGTCGTCGCCACATAGGCATTGAGCTTGTCATTGGCAGCCTCGATCGCGCCGATATAGGCGTCGGTCAGTTCCACCGCGGTAAAGCTCTTGTCCTTGAGGCCCTTGCGGGCATCGGCGAGGCTCAGCTTGGTCAGGTCAGTCAACGGTAATCTCGCTCAGATTGTCGCAGCGTGTGTAAATCGTTGCGCCGGGGGCTGCAACCTCACTCGCCGGTTCGAAAAGTCCTGCCGCCGCCATGGCAGCATCGGATGACGAGACCACCTGGATCTGGGTCTCGGAATAAGGGGCGATCGCCAGCGTGTCCGGATAGATCTCGCCTGGCAATTCGCAGACGGCATCGACGAAAAGATGCGACGATCCCTCGCGGCTCTTGATGTCGAAGAAATTGCACTGGAATTCCATGGACTGGATGCCCTTTGGAAAACCAAGCGCCACGAAATCGAGGTCCATAAAGGCATCGATTCCTTTTTTCTCGAGCATGTCGCAAGCCTTTGGATCGCTGACATAGATCTTGCTCTGGTCGATGCGCAGGTCCTCCTGCGCCATGGCAGGCGCCGCGAAAACCAGAGCCGCGAGCAAAACAATGCGCATCACGCTACTCTCTCTGCAATGAGCTGCATCTCGAAAAATGCCGACCATTCGCTGTCCGGATAATCGAGAAACGGCCCGCGCGGCACGAATCCGTAACGCGTATAAAGCCGATGCGCCTCGGCCATGCCCTCGCCCGTGCCGGTTTCGAGCATGACAGCCGCCAAGCCGCGCTCACGCGCCAGTCCGACGATCCGCTCCAGCAATTGCCGGCCGACGCGCTGCCCGCGCACTTGCGGGACCGTATACATACGTTTGACTTCGCCCAGCTCCGGCCCATGCGCCTTGAGCGCACCCATGCCGACGGCAGTACCGCTTTCATCGCGTGCGACAAACAGCGTTGTGTCGCTATCGGCCATCTGCTCGACAGTCATCTTGAACTGGAATTCGACCGGCGACAGGGGCAGGAGATGCGCGTTCAACCGCTCGACCAGCCCGCGCACATCATCCTGCAGAGGCGTCTCGATGGCGATCGAGATCGCCATTATTCGACCACCTTGGGCACCATGAAGAAGTTGTCTTCCGTCAACGGCGCATTCTTGACGATCTGCTCGGGATAGGACCCATCGGTCACGACGTCATCGCGGCGGCGCAACTGCATCGGCGTCACCGACGTCATCGGTTCCACCCCTTCGACATCGACTTCATCCAGCTGCTCGACAAAGCCCAGAATCGCGTTGAGCTCCTGCTGGTATCCAGCGACTTCATCCTCCTCGATACGAATACGGGCAAGGCGCCCGATGCGCTTGACGGTGGCGGCGTCGACAGACATGGCAAACTCCAGCGAATAAGGCATTCTTTGCCGCTTCATTAGCAATGCGCAGCGGCAAATGACAATGAAAATGGCTTATGCCAAGGATCAGACTTCCACAGCCAATCCGCGCTCGAGCGCAATAAGCCCGGTCCCATCGAGCCGATCCCGCAGAGCATCAAAGGCCGCCTCGACCTCCATCTCGCTCCCGGCCAGCGCGATCAACCGCGGCGCCGCCCGCTCCAGAAGCGCCGCACCGCGCGCCGCCAACCCTTCCCCGATCAGCACCACGATAGCCTGTCCCAGCCAACGCCCAACCGCCGCAAAATCTGCCTGAGCCAACACGAGCGGCGCCTCGCCATCAGCATCCACCACTAACACGCCCGGCCCCAGCCTAACCACCTCCGGCCGCCGCATCGCCTCATCCGCCTCGAGCATCCGCAAAGGCGTTCGCGGCTTCCAAGCCACAGGATCTCGCACTTGCCAGCCGGCAAAGCCTCCAAAAAGCTCCGCGCCACTTACTAGCTCCGCCCGATCCACTGCTGGCAAGGCCCCTTCGCCTTCATCAACAAGCACAATCGTGCCCGCCGCATGAATGCGAAACGTGTCGTCTCCGAACCAGGTGAGTTTCATTGATCTGGGATGCTGCTTGTTAAATGCTCCCACGTTCCTGCAGGTACCGCATAGCCAAGGCAAGAGGCTTTGGTATTGGCACACCTGATCTGTAGTCCGCAATGACGCGCTTCGAGAGGCCAAGCAGGGCACTCAGACCTTCTACGCTCAAACGCAATTCGTCCATGATTGCCCGAAGTTCGATAGCGTCCATGTATGTCTGGGGCAGTTTAAGCATGGCGGAGACTGCCACGCGACTTCCATCGCTCCATTCCAACGCCCCACCATCAGCCGAAACGCGGGCGGACCGGAATAATCGGTCGTCTTTTCTGAGCGACACGTAGGATCGATGATTGGCCAAGAGCGGCATCAGATCAGCCTGAGACTCACGGCCGTCAGACCAGACGATCTTCACGACCCGTCCGGCTAGTGGCACAACGCTGGATAACCTGTGAGCCGGCCTTACCAAGCCAGCGACGTGCAGCATCAAGGTAGTTGCTCCCGCGAGCGCCAAACCACAAAACCCGCGCCATTTTGAGAACGGAATTGGGGCTGCTCGACGTCCAATTTCAGTTATATAGACACTGACCCAAAACCCAACACGCGGGCGTACGGCACAGCATAGCCGTGCCCGACATCTGTCCGAATTGGGCTTGGTACTTACACATCTATCCAGGCACCGCCGCATATCCCGTCCTCTAACTCGAGAAATCAGCATTCACTGCAGATTTCACAGAGCCATCGGTAGGAAGATGCAGCAAGTCCGGAAAGACACTTATATAGTAGATTGGTTCTACTATTGTTCTCTTTGTGTTCCAAGTCAAGAGTTATAGTTTTGGAAAATGACCCACTAGCCGCCATCCCCCCCACCGGCAAAATACTTGGCCTCGATCTCGGCACCAAAACCATCGGCGTCGCTGTGTCGGATGGCATGCGATACTCGGCCTCTCCACTCGAAACGATCAAGCGCACAAAATTCACCCAGGACGCGGAGCGCATCATCGCTCTTGTCGCCGAGAACAACGCCGTCGCCCTGATCCTCGGCCTGCCGCTCAACATGGATGGATCTGAAGGCCCACGCGTCCAGTCCACCCGCGCTTTCGCCCGCAATCTCAGCCAGAAACTCGATCTTCCGATCGCCTTCTGGGATGAGCGTCTTTCGACCTCTGCAGTCACCCGCATGATGATCGAAGCCGATCTGCGCCGCGATCGCCGCGCCGAGGTCGTCGACAAACTGGCAGCGAGCTACATTTTGCAGGGCGCCCTCGATCGGCTGCGTCGTCCATAAGCGTTGAAAACCGACTCATCGCTTGCCCCTCGCGCCCCCCTCGGATAGACCGCAGCAAATCTGAAGGGATCCGCGCATGGCCGATACGCCCGCCCGCACCTCCGGCGACTTTCCCCCGTTCCGCCAACGACACCTGATTTCCATTGCTGATCTCAAGCAGCACGAGATCATCGACCTTCTTGACCGTGCCGAGCGCATGGTTCCGGTCAGCCGGCAGGAGCGCAAATCGCTCCCGACGCTCTCCGGCAAGACCCAGATCAACCTTTTCTTCGAGCCCTCGACGCGCACGCAGTCGTCGTTCGAGATCGCCGGCAAGCGCCTCGGCGCCCTCGTTGTCAACATGTCGGTGAAAACGTCGTCGGTCTCCAAGGGCGAAACCCTCGTCGATACGGCCGCGACGCTCAACGCCATGCGCCCCGATGTGCTGGTGGTCCGCCATGGCGCTGCTGGTGCCGTCGAACTGCTCAGCCAAAAAGTCGGCTGCTCGGTCGTCAATGCCGGGGACGGTGCTCACGAACACCCCACGCAAGCCCTTCTCGACGCGCTGACCATCCGCCGCCACAAGGGCCGGATTTCCGGCCTTACCGTCGCAATCTGCGGCGACATCGCCAATTCCCGCGTCGCCCGCTCCAATCTGCTGCTGCTTGGCGCGCTCCATGTCCGCACCCGCGTCATCGCCCCGCGCAATCTCCTACCTGCTGGCATCGAGCACCTCGCGACGGAAGTTTTCACCGACATGGAAGAAGGCCTCAAAGGCGTCGATGTCGTCATGATGCTGCGCCTCCAGCATGAGCGGGCAAGCGGCAAGATGATCCCCTCGGTGCGCGAATATTATCGCTTCTATGGTCTCGATGCCGAAAAGCTCGCCTTTGCCAATCCCGATGCCATCGTGATGCATCCCGGCCCCATGAACCGCGGCGTCGAGATCGATCCCGCCATCGCCGATGGCGCCCGTTCGGTCATCACCGATCAGGTCGAAATGGGCGTTGCCGTCCGCATGGCTGTCCTCGACGCGCTGCTTTCGGGAGATCAGGCATGACCAAACCGCTCCTCATCGAAAACGCCCGCATCGTCGATCCCGCCTCGGGCACCGACCAGCGCGGCGCCGTCCTCATCGAAAACGGGCGCATCGCCGACCTCGCCCTCGATGGTCCCGTCGGCGTCCCCGACGACGCTGAAGTCATCAACGCAAACGGCCTGGTCCTTACCCCGGGCCTCATCGACATGCGCGTCTTCACCGGCGAGCCCGGCTGGGAATATCGCGAAACCCTCGCATCGGCTGGCGAAGCCGCCGCGGCCGGTGGCGTCACCTCCTTCGTGATGATGCCCGACACCATGCCGGCAGTGGACGATGGTGCCGTGGTGGATTTCCTTGTCCGTCGCGCCAAGGCGACCTCGAAGGTCAACGTTCTTCCCGCGGCCGGCATCACCAAGGGCCTGGCTGGCAAGGACCTGACCGAGTTCGGTCTCATGCGCGAAGCCGGTGCGGTCTGCCTGTCCGATGGCCGCAATTCCATCCAGTCGACCGCGCTTCTGCGAACCGCCATGTCCTATGCCGCCAACTATGACATGACGATCGTCCACCACACGGTCGATATGAGCCTTGCCGGCGAAGGCGTCATGAACGATGGGCTCTTCGCCACGGTCTTGGGTTTGAAGGGCATTGCCCGCGAAGCCGAAACCATCCCGCTCTCGCGCGATCTGCAGCTCGCGGCACTGACCGGTGTCCGCTACCATGCTGCTCAGATTTCGACCGAAGCCTCAGTCGAGATCGTCGCGGCCGCAAAAAGGCGTAACGCGCGCATTACCGCTGGCGTCTCGATCAACAATCTCTGCCTCAACGAAAACGACATCGGCCGCTACCGCACCTACTTCAAGCTCGGCACACCCCTCCGCAGCGAAGACGATCGCCGCGCCGTCATCGAAGGTTTACGGTCGGGTGTGATCGACACGATCCATTCCGATCACGACCCGCAGGACAGCGAAGTCAAACGCCAGCCCTTTGCCGAGGCCTCCACCGGCGCCATCGGCCTCGAAACCCTGCTCGCTGCCGCGCTGCGCCTCGTTCATTCCGATGACGTTCCGCTGCTGACCGTGTTGAAGGCCATGACCAGTCGACCCGCCGAAATCCTCGGCCTCGAAGCCGGTCGCATCGCCAAGGGCGCCCCGGCGGACCTGATCCTCGTCGATCTCGATTATCCCTGGCAGGTCGACGAAAAGCAGCTTCGGTCGCGCTCGCGCAATACCAGCTTCGAAAACGCTCGCCTCGCCGGCAAGGTCATGCGCACCATCGTCGCCGGCGAAACTGTATTTTTACACGAGGACTAAGCGCTGGCCTTTCCGCGCAAACACCAAGACCCTATCTTGCGGCACGGGAGGCACTCAGCTTCCCGTGCTTTTTCTTTCATGGTGTTCCAATGACGCTGTCCATGTATTCGGCTTCGGTGCCGGTCTTTTCCCGCATGCTCAAAAATCTTCTCGCTATCTTCGAAAAGGCCGAAGCCTATGCGGCCGAGCAGAACATTGACCTGCAGAGCTTCGTCGAGACCCGCCTTGCGCCCGACATGATCCCACTGAGCGGCCAGGTGCAGATCGCCACTGACGGCGCCAAGGGTGTTTCCGCCCGGCTCGCCGGAAAGCCATTGCCGAGCTGGCCGGATGACGAAAAGACCTTCGCCGAACTCAAGCAGCGCCTGCAAAAAGCCATCGATTATCTCGCGACCTTCTCGCCGGAGGATTTTGCCGGCTCTGACGATCGAACGGTCACCATCAAGATCGGCGGCCAGGATACCGAACTCACAGGCGAAACCTATCTTCTCAACCGCGGTCTGCCCAATTTCTATTTCCACGTCACGACCGCCTACGACATCCTCCGCCACAAGGGTGTGCCGATCGGCAAGAAGGATTATTTGGGCTAAGCCCGAAGCTTCCGCACCCATCGGCGAACCACCTCCCCCATGATGGTGCACTATGCACTCTGGACTGTCGGTAGCCTGCCTTCCCAACCACGGTGTCATTCCCGCGAAAGCGGGATGACACGGTGGAAATTGGAAACGCCGCGCGGGCCCAAAGTGAACACCTCCCCCGTTAACGGGGGAGGATGGGAAGGGGTGCGGGCGCCACGATTTCCCTGCGCGTGAACGCCCCTTTCCAGCCCTCCCCCGTCAAGAGGAGGGTGCGCATCGGATATGCACTGGGCGAGCGCCGGCCCCAAATTTCCTCCGCCGCATTCCGTCCGGCCCTTGCCCAGTGCCCGGCCCGGCGCTAATCCTTCGCTAACAGGGGAGAAACCATGCCGACAGATATCCTGCCATTCATCCTGGCGCTCGTTCTCGGATACATCTGTGGCTCCGTTCCCTTCGGCCTGATCCTCACGCGCGCTGCCGGCCTCGGCGATATCCGCAATATCGGATCGGGCAATATCGGGGCGACCAACGTCCTGCGCACCGGCAACAAGAAGGTTGCTGCTGCAACACTCGTGCTTGATGCCCTCAAGGCTGTCCTGCCCATTCTCGTCGCCCGCTATTTCTGGGGCGAAGAGCCGGCCATGCTGGCAGCCTTTGGAGCCTTTCTGGGCCATTGCTTCCCCGTCTGGCTCGGCTTCAAGGGCGGCAAGGGTGTCGCCGTGATGATCGGTTCGCTCTTGGCTTTGGCGTGGCCTGTCGGCCTTATCTTCTGCGCCGTGTGGCTGCTTATTGCCTTCACGCGGAAAATCTCCTCGCTGTCCGCGCTCACCGCGGCAGCTACGGCGCCGATCTTTGCCTATGTTCTGGGCACGGATCGCCTGGCGCTGACCGTCCTGCTGCTCGCGCTGCTGCTCTTCTTCCAGCACCGCGAGAATATTGCGCGGCTCCTCAAGGGCACCGAGCCGCGCATCGGCGGCGAAAAGACGGCGGCCTGATTTTGGGAACGGGCGTGACGCAACAGCTCACGCCGGCCCAACGCCTTGCCTGGCTGCGTCTTGCCCGCTCCGACAATGTCGGCCCCGCCACGTTCCGCCAGTTGCTCAATCGCTTCGGCTCTGCCGAAGCCGCCCTTGCAGCCCTGCCCGACCTGCTGCGCAATACGGGACGACCGGCCCGCATCACAAGCCTGAGCCAAGCTGAGGACGAAGTGGCGGCCCTCGAAAAGTGGGGCGCGCGCATCGTCGCTCTCGGCGAAGCCGATTATCCGGCGCATCTTTCCCATATTCATGGCGCCCCGCCGATCGTTACACTCGTCGGCGGAACCGCGCTCGATTGGCATCGCACCGTTGCCATCGTCGGCGCCCGCAATGCCTCCGCTGCCGGCGCCAAGATGACCCGTATTCTGGCTACCGATCTGGGCGAAGCCGGCTACACCGTCGTCTCGGGCCTTGCTCGAGGCATCGATACGGCCGCCCATCGCGCCAGTCTTTCGACAGGCACCGTCGCCGTGCTCGCCGGCGGGCTCGATAACATCTATCCCGACGAGAATATCCCCCTTGCCCAATCCATCCTCGATGCAGGCGGCGCACTCATCACCGAAATGCCGCTCGGCTGGGAGCCTCGCGCTCGCGACTTTCCTAGGCGTAACCGTCTCGTTTCCGGTCTATCTCTGGGCACCGTAGTAGTCGAAGCCGCAAAGCGTTCGGGGTCATTGATCACCGCCCGCCTGGCTCTCGAACAGAATCGCGATGTCTTCGCCGTCCCCGGTTCGCCGCTCGATCCGCGCGCCGAGGGTGGCAATCTCCTTATCCAGCAAGGCGCCAAGCTCATTACCTCGGCCGCCGACATCATCGAATCCATCGCCGT
The DNA here is from genome assembly GCF_000970455.1 of Devosia soli. Lineage (GTDB taxonomy): Bacteria > Pseudomonadota > Alphaproteobacteria > Rhizobiales > Devosiaceae > Devosia > Devosia soli. Next base: position 220,089 of record NZ_LAJG01000023.1, on the reverse strand, counting down.
CGCCGATCCGGCGAGGGGTCTGCTTTTCGATCCTGCCTGGAGCCCGGACCTGAGCGATATCACCGCCGACAATCAGCCGGACGAAAACGATCGCCAGCGGCTCTTGAGCGCGCTGTCCACGACGCCGATGGAAATCGACGAGCTGATCGCCCAGACGCTGATCACCCCATCGATCATGCAGGGCCTGCTCCTAGAGCTCGATCTCGAAGGGCGCCTCGAATGGTCCGGTGGCCAGCTTGTGGCGCTTCGTCCAAGCTAGTCTTGCCGCGCCCCGTTGACACCGTCCCCTCGGTTCACCATGTTGCGCCACCTCAGTCAAAGCGTTGCGGAATGGGTTCTCCATGAAGGTCGTCGTCGTTGAAAGTCCGGCTAAGGCCAAGACAATCAACAAATATTTGGGCAAGGACTATGAGGTCCTGGCCAGCTTCGGCCATATCCGCGATTTGCCGGCCAAGGACGGTTCGGTTCGTCCCGATGAAGATTTCGCCATGTCCTGGGAGGTCGATACCGCCTCCAAGAAGCGCGTCGCCGATATCGCCAATGCGCTCAAGGGCGCCGATGGCCTGATCCTTGCGACGGACCCTGATCGCGAAGGCGAAGCCATTTCCTGGCACATTCTCGATGTGCTCCGGCAGAAAAAGGCGATCAAGAAAGATACGCCTGTCGAGCGCGTCGTCTTCAACGCCATCACCAAGGACGCGGTGACCACCGCCATGGCCAATCCGCGCCAGGTGGATATGCCGCTGGTCGATGCCTATCTCGCCCGCCGTGCCCTCGATTATCTCGTCGGTTTCACTCTTTCCCCGATCCTCTGGCGCAAGCTGCCCGGCTCCCGCTCCGCCGGTCGCGTGCAGTCCGTGGCCCTCCGCGTCGTGTCCGATCGCGAAGCCGAGATCGAAAAATTCAAGCCGGAAGAATATTGGTCCGTCGAGGCTTCGCTTGCCCAGAACGGCAAAGGCTTTGTCGCACGCCTTTTCTCGGTCGATGGCAAGAAGACCGACAAGCTCGATATCAAAACGGGCGAAGATGCCGGCGCGCTGAAGAAGCTCATCGAAGCCGGCCAGTTCAACGTCGCCAGCGTTGAAAAGAAGCCGACCAAGCGCAATCCCTACGCGCCCTTCACCACCTCGTCTCTGCAGCAGGACGCCTCCTCGCGCCTTGGCCTGTCGCCAAGCCGCACCATGCAGATCGCCCAGCGCCTCTACGAAGACGGCCTCATAACCTACATGCGTACAGACGCGGTGCAGATGGCGCCCGAAGGCATTGCCATGGCCCGTTCGGTGATCGGCAAGCACTACGGCGCCGAATATTTGCCCGAGAAGGCCCGTATTTATTCGTCCAAAGCCAAGAACGCCCAGGAAGCGCACGAAGCGATCCGCCCGACGGACATGTTCAAGCGCCCCGAAGACCTGCGCCTCGATGCCGATCAGCAAAAGCTCTATGGCCTGATCTGGCGCCGCACCGTCGCCTCGCAGATGGCCTCCGCCGAGATCGACCGCACGACTGCCGATATCGCCGTCAACATACCCGGACGCACCGTCACCCTTCGTGCCGTCGGCTCGGTCGTTACCTTCCCGGGCTTCCTTAAACTCTATGGCGTCGAAGCCAAGAGCGACGAGGAAACCGACGACGAAGACAGCCGCGAACTACCCCCGCTCAAGGTGGGCGATAAGCCGACCCTGCAAAAGGTCGACATCGAGCAGCATTTCACCCAGCCGCCGAGCCGCTACACCGAAGCGAGCCTGATCAAGAAGATGGAAGAGGTCGGCATTGGCCGCCCCTCGACCTATGCCGCCATCGTCACCACCCTCAAGGACCGCAACTATGTCCGCCTCGAGGGCAAGGCGCTCGTCCCCGAAGATCGCGGCCGCATTGTCACCGCCTTCCTCGAAAGCTTCTTCACGCGCTATGTCGAATATGGCTTCACCGCCGGCCTCGAAGAGCAGCTCGACGAAATTTCCGATGGCAAGCTCGATTACAAGCAAGTCCTTCGCGACTTCTGGAAGGACTTCAACGGCAATATCGACGAGATCAAGGATCTCCGCGTCTCCGAAGTTCTGGATGCACTCAATGATCTACTCGCGAGCCGCATCTTCCCGCCCAAGGAAGACGGCTCCGATCCGCGCCGCTGCCCCACCTGCGGCACTGGCACGCTCTCGCTGAAGCTCGGCAAGTTCGGCGCCTTTATTGGCTGCTCGAACTATCCCGAATGCAAGCACACCATGCAGTTGTCCGACGCCGCCTCCGGCCAGTCCTCGGAAGCAGCGCAGGGTGACGGTGTTCTCGGCACCGATCCGGAATCGGGGGAGGAAGTGCACCTCAAGTCCGGCCGCTTCGGTCCCTATGTCCAGCTCGGCGAAGGCAAGGAGCCCAAGCGCTCGTCCCTGCCCAAGGGCTGGGAACCGGCCGCGCTGACCCTCGAAAAAGCCTTGCAGCTCCTGTCGCTGCCGCGCGAAGTCGGGCTGCATCCCGAAACCGGCCTGCCTATTTCCGCCGGCCTCGGCCGCTATGGCCCCTTCATCCTGCATGATGGCAAGTATGCTAACCTGCCCGATGTGGAAGAAGTCTTCACCGTCGGTCTCAACCGCGCAGTCGACCTCCTCGCCCAAAAGGCCGCAGGCGGCTTCAAGCGCGGTGGCGGCGCCGCGGTGGCTGCGATCAAGACCTTCGAGCACGACAACGGTCCCATCACCGTCCGCGCCGGCCGCTACGGGCCTTACGTCAACCAGGGCAAGGTCAACGCGACGATTCCCAAGGACATCAAGCCCGAGGACGTAACGGTCGAGCAAGCCATTGAATGGATCGCCGCCCGCGCCGAAGCCACAGGCACCAAGGTGAAAAAGGCCCCGGCCAAGAAAGCTGCTGCCAAAAAGCCGGCAGCCAAGAAGGCCGCCGCTGCCGATGAAAAGTCAGCAGCAAAGAAAGCGCCGGCCAAAAAGCCTGCAGCTAAGAAAGCACCCGCCAAGAAAAGTACCGTCACCGACGAAGACGTGCCGTTCTGAAGGCGCCCCCACCCAACCTCCCCCTGATAGGGGGGAGGAGCCGCTCGGCGGCACTCGGAAATTTCGGCAGACTCGATATGCCTCTCTCCCTAGTAGGGGGAGACTAGGTGGGGGTAACGCCCCTACCCCATCGTCCGCCCGATCACGCCCAGCCAGTTCCCGAGCGCGATCTTCCTGACCAACCCCTCGCCATAGCCCTTGTCGAGCAGCGCCTGCAGCAGTTTCGGCACGCCCGTCACATCCTTGATCGGCGCCGGCATCATCGCCCCGTCGAAATCGCTGCCCAGCGCCACGCCATCTTCGCCAAGCGCCTCGACCAGCGCATCGATGTGACGAACCATCAGGTCGATTTCCATGTCCGGCTCCATCTTCCCATCCGGCCGCAAAAACCCGGTGGCATAGTTGAGCCCGGCAACGCCGCCGCTTTCCCGGATCGCCGCCAGCTGCCAGTCCGTCAGGTTGCGCGTCGAGGGACATAGCGCATGAACGTTGGAATGGGTCGCAACGAGCGGCTTGCCCGAGATCGCCGCCACGTCGCGAAAGCCCGCCGCATTGAGGTGGCTGAGATCGATCATGATGCCCATCCGATCGCAGACCCGTACCAGTTCCTTGCCTGCATCGCTCAGTCCCGGCCCGATATCGGGATCGGCATTGAACCGGAAAGGCACCCCGGTCCCAAAAGCATTCGCCCGGCTCCAGGTAATCCCGAGCGACCGGAAGCCGGCCGCGTAGAGTACTTCGAGCGCATTGAAATCGGTGTCAATCGCCTCGGCGCCCTCATGGTGATAGATCGCCGCGAGCTTTCCTTCGGCCATCGCCGCGCGAATATCCGCCTCTGTTCGGCACACTGCCAGCGCCCCAGCCTTTTCCAGCCGGAACATCAGCGCCGCCATCCCGTTGGTCGAGCGCTGCGCCTCGGCAATATCGAGCTCTGGTGGCAACTGCCCCGCCGACGTCGTCGGGCTCGCCGCCACGGCGCTGAGATTGCTCTTCAGCGGCGGTGGAAACATCGCAAAAAATCCGCCGACCATCCCCGCTTCCTTCGCCCGCGGCAAATCGATATTCGCCTCCGGCATCCCCTGCGCAAAGAGTTCGACCTTATTGGGCCGCGGATCCTCGAGCAGCTTCAGGAGCGTATCGTTGTGGCCGTCGAAAAATGGAATGGTCATGGAATCGCTTTCTGGTAACTCGGATATTCAACGGCTGTTAGGCGTGCGGGGCAAGCACCCCCTCCCAGCCTCCCGCTGTCAGCGGGAGGAACTTTCCGTTGCTCTCGCTTGTCGCAGCAAACTGGATACATCCCTCCCCCTGCCAGGGGAAGGTTAGGTGCGGGCGCCGCCCGGCCATTCGAACATCGCTCTCAAAGCCTCCCGGCTCAAATCGATCCATCGGAGCGATTATTCCCGTGGACCGCCCTGAATTGGCAAAACCCCGCCAATCCCCTACATATCCCTCAACATGAAAACCAAAAAACCCAAAAACACCTCGGGCCCGAAGCGCAGCGTACAGCCGCGCGCTGGTGAATTGCCCAGCCGCGAGCAGCTGCTCGAAGCCCTCGCGCAAGATGCCGACATCAAGGGCAAGCGAGATCTCGCGAAGGTCTTCGGCATTCGTGGCGACATGCGCCGGCCGTTCAAGGCCATGCTGGCCGAGCTCGAGGGCGAAGGCGTCATCACGCGCACCCGCAAGGCGCTGCGCCGCACGGCCGCCCTGCCCCACGTCACCGTCCTCGACATTCCCGCCGACGCCGATCCCGATGCGCTCCACGCCTTCCCGGCCCAGTGGAACCCGGAAGAAGGCGAAAAGCCGCGTGTCGAAGTGCTGGTTAACAGCGATTCCCGCGTGGTGCCCGCCCCCGGCGACCGCATCCTCGCGCGCATCGATGCGGGCGATGGGGAAATCCCCTTTTATACTGCCAAGCCGATGAAGGTGCTCGACAAGCCCCGTCGCGGCCAGATCGGCATCGTCCGTATGGACAATGAGGGCGCCCGCCTCATCCCGATCGATCGCAAGCAGAAGGAAATGCGCATTCCGCTTGGCGATCTCGGCGACAGCAAGGACGGCGACCTCGTCGAGGTGGAAGTAAAGCTCTCCGGCCGCCTGATGATTCCGCGCGCCAAGGTCACCAATGTCATCGGCAACCCCGCCTCCGAAGGCGCGGTCTCGATGATCGCCATCCACAATCTCGAAATCCCCTATGTCTTCCCGACGAGCGTCATCCGCGAGGCCGAAGAGGCCAAGGAAGCGACCCTGAAAGGTCGCGAAGACTGGCGCGATCTGCCGCTGATCACCATCGATCCCGCTGATGCCAAGGACCACGACGACGCCGTCCATGCCGCGTCGGACGATGATCCGAAAAATCCGGGCGGCCACGTGGTCACCGTGGCAATCGCCGACGTTGCAGCCTATGTCCGCCCCGGCACGGCGCTTGATCGCGAAGCCTATCTCCGCGGCAATTCGGTCTATTTTCCCGACCGCGTCGTGCCCATGCTGCCCGAGCGCATTTCCAATGAGCTATGCTCGCTCAAGGAAGGCGAACCCCGCGCCGCCCTCGCGGTGCGCATGGTGCTCAATGCCGATGGCCAGAAAATCAGCCACAGCTTCCATCGCATCCTGATGCGCTCGGGCGCCAAGCTCAGCTACCAGCAGGCTCAGGCGGCCATCGATGGCCATGCCGACGACAAGACCGGCCCGCTGCTCGAACCCATCCTGCGGCCCCTCTGGGCGGCTTACGATGCCATGGCCTCAGCCCGCGACAAGCGGGGTCCGCTCGATCTCGATCTGCCCGAGCGCAAGATCATCGTCGATGACAAGGGCATGGTCGCCGATATCCGCATTCCCGAGCGGCTCGAAGCCCACCGGCTTATCGAAGAGATGATGATTGCGGCCAACGTCGCCGCCGCGGAAACGCTGGAACAAAAGCGCCAGGTCCTGCTCTATCGCGTCCACGACGAACCCTCGTCCGAAAAGCTGCAGAGTCTGCGCGATTTCCTCGGCAGCCTCGATATCGCGGTCAAAAAGTCGGACAGCGTCCGCGCTTCAGATTTCAACGGCATCCTCAATCAGGCGCGCAAGACGGGCAATGTCGAGCAGGTCAGCGAAATGGTGCTGCGCAGCCAGGCGCAGGCTGAGTACTCCGCCGAAAATTATGGCCACTTCGGTCTTCACCTCGACCGCTATGCCCACTTCACATCCCCCATCCGCCGCTATGCCGACCTGATCGTCCACCGCGCCTTGGTGAAGGCCCTTGGCCTGGGCAATGATGGCCTCACCGAGCAGGAAGAAACAAAGCTCACCGGTATTGCCCAGCACATCTCGGCGACCGAACGCCGCGCCATGCTGGCCGAGCGCGAAACCTCCGATCGCCTCCTTGCGCAGTTCCTGTCACAAAAAATCGGCGCACGCTTCGAGGGCCGCGTTTCCGGCGTCACCCGCTCGGGCCTCTTCATCCGCCTTCTCGAAACTGGCGCCGATGGCTTTATCCCCGCCTCGACCCTCGGCCAGGACTATTATCGCTACGTCGAAGAACGGCAGGCGATGATCGGTGAGCGCGGCGGCGAGACCTTTACCCTCGGCGACCGCGTGACCGTGCGCCTTCTTGAAGCCGCACCCGTAGCCGGCGCGCTACGCTTCGAATTACTGTCCGAAGGCACCCGCGGCAATCCGCCATCTGGCCGCCGCCCGCAAAAGCGCCCAAATAAGAGCTTCGGCCCCAAGGGCCGGAGAAAGAGATAGTGCGATGACCGATAACGCAACCACTCTTGAAACCCGCAGCACCGGCCAGGCCATCTGGCGCGGCGCCCTCTGCAAGTGTCCGCACTGTGGCAAGGGCAAGATGTTCCGCGCCTATCTCAAGGTCGCCGATGAGTGCGATGTCTGCGGCGAAGAATTGAGCCATCACCGCGCCGACGACTTCCCGCCCTATATTGCCATCATGATCGTCGGCCATCTCCTTGTCGGCATCATGCTGCACATGGACATGGTCTGGCACGTTAATCCGATGACCTACCTCCTCTCCATGATTCCCCTGGCCATCATCCTCCCCCTCGCCATGCTCCCCTCCATCAAGGGCGCCATCGTCGGGCTGCAGTGGTCGGCGAGAATGTATGGGTTTGGCACGCCTAGCCGGGCAGACTGATTTGCTCGCGACTAGAAGCTAGAATGCTGCATGATCCCCGCGAAAGCGGGGATTTTTGCATGTGGTTTTCGTCGTTAGGCCGCGTCCTTTGGGCGGAACCGTAGCGCGGACCATTCCGCATCCAGTTCGGCAGCCTCGACCGACTTCAACCCCGCGTTCTCGAATGACGCCCATCCCGCCGCCTCCGTGAGCTCTGCCCCGCCCTTTCGATAGGCGACCCATAGGAGCCCATCCGGAGGCAGCTCGGCGAGGATACGCGGGGCCATGGTGCCCACCTCGCCCATAGAGGCAAAACACGCTAGTACGCCGTCGTAGTAAGAATCGCCCGACACCGGTTCGACCTCTGCTCCCGCGGTGATTTCCTGGGCGATATGGTCTGGGACGTTGATAAGCCAAAGTTTGGTCCCGGCCTTTATCTGCAGCCGGTGCAGCAATTCCGTCGGAGCGGTCATCCTACTGTTTCCATAACCCTCTATCTGCTTGACAATGTCGGCCAAATCCGTAGGTTGCGCCCAAATTCCGGCGCTGCCTTGGCTCGCGGCGCCTTTTCGTTTTGATAAGGACTACGAAAATGGCAAAAGCCGCCACCATCAAGATCAAGCTCGTGTCGACTGCCGATACTGGCTACTTCTACGTGACCAAGAAGAACGCCCGTACCCAGACCGAAAAGCTGGCTTTCAAGAAGTACGATCCGGTAGCTCGCAAGCACGTCGAATTCAAGGAAGCCAAGATCAAGTAATCTGGTCTGACCATTTTACGCGCTTGAAGGCCCTGCACATCGTGCGGGGCCTTTTGCTATCTGGCTTGACGAACTGGGCTAAACGGCAAACTCGATGTTAACGGAATGCTAACATCGGAACGCCTAACCATAACCTGTACGAAGAATGAGTGGCTGGTCCGGAGCGGTACGTCGAAGAGGCCACTCTCACCGCGTCCGGACCAACCGCCCTACGGAACTCAGGAGTTGCGGCGGACCTGAGAAAAGCCGTAGGGAGCTCTAGAACAGTTCGGGTATTCCCCGCTCGCTGTCTTGAGTTCAACCTACTCCGCAGCAGCAAAAACTCAAGGTTTACCGGCCGTTTCGGCGGCATAACCTTTTGTTAATTATAACAGATAACCCTAATAGGCGGCCTTTTAATCAAGCCGCATCGAGGATGACGCGATTGCGTCCCTCGCGCTTTGCGCGGTAAAGCGCCACATCCGCCCGCTTGATCAAGGTTTCCGGCGTATCCGCGCCGGTTTCATTGAACGAGACCCCCACCGACACCGTCACCGACAGAGGCCGCTGCGCCCCGATCTCGAACGGCTTGTTGGCAATCGCCTCCCGCACCCGCTCGGCGACCAGCTCGGCATTGCTGGTGTCGGTATCGGGCATCAGCACGACGAACTCTTCCCCGCCGAACCGGCAGGCGAGATCGACCCCGCGGATATTGCGCTTCACGCGCGCTGAAAACTCCTTGAGCACCACGTCGCCCACGTCATGGCCATAGGTGTCATTGACAGCCTTGAAGTGATCGATGTCGAGGATCATCACTGCCAGCTCGCGCTCCTGCTCCTGGGCCTTCCCTAGCAAGATGTTGAGGTGCCTATCGAAATAGCGGCGGTTGTAGAGGCCGGTGAGATCGTCGGTAACCGCTTGGGCGATGGAATTGTTGACGCTCTGGCGCAGCTCCATGGCGTAGCGATGCCGGCGGATCTGCGTGCGCACGCGCGCCATCAGTTCGTTGCGTTCGATGGGCCGCGAGATGAAATCGTTGACGCCCAGGTCCAGCGCCCGCACCACGCGCGGCTTGTCGCTTTCGTCCGCCATCAGGATGATCGGCAGGTTTCGGGTATGGTCCACCGTCCGGATTTGCGAGCAGACGCGCAGCGGATCAAAATCGTTCAGCGACATGCTGACCAGCGCCAGCTCGTACTTGGCGCCAGAAACCTGAAACACCGCATCGGCCGGCTCGAGCAGCACGTCGACCTTATGCTCATGCGCAAGATAGCCTTGCACGCGCTCGGCATGGCGTTTGTCGGTATCGATGATGAGAACCGAGCCGCCGCTCGTCGAAATCGAATCCATGGCCCGCAAGGCATCTTCGATGGCGATCTGCTGGCCGGTCAACGCGCGGGCGCGCAGTTCGTCGGTCAGCGACTTGAGCCGCGCCAAGCTTTTGACGCGCGCCATCAGCTGCATGTCGTCGACCGGCTTGGTGAGGAAATCGTCCGCCCCGGCCTCAAGGCCCTTTACGCGGTCCGAGGGCTGGTCAAGCGCGGTGATCATTAGCACGGGCACGTGGTGCGTTTTCGGGCTGGCCTTGAGGCGGCGGCAAACCTCGAAACCGTCCATCACGGGCATCATCACGTCGAGAAGGATGATGTCGACCTCGGTCTCCTGGCAGATTGCCAGCGCCTCGGGCCCGGAATTGGCGATCAGAACCTCGAAATATTCTGCAGTGAGCCGAGCTTCGAGCAGCCGCACATTGGTTGGAATGTCATCGACAATCAAAACGCGCGCGGTCACGTCAAATCCCCCAAGTCACAGAGCATCGCGCCGACAGCGTCCCGACTGTCGGCGTCAGGCCGAACGCGTGCTGGCGTCCGAGCCTTCAGGCAGGCCCAATGTAGCGGGCAATGGTTTCCAGAAAGTGAGACACGGAGATGGGCTTGCTGATGTAACCCTCACATCCACCTTGAAGAATCCGCTCCTCGTCACCCTTCATGGCAAAGGCCGTTACGGCGATGACAGGGATATGGGCCAGTTGATCGTCGTCCTTGAGCCACTTGGTGACGACAAGGCCCGAAACCTCGGGCAGTTGGATGTCCATCAGGATCAGGTCGGGCATATGGGCCCGGGCGAGATCAAGAGCTTCAAGACCGTTGCGGGTCTGGATGACCCTATAGCCACGCGATTCAAGCAGATCGTTGAAGAGCTTCATGTTCAGCTCGTTATCTTCGACGATCATCACTGTCTTGGACATTGGTCCTCACTTGCGAGCCTGCGGCGCGGCGCGTTGTTTCCAGCGCAGCACCACGGCCTTTCGCTTCCCCGCCGTATTGGGGTAACATTCAAAGCGTTACAAAACCTCAAATGAGGCTTCAATTGCCCGTTGCCAAGACCGCTCCGCCGACTCTTACCGAAGTAGCCGACGCCTGCCTTGGCTATCTTTCCGAGCATCCGGATGAGCTTCTCGCCTTCATGAACCAAGCTGGGCTCGACCCACAGGCACTGCGGGCCGCCGTTGGCACGAAGCGTCTGCAGACAGGGCTCGTCGATTACTTTGCCGCAAATGAATCGATTCTGCTCGCCCTGTGCGCCAATACCGGTATGAGCCCCGAGACGTTCATGCGCCTGTGGCACAAGCTCAATCCGAACGGATAAGTTCCTCCAATGGATTGGCTGTGTCGCGATTGTCTCAACTTCGGAAATGCCGCGACTGAACCGCGGCGGTGCCCGAAATGCGGCTCGCCGCGCATCCGCAGCCACAACGAACTGCTCGGCCTTTCGATCGCCCATGTCGATTGCGACGCATTTTTCGCTTCCGTCGAAAAGCGGGACGATCCTAGCCTGCGCGATCGTCCGTTGATCATCGGTGGTGGCACGCGCGGCGTCGTCTCGACCTGCTGCTACATTGCCCGGCAATCCGGCGTGCGCTCAGCCATGCCGATGTTCAAGGCAATGGATCTCTGCCCCGATGCGGTGATCATCAAGCCGAACATGGCAAAATATGTCGAGGTCAGCCGGGCCATTCGCACGCACATGGAAGCGCTAACGCCGCTTGTTGAACCCATATCCATCGATGAGGCATTCCTCGATCTCACCGGCACGGAAAAAGTCCATAAGGCCCCACCAGCGATCGCATTGGCCCGTTTTGCCCGCACTGTCGAACAGGAGATCGGCGTCACGATTTCGGTTGGGCTGAGCCACAACAAGTTTCTCGCCAAAGTCGCCTCTGATCTCGACAAACCCCGCGGCTTTGCAGTCATCGGCAAGGCGGAAACGCTGCAATTTCTGGCGCCAAAACCGATCAGCATGATCTTTGGTGTCGGCAAGGTGTTTGCGGAAACGCTGAGGAAAGACGGCTACCACACGATAGGCCAGCTGCAGGCCGAAGACCCCAACCGGCTGATGAAACTTTATGGCGAATCGGGTGCGCGCCTTGCTCGACTGTCCCAGGGTCAGGATAGCCGCCGCGTTTCGACCGACAGCGAGATGAAAACCGTCTCGTCGGAAACCACCTTCAACCGCGACCACACAACGCTCGAAGAACTTTCCACCGAGCTTTTGCATTGCAGCGAGCGGCTTTCCGAACGCCTCAAGGCCAAGGGCATCGTCGGCGACACGGTGACGCTGAAGCTCAAAACGGCCGGATTTAAGTTGCGCACCCGCGCCCGACACCTGATGATGCCGACGCAGCTTGCCAACGTGCTTTACGAAGCGGGGCTGAGCCTTCTGCAGCGCGAGGTGGACGGCACGCCGTTCCGATTGATCGGCATTGGCGTTTCTGGAATCGAAGCAGCAGATGGGTCCGATCCGATCGACCTGCTCGAACCGCAGGTCGCGCGCAAGGCGGCGGCCGAACGAGCGATGGACCGCGTTCGGTCGCGCTTTGGCCGCGCCGCCGTGGTACGCGGCAAGCTATATACCAATCGGCCCGATCCTCGGTCGGCGCCGGCATCTGAAGAAGAAGCAGAAGACCTGGAAGGCAAGACGCGATGACCGATCCGATCCAAAAGCTCCGCGAATACGGCTATGAACTGCCCGCGCCAAAAGCGCCGGTGGCCAGCTATGTCCCCGTTACCCGCAGCGGCAACCTCATCTACGTTTCGGGACAGATCTCGTCCGGCGAGAACGGAGTTGTTGAAGGTCGCCTCGGCGACACCATGAATGTTCAGCAAGGCGGGAACGCCGCTGAACTCGCAATTCTCAATGTCCTCTCGCACGTCGTGTTTTCGGCGGGCATTCCGCTTCATGAAGTAAAGAAGATTCTGAAGCTGACCGTTCTGGTGTGCTCGCACCCCAACTTCACCGAACAGCACCTCGTGGCCAATGGCGCCTCCAACCTGCTGGTCGGCATTCTCGGCGACAAGGGCAAGCATGCACGCGCCGCTTTCGGCGTCGCCTCCCTGCCCTTCGGCGCCGCGGTGGAAATCGACGCAGTCATCGAAGTCTAGACCTCAACTTCCAATCGTCATCACCGCCGGGCCTGTCACGGTGGTTCATGCCTCCCGAGAGCTGAATTCTCCGGCCAAGCTAATCAGTGACGACAATCGAAGAGACTGCAATCACACTGTCACGGAGGCGTGCGAACCGGACGCCTCCCAACAATCCCCAGGTCTGTCCAATGGCCCAATCGCTCTTCCCCCGTCCCGTCGCTCATCGCGGCCTTCATGATCGCGCCGGTGGCGTCATCGAGAACAGCGCCAGCGCCTTCGCCGCCGCCATCGCTGGAAACTTTGCCATCGAGTGCGACCTGCAGCTCACGAGCGATGGACAAGCTGTAATCTTCCATGACGAAAAGCTGGAACGCCTGACCGGCGAATCCGGCCTCGTCAGCGAGCGCACGGTGGCGGAAATGACCGGCATCACGCTCCTCGGTAGCGCCGCCGGTGACAGGCCGCAAACGCTGGATGCCTTCCTCGAGCAAATCGCCGGCCGCGCTCTCCTTCAGATCGAGCTCAAGCACCAGCCGACGCGCGAAGCCACCGAGCGCCTTGCCCGCGTGGCCGCAAACGCCCTTGCGCAGTATTCCGGCCCGGTGACCGTCGAATCCTTCGATCCCCGCCTCATCACTCTCATTCGCGAATATGGCTTTGCGGGCCCGCGCGGTATCATCACTTACGACTACGAAGGCGAGGATTATCCGCCCGGCATCACCGAAGATGAGCGCTACACCCTGCGCCACCTCCTCCATTGGCACGAAACGCAGTTCGATTTCATCTCCTGCGACAAGAATGCCCTCACTCTCCCGGCGATCACCTTTTGGCGCGCGCTCGGCAAGCCCGTGACCGCCTGGACGATCCGGTCTAAGGTTGAAGCAGAGGCCGCGCGCCCCTACATCGACCAGATCGTGTTCGAAGGGTTCAACCCGGACAGTGTCTCCGAATAGTCTCACCGCCACCATCCATCCCACGACGGCTTCAGTCGGCGCCGCAGTGTGGAACGCTCTCGTGCCAGGCACCGCTGGCGTGCCCGACAATCCATTCCTAGACTTTGCGTTTTTTCGCGCCCTCGAAGAATCGGGTTGTGCAACCGGTCGCACGGGCTGGCAGCCGCAGCATATCGTCGTTTCCGATGGCACGTCGCCGGTCGGTCTCCTGCCGCTGTTTCTCAAAACGCACTCGATGGGCGAATATGTCTTCGATCATGGCTGGGCCCAAGCGCTCGAGCGCGCTGGCGGACACTATTATCCCAAGCTGCAAGGCTCCGTGCCGTTCACTCCGGTCACCGCGCCGAAGCTGCTCGTTCCCAGTGACAGCCTCGAGATCAAGGCCGCCCTGCTGCAGACCGCGCAGGAATTGGCGCAGCAGCGCAAGGCATCATCGATCCACCTGACTTTCCTGCCGGAAGCGGATGCGCAACTGACCGAAGCCGCCGATTGGCTAAGCCGCGTCGACACGCAATTTCATTGGCACAATCAGGGTTTTCACAGCTTCGAGCAGTTCCTCGAGTCCCTTTCATCCCGCAAACGCAAGACCATCCGGCGCGAGCGTCGCGATGCGCTGGCCGATGGGCTGACGATCAAATGGCTTCAGGGCGGCGATATCAAGGAGCACCATTGGGACGCCTTCTTCGATTTTTACGAGGATACCGGCGCCCGCAAATGGGGCCGCCCATATCTCAATCGCCAGTTTTTCTCGCTGCTTGGCCAGTACATGGCCGATCGGGTCGTCCTGGTCTTTGCCTACGAAGCCGACCAGCCCATCGCTGGCGCCATCAACTTCCTCGGTCGCGACCGCATCTACGGCCGCAATTGGGGCGCCACGCGTGACGTGCCTTTCCTCCATTTCGAGGTCTGCTACTATCAGGCCATCGACTACGCCATCGCCCACAAGCTAGCCGTCGTCGAAGCCGGCGCCCAAGGCGAACACAAGCTGGCGCGCGGCTATACCCCCGTGACGACGCACTCCGCTCATTGGATCGCCCATCCAGGTCTGCGCGAAGCAGTTGCCGATTATCTTGAAGCCGAGCGCCCGGCGGTCGAGCGGGAACAGGAGGCGCTAGAAGGGTTTACGCCCTATCGAAGGGGCGAACGGCAGGAGCGTTAGCCCCGGCCAAACGAGTGTGCTAAAAGGCCGGAAACCCGCGTTGGAGATCCGGAATCAATGGACTTTTGGGACGTCGTCGCCTTCATTCTCGAAGCTCTTGTCGTCTTCGTGGTGGCCACGACTCTGTTCGATACCCTCCATTGGCTGCTGCACCGCTGGGAAAAGTCAAAAATCCCCCTTCTGCGCACCTTCTCGTCCTGGCACTGGGTGCACCACAAATTCCTCGGCCTCGATATGAAGATCAACCCGGCCTATGCGCGCCAGAACATCTGGTATCACGTGCTGCCGGAATACCTGACCTCGATGGCCGCCATCGCGCTCTTTCTTCTGGCCATTCCGTGGCAGCCGGTGGCCCTCGTGGCGGTCATCCGTACAATCATGTTCATCATGACCCTGCGCGAGGAGGGTCTGGACTACAATCACATGTCCATGGATCGCGTGGGCGGCAAGCAGGGACTGTTGTGGGTCAACAACAACTACCATGCGATGCATCACGTCTATCCGCACAACTTTTTTTCCTCCTTCGCCAACACCTTCGATCTCCTCGTCGGGACCACCTGCCAGATTGAGGGGCGGCGCTTTCTCGTCACGGGCGCCGGCGGCGCCTTCGGCTCGGCGATGACCGAGGCGCTTGAAAAGCGGGGCGGCATCGTAGAAACGGCCAAATCGGGCGTCGACTTCAGCGCCGGCAATTATGCCGCGATGGACGAAAAGCTCGCGCGCGCCGACGTCCTGATCCTCTCGCACGGCGCCAAGACCGAAGATTGTTGGAACGCCAATTACGTTACCTTCCGCGACCTCACCGAACGCTTCACCGCCCTCGGCAAAAATCGCCTCCTGGCGCCGGAAGTTTGGGCAGTGGGCTCGGAAGTCGAATTCCATGGCGACATGGGCATGGACGAACTGCGCGATTATTCGAGCTCCAAGCGCGCCTTCGCGGCTCGCGCGCGGCAGTATTATCGCTCCGATGAGCTTATCTACCGCCACATCGTCCCATCGTCCTTCACCTCAGCGATGGGCAAAGGCGCCATGTCGGCCGAGACGGCGGTCAAAATCACGCTCTTTTTTATCACCCGCGGCTTCAAATATGTGCCGGTGACCCTGACGGGGCTCGCCGTCCTCAACTTCTTCCGCTTCCGCTATGCCAACAATGCCAGCGACGAAGTGCTGGCTGCTGCCGAATAATCCGAGGCTCCGATGACTTATGACCCGAACAATATCTTTGCCAAAATCCTCAAAGGCGAACTCCCCTGTCACAAGGTCTACGAGGATGAAACGGCGCTTGTGATGATGGACATTTTCCCGCAATCCAAGGGTCATGCACTGGTTATTCCGAAGGCCTCGTCGCGTAACCTTCTGGATGCCGATCCCTCAGTTCTCTCCAGCGTCATGCCTTTGGTCCAAAGCGTCGCCAAGGCGGTCCAGTCTGTGACGAAGGCAGACGGCATTCGCCTCGCCCAGTTCAATGAAGCCCCCGCCGGCCAGACCGTCTTCCACCTCCACTTCCATCTTATCCCCGCCTATGAAGGGATTGCGCTGGGCGCCCATGGCAGCGGTAGGGCCGACGATGCCGAGCTGGCGCAGCTTGCTAAAGACATCTCAGCCGCGCTCTAGAAAAAACAGAACGCCACGTGTAGGCGTCGAGCGTTGTTTGTGTCTTTGACCGTACGATTTAAGAAATACTGGGGACTCTTGCGGAACATAGACGGAACACCTATAGTCGTTCCGTATCCGTTCCGATTCTAGGGCTCACCGGCAATGCTGACGCGCAAACAACACGAACTGCTGATGTTCATCCATGAACGGATGAAGGAAAGTGGTATTCCGCCATCCTTCGACGAAATGAAGGATGCGCTGGATTTGGCGTCTAAATCCGGCATCCATCGCCTCATCACTGCGCTCGAAGAGCGCGGCTTCATCCGACGCCTGCCCAACCGGGCCCGTGCGCTGGAAGTCGTAAAGCTTCCCGATTCAATGAATCCTTCCCTCGGCGGGCGCAAGGCCAAGTTCGAGCCGTCGGTTATCGAGGGAAGTCTCGGCAAGGTCAGCTCGACGCCTGCGCGTGGCGTTGCGACCGAAGAATATGCCCGCCCGGTTTCGATCCCCGTCATGGGCCGCATTGCTGCAGGTACGCCGATTTCCGCTATCGAACAGCATACGCACACGATCCAGGTGCCGCCCGAAATGCTGGGTGCCGGCGAGCATTACGCACTCGAAGTGCGCGGCGATTCGATGATCGAAGCCGGCATCTTCGATGGCGATACCGTCGTTATCAAGAAGCAGGATCAGGCCAGCACCGGCGAAATCATCGTCGCCCTGGTCGATGACGAAGAGGCTACCCTGAAGCGCCTCCGCCGCAAGGGCAAAACCGTTGCGCTTGAAGCCGCCAATCCGGCCTACGAAACCCGCATCTTCCCGCCTGACCGCGTCAAGGTGCAGGGCCGTCTCGTCGGCCTGCTGCGCAAGTACTGATCGTTTTCGGAACGCCTCGGCGATCCTGGCATTGCCTCCCCGGAGGTAGCTGCCATGAAATCCAAGCCGCTCAAACTCGGTTTCCCGGTCAAGGTTCTGGGAAACCCTGCTCTCAAAAGCAATGATGCGCGGCGCTGGCAGTCCGATCCGCATTTGCGCGTGTCGCTGGGCTATCTCGACGAAATCTTCGACTATCTCGTCAAGCACGACATCCGCATGTACCGCATGTCATCGGACCTGGCACCCTACGCCACGCACCCGGACATGCCGCAGTTTCACGCGATGGTCAGCGACAGCGCTGCAGACCTTGCTGCGATCGGCAAAAAGGCGCGTGAGCTCGACATTCGGCTGTCCTTCCATCCCAGCCAGTTCATCGTCCTCAACAGCCCCGACCCCAACTTGGTCCGCAAGAGCATCTGGGATCTCGCAAGTCAGGCAGAAATGCTCGATCTCATGGAACTCGGCCCCGAAGCCGTCCTCGTTGTCCACGTCGGCGGCGTTTACGATGACAAGGACGCTGCGCGCCAGCGCTGGATCGATACCTGGGCAACTTTACCCGAGCCAGTTCGGCGGCGGCTCGCCCTCGAAAACGACGACCTGCGTTTCTCCTGCGCCGACGTTCTCCATATCCATGAATACACCGGCGTCCGCCTGATTTTCGACCACCAGCATTTCTGGTGCCTCAATCCTGAAAATCTCGACATGCGCGACACGGTTGAAAAGATGTTGGCGTCCTGGCCGTCCCATGTCCGGGCCAAGGTGCACTTTTCCTCGCCGCGCACTGAGCTTCGCCAGTTGACCCGGAAAAGCCGCAAGACCGGCAAGAACGAGATCGTCAATGTCGCACCGGTGTGGACCGGACACGCCGACTTCGTCAATCCGTTCGAATTCACCACCTTCATGCGCATCGCCGAGGGGCTGGAGTTCGACGTCATGCTCGAAGCTAAGTCCAAGGATCTCGCCATCATCCGCCTCCGTCCGGACCTCTTGCGGTATGCTCCGGATGTCGCAGCACGATTTGGCCTCACCGCCGCGCAACAACAGGCGTTCGAAGTCGAAGAGGCAAGCCTCCTCGAACAGCCGGCTTAGGCGGGCGACCTCGTCCACCTAATTTTCTTCTGTAGAGAGAGTGGCACCTCGGACGCATCCGTATTCCCAAAGCCTTCTCAAGCGTGGGGCTTCCCTCGGGCTTGACCCTAGGGCCAATGCGGAAGCAACGAGCATTTTTGCGTGGGACAATGACCCTCGGGTCAAGCCCGAGGAAAGCACAGTGGGTGGGACAGATGAGTCGAATGCGAGCAGTGCTCCCTATGAGAAACAGGGACACATTGCGTCTGCTCAAGCGGTATGAGCCACCGCCAGACTCCTCCCCCTAGCAGGGTGAGGCTAGGAGGGGGTAATCACAAAGGCTTATCCATCTTCTCCCCGCCCACCAAGACCTCCCCCATACTCACCCCGTTCCGTCAGTCACGCGGCCCCCACGCAGGGTCGGGCGGAACGGCCGGTGGAGAGGGGCGCCTTTCCGGGCGGGGATATGAATGCGGCAGCCATACTAGAAAAACAGGGTATGCCTGAACCGGACCTGCTGACAACTCCGGCCCGTGACGGGCGGCCCTTGGACCGTTCTACCTAGTCAGAAGGCCCAAAGGCCGCCCGTTACCCGTGTCACCGCGAGGCCAATAAGAAGGCCGGGCGGCACTTCGTGCTGCCCGGCCCTCAAACTGGCACCGAAGGATTGGCCTGTAGTCGGCCTAGGCTGAGGCGAAAATGTCGGTCTCTTAGAACCGGAGCGCAGCGTACATCAGTACGTGAGCACTGGAAGCGCAAGAGACAGGCATTTGCAGACCAGCATCGGCCGAATAACGGTCGATCCTAGTGGTTGTCGCGTGGAAGGCCTTCTGTCTGCGCTATGCGCTGATACTTTTCGGCAGGCTTGAGGATCGCACCCTCACCGAGCTGGCCAACGATGCCGCGCTGGATTTCCTGCCACGGCGTCTGGTGCTTGGGATACTTGTAGCCACCGGCAGCCTCGAGCGCCGCGCGACGGGTCGCGATCTCTTCGTCCGAGATCAGGATATCGGCTTCGCCCTTGTTGAGGTCTATGCGTACGCGGTCGCCGGTCTTGAGGATGGCAAGGTTACCGCCGGCTGCGGCTTCCGGAGACGCGTTGAGAATCGAAGGCGAACCCGACGTGCCGGACTGACGACCGTCACCGATGCAAGCGAGCGAGTGGATGCCCTTCTTGATAAGATATGCCGGCGGACGCATGTTGACGACCTCAGCAGCGCCCGGATAGCCGATCGGGCCAGCACCACGCATAAATAGCAGCGTGTTTTCGTCGATATCGAGCGACGGATCGTCGATCCGGTGGTGATAATCCTCAGGACCATCGAACACCACCGCTTTGCCTTCGAACATGCCCGGATGAGCCGGATTGTTGAGATAGCGGTCGCGGAATTCCGACGAAATCACCGATGTCTTCATGATCGCGCTGTCAAAGAGATTGCCGCGCAGCACGAGGAAGCCGGCATCGGTCTTGAGCGGCTGGTCGAACGGACGAATAACCTTCTCGTCCTGGATCGGCGTATTGCGGCAGTTTTCGCCGATGCTCTTGCCGTTGACGGTCGGCGCGTTCTCCCGGATCAGGCCCTGCTTCATCAGTTCGTTGACCACCGCCGGCACGCCACCGGCATGGTAGTAGTCCTCGCCGAGATATTCGCCGGCCGGCTGCAGGTTCACGAGCAGTGGCACCTTGTGGCCGTAGGTCTGGAAGTCCTGCAGTTCCAGTTCAACGCCGATATGCTTGGCAATAGCCTGGATGTGGATCGGCGCGTTGGTCGAACCACCGATCGCGGAATTGACGACGATGGTGTTGATGAAATTGTCCTTGGTCAGGATGTCGGAGGGCTTGAGGTCCTCGTGCACCATGTCGACGATCCGCTTGCCGGTGCGGTAGGCCATTTCCTGGCGGTCGCGATAGGGCGCCGGAATGGCGGCCGAACCCGGCAGCTGCATGCCGAGCGACTCGGCCAGCGAGTTCATGGTCGTCGCCGTGCCCATGGTGTTGCAATAGCCGGTCGACGGCGCCGAAGAGGCGACCAGTTCGATGAACTGCGGATAGTCGATCTCACCAGCGGCCATCATCTGGCGCGCCTTCCAGACGATCGTACCGGAGCCGGTGCGCTCGCCCTTGTGCCAGCCATTGAGCATCGGACCGACCGACAGCGCGATCGCCGGAATGTTCACGGTTGCCGCGCCCATCAGCATGGCCGGGGTCGTCTTGTCGCAGCCGATCGTCAGCACCACGCCATCGAGCGGATAGCCGTAAAGCACTTCGACAAGGCCGAGATAAGCAAGGTTTCGGTCAAGGCCCGCAGTCGGGCGCTTGCCGGTTTCCTGGATCGGATGCACCGGGAATTCGATGGCGATACCGCCGGCTTCACGAATGCCCTCGCGCACGCGTTCCGCCAGCACCATATGGTGACGATTGCAGGGGCTGAGATCGGAACCGGTCTGCGCGATGCCGATGATAGGCTTGCCCGACTGAAGTTCTTCGCGCGAGACGCCGAAGTTCATGTAGCGCTCGAGATAAAGCGCGGTCATGTCCGGGTTATCGGGGTTATCGAACCATGCGCGCGAACGCAGCTTTTTCGGAGCGCCGCTATTATCAGTCGTCATCGTCAAATTCCTTATCCGTCCGCAGCGCGCGGACCGTGGGCCTTGCTGGTTGCCGTTTTAGCACGGCAAGCGCCGCTGTGAACGGTTCCCATCGAAAAAATCATACAATTGATTTGGGTGCGGCAACAGGGGGCATATGTGCTGGAACGCTCTGAAAATCTTACCAATAGCGGAGAACACATTTGAGCTCTCCGATAGCCCCTGCGCTGATGGCCCTGTTCATGGGTCAAGAACCCAATTAGGGTCGCGCCGCATTGTTTGGGCGTTTGTAGGGGAGGCTTGTTTGAGCGAATCTATTGCCTGGATTGCCGTGGATTGGGGCACATCCAACTTGCGCGGCTGGACCTTGAATCATGCTGGAAATGTTCTGGCGTCGCGGAACTCGCCCAAGGGCATGGGCAAACTGACGCGCGGAGAATTTCCCGCCGCGCTCGCCGAATTGCTGGCCGATATTCCGCTGACGGACAAAACCGACGTCGTGGTCTGCGGCATGGCCGGCGCCCGCCAGGGCTGGCTCGAAGCGCCATATCTTGAAGCGCCGACTGACCTTTCCGGCCTTATCAAGGGTGCCGTCCACCCCGAAAGCGGTTCCGACCGGCTGACGGTCTCGATCCTTCCTGGCGTCTGCCAGAAGCATGGCGGCGAGAATGTCATGCGTGGCGAAGAAACCCAGCTCCTTGGGCTTGCGTCAACCCTGCCCGGCTATGCTGGCCTCGTCTGCATGCCCGGAACGCACTCGAAGTGGGCACTGCTCGACGGCACCACCATCAAGCATTTCACCACCGCCATGACCGGGGAAATGTTCGAGCTCCTCAAGACTCACTCGGTGCTTCGGCATTCCCTTAACGGCGATCTTGAAACGTCTGCGCGTGACGATGGCTTTGCCGCCGGCGCCGCAGATGGTCTTGATCGGCCGCAGGACCTTCTGGGCCAGCTCTTCCGCGTCCGGGCAGCATCGCTCGTCTCGGGCCGTGAGCCAGCCTGGTGCTTCGGCTATCTTTCGGGGCTGCTCATCGGCACGGAAATCGCTGCCAACCGGGATCAGATCGGTGGCGCGCCCGTTCCGCTCATCGGCTCCCCTGCTCTTTGCGACCTTTATGCCCAGGTGCTTCAGATGGCTGGAGCCACCGGCCAACCCGTCGACGCTACCGAAGTTGTATTGGCGGGCCTCAAGGCCGCACGAAACGCCGCCTAAGGATTCTCCTCATGTTCCATCGTCACATCATTGCAATCCTGCGTGGCATCACCAATGACGAAGCCGTGCCGGTTTGCACGGCACTCGTCGATGCGGGTATCACGCTGATCGAAGTGCCGCTCAATTCGCCCAACGCCATCGAGAGCATTTCGCGTGCCGCCAAAGCGCTGGGCACTCGCGCCGAGATCGGCGCCGGCACTGTCCTCACTGAAGAAGACGTGCGCGCCGTCGTCGCGGCCGGTGGCACATTCATCGTGTCGCCCGATACCAATGAAGCGGTGATCGCTGAAACCGTTCGCCTCGGCCTCAAATCCTATCCCGGCGTCTTCTCGCCCAGCGACGCCTTCACGGCGATCCGCACCGGTGCGACCGGCCTCAAATTTTTCCCTGCCGAGGTTCTTGGCTCCAAGGGCATCAAGGCCATGAAGGCGGTTCTCCCGCCTGCCTTGCCGCTTTACGCCGTCGGTGGCGCCAACCCCGATAATTTCGACGAGTTCTTCGCCGTCGGCTGCGCCGGCTTCGGCCTCGGAACCTATATTTACAAACCCGGCATGAGCGTAGCCGACGTCGCCGAGCGCGCCGCTACCGCCGTCGCCGCCTATGACAAGGGAGCCAAGGCATGACCGAGACGGCACGTCTTCTCATCGACAGCAAATCCGAATTGGGCGAAGGCCCGTTCTGGCACGCCGCCCGCCAGCAGCTTTTTTGGTTCGATATCAACGAGCAGTCTCTGTTCGCCGCTAATGCCGAGGGCGAAATCGAGGATAGCTGGCTCTTCAACGAAACAGTCACTGCAGCCGCCATCGTCGACGAACACAACCTCGTTCTCGCGACTGAAAATGGCCTGATCGAGTTCGATCTCAATGTCGGCGGCATCAACCGCCTAATCGACATCGAGCGCGATAACGAAGCCAATCGCAGCAATGACTGCCGCGTGCATCCCTCAGGCGCGTTCTGGATCGGCACCATGGTCAAGGAAGAAGGCCCCAAGGAAGGTTCGGTCTACCATTACCGCGCCGGCCAGTTGACCAAGATCATCGAGAACGTCGCAATTCCGAATGCCATCTGCTTCTCACCCGATGGACGCATGGCATATTTCACCGATACGCCAACGAAAAAAATCCTCAAATGTGCCCTGGATCCCGAAACCGGCCTACCCGCTGGAGAATGGGAACTCTTCGCTGACGTTTCCGAGGGACGCGGCTACCCCGATGGCGCTGTGGTAGACAGCGAAGGCTATCTCTGGAACGCCAAATGGGGCGGCAGCTGCGTCGTCCGCCATGCGCTGGATGGCTCGATCGACCGCATAATCGAAGTGCCTGTCAGCCAGGTCACCTGCCCCGCTTTCGGCGGCAAAGACCTCAAGACGCTCTTTATCACCACGGCTGCCAAGACACTCAGTGCCGAGCAACTCGCAGAGGAAGAGGTCGCCGGTGGCGTCTTTGCCATCGACCTCGACGTCGCCGGTCAGTCTGAACCTAAAATCGCAATCTGAGCCCATCCATGTCCATCTCTCCTGCCCTCGGCGTTTGCTATTATCCTGAACACTGGCCCGAAGAGTGGTGGGAGAAAGACGCGGCCCGCATGGCCGAAGTCGGCATCAAATATGTCCGTATCGGCGAATTCGCCTGGTCACGGATGGAGCCGACGCCGGGTGATATCAAGCTGGCCTGGATGATCCGCTCGATGGACGTCCTCGGCAAGCACGGCCACAAGGTCATCGTCGGCACGCCGACAGCGACGCCGCCGCGCTGGATGGTCGATAAGCACCCGGACATGCTGGCGGTCGATGCGAACGGCAACCGCAAAGGTTTCGGTTCGCGCCGCCACTACGATTTTTCGCACCTACCGTTCCGCGAAGAGTCAGCGCGCATCACCCAGATCCTCGCCGATGCCCTCAGCGACCACCCGGCACTTGGCGGCTGGCAGACGGACAACGAATACGGCTGCCACGGCACGACCTATTCTTATTCGCCGGCTGCGCTCGACGGCTTCCGCAAATGGCTCGCGTCCCGTTACGGGTCGATCGAGTCTTTGAACGAGGCCTGGGGCAACGTCTTCTGGTCGATGGAATATAATAGCTTCGACCAGATCGAGCTGCCGAACCTCCTGATCACCGATCCTAACCCGATCCACGCGCTCGATTTCCGGCGCTATTCGTCCGATCAGGTCGCCGCGTTCAACAAAGCCCAGTACGATATCCTCAAGGCCAAGCGGCCGGACCTGCCGGTCATCCACAATTTCATGAGCCGCTACACCGAGTTCGACCACTACGACGTGGCCGAAACCCTCGATGTCGCGAGCTGGGATTCCTACCCAATCGGCCATCTGGCGGTCAGCGACGAACCCGACGACATCAAGCGCCAATATATGCGCCAGGGCGATCCCGATAACGCCGCCTTCCACCACGATCTTTACCGCACGGTCGGCCACGGCCGTTGGTGGATCATGGAGCAGCAGCCGGGCCCGGTGAATTGGGCGAAGTTCAATCCCGATCCGCTGCCGGGCATGGCCCGTCTCTGGGCCTGGGAAGCCTTTGCCCATGGTGCCGAAGTCGTCTCCTACTTCCGCTGGCGCCAGGCGCCATTCGCCCAGGAACAAATGCACGCCGGCCTCCTCCGCCCCGACAGCGAACCGGCGCCCGCCTATGAGGAGGCGCTTCAGGTCGCGCAGGAGCTGAAGCAGAGCGGCATCGACGGTCAGGTCGAAAAGGCCCGCGTCGCCATTGTCTTCGATTACGACAGCGAATGGGCCTGGCAGGTTCAGCCGCAGGCCGATGGCTTCAAACACGGCGCTCATGTCCGCGACATCTACGCGGCCTTCCGCAAGCACGGCATCGACATCGATATTCTCTCGCCCAAGACCAAAAGTTTTGCAGGCTATGACGTTGTCGCCATTCCAGCGCTCTTCGCCTGGACTGATGAACTGCGCGAAGCTGTCGCGAGCTTCGAAGGTTATCTGCTGCTTGGCCCACGCACCGGTTCGAAGACCAAGAATTTTTCTATTCCCGCCAGGCTTGGGCCCGACCTCTCTCCCAACCTGCTCGACGCCAAGGTCATGCGCGTCGACAGCATCCCGAGCTACGTGTCGATCCCTGTCAAAGGTGGCGGCACAACCCGCCTCTGGCGCGAAAAGGTCGAGACGCGCGGCGAAGTGGTCATGGAAGACAACGAGGGCGTGCCCGTCCTGATCTCGCAGGGCAAGATCTTCTATCTCACGGCCAGTGGCGATCGCGCCCTGATGCAGCGCATTGCCGACTACCTGATTGCCGAGGCCGACCTTCCGGTGCTCAGCCTGCCTGCCGGCGTGCGCACCCGCAGCCGCGGGGGCTTCCGCGTCTATGTCAACTATTCGGCGAGCCCCGCAACCCTGAATGCCGCGGCCGATGAAAGCGGCTACGTGATCGGCGGCGCAGAAATACCCGCGGCTGGCGTTACCGTGGCACGGCTCGCCAAGGTCGGTTGAGGTTGTCGATGGCTGGGCGCACGTCGAAGCGCCCAGCCCTTTCGTTCCAGGCCAGCCAGTGCACGCCGCCCCGGGCTAACTCGCGCGGTCCGATGAGGACGCCTCCGGCTGCGCAATTGGCTGGGGGATAAATCCGGGCAATCACCAGGTCCTGACCGAAACAATCCTCGGCAAATGCATCGGCGCTGCGCGCGACAGCTGCAGTGAAGCGGCCGGTATCAACGATGCAGCCCAGGCTGTCACAGCGTGCATGCGTGTGCGTGGGCGCAATTTCCGTCTGATAGTACCGGCTCCAGACATCGACGGCGAAGCTGCCGGTCTTTCCGCTGACCAGAGCCAAGCCTTCGCCGTCGCGCATGGCAACAGCCTGGGTGGTGTCCGCGATCAACACATCCGGTCGTGGCGAAAATCCGAAGAGAAAGACGAGCGGCACGAGCAGCAAAGGCCCGAGAAGCCGCCATCGCGTCTCGATAAAGGCGAACCAAGCCAGGGCTGCAAGCCCGCCCAATAAAGTCCATCCCGCCAGAAGGGGGTTTCCAGTCAGGCCGGCGCTCCATCCCGCAACCAGATGAGCGACATCCACCATGCGGTCGATGTTCCAGCCCATCAGCCGGAGAAACGGGCCATCCAGTCCGAATGACATGGCGAGCACGGAAAGAACGCCAAACCACATGATGAGGCTGACAAATGGCAAAGCGAGAAGATTGCCGAGGACACCGAGCGGCGCCGTCTGCTGAAAATGGTAGGCGGAAAACAGAAGCGTCGCGAGCCCTGCGACAAAACTCGTCCATGCCGTGGCGGCAATGAAACGAACAACGCGCTCGAGGCTCCCGCCCGTCGCCGGGGGCAGTGCGCGGGGCAATTCATAGACACCGATGAGAGCCACAACAGCGGCGAAGGAAAGCTGGAAGCTCGCCCGGAAGACACTGGCTGGGTCAAGCACGATGATGACCAGCGCCGCGATCGCTACATTGCGCATGGTCAAGGCGCGCCGTCCGGCAAGCACTGCCCCAAAGATCAGGCCGAGCATCAAGGTGGAGCGGAAGGCAGGGACGTTATCTGGTCCGCCAGCGAGCATGAGGTAGCCAAACGCGGTCAGAAGTCCCGCGATGGCGGCAAACTGTTTGATCGGCCAGGAGAGAACTGCGGGCGTTAGAGCCAGCAGCAATCGGACTAGCCATAACATGCCGCCTGCAACGATAGACAGATGCAATCCCGAGATCGAATAAACATGGGCAAGACCGGAGGCGGCCATGACATCGCGGATTTCGTCCGAAATGCCGCTTTGGTCACCGACCATCATAGCCTTGCCGATGGCAGCACTGCTGCCTTGAAGAACCAGATCGATGCGCTCACCGATGAAATTGCGGAGCGACTGGATACGCCGCAAAGGATCGCTGTCATCGCCGCGCGTGATTACCTCGACAGAGCCGATGGCGTTGCCGTAGGCACCGATGCCGGCGAAATAGGCGTGAAACTGGCTGTCATAGGCTCCGGGAAGAACGGGGCCGGGGACGGGCGCCAGGCGAAGGCGCGCCCTGACCTGGTCGCCCGGCGCGAGTGGCGGAACTGCCGGCATCAGCAATCGCGCATGCCGCAGATCGAGCGCTCTCGCATCCTCGATCGGCATGAGGTCGCCCGCAATCACGCGGCGCGCGTCATCGTCGCTGGAAATGACTTCGACGATCCGCGCCTCGTATGTTCCATAGGCTGGATATGACAGCATCGTCGTCCCGAAGACCGCGCCATGGAGCGGCAGGAGGCAAAATCCCAACCAGACAGCGACCAGTTGGGAGCTCCATCGCATCCCCGCAACGGACTGGAATAGCAGGGCCAGAGCAACCAGTGCCGTAACCGCGCCGCTACCGATCAGGTAGTTCTGGGCGGACGGCTCGCCGGGAAGGAAAGCATAGATGACGAGGCCCACAATAAGGCTGAACGGTAACAGCACGAAGAGGCGACGCTGGTCCAACGCTTGTGCGAGGCTGCTCGTCAGCGAGCGCAATCCCTGGCTCATGGATAGCAGCGTAAAGCCACGCTGCCGGCCGCCTCGCATCCCAGCGAGCGGCTTGGATAATGTCAGCGATGTCGGCTCCCGCCCCTGCACGCCTTGCCCCGCCCTTGCGCTCAAGCCCGCCTATGCTACACACGGCCCGAAATTCCCTCAATTCGTTCCGGTTACCATGTCCCAGGTCGTTACTCGCTTTGCTCCCTCTCCAACCGGGTACCTGCATATCGGCGGTGCCCGCACGGCGTTGTTCAGTTGGGCCTATGCCAAGAACAAGGGCGGCAAGATGCTTTTGCGCATCGAGGACACCGATCGCGAACGGTCAACCGAAGCCGCCGTCGTCGCGCTAATCGATGGGCTGAAGTGGCTGGGTCTTGATTGGGAAGGTGAACCGATCAGCCAGTTTGCGCGCGCTTCGCGGCACGCGGAAGTCGCGCATGAACTGGTTAAAATGGGTCACGCCTATTATTGCTATTGCTCGCCCGAAGAGCTCGACCAGATGCGGGAGGAAGCCCGGGCTGCCGGCAAGCCGCCACGCTACAATGGGTACTGGCGCGATCGCGACCCCAAGGAAGCGCCCGAAGGCGTCTCGCCGGTTATCCGCATCAAGGCGCCCCTTAGCGGCGAGATCGTCGTGCATGACCATGTTCAGGGCGACGTCGTCTTCAAGACGGAAAATCTCGACGATTTCATCATCCTGCGGTCGGACGGTACCCCGACCTACATGCATGCAGTCGTCGTCGACGACCATGATATGGGCGTGACCCACATCATCCGTGGCGACGACCATTTGACCAATGCCGCCCGGCAGATCGTCATTTACAATGCGATGGGCTGGACTGTGCCTGAGATGGCGCACATTCCGCTGATCCATGGCCCGGATGGCGCAAAGCTCTCGAAGCGCCATGGCGCGCTCGGGGTAGAAGCCTATCGCCAGATGGGCTACCTCCCAGCAGCAGTCCGCAATTACCTCGCCCGTCTCGGCTGGAGCCATGGCGACGAGGAAATCTTCTCGACCGAGCAGATGGTGGAGTGGTTCAGCCTCGAAGCGCTCAACAAGGGCGCGGCTCGCTTCGATTTCGTCAAGCTTGAGAACATCAACGGGCACTATATCCGCGAGGCCGACCCGACCTATCTCTATAACGTCATGATCGACACGGCCAAGGAAGTCGGCCGAGAAGACGACGTCAAGGGGCTGATAGCCAACCACAACACCGTGCTTGCCGCCCTCCCTGAGTTGCAGCCGCGCGCCAAGACCGTGCTCGAACTGATCGATCTGGCGCAGTTCATCTATGCGTTGAGACCGATCACGCCAGACGCATCTGCGGCAGCTCTGTTGACGCCGGAAGCCAAGACCATCCTCGCCAGCATTGCCGAAACGTTAGGGGGCCTTGCCGATTGGTCAGTGCCCGCGATCGATGGCGCGATGCGCCAGCTCGCGGAAGAAAAGGGTCTCAAGCTCGGCAAGCTCGCTCAACCGCTTCGCGCGGCCCTTACTGGACGCACGGTTTCGCCAGGTATCTTCGAGGTCATGGTCTTGATCGGACGGGAAGAATCGATGGCGCGTCTGGGCGATCAAATCGCTTAAGGCGACCCGCGAGAGAGGGTAACCTATCCTTACCTATCGGTTGCCTCAGCGGGGCAAAAACTGATACCTCTGCGGTCGGCAATCTGCACCGCTGGAGGTGCTGCTCCGCTCCATTCTCCCTCCCTCGGAGCCGGGCAAAACGAGGAGAGCTCAATGACCGAAAAAGTCGCCAAACTCGTCGTCGGGGACCAGACCGTCGAATTTCCAATTCTGAGCGGAACAGTGGGTCCGGATGTCGTCGATATCCGCTCGCTCTATGCCAAGACCGGCCTGTTCACCTATGACCCGGGCTTCACCTCGACGGCCGCCTGCGACAGCGCGATCACCTATATCGACGGCGACAAGGGCGAGCTTCTCTATCGCGGCTATCCGATAGAGCAGCTGGCTGAAAAGTCCAATTATCTCGAAGTCTGCTACTTGCTGCTCTATGGCGAGCTGCCGTCCGCCCAGCAGTTCAAGGAGTTCGAGCAGCTGGTGACCAAGCACACCATGGTGCACGAGCAGATGCATTATTTCTATCGCGGCTTCCGTCGCGACGCGCACCCGATGGCGGTGATGACCGGCGTCGTCGGCGCCATGGCTGCCTTCTATCACGACTCGACCGATATCAACGATCCGCAGCAGCGAGAGATCGCGTCGATCCGAATGATCGCCAAGATCCCGACGCTTGCGGCGATGGCCTACAAGTACTCGATCGGCCAGCCTTTCGTTTATCCGCGGAACGATCTCGACTACGCCTCGAACTTCCTCCACATGTGCTTCTCGGTGCCTGCGGAAGAATACAAGGTGAATCCCGAAATCGCTCGGGCTATGGACCTGATCTTCACGCTCCATGCCGACCACGAGCAGAACGCGTCGACCTCCACGGTTCGTCTTTCCGGCTCCTCCGACGCCAACCCGTTTGCATGTATCGCTGCAGGCGTTGCATGCCTGTGGGGCCCTGCTCACGGCGGCGCCAATGAAGCGGCGCTCAACATGCTGCGCGAAATTGGCACGGTCGACCGTATCCCCGAATTCATCGCCCGCGCCAAGGACAA
This sequence comes from Devosia soli, assembly GCF_000970455.1. GTDB lineage: Bacteria > Pseudomonadota > Alphaproteobacteria > Rhizobiales > Devosiaceae > Devosia > Devosia soli. Next base: position 190,252 of record NZ_LAJG01000023.1, on the reverse strand, counting down.
GAACGATCCGTTCCGCCTGATGGGTTTCGGGCATCGCGTCTATAAGAACTACGACCCGCGCGCCAAGGTCATGCAGCAGACGGCTAACCGCGTGCTGGATCTGCTCGGCGTCGAGAACAACCCGACGCTGCAGGTTGCCAAGGAACTCGAGAAGATCGCGCTCTCGGATCCATACTTCGTCGACCGCAAGCTCTATCCGAATGTCGACTTCTATTCAGGCGTCATCCTCGACGCCATCGGCTTCCCGACTTCGATGTTCACCGTGCTCTTCGCGGTTGCGCGTACTGTCGGTTGGATCAGCCAGTGGAAGGAAATGATCGGCGATCCGCAGAAGAAGATCGGCCGCCCGCGCCAGCTCTATAACGGCGCAACGGCCCGCGACTATACGGAAATCAAGGCGCGCTAAGACACAACATCAAACGGCCCCACTTACACGGGGCCGTTTTTTTTTATGGTCGCCAATAATTCAGCACACGCTCGGCTGGATCGACCTTCGGATCCTCAAGCGTGCCGTTTTCCATGAGGCAGCGAATCTCAGCAAATCCTTGGACCTGCGCTTCTGCCTTGGCCGGAGAGTCGAGAAGCTCTCGAATTGCCCCTGATAAGGCCGCAGGGTCTGGCTCGATCTGTAGGATTTCCGGCACCAGTGGTCGGTCGAGTATGGCGTTGGGCAAGGACGCATATTTGACCTGATACTTGAACCAGCGCTTCGCCTGACCTTTGTCGGCAAGGTAGGTCGTGACCATCGGCACGCCCGCAAGAGCCAACTCCAGCGTTACCGTTCCCGTTACGGCGACAGCAGCGACGGCCGCATTCATCGCAGCTGCCTTGCGATCTTCGCCGGTGATGACATCGACCTTAACCGGCCAATCTGCCACGCGTTGCTCAAGGGTCTTTACAAGGCGCCGCGGGGTCGGCAGGACGAAACCATTGACGGCGGAATGGCCGCTCAACGCTGATGCAACCTCGCGCATCAGCGGCAGATGCCTGCGCAATTCACCGTCGCGGCTGCCTGGCAAAAGCAGGATTTGACCCTGACTGGGTCGCTGCTCCCTGAACTGCAGAGCAGTAGCGGCGGGATGGCCGATATAGCTGGTTTTCGGGCCACCTGCTTCGCGCATGAAAGCTGGCTCAAATGGCAGGACAGCCATGACCTCGCGGAAATGCGGCTTGAGCTCCTGGGCGCGCTCGGGCTTCCAAGCCCATACTGCGGGGGCAACGCAAAGAACAACCGGGATATCCGGCGCGGCCTTATGAACTTGCTTGGCGACGATGGCGGAAAAGACCTGCGCATCGACAAGGACCGCGACGTCAGGACGGCTTTTGACGATGGCCCTTGCCACCTGCCGAGCGCGCCACAATAGCTTGGGCAGTCGCGGCAGAACGTCGGCCCAACCCATGACCGACAGTTCATTCATGTCGAAAAGCGAGACCTGACCCTCGCTTGCCAATGCGTCTCCGCCCACCCCGGTTACTACGACAGGGACGCGCTGGCGGAGGCGCCGGACTAGATCAGCGGCGATGCGATCGCCAGATGGTTCGCCGGCGAGAACGAACAGTCGAAGCGCCTTGGGCGGCGCAACGGCGTCAGCCATCTACTCCTCGTCCGCCCCGGTTTGCGGCAGCGTCAGCGGCCGATCCTTGGCTGAGGAGATAAACGACACAACTTCCTGAACGAGTTTGGCGTCCTTGAACATGACTGCCGCGTCGTCAACCCGCTCGCGCAAAGTTCCTTCGCTCGAGAAGATCATACGATAAGCTGCGCGCAGCGTGTGGATGCTGTCACGCTCGAAACCTGCGCGCTTGAGGCCGACAAGATTGAGACCGGCGAGACGAGCGCGATTGCCGACTGCAAGACCATAAGGAATAACGTCGCCGTCGATCATGCTTTGCGCGCCGATAAAGGCATGCGAGCCAATCCGCACGAATTGATGCACCGCGCAAATACCGCCGAAGCGGACATAATCGCCGACAATGGAATGCCCTGCGAGACCACAATAATTGGCCAGGACGACGTTGTTGCCGACGAGGGCATCGTGGGCCACGTGCGAGCAGGCCATCAGCAGGCAGTCGTTGCCGATCTTGGTCAGCATGCCGCCGCCCTCGGTTCCGGGATTGATGGTCACCGATTCTCGAATGGTGCATCGCTCGCCGATCTCGAGCCTTGATTCCTCGCCGTGGAATTTCAGATCCTGCGGCTGGTGCCCAACGGAGGCGAACGGAAAGATGCGAGTTCCGGCGCCAATGGTCGTGCGGCCCTCGATGACGACATGCGAAATGAGTTCGACATCATTTGCAAGAACGACATTGTCGCCGACGATGCAATATGGACCGATCTTGACGCCAGCGCCGAGTTGAGCACCTTTGGCGACGATCGCCGTCGGATGGACGACGATTCCGGTCACGCTGTCGCCTCGACGATCATGGCGGTGATTTCAGCTTCCGCAATGATCGTACCCTTTACCTTCGCTTCGGCACGATAGCGGCCAACCGTCCGGCGGCGGTGCATCTTGGTGATGTGATATTCGATTGTGTCGCCCGGTCCGGCTGGCTTGCGGAAGCGAGCAGCATCGACGCCGAGCAGCATGACGATGCTCTTCTTGTCGGCAGTCGAATCATGACGGATGACGATCGCTCCCGCAGTCTGGGCCATGCCTTCAATGATCAGAACGCCGGGAAAAATCGGGCTGTTGGGGAAATGGCCTTGGAAGATTGGCTCGTTGACGGTGACGTTCTTGATGCCGATCGCTGAATCGTCGCCTTTGATATCAATGATCCGGTCGATCATCAGCATGGGATAACGATGCGGCAGCGCCACGAGGATATCCGTGATGCTCATCGCATCGAGTTCAGTGGCTGCGTCTACCGTGTCCGTCATCCCTGCTTTTCCCCCTTGATCAACTTCCGCACGAAGGCGATTTCTCGCCAGAAATCCTTTATATCCTGCGCCGGAGCACCGGCAAGCTTGGAGCCGGCCGGCCAGTCCTTGGTCACGGCGGCGCGCCCATGAACTACCGAACCAGCGCCGATTCGCAGATGGCCGGAGGTCCCAACGCCGCCGCCCAACAAGACGCCATCTTCGACCACAGTAGTACCCGATAGACCGCTCATCGCTGCCACGAGGCAGTTCCGCCCGATGCGGCAGTTGTGGCCGATCTGCACGAGATTGTCGATTTTCGTTCCGTCACCGATGACTGTGTCGCCTAATGCGCCGCGATCGATCGTCGTATTGGCGCCGATCTCTACGCGATCCTGAATGATCACCCGGCCAAGCTGCGGAATTTTGCGATTTGTCACGCCGTGATCGAGCCAGCCGAAACCTTCGGTGCCGATGCGGACACCGGAATGCAGCACGACTTCATTGCCGACATGAGCGCAGTCGATAGTACAATTTGCGGCGATGACGCAATTGCGACCGATGGTGACGCCGGGTCCGATAACGGTATTAGCGCCAATGATGGTACCGCGACCGATTTCGACGCCTGCACCGACGACGACATTGGACCCGATCGTCACGTCCCGCTCGAAGATCGGAGCGCCAAGGTCATCACGACCGCCGGCAATGATTGCCTTGGTGCTGTCGGGATATAGGCGATCGAGAATATCGGCAAAGAGATTGTGTGTCCGTGGCGCGGTAATGGCCATGGTGCCCGCAGGCACCTTGTCGGCCACCACGGGGTGAATGAGCGCGAAACCGGCAGAGGAGCGGCTGAGCTCCGCGCCGTAGCTCGCATGTGCAGCGAGCACCAGATCGCCGGGACCGGCCAGGTCAATCTCGGCGACGCCTTCAACCATCTTGCTGGGATCGGAAAGACCGGCGACCAGATCGGCATGGCCCAGTTCCGTCAGGAGAGCGCCGATCGCGACGGGGCCGGCAAATCGGTGGAATCGGGTATCGACCATGGGATCACTTCAAAAGAAAGAGCCGCGGGCGCTACCGCCCCGCGGCTCAAAGACTTGTTCCACGTTGCTCGGTCTAGAGCAAGGTCTGGATGGTGATCTGGAAGACCTGCGCACGGTCCGCTGTCGACTTGTTGAGCACCTGCGAAACGTCGCCGCGGAGCGGGCCGAACGGCGAATCCCAGATAAGCGAGGCACCGATCGACGTGCGCAACGGCTGGTCCTGGCTGTTGCCATCGACCGGCACGGCGCCGATGCCCGGAAGGCCATCGATCCAGGCAGCATCCGCCCAGACTGCACCGCTGAGGCCGTAGCTTTCCGGCAGAGCCGGGATCGGGAACTCGATTTCGGCCGACACGGCGGCATAGGCCGTCGCGCCAAGATATTCGCCGCTGACGAGACGCGGACCAACGCCACGGCCTTCAAAGCCGCGGATGATGTTCTGGCCAGGCATGAAGGCTTCGACCGAATTCACGGCTCCATTGTTCATGCTGTTGACGACGCCGGCCTGTCCCTTGACGCTGGCAACGATGCCGCTGTCATCGAGCAAGGGAACGAAGTAACGAGCGCGCGCCTCGGTCTTGAGGAGGTTATGATCCCAGCCGATATACTGCTGGGTAAACGTCGCATAGAGGCCTTCGGTCGGGTCCTTGACGTCGTCCACGCCGTTCCATGTCAACGAGTAGCCAACAAAAGCCTTGTTGAATTCCTGGCCGTTGGTGACGAGCGAGGACTGATAGGTCGGGTTGTCCTTGACGTCCGAGATCACCTTGCGCTCGTAGCCGCCGAAGAGCGACGCCGAGAGAGCGCTGGTGATCGGCACGCCGAACCGCACCTGACCACCGGTCGACTGCGAACCGTAAAAGGTGGTTGTCGTTTCGTCCGAAATACGATGATAGGCATCGAAACCAGCCGACACCTTGAGACCCATAAAGCGAGGCTCGGTGAAGGAGAAGTCGAAGGTACGGCCCGACTGCGTCGCGCCAATCGCGGCGCGCAGATACTGGCCGCGACCGAGGAAATTGCGCTCGGTGAGCGAAACTTCGCCGAGGATACCATCGGTGGTCGAGAAGCCGGCGCTGGCGCCGTATTCACCCGTAGAGGTTTCGGTGACGTTGATGTTGAGAACAACCTTATCGGGCGAGGAACCGGGAGTTGTCGTGACTTCAACGGCGGAGAAGTAACCCAGATCCTGGATGGCGGTACGGCCACGGACAACCATGGAACGGTTGAACGGATCGCCTTCGCCGAAAGCCAGCTCGCGACGGATCACGAAGTCTCGGGTCTTGGTGTTGCCGGTGATGTTGATGCGCTCGACATAGATACGCGCACCTTCGTCAACGAGGTAGGTTACGTTGAACGTACCGGTGGCGACATCGCGGTCGAGGCGAGCGCGGACGTCGGCGAAGGAGTAACCCTGCGTCGTGGCTTCATAAGCCATGTCCTCGATGGTCTTCTGCAGGTCGGCGACAGAATACTGCGAGCCCTGCCCGGTCTTGACAGTCGAGCGCAGCACGTCGGTATTCAAACCATTGATGCTGGTCTCGATACCAATGTTGCCGAAATCGTAGTGCTGACCTTCGTTGATCGTGAAATTGATGAAGTAGGCGTTCTTGGCCGCATCATATTCAGCGACAGAATTGACCTGCGCATCAGGATAACCGCGGTTGGCGTAATAAAGACGGATACGCTCGCGGTCGACGGCGAGCTTCTGCTCGTCGTACGTGTCGTCCCGAAGGAGCCAGCTTAAGATGCCGGTTTCCTTGGTCAGCATGGCACCCTTGAGGTTGCCGCCGTTGATCGCATTGTTGCCGGTGAAGTTGATGGCAGCAATGCCAGCGCGCTCACCTTCGTTGACCTGGAAAATCACGCGGACGCGGCCGTCGGCGGTCGCTTCAGTGCGCGAGGTGACCGTAACGCCCATGAAGCCGTCGCGATCGTAGGCCTGACGGATGCTCTCGACGTCAGCGGCCAGCCGCTGCGGCGTATAGATGCCCGACGCATTCAGATCGACCATCGCAAGAAGCTGAGCATCGGAGAAGCGGCGGTTACCCTCGAACAGGACCGAACCGACCAGCTGCTCCTGAGCCTGCGCAACGGCAACGCCCAGAACCGGGATCCCGGCGCCGACCATGGGCGCTGCACCCATAATGGCGATCACTGAGACGGCGCCACGCATCAGCTTGGTGGGGTTAATCATATTGTTATTGCCTTCTGCGACCCGCCCGGAGAATCGTCATACGCCGCTCCCCCAAGCTAACTCCATTGAAGTGTTTTACTGTTTTTTTAACCACGGACAAGCCGTAAGCCGGGACGCGGTTAGTAATTCATTGGCGCGCTGGTATTCGTGCAACACCTTGCGAACCAAGGCTAACAGGAGGTTAACGAAGGATGCCGAAATGATCGAAGACCGTGTCATTGAACAGGGTAAAAACCATCAAAGCCAGCACCAACGCAAAACCGAACCGAAAACCGATCTCCTGAACGCGCAAGCTGAGAGGTCGGCCGCGAACGGCTTCGATCAGATAGTACAACAGATGCCCGCCGTCGAGCATGGGAACGGGCAAAAGATTGAATATCCCAATATTGAGAGAGAGTAGCGCCATCAGGTTAATGAGGGCTATCACGCCGAGCGTGGCCACTTCCTTCGATACTTTTGCAACCTTGACCGGTCCGCTGAGCTGCTCGACATCGCCGCGACCGACGAAGAAGTCGCCAAGGAACGCTCCGGTGCGCTGGACGATGAAACGGATTTCCTCGACCGTCATGCCCACTGCTTCGATGGGGCCCGGACGATAGAGTTCGACATCGGCGTCGTCGAAATTGCTGCTGACGCCAATGCGACCTATCCGCTGGTCATTGCCGAATCTGTCCTGAATAACGACCGGCTCCGGCGTCAACGTCAGGGTGCGCTCAGACCCGCCCCGCTCGATATCGATGCTTACCTGCCGAGCGGGACTGGTGGCGACGTAACGCTGGAAATCCTCGAAGCCACGAACGACGTAGCCATCGACCGACAAAATCTTGTCGCCCGGCTCAAAGCCGGCAGCCTCAGCAACGGAGCCGGCAATGACGTCCTCAACTACGGCAGGAACGGTGTAGCGGCCATAGCCGAGAAGCAGGGCATAAAGGATGACGAATGTCAGGATGATGTTGGCGATCGGCCCTGCTGCCACGACGGCGATGCGCTGCCACACCGTCTTGTTGACGAAAAGATGTGGCGCCAGCTCGGGGTTCTTCAGTTCTGGCGAATCTGGATCAGGCACGCTCGCCGGATTCATATCGCCGACAAAGCGGACGTAACCGCCCAGGGGAATCGCCGACAGTTTCCAGCGTGTGCCATGCTTGTCGGTCCAGCCGACGAGCTCGCGCCCGAAGCCAATCGAAAAAGCCTGAATGGCAACGCCGTTCCACCGAGCGACGAGGTAGTGCCCCATTTCGTGGACAAAGACGATGACTGTCAGAACCGCTAGGAACGGAATGACATAGGAGAGCAGCCAGGCGGCAAAATCAAACATCGTCGATCCACAGTTGCGGCGGGCATATGGCCATGCCGGTCACCAATAAAGCAGCCCTTCCGCGACCCGGTCGATGCCGCCGTGGAGGACGCCAATGATCAGGACGAGGATCACGCCGAATGTGAGGCTATCCAGCCGGTCCATCAAGCCGCCATGACCGGGAATGATGTCACCGCTGTCCTTGATGCGAAAGCGGCGCTTTACCGCACTTTCAAGAAGATCGCCGAACTGGCCGAGAATGCTAATCGCGACGGCAATGAGAAGACCGATCCACCAAGGCGAGTCGGTGATCAGCGTCCAGACGATCAGCCCTGCACCTGCTCCAAGCGCCAGACCGCCAAGGGCACCGGACCAGGTCTTGGAGGGCGAGATTGCCGGAGCGAGCTTTTCCCCGCCGATCTGTCGGCCGGTAAAGAAGGCAGCAGAATCGGTCATCCACACAACGGTGCCAAGAAATACACCCGCCCAGAGACCCGCCATGGTGTCGCCGCGCATGAGCACATGCGACAGAATCAGGAGACCGAAAAGCGCGAGGCCCGTTGCGCGCCAGAGGAGCAGTTTTCGATCCATGAAGGCAGCGACAACGATGGCGACCAGGATTGCACTGGCCAGCCCGAGAATCCCGAACCAGGGAAATACCGTGCCAGAGAGCCAGACGAGAGCCACGAGAGCCAGACCCGGTATCGAAATCGTCGCGCGGGAAACCATCGTTTCCCATTCGCGGTAGGCGCCGGCATAGACGGCGCCTACAACAGTCGAGAAATAGAAACTGCCCAGATAAAGCGTGACGATCACTATCACGAGCAGAAAGGCCGCGGAGGCAAGGCGAGGCCCGACATCGGCCCAATTGCGACGCTGGGATGCGACAGGCTTAGGAGAAGGCTCGCCCGGATCGGTCAACTCCCGGTCGCCCCCAATCCGCCATAACGACGCTCTCGAAGCGAATAAGCCTCGAGAACGCGTAAGAAACTCGATTCATCAAAGTCCGGCCAGTTCTCTGGCACGAAAACCAATTCGGCATAGGCGGACTGCCACAAAAGGAAGTTTGACAGACGCTGTTCGCCGCTGGTGCGGATGATGAGATCGGGGTCGGGAATGTCGGACGTGTAAAGCGCGCGGCCAAGGCTGGCCTCAGTGATCGAAGATGGGTCGATGCGTCCTGCAACGGCATCTTCTGCAAGGCGGCGAGCGGCCTCGGCGATTTCAGCGCGGCCGCCATAGTTGAATGCAACAACAAGTACGAGACCAGTGTTTGTCCGCGTTTTCGCTTCAACATCGTCGATGAGGCGGATCAGCGGTGGCTCCAGCCCAGCGCGGGAGCCGACGATACGGATCTTGACGTTGTTGCGCATCAAACGGTGTAGGTCCGAGGCTACAAAACGACGCAAAAGATTGAAGATAAACGAGACTTCCTCGGGCGGACGCGTCCAGTTCTCGGAGGAGAAGCTGAACACCGTCAGGTATTGCACCCCATAGCGAATGCAATATTCGACCGTGTTGCGGAGCGACTGCACGCCCTGCACATGACCTTCCGTGCGTCGCTTGCCGCGCGCCTTTGCCCAGCGGCCATTGCCGTCCATGATCACACCAAGGTGGACCGGAACACGCAGACCCGGGCCGTGGCCCGGGCTAATTTTCGCAGCGATCTCGCTAGCCATCAACGCCCCTCCCGGCGGCGTTAGCAGATCCTCAGACCTGCATGATTTCCTGTTCCTTGGTCGCCACGATGGTGTCGATCTCCTTGACGGCGTCGTCGGTCGCCTTCTGGACGAGATCGGACTGCTTTTTCGCGTCGTCCTGGCTCATGTCGCCGTCCTTCTCCGCCTTTTTCAAGGCGTCCATACCGTCGCGACGGATATGGCGGACAGCAACACGGGCCTGTTCCGCATAATTATGCGCAACCTTTGCCAATTCCTTGCGACGCTGCTCATTTAGTTCGGGTAGCGGAACACGAATGACCTGGCCCTCGCCCATCGGATTGAGGCCAAGACCGCTATCGCGGATCGCCTTCTCCACGGCATTGGCAAGACCACGATCCCAAACCTGGACCGAAAGCATGCGCGGCTCGGGCACGGTGACGGTCGCTACCTGGTTGAGCGGCGTGCGCGAACCATAGGCTTCAACGGTGACCGGTTCGAGCAGGCTTGCGCTGGCGCGCCCCGTCCGCAGGCCCGAAAGTTCGTCCTTGAGCGATGAAATCGACTTCTGCATGCGAGACTTGAGGTCGTTCAGATTATAGGCCATGGCCGATAGTCCTTTCGGTCTTGGCGCTGCCGACATGGGGCGCGCTCTTGTTGAAACTCATGCGAACCGGCAATGCCGGGCGGCTGCGCCCTGCCCTAGCCGTGGTCACCGACCAGGGTCGAACGGCCGCGACCTTCGAGAACGCCGGACAGGCCTTCGGCGACATCCAGCGCATATACAATAATGGGCATGCGATTGTCGCGTGCAAGCGCGAAGGCCGCTGTATCCATGACCTTCAGGTTCTGCGAGATAACGTCGTCGAAGCTGATATGAGCATAGCGGACCGCGTCGGGGTTCTTCTTCGGATCATCGGAATAAACGCCGTCGACCTTGGTTCCCTTGAGGACAACGTCGCATTCAAGTTCTATGGCACGAAGCGTGGCTGCCGTATCGGTCGTAAAGAAGGGATTGCCCGTACCGCCGCCCAGCACGACGACGAAGCCTTCTTCGAGAGCAAGCTTGGCGTCGCGCGCCGTGAAGGTGTCGGCCACGGACGGCATGGTTGCAGCCGAGAAAGGCTTGGATTTGACGCCTTGACGCGAGATGGCGTTGGAGAGGGCAAGGGCATTGATCATGGTGCCGAGCATGCCCATCAGGTCTGCGGTGACGCGGTCCGTACCGTCTGCAGCGCCGGCCATGCCGCGAAAGATATTGCCGCCGCCGACAACGATCGCGACCTGCGTGCCAGTGCGCGCTACGTCAGCGATCTGCCGCGCTACGCCCTGGAGGAATGGAGGCTCGATGCCAAAGGAGTTATCTCCCGCCAGCGCCTCGCCCGAAACCTTGAGCAGGATGCGCTTATATCCGGACGCCATCGGAAGACCTCATCTTAGGTGCTGCGGCGCTCGCGATTCTGCACGCCCAAGGGACACTAAGGCAAAAAGGCCCGAAGCAGAAGGCGAAGGCACGCTGTAATGTATGCGAATTAAACATGCTCGATCCAGCTGAACTGGAGAGCTGCAGGCGGACTACAGAGCCCGCCTGCAAAACGTCTTACTTGACGCCGGCGGTCGCGGCAACTTCAGCAGCGAAGTCGGTCTCGACCTTTTCGATGCCTTCACCGAGGGCGAAGCGGGCGAACTTGGTCAGTTTGACCGGCGCGCCAACTTCCTTTTCAGCATTCTTGATTGCGTCGGCAACCTTGGTTTCGCCGTCGATAACGAAGGTCTGCGCGAGGAGCGTAACTTCTTCGTAATACTTGCGAAGACGGCCTTCGACCATCTTCTCGGCAATGTCGGCCGGCTTGCCGGATTCCTTGACCTGCTCAAGAATAATGGCGCGTTCGCGGGCGACGACGTCCTGATCCAGTTCGCTGGCATCGATGGCAAGCGGATTGGTCGCTGCGATGTGCATGGCGAGCTGCTTGCCGAGCGTCGAAAGAGCAGCCTTATCGCCGGTCGATTCGAGAGCCACGAGGATGCCAATCTTGCCCAAGCCTGCCTTGACGGCGTTATGGACATAGCTTTCCACCACGCCGTCGGTGACCGACAGCGTGGTCGTACGGCGCAGGTTCATGTTCTCGCCGATCTTGGCGATGGCTTCGGTCAGTTCGGCCTGGACCGAGTGACCAGTGCCGGGGAACGGCATTTCGCCGAGCTTTGCGACATCGCCGTCGGCATCAAGAGCGAGCTTGGCCACGGTGCCGACGATGTTTTGGAACTGCTCGTTGCGGGCAACGAAGTCGGTTTCAGAGTTCACTTCGACGACGGCAGCCTTGGTGCCCGAAGTTGCTACGCCGACCAGGCCTTCGGCAGCAACGCGGTCGGCCTTCTTGGCGGCCTTGGCGAGACCGCGGGTGCGCAGCCAATCGACGGCAGCTTCCATGTCGCCATTGGTTTCGGCCAGGGCCTTCTTGCAGTCCATCATGCCGACGCCGGTCGACTCGCGGAGCTGCTTAACCATTGCAGCAGTGATTTCCATGGGTTCACCTTTCGGCGGCCCCGCAAGGGGACCGCATAGTTTCGTTCATGACGAGTCCGGAGATACCGGACTTAGTTGACAGCTTCGCCTTCGCTCGGAATATCTTCGGCCGGAGCTTCCGACGAAGCGCCGATATCAGCACCGAGGGCGCTCGAGGAACGAGCGATGCCATCGAGAGCGGCGCGCGAAACGAGCGACACATAAAGTTCGAGAGCGCGGCTGGCGTCGTCATTGCCCGGGATGGGGTAATCGACCATGTCCGGATCGCAGTTGGTGTCGACGATGGCGACGACCGGAATGCCGAGACGACGCGCTTCCTTGATCGCGTTCGCTTCCTTGTTGGTGTCGATCACGAACAAGAGCGAAGGAACGTTGCCCATGTCCTTGATACCGCCGAGGTCGCGCTCAAGACGCTCCTGCTCGCGGGACATCATCAGGCGCTCTTTCTTGGTGCGCAGGTTGAGGTCTTCTTCGCTCATCGATTCCAGCTCGCGAAGGCGCGCGATGGAGTTCGAGATCGTCTGCCAGTTGGTCAGCGTGCCGCCGAGCCAGCGCGAGTTGACGAAGTATTGTGCCGACTGCTTGGCTGCATCAGCAACCAGCGGAGCTGCCTGACGCTTGGTGCCAACGAAGAGCACGCGGCCGCCATCGGCAACGGTGTCCGAGATCAGCTGCAGCGCGCGGCTCAGGGCCGGCACGGTTTGGGACAGGTCAAGAATGTGGATGTCGTTGCGAACGCCGAAAATGAAGCGTTCCATCTTCGGGTTCCAGCGGTGCTTCTGGTGGCCGAAGTGCACGCCTGCTTCGAGGAGCTGGCGCATAGAGAATTCTGGCAGAGCCATGTCTGTTTTCCTTTACCGGTTATGTCCTCCACGAAGCAGTGCGACGGTTGCCCGCCACCGGATGGCGTTCCAAGGGAATGCCGGCTTCGTGTGTGAGATCACGCCGGCAACATGCCGGGCGCGAGGGCGATATAAGCGAAGTCTGCGGGAAGCGCAACCCGCCTTGCCGCGCCTCGAAACCTCACGGCAACGTTAATGAACCATGCTTAGGCCCGTGCATTGACCGATCATAGACCCGCGCCTGGACGCGGGGACAAGGGTGAAAGCCCCTGAGCGGGGGAGGATGGGCTCCGGGCTCGCCTCCTCCGCGTTGTTTTGCCCAGCATGACGTTTTGCTACGGCTCACCGGCAAAGCCCTTTCGGAACAGCGCCTCAGTTGAACCTTACGTCCGTGATGCCTTCGAGCGCCTTGATGCCGCCGGCGACTTCGGCGCTGACGGAATACTTGCCGGGGAGTTCGATTTCATACTCCTTCGCACCGGCGTCGCGGATAACAACAAAACTGACCGTGCCATTGCCGCCGCGCTTGAGCTGAGCGCCTACGGCAGGTAGCGCCTTGGAATCAGCGGCGAAAATGGTCAGCTGGCGATCGATGCTTTCGGCGGCGCCTTCGATCGGCTTTGCTCCATTGAGCATGAGGCTGATGCCTTCGGCACGTTCCTGGGCGCCGACTTCCAGGATCACCGAATTGCCCGGCTGCAGGAAGCCGCCGAACTGGCTGATCTGCTCGGAAAAGGCGATGCACTCGAAGGTGCCGCTCTGATCCGACAGGGTCAGGATCATCATCGGCGTGCCCTTACGCGTTCGCCTGTCGTTACGGGACGAAATCGTGCCGGCGAGGCGGCCGGCCGAAGCGCCGTCTTTTACGGCACGCTCGAAATCGGCCCAGCGCTGGACGCGAAGGCGCTCGAAAAGATCGGCATAGGCGTCGAGCGGATGGGCGGAAAGGTGAAAGCCGATGGCCGACAGTTCGCGATCGGCACGCTCCGTGGAAGTCCAAGCCGGAACGCTCGTTGGGAGGCGGAACGGCTCGGGTTCGCTGGAAGCAAACATATTCCACTGACCCTCATTCCGCTCGGAGGTCAGGGCCTGCGCCGTGCCCATGACCTGGTCGATCGCGGCAAACGCGATCTCGCGGCGCGGCGCGAGACCATCAAAGGCCCCGGCGTTGACCAGGGTCTCGAGGGTGCGCTTGTTGATCGCCTTTGGATCCACGCGGCGAGCAAAGTCGCCGAGATCCTTGAACGGTTGATCACCCCGAACATCGACGATGTGCTCGGCGACGGCCCGGCCGACGCCCTTTACGGCGGAAAGGCCATAGTGGATGCGATCGTCCTTGACCGAGAACACGACCTCGGACCTGTTGATGCAGGGAGCGACAACTTCGATCTTCTTCTTGCCGGCCTCGCGGCGGAAGTCGGAGAGCTTGTCGGTCTGAGCCATATCGAGCGTCATCGAGGCCGCATAGAATTCGTGCGGGAAATGCTGCTTGAGGTAGGCGGTCTGATAGGAAACCCACGCGTAGGCGGCAGCGTGGCTCTTGTTGAAGCCGTAGTTGGCAAACTTGGCGAGAAGATCAAAGATCTGATCGGCGAGCGCTTCACTGACGCCGTTGGGGCCCGAGCCCTCACGGAAGCGGATACGCTGGTTATCCATTTCCGCCTTGATCTTCTTGCCCATGGCGCGGCGGAGCATGTCAGCTTCGCCGAGCGAATAGCCCGACAGAAGCTGGGCGATCTGCATCACCTGCTCCTGATAGACGATGATGCCGTAGGTTTCGTCGAGTACTTCGCTGAGCTTGGGATGAGGATATTCCACCTCTTCCCTGCCGTGCTTACGGTCGATGAAGCTCGGGATATTGTCCATCGGGCCCGGCCGGTAGAGCGCGTTCATGGCGATGAGATCTTCGATGCGGTCGGGCTTGAGATCCATCAAGGCGCGGCGCATGCCGGCAGATTCAAACTGGAAGATGCCGTAGGTGTCGCCGCGGGCATAAAGATTGTAGGTCGCTGCGTCGTCGATCGGAATGGCGTCGATATCGAGGTCGATGCCACGTTGACGCACCATTTCGACGGCATACTGGATCGTCGTCAGCGTCTTGAGGCCGAGGAAGTCGAACTTGACGAGCCCGGCGGGTTCAACCCACTTGAGGTTATATTGCGTGACCGGCATGTCGGAGCGCGGGTCGCGATAAAGCGGCAGCAGTTCCTGAAGCGGTCGATCGCCGATGACGATGCCGGCGGCGTGGGTCGAGGCGTGACGAAATAGTCCCTCGAGCGACTTGGCGATCTCAACGAGCTGACCGACGGTCTCGTCGTCCTCGGCCATCTGCTTGAACTGCGGCACCTCGTTCATGGTGCGCTCGATGGTCCAGGGATCGGCGGGGTTGGCTGGCACAAGCTTACAGATGCGATCGACCTGACCATAGGGCATCTGCAGGACGCGACCGACGTCGCGCAGCACGGCGCGGGCCTGGAGCGAACCGAAGGTGATGATCTGGGCAACCTGTTCGGCGCCGTATTTCTTCTGAACGTATTCGATGACCTCTTCGCGCCGATCCTGGCAGAAGTCGATGTCGAAGTCGGGCATCGAAACGCGCTCTGGATTGAGGAAGCGTTCGAACAGCAGATTGTAGCGCAGTGGGTCGAGATCGGTGATGGTCGTGGCATAGGCTACGAGCGAGCCGGCGCCTGAACCGCGGCCAGGCCCGACTGGAATGCCCTGGGCTTTGGCCCACTGGATGAAATCGGCCACGATGAGGAAATAGCCGGGGAATTTCATCTTCTCGATGACGCCAAGCTCGAAATCGAGCCGCGCGCGATATTCTTCTTCCGTCTTGCCCGGCCCAGGCCCGTGCGCGGCGAGGCGCTTGTCGAGACCCGTAACAGCCATGTCACGCAAGGCGGCAGCTTCAGCGGCAACGACTTCTTCTTCCGTTGCGTGTGAGCCAGCAGCGAACTTTGGCAGGATTGGGCCGCGGGTACGCGGGCGGAAGGCGACGCGTTTGGCGATTTCAATGGTCGAATCGAGTGCCTCGGGGAGATCCGAGAACAGCTCCATCATTTCCGCGCGGGATTTGAAATAATACTGGTCGTTGAGCTTGCGGCGCTCGGTCTGGGCGAGCACGGAGCCGCCGGCGATGGCCAGGAGCGCGTCGTGGGCCTCGTATTCCTTGGCGGACTTGAAGAACGGCTCATTGGTGGCGACGAGCGGAATGCCTTTGCGATAAGCATAGTCGATGAGGCGCGGCTCGACGCTAGCTTCCTGGGCACGACCATGGCGCTGTAGCTCGACATAGAGCCGATCGCCAAAAAGATCGGCGAGGCGATCGAGGCGTCGGAGGGCATTAGCATCTTGTCCTTGGGCGAAGGCCATGTCGATGGCGCCCTCCGGGCCGCCGGTCAGACAGATCAGGCCGGACAGCGAGTCGGGCGTCAGCCAATCAAGCTTGGCGCGGGCAAGGCCATTTTCGCCTTCCATATAGGCGCGAGAAACAAGGCGCGAGAGATTGGCGAAGCCGCCCTCGGATTGCGCCATGAGCACAACGCTGGATTTGCCGGCCCAGGCGACGTGGCCGCGTTCGCTGATCCGCTCTTCGGCAGCGGCAAAATCAATGGCAATTTCGACGCCGACGAGGGGCTGAATGCCCTTTTTGGACGCCTTTTCGGAAAATTCGAGAGCACCAAAGACATTGTTGGTGTCGGCAATGCCGAGCGCCGGCTGGTTGTCGGCGGCAGCGAGTTTGAGAATCGTTTCGAGCTGAACTGCGCCTTCGAGAAGCGAGAAAGCCGAGTGAACGTGGAGGTGAATAAAGCCGGGGCCGCGCATGATCGTCAGACCTTGGGCCAGTCCAAGCCGGAGGTCAAATCACCCTCCCGCCAATCCACAAGCATCAGCTCAGGTGCGTCAACAAATCCATCCAGGTCAACGAGCCGACGGTGAAGGCACAGAGGGTCACGAAGGCGGCGAAGTCCTTGACGAAATCGATCATTTCTAGCTCCCTTGTTGCTATATTGTTCTTATATGTTCTTTCTTCGTTCTGGTCTAGGGAGAGCTATGGGGAAAGCGGGGACAGGGTTAATGCGTTAGGGTTTCCTTAGCACGGCGAGAGAATCAAGACGTCACAAAGTGCCGGTTGGCCAATGGCCTCCGGTTTTTGGATGGACGGACCCCGGAGCGGCATTCGCCTCGAAGGGTTTTAGTTTTGGTGAAGCGGATGACCGCTCCGGGGCGCCCTTTTTCGGATGGGTCTCACTGCGCCTCTTTGATCGCTCGTCGCGAGGCGGCCAGTCCCGAACGTGCATGGGAGACGCCCCATGCAGGGCCCTCCCCGCTCCTGTCGTCTGCAGACCGTCCGTGCGGGGATGGATGGCAGGATTATGCGGAAGGAATTTGGTGCGGGGATAAGAGGGATAAGACGGGCCATAAACCCGGTCGCTCATGCGTATCGATGCGGAGGCGAGATGGATTGCCGGGACGAGCCCGGCAATGACGTAGGGGGACCCGTGGGTCCTCCGAACCGACTAGCATGCCTTCGAGCGCTGGTTTGCCAAAGTGCTAGAGCGTATGCGCGACGACCTTACCGTTCTTGATCGTGACGATGCGGTCGGCGCGGCGGGCGAGATCGTAGTTGTGGGTAGCGATCAGCGCTGCGGCGCCCTCGGTGCGGATCAGGTTTTTGAGGGCTTCGAAGACGATATCGCTGGTCGCAGGGTCAAGGTTGCCGGTCGGCTCGTCGGCGAGGATGACGCGCGGATGGTTGGCAGCGGCGCGGGCGATGGCGACGCGTTGCTGTTCGCCACCCGAAAGTTCGGCGGGGCGATGGGCGGCACGGGGGCCGACGCCTAGAATATCGAGCAGTTCCTGGGCCCGGACGGCAGCCTCGGCGGGTGTCTTGCCCGCGATCATCTGCGGCATGGAGACGTTTTCGAGGGCGCTAAATTCTGGCAGCAGGTGATGGAACTGGTAGACATAGCCCACCGTGTTGCGGCGCAATTGGGTGCGGCCGCGATCGTTGAGCTGGCTGGTTTTATTGCCCACGATTTCAACTTCGCCGGCCTGCGGACTCTCAAGCAATCCGCAGAGGTGGAGGAGCGTCGATTTGCCGGCCCCCGAGGGGGCGACGAGGGCGACAAGCTCACCGCTTTCAACGGCGAGATCGGCTTCATCGAGGACGCGAACCTGGGTCGCGCCTTCGCCATAATGGCGATGGACGCCCGAAAGGCGCAGGAACGAATTACTCATAACGCAGCGCCTCGACCGGATCATATTGAGCGGCGCGCCAAGCCGGATAGAGCGTCGCGAGGAAACTGAGGCTCAGCGCCAGGACGACGACGACCGTAACTTCGGTCGGGTCCGTCTTGCTCGGGAGCGACGAAAGGAAAAACACTTCGGGCGGAAAAAGCGTAACGCCGAGCAGATTGGAAATCGACGCCCTCAGTGTCTCGGCATTGGCCGCGACCAAAAGACCCAGCACAAGGCCGGTCAGGGTGCCGATGACGCCGATGGTCGTGCCTGTGATCGAGAAGATGCGCATGATGGCGCCGCGTGTCGCGCCCATGGTGCGCAGGACGGCGATGTCCTTGCTCTTGTCCTTCACCAGCATGACGAGGCTCGAGATGATATTGAAGGCTGCAACGAGGATGATCATCGAGAGGATGGTGAACATCACGACTCGTTCAACCTGCAGGGCGGAAAAGAAGGTCTCGTTGCGCTGCTGCCAATCGGTGAGGATGAACGGCCGAATTCCCGGGGTGGCAGCGATGCGCTCGCGGACTACGTTCACTTCATCAGGATCGTCGATAAAAATCTCAGCGCCCGAAGCCTGATAGACGCGCTCATAGGCCGCGTCGATTTCTTCGTCGCTCGCCATCGGATCAAGCGGACCGGCGCCCGGCTTGAGCACGTCCTCATAGAGCCGGAAATAATCCTGCGCCAGATGTAGCGGCATATAGACGAAGAGGCTATCAAACTCGACCATGCCAAGATTGAAAATGGTGCGAACCGGATAGGATTTGATCTGGGGCGTTGAGCCGAAGGGCGTCATGGCGCCTTGCGGCGAGATGAGCTGTATCTGATCACCAAGACCGACGCCGAGCGTCTGCGCCAGACGGTAACCGATGGCGACACCATCGTTCTCGTCCCAGCTATCGAAACCGCCCTGCTCTGCCGAATTCATCAGCAGCGTCAGCTTGTCGATATTTTCGGCATCCATGCCGCGGACGGAGACGCCAGTCGAGCCTCCGCCACCGGACGCCAGCACCTGGCCTTCGACGTAATAGACCGCAAACTTGACGCCCTGAACGGTTTCGAGATCGGCGATGGCGTCCTTGTAATCGGTGAATTTGCTCTCGATGGGATAGGCCGTGAAGTGGCCATTGAGACCCAGGATCTTGTCGAGCAGCTCGGCGCGGAAGCCGTTCATCACCGACATGACGACGATCAACGTCGCCACGCCGATGGCAACGCCAACCATGGTGAGGCTGGCGATGACGGAAATGAACGCCTCTTTTCGCCTTGCGCGCAGATAGCGCCCAGCAATCATCCACTCGAACCGGGAGAACGGCCGAGTGGATCGGCCGGCCGGGGCATGCTGGGCTGAGGTGGTCAAATGTCGTTCATCCGCTGGGGTTCGATCAGGCCCTTGAGACGCTCGACCGCGTTGGCGAGCGGCAGCGTCTCGCGCTCGCCAGTCTTGCGATGTTTGATTTCAACTTCGCCCGATTTAAGGCCGCGAGGCCCGAGGATGAGCTGATAGGGAATGCCGACGAGATCGGCCGTCGCAAATTTGGAGCCGGCAGGCTGATCGCGATCGTCGTAGAGCATGTCGAGGCCGGCAGCGGTCAGCTCGGCGTAGAGCTTGTCGCAAGCGGCATCGGTATCGGCATCGCCGGCCTTGAGATTGACCAGCACGGCTTCGAAGGGCGCGACGGAGACCGGCCAGATAATGCCGTTTTCGTCGTGGCTGGCTTCGATGATGGCGGGCACGACGCGGGTCAGGCCGATGCCGTAGGAGCCCATGTGGACAATGGTCTCCTTACCGTCATTGCCGGTGACCGAGGCCTTCATCGGCTCGGAATATTTGGTGCCGAAATAGAAGATGTGGCCGACTTCGATGCCACGGGCGGAGACGCGCTTGTCCTCGGGGACGGCAGCTTCGTATTCGGCTTGATCGACCATTTCTTCCGTAGCGGCGTAGAGCGAAGTCCAATCGTTGAAGATGGGTTTCAAATCGCCGCGGAAGTCGACATCCTGGCCGGGGATCGGCTTATCGAGGAGGTCGCGATGGCAAAAGACCTGGCTTTCGCCGGTT
Source organism: Devosia soli (assembly GCF_000970455.1). Lineage (GTDB taxonomy): Bacteria > Pseudomonadota > Alphaproteobacteria > Rhizobiales > Devosiaceae > Devosia > Devosia soli. The sequence goes on along the minus strand of NZ_LAJG01000023.1, from coordinate 170,516 downwards.
TCGGCCAGAATGATCCATTCGTGGCTGAGGTCTCCGCCGATGGGGCCGGTATCGGCGCGCATCGGAATGGCGGTGAGGCCCATACGGGCATAGGTGCGCAGATACGCGACGAACATGCGCTCGTAAGCGGCGACGGCGCGGTCCTTATCGAGATCGAAGGAATAGGCGTCCTTCATCAGGAATTCGCGGCTGCGCATGGTACCGAAACGGGGGCGCACTTCGTCGCGGAACTTCCACTGGATGTGGTAGAGGTTGAGCGGCAAGTCCTTATAGGACTTGACGTAAGTGCGGAAAATGTCGGTGACCATTTCCTCGTTGGTCGGACCATAGAGGAATTCGCGCTCGTGGCGATCTTCGATGCGCAGCATTTCCTTGCCATAGGCATCGTAGCGGCCCGATTCGCGCCAGAGATCGGCGGACTGGATGGTGGGCATCAAAAGCTCGATCGCACCGGAGCGGTTCTGCTCCTCCTCGATGATCTTCTGGACTTTCATCAGGACCTTGTAGCCAAGCGGCAGCCAGGAGTAGAGGCCTGAGGCCTGCTGGCGGATCATGCCGGCGCGCAGCATCAAGCGATGCGAGACGATCTCGGCTTCCTTGGGCACGTCGCGCAAGACCGGCAAAAAGTAGCGGGAAAGGCGCATGGGAACTCCGAAATTGATGCGTCGACTCAAGGGTTTTGTTGATGCCCACTCAGAGCCCAACCGTCCATACGATTCAAGCATGCAAGCCATGCAGAATCTACGTGACACGACGAAAATCTGTTGTTAGGTTCCCGTCACAATAAAACGAGGTGGTTGAACCGCTAAAGATCGACAACGTCAAGGGAGGAGCGTTGGCCGCACGCTGAACAGCGAGCCTAAGACCAACGTATTGTCGATTAAACTCTTTGAGCAGGGCCGTTGTGCCCTGCTTTTTTATTTTTGGATCAATAGCTAATGGCCAGCGCTGAAAGCTTTACGCGAATTGCTATTGCCCTGCCCGACACGGTCAGTGCGCCGCATTTCGATCGCACTGCGTTCCGGGTAAAGCGGATTTTTGCCACCTTGGCGGGTGATGGCCTCAGCGCCAATATCAAGTTTGAGCTGGACGAACAGGAGTTCAAATGCCAGCTCGCGCCGGACCTCTTTCAAGCGATCGATAACGGCTGGGGACGACAGGGGTGGACCACAATGTGGCTGGCTCCGGCGACCGACGAGGATGTGCAAGCGGCGCTGCGAATGGCGCATGGGCATGCATTGGGCCCGGCCAAAAAGAAGCGGTGAGCACAGCTCAGGGGCAATGCTCGAAAATGGTATCGAGCGAGGCCGCTGCATTCTCGCCGGTCAGCAACCACTCCTCGTCGCGATAGGTAAGCGTCATGTCTTTGCCCTTGCGCATGGCAGCGGCAAGGTCGCGGACGCGCGGTTCGTCGACTTCGGATACATCAAGGATGCGCTCCACATCATTACCGACCACCTCGCCCTCGAGATTTTCGAAAGCAACAGCGCCGAAGCGCACGGTAATCGGCACGGCGGGGATGGCATATTTTTGCTTGGCCATTTCGGTGCCGGTGAAGACCGAAAAGAGCAGCTTGCCCTCTCGCATCTCATCGCAGACGAGCTGGACCTCAATCGTGTCGGTCTCATCCACCTGGGAGGCAATGAAGAGGAACCCGCCACCGTCGGATTCGTCATCGACCTGCCAGCGGGCGAAGGCAGGGCTTACGGTAACCAGCATCAGAGCGGCAATGGCGCATAGTCTGAGCATGTTCGAACTCCCCTTAGGCGAACTGCCAAAGGCAAAGACCGGCGAGTCTCAGCGGTTCCAGTAAGCCATCAACGTTTCGTTGGTGAGGCCCCAAAGGAGGAGCCCGGTGAAGACGATGGCAAGCCCCGTCGCCAGCAACGCCTTTTGCAGGAACCGCGGCGCGACGGGAGAGCCCGGGTCAGCACCACGAACCAGGGTTTCGCCGGTTTCGTGATGACTATGGGAGCCGATGGGCAGCACTGCAACAAAGCAGAGCCACCAGACGACGAAAAATACCGCGACTATCGAACCCCATTGCATGGCATCACACCCTGTGGACGAACACGTTCACGTTGGGCTTGCGGCCCCAGAAGGCGTTCACTTCGTTGCGGATAGCCTTGAAAAGCGCCGAACTGAAGACATCGGGATCCGACCGGCGCTTGTTGGGCAGGCTCTTGATGGTGCCGGTGACGGTATCTTCGATGAGCTCGACGATCGATTCATCTTCGGTTTCAGGAAGACCTTCAACCACATAGTCCGGGCCCGAGACCACCTGACCGCTTGAATTGACGGCGAGGGAAACGATGATCATGCCGCCGAACGAAAGGCGACGACGCCCCTTAACGCCGCTCTCTTCAGGCGAGCAGAGCACTAGGCCATCAAGATAAAGTTCGCCGGTGCGGACTTCGGCAGGGAAGGCCATGGGCTCGGGAAAGAGGCGAACGAGATCGCCGTTGCGCGCCTCGCAGACATTGGGAATGCCCTGCTCGCGACCAAGCTTGGCATGCGCTGCAAGGTGGGTCGCTTCACCATGAACGGGCACGAGCACCTGCGGCTTCACCCATTCATAGAGCCGGCGTAGTTCCTCGCGGCGCGGGTGACCGGTCACGTGCACGAGGCCATCATTGGCGGTGATGACTTCGACGCCCTTGTCGATCAGGAGATTCTGGATATCGATGACTTCGCGCTCGTTGCCTGGGATCGCCCAGGACGAGAAGATCATGCGATCGCCGGCATTAAGATCGATCACCGGGTGTTCGCCGCGCGCAATGCGAGCGATGGCGGCGCGGGCTTCGCCCTGGCTGCCGGTGCAGATCAGCACGCATTTGTCGCGCGCAACGGTCTTATAGGCGTCCTGATCGAAATAGGGCGGAAGGCCTTCGAGCATGCCGAGTTCCTTAGCGATGCCCATGATGCGGTGGAGCGACCGGCCCGAGAGCACGACCTGTCGGCCCGCCTGATGGGCGGCGCGAATGATCGAGACCACACGACCGACATTGGACGCAAAGGTCGTCACCGCGACGCGGTGGGGCGCTTCGGCGATAAGTGCGGCGAGCGTGGCGCCGACCTCGGCTTCGCTCGGGCTCTCGCCATCCTTGAGGGCATTGGTCGAATCGCACACCAGCGCCAGCGGCGTGCTGGTATCGGCGCCGATGGCCTGGAAACGCGCGATATCGGTCGGCGCACTGATGACGGGCGTCGGATCGAGCTTCCAGTCGCCGGTGTGCAGGACGCGGCCGATGGGTGTCGAAATCAGCAGGCTGTTTGATTCCGGGATCGAGTGGGCGACGTTGATCGCCTCAACGGTGAAGGGTCCCAGTTCAAACGGCTTGCCGGGGCGCATGATCCGCACGTCGACGTTTTCGACGATGCCGTCCCCTGCCCGCTTGGCCGCAAGCATGGCCGCGGTGAACGACGTCGCATAGACGGGCTTGTCGAAGACGGGCCAGAGATCGAGCACCGCGCCATAATGGTCTTCGTGGCTGTGGGTGAGGATCAGGGCAAGAACGTCATCGGCATTTTCCTCGAGGAATTCGGGATTGGCCATGATGAGTTCGATGCCCGGCAGATCCGGCCCGCCGAAGCTGACGCCGCAATCGACGACGATCCATTTCCGGGACTTTGCGGGGCCAAAGCCATAGGCCCCCATATTCATGCCGATTTCGCCGACGCCCCCGAGCGGTACGAAGACAAGTTCATCCCTTTGGTTCTGAGCCATGGGTTTCTTTTCCTTTTTGCGCGCGGCGCCTGGCGATCTTTGGTCGCTGGTCGTCACGCAGATGTTGTGGTCAGCTCCGGGCGCTGGCCGTTGCCCCAAAATGCACATCGCCTGCCGTGATCACGATCCGCGCGCCTTCATCGTCGCGCATGACCAATCGACCGGTAGAATCGATGGTTTCGAAAATTCCGCGCCGGACGACGCCGTCCTGCGCGACAGCGACCGGGGCACCGATGCCCGCAGCCGAATTCCGCCATTGACTAAGAATGGCGCCGATCCCCGCGCCTTCCGCCCAGAGCGAAAAGGCATCGACCCAAGCTTCGGCAAGGGCCTCGAATACATCCTCGGCGCGCCGCTCATATCCGAGATCGCGCAGGCTTGTCGCGGGATAAGGCAAACCTGTCGGCGCAGCAATAACATTGACGCCGATGCCGATGACGATCGCGTGGCGGCCGTCGACGGTCTTGCCCATTTCAAGAAGAATGCCGGCAATCTTGGCGCCATCGGCAAGAACGTCGTTAGGCCACTTGAGGGCTACACGACCGGCGCCGTTGAGGGCATCGGCGCCATCTATGCCGATGCGGACCGCGCCCCGGGGCAGGATCTGGGCGAATGCGTTCTGCATAGCAACGCCGGCGACAAAACCGAGCGTCGCCAGAATATTGGGATCGGCGTCTGGAATGACAAGCAGGCTGGCCGCAAGATTTCCCGAGGGACTTTCCCAAGCCCTGCCCCGCCGGCCCCGGCCTGCGGTTTGCTTGAGTGCTGCAAACCAGATGCCGCCCGGATCGCCCGCGGCCGCTGCCGCGAGCGCTTCTGAATTGGTGGACCCGATTTCATCGAACCCGGCCAGCCGATAACCGGCAGACCGGGCCCTGGGCCCAAGCAAAAACTCAGCCACCTAGAACAGGCTTCCGGCCGCGGTATGCGCCCAGCTTGTCAGCGAACTGCCGACGCTGAAGTAGTAGGTGACGACAAGGAACGCGCTGACGCCAAGAATGATGTTCAATTCGTTCGGCACCGCTATGAAGGTCGATTTGGGCTCGTCGAAATACATCGTCTTGACCACCCGCAGGTAATAATAGGCGCTGACCGCCGAAGCCAGAACGCCGATGACCGAGAGGACATAGAGGTTGGCTTCGATTGCCGCGAGGAAGACGTGCCACTTGGCGAAGAACCCGGCAAGCGGCGGCATCCCGATCAGCGAAAACATCAGGATGGCCATGATGGCGGCCACAAATGGCCGCGTCTGGGCAGCGCCGGCAAGGTCATCGATGGTTTCGACATAGCCGTTCTCGTTGCGCAGCGAGAGGATGCAGGCAAAAAGGCCGACTGTCATGGTGACATAGATCGCCATATAGATGGCCACGCCTTCGACGCCCACTTGCGTGCCCGAGGAGAGGCCGACCAGGGCAAAGCCCACATGGCCGATCGAGGAATAGGCAATGAGGCGCTTGAGCGACTTCTGGCCGATGGCGGCGAAGGCGGCAAGAACCATGGAGGCGATCGAGAGGAAGACGATGACCTGCTGCCAGTCCGACGTAATCGGCTGGAATGTGTCCATGACCAGCCGGATCATCATCGACATCGCCGCGACCTTGGGCGCCATGGCGAAGAAGGCCGTCACCGGGGTCGGCGCACCTTCATAAACGTCGGGCGTCCACATGTGGAACGGGACGGCCGAAATCTTGAAGGCGACGCCGGCAAGCAGGAACACCATGCCAAAGACGAGGCCGACCGAACGGCCTTCCATGGCGATGGCGCCGACAATCTCGGTCAGATTGGTGTGGCCGGTGAAGCCATAAACGAGCGAGGCGCCATAGAGCAGCATGCCTGAGGATAGCGCACCGAGCACGAAGTATTTGAGCCCCGCTTCCGTCGCACGGCTGTCGTCGCGCTTGATGGCGGCCATGACGTAAAGCGCCAGGGACTGCAGCTCGAGGCCGACATAAAGGCTCATCAGATCATTGGCGGAAACCATGATCATCATGCCAAGAGTCGCGAGGACAGCCAGGATCGAATATTCGAACTTATGAACGCCATTGGCCTCGGAATTGGGCATGGCGAGGATCAGCGAGAGTGCTGCACCGCCGAGGACCAGCAGCTTCATGTAGCGCGCAAAAGCATCGGCGATGAAGACGCCGTTGAAGAGCACGCCATCGGACGGATTGAGCAGCGCCACGGCGCCGGCGGCAACGAGGATGAGTACGCCGAGCCAGGAGATGAGGCTTGAGCGTTCCTTGTTGATGGCGACACCCAGGACCACAAGGACCAGGGCGCCGATCGCCACGACGAGTTCGGGATAGGCAGGCGCGACGCTTGCGAAATCAACGATGTCAGAGTTCACGTCGCTCTCCTAGTGCGCAGCAGGCTCGGCCGCGTGTTCAGCGGCCGGCTGGGCCTCGCCCGTGGGCGCGGCATATTCAAGGGGTGCCCTTGCATCGGCAAGGGAGACGGCCGGGTCGAGACCAACCGAAGCCGAATAGTGGGCAACGAGATTGTCGACCGCGGCCGCCGTGGTATCGAGGATTGGCGAAGGATAGAAGCCGAAGACGATGATCAGGACGATCAGCGGATAAAGCACGATCTTTTCACGCAAGCTCAGATCGAGGATGCCCTTGAGCGATTCCTTGGTGAGCGCACCGAAGACGACGCGGCGGTAAAGCCAGAGGGCATAGCCAGCCGAGAAGATCACGCCGAAGGCGGCGCCGAACGCGACCCAGGTATTGACCTGGAAGACGCCGAGCATGGTTAGGAATTCACCCACGAAGCCCGAAGTGCCCGGAAGGCCGACGTTCGCCATGGTGAACACCATGAAGGCGAAGGCATATTGGGGCATGCGCTCGACAAGACCACCATAGGCCTCGATGTCACGGGTGTGCATGCGATCATAAATGACGCCGACCGAAAGGAAGAGCGCGCCTGAAACGAGGCCGTGCGAGAGCATCTGGAACATGGCGCCTTGGATGCCGAGCGCATTGCCGGCAAAGATGCCTATGGTCACAAAACCCATATGTGCGACCGACGAGTAAGCGATCAGCTTCTTGATGTCGGTCTGCACCAGCGCCACCAAGGAGGTGATGATGATGGCAGCGACCGACAGCACGAAGACGAAGTTCGAAAGCTGCGCAGAAGCGTCGGGGAACATCGGCAGGCTGAAGCGCAGGAAGCCATAACCGCCAAGCTTGAGGAGGATCGCCGCCAGGATCACCGAACCAGCAGTCGGCGCCTCGACGTGCGCCTCAGGCAACCAGCGGTGGAACGGCCACATGGGCATCTTGACCGCGAGGGAAGCAAAGAAGGCCAACCAGAGCCAGATCTGCATGCTTTCCGGGAACTGATGGGTCAGGAGGCGAGAGATATCGGTCGTGCCAGCGTTCCAATACATGGCCATGATGGCCAGGAGCATCAGGACCGAACCGATGAATGTATAGAAGAAGAACTTGTAGCTCGCCTGGATGCGGCGCTTGCCGCCCCAGATACCGATGATCAAGAACATCGGCAGCAGGGTGCCTTCGAAGAAGACGTAGAACATGGCAAGGTCGAGCGTGGTGAACACGCCGATCATCAGGACTTCCAGGATCAGGAAGACCAGCATGTATTCCTTGACGCGGTTCTCGATCGCCTCCCAGCTCGCGAGGATACAGAACGGCATGAGGAGCGCCGACAGGACGACGAAGAGCACCGAAATGCCGTCGACGCCGACGCGATAGCCGATGCTGTCGCCGAGCCAGGGGTAATTGACCACGAACTGGAAGCCAGGATTGGACGGATCGAACGCCGACCAGATCCAAAGCGAGAGCGCCAGAGTGACAAGGGTCGTCGCCAGCGCCGTCCAGCGGATGGCATTCACGGCCGACTTGGGGGTGACCAGAACCAGCGCCGCGCCGAGGAGCGGCAGGAAGGTCACGATCGTGAGGATAGAGTTCTCGAAGTTCATCAGATCAGACCCCCGGCCGTGATGGCCCAGGTGAGCAGTGCCGCGATGCCGATCAGCATGGCGAAGGCATAGTGGTAAAGGTAGCCGGACTGGAGCCTGACGACCCAGGAGGTGACGTTCTGAACGCGGCGGCCGAGGCCTTCCGCGATCTTTCCGTCGACCAGCCAATCATCGAACCCATGCCAGATGGCACGGCCGATCCAGAGCGCGGGGCGCACGAAGATCGTGTTGTAGAGCTCGTCGAAATACCACTTGTTGAGGAGGAACTGGTAGAGGCCAGGATTGGTCGCTGCCAGCTTGCCGGGCACGTCGGGGCGCCGGATATACATGTACCAGGCGGCGACGAAGCCGATGATCATGGAGATCGTGGCGCTCCACTTGACCCAAAGCGGCACGTGGTGCGCAGCTTCGATGATCTCGTGATCGACGACGATCGAGCCGGCGAAGAAGTGTTCGATATGTTCAACCTCATGGAAGAACATGCCGTAGAACACGACACCGGCAAGCACAGCACCAGCCGCCAGAACATAGAGCGGCACGAGCATGACATTTGGCGATTCATGCGCATTGTCATAGGCCGAGCCATGGTGGCCATGTCTATGGTCATCATGGGCATGCGCGGCATGGGTATGAGCATGATGATCGTCGGCATTGCTGTCGTCGATCGGCTCATGGTGCGTTTCGGCATCGGCATGGGCCGGGTCCGGATGCGCGGTATGAGCGTGCTGAGCGTCGCGCGGCGAGCCGTGGAACGTCAGGTGCACGAGGCGCCAGGAATAGAAGCTCGTAAAGAGAGCCGCGATGACGAGCAGCCAGAAAGCGAGGCTGCCGACATTGCCACCGTAAGCATAGGCGCTTTCGATGATCGAGTCCTTGGAGAAGAAACCGGCAAAGCCAAGGCTTGTGCCCGGGATGCCGACGCCGGTCAGCGCCAGCGTGCCGATCATCATCATCGCATAGGTGATGGGGATCTTCTTGCGAAGGCCACCCATGTTCCGCATGTCCTGCTCATGGTGCATCGCGTGGATGACCGAACCGGCGCCGAGGAACAGCAGCGCCTTGAAGAAGGCGTGGGTGAAGAGGTGAAAGACGCCGGCGGAATAAGCGCCGGTGCCAAGCGCGACGAACATGTAGCCGAGCTGCGAACAGGTGGAATAGGCGATGACGCGCTTGATATCGTTCTGCACGAGGCCAACGGTCGCGGCAAAGAAAGCCGTGATGGCGCCGATGACGATGACTACGGTCAGCGCGAATTGCGAGAGTTCAAAGAGCGGCGATAGGCGGGCGACCATGAAGACGCCGGCGGTAACCATGGTTGCGGCGTGAATGAGCGCTGATACCGGGGTCGGACCTTCCATGGCGTCCGGAAGCCAGGTGTGCAGCAGGAACTGCGCCGACTTACCCATGGCGCCCATGAAGAGAAGCAGACAGATGACCGTCATCGCATCAAGGTTCCAGTTGAGGAACCGGATGACCGGCAGACCGGTGGTCGCGAATTCGTCGGCAGCCTGGAAGGCACCGTCGAAATCGATATGGCCGAGCACCATGAAGGCACCGAAAATGCCGAGGGCGAAGCCGAAGTCACCGACGCGGTTGACGATGAATGCCTTCATTGCGGCAGCCGTCGCCGAGGGGCGCGTATACCAGAAGCCGATGAGGAGGTAGGACGCGAGGCCCACGCCTTCCCAGCCGAAGAACATCTGGAGGAAATTGTCCGCCGTCACCAGCATGAGCATGGCGAAGGTGAAGAGCGAGAGGTAGGCGAAGAAGCGCGAGCGGTGCGGATCTTCGTGCATGTAGCCGATCGAATAGACGTGGACGAGCGCCGACACGGTATTGACGACCACCAGCATGATGGCGGTGAGCGTATCGACCCGCAGGGTCCAGCGCAGATCCATGTCGCCGACCTGGATCCAGCGCATCACCTCGACCTTGAGGACTGCGGCGTGGCCATCGCCGACCGCGCCGACAAGACCATCGCCGAAGGCCATGGGAATGAAGACGATCCAGCTCAAAACGGCCGCGATGATCAGGAGGCCAGAGGTAATGAATTCGCTCGGCCGATGACCGATCGAGCGGCCCAGAAGGCCTGCAACAAGTGCCCCGATGAGGGGCAGGAAGACAATCGCCTGAACAGTCAGACCCATAGTCCTAGCCCTTCAACACATTGGCGTCTTCAACCGCGATCGACCCACGGTTGCGGTAGAAGATAACGAGGATAGCCAGACCGATGGCAGCCTCGGCGGCAGCCACGGTGAGGATCATCAGCGCAAAGACCTGACCCTGAAGGTCATTGAGATGCGCAGAGAAGGCCACCAGATTGAGATTGACCGCAAGCAGGATCAATTCGACCGACATCAGGATGACGATGACATTCTTGCGGTTGAGAAAGATGCCGAACACGCCAAGCGTGAACAGGATTGCAGCAACGGTCAGGTAGTGACCGAGCCCGATTTCCAAGCCCATGATAAACCCCTATAGCCCCTGACCGCTCTTGACCTTGACCACCTTAAGCGTCTCGCTGGCCCGGCGAGCCACCTGATCCACCGGATTCTGCCGCTTCGCCGTCGAACGATGACGCAGCGTGAGCACGATGGCGCCGATCATGGCGACCAAAAGCACGGCGCCGGCGGTCTGGAAGAGGAAGAAGTAGCGCGTGTAAAGCACAAGGCCGAGCTGGCGCGTATTGTCCATGGTGGCATCGATCGGCAGGCCAGACCCGCTCACCACATCCGGCGAGATGAAGAAGCTACCGGCAACAAGCAGCAGCTCGAGTAGCAGCACGACACCCACCAGAATGCCGACGGGAGCGTATTGCAGCATGCCCTGACGCATTTCGGCGAAATCGATGTCGAGCATCATCACGACGAAGAGGAACAGCACGGCCACGGCGCCGACATAGACGACGATCAGGATCAGTGCCAGGAACTCGGCACCGGCCAGCATGAAGAGACCTGCGCCGTTGACGAAGGTCAGGATGAGAAACAGCACCGCGTGCACGGGATTGCGCGCCGAAATGACCATGAAGGCCGAGACGACTGCTACCGCCGCGAAGACGTAGAAAAAGAATAATGGAAGGGTCATCCTCTTCCCTCTCAGCGGTAAGGCGCGTCGGCCGCAAGGTTGGAGGCGATTTCACGCTCCCAACGATCGCCGTTTGCCAGGAGCTTTTCCTTCGAGAAGTAGAGCTCTTCGCGCGTTTCAGTTGCGAATTCGAAATTCGGGCCTTCGACGATGGCATCGACCGGGCAGGCTTCCTGGCAGAAGCCGCAATAGATGCACTTCACCATATCGATGTCATAGCGCACGGTGCGGCGGGTGCCGTCGTTCTGGCGCGGACCGGCTTCGATGGTAATGGCCTGAGCCGGACAGATGGCTTCGCACAGCTTGCAGGCAATGCACCGTTCTTCGCCATTGGGATAACGGCGGAGCGCGTGCTCACCCCGGAAACGCGGCGACACCGGTCCCTTTTCGAAGGGGTAGTTGATCGTCGGCTTGGGGCTGAAGAAGTAGCGCATGGCCAGGAAGAAGGCCGAAACGAACTCCTTCATGATCAGCGTATTGACGAACTGGCTGGCGCGCATCAGGCGATCCCTCCGTGCCAACCCCAGCCCGTGAGCTTGAGGACGAAGGCAACAATCACGACCATCACGAGCGAGAGCGGCAGGAACAGTTTCCAACCGATCCGCATAAGCTGGTCATAGCGGTAACGGGGCACGATGGACTTGGCCATCGCGAACATGAAGAAGACAAGCGTAAGCTTGATGAAGAACCAGATCGAACCCGGAATCCAGGTGAACGGCGGCAGATCGATCGGCGAGGCCCAGCCGCCCATGAAGAGGATCACGGTCATGCCGCACATGAGAAGGATCGAGATGTACTCGCCCAGCATGAAGAGCATGTAGGGGGTGGCCGAATATTCGGTCATGAAGCCGGCGACGAGTTCGGATTCGCCTTCCGCCAAATCGAATGGCGGGCGGTTGGTTTCAGCGAGAGCCGAAATGTAGAACACCACGAACATCGGGAAGAGCGGCAGCCAGAACCAGTTGAGGAACGAAAGCCACGGCACGCCAAGGGTATGGGCGAGGCCCATCTGGGTCTGGGCGACCACAATGTCATTCAGGTTCAGCGAGCCGACGCAGAGCAGCACGGTGATGATGACGAGGCCGATCGAGACTTCGTACGACACCATCTGTGCGGCAGCACGGAGCGAGCCGAAGAAAGGGTACTTCGAGTTCGAGGCCCAGCCGCCAATGATGACGCCATAAACGCCGAGAGAGGAAATACCGAGCAGGTAGAGAATGCCGATATTGATGTTCGCCATCGCCCAGCCATTGTCGATCGGGACAACAGCCCAGCCGCCGAGCGCGAGAGTCGCGGTGAGGAGCGGGGCGAGCAGGAACAAGGCCTTGTCGGAACCGGCCGGAATGATCGGCTCCTTGAAGACGAACTTCAAAAGGTCGGCAAAGGACTGCAAGAGACCGAAGGGACCGACGACGTTGGGGCCGCGGCGCATCTGGACCGCGGCCCAGACCTTACGGTCGGCGAGAAGAATAAAGGCCGTAAAGACGAGGAGCACTACGAGGAGCAGCAGCGCCTTGTAGATAAAGCCGATCTGCACGCCCAGCCCAAGGACCGGAATGCCCAGCAAATAGTCGAGGGCCGAAAGAAAAGCGTCCATTATGGTCCCCTACTCCGCCGCCTGCCGAAGACCGGCAGCCAGCGCGGCGCATTCGCCCATGACGGCCGAGGCGCGTGCGATGGGGTTGCTGAGATAGAAATCGGCAACGGCCGAGCCGAAGGGTGCCGACTTGGTCATGATCGTTGCATTCGCATAGGTCGTGAGCGCAGCAAAGTCACTTGCTTCGATTTCGTCTACGCGCGCCAGATGCGGGAATTCGGCATAGATCGCCGAACGCAACTGGGCGAGCGAATTGTAAGGCAGCGGCTTACCGATGGCGCCCGAGAGCGCCCGGATGATGGTCCAGTCTTCCTTGGCATCGCCCGGCGGGAATACGGCACGAGCAGTCTGCTGCACGCGGCCTTCGGTGTTCACATAGGTGCCCGACTTTTCCGTATATGCCGCGCCCGGCAGGATGACGTCGGCGCGATGTGCGCCCTGGTCGCCGTGCGAGCCGATATAGACGACGAAGGCCTTGCCCATGGCGGACATATCGTATTCGTCGGCGCCGAGCAGAAACAGGACGTCGAGTTCGCCCTTGCCGGCCAGAGCGATCTGGTCAGCCGAGCAAACGCCACCGTCATGCGGGACGAAGCCGATATCGAGGCCACCAACGCGGCTAGCCGCGTTATGGAGCAGCGCGAAGCCGTTCCAGCCTTCGGCGACATTAGCGCCGTTGGCCAGCTTGGAGGCGAGCGCGATAACGTCGCGACCCACCTGCTTGCCGAGATTAGCATGCGAGACAGCAGCTTCGCCGACGATGATGATCGGACGCTGGGCCTTGGCGAGGATTTCGCCGAAGGAGCCCTTGCCGGCGGCAACGTCAGCCAGGGTCTCAAAACCTTCGCCGAGATAATCATAGGTGTAGGTGAGGTCGGCGCGTTCGCCGATCACGCCAACCGGGATGTTCTTGGCGCGCCAGGTCTTGCGGATGCGCGCATTGATAAGTGCGGCTTCCTTGCGCGGATTGGCGCCGATAATCAGAATGGCGTCTGCGTCTTCTATGCCGGCAATGGTCGGATTGAAGATATAGGCCGATCGCGGCATCGAGGGGTCGATACCCGACATGGCGGGACGCACGTCGGTCATGCCCGAGCCGATGGAAGCCAGAAGCCCCTTGAGCGCGTACATTTCCTCCACCGCGGCGAGATCGCCAGCGATCGCGCCGACTTTGTTGCCGGCCTTCTTGATACGAGCAGCAACGGCACCGAGGGCCTCGTCCCAGCTCGTGGCCTGGAGCTTGCCGTTCTTTCGAACGTAAGGCCGGTCAAGGCGCTGGTTCTTGAGGCCATCCCAGATGAAGCGGGTCTTGTCCGAGATCCATTCTTCGTTGATGGCTTCATTGACGCGCGGCATGATGCGCATGACTTCGCGGCCACGGCTATCCACGCGGATTGCTGAACCGACGGCATCCATCACATCGATGGATTCGGTCTTGTTCAGCTCCCACGGCCGGGCGTTGAAGGCATAGGGCTTCGAGGTCAGGGCGCCAACCGGGCAGAGATCGATGACATTGCCCTGGAGCTCGCTCGACAGCGCCTTTTCGAGATAGGTGGTGATCTCGGCGTCTTCGCCGCGACCGAGCAGGCCCATTTCGGAAATGCCGGCGACTTCGGTGGTGAAGCGGACGCACCGCGTGCAGTGAATGCAGCGGTTCATCGAGGTCTTGACCAGCGGGCCGATGTATTTGTCTTCGACAGCGCGCTTGTTTTCGTGGAACCGCGACTTATCTACGCCGTAGGCCATGGCCTGATCCTGGAGGTCGCACTCGCCGCCCTGATCGCAGATCGGGCAGTCGAGCGGGTGGTTGACCAGCAGGAATTCCATCACGCCTTCGCGGGCCTTCTTGACCATGGGCGTGTTGGTGAACATTTCGGGCGGTTCGCCATTCGGGCCGGGACGCAGGTCCTTGACCGACATGGCGCAGGAGGCCTGGGGCTTTGGCGGACCACCCTTCACTTCGACGAGGCACATACGGCAGTTTCCCGCGACCGAAAGACGATCGTGGTAGCAGAAGCGCGGGATCTCGGCGCCGGCTGCTTCCGCGGCCTGCATGAGGGTGTAGTAGTCAGGGACTTCGACGAGCGTGCCGTCGACTTTGATAGAAGCCATTTCCCTACTCCGCAGCGATCGACGGAACCGCGCCGTCGCTGGTGGACGAATAAGTATACTGATCGATCCGCGCTTCGATGACGTCGCGGAAGTTGCGGATCAGGCCCTGGATCGGCCAGGCGGCAGCGTCGCCGAGGGCGCAGATGGTGTGGCCTTCGATCTGCTTGGTCACCGAGAAGAGCATGTCGATTTCGCGCTTCTGGGCACGGCCTTCGACCATGCGCTCCATGACGCGCATCATCCAGCCGGTACCTTCGCGGCACGGCGTGCACTGGCCGCAGCTTTCATGCTTGAAGAAAGCCGCGATGCGCCAGATGGCCCGGATGATGTCGGTCGACTTATCCATGATGATCATGCCGCCGGTGCCGAACGATGATTTCTTCTCGCGCATGCCATCAAAATCCATGATGGCATCCATCATGTCTTCGCCGCGGACGACCGGGCAAGATGCACCACCGGGAATGACCGCCAGGAGATTGTCCCAACCGCCACGGATGCCGCCGCAATGCTTTTCGATAATGTCCTTGAACGACTCGCCAAGGGATTCTTCGAAAGTCGCCGGCTTGTTTACGTGGCCAGAGACCATGAACAGCTTGGTGCCGACATTGTTCGGGCGACCGATCGAGGAGAACCAGCCAGCGCCGCGACGCAGGATTTCGGGGACGACGGCGATGGATTCGACATTGTTGACGGTGGTCGGGTTGCCATAAACGCCCATGCCAGCCGGGAATGGCGGCTTGAGACGCGGCTGGCCCTTCTTGCCTTCGAGCGATTCCATCAGCGCGGTTTCTTCGCCGCAGATGTAAGCGCCGGCACCGTGATGGACGATGATATCAAGGTCCCAGCCGTGGATATTGTCCTTGCCGATCAGCTTGGCGTCGTAGGCTTCCTGAACGGCCTCCTCGAGGCGCTGCCGTTCGCGGATGAATTCGCCGCGGACATAAATGAACGCAAGAT
This sequence comes from Devosia soli, assembly GCF_000970455.1. Lineage (GTDB taxonomy): Bacteria > Pseudomonadota > Alphaproteobacteria > Rhizobiales > Devosiaceae > Devosia > Devosia soli. The sequence goes on along the minus strand of NZ_LAJG01000023.1, from coordinate 155,099 downwards.
GCGCATCCATGGCGCGCGAGGCGATCAGGCAGCCTTCGATCAGGTGATGAGGATCGTGCCGCAGAATCTCGCGGTCCTTGCACGTGCCGGGCTCAGATTCGTCGGCGTTGACGAGGAGATAATGCGGGCGGCCATCGCTGACCTTGGGCATGAAGCTCCACTTAAGACCAGTCGGGAAGCCGGCGCCGCCACGGCCGCGCAGACCCGAACCCTTGACCTCGTTTGTGATCCAATCGCGGCCCTGATCGAGAAATTCCTTGGTGCCAACCCACGAACCACGTGCACGCGCGCCTTCAAGGCGCCAGTCGTGCTGGCCATAGAGGTTGGTGAAGATGCGATCTTTATCAGCGAGCATTAGCGCGGGTCCTTCCCGAACACCTTGCGATATTCTTCGATGCCGCCGCGGGCGAGGACTTCGGCCTGGGCCAGCCAGTTGTCACGCGCGACGCGACCACGGAAATTCAGGCTCGATTCAAGACGCTCGATCTCCTCGGGCGTCATGGCAGCGACCTGACTCCATTTGATGATGCCGACGCTGTTGAGCTTGCCTTCCATCACCGGACCGACGCCCGAGATCAGCTTCAGATCATCGGCCGGGCCTTCCGGACGCTGGAAGATCGGCACCGGACCACCTGTTTCGGCCGTCGGGCTCAGACCCTCGGCAGGCGCAGCAACCTTGGCCGGCTCTTCCTTGGGAACATCGGTTGCAGTCGCGCCGGCAGGAGCGGCTGAGGCGGTCGCCTTGCCCGGAGCCTTGCCACCGTCGATCTTGCTGGCGTCGGATTCCGCGCCGGTTGCGTTCGGACGCATTTCCTTGTTGGGCTCGCCATCGGCCTTGGCGGCGGCGCTCGCAGCCTTGCGCTCGCCCTCGGCCTTGGCACGAGAAACCTTGGCTTCCTGAGGCGTTCCCTTGAGAGCCGGAGCGGACTCTTCGGACACGTCCTTGGGGCGGCTCGCCGTGGTCGGCTCGGGCGACTTCGCCGCTGGCGCAGCCGAAGCAGGCGCATCTGGGGGCGCAGCACCTTCCGGCGGAGCGGGCGGCACGAACCTTTCGCGCTTTGCCGTCGGCGTTTCGAGCAAAGTCGTCTGGCCACCTTCGGCAGCCGCATTAAGGCGCTCGATCTGCGTGCCCGGCCTGATGGTGTCACCCCGCCCGGCGTGGAACGCGTCGATGATTTCTTCGAGGCGACCTGCAGTCAGGTCTTCGTAGGTGTCGTGATAGATCGTCACCATCGGTGCATTGACGCAAGCGCCAGCGCATTCGACTTCTTCCCAAGAGAGCGTGCCATCGCCGTTTAGATGATGCGGCTCGTGGTGGATCTTGCTTTTGCAGACCTCGATAAGCTCCCCTGCCCCGCGCAGCATGCACGGCGTCGTGCCGCAGACCTGCACGTGAGCCCGCGAGCCGACCGGCTGCAGCTGAAACTGGGTATAAAAGGTCGCGACTTCCAGCACGCGGATATAGGGCATGCCAAGCATCTCGGCGACCTTTTCGATGGTCGCGCGGGAAACCCAGCCGTCCTGATCCTGTGCGCGCATTAGCAGCGGAATCACAGCGGACTGCTGACGACCGGCCGGATAGAGCGCGATGCGCTTTTCGGCCCAGGCCTGGTTGGCATCAGTAAAGGCGAAACTAGCCGGCTGGACCGACTCGTCTGCAAGGCGTCGCACGCTCATCAGCGATCAACCTCTCCGAACACAATATCAATCGACCCAAGGATCGCCGTGACGTCGGCTAGCATGTGGCCGCGGCAGAGCCAATCCATGGCGCTCAGATGGGCAAAGCCCGGAGCGCGGATATGGCAGCGATAAGGTTTGTTGGTGCCATCGGACACCAGATAGACGCCGAACTCGCCCTTGGGCGCCTCGACAGCGGCGTAAATCTCGCCGGCGGGCACCTTGTAGCCTTCGGTATAAAGCTTGAAGTGATGGATCAGCGCTTCCATCGACTGCTTCATCTCGCCGCGCTTTGGCGGCACGACCTTGCCGTCGACCGAAGACACCGGACCCTTGCCGTCCGGAGCATTCAGCTTTTCAACGCACTGCTTCATGATCCGGTTCGCCTGGCGCATTTCTTCCATGCGCACGAGGTAGCGATCATAGCAGTCACCGTTCGAGCCGGTCGGGATGTCGAAATCCATCTCGGCATAGGCGTCGTATGGCTGCGACTTGCGCAAATCCCATGCGGCGCCCGAACCGCGCACCATGACGCCGGAGAAACCACGGCCCCAAGCTTCCTCGAGCGGCACGACGCCGATATCGACGTTGCGCTGCTTGAAGATGCGATTTTCTGTGAGAAGCGTATCGATATCGTCGAGCGCCTTGGGGAACTCGTCGCAGAAGACACCGATATCGTCGACCAAAGCCTGGGGAAGATCCTGATGGACCCCGCCCGGCCGGAAGTAGGCCGCGTGCATACGGGCGCCGGAAGCGCGCTCATAAAAGACCATGAGCTTTTCGCGCTGCTCAAAGCCCCAGAGCGGCGGCGTCAGCGCGCCGATATCCATGGCCTGAGTGGTTACGTTCATCAGATGCGCCAGAAGACGCCCGATTTCGGCATAGAGCACGCGAATGAGCTGACCGCGCCGCGGCACCTCAACGTCAAGCATCCGCTCGACGGCGAGCGCGAAGGCGTGCTCCTGGTTCATCGGCGCGACGTAATCGAGGCGATCGAAATAGGGCAAGGCCTGCAGATAGGTCTTGTATTCAATCAGCTTCTCGGTGCCGCGATGCAAAAGGCCAACATGCGGATCGACACGTTCCACAAGCTCGCCGTCGAGCTCGAGAATCATACGCAAAACGCCGTGGGCCGATGGGTGAACCGGGCCGAAATTGATTGTGAAATTGCGGACGTCGACTTCTGACATCAGTTCTTCGCCTTCTCGTCGCCGGGCAGCACGTAGTCCGTCCCTTCCCAAGGCGACAAATAATCGAACGAGCGGAATTCCTGTGGCAGGGACACCGGTTCATATATGACGCGGCGGCGCTCTTCGTCGTAGCGCACTTCGACAAAGCCGGTCAGTGGGAAATCTTTGCGCAGCGGATGCCCATCGAAACCATAGTCCGTCAGGATACGGCGAAGGTCCGGGTGACCGGAAAAGAGTACGCCGTAAAGATCGTAGGTTTCGCGCTCGAACCAGTCGGCACCAGGGAAGACGCCGGTGATCGACGGCACAGGCGTCGAATCGTCGGTTTGCACCTTGAGGCGGATGCGCTGGTTAAGATGCGGGCTAAGGAAGTGGTAGACGACGTCGAAGCGGAATTCGCGTGACGGATAGTCTGCGCCACAGACATCGAGAAAAGCGATGAAGCGGCACTTCGGGTCATCACGAAGGAAAGTGACAACCTCGACGATAGACTGGAGCCGCACGGACAGGGTCAGGTCGCCAAAGGCATTTTCATAGCCTTCAATAGCGTCGCCAAGCGAAGTGGCGATATGCTCGCCAAGCGCAACCAGCGGATGGACCGGAACGACGGGCTCGACGGTTTCAACGGTGTCGGTCATGCTAGGCCCTATCGCTCGATCGTGCCGTCGCGGCGAATCTTCTTTTGCAGCAGCAAGATGCCGTAAAGAAGCGCTTCAGCGGTCGGAGGGCAGCCCGGGACATAGACGTCTACGGGCAGGATGCGATCGCAGCCACGCACCACCGAATAGGAATAGTGATAATAGCCGCCACCATTGGCGCAGGAGCCCATGGAGATAACGTAGCGCGGCTCTGGCATCTGGTCGTAGACCTTGCGCAGCGCCGGGGCCATCTTGTTGGTCAGCGTGCCGGCAACGATCAGAACGTCCGACTGGCGCGGCGAGGCGCGCGGCGCGGTACCGAAGCGCTCGACGTCATAACGCGGCATCGACATCTGCATCATTTCAACCGCGCAGCAGGCAAGTCCGGTCTGCATCCACATGAGCGAGCCGGTGCGCGCCCAGGTGATGAGCTGCGACACGGTGGTGACGAGAAAACCCTTGTCGGCCAGCTCGTTGTTGACGCCCATGAAGAACGGATCGTCGGCGCCAACAGGCTTGCCGGTAGCAGGGTCGAGCGCGCCAGTCGGACGAGGTGTCACGAGCGTCGCGTTGGAGGGGCTCAATCCCATTCCAGAGCTCCTTTGCGCCATTCATAAATAAAGCCAACCGTCAGCACGCCGAGGAAGGCCATGACCGACCAGAAGCCGAACCAACCCACATCGTGGAATGCGACCGCCCACGGGAAGAGGAAAGCGACTTCGAGATCGAATATGATGAAGAGAATCGACACGAGGTAGAATCGGACATCGACCTTCATGCGCGCGTCGTCAAACGCATCGAAACCCGCCTCGAACGCGGAAAGCTTTTCGGGGTCCGGACGGCGATATGCGACCAGCCACGGTGCCACCAGAAGCGCGGCACCGATCACGGCGGCAAGACCGATAAACAGAAGGATTGGCAAGTAATTGCTGAGCAAGTCAGTCATGCGGCAGCCTAAGGTTCGAGCCAACCGGGAGGGGCCGGCGATGCGCGAGGCGAGCAAGCAATTGGGGCGAGCCGACCACCGCGTCTGTTGATGGCTAGGGCTTAGACCTTCCCCCAAACGGTTTCAAGGGAAAGAAAATATGATCAGAAAGATCATATATCGATCTGGGTGGCCGTCGGAAGAATGCGCCTGCGGAAGCTGTCCTCAGAGGTCAATCTTCGCGCTTATGATCCAATTTGTAGTGTGCGCAGCGCCTGATAAGCAAAGCACAAAAGCAAAGACGGCGAGCCGAAAATCGACTCGCCGCCTGAACTTTCAGATCGGACGGAACAATTGTCCGCCTATACGATCTTAGAAGTGGTAGAACACGCCCACGGTGCCCTTGACGCCTTCGAAGAAGGCATCGTTGGCGCCGTCGAAATCACCGAGGCCAACAACTTCACCGCGGACGGTGACAGCGTCGGTAACAGCGAATTCAACACCACCACCGAGCTGGTATTCGCCAACGGAGAAACCGTTGCCGGAGTAACCACCAACACCGCCGATAGCGTAGACGAGAACCGAGTCGGTAAGGATGGCGCCAGCGCGGAGGTTAGCGAAGTATTCGCCAGCGTTCACGCCATTGCCCCAGAGCCAGTCACCGGTGACTTCGATGCCGAGCAGCAGCGGGTCGACGGGAACGAAGTTAACGCCAGCGGCGAGACCAACGTGGCCGATGCCGACGCTGTTGTACGACTGACCGCCGAAACGGGCACCGACGTAGAGACCTTCCCAATCGAAGCCAGCAGCTTCATAGATCGGCTCGGGAGTGGTCGGGATGATGAGGTCAGCGGCCGAAGCGGCAGCGGTACCAAGAGCGGCGATCGAAGCGCCGAGAAGAAGAGTACGAAGCATTTTTAGCCCTCGAAAGAATCCGTTGGTAGAAGCAACCTGACAGAGGCGATTTGTCCTAGCAATGGGAACCAGCGTTCACATCGGCTGTTCAAGGCGCCTTTTGCCTTTGTGTGGCGAACACAACACACATTTGACCACAGAGCTTTTCGAATCCTTAATCAGGGAGCCAAAAACACAAACGGCGAACCGGAAAACCGGCTCGCCGCAGGGTTTGCAAGAAATCGTCGCGGCGGTGATTCCGCCGCGGCAAATCTTAGAAGTGGTAGAACACGCCGACGGTGGCCTTGGCCGTTTCAAAGAACGGGTCAGAAGCGCCAGTGTTGTTGAAGTCACCCTGGCCGACGATTTCACCGCGAACGGTGATGGCATCGGTCACAGCAACTTCGACGCCGCCGCCGAGCTGATAGAGGCCGGTGGTGCTGCTGTTGTTCGGGCCGCTCTGAACGCCAACACCGCCGAGGGCGTAGACGAGGACGTTGTCGGTCACGACAGCGCCAGCGCGGAGGTTAGCAAAGAATTCGCCGGTCGAGAGGTTGTTGCCCCAGACATAGTCGCCGGTGACTTCAGCGCCGAGCAGGAAGGGGTCGACGGGGATGAAGTTCACGCCGACGGCGGCACCGACAACACCCTGGGTGATCGAAGCGCCGGCAGGAATGTTGCCGTAGTCGTTGGTGCCGACCCACTGAGCGCCGATACGAGCACCCGCATAGAGGCCTTCCCAATCGAAACCAGCAGATTCATAGATCGGCTGCGGAGTGGTCGGGATGATGAGGTCAGCAGCCTGAGCGCCACCAACCATAACGGCAGCGGCAGCAACGCCGAGCGAGAGAGAACGTACAAACATATCTTGCACTCCCATAGAGTTAACCGTAGTCGCTGGTTAAATGACTCAAGGAGCAAAAAGTGGCAACCCCGCACGCACATATATTGGGCGACGAGGATAAGTTTTCGTGACCAAAAGTGGCGCGGTGTTGCAACAAGGTCGCGCATTTGGCTCAATTTGATACAAATTGACGCATCGGACGGCCAGAAAGTTGTCCACAGCGTGGCGCAACAAAAATCCAAATGAGGCAGTCGAAAGGCACGTTGCCACATTGCTGCCCCAAATGCAAACGGCCTCGCAACATTTGCGAGGCCGTTTTTCAGATTCGCTTTAGAATCGAATGCGCAACTTAAAAATGGAAGGCGGCGCCGACCGTGAACTGATCCTTCGGATTGCCGCCGTCTATTGGAAATCCATGGAGGTATTGCGCTCGCATGGAGACGTTGTCGGTGACGGCAACCTCGACGCCACCACCGAGCAGAGCGTCGCTCTCCTCGGGGACGCCAAGATCGATGCCATACCCACCTGCGGCATAAACCAGCACATTGTCGGAAATGACCAGACCGGCTCGCGCCAGCAGCTGACCATAGCTTGTGTTGGTATTGCCGCCGCTGATGCCCTCCACCGCAACTTCAGTGCCGAGCAGGTAGAAATCGAACTGGGCGTTTACACCAGCCATGACGCCGGCGCCGTATTGCATGCCACCAGCGGGACTATTCTGGACGCCGGCGTAGAGCCCAGCGTAAAAACCGCTCCAATCAAAGCCCGTATCCTGGTGGATCGGAATTTCAGCGACGGAAGCGCTTGTCGGCACGGTGATGAGATCGGCAGCAAAAGCTCCGCTCGTGGACAGTGCGGTAGCGCAAACTGCCAGAACGACGTTCAAGGATGTGCGCATCGCGTTTCTCCTTAGCTCTGCAACGATCAGGTCAAGAAAGAACGGAATCTTTCTCCCCTCCGTTCCGCCGACCAGACCCATTCCCTTCAGAAAATGCGAAATTCTCGCACCGGCTGTCACGGAAGCGAGTTTTGCGCCGCAATCGGGCGAGAAATGGGCGCTCGGTCAACACCAGGAGGCAGTGGCCGAGCCCGTAATCAGCTGGTAGCCAATTCTCCCACCAGCACAGGTTCGGCGCGATATTCCTGCGGGAAGAGGGCCGCCAGGGCGTCGATTTTGGGCAAGTCGTTGTGAACGATGTAGGGCCAGGTCGGGTTGAGCGTCAGAAAATCCTGGTGATACTGCTCTGCCGGATAGAAGCCCTTGAGCGGCTCCATTGTCGTAACGATCGGACCTTCGAAGCGTTTCGTCACATCAAGCTGCGCGATATAGGCGCGGGCAACATCTGCCTGGGCGTCGTTTACCGCGAAAATGGTGGAACGGTATTGCGTGCCGTGGTCGGGCCCTTGGTAATTGAGCTGAGTCGGATTGTGCGCCACCGAGAAGTAGATCTGCAGAAGCTTGCCAAAGGTGACGACTGAGGGATCATACGTGATCTCGACGGTTTCTGCGTGGCCCGTGTCACCGCGCGAAGTCTGGTCGTAGGTCGCGGTTTCCTTGGCGCCGCCGGCATATCCGGAAACGGCATTGGTCACGCCTTTGACCCGCTGGAACACGCCTTGGACGCCCCAGAAACAGCCACCTGCCAGAACGGCGACGGCAGAACTGCCGGTTTCGGCGAGGTCTTTTTCGGGCGGCGGGATCTCGACGGGCGCTTCCTGTGCCCGACTCAGCACTGGCGTCAGCGCGTAACCAAGGACCGGCAAGGCAGCCAGACCACCAAGGAAAGAACGACGGGAAACTTGAAATGGGGATGTACGGGATTGCATTTGAACCCTCCTATTGACCACCATACGTCCCCTGCCCCTTTGCAGTTACACACAAAATGCTGAACAGACGGCGGAACAACGCTGCCGTAGACGGAGACACGATTGGGACACCGGCTTTCTAGGATCGTTACGCGCACCGGCGATGATGGGACCACTGGCCTGACGGATGGGTCGCGCCTGCGAAAGGACGCCCCGCTCATCGAGGCAATGGGCGAGGTGGATGAACTCAACAGCGCCATCGGGTTCGCCGAAAGCCAGCAGAGCGATGCGGAGATCTGCAAAGTGCTCATCGATATCCAGCACGATCTGTTCGACCTGGGTGGCGCGCTTTCGATGCCCGGTCACGCCGTGCTGACCGATGATCACATTGAGCGGCTCGAAAAGGTCGTTTCCAATTGGAACGCGAATCTTCCGCCACTCAAGGAGTTCATCCTGCCCGGCGGTTCGGCCGCCGTTGCGTCGCTGCACATGGCGCGGACAGTCTGCCGGCGCGCCGAGCGCCGGCTCTTGTCGCTCGACGACGAGCGAACCGCGCCGGGTCGAATCTATCTCAACCGGCTGTCGGACTTGCTGTTCATTGCCGCCCGCGTCGCCTCGGGCGGCAGCGAGCGGTACTGGCGGCCTAGGCGGGAATATAGTTGAGCACCGGCGCAAGCCAGCGTTCGACCTCGGCGATGTCCATGCCCTTGCGGCTGGCATAGTCGAGCACCTGGTCGCGCTCGACCTTGGCGACCCCAAAATAATAGGCGTCGGGATGACCGATATAGATACCCGACACGGATGAGCCCGGCCACATGGCCATGCTCTCGGTCAGTTGCACGCCGGTTTTGGCTTCAGCATCGAGCAGACGGAAGAGCGTGATTTTCTCGGTATGGTCCGGCTGGGCCGGGTAACCCGGAGCGGGCCGGATGCCGCGATAGGGTTCGCCGATCAGTTCGTTGGGCGCGAAGGTCTCATCCGAGGCATAACCCCAAAGGTCCCTACGCACGCGCTGATGCAGCATTTCGGCCATGGCTTCGGCGTATCGATCGGCCAGCGCCTTGACCATGATCGATCCGAAATCGTCGTTGGCGCGCTTGAATCGCTCGGCGATTTCGTTTTCTTCCGGCCCCGCCGTGACCACAAAGCCACCGACATAATCGGGCCTACCGATCGGCGCGACAAAATCGGCAAGCGCCACATTGGGGCTGTCGGCGCGCTTGGATGTCTGCTGGCGGAGCGTGTAGAGCGTCGCGAGTTCTTTGGCGCGATCTTCGCCCGTGAAGAGACGGATGTCGTCCCCCTCGGCATTGGCTGGCCAGAAGCCGACGACGGCGCGCGGCTTGAACCAGTTTTCCGCAATGACCCGCTTCAGCATGTCCTGCGCATCGGCGAAAAGCTGGCGGGCAACCTCGCCCTGCTTTTCATCGTCGAGAATACGCGGATAGACGCCCTTAAGCTCCCAAGTCTGGAAGAACGGCGTCCAGTCGATATATTTGGCGATTTCGGCGAGATCCCAATCGTCGATAACGAGCGTGCCGAGGAATTTGGGGGCGTTGACCTTATAATCGGACCAATCAATCTTGAAATGATTGGCACGGGCGGATGTCAGCGGCAGGCGCTGCTTGGCAAGTTCGGCGCGTTCGTGCTTTTCAGCGACTTCCACATATTCGGCGCGAATGCTGGCGACATAGTCCGGCTTCATCGTTTCGGAGAGAAGCTGGCCGACGACGCCGACTGCGCGGCTGGCGTCGGTGACGTAGATCGCCTGGCCCTTGGTATAACGCGGCGCGATCTTGACCGCGGTATGCACGCGCGAGGTCGTCGCGCCACCGATCAGCAGGGGGATGTCAAAGCCTTCGCGCTCCATTTCAGAGGCGAGATGCACCATTTCGTCGAGCGATGGCGTGATAAGACCCGACAATCCGATGACGTCGACATTTTCGGCGCGGGCCATTTCCAAGATCTTTTGCGGCGGTACCATGACGCCGAGATCGACGATCTCGTAATTGTTGCAGGCGAGCACGACGCCGACGATGTTCTTGCCGATATCGTGCACGTCGCCCTTGACGGTCGCCATCAGAATCTTGCCAGCCGACTGACGCTGCGAGCCGCCAATGGCCGCCTTTTCGGCTTCCATATAGGGCAGGAGGACAGCGACGGCCTGTTTCATTACGCGTGCGGACTTCACCACCTGCGGCAGGAACATCTTGCCAGCGCCGAAAAGGTCGCCCACGACGTTCATGCCCGCCATCAGCGGGCCTTCGATCACGTGCAAGGGGCGCTCGGCATTTTGCCGCGCTTCCTCGGTGTCGGCCTCGATGAATTCAGTGATGCCGTTGACCAGTGCGTGCTCCAGACGCTTTGCGACCGGCCATTCGCGCCAGGCAAGATCGCGCACCTTTTCTTCGCGCGCGCCGCCCTTGAAGCGCTCGGCGATCTCGAGCATCCGCTCCGTTGCCGTGCCGCCAGACTTGGGCGTGCGGTTGAGCACGACGTCCTCGCAGGCTTCACGCAACTCCGGGTCGATCTGGTCATAAACCGCCAGCTGCCCGGCATTGACGATGCCCATATCCATCCCCGCCTTGATGGCATGGTAGAGAAACACCGCATGCATCGCCTCACGCACTGGCTCGTTGCCGCGGAAGCTGAAGGAAAGATTGGAGACGCCGCCTGAGATATGCGCATAGGGCAGGTTCTGGCGGATCCAGCGCGTCGCTTCAATGAAATCGACGCCGTAATTGTCGTGTTCTTCGATGCCGGTGGCAACGGCGAACACGTTGGGGTCAAAGATGATGTCTTCGGGCGGGAAGCCCAGCTCATCGACGAGGATTTTGTAGGCGCGCGCGCAGATGTCGATCTTGCGCTGATAGTTATCGGCCTGGCCCTGCTCGTCGAAGGCCATGACGACGACGGCGGCGCCATAGGCGAGGCAGAGATTGGCATAATGCCGGAACTGTTCTTCGCCTTCCTTGAGCGAGATCGAATTGACGATCGGCTTGCCCTGCACGCACTGCAAGCCGGCCTCGATGACTTCCCATTTTGAGCTATCGATCATCACCGGTACGCGGGCGATCTCAGGCTCCGAGGCGATCAGGTTGAGGAACTCGACCATCGCCGCCTTGGAGTCGATCAGGCCTTCGTCCATGTTGACGTCGATGATCTGGGCGCCGTTCTCGACCTGGTCGCGCGCCACTTCAAGGGCCGCCGCATAGTCGCGCGCGGTAATCAGCTTGCGGAAGCGGGCGCTGCCGGTGACGTTGGTCCGTTCGCCGATATTAACGAATGGAATGTCGGGCGTGAGAACGAACGGCTCGAGGCCGGAAAGGCGCAGATAACGGCTCAATGCACGACCCTCGGCGGAACGCCTGCAACGGCAGCGGCAATAGCGCGGATGTGGTCTGGTGTCGTGCCGCAGCAACCGCCGACGACATTGACGATGCCTTCGCGGGCGAACTCGCCCACCTGCTTTGCCGTATCTTCCGGGCCCTCGTCATACTGACCGAAGGCGTTGGGCAGGCCGGCATTGGGATAGGCGCAGGTGAAGGTGTCGGCGACGCTGGCGATTTCAGCCATATGAGGCCGCATGGCTTCAGCGCCGAGCGCGCAATTGAGCCCGATGGTGAAAGGACGCGAATGCTTGACCGAGTGCCAGAATGCCGTCGGCGTCTGGCCCGTCAGCGTGCGGCCGGAAGCGTCCGTGATGGTCCCCGAGATCATCATCGGCAGGGCAATTCCGGTGCGCTCGAAGGCTTCCATGCAGGCAAAGATCGCGGCCTTGGCGTTGAGTGTATCGAAGATCGTCTCGATGAGGATGACGTCGGCGCCGCCTTCGATGAGGCCGTTGACCTGCTGCGAATAGGCCTTTCGCAGGTCTTCGAACGTCACCGCGCGGAAGCCGGGATTGTTGACGTCGGGGCTGATGGATGCCGTGCGGTTGGTCGGCCCGACAGCGCCTGCAACAAAGCGGGGCTTACCGTCGATAGCGGTGGCGCGATCAAGCGCGCGGCGCACGATGCGAGCGCCTTCGACGTTAAGATCATGCACAGCCGATTCCATGCCGTAGTCGGCCTGGGCAATGGTGGTCGCCGAGAACGTATTGGTCTCGACGATATCGGCGCCAGCCATGGCGTATTTGAAGTGGATTTCTTCGATCGCCTCCGGCTGGGTCAGAATGAGCAGGTCATTGTTGCCCTTCTGCGGATGGTCGGAATGGTGGCGGCAGGCGTGGCCCGAGCCATGACCGACGAAATCGTCTTCGCCAAGGCCCAGACCTTGAATCTGCGTACCCATCGCGCCATCCAGAATCAGGATGCGCTCGCGCGCCAGTTTTTCCAGTGCTTTACGGCTCGGAGATGGGATTGCCGGCATAGTGACCTCGTCTTTCCTGGCCTTTTAGCGAGGGATGCCCCGAAAGAAAAGCCAGGTGCGATATGGGGTCTCTGCGCCGGGCCGAGTAGGGCCTAACGCGCAAGCCAGCGTCCCGCTCAAGACAAGGGGCGCTTCAGAAGCTCGCCTTCGCGCCTGCGTAGAAGGTGCGGCCCTGCGTATTGTAGCCAAGGACTTCCTGGTATTTGGTATCGAAGATGTTCTGGACGCGGCCATAGACTTCAACCTGATCGCTGACCTTATAGTTGAAACCGCCATTGACAACAGCATGGGCCGGCAAGGTCACGTTCGTCGCCGGGAAAGTCGAGAAGTCGGTGTCGAGATTGTCGCCGGTCAACACCACCTCGCCGTGCAGCGTTAGCGGAATTTCGGCAAACGAATAAGCCACGTCGATCGCGCCGGAGTGCTCGGGACGGCGAATTTCCCGGCTGCCATCTGGCTTGCGGGCATCGACATAGGTGTAGGTGACCCCGGCGCTCAGACCCTCGACGACATTGACCCGCGCGGTCAATTCGACGCCCTGCCGCTTGCTAGTGCCGACGAGATTGACCACCGTGCTCGGCGCGAAGCCCTGGGTCTGGATCTGGTTTTCAAGCGTCTGGTTAAAGTAGGTGGCATCGACCACAACGACGCCATCGAGCAGGCTCTGCTCAACGCCGACATCCCAGCCGAAGCTCGACTCTGGCACCAGCGCAGGATTGGGGATGAAGAGCGCAGGATTGAAGCCGAACTGCTCGTAAAAGGTTGGATTGGTTGAGCCCGTGCCAAGCGAAGCGTGGACGCGCGTGCCGGTATCGGGCACCTGCCAAGCACCGCTGAGGCTATAAGTGGTGACGTCGGCAAACCCTTCGTTGAAATCGTGGCGCAGCGCGGCCGTCAGGAAGACCTGATCGTAATAAGTGCCACGATATTCGCCGACGAGCGAATGCGTCGTGCGCTTCTGCTGGTCGAGCCGGGCCGGCACAAGTTGCTGGAAGGTTTCGTGGACGAGGTCGTAGCCAAGCGTGATCGTGTGCGTACTGTCGAGGACGTCCGGCGTCTCGAAGGTTCGGCCGACCTGATAAGAAGCCTTGTAGCGATCGCCGGTGTTGAGAGAATCGCCGAACTGATCGTTGGCGAAGCGCTCGACAGTTCCCCCGCTCACTCGGGCGTTCTGGAACCAGAGGCCATCTTCGCTTGTCCAGCCGAGCCCAAGGGCGCCATAGAGCTCGTTGACGCGCGCAGTGTCCAAGGTGTCCTGAACGATGCCCGAAAAATCCTGACCATCGGCATCGGCATAGAGGTGCCCGTAACGGATCGTACCGTCGAGGGTCAGTTGCGGCGTTATGTCGGCCCGGAAGCGAGCATTGGCATCGATATGCGTAGCACCATCGAGCTCGCCGCCGAAGGACGAGATATTGAACCCATCCGTGCCGCGCAGCGTCACCGATCCGGAGGCGTCGAAATTGTCCTGGCCATATTGCAGGGCACCACTGGTCATGCGCGTGCCGTCCGACCCGACCTCGCCAGCGACACTGCCGTGCACACCATTTTCGGTGGTCGACTTGGTGACGATGTTGATCACGCCTGCCATGGCATTCGCGCCCCAGAAGGCGCTCTGCGGGCCGCGCAGAATCTCGATGCGCTCGATATTGGCCACGGCAAGCCGTCCGAAATCGAACTCGCCATCAGAGGGTTCGCCAACCGGAACGCCGTCGATCAATACGAGGACTTGGTTCGCTTCAGCGCCGCGTACCCGAATCTGGGTCTTGTTGCCGAAGGAGCCCGTTCGCGACACTGCAAAGCCCGGAACCATGCGCAGCACGTCAGCTACATAGGGCGTGCCCATCTGCGCTATCGTCTGGCCATCGATCACGGTGACCGAGCGGCCAATTTCCTTTTCCTCGAAAGGCGTGAGGCCGCCGGCATTGATGACGAGAGTTGGCAGGATAGTGCTCTGGGCGACTGCCGGAACGATTGGGGCGAGAACGGTCGCCAGCAGGACGAGCGAAGAAATCTGAGACTCTGAACGCATGATGAGCTTTCGGATCGGCGCGACGCCTCGGCCTCCGCAGCGGAAGCGGGCGCGCCAGAAAATTGAAATGGAATGAGTGGCCGCGATCAGCAGCGCGGCGGCAAACGTCTACGAATGCTCAGCATCGAACCTGTCCTCCAGCCGATCCGCCCGATCAGCCTGAAATGGATTTTCAGTCCGTGGCAGGTCTCCTGGCTTGCGGATCAAACCGGCGCTTCGCCTTCCCAGCCGACGGCCAGTGGACAATGAAGCGCCGTCTCCGCCGACAGTTGCGGGGGCAGCGCCGGACTTGGGATGGATCCCGGACCGGCTTCCCTATTATCCCCTCGCGGGGACCATGGACGGATCGAAAATGGCGAAAGGGTGGCAGCGAGTCAATGATATAAAGGATTCTTTATATGTCTCTCCACAGCCTTGGCACTGTCTTGGTCGAGTGTGATGGACCGATAAAAGACGCGTTGACGACCGGGCAGCTTTTCCGGATGGAAAATGGAGATCAGATCCATCAGCACAAGGTCGGGTCGCATCGTGCCCAGCTCGTAGAATTCGACCCCGCCATTTGAGCCCTTGAGTGCATCTGGAATCCAGACCGCGCCGTTCTTCGCGGCCGGCAGTTCCGCTAGCCGTGGGTCATCGTCCGCGATATCGGCAAGCGACCGGTAGTTCATCGACGCCTGAATCCAGACATCGGCTTCACGCGCCGCGACGATCAACCGCTCGAGATCGCCGATCTGGAAGCTGCCTGTGCTGGTGTCGTCGGCAAAAAGGTAGGTACCGCCGGCATCTTTGATGAATTGAGCAACGAAGGATCGTCCGCCTGCGGCAAAAAAAATGCCGCCAAAGGGCTGGCCGCTCAGAACGAGTGGGCGATCAGCGCTTTCGACGTCGACCACCAGCGCTTGCGCCGTTTGATACTGCTTTGTCACCTCATCAAAGGCGGCGTTGGCCTTTTGCTCGGCGTTAAAGAACAGCCCCAAGAACTTTACCCATTCGGCGCGCCCAAGCGGCGAACTGTCCTGCCAGTCGGCAAAGTTGACCACCGGAATGCCAGCGGCCGCGATACGTTGAAGTTCCGGCTCGCCGCTGCCGCCTGCCATCAGCACATCCGGCGCGGCGGCGACGACAGCCTCCACATCAAAGACCCCCGCCCCGTGATATTGCACAGTAGCATCGCTTTGAACGTGAGCGAGGATTTCAGGGGTCGCGATAAGATCCTTCTGCGCTACGCCGGTGACGGCGTCGACGGCACCGATCGCGACAAGTGCGGGGTTTTCAGAGGTGCTCCCGACAAAAAGGGATCGGACAGGAATGGTGATGCGCGGCGCGGCGGCAAGATCCGGTTCAAGCGCCGGCTCGGGCGTGCCGCATTGGACGAGAATGTAGCGCTCCGCTGCGCCGCCCGGAAATGGACGTGCGACAGTCACGACCTTGAAGTGACCGGAATATTCGACGGAGAAATTGTCCGAAAAGGCCACGTCGGACTTTGTGGGGAAATAGTCCGTCTGCGGATCGAAATCCACGGCGCAGCCATCGGCGTCGAACTTTGGCTCAGCGGCCGCGGTTGCTCCGGTAAATGCCCACATGGCGACCAGGATCGTAAGGCCTCGATGCAAACGGATCATTTGGTAGCCTGCCTGTTACCCTTGCGCAAAAACCGCGCGAGGTCGCCGAATGTAGCACCCTGCCCTCTGACACCAGACATATCGGCGGTCCATCCCGCATCGAGTAGGGATATCGAAAGACTTGGTTGCTCTCGCGCTTCTACAACGCCAAAGCCTTCTCGCCGCAAGACGCTTTCAGCCAACGCACGTTTTTCGGGAGTGCCGTCTAGAGAAGCCAATGCCTGCGGCCACCGCCGCAGGTGGAATGAGCGATCTCGTGACTCAAAGTCGACCCGATCAGTGGCGAAGGTCTGCCCAATCGTGCCGTCCGCCAAAAGGTCCTCCGGTGCGCCGGTATGGCATTCGCCGGTTTCATTGATGAGCCAGATCGTGTCGGCAAAGCGCAAGGACTGTTCCAGGTCGTGGCTGGAAACGATGACGGCGACGCTGTTTTCGCGCGCGAGCTGGCGCAGCATGGCCATGATTTCCACGCGCGCCGAAACGTCGAGAAAGGCAGACGGTTCATCGAGCAGCAGAACCTTGGGCTCTTGCGCCAGCGCCCGGGCGATCATCAGACGCTGCCGCTCGCCATCGGACAGTTCGTTGACGTCGCGCTCTGCCAGGTGCGCAGCATCGACCATCCCGATCGCCCGGTCGACAACGCGGCGATCATGTACTCCCAGCAGGCCGGACCAATTGGTGTGGGGGTAACGCCCGAGCTCGACCAGTTGCCGCGCAAGGAGTGAACCGACCTCGACCTTTTCCGTCAGGACGGTGGCGAGGCGCCGCGCGCGTTCGGCTGCAGACATAGCGGCGATGGCTGAGCCGTCTATCAAAATGTCGCCTTCTAAGGCTGGCAGCATGCCGCCGAGCGTCTGGAGAAGCGTGGACTTGCCGGTACCGTTCGGCCCCAGAAGACAGACCAGTTCACCTGTCTCAAGCGTCAGATCGAGGTGATCGAGGACTTTGCGCCGGCGGTATCCGATGGCGAGATCGCGCGCTTCAAGGGCACTCATCCGACAAAAATTCCGCGGCGCGAACGGAGGATTACATAGGCAACAACCGGCGCACCGATCAGCGCCGTGACGGCGTTGAGAGGCAGTACGCCGAGTTGCCCCGGCAGTAGAGAAATCAATTGCGCCATGAGGGCCAGCGTCGCGCCCAGCATGATCGTCGCGGGCACGAGCAGGCGATGATCCGATGTTTTAAGAACAGCACGGGAGATATGCGGCACGGCGACGCCCAAAAATCCTATCGGCCCGCAAAAGGCCGTGGCTGCGCCGGCGAGGAGCGAAGCCGAGGCCATCGTCACCAGACGCATCATGCGCGTATTGAGGCCCATCGATAGGGCATAGTTTTCGCCCAGCAGCAGGGCATTGAGCTGCTTGGTGCCGAACGCTGCGACAAGAAGAGCGATGAGAACGACGGGAATCATTACGCTCAGCTCAGTCCACGTCGTCGCCCCAAACGAGCCGAAACCCCAGGCGACCCAACGCGCCAATTGATCAGGCCGTGCCCCGGCAACCAGAAGCGTCACGAGGGCCGAGACGGCATATCCCGTCATGAGACCAAAAATCAAAACTGTTGCGGCGTTCTGAAGACGCGCGGCGATCATCAGCGTCGGCACGAGAACCAGTAGCCCGCCGAGCGTTGCTGCCACCACAATGGCAACGCTGCTGCTCATGCCGAAGCCACTCAAGGTGAGCGTTCCGATAGCACCACCGGTACCGAACACCAGAAGCGCCACGCCGAGGCTCGCGCCAGATGTGATGCCAAGGACGAAAGGATCGGCCAGCGGATTGCGAAGCAGCGTCTGCATCTGCAGCCCGGCGATCCCCAATGCAGCGCCCGCCAGCGCTGCAGTCACCGCACGCGGCAGGCGAATTGACCGAATAATTCCAATGTCGGGATTTGTGTTCGACGTCTGTCCGCTCAGCGCGGCAAGGACGGACTGGATGGGTATCGATGTCGACCCAAGGCAGATGGCCGCGACGAAACTGATGGCCAGCAGCGCCGCGGCAAGAGCGAGCGCGATCCTGTTGCGCCGGTCGATGCGGTGTCGCAGAGCGTCAGTACTATCCAAAGTCATCAATGCCGCCCGGCCTGCTGCGCATGGTGCAGAAGCACCACAAATCGGGATGCGGCTCAAGGTCTACGCGGCGCAAAAACCGAGATTGCATCGGGGCGGATGATGAAGTGGGCCGGAGTTTCCGTCACCAGATCGCCGTCGGTGTTGATCGGCATGGGCGTTTCGGTACGGATGTCGAATTCGGTGCTCTTGGCGGTGCGCACTTCGTCCCAGGCGCCGTGTTCGCCGCGGCGGAAGGCCCCGAGCATCAGGCCGAATTTCCAGACGTTCTTGAGTTCGAGACTATAGAGATCGAGGTGCCCGTCATTGATGGTGGCATCGGCGTGGATCTTGGTGCCACCGCCATAATGGACGCCATTGCCGACCGCGATCTGCAGCGTCTTGACCTTGACGCGGCCGGTGTCGCTGACGATTTCGGCGCGAAATCGCTCGGCCCGGGTCGCGACCTTCAGGGCCGCGAGAGCATAGCCGAGCTTGCCCCAGCGGCGCTTGGCTTCGGGGGTCAAGCCCTTGGCGAGATCGACACTGAGGCCCATGCTGGCGACGTTGAAGAAGGGGCAACCATTGACCTCGCCGAGATCGACGCGCCGAAGATTGCCGGCAGCGACGATATCGGCGGCCTTGAGCAGATCGTCCGGGACGCCGAGCGTGCGGGCGAGATCGTTGGCGGTGCCCATCGGCATGATGCCCATGGGGAGGCCGGTTTCCAAAATGCCCTTGGCGGCGGAATTGATTGTGCCGTCGCCGCCGCAAACGATGACAAGATCGGCTTCGTGGCGGCGGCGGGCAATGTCGGCCGAGACCTCTTCCGGTGTTTCGAAGCGCTCGATGACCGCGTCGACACCGCCTTGGGCAAGGCGGGCGATGACGGGATCAAGCGCTTCGGAACCGCGCCGCGCGTTGGGGTTGACCAGCATCAGAGCGCGGCGGCGGGCAAGCGGTGCAACGCTCATCGGGGAGACCTTAATTTGAGAGGCTTGTCAGATGGCGTTCAAACGAGGCGACCTCAAGACCGGTTCATTCAAGAATGACGTGCGGCACGAAGCGCGACAGATTGGCGGTGATGCGGGAGCGATCCTCGCGGACGCCAAGGCCGCAAGCGCGATCGCCGACTATCCAGCTGCCGAGGACGGCATAACCGCCTTCGCTCTCAAACAGGGGCGCATATTGCTGGATGACGAAGCCTTCGGCGCCATAGTCGCCCGGTGCGGCGGCGAGCTCCCTGCCCTCGGTCATGATGGTGACGTTTTCGCCTTCGCGGGAAAGGAGCGGTTTTCGAACGAAGCTCGTGAGGCTTTGGGCTGCGGGATCGTCTTCGGAAAAGGCGGGCAAGAGGTTCGGGTGGTTGGGATAGCGCTTCCAAAGAAGCGGCAGGAGGCCCTTGTTGGAAAGTACGGCTTTCCAAGCGGGCTCGACGAAGACGTGGCCAGATTTCGGGAGATGCTCAGCGAATTTTTCGCGCAGCATGAATTCCCACGGATAGAGCTTGAAGCAGCGGTCGATGACGCGGTCTTGAAGATCGGTGAAGCGGCCCTGGGCGTCGACGCCGATATCCTTGATGTCGAGGAGTTCAACGCGATGGCCGGCCTGGCTCGCGCAATCCATCAGGTAGACCGTCGTGCCGCGATCTTCCTCATTGTCGGTCATGGCCGCGAAGTGAAAGATCGAATCGGACGAAAAGCTGGAAAAGGCTTCGATCAGGCTTTCCTGGACCGAATTAAACTGGTCCGCGTCTTCGGGCAGCACGCCGGCTTCGATCTGATCAGTCAGCCAATTGTATTGGAAAAAAGCCGTCTCGAAGATCGAGGTGGGCGTATCGGCATTGTATTCAAGGAGTTTGACCGGGCCCGTGCCGTCATAGGCGAGATCGAAACGGCCATAGAGATGTCGGTCGCCGCGCTGCCAGGATGAGCGGACGAGATCGCGCAGGTCTTCGGGCACGGCGAGGCGATCGAGGTCTTCTTCGCTCGCGACGATGTCGCCCACGAGGTCCATGCACATCTCGTGCAGCTCTTCGCTCGGGGCTTCGATACGCTCTTCGATTTCCTCGAGCGTAAAGGCATAGGCAGCATCGTCGAGCCAATAGGGCTCGCCATACATTTCATGAAAACCGAAACCGACGGCGCGCGCCTTATCGCGCCAGCCGGGACGCTCGGGAAAAGTCATGCGTTTCATGGCTTAGCCGCCAAAGCTGTGATTGCCACCGCCGCCAAAACCCTGGCGGACGACGGTGCGGGTATTGACGTTGACCGGCTGCATGGTCTGGCGGCCGGGCGCGACGACATCGCCGCCCGGACGCGAGCCCGGGGTCAGCGTCTGGCCGCTGCGATTGCGGTAGATCGGGGTCGAGCCATAGGCATAGCCATTGTTGATCTGGGTGCGGCGATAGTTGTTGTAGTCGGTCAGGTTGTTGATGGTCGAAGACAGCAGATAGCCGGCAAGGAAGGGCGTGAAGAAGCTGCCGCCACCGCCGCTATTTGTGGCGCTGGTCGATTCCTCGGTGCATTGGCCGGCGCCATATTCGGCTTCGCAGGCGGCAAGGCCATCGAAGCGCGGCGCATTGGCGAGGTGGGCCTGCATGGCGTCCTGATAGCCGGCCTGGCAGACCTGGGCGTCCATGCCGGCGGTGATGCACTGATCGACGGAGGAGAACAGGACTTCGCCCGGTGGGTCGCCGGCACAGGCGGACAGGGCCATCGAGGAAAGGGCGATGGTGCCGAGGGAGAGAAGCGGTGGCTTGCGGCCGCTGAGACGTCTGCGCATGGCGGTCTCCATCAATAGGTCATGCAGGCGGCGTTGAGGATGCCGACGGCGAGCGCGATACCGCCACCCCAGATGCCTGCGGTGACGTCGCCAGCGGTGATCTTTTCATGAAGGTTCTTGAGGGTAAAATTGGCGATGTAATAGGCCATGATCTGCGCCAGGATGCCGATGACCGCCCAGATGATGTAGTCAATGATGCTGACCGAATTGGCGACGGCCGAGGCGAGCGGCAGGCTGAAGCCGAGGATGGCCCCGAGAAAGGCTGTCACCGCGGCCATGTTGCCGGCACGGATCAGTTCGACTTCGCGATGCGGCGTGATGGTCGTATAGACGAGCGCGAAGACGCCGTAAGCGGCCAAGCCGATGGCGAAATAGCCCAGGAAGGCCGGCAGGCCCGCCACATAGTCAAGCATGTCGAAACTCCGTTGCAAAAGGGGTCAAGTGATCATACGCGGCGGACGTCGGCAGGCGTGAGCCCATAGCCGATGAGAAATTCGACGGAGCTGCCAGTCTGGCGCTCGCGTTCGCCGAGATCGCGCTCCACATTGATCAGCAGCATTTCGCGCGATTGGCCGAGAGGGCGGTAATAGAGCATGCAGGTCTGGTGAATGGAGCGGACCGCCTCGCCATCGTCGACCTGTTCGACGAATTCGACGAGCGGGGCGCGATCAGGCCCCTCCCCCCAGAAGCGGCGGAAGAGGATGCCGTCGGCGTCGTAATCGGCCAGACCGATAAGACCCTGCGGACCGGTCCAGCGCGACCATTCGTTTGGGCCAGAGGGCACGACGCTATCCCAGGGGTGATAGAAGCTGATGTCTTCCACAGCATCGCCGGGTTTGCCACCGCCCGACATGGTCTGGATCATGCGGTGCTCTTCGTCATAATAGCGCGAGAGGACGGTGGCCGCATCGAGCTTGGCTTCGCCATAGGCGGCGACGATGAAGGGGCCGCTGACCGGCAAGGGCATGGCGGGATCGCCGCCCAGCGCATTGGCTTCAAGCGACAAAAGATCAAGGTCGAGCGCGCCGCCGATGCCGACGGCAAGGGGCCCGCGCTCGACGGGCAGCAGCCGAGTCTCGTTCTTGCGGCCGAACCAACCGATCATTCATGCCTCCCGACGCTGTTTGGCGATATGCAGCGCAAACTCAGCGACAAATATGGTAGTGATGCGTCAAGATGCTAGGAAGACCAAGTCGCTTTTGCAAAAGCGACAAGTCGCCACAGTCAGAATGTCGTTGCGGCGACAAGATGATACCACCATATGGGCGTATACGCCCGCATCAGCCGGCCGATATCGACAGATCCCATGGAGGACCTTTTGGATACCTGGAACCTCACGACACTGACGCAGCTGTTTGCGTCCGACCCCGAGGCGCTTGGCGATGTGGACGTGCATGTGCCGCCCGAAGGCAGCGTGCTTTATGTGACGCTCAAGGAAAAGGGCGATCTCGACGTCTTCGTGACCGTGAGCGGGGATCGCGACATTCTGGCCAGCGTCGTGCTCGCGCCGTGCAAGGACATTCCCAACCGCGAAGCCTTCGAGCGCATGGTGCTGCGCACCCATAAGCTCGTGCCGCTGTCGAGCTTTGGGATCACCCAGATCCAGGGTCAAGAATGGTATGAGCTGTTTGGCTCACTTTCGGCGCGTTCGAGCGCTGAAGCCGTGGTCGAGGAAGTCGCCGTGCTCGCCGCCAATGCGGTCGATGCAGCTGACATGATCAACGAATGGAAGAATGGGGACTTCGCAGCATGAGCGCCTGGGGCAAGATTTTCACCGCCATTCGCGGCGGCGCCAATGAAGCTGCGGAAGCCGTGGCAGATAGCCAGTCGATGCGGATTCTCGACCAGGAAATCCGCGATGCCGAACAGTCCCTGCGCCAGGCGCGGTCGGACCTTGCCGGCATTATGGCTTCCAACAAGAGCGTTATGCGGCGGATCGAAGAGAATCGCGCCAAGGAAGCCAAGGACACCGATAGCGCCCGCGCTGCGATTGCCGCCGGCCGCACGGACCTCGCGCAGGGTCTCGCGCAGCGGATCGCAACGATCCGCACCGAATTGCAGCGCGACCAGGCCGAGCTCGATCAGCTTCTGCCACGCCAGCAGCAGATGCTGCGCGCCATCCAGGATACCGAAGCGCGCATCACGCAGATGAAGCGCGAAGTCGAGAATGTGAAGGCCAATGAGGCCCTCCTCAAGGCGCAGTCGGCGCTGGCCCATAGCCAATCCGGCATCAATACCCGTCTTGGCAGCGCAGTCGACAGCCTCGAGCGCATCAAGAAGCGCCAGGAGGCAACCGCCGGCCGGATCGCGGCGGGCGCTGAACTGGCCGCGCTCGAAAACGGCAATGATCTCGACCGGCAATTGCTCGAGGCCGGCATCGGCGGATCGAGCCAATCGGCCGATGATATCCTGGCGCAGCTGATGTCGAGCCCGGCGCAGGATCCCCTTGCTCTGCCGACCGGCAAGAAGAACGGCTGAAGTCTTTCCCGGTGCTTTAGACAACGGCCAGGGCCCTCAGGGTCCTGGCCTTTTCATTTTTGAACCCGCAACGACTGGCAACGCAGCCGTTACGGTTGCTATAAAAGGGCTGGACTGGAAAGGCGTCTCGGCTCACGCTGGCCAAGGGAGGACAGTGCGATGAACAATACCGACCGGATTTACGCAACCAGTGTCGCCAGTGTCTACAAGCACTACGTCGCCAAGGCCGAGCGCAAGGGCCGTTCGAAAGACGAGGTCGACGAGGTTACGCGGTGGCTGACGGGCTATAGCCAGAGCCAGCTCGAGGCCGAGCTCTCAAACCTCACGACCTTCAAGGAATTCTTTGACCGCGCGCCGAAGATGAATGCGGCGCGGTCGCAGATCACTGGCATGATCTGCGGCGTCCGTATCGAAGAAATCGCCGAGCCGACCATGCGCGAAATCCGCTATCTCGACAAACTCGTCGATGAACTTGCCAAGGGTCGGCCGATGACCAAAATTCTTCGTCAGCCCCAGCAGGTCTGACGCCCTTCAGGTTTCAACAAAGCCAAAATATTACGCGCCGCCGGTAACCAGGGCGATCCAGGCTCGTTGGCGTACGACTAAGGAGGACATTTCACGATGGAATATCGCAAGCTCGGCAACAGTGGCACGGTGGTTTCCGCCTACTGCCTCGGCACCATGACTTTTGGCGCAGAATCGGACGAGGCAACATCCATTCGGATCATGAACGAGTACGTCGAAGCCGGGGGCAATTTTCTCGATACGGCGAATGTCTACAGCGCCGGTGTTTCCGAAGAAATCGTCGGCCGCTGGCTCAAGACCAAACAGCTTCGTGACCTGGTCATCACCACCAAAGGTCGTTTCCCCATGGGCGACGGCCCCAACCACCTGGGGCTTTCGCGTAAAAACCTACGCGAGGCGCTGGATGCTTCGCTCGAGCGCCTGCAGGTTGAACACATCGATCTCTACCAGATGCATGCCTTCGATGCTCTGACACCGATCGACGAAACCCTGCGCTTCCTCGATGACGCCATCGCCAGTGGCAAGATCGGCTATTATGGCTTTTCCAATTTCCTTGGCTGGCAACTGACCAAGGCGGTGTGGACCGCCAAGGCGCAGGGCTATCAGCCGCCGGTCACCCTGCAGCCGCAATACAATCTCCTCGTGCGCGATATCGAGCATGAGATTGTTCCGGCCGCACTCGATGCCGACATTGGCCTTCTGCCTTGGTCGCCGCTCGGCGGTGGTTGGCTGAGCGGCAAATACAAGCGCGATCAGATGCCGACCGGTGCCACGCGGCTTGGTGAAAATCCCAAGCGCGGCATGGAAGCCTTTGAAAAACGCAACAGCCAGGCCAGGACCTGGGATGTGATCGGTGCCGTCGAAGATATCGCCAATGCGCGTGCCGCCTCGATGGCCCAGGTCGCGCTCGCCTGGGTTGCCGCTCAACCGGCAGTCACGTCTGTCATTCTCGGTGCGCGCACGGCCGAACAGCTCAAGGACAATCTGGGCGCCGCGGATCTGACACTGACGGCGGGCGAAATCGCCTCGCTCAGTGCCGTCAGCAAGCCTGAAATGTCGGACTATCCTTATGGCGAGGGCGGCATGAATCAGCGCAATCGCAAACTCGAAGGCGGCCGCTGAGCCTTTGCAGTCGATCGCGTCCGGTTTCGCACTTTTGAGACCGGACGTAGACCGCTTCCGGAACGATCGCTTCCGGCTCCCGTTGCCTTCGGCAAGCGTTACTTCGACCGGGAGACATCATGAGCAGGATCCGTATCGCGCCGTATAAGGGTCCCGCGGGAGGATGGGGCTCGGCCAAATCGGTCGCCAAATATCTCGGCTCCGAACATGTGGTCGTGGAGGGGCCGGCGGTTCTCCTAAAACAGAACAAGCCCAACGGATTTGCGTGCGTGAGTTGTGCTTGGGCCAAACCCTATCCACCACATCCTGCCGAATTCTGCGAAAATGGCGCCAAAGCTACGGCTTGGGAGATAACCAAGAAGCGTGTCACTCCTGCGTTCTTCCAGGAACACACGGTCAGTGAACTGCGGACCTGGAGCGACTATCAGCTCGAAGCCAGCGGACGCCTGACGACGCCGATGAAGTACGATGCGGCGACAGATCGGTTCGTCGCCGTCGATTGGACCGAAGCCTTTGCCGCCATCGGCCATGAGCTCGCCGCCATTCGCGAGACAGACCCGAAGCGAACGGTCTTTTATGCGTCGGGCCGTGCCTCGCTCGAAACGAGCTACATGTACGCGCTCCTCGCTAGGCTCTACGGCAACAACAATCTGCCCGACAGTTCCAACATGTGCCACGAGTCGACGTCGGTCGCCTTGGCTGAAAGCATTGGCGTGCCGGTCGGCACAGTGACGCTCGACGATTTCGACAAGACCGATGGCCTGTTTTTCTTCGGGCAGAATGTCGGCTCCAATGCGCCGCGAATGCTGCACCAGCTCCAGGAAGCAAGCGACCGTGGCGCAACGATCGTCGCGTTCAATCCGCTCAAAGAACGCGGCCTTGAGCGCTTCATCAATCCACAAGACCCGATGCAGATGGTCACGCGCATCGAAACACCGATCGCGCGGGACTATTTTCAGGTGCGCCCCGGCGGCGATATAGCTGTTGTTGCCGGCATGTGCCGCTGGCTCATCGAGGCGGATGGCGCCGCACAGGCAAAGGGCGAAGCGCCACTTCTCGACCACGATTTCATCGCCCAGCACACACATGGTTTTGGAGCGTTCTCGGTGTGGGCGCTGTCGCTGGACTGGAAAGATCTCGAACGCGAATCCGGCCTGTCACGCGCCGACATCGAAAAGGCCGCGCGGCTTTATGCGCGCACGAAGGCGGCAATGGTCATCTACGGCATGGGCATCACGCAGCATAAGCTGGGCGTGCAGTCGGTGCAGATGCTGGTCAACCTCCTCTTGTTGCGCGGCAATATCGGCCGGCCAGGCGCGGGCATCTGCCCGGTTCGGGGCCACTCCAATGTCCAGGGCCAGCGCACGGTGGGCATCGCCGACAAGCCCGAGCTCGTGCCGCTTGACCGCCTGGAAGAACTCTACGGCTTTTCAGCCCCGCGCGAAAAAGGCCTGACGACCGTCGAAACCTGCAAAGGCATTATCGATGGAACTGTCGAAGCCTTCATCGGCCTCGGCGGAAACTTCCTGCGCGCCGTCCCCGATCACGGACCTATGGAAGAAGCCTGGTCCAGCATGCGCCTCACCGTGCAAGTGGCCACCAAGCTCAACCGCGGCCACCTCTTCAATGGCAGGGTGTCTTATCTCCTCCCCTGCCTTGGGCGGATCGAAAAGGACAGGCAGGCCAGCGGCGAACAGATCGTCACCATCGAGGACAGCACCGCTTTCATTCATAAGTCCAAGGCCCTGGTCGAGCCGGCAAGCCCCGATCTGCTATCGGAAGCCCGCATCGTCGCAGAAATTGCTAAGGCGTGTCTCCCACACAATCCTAAGGTGGATTGGGACTCCTGGGTCGCCGATTATGGCCTCGTTCGCGACGCTATCGCGCGCACCTACCCGGAGCAGTTTGCCGATTTCAATCGCCGGATGAACGAGCCAAAAGGCTTTCGCCGGCCAATCGCCGCCAGCCATCGGGAATGGAAGACGAAGACCGGCAAGGCGAACTTCGTCATTCCCCCTGCTCTCCATTCCAGCTTCGACGACGGCTCAGATGATGAGGTGCTGCGTCTGATGACGCTACGCAGCAATGATCAGTTCAACACGACGGTCTATGGATATGACGACCGCTTCCGCGGCATTCACGGCACGCGCGATGTGATCCTCCTCAACGAAAAGGACATGCAGCGCTTCGGCATCAAGGAAGCCGATAGCGTAACAATCGAGACCGTTGCAGACGATGGCGTCACGCGGCGCCTCGGCGGTCTTCGCGCGGTTCGTTATGACCTACCCGAGGGCAGTTGCGCGGGATACTACCCCGAGTGCAACGTGCTCATTCCCATCTGGCAGCATGCCGAGGGCAGTCAGGTGCCGGCCGCAAAATCCGTGCCCGTGAGGATCGTGCGATGAGCTTTGCCACGCACGTCACTTCCTATCCCGAGCCTTGGGGTCGCGGCCTGGCGCAGCGCGAAATCGCCGAAGAAGCGGCGGTCGCAATCGTCGTCAACGGGACGACCCTCGCCGTGATGATGGCTACGCCGGCCGACCTCGAAGCTTTCGGTATAGGCTTTGCCCTCAGCGAGGGCGTCATCGACAGCGTGGACCAGATCGAGCGGCTCGAGGTCATCGATCATCACCGCGGGATAGAAGTCCGGCTCTGGGTGGACCAGCCGCGCGCCATGGCGCTGCTGCAGCGGCGCCGGCAGTCCCTTGGGCCAACCGGTTGCGGCCTCTGCGGTATCGAGAGCCTCGAACAGGCGCTACGTCCTTCAGCCTTGGTTTCGTCCCGGCTCGACCTCACCCCGCACCAGGTCATGGAGGCCATGGACGCGCTGCGTCTTGCACAAAGCCTTAACGCGGAAACCCACGCCGTTCATGCTGCGGGGCTTTGGCACCCGAAGGGCGGCCTGCTCGCCGTCTGCGAAGATGTCGGACGGCACAACGCCCTCGACAAACTGCTTGGCCGAAGCCGCCAGTTGCGCCTCCCCACTACCGAGTGCGCGCTTTTGCTCACGAGTCGGATTTCCGTCGACCTCGTCCAAAAGGCAACCGTGCTAGACGTCCCGCTACTGATCGCCGTCTCTGCTCCGACAAGACTGGCGCTCGAGACTGCCGCCGAGGCTGGCCTTCAAGTCATTGCGGTGGCCCGCGGCGACGGATTTGAACGATTTTCACCGGCTGCGAGTGCCCGCAGCTGAGCTTACTTCGCGACTGGTTTCTTGCCACTTCGGCTAGTCGGCGCCAGCAAATACGCCGACTAGCCGAAAGATCATTGCGGGGGCTGCCCGTTGGATGCGCTCACGCCGCCGTCGACGGGAATGTTCGCACCTGTCATGAAGCTCGCATCCTCGCTCGCAAGAAACGCGATGACGGCTGCAACCTCTTCGGGCTCGCATGGACGACCAAGCGGGATGCGGGCATTGAACTCTTCGAGTGCTTCAGGATCCTTGAACGTCTCTTCGGTCATCGGCGTTCGCGTGAGGCTCGGGCAGACGGAATTGACGCGAATACCGCGCTTGCCGAGGTCCATTGCCAGTGAGCGGGTGAAATTGACGACACCGCCCTTGGCAGCGTTATAGGGCAGCGTGTTCCAGTCCCCGCCGGTGCCCGAGACCGACGCGGTGTTGACGATGCAGCCCTTGGTTTTTTCGAGGTGCGGAATAGCCGCGCGGCAACCGAAGAAAACACCGTCGAGGTCAGTGGCGATGACCTTGTGCCAGTCATCGTCCGAAATCTTGGCAGGATCGCCACCGCTATAGACGCCAGCATTGTTGACCAGCACATCGAGCCCGCGGAACCTGGCCACAGTTTCCTCAACCATCCGGTCGACCTGGCTGCGATCAGAAACATCGGCGGTGATGGTCAGAACAGCGTCCTGCCCGATCGATGACGCTGTCGCGGATAGATCGGAGACGTCTACCAGCGCCACCTTCGCGCCTTCGCTGGCGAAACGCTTGGCCGTTGCTGCGCCAATCCCCGACGCTGCACCCGTGACGAGAACGACTTTATCCTTAAACCTTTGCATCGCACCGATTTCCTGTTGGCTGTTTGCCAAGCAACGGCGAAGCGTGCCGATTGATCCTTCGCTACCCCGGCAAATCGTTCATCGTCGGAGCGGAGAACCCGTGGGCAGATGTGTGGTGCAGTGAACAGGCTTGGCCGTCCCCTTCATCCGCCTGCCGGCAAGTTGACCTTAAGATTCTGCGAGCAGCGCTTTGATGTGTGGAAGGATTGCTTCGACTATGATGCGCACCCCTTCGGCATTCGGATGCATGCCATCGGCCTGGTTGAGCGTGGCGTTGGTCGCTACGCCTTCGAGGAAAAACGGATAAAACGCCGTGCCGAATTCCGCTGCAAGGCTTGGAAAGACTGCGTCATAAGCCTCTACATATTGACTGCCAAGGCTTGGGCTAGCGCGCATGCCGGCCAAGAGAACCGGGATGTTCTCATCCCGAAGCCGACGGAGGATTGCCTTGAGATTCTCGCGCATCGCGTCGACCGGCAGACCCTGCAGCATGTCATTGGCGCCGAGTTCGAGCACAACTGCATCGGGCCGATCGGCCAGCGACCAATCAAGGCGCGCCAAACCATCGGCCGACGTGTCGCCCGAAACGCTGGCATTGACGATCGTAACCTCGTCACCGAGCGCGGCCTGCAATTGTCCAGCAAAGCTGTCTTTTGCAGAAAGGCCGAGACCCGCCATCAGGCTGTCGCCGTAGAGCATCAACGTCCGCTCGGCCGCATTGGCTGGAGCCAGTATCAAGCCGACCGCCAACACGGCAAGGGCAGCGCGAAATATCGCGTCACGAACAATTTTTCTCATCGCTGCTGTTCTTTCCGTCGAGACCACATACTTCTCGTTCAACGCTTTACCGAATGGAAGTGCCGCCGATGAGCAGCCCTGTCGTTGCGACTGCCGCCATGAACCTGCACCTTCGGTCAGGCAAGACGCCACTTCACATCCTCAAGGACATCGAGTTTTCCATCGCGCCCGGCGAGGTCGTTGCCGTGGTCGGCCCGTCGGGCAGCGGCAAGACATCGCTGCTCATGGTACTGGGCGGCCTCGAACAGGCAACAAACGGTCACGTGAGTGTAGCGGGTACATCGATCACCGGACTCGACGAGGATCAGCTGGCCATTTTCCGGCGCCAGCATCTCGGCATCCTCTTTCAGAATTTTCATCTGATCCCGTCGATGACTGCTCTCGAAAACGTCGCATTGTCTCTTGAGATCGGCGAAACCGGGCAGTCTTACGCGGAGATCATGTCCGCAGCGAAAGCGGCTCTGGTGGCCGTAGGCCTTGGCGACCGTCTCGATCATCGCCCAAGCGCGCTCTCTGGCGGCGAGCAGCAGCGAGTCGGGCTTGCTCGGGCTATCGTCAACAAGCCGAAACTCCTGCTCGCTGACGAGCCGACCGGCAATCTGGATCAGGACACTGGCGCCAGGGTCATCGATATGATGTTTGCCCTGGCCCGCGACAATGGCACCGCAGTGTTCCTCATCACCCACGACCCTGCCCTCGCCCGCCGGGCCGATCGCGTGCTTTCGATGAATCATGGGCGGCTGACGCCGCTTACCGAAGACGTGACGGCATGAGCCGCCTTCTCAGCTGGGTCCGCATCGGCATTCTCGATCTGCGCGGCGATGTTCGCCGCTTCATCATTCTGCTCGCCTGTCTCGCGCTGGGCGTCGGCGCCATTGCGGCTGTGTCGTCCGTTGGCGCCGCGCTCCAGGCTGCGGTGCAGCGCGACGCGCGTGTCATCCTGGGCGGCGACATCGAGATCCGCATGCGCGGCAGCGATATTTCGTCTGAGCAATGGGCTGCGGTTGAAGCGCTCGGCCAGGTAACGCGCGTCGTCGACCTCAACGCCCGTGCCAGTGTCAACGACGCCAGTACGCTCCTGAGCCTCCGCGCGGTTAGCGCGAACTATCCTTTGCTGGGCAAGGTCACCGTAGCGCCCGCGACGGACCAGCCGATTGGCCAATTGCTCTCGGTCAGGGATGGCCTTCCAGGCGCAATTGTCGATAAGGGCGTTCTGGATCGTCTCGGCATCGCGATCGGCGACGCCATCAGGATCGGCGATGCCGATTTTTCAGTCCGCGCCACGCTTGTCGCATTGCCAGACCAGGCAGCCCAAGGGTTTCAGCTTGGTCGCCCTGCCCTTGTGCTCGATAGCGCGTTGAGCGCCGCCGGGCTGCAGCAGCAAGGCGTTCTCAGCCGCTTCAGCTATAAGGTTCTGCTTGGGTCAAAAGATGCCGCATCTGCGATTGCGGAGCTCACGGACGTATTCCCGGACGCCGGATGGGATTTGCGGCAACCTGAAGATGCCGCGGCCAACCTCAAGCGCTTTTTCGATCTTTTCGCGCGCTTTCTGACATTGGTCGGCCTGTCGTCGCTGCTGGTCGGCGGCGTGGGCGTTTCCAATGCGATATCGGCCTATATCACTGAAAGGCGCAGCTCGATCGCGACCCTGCGCAGCCTCGGCGCCACCAGCGCCCGAGTCATGGTCCACTTCCTGACGCAGGTTCTGGTGCTCTCTCTCGCCGGCGTTTTGATCGGCCTCATTCTCGGCGCAACGACCAGCCTTCTTGCCCTGCCCTTTCTCTCGGGCATGCTCGGCATCGATCTTGCTCCCACGCTAGACGTGGGATCCCTGTCCACCGCCGCGCTCTTCGGCCTGCTGATCGGTTTTGCCTTTGCGCTTCTGCCGTTGCGTGGCGCGCAAAAGCTCAAGCCCGCCAGCCTTTTTCGCGCCTCCGACGGCGGCGAGACGCGCATCAGCTGGCGTGACCTCACCCATTGGCGCACGGGCGTGCCGCTGCTGCTCGCGCTGCTGGCCATTGCCGGATTGGCCATCCTCACCACCGCCTCCTTGTCACTGGTTCTGTGGTACGCCATCGGCGCTGCGGTCGCATTCGCCTTGCTCCGCGCCGCCGCGTGGCTCCTGCAAGTCGCGCTGCGGCTTTTGCCGCCGCTTCCCAACACAACGCTGCGCCAAGCCTTCAAGGCGATCCATCGCCCCGGTTCAGTCGCGCCCGTCGTCGTGCTTTCCCTTGGCCTCGGTCTGGCGCTGTTGCTGATGATCACCCTGCTCGACCAGAACCTGCGCAGTCAGATCGATAGCGTCGTCGCCGAAGATGCGCCTGCTTTCGTGCTGCTCGATATGCCCAAGGACCAGGTGCCGCTGGTTGAATCCTTTGCCGCGTCCGACCCAGATATCGAGACGCTCGAGACCATCCCGATGCTGCGCGGCACCATCGAGCGGATCAAGGGCACGCCAGTTATCGATATCGGTCCGGTTCCAGACGACATCGCAGATATGTTCGAGGGCGACGCGGCCCTGAGCTGGGCAAGCAGCGTGCCGGAGGGCTCAACCGTCGTTGCCGGCGACTGGTGGTCCGATACCTATTCCGGCCCGCCGCTCGTGTCCCTGAGCACCGAACTGCGCGACCCTCTCGGCCTTTCCGTCGGCGACACCATGACCATCGCCATTGCCGGCCGCCCGATCGATGTCACCATCGCCAATTTTCGTGACATCGACTGGCGTGAAGGAGGGCTCAATTTTCGCCTGCTGTTTTCGCCAGGCGTGATCGAAAGCGCGCCGCAGACTGTGATGGGCACTATCGATGTGAAACATGGCACCGCCGCTGCGGTCGAGAATCGTCTTGGAAAGACGTTTCCGACTTTGAGCTTCCTGCCGGTCGGCGATGCCATCGAGCGGATCGAAGCCATTCTTTCGAGCCTGGCCAACGCCGTCGCCCTCGTCGGCAGCCTGGCAGTAGTCTCTGGAGTGCTGGTGCTTGCTGGCGCCATGGCGGTGGGGCGGAAGCAGCGCGAAGCCGACGCGGTCGTCATGAAGGTGCTGGGCGCCACGAGGCGCAAGGTCATCGTCGCGTTCGTCGTCGAATATGGCGTGCTGGGCTTCCTCGCCGCGGCCCTGGGTGCAGCCCTCGGCATCACCGCAGCCTGGGCGATCCTGACCTACGTCATGGAAATCCCATTCGCCCCGAACGCATTGACGGTCGTCATCGTCGTCATCGGCGCCGTTATCACGACGATCGCGACCGGCGTTCTTACGACTTGGTCAGCCATGTCCGTGCGCCCGGCGCGACAACTTCGTGCAGATGTGGGATGACAGCGACCAGCCGCACCACCCTAACGACAACAATGTAATTGAAAAGGGTGGCGCGAGAGACGGGGCTCGAACCCGCGACCTCCGGCGTGACAGGCCGGCGCTCTAACCAACTGAGCTACTCCCGCATCGGCGAACTGTTCGTTCGCTGAACGTGAGGCTCATGTACCCAGTGCCCATTCCCAAGTCAAGCGCCGCTCGAGCGTTCCGGCATAAAAACTTCACAGATGTCGACGCGGCTGTGGAAAACTATGAAACAACAAGCATCAAGCCGCATTTTTTCACGCGGCATCTGAAGCTGGATGATTGTGGGTGAGAAGACCGGGCCCAGTGCGACGAAGACGATTCATGTCCGCGCCAGCCGGCTGCGGCCTTCTAGCCCACCTCAGGCGTCAAAAGCCAGTGCGAACTTGAGCTAGTTCTGACGAATAGCCTCCACGACGCGCGCATAGGTGCCCTTGTCCTGGTTGCCACCCTCGCGGCATTGCTTGGTGCCGACGTCGACCGTCGTGGTCTGGGCAAGTGCCGCCCTGGAGATCGGGAAGCGACTGGTAAAATTGGCCGCAGTCTGGTGGTCGCTGTGCTCGTTGAAGTGGAACGCGGCGAGGTTGCGCCCTTCGCTACTAACGAATAACACGACAGTGCACACATAGTCGTCGTCGGCGCGATCGTAGTTGGTGAGGATATTGACCAGCTCCAGAGCCGAGCCGGTATAGGTCAACATCAGATCGACCCACTGATTGCGCTTCCAGTCCCATTTGCCATGAAAAATCTGGCAGGGGTTTCCCGCGCCGAGCGTCGGACAGGTGTCGAGATCGACCCGCTGCCAATCATAGCCCTTCCAGTCGCCGCGCCCATCGGCCAAGGCTGCGCCGCTGCCGCCGAGCAGTAGCGCCGCGGCGAAAACGAGCGAAAGGAATCGGGGTTGGGTCATAACCCGAGCATTGATCTCACATTACTGGCCCCGCAAGCCTAGATGGCGCGGCTCCGCGAGAAATGATGCGGCTCTAGCGGCGGAGCTCGAGAATTCTTCGGGCGCGGGCGATAATCGGCGCGTCGACCATTTTGCCGTCGACCTGAAAAGCCCCCTCGCCCGTTCGGGCCGCCTCGATGACGCGCTCAGCCCAGGCGAACATGTCCGCGCTCGGCGAAAAGGCCGTGTTCAGCACCGGCACGACAGCGGGATGTACGCAGGTCGCTCCGTCAAAGCCGTGGGCCTGCGCCTCGCGTGCGGCTAATTCGATGCCGGCAAGATCGGAATAGTCGGCGGCAGAGCGCAGAAGCCCGAACGACCAGAGCCCACGGTCTTTTGCAGCATAGTGAACCAGCAATTTCGGCAGGCGCAGGACATCGGGTGTCGGCTCGGCACCAAGCGAAAGCGCGAGATCTTCGCCGCCGACCGAAAGCCCGGTCAGGCGTGACGCCCGGGCGATGGACCGCGCATCCATGACGGCGCCGATATCTTCGATCAGAGCAACCAGTTGAAGTGGCGTCCCTCCCGCCTCTTCAGCGTCGAGAATAACCGCGAGGCTCTCGATAGCATACGCGCTCCGCACCTTGGGGACGTATAGCCCGTCGGCCCCTGCCTTAATCGCTGCCCGCGCGTCGTCATGCTGTCGTTCGCCGTCATTGATCCGCACGAAAACCTGGGCGCCGCCCTGACGGACGCTGTTTATGGCTGCCGCCAAGCCGGCTCGCGCCCCGTCCTTTGCTTCGGCAGGTACAGAATCTTCAAGATCGAGAATGATCGCGTCGGCGCCGCGCTCGTGCGCCTTGGCGATAAATCGCTCCTGATGAGCTGGAACATAAAGAAGCGAACGCATCAGGCGGGTCCTCCACCGGCCCGAGGCAGCGCGATTCCTGCTTCACGAAAGATTTCGTCGTTATGCTCGCCAAGACTGGGAGCGGGCCGACGCCAGACGCCGGGCGTAGCAGACAGGCGCGGCAGGATATTGTGCATCGGAAGCGGCGCTGCGCCTTCGTCTTCGACCGGCACGATGACTTCCCGCTCGTTGAAATGCGGATCGTCCATCGCCTGAGCGATGTTATAGACCGGCCCAACCGTCGCTCCGGCCGCTCGCATGGTTTCAAGCGCCTCGCTGCTGTCCAGATGCGCGAACCACTCGCCGACCGCGGCATCGACCAGGTCGCGATTCTTGACACGATCGGAATTGGTCGCAAAGCGTGGATCATCGTTCATATCAGCTCGACCGATGATCTCGAAAATCCGCCGCGCCACCGCGGGGGTAGAGCCCGAAAGAGCAAGATATTTTCCATCCGCACACTTATACACATTTCGGGGCGAGGCCGTGTTTGACGCGCTGCCGACGCGCTGCTTGATCTTGCCGGTCCTGGCGAAAATCGCGGCTTCCGGGCCCAGAACCGAAAACATCGGTTCGAGCAGCGATAGGTCGATCACCTGCCCCGCCGCCGTGCCCGCCTGACGCGCATATAGCGCCATCATGGTTGCGGAGGCGCCGTAAAGCCCGGCGATCATGTCGGCCAAAGCGAGCGGCGGCAAAACCGGCTCCCGGTCGGGAAAGCCGGTGCGCTCGGCAAAACCGCTCATGGCCTCGACGATCGTTCCAAACCCCGGCAAGCGCGAATAGGGGCCGGTCTGCCCAAATCCAGATATGCGCACCACGATGAGGCGGTTGTTTTTCTCAAGCAGTCTTTCCGGCGCGAGGCCCATCTTTTCGAGCGTGCCGGGGCGAAAATTTTCGATGAAGACGTCAGCGGTCTCGATCAGCCGCCATAGCGCATTCATCGAGGCCGGATCGCGCAGGTTCAGCATCACCGAGCGCTTGTTTCGTCCATAAACTTTCCAGAACAGGGACAGGCCGTCGTCTTTCCAGTCGCGCAGCGGATCGCCTTCCGGCGGTTCGATCTTGATGACATCAGCACCGAAATCGGCAAGCTGCAGGCTGAGCATGTTGCCCGCCATAAGCCGCGACAGGTCGAGGACACGAATGCCCTCGAGCGGACCGGTAGCCGCGGGGTCGAACCGCTTGACGTTCTCGCTCATCGCAGCCGTTGTCCGCTCGTCCGGTCAAAGATGAAAACCTTTGCCGGATCGATCACCAGATGCACGTTTTCGCCTGGGGTGAGGAGGGCATGGTCGCGGATGGCCGCCGAGATATCTGTTTCGCCGGCGCGTGCCAAAACCTCCTGCGCGTCGCCGGTCGGCTCGACCACGATGACCGATGCCGGCACGCCGCTCGTGCCCAAGGTGATATGCTGCGGGCGAATGCCATAAACGATTTCGGTTCCTGGGGACACATCGAGCGGCGTTCCAAGTGGCAGCGACACGCCGCCGGCAAGGTTGATCGCTGAGCCGCCCTCATAACGCGCCGTCACCAGATTGATCTCTGGTGAGCCGATGAAGCCCGCGACAAAAAGATTTGCCGGATTGTTGTAGAGCTCGAGCGGAGCACCCGCCTGCTCGATGCGGCCATTGTTGAGCACGACGATCGTGTCGGCCATCGTCATCGCCTCGGTCTGGTCATGCGTCACATAGACCATTGTCTTGCCCAGGCGCTGATGGAGCCGTTTGATCTCGCCGCGCATCTTGACGCGCAGCTTCGCATCAAGATTCGACAGGGGTTCGTCGAACAGAAATGCCCGCGGGTTGCGCACGATGGCGCGGCCCATGGCGACGCGCTGCCGCTGGCCGCCCGAGAGTTCGCGCGGCAGGCGATCGAGCAGGTTTTCGAGCCCTAGGATCGCCGCGGCTTCGGCCACCCGGGTCTTGATTTCCGCCTTCGGCGCCCCCGCAAGCCGGAGCGAAAAGCTCATATTGTCGGCCACCTTCATATGCGGATAAAGCGCGTAGGATTGAAACACCATGGCGATGTCCCGCTCCTTGGCCGGCATATTGTTGACGACCTTGCCGCCGATGGTGATCTCGCCCGAGGTGATATCCTCGAGCCCGGCGATCATCCGCAGCAGTGTCGATTTCCCGCAGCCTGAGGGCCCGACCAGCACGACGAATTCGCCATCGGCCATTTCAAGCGAGATGTCGTTGAGAACCTGCACCGAGCCATAGGTCTTGGCGACATGCTTGAGTTCGATTTCCGCCATGCTGGCCTCCTCTGTTAGCTTTCGACGATCTCGAAGCGGCCGACGCTCATCCGCCCGGCCGAGGCGAGGCGAATGCCCGCCATGCCATAGGCATAGGCGGTGTCGGTCGCGGTGATCAGCTGCTGGCCGTTGACGGCAAAGCTCAATGTGTCACCCTTCACCGAGAAGGCGAACTGATAGCTCTTGCCGGATTCCGGCTTGAACGGCGCGCGCGAGAGAACAGTCGACCCGAAATCCTCTTTGAGGATAACGACCTCATCGCCCTCAAAGCCCGCTGCATAGAACCGCCCGGTGCCCTGCACCCGTGCGGTGACCAGTTGCGAAATGCCCGACAGGCGCCGCATATCGGCCGAGACGACCACGTCACGCGCATAGTAGTGCCCGGTCCACATATCGGCGTCGCCCGCAGTGTGCCCGTGGATGCGCCCTTCCTGCTTGGTCCAGTGGCCGCGATTGAAGGTGAAGCGCGTTATGGCGCCCCATTCCTGCGTTTCGACGGCCGGGTCGATGGCCGTATGCCCCGCGCCCTCGACCTTGAAGTCGGCAAGGAACAGCCGGCCGAGGAATTTGAGGCGTCCGAAATACTCGATGGAGACACCGATCTCGTCGATCGCCTCATCACCCTCGGGCACGACGAAGCTGTAATCCTGCCAGCCTTCGGCAGAGGGCACGTGCCAGGCGCCCGTTTCCTCGATCGCCCCGCTCATCGTCCGCCGCACATAGGGCGCGACGCGCAGATTGCCATCGCCATTCCAAGGGTCGAGCCAGAGCTTGAACGATACTGTCTGGCCCGCATCCACCACCGGAGAAAACATCGGACGATAGCGCTCGTCGTCGAAATCGCTGCGGCGATAGAACGGCTTCCAGAACACGCGCCCGCCCTGCCCGCGCTCCAGCCGATCGAGCTGGATTTCGAGCGACCCGCGCGAGCCTTCGACATGACGCTCATCGGAATGCTTAAGGGTGATCTGGTTAAAGCCCTCGGTCCGGAAACCATGGGTCGAGCCGGGCAGGTCGAAGTCGAACCGCAGGCCGCGCCGGGTGAAATCTTCAAGCCACAGTTTTGGCACCTCGCGCCCAGCAAGCTGCAGCGCCAGCACGGTCAGTTCGCGCGCGAAGCTCGGGATATCGACGATGTTGATCGAGCCCACGATGCCCGAGGCGACGAGGAAATCGTTGATCGGTTCGCGATACTTGCCCCAACCTTCCTGCAGCCCCTGGAATGTGCCGACGATCGCCGCGGCATTGCCGGCGTTACAGTCGGTGTCCCAGCCCGCCATGGTGGCGATCTCCGCCGTCCGCGGCAGGTCGCCCTTGCCATAAAGGATCGACATGATGGTGACCCCGGCATTGGGAATGATGTGGCAAACGCCGGGATAGCGATCATACCCCCAATAGGCCGTCAGCATGTCGCGGCAGGCGCGCCAATTGTCCGGATTGGCCTTATGGAAGTCGATGACGGCCCGGCACACCCGCGCATAGGTCGAGCTGGAGTCGATCGTGCCCATCGCCGTCTCGACGATCTCATCGATGCTCGTGGCTTCGAATGCCGCAGCGATCGCCGCCGCGCAGAAGCGCGCGCCATTGAGCCCGTCGCCATCATGAGCCACCGAGGCTGCCATGGCCGACATTTCGGCTGCGCGCTTGGGATTGCCTGGGTTCACCCAACCCCAGCTGTCGATAAAGATCTGGCCGCCGATCTGCTCGGCAACAGTGGTGCCGTTCTGCGCGATCGAGCCAGACTGGGGCGCAGGAATGCCGGCGCGCAGATTACGATAGGCTGTGTGCTCGGTCGAAACGCCGAATCCGCCCCACCAATACATGCCATGCTCTTCGGCAGCATAATTGAGCCAGGTCTTGCCCACATCCTCGGCTGTTGCGTTGAGCCCATAGTCGCGCAGCGCACGAATGAAGTAGACCGGTCCGTTGGTGTCGTCGTCCGCAGCGAAATTCTTGAAATCGCGCAGATACTGCGTCACCTCGCCATAGGTCTTCTGAATGCGATCATAGCTCCAGATGGTTGGTTCTACCGGAGCGCCGAGGCGCACGCCGATCGCCTTGCCGATAAAGCCGGCATAAATCTTTTCGAGAATTTCGGTTTCGGACAGCATCAAAGGTCTTTCAGTCGATAAGGGTCAGAGTTTGAGAAGGACGGCGCGCGCTTCTTCGCGCTGCGCAGCTGCGGCGCGGTCTGCCTTGAGAATCTGTGCTGCAGTTTGCGCAAAGGAGTCGGCGGAAGCGGTAAGATCGAGCCTGTTGGCCGTGTCGATCTGCGCCTGATCGGCAGGATCGATCACCGCCTCGCCGTGTAGAGCGCCGAGAATGGCACCGGCCATGACGCCGATGGAATCCGTGTCGCGTCCCGAATTGATTCCGTCCTCGATCGAGCGGCGGAAATCCCCGTCATTGAGGAGGCAGAAACCAAGCGCCAGCGGCAGCTCCTCGATCGCCATCAACCGGCTTGGGCGATAAGCGTCAGTCAGACGGCCGGCCTTTTCGGGCATGTGATTGACATCGTCGCCCATGACCGAAAAGCGCGCAATCGTCGAATGGAAGGCCGCGCAGACCTGGTCGTAGCCTGCGCCGGCGCCGCGCATTTGCCGGGCCTGCTCGGCAATAGCCATGATGGCTTCGCGCGTGCCGTCCTTGGAAAGGCCGATCACCGTGTCGACGATCCGGTCGATGGTCGTTCCGGGCACGAAGGCAGCAGAAACCGCGGCGGCCATTGCGCCAGCGGCTTCAAGACCGTAGCTCTCCTGGTGGCCCGATGCGAAAGCAATCGCTTCGTCATAAGCGGCCTTGGGGTCGGCAGCGTTCACCACCCCGATCGGGGCGATATACATAGCCGCGCCGCAATTGACCATGTTGCCGATCCCGCCCTGGCGCGGGTCGCAATTGGACAATTGATGGCGCTGGAAAATCCATTTTTCCGGATAGAAGAGGCGATCGATCAGCATCGCCTCGCGCTGCAGTTCAGGCACCCAGCGCGGTGTCCAGGCAATCTGCCGAACCATGCCGTCGGCCATGTCCCAGGCATCGAGATGGCGTTTTTCCTCGGCATAGATGTCCATCAGCGCCAAGGTCATCAGTGTATCGTCCGTGACAATGCCGTCGCCGCGCACCCGATGATTTCGCGCCGCAGGCGGCAGGTCCATCTTGTGCCAGCGCGTCATCACCGAGGTCACCCGCCCATAGCGCGCCCTGATCTCGGCGGCCGACAGTTTTTCTACCGGCGCACCCAAGGCATCGCCGAGAGCGATCCCATGGAGCATGCCGCGGACGCGGGATGAGAGGGTTGGTGTCATGTTATCTTCATTCCTGTCGCCGCTGATGCACGGCCCTAGCAGTCGACACCCTCCCCTTGTGGGCTTGGGCGTGTCGTTTGGTAAATCGCTCCGGTGGAGCGATTTGAGCGATCCAGCCCACGAGAGCTATGCTCGTCTGGCTGGATCAAGGGTGAGGGTGAGAGCCACAAAACTGCGGCTCTCGCACCCCCTCCCAACCTCACTCGTAAGGAGTGAGGTGCCGTAGGGGGGGCGTGGAACCATCAGGCCCCAGACCCAGGATTTTTACTTCAGCACCGTCGCCGCATATTCGGCCATGCGGGTGCCGCCGGCCGCGTTGTACTCGTCGACGAACTGCTGCCACTGGTCGAGGCTCGCTTCGCCGGTGATGAACTTGGCCACCCAGGAGCGATAGACCTGCTCGGTGGCGTCGACATCGGCGGCATAATCAGCGGGCCAGACAAAGGCGTTGTCGGCGACGAAATTGTCCTTGATCGTGTCGAGCGCAGCCTGGGCAGTCGGGGACAAGAGCGGGGTCGGCGGGACCCAGTTGGCTGCGTTGAAGAAGCGCGCATACCAGGTGGAGATCTGGTCGGTGAAGGTCACAGCGCCGCTCGCATCCGTGTTGTGATGCACGCCTTCAAAGCCGAGCCGATCGATATCCTGGCCTTCCTTGGACGCCATGAAATCGAGTACCGCAAAGGCCTCGTCCTTGTGCTCGGAAAGCGACGAGATCGCAAAGCCACGCGATTCCTTGGAAACGTCGACGGCAGCCAGACCCTGTCCGCCCGGACCTGACGGGATCGGCAGCAGAGCGAGGGTAATGTCTTCGCCCGGATGAGCCTGGCGCATCTTGCCTGCATAGATGTCGATGACCTCCGGCGAGGAGCCGAAGACGACGCCAGCCTTGCCGGTGTAGAACTTGTCTTCCTTCACGTCGAACGTGTTGGTGACATATTCCTTGTCGAAGAGGCCCTTTTCGGCGAGGCGGGCATAGAACTCGATCTTGGCCTTTTCTGCGTCGGTGACGCGCGAATTGACCCAGGCGCCATCGGCATTCTTCATCCAGGTACCGGTCACGCCGAAGGCCTGGTTGAAGATGGAGTCGAGTTCGTTGGTATTGCCGAAGCCGGTCAGGCCCAGCGTATTGCCCGGCGTGCCGTCACCGTCGAGGTCGGCATCATGGATTGCCTGGAACAGCGCTTCGTATTCTTCGACAGTCTTGGGCGGTTCCATGCCGAGCTGATCGAGCCAGTCCTGCCGGATCACCGGCTGCGGCGCGCGCGGCGGATAGATGTAGAGCAGGTACGGATAGTTGGCGAGCCGATCGACATTGTGCGGCCAGAGCGCGTCCTTGATATGCTCGGACTTCTCGATGAACGGGTTCAGGTCCTCGAGAATGCCCTGCTCGGCCATTTTCTGGTCGCCGCCCTGGAAATAGATGATGTCGGGGATGTCGCCCGAGAGCAGCATTACGCCCAGGGCATCGACATAGGCAGCCGTGCCGCCCGGCAGGTCGACGGTCTGGATATCGATGTCGTGACCCGCAGCCTTGAGTCCGGCTTCGATCTCTTCGATTTCCTTCATGTCGTCGGGATTGGTCGTCAGCAAGTCCTTGCTGACCAGCCGAATGGTCGTCTGCGCCATCGCCGGGGCAATGCTTGCACCCAGCAAGGCCACGGCAGTCGTTGCCAGCAGCAGTTTCTTGATCGTCATTGGTCGTCTCCTCCGTTGTTTTCAGTCATGCCGCCGAAGCGGAATTCGTTTTGGATGGCGGCTGACGCCGCTCCCTTCCGTCCTCCCCCATCAAGGGGGCAATGCCGTATCGCGTGCGTGGAACCATCTTTCCGCCGCACTGGCGTCCACCTCCCCTTGGTGGGCGGAGGCAGGGCGGGGTGAAGCCGCAAACACCGAACCCAAAGCCACTTCATCCCTTCAGCGCCCCCGACATCGTCCCCTTGGTGAAGAATTTGAGGATCAGCGGGTAGATGGCGAGGATCGGCAGGATGGTGATGAGGATCATCCCGGCTTTCAGTGCCCTGATGTTGATCTGGGCGATGCCGATATTGTTGTTGGCATTGTTGGCGCCGACGATGGCGATCTTGTCGCCCTCGATGACGAACTGCCGGAGCACCACCTGCAGCGGCCATTTGCTCTGGTCGTTGAGATAGATCATCGCCCGGAAGAACTCGTTCCAGTGCAGCACCAGGTAGAAAAGCGCGATCGTTGCGAGCGCCGATTTGGCAAGCGGCAGCACCACGAGGAAGAAGGTCTGGAAGGGATTGGCGCCGTCGAGTTCGGCGGCTTCCAGCAGCTCGCGGGGAATTTCCTCGAAGAACCGCACGAGAATGATGAGGTACCAGGCGCTGATCGCCTTATACATGATCACCGACCAGGGCGTGTTCAGAAGGCCCATGCGCTTCATCAGGAAGTAGTCGGGAATGATGCCCGGCTCGAAGACGATGGTCACGAGCACAAGGATGAAGATCACCCGTCGGCCCGGCAGGCCCGGCCGTGAAAGGCCCCAGGCCATGAGTGCCGTGCCCAAGACGCCGATGACGACACTGGTGGCGGTCATCCAGATCGAATTGAAGATGCCGCGCTGGACATTGGGATGCTGCAGCAGCAGCGCCCAGACATCGGGCGAAAAACCATCGGGAATAATCGAAAGGCCGGAAAAGCCGGCAACCTTGCTCGGATCGGAGAATGACAGAGCCAGAAGGTTGAGCAGCGGCTGCACGGTGAAGACGACGAGCAGCAGCAGCGTCGAAACGATGAGCACGTATTCCACGCGCTCGAGCGGCGTGCGGCGGGATTGACTGGCCATTACCAAAGCCCCTTGCCGGTCAGGCGCTTGCTGACGAGATGCGACGAGACAACGAGGATCATGCCGATCACCGCCTTGAAGAGCCCCGCGGCGGTGGCCAACGCGTATTCGCCGGTCGAAAGGCCCAGCCGGTAGACATAGGTGTCGAGGATATCGATGGTCGATGCGTTGACGTCGTTCTGCATGTTGATGACCTGGTTGAGGTCAGCGCTCAGGAACATGCCCATGTTGAGAATGAAGAGCGTTGCGATGGTCGGCACGATGCCCGGGATGGTGACGTGCCAGATTTTCTGCCAGCGATTGGCCCCGTCCATCTCGGCGGCCTCGTAGAGCTGCGGATCGATGGCGAAGATGGCGGCAAGATAAAGCAGACTGTCCCAGCCGGCAGAACGCCAGATTTCGGAGATGACCAGGACCCAGCGAATGGTGCCGGTATTGGTCATGTAGTTCACCGAAGGAAACCCGAACGCATTCTGGATCTGATTGACGGCACCGTCGGTGGGCGAAAGCAGCGCGATGAACACGCCCGCGATAACCACCCAACTCAGAAAGTGCGGCAGGTAGATCGCCGACTGGACAAATCCGCGCAGCTTGCCGCTACGGATTTCATTGAGCAGCAGCGCAACGATGATCGGGACCGGGAAGACGAAGAGGATCTTCATCCCCGAAATGATCAGCGTATTGGCCAGCACCTGGTAGAATATCGGTGAGGAAAAGAGCTGCTGGAAGTTCTTGAGCCCCACCCAGATAT
This sequence comes from Devosia soli, assembly GCF_000970455.1. GTDB lineage: Bacteria > Pseudomonadota > Alphaproteobacteria > Rhizobiales > Devosiaceae > Devosia > Devosia soli. Next base: position 111,074 of record NZ_LAJG01000023.1, on the reverse strand, counting down.
TGGGTGGAATGATCCGTACCTGCTCGAACGCCATCTTGGCTTCCCAGATGGGGACATAGTGCCAGATGAAGAAAAACAGGAGGCCCGGTGCCATCATGGCGTAATAGGGCCACCATTGACGTACTTTCGCGCCCAAACTCGTCGTCGACGATAACGGAATGTTACCCGAACTGCGCACCCTCTCACCGACAGCGGGAACGTTCCCATCTGACGTCACGGCGGCGATCTTTTGCCCGTCTCCGGCAACCATGCTTAGTTCCTCCCTGCCCCGGCTATGCGCTGGGGCGCCGCAACCGAAAGGTCGGCGAGTGAGCCTCGCTCCAGCAATCGGCACGGCATATAGATCCGGCGGTGTTCCGGCCTGTGTTCGATTTCGTCGAAAAGCCCTTCGACAGCGCGTTCGCCGATATCCCGTCCGGGCTTGGCGATTGTCGTCAGTCCAGGCCAAGCGAACTCGCCAGACGGGATACCGTCAAATCCGAGGATAGAGACATCCCTGGGACAATCGAGACCCGCATCCCGCACGGCCATCATCGCGCCAAGGGCCATCATGTCATTGGCCGCAAAGACGGCGAGATGCCCGACCCGTGGTTGCGCCAATAGGCGGCGCATGGCTTCGCGTCCGCCCTCGACGGTGTATTCGCCATCTTCCACCGCCAGAACGCCCGGATCGAGATCGCGCTCGACGAAATGTTCGTGCACTGCCCGGAGAAACCGTGCGCGGGCCAGTCGCGACTTCGGCCCCAGAATGAGCGCTGGAGCCACATGCCCTTTCGACATCAGATGATCGAGTCCCAGGCGAACCGCCTGTGTGATATCCGAGCCAACGCTCGAAATATCCGGGTAGCGCTCGGCGCTCGAGCCGATGAAGACGCAGGGCATGCCGAAGCGGTCGAGGTCATCGAAACTGTCGGAAACGGGATTGACGATGGCCCCATCGACTCGTGCTCGCCGCAGCGTGCGAAGGTGGGTGGCCTCGGCTTCGGGATCCCAATCGGACGAAAAGACCAGCAAAGAGGCCCCTGCCCGCGCAGCGCGATCCTGCGCACCGCGCGCGACTTCGGCCCAGAACGGATTGGCGATATCGGGAATCACGAGTCCGAGCATGCCGCTCCGCCCGGAACGCATGCCGACCGCAAGATGATTTCGCTCGTAACCGACGGCGGCAGCTGCCTTGACGACGCGCTCCCGGGTTTCATCAGTAATATTGGAAGAACCAGCGAGCGCTCGCGCCGCGGTGCTCTTGGACACCCCGGCTCGCTCCGCAACATCGATAATGGTCGGCCGACGACTGCGGCTTCGTTCCACCATCAAACTTCCTCCACGCATGGGAACGTTACCGCGAGCGCTTCGAAAGTCAAGTGGCCAAAATAATTCTATCCCCGGAGTTCGGGGAAGCGACTGAAAAAGAAGGAGAAAAATGGTGGGCGATGACGGACTCGAACCGCCGACATTCTCGGTGTAAACGAGACGCTCTACCAACTGAGCTAATCGCCCGTCCGGGCATTTGCCGGAACGCTGCCCTGCTTAGGGTGCCCGTCGCCCCGCGTCAACTGCCAATATAAAGAAACGGCCCCGGCGAGAATTCGCGGGGCCGTTTGATCGACTGCGAAAGGGTAGACGCGCTTAGTTGATCGCGTCCTTGAGGCCCTTGCCGGGCTTGAATTTGGCCTGGTTCGAGGCCGGAATCTGGATCTCTGCACCCGTGGCCGGGTTGCGGCCGGTCGAAGCCTTGCGCTGCGAAACGGCGAAAGTGCCGAAGCCGACGAGACGGACTTCATCACCGGACTTCAGAGCAGAAGTGATGGCTTCAAACACTGCGTCCACGGCTTCTGCAGCCTGAGCCTTGGTAATCGTGGCCTTGTCGGCAACGACGCCAACCAGATCGTTCTTGTTCATCGCGTATCCTCACAGTGAATGCCCGCCCTCGCTGGCGAAGCTTTGGTGGCGGCAACCCTTGGTCGATTCTAGCTCAAGCGCAAGTGTTTCCGCCCTTTTGGCGAGGCCGAACGGTACGGAAACGTTAATGACGCGGAAATCCAGGGCCGACAAGGCCAAACATCAGGTTTTCCGGCCTTTTCACCGTCATTCCGCCAGCCTTTCCGCCGCATTTGTCCCGGTTTTCCTCCCAGGCATGATGGACGGCGCCAAGACACGGATCAGTATTTGCGATGGCCAGATCAATTCAGCCATTCATTACGCTCTCATCAAATGAGACGATTCCCTTGCAAACCTATCCCCTCTTCCGTAGCCGGGCGTACGCTAGTCTTTTACGCGGCGGCCAGTTTCGGCCGACGCACCGTCGCGAAAAGCGGGGTGGCAAGGAGATAGAGAGCAGCGCCGACAAGCCAGATTGTGCCGATCCAGATGTTTCTGGTCGCAAAGAAAATGGCGGTGGTCAGCACCGGCCCGACGATCCCGGCAAGGCTCATGAGACTTGCGAGGACACCCTGCAACTGTCCCTGTTGCTCGTCGCTGACTCGACTGGTGAGCAGAGACTGGAGCGCTGGCATGGCCACACCGCCGAGAGCAAAGAGCGGAGCTACCGCAAAACCCATCCAGCTCTGATCAGCGAAAGCCATCAGCGTATAGGCCAGTGTGTCGAAGGCCACGCCGATCATCAAGGTACCGAGATCGCCGAAACGCTTCGTCAGTGGGCCAACGAGGAAGGCTTGAGCGAGGGCGCCACTCACCCCAAAAAGAGACAGTGACATCCCCATATGGACCGAATCCCAGCCGAAGCGATCGGCGCCATAGAGCACCCAGATAGTGCCAGGGACGGCGGCGATGAGACCAAACACGACAGAGACCACAACCAAAGGCAGGAGCGGCTTGAAATTCCACAGCCAGACCAACGGAGCGATCGGGTTGAGCTTTTTGATATCGAAAGTCTCGTCGGATGCCTTTCGGCTTTCTGGGAGGATGAAAAGTGCGACAGCCAGGTTGAGGCCATTGAACAGCGCGGCGACTAGGAACGGCGAACGGAGCCACCAAGCGCCCATTACGCCGCCGATGACCGGACCAATGATGAAGCCGACGCTCATCACGGCGCCAATGAGCCCAAACCGCTGGGCGCGCTCTTCCGGCGGCGTAGTGTCTGTGATGTACGCCGAGGCGACCGCCATGTTGGCGCTTGTAATGCCCGCCATGGCGCGGCCGACGACCAGCATCCAGCCAATCGGGGTCAGCGCCATGATGAGATAATCGAGTAGCGTTCCGGCAAGCGAAAGCAACAGGATCGGGCGACGGCCAAACCGGTCGCTTAGCACGCCAAGCACGGGCGAGAAAATGAACTGCATGACGGCATAGATGGCCAGCATGGCGCCATAGAGGAAGCCAATGTCGCCGCCTTCGTTAAGTTGGGTCAACAATTCGGGCAGGATTGGAAAAATCAGGCCGGCGCCAATCGCATCGATCGCGACGGTGGCAAGAATGACGATCAGGGCCTTGTTCATCAGGACCTCCAGAGGTACCTTATCGACGATAAATTTATTTATCAGTGATAAGCTTACTTATGGTTGATAAGTCAAGGAAGAATTTTTCTATGGCGATTGATCGTGGCCAGATCGTCGATGAGGCGATGACGCTGCTCAACGAGGTGGGCATCGATAAGCTGACGACGCGAAAACTGGCGGAGCGGCTAAACGTCCAGCAGCCTGCGCTCTACTGGCACTTCAGAAACAAGTCGGCGCTACTCGACGCGATCAACAGCGAGATGCTGGCGCGATATCACACGCATCGATTGCCTGCGCCCGGCGAGGACTGGGTGGATTTCACCTATGCGACGGCTCGCAGCATGCGGAAGACGCTACTGGCGGTGCGCGATGGCGCACGGATTGCGGCTGGAACCCGACCGTCGACGGCAGATTTTGCTGACGCGGAATTGCAGCTCAAGCTCTATGTCGACGCCGGGTTTACCGCCGAGGAAGCGCTGCACATTTCGATCTCGGTGGCGCGCTATGTCGTCGGCTATGTACTTGAGGAACAAGGCGAACGCGAACGGCAGGCGGAAGAAGAAGGCCAGGACGGGGATATCGATGGCGCGCTGGAGCCGTTCCCAATTTTGGCGGAGGCGTTCCGATCGCTTGAGAAGGAGGGCACGATCAATACCGAGCAAGCCTTCGAGCGGGGGCTGCGGTACATGGTCGAGGGGATGCGGATGAGTAGGACTGGGACGAAGAAACCGTAGCGCTTTCCAATGAACGCGATTTACTTTCGATAGTCACTACCGGGCTTGTCCCAGTGGTCCGTGCGGAGGCGAGATGGATTGCCGGGACAAGCCGGGCAATGACGATGGGGGCGCGGTTAATCTCTTTGCAGGCTCTCAATACAAAAACGGCGGCCTTTTGGGCCGCCGTTTTCATACTCAGTCGATTGCTTAGTGCGTCAGGCTGGCCGAATTGTCTTCGACCGGATCGGTCTTGGCGACGGCGGGAGCCTCGTCGAAGTTCCATTCGATAGGCTCGGGCTTGCGCACCAAGGCGCGTTCGATCACCTGGTCCATGCGAGACACCGGGACGATCTCCATGCCCTCCTTGACAATATCCGGGATCTCCTGGAGATCGCGAACATTTTCCTCAGGGATCAGCACCGTCTTGATGCCGCCGCGGAGGGCTGCAAGGAGCTTTTCCTTGAGACCGCCGATGGGGAGCACCCTGCCCCGCAGCGTGATTTCGCCGGTCATGGCGACATCATTGCGGACCGGAATACCGGTCATCACCGAGACGATGGCGGTCGCAAGACCGATACCGGCCGACGGACCGTCCTTGGGCGTTGCGCCTTCGGGCAGGTGGACGTGGATGTCGCGCGTGTCGAACATCGGCGGCTTGATGCCGAAGTCGATCGAGCGGGACCGGACATAGGCCGTGGCAGCCGTCAGCGATTCCTTCATCACTTCCTTGATGTTACCGGTGACCGTCATGCGGCCCTTGCCCGGCGTCATCACGCCTTCGATGGTGAGGATTTCGCCGCCAACCGACGTCCAAGCGAGACCCGTGACGAGACCAACTTGGGATTCGGCTTCGATCTCGCCATGCTTGAAGATCAGCGGGCCGAGATATTCGGCGAGCTTTTCTTCGGTGATCTCGATCGACTTGACCTTGGTGCGCACGATGTCCGTCACGGCCTTGCGCATCAGCTTGGAGATTTCGCGCTTGAGATTGCGGACGCCGGCTTCGCGGGTATAGCCGCGAATGACCTTCATCAGCATCTCGTCGGAGAGAATGAACTCGCCGTGGGCGATGCCATTTTCCTTGGCAGCTTCCGGGATCAGGTGCTGCTTGGCGATCGCGTGCTTCTCCTCTTCGGTGTAACCCGAGAGACGAATGATCTCCATGCGGTCCATCAGCGGGCCGGGGATATTCAGCGTGTTCGAAGTGGTCACGAACATCACGTCCGAAAGGTCATAATCGACCTCCAGGTAGTGATCGGCGAACGTATTGTTCTGTTCCGGATCGAGCACTTCGAGCAGAGCCGAAGACGGATCGCCGCGGAAGTCCTGGCCCATCTTGTCGATTTCATCGAGCAGGAAGAGCGGGTTGGACTTGCCGACCTTCTTGAGCGACTGGATGATCTTGCCGGGCATGGAGCCGATATAGGTGCGGCGGTGACCGCGGATTTCGGCTTCGTCACGGACGCCACCGAGCGCCATGCGCACGAACTCGCGGCCGGTCGCCTTGGCGATCGACTTGCCAAGCGAAGTTTTGCCGACACCCGGAGGGCCAACGAGGCAGAGGATGGGGCCCTTGAGCGTGCCGGTGCGAGCCTGCACGGCCAGATATTCCAGGATGCGCTCCTTGACCTTATCCAAGCCGTAGTGGTCCTCATCGAGCACCTTTTCAGCCAATGCCAGATCGCGCTTGACCTTCGACTTCTTGCCCCATGGGAGGCCAAGAAGCGTATCAAGATAGTTACGCACGACAGTGGCTTCAGCCGACATCGGGCTCATGCCCTTGAGCTTCTTGACTTCGCCGTCAGCCTTGGCGCGCGCTTCCTTTGAAAGCTTGGTCTTGGCGATGCGCTCTTCCAGTTCGGTGATCTCGTTGGCGCCGTCTTCGCCGTCGCCGAGCTCCTTCTGAATCGCCTTCATCTGCTCGTTGAGATAGTACTCGCGCTGCGTCTTCTCCATCTGGCGCTTGACGCGCGAGCGGATGCGCTTTTCGACCTGCAGCACGCCGATCTCGCCTTCCATCAGGCCGATGACCTTCTGGAAGCGTTCAATGACAGAAACGGTCGACAGCAGGTCTTCCTTTTCCGGAATCTTGATGACGAGGTGGCTGGCGATCGTATCGGCGAGCTTGGACGGGCTCTCGATCTGACCGACCGCTGCCACAACCTCTGCCGAGATCTTCTTGTTCAGCTTGACGTAGTTTTCGAACTCGCTCTGGGCCGAGCGCGCCAGAGCTTCGAGCTCGGTCGCGTCTTCTTCCGGTTCGGGAAGCGGGCTGGCTTCGGCTTCGAAATACTCTTCGGTCTGCAGATAAGTGTCGATCGTCGCGCGGCTCAGGCCTTCGACCAGCACCTTGACGGTACCGTCGGGAAGCTTGAGGAGCTGGAGCACAGTGGCGATGGTCCCGGTGCCGTAGATCTGGTCCGGAGCTGGATCATCGTCCTGCGCATTCTTCTGGGTCACGACAAGAATGTGCTTGTCGTCGCGCATGACTTCTTCAAGTGCCTTGACCGACTTTTCGCGCCCCACAAAGAGCGGCACGATCATTCCGGGGAAGACCACGATGTCGCGCAGGGGAAGCACCGGGTAAACCCGGTCCCGGCTAACTTGGCCGGTTGGATTGACGTCCGACATCATATTTCCTTTCCGGGGCGCGCCGGGAGGAACTGGGTATAGCGCGCCCGTATTGCGACTGCCCAGATTCATTGAGGCTGGGCGATTCAGGTTAATAAATAGGTTCGCACGTCTCTGCCGCAAGTCAAACATTGCGGTTTTATGACCTATTGCACCGCTTCGCACAGGAGGCATGCGCACCGAGACAGGAACACTCATGTGCCTTGGGGGCAAAGGAGAATCTGGCTTTTGGCCATTCAGCCGCTGAGGCGCGCCCTATCGATTGGGTGTGACATGAAGCTGTGCCATGGTTGTCCAGTAGCCATGCCCCAAAATGAGGACGAAACAATGGTAACGAAACCCAAACGGATCGACATTCTGGGGGTAGCGACGGCTTCAGGTGCCTCGGTTCGAGGCTGCGGCATGGGGCCAGAGGCGCTGCGGGTGGCGGGCCTGCTTGAGGCTCTGGTTGAGCTGGAACATTCAATTGCCGATCATGGTGATCTCCGCCGCGTGTACCCCGAGATCAGCACCAATCCTTCGAGCTGGCGGCTGCCGGAGCAGCGCAGGGCGGACGTGCTAGAGCTTGCCGAGAGGACCAGCAATGCCGGGTACGACATTCTGAGCGGCGGGCACTTTCCGATCTTTATCGGCGGGGACCATTCGATTGCCATGGGGTCGCTTTCGGCGGTTTCCCGGTTCAATGCGGAGAAGGGCAAGCCGGTGCATGTGCTTTGGATCGATGCCCATGCCGACTACAACACGCCTGATACCTCGCCCTCGGGCAATCTCCACGGCATGCCACTAGCGCTGCTCTGCGGCGAACCGGGGTTTGACGATAATTTTAAAGGTGATTGGTTGGGGAAAGTCGACCCAAGGAATGTGACCATCTTTGGCGCTCGCTCGATCGACCGGGAGGAGCGCCGGCTATTGCAGGCACGGGGTGTGGAGGTGATCGATATGCGCAAGATCGACCAGACCGGGGTCGTGGGGCTGATGCAGCCGATCATCGAGCGCGTGAAGGCAGCGGATGGGCATCTGCATGTGAGCTTTGATGTGGATGTGGTCGATCCCACTTTGGCGCCGGGCGGCGGCACACTGGTGCCGGGCGGGCTCACCTATCGCGAGGCGCACCTGATCATGGAGATGCTGCACGACAGCGGCGTGGTGGGATCGCTGGATATTGTGGAGCTCAATCCATTCCTGGACCACGGCGGCAAGAGCGCGACGCTGCTTGTGGACTTGGTGGCGAGCCTTTTCGGGCGCTCCGTCATCGGGGAAGAACCGGGACCAGTTGAGTTTGTGACACGTGAATAGCGCCATGGAAACGGAGCCAGCATCGCTAAAGAGGCAGTATCTGGCATACATCGACTGTCTCAATCGTCAGGACTGGCAACGGCTCGGCAATTTTGTGCATGAGGACGCCGCTCACAACGGCGTCGCCGTCGGCTTGGCGGGATATCGCCAGATGTTGGAAGGCGACTTCGCTTCGATACCGGACCTGCGCTTCGACGTCGCGCTTCTGACCAGCGAACCGCCCTATATTTCGAGCCGTCTCCGGTTCGACTGCACGCCGGTAGGCACTTTGTTCGGGCTCGCCGTCAATGGGCGACGGGTGCAGTTTCACGAGAACGTCTTCTATCGCTTCCTCGATGGCCGCATCCACGAAGTGTGGTCGATTATCGACAAGGCAGAAATCGCGGCGCAGCTCTAAAACGGAAACGCCGGGCGCGATGCCCGGCGTTTGAATCATTTCGAGCTGCGCGAAGGCCTCAGGCCGTTGCCGGAGCGTCGTCCTTCTTGCGCTCGGAGTAGATGTAGAGGGGACGGACGTCCTTGCCCTTCACCACTTCCTCTGAGATTACCACTTCCTCGACGCCTTCGAGCGAAGGCAGGTCGTACATGGTGTCGAGGAGGATCGCTTCCATGATCGAGCGGAGGCCGCGGGCGCCAGTCTTGCGCTCGATAGCCTTCTCGGCGATCGCCTTGAGAGCGTCTTCGTGGAACGTCAGTTCGACTTCTTCCATCTGGAAGAGGCGCTGGTACTGACGCACGAGAGCGTTCTTCGGAGCTGTCAGGATTTCGATCAGGGCCGGAATGTCGAGGTCTTCCAGGGTCGCCAGGACCGGAAGACGACCAATGAATTCCGGGATCAGGCCGAAACGGACGAGATCTTCAGGCGCAACGTCCTTGAGAAGATCGCCGACGCGACGGTCCTGCGGGTCCTTTACGGTGGCCGCAAAGCCGATGCCCGAGCCTTCGCCACGAGCCGAAATGATCTTCTCGAGGCCGGCAAAAGCGCCACCGCATATGAAGAGGATATTCGTCGTGTCGACCTGCAGAAATTCCTGCTGGGGATGCTTACGGCCGCCCTGCGGAGGCACGGAGGCGACAGTGCCTTCCATGATCTTGAGGAGAGCCTGCTGCACGCCCTCACCCGACACGTCGCGGGTTATGGACGGGTTGTCCGACTTGCGGGAAATCTTATCGACTTCGTCGATATAGACGATGCCGCGCTGGGCCTTTTCGACATTGTAGTCGGCAGCCTGGAGCAGCTTGAGAATGATGTTTTCGACATCTTCACCGACATAACCGGCTTCGGTCAGGGTGGTGGCGTCCGCCATGGTGAAGGGCACGTCGAGGATGCGCGCCAGGGTCTGGGCGAGAAGCGTCTTGCCCGAACCGGTTGGCCCGATCAGCAGAATGTTGGACTTTGAGAGTTCAACGTCCTGATTCTTGGTCGCGTGATGCAGGCGCTTGTAGTGGTTGTGGACAGCCACGGAGAGCACGCGCTTGGCGCGGAACTGACCGATGACGTAGTCGTCCAGCACCTTGCAGATTTCTGCCGGTGTCGGGACGCCATCGGAGGACTTGACCATGGAGGTCTTGTTCTCTTCGCGGATGATGTCCATGCAGAGCTCGACGCATTCATCGCAGATGAACACGGTCGGGCCGGCGATCAGCTTGCGAACCTCATGCTGCGATTTCCCGCAGAACGAGCAGTAAAGCGTGTTCTTGGAGGTTTCGCCGTTCGTTGTCTCTTTGGACATCCAGTCACTCCCGGGAGCTTGAGGCCCCCAAAATCAGCGTTATCGGAAACGGTAACGCGCAAGACATAAAGAAAGTCTAAGCCGAAACGACCTTAAAGGCCGTTCCGGCTGCGTGCAATTGCGTCAGGATCACAGTCCAGAGCGCATCGGCATTGTGCTTAACGCGCACCAAATCAGGGTGTCGCCTCTGGCACAGCGCGCTTTTCATGGATCGAGTCGATCAGACCGAAGGTTTTTGCCTCTTCCGGCGACAGGAAGCGATCGCGCTCGAGAGCGTTTTCGATCTCCTCGTACGTACGGCCGGTGTGCTTTTCATAGATCTGATTAAGACGGCGTTTCAAACCCTCGACTTCCTTGGCATGGATCAGAATGTCGGTAACCTGACCCTGGAAGCCGCCGGACGGCTGGTGGACCATGATGCGCGAGTTCGGCAGCGAGGTGCGCATACCGGCTTCACCGGCGGCGAGCAGCAGCGAACCCATGGACGCAGCCTGGCCCATGACCATCGTAGCAACGGCCGGACGGATGAACTGCATGGTGTCATAGATGGAAAGGCCAGCCGTCACCACGCCGCCGGGCGAGTTGATGTACATGGCGATTTCCTTCTTCGGGTTCTCTGATTCGAGAAACAGAAGCTGAGCGACGATGAGCGAGGCCATATTGTCCTCGACCACACCGGTCACGAAAATGATGCGCTCGCGCAGGAGGCGCGAATAGATGTCGAAGGCGCGTTCGCCACGGTTCGACTGCTCGACCACCATGGGTACGAGCGTATTCATGTAAAGATCGTGCGGATCCCGCATATTTTGCCCCTTGGCCCCCGTCGGCGTCGCGAGCGAACGGTGGGCTTGGTTGGTTTGGCCCGAGAGGCTGCCCCGAACGCGCACATGGCAAGGCAGATCTTGGGTTTAAATCGAATCGGCGCGACCGGCCGATTGCAGGCGATGCCGCCTTAATGGGCGGTAAAAGGACAAATAGGCGGCAATGGGGCTGGCTTCAATAGACCCCAGCCGATCCAATGACACTAAGGTGAATGCGGCGTTTGGGAAGTTGCGAGATGCAATGCTCGGTTTTTTGCCGCGCCGCACCACCCAGCTCAGGAGAACGAGACCGCGACACCCTTTTTCTTGAAATAAGCTTGCATGAGCTTTCGGCCCTGCCGGTTCGGTTGCGCAAGCTTGGCGGTTTCGAAAACCGCTTCCTTGGCGCCTTCGCGCGCCATCGCAGCTTTCAATGCCGCGATGTGCAGGTCGAGATCTTCGTTGTTGTTCTTGATCGAGGCGTAGACCGCATCGGTGGCCTCGGAAACGGAAATGTCGCTCACGGGGAATATCCTTCGTCGCTTTCGGCGATCTCAAGACATGATTGGTGCGGTCTTGCCAAGCCTTTTCGGCATGATTTGGTCGCCGGAGACTTTATGGCGTGCGGAATTCGGGCCGGGCTTGTCCCGTTTCGCTATGGCGATGGTCTTCTCTCAAGGGCCGGATCTGAATGCGGGCATAGGCCGCGATAGGATCATCAGCGAACAGCCCCAAAGCTTCGTCCATGTTCCGTGCCTCAACCAGCACCACGCCGCCGACCACTTCCTTGGCTTCGGCAAAAGGGCCATCAGTTTGTTGGACCTTGAGGTGGCGGCGTCGATCGATGACCTTTTCCGTGCTGGCGGCTTCCAAGGGGGACGCGATGAGAAGATGCCCGCTTTCACGCAGCTTGTAATCGTGTTCGATGGTCGCGTCTTCGAGGCGGCGCATCTCCTCGGGCGTGACCTCGGCAAACGCGTCTGGCGCGAAGTGGAAAAGACAGAGGAATTTCATGGCTGGTCTCCTTGGTTGGACTGCCAGAGGACGGTTGGGCCGGCTGGGGCTCGACTAATCCTCTCGCTTTTTATCGTCAGAGGGACAAATAAATTGCACGCCGCGCGACCTGGCCTAAGGTGAGGTCGAACAAGCCTTTCGGACGACCATGGCCGCCATTATCCAAGTCAAACCCATCACCGATGTTCCCGCAGACCGCAGTGCCAGTGCTGCACCGCGCGATCCAGCGTTCTTCCAGAACCCTTACGCTTTCTACGCCGAGCGGCACGCAACGAGCCCGGCCTTCTTTTGGGAAGAGTATGGGCATTGGTGCTTTGCCGATTTCAGATCCGTGTCAGCGCTTTTGCGCGATAAGCGGTTCGGCCGGGAAATCCTGCATGTGGCAACGCGCGAGGAAATTGGGCTGCCGAAACCCAAGCCGCACGTAGCTGATTTTGACCTCACCGAAAAATTCTCGCTCCTCAACCTCGAGCCGCCGGCGCATACGCGGCTGCGTACTCTCGTCAATCGGGCGTTTGTGTCTCGACAGGTGGAGCAGCTGCGGCCGCGCATCCGGCAATTGGCCAATGAGATCATCGACGGGTTCGAAGGCGAGCAAAGCGTCGACCTGATCAAGGCTTTCGCAGCTCCCCTGCCCGCGATCATCATCGCCGAAATGATCGGCCTGCCGGCCGAGTCGGCGCCGCAATTGCTCAACTGGTCGAACCGCATGGTGACCATGTATATGTTCGGCGTTACCCACGAGACTGAGATCGATGCCAATCAGGCGTCGGCAGATTTCATGTCCTATCTACGGGCCATCATTGCCGAGCGGCGAAAATCACCGCGCGAGGATCTTCTGACTCATATGTTGACCGCAGAACAGGGCGGTGAGCGGTTGAGCGACGAAGAGGTCATGTCGACGGCAATCCTGCTGCTCAATGCCGGCCACGAAGCAACGGTGCACACGACAGGCAACGGAGTTAAATCGATCCTCGAGAGCGGGCTTGATCCAAAAGCTCTATTTGCGACGCCCGAGCAAACAGAGGCGACTGTGGAAGAATGCCTGCGGTTCGACGCGCCGCTGCATCTCTTCACCCGCTATGCCTTGACCGATACCGAGGTGGACGGGATTCCCTTACGCAAGGGTGACGTTATAGGGCTGATGCTCGGAGCGGCCAATCGCGATCCAATGCGCTTCGCACATGCCGGCCGGTACGATCCGTTCCGCAGCGACGGCGCCAATGTCAGCTTCGGCGCGGGCATCCACTTCTGCATCGGCGCGCCGCTCGCGCGCATCGAGCTGCAAGAAGCAATGTCCGTACTCTTCGAAAGGCTGCCCAAATTGAGGCTCGCCGAAACACCGCGCTATGCAGATGTCTACCACTTCCATGGGCTCGAAAAGCTGATGGTCAGTTGGGACTGAAGCGCGACAAGCGGCCGGGCCGGGCAAGTTGCCCAGTCCACGCCGCCATCGACGAACGCCGCGATTACGTGGCTAATGTGATTTCCTTCTCAGAGGCTCGCCAACACGCCAGGCAACAGCAGCGGCAGGTCTTCGCTCATCATGCCTGGGCCGCCGAAACGATTGGCGGCTTCGGCGTGGAGCCAGGCACCGGCGCATGCAGCTTCGAAACCAGCCATGCCTTGGCCGAGTAGACCACCGATGACGCCAGCCAGCACGTCGCCGGCTCCGGCCGTGCCCAACCAGCCGGGGGCATTTGCGTTGATCGCGGCGCGGCCATCAGGGGAAGCGATGACCGTGTCGCTGCCCTTGAGAAGAATGATGGCGCCTGAATGCTGAGCCGCGGCGCGGGCGCGCTCCAGCTTGCCTCCGGGAACCTTGCCGAAAAGGCGCTGGAACTCGCCCTCGTGCGGCGTCATGACAACCGGACGCTCGGGATTGGCGCGGATGGCAGAAAAAAGCGTCTCGGCACTTTCTGCAAAACTGGTGATGGCATCGGCGTCGAGCACGGTCGCGGCGCCTGACGCCAGGACCACCTGCACATTCTTGCGTGTGGCTTCGCCGACGCCGGCAGCGGGCCCAAGAACGACCGCGTTCATGCGCTTGTCGCTCAGCCGCTCGCGCAGATCTTCGGGACTTTCGGCAGGCTTGAGCATGATCGCCGTCACGTGCGCGGCGTGGATGCGCAGGGCGTCGGCTGCGCCGACAAGGGAGACGACCCCTGCCCCAACGCGAAAAGCGCCATGGGCGGCGAGGCGTGCACCGCCGGTTTCGAACTCGCTGCCGCTGACCACAATGACATGGCCACGATCATATTTATGGCCGTCAGCCATGGTTGCCGGCAGGGTCCAGAGGCCGCGTGTGTTTTGCCAGGCGCGAGGCTGGATCCTGTCCAGCACCGCTTCAGGGATACCTATATCGGTCAGCACGACTTCGCCGCAATGCTGACGGCCCGGAAGCAGCAGATGGCCAGGCTTCAGGCGGAAGAAGGTGATCGTCATATCAGCGATCATGGCGACGCCGCGAACGGCGCCCGTCGCGCCATCGATCCCGCTCGGTACGTCGACGCTGACCACCGGCAGGGTGGAGGAATTTACGAGGGAAATAATGCTGGCGATGTCGCCTTCCACATCGCGATCAAGACCAGCGCCAAGGATGGCGTCGACGATCAAATCGGCGTCCTCGATGTCCTGTTCGTTCGGTGTGTCGATCCGGCCAGTCCACTGTTCCGCAGCAACTTGGGCATCGCCACGCAGGCCTTCTCGATTTCCCAACAGGCGAACCTGTACCGGCCAGCCACGCTGCTGGAGAAGTCGCGCAACGACGAAGCCATCTCCCCCATTATTGCCGGTGCCACACAGGACCAGGACGGAGCGCTGATAGTATCGCTCGATGATCGCATCGGCGACAGCCTTGCCCACCGCTTCCATCAATCGGAATGAACGAACTCCGCCTTCCATGGCAAGACGGTCGGCCTGCCCCATTTCCTGTGGCGTGAGAAGAGCGTCGGCATTGGGCATGGCGGTCTCGCTTGGCGAAAGTCGTACGACTTTCATAACGGCTTGACCGCCAAAAGAAACAGGCCTTTCGCTAGATTTCCCGCCCGCCGGAATGCTTTAGACCGCGAAACGCCATCTTCAGGCCTTCAGGCGCTGGAGATGATTGCTGGCGATAAGGTCGGCCCACGCGTCTATGGGTGCGAGTTAATCGATCGCCACGCCTCACTCAGCCGCGGGGATATCCAGCTCGCCGCCAATTTCAACAGCTTCCGTTTGCTTATTGAACACGCAGACGATGCTTTTGGTGGTTGTAGCGTCGACCTTGCCGGTGATGACCGCGAGGCCATAGCTTTCGCTGCCAAAGGGATCGACGACGGCTCGCGCGTCGGTGAGGATTTCGGTGGTAGCGGCAAGGCAGGCGTCCTGGACCTTGGTCGCGAACTCTGACCAGGCGTCATCGGAGGAGGCGAAAGCTGGCGTCGCAACGGCGAAGACGAGCGCGAGCAAAGTTAGCTTTTTCAGCATGGTTCGATAACCTCAATCAAACGAAAGCAATGCTTTTCAACGAGATGCGTTGTTTTGAAGGCAAATCAGGCGTCGGCCTTCGGAATGACGCTGATCAGGAGCATTTCCTCGCCAGTGGCTATGCCGATCAAACGGTCGATGTTGGGATGAGCTCCGGGGTGGTTGCGGGCGTCGGCTGTATGTTCGCCGAAGATCGCGAGGCCGTGCTCTGCGGCAGCCGCGTCGAGGCTATCGAACGTTTGCCCAAGATATTGATAGACCGCCACCGAGCCCTGCTTGCCCGGCTGAATTTCGATACTGGCAACCCGCGTACCGGATTTGTCCACCAGATCGATCCTTTCGACGCCATCGATCGAGGGGAGTCTTGCCAAGTTCTCTTTGAACGATGGGCCAGGCGTGATCATGGAGCGCGAATCCGTCTTGGAATGGTCACTTGGCACTACCCGAAAATCGCCGGAAAACAAAAAGGGCCCCGAAGGGCCCTTTCCAATTCTTGGAGTATCGGCGCTTAGGCCGAATAGTACATCTCGTATTCAACCGGATGCGGGGTGTGCTCGAACTTGATCACTTCCTGCATCTTGAGCTCGATATAGCTGTCGATGAAATCGTCATCCATCACACCGCCGACCTTGAGGAATTCGCGGTCGGCATTGAGCTGTTCCAGCGCTTCGCGGAGCGAGGCGGAGACGGTCGGGATTTCCTTGAGTTCTTCGCGCGGGAGCTCGTAGAGATCCTTGTCCATCGGATCGCCGGGGTGAATCTTGTTCTTGATGCCGTCGAGGCCGGCCATCAAGAGCGCCGTGAAGGCGAGATACGGGTTCGCCAGCGGATCGGGGAAACGCACTTCGACGCGCTTGGCCTTCGGCGACTGGCCGAAGGGGATACGGCAGGAAGCGGAACGGTTGCGAGCCGAGTAGGCCAAGAGAACCGGGGCTTCGAAGCCCGGCACCAGACGCTTATAGGAGTTGGTGGTCGGGTTGGTGAAGGCGTTGATGGCCTTGGCGTGCTTGATGACGCCGCCGATGTAATAGAGGCATTCCATCGACAGACCGGCATACTGGTCACCGGCGAAGAGCGGCTTGCCGTCCTTCCAGATCGACTGGTGGCAGTGCATGCCCGAACCGTTGTCGCCATAGACGGGTTTGGGCATGAAGGTTGCGGTCTTGCCATAGGCATTGGCAACCTGCTGCACGACATACTTATAGATCAGGACGTCGTCGGCCGACTGGATCATCGGCTTGAACTTGAGGCCGAGTTCGTGCTGGGCGGAAGCCACTTCGTGGTGGTGCTTCTCGATGATGACGCCCATCTGGCCCATGGCCTCAAGCATTTCGCCGCGCATATCCTGGGCGCTATCGAGCGGGGGAACCGGGAAGTAGCCCTTCTTGAGGCCGATATGGTGGCCGTTGTTGCCGGCTTCATATTCGGTGTTGTTGTTGGTGGGCAGTTCGCTCGCGTCGAGGGCGAAACCAACATTATAGGTGGTGTTGGAATAGCGAACGTCGTCGAAGATGAAGAATTCGGGTTCCGGACCAAACACGACGGAGTCGCCGATACCGGACGACTTGACCAAGGCTTCGGCCTTTTTGGCGATGGAGCGCGGGTCGCGGTTGTAGGGCTGGTATGTCGACGGCTCGAGAATGTCGCAGTTGATGGCGAGTGTCGAAGCGGCGAAGAACGGATCGATATAGGCCGAGTTCGGATCGGGCATCAGGACCATGTCGGACTCGTTGATGGCCTTCCAGCCGGCAATCGAGGAACCGTCGAACATCACGCCGTCTTCGAACATGTCTTCGTCGACGACCGAAACGTCCATGGTAACGTGCTGCAGCTTGCCGCGCAGGTCGGTGAAGCGCACGTCGAGATACTTGATGTTCTCGTCTTTCATGCGCTGGATAATGTCTGCACCGGTCGTCATAGGTCTTCCCCTGTCTTAGACGGAAATTCTTGTTTGGTGGATGGCAGGCGCGTGCTTCTTAGAGCGCGTCGTCGCCGAATTCGCCCGTACGGATACGGATGGCCTGTTCGATGGAATAGACAAAAATCTTGCCATCTCCGATACGGCCCGTTTGGGCAGCATTGCGGATCGCTTCGATCGCCTTTTCAGCAAGGTCGTCGGGACAAACCACCTCGACCTTCACCTTTGGCAGGAAGTCCACGACATATTCAGCGCCGCGATACAGCTCGGTATGGCCCTTCTGGCGGCCAAAACCTTTGGCCTCGGTCACGGTGATGCCCTGCAGGCCGACTTCCTGCAGCGCTTCTTTGACTTCGTCGAGCTTGAAGGGCTTTACGATAGCCTCGATTTTTTTCAACTCATGCCTCCACTGGGCCGGCTTGGCCGTTACCGCAAATCGGTATGCACGGGCTGTGCCAGAGGCTCGATCGAGTTAAAACGTTAAGCTTTGCAGGCAGTTGACGCTCTTAGCATGCTCGCGGCAATGAACACGGCAGCATCGATCGACTAAAAAATGGGCTACTTGCCCATTTTGCGTGCAGATATGGTCCGCTCTGACGCCCTTCTCAGGTACAATCTGATCAAAATCTGCACACAAGCGGCTTAGTCGCGATCCGTGATACACACCTTGCCGTCTTCCCCGCGCCAGATTTTCAACCCAGCATTTCTGAATGCCTTTGTGACAAGACGCATGCTTTCGCCCTGAAGGTAGCCGCTTTCTGAAGCTTCGATCCGCCTTATGGTTGAAAGCGACACACCAGCTGCCTTGGCCAACGCCTCGGCATTCCAGTCGAGAAGCGCTCGGCATGCCCTAACCTGGCCGGCCGTCAGAGCGAGATCGTATGCCAAACCGTAGGCGGCGCTAGTGATGGCTTGAGGGTTAGGCGTTGCCAGCCCGGCCCAAAGCGGCGCCAATGAGTGCTCTACATAAAGAGGCAGACCCGCGATGTGAAACTGTTGATATTCTCCGTTTGCGCGACGGAGCCTCGGCGCAGCGTCATAACGCTTTTTAGTGTCGATTGCCCTTTTCCAGGACGTCGCCAAGCGATCAAGATCATCTGGATGCATAGAGGCTCGCCAGTCGATGCCACCATTCCTGATATCGATGTCCGACACGACAGGATCTGCGGCAAAGACGTCAACGAGCTGGCCTTCATTATCAGCGATCCAGAAAACGCCATCGACAAGGGCTGAGAGATTTTGGAGGAGCGCTCGCTTACGGGCGAGACGCGCATCGGCCTCGCGCTGTTCCGTGACGTCGGACACAACCGCCACAACACGAGTTATGGCGCCCTCTCGGTCAAAAAAAGTGTTGGCGCGACCATGGAGCCAACGGAGTTGGCCGTCCGGCCGGATAAGGCGAAACTGGCGGCTGGCCTGGCGTGTATCGGTTGCAAGACCGTGTGCGCCTTGAACCACCAAGCGATCAGCCGGATGGACGAGAGACTCAAGGAAAGCCAGATCAAGCTGGACGCCGGCAGGATTGACGCCGGTGAGAGCATAAAGCCCAAGCGAACATGCTAGCTTGGCCGTCGATGCTTCCCAATGCCAAAACCCAAGGCCAAGACTGGTTTCTGCAACCTTGACCCATTCTTCAGCGCTTCGGGCAGCAGGATTTCTGTCGGCCATGGTAACTCCTGCGGCGAACATCGGCACTAGCAGCAGACCTACGCTCAGCAGAAGCCGCCGGATCATGGCGGGCAGAATGCGGCATCATCAAATCTGCCGCATAGCGTGTTTCGACCAAAGCGGTTCGGAAAACAAGTGTCCGCCACTCAACTTCGACTTATGCGTTGGGTTTAGCAGTGAGACAATTCGATCCAGCGCGTTGGATCGAATTGTTTCGATTTTGATTCATTGGTAAAATTACGTAGCGATAAATCACGAGAATGTCGCTCCGACCGAAAGCTGGCAGACATTCCAACTTGTTATTGTCCGCCAACTTTTTGTTCCGGGGGATAGTGTGGACATCCGCCTTTTTGCCAATGCCAAAAGCCGTGCCGTCGCCGACAGCCTTGCAACGCTGGAGGCTATCTCAACGGCCCTGGCCGTGATCGAATTCGACCCGGATGGAACGATCCGGACTGCCAACGAAAATTTCCTCAGCGTTATGGGATATGCGCTTGAGGAAATAGTGGGACAGCATCATCAGATGCTCGTCGATCCCGCGGATGCCGCCCTGCCCGCTTACAAGGCATTTTGGGAACGCCTGGCCGACGGGCAGTTTCAGGCAGCGGAGTATCGCCGGCTGGCCAAGGGCGGCCGCGATGTGTGGATCCAGGCAAGCTATAATCCAGTGCGCGGCCGCGATGGCAAAATCTACAAGATCGTCAAAGTCGCGACGGATGTCACCGATGCGAAGCTCCAAGCAGCGCAGAGTCTTGGTCAGCTGACAGCCATCTCGCGCTCGCAGGCAGTGATCGAATTCACGCCCGAGGGCGAGATCATCACGGCTAACGATAATTTCTGCGCGGCGCTCGGCTATCGCCTCGAGGAAATTCGCGGACGGCATCACCGGATTTTCGTTACTCCGGCAGAGGCAGCGAGCGCAGAATATGGAGCGTTCTGGGCGCGACTCGCTCGTGGCGAGTTTGAAGCGGCCGAATATCTGCGTATCGGCAAGGGCGGGCGGGAAGTCTGGATCCAGGCAACCTACAATCCGATCTTCGACATGCAAGGAAAGGTGTTCAAGGTCATCAAGTACGCGACGGACATTACCGGGCGGAAGCGTGCGGTAAACATGTTGGGCGGTCGGCTTTCTCAACTGGCTGATGGTGACCTTCGCGTGCGTATCGAGGAGCAATTCGTTGGCGAACTCGATACTGTGCGCGAGGCGTTCAACCATACTGTCGATCGGTTTTCGGAGATCGTGACGCGGCTCAGAGCATCGTCTGGCACGTTGCGTTCGGCGACATCGGACATTCTATCCGGCGCGAATGACCTGGCTGATCGGACGGCGCGGCAAGCTTCGGCGATTCAGGACACCAGCGCGGCGATGCGTCGTCTTTCCTCTACGGTTGAGGAAAACGCAGCCCGTGCTCAATCGGCTAGCAGCAAGGCGATCGCCGTATCAACGACCGCCGAGACCAGTGGCAAGGTGATGGGCGAGGCGCAGCAGGCTATGGAGCGCATACTGGCGTCTTCAGCTCGAATTTCCAATATCGTCGGGCTCATCGACGACATCGCGTTTCAAACAAACCTCCTGGCGCTCAACGCCTCAGTAGAGGCTGCACGGGCTGGCGATGCGGGCAAAGGGTTTGCGGTAGTGGCCGTTGAGGTACGCCGCTTGGCTCAATCGGCTGCGGGCGCTTCCTCCGATGTCAAATCCTTGATCCAGCAATCGGGCGAAGAAATAGCTGCAGGTTCGAAGTTGCTCTCGGCCGCAGCGGACCGGATCGCAGCGATGCTTGGGGACGCGCGAGACAATCGGGAACTTATGGACGAAATCGCGCGCGGCAGCCGGCAACAGTCAGGCGCCATTGCTGAAGTCGCAGCCGCCATTCAGCAGATGGACGAAATGACCCAGCACAATGCAGCGCTTGTCGAGGAGACGAACGCAGCGATCGAGCAGACCGAAGGCGAAGCCAGTGAACTCGATCGTATCGTTGATGTCTTCCTGACGCAGGAGACCCGCCGGCAGACTGCGCCAGAGCGCGTTGTGCCTCGAGGCATTTCAAGAACGCTTCAACCCTACAAGACTGCCGCGGCGGCGAATGATTGGGGCGACTTCTAGGCTCGCTTCGGCAGGCCGTTGTAAAGAGTGTGTCGAAAGGCCTGTCTATTCGAGCGAAAGGGCCAATCGAGGCTTTGACTGGCCAACACTCTTCATATAGATGCAACCCCAACCCGGCCAACGGGACCCTTGCGGGTGTGGCGGAATTGGTAGACGCACTGGATTTAGGTTCCAGCGCCGCAAGGCGTGGAGGTTCGAGTCCTCTCACCCGCACCATACGGTCCTGGCTGAACGAGATGAACCAATACGGGATAAACCCCAATGCAGGTAACTGAGACCCTTAACGAAGGCCTGAAGCGCAAGCTCAGCGTCACCATTCCGGCCGCTGACCTCGTCACGCGCCTCGATGCCAAGCTCGAAGAACTCAAGGGCCAGGCCAACATCAAGGGCTTCCGTCCCGGCAAGGTTCCGACCGCGCACCTCAAGAAGGTCTATGGCCGCTCGGCTATGTCCGAAGTGATGACCGACGCGATCAATTCGACCGTTTCCGATACGCTCGACGAGCGCAAGGAACGCGCTGCGACCCAGCCCAAGGTCGACCTGCCGCAGGACCAGAACGTCATCAACGAAGTGCTGGATGGTAAGTCCGACCTCGCTTTCGAAGTCGAATACGAGGTCCTGCCGCCGGTTTCGCTGATGGAGCTCAAGGGCCTCAAGATCAACAAGCCGATCGTCGAAGTGACCGACGAAGAGCTCGACGCCGAAGTTAACCGCGTGTTCGCCCAGAACCGTGGCTATACCGACAAGGGCGATGACGCCGTCGTCGAACAGGGTGACCGTCTCGGCCTCTCCTTCGTCGGCAAGATCGATGGCGTTGAATTTCCAGGCGGCAAGTCGGACCACGCTCACCTGACCGTTGGTTCGAACGAATTCATCCCTGGCTTCGAAGAGCAGCTCGTCGGCCAGAAGAAGGGTGAAACGCGTACGATCAACGTCACCTTCCCTGCCGACTACGGCAATGCCGAACTTGCCGGCAAGGAAGCGACCTTCGACGTCACCATTCTTCACGTCGATGGCCCAAACCAGGGCGAACTCGACGACGAATTCGCCAAGCGTCTTGGCCTGGAAGACGTCGCGGCCCTCCGCAAGACCGTCAAGGAGCAGATGGAATCGGCGCTCGAATCCATGAGCCGTCAGCACATCAAGCGCCAGATTCTTGATGCGCTCGACGATGGTCACAAGTTCGACGTTCCGGAACAGCTCGTCGAAGCCGAGTTCAACACGATCTGGCAGCGCGTCCAGCATGAAGTTGAAAGCCACGGCCGTTCGTTCGAAGACGAAGGCACGACCGAAGAAGAAGCGCGCGAGCAGTATAAGCGCATTGCCGAACGCCGCGTGCGCCTCGGGCTCGTCGTTGCCGAAATCGGCAACCAGAACGAAGTCCAGGTGACCGACGACGAACATCAGCAGGCACTGCTGGCTGAAATCCGCCGCTTCCCGGGTCAGGAACAGCAGGTTTACGACTACTATCGCAAGAATGCCCAGGCTCTCGCGAGCCTCCGTGCTCCGGTCTTCGAAAATAAAGTCGTGGACTTCGTCGCTGCTCAGGCCGATATGACTGAGAAGAAGATGTCTCGCGACGAGTTAGCCAAGCTTA
Source organism: Devosia soli (assembly GCF_000970455.1). Taxonomy (GTDB): domain Bacteria; phylum Pseudomonadota; class Alphaproteobacteria; order Rhizobiales; family Devosiaceae; genus Devosia; species Devosia soli. The sequence goes on along the minus strand of NZ_LAJG01000023.1, from coordinate 88,674 downwards.
TCCAGGCCGACGAGGACGAAGTGCCGGAAGAACACCACCACTGAGTCACGCGACTCATGCTCTAGTAAGGCCGCCTCAGGGCGGCCTTTTTTCTTGGCCAGACAAGTCATCGTTCCGGATTAACCTGCTGTTGGGACCCGCGGGAATAGTCTCACCCTGGGACGCAGAAAACGCTTGGGAGCGTAGGCGATGGTGCATGACCAATTCTTTTTTGCGCTGGTCAACCCTATCGTTTGCTTGCTGATTTCGTTGGTTTTCGGGGCGCTATGGCTGCGCTGGCCGCACTATCGGCATCTCCCCACGCTGTCCCTTGCCTTCCTAAGTCTTTGCCTTGCTTTCGTGGTCTATGAATTGCAGCTCTTGGTTTGGCCAAGCGAGGTCAATATCGGTGCAAACGTGCTCTATGTCGTCGCCGTTACATTGGCGTGCAGCAGCACGCTGTTGCGCAAGTCGATCTCGCCTCCAAGTGCACTGTTCGGCGCGGCGATAGCACTGGGAGCCATGCCTTTCGCCTGGTTTCTGTTCATCGAGCCGTCTCTGCAGGGGCGGATCATCGCGACATCTGGAATATTCGCTGCTGTAACAGGGATAACCCTCTGGAGGCTCCTGCAACAGACCGACCGCAGCTTTGCCGACAATCTCTTTGCAGCCGGCGTCGCGCTTGCATTCGCCATTGCGATTCTGCGGCCTGTGCTTGTCGTCGTCGGGCTCTTGGCGATCGACAGCCCCGGTGGATTTGCGATGTCCGACTACTGGATCTCCATCCGAGCCTTCACGCCGCTCATGGCCTTCGTTGTCGCCACGCTCTTTGCCGCTGGGATAACGTTCGATATCGTCAGCCATCTGCAAGGCCAGGCGGACCGGGACTATCTAACCGGCCTACTCAATCGCCGTGGATTTGAAACTGCCGGCGCGGAAGCCTTGGCGCGCGACCTGGCTGGTTCAAGGCAATCGGCAATGATTGTTGCCGATATCGATGACTTCAAAAAGGTCAATGACACCTATGGCCATAAAGTGGGCGACGCGGTGATCGCTGGCGTGGCCAAAGTCTTGTCTTTGCATGGCCGTGCGAAGCTCGCAGCGCGGATCGGTGGCGAGGAATATGCGCTCTATTATGCCGACATGAGCCGGGCTGCCCTGACCGAACTCGCGCGCACCATTCGCGGTGAGCTTGAGAACCTCCACATTCCGGGATTACCCGATGGATATTCGATTACTCTGAGCATGGGCATTCACGTCGCATACAGCCAGGAGGGTCTGATCGATATGATGGCCCGTGCCGATCAGGCTCTTTATCGCGCAAAGCGCGAGGGCAAGGACAAGGCTGTCCTCACCCCGATACAGCTGCGCCTCGCCCCACAAAACGCTCACGCCTAGGGCGCCTCGGCCATCTCGGTAAAGAACTCTTCCGGGCCATCCACTTCACGAAGACGCTTCCCCACGATCTGCACGAAGCGCGTACCAGTGCCGCGCAGAAAGGCGCGGTCGTGCGAGACGAGAAGACAAGTTGCACCATGCTCGGCAATGTCGGCCTCGAGTTGTTCCTGGCCGGGGATGTCGAGGTGGTTGGTCGGCTCGTCGAGAAGGTAAAAGTTCGGACGCTGGAGACGCAAGGCGAGAAGCGCCAGGCGCGCGCGTTGACCGAGCGAGAGCGTGCGGATAGGCTTGTCCTGTCGCTCAGGATCGAAGCCGGCGCCGGCAAGGAGCGCAATGCTGCGTCGGTCGCCCTCGTTATAGCGCGAGACAATGAAATCGATTGGCGTCTGCTTGAGCGGGAGCCAATCGAGTGCCTGATCAAGATAGCCAGGGACGATCTGCGGGCTGAGGCGAAGACCGTCCACGCTTTCGCCACACAAGGCGGCTGCGACCTTTCGCATGAGCTGCGATTTGCCCGTACCGTTGCGGCCGAGCAAAACAAGGCGATCGCCCTGAAACACGTGCAGTTTTTCGATGGTGAAAAGCAGACGTCCGTCGGGCGTCGAAACCGGCATGTTTTCGAAGGCCAGCATGACGTGTGCCTCGGCACCGGAATTGCCGAGCATCACTTTTCCGGTCTTCTCGCGATGGACCGAGACCAGTTGGCTCTCGATTTTCTCCGCACGCTCGCGCAGTTGCTTGGATTTGACCGTCAGCAGATCGCTGCCGGAATTGATGCCGATATTGGTGAGCTTGGCGGCCTGCTTTCTGAGCTGGGCCACTTCCTTGAGATCGCGAGTGCGTTGCTGCTCGGCGGCCGCATCTGCTTCCTCGAGCGAGGTGCGGGCGGCGCTGTAGGCAGTTGGGAAAAAGGGTGACATTTCCGGCCGCAGAAAGAGCGTCCGGTTGGTGACGCTGTCGAGGAATTGTCGATCATGGCTTGCCATAATGACGATCGTCGGGGCGCGGCAGCGCGTTCATCCAGGATTCAAGGGCCAGGATGCGTCCAAGATCGAGATGGTTTGTCGGCTCATCCAGCAGCAAGACGTCGGGCTCGGTTACCCAGCCACGAGCGATGAGCGCCAAGCGCTGCCAGCCGCCGCTCAGCTGGCCAATGGGCCGCGAGACGAGCTCGAGCGGGAAGCCGATGGCATCAAGCGCTACATCCGCACGCCAACCTTCACTTTTCCGGTCAGGTGCGGGCAACGCAGACTCGACGAAATCGCGGAGCGGGATCGCAAACGCCTCTTCGGGCACGTCTTGCGGAACGTAGCCAACTGTAAGGCCGCGAGATCGCGTGAGCTCTCCCTCGCTCAGTTCGGTTGAGCCGAGGATGGCTCGTAGGAGGGTCGACTTGCCGCGGCCATTGGCAGCCACAAGGCCAACGCGGTCACCATCGGACAGGGTCAGCGAGAGATTGGAGAAAAGGACGTTGCCGGAGCGCAAGCCGGCATTACGGAGGCTAATCGTTGCCATCGGAAGTTTCTTTCTGGGAGCGGCGCTTGCGTCTTTTTTGCGCGCCTAGACCATCAATGAGCACTCGCGAGCGAGTGCCGAGACGGGCAAACCAGAAGGATCAAAAACGAATGTCGTCCGAACCGCGCTGGTCAGCCCTGCAGCTTGAGCCACAGGGCAGAAACGGGGCCACGCTGGCGATGATGATAAAATACGGTCATGCATCCCTCCCCGGTTCGTTTGAATGACGCGGCAGTCCTAATCGAGGGACATGTCGAAGGCAAGAGGCTAGAACAGGTAGAAAACGAGGCTGGCGGCCAAAGTCGCCGCCCAGCGCGATACGCGCAGCTCTACCAGCCGGTACGCAATACTCAATCCGGCATCTGGCAAACCGCCCTCGAATGAACCGAAATGGGGCACTCGATACGCAGTACTGGGCCCATTTCGGGTTCGCATACGGCAACTCCATACAAAAACCGTATGACAAGAGAACTATCAGCACGCACTTAAAAAAGTGCTTTCAAGAAGCAAACGAGGGGTAAACAGGCCGACTCAAGTTGAAACGCAGGTTTATCTATTGCGCTGGACGAAGCCGCTTGATGCCCCTTATGTCATTGCCGCAAAAGTCAAAATCGATAAGATAGACCCAGCCGTCCTGAGTGGCGCGGACCTGGATTTTTCTGCCGTTCGGCACATTGAGCGAAATGTTGGTAAAGCCCCGCTGCGCGATGGCCTCCCGGATCTGGCGGTCGGTCAGGCACATCGGCAGCCTGGGCGCGAAATCGCGTCGCTCATCGCCAAAGTGAATGCCGAACCCAAATTGGGCCGATGCCGCGGAGGGCAACAGGGCAAGACATGCGAGAGCCGCAGCGGCAAAAAATCTCTTGACCATAGTGACAAGCCTCCTCCATCAATCCTGGAACAATAAACGAACAAAAGTGACATTTGGCTCCTGAACTTTCGCCTTCTGGCGTGTTCATGACCCGTTCATTTCCCATGTTTTCGGGGGAAAACCGCGGTGGCAAGCGCCCGGCGACCCGGTTGGGATATGTTACTGGTTCGCTCTTCTGATTCGTACCGAATATCGGATTCCGGTTGCATGCAAGCAGACGATCTATTTGGCGGTGGCGCCACAGCCCTGCCCCTGGACACCAAGCCAGCCAAGGAAAAGGCACCTGCCAAGGCCCCTGCCCCGGCGACGACGGAAAGCTATGGCGCATCCGATATCGAGGTGCTCGAAGGGCTTGAACCGGTGCGGCGCCGGCCGGGCATGTATATCGGTGGTACCGATGCCAATGCCTATCACCATCTCTTCGCCGAGGTGATCGACAACTGCATGGACGAAGCGATCGCCGGCCATGCTACTCGAATCGAGGTGCACCTTGGTGCGGACGGATATCTGACCGTTGGCGATAATGGGCGTGGCATTCCGGTCGAAAATCATCCGAAATTTCCGAACCGGTCGACCCTCGAAATCGTCCATACGATCTTGCATGCGGGCGGCAAGTTCGACTCCAAGGCCTATGAGACCTCGGGCGGTCTGCACGGTGTCGGCGTCTCCGTGGTCAATGCGCTTTCCGACGACATGATCGTCGAGGTGGCGCGCGACCAGCAGCTGCATCGCATTGTCTTCTCGCGTGGCAAGGTGGTGCAGGATGTCGTCAATGTTGGCCGCGTGCAGAACCGCCGAGGGACAGTAACGCGTTTCCATCCCGATCCCGAAATCTTTGGGGCGACGGCCCATTTCTCGCCGGGCCGTATCTTCCGGATGACGCGGGCTAAGGCCTATCTCTTTGGTGGCGTCGAGCTGCGTTGGAGCTGCGACGAGAGCCTCGCGAGCGACGATGTGCCCGCCAAGGCGGTCTTTCACTATCCCGATGGGCTCAAGGACTTCATGTCGGCGCGCATCGAGGGTGAGACGCGGATCGTCGACGACATCTTTGCTGGCAAGAGCGGACGCCCGGGCAGCCATGGCTCAGTGGAATGGGCGATTGCCTGGACGATCGAGGACGGCAGCGTTTCGTCCTATTGCAATACCGTGCCGACGCCCGACGGCGGCACGCACGAGGCCGGCTTGCGCCTGGTGCTGTTGCGCGGGCTCAAGAATTATGCGGAGCTAACGAAGAACAAAGCGGCGGCAACCCTGACGGCGGAAGACGTGCTGGGGCACTGCAATGCCATGCTTTCGGTCTTCGTGCGCGAGCCGGAATTCGTCGGCCAGACCAAGGACAAGCTGGCTTCGGGTGAAGCGACGCGCATCGTCGAAAATGCCCTGCGCGATGCGTTCGACCACTGGCTTGGATCGTCGCCGCAACAGGCTGGTAAGCTGCTTGACTGGGCCATCGAACGCGCCGAAGAGCGCCTTCGCCGGCGCAAGGAAAAGGAAATCGACCGGGCGAGCGCAACGCGCAAGCTCAGGCTGCCGGGCAAGCTGGCCGACTGTACGCAGAATGCGGCGCAGGGCGCTGAACTTTTCATCGTCGAAGGCGACTCGGCAGGCGGTTCCGCCAAGCAGGCGCGCAACCGCTCCAATCAGGCGGTGCTGCCGCTTCGTGGCAAAATCCTCAACGTTGCGGGCGCGAGCCGGGACAAACTGGCGGCAAACCAGTTGATCGCCGATCTTGTGCAGGCGCTCGGTTGCGGGACGCGCGACCGTTATACGGAGGATGATCTGCGCTATGACAAGATCATCATCATGACGGACGCGGACGTCGACGGCGCGCATATCGCTTCGCTGCTCATCACCTTCTTTTTTCAAGAAATGCCGCGGCTGATTGAAAACGGGCATCTCTATCTCGCTCTTCCCCCGCTTTATCGCATCAGCCAGGGCGGCAAGACGCTTTATGCACGTGATGACGCGCACAAGAACGAACTGATGGCTAAGGAATTTACCGGCAAGAGCAAAGTGGACATCACTCGCTTTAAAGGCCTCGGTGAAATGCCATTCGCTCATCTTCGTGAGACGACGATGTCGCCGAAGACGCGGACGTTGTTGCAGGTGAAGGTTCTGGACGACCACGCTGCCACCAAGACGACGGTGGACCGGCTGATGGGGACGAAACCCGAGGCGCGGTTTGAGTTTATTCAAGAAAATGCGGCGTTTGTTACGGATCTGGACGTTTAGGGCCTGGTCTCACCAAAGCGCACTGCTTCCCCAATGTCGTTGTTGTATGGCTTGTCCGGGCGATCCAGTTGGTGGCTATATGGACCACTGGGACAAGCCCGGTGGTGACGTTCGGTGATGTGTCGTTGTCCCGTGATGGGGAGAGAATTGGCGACACAGGCCGATTACTGGTTCAGGATTTTCCCGCTCAACACATCAATCTGCATGCCGTCAAAAGCCGGAGTTATGTGAGCCGGCGTGGTGGAATCGGTCTGAGCATAGTCGAGATCGATGTGCATGTCGGTCAAGACGGCTTGTTGGGGCTGGAATTTCTCAATTAAATTAAGAGTCTCTGGCAAACTCAGGTGACTTGGGTGGGGCGTTGGACGTAGGGCGTCGACGATCCAGAGGTCGAGATTGAAGATCGCGGCTTCGGATTGTGCCGGGATACCCGAGAGGTCACAGCTATAGGCGACGTTGGCGACGCGGAAGCCGAGGGAATCGATGTCGCCGTGGTTCTGGAGAAAGACCGTGACCTCGATGGTGCCGCCGGGGCCGGTGACGCTAAGCGTTTGGCCCGGCTCGACGGTGTGAGCGTTGAGAATGGGCGGATAGTTGCTGCCTGGTGGCGTGACGAAGCAATAGCCGAAGGCTTCGAAGAGGCGCTCGCGGCATTCGGCGCTGAAAAAGACGTCGACGCGACGGCGGTTGTGAAGGGCAAGGACGCGGAGGTCGTCGATGCCGTGGGTGTGGTCAGCATGCTCGTGGGTATAGAGCACTGCGTCGACGCGATCGACCTCAGCATCGAGCAGCTGCTCGCGGAGGTCGACGCCGGTGTCGATCAGGATTCGTGTTGGTTCTTCAATGCCTTGCGTCCAGCCCTCGATGAGAAGCGAGCAGCGGCGGCGGCGGTTGCGGGGTTCGTTAGGGTCGCAAATTCCCCAATCATTGCCGATGCGCGGGACGCCGCCGGAGGAACCGCAGCCCAGGATGGTCGCGACGATCCGATCGGGCCTGGCCATTATTGAATGCCGGATTTCGAAAACAGGCGACCGAAATTTGCGGTCGTTTCGCGGCCCAATTGTTCCAGCGAAATGCCGCGCAACTCGGCCACTTTTTCGGCCGTGTGACGGACGAAACTCGGCTCGTTGGACTGGCCCCGATGGGGAATCGGGGCAAGGTATGGAGCATCAGTTTCGACGATGTAGCGGTCCGCGGGGACAACTTTCGCAACATCTTGAATTTCCTGGGCATTCTTGAAAGTGACGATGCCGGAGAAGGAGATGTAGCCGCCGAGCGCGAGGGCGCGATCGGCGAGATCGCGACCGGCTGTAAAGCAGTGCAGGACAAAGGGAAATGCCCCTCGCCGGCTTTCTTCTTCGAGGATATTCGCCATGTCTTCATCAGCGGCGCGGCTGTGGATAACCAGTGGAAGACCGGTGATGCGGGCGGCGGCGATGTGGCGGCGGAGACCGATGGCCTGGGCCTCGCGCGGGGCGTTGTCGTAGAAGTAATCGAGGCCCGCTTCGCCGATAGCAATGCAACGGGGATGGGCACTTAGGCGGACAAGATCGTCCGTTTGTATATGCAGTTCCTTGTCCGCGTTGTGCGGATGCGTACCGACCGAGCACCAGACGTTCGGGAAACGTTCCGCGATGGCCGCATAGGTGGAAAAGTTATCCACCAGTGTGGAAATCGTTACCATTCCGGTAACACCGACGGCCGCTGCACGGGCCATCACGTTATCAAGGTCAGCGGCAAGCGCCTCGAAGTCGAGGTGGCAGTGGCTGTCGACCAGCATGGTCACTCAGCCGGCTTTTCGAGACGGGCAAAAACGCCCTGCGGGACCGGCAGTTCAGTGCCGGTGACAAGCCGATCTTTCACCAAAGCGAGCGGCAGGATACGATCTGCTTCTGGCACGGCGAGCTGGTCAAGGAGCTTGGCAGCCGAAGCGGGCACGAATGCGAGCATCGGGATGGCGAGGCGGCGGACCGTGTCGGCGGTGCGGTAAAGCACCGAGGCCATACGCTCGAGATCGGTCTTCTTGAGCGCCCAAGGCTCTTGGGCGGCGAAGTAGTTGTTGGCCGAGCTGAGGGCAGCGATGAGCGAACCGGTCGCTTCGTGGATGAGTTGCTCGTCCATCGCCTTCTGCGCCGCCTGGATGGCTTCGCCGACTTCCTTTTCGAGCGCTTCGTCGGCGGGGGTGGCGTGGCCGACCTGCGGGACCTTGCCTTCACAGTTCTTGTTGATCATCGAGAGCGAGCGCTGCGCAAGATTGCCGAGATTATTGGCAAGATCGGCATTGACGCGGTTGACGAGCTTTTCGTTGGAATAGTCGCCATCATTGCCGAAGGAGACTTCGCGCAAGAAGAAGTAGCGGACGGCGTCGGGACCGAACGTTTCGACCAAGTGGAACGGGTCGATGACGTTGCCAAGCGACTTGCTCATCTTCTGTCCGTCGACGGTGAGGAAGCCGTGGGCAAAGACGCGGTGCTGCACCGGGAGGCCAGCGCTCATCAGGAAGGCGGGCCAATAGACGGTGTGGAAGCGGATGATGTCCTTGCCGATGACGTGGAGATCGGCAGGCCAGAATTTCTTGAAGAGTTCGCTCTGTTCGTCCGGATAGCCGAGGCCGGTGATGTAGTTGGTCAGGGCATCGACCCAGACATACATGACATGGCCTTCGGCGCCGGGAACCGGAATGCCCCAATCAAAGGTGGTGCGGGACACCGAGAGGTCCTGCAGGCCACCCTTCACGAAGGAGATGATTTCGTTGCGACGCTCTTTGGGCGCGATGAAATCGGGATTGGCTTCGTAAAGAGCGAGAAGCTTTTCCTGATAGGCGGAAAGGCGGAAGAAATAGGTCGGTTCCTCGACCCACTCGACTTCGGCGCCGGAGGGGGCAAAGCGCTTGCCATCCTTCTCAGTCAGCTCGCTTTCGTCGAAATAGGCTTCGTCGCGAACGGAGTACCAGCCCTTGTAGGTCGACTGGAAAATGTCGCCGTTCTGGCTCGCTTCCATCTTTTTCCAGATGGCCTGCGAGGCTTCGTGGTGACGCTGTTCCGTCGTCCGGATGAAATCATCGTTGGAAAGGTTCAGCGCTTGAGCAAGGCGACGGAATTCGCCGGAATTGCGATCAGCGAGTTCGCGAACCGGAATGCCTTCCTTGGCCGCGGTCTGCACCATCTTGATGCCGTGTTCGTCGGTGCCGGTGAGGAAATAGACTTCCCTGCCCTCCAGCCGCTTCCAGCGCGCTATGGCGTCGGTCGCGATCATCTCGTAGGCGTGGCCGATATGCGGGGCGCCGTTGGGATAGGAGATCGCTGTCGTGACGTAAAATGGCTTGGCGGTCATTATGGCTCGGCGGGAATGGCAGTCGTGTTGAGGTGCTTTCTGATGGCATCGAAGAGCACGGACAGTGTCTGTTTCATATCGAGATTGACACTGTCGGCTTCGGCCAGAAGCGCGTTTGCCTTGTCCCATAGGTCCGTGGCGGAGGCAAGCCGCAACCGTGAACCGGGGCCGAAAGCGGCATAGCGGGCTTCGTCGGCAAGCCAATCGAGGAGGATTTCGCGGGCGAAGGACATGTCGGGTCCCTGCGGATCGGCACCAAGGGCATCGGCCAGGGCGATCGAGACGCCGGCGGGATGACCGAGGGGGGATTGCAGCCAGGCGATGAGGGCGCCGACGGAAGATTCAGGCGAGAGTGCCAGGGTCTCGAAGGCGCGGCGGGGACGGCCGCCAGCCAGACTCAGGGCACGATCGAGGGTTTCGCCATCAATGCCGGCCAGACTTCCAGTGACAACGCTGGAGACTTGCTCATCAGACAAGGGGCGCAGCGCGATATTTTGGCAGCGGGATTTGATGGTGGGGAGAAGCTGGCCCGGACGGTGCGAGACGAGGAGAAAGGTCGTGTCGGCGGGCGGTTCTTCAAGCGTCTTGAGCAGAGCGTTGGCAGCTGAAGGATTGCAATCGTCGATCGGGTCGAGAATGGCGATCCGGTGACCGAGGCGGCCGCGCGTGTGATGCAAGGCATCGCGAAGGTCGCGGACGTCTTCTACGCGAATGGCGGTATAGTAGCCCTTGGCGTCCTTGGGCCGCCGACGCAGCACGAAAAGGTTCGGATGCGAGAGCGCCGTGACCTGCTCGGCCACACGCTCCGCGCTTTCATCGCCGGTCGCAGAAAGGATTGCTGCCGCAAGCTCGAAGGCAAACGTGGCCTTGCCGATCCCCTGCGGGCCATGAAGCATGATGGCGCCAGGCAAGCGGCGCTCATGAAGCTGCTGGAGGATTGCGGATCGGGCAGCCTCGTGGCCTATCGCTGCATGCCTTTGCTCCGGCACGGGCAAGCCCGGAAGCGCTGAAGGATCGGTCACGCCGCAGTACCCGCCTGCAACTCTGGAAAGCGCGTGCGAACGACTGACCAGATTTCCTGCTCGAGCGATTCTTCAGCCTGATTGGCCGACAGCACGACGCAACGATCGGTGTTGTTTCGCGCGATATCGAGAAAGCCTTCGCGGAGGCGCCGATGCCAATCGAGTTCTTCTTTTTCAAAGCGATCCCCGGTAAGCGCGAGACCATCTTCGATGGCCCGCTGTTCGACGCGCTTGAAGGCGGTTTCGGGATCCATGTCTAGGACGATCGTCAGATCCGGCGTGTGCCCATCAAGCGCCAACTGCTCTAGGGCATCGATCAGCTTGGGACTAACCCCGCCGGTGAGGCCCTGGTAGGCGCGGGTGGAATCGGAGAAGCGATCGGAAATCACCCAGGTGCCTTTTTCAAGATTGGGCGCGATGAGCTGGTTGACGTGGTCAAGCCGCGCAGCGGCAAAGAGCACGGCTTCCGCGCCAGCGCCCCAGCTTTCGCTGCGGCCCTGGAGAATGAAGGAACGAATGGCTTCGGCTTTAGGGGTACCGCCCGGCTCGCGCGTGCGTACGGCCTCAATGGACTGCGTGGCGAGATTGGCAAGGAGGCGCTTGACTTGAGTCGACTTGCCCACGCCTTCGCCGCCTTCAAAGGTGATGAAGCGAGCAGGACGGCGATTTGGCGCTTCAAGCATCAGCGAGTCATTCCTTGAGTGCGGTCTATCTAAATTAACTCGGATGACGGCGGAAGGTTACCCCCGCCTCGCCCTCCCCAGAAGGGGACGAAATCTACCAGTGGCTGACCGATAAGGGTGTTTCGTATTATCTGCGAGGACATACTCGCGGGAATGATATCTGGCGTCGACCAGCTACAGGTTCGGCAACGCGCTAGTCAAAGCCAACCCAAGGCCAACTGTTTCAGCGCATCGGTCGCGCGGCGAACAAGATCGCCCTGAGGGACATCTTCAGCTGCGAAAAGAGGCGCGCTCTGGACCAGGTCGTCGTTGCAAAAGACCTGCAATTCGGCGACCTGCTCACCGGCTTTGACCGGCGGCAGCAAGGGACCGACATAATGGATCTTGGCAGAGAGGCATTCGCGTGAGCCTCGCGGCAGATATAGCGCTATCTCGCCCTTGCCCACCAGACCGACGCTGCTGCTGGTGCCGCCATAGACATCTGCATAAGCAACCACCTGGCCTTCCTTATAAGCGGAGAAACGTTCAAAGGCGCGGGTGCCCCATGTCAGAAGCTTGCGGCCCTCCTCGGCACGTTCGCGCATGGAACCAAGGCCGTGAACGACAGCAACGAGGCGACGACCGCCCTGGGCCGTGGAAATGACGGCGCCATAGCCAGCGGCCTCGGTGTGGCCGGTCTTGAGACCGTCGACGCCAATGCCGACCTCGATCAGCGAATTGCGGTTGGCCTGCTTGATCCCGTTCCACTCCATCTCGGGCTCAGAGAAGTAGTGGTAGAATTCAGGGAATTCGCGAATGAGATAGCGGCCGAGATTGGCAAGATCGCGGGCCGTTGAATATTCGTCGGGATCAGGCAGACCTGTTGAGTTGACGAAATTCGAGCCTTCTAGACCGATCTGGCGGGCCAGCTGGTTCATCATGCCGGCAAAGGTCGCCTCATTCCCGGCAATGCCTTCGGCAAGGGCAATGGCGGCGTCGTTGCCGGACTGAATGATGACCGAGCGGATGAGATCTTCGACCGGAATCTGCGAATTGAGGTCGGCGAACATGGTCGAGCCACCCGAGGCAGCGCCGCCCGTGCGCCAGGCATTTTCGGAGATGAAGAACTGGTCGGTCAGCTTGATGCGGCCGGCGCGCAGTTCGTTGAAAACCACGGCAAGCGTCATGAGCTTGGTCATGCTGGCCGGCTCGAGGCGGGCGTCCGCATCCTTTTGGAAAATCACGGTGCCGGATTCATAATCCATCAGCACGGCGAAGCGAGCGGCCGTCTCAAAGGTTGCGGTCTGGGCGAAGGCGCCGACCGTGCCGAAGACTAAAACGAACAGGGCGAACAGCAGTCTCACGGGCAAAACCTTGCGTTGCGGCCGGACTGACCGAATTCGGCGCGGCGCTCCATCTCTCTTTAATAGAGAATTATGTCGCTTAGTCCAAGTTCTCGCGCCAAAGCGAGCGCATCATCCCTGGTGGCGCCGGGCTTGAGATAGCTGAGGGTGAGGCGGGTCGCGGGCTTGCCCTTGACCAATACCTGTTCTTCATCGACTGCGCCCAGGACAGCGAAGCGCTCGGCCAGAGCTATGGCATTGTGCTGATTTGAGAAAACGCCAAGACTGAGCTTGAAGGCGCGATGATCGGCGTCGACGCTCTGGGCCCAGGCTTGGAGATCAGGCGAACCGGAGGCCATCGAATTGACCGCATCAAAGGCTGTGCCAATGCCCGCATCGACTGCCTGGGGCGTCGTATCTGCATAAGAAAAGAGACCATTGAAGAAATTGGTCGTGATGCCGACAAGGCTGCGATCGCCGGCGCTGGCGACGCGGACATTACCGCTATCGAAATCGTTGGGGCCGGAATAGGAGGCAACCAACATGCGCGTGTCGTCGCCCTCAAGGGGCGCTTCGCCGACATATTCGACCTTCACATCGGTCGAACCATTGTTGACGTAGCCGAGCATCGAGGCCGCGCGATAGGACAGATCGATGATGCGACCCGGCATATAGGGGCCGCGATCGTTGACGCGGACGATCAACGACCGGCCATTGTCGACATTGGTGACGCGCACATAGGACGGGAGCGGCAGGGTGGGATGGGCCGCGGTGATGGCATTGGCGGAGAAGATTTCGCCATTGGCGGTGCGGCGGCCATGGAAATCGGAACCGTACCAGGAGGCTGTGCCGGACGCTTGATAGTTGGGATCGTGCTGCGGGACGTAGGTCTTGCCGCGTACGGTATAGGGCTGACCCACCTGGTAGCGCCCGCCACCGCGCGGCGGATTGGGATTATTGGTGACCCGCGGGGATACGGAGACGCCGAACTCTTTGGAGGTGAATGCACCGCGCTTGACCGTTGCGCCAAGACCGGCGCCACCGCCCATGCAGGCCGCTAAAGTGGGAGCGATCAACGCACAGAGTGCGACAGTGCGGATAAGGTGGCGCCAAGTGGTCGTCACGGTACTCTTTACTCAACACGCTTGCGTCAGGGCGGGACAGATTATGAACCGACCAGTGACAATTTTCCGCAAGTTGTCATGGCTGTGGTTTAGGTCGCGTTAATGCTGACGGAATCCCGTTCAAAGGGGAGGCTTTGGGGTGGCGCACGTTGCGCCACCCCGGATCGATCACGCCGCGCTGGCCGCGGATTGGCGGGCCAATTCGGTCAGCGCGATGGCTTCCACCATTTCATCGAGACGATCGAGCGCCTTGCGCAAATCCTCCACCGTGGCGCTGACCCCATAGGGCGAGCGGCGCCATTGCGGACTATTGGGAATGGCGTTGGAATCCGACAGCCAACGCGACAGCATCGCCCTCTTGCGGGCAATGGTCAGCTCGGGATCGGCGACGATTTCACGGGGGTGATGGTAGATCATCGGCAGGATTGGTGATGAGATCGAGGTTTGTCCTCATAGCTACATCCTCATTCAAGCGAACATAGGTACAAAGAGAAGCGTCAGTTCTCACGCCCAGCGCGTGGGCGACAGATAATTTGGGCGACAGGCAAAAGGTTTCAAGGGGCGTGCGGAAACGGCACGAGAGGCGTGTCGGCGCGGAGATAGAGCGGGTGTTTGGGGGAGCCGTCGGCATTGGTGCCGAAGCACCAGAGAGTAATGCCGTCGGCGCGGAGGGTGGCGACAAGTTCACGGCCGGCGGGGGCGAGCGCTTTATTGAGCTTACCATGGCAGAGGACGACGCGCTCTGCCCCGCTGGCGGCTTGGCGAATGGCGGGGAGATTGGCGGGCGAGACGGCGACGACGCCGGGCTGCAGCAGCGCCTTTGGGTCGGTTGCGCGATAGTCGCCGACATTGCATTTGACCATGGCGGAAAAACCTTCGCGGCGGGCGAAGGTCCATTCTCTGGCGCATGTGGGATCGTCGACGGTGGCATCGGCCGTGGAGGGGTTCATGCCGATGAAGACGATGTAGTTCTCAGGGAAGGTATCGCCGAGCCAGCGGCGCATGAGCTGGCGATAGCGGCCGTCGGGGCTCATGACGGCGTCGCCTTTCACCCCGGCGCCGAGGCGCAGGCGCACCTTTCCGCCGGGATCGTGGGCGCTGTCGCCGAGGTCTAGGCTCGTCTGGCTCATGCGGTGAGGTCGCTCGGGGGGACGAGACCGTTGATAAGCGAGGCGGTGGTGATGGTGTTGGCAAGGAGGCAGGCGATGGTCATGGGACCGACGCCACCGGGAACAGGAGTGATGGCGGAAGCGACTTCGGCGGCTTCGGCATAGGCGACGTCGCCGACGAGCTTGGTTTTGCCTTCGCCCTTTTCAGGCGCCGGGACGCGATTGATGCCGACGTCGATGACTACCGCGCCGGGTTTCAACCAATCTCCCCGAACCATTTCGGGACGGCCGACAGCGGCGACGACGATATCAGCCTGACGGACGACATCGGCGAGATTTTGCGTGTTGGAATGGGCGACGGTGACGGTGCAATTGTCGCGGAGCAGGAGCTGGGCCATCGGCTTTCCGACAAGATTGGAGCGGCCGAGGATGACGGCGTGCTTGCCGGTGAGGTCGCCGGCGAAATGATCGCGCAGCAGCATAAGGCAGCCGAGCGGGGTGCAGGAGACGGGGCCAGGCAGGCCGATCTGAACCTTGCCGACATTGGCCGGAGTGAAGCAATCGACATCCTTGGCCGGATCGATGGTTTCGATAACCTTGGTGGTGTCGATGTGGCCGGGGAGCGGAAGCTGGACAAGAATGCCGTGGACGGCTGGATGGGCATTGAGCTTTTCGACGAGCGCGAGGAGGTCGGCTTCCGAGGTGTCGGCGGGGAGCTCGTGCTTGAAGGAATTCATGCCGACCTCGGCGGTCTGCTTGGCCTTATTGGACACGTAGACCTGGCTGGCCGGATCTTCGCCGACAATGACCACTGCGAGGCCGGGGGTGATGCCATGTTCGGATTTGAGGCGCGCAACGTGACCGGTAATGGCGCCGCGCAGGTTCTCGGCGAACAGTTTTCCATCAATGATTTTTGCGGTCATGGCGGCCTCGTTTCGGCGGGGATGGAGGCGCGAGGCGGCGCGCCTCGCGTTTCGGCTTGGACATAAGGGATGGGGTGGCATCCGTCCATGGTTTTGCATTGCCCCCCCCCAGCTAGCCTCCCCCTGATAGGGGGAGGAACGCAGCGAGGGTGTTGGTGCATCGGTCGGAGACGACGACTAAAGCTTGATGTCGATTATCTCGAGGTCGTGGTTGCCGAGGGTTGCGATATCGCCGACGGATTTTCCGAGGAGGGACTGGGCGATCGGGGAGGCGTGGGAGACCGTGCCGGATTTGGGGTCGGCTTCGTCTTCTCCGACAATACGGTAGGTTTCTTCGCGGCCGTCGTCGCGGGTGAAAGTGACCTGGCTGCCGAAAGTGACCTTTGATGGGTCGGTCGGTGCGGCGATCAGCTGGGCGGAGCGGACGCGCTCGGTGAAATAGCGAAAGTCGCGGAGCGGCACGGCGGATTGGCGGCGGCGCTCGTTGATGTCTTCGATGGCGTTGGCGGCTTCGAGTGCTGCGCGGGCGGATTCGAGCTGGGTGTGGAGAGCCTTTAGGCCGGATTCGGTCACGAGGTTGAGGCCGGGTGGAATCGGGCGATCCGGAAGGACGGATTCGGCGGCGGTCTCGGCACTTTCTTCCTTGGTGAAGGCGACGCTCACGGCGATCTCCAATCAAACATTTGGACATTGCGCTTGCCACAGACAGAGCGCGATTGTCGACCGCCATAAGCCGACGACTGATTTGCCCGAGCCTGAAAAAGAAAGACCGCCCGGCACGAGTGCCGGACGGCCTTGGGGGACATAGCCCGCCGCGCTGTTGAGGGCTTGGGGGACATGCGGCTGACCATATCCTGCTCACCGGTGCATGGGTCGTTTGCGTCTCCAGTGAACTGAGGGGAAAGATGGTGGCCAAATGCGGCAAGAAAAGTACGGCTCACCGAAGTGTGAAAGAGGATACTCAACCTGCTCGCTCCGTTGAGAAGCTGTCATGCGGTGCCTATAGTGAGCGGCTAAAAGCGGCGCGAATCCAAGGCGCCGAGATGAGGATGTGCAATGACGACACTCACACCGCCCCGCCTTGAAACGCAAAGTTTCACCGATCCGGAAGCGGCCTGGGCGCGCATTGCCGAAATCTATCATCGCAATTGCGGTTTCATCCGCGACCACCTGCATGGGCTGGCGAAGGGAGAGGTGCCGGAAGGCCGGGTGCGCGCTTGCTATCCGCAGGTGGAAGTGCGCTCGACGAGCTATTCCAAGCACGAGAGTACCCTGCCCTATGGGTATCTTCATACGCCGGGCATCTACCGCACGACGGTGACGGCGCCGGACCTTTTCCGAACCTATTTCCAGGAACAGTTCACGGTGCTGCTGCGCAATCATGGCGGCACGATCGATGTTGGTGAGAGCGAGACGCCGATTCCGCTGCATTTCGCACTGCCGCCGCATGAGCATGTAGATGGGGCGGCGCTCAATGCGCTCGGTATTCCGCTGCGCGATGTGTTCGATGCGCCGGACCTGACCAATACGGACGACGAAATCGCCAATGGCACTTATGTGCCGCCGCGTGGTGGGCCCTACCCGCTTTCGGCCTTTACGGCGCCGCGCGTCGATTATTCGCTGTTCCGATTGGCGCACTACACCGGCACGGCTGCCGAGCATTTCCAGAATTTCGTGATCTTCACCAATTATCAGTTCTACATCGACGAATTTTGCCGAGTGGCGAAGGCGTGGATGAGCGAGAAGCACCCGCACTATCAGCGCTTCATCGAACCGGGGAACGTCGCGACCGACAATATGCTCACCGGAGGCGGCGTGACGGGCAATCCGCCACCGCGGGCGCCGCAAATGCCGGCCTATCACCTGGTGGGCGACCGCGGGCGCGGCATCACCATGGTCAATATCGGCGTAGGGCCGAGCAATGCGAAGACGATCACCGACCATATCGCAGTGCTTCGACCGCATGCCTGGATCATGCTAGGGCATTGCGCCGGGCTTAGGAACTCACAGGAGCTCGGTGATTATGTCTTGGCGCATGCGTATGTGCGTGAGGACCATGTGCTCGATGCCGATCTGCCGCTGACCGTTCCGGTGCCGGCGCTGGCCGAAGTGCAGGTGGCGCTGGAACAGGCGGTCGAGGAGATTACCCAGACGGAGGGGATCGAGACCAAGAAAATCATGCGCACGGGGACCGTGGCGACTTTCGATAATCGCAACTGGGAATTGCGCGACCAGACGGAGATCGTGCGGCAATTGAGCCAATCGCGCGCGGTGGCGCTCGATATGGAAAGCGCGACGATCGCGGCGAACGGGTTTCGGTTCAGAGTGCCCTATGGGACACTGCTCTGCGTATCCGACAAGCCGCTCCATGGCGAATTGAAGCTGCCGGGCATGGCGTCGGATTTTTATCGCACTCAGGTGAACAAGCATCTGCAGATCGGGCTGCGGGCTATGGAAATATTGCGGGATCAGCCTGCCGAGCGGCTGCATTCGCGGAAGCTAAGAAGCTTTGCAGAGACGGCGTTTCAGTAGGAGCCGTCTCAATCACGTCTTTGTTCGGATCCGGAACATAGCTTGGGTTAGTCCGTTGTTGATGCATAACACTTTCGATAGGAGCGAAAGATGCACAAGGACGAAGCTAAAGGCGTTGGTAATCAGATCAAGGGCGCAGTGAAGGAAGCGGCAGGCCGCGTCACTGGTAACGAGCGACTTGAAGCCGAAGGCAGGGCCGACAAGGCTGCTGGCAAGGTTCAGCAGAAGTCCGGCGAGTTCAAGGACAAGGCGCGGGACGCGCTGAAGCACTAAGGTCCACAGGACTGGTTGAAAAGGGGTCGCGGAAACGCGGCCCTTTTTGTTGGGCATTGCCCCCTCCTAGCCTCCCCCTGTTAGGGGGAGGGATTTGTTGGTGGTTGCCTGGCGATTGTGCGCGCTCGATGTGTCCCTCCCCCTCGCAGGGGGAGGTTAGGTGGGGGTCGTGACAAAAACAAAAAAAAGCCCGGCGTTTCCGCCGGGCTTTTTTCATTTCAAGAAACCGATCAGCGGCCTTTGACGACCGAGTAGCCGGCGTATTTGGCGGAGCCGCCAAGCTGTTCTTCGATGCGGATCAGCTGGTTGTACTTGGCCATACGGTCGGAGCGGCTGAGGGAACCGGTCTTGATCTGGCCGCAGTTGAGCGCGACGGCGAGGTCGGCGATGGTCGAGTCTTCGGTTTCGCCCGAGCGGTGCGACATGACTGAGGTGTAGCTGGCGCGGTGCGCGGTATCGACGGCGTCGAGGGTTTCCGAGAGCGAACCGATCTGGTTGACCTTGACGAGGATCGAATTCGCGACGCCCATCTTGATGCCCGACACGAGGCGCTGGGTGTTGGTGACGAAGAGATCGTCGCCGACGAGCTGCACCTTCTTGCCGATGGCGTCGGTGAGGGCCTTCCAGCCATCCCAGTCGTCTTCGGCCATGCCGTCTTCGATGGTGATGATCGGGTAACGGGCGGCGAGATCGGCGAGGAAGGCGACGTTTTCTTCGGAGGTGAGCGACTTGCCTTCGCCGACCATCTCGTACTTGCCGTTCTTGTAGTACTCGGTGGCGGCGCAATCGAGGCCGAGGAACACGTCCTCGCCGGGCTTGTAACCGGCCTTTTCGATCGAGCGCATGATGAAGCCGAGGGCCTCATCGGCCGAGCCGAGGTTCGGCGCGAAACCGCCTTCGTCGCCCACATTGGTGTTGTGGCCTTCGGCGGAGAGGTTCTTCTTCAGCGTATGGAAGATTTCCGAACCGATGCGGACGGCGTCGGCGATCGAGGTCGCGCCGGCGGGCAGGATCATGAATTCCTGCATGTCGATCGGATTGTCGGCATGCTCGCCGCCATTGATGATGTTCATCATCGGCACGGGAAGAACGTGGGCGTTCGGGCCGCCGATATAACGGTAGAGCGGCAGTTCGCTCGATTCAGCGGCGGCCTTGGCGACGGCGAGCGAGACGCCAAGAATGGCGTTGGCGCCGAGCTTGCCTTTGTTGGAGGTGCCGTCGAGTTCGATCATGGCCTGGTCGATGCCGAGCTGATCGAGAGCATCCATGCCCTGGATTTCATCGAAGATGACGGTGTTGACGTTTTCGACCGCCTGAGTGACGCCCTTGCCATTGTAGGTCTTGCCGCCATCGCGCAGTTCGACGGCTTCATGCGCGCCGGTCGAGGCGCCGGAGGGCACAGCGGCGCGGCCGAAGCTGCCGTCATCCAGAACCACATCGACTTCGACTGTGGGATTGCCGCGGCTATCGTAAACCTGGCGACCCTGGACATGGATGATGGATGACATGGAAATTCCCTTCGGGGCAGTTTTCGCGGTGTGGAGCCTGTCTAGACGCGCCGTGTGACAGAGGAAAGAGGGGCGCGCAAAAATACTGGCGCGTCAGGCTTTGATCTTGCCGTTGGCGATGAGCCAGCCGAGGGCGTCTTCAACGGCGGCGAGGGAGGAGCGTGGGGCGTAGCCGAGGAGGCGCTTGCCCTTTTCGATAGAGCAATTGGGGCTGCGGGCGATGTGTTCCCATGTGGCGGCGGCGCTTTGTTCGGTCTGGCGCGATTTCCAATCATCCCAAGGAGCGAAAGCGAGGTTGGGCTGATGGCCGAAATACCGATACATCGCGCTGGCGTAGTGACGCAGCGTCAGGGCGCCAGGGGAGACGGCGTGAAAGGCCTCACCGACCGAGGCGTTCCAATTGGTCATGGCCAGGATCAGCAGCGCGGCAATGTCGTCGGCGTGGATATGGTGGATGGTTTCCATGCCGAAATTGGGTAGTTCGAGCGTTTCGCCGCGGGCGATGGTTTCGAAGGTGGCGAGATCGAAGTGGCCGGCGGGATTGAGCGGCGCCCAGCCCTGCCCCACGATGTGGCCGGGATGAATGATGGTCGCGGGGAAGACTTCGCGGCGGGCGAGATCGAGCAGATAGGCTTCGATCGCGGCTTTCTGGATGCCATAGTCGCCGAAGGGGCGCTTGGTTACGTCTTCGGGGGTTGGGACGACCTCGGAATGGCCGTGGGTCCAGATGGTGCCGATGTGAAGGAAATGCTGGACCGTGCCCTTTAGGGCCTCGGTGAGTTGGCGGGCGCTGTCGAGAGTGAAGCAGATATTGTCGATGACCACATCGCCTTGGAGATTGGCGATGGTCGAGCCAAAGCTGCCTTGGCGCTCCAGGGTGTCGCGATCGAGGGTGATGTTTTCGACTTCCGACCAGGCTGGGTCGGGCAGATAGGGCTTTGAGGTGCCGCGCGTGACGGCGACGACTTCATGGCCCAAACGCACGAGGCGTGGGACGAGATAGGTTCCGATATGGCCAGTGGCCCCTATGACGACGACGCGTGCCATGATGGAAAATCCTCCCGCCGATTTGGCCGGCACGGTCCTAGCATAAGGAACGGCCATGGCCAAACCGGCAAGCGGTCTAGCTGGCACCGTCTAGTCGGCCGTCTGGCGAATGAAGCCGAAGGCGACGAGGGTGATGACGGCGGCGAGGATCATGTAAAAGCCGACGGTGTGGAGGCCATAGGTGCTGGCGAGCCAGGAGGCGATGTAGGGCGCGAAGCTGGCGCCGAAAATGCCGCCGAGATTGAAGGTGAGCGAGGCGCCGGTGTAGCGGACGGCGGTGGGGAATGGCGCGGCGAGAGCAGTGCCGAGCGGGCCATAGGTCATGCCCATAAGCGCAAAGCCGATGCAGAGGAAGCCGAGGACGCCATAGACATTGCCCGAGCCGAGAAGCGGCGCGAGGATGAGGCCGAAAATGCCGATGCCGATGGACACGCCGATCATGACCGGGCGCATGCCGAAGCGATCGGCAAGGACGGCGGCGATGGGAATGAAGGCGCCGAAGAAGAGGACGCCAACCATCTGCAGGATGAGGAATTCCTCGCGGCTATATTTGAGCGTTCCCGTGCCATAGCTCAGCGAAAACACCGTCATGATGTAAAACAGCACAAAGGTGGCGAGCGCGGCCATGGTACCGAGGACGAGGCTGAGCTTGTGGCTCTTGAAGACGTCGAGGAAGGGGACTTCGACGCGCTCGGATTTGGCGATGGCCTTGGCGAATTCCGGGGTTTCGGTGATCTTGAGGCGGATGAAGAGGCCGAAGATCACCAACGCGGCGCTGGCGAGGAACGGCACGCGCCAGCCCCAGGCCATGAAGGCTTCATCGCCGAGGAAATGGGCGAGGACAAGGAAAATAGTGGTCGCGAAGAAAAAGCCGACCGGCGCGCCCAATTGCGGGAACATGCCATACCAGGCGCGCTTGCCCTCGGGGGCATTTTCGGTGGCGAGGAGAACGGCACCGCCCCATTCACCGCCAAGACCAAGCCCCTGCCCCAAACGGCAGAGCGCGAGCAAGAGCGGCGCGAAAATGCCGATCTGGCCATAGGTCGGCAGGACGCCGATCAGGACGGTGGAAATGCCCATGGTGAGAAGCGCGGCGACGAGGGTCGCCTTGCGGCCGACCTTATCGCCAAAATGGCCGAAGAAGGCGGCGCCGATGGGACGGGCGAGGAAGGCAATGGCGAAGGTGGCGAGCGAAGAGAGCAGCGCTGAATTGGTATCGGTCGAGGGGAAGAAGAGCTGCGGGAAAACGATCACCGCGGCGGTCGCATAAATGTAGAAGTCGAAAAATTCGATCGTGGTGCCGATCATGCTCGCGGCAAGGACGCGGCGGGCAGAATTCCGCGGCAGGGCAGCCGTGGACGTTTGCATATCGATGGTCATGGTGTTCCGGGGTGTTCTTCAATCAGGCTATGAGCCAGCGCGCCTCCATCCCCGAACGACCGCGATGGTGCTCGTTGGCTGCGGCAGTACCGCAGGGTACGGTTGCGCGCAAGGATTTTTGCCTTCGGCATCACGGGGATTTGGGGCAGCGAGGCCGGCGCTCCCCAACTTTTGCCTCAAGTGCAAGAAAACACTGGCGCATGACCCTTATTCGCCCTGCCCTCCTCGCCGCCGCATTTCTCTTTCCTCTCTCTGCTTTTGGCCAGGAGGTGGACCTCGCCCCAATTCTTGAAGATGCCGAGACGCTGGAGCCGCTCGAGACGGTGTTGGTGGCGGTGGATGGCGAAGTAATCGCCGAACGCGGCTATGCTGGGAACAGCGTGGACGATCCGACCAATATCAAATCGGCGAGCAAAACTGTGGTTTCGGCGCTGGTCGGGATTGCGATCGACACGGGTTTGATCGAGGGCGTCGACCAGAAGATTGCCGATTTTCTCAGCGATGATTTCCCCGAGGATGCGGACCCGCGTCTGAATGACGTGACGGTGGGCAATCTGCTTTCGATGCAGGCGGGACTCGCGCCGACCTCGGGGCCGAATTATGGGCGCTGGGTTGCGAGCCGGAACTGGGTGCGCGCGGCGCTGGACCAGCCATTCGAGACCGATCCGGGCGGACGGATGCTTTATTCGACGGGATCGACGCATTTGCTTTCCGCCATCCTGACCAAGGCGGGCGGCGAATCGAGCCTGGCGCTGGCGCGGGAGTGGTTTGGCTCGGTGGATGATTTTGGGATTGGCGGCTGGGAGCGGGATCCGCAGGGGATCTATCTCGGCGGCAACCAGATGGCGATGAGCCCGCGGAGCCTGCTGGCGTTTGGCGAGGTATACAGGACGGGTGGGCTGGCGCCGGATGGGTCGCGCGTTTTAAGTGCAGATTGGGTGGAGCAATCCTGGACGGCACGGACCAGTTCCCGGTTTACCGGGGACGGTTATGGCTATGGGTGGTTCCTGCGCGAAATCGGCGGCGAGGACGTGCGCTATGCCTGGGGCTATGGCGGGCAGATGCTCTATATCGTGCCGAGCCTCGATTTGACCGTGGTGATGACGTCCGACGAGAATTCGCCTTCGGCCGGCAACGGGCATCGCGATGCGCTGCATGCGCTGTTGGGGGAGATTATTGAGGCAGTGCGGGGTGAGGAGCAGAAGGGTTAAGGTTCAGGCCCGGCGTTGCCTTGACACAAAATCACCCCATCCGGTCTTCGGCCACCCCGGATCAAGTCCCGGGCAGGCTCGTCTCTCCCATGGGGAGAAGAATAAAGTGAACGCGCCAAGCGTTCAGTCTTCGCGCTTGTGACTGTCGAGTTTTTTGTCAGCGAGCAGCTTTTCGGCGGCGGACTTTTGTTTTTCGGCTTTGGTGCGGCCGAACTTGATGCGGTTGGCTTCGGCCGCCGCTTCTTTTTCGGTGCGGGCCTTGGCCTTGCGGGCGCTGCGGAGATTGATGATTTCAGCCATTGATCCTCTCCGAATTCTCGACCACTGGAATGGTCATACCGGGGCTGCCCGGCAGTACAGACGGGCTCGATAGACCACCGGGACGAGCCCGGTGGTGACGATGGCCGAAGATGCGGCGCTCGAACTGCCAGTTCAAGCGGCTTCCGCAAGATAGTTTAAACGAGCCTGCTCTGATCCATCGCGGCGGCGATGAAGCTCGTGAACAGGGGATGTGGTTCGAACGGCTTGGATTTCAGTTCGGGGTGGAACTGGACGCCGATGAACCATGGGTGGTCGGTGCGTTCGACGATTTCGGGCAGCTTGCCGTCGGGCGAGACGCCGGAGAACAGGAGACCGTTCTTTTCGAGGAGTTTGCGATAGTCCATGTTCACCTCGTAGCGGTGACGATGGCGCTCGGAGATGCGGGTCGAGCCGTAGATGTCGGCAACGCGGGAGCCGCGCGTGAGTTGGGCGGGGTAAGCGCCGAGGCGCAGGGTGCCGCCGAGATTGCCGGAGGCATCGCGGGTCTCGGTGTCGTTGCCCTTGACCCATTCGGTCATCATGCCAACGATCGGTTCCTTGGTCGGGCCGAACTCGGTGGAAGAAGCATTCTTGATGCCGGCCGTATTGCGGGCTGCCTCGATGCAGGCCATCTGCATGCCGAAGCAGATGCCGAAATAAGGCACGTCCTTAACGCGGGCGAAGCGTGCCGCTTCGATCTTGCCGGCTGAGCCGCGCTCACCAAAACCGCCGGGCACGAGGATGCCATGGACATGTTCCAGGTATGGCGCCGGGTCGTCGCGCTCGAACACTTCCGAGTCGATCCACTGCAAGTTCACCTTGACCTTGTTGGCGATGCCGCCATGAGTCAGGGCTTCGGACAGCGACTTATAAGCGTCCTTGAGGCCGGTATATTTGCCGACGATGGCGATATTCACTTCGCCTTCCGGGTTGTGATAGCGGCGGGAGACTTCGTCCCAAGCGGACATATCGGGCTCGGGCGCGTCAGTGATGCCGAGGGCGGCAAGGATTTCGCGGTCGAGGCCTTCGTTATGATAGGCGAGCGGCACATCGTAGATCGAGGCGACGTCGAGGCCCTGAATCACGGCGGATTCACGCACGTTGCAGAAAAGCGAGAGCTTCTTCTTTTCGCCTTCTGGAATCGGACGATCGCAGCGGACGAGCAGGACGTCCGGAGCGATACCGATGGAGCGGAGCTCCTTGACGGAGTGCTGGGTCGGCTTGGTCTTCAGCTCACCGGCCGATGGAATATAGGGCATCAGGGTGAGGTGGAGATAGCAGGTGTGGTTGCGCGGCAGATCGTTGCCAAGCTGGCGGATGGCCTCGAAGAATGGCAGGGCCTCGATGTCGCCGACGGTGCCACCGATTTCGACGAGCACGAAATCGTAGTCCTCATTGCCTTCGAGCACGAAATTCTTGATCGAGTCGGTGACGTGCGGAATGACCTGCACGGTGGCGCCGAGAAACTCGCCCTTGCGCTCCTTGGCCAGGAGGTCGGAATAGATCCGGCCCGAGGTAATGTTGTCGCGCTTGTTGGCCGCACGGCCCGTGAAGCGCTCATAGTGGCCGAGGTCGAGATCGGTCTCGGCACCATCGTCGGTCACGAAGACCTCGCCGTGCTGAGTGGGCGACATCGTGCCTGGGTCCACGTTGAGATAGGGGTCGAGCTTTCTCAGGCGGACCTTATAGCCACGCGCCTGCAGCACAGCGCCGAGCGCCGCTGAAGCCAAACCTTTGCCAAGGGAGGAAACCACGCCTCCGGTGATGAAAACGTACCGAGCCATGGGCGATCACCATAAGCACATCAAAAACGATTCGCAGAGACGCTGCATGCGCTCCACACAAAAAGAAGAAGGGGATGTTTCCATCCCCTTTTTCGGCTTCGCCTTTCGGCGTCTTAGTTGCCGGTCGTTGGAGCCGGCTGCTGATTTTCGGTCGCGGGGGCCGCGCTCGGGGTCGTCGTTTCGGACGGTGCCTCGGGCGTTGCCGGAGCGGACGGGACAGGCAGGTCGCTGGTCGATTCCGGAGTCGTCGCTGCCGGTGCCGTGGTGGCAGGAGCAGCGGGTGTAGTCGTCGTCGACGGCGCCGGAGTCGAGGTTGCGGGGGTCTGGGCGTCGGCCGGAACCGGAAGATCGGAAGTCGTATCGCCCTGGAGGGCGTTCAGCGCGTCGAGAACGTTGGACGGCTGGGCGCCATCTTCGGTGGTCGTTGCACGATCGAGAATGCTCGAGGTGCCGCGATCGAGTTCGCTGAGGACCGTAAGGCCAATGGCCGTGGCGAAAAACAGGGTTGCCAGAATTGCCGTCGTGCGAGTCAGCAGGTTTGCCGAGCCACGCGCCGTCATCAGGCCACCACCGCCACCACCACCGATGCCAAGCGCGCCACCTTCGGAGCGCTGGACGAGGATGACGGCAATCAGCGCCACAACGATCAGCAGATAGACAACAATAAGGACGTTCGCCATGAGGTCTTGGTCTTCGCGTCAGTCATAAAAGATGCGGCGTCATACACGCCTAAAACGGCAAAGGCCAGAGCGTTGCCGCGAAATTCGCGACAACAGCTCGGCTAATGCGAATGCCGTTCGGCTATACGGCGGAGATAATGGTGTAAAAGTCTTTTGCCAAGAGGCTGGCGCCGCCAACGAGGCCGCCATTGACGTTATCAATGGCAAGAATCTCACGCGCATTAAGAGGCTTCATCGAGCCACCATAAAGAATGCGGATCGAATTGCCCTTTTCCTCACCGAACCGTTCGACAAGCGCCTGGCGGATGCTCGCATGCATCTTGGCTATATCGTCATTGCTCGGGGTGCGACCGGTGCCGATAGCCCAGACGGGTTCATAGGCAACGATGACTTCGTGCTGGCTTGCCGCATCGGGGATAGATCCGGCGAGCTGGCCGGCTACGACGGCTTCAGCGCGACCGGCGTCGCGCTCTTCTTCTGTTTCGCCAACACAGATGATTGGCTTGAGGCCGGCGCCCATGGCCGCCTCTGCCTTTGCGCGCACCAAGTCGTCGGTTTCGCGATGGCTGGCTCGACGCTCGGAGTGTCCAAGGATGACAAACTGGGCGCCGGCATCGGCCAGCATATAGGCGGAAATATCGCCCGTGTGCGCGCCGGAGGCTTCTGTATGGCAATCCTGGCCACCGGCCATGATGCCGCTCGAGGCGCCTTGAGCGGCGACGGCGGAAAGAAGAGTGGCGGGTGGGCAGACCACGACTACGGCTCGTGGCGCCTCACCGGTGGTCAGCAATTGGGCCAGTTCAGTCAACTCCTCGAGCGACTGTGAAAGCCCGTTCATCTTCCAGTTTCCGGCGATCAGCGGTGAGATGGTCGTCAATCTTGCTACTCCTGCCTCTTGCGCCAAAGTGGGCTTTGCCCTAACCCCGGCAGTCGGTATGTCTTCTAGTCTCAGGCGAACCTTGCGGTAAAGCCTCAGGCCCAAAACGGAACGCTCGAAATGCTCGATGGTTTGCGAGGCTTTGCAAAATCCTGGCCCGGGAAGATCATGGGAGCGTTTCTGCTCGTTGGTATAGCCGGCTTTGGCATCAACAATGTGATCACCGATCTGGGAAGCAATACCGTTGCGCGCGTGGGCGATCAGGAAATCACCTCGCGTGAATTCCTGCGCGCATACCAGAGCCAGACGAGCCGGCTTGCCCAGCAGCTCGGGCGCGTGCCGACGGTCGCCGAAGCCGAATCCATGGGCCTGCCGACCTTCGTGCTGCTCAACCTTTCCGAAGGCGAGGCGATGAACGTGCTCGCCAATCAAATGGGGCTGGGTGTATCCGAGGATAAGCTGAGCCAGATGTTGCGGACCGATCCGTCGTTCCAGGGGACGCTCGGCAATTTCGATCCGTCCGTGTTCGACCAGGTATTGCAGGCCAGCGGCTGGACAGAAGCGGAATATTTCCAGACGCGCGGCGAGGAAGCCAAGCGCGAGCAGCTGATGGGCACGCTCTTTGCCGAAAGCCCCCTGCCCGATGTCGCCAAGACACTCATCAACGATTATGTCGGCACCCAGCGAACGATCGACTATATCACGCTGACCGACGCCAATATCGAAACGCCCGCTGCGCCGACAGAAGAAGAGCTCGCTGCCTATCTGACCGAGCACCAGGCCGAATTCCGGACCGTCGAAACGCGCAAGGTTCAGGTTCTGGACCTGTCCCTGGCTTCGCTCGCGGCAAGCAAGACTTTTACCGACGAAGAGATCTCCGCTGAATATGAGCGGATCAAGGATACGCTGACGACACCGGAAAAGCGGACGATCCAGCAGGTGGTGCTGAATGCCGAGCAGCAGGCAGCATTCGAAGCCGGGGTTGCGGCGGGCAAAGATTTTGCCACGCTCCTCACCGAAACCGGCCTCACCGCGACCGAAGTTGGCACGCTGACGCGGGCGCAAGTGACGGATACGGCGCTGGCCAATGCGGCTTTTGCACTGCCAGAGGGTGGCACGACGATCATCGACGGCGTCGCCGGCAAGCGGGCCGTCCACGTCTCGGCTATCGAAGCCACCGGCCAGCCTACACTCGAAGAAGCACGCCAGCAGATCGTCACCGCACTCGGCACTGCGCAGGCGCGCACCGAAATCAACGACGTGCTCGACCAGATCGAAGAGCTACGCGCCGCGTTCCGGCCGCTCTCGGAAATCGCCCAGCGGTTCGGCCTGCAGCTTTACGAAGCCGACGTGACCGCCGGCGGAAATCAGCTCGATGTGGTGCCGAACCTGCAGCCGGAAGACCGCACCAAGATCAGCCAGGCAATCTTCAAGGCGACCGAGGGCCAGCTGACGCCATCGATCCCGCTGACGGGCAATGCCCATGTGTTCTTCGATCTGCTCGATGTGGCGGAGGCACGTGACCAGACGCTCGACGAAGTGCGCACCGAAGTGACGACCGCGATGACGACGGAACGCACGAACAATGCGCTGCTTGCCAAGAGTGAGGAAATCGTCGCCCAGCTCGACAGCGGCACTCCGCTCGCCGATGTTGCAATGTCGCTCAACCTCTTCCCGCAGATTTCGCCGCCGTTCTCGCGCTTCGGCTCGGATGACGGCTCGATCGACAATGTGGTGGCGCAAGCGGCATTCAATGGCGGGCCGGAGCATCACGGCTCGGTCGTGAGCGGTTCCGGCGACTACATGGTCTATCAGGTCGTCGACAATACCGTGCCGACGGAACCGCTTGAAACGGCAGCAGCTGACAACCTCCAGGGCGAAGCGCAGCAAGGGCTCTATAGCGATTTTGTCGGTGCCATACGCGACGATGTGGGCCTCAAGATCAACCAGCAGGCGCTGCAGCAACTGCTCACTCTCAACTTCGGCCAATAAAGGCCTCACCCACCAACGGAACGGACCACGATGGGCGACGATTTTTCCACGCGTTTTGCAGAGCAATACCAAGCCGGCAAATCGCAGATCGTCTGGCGTCGTATCGTGGCCGATCTTGAAACGCCGATCGGCACGTATCTCAAGCTCGCCGAGGGGCGGACGCATTCGTTTTTGCTCGAAAGCGTGCAGGATGGCACGGTGCGCGGGCGCTATTCGATCATCGGGCTGCTTCCGGACCTGATCGTGAGGGTCGAGGACGGAGCGGCCAAGGTTAATCGGCAGGCCCAGCTTGATGCCAATGCTTTCGAGGCGATGAGCGAGAAGCCGCTCGACGCACTGCGAACGCTGGTAGCGGAGAGCCAGATCGAGGTCCCGGCGGGACTGCCACCGCAATCGGCGGGGATCTATGGCTATCTCGGCTATGAGATGGTCCGCTACATGGAGGCGTTGCCCAACGGCAATCCGGACGACCTGCATACCCCGGAAGCGGTGTTAATGCGTCCGTCTCTGTTGGCGATCTTTGATACGGTCAAGGACGAGCTCTACCTGACGGCGCCCGTCTATGTGCGGGACGGGGTTTCGGCGCGGCAGGCGCTGGAGGCGGCGGAGGCGCGGATCGACGATGCGATTGAGCGCCTCGGACGGACGCTGCCGGCAACCCCGGCCCTCGTCAATCTCGAATCCATTGCGGTGACCAGCAATACCTCGCGCGAAGAATATTTCGAGATGGTAGCGCGGGCCAAAGACTATATCGCGGCTGGCGATATTTTCCAGGTGGTGTTGAGCCAGCGCTTTTCGGCCGACTTTACCTTGCCGCCAACGGCGCTTTACCGGGCGCTGCGCCGGACCAATCCGAGCCCCTATATGTATTTCCTCGATTTCGGCGACTTTGCCGTGGCGGGGTCGAGCCCGGAAATCCTGGTCCGGGTGCAGAACGGGGAGGTTACAATCCGCCCCATTGCAGGAACGCGAAAACGTGGGGCGACGCCGACGCGGGATCAGGAACTGGCGGCGGAGCTCTTGAGCGACCCCAAGGAACTGGCCGAGCATCTGATGCTGCTGGATTTGGGCCGAAATGACGTCGGTCGGGTGGCTGAGACCGGTTCGGTGAAGGTGACCGACAAGTTCTTCCTCGAATATTATAGCCACGTGATGCACATCGTCTCGAACGTGGTCGGCAAGCTCGATCCGCAATATGACTTTGTCGATGCGCTTTCGGCCGGGTTTCCGGCGGGGACGGTTTCGGGTGCGCCGAAGGTGCGGGCGATGGAGATCATCGACGAACTCGAAAAATCGCGGCGCGGGATTTATGGCGGTTGCGTGGGGTATTTTGGCGCCGATGGCACCATGGATACCTGCATCGTCTTGCGCACAGGGATCGTCAAGGACGGCAAGCTTTATGTGCAGTCGGGCGCCGGAATCGTCGCCGACAGTGTGCGCGAACTCGAACAGCTCGAATGCGAGAACAAGGCGCGTGCCCTTTTCAGCGCGGCAGAAGAAGCGCTACGCTATGCCGGCGAAGCGGGAGTGGGACAGTGAGCGTGCGTGCGAAATTATTGCGATGGCGGGGTTGGTTCTGAACGCTTTCACCAGAACCGAACTCTTGAGGACAGGCCAAAAGAATGACCAAAACCCTCGTCATCGATAACTACGACAGCTTTACGTATAATCTCGTCCACTTCCTGGGCGAACTGGGTGCCGACATTACCGTGCGCCGCAATGATAAGATCACCCTTGATGAAATTGCTGCCATGGCGCCGGAGGCGATTGTGCTGTCGCCTGGGCCGTGCACGCCGACCGAGGCAGGGATTTGCCTCGCGGTGATCGATCGGTTCAAGGCGCAGACGCCGATGCTGGGCGTTTGCCTCGGGCATCAGGCCATGGGCCAGGCAATGGGCGGCGACGTGATCCGCGCGCCGCATCTGGTGCATGGCAAGACGAGCAAGATCAATCATACCGGCAAGGGTATTTTCCGCGGGCTAAACGCCGGCTTTGAGGCGACGCGCTATCACTCGCTGATCGTCAAGCAAGAGACGCTGCCGGATGTGCTCGAAGTGACGGCCACCACCGATGATGGCTTGATCATGGGCATGCAGCACAAGACGCTGCCGATGCATGGAGTGCAGTTTCACCCCGAAAGCATTGCCAGCGAGAATGGGCATGCGCTCCTGCAGAACTTTTTGAACATCGCCCGCGACTTCAACGGTCGGAGGGCTGCGTGATGGATATCAAGCAGGCGCTGCATAAAATATCCGAAGGACGTGACTTGGCGGGCGAGGAAATGCGCTCGGTGATGCGGCTGATCATGGATGGTCAGGCGACGCCGGCGCAGACAGGCGCCTTCCTCATGGGGATGCGCATCAAGGGTGAGAGCGTGGGCGAGATCGCCGCGGCAGTGTCGATCATGCGCGAGAAGATGGTGCCGGTCGATGCGCCGGAGGAGGCGATCGATATCGTCGGGACTGGCGGAGATGGCATCGGGACGCTGAATATTTCGACGGCGGCGTCTTTTGTCGTGGCGGCAACAGGTGTGCCGGTCGCCAAGCATGGCAATCGCGCCCTGTCGTCAAAGTCTGGCTCATCGCAGGCGCTCGAGGCGCTTGGGGTGAAGCTCGATCTGACGCCGGCGCAGATTGGCGAATGCGTGCGGCAGGCCGGAATCGGTTTCATGTTCGCGCCATCGCATCACCCGGCTATGAAGCATGTGGGCCCTGCCCGCGCCGAGCTTGGCGTGCGGACAATGTTCAATCTCTTGGGGCCGCAATCCAACCCTGCGAGCGTCCGGCGCTATGTGCTCGGGGTCTATTCCGAGCAATGGGTCGAGCCGGTAGCGGCGGCGCTTTTGGCCAATCGGGCGATCAAGGCCTGGGTTATGCATGGCAGCGATGGGCTCGATGAGCTTACGGTGACGGGTCCGAGCTTTGTGGCGCAGATTGCTAATGGCGACCTGCGCAGCTTTGAAATCACGCCGGAGCAGGCAGGGCTGGAGCGCCACGAGCTCAAGGACATTTTGGGTGGGACGCCGGACGAAAACGCCACGGCGATCCACGCGCTCTTTGATGGCGCGACGGGCGCTTATCGCGATATCGTGCTGCTTAATGCGGCGGCAGCGCTGATCGTCGCCGACAAGGCGGATGATCTCAAGCAAGGCGTTGCCATTGCCCGCGAGGCGATCGATTCCGGCGCCGCAAAACAGACCTTGGCCAAGCTGGTGGCCGTTTCGAACGGACAGGTTGCATGACCGACATTCTCAAGCAAATCGAAGCCTATAAGCGCGAGGAAATCGCGGCGGCAAAGTCGATGCGGCCTTGGGCCGAGGTCGTGGCGCAGGCGCATGACCAGCCGGCACCGCGCGGCTTTTTGCGGGCGCTGAAGGACAAGCGGGCGCAGGGGCACTATGGGCTGATCGCCGAGGTGAAGAAGGCGAGCCCCTCAAAGGGTCTCATCCGTGCCGATTTCAATCCGGCGCAGATTGCGCGGGACTATGAGACGGCAGGCGCGGCTTGCCTGTCGGTACTGACGGACCGGCCGAGTTTTCAGGGCTCGCCGAGTTATCTCATCGAAGCGCGGGCGGCGACCCGGCTGCCGGTGCTGCGTAAGGATTTTTTGTTTGAAACCTATCAGGTGGCGGAAGCGCGCTCCTGGGGGGCGGACTGTATTCTGATCATCATGGCTGCGGTCGACGATGACGTCGCTCGCTATCTGCTCGATTCGGCGGCCGAATGGGGCATGGATGCTCTGGTTGAAGTGCACGACCAGCTTGAGCTGGATCGGGCGCTGGCGTTGGACGCAAAATTTATCGGCATCAATAACCGCAATCTCAGGACGTTCGAAACGACGCTTGAGACTTCGGTGACGCTGTCGGCTGGTGTGCCGGGCAATGTGACGCTGGTGAGCGAGAGCGGTATCGTCAACCATGAGCATGTGCGCATGCTGGAGGACCGGGCCGGGATCGGCCATTTTCTCGTCGGCGAAAGCCTCATGCGGCAGGACGATGTGGTTGCGGCGACACGTGCGCTGATGATGGGCGCGCCGGAGACCGTGCGCTGATGGCCGAGCGGCGGCTGACCCATCTCGATGCCAAGGGTGAGGCGCATATCGTCGATATCGGCGAGAAGGCGATCACGCGGCGGCGGGCGGTGGCGCAGGCGCGGCTAAGTGGCGAGGCCGAGACGATCGCGTCCATTTTGGGCGGTGGGCTCAAGAAGGGCGATGCGCTGGCTGTGGCACGCGTCGCCGGGATCATGGGCGCCAAGAAAACCAGCGATATCATCCCGCTTTGCCATCCGATTCCGCTGACGAAGGTGAGCGTCGAGATCGAGGGTGAGAGCGAGACAACCATTCTCATTCGCACCGTGGCCGAGACGACCGGGCAGACCGGTGTCGAGATGGAAGCACTGACGGCGGCGACGACCGCAGCGTTGACGCTCTATGACATGGCAAAAGCGCTTGATCGGGCCATGGTGATTTCAGATGTTTGCCTGAATGAAAAATCAGGCGGGAAATCGGGCGATTATCGAAGAGAATCATGAACTTGCTTCCAGTCGATGAAGCTTTGAATCGCATTCTGGCACGTGTGCCTGATGTGGTCTGCGAACGTGTTGCACTATCGGATGCTGCCGGGCGGGTATTGGCGGAACCGGTGGTGGCGAGCCATAATCAGCCGCCGTTCAACGCCAGCGCCATGGATGGCTATGCCATGCGGGCCGCCGATGTGGCCGAGGGAACGTGGCTCGAAGTGATCGGCATGTCGCAGGCGGGTGCGGGCTTTGCGGGCGCGGTGGGCGAAGGCCAGGCAGTGCGGATTTTTACCGGGGCGCCGCTGCCTGAGGGCGCTGACACCGTCATCATGCAGGAAGAGGCGGAGCGAAATGGGGATCTCGTTCGGTTCACGACCCCTGCCCGGCTTGGGCACAGTGTCAGGCCGCGCGGTTATGATTTTGCCGTTGGAGATATGATCCTCGAGCGCGGGACGCGGCTGGGGGCGTTTCAGTTGGCGGTCGCGGCAGCGGCCAATACCGGGACTGTTAAGGTTGCCAAGCGGCCGAAGGTAGCTCTGTTGGCGACGGGAGATGAGCTGGTCATGCCGGGGACCCCGCTGGGGCCGGATCAGATCGTCGCGTCGAACAGCGTTGGGCTCGCCGCATCGCTAGCGCCGTTCGCCGAAACCGTGACGGATTTCGGAATTGCGCGGGACAGCCGCGAAAATCTCGATGCCGTGCTACGCGAGATTTTCGCCAGTGAGCCGGATGTGGTCGTGACCACAGGCGGTGCGAGCGTTGGCGAGCATGATCTGGTGCAGGCTGCGCTCGTTGATCACGGCGTGACGCTCGATTTCTGGCGGATCAATATGCGGCCGGGCAAGCCGCTGATGTTCGGGACGCGGGGCAAGACGCTGGTGTTCGGACTGCCGGGCAATCCTGTTTCGGCTCTGGTGACGGCGGAGATTCTCCTGAAGCCGGCGCTGCGACATTGGCTGGGGCTTGAGCCGGTTGAGCCGCTGCGGCTGCCGCTATTGGGGCCGACGCCGCCCAATACGGCGCGGCGGCATTTTATGCGAGCGCGGATCGTTATGCTTGACGGCATGACCGGACTGCTGCCGATCAGTGAGACAGATAGCGGGCATACGTCGTCGCTGGCCGCGGCGGATGCGCTGATCGTGCAACCGGGGCATG
Source organism: Devosia soli (assembly GCF_000970455.1). Lineage (GTDB taxonomy): Bacteria > Pseudomonadota > Alphaproteobacteria > Rhizobiales > Devosiaceae > Devosia > Devosia soli. Next base: position 53,904 of record NZ_LAJG01000023.1, on the reverse strand, counting down.
ATCCGGGGCAGACGACGGGCACGGTGGTTTCGGCGTTGCCGATCGGGCTTGGATAAAGTTTAGGCCTCATCGTATCACACCCCCGGGCCATCATCCCGGGTGGGCCGAGATCCCTCCTTACATCTCAAGATGGGCCCCGGCCTGCGCCGGGGTGACAATCGGGGGTGAGTAATTTCAGTGACACTGGCGATAGTTAGGCCGCGCGGGGCTCGGCCGTCAGCATATTGGCGAGCTTGAATGAGAGCGGCGTCAGGATCTGGCTGACGACGAAGGCGATCGGCCAGGCGATGATGAAGCTTCTGGGCCAGACAGCCAGCACGTCGGCGCCGAGGGCGATAAAGCCCATGATGCCTGACATGGACAGGGCCATGGAGAAGCTGATGAATACCTGCGCGAGAATGATGGTCTTTTTGGACATGGTCGGCTCCGTCACAAAGATGATCTGACGGAAAAATTCCACGTCAGCACCACCTTCAAGGGTTTGAAGTTTGGTGCCACTGGGACGCGGATGCGTCGAAACCGCATTGCTGCGGGGCCGGGATACCAACCGGCGACGTCTTTTCGGCTGGTTCTATGTATGGAGTAGCGCCCGTTCCGGCAAGCAGCGGAGGCGAATGGCTGGTTTGCGCAGAAACCGCTTACGCGAACGCGATTTTTCAGAGCAAGGCACTGCGAGGTGTTGGGGTGAGAGGGTGGTGTCGTAATTGTCGATACCCCCTCATCCGGCGCTGCGCGCCACCTTCTCCCCAAGAAGGAGAAGAATGGGCCGGTGATGGCGGATGATGAAGAATCAAAAAAGGCCGGGATTGCTCCCGGCCTTTTGGTTTTAGGTGTTTTTGTCGGCCGTGGCCTTGGGCTTCTTTGGCTTGGGAAGCGCCTTGGGCTTTGCGGGTCGCGGCGGGACCGCGATCAGTTCGAGCTTGGCTTCCGAGCCTTCGCCAACCACGGCGACGGTGACATTGCCGCCGTTGACGAGTTCGCCGAAGAGGACCTGGTCAGCCAGCGGCTTCTTGACGTGTTCCTGGATGACGCGACCGAGGGGACGCGCACCCATGCGTTCGTCATAGCCATGTTCGGCCAACCAATCGGCGGCCTCCGGGGTCAGATTGATCGTGACGCCGCGTTCGGCCAATTGGCCTTCAAGCTGCAGCACGAACTTTTCCACCACGCGGCGCACCACTTCACGCGGCAGCGGCGCAAAGGAGATGATAGCGTCGAGACGGTTGCGGAACTCCGGGGTAAAGGTGCGGTTGATAGCCTCTTCGTCGTCCCCCTGCTCGCGCTTGCGGCCAAAGCCGATGGGCGAGCGGGCGAGTTCGGATGCACCGACGTTCGACGTCATGATCAGGATCACATTGCGGAAGTCGACCGACTTGCCGTTGTGGTCCGTGAGCTTGCCGTGATCCATGACCTGCAACAGGATGTTGTAGAGGTCGGGATGAGCCTTTTCGATTTCGTCGAGCAGGACCACGCAATGCGGGTGCTGGTCGACGCCGTCGGTGAGAAGTCCGCCCTGGTCGAAGCCGACATAGCCCGGAGGCGCACCGATCAGACGGCTGACGGTGTGACGCTCCATATATTCGGACATGTCGAAGCGCAGCAGTTCGACGCCGAGGGTATCGGCGAGCTGCTTGGCGACTTCGGTCTTACCGACGCCGGTCGGGCCGGTGAAGAGGTAGGAGCCGATGGGCTTTTCCGGTTCACGCAGGCCGGCACGCGCCAGCTTGATGGCCGAAGAAAGCGCCGTGATCGCCTGATCCTGACCAAAGACTACGGTCTTGAGGCTCTGTTCGAGACCCGAGAGCAGTTCGGCATCCGACTTGGAGACCGATTTTGGTGGGATGCGGGCGATTGTCGCGATCGTCGCTTCGATGTCTTCCACGTCGATCAACTTCTTGCGCTGATCTTCCGGAACAAGCATCTGACTGGCACCGGTTTCGTCGATCACGTCGATCGCCTTATCGGGCAGCTTGCGATCGTTGATATAGCGGGCGCTGAGCTCCACGGCAGCCTTGAGAGCTTCATCCGTGTACTTGATCTTGTGGAAGTCCTCGAAATAGGGACGCAGGCCCTTCACGATCTCGATGGCATCGGGAACGGTTGGCTCATTGACGTCGATCTTCTGGAAGCGACGGACCAGTGCGCGGTCCTTCTCGAAGAACTGGCGATATTCCTTATAGGTGGTCGAGCCGATGCAACGGATCGCGCCAGAAGCCAGCGCGGGCTTAAGGAGATTCGAGGCATCGAGCGCGCCGCCAGAGGTAGCGCCGGCGCCGATCATGGTATGGATCTCGTCGATGAAGAGCACCGCATGCGGCATCTTCTCGAGCTCCTTCATCACCGACTTGAGGCGTTCTTCGAAGTCGCCACGGTAGCGGGTGCCGGCGAGCAGCGAGCCCATGTCGAGCGAATAGATGACCGCTTCCTTGAGCACTTCGGGCACATCGCCCTCGATGATCTTGCGGGCAAGGCCTTCGGCGATGGCAGTCTTGCCGACGCCGGCGTCGCCCACATAAAGCGGATTGTTCTTGGAGCGGCGGCAGAGCACCTGGATGGTCCGGCGCAGTTCGCCGTCGCGGCCGATCAGCGGGTCGATCTTGCCCTGGCGGGCCTTTTCGTTGAGGTTGACGCAGAAATCGGCAAGAGCCGAGGTCTTCTTGCCTTCGGCAGCGCCACCTTCCCCATTGCCTTCACCTTCCTCCGCGCCACGGACCTTGCGGTCTTCGGCGGGGCCGGACTTGGTGATGCCATGGGAGATGAAATTGACGGCGTCGAGCCGGCTCATATCCTGCTGTTCGAGGAAGTAAGCGGCGTGGCTTTCGCGTTCGGCGAAAATGGCGACGAGCACATTGGCGCCCGTGACCTCTTCGCGGCCTGAAGACTGGACGTGAATGACGGCGCGCTGAATGACGCGCTGAAACGCCGCCGTGGGGCGGGCATCCTGGCCATTCTGCACGACGAGGCTGTCCAGTTCCTCGTTGATGAAATCTTCCAAATCGCTCTTGAGCGCGTCGATATCGACATCGCAGCCATTGAGCACGGCGATCGTCTCACGGTCGTCGGTCAGGGCCAGCAAGAGGTGCTCAAGCGTGGCGAACTCGTGGTTTCGCTCGCGCGCCAGGTTCATCGCCTGATGCAGAGCCTTTTCGAGTCCGCGGGAGAATGAGGGCATCTGATGTTCCTATTGCTTTTCCATCACGCATTGCAGCGGATGCTGGTTCTTGCGTGCCGTATCCATGACGCGGGTCACCTTGGTTTCGGCGACCTCGTATGGATATACGCCGCACTCACCCACCCCCTTCTGGTGAACGTGCAGCATGATCTGCATCGCGTCTTCACGGGATTTGTTGAAGACGTCCTGCAAGACCAGAACGACGAATTCCATCGGCGTGTAGTCGTCGTTGAGCAGAAGAACCCGGTACAGGTTCGGCCGCTTGGTCTTGGGGCGGGTCTTTGTGACCGTCCCAGTCTCGAAGCCGCCGCCGCCTTCCCCCTTGCGCCCACCATCATTGTCATTCGGACCGGCCGCGAGCTCTCCAAGGGGTCGCTGGGAGCCATTGAACGAGCGGTCTTGAGCTGAATGCGTGGTGGTGCGGGTCATATTCATTACGGTATCTGAGGGGGAAACCGAAGCAGCTAATCGGTACCATTATGTAAGCAAAAAAGGCCCCGTGTTAAGGGGCACGCGTTCCCGAAAAGTTGAGCGGCAAAAACCTACCTTGGACAAAGAGTTGCGGCACCGGACGACGCGTGACGCCACATGACAGGCTTGCCGCCGTGCCACCCAACTTGCTCGCATTTTACGGATTCGTAACGGGGTCCGCGCTAACGTCGCCTCAAGGCAGGGATCAGGCGGGGGGCGCCGGATCCGAAAAGCCAAGTTTCAGTTGCGTACGGGCAGATTTCGCCCGATCGAGTAATGTTGGAGTATCGGGTTGACCTCCCAGGCCATCACCCCTTGGCGCGTATCCTTCCGCCGCGCTTTCGTCGCGATCGCCGTCTTGCTTGGCCTTGCCATGCAGATGACCGCCCCCGCGCATGCCATCGAAAATCTCCGCAAATATGCCGGCATCGTGGTCGACGCGAAATCGGGCGAGGTCCTCTACGAGGAAGCAGGCGACTCCCGGCGTTATCCGGCGTCCGTGACCAAGGTTATGACGCTTTATGTGCTCTTCCAGGAGCTGCAGGCCGGCAATCTCAGCCTTTCGACCAAGATGACCGTGTCGAAATTTGCTGCTTCAGCTGTGCCGACCAAGCTCGGTCTGCGTGCGGGTTCGACTATTTCGGTGCAAGACGCGATCAAATCGCTGGTGACGCTTTCGGCCAATGACATGGCCCGCGTGATCGCGGAGCATATTTCGGGCAGCGAAGCCAAGTTTGCCGAGCGCATGACCGCGACGGCGCGTGCCATGGGCATGCGCAACACCACCTATCGCAACGCCTCGGGTCTTCCTGATGGCGGCCAGGTGACAACCGTTCGGGACCAGGCGATCCTCGGCATCGCCATCTACCAGCATTTTCCGCAGTACTATGAGTTCTTCCAGACAAAGTCCTTCAGCTATGCGGGCAAGACCTATGGCAACCATAATCGGGTGCTCGGCTATATGGGCGCCGTCGACGGGATCAAGACCGGCTATATCAACGCTGCTGGTTCAAACCTGCTGACTGCGGCCCGCAAGGACAACCGTCATATCGTCGTTGTTGCCTTTGGCTTCAACTCGGCCGGCGCGCGCGACGAGAAGGTTCGCCAGCTTGTTGCCGCTTATCTTCCCAAGGGCCGCCGTGGCGATTATCTCGCGCAGGCCATGGTTCCGCAGCCGGGTCGCCAGGGCAATGCCAACGTTCAGGTAGCCGTGGCCCAGCCCACGCAGCCGGTTTTCGTGATGCCGATGCCCCTGCCCGGTTTCCGCCTTGCCGAACTTGCAGCGCGCAATGGCGCACAGCCGCAGCCACAGGTTGTGGTTGCCAGTGCCATGCCCGTCGCGCCGCCGCCGGTCGATCTTGGCACGCAACCGGCCGTCCAGGCCGCAGCAGTGCTCGCAGCGCCCACACAGGCCCCCACACCGGCTTATCCGAGCCAGGACATCATCGGCGCCTGGCTCAGCGAGACCTATAATCTTGGCGCTCCGCCCTCTTCGCTTGGAGCCACACGTCCCTCAGCACCACTCGAACCGCCGGCCAATGTGGGCGGCGGGGCACCTGAGGCACAGCCGGTCGATCTCCTGACCAGCGGCAGCGTGCAATCTGCGGGCCTCGAAGCCGGTGCGTGGATCGTCCAAATCGGCGCAGGCCCTTCGGAAGACAGTGCGCGCGCCATGCTTTCCAACGCAGCGAGCAAAGTCGGCGGTCTTGGCGACTTCCGCTCCTATGTCGAGCGCTTCGAAAAGAACGGCCAAGTCTTCTTCCGCGCCCGCTTCGTCGGCTTTGGCGATCGGGATGGAGCGACCGAAATGTGCAACCGCCTCAAGGACGCAGACATGGCTTGCCTGGCGATGCAGGGCTGAGCCCTGGCGAAATAATCGAAGTGGCGGGCCTGTCGCCTGCCGCCTCTTGTGTAAGCAGTTTGGTGCCTGTGTTTGGAGTAGCCCAATGAGCGAACGCAATTCCCTGGTGGAGTTGGCCAATTTTATCGGCCGCTCCCCGCTGGCCTCGCCTGACATGGCGGCGCGCAACAAGGCGCTCTCGGGTATGACCGAGCGCCTGATGCCGAAGCAGCGGCGATCCGTGGGTGACCTGATGAACGTGGTGCTGACGCTTTCGGCCCGCACGCGACGCATGGTCCAAGAGCCGGTCAAGATCGACATAGACGTCTTTGCGCCCGGCGGGAAACGCGCGGTGCTGCTCAAGATCGGCGAATAAAAAGGGGCGCTGCGGCGCCCCTTCCCTTTTGGCTCAGACGAGAGCCACGATCTTCTTTTTCTTCCACACGAACTGATACCAGGACGCTTGCAGCACCAGCATCATGGTGAAGCTCGTGGCATAGGCGACCCAGATGCCGGTCAGGCCAAGACTCGTGCGGCTCAAAAGAATAGCGCCGGGCAGTTCGATGCAAAGGATGCAGGCAAGCGACAGCGCCATCGGTGCATAGACCGTGCCGCTGGCCCGCATGATGCCGGAGAAGACGACGCTCGCACCGAAGCAGAGGACGCTCCACAAGACGACATGGAGAAGCCTTTCGGTGAGATCAACCACCGATGGATCGGTGATGAACAGCGCAACGACATGCTGGCTGAAGAGATAGGCCAGCACGATCAACCCACCCGTAATGATGAGATTCAGCAGGAGCGCTGTCCGCGTTATGGCGCCCAACTGCTCGAGGCGCTTGGCGCCAATGGCTTGGGCGGAAAAAATCGAGGCAGCGATGCCGATCGACATGGCGGGAAACTGTACGTAGCTCATCACCTGTCCCAAGGCGCCATAGGCGGCAGTGGCATCCGAACCGAAACGGTTGACGAGACCGACGACAACAATGCCGGCGATGGACGAAATCACCATCTGCAGCCCGGCGGGAACGCCCAGCTTGAGGATGAGGCCAAGCAGCTTGAGGTCTGGCCGCAGCATGGCGCCGAGCAGGATTGCATCGGGCGCGAGGGGCATGTTGCGGGCGCGCATGTAAATGAAGAGGAAGACCAGAACGGTCAGGAAGCCAGCGATGAAAGCCAAGGCAGCGGCATTGACACCGAGCTGCGGCAGGCCGAACCAGCCAAGGATCAGGGCGGGTGTGACCAAGAGACTGACGACCATCGACATGATCAGCGAAAGCAGAGGCGTGATGGTATCGCCGACGCCGCGCAAAACCGAGGTGACGACGAGGAACATGAAGAAGCCAGGCATGCCGATGAGCACGATGCGCGCATAGCCGACCGATAGGCCGAGGATATTGTCCGGCGCACCAAGTACGGTCATGATCTGCTCGGTCCAGATGCCGCCAGCAACGGCAACGAGCAGGCCAAGACAGATGGTTGCCGCCAGAGTGGTGCCCGCCACCTGCTTGACCTTGACAACGTTCTTGGCACCCCAGGCTTGTCCAATCAGGATGGTCGAGCCAGCCGAAAGCCCGATGATGAAGCTCATCAGGAAAAACATGATCGGGAAGAAGGTGGCGGTCGCGGCAAGCGCTTCGACGCCGATCAGCTGGCCGACGTAGATGGAATTGATGGTGCCCGAGAGCGCCTGAAGGATATTCGAGGCCATAAGGGGCAGGAGAAACAGGGCGAACCGCTGCCAGAGCGGACGGGGCGAAACGGCGTTCATCAGGGAACACTCCAGGAATTGGTCACAGGCAAGGCGTCACGGCGCGTGGCCCCGGAGCCGGCGAAATCTGAACGGATCAGGTCGCCGGAGGGACCAATTCACACCTCGAAGACGAGATGCCGGCTGGACGGGCGCTGGAGGCTTGGCAATGACACGGCGCCTTCGTACGCCGCGCCCAAGGGAGCGTCAATTGGGCGCGGGCGATTGCCCCAGGCTGCGGCCCCGGCGCAACACGGGATCACCTTCGCCGATCTCTTTCATCAGCGTTTGTCATCGTCTGGCTCGCCAAACGCCGTGCTAGGACCGTTCCATGAACCAGACTTCGAGCCGGCGCGATTCTTCCTTCGATCGTTTCCTTCTGGGCGCGCGAGCGTGCTTTCCGGTTGCGATCTCGATTGGGGCCTATGGGCTGGTGTGGGGTGTACTGGCGCGAGGAGCCGGCCTGACTTTACTTGAGGTCAGCCTGATGAGCGGGCTGGTGTTTGCCGGCTCAGCGCAGTTCGTGGCGCTTGACCTGTGGACAAGCGTGCCAAGCGCCCTGCCCGTCGGACCTCTGATCCTTGCAGCACTGATCGTCAACCTGCGCTACCTCTTGCTCAGCGCAACCTTGAGGCCGCTTTATCCGGCCAAGGGCGGTATGGGCCGCGGCATTCTCAGCATGTATTTCGTAACGGACGAGAACTGGGCGATGACGGTTGCCGCCATGGCGCGAGGGGAGGGCTCGGTCGCGTTTCTTGTGGGCGGCGGCGTCCTCGCCTGGATCGCGTGGATGGGCACGAATCTCATCGGCTATGGGCTTGGCTCGACGATCGACGACCCATCACGCTGGGGGCTGGACTTTGCCTTCACAGCTACGTTTCTCGCGCTGTTGCTGGGCATGTGGAAAGGCCGAGGCGATCTCCTGCCTTGGCTCGTGGCAGCGCTTGCTGCCATCCTGACCTCGCGCCTCGTCGAGGGAAGTTGGCATATTCTTGGGGGCGGCATGGCCGGCAGTCTGGTCGGCGCGATCATGGAGGGGCGAAGGCATGTACGCCAGTCCTGAAGCCGTCCTTGCCATTTTGGGCATGGCGATCGTGACCTTGGCGATCAAGGCCTGCGGACTGCTGCTTGCCGACCGCCTGCCAAGAGAGGGATTTGCGGCAGCCTGGCTGCGCCATATTCCCGGCGCGGTTTTGGCTGCGCTTGTGGCGCCAGCCTTGGTTACCGGCAGTCTTGCTGAGATCATTGCCGCAGCAGCGACAGCGGGCGTCTTTCTGCTGAGCCGCAGTCTTTTCGCCGCCATGGCGACGGGCGTTGCGACCGTTTATCTTATACGGCTACTGATCGCTGGATAAAGCGCGAACGACTGTTGCCAGTCGGCGCTGTCTGGGCTAGGAACCCTGCCCGTGCCCCTCTGGCGGAATGGTAGACGCAGAGGACTCAAAATCCTCCGCCGCGAGGCGTGCCGGTTCGAGTCCGGCGGGGGGCACCAACTTTCCCGACATCGCTAGAAATCCGGCACTTTGGGTGGCGTGAACTGCAGCGAATTGAACCGCTGCTTGAGCTGCAGATCATCGAAGCGACGGTCGAGATTGTCGAGGTCGACGGTGACCTGATAATCGTCGGCCTTTTCGGACAGCTCTCTCTGCAGGCAAATCAGGCGCTCGCGATTGGCTTCGAGCACCTCGGGGGTGTCACCGGCCAAGGGTGCCGGGCAGGCCGCGAAAGCGGGTGAAACCAGCACGGTGGCGAGCGTTATGACAATGAACCGAGTTGTCTTCATGCTCACCAAGATGGGTAGTCCTGGCTGACGCAGCAAATCACAAGCGCTTGCACGAGTGCGTGACCGCGGCGCCTGTGGGCGAACCAAAGTCAGATAGCGTGGTTGGGTGTGCTTCGAAAAGGAGTGCCATCATGAGCTTCCCACCGCTCGAACCAAGCCCGACAGTGCCTGACCCCGGCCCCGTGCCGCCGATGTCAACCCCCGATGAAATGCCACAGCCGGGCACGGACATTCCCGCGCCCGATCCGGATGATCCGATCGATAATCCAAACCCAGGACCGGATTTGCCGCCCGGTCGCGATCCATTTCCCGATCACGAGCCCGAACCGCTCTGATCGGTCTTAATAGTCGACGAGGCTGCTGGGAGTTTCCATGGTCTGATCCATGAACCGCCCGGCGGTGCTCGGCCGCGATGGCTGGACGGCCTGCGGTGTCGCAAAGCCGCCAGTATATTGCTGCTGCATCTGCATCTGCCGCACGGCTTCATCGTACCCGCTGGTGTCGACGCCGATGACCGAGGTCATGAGATTGGGACCAGTGCCTGGCTTGAAGGCCTCTTCAATGGCGGACTGGCCATCATAGGCCTGGACGCCAGTATTGGGGTTGATCAGGGCGGTCGTCATGCCGTCGGGGACGTGGAAGGGGGTCGGCGGCTTCCCCTGCAGGGCTTTGGCCATGAAATTGGTGAAGATCGGCACAGCCAGGCCGCCGCCGGTCGAAGCATTGCCCATCGAGCGCGGCTGGTCGTAACCGACATAGATGCCGACGGCCAGTTCGGGCGTAAAGCCGACGAACCAGGCGTCCTTATAGTCGTTGGTCGTGCCGGTCTTGCCGGCAACAGGACGGTTGAGGGCGCGTGCGGCGGTGCCGGTGCCGCGCTGGACGACGCCTTCCATCATCGAGGTGATCTGATACGCGGTCATCGGGTCGAGCACCTGAGGGCGATTGTCGATGATGCGTGGTTCGCCTTGTCCATGCCAATCGGTTGCCGCGCAACCGTCGCAGGTGCGTTCGTCGTGACGATAAACGGTTTTGCCGTAGCGATCCTGGATGCGGTCGATCAGCGTCGGCACAATCTTGCGGCCGCCATTGGCGATGGTCGCATAGGCCGATGTCATCCGCATATTGGTGGTTTCACCGGCGCCAAGGGACATGGCGAGCACGGGCTGCATGTCGTCGTAGACGCCGAACATGCGCGCATATTCGGCGATGAGCGGCATGCCGATATCGCGCGCGAGACGCACGGTCATGACGTTCCGGCTGCGCTCGATGCCGCGGCGCAAGGTCTGAGGCCCGTAAAATTCCTGCGCGTAGTTTTCCGGCCGCCAGATGGAGCCATCGCCGTTGCGGATTTCAACCGGGGCATCGAGGATAACCGAGGCCGGGGTATAGCCGTTGTCGAGGGCAGCGGCGTAGACGATGGGCTTGAAGGACGAGCCCGGTTGACGGAGTGCCTGAGTCGCGCGGTTGAATTCGGATTCGGCGAATGAGAAGCCGCCGACCATGGCGAGGACGCGGCCGGTGCGCGGGTCCATCGCAACAAGCGAGCCTTCAACTTCCGGAACTTGTTCAAGCGTAAAGGCGCCCTGCTTGTCGGCCAGCGGCGACACATAGACGACATCGCCCACCTTGAGGATATTCTGCACGGGCTTTGACACCCAGCGGATGTCCGGACCGGCAAGCGTGCCCTCGACGCGTTCGGGACTTGTCGCGCCATCGACGTCGTCTTCGGGACGGAGCCCAATGCGGGCTTCGTTGTTGCCGACCGAGAGGACGACGGCGAGTTGCCACTCTGGCACGTCGCTCAGCGGCTTGATCTTGGCGACATCGAGCCCCCAATCTTCGCCCAGTTCGATGCTGGCGACCGGGCCGCGGAAGCCGCGCGTACGATCATATTCGATAAGACCGTCCATCAGGGCGCGGCGGGCGTATTCCTGGAGACGCGGCTCAAGCGTGGTGCGCACAGAAAGGCCACCGCCATAGAGCTGATCTTCGCCGTAGAGCTTGGCGAGTTCGCGGCGCACGTCTTCGGTAAAATATTCGGCGGCATAGACCTGGCTGCCGGAGGCGCGCGGGATGACGTTAAGGGGCTCGGCTTTGGCGGCTTCGGCTTCTTCGGGCGTAACATAGCCATTTTCGACCATCCGATCGATAACCCAATTGCGGCGCTCGATGGCGGCCTGGGTGCGGCGGAATGGATGATAGTTGTTGGGCCCCTTGGGAAGCGCTGCGATATAGGCAGCTTCGGGGAGCGTCAACTCGTAGAGCGCTTTATCGAAATAATTGAGCGCTGCAGCCGCGACGCCATAAGAATTAAGGCCAAGGAAGATTTCGTTGAGGTAGAGCTCGAGGATCTTGTCCTTGGAAAAGGTCGACTCGATGCGCAGCGACAGGATGGCTTCCTGGATCTTTCGATCCCAGGTCTGTTCCGATGTGAGCAGGAAGTTCTTGGCGACCTGCTGCGTGATGCTCGAGCCACCCCCCTGAATGGAATTGTTGCCATCCATGCGCGCCATGAGGTTGTCACGGACGGCGCGCATAAGACCATCGATCGCGATGCCGCCGTGACTGTAAAAATCCTTGTCTTCCGCCGAAAGGAAAGCGTGAATCAGCAGCGGCGGTACGGTCTCGATGGGCTGAAACAGGCGACGTTCACGGGCATATTCGGCAAGCAAAGTGCCGTCGGCGGCGTGGACGCGCGTTGTGACTGGCGGCTGATAGTCCTTGAGTACGGTATAATCTGGCAATTGGGCAGTGACGGTTGCGAGATAGACAGCGCCGGCAGCAACGCCACCCAGCGCAAGAAACATGCCGAAACCGAAAAGCCAGCCGAGTAGACGAAACATATGGTCAATATCCTCGCGGCATGAGCGGGTCCAACGGGCCGCGATTCACGCCGGTACTAAAAGAATAACAGAGCCGAAGCCGTGCCAGAATCCCCGGCAGGTCATTCGTCGGCCTCGACGCTATCAAAATATGTGGAGATGCCCCGGGCGATGGCCTCGGCAGTGCGATCCTGCCAATCGGACTGCGTCAAATTGGTGATGTCATCGAGGTTCGAGAGAAATCCTAGCTCGATGAGCGCCGAGGGAACATCGGGGGCCTGCAAGACGAAAAAATCTGCTTGGCGTACAGGGAATCGGCGCAGGGCGACGCTTGGTTCGAGCTGATGCACAATGGCCTGGGCCGCAACGTAGGATTGGACGCGCATTTCGCGGCGCATCAGGTCGAGCAGAATATCCACGACCTCCGGCGCCATTTGCGGCATGGCGAAGCCGGCGATGACGTCGGATTTGTTTTCGTTATCGGCCAGCACCTTATCGAGAACGTCGGTGGCGTTTTCGTCGCGGGTATAAACGCTCGCGCCCCGAATTTCGGGCTGCTGAAAACTGTCGGCGTGGATGGAGAGGAAGAGATCAGCCTTATTGGTGCGGGCGAGATCGACCCGCTCCTCGAGGCGAAGATAGGTATCGTCCTCGCGCGTCAGGGCCACGTCGAAGCGCCCAGAGGCGACCAGCAATTGCTGAAGTTTCAGGGAGAAGGCGAGAACGATATCCTTCTCCTTGATACCGTTCGGCGCTTCGGCACCGCTGTCGATGCCGCCGTGCCCCGGATCGATGACGACAAGCGGGCGCGTGGCAAGCGGTAGCTCGGAGCTGCCGGCCGGCGTTGATTCTGCAGTGGTCTGGGCAACGGTGGCGGAGGCGACGCGATCCTTTTCGACGTTCTCGGTAAAGGTCGCTGCGTCGGCCGGGATGATGTCGACGACAAGCCGGGCCGGCTGATCTTCGAACGGGTCGAGCACATAGGCCTGCTGAACCTGAGCGGGGGCAGCAAGGGTCAAGGTGGTGCGAACGCGGTCGCCCGCCGCCTGCTCGACAAGATAGGATGCCACGAGCGAAGTATCAGTCGGCTCGCCGCTGGGGTTGGGAACCGAGAAGGTGCCGGCCCGCACGTCGATGGCGAGACGATCAGGCTCGGAGAGGGAAACGAACGAGAACTCGGTCTTTGCTGCAAGATCGATGACAAGGCGCGCCCGGTCTTCTCCAACGGTGACGCGGACATCGATGACGTTGGGCAAGCCAACCGGGGCAGCTTCCTGTGCGCGCAAGGGGACGGCAATGACCACAAACGCCAACAATCCGAGAAGGAAAAGTCGGAAGAGACGAATATTCAAAACTGGAACGGGCCCCATGCGTGTCGCCAAGCCATGTCACATGCCCTTCGGGCGAATCTGCGGCAGACACGGGTTATGCGATGATTTGGCCAATGGGGCAAAGAACGGTCCGGACAAAAGCCAGACATTCTTCAGATTTAGAGTTTCCTGTTGCTAATCTGGCGCAACATCCCTACACGCTTACATGAAGGCGCAGGTATTTTGCGAGCGCCAGCGATCGAGTTCTCGATCTCGTCGCGCCGCCGCGGATACCGCCCGGGCCAGTGTGTCACACAAACACATGGCCCGGATTGAAAGCGGCGATTTTCAGCGCCTTCGATGACGAATTTCGGTCCGTCTTGGATCGGACGATGGCGAGCCCTCGCGGTTTGCCATCCAATAGGAAGAGGTCATATGGCCCGCAGGCGGACAAAGCGCGACGCGATCGAATTAGCCGATTGCCGTTTTGCTTCGCCCCTTACCCCGGCCATGACCAGTTTTGCCGGTGCGCTGAATGTGAGAGGTTCGCGCCCGATTTCACCCACACCATTCGCCCCGCAACGCGCCACTTCAGGTATGCCGGTCAACCGGCAGCCCCTTGTCGGCGCGCGGGTGCGCGGAGTTCACAATGGCGACCAAAAGAATGCTGGTGGATGCCATCCACCCGGAAGAAACACGGATTGTCGTTACCGCTGGTAACCGGCTTGAGGAATTCGACTTTGAATCGGCGACCCGCCGCCAATTGCGGGGTAATATCTACCTTGCGAAGGTGACGCGCGTTGAGCCGTCGCTGCAGGCAGCATTTGTCGAATATGGCGGCAATCGCCACGGATTTCTCGCGTTTAGCGAAATCCACCCCGATTACTATCAGATCCCCGTGGCCGACCGCGAAGCCCTGCTGCGCGAAGAAGAGCACGACGACGACCACCACGAGGAAGCAGCGGAGGCTGCGCCGGCGACGACTGAGAGCGACGCCGAGGCAGAGCATTCTGAAGCCGAAGGCGAAGAAGAAAGCCATATCGAGCAGGCACCAGCCAATTCCGAGCCAGTTGAATCGATTGGTGGCGCGGATGCGCTTGAGGAAGTGCCGGAGCGTCGCCGCTCGCACCACAGCCGCAAGCAATACAAGATCCAGGAAGTGATCAAGCGCCGGCAGGTGATGCTGGTGCAGGTGGTCAAGGAAGAGCGCGGCAACAAGGGCGCGGCTCTGACGACATATCTCTCGCTCGCCGGCCGTTATTCGGTGCTCATGCCGAACACTGCGCGTGGCGGTGGCATTTCGCGCAAGATCACCAACGCAGCCGATCGCAAGCGCCTCAAGGAGATCACCGCCGATCTCGAAGTGCCGCAGGGCATGGGTGTTATCCTACGTACGGCCGGCGCCAGCCGCACCAAGGCAGAGGTCAAGCGCGACTTCGAATACCTGATGCGTCTTTGGGAAAGCGTGCGCACGCTAACGCTGCAAAGCTCTGCGCCGTGCCTGGTTTATGAAGAAGGCTCGCTTATCAAGCGAACCATTCGCGACCTCTATAACAAGGACATCGACGAAGTTCTGGTGGCTGGCGAAGCGGCGTACCGCGAGGCCAAGGACTTCATGAAGATGATCATGCCGAGCCACGCCAAGAACGTACGCATCTATGGCGAGGAGCAGCCGCTCTTTTCGAAGTACGGCATCGAGACCCAGCTCGACCAGATGTTCTCGCCGGTCGTCACCCTGCCCTCCGGTGGATATATCGTCATCAATCCGACCGAAGCGCTGGTTTCGATCGACGTGAACTCGGGGCGCTCCACCAAGGAGCACAACATCGAGGACACGGCGCTTCAGACCAACCTCGAGGCCGCCGACGAAGTGGCCCGGCAGCTTCGCCTGCGTGACCTTGCCGGTCTCATCGTCATCGATTTCATCGACATGATGGAGAACCGCTCCAATCGAGCCGTCGAGCGCAAGCTCAAGGATGCGCTCAAGGACGATCGCGCGCGTATCCAGGTTGGCCGGATTTCGCACTTCGGGCTCATGGAAATGAGCCGCCAGCGTATCCGCTTCGGCGTCGTTGAAAGCTCGACCCACAAGTGCCCGATCTGCGATGGCACGGGCCTCGTGCGTTCGACCGAATCGCTGGCGCTGATGATCATGCGCCACATCGAAGACCACGTGCTGCGCAAGCAGGGGCAGTCGATCAACGTGCGCGTGCCGGTCGAGGTGGCGCTCTATATCCTCAACTTCAAGCGCGAGACGCTGACTGCGCTCGAAATTCGCAATCACCTCTCGATCACCATAACGGCCGATAGCAAGATGACGGGACACCAGTTCGCCATCGAAAAGGGCGAAGCGCGGGTCATGTCCTATGCCGATCAGCGCGCGGTCGAGCACGTTCGCGTCGACACGGCTGTGATCGAAGACATCGAAGACGATGTCGAGATCGAAGTGGCAGATGAAGAGGAATCAACCGAAGCCCGCAGCGACGACAATGGCGAAGGTGAAGGCAGTGGCGGCAATGGTCGCCGTCGCCGTCGCCGCCGCCGTCGCGGTGGTGCTGGTGGCGAGCGTGGCGAAGAACGCCCAGCAGTCGAAGTGCGTGAAAGCCAAGCCGAAGGCGAGGCCGACGAAGCCGAAGTTGCTGAAGGTGGCGACGAAGACGGTGACGAGGAAAACTCGGCACGGCCCACGGAGGCCGATAGCGAAAACCGTCGTCGTCGCCGTCGCGGCCGCCGCGGCGGTCGCCGTAACCGCCGCGATCAGGATGGCGATGTCGTGGCAGCTGCCGGCGAGGAAGCGCCAGTGGCGGAAGTAACCGCAGTCGAGCAGGCCGTGATTGCCGATGTGCTTCTGGCGCAGGGCAATGAAGAGGGTGCTCCGGCGGTGCAGCCGGCGGAAACCATGGCCGAAAGCGTGATGGCGGAAGCCGAGGCCATCGCCGAGAAGCCGAAGCGCAAGCCTCGGGCGCGCAAGCCCAAGGCAAGCGAGGCCGAGGCTCCGGCAGACGTAGCTGTCGAGGCGCCAGCCCCAGTGGGAGCAGCAGAAGCTGCTGCGGAAAAGCCGAAGCGCAAGCCGCGCACGCGCAAGAAGGCCGAACCGGTGGCTGAAGCCGAGGCAATGGCGACAGAGGCTCCAGCGGCCGAGGCGCCCGTCGAGACTGCGCCAGAACCCAAGGCAGAGACCGCGACGGAAGCAGCTGAAACCCGCCCAAGGCGGCAGAAGAAGGAACTTCCACCAGAAGGTGTCGTGGTTTCTTCGAGCGCCAATGCCCAAGAAGCGGCCGAGCCTGCCGAAGGCGAAACGGAGCCTGAAAAGAAGAAAAAGGTCGGCTGGTGGCAGCGCCGGCTTGGCCTAGGCTAGGATCTAACGAGGGCGGCTTTCGGGCCGCCCTTTTCGTCTCATGTCTCGTTCTGAACGACTGCTCGATCTCTTGCAACTGCTGCGCAATAAGCGCGTGCCGGTAACCGGGCCTGACCTGGCCCGGGAACTCGGCATTTCCATTCGTACGCTCTATCGAGATATTGCGACACTGCAGGCGCAGGGCTCGGATATCTAAGGCGAGCCTGGCCTTGGCTATGTTTTGAGGCCCGGCTTTACATTGCCACCCCTGATGTTTTCTGCCGACGAGATCGAAGCCATCGTTCTCGGATCGCGTTGGGTGGTCGCGCGATCAAATGACCGGCGGCTCAGCCAGTCCGCACATCAAGCAATGAGCAAAATCCTTGCTGTCCTGCCGGCGGAATTGCGGGAGCGGGCCGAAGCGACCAATCTGCTGGTCGCCCGGATGGGCATGGAGACTGCATCTGTCGATGCAGGGCAAATCCGCCTCGCCATTCGCAATGAGCGCAAACTCTTTATCACCTAAGCCGATTCCGCCGGAAAAACGACGGACCGAACCATCTGGTCATTTCTGATCGGGTTCTTCGATAAGGTGCGCGTCGTCAGTGCGTGGTGCGAGATGCGGCATGACTACCGGAGTTTTCGCGTCGACCGGATCACCCGGCTCGACGTGTCCGATGAACGATATCCGCGGCGGCGTGCCGCGATGCTCAAGGAATGGCGCGAGCGGGAAGGCATTGCGTCGCCTTGAGCCACTGCCGGAAACTGGCAGCCCGTCATCCTATGGTGATCTCCTTCGAAAAGGAGAACGCCATGCGTACACTCAATTACATTTTGCTGTCGGTCGCCGATCCGGCGCGGAGCGAAGCCTTTTACACCTCGCTTCTTGGCTTGAGCCCAATCGAGAATTCGCCAACCTTCGTGCTCTACATTCTGGCGAACGGTATGAAGCTTGGACCTTGGATCGCCGACGACATCGTTCCAAGGCCCCTGCCCGCTGGCGGCATGGAAGTGACGTTCAGTGAGGCGGACGATGCCGCCGTCAAGATGACTTTCAGGGATTGGTCGAGCAAGGCGAAGGTCTTGCAGGAGCCGCATATGATGGATTTTGGATACACGTTTGTCCTCGAAGACCCGGATGGGCACCGGATAAGGATCTTTGCACCGCCCGCGCGCTAATTTCTGGCGGTGTAGCGATAGGCTAGATCGCCTTCGTCCTGCACCGGGGCATCGACGTCACGCTTTCCGCCAAGGCGCGTGGCGACTGACTTTGACGGCTCGTTGGCCGGGTCGACATAACTGACAAGGGTGCGCAGCTCGAGAAATTCAAACGCCCAATCCTTCAGTGCCATAGCCGCTTCCGTAGCGTAGCCGTGGCCCTCGAAACCGTCATAAAGCAGCCAGCCGAGTTCTTTTTCGGGGTAGAGCGGGCCATGGTTGATACCAACCTGTCCTATGCATGTCCCATCCGATTTTCGATCGATCATCAAGGCGCCATGGCCATAAAGCGCCCACAGCGCGACGTCGTGGCAAAACATGCCCCAGGCGCCGCGCTGGTCATAGGGCCCGCCCATGAATAGGGACCGGGGCGACGCCATCAAGGCGGCGTATGCAGGGAAATCATCGATCCGCATTGGGCGCAGGACGAGGCGCTCCGTCTCCAGCGTTGGAACGGTCATGCCCCTGCCCTCAGGTACGTGTCGAGCCGTTCAAGGGCGAGTTCGACAGTCTGGCGCGTACCAGCATAGCTGAAGCGGACATAGCCGTGACCGTTGTTGCGGTCGAAGTCGACACCGGGCGTCGAGGCGATACCGGCGCGTTCGAGAAGTGATTCACAAAAGGCCAGTGAGTCTTTGGAAAACTTCGATATTCCGGCATAGGCATAGAAGGCGCCGTCAGCGGCGACCGGGAGATCGAAGCCAAGGTCTTGGAGACCTTTGGTGAGAATCCGGCGGTTTTCGGCATAGATGGCCTTTTGCGCTTCGGAATAGTCGCGCTCGTCCAGCGCCGCCGTGGCGGCGACCTGGCTGAGGGTGGGGGCAGATATGAAAAGGTTTTGCTGGAGCACTTCGGCGCGGCGGACGAGGCTTTCGGGCAAAATCATCCAGCCGATGCGCCAACCGGTCATGCAATAGTATTTCGAGAAGCTATTGATGACGATGGCGTCGCGCGTCAGTTCGAGAGCCGACACCGAGGGGCCGCGATAATCGAGGCCGTGATAGATCTCGTCGGAGATGAAGGTGATGCCCAGCCGCTTGCAGGTTTCGATGATGTCGGCGAGACCGGCACGGTCAACTGCCGCGCCGGTGGGGTTGGCGGGGCTGGCAAAGAGCAGGCCATCGAATGGCATCTTCTTGTAGGCAGCTTCGATCTGCGCACCGGTAAGGTGCCAGTTGTTTTCCGCAGAAACCGGAATTTCAGCGACCTGAAAGCCGAGGCCGATGATGGTGTTGATATAGGCGGGATAGCCTGGGCGGGTGATAGCTATGCGGGCGCCCGGGCGAAAGGCCGTGTGAAAGGCTAGGATGAAGCCGGCCGACGAACCCATTGTGGCGAGAATCAAATCCGGGCTGACGGCGACGTTGTGCTGGTGTTCATAGTAGCGCGCAAGTTGCTCCAGAAGAGCGGGCAGCCCCTTGGCGCTGGTATAACCCTGCGGATTGGGGAGGGCGCGCGCGACAGCTTCGAGGACTTTCGGCGCAGGCGGCTGGCCAGGCTCCCCCAATTCCAAGTGGCAAATGGTGCGGCCCTGCCCTTCCAGCACCTTCGCGCGGTTAAGGATGTCCATGGCGAGAAACGGCATCAGGCCGTCTTGGCTGGGGGAGGTCATCGGCATTGTCCTTGTTTGGACCTCGGGACTAACGACAAGCGTGGTGCAACTCAACAACAATTGAAATCAGCGTTCAGCGGACGGCAATTGTTCCGTGCCAGTCTGGCACGAGGTCTGTTAGAAGGCCGAAAAGAACTTTTTGCCTTGGGGATCCGATGAATCGTCTGTCTATCGTCCTGGCCACCGTCGCCGGCATTTTTGCGGGGGCCCTGGGCTATTCTCAGCTCAACCAGCCGGCGCCGCAGACCGACCAAGTGGCCGTGCGCGCCATTGTCGAAAACGTGCTCGACGAGCGCGAGGCCGCGGCACGGGCGCCCGTCCAGGAGACGGCGGCGATCGATCCGGCCGTGCTCAACCCCATGATCGAAAGCTACCTGATGAGCGACCCCAAGCTTTTGCAGCGGCTTTCAATTGCTCTCGACGATACGCTCAAGGCCGAGGGCGAAGCCAAGGCGCGCACGGCGATCGCCGAAATGCATGACCAGATCTTCAACGGTCCGGGCCAGGTGGTGCTGGGCAACCCGGAAGGCGATGTGACGCTCGTCGAGTTTTTCGATTACAACTGCAGTTATTGCCGCGCTGCGCTGCCCGACCTCGCTACGCTTCTGGCGGAGGATCAGAACCTCAAGATTATCCTTAAGGAATTTCCGATACTCTCTAATGAATCGATCGACGCGGCGCGTATCGGCGTGCTCGTCGGTGAGTCGGATGTCGACTATTGGACCTTCCACGAGGCGCTGTTTTCGAGCCGCGGTAAGGTGGACAAGTCCGTGGCGCTGGCGGCAGCATCGGACCTGGGCCTGAGCCCGGTCAATCTCGAGTTGCAAATGGGTGAGGATCGCGTCGCCAAGACGATCCAGACGTCCTACCAGATCGCGCAGGCGCTGGGGATCACGGGCACGCCGACCTATATCATCGGCAACGAGATCATACCCGGCGCGATTGGGGTCGATGATCTGAGGGCCCGGATCGCCAATATGCGCGATTGTGGTGAGACAACGTGCAGCTAGCCTGAATCTCGCCTGACTCTTTGGATAGTTGGCCTCAACGCACCGGGAAGGCTCGCCTTTTCGGTGCATTTCGTGTAACCGGCCTTGCACCACCGGAAACACCCGGTGCACAACGCAAAGACAATGGCAAAGAACGTTCTCGTCCTCAACGGCCCGAACCTCAACATGCTCGGCAAGCGCGAACCGGCGATCTACGGCGCGCAGACCCTGGCAGATGTGGAGGCCCTTTGCCGAGCCGCCGGAACCGTGTTCGGGCTTTCCATCGACTTCCGCCAATCCAACTATGAAGGCGAACTGGTCACCTGGATCCAGGAAGCGCTCGGCACTGCCGACGGCATCCTGATCAATCCCGGCGCTTATTCGCACACTTCGGTAGCGATCTACGACGCACTCAAAGCCGTGGCACTGCCGGTTGCGGAAGTTCACATCAGCAACATTCATCAGCGCGAGGCCTTCCGGCACCATTCCTATGTGTCGGCAGTCGCCTTTGGCGTCATTTGCGGCTTTGGTACGCTGGGGTATAGATTGGCCCTGGAAGCCATGGCTGAGAAACTGAAATAACGCTTCGCCGCGAAGCCGGGAGACCGACAAGAATGACCAAGTCATCGCAGGTGGATCAGGACCTGATCCGCGCCATCGCCGAACTGCTCAACAAGGAGAACCTTGCTGAGATCGAAATCGAGCACGAAGAAGGATTTAGGGTCCGCGTTACGCGCTCCTACCCGGTCGAAGCTCCGGCATATGCGCCTGCCCCGCAGTACTTTGCGCCTCCTGCGGCTCCGGCTGCGCCGGCTCCTGCTGCGCCCGCCGGCTCCGTTCCCGCGGCTGCGCCGGCCAGCAAGGAAGATCTGGCTTCAAACCCCGGCACGCTGACCTCGCCCATGGTTGGAACGGCCTATCGTTCGCCAGAACCGGGCAAGCCGATGTTCGTCGATGTCGGAACCAAGGTTTCCGAAGGCCAGACGGTTCTGATCATCGAAGCGATGAAGACGATGAACCAGATTCCGGCGCATCGCTCGGGCACTGTAACCCGCATTCTGGTGGATGACGCCCAGCCGGTCGAGTATGGCGAGCCGCTCGTCGTCATCGAGTAAGGAGACTTTCAGTGTTCCAGAAAGTCCTGATCGCCAATCGCGGCGAAATCGCCCTGCGCATCCTGCGCGCCTGCAAGGAACTGGGTATCCAGACGGTTGCGGTGCACTCGACGGCTGACGCCAATGCCATGCATGTCCGCCTCGCCGACGAGAGCGTCTGCATTGGCCCTAACGCGGCCAAGGACAGCTATCTCAATATCCCGTCGATCCTCGCCGCCTGCGAGATCACCGGCGCCGATGCGGTGCATCCCGGTTACGGATTTCTTTCGGAAAACGCGCGTTTCGCGAAGATTCTCGAAGAGCACAAGGTTACCTTTATCGGTCCCTCGGCGCACCACATCGAGATCATGGGCGACAAAATCACCGCCAAGAAGACGGCTGTCGAGCTCGGAATTCCTGTGGTGCCAGGCTCGGCTGGTGCGGTCGAGACCGAAGAAGACGCCAAGCGGACCGCCAACGAAATCGGTTATCCGGTCCTGATCAAGGCGACGGCCGGCGGCGGCGGCAAGGGCATGAAGGTTGCCCACAGCGAAAATGACGTGGTCGTTGCCTGGTCGACGGCGCGCTCGGAAGCCAAGGCCAATTTCGGCAACGAAGCCGTCTATATGGAGAAGTATCTCGGTAAGCCGCGGCATATCGAAGTGCAGCTTCTCGGCGATGGCAAAGGCAATGCCGTGCATCTTGGCGTACGCGACTGCTCGCTGCAGCGCCGCCACCAGAAGGTCTGGGAAGAAGCAGGCGGCCCGACGATCAGCCCCGAAGAGCGCGATCATATCGGTGAGATCTGCGCCTCTGCCATGCGGAAGCTCAAATATTCGGGCGCTGGAACGATCGAGTTTCTCTACGAGAACGGCGAGTTCTATTTCATCGAAATGAACACCCGCGTTCAGGTAGAGCACCCGGTCACAGAGCGGATCACGGGCATCGATATCGTCTATGAGCAGATTCGCGTTGCTTCGGGCGAGTCGCTGTCGATGACGCAGGATCAGGTCAGCTTCTATGGGCACGCCATCGAAGTGCGGATCAATGCCGAAGATCCGCAGACCTTCACACCCTCGCCGGGCACCATCACCTTCTATCACCCAGCAGGCGGCGTCGGCGTGCGCGTCGATTCGGCGGTGTACCAAGGCTACAAGATCCCGCCCTATTATGACTCGCTGATCGGCAAGTTGATCGTTTACGGCCGCACGCGCGAGGAGTGCCTGAAGCGCCTGAGCCGTGCGATCGACGAATTCGTCGTCGATGGGGTCAAGACCACCCTTCCCCTCTTCCAGCGGCTGATCAAGCAACCGGACATCATTGCCGGAAACTACGACATCCACTGGCTGGAAAAATTCCTGGCCGAAAACAAAGCCTAATCCGACAAGGGGCGCACTGCGCCCCTTTTCTTTGAGCAGATTGCCTATGGTCCGCCCCGCCGATCCCTTCGACATCGAGGTTACCCCAGAACTGATCGTGCGGGCCTATCGCGCCGGCATTTTTCCCATGTCCGAAGATGCTGCTGACGAGGACCTGTTCTGGGTGAGTCCCGAGTGGCGCGGGATTATGCCGCTCGACGGATTTCACGCTTCCAAGAGCCTCCGCAAGGCGATGCGAAAATCGGGCTGGGAAATCCGCGTCGACACCGACTGGAACGGGATCATCGAAGGCTGCGCGACTGTGGGCGAAGATCGCTCCACGACCTGGATCAATGGCACGATCCGTGCCGTCTATGGCGAGCTGTTCCGGCGCCGCGTTGCCCATACGGTCGAGGTGTGGGACGGCGAAGACCTTATAGGCGGTCTTTACGGATTGGCGATCGGTGGGGCCTTCTTTGGGGAATCGATGTTCCATCGAAAGACTGACGCCAGCAAGATGGCAATGGCACATCTCGTGGAACGGCTGAACAAGGGCGGTTTCAAGCTATTGGATACGCAGTTCATCACGCCTCACCTCGCTTCGCTCGGCGGAATAGAAATATCGCGGGCGGAATACGAAGATAGGTTGGCGGAAGCGCTGACATTTGAGGGGAACTGGGGAGCGATCGATGGATCCGCGTGACCGCCTGCCGCTGCAGTTAAAGCCGTTGGCAGATCGGGAATGGCACGCGACGACGATCGGAAAATCCGGGGCGTCGGTATGGCGGATTCCGATGGCCGAGAATGCTCTCTTTCTCAAGGCTGATCCAGCGCATGAGCTTAGCGAACTAAGTGCCGAGGTTCTTCGTCTCGATTACCTGGCCGAAATGGGCTTTCCGGCGCCGCGCATCGTCGATTATGTCGATGGCGAGGGCTTCAACTGGCTGCTGATGACCGAGGTAAAGGGCAAGGATTTGACGCACCTGGTGGATGAACCTCAGGTATTGATTCAAGTTCTTGCGGACGGTTTGAAGCGGCTTCACGCTCTCGACCCAGCCAGTTGTCCTTTCGATCATTCGCTTGATCGGAGGCTTAGCGACGGCAAGGCGAACATACTTGGCGGGCGTGTCGACGAGACAGATTTTGACGACCGGCACGAAGGGTGGACCGCGCAGCAGGTCTATGACTGGCTGGTGGCGCAGCGGCCAGCAGAAACCGACAGAGTGGTGACGCATGGCGACGCTTCCCTGCCCAACTTTCTAGCCGGCGATAGCCGGTTCAGCGGCATCGTTGACTGTGCCCGTCTGGGCGTTGCCGATCGCTGGCAGGATCTGGCGTTGACCTGCTGGAGCCTTGAGTTCAACGGCGGCATGGACATGGTCCACGCATTTCTCGACGCCTACGGCGTGAGGTTCGACGCCGAGCGCTATCAATATTATTGCGCGCTCGACGAGTTGTTCTAGGCCACGTCAGTCCTTGAGCTTGAATGCGAGAGTGGTCACCCATTCTTCCATGTCGGGCACTTCTTGAGGGTCGGACTCGTACATTTCCAGACGGCAAGCGAAATGGTCGCCATCTGGACGCTCTACCATGTCGAATTCCTGCTCTGTCAGCCTGGCCCAGCCGATCAGCATTCCGGTGACGGTTTCGAGTTTATCGGGATGGCCAACCCAGCTCAGGCCGAGAAATCTTCCACCAGGCAACATGCCGGATCGTATGTTCCCCTCGGCTGGCCCCACCGCTTCGACGGCTATGCCGGCTTCGACGTCCAGCGTTGCGGTCATATCGATGCGGCGATAATTGTAGAAGGCGTGGCTGATGGGGGTCAGTCCGTGCTTGGCAATATACTCGAAGAGTTGCGGAAACCCCTCTCGAGCGGGCTTCTGCATTTCGGTCATCGTCACGGTAAACGGCACGTAGATATAGGCCTGTGGCTTGCGATCTTCCGTCTTGGGCAAAGTCAGCATGGTCGTCCTCCTGATGAAAGCTTAGGGGCTTCTGTCAGGATGACGATCAAGTGCGGGCATTTTAGACACGCCTTGGCGCAAATTTATCGCTGGTCGGGCGGCGGAACGTTGGTGCTCGTTTTGCACTCGATGAGCCAGACGTCATAGACCGGATGGTCTACCGCATTCAGCGCGGGGCTATCGGCAAACATCCAACCGGTAAAAATGCGTTTGGCGGTGCCGTCGAGCGAGCGCTGGTCGACTTCAAGAAATGCCGAGGTACGCTGAAGTGTGTCGTTTGCCGGACGATCATAACAGGCGCGTGGCGTTATCTCGAGCGCGCCGAAGAGCACGGTTTCGCCGATATAGACATCGAACCGCGTAATGCGCCCGGTGATCTTATCGAGACCCGCGAGGGTTGCGACCGGATTGGCGACAGGCTGGGCAAAAGTTGGCGCAGCTAAGAAAGCCGTGGCAAGGACCAGGGCTATCAGCCTCCAAATAGATTGGGAGAGGCGCATGGACGCCTTATTCAGGGGACCAAGCCTGATAATCGCCACTGACGCGCGGCCGCTCGCCTTTGCTCAGCAGGCTGCCGTCGGGGCGATAGGCATCGGGCGTACCGGTGAGATTGGCGTGATGCGGCTTTTCCCACTCACGCGGCTTATAATTTGCGTCCGTCGGGACAACGTCGGTCCGGTGATGAATCCAACCGTGCCAGCCCGGCGGTATCGCCGAAGCGTCTGCATAGCCGGCATAGGTCACATAACGACGGTTAGCCTTCTTATCCTGATAGTAGCGATTGCCGAATTCGTCAGAACCGACATAATTGCCGAAGCGCTTGATCCAGAGACGCGTTCCCCAAGTCTGTCCACGCCACCAGGCGAAGATTTCGGTGAACAATTGCTTGAGATCAGACTGGGCCACGATACGATTCCGCTCTTCAGGAACGATTTGTCAGGCGGTTTATCACGGTCGCTGCGAGGAGCCTAGACCAAAGCGCAGCAAAACGGCTGCAACTTGGCGCGACCGGGGATATGGAGGCGTTCAGCGGTGAAGCTCAGCTCATTCCTGCGGACCTACTACGCCTACGCGTTTCTGTTCGACTTCATGTTCGCCTATGCCGTCTATGCTGCCCTCTTTTCCCTGGAAGGATTGAGCCCCAGCGAAATCGGCGTGTTGCTCGCCTTCTGGTCGGCATCCGCAATCATTCTCGAAATGCCCTCGGGAGCCTTATCGGATCATTTCGACCGGCGCGTGCTCCTCGTGATGGCACCTTTGGCCAAAGCGGGCACGTTTTTGCTTTGGGGAATAGCGGATGGGAATTTCTGGGTCTATGGCGCCGGATTTCTCTTCTGGAGCGCGGGGCAGGCAATGCAGTCCGGTTCGCGCGAAGCCCTGCTCTACGAAAGGATGGCCGCGGAAGGGCGCAGCGAGGACTTCGATAAAGTTCTAGGGCGGGACAATGCCGCCGAGGGATTGGGGATTGGTCTCGGCACGCTCTTCGGCGGCTTTGTCGCCTGGCAGAATTTCGATTGGGCGATCTGGCTTTCCATTCCACCGCTGCTGATCGCTTCGTCACTCGCGTTCTGGCTCGAGGATGTCCGCCGGGCAGAATCTCTCGAGGACGACCAAGAGGACAAGCGGACTTATTTCTCCCATTTTGCCGATGCTTGGCACGAATTTCGCGAGCGAGCAGATTTGCGGTTCGTCACGACGTATATGGCTGCCGGCCTGATCGTGTTCGAAATCCTCGAGGAGTTCGACGAGCTCTACTACCTTGCGGTCTCATTACCCGTCTGGGCCTGGGGGATTTTCGCTGCAGGCGTCGAGGCCTTCTATGCGCTTGCCAGCGTTCATGCCCACAGGCTGGCCGGACGGCCTTGGCTGGCATGGGTCCTGCCGGGGCTAGGTGGTCTTTTGCTCATCGCATCCGCCAGCGGCTACGCGTCATGGCAGGTGATGTTGCTCTCGTTGGCCTATATCGTCGTTGCCCCAGTGACTGTTCTGGCCGAAGCGCGGTTCCATCGCGTGATGGAAGGCAAAAGCCGGGCGACGACGACGTCGGCTCTGGTGATGGCGGAGAACGTGGTTGGAGTTGGAGCGACTCTCGCCTTCGGTTTTCTCGCCGATCGTGCTGGCGTGTTGCCGGCCTATGGATGGGCGGGTCTTCTCATGCTCCCGTTGGCGGTCTGGATCATCCTTGGGCAGCGTCGCGGACTTCGCGCCACTGACTAGCACGCTCCGGTTCACATTTGCGCTGCCGGCCCGAACCCATCCAGCTCCGTGACGTTGTGCCCATCACATCTCATGAAGGGAGATCCAAAATGGCATCCAACGAAACCGGCGATCTGCTTGGCTCGCGCGACGGCAGTCTCGATATTCCCGATCAGACCAACATTGCCCAGCCCTATAGCCAAAACGAGATCGAAGATTTGCTCTATCGCAGCGACCTGCCGGTCGAGGAGCGTCTCGCGCAGTTGCGGCAGATGCGCGAGGACGCAGCGGTTCGCGAGAGCGGCGACTGGGGCGACGAAGATCCGGTGGCCGCGATGGACGAAATCGACCGCGCCATCGAAGAACTCAGCGGCGACAGTGCTGATAGCGACGAGAATTTCGAAATGGCCAACGTTGTGATCGACGATCCCGCCAACCATTCTCATGCGCTATCCCCGGATGACGTCGACGCTCTCGAAGAGCTATCCGGCATATCCGAGGACGGCGAAGAGATTGAATCGGACGACGAAGACGACGTCGATCTTGGTGACGAGCGGATGGCCGACCGAGACGAAGTCCGCAGTGACCTACACTAGGGCGTTTGCGCGCCATTAGTTGCGAGATAGACGGCATAAACCGAGGTGGTAGCGGTGATGAACATCCGATTACCCCTCGGGCCGCCGAAAGTCAGATTCGATACCCCCTCGGGAACATGGATGCGGCCGAGCAGCGTTCCATCCGAGGCATAGCAGTGCACCGCTGGCCCGCCGCTGGTCCACACATTTCCATAAACATCGACACGTAGCCCATCAGGTACGCCCGATGGCAATCGGCAGAATTCCCGGCCATTGGCAAGGGTCTTACCCCCCACCACATCGAAGACGCGCAGGTGGCGCGGCGCGGTGGCCGAATGGCTCGAGCCGGAGTCGGCGACGTAAAGCCGGGTCTCGTCTTCGGAGAATGCCAGTCCATTCGGCTGCAGAAAATCCGTGACCACCGCGGTGAGTTCGCCTGAGGTCGGATCAAGGCGATAAACATTGCGGGTCGGCTGTTCAGGTTCAGCCTGAAAGCCCTCATAGTCGGTCATGATGCCGTAGGTCGGATCAGTGAACCACACGCTGCCATTCGAATGGACGACCACGTCGTTGGGGGAATTGAGCGGTTTTCCCTCGAACCGATCGGCGAGAACTGTGATAGTGCCGTCATATTCCGTACGCGTTACCCGGCGAAGACCGTGCTCGCACGAGACGAGGCGTCCCTGCCTGTCACGCGTATTGCCGTTGGAAAAGTTGGAATTCGTGCGATAGACCGAAACCGTGCCGTCCGGCTGGTACCGCATCATGCGATGATTGGGTATGTCGCTCCAAAGCAGAAAATCGCCGTCCTTGAACCACACTGGACCTTCCGCCCATCGGCAGCCCGAGAAGAGTTGCTCGAGATGCGCACTGCCAATCGTCAGATCGCTGAAGCGTGGATCGATGATCTCGTAAATTGAATCCGGCATTCCCTCTTCCCCATTGCGGCAGAAATCTTTTTGCCCTGCCAAGACCCTGCCGCAAAGTGTGCGGACAAGGCCAAGCGACCATAGTGGCGCTCGCGAGAGGGAGCAATGCTGCCTCCGCCGATTAACCTCGCGGCAGGCTCGCTATGGCAGTGTGCCCGCAATTGGCGCCCAGAGCCCTAAAGGACAACGATGACGATTTCTCCGCTTCGCCTCGCCGCCGCTGCCGGCATCGCTCTTACTGCCGGCCTTGTCGTGACCGGATGCTCGATGATGGGCGGCGGCGGTGCCCCGACCAGCCTCGCCAGCGGTCTCACGGCACGCATGGACCGGCCTGGCGCGGTTCTCGACAAGGTCCAGGCTGTCAACCTCGTCAACGCCTACCGCGCGACGCGCGGCGTCGCACCGTTGACGCCCGATGCAGGATTGGACGGCACCGCTCAGGCGCTCGCCAACCAATACGCCCAGACCGGCACGGCCCCCGCGACGCCCCAAGGGTTGTTGGTCATGAAGCTCAGCGCTGGTTATGCCACGTTTGCCGAAACCTTCTCGGGCTGGCGCAACAGCCCAGCGGACGCATCGGGCCTCGCCGCCTCCGCAACCAAGGCCGGCGTTGCCGCTGCTTACAATGCCACGTCGGGCTATGGCGTCTACTGGGTGCTCGTCCTTGCCAACTGAGCCGAGGCTGATCGACGCCAGGGGGCTCAAATGCCCCCTGCCCGTCCTCAAGCTTGAAAAGATGCTGGATGACCTAGGGACTGGATCGCAGTTGACGGTGCTGGCCACCGATCCCATGGCCGAAATCGACATTCCGCTCTATTGCCGTCAACATGGGCACCAATACACGCTCGCCCGCGAGGACGATGTCCTGCGTTTCGAGATCGTTTCGGCCTAGCGAGAGGCGGGTCGAGGCCGAGGATAGGGAATGTCGGGGTTTGCCGAAACATCGAGGCCGGGACGCAAGCTGGTGTCGAGAACGGAGGCGTCGGCCGTGGTGTTGACCGCCACCGTCTGGCTCGGAAACGCGGGCACATGCGACGGACGCGGCCGCGGCGGAACGATGCCGGTGCGGACACGGCCAAGGTCAGTTGCGACGTGTTCGATTGCCGCAATCTTATCGGTCAAGTAGCTTGGCTGACCCTTGAGACCCATGGGGAAAGCGGCTTCCTGGGCCTTTACATATTCGGCGGCCGACTTGCCGCAGATATTAGGGCGCATATCGACCGGCGCAGCGCCGACGGCGTTGGAGAGGCTCAATACGGATTGCCCGGTAGGCTGGGCAGAACCGGAAAAGCCCTTGAGCAGAAGCTCGGCCGCGCGTTCGTTGCGGTCGCGGCCGGAAGACCCGCCGAGCACGACGGCCATGAGCCGCCGGCCATTGCGGTCGACATCGGCGACCATGTTGAGTCCCGAGGCACAGACATAACCCGTCTTCATGCCGACGGCTCCAGCGAACGTCGTCAACAGCTCATTCTGCGATTCAAGACGCATGCCGTTGATGTTGACGGCACTGGTGCGAAACATCGGCATATACTGCGGAAAATATTGCTCGATATAGAGCGAGAGGATGGCAAGGTCCCGCGCGCTGGTCGTCTGGCGCGGATCGTGGAGGCCGTTGGGATTGACGTAGTGCGTCGCCGTCAGCCCCATGCGGCTGGCCGCATCATTCATCTTGGCTACGAAAGAAGCTTCATTGCCGCCGATGGTTTCAGCAATCGCCACAGCCATGTCGTTGGCGGATTTGACAATAAGGATGTAGAGCGCGTCTTCGAGCGACACCGAAGTGTCGACCTTCAGCCCGGAGCGGCTCGGCGCCTGGCTCAGCGCATATTTGGAAAGGGTAACGGGCGTGTCCAGCGTCACAGTGCCTTTGGCGATTTCCTCAAATGCTACATAGGCAGTCATCAGCTTGGTGAGGGAAGCGGGATGCCAGGGCTGACCGGCATCCTCGGCATAAAGAACCTGCAGCGTGTCACGATCGACAAGGAGAAGCGGGTTCGCCGATACCGATGCCAGGCTCATCAAGCTGACAGCGAAGGCAAAGGCGAAACGGCGCAGGATGGACACTGTGAATCTCTCGGCAAGTCTTGGGGAACGTGGCGTTCTTAGCAGCGTCGCCTTGAAGCCTCAAGAAATGGGGGAAAGTTTGACGGCCATGTGAATGGCCTCCTGACGCGACCTGTCAGCGCGGCGGGTCAGTGTCCTCAAGAACAAGAGGATTTGCCATGACCACGATCGTCACGCTTCTGACGCCCGGCTATGCTAACTGGGAGACAGCGCTGCTCAACGCGGCGGCGCGCAGCCATTATCGCGTGAAGACGCTTTATGCGACGCCGGATGGCGAGGACGTCACGTCAGCCGGCGGGCTCAAAGTGTTGCCGGACATGAGCGTTAAAGACATCGATGTCGACGCCATTGACGCCGTGATCGTCAATGGCGGGTCGATCTGGAGTTCGCCAGATGCGCCCGATATTTCCGATCTGCTGCGGCGCGCTCGCGCGGCCGGCAAGATTGTCGGCGGGATTTGCGATGGCACCCTGGCTTTAGCCCGTGCCGGGCTATTGGACGATGTACCCCACACCTCGAACGGCCCCGAGAGCCTGCCCGATACCGGCTATAAGGGGGTGTCTTTCTATCGCGACCAGCCAAATGCCGTGCTGGCCGACCGCATTGTCACTGCGCCCGGAACGGCGCCGGTGACGTTCATGAGCGCCGTGATGGAATCGCTCGGCCTACGCAATGGCGATCTGGACTTTTACGTCGGTCTATACGGCGCCGAGCATCAAGAAGCCTAGACCGGCAGCATCAGCGTCGTGTTCCGCGTCACTGCCGCTGAAAGCGGCAGATCGGCAGACGACTGTCC
The DNA here is from genome assembly GCF_000970455.1 of Devosia soli. Lineage (GTDB taxonomy): Bacteria > Pseudomonadota > Alphaproteobacteria > Rhizobiales > Devosiaceae > Devosia > Devosia soli. Next base: position 22,618 of record NZ_LAJG01000023.1, on the reverse strand, counting down.
TACGAGTATCTTGAACAAGCCGGCTTCGACGAGCCAATGCTTGGCCTCGGCACGGAAGAACGCGAAGCACCGGGCATCGAGTTTCAAGGTGACTTCGCGGCTTTCTCCTGCCGCAAGCGCTACTTTTGCAAAAGCCTTGAGCTCCTTTTCAGGACGCGGCGAAGAACTGACATCGTCGCTGACGTAAAGTTGCACGACCGTCGAGCCAGCACGGCTGCCCGTGTTCTTTACGGTCACAGTGGCAACCAGCTCGCCTTCTGCCTCGAAGCGGCTGGTTTCGAGCTGGAGGTCGCCGAGGGCAAAGCCGGTGTAGCCGAGCCCGAAGCCAAATGGGAAAAGCGGCGTCATACCCAGGCGATCGCAATGTCGATACCCAACGAAGATGCCTTCTTCATAGCGCACCTTGCCTTCAAGCCCGGGATAGACTTCTCGATCCTGACTATGGGCAGGATTGTCAGCCCAGCGGACCGGGAAGGTTTGTGGCAGCCTGCCACCGGGCTCTGCGGCCCCGGTCAAGACGTCCGCTATGGCATTTCCGGCCTCCTGACCGGGATACCACGCCTGCAGAACTGCGCGGACCGAAGAGAGCCAAGGCATTTCGACTGGCCCACCGGTTTGAAGGACGACCACGGTGTTAGGGCTGGCGGACGCCACCGCGGCGACGAGCTCGTTTTGACGGCCGGGGAGTTCAATGCCGGGGAGATCGCTGCCTTCGGTGTCCCATTCGCCATTGCGGCCAATGAAAACAACGGCAATCTCGCCTTCTCCGGCGATGCGCGCGGCTTCGGCGATATCCGCCTCACCCAGTGGCAGGCCGATACCGCAGGCAAAGGCGGCAAGGCCAAGTGTCGCAAAATTCTTGGTGGCGAATTCGATGGTCACGGAATAGGTGCGGCCAGCTTCGAGATCAATAGCGCCGACGACCTCATCACAGCCTTCTTCGAAGAACGTGCGCCCCTTGGTCCAGTTGGCCCAGGCGTCGGCAATCAGCCTGCCGTCGACGAAGACTTTGGCAAAGCCGGCCGAATAGATCCCGACGCGGTGGGTGCCCGAGCGCTCCGGGGTAAAGCTGGCATGAATGCGCGCGGAGAAGTGGAGTGGATCCACCTTGCCTTCCGCAACATTGCCAATCCAGAAGGCCTGAGCATCCTCCTGAGTGCCGGTATGAACCGGCTCGCCTTCGAGCTTTTCGTTGGCGAAGTAATCGACTTCAAAAGTGCCACGAAGTAGCGGCTCAAAACGATCATTGCCGCAGCCGGGAGCATAAGAAAGGCGTTGCTCGCCAAGTTGGGCAACCAGACCCTCCCAAGGCGAAACGCGATAATGGGCATTGAGCTGAGCGCTGCCGCCGCCCATGATCTGAGCGCGCTTGGCATTAGGGCCGATAACGGCAAGGCGGGCGCCGGGCGTGAGCGGCAAGATGCCGTCGTTCTTGAGTAGTACCGCGGCCTCAGCACCAGCACGACGGATCAACGCGCGATGCTCGGGGCGATCTTGAGCCTCTTCATGGTGAGGGCGATGGTCATCAAGCGAGCCCGTGCGCTCCATAAGGCGTAGCATGGCGCGGACACGCTTATCGAGCGTGGCCTCGGACACAGTGCCGGAATGGACAGCGTCGATCAACTTCTGGCCGCGATCGCGCGACGGGCCGGGCATTTCGAGATCGAGTCCGGCGTTGACGGTTTCAGCCGTCGAGTGTGAGCCGAACCAATCGGACATGACGATGCCATCATAGCCCCATTCGGAGCGAAGGACAGTCGATAGCAGCCAGTTATGCTCGGAGGTAAACGTGCCGTTGAGGCGATTATAGGAGCTCATGACACCCCAGGTGCCGGCCTTCTTTACCGCCCATTCGAAGGGGATGAGGTAGATTTCGCGGAGGCTCCGCTCGTCGATTTCGCTCGACATGGTGGTGCGCTCAATCTCACTTTCGTTGCCTACGAAGTGCTTGATGGTAGCGCCGATCCCCTGACCTTGCAGGCCTTCGATATAGCCGACTGCGAGCTCGGCAGAGAGAATGGGATCTTCGGAATAGCATTCGAAATTGCGGCCGTTCGTTACCGACCGGTGAATGTTGACCGTCGGGGCAAGCAGCATATGAGCGCCCTTGGACTTCACCTCTTCGGCAAGGGCCGTGCCGATTTCGCGGGCAAGCTCGACATTCCAGGTGGCTCCGATAGCGATGCCTACGGGAAAACTCGCCGATTTGACGCCACCGATAAGCGAACCGCCACCGCGAGCGCCGTTCGGCCCATCCGTCACGCGAAGCTTACCGATCCCCAGCCGCTCGACACTAGGAACGGACCAGAAGTCCTCGCCCGAGAGCAGGATCACCTTTTCGTCGAGCGTCATTGCGGAGAGAAGCTGGTCGATGCTGTCGGTCATTGCGGGCCTCATATGCCGGAGTACGGGGAGATGAGACAGGGGCGGCCGGGCTGTCAATCATTTAGCAGCAGCGTCTGCGCAGACTGCGCACCTTACTCAACGAGAACGTGAGGCTTCGAGACTGGTCACATTCAGTAACTGCGTCTATATTTGTGCCTGAGTATCACTGATTTCAGGAGCCACGGCCATGTCATTGACCGATACGTCGCAACACGCGAACTGCTCGGCGATGTCTGATGTGCTGAGCCGCATCGGCGACAAGTGGAGTGTGATGGTTGTCGGCATGCTGAGCCGCAATGGCACGCTGCGGTTCAACGAGTTGAAGCGCATGATCAACGGCGTCTCCCAGCGCATGCTGACGCTGACGCTTCGCAATCTCGAGCGTGATGGCCTGGTCCACCGCACCATCTATCCGGAAGTGCCGCCGCGCGTTGAATATAGTCTGACCGAAATGGGCAAGACACTGCAGGGACCCATCAACGCTCTTTGGGATTGGTCGGCCGAAAATCACGTGTCGATCCTGGAGGCGCGGTCGATCTACGATCAGCAGAAGATTGCAGTCGAAGCCGCTGAGCCACGCAAGATCGCCTACGCTCGCGGGCAGTAGAGTCTGTCATCCCGGTATCAACCCAGGATAAGATTGGGTGCCGAACGTCCTAGCGATCGGTCGGTGCCATATGGACGAAGCGGCTGGCATCGGTTTCGCGTTGGCCGGCCTCCAGCACTTCGCGGCGCGCTTCGGCGCGGCGGTTGGCAGGCAGATTGAGTGCGCCGACAAGCGCCCGGTATTCCTGACGAGCGCTCGTGTGCGACATCGACGGGACACCACCGAGCAGTTCTTCGTCCAGCGGATCAAAAACCGTCATGCCCGTCGGGAACAGCGAGCGGAAGATGACACGCTCGGCGATCCCGTCCGCAACGCGGCAGCCGAGGCGCATGGCGATGCGCTCGAGCATGGTCTGGACCTGACGCATATTGCGCGAGGACAGCATGGAGATGCGGTTGCGGACCAGGACCCAGTCGATCGTGCGGCCGTCGATAGAAAGGCGCTCGGAGCGGGCTCGCTGGACCAGCCGCGAATAATGGCTAAGCTCGCGCGGCTCGCCCGTCACCGGATCGACATGGGCCATGACATCAAGATCGATGAGACTGTCATTCACCGGCGTGACGAGCGTATCGGCAAGCGAATGAGCAAGGCGCGTCAGGTTTGTGTCGAAGCCTGGCGTGTCGACGACGATGAACTCCGCGCTTTGCTCCACTTCGGCTATCGCCTGGCGGAAAAGGTCGAATTCGACGCGGTTATTCTCCTTCAGAGAATCGCCGCGAGCCAGAGGCAAGTGAAAGTGGGTTGTGTGCGGCACGCTGAGGCCACGCTGACGGGCCCAATCGCGCCTATTGCGGACATAGTGGGTCAGCGTCTGCTGGCGGCTATCCACGTCGATCGACGCGACCTTATAGCCCTGATAGAGCAAGTAGATGGCCAAATGAAAAGCGGTGGTCGATTTGCCCGACCCACCTTTCTCATTGCCAACGACGATGACGTGCGCCGCCTGCCGAACCATCATGCCCTCAAATCACTCGTCCGAGTCTCAGCTTTTCAAGCCTTATGCACAAGTGGGCTGATGATTAACAATCGTTAAACGATTAACGTTTGCGTATTGGGGCTTTACAACAGTCCCAGGCGCGCCAGTTCGGCCGCGATTTCGCCGGAGTTTTCCCTAGAGTTTGCGGCCATGTCAGGCGGTGCATCCTTGGGTTCAAGGTATCGCCAGCCCTGGAAGGGACGCTTGGGGTAGGGAATCGTGCGGATGAGCTCGGGCGACATGATGATGTCGCAATAGTCTTTGCCCTCGGCATCTCGATAGGGCGCAAGCCGCTCGATGACCTGACGGCAGCAGATGGCACCCGCGATTACCCAATAGATCGAGGACTTGCCTTCCATTTCCGCAGCGCGCTTGGGCATCATCCGGGTGCGATGGACGTGCACGCCCTCGCCGTAATCAGCGCCCCACCAATGGGCGCGCTCGTTGCGGTAGCTTTCCAGCTCCTCGAAGCTGGAAATGCCGACGCACAGCTTAACCATATGAATCATACAATGGTCCCGGGAGCGACGCGGCCCTGGATGACGTCGATCTCATCGTCATCGACAATCCACGGCTCCTTGAGCGCCAGGGCCAGCCATTCCTGAAAGGCAGGAAGGCTATAGATGGCTTCGACATAAGCGCCCACCGTGTCGGAGACCGGCAGAGCATAGGTGCGCAGGCGGGTAGCGAGCGGTGCGAACATGGCATCGGCTGCGCAGAACTCGCCAAAAAGGAACGGGCCAGCTGACTGGCCTAGATGCTCGCCCCAGAGCTGCCCGATGCGATGTAGATCCTTGCGCACGGCATCGAGGTCAACCTTGCCTGGGTGGGACGCTCGCAGGTTCATCGGCGCATTGTTGCGCAGCGCTGTGAAGCCAGAGTGCATTTCGGCAGCTGCCGCGCGCGCGAGGGCGCGGTCCCGCCGGTCGGCCGGCCATATGGCCTTCTCGGGAAACTTGTCGGCGAGATATTCGATGATCGCGATCGTCTCGGGCACAGCGAGGTCGCCGTCGATGAGTACCGGCACTTTCCCAGTGGGCGAGCGCGCGGCAAGCGCCTCACGCCAACCATCGCCGGAAAGCATCAGCACTTCATCTTCGAACGGAATATCGAAGTGGCGCAGCACCAGCCAGGGGCGCAGTGACCAGGTCGAATAGTTGCGGTTTCCGATCAACAGTTTCATGACCAACCTCGCTGCAAAAGGAAGGGCGCCCCAACGCTAAGGGCGCCCTTCACTAATGACTTTGCCTGAAGAACTCCAGCGCGCTAGACGCCAGCGACTACCGAAAGAACAATCCCCATGGAGAGGAGACAAATCAGGGCCCAGCTCATAGATCGCCAAGCCACAACCTTCGATTGACTGCGCATATGCCGCTCCTTGCCAGTCTTTCAAACCGGCCCGATCGGGCCCGGTCACCTAGCGTTAACCGTGTGAAAGATGGTTAGCAAGCGCCCTTTTTGCAACAGTTGAAAACCCTGAAATCGCCTCAGAAAAGCCCAAACCACAGTCCCGCGATACCGAGAAATGCAAAGAAACCAACGACATCGGTGACGGTCGTCACAAAGACCGCGGAGGCGATCGCGGGATCGGCTTTGAGCCTGTTGAGGGTAAGGGGAATCAAAATCCCGGCCGTGCCTGCCACCACCAGATTAGTGATCATGGCGAGTGCGATAACGGCGCCGAGACCCTCATTGCCGTAGCGCAGCCAGGTGATGATGCCAATGAGAATGGCGAATATGACGCCGTTGGCAAAACCGACAACCATTTCGCGGCGGATGAGGCGCCTCAAGCGGCCGCCCTCCAATTCGCGCATGGCGATGGCCCGGACGGTCACTGTCATTGTCTGCGCGCCGGCATTTCCGCCCATCGAGGCGACGATGGGCATCAGCACAGCGAGCTCTACCATGTGCTCAATGGTGCCGTTGAAAAGCCCGATGACAAGTGAGACGAGCACGGCGGTGATGAGGTTGATGACCAGCCAGGGCACGCGGCTGCGGACCGTGTCGATGGTCGTATCGGAAAGATCTTCGTCACCGACGCCCGCAAGCAGCTTGATGTCTTCGTCAGCTTCTTCGGTGATGACGTCGACCATGTCGTCAATGGTCAGGACGCCGACGAGACGGCCACTGTCATCGACGACTCCGACTTCGATAAGGTCGTAGCGCTCGAACGCGCGGGCGGCTTCTTCCTGATCCTCAGATGCCTCGATCAAAACCAACGAGGTGTTCATGATCGATTCGATCTTTACCGCACGCTGCGAACGGAGCACGCGATCGAGGGGCACTGTGCCAAGGACTTTGTAGCCGGCATCAACGACATAGATCTGGAAGAATTCGTCGGGCAGATCGCGCTCGGCGCGCAGGTAGTCGATCATCTGACCGACAGTCCAGAAGGGCGGGATCGCGATGAATTCTGTCTGCATCCGCCTGCCGGCGGATTTCTCGGGAAAATCGAGGCTACGCTTTAGGCTCAGTCGCTCGAAGGTTGGAAGGGCCGAGAGAATCTCGTTCTGATCTTCCTTGCCCAGGTCTTCGAGAATTGCGACGGCGTCGTCGCTGTCGAGATTGGCCACACCACGGGCGATTTCCGCGTTGGGCAACGCTTCCATCAGCTCGATACGAATGCTTTCGTCGACTTCGGTGAGTGCGGAGTAGTCAAACTTATCGCCCAAGATACGAACCAGGGCGAGGCGTTCGTCATGCTCGAGATGTTCGAGAACGTCGCCGACATCGGACGTATGCAGTGGCTCCATGACCATTGCGACGTCTTCGGCGCGATGACCTTCTATAAAGGCGCGCAAGCGTTCGATCCAAAGCGGATTGATGCGATCGTCCGCATCGCGGAACGCGCTGACATCCATCTCGGCCTCTTTGCCGAGCTCGGTTTCGAAATCGCTGCTCATCGGGAGCCCTTTGCGTATCCTGGGTGTTTCAGGGGCAAGGCAAGCAGTAGCCAATCAAGACCAAAGGCGCCAGACTAGAGGCCCGAAGTTTTCTTCCAATTTTCACATGTCTGCCGCCCATTTGCAGCAGACCGAGCACGATGGAGATTGCGATGAGTTCAAATGCCGACCTTGCAGCCGCCTTTGCGCGCATCGAAAAGCTGGCAAGTTCACGCGGGCTTGCAAACATCGAACGAGCAACAAGCTACGGGACCCCTGCCCTTACGGTCAAAGGCCGGAGCTTTGTCCGTCAGCTCGATGCTTCAACGATCGTTCTGCAGTGCCCGCTCGAACAAAAAGTGCTGCTAATGGAAATTTCGCCCGGCATTTATTTCGAGACGGATCACTATATCGGCTATGACGCGGTTCTCGTTCGCCTCGACGCTATCGAGGACGAAGAGCTCGGACTAAGGCTCGAAGATGCTTGGCGCTTCAGGGCGCAGAATACCAAGGAAGGCTGAGCATAGCGACGCTTACGGCGAAGGCCTTCCGGGACTGCAGATGATATCCGACGCCTAAAACAAAAAAGCCGCCCGCAGGCAGCTTTTTGTTTCTTTCCCGCTGGGAAAGAATGGTGCGGTCGAGAAGACTCGAACTTCCACGCCTCACGGCACAGCGACCTCAACGCTGCGCGTCTACCAATTCCGCCACGACCGCACTGTGTGGTAGAAGCTTCTGCGCCGAAGCGCCTGAAGCGAGTGGGGATGTAGCAAAGGACTTGGCGAACCTCAAGCACCTAAATGGAGAATTCTTTCAGGTGGCTTTGATGTGTGGATAAGTCAGCCGTGCTTATAGACCTTTTCAGTGACGAGCACGCGCAGCTGACCATCCTCGACGTTCACTTCGCCGCGGGCGATGAGGGTATGGTTGGCGTATATGGAAAGCGGGTCGTTTTCGGTCTGCTCGAGTTCGATGACCGCGCCGCGACCCATGCGCAGCAAATGGTGGATGGGCATGACCGTTGCACCGAGTTCAACGGTGATGTCGACTTCAATATTGTCGAGCGTGCTCATAGATAGAGATCTTAGGGATGGGCTGCCGGGCCGGATGCCGGCGGGCTTCATGAATTAAGGATTGCTCAGGCTTGGTTATGGAAGTCTTAACAACAAGCGACGCGGCGTGCCAAATTCGGTCGAAGCTGTCACGAACAGACGGACAAAAGGTAGAATGGGCGCATCTCGACGGCCTCCAGGCGTATGAAGCAACGCTAGCGGCAATGGAGCGACGCGCAGCTTTGGTAGCATCTGGCGAAGCGCCGGAGGCGGTGTGGCTGCTCGAACACCCGCCGCTTTATACCGGCGGCACATCTGCGCAGCCGGCTGATCTGATCAATGCGCGATTCCCCGTGCACGCGGCCGGGCGTGGCGGGCAATATACATATCATGGACCGGGGCAGCGGGTGGCCTACGTGATGCTCGATCTGACGCAGCGTGGCCGCGATGTCCGCTGCCTTGTTCAGGGGCTCGAGCAATGGGTGATCGAGACGCTTGCCGCGCACAACATCACCGGGGAGCGCCGCGAGGGCCGGGTCGGTGTCTGGGTGCAGCGGCCCGACAAGGGTTTGGGACGCGAGGACAAGATCGCTGCCATCGGCGTGCGTGTCCGTAAGTGGGTTACGTTCCATGGGATTTCTGTCAATGTCGACCCCGACCTCCATCACTACAACGGCATTGTGCCCTGTGGAATCACCGACCAGGGTGTAACGAGCTTCGAAGATCTGGGGCAGCTGGTCTCGATGGCCGAAGTCGATTCGGTTTTACGGGCGTCATTCGAGGCGATTTTTGGCCCGACCGTCTCGGTGCCAAGCGCTCTTGCCTCGGTCGCGTGAACCTCTAAGCATGGCACCACTCTCCGAATCGAGGATTTCGGCATGACAACGGACGATCTCAAACGCCTACTCACCCGCCAGACGCTGTTCAAGCTCGATGCCATCCTGTCTCCGAAGCTGGTTCCAATTCTCTATGCGCTTGGGCTGGCTTCCATTCTGCTCTGGGCCGTGAGCCACTTCTTCTTCCGGTTCGGCAGCGGTTTTGGTGACGGCCTCTGGGGCATTCTCGAGATCGTAGTGTTCGGGCTCGCTGCATTCGTGGCGTTGCGTATCGGTTGCGAAGCGCTGCTGGTTTGGTTCAAGGCGCATGAGGCCACGGGCGAAAGCGTCAATCGCAAGCGCTATTCGGCCTCGCTGCTCGACGAGGTGCGCGATGCCATCCGCGATCTCGCAGAGGAAGGCGAGGATACCGATTATGCTGAGGCGGACGACTATTATTCACCAGCAACCGAAGCGCCACCGCGCGTGACGCCTGAGGATGACATTCAGCGCGAGCCTTCCACAACCGCGGGGGAACCTTTCAAACCCAAGCGCACGCCATCCTCGCCCATTACCTGACAAAAAAAGGCCGCCCCAGGGGCGGCCTTTTCGTTTCGACGGAAGCGAAAACTACTTCTTGTTGACGCTCCAGGCGCCTGGGCCGGCAAAGACGAGATAAAGGAACACGAAGCAGAACAGGATCGCTGCATCGCCGCCATTGTTGGTCGGGAAGAGATTGCCGGGAGCGTGAACCATCCAATAGGCAACGGCCATAGTACCGGAAGCGAGAAACGCAGCCGGACGGGTGAAAAAGCCGATGGCGATCAGAATGCTGGTGACGATTTCGATAAGGCCGGCAAACCAGAAGATCGAGAATGTCGGCGGGGAAAATTCCGCTGCCGGGAAGCCGAGCAGCTTCTGGGTGCCATGGAGGAAGAACAGCAGCGCTGTGACGATACGCAGCACGGCGAGGGCCTGCGGCGCATAGGCGGAGAGACGATCGAACATTGTTTTTTATACTCCCGTGCAGCGCCTCGTTGGCGCGGACTCAAGACGCCTAGCCTAGGCGGGAGGTTACAAAAACTGAACATTGCAGAACGCACTGTTCAGCAGATTCAACATTCAAGATCACGTGTCCACCGCCCAAGGCAGGTCTGATCCGCCTATTCGGCGGGGCAGTAACATTGCGTAACCGTCAAAGTTTCTATATGACGCGGCCAACTCATCCACAGTTTTGGACCTTTGCACGCGCATGACTCAGGCGCCTAAAATCGGTTTAGTCAGCCTCGGCTGCCCCAAGGCGCTCGTCGACAGCGAACGCATCATGACAACCCTGCGGGCGCAGGGTTATTCGTTCAGCCGCGACTATGCTGGCGCGGATATCGTCCTGGTCAACACCTGCGGCTTTCTCGATAGCGCCAAGCAGGAAAGTCTTGAAGCGATCGGCGAAGCGCTGAACGAAAATGGTCGCGTCATCGTTACGGGTTGCCTCGGCGTCGAGGAGAGCCTGATCCGCGAAACCCATCCGAACGTGCTCGCGATTACCGGCCCTCATCAGTATGAGAGCGTTGTCTCGGCGGTGCACGATCATTTGCCGCCGGTGCCGAACAAGTTCGTCGACCTCGTTCCTGAGAGCGGGCTGAAGCTGACGCCGCGGCACTATGCCTATCTCAAGATTTCCGAGGGCTGCAACAATCGCTGCTCCTTCTGCATCATCCCCCAGATCCGCGGCGACCTCGCCTCGCGTCCGGCTGCTGGTATCTTGTCGGAAGCCGAGGGGTTGATCCGTTCGGGCGTCAAGGAGCTGTTGGTCATCTCGCAGGACACGAGCGCCTATGGTCTCGATCTGAAATACGCTACCTCGAAATATCGTGGGCGCGACGTCAAGGCCAAGTTCTATGACCTTGCCAAGGAGCTGGGCGAGCTCGGCGCGTGGGTTCGCCTCCATTATGTCTACCCCTACCCCCATGTCGACCCGGTGATGGAGCTGATGGCCGAAGGTCTCGTCCTGCCCTATCTCGACATCCCGTTCCAGCACGCCTCTCCGAACGTGCTCAAGGCCATGCGCCGCCCGGCCCACCAGGAAAAGACGCTCAACCGCATTCTCGACTGGAAGCGCCAGGTGCCCGACCTGACTGTGCGCTCGAACTTTATCGTGGGCTTCCCCGGCGAAACCGAAGAAGATTTCGAAATGCTGCTCGACTTTATCGAGGAGGCCGAGATCGATCGTGCCGGTTGCTTCAAGTATGAGCCGGTGACGGGCGCTACGGCCAACGAACTTGAAGGCATCGTGCCAGACGAAGTCAAGGAAGAGCGCTTTGCCCAGTTGATGGAAGTGGCGCAGAACGTATCGTTCCACCAGCTTCAGAAAAAAGTTGGCCGCACAATCGAAGTCATCGTCGACGATGTCCGCCCAGAAGAGAACCGCGCCATTGCCCGCTCCAAGTGGGACGCACCGGAGATCGACGGCCAGGTGATCGTCGACAACGCGACCGGCATCAAGATCGGCGACATCGTTTCGGTGACTGTCACCGACAATGACGAATACGATCTCTTCGCAAGGCCGGCGACGCACTAGGTTCCCCTCCATCCCCGCGAAAGCGGGGTTTTTTCTGGCATCCCCGCATGGACTTGCATCCATTCACTCTGCAACGGGCGTCGCGCTGGGGCACGGCGGGTGGCGTTGCTGCTGTTTTCATCTGGTCCATGACGGCGCCGATCGTTGCCTCGGTCGACGGAGTGCATCCTTTTCTCTATGTGGCACTGGGAGACGGCGTCGGGGCGCTGGTTTTCTTGGCGCTCTGGGTCGCGCGACGGCACAATCCGCTCCCGGAGCTGAAACGGGTTCCCATCTGGCTCTATCTACTCGGCATCTTCGGCATCGGTGGGCATAATCTGACATGGGTTGCCGCCCTGCAGCAGGCGCCGCCGCTCGAAGCGACGCTGATCATCTATACCTGGCCCTTGCTGGTCGTCATTTTAACGACCTTGTCGCTGGGGCGACGCTTCCGCTGGTTTCATGCCTTAGCCGGAGCGCTGGGATTGTCGGGAATTGTTGCGCTTCTCGTTGGCAAAGGTCTCGCCGCCGGCGCTTTTCACCTGATGCCAGGGCATGGATGGGCAGCGATCTCTGCGGTGAGCTGGGCGGTATTCTCAGCCATGGCTGCGCGCTATCCAGCAACGAGCAGCAATTTTCTCGGCGTTGTCTTTTTGGCTAGCAGCGTCATCAATGGTGCCGTCTGGCTGTTTGCTCTCGGCGCGCCACCTGCTCCGGGTGTCAGTCTCGCCGTCATCGCCTTTGCCTCGATCTTTTTTGCGCTGGCATATGCGATGTGGGATTTCGGCATGAAGAAGGGCGATGCGCAGTTGATCGGCGTTGTCAGCTTCCTGACGCCGGTTCTGACGGCTGTCTATCTCGTGGCTTTGGGCAAGGCGGAACTGACTCTATATCTGGTGCTTGCGCTGTTGCTGGTTGTTTCCGGCATCGGGATTGCAAAATACGGCGAGCAACTGACCGTCCGGCCTCGCCCATCTGAAACAAAATCGCGCTGAGTTGAGCAGCGACGCAACGGCTTTGCTGGCTCGAAAGCCAGGCTGAATTACTCATCCGGGGCAGTCGTTTAGCTCTTTACCGTAGGCTGAGCGCGCCGCATCACCGTATTCCAGATCCGTTTCGCTCTTGGAATTTGCGTCCCATGCATAAGCTCATTTTCTCCACCTTTGCTGCTCTCGCCCTCAGCAGCGTCCCTGTCCTGGCGCAGCCGACCGATATCCTCAACGCTTCATACGATATCGCGCGCGAATTGTTTGAGGCCGAGAACGCTGCTTATACGACAACGGGCGCCACAGTGACGGTCAACCAGTCGCATGCCGGCTCTTCGGCGCAGGCGCGCGCTATCCTCGAGGGTCTTCAGGCAGACATCGTGACCTTCAACCAGGTGACGGACATCGAAAAGCTTGTCGAGGGCGGGTATGTCAGCGCGGATTGGGCGAGCGAATTCCCCGATAATGCGGCGCCGTTCTATTCTTTCCCATCCTTCCTTGTGCGCGCAGGCAATCCCAAGAACATCGCAGACTGGGGTGATCTCGCAAACGAAGGCGTGCAGGTGATTTTCCCCAACCCCAAGACCTCGGGAAATGGGCGGTACACCTATCTTGCCGCCCGCGCGTGGGCGACAGAGGAATATGCTGGCGATGAAGCCAAGATCGAGGAGTTTCTCACGAAGCTATTCGCCAATGTGCCGGTGTTCGAAACCGGTGGGCGCGCCGCAACAACTGCCTTCACCGAGCGGCAGTTGGGCGATGTGCTCGTGACATTCGAGGCCGAGACGCTGGCCGTGGTCAAGCAACTCGGAGCGGACAAATATCAAGCTGTCGTTCCGTCGGTGAGCTTCCTTTCCGAATTTCCCGTCGCCATCGTCGATAAGGTTGTCGATGCGCGTGGCAGCCGGGAACTCGCCAAGGCTTACCTCGACTTCCTCTTTACGCCCGAAGGCCAAGAGATTGCCGCTGCCAACTTCCACCGCCCGCAGGACGAGTCGGTCGCCGCAGCCCATGCCTCGACCTTCCCGGAGGTGCGCCTCGTGACCGTGGAAGATGCATTCGGTGGCTGGGAAAAGGTTACCAGCGAGCACTTCGCCGATGGCGGCCTGCTCGATAAGGTTTTCGTCAATCAATAACCGTATCGACCGATGGCATGGGTGGCGCGGCATTGCTGCGCCGCCTTTCGGCATCCAGAGGGCATGATGGCACAGCATCGCAGCAAGCACCTGCTGCCCGGTTTCGGGCTGTCGATGGGCGTGTCCCTCTTTTATCTCACCCTTGTCATCCTCTTGCCGCTGGCAGCGATGCTGCTGAAGGTCGCGGGGATGGGCATGCCGGAATTCTGGCGCATCGTTAGCTCCAATCGTGCGCTCGCTGCTTACCGCGTCACCTTTGGGTCGGCTCTGGTCGCCACCGTGATCAACGGCGTGGTGGGCCTACTCCTCGCATGGGTACTGACGCGATATCGGTTTCCGGGGCGGCGCCTTCTGGACGCCCTGGTTGACCTACCCTTCGCTCTCCCCACGGCTGTTGCGGGTCTGGTTCTGGTTACGCTTTTCGATGATACCGGCTGGTATGGTCAGTTTCTCGAGCCCAATGGCGTCAAGGTCAATTACACCCAGCTCGGCATCATCTGCGCCATGACCTTTACCTCCATTCCCTTTGTGGTGCGGGCGGTGCAGCCGGTGCTTGAAGAGGTTGACATCGACTTCGAAAACGTCGCGCGGACCTTGGGCGCGACGCGCTTGCAGGTGTTCAGCCGCATCATCTGGCCCGCCATCCTGCCGGCCTTCATCGGCGGCTGCGTGCTCTCATTCGCCAGATCGCTGGGGGAATTCGGGGCCGTGGTGTTTATCGCGGGCAACCTGCCCGGATTGACCGAAATCGTCTCGCTGCTGATCTTCATCCGGCTCGACGAATACAACTACGAGGCGGCGGCGGCGCTGGCCTTCGTGCTTTTGGTCGTCGCATTCGCAACATTGATCGCTACCAATCTCCTTGCTGCCTGGCAGGTGCGGTATGTTGAGCGGAGAGCCTGAATGAGTACGCCCGTTGCACGCTCCACCGGCGCCAATGCAATGATCGGCTTGGCGTTTGTTTTCGCCGGCATGGCGCTGGTCGTTCCGATGGTGCTCATCTTCAGTTTCGCCTTTCGCGAAGGTTTGACCGCCTATTTGGGCGCAATCCTTCAACCCGACACCCTTCACGCGATCTTCTTGACGGTCCTGACAGCACTGATCGTAGTGCCGATCAACATGGTTGTCGGCGTAGCACTCGCCTGGCTCGTCACCCGGTTCACCTTCCGCGGACAGCAACTGCTCGTGGCGATAATCGAATTGCCAGCCGCCATCAGCCCGATCGTCGCGGGCATCGTCTATCTGTTTCTCTACGGCAATCAGGGGCTGCTTGGGCCCATACTGCAGCCGCTCGGCCTTCAGGTCATGTTCACCCCTTTGGCGATCGTCCTGGTCAGCCTCTTCGTGACTGCTCCCTATGTAGCGCGGGAGCTGGTGCCGCTGATGCGCCAACAAGGGACCGACGACGAGGAGGCGGCCCTGTCCCTCGGCGCGAATGGATGGCAGATGTTTTTCCATGTCACATTGCCCAATATTCGCTGGGGCCTGGTTTATGGCGCCGTGCTGACCAATGCCCGGGTGATGGGCGAATTCGGCGCTGTTTCGGTGGTTTCGGGATCGATCCGAGGGCAGACCAACACCCTGCCCTTGCAAATCAATCTGCTGTTCAATGATTTCAACATCGCCGGATCCTTCGCTGCTGCGTCGACCCTAGCGTTGATTGCCGTACTGACCTTGGTTCTGAAATCAGCATTGGAAGCTTGGGAACAGAAGTGACCCGGCGCGTGCGGGCGGCGCGGCACTTATGCTAAGACGCCCGAACCGGCACGCTCACCAAAGCCGCTGCGACAGGGTCAGGACGCCCGGATGCACAAGACACACAAAGTCATTCTCCCAAAGCGATCGGCGCTCGAACTCGGCGTGCGTCCGCTGATCATGGGCATACTCAATGTCACGCCGGACAGCTTCTCCGATGGCGGTAAGCATGACGACGTTGCAAGGGCTCTGGACCATGCGCGTGCGATGGCCAAAGAGGGTGTGGACATCATCGATGTGGGTGGTGAAAGCACCCGTCCGGGCTCGGAAACTGTCGGCGTGCAGGAGGAATTGGACCGCGTCATACCGGTGATCGACGCTATCCGGCAGGATGGGATCGAAATTCCGGTCTCGATCGATACGTACAAGCCTTTGGTGGCGGACCAAGCCATCCAGGCCGGCGCCGATATAATCAATGATGTTCATGGCTTGCAGGGCGCCCCGGAAATGGTCGAGGTCGCTGCGACCTATGGAGCACCGGTCATCGCCATGCATTGGGATCGGGGATGGGACGAAAATACTTTGCCTCTCCCCGCAATCATCCGTTATTTTCAAAAAACGCAGGACATCGCGCAGGCGGCGAACCTACCGATCGGCCAGATCATCCTCGACCCAGGCTTCGGCTTCAGCAAGACACTGGCGCAGAACTATCAAATCCTCCGCGAACTGCCTGAGCTTGCAAAGGCATTTCCCAAGCTCGGCATTCTGATAGGCACCTCACGAAAATCCATGATCGGCAGACTGCTCGACAAGCAGCCGAGCGAGCGACTGTCAGGAACAATTGCAACGACCGTGCAGGGGTATGAACGCGGTGGACATATTTTTCGCGTCCATGATGTTGCAGCCAACCGCGATGCGCTACGGGTGGCACAGGCGACGCTCTACGGACCCTGACAGGACTTCAGATGACTACACCCTTCACCGGTGATCGCATTATCCTTCGCGACTTGGGATTTTATGGCTTTCATGGCCTGTTTGCGGAAGAACAACGGTTGGGCCAGCGCTTTTTCGTCGATCTCGAATGTGGGGTTGATTTGCGAGCGCCGGGTGAAACCGATGCGATCGGGCACACAGTCTCTTACGCGGACATCTACGATGTTGTGAAAGCGACGTTCGATATCCGTACGAAACTGATCGAGGCACTAGGGCAGAACATCGTTTCCGCGCTGTTCGAGCGGTTTGGCGACATCAAATGGATTATCATTCGCATCCGTAAGCCAGAGGCGCCGATCGCCATGGTGCGGGGTGAAGCTGCAATTGAGCTGCACCGCGTGAGGCCCAGCTGATGGCGCTGGCCTGGCTCAGCCTCGGGGCGAATATTGGCGATCCGCGAGCGCAACTTGAAGAGGCGATCCGGCGGCTCGACGCGCATCCGCATATTCGTGTGACCAAGCAGTCCGAGGTGATCTCGACCAAGCCCTGGGGCAAGACCGATCAACCGGATTTTGCCAATATGGCAGCCGAGATCGAGACCGATCTCGAGCCCATCGACCTCTTGCATGTCGCGCTCGATACCGAGCGGGAGATGGGCCGGGTACGGCACGAGGTTTGGGGACCGCGCGTCATCGATATCGACATCATCGCCTATGAGCGGATCGAAATGCAGACGGGGCGATTGACCCTGCCCCATCCGCATGCACACGCGCGCGATTTCGTGCTGGTGCCGCTGCGGGAGATTGCCCCGGACACGGCGAACTGGATCGTGGCCCTAAGCGCGTAACGCTTCGACGACAGCAACAGCGGTGTCGAATTCGACCCGTCGCTTGCCGCGGCGTTCCATCGCCTCCTCGTCTTCACCCCATAGCCGGATCTGATGGTCCTCGTCGACGTGTGCTGCCGTCCAAACTTCATCCGACGTCAGCAATTGATGCAGCAAGGCGATGGCAAGGAGGCCGGAGCCGGTAATACCCGTGATGGAGACGAGTGCGGTCAGCGACAGCAGCCCCTGCCCTTCGAGCGCGGCGTCGAGACGCTGCAATGTCGAGACGGGTTGCGCCTGATGAATGATGCCGATGGTGGGCTGGAATGCGACGTCGAAATGGCGCGCAAGCTTGACCAGCGCTCCATCCCAATGACGTTCCTGGTCGTCGACCAGTTCCTGCGGGGTATCGGCGCGATAGAGCAATAGATCGTTGCCAGCGAACTTACCGATTTCTGCCCGGAACGCCGGAGCTTGTTCTTCGCCGCTTTCGACGGCGGAATTGATGAGGCGCACCATGGGCATGGTAGTGGGGTCGACGTACTTTTCCTGCGCAGCCCATTCAGTGGCCATGGCTTGCGCAATGGCGTGTGTGGGAACCGCCACGGGCACCTTACGACCTGGGGTGCGGGTCGGCTTTTCATCGAGAGTGACGACGAAGCCCGCTTCGGTGCGGGCGACGTCGACGTTTTTATAGAAGCGCTTTGGCAGTTCGATCTGGTTGATGTGCTGGGCCTGACCGTAGCCAAACTCCTGATTTTTCAGAGCATCTTCGAGCTGGTCGCGCATGTTCAGTCCAATACGTGTTTGATCGCCGCTGGCAGATCGGCGTAACTATCGACGAGAATATCGGCGCCTGCGGCCAGCAGTTCGTCGGTGTCGTGATGGCCCCAGGTGACGCCGATGGCCTTGGTGCCGGCGGCCTTGCCCATTTCGATATCGTAGGTGGTGTCGCCGATGATGACCGTATCGGCCTTGTCAGCGCCGGTTTCAGCCATTGCCCGCAGCATCATGCCGGGATGGGGCTTAGATGGGTTATGATCGGGCGTCTGCAAGGTCACGAAATGTTCGGCTATACCGTGAATCTGGGTCAGGCGATGAACGCCGTTGAGGCCCTTGCCCGTGGCTATACCGAGGAGCGTTTCGGGCCAATCTATTAGCAAATCAAGAGCTTGGCGGGCGCCGGGGAAAAGACCTTCGCGGCCTTCGGCCTGGACGAGCGAAGCACGATAGTGCTTGCGGTAGTCATCGGCCATCCGCTCGGCCTGAGGGGTCAGCTCAGTGCCAAGAAGACGGGCGATGGCGTTCGGAAGCGAGAGGCCAATGACGCGGCGGGCCTCATGGTGAGTCGGCGCAGGCAGTCCCGCTCTTTCGAACGTGGCCGTCATATGTTCGACGATCAGGGCTTCGGTGTCGATCAGCGTCCCGTCCATGTCGAACATAATCAGCTTCATGCATGGTCCTCGGGGTCGGTGTCCTGCACGTCGAACCGCTCTGCATCGAAGCCGAGGGCGTCCCAGCTTTGGCGCATGTGCGGCGGTAAAGGCGCTGAAATATCTAGCCTTTTGCCATTGCGGAGCGGTAGAGCGATGCGGCGAGCGTGGAGATGCAGCCCCTCGCCGAGGCCGGGCGCCGGCATCCAGTTTTCAATGTTAAAGTAGCGCGGGTCGCCGATGATCGGCGTGCCGAGCTGGGCCATGTGGACGCGCAACTGGTGGGTGCGGCCGGTGACGGGCTTGAGCGTGACCCATGCAAAGCGGCGGCTGGCGGTGTCTGTGGTCGAATAATAGCTCGATGAGTGAACAGCGCCGGGGGCACCATTCTTCACCACGACCATTTGCTCGCCGTCCTCGGTGACGCGCTTGGCGATGAAGCAGGAGATTTCGCCTTGGCGCGGTGTCGGGTTGCCGGCAACGAGGGCCCAGTAAATCTTACGGGCCGAACGCGACATGAAGACCTTGCCGAAATGCGTAGCCGCCGCGGCGGTCTTGGCGACGACGAGGCAACCAGAGGTGTCGCGATCGAGCCGATGAACGAGGCGCGGGGCTTCGCCGAGCTTGTTGGGCAAGCTTTTCAGGAGGCCATCGAGGTGGCGCGTGGTGCCGCTGCCGCCCTGCACGGCGAGGCCACGGGGCTTGTTGAAGACGTAAAGGTCATCATCCTCATAAAGGATTATGTCCTTGAGAAACCTTGCATCTTCCTGGTTGACCTTAACCGGACGGACCGTGCCGGGATCGTCTACCGGCGGGATACGCACCGTCTGGCCTTCGGCGAGACGCGTGCTGGTTTCGACCTTGGCCTTATCGACCTTGACCTCGCCATTGCGGATCAGTTTTTGCAGGCGGCCGAAGCCGACCTGGGGGAAATGCCGGGCAAACCAGCGGTCGAGACGCATGCCGTCTTCGTCTGCCGTGACTTCCCGATGTTGAACGCCACTCATGCGGGGCCGCCTCTTGTTATCAGAAGGCCGAGATATAGGCCCACGAGGCAAACTACAACCGACAAGGCGACATAGAGCCCAGCTTGCAGCCATGCGCCGCGTTCGAAGAGCACGATTGTATCGAGGGAAAAGGAGGAAAAGGTGGTGAAGCCGCCGAGGATGCCGACGGCGACGAACAGCCGGGCCTCTTCCTGATTGGGCGGGAGGAAGCGGGCCATGAGGCCAACGAAGACGCCCATGGCGATCGAGCCGGTGATGTTGATCAGGAGCGTCGCCAGCGGAAAGCCCATTGGCCAGAGGCGGCCGATCAAGCCAGCGAGACCGTATCGGGCCATGGCACCGATTGCGCCGCCAGCGCCAACGAGGAGGAAGCCGTTCAT
Source organism: Devosia soli (assembly GCF_000970455.1). Taxonomy (GTDB): domain Bacteria; phylum Pseudomonadota; class Alphaproteobacteria; order Rhizobiales; family Devosiaceae; genus Devosia; species Devosia soli. Next base: position 2,948 of record NZ_LAJG01000023.1, on the reverse strand, counting down.
GGCTGATCCGATGTGACGCAAGAATAGCACTGGAACTGGAGCACGGGGATTACTCGTCTAGAGCGTTGCGATTGCGGGACTTTTCGGCGCGGAGGCGCGAGAAATAATCCATGCGTTTCTTGAGATCGCGCTCGAAGCCGCGCTCGACGGGCTGATAAAACTGTTGTCGGCCAAGGGCTTCGGGGAAGTATTCCTGGCCGGAGAACGCGTCGGGGACGTCGTGGTCGTATTGGTAACCTTCCCCATACCCTTCGCCCTTCATCAGCTTGGTCGGGGCGTTGAGAATGACCATGGGTGGCATGGGCGAACCGCTTGATTTTGCGAGGGAAATCGCGGCTTTGAAAGCGGTGTAGACGGCGTTGGATTTGGGCGCGAGCGCGAGATAGACGACGACTTGGGCGAGCGCTAGCTCGCCTTCTGGCGAGCCGAGCATTTGGTAGGAATCGCGGGCAGCGATCGCGAGGGGAAGCGCCTGCGGATCGGCATTGCCGATGTCCTCAGACGCCATGCGAATCAAGCGTCTAGCCAGGAAAAGCGGATCCTCGCCGGCAACGACCATGCGGGCAAAGTAGTAGAGCGCGGCGTCGGGATCGGAGCCGCGAATGGTCTTGTGAAGCGCGGAAATGAGGTTGTAATGGCCGTCCTGCGCCTTGTCGTAAATAGGCGCCCGACGCTGCACTACTGTTAGCATTCCGTTAACATCCAGCGTCTCATTGGCGCGAGACGACGCCAGGATCTCTTCGACGAGACCCAAAAGTGCGCGACCGTCGCCATCGGCGAGGCCGAGGAGGGTGTGACGCGCTTCGTCGGTCAGCGGCAGGATGGAGCCGAGGAGGGTTTCAGCGCGCTGGAGAAGCAGCTCCAGATCGGGCGCGGCCAGCGACTCGAAACGGAGGACCTGGCTGCGGGACAGAAGCGCGGCGTTAAGTTCGAAAGATGGGTTCTCGGTCGTAGCGCCGACGAGGACGACGGTACCGTCCTCCATGACCGGCAGGAAGCTATCTTGCTGGGCGCGATTAAAGCGATGAATCTCGTCAACGAAGAGCAGCGTGTGGTGACCGGAGAGGCGCTCGAAGCGGGCTTTCTCGAAAACCTTCTTGAGATCGGCGACGCCGGAAAATATGGCGGAGATCTGCTCGAAACGGAAACCGATCTGGTCGGCAAGGAGGCGCGCGACGGTGGTCTTGCCGGTGCCAGGCGGGCCCCAAAGGATGAGCGAGCCAAGGCGACCTGAGGCGAGCATGCGGGTCAGCGTGCCATCGGGGCCTAGAAGGTGTGTTTGGCCGATGACTTCATCGAGCGCGCGCGGGCGCAACTGGTCGGCGAGCGGGCGGGCCTTATCGGTTTCGGTGGGGTCGGCGGCGAAGAGGTCGGACATGGGGGTTAATTAGCAGAGTGCGGCTTCGTTCGCACTAGGGTGCGCTTACCTCCAACCGGCCTCCCCCTGGTAGGGGGAGGAGTTGGATCGAGTTTGGGAAGGCCGTTGTGATCGCGCGGCTAATATCTCGCTGGTCGTCACGACCCGGCTTGTCCGGGTGGTCAATGCGGAGGGAAGATGGATTGCCCGGACGAGCCGGGCAATGACGGTGGCTGGGCAAGAACTATCCGCTGACGATAGCCCTGCTCACTCTCCCATCGCGCTGCAGGATGATCTGCCAGGTGCGGACGCGCTGCGAGGCCAGGGTGCTGAAGGACTGGGCATCGGTGATGACGGTGTCGTTGAGCTGGAGGATGATGTCGTCGACCTTGAGACCCATGGCTTCGGCGGGTGAGTTTGGAGCGACGGCGGTGACGATAACGCCTTTGGCGTCGTATGGCAGATTTTTGGACTCGGCCAAGGCTGGGTCGAGCTGGCGGACGGTGACGCCGGAGAAACGCGATGTGGCCGAGATGGTGGCCGTGGCGTTGTCTGAGGGCGCTGGGGCAGCTTCGACGGGGAAATCGAGGGTGTCGGTGGCCGAGCCACGAAGGCGCTCGAGCTTGGTGGTCTGACCGATGGGCTTGGTCGCCAGGCGGAAGTTGAAGGCGCTGGGGTCATCAACCTTCTGGCCATCGACGGAGAGGATCACGTCGCCGGACTTGAAGCCGGCGCGGGCGGCGGGGCCATCGGGGGCGACTTCGGTGATGAGGGCGCCGTGGGGGGCGTCCATGCCCAGACTGGTGGCGATATCGGAATCAACGGCCTGCATCTTGGCGCCAAACCAGGGGCGGACGATGGCGCCGCCAGTGACGCCGGCATCAGCGACGAGCTTGGCCATATTGGCGGGGATGGCAAAGCCGATGCCGACCGAACCGCCGGATTGGGAATAGATAGCGGTATTGATGCCGACGAGGTGCCCCTGCATATCGACGAGAGCGCCGCCGGAATTGCCGGGATTGATGGCCGCGTCGGTCTGGATGAAGAACTCGTAGTTGGAGCTTTCGACGCCAGTGCGAGCGAGCGCGGAGACAATGCCGGAGGTCACGGTCTGGCCGACGCCGAAGGGATTGCCGATGGCAAGGACCAGATCGCCAACGAGTAGCTTGTCGCTATCGGCAAAGGTGATGGCCGGGAATGTGACGCCGCGCGGATCGCGGACGCGGAGGACGGCGAGATCGGTCTGCTGATCTTCGACAATGACGTCGACCGCGAATTCGCGACCGTCGCTAAGGGAGATGCGGACGTCGGTGGCGCCGTTGATGACATGGGAATTGGTGAGGATCACCCCGCTGCCATCGACGATGACGCCAGAGCCCAAGGCGCGCGACTCGCGCGGGCGGGACTGGAACTGATCGCCGAAGAAGCGGGAAAAGAAGGGATCATTGGCAAAGGGCGATGCGGACTGCGCCTCGATCCGCGTGGCGTAGACATTAACCACGGAGGGCGAAACAGCCTGGACGATGGGCGCGAAGCTGAGCTGCACCTGGGGCTGGCTAGTGGGCACGGCGCGGGGGGCGGTGTCCGGGAT
>NZ_LAJG01000022.1 GCF_000970455.1 Devosia soli | reverse complement strand
TGCACCCATCGAAAGTCTTGTAACAACTTCCACCGGAATTGCTTCCAGCTTCAGTTCGCAAGAACCTCGCCGTCCACGTTTCTCTTTCTTCTTTCTTCACAATGTCAAAGAGCTGACCTTCACCCCACAAGGGCCGAACGTCGGTGAGGCAACCGCCTCGGATTTTTATCTCGGCAAAACAAACGCGCCTTCCGGTCGCCCGGCAGCCAGTCTGCCCTGTCAGATTTCGCTAATCAGTGGGAACAACATAACGTCGTTCGCGTCGTCAGCGTCGCGGTTTCTAAGTCAGTCTAAACGAACTGTCAACACCGTTTTTAGAAAATTCAGCAGCGCTGATTTTTCTATGTCGCTTAATTTTCGAAATCTCTTTCGTTTTCAGCGACTTGCTTCCGTGCCCGCCGCCGTTTGGCGCCGCGCTCTTCAGCGATGAGCGGGTTATAGGGGTCACCCGTTTTTCTGTAAACCCCCTTCAATGACAAAAACGACATTTTCGTTCCCGAGCCGCCGTCAGTATGTGGAAAACCCGACTGAACTACCAGAGATTGCAGGCCGTTCCACGCTTTTCGCTTTTGCCCGCAATTTCCTCTCCCGCTTCGGCTTTCATTCCGGCCCCGCCCTCACGTGTGCGCGCGATCAATAACCCGTCCCCGCTTTCGCCGCATTTGCCGATGATATGACAGCCATTGTCATCGGGGCCCGGTCTCCTTAGGCTGCGGCACGCTCCAATGCGAGAGGCGCACCGAAAAGGGCCCCGGGGGAAGACCATTTCATATCAAAGGACGGCGCGTTGAACGCTGCGCAAAGAAATCGCCACGCTTCCCTGCTGCGCGCCAGCGGGTTCGAAGACGGCCCGGCCCTGACGCTCCAGTCGACCGACGGTGACATCCCGCAGGGCCGCGAACTCAGCTTTGCCTGGCTCAGCGGCACGGTGATGACCGGCCTGACCTCCGTGCTCTTGATGGGCGCCGCGCTCTACGTTTCCTTTCAGGGGCAGGACACCTTTTCGACCGCCTATAAGGCGCTGCAGCTCGCTGCACCAAAGATCGAACAGCGCGTCGTCGACAGCACGGCGAAATCCTCGCGCGTTCGCCCCGTCGCGGCAACGCGTTCCGACCTTGAAATAGTCGAGGCTTCGATCCGCCAGGTTGTCGATGGCCGCGAGATCATCCGCAATCAGCCGTTCACCCGGCTGCGGGCGACCCTTGCCACCACCGCGACCAACCTGTCGGCCGATGCACCGGCTTACGATCCGGTCGCAATCCTCAATGCCACCCAGCCCCTCCAGGCCGTGGCGCTTGATCTTAATGCCGACGTTTATGGCACCGATGTCGATGGCGAAGTCGCCGTGCGCCAGGCCGACATGCCCCTGACATTCGTGCCGCCGACCGCGGTGACCGACCAGGTCGCTGCCGACTTCGTGCGCGGCATGGCTGAAGCCACCTTCTATACCGAAGACGCGCCGCCGACTTTGGCCTATGCCGCGCTCGGCCCGAGCCTCAGCGATCTCGCCAAGCAGGACGACGCCGTTACCGCCAATGGCATTGCCGAAAACGTCACCGTGGTTCCCAAGACCACGCTCGGCGGCGATACCGGCCCTGCCCGCACCGAGCGGTTCCTCACCGTGCGCGAAATCGGGCCCCTGTCCGACACGCTGATCCGCAACGGCTTTACCAGCGCCCAGGTCGCGATGGTGCAGAACACGCTCGCCAATCTCATTCCGGCGACTGGCCTGCCGGCCGGCATTCGCCTGCGCATTCTCTATGGTCCGCTGACGAGCGGTTCCAACAGCCTCGTGCCCTATCGCATGTCGATCTACCGGCCTGAGGGCGCCCAGGGCGATCCGCATATCGCCACCGTCGCCCTCAGCGACAATGGTCAATATGTCGTCGGCCTCCAGCCCGACTGGGTCGAGTTTCCGCAGGAAGACATCGAGCAGATCAATGTCGGCAACCTGCCCACCGTTTATCGCTCGATCTGGGAAACCGGCCGCAAGCACGATCTCGACGACGAAACCATCCAGCGCATCGTGGGTATGTTCGCCTATGACGTCGACATGACCAAGCGCATCTCGGCCGGTGACACCATCGATATCCTCGAGACCCAGGATTCGCCCGATGCCAAGCCCGAGCTTCTCTATGTCGCCCTGACCCTGTCGGGCACCAAGCGCCAGCTTTACAGGTTCGCGACCGAAGACGGTACGGTCGATTTCTACGATCCGGACGGGGAAACCGGAAAACGCTTCCTCAACCGCCGTCCGCTCGAAGGCGGCGGCACCCTCCGCTCGCGCTTTGGTTATCGCGTCCACCCCATCTTCCATACGCGTAAGCTTCACACCGGGGTCGATCTTGCCGCCAAGTCCGGCACGCCGATCTATGCTGCCGGCGACGGGGTGATCTCCTACTATCGCTGGCAATCGGGCTACGGCAACAAGATAGAAGTCCAGCACGTCAACGGCTATGAAACCGCCTATGGCCACCTTTCGCGCTTCGTCGATGGCCTCGGCGTCGGCTCGAAAGTCCGCCAGGGCCAGGTCATCGGCTATGTCGGCTCCACCGGACAATCGACCGGCCCGCACCTCCATTTCGAAATCCTGATAAACGGCAATCTCGTCGATCCGCTCAGCGTCAAGCTGCCCAAGGACAACGTGCTCGCCGCGCAATACAAGGACTCGTTCCGTCAGACCATGGCGCAGATCGACGAATTGATGGCCCGGAACGATGCCACCCCTGTCAAAGTCGCCGACGCCCATTAGCTATTCGGGCCGCGCCACCCAGACCGCGAGTTCATTGCCGCCCGGCTCGCGGAAATGAAACCGCCTGCCGCCTGGAAAATCGAACTGCGGCCGCGTGATCACGCCACCCGCCGCCACGACGCGCCGCTCGGCATCGTCGAGATCGTCGCTGCGTATGATCGCCATGGTGGCGGCAACTCTTTCGGCCGCCTGATCGACGCCCCCGTCGATCCCCGCGCCTTCGATTCCGTCATAATCAGGACCATAGCTCACCGCGCCCCAGCCGAAGGCCGCGCGAAAAAACCCGCTCGTCGCCGCCCGGTCGCTTGATGGAAATTCGATATAGTCGATCTTATCTGCCACACCCGCCTCCCGTTGTTCCCATTTTGTTCTAGTCCAGAGTCGTGTGTGGGACAAGCCGGATTCCGAATCCGCATTCAAAAAAGGGCTGGTCTGTCGACCGGCCCTTTCTCGATTTGATCAGCTCACGCTGCGGCGTCTTGCTGTCCGGCCCCGCCGGGGCGTAGCACGATGCCCTCGTCGTCCGCATCGACCAGCACGTGTGCGCCATCCGAGACCTTGCCCGAGAGAATCTCCTCGGCCAGTTCGTCCTGCACTTCGCGCTGGATGACGCGCTTGAGCGGCCGGGCGCCATAGGCCGGATCATAGCCCTCATGGGCGAGCCAGTCGCGCGCCTTGCCGGTGAGCTCGAGGGAAATATCCCGATCGCGCAGCAGCTTTTCGAGCCGCCCGAACTGGATATCCACGATCGAGCCCATATGCTCGCGCCCGAGGCGATGGAACAGCAGGATTTCGTCGATGCGGTTCAAGAATTCCGGACGGAACGCCCCCTTGACCGTATCGAGCACTTTGCCGCGCACCAGCTCCACCGATTCCCCATCCTTGAGATCGACGAGGTACTCGGCACCAAGGTTGGATGTCAGGATGATCACCGTGTTGCGGAAGTCGACCGTACGCCCCTGCCCGTCCGTCAGCCGCCCATCGTCGAGCACCTGGAGGAGAACATTGAACACGTCCGGATGCGCCTTTTCGATCTCGTCGAACAAAACGACCTGATAGGGCCGGCGCCGCACCGCTTCGGTGAGGACGCCGCCTTCGTCATAGCCGACATAGCCCGGAGGGGCGCCGATCAGCCGCGCGACTGAGTGCTTTTCCATGAACTCGGACATATCGAGCCGCACCATGGCGGTCTCGTCGTCAAAGAGGAATTGCGCCAGCGCCTTGGTCAGCTCGGTCTTGCCGACGCCGGTTGGCCCCAAGAACATGAACGAGCCGATCGGCCGGTTCGGATCCTGCAGGCCTGCCCGCGAGCGGCGCACCGCCTTGGCCACGGCCGCCACGGCCTCCGACTGCCCGATGACCCGGGCGCCAAGCGAAGTCTCCATATGAAGGAGCTTTTCGCGTTCGCCTTCCATCATCCGGTCAACCGGAATGCCGGTCCAGCGCGATACCACCTGCGCAATATCGGTCGGCTCGACGGTTTCCTTGGCCATCACCGGATCGGGCTTGCCATCGCCATTCGGATCATCGGCCGTTTTCAGCCGCTTTTCGAGATCGGGAATGACGCCATAGGCAAGCTCACCCGCCCGCGCCAGATCGCCCTGCCGCTGCGCGATTTCGAGTTGCGAACGCGCCGCGTCAAGCTCTTCCTTGAGCTTGGTCGACCCTTGCAGCCGTTCCTTTTCCGCCAGCCATTTCGACGAAAGCGCCTGCGCCTGCTCTTCGAGCCCAGACAGGTCATGTTCGAGCCGTTCGAGCCGGGTCTTCGAGCCGTCGTCGGTTTCCTTCTTCAGCGCCTCGCGCTCGATTTTGAGCTGCATGATGCGCCGATCGAGTTCGTCAAGCGCCTCGGGCTTCGAATCCACAGCCATACGCAGCCGCGCTGCCGCCTCGTCCATCAGGTCGATGGCCTTGTCGGGCAGGAAGCGGTCGGTGATATAGCGGTTCGACAGTGTCGCCGCGCTCACCAGCGCCGAGTCGGCGATGCGAATGCCGTGATGCAGCTCGTACTTTTCCTTGAGCCCACGCAGGATCGAGATCGTATCCTCGACCGTGGGCTCGGAGACGAACACTGGCTGGAAACGCCGGGCCAATGCCGGATCTTTTTCGACATGCTTGCGATATTCATCAAGCGTCGTCGCGCCGACGCAGTGGAGCTCACCGCGCGCCAAGGCGGGCTTCAAGAGATTGGACGCATCCATCGCCCCGTCCGCCTTGCCGGCACCAACGAGCGTGTGCATTTCGTCGATGAACAGAATGATCTGCCCTTCGGCCGACTGCACTTCCGACAGCACCGATTTCAGACGCTCTTCGAACTCGCCGCGATATTTCGCGCCGGCAATCAGCGCGCCCATGTCGAGCGCCAGGAGGCTCTTGTTCTTCAATGATTCCGGCACGTCGCCGTTGACGATGCGGATGGCGAGGCCCTCGGCGATCGCCGTCTTGCCGACGCCGGGTTCACCTATAAGAACGGGATTGTTCTTGGTGCGGCGGCTCAGCACCTGAATGGTGCGGCGAATTTCCTCGTCGCGCCCAATGACAGGGTCGAGCTTGCCTTCGCGCACATCCTGGGTCAGGTCGCGGGCATATTTCTTGAGCGCATCATAGGCGTTCTCGGCCGAAGCGGAGTCGGCCGTCCGGCCCTTGCGGATTTCTTCAATCGCCGCATTGAGCCCCTGGGGCGTTAGGCCGGCGGAGGCAAGGATCTTGCCGGCATCGGTATCCTTTTCGACCACGAGCGCCAGCAGCAGCCGTTCGGCCGTGACATAGCTGTCACCAGCCTTCTGCGCGGCGCTTTCGGCCGTGTCGAACACACGGGCAAGCTCGCGGCTGAGATAAAGCTGGCCGGCATCGCCCGAAACTTTTGGAATCTTGTTGAGCGCCGCTTCGACTCCTGCGCGCGCCGCCTTGGCGTCACCGCCGGCGCGTTCGATCAGACCAGAGGCAAGGCCCTGATCATCGTCAAGAAGCACTTTGAGAAGATGGACCGGCGCGAACTGCTGATGGCCCTTGCCCAAAGCTGCCGTTTGCGCGCTCTGGATAAAGCCGCGCGAGCGCTCGGTGTATTTTTCGATATTCATTCAACTCTCCTTGTCTCGCTCGCCACCCAGCCCTCAAAGGCACCGGCATGACGACGGAAGCGTCGGTGATGAAACGCCCGGACCGGACGTTTGGCAGCTCAGGTGATGTCCACTTTCAGCGTCGCCAAACGACCAGCTTCGATGTCGGCACGCCGCATCATCGAAAAGATATATGGGAAGGATTTTTGGGGCGGCAATGGTCCTGCCGCAGCCAAATAGGCGCAAAAATCGGAGCCTCGATCAGCGCGCACCAGGCTGCAGAAAACCATTGCAACGGCCGGTGCCGCGCGCCATCACATCGTGCCCAAAGCACCGCCCAGCAAAAAGGCCGGGCACACCGCCCGGCCTTCTCGTTTCAAATCGCCTATGATCTTTGCCACCACCGCCCCGCCTCACCCTTCATTGGGTAAGGCTGGCAGGGAGTGCGGGAGAAGGTATTTCACCCACCAACCCAGCGGCCAAAAAATCACTCGGCAGCGTTCGCCGTGCTGCCACCGGTCAGGAAGGCCGGCAATTCGCCGACATCTGGCTGGGGTGCATTGGCCGGGTCGACATTGCCGTCCTGGCCTGTCGGACGACGGCGGCGCGGGCGGCGTTCGCGCTGCTTGCGCGGCGCGGCTTCACCTTCGGCGGCCGGGGCCGCGGCACCGGCTTCGGCCGGTTCGGCCGCTGGCTGGTCGCCGTCTTCCGCCACCGCAGGAGCCGCGACGGGCGCCGGCTGGGCAGCCTCTTCATTGGCGTCGTTGCCGCTATGGTTCTGCACCGGCTGGGGCGAGGAGAAGCGCGAATTGATGTCCGAGACATCGTCATCGAACTCGTTGTCGTCCTGGCTCTGGCCATCGCGCTGGCCATTCATGGCCTGCTGGGCGGAGGAAACGATGCGGAAATAATGTTCGGCGTGCTGGAGATAATTCTCCGCCATCACCGAGTCACCCGAGGACTGGGCATCGCGCGCCAGCTGCAGGTATTTTTCGGCGACATGAGCCGCATTGCCGCGGACTTTCACGTCCGGGCCGTTGCTCTCATAGTTACGCGACAGCGGGTTGACGTGCTTGCGTCCGCCGTTCCGGCCACGCTGCCGGTTCTTGTTCTGGTTTGGTCTCATCGGGTCGCTTTGTCTAACTCTAGATCGGTAAGCGTCACATCTGGGCGGACCGGATATCATCCGGCCTGGCCCCACATCCCGCGGTCATCGCTGTGGATGGGGTATACTGGTTTCATGAAAACCGTATGCTCTCGGGCGGCGCTTCCCGGAAAATTCCGCCCTGATCTTCTACTTGCGCCGAGCCTTCGGACAAGCGCGGCTCAAGCCGCATCACTATTGAGATCGGGTGTGATCGCCGCGGCGCCCATGATGCGCCAGTGACAGCACGGTCAAACTAGCCGCTTTGCGCAGTTTTGACCAGCAGAAAGTGTCTTTCTTCAGTCTAGGACGCTTTTGTATCTTTCAGGTGGTGCGCCGAAACCACACGATCAAGCCCCGCAAGGTCCTTGTGAACCGAAATCTCGGAAAATCCCGCAGCCGCGAAAAGCCCGCTGACTGACTCGCCCTGGTCGAAGCCGATCTCGACCAGCACCCGCCCATTCGGCCGCAGCCAGTCCCGCGCTCCGTTCGCTATCACCCGATAAGGCGCCAAGCCATCCGGCCCGCCATCGAGCGCCAGAAGCGGATCGAAATCCTTCACCTCCGCCGCCAGCGTCTCGACCACGGCAGTTTCGATATAGGGCGGATTGGAGAGAATGAGATCGAACCGCTCTCCGGAACCAAGAGCCCCAAACCAATTCCCTTGAAGCAAGGTCAGCCGCCCCTCGACCCCATGCCGCTTGGCATTATCCCCGGCCTGCGCCAGCGCCTCCATACTCAGATCCGTCGCGACCCCGACCGCATCGGGCCGATTGATCAGAACCGAGATCGGAATACACCCGGTCCCGGTCCCCATGTCGAGCAGGCGACCGCCCTCGGGCAAAGCCTCAAGCGCCAGATCGACCAGCAATTCCGTATCCGGCCGCGGCTCGAGCGTCGCGGCATTGAGCCCGAAATCGAGCCCATAGAACTCCCTGTGCCCAATGATCCGCGCCACCGATTCACCCGAAAGACGTCGTTCGAACACTTCGGCGAGGCTCGATGTTAACGTGCTGCTAACAGTTTCGCCCTCTTTGAGGGCCAATTGCAGTGCATCGAGCCCGAGCACATGCCCCACCAGAAGCTTGGCGTCGAGCGTCGGCGTCGCAAAGCCTTTTTCGGTCAATTCGTCCCGCCACCGCCGCCAAAGCGCGCCGATGGTGACGGTCTCGCTCAGTTCGAATTCTCCATCGCGGCCAATTGCGCCGCCTGGTTCTCGGTGATCAGCGCCTCGATCAATTCATCGAGCGCTTCGCCCGCTATCACCTTGTCAAGCTTATACAAAGTCAGGTTGATACGATGGTCCGTCACGCGTCCCTGCGGGAAATTATAGGTGCGGATCCGCTCTGAGCGATCGCCCGAACCCACCTGCCCCTTGCGCTCGGCCGAACGCGCGCTGTCGCGCTCTTCGCGCTGCATTTCATAAAGCCGCGAGCGCAACACCACCATAGCCTGCGCCCGGTTCTGGTGCTGCGACTTCATCGCCGAGGTGACAACTATCCCCGTCGGCAAATGCGTGATGCGAACCGCTGAGTCGGTGGTGTTGACGTGCTGTCCGCCAGCGCCCGAAGCGCGCATCGTATCGATGCGGATATCTTCGTTTCTGATTTCAATATCAATGTCTTCGACCTCGGGCAGCACCGCCACCGTTGCTGCCGACGTATGAATGCGCCCCGAGCCTTCCGTCGCCGGCACGCGCTGCACGCGATGGACGCCGGATTCGTACTTCATCCGCGCATAAACGCCCTTGCCCGAGACATTAGCGATGACTTCCTTATAACCCCCCATTTCCCCGGGGCTCTCCTCCATCAGCGTGACTTTCCAGCCGCGCAAAGAGGCATAGCGCTCATACATGCGAAAGAGGTCGCCCGCGAACAAGGCCGCCTCGTCGCCGCCCGTGCCGCCGCGGATTTCAAGGATGATCGACTTTTCGTCCGCCTCGTCCTTGGGCAGCAGCATGATGAAGATCGTTTGGGTTAATTTCTCAATCTTTTCATCGAGTTCCTCGAGTTCCGCTTCGGCCATTTCGGCCATTTCCTTGTCCGCGCCCTTGGCCAGGGCTGCGGCTTCGGCGCGGTCCATCAGCGCCTTTTTATAGGCATTGATCTCGGCAACGATGGGGGAAAGGTCGGAATGCTCTTTGCTGAGCTTGGCCAGTTCGTCCGGGCTCGCGCCGCCCGAAAGGGCCGCCTCGATGTATTGGAAACGGGTGGCAAGCGCGTCGAGCTTATCCTCGGGCAAAGCGGGCATGCAATAATCTTTCGGGCACAAGAGCGGCCTTGGATAGTCGCGAGCGCCAGCAATCGCAAGAGGCACCAAGGCCAATGGAAGATGGATGGACCACCTCACCCCATGGGCAAGTTTTGTTTTTCCACCCATTCGGTCAGCAATTCACGGATGGCAACACCGTCGGCGCCCACGGTCAAAGCTGCAGCCACCGAGTCCTGGATCGGCTTGAGATCGAGGTTGAGCACCATTTCCTTGATCGGCCCGATCGAAGCCGGCCCCATGGAGAGCCGCGTCATGCCGATCGCCATCAGTGCCAAGGCTTCCATCGGCCGCCCGGCCAGTTCGCCGCACATGGTCACCGGCTTATTGTGCCGCCGCGCCGCATCGACAACGAGCCTGATCGCCCGCAGACGCGGCAGGCCGATCGGATCGTAGTTCTTGGAAACACGGGGATTGGCGCGATCGGCGGCTGTCAAAAACTGCACGAGATCGTTCGAGCCGATCGACACGAAATCAGCCTCGGGCATGATCTGGTCGAGCTCGAAGAGCAGCGACGGCACCTCCACCATGGCGCCCAGCTCAAGCCGCGACGGCACTGGTTCGCCCGCGCGCCGCAGCCTTTCCATTTCCTTGAAGACGACAAGCTTGGTCTGCCGGAACTCAAAAGTTTCCGTGACCATGGGCACGAGGATTTTCAGCTGGCGCCCGCGCGCGGCGAGCAGCAACGCCCGGACCTGCGTGCGCAACAGACCCGGCCGATCGAGCCCGAGGCGGATCGAGCGATAGCCCATGGCCGGGTTTTCCTCGGCCATCGAGCGGAGATACGGCACGACCTTGTCCCCGCCGATATCGAGAAGGCGGAAGACAATCGGCCGATCCCCGGCGATTTCCATCGCTTCAGCGTAGAGATCGACCTGTTCCTGCAAACGCGGCAGCTTGCTCGCGATCATGAACTGCAATTCGGTGCGGAAGAGCCCGACCCCGGCAGCGCCGGTATCGTCGAGCATGGGCAGATCAGCCACGAGCCCGGAATTGTGGAGGAGCGTAATATCGACGCCGTCTTTGGTGACGCTCGGCTTGTCCTTGAGCGCGGCATAATGGGCCCGGCGCTTGGCCGAAATCCGCACCTTGTCGATATAGGTCTGCTCGACATCGGGCGTCGGCCGCAGATGCACCTGCCCTGCCGAGCCATCGATGATGATATCGTCGCCCGTTTCACACATCGAAACGATCGAATCCGCCTGGCCCACGGCAACGAGCCCGAGCGAACGCGCAACGATGGCGACGTGCGCCGTCGATCCGCCCTCTTCGAGCACGAGCCCGCGCAGCTTCTTGCGATCATATTCGAGCAGTTCCGCCGGCCCCATATTGCGGGCAACGAGAATGGCATTGTCCGGCAGCTCGCGCTGCCCCTGCTGGTTGGTATTGGTCAGGACGCGCAAGAGCCGATTGGCGAGATCGTCGAGATCATGGAGCCGATCGCGAATATAGGGATCGGTCTGGCGCAGCATGCGCGCGCGCGTGTCGTTCTGCACGCGCTCGACCGCGGCTTCCGCCGAAAGTCCGTTCTCGATCGCCTCGGTCAGCCGGTTCACCCAGCCGCGATCATTGGCGAACATGCGATAGGTTTCAAGGATCTCGCGGTGATCCGAGCTCGGCTGCATGTCGCCATGGTCGAGCATGGCATCGATCGAGACGCGCATGCTGGCCAAGGCGTTGTCGAGCCGTAGCTTTTCAGCGTCCGTGTCCTCGGCGATAAAGTTGACGACGACGACGCGCGGATCGTGGAGCACGACCGTGCCCAGCGCAATTCCATCGGTAAAGCTGACGCCGTTGAACATGCGGGGACGCCTGAGGTCGATATCGGAGCCCGGCTTGATCAGATTGTCGAAGTCGGAAGTGGCCACCATTTCCGCAAGGATTGTGGCCGTAGTCAGCATGGCCTCGGTTTCGTCTTCGCCGTAATGCCGGCGCTCGGCATTTTGGACGACCAGAACCCCCAGGGTTTGCCCCGCTCTCAGCACCGGCACGCCGAGGAATGAATTATATTTGTCCTCGCCCGTTTCCGGCCTATAGGCAAAGCCGGGATGGCTCGGCGCATCGTCAAGGCTGAGCGGTTCAGCCTCTGATGCGATGAGGCCCACGAGCCCCTCGCCGAGGCGAAGCGTCGTCATGTGGACCGATTCGGCCTTGAGACCCTTGGTGGCGAAAAGTTCGAGCGCGCCATCGTCGCGCAGCACGTAAAACGAGCAGACATCGGCCCGCATGTTTTCGGCGATCAGGCCAACAATCTTGTCGAGGCGCGCCTGCGAAGCCAGAGGCTCCGCCATGGTTTCGCGCAATTGCCGCAGCAGCACCCTTGGGCCGCCTATGGTCGTGACCATCCCGTCTTCGGCAGCCCCGCCGAGCCGCCCCCCTTGATCGGACGCGGCCCCATTCCCCCTCGAAACGGGATCAGGCGTCCTTCTTATCCAATCCGTAATAGGTGTGCAGCGCGCGAACCGCAAGCTCAGCATATTCTTCGTCGATCAACACCGAGGTCTTGATTTCCGAAGTCGTGATCAGCTGGATATTGATGCCCTTGTCGGCCAGCGCCTTGAACATGGTCGACGCGACACCGGCATGGCTGCGCATACCGACGCCGACGACCGAGACCTTCGCCCCGCCCTTCGAGCCCGAAAGGCGCGCATATTCGAACTTGCCGCCGTTTTCTTCGAGCGCGCGAACAGCCTTGTCATATTCGCTGTCGGGCACGGTAAAGGTGATGTCGGTCGTCGCGCCATCATCGGCGATGTTCTGGACGATCATGTCGACGATAATGCCTTCGTCGGCGAGCTGGCCGAAGATGGCTGCAGCCACACCGGGCTTGTCCTTGACGTCGCGCAGGGTGATCTTGGCCTCGGCCTTGGCGAGCGTCACGCCCGAAACGATCTGCTTTTCCATGATCTCATCCTCATCGCAAACGAGCGTGCCGGGAACACCGGGCGACCCATCGGGCGCAATCTGGGGCGCATTGGGGTCATCAAAACTGGAGCGCACCAGAAGGCGAACCTTGTGCGCCATGGCCATTTCAACCGAGCGGATCATCAGGACCTTGGCGCCGAGCGAGGCCATCTCAAGCATTTCCTCAAAAGAAATCTTGGTCATGCGCTGGGCCTTGGGGACGATGCGCGGGTCGGTCGTGTAAACGCCGTCCACATCGGTATAGATATCGCAGCGATCCGCACCGACGGCTGCCGCGACCGCCACTGCGGAAGTGTCCGAACCGCCACGGCCCAGCGTCGTCACCCGGCCATGGGGCGAAATGCCCTGGAAGCCGGTAATCACCGGCACCCAGCCATCGCTCATCCGCTTGTCGAGTTCGGTCGGATCGATCCCGGTGATCCGCGCCGCGCCATGCGAGTCGTCGGTATGGATCGGCACCTGCCAGCCCGCAAAGGAGCGCGATTGAATGCCCATTTCTGAGAGGACGATCGCCATCAGGC
Source organism: Devosia soli (assembly GCF_000970455.1). GTDB lineage: Bacteria > Pseudomonadota > Alphaproteobacteria > Rhizobiales > Devosiaceae > Devosia > Devosia soli. The sequence continues at coordinate 277,046 of NZ_LAJG01000022.1, read as the reverse complement.
CGGCTGTCACCTGTTCGCCAGAAGCCACGACGGCATCATATTCGCGCGCATCGTGGAATTTGCTCGCGTCATTGACCCAGCCGACCAGTTCATTGGTTTTGCCCGACATGGCCGAGACGACGACGGCGACTTCGTTGCCGGCTTCGATCTCGCGCTTCACATGGAGAGCGGAATGGCGGATGCGTTCGATATTGGCCATCGAAGTGCCACCGAACTTGACGACGATACGGGCCACTGGCTTCCCCGGCTAAAGCGATAAGTCAAAGCACTCTCCGCCGAACCCGGCGGTACGCTTTCATTAGCGCGGGGAAATGCCACAAACCGGCGATGGGATCAACTGGGATCGCAACCCCTGCGGCACCGCGTGCCTTGAATGGTGGCCTCAAGCTGGGCCATATGAGGACAAAGGAGTGCCCCATGTCCGAAACCACCATCAACGACGCCGAAATCGCCAAGTTTACGGCCATGGCCGAGGAGTGGTGGAACCCCAAGGGCAAGTTCAAGCCGCTGCACAAGTTCAACCCGGTGCGCCTGAGCTATATCCGCGACAATCTCATCAGCCATTTTGCCCGCGACACGACCGTGATGCGCCCGCTCGAAGGCTTGAAGATCGTCGATATCGGCTGCGGCGGCGGCTTGCTCTGCGAGCCGCTGACCCGGCTCGGCGCCACGGTCACCGGCGTCGATGCAGCCGAGCGCAACATCACAATCGCCAAAATCCATGCCGAAAAATCCGGCCTCGACATCGACTATCGCGTGACGACCTCCGAGGCCCTCGTGGCGGCCGGCGAGAAATTCGACGTCGTCCTCAATATGGAAGTCGTCGAACATGTCGATAACGTCCCGCTCTATATGAAAAGCTGCGCCGATCTCGTCGCGCCAGGCGGCCTGATGTTCACCGCCACCCTCAACCGCACCGCCCGCGCCTATGCTTTGGCCGTGGTCGGTGCTGAATACGTCCTGCGCTGGCTGCCCAAGGGCACACATGACTGGCGGAAGTTCCTGACGCCTGACGAGATCCACAGCCTCATCACGCGCAATGGTCTGAAAGTGATCGAAGACAAGGGCGTCGTCTTCCACCCTATCGCCGATGAATGGAAACTCTCGGACGATACGGGCATCAATTACATGGTCCTCGCCAACCGTCCCGCCTAAAAAAAAGAGCCCGCTCGATGCGGGCTCCTTATTCACGCCTTGAGGAGATCGTCCTTGCGCACGTTGAGGATCAACCGATCCCCCTCGACGCGATCGATGTGCTCGGGGAAAATATAGCGGTCCGACGCAAACAGCCCGTCGGCATCGAGCCGCACGAAGCCTTCGCGCAAGGCTTTTTCCTGCAGTTCGCGGGGCAGGTTGTCGCTAGGGTTGAAGATATCGGCGAGCAGTGTCGACATCGTATTGGTCTCTTCTTCGAGCACCGGACTCACGCCTGCCGCATCGACCTCTGGTTGGTCTGGCGCTTCATCGGTAATGCGGAACGTCTCGACCTTGCCGATCGAATGCATCGCGCTGTCATAGACCTTCATGCCCTCGGCGATTGTGTTTGGAATGGCGTCCATAATGTTTCCTCCAGTTCAATGGAGGGCGAACGCAGGGCCGAGGGCGGCGTTCCATTAACCATATCGGGCTCAAGATGTGATCGGACGATTCGGGAACGCGCGGATGCTCGTTGCATTCTCCACGTGTCGATTACGAGTTTGCCCATGCTGCGTTTTGCCAAGGCTGTCGCCATTTTATGCCTCAGCGCCACCACGCTCTGTTTCTCTGGTGCGGCACAGGCGCAGGCGACTTGGGACAACCCCGAAGAAGCCGTGTTCGTCATGGGCGGCCGCTTTACCAGCGACTATTTCTCCGATGCGCTGACCGTCTGGGACAATGCCTACGAAGACAACTTCTTCGCTGGCGTTGGCTACCAGCGCTTCATCTACGAATATTCCGACTTCAAACTGGGTTTTGAAGCCGGCATTGGCCTTCGCGGCGGATACCGATCGTCACTCGAAGTCTGGACGGGCGCCGTCGCGCGGCTCGATATGTTCCAGATCGGCGACATCAGCATCGTTCCATCCCTGACCGCCGGCTTTTCACTCGTCACAGATACGATCGGCGTTGAAAGCGAACGCGCGGCCCGCATCGGCCACAACGTGCCTATCCTCTACTACCTCGGCCCCGAAATCGCCATCGGCCACGCCGCACACCCCGAATACGAGGGGTTCTTGCGCCTGCAGCACCGCTCGGGCGGATTCGGCACCATTGCCAACATCGACGGCTCCAACGCAGTCGTCGCCGGTTTTAGATACAAGTTCTGACGCGGATTCTGTTTTGAGGTACAGCCGACAAGCCGATCCGCACCGGAGCGAATTCGGTGCTGGGTCGGGCCGTGAGATACCCACTCTGTCGAACTTGGTCTATCTTTGGCCGATCTGGCTTCATCCCGGCCAATCTTGCCCGATACAGCCAAGTCTCGCCTAACGCGGCTCGGACTAGCCTAACTTCGCCGAACCCCTTCCTCTGCCACGCTCAGCACACTCCCTCTGCTTACCCCACGCACGCTCCCCTTACCCAACTCCCGCCAACCTCCCCACCCTCCGTTACCCCTCAAGTAAACAGCACCGTACCTCCGTACCCCTCAAGTAAACAGCACCGTACCGTACGGTACGGTACGGAAAATCCTTGAAGCCGTCCTGGAATGGGTCTAAAGAAGTCGACCAATTCCGGCCCCACCGGCGAAAACTTCGAGGAACCGCCATGCCCGTCTATCGCTCCCGCACCACCACTCATGGCCGCAACATGGCCGGCGCTCGTGGCCTGTGGCGCGCCACCGGCATGAAGGACGGCGATTTCGGCAAGCCCATCATCGCGGTGGTCAACTCCTTCACCCAGTTCGTGCCCGGGCACGTGCACTTGAAGGATCTCGGCCAGCTTGTGGCCCGTGAAATCGAAGCCGCTGGCGGCGTCGCCAAGGAATTCAACACCATCGCTGTGGACGACGGCATCGCCATGGGCCACGACGGCATGCTCTATTCGCTGCCGAGCCGCGACATCATCGCTGACTCGGTCGAGTACATGGTCAACGCCCACACTGCCGACGCCATGGTCTGCATTTCCAATTGCGACAAGATCACGCCCGGCATGCTGAACGCAGCCATGCGCCTCAATATCCCCGTAGTCTTCGTTTCCGGCGGCCCGATGGAAGCCGGCAAGGCCATCGTCAAGGGCAAGCTACAGGCGCTCGACCTCGTCGATGCCATGGTGATGGCTGCCGACGACCATTACACCGACGAGGAAGTGCAGGCCGTCGAAGAAGCTGCCTGCCCCACCTGCGGCTCCTGCTCGGGCATGTTCACCGCCAATTCCATGAACTGCCTCACCGAGGCCCTGGGGCTTTCCCTGCCCGGCAATGGCTCGACCCTCGCGACTCATTCCGATCGCAAGCGCCTCTTCCAGGAAGCCGGCCACCTGATCGTCGACCTTGCCCGCCGCTACTACGAGCAGGAAGATGAGTCTGTCCTCCCGCGCTCTATTGCAACGAAGCAGGCCTTCGAAAACGCCATGGCCCTCGACATCGCCATGGGCGGCTCAACCAATACCGTGCTCCACATCCTCGCCGCAGCCCATGAAGGCGGCGTCGATTTCACCATGGACGATATCGACGCCCTGTCGCGCCGCGTCCCGGTGCTCAGCAAAGTCGCGCCGGCCAAGAACGACGTGCACATGGAAGACGTCCACCGCGCCGGCGGCATCTTTGCCATCCTCGGCCAGCTCGATCGCGCCGGCCTCATCAATCGCAAGGAGCCGACCGTTCACGCCGCGACCATGGGCGACGCCATCGACAAGTGGGACATCTCCCGCACCAATTCTGAAAGCGTGCGCCAGTTCTACATGGCTGCCCCCGGCGGCGTGCGCACGACCGAAGCTTTTTCCCAATCCAACCGCTGGGCCGAACTCGACACCGACCGCACCAATGGCGCCATCCGCTCGCCGGACCATCCCTTCTCCAAGGATGGCGGCCTCGCTGTCCTCAAGGGCAATATCGCGCTCGATGGCTGCATCGTGAAAACCGCAGGCGTCGATGAATCGATCCTCAAATTCACCGGCCCCGCCCGCGTTTTTGAATCGCAGGACTCGACGGTGAAAGCGATCCTCTCCAACGAGATCAAGCCCGGCGACGTGCTGGTGATCCGCTATGAAGGCCCCAAGGGCGGCCCTGGCATGCAGGAGATGCTCTATCCCACGAGCTACCTCAAATCGAAGGGCCTCGGCAAAGCCTGTGCGCTTCTGACCGACGGCCGCTTCTCCGGCGGCACCTCGGGCCTGTCCATCGGTCACGCCTCACCGGAAGCGGCCGAAGGCGGCGCCATTGGTCTGGTGCGCGAAGGCGACATCATCGAGATCGACATCCCCAACCGCACTGTCAACGTGCTGGTGTCCGATGCTGAAATGGCCGCCCGCCGCGCCGAGCAGGACAAGCTCGGCTGGAAGCCGGCTCACCCGCGCAAGCGCAAGGTGACCACCGCGCTGAAGGCCTATGCAGCCCTCGTGACCTCCGCCGCCAAGGGCGCCGTCCGCGACACCAAGGCCATCGACAAGCTCTGGAACTAGCGCTTGGTCTTTATCGCCTACATAAATTTGGCGCGCCGCACCGATCGGCGCGCCACCATGGAGGCGCAATTCGACCGTCTCGGCCTTGACGCCGAGCGCATCGAAGCCATCACCCCGGCTGATATCCCGCCCGCCCTGATCGAGCGCCACACGAGCCGCCGGCATGTCGAACATGTCCGATTGACCGAACTCAGTTGCACCCTCAGCCACCACAAGGCATTGAAGGCCTTCCTCGCGACCGAGGAAAATCACGCCTTGATCCTCGAAGACGACGTCGTGCTCGCGCCTGCGGTCAAATCACTGATCGCCACCGATCTCGCCGGCTTCGATATCCTCCGGCTCGAAACCTTTTTCGATCCCCAACACCATTTTCGGTCCGGCGCGGTCGCTATCTGCCCCTTCAAGCTCCATCGCATTGCCAGTCGCTGCGCCGGCACTGCCGCCTACATCGTCAATCGCCATGCCGCGTCCGATATCCTGCGCCACGAAGCGGCCCGGTCTCGGTCCTATGATTTCGTCCTGTTCTTCCCGTTCAGGCCGCCCGGCTCGCGCCTCGCCGCCATGCAGGTCATCCCCGCTCTCGCCGCCCAGGATCATCGGCTCCAGCCAGAAGCCTATGCCAGCGACATTCAGCAGGCAGCCGACACCCGCCCGCCCAAGCCGGCCCACCTTCGGCCGTTTCACGCGATCGCCGAATTCTGGCTCTCCGATCTCAGCATCAACTTGGTCAAGACAGCCAACCGCGCGCTCGGCCGCACTCGCCGCGAAGTTGTGCCCGTAAGCCTTGATTGATCGACCGCACGAGGCGCCCTATAGGATCGCGCATCCTTCCGCGATCGCCGCGCCGAGAGCTCTTCATGCGCCTCTACTACATCAATCTTGATCGCCGCACCGATCGGCGCGCCGAGATGGAAGCCAAGTTCACCCGGCTTGGATTGACCGCCGAGCGCGTGTCCGCCGTTACCCCAGCGGAAATTACCGCTGCGCAGCGCGAAAAATATTGCGATCCGCGCCAGCGCCATTGGATGACCGATGTCGAGCTCTGCTGCAGCCTGAGCCATATCAAGACACTGGAGCGCTTCCTTTCGGAGGGCAGCAGGTACGCTGTGGTGCTCGAAGACGATGCGATGCTGTCCCGGCGGCTGCCGGCATTCCTCGAAGCCTTTCAAAAGGCACAGCCGCCAATCGATCTCTTGCGCCTTGAAACCGACCTTAACGGCCAGCGCCTCATGCCAAAGCCGGAATCAACTCTGGCCGGCATAGAGATCCGCCGCGCCTGGAGCTGGGCCGCCGGCAGCGCCGCCTATGTGGTCACGCGTGACGCCGCCCGGACGATCGTTGACAGCCATGATCTCCTGCGCCTTCAGGTCGATGGCGCCCTCTTCAATCCTTATACGGCCCTCGGCCGCCGGCTCGTCATGCGCCATTGCCTGCCCGGTCTTGCAGTTCAGGACGATCGCCTCGATGCTTCGCGCAAGGATAGCGATATCGCCATGGCCCGCGCAGCGCATGCGGCCCCTCGTCCTCTACCCTTGCCGACCCGTGCCTGGCGTACAGTTTCCGGCATTTTCGAAACCGAAATACTGCAGGGATCGCAGCGCCAGTTTCACACGCTTTTCGGTGGCGCGCGCAAAATCCCGGTACCCTTCGCAGCCGAGTGAATAAGGCTGCGACATTTCCGTGACAGCCCGGTCCGACCGTGCTAAAGCCGCGCTCAGCCACTCAGCGGTCTGCCAAGACAGCTGATCTGGTCAGGCTCGATAGCGGGGATTCCACCCTCCCTATCGGGCCGACCCTGATCCCTTACATCATCGGCTGGCCCTGCTCTTTCAAGGATCGAGCGGGAAGCCCATGTCGTCGCCTAGGCTCCGATCAAAGAAGTCGAAAGAGCCTTGGGCGACAGGCTGCGCCTCTTGTCGCCTTGGGCGACAGGCTGCGCCTCTTGTCGGCATCGAGCCGTATGCCTTTGTCGGTCGTGCTGAGCGAGAAAGCGCCGCCATCCCCGTCGAAACGACCGTGAACGCGCGGCGGCTAAGCTGATAGGTAACAATAGGGGCCGGAGACTCTAGCCTCCGGCCCTGCGCTGGATCGCGCCGCCTACTTGCTCTTGCCGGCGATCGCGTCGAGCGTGGCAAAATCTTCATCGCTGAGTTCGAGTGCAGCGGCAGCGACATTGTCTTCGAGATGCTTGACCTTGCCGGTGCCAGGAATGGGCAGCATCACCGGCGAGCGCTTCAAGAGCCAGGCGAGCGCGATCTGGCTGCCTGAGGCATTATGCTTCTTGAGGATTTCGCGCGCCTTTTCGTGGCCTTCGACCAGCTCGCCGCCGGCCAGCGGGAACCAGGGGATGAAACCGATCCCGTTCTTTTCGCAATAGTTCAGTACCTCCTCGCTCTGCCGGTTGGCAAAGTTGTAAAGGTTCTGGACGGTCGTGACCTTGAAGTATTTTTGAGCTTCCTCGATGTCGGCAACGCTGACTTCGGAAAGGCCGGCATGGCGGATGATGCCTTCCTTCTGCATGTCGGCGATGACGCCGAACTGGTCCGGCCGGGGCGTCTTGGGGTCGATGCGGTGGAGCTGCCAGAGATCGAGGCGCTCGAGCTTGAGACGACGTAGGCTCATCAGCGCGCCCTGGCGCAGGAATTCCGGCCGGCCGAGCTGCGGCCATTCGTTCGGGCCCGAACGTGTCAGGCCGCCCTTGGTGGCAACGATCGTGCCTTTGTCATAGGGCGCCAGCGCCTCCCCGATCAACTCTTCGCTGATATAGGGGCCATAGCTTTCTGCAGTATCGATGAAATCGACGCCGATCTCCGGCAGGCGCTTGAGAACGCGGATTGCTTCTTCGCGATCTTCCGGCGGGCCCCAGATGCCCTTGCCGGTGATGCGCATGGCGCCAAAGCCGAGGCGATTGACCTTGAGGTCGCCGCCGATGGCAAAGCTGCCCGACAGGCTTGCGTCGAGTTGAGCCATCTTAGTCTCCATTGGTAAGCTGAAATTTGAAAACGTCAGTTGTCCTCGCCCACATCGGGCAAGGGCAGGAAATCAACGCCGTCTTCGATCAAACCCATAACTTCGTCGCGGGTTGCCTCGCCGTAGATGCCGCGGGCCTCCGCTTCCTCGAAATGGATCTTGCGCGCCTCCTCGGCGAATCGCTCGCCGACATAATCGGCTTCCGTCACGACCTTCTTGCGATATTCGCGCAGCATCTCGCGGAACTTGATCGCGTCGGGATGGGCCGCCGAAAGTGGGATGCGGGGGTTATCCGTCCTCGCGACGGCCGGCGCCATCGGCGCTTTCTCGATCTTTGCTTCCCCGCAAACCGCGCAGGTGACGATGCCGCGGTTTTGCTGCTCTTCATAGGCTGCAGCGCTCTTGAACCAGGCGTCGAAGCGATGCCCGTTCGAACATTGAAGTGCGTACTGGATCACGGTGTTATCGTTCGTTGGAGGCGCCAGGGATGCGCCCTCTCATCACCATATAGGGGCCGCAATCAGGCCTGCAAACCCGGCTTGGCAAAATCGCGCGCATTGGCGAGGGCTGGAATGCGCTGACGTGCTTCGGCCACGGCCTTGGGATCGATCTCGACAGCGAGAATGCCGGGCTCGTCATGGTCGAGCTCGCCGACGATCCTGCCCCAGGGGTCGATCACCAGGGAGTGACCATAGGTGGCGCGGCCATTGGCATGGTTGCCGCCCTGCGCCGCCGCAATCACATAGGACCCGGCTTCGATGGCCCGCGCCCGTAACAGCACATGCCAATGGGCCTGTCCGGTTGGTACCGTGAAGGCTGCCGGAACGGCGATGAGATTTGCGCCGGCATTGGCCAGCGTATTGTAAAGGCGCGGGAACCGCATGTCGTAGCAGATCGAAAAGCCCAGTGTGAATTCGCCGACCGGCGCCGTCACGGCCGCATCGCCGCCTTTATAGGTCGCGCTTTCGCGATAAGCGTTGAGGCCGGCAATGTCGGCGTCGAAAAGATGGATTTTGTCATAGGTCGCAACCTGCTCTCCGCCCGGCCCGAAAAGCACCGAGCGGTTGGCAAAGCGCCCGTCCTCGAGCGGAATGGGCAAGGATCCGATATGGATATGCATACCCAGTTCCTTGGCAAGGCTGCCGACCTTGCCCAGTTGCGGATGCCCATCGAACGGCGCTGCCACCGAGCGGAGCTGATCGCGGTTCTCCGGAAAGATCATCGTCACTTCCGGGGTCAGCGCATATTCGACGCCCTGCGCCGCCGCCTCCTTCAGAAGCGGCACGAGCGCGGCAAAATTGGCTTCCGGATCAAGGCCGGAACGCATCTGGATGGCGGCGATTTTCATGACGCTGGAACCGTGGAAGACTTACTGGGCAAGAAGCGGGTCGAGACCGCCCGCGCGATCGAGCGCGGCCATATCGTCATACCCTCCGACATGGGTTTCGCCGATGAAAATCTGCGGAACGGTGCGCCGTCCATTGGCGCGCTGTGTCATCTTTTCGCGCAGCGCCGGATCGAGCACGGTGATCTCGGTATAGTCCGCACCCTTTTCGTTCAGCAGCGATTTGGCTGCATGGCAATAAGGACAGGTCGGGGTGGTATAGATTTCGATCTTGGCCATGGCCGGGGCTCCGGAAAATCAGGGTTTGGTTTATCTTATATGGGTACTTCCTCGCCCCTGACAACGCGGGCGAAGGTCAGAACGTCTACGGCTTCCGCCCCGCCGCGCAGCAGCGTGCGGGTCACGGCCTTGACGGTCGCGCCGGTCGTATAGACGTCGTCGATGAGCACAACGCGCCGCCCGCGCAATCGTACCACCGCGTCTGCATGCGTCGAAAACGCCCCCTGGACATTGCGCGCCCGGCTGTCGCCCGAAAGGCCGATCTGTGACCGGGTCTTGCGGTGGCGCCTGACGAGATGGGGATCGACATCGAGCCCAAGGTGCCGCCCGAGCTGCCGCGCCAGCAGCAGCGATTGATTGTAGCGCCGGAACCGGATGCGGCTTGGATGCAGAGGCACCGGCACGAGCAGCGGCCGCGCTGCCCAATAGTCGTGGCCCGCCCGCGCCATCAATCGCGCGCAGATGTCCGCCAGTTCGGTGCGATCGCCATATTTGAGCCGTGTCACTAGGCTCTGCGCGGTTTCGCCATAGCGCACCGCAGCCCGGGCGCGCGCAAAGGGCGGCGGATCGGCCAAGGCTTCGGCACTGAGGGCATCGGGCCCGACAGCCACCTCGAACGGAATGCCGAGCACGGGGCAAAGCGGCGCGGTGATGGGCTGCAGGGTGCGAAAACAATCCGGGCACAGCCCGTGGCTCGCAGCGATCGGCCCACCGCAGGCCGCGCAGATCGGCGGATAGAGCTGGTCGATCAAGGCGCCGATGGTCCACCCCAGGCCGCGCCGCAATCGGTAGGGCAGACCTGCTGCTTTGACTTCCCGCTCGCCGCTCTTCATAAGATCCCCCATGCCCAGGCCCGCCCGGCCAGTTGTTTTCGGAAGTTCCGGCATGTCCCAGCCGCCCCGCCTCTTTGACCCCGGCCAGATCGCCCGCAATCTCGCGCGCCGCAAAACCCGCGACAATTTCGTGCGCGATCTGGTGTTCGATGATCTGGCGGATCGTCTCGGCGCGCATATGCGGGATTTTACCGATGCGGTGCTGATTGCGCCCGACGTCGATCTCCTGCCCGATCGCATCGCCACCGGGTCCGGCATCGTCACTCTCCATCGTGTCGAGGCGTTCGGTTCGGACGATTTTCCCGCACTTCCCCATGGCGAATTCGATCTCATCGTTTCGCTGCTGCATCTCCAGGCGGTCAACGACGTTCCTGGCCATCTTGCCCGCTTGCGCGCGCGGCTGCGGCCCGATGGGCTGCTGCTGGTCGCCATGATCGGTGGGGATAGCTTCAGCGAATTGCGCGAAGCCTTTCTCGCCGCCGACAGCGCCGTCACTGGTGGCGCCTCGGCGCGCATTGCGCCGATGATCCAGGTGCGCGATGCCGGCGCCCTCCTCCAGCGCGCAGGCCTTGCCTTGCCCGTCGCCGATGTCGAAACCCACACGGTGCGCTATGCCAATGCCTTTGCCTTGATGGGCGAACTCAAGGCGCTGGGTGCGGCCAACCCGTTGACCGACCGGCCCCGCAACTTCGCGACGCGCACGCTTCTCACCCAGTCCGCCGCCGCTTATCAGGAGGCCGCCGGCGATTCGGATGGGCGCATCCGCGTCACCCTCGAAATCGTCTGGCTCGCCGGTTGGGTGCCGCATGAAAGCCAGCAAAAGCCGCTGCGCCCCGGCAGCGCCAAGGTCAGCCTCGGGGATCTGCTGAAAAAGGACTAGAATGGACCAGCTCAAGGGCCACATCGTCATCATTTCCGGCTCGCCCGGTTCGGGCAAGACCACCACCGCCCAAGCCATCGCCCATCACCCCGGCATCGCCAAGGTTCATGTCCACAGCGATGATTTCTGGGGCAACATCAAGACCGGCCATATTCCGCCCTGGCTGCCTGAAGCCGACGCGCAGAACCATATGGTCAATCAGATTGCTGCCGATGTCTGCGCCCGCTATGCCGAAAATGGCTATCTCGTCCTTCTCGACGGCGTCGTCCGCCCCTCGTGGCTCCCCGCCTTCGAGGCACTTGGGCTTCCGGTGCATTACCTCGTCCTCCGCACCTCGGTCGAAGACGTGGTCACCCGCTGCCTCGCGCGCGGCGGCGACAGCCTGACGGATCCGGCGGTCGTCACCGACCTTCACGGCCAGTTCGCCGCTCTCGGCGCTTATGAAAACCATGTCCTGCCGACCACTGGTCTTGATCGCAAAGCCACCATCAACGCCGTGATTGCCGCCCTTGAAAGCGGAGCTTATCGTCTCTCCTGACGGCTTTGGGAGGACAGGATGAAGCAGTGCAAGGTGATCCGCGGCGGCGCGGGGTTTCATGGCAAGCAGGGCATGGACTATTTTGCCGGCGTCTCGGCCGAAAGCGCTGGCGCCAGCGGCATTTGCCTTCACATGCTGGTCCTGCCCCCTGGCGGCAAGGCCAAGCCGCATTTCCACGAAAACCACGAAACGGCGATCTTTCAGCTCGAGGGTTCGACCTCGTTCTATCATGGGCCCAATCTCGAATTTCTCGATGAGGTCCGTGAGGGAGACTATGTCTATATCCCTGCCGGCGTCCCCCATCAGCCCTTCAATCCCACCGGCAAGACGGCGCGCGCCCTCATCGCCCGCACCGATCCCAAGGAACAGGAAAGCGTCGTGCTGCTGCCCCAGAGCATGAGCCGTATCTAGGGGACTTACCAAAAATTAGCCTTGCTCGCTTAAAACCGGGGACAAGGCCCAAAAGGGCATCAGGGGGGATACGATCGAGTTGGTCCGCGAAGGCGGTCACAGGAGCCCCATGTCCCTCAAACATATGCCGATCCTGCAGAAGTTTCTCCTCACCATCGTGGTTATGGCCGCTGCCGCCGTGATCCTCGGCACGGTGAGCTGGCGGGAAATTACCACTCTCAAGAACACCATGCTCGAAGTCGGCGCCAAGGAAGAAGCCGCGCGCGAAGCCATGGACCTGCGCATGGATATCATCGCCATTTCACGCATGACCTATCAGCTGGCCATGGCGCCCGAACGCGCGGCGGATTTTACCGCCGAGCGCACCCGCCGCACCGAGGAGATGCTGGCCCGCTTCCCCAAGATCGAAGCCGCGGCCGATGCCCGCGAGCTCGAGCTACTTGCCAATATCAAGCCGGTCATGTCGGCCTATTTCGATAAGATCGACGCCATGCTCGCGGTCGCGCCAGGCGGCGACATGACCCGCATTCGCACTACCCTCGATGAAGCGCTGGCGGCCCAGAAGGTCGTGACCGACACGGTCAAACTCTACAGCACCTATTCGGGCGAGTTGATGGCTTCGATGCGCGCCGACGCCGAAGCCAGCGCCTATCGCGGGCTGACGATCGTCATCGCTACTGCCGCAACCGGCATTCTCCTGGGCCTCATCCTCTCTATCCTCATCGGTCGCCGGGCCATCGTGGCCCCGGTGCGCGCCCTCACCGAGAAGATGGAGCTCCTTGCCGATGGCCAGCTCGATATCGAGATCGAGGAAGCCACCCGTCGCGATGAAATCGGCAATATGGGCCGGGCCGTCGAAATCTTCCGCGAAAACGCCCGCCAGATCGCCGCCCTCAGCGCCGAAGAGGCCGAGCGCGCCCGTGGCCTTGCCGATCGCGCCAGGGTCATGGACCGCATGGCAGGCGAGGTGCACACCGTCGTCAGCGCCGCCAGCCGCGGCGACTTCTCCCATCGCGTCTCGACCGATTTCGGCGACAATGGCCTTGATGCCATTGCCTCGAGCGTCAATGGCCTCATCGAAACCGTTGATCGCGGCATTACCGAGAGCGGCACGGTGCTTTCCGCGCTTGCCCAGGCGGATCTCAACCAGCGCGTCAACGGCCACTACGAAGGCGCCTTCGCCCGCCTCAAGACCGACACCAACGCGGTGGCCGATCGTCTTGCCGAAATTGTCAGCCGCCTTCGCTCCACGTCGCGCACGCTCAAGACGGCGACCGGCGAAATCCTTTCCGGCGCCAACGATCTTGCCGAACGCACCACCCGCCAGGCGGCAACGATCGAGCAAACTTCGGCCGCCATGGAGCAATTGGCCTCAACCGTGCAGCAGAACGCCCAGCGCGCCGGCGAAGCCAGCCGCGCCGCCAGCGCCCTCACCCAGGCAGCTGAACAAGGCGGCGCGGTGATGGCCGATACGACCTCCGCCATGGAGCGTATTTCCGGCTCCTCCGCCAGCATTTCCAACATCATCGGCATGATCGACGACATCGCCTTCCAGACCAATCTCCTCGCGCTCAACGCTTCGGTCGAAGCTGCTCGCGCCGGCGAGGCAGGCAAGGGCTTTGCGGTGGTCGCCGTCGAAGTGCGTCGTCTCGCCCAATCGACAGCCGAAGCCTCGCGCGACGTTAAGCAATTGGTCGAGCAAAGCACCCGCGAAGTTGCCGCCGGATCGCAACTCGTCATCGATGCGGAAAAAAAGCTCAACTTGATGCTCGACATGGCTCGCTCGAGCAATAGCCTTCTCGATGGCATCGCCCGCGACAGCCGCGAGCAGGCCTCCGCCATCGACGAAGTCGCCGTCGCCGTCCGCCAGATGGACGAAATGACCCAGCACAACGCGGCGCTCGTTGAGCAGACCAATGCCGCGATCGAACAAACCGAAGGCCAGGCGACCGAGCTCGACCGCATGGTCGATATTTTCAAACTCGGTCACGACGCCGTCCCGGCACAACGCGCCTCGGCTCCTCGCGCCTCAGCCCCGCGGGCCAAACCAGCACCGCAAAAAGCTGCCGCCGGCCGCTACTTGTCACAGGGCAATGCCGCCATCTCGGAAGACTGGAGCGAATTCTAGGCGCTCGCGCCTGCCAATCCCCCCTGTCCAACATCCTCCAGCAAAAGGGGGAGGTGCGAAGCTGTTGGGTGAGGCACCATCCAACCTCGACCGCGATCCAACACCTCCCCCTTGATAGGGGAGGATGGATGGGGGTTCGGATGCCTCAGCCCGCATTTGCGGCGCACTCCCTTTGGCCAACGCTGCCATCCCGTAAAGCCAAGGCGCATTCCAGACTGCTGTAGCCTGAGGATATCTCAGTCGACCTCGCCGACCCGGTCCGCCCGCTGATCTTCCCTCGGGCCTGACCCGAGGGCCAGCGCGAGAGCCAAAAGCGCCTTGGCGTGGACGGGCGACCCGCGGGTCAAGCCCGCGGGAAGTCCGGAGGGTCGGCCAGATCCGTCCAGATGAGCCCCATTCAGGGGCGCTGCTCCTATCAACCGATCGCTTGCACCAAGACCACGGCGCCGCACCGGCCGCTAACCGTCGCAAGGCAATCCAGCCATTTCGGGAGACGTGAGCGCGTTTCAGGCCCTCGCGCTTGCGAAACAAGCCAAATAACAAAAAGACCGGCATCGCTGCCGGCCTTTTCAACTTCCGTTCCAAAAAACCGCTTATGCGGCTTCTTCGTCGCTTTCGCTTTCCGCGGCATCGGCCTTGGTGCGCTTCGGGCTCTTGGCGAGCTGCTTTTCGATGAGCTGCACGGCCTCGGTCAGCGTCAGCTTGTTGACGGCGCTGATTTCACGGCTCATGCGGTCCATGGCCTGCTCGAAGAGCTGGCGTTCGGAATAGCTCTGCTCGGGCTGGTCATCGGAGCGATAAAGGTCGCGCACGACTTCCGAGATGGCGATCAAATCGCCCGAATTGATCTTCGCTTCATATTCCTGGGCGCGGCGCGACCACATGGTGCGCTTGACGCGAGCACGGCCGGTGACGGTGTGCAGAGCGTTGTTGACCTCGTCTTCTTCGGCGAGCTTGCGCATGCCGACAGACTTGATTTTACCCACGGGCACGCGAAGGGTCAGCTTGTCTTGTTCGAAGCTGATCACGAACAGCTCGAGCGTCAGGCCAGCGACCTCTTGCTCTTCGATGTTGGCGATCAGGCCGACGCCATGGGCTGGATAGACGATATACTCACCCGTCTTGAATCCGAGCCTCTGCTGAGACTTCTTGGCTACCATAAGCTGGAACTCCTTGTTGACGCCCCAGAATGACCAGTTCTTCGCGGCAAAGACTGTCCATCCACACTACTGCCCCTTGTGAGGGCCGGATTGCAGCACGAGCACCCATGGACTTCGGTTCCGCTTTGTTCCGAAGCACCACGCAACAGGAGATGTTGTGTCAAAAAAATCGTGCCTTGCGGCACGCTCTGGGTGAAGGGCTTGACTGCATTTAGAGGGACCATAGCACAAAAAATCAGCAAAATCAAAAGGAACGAATCGCGGGCCTCCGCGTTCGCTCGACTTCGCCTCCAGTGCGATGAATCTGTGACGAATCCAGGCGCCTCTGCCACTTAACTGGCGGAAAGGCAGCCTCAAGGAAGCCTCAGTCGCCTTCGCCGGCCTTTTCGGAGAAGTACTTCTCGAATTTGCCCGTTTCACCATCGCGTTCCTTGGCCTCGGGCAGCTCGTCGCGGCGCTCGGTCAGGTTGGGCCAAACGGCAGAATATTTCCGGTTGAGTTCGAGCCAGTTGTCGAGCCCGCTTTCGGTATCCGGCTTGATGGCTTCGGCCGGGCATTCCGGTTCGCAGACGCCACAATCGATGCATTCATCGGGATGAATGACCAACATATTCTCGCCCTCGTAGAAACAGTCCACCGGGCACACTTCCACGCAATCGGTGTATTTGCAGGCGATGCAATTGTCAGTGACGATATAGGTCATGGAAAGGGCAGTCCTTGGCGGGCATCGCGGCCGGGGCGGGCCGGCGACAGTCTCAACGGATTTGGTGCTAAACTCTTTTGGCTTTTCGGGCAAGGCGCTAGCGCGAGACGGATTGGCGCAGAAATCGGGTCTCGCAGAAATTCCTGTCTAGTCGTCTTCGTTCCGTAAGGCGTCGGTCTCGCGGCGCTCTTTTTTCGTTGGCCGCCCGGCGCCCGTCGGGCGCTCGGCGATGGCTGCATCGAACGCGCTGCGTTCGTGCCGGGGCGGCGCAGGCGGGGACATATCTTCGTAAAGCCCCTGCGCCTCGCTCGCCGGCCCGCGCCGCGTTCCGGGATCGAGAATGCGCCAGACGAGCACCCGGCCATGGAGCGACATCGTCAAGACATCGCCCGCCCCGATCTTGTGATCGCTGCGGTCTGTCTTCTCCGAATTGACGCGAATGGCGCCCGATTCGATGATTTTTTGCGCCAGTGTCCGCGATTTGACGGCGCGCGAGAAAAACAGGAACCGGTCGAGCCGCTCCTTGTGGAGAGGTTCGCCCGGCCCGGTCAAAAAGGCTTACTCTGTCTTGCCGCGCAGGGCGGCAAGAGCGGCGAATGGACTGTCCGGATCGAAGGCAACCTTACGTTCCTCACGCGGCGGGCGCGCATTGCCGCGATCGGGGCGCTCGTTCTTGTCCGGACGCTGGCGATCTTCGCGCTGGGGACGGGTATTTGCCGGGCGGGTATTGCCATTGGGACGCGCTGCAGTTGCTTCACCCTCCGGACGACGCGGGCCCTTGGGGCGCGAGCGATCCGGACGGCCACGACCTCCCCCCTTGCCTTCGGCGCCCTCGCCATTTTCAGGGCGACGGTTGTTCTGCCGGCGGCCATTGTGGTTGTTGTCGTTATGGCGACGACCGCCGGGGAACCAGATCTCGTCGAATTCCGGCTCGGCGGGCACGGCAGCTTCAGCTGCCTTGGCTTCGTCGATGACGCCTTCGTCGGCAGCGGGCGCTTCTTCTACAACTGCTTCCACAGCCGCTTCTGCGACCGGCACTTCTTCGCTTGGAGCATCGATATCCGTCGTGTTTTCAGCCAGCACCGCGTCGAGCGCCGGCGCTTCCGCCCCGATTTCGGCGTCGGCAACGGGCGCTGCAGCCTTTGGCGTGCGGCGCACGCGATAGCCGAGCGAAGTCAGGATCGAGGCAAAGTCTTCGCCCGAGCACCCCAGCAGGCTCGTCATTTCAACTGTCACGCGGAAGCCATTGCCTTCCGCGGCGCCAGCCGGCGGCTCGCCCTGGAACCGGGTAGGGTCGATGGCGATCAGCGGCCGGATGATATCGGCAAGACGCTCCAGAATATCGACGCGCACCGCGCGCTTGCCGGCCACCTTGAAGCCGGCGATCTCGTAAAGCCGCGTATCGACTTCCGGATCGACAAGGAAGGAGGTGCGACCCGACAGCACGATATGAGGAATATCGGTCACGCCCGGCTGGCGGATGCCGCCATTGCGCAATGCAAAGAGAATCAGCGCCAGTTCGCGCGGCGCCGGCTTGAGCGAAAGCGGCAGATAGATGTGGTAGGCGCCGAACTTGATGCCGAGCTTGCGCATCTTGCCGCGGACGTCCTGGTCGAGGTTCTTGACCTCGTCGGCCACCTGCCCGCGCGGCAGAAGGCCCAGATGCTCGAAAAGCTGGAAGGCGATACCGCGCGCCGGACCATCGAGATCGGCTGGCGCTTCGAGCGCCATGACCTGTTCGAGCGTCGTATTGATATGGTGGCGCAGCCAGAGCCCCAGACGGTCCTGCACGCGCTCGAGATCGGTGCCGGTCAGCGATTCGTCGGCAAGGATCAGGATGCGCGGGCGATAAAGGCTGTCGCCCTCGACCAGTTCGGCAACGATGTCGCCGCGCCAGCGCAGGCGCCCGTCGGTTGCCAGCACGAACTCTTCGTTCGGCGCACCCGCCAGCCTGTCGGCGCGATTGCGGATCTCTGGAGCCACGACCTGATCCGCGGCATTGCGCGTGCCCTTGGCGTCAAGTTCGCCATCCATACGCGCCAAAGTGAAGCGGAAGCCTTCGAGCGTGCCGAGAAGATGGCCCTCAAGCCTCACTTCGCCGCGCTCATTGATCTCGGGAGATACCATACGTTTGTCTTTCAGATGGCGGAGCAGCACGCTGGTGCGCCGGTCGACGAATCTCTGCGTGAGACGCTCGTGGAGCGCATCACTCAGGCGATCTTCAATCTCTCGGGTCTTTTCGCGCCAATGTGATGGGTCTGCAAGCCAGTTTTTGCGGTTGGCGACAAAGGTCCAGGTCCGGATCTGCTTGATCCGGTGACTAAGTGTCTCGATGTCACCCTCTGCATTGTCGCAAAAGCGCACCTGCTCGGCAATCCAGTCTGCATTGACCGATTCATTTTGCCTCAAATCCGAAAAAATCCGGGTGACGATCTCGCCATGCGCGGCCGGCGAAATTCCCTGGTAGTCGGGAATCTGACAGCATTCCCAGAGGAGTTTGACCGCTTCGTGGCCGCGCGCCAGCGCGCCGGCTTCGTTGCGCGACAAAAATTCCAGCGCCAATTGATCGGTGGCGATCGGCACGCGGGTCAGCGTCTTGTCGTCCGGGGATTTCTCAAGGCTCGAGCGCAGCCGGTCGATCGAGGAAAAATCCAGCACCGAATTGCGCCACTGCAAAACCTTGATCGGCTCGAAGTCATGCGTTTCGAGCTGCACCACCAGCTCCTCGTCGAACCCATCGGTGCCGCCGGTGACCCCAAACGTGCCATTGCGCTTGTGCCGCCCTGCGCGCCCGGCGATCTGCCCCATCTCGGCCGGTGTCAGCGGCCGGCTCTGGCGCCCGTCGAATTTCATGTCGTCGGCAAAGGCGACATGGTGGATGTCGAGATTGAGCCCCATCCCGATGGCATCGGTCGCAACGAGAAAATCCACGTCGCCATTCTGGTAAAGCTCGACCTGCGCATTGCGCGTGCGGGGGCTAAGCGCGCCCATGACCACCGCCGCCCCGCCCCGCTCGCGGCGGATCAATTCGGCGATCGCATAGACCTGCCGCGCCGAGAACGCGACGATGGCGCTGCGGCTCGGCTGGCGCGAAATCTTTTTCGATCCCGCATACATCAGCTGGGAAAACCGCGGCCGCTCGATGATCTCGGCATGCGGCAACAGCTTGCGGATGACATTGGCCATCGTCCCCGAGCCGAGCAGCAGCGTCTCGTGAAAACCGCGTGCCTTGAGGATGCGATCGGTAAAGACGTGTCCACGATCGAAATCCGTCGCCGTCTGGATTTCGTCGACCGCCACGCAGTCGACGTGAATATCCATCGGCATGGCTTCCACCGTCGCCACCCAATAGCGTGGCTTTGCCGGCACGATGCGCTCTTCGCCCGTCACCAGCGCCACGGCCCCCTCGCCGACCCGCTCGACGACGCGGGCATAGACCTCGCGCGCCAGAAGACGCAGGGGCAGACCGATCATCCCGGTGGGATGGGCCAGCATGCGCTCGATGGCAAAGTGGGTCTTGCCGGTATTGGTCGGCCCCAAGATGGCCTTAACCGACTGGGAAGGTGCAAAAGTCATTGCTTCTCAATGTAGGGTGCCAAACCGCCTCTGGCGAGAGGGCGGAAACATTGTCCCACGAAAGCACGTCTTTTTGTGACACCTGCCCGCCCGGTTAAGCTTTGGAACGCAGCAGGAACGAACAGGGACAGAATCGGTTTCGCAGCGATAATCCCGGTTTGTTCACCGCCACAGGTGGTGGTGCGCCACCACGGGACCCACTACCGCCTCATCAAAGCCCGCTTCACGAGCACGACTAGCAAAAATCCGCTTCATCTTCCCTACCAAATCGTAAAAATCGGCTCGCTACGGCCCTTCGTGAATGCGCCCTTACCGTGCCCATCCACCAAATTTTCTCACCCATTAGTCCTTCGCTTCCCAGTCTCTGCCCGGGAGCTTGGACAATCTTTACCCATTTTCATTTGACCGTCCCAACTTGGGTCGCTCCAGCATCGCTGGCCAATCCGAATTGCTCTAGAAAGGTCCTAAAATCTCCGCCGTCCCAGGACGGTGCAGTTTTGGCAGCACAATGCTCCCGGCCTTAACCTTCGGTGCAAACCCGGAACGAACAGGGTCAGAATCAGGGCCAGGCCCGAAATGCCCGTTTGTTCCCGGCAACCCTTGGGGGTGGTCGGCCCGCCGAGACACAAGTCCGCGGTTGCGCGCCCTCAACCGAGCAAAAACCCGTTCACCCCGCTGAACAAGGCGTTAAATTCGGTTCTCGACTCGCCTTTCCTGCTGCTTCGTTAGTGCAAAGAAAAAGGGCGCCGCAGCGCCCTTAACGTTTCGATCCAGCATTTCCGCGGAACAAAACCCGCAAAATTGGCAAAAAACCCTTTGACCGTCCCGCCCCGGGACAGCGCCTCAGCTTTCGGCTTTGACCAGAACCATCGAGAGATCCCCCATCGAAGTGCCCAAAAGCACGCGGTAGGGGATATAGAAGCCTGTTTGGCCCAGTGGCATGTACCAGACGAGGATGCGGCTCTGGTCGGCCAGATAGGCGGTCATCTCGTTGCTTTCGTAATGTCCCGAGATCGGCTGATAATCGATCGAGCAGAGCACCACAGGGCCCTGATAGCCCGTCCGCGGCGAAGTCGCTTCGTCCTCGCTCACATAGCTCATGTTGAGGTTGAACCGCTCGACGCCGGTAAAGATCTTCATCCGCTTGTCGCAAAGCCCCTTGTCGAGGGCGCCTGCCTTGAGGACGAAAGCCGAAACGAAATCGCCCACGCCGGTCAGGTGGCTGCGCTCGATGGGAACGCGATCATATTCGACGACCGGCGGCTCGACCTTGAACGAGGATACGTTCTGCCCGGAAAAGCCGACATCGACCGTGAAGGTCTCGCCATTGGCCCGCGTTTCGAGCGCAAAGGTTTCCGAGCGCAATGCGTTGCCGGCTGAGCTCCCCTTGGCCGTGACATTGGCCGTGCCGCTCGCAACGATCGCCCCAAGGCCTGCGACATTGGCCTTTACGTCGAGCGTATAGGTGCTCCCCGTATCGTTGAGGTCCACTTGCATCATGGCGACATTGATGCCGCCAAGGGTGAGGATATAACTGGCCGAAGCATCGACTTCGGCGGCATGGGCCCCGTAAAGACCAAGAACAAGGGCAAGGGCGGCAAGGCTGGTTCGGATCAAGATAGGCGTCTCGTCTCGTGGCGGAGGCTCGACTGCCGGCCGTTCCGCGAATCACCGGTGAGGGCTCAACGTGCCGCCCTCGCGCATGACTGGCAAGGCGCTCGCAGGCCTTTGAGGCCGGTTTGGCTTGACGCGCCGGGTCATATTCTCTAAGACCCCGGCAGATTTCATCACAATCGAGGCCCGTTGCGGGATTTCCCGCCACGCAGGACCTTTACACAAATAGGAATTCTATAGATGGCACGTCGCTGCGAACTCACCGGCAAAGGCGTTTTGATGGGCAACACGGTTTCCCACGCGCTCAACCGTCACCGTCGTCGTTTCCTCCCGAACCTGATCAACGTCACGCTGATCTCCGACGCGCTGCAGCGCCCGGTCAAGCTGCGCGTTTCCGCAGCTGCCCTGCGTTCGGTCGAGCACCGCGGTGGCCTCGATGCGTTCCTCCTCAAGCAGGATGATGGCGATCTGTCCCCGCTGGCTCTCGGCATCAAGAAGGAAGTGCGCGCGGCCCTCGCCGCCTAAGCGCCTCCGCTCCCAGGTTCAAGCCGCGCGTGCCAAAAGCCGCGCGGCTTTTGTTTTATGTAAGCCCATCAATGCCGCTCCGGTCTGTTGCCGGCCCGCGGCTCACAGAGGTGCATTCTGATGCTGTCTCGTTTTTTCCTGGCGGTTCTCGCCATGGTCGTGGTCGTTGCCGCGTCCAATATCCTGGTGCTCTATCCGTTTCAGGTGCAGCTTGGCGGGGTCAACCTCGCCGATCTTTTGACCTGGGGCGCTTTCACCTTCCCCTTCGCCTTTCTCATCACCGATCTCACCAATCGCTATGATGGGTCGCGCAATGCCCGCCTCGTCGTCCTCGTCGGTTTCCTCGTCGGGCTTGCGGTGTCGTTCTATCTCAGCTTCAATCCACTGCCTTGGAACGCTGGCGGCCCGCCGGCCACCACCCAGCGCATCGCGCTTGCCTCGGCCTCGGCTTTCGTTGTCGGCCAATTGCTCGATATCGGCGTCTTCTCGCGTCTTCGCGCTGCACGGTCATGGTTCCTGCCGCCGCTGATCGGCTCGCTCCTCGGCTCCATGCTCGATACCGGCATCTTCTTCACCGTAGCCTTCTCGCCGGCCCTTGCCGGGGTCGATACGCTTTTCGGCCTGCCCGATGGTTCGCTGCCCTTCCCCGCACCCTTCCTCGGCGTCGGGCCTGAAGTGCCGCTCTGGACTTCGCTTGCCGCCGGCGACTTCCTGGTAAAATTCCTCGCCGCGCTGGTGCTGCTCGCGCCTTACCGGGCGCTGATGGGGCGGTTCAAGCCGCTGCCGCCGCTCGGCAAGACGACGCTCGCCTGAGGGCGTCAGCAGCTGACGCGAATTTCCGCAAAGCCGGTGGTGGCCTCGTCGCCACCGGAGGTCACCGCGATCATGCAGGCAGTGCCATTGAGCGGCACGCTCGAGCCGGATGGCACGGTCGTGCCGTCCTTGAGCGAAATATAGCCATTGCTGACATTCATCACGTCAACGCTCGCTTCGGTGCCGCACACGGGATAGCTGTCCCCGGCTGCAACCAGCAGCCGCGTGCCCGAAGGCAGGCAGTCGCCATCGCTCTCGGCTGAAACGACCGGCGCGCCGGCAATCGGCGGCAGCGTCGCCGGCTGGGTGCCGCCGGCGCCTGGTTGGGTGCGCCAGTTCTGTTCGAGCACCGCCAGACGATTTTCGAGCGCTGAAAGGGCTGAGGTGTCGGCGGGCGCTGCAGCTCCCGGGCTCGCCGCGGCATTGGTTCGCTGCGCATAGAGATCGAGACTGAGGCGCACCTGCGCGATTTCCTTGGAAACGCGCAGCATTTCGCGCTGCATCTCGGTATAGATCCAGACGCTGGTGCCCAAGGCCGCCAGTCCGACGATCGCGGCCACCCCGGCAAGAAAAACCCCTGGCCGCGCCCGGCGGCGCCGGCGGTTCGGCACGTCGAGAGCGATCGCGCCGAGCTTTTCGCTTGCGGCAACACGCATATCGGGCGTTACCGCACCAATTTCGACTTCCGGCACTTTCGGCTCGGTCGGCTTCGGGTCCACCCGGCAGCTCCTCGCTTGATATGCGGTTGCAGGTCCCACCAAAGTGGGGCCGAACTAAGCCCGCCGCAAGCTTACTGGGACACCGGCGGCAGCGGCGCCGGGGCGGGCGCAGCAGGTTGAGCCTGGCCAGCGCCAAAGACATTGCCGATGCTGCCGAAAAAGCCGCTCACCGCTTCGCCGCGCGCCTTGATGGCCGCCTGTTCGGCCACTTGCCGCTCGACCACATTGGCCGCGTCGGCTAGCGCCTTGGTGTCGGCGACCTTGCGCGCTTCGACTTCGGCATTCTGCGTCACTGCCGGGCACGGCCCCATGGCATCGAGACCGGTCGCAGTCGGGTTGAACACATAGCGCTTTTCACACACATCCCAGGCCGGCGGCGTCTTGGTCACGTCAAAGAGGTCGTAGCCTTCCTTGATGTTGCGCCAGAAGTCGACATGCGGGCTCGAAGCGTTCTGTGCCAGCGCCGCGGTGGTCATCCGGAAGGGAAAGATCTGCACCTGAAAGCTCGGATTGCCGCCCTTGAACGACTCGCGGGCAAGGGCATAGATTTCGGCAATACCGGCATCGGTCATGGCGTAGCAGCCGACCGACTTGCAGTCCCCGTGCACCATCAGGTTCGAGCCGGTGCGTCCATTGGCCCGATCGAACTTGTTGGGAAAGCCGGTGTTGAAGGCGAGGTAATAGTTCGAGTTCGGGTTCATCAGGCCCGGCGAGATATTATAAAAGCCTTCCGGACTCTGATAATCGCCTTCCTTGAATTTCGGGCCAAGATTGCCCGAATAGGAGCAGATCTCGTAGGTCTTGAAGATCTTGTACTGCCCCGAGGTCGTGCGCTTCCACACCTCGAGTTGCGCTTCTTTCTTGAAGATGCGGATCACCATACCCTCGCCGGGCGAGGATCCCATGTCCTGCAGCGCCTTTACCAGCGCCGGGGCGAGCGGAATATTATGACGATTGTCCCCGCCCTTGACGAAGTTGGAGCAGGCGGCAAGGCCGATGCCCAACCACAAAATGATGATGATTGCGCCGACACGGTTAAAAAAGCTGGCAGTCACGAAACAGGGCCCAAAATTCGGCCTCCGGTGGAGGCAATGGTTAGCGCAGCATGAGTGGGCTGGGTGAATGAAGCCTTTACCACGGGCATTTCCTTGCCGAAAAGCACCCGCTTTTCACGCAATAGTGTGTGCACGGTTGGCCCTATGGCTAGCTGAGAATGCCCCGGCTCGGCCGTCATTGCCGGGCATGTCCCGGCAATCCATCTCCTCTCCGCTCAATCATGCCGAGAGATGCTTCAAGCAAAACCCCCGCTCTCGCGGGGGTCTTTTTAAGTTCAGATATTCGTGCCGATCGCCAGAAACTTTTCGCGGCGATGCTCGCGCGTTTCGAGCCGCGACTTGTTGCCGAACTCGTTGAGGAAGTCCTGGATCGCGACGCGGGTCGATTCCATTACCTGGCCATGATGGCGGTGCGCACCGCCCGTCGGCTCGGGAATGATGCCGTCGATCACCTTGAACGACAGCAGGTCCTGCGCCGTGATCTTCTGCGCCGTCGCCATGTCCTGCGCCTTGGCAGCATCGCGGAAGAGGATCGAGGCGCCCGCTTCCGGCGAAATCACCGAATAGATGGCGTTTTCGAGCATCAGCACGCGATTGGCCGTGGCAATGGCAATCGCGCCGCCCGAGCCGCCTTCGCCGATGATGATGGCGATGTTCGGCACGCCGAGTTCGAGACCCTTCTCGGTCGAACGGGCGATGGCTTCCGCCTGCCCGCGCTCTTCCGCGCCGATGCCGGGATAGGCGCCGGCCGTGTCGACAAAGGAGATCACCGGAATATTGAACCGGTCGGCCATGTCCATGATGCGCACGGCCTTGCGATAGCCTTCGGGGTTGGCCATGCCGAAATTGTGCTTCAACCGCGTTTCGGTCGAATTGCCCTTTTCCTGGCCGAGAATGGCAACTGGCTCGCCGTTGAACCGGCCGAAGCCGGCCTGCAGCGCCGCGTCCTCGCCGAACTTGCGATCGCCGGCAAGCGGCGTCCATTCGGTAACGAGCGAAGACACGTAGTCGGAAAAATGCGGCCGCTGCGGATGGCGCGCCACCTGCGTCTTCTGCCATGGCGTCAGGCGGCGATAGATTTCCACCAGCGCTTCTTCCGCGCGAGCGGAAAGCCGGTTCACTTCCTCGTCGATCGACACCGCCTGGTCGGTAGCGGCCAATGACTTGAGTTCGGCGATCTTGGCTTCGAGATCGGCGACCGGCTTTTCAAAATCGAGATAAGACTGCATCCCACCCGCCAGTATGGGTCGCTCAGCTGACCCTGATTGTTTGAGGCACGGCTCTTGCGCCCTAAAGTGGCCGGAAAGTGGCGACGGTTCAATGCCGAGTCAAGTTTGAGAAGGCAAATGCCTGGGAATTACCGCGTGTTCCCGCTTAACGGCGGCTCAACGTTAACGCGCTGCTAACGGATGATGCGTCTCGACCAACGTTTTAAGCTTCTCGTCGAGCACGTGCGTATAGATCTGCGTCGTCGAAATATCGGAGTGTCCGAGGAGCATCTGCACGACGCGCAGATCGGCCCCACCGGCCAGCAGATGGCTCGCAAAAGCATGCCGCAAAACGTGCGGAGCCACCCGCGAAGACGAAATTCCCGCCCGCGCCGCCAGCCCCTTCAAGTCCCGTGCAAACACCTGCCGCGACAGGTACCCTGCCTCCCCCTTGGCCGGAAAAAGCCAGGGAGATCCGGGCTCTAGGCTTGCAAGCCAGGCCCGTACCGCGTCGCGCGCCCGATCGTTCATCGGCACCACGCGCTCCTTCCCGCCTTTGCCGCGGACGGTCAGAAAACTCGCTTCCCGCATCACCGAGGCACGCTTGAGCGCCACCAGTTCGGAAACGCGCAACCCCGTCGCATAAAGCATTTCGAGCAGGCAATAGAGCCGCCGCGCCGCATCCTGCCGCGCCGGCGTCGTCTCCTCATTCGCCTCCGCCTCTGCAAGGCTCAAAAGCTTGTCGACCTCGGCCACCGAAAGCACTTTCGGCAATGGCTGCCGCGTCTTGGGGCTTGCAACGATTCGCGTCGGATCGTCCCCCCGCAGGCCATCGGCGCATAAAAACTTGTGGAACTGCCGGATCGCCGACAAGTGCCGCGCACTCGAAGACGCCGACAAACCCTCGGCTTTCAACCCATCGAGATAGGCCATGACCGTCTCG
Source organism: Devosia soli (assembly GCF_000970455.1). GTDB lineage: Bacteria > Pseudomonadota > Alphaproteobacteria > Rhizobiales > Devosiaceae > Devosia > Devosia soli. The sequence goes on along the minus strand of NZ_LAJG01000022.1, from coordinate 250,747 downwards.
CGCGGACAGGTCAGGAGCGTCTGTTTCTTGCCCGCGACGAACCCGGCATAATTCGCCAGATCCCGGCCATAGGCGGCAATGGTATTGGCCGCCGCCCCGCGCTCGGCGCTCATCATTTCAAGAAAAGCACCGATCAGGTCGCGGCTCATTGGGCCGGTGTCTCGCTCGGCGTACTGGTCACGTTCGGCGCCGGCAATCCCGGCCGTGTCGGCGCCGTTTCACCCAAAAGTTCGCGTGCCGGCACGTTTATCGTCCGCTCCTTCGGCTGCGGCTCGACAAAGGAAACGAGCGCGAACATGCCCGCATAAACGAGCCCGGCCAGAAAGAGGATGGTGATGAGCAGGCGAAAGAGTGTCGGCATGTCAGTCCAATCGGCATTGACACCAACTCTGGCACAGAAAGGTTTCGTTTCGGTAGGCAAAATCGCAGGGCGCTTGACTTCCCACACCCGGACCGGTTCAAGCACAATTGTACGGAGGGCGTCGCGCGTGAGCAAATCGGAGACCAGTGCGCGCTCGGCGCGCGCCAAAGCACTGGCCGAGCGCCTTGCTGGTAGGCCGGTTGTTCTCGTGGGCATGATGGGCGCGGGCAAGACCACCGTTGGCCGGCGCCTTGCCACCCGTCTGGGCCGCCGTTTTCTCGATAGCGACGAGGAGATCGAGAAAGCCGCGCAAATGACCATCCCGGAGATTTTCGCCCAGCGCGGCGAACCTGAATTCCGGGCGGGCGAAATGCGGGTCATCTCCCGGTTGCTCAAGGAAAACGATCTCGTCCTCGCAACCGGCGGCGGCGCTTTCGTCAACAGCGAAACCCGGCGGCTCGTCAAGGACGGCGCGGTGTCCGTCTGGCTCAAGGCCGACCTCGACATCCTTTTCGAGCGCGTATCCCGTCGCTCCAACCGCCCGCTGCTCAAGACCGCTGACCCCCGGGCCACGCTCGAAAAGCTGATCGAAGATCGGTACCCCATCTATGCGGAGGCCGACGTGACGGTCTTGAGCCGCGATGTGCCGCAAGACAGCGTCGCCGCTGACATCATCACCGCCCTCCTCAACCACCTGCGCTGAAAGCTTGGTTCATGGCCCAAATCTCTCACACAGTGCACGTCGCCCTGGGCGAGCGGGCCTATGACATTCTGATCGGTCCCGATCTGCTCGACCACGCCGGTGCGATCCTTGGCGAAAAATTCCCCGGCTGCCGCTATGGCATCGTCACGGACACCGAGGTCGCCAGGGCCCAACTGCCGCGGCTCCTCGCCAGTCTCGATAAGGCGGGCCTCGCCCACCAGACGATCACTGTCCCGGCCGGCGAAAGCACCAAGAGCTGGGAGCACGTGCAAATCGTCGTCGAAGGCCTCCTTGCCGCCAAGCTCGAGCGCAACGATCTCGTCATCGCGCTCGGCGGCGGCGTGGTCGGTGATCTTGCCGGCTTTGCTGCCTCGATCACACGCCGCGGCATGGATTTCGTCCAGATGCCGACCTCCCTCCTGGCCCAGGTCGATTCTTCGGTCGGGGGCAAGACAGGCATAAACTCACCCCATGGCAAGAATCTTGTCGGCGCCTTTCACCAGCCAAAGCTGGTCTTGGCCGATCTTTCGGCGCTCGACACCTTGTCGCCGCGCCAGTTCGCTGCCGGCTATGCCGAAGTCGTCAAATATGGCCTCATCGATGATCCCGAATTCTTTGAGTGGCTGGAAGCCAACCACGCCGAGATTTTTGCCGGCGGCCCGGCCCGAGGCGAAGCCATCGCTCGGTGTTGCGCCCATAAGGCGCGCGTCGTGATCGAGGACGAGCGGGAAACCGGCGTCCGTGCCCTCCTCAATCTCGGGCACACCTTTGGCCATGCGCTCGAGAAAGACACCGGCTATTCCGACCGCCTACTTCATGGTGAGGGCGTGTCGATCGGCATGGTGCTGGCCCATACCTTCTCCAACCGCCTCGGCCTCGCACCCGGTCAGGATGCGGGCCGCGTTGCCGCCCACTTGCGAAAATCGGGGCTACCCACCACATTGGCCGACATCCCCGGATCCTTGGGCTCGACGGAAACGTTGATGGCCGCCATCGCGCAAGACAAAAAAGTCTCGCGCGGGGCACTGACTTTCATCCTGACGCGAGGCATAGGACAGGCCTTCATCGAAAAAAATGTCGATCCCGCCAAGGTTTCGGCATTTTTGGAAGAGATGCGGAAAGCCTGATCGTTTCGCTGCGGTTTGCGAGCGGCGTTATGAAGTCGGTGGATTGCCGGGATAAACTCCGGCAATGACGACAAAGGGCTAAGCCTGCTGCTGACCAGCCGGCAGAACCTCGATATTGAGTGCATGGACGCGGTCCTTGAGCTCGGCGTCCAGCGTTTCGAATACCGCGCGGTGTTGCGCCACGCGGCTCAAGCCGTCAAGATCGCGGGTCGCGATTCTGACTCGGAAATGGGTCTCGCCCCCTTCGCGCCATCCGGCATGGCCTCGATGTTTGTTCGATTCGTCGATCACTTCGAGGTGGAGGGGTGAGAACCGCTCGGTGAGTTTTGTTATGATCGTGTCCCTCGTGGACATGAGGCAGGCTCCGCTTGAACTTTTGTGCTTTCACCTAGGTGCTATGAAACAGCAATCCAAGCTTTTTGAATCCATCCGCATCCGACCGCGCCGGGAAGAAAAGCCCGAGCCGGCTGAATTCACCTGTGAATGGGAGGGATGCGAAGAGGCCGGCGAGTATCGCGCGCCCAAGGGACCGCGCAGCGAGGGGCAGTACCATCACTTCTGCCTCGAGCACGTCCGGCACTATAATAAGGCCTTCAATTTCTTTGCCGGCATGAGCCAGGAAGAGTTGGACGAAGCCCTGACGACCCCGCCCAAGGCCGAGTCGCGATCGAGTTTTGCCACCGGCAATCCGCAGAATGCCCGCGCCGCTGGCCGCACGGCAAGCATGCGTCCCGGCGACAAATATGGCGACCCTTTCGGAGTCTTCGCCAAATATCGCTATCGCCAGTCCCAGCGCCCGGCCGCCGAGCGGGTAAAGCCTCTCAACGAAAACGATCGGCGCGCCCTGGAACAACTGGGCTTTTCCGGACATGCCAAGTCGGACGACATCAAGCACGCTTACAAAAACCTCGTGAAGATGCACCATCCCGACGTCAACGGTGGCGATCGTTCATCGGAAGAAAAGCTGCGAACCATCATTGCCGCCTATTCCCATCTCAAGAAATCGGGCTTCGTTGCACGCTGATTGCAGTCTGGCGCGGCGGGTCGCAAACGTGACAGTTTGGCTACCAGCACGTCAGCATTGCTGCTATAGAGCCCCGGGCGAACGCGCCTCCCGCCAAAGAATTTTCGAAATCCACGAGCCCTAGCCATGACCGAGTTCACCAATCTCCCCGACACCGAATACAAGGCACGCGACCTTTTCGGCATCGATACCGATATGGTGGTCAAGGGCTATGCCGAGCGAACCGATCACGTCCCGCCTGTCGACCCCGATTATCTTTTTGACCGCAACACCACGCTCGCGATCCTTGCCGGCTTCGCTTACAATCGCCGCGTAATGATCCAGGGCTATCACGGCACCGGCAAGTCGACTCACGTCGAGCAGGTCGCGGCGCGCCTCAACTGGCCGCTGGTCCGGGTCAATCTCGATAGCCACGTGTCGCGTATCGACCTCGTCGGCAAGGACGCGATTGTGCTCAAGGACGGCAAGCAGATCACCGAATTCCGTGATGGCATCCTGCCCTGGGCCGTGCAGAACAACATCGCGCTCGTCTTTGACGAATACGACGCCGGCCGCCCGGACGTGATGTTCGTGATCCAGCGCGTGCTGGAGCAGTCGGGCCGTCTGACGCTCCTTGACCAGAACCGCGTGATCGTGCCCCATCCGGCCTTCCGCCTGTTCTCGACCACCAACACCATCGGTCTTGGTGACACCTCGGGCCTCTATCACGGCACCCAGCAGATCAACCAGGGTCAGATGGACCGCTGGAGCCTCGTCACGACGCTCAATTACCTGCCTCACGACAAGGAAGTCGGCATCGTTCTGGCCAAGAACAAAACCTATGCCGAAACCGAAAAGGGCAGGAAGCTCGTTTCCAACATGGTGCGCCTAGCCGATCTGACGCGCTCGGCCTTCATCAATGGCGACCTTTCGACCGTGATGAGCCCGCGCTCGGTGATCACCTGGGCTGAAAATTCCCAGATCTTTGGTGGCGATGTCGGCTTCTCGTTCCGCTTGACCTTCCTCAACAAGTGCGACGAGCTCGAGCGCCCCGTGGTGGCCGAGTTCTACCAGCGCGTGTTCGGCGAAGATCTGCCGGAATCCTCGGCGAACCTCGCCGTCACCGCTTAAGAAACAGCCTCCCGAGCGCTCGGGAGGCCCCCTCATGCGGCCCTGCGGGCCACCTTTTCCTCCGGGAAGGGCAACGCGGCGGCCGTTCCAGCTCCGAAGCGCATCCTCGAACTGTTCCGCGAGAGGGTTGGGCAAAGGGGTCAATCGGACGAGACGACCATGGCACAGCCCCCGCGCAACAAGCCCAATAAGCCCGACCAGACCCAGGCCTTCAAATCGGCCATGGGCGCCACGGTGCGGGCCATTGGCGCCAAGGCTGAACTGGAAGTCACCTTCACGGCCGACAGGCCGCTGCTGACCTCGGACAAGGCGCGGCTCGCCAACCTGCCGCGGCTGCCGACCAAGCGCGATATCGCCATTGCCCGCGGGCAAGGCGATGCCATGGCCATGCGTCTTGCCAGCCACGATGCCGATGCGCACCGCAAGCGCTCGCCCATGGATCCGCAGGCGCGGGCCGCTTTCGATGCGCTCGAACAGGCCCGCGTCGAATCGCTCGGCGTTATCCGCATGCCGGGGATGGGCGGCAACATTCACGAGATGCTGGAAGATCGCCTCTTCCGCGCCAATTTTGCAGAAATCGACGATAAGGCCGAAGCCCCGCTCGCCGAAGCGCTGGGCTTGATGCTGCGCGAAAAGCTTGCCGGCGTGCCGGTGCCGCCATCGGGTCATGCGCTCGTCGATCTCTGGCGGGCGGAAATCGAATCCAAAGCCGGCGGTTCGCTCGACAAGCTGCTCGCGACCTATGAGAACCAGGAAGATTTTTCCAAGGCAGTCAAAGCCGTTCTTCGTGATCTCAATCTGATCGCTGAAAGCGACCTCGACGACGGCGATGCCGCCAACGAAGACGAGACCAATGACAGCCAGCCCGAGCAGGCCCAGGGCTCGGACCAGTCGCCCGAGCAGGGCGAAGGCGAGAACGAGCAATCCGAGGCCGAAGAAGACCAGCAGGCCGGCGAGAGCGAAGAAACCGGCGACGTCGAAGGCATGGAAGCCGATATGGCCGACACCGACGACGACGCGGAGGCCGAGGCCGGCGAAGATGCGCCCATGCCACCGCCCGCCAAGGACGGCGGCGAGCGTCTTTCCAACCAGTTCAACTATAAGGTCTTCACCACCAAGTTCGACGAGATCGTCAAGGCAGCCGAACTTTGCCCGCCTGACGAACTCGACCAACTGCGCGCCTTGCTCGACAAGCAGCTCGAGAACCTGGCTGGCGCGGTTGCCCGTCTCGCCAACAAGCTGCAACGCCGCCTGATGGCCAAGCAGAACCGGAGCTGGCAGTTCGATCTCGAAGAAGGCCTGCTCGATACCGCGCGTTTGACGCGAGTAGTCACCGATCCCATGCAGGCCCTGAGCTTCAAGGTCGAGAACGACACCGATTTCCGCGATACGGTCGTCACGCTCCTGATCGACAATTCCGGCTCGATGCGCGGCCGTCCGATCACCATTGCAGCGATCTGCGGCGATATCCTTGCGCGGACCCTCGAGCGCTGCGGCGTCAAGGTCGAGATCCTTGGCTTCACCACCCGCGCCTGGAAGGGCGGCAAATCGCGTGAAGCCTGGCTCGAAGCCAATCGCCCGCCCAACCCCGGCCGCGTCAATGATATCCGCCACATCATCTACAAGGCCGCAGACGAGCCGTGGCGCCATGCGCGCCGTAATCTCGGCCTGATGATGCGCGAGGGGCTCCTTAAGGAAAACATCGATGGCGAGGCGCTCGAATGGGCGCGCAAGCGCCTGATGGCCCGGCCCGAGCAGCGGCGCATCCTCATGGTGATTTCGGACGGCGCGCCGGTCGACGATTCCACCCAGTCGGTCAACGCCGGTAATTATCTCGAAGCACACCTGCGCCAGGTGATCGAGGATATCGAAACGCGTTCGCCCATCCAGCTGGTTGCCGTTGGCATCGGCCATGACGTCACGCGCTACTATCGCCGTGCGGTGACCCTGCTCGATGCCGAAGAGCTTGCCGGCGCCCTGACCGACGAACTGGCAGCGCTCTTTGACGAGGAAATGCCCGGACCGGCAAGGCGGCGCGCCCGCTGATGTTGCGTCGGGCCGCCTCGCTTCTTGTGGTCCTGGCCGTGGCACAACCCACCATGGCGCTCGATGTCACGGTGACGGCCGCTCAAGTCAGCCGCTTCAAGGGAGCGCAACTCGACCAGCCTGTCGACAAGCTAATCTTTCGGGGCGGCCTGACGCTGCAGTCGCAGGACGATCTTTTCGGCGGCGTTTCGAGCATTACAACGACCGGACCCGACCAGAACGTTGCGTTCGTCACCGATCGTGGTCAGTTCGTCTCCGGCAAATTGGCCTACGACCAGGACGACCGGCTCCTCAGCCTCATCGGTGTTACCATGGACCCGATACAGAATTCGCGCGGCGCGCCCCTCCCCCGCCAATATGCGCGCGACGCAGAGGGCATGGACACGGTTTATCGCGATGGACAGCCGGTGGCCGTTCGCGTCAGCTTCGAAAATCTGACGCGCGTTGCCGATTTTGCCATCACCGATGGGCGCCCGGGCGGCCCGGCGCGGGAACTCACCATTCCCCAATGGATGACCGACCTTCGGACCAACAAATCCCTGGAATCGATCTGCATTGCGCCTCCGGCATCACCCATCGCCGGATCGACCTTGCTCCTCACCGAAGAAGCGCTCGATGAGAACGGCAATCATCGGGGCCACTTCCTTGGCCAGAACGACAAGGGGCCGGTGACTTACCGCAATTCCCCGATCGTCAATCCCACCGACTGTGCTTTCCTGCCCAATGGCGATCTTCTCGTCCTCGAGCGCGGTGTCGCTCTTTTCAGCTTCGTCATGAACCTCCGCCGCGTTCCGGCTGCCGAGGTGCGCCCCGGCAACCTAATGCAAGGCGAGCTTTTGCTGTCGGCCGAAGGCGGCGAGATCGACAACATGGAATCGATCATGGTCCACGTGACCCCGGGCGGGGAAACGCGCATTCTTATCGGCTCGGATAACAATTTCAACGATTGGCAGCGTCAGTTGCTGCTGGAGTTCGCGCTCCCGGACTAGGGCACTGGCCTGGACGCAGCCTACACCTTCATCGTCATCACCCGGATTGTCCGGGCAACCCGTTTCGCCTCTGTATGGACAACAATGACAAGCCCGGTGGTAACGACGCCGGACTCATCGGAGGCACCATAAAACAAAAGGAGCCCCGGATTACTCCGGGGCCCCACTCTCGATAGGACACGAAATCAAACGAAAGCGCCGTGGCAGTGCTTGACCTTCTTGCCTGACCCACAAGGACAAAGTGCGTTGCGCGACAGCCCCACCAGCAATTTGGGATCGAGCGGCTTTAACGACGGGTCTTCGCCCGTGGCGCCAAGGCTCGCCGCGATGGTCGGGCTGACGTCGTCCGCATCGTTTTCGCCGGTGATCGGATCGATATGGGTTTCGGTCAGACCGCTGAGATCAGGGGCCGGCGCCGGATCGGGCTGGCGCATCTGGATTTCGATGTGGCTCAACTGCGTGGTGACGAGTTCGCGGAGGTTGCCAAGCAGCGCCTGAAAGAGCTCATAGGCTTCCTGCTTATATTCGTTGAGCGGGTCGCGCTGGGCGATGCCGCGCCAGCCGACGACCTTGGAGAGATGGTCGAGCATGACGAGATGCTCGCGCCAGAGCCCGTCAATCGACTGGAGGAGGATTGACTTTTCCACCTGGCGCATCACCGGACCATATTTGTCCGCCTTGGCCTGGATGAGCCCATCTGCAGCCTCGCGGATACGGGTTTCGACCGTTTCGGCATCGATGCCTTCTTCCTTGGCCCATTCGGCCATTGGCACATCGATATTGAGATAGGTCTTGGCCGCTGCCTGCAGCTGCTCAGTGTTCCACTGTTCGGGGTAGGAGCGCGGCGGAATGGCCTTGGCGACGATATTGTCGACCACGTCATGGCGCATTTCGGTGACCGTCTCGCTGACGTCTTCGGCATCCATGAATTCAAGGCGCTGTTCGAAGATCACCTTGCGCTGATCGTTCATCACGTCATCGTATTTGAGGATGTTCTTGCGAATGTCGAAGTTGCGGCTTTCGACCTTGCCCTGCGCGCGCTCGATCGCCTTGGTGACCCACGGATGGGTGATGCTTTCGCCCTGTTCGAGACCGAGCTTGCCCAGCATGGAATCCATCGATTCCACCGGGAAGATGCGCATCAGGTCGTCCTGCAGCGACAGGTAGAATTTGGAGTGGCCCGGGTCGCCCTGGCGGCCGGAGCGGCCACGCAGCTGGTTGTCGATACGGCGCGATTCGTGCCGTTCGGTGCCGATCACCATCAGGCCGCCGGCAGCAAGAGCCTTCTGCTTTTCATCGGCGATCTTGGCCTTGATCTCGGCGATCTTGGCTTCGCGGGCCTCGCCCTCGAGATCCTTGGCCTCGCGCTCGATGCGCATTTCGAGGTTACCACCGAGCTGAATGTCGGTGCCGCGGCCAGCCATGTTGGTTGCAATGGTGATCGCACCCGGCAGACCGGCATCGGCGACGATGAAGGCTTCCTGCTCGTGGTGACGCGCGTTAAGCACGTTCATCTGCCCAACGTTCTTCTTGCGGAGAATATCCGCGAGCATTTCCGATTTTTCGATCGAGGTCGTGCCCACGAGCACCGGCTGGCCGCGGCTCTGGCATTCCTTGATCAGCTCGGCAATGGCATCGAACTTTTCTGCGGCGGTGCGGTAGATCGCATCGTCTTCGTCGATACGCTGCACCGGCAGGTTGGTTGGAATGGTGACGACGCCGAGATTGTAGATATCGGCGAATTCTTCCGCTTCCGTCGAGGCCGTACCGGTCATGCCGGCAAGCTTTTCGTAAAGGCGGAAATAGTTCTGGAACGTGATCGACGCGAGGGTCTGGTTTTCTGCCTGGATCTTGACCTTTTCCTTGGCTTCGAGCGCCTGGTGCAGGCCTTCCGAATAGCGGCGGCCCGGCATCATGCGGCCCGAGAATTCGTCGATGATGACGACTTCGCCGCCCTCGGGCGTATCGCGGACGATATAGTCCTTGTCCTTGCGGAAGAGCTTATGGGCGCGAAGAGCGGAATTGGCGTGGTGGACGAGCGCGACGTTTTCGACGTCATACATCGATGCGCTCTTGAGTAGTCCTGCTTCCGATAGCGCGGCTTCGAGCTTTTCGACGCCCTGGTCGGTGAAGGTCGCGGCCCGATGCTTTTCATCGAGCTCGAAATCGCCGTCCCCGATAATCGGCATCAACGCGTCGATCTTCATGTAAAGCTCGGAGCGGTCTTCGGAGGGGCCGGAGATGATTAGCGGCGTACGCGCTTCGTCGATGAGGATCGAGTCCACTTCATCGACGATCGCGAAAGCATGTCCGCGCTGCACCATCTGGTTGCGCGCATATTTCATGTTGTCGCGCAGGTAATCGAAGCCGAATTCGTTGTTGGTGCCGTAGGTGATGTCGGCCGCGTAGTTTTCGCGCCGCTGCTGGTCGGTCAGGCCATGGACGATGATGCCCGTCGAAAGACCAAGGAAGTTGTAGATCTGGCCCATCCAGCCGGCGTCGCGGCGGGCGAGGTAATCGTTGACGGTGACGACGTGAACGCCCTTGCCGGCCAGCGCATTGAGATAGACGGCCAGCGTTGCAACGAGCGTCTTGCCTTCACCGGTGCGCATTTCGGCGATGGCGCGATCGTTGAGCACCATGCCGCCGATGAGCTGCACATCGAAGTGCCGCATGCCGAGCACACGTTTCGAGGCCTCGCGGACCGTTGCAAAAGCGGGGACGATGAGATCTTCCAGATCGGCCCCCTGCTCGAGCTGGGCCTTGAACTCGGCAGTGCGCGCACGCAGTTCCTCGTCGCTCAGCTTGGCCAGCTCAGGCTCGAGGGCGTTGATCGCGGCCACCTTGCCCTGGTAGCGCTTGACCTGCCGATCCGACGGCGATCCGAAAATCCGCCGAGCGAGCGCAGCGAGAGCCATGGGTGTTCATCCTTTAATTTCTGTGGCGTGGCGAAAGGGGCGGGCAGCTAATGAACCACGGGCGCCATCGGCCCATCTCGCCTCGTCACAACTCTGGGAGGCCGTTTTGGCTCCCCGTGTGGATTGATCCGTGGAAAGCGAGGGCAGACGGCCCAGCTCCACGCTTTGAAAAAGCGGCTGAGATGTAAGAGTGGGGTCTTGTCTTGTCAATGTTGGCGAAATGGGCCACACCTTGCCCGCCCGGCTTTCCCTGACCTGTGCACGGTTCGGTGAAGCGCCCGGCGAGCGGCACATTTTGGCCCCCTTGTCGTGTGAGGCAGGGGCGCATTAGAGGTGGCGCCCAGCGCCAATCGATCACACCGGTCCGCAGCCGACCGGCCAAGGAGATCCCGGATTCTCATGTTGACCCTGTCCACGCGTTTCATGCGCACCATCAGCCTCGCCGCCCTTTTGCTTGCTGCGCCGGCCGCGGCCACCTACGCGCAGGACGCAGCCGCGCCCGCCGAGGCTCCTGCCGCCGAGGCACCGGCAGCGACCGTAACGCCTGAAACCGTCATTGCTACCGTTGGCGGCGAACCGATCACGGAGGGTGATCTCAGCTTCGCAGCCGAAGACCTGTCCCAGGATCTGGCGCAGATGCCGCCCGAGCAGCGCCGGGCCTTTCTGCTCCGCGTGCTCATCGACATGAAGGTCATGGCTGGCGCCGCCAAGCAGGCTGGCATGGACCAGACCCCGATCTTTGCTCAGCGTCTCAAATATCTTGAAGAGCGCGCTCTTCGCCGCGCCTACTTCGCCGATGCGATCGCCAACCAGGTGACCGAAGAAGCCGTGCGCGCCGAGTACGACACCTATGTCGCCCAGTTCCAGCCGCAGGAAGAAGTCCACGCCCGCCACATCCTGGTCAAGACCAAGGAAGAAGCCGACGCCATCAAGGCCGAGCTCGACGCCGGCGGCGATTTCGAAGCGATCGCCAAGGAAAAGTCGATCGACCCGGGTTCAGGCGCCAATGGCGGCGACCTCGGCTTCTTCTCGAAGGGCATGATGGTCCCCGAGTTTGAAACGGCCGCCTTCGCGCTGGCCAATCCGGGCGACGTTTCGGCACCTGTCGAATCCCAGTTCGGCTGGCATATCATCAAGCTCGAAGAAAAGCGCGAAAGCCAGCCGCCCGCCTTTGAACAGGTTGCCCCGCAGATCCAGCAGCAGGTGCTGATGCGCGTCTTCAACGAAAAGGTCGAGCAGCTGATGTCCGGCGTTACCGTCGACGTCACCGATCCCGAACTCAAGGCCGCCATGGAAGCCGAGGACGCCGCTGCCGCCGCTCCTGCGGAAGGCGAAGCAGCGCAGCAGTAATTTGCGCCCATATTGATTTTGAGCCATCCGGTTTCGATCGGGTGGCTTTTTTGTGGGCGGGCCGAAGCTGGTGCTAGCGCTTGTAGCCCGCGCAGCCCATCAACACGCCGTCCACCACGCCTTCGATCGAGCCCATCGCCTCGTCGAGCCGGTTGATCAGCAATTGGTGCCAGGCAAAGGAAACGACCATGTCGATGATGAGCCGTCCATCGACATCCTTGGCAACCTCGCCGCGCGCCTTGGCGCGCTCGATGATCACTTCGGTCGCTTTCTTGCGCTCCTCCTGATAGGCGTAAAGTGCCTTCGCCGCGTCCGGGTCGTTTTGCGCCTCGACGATGATGGCCCGATAGACCGTGCCGCAAAGACTATCCTTCCAGAACCCCAGCAGATGGTTCTGCAACAGCGCGATGAGATCGCCACGCACCGAGCCGGTGTCGGGAAACCCGCGTGCATTCTTGAACCGCCGATAGACGTCGAGCATGAGGAGCGTCCGGTTGGGCCACCAACGATAGATCGTCGGTTTTCCTGCCCGCGCCCGCCGCGCCACTGCTTCGATTGAAAATCCACCGATGCCGGATTCCTCGAGGACGGCTTCTGCGGCATCGAGGATGGCTTCCTGGCTCGCCGGATTGCGCCGCGCGCCGATGGATCGGCGGGCTCTGTCGTCGGTGTCTTCAGTTGTAGTGTTCATGGCTTCTATATGGGTCAAAATAACTTCGAAGAAAAGACTTGAACGAAACGGCTCGTTTCGTTATTTAACGGAACGTACCGTTTCGATAGAGGTTCTAGCATGTCCTTCTCCGCCCGCGCCCGCATGGCCTTCCTGATGACTTTTGCGGTCTATCCCGTCGTTGTCCTTTATGCCACCGTCGTCGCCGCGCTCACGCCCGGCTGGGAATTCTGGCAGCGCAGCATGATCCTCGTCCCCTTCATGGCAACGACGATCGTTTTCTTTATCGTCCCCTTCATCCAGACCCGCTTCGGCGCCTTTATCGCCGGCAAGAAAAAAGCCATCGCCTGACCGGTGCTATCCCTCGGGTCCATCCCGAGGGCCACTTCCTTGGGCTTGTTCGTCTTGCGTCTGCCACACCTTTGGGGCACACCGGAGCGGTTCGATTTACCGCTCAAGGTTCTGACATGGCTGCGCATCCGGTTTCCCCCCTTGCTCCAAAATCCTATCCGGATCTGCCGGCCATCGAGGGCGTGCGCTTTGCTACGGCCGAAGCTGGCATCAAGTACAAGAACCGCACCGACGTTCTGCTGATGACCTTCGATGAAGGGACAACCGCTGCCGGCGTTCTCACGCGCTCGAAATGCTCTTCTGCAGCCGTCGATTGGTGCCGCACCAACCTGCCCGGCGGCAGGGCGCGCGGCCTCGTGGTCAATTCGGGCAATGCCAATGCGTTTACGGGCAGCAAAGGCAGGGAGAGCGTGCAGCTCACCGCCGAATATGCGGCCAAGGCCCTTGGATGCTCGACCGAAGAAATCTTTCTCGCCTCGACCGGCGTTATCGGCGAACCCCTGCCTGCAGCCAAATTTGCCGGCGTGCTCGATGAAGCTGCGACGCGTCTCAATCAGACGCCTTGGATAGAGCCAGCCAAGGCCATCATGACGACCGATACGTTCCCCAAACTATCGGGCGCCTTGCTCGACATCGATGGGGTCTCGATCAAGATCAACGGCATTGCCAAGGGCTCGGGCATGATCGCCCCCGATATGGCGACCATGCTGTCCTTCGTTGTCACTGATATGCCGATTGCGGCGCCCGTGCTGCAGGCGCTCTTGTCCAAGCACGTGCAAAAGAGCTTCAATTCCATCACCGTCGACAGCGACACCTCGACCTCCGACACCCTTTTGGCTTTTGCAACAGGCAAGGCCAAGATCGATCCGATCCAGAGCCTTGATGATCCGCGTGCTGAGATCTTCGGTCAGGCCCTTTTCGACGTTCTGTTCGAGCTCGCCATCCTGACTGTCCGCGATGGCGAAGGCGCCACAAAGCAAGTTGCCATCAATGTCGAAGGCGCCACTGACGACGCCTCCGCTTTCCGCATCGCCAAGGCCATTGCCGATAGCCCGCTCGTCAAAACCGCCATTGCCGGCGAAGACGCCAATTGGGGCCGCGTTGTCATGGCCGTGGGCAAAGCCGGCGAACCGGCTGACCGCGACCGCCTCGCCATTCGCTTCGGTGACCTGCTCGTCGCCGAAAACGGCGAACGTGCCGCCGGCTATGACGAAGCGGCAACCTCCGCCTATATGAAGGGCGAGGAACTTGAGGTAACCGTCTCCCTTGGCCTCGGCACCGGCGCAGCCACTGTCTATACCTGCGACCTTACTCACGGTTACATCACCATCAACGGCGACTATCGGAGCTGATTTTTTCGGCGACGATAGCAACTAGGGGCAAGAGCCCATGGCCCTCACCCACACGATGTCACCCCGGCGAAGGCCGGGTCCCATCCTGAGATCTCAAGATGGATCTAGGCCCAATTCTGGGATGACAGCCGGTGATTTTGGCCGGAAACCAAGAAACCCATGACCCAATTCCCCCTTCCCTCCGTCGACACCTTCGAGCGCGCCGGCCTTGAATGCTGGCCCGGCATTGACGTGAAATGGGACGGCAATTGGGTGCGTCGCGCCGCCGGCGGCTATACCAAGCGCGCCAATTCGGTTCAGTGCTTTGATCCCAATGACGACGCCGATGTGGAAGATCGCATCATCGGCGCCAGCTCCTGGCTTGTTGTCCGCGGCGTTAAGCCGGTCTTCCGCATCACGCCGCTCTCTGCTCCAGCCCTTAATGAGGCTTTGGACGAAGCCGGATGGCAGACCATCGACCACTCCTATCTCTACGCGATGGAACTTGGCGACCACGCGCCCGATCCGAAGGGCAGACTGCTTCCTCTTCTCGATCCGGCCTTTCTCGCCGCCCAGCAAAAACTGCAGGGCCATGACGATGCGATGATGGCACGGATGACGGCGCTTCTCGCCGTCATGGCTGTTCCGGCCACGGGAATTGTCATCGAGCGAGACGGTCAAGCCGTGGCTGCAGGCCTGATGGCTATTTCCAACGGCATCGTCATCACCGGCAATGTCATCACCGACCCCACGCGCCGCCGCCAGGGTCTTGCCGGCGCCATGATGCGCACTGGCCTTCATTGGGCAAGGGAGAAAGGCGCTAAAATCGCTGCCCTCAATGTCCAGGCGGATAATCTCGGCGCCCAGGGCCTCTACCAGGGCCTCGGCTTTGCTCATCAATACGACTATAGCTATCGCATCCCCGGAGCCGCCAAGTGAGCGAAGCCAAACCGATCCTTCTCGTCGTCGCTTGCGCGCTGGTGGACACCGACCGTCGGGTCCTCATCGCGCAGCGCCCCGAAGGCAAGCATATGGCCGGCATGTGGGAATTTCCCGGCGGCAAGGTCGAGACCGGCGAAACCCCGGAAGCCGCATTGATCCGCGAATTGCGCGAGGAACTGGCCGTCGAAACCAAGGAGGCCTGCCTCGCGCCGCTATCCTTTGCCAGCCACTCCTACGAGCAAATGCATCTCTTGATGCCGCTCTATGTCTGCCGTCGCTGGCAGGGCACGCCGACGACCAATGAACACAAGGCCCTCAAATGGGTCCGCCCGCAGGCGCTGCGGGATTACCCGATGCCGCCCGCCGACGAGCCGCTCATCGCGGCTCTCTGTGATTTGCTTTAGCAAAGCCTAATTCGGCCCTACGACCTTGTACCGCTCGCCAACTTTGACCGGATCACCCGGATAAAGGTTGTTGAGGATATAGAAGAGGTCGCGTCCACCCGGAATGCCGGCCATCTGCGCGGCGAGCTTGTCTGCCGTATCGCCGGCCTTGGCCGTCACCACGCGCATCGATAGCTTGCGGATCTGGTTGAGATCGGCGGCTTCGGCGCGGCGGAAACTCTTGATCGTCGCGTCGGCTCCGGCTGCAAAGCGCTGGCTGTCGGCCTTGGCCGCGAAGATGAAGCGATAGACCGCCCCGTCGAGCCGCATAACCGCCACGCGGAAGAACCACTGATCCGTCTGCGCCAGGCCCGACGCCATCTCGATGCCGTTATAGGTATGCGAAGTGACCGTTTCGGACTTGAGCCCGGCAATCCAGCCCGACTTCAGATAGTCCGTCAGAGGCATGTTCGGCTGCACATCGGCGCTGTCGAAACGCACCGCTTCGCCGTCCCCGGCTACGCCGACCACCGCGCTCTGCGCCGTTTGCAGCGTATAGCCCTGCGGCACGGTGAAGGTGAACTTCGAACCCGACTGGATGAAGCGATTGCCAACGATTGAGCCCTGCGATGGGCTGTCGCCAAAAGCCAGTCCCGAAATCGCCGCCATGTAGCCGTTGCGGTCGGTTTCGCCGACACTGGCCGAGCCAAACATCTGCTGCGACGTTTCCACAGCCTTCTGGATGCGCTGCGGCGTCGACGGGTGCGACGAAAGGAACCCGTCGTCTCCCGCCTTTTCGCCAGCCGAGAACGCCGCGAACCGGCTCATGACACCGAGGAAGCGCGAGGCCGCCTGGGGGTCGAACCCTGCCTTGCCGGCAAACTTGATGCCCTCGCGGTCGGCCTCCAGCTCCTGGCTCTGGCCGAAAGCAGCGAGGGATTCACGCGTCCGGTTTGCCGTCGCATCCGTCGACGTGTCGCCGCCAAAAATGCCGGTGACGACGCGATCGACAATCTGCGTCGTCCGCGTCTTGTCTGTGCGTGCCCGCGCATGGCGCAGTGTTACGTGGGCGATTTCGTGCGCCAGCACTGCCGCCAGTTCGCTCGTATCCGAAGCCAGCGCCAGAATACCGCGCGTCACATAGATATAGCCGCCCGGCAACGCGAAGGCATTGACCTCGGACGTATCGAGAATCGTCACCTGGAATTGCGCATTGGGTTGATTGGCGGCCGCGAGGAGCCGTCCGACGATCCGCGCCACCATGATCTCGGCTTCGCGGTCGGAATAAACCCCACCATAGGCAGCAATAATGCGCGGATGCTCGCGACGCCCGATAACGACGTCGTCGGGTTCGGTCCCCTCCGGCACCACCATGGGGGCGGGATTATCCCCCGTCTTGGTGACGGCAACGGATTTCCCGGTCAGCGACGAGCACGACGCGACAACCAGGACGGACAGGGCTAGCGCGCCGAGGCGCAGGGACTTGGACAGAGAAAGCGCCGTCATCGCGTCGCCAAAACCTCGATCTGCTCGGGATGGGTAATTTCGATGCGTGGACCATCCCGATCGTCCACCCATCCTCTGATTCGAACCAGCGCCCCCTCAAGCACTGTCGGATCCATCCCATCCGCCTCGAAAAGGCGCAGGGCCGGACCCTCGATCACGGCGGTAAAGTCTTCTTTCCAGAAGCGCCCGAAATTGAGATAGACACGAGAGCCGGATCGGTCGGCCAGGAGCACCCGGCCTTCGACCAGTTCGTAATGTCCAACCCGATTCAGTAACTCGCCCGGTCGGTCCGCCGCCCGCACGCTGTAATAGGGATTGGTCCAAATGCCAAGCCGGTCCGTGCGCGCCCGTGCCTCGGCGGCGAAAAGCAGATCGAGGCAAGCCCGGTTGTCAGGAAAGGAATAAACCCTGGCGAGCCCCTTCTCGACCATGAAAAGCTGCGCCCAGATTTCTCCGTCTGCCGTCTCGACGAATAGATGCGCAAGGGTCCGGTCGTAGCGGTCGATTCTCTCTCCTCCAAAGCCGAGGCGCACCGATTTATCGAGCGTCAACTCGGAAAGGACCTTTTGCGCCTCAGGGGCCAACGGCCACGTTTCAAAACCCTCCCGGCCGAGCGGCAGTTTCGGCGCCTGCGTGCCGATCATCCTGACCCGGCGCCCATCGTCGAGCACCACGGTATCCCCATCGGTGACTTCGACGACCCTCCCGCCCGGGGCCATGTCGAGGGCTTCGCAGGCAATGGCGGAATTGGCCAGCAGGGCAAAAGCGGCAGTCGACAAAAGCGTGGTCACGCGCAATCCCGGCCTTTGAAACACTTCGTTCACCATAAGGACTAATAAGGCAAAAAAGCATTACCAGAACCTGACCACAGCCCAACACAACCCCAAGATTGCCAATCACATCGCACTCAGCCAAGCTTGCGGCGAAGGGAATGGGGCCATGAGCAAGACAGGAACGATCCGCACGGGAACGGCAGGCTGGGTTTTCGCACCCTGGCGCGGCACTTTCTTTCCAGAAGGCCTCGTTCAAAAGAAAGAGCTCAACTATGCGAGCCGGCATCTGACGAGCATCGAGATCAACGCCACATTCCGTGGCAACCAGAAGCCCGAGAGTTTTTCCAAGTGGGCGGCTGAAACGCCTGAAGGTTTTCAGTTCTCCGTCAAAGGCCCGCAGCTTGTCACCCATATCAAGCGGCTCAAAAACGCAACCGATGCGCTCGCCGGCTTCTTCGCCTCCGGTCCCTTGGCCCTTGGGGATCGCCTGGGGCCTTTCGTCTGGCAGTTGCCGCCCAATCTCAGCTACGATCCCATAAGCTTTTCAGTTTTCCTCGCTGCTCTGCCACGCGACATCGACAGTTATCTCGCCTTGGCGAGCAAGGCGGACGGCGCTAAGGCGCCGCCCTATCTTGAGGCCAATGGCCTCACAGCTTTCCGCCACGCCATCGAGATGCGCCATCTGAGCTTTTATACGGCAGAGGTCGATGCGCTGCTGCGCGAACATAACGTCGCCCGCGTCATTGCCGATACGATCGACAATCCAAGCCGCGAGCTGACCGCCGATTTCGCCTATTGCCGCCTGCAAGGCCCAGCCCGCCCAGAGCCCACTGGTTACGAGGACGCAGACATCGACGATCTCGCCACAACCATTACCGGCTGGCGCGATGGGGGCATAGACACCTATGCCTATTTCGTCCACGAGGACAAACTGCATGCGCCGGCAAATGCCATGGCGCTTGCGGCCAAACTCGGTATCGCCCCAAACACTTGATCACGTCCCCGTGCTCCGCTGGTTTTTGCCGCAAAGCGGGGCTATCGCACCAACTCCAAGCGTCACTTGAGAATTTTCATGGCAACTCTGGCCTCTCGCCCCCTCGACAAGCTCGCCACCGGCGCAGCATTTTTCCTCGGCTTCGCGACCATTCTGGGAGCCCTTGGCAGCCAATATATCGGGGGCTTGCAGCCGTGCGAGCTCTGCCTCGAACAGCGCCTTGCCTATTATTGGGGCCTGCCGCTCCTCGCGCTGATCTTCATTCTCTGGAACCGCCTGCCGCTGCCTGTCTGGTATATCGCCATGGCCATCGCCACCGCGATCTTCGCCTGGGGTACCTATATGGGCGCCTACCATGCCGGCGTCGAATGGCACTTCTGGCCCGGCCCAACGGCCTGCACCGGCGTCGGCGGCCCCATGAGCTTTGACCAGCTCAACAACATGACGCCCGTCATCGGCTGCGATGTTGTCCAGTTCCGCTTCCTCGGCATTTCGCTCGCCGGCTACAACGCCCTGATCTCGCTGGTCATGGTGGTGCTCCTGATCGCCGCGATGGTGTTTCAGGCACGCCGGAAGGGCTAGTCAGCGATCAGTTTTGCCCAAGTGCAATATCCACATCCATTGCACTAGAAATGATGCGGACGATGACAACTTCTGCGCCATTGACCTGATAAATGATGGAATATCTTTCATAGATACGCCTTCGGTATCCAATGGCCTCGTAGTTCTCTAGCTGTGCGAATCGGAAAGGTGTGTCGGCTAAAGCTAGGCACACCTTCAAAAGCTCTTTGGCAAATGAGAGGGCGCGCAGCGGGTTATCTGCCGCGATGAAATCCGTAATCGTCTCGATGTCCGCTTCCGCAAGGTGAGAGACGGTTACATGCATCAGCCACTCACCTTCGCCATGGATTCATACTTGGCGATAAGGCGCTCGAAAACTTCCTCGATCGGCTTGGTTTTACCAGCGTCGATATCCGCTTGCCCCGCCGCCAGCGCGGCGTCCAGTTCCCGCAATCGCGCCTCGCGCTCCTGCACCAGCCGCACGCCTTCGCGCAAAACTTCGCTCTTGGAATTATACCGCCCGTTTTCGACGAGATCATTCACGACCTTTTCGAGTGCTGCACCCAGATCTGCACTGATCGCCATGGCTCAATCTCCATCATTGGCACCAGCCAATAATAGTTATTAAGACCAAAACCCGCAAGCCTAGGGCTCGAGCTCGATGTCCCAATAGAGATAATCGAGCCAGCTCTTGTGCAGGTGATTGGGCGGGAAGGCCCGACCATTATTGTGGAGATCATGCACGGTTGGCGCAAAGGGCGCCTGGTGCGGAAACATCTTGATCTCGCTCGGCAGCCGGTTGGCCTTCTTGAGGTTACACGGGGCGCAGGCTGCCACCACGTTTTCCCACGTCGTCAGCCCGCCCTTTGAGCGCGGAATGACGTGATCGAAGGTCAGGTCATCACGCGAGCCGCAATATTGGCACTGGAAGCGATCGCGCAAGAAGACGTTGAAGCGGGTAAAGGCCGGATGCCGCGCCGGCTTCACATAATCCTTGAGCGAAACCACGCTCGGCAATCGCATTTCGAAACTGGGCGAATGGATAACCGTGTCATAATGCGACATGATGTTTACACGCTCGAGGAACACCGCCTTGATCGCGTCCTGCCAAGACCATAGCGAGAGCGGGTAATAGCTGAGCGGCCGAAAATCGGCGTTCAACACGAGAGCGGGACAGGCCTCAGGCGACACATGGATGGTCACGAGAGTCTCCCGGAACGGGAATCTGTTAAGTCCATAGCCCCTTTATACTAAGCTCTTTGTGTCAGAGCTGTGAAGCGGGGATGAAGGACTTATTTCGGGACAATTTTCGCGATGAAATCGCTGGCAAAGCTCAAGCCATCGGGCGAAATCCCATGGCCTACGCCGCGACTGACATGATAGTTCACATCGAAACCCGCCTCGGTCAGCACGGCATTGGCATCGCTTGAGAGATTGGGATCGACCACCTGATCTATGTCCCCGTGAACAAGGCAGATCGGCGGCTTGGCGAGACTATCGCCACCGAGCCCGTCGGGCGGCAGATAAGCGCCTGAAAAGCCGATAACGCCCATCAGTTGCTCCTTGAGCGCGGTGCCGGTGTGAAGCGCCATCATGGCCCCTTGGCTAAAGCCAGCAAGAATTGTGCGCTCGGGCGCAATGCCAGTCTGCGCCCAGAGATCGCGCAGAAATTCCTCGATCACCGGCCGCGCTTCCAGAATGCCGCGCTGCCGCCCAGCGACGCGATCACCGGTCCAGTCGATCGAAAACCACTGAAACCCGCTCATTCCCGTCGGCGTCGGCGCATTGGGCGCGACGAACAGCGCGCCCGGCAGCAGGTTCTGCCAATGCGGCGCCAGGCCAATGAGGTCATTGCCGTCGCTGCCATAGCCATGCAGCAGCACCACTGCGCTATCGGGCGCCTGCCCATTGGCCGGCGCCATCATCGGACCCGAAAGCTTGGTCATAGGAGAATTCCTTCCCGGTCCCGCATCATCGCGAAATAGCGCCAGAACAATAAAGCCGCCGCCGAGCGATGCGGCGACCAGTTTTGGGCCATGCCGATCATCTCCTTGATCGTCGGACGCTCGTCAAGGCCAAGGCCATGATGCGCCGCCTTGAGCAAAGCCAGGTCGCCAGCGGGAAAAATATCGGGATGCGCCGCACAAAAGAGCAGATAGACCTCGGCCGTCCAGGGCCCGATACCCTTGAGCGCCACCAGCGCCTTGATCGCCTCTTCCGCAGGAAGCGCATCCACTTCGGCAAAGTTGAGTTCGCCCGCCATCACCGCTTCGGCAATCGTCCGCACTGCAACAAATTTGCCACGCGAAAACCCAGCGCCCCGCACCGTCTCCTCGTCGAGCAGCAGGTAACTCTCGGGCTCCAATGCCCCGGGCAATTGTTCGAACCGCCCCCAGATCGCTGCCGCGCTCTGCACCGAAAGCTGCTGCCCGCAGATCACCTTGGCCATGCCGGCGAAACCCTTGGGATTGACCCGGGGCAAGACCGCTCCGACCCGCTCGCGCAAGGGGATCAACTGAGGCACCAAAGCCATCAGGCTATCGAGATGGGCTGCAACGCCCTCCGGCGTATCGATCCGCGGTGACGCGCCCGGCGCGAAAGTGCTAACTGCAACAACCATGTCAAACCAACCGCTTCTTCGCTTCGCCCCGAGCCCGAACGGGCGCCTCCATCTCGGCCACGCTCTTTCTGCGTTCGTCACCTGGACGGCCGCCAAAACCTGGGGCGGCACCGCGCTTTTGCGCATCGAAGACATCGACATCAACCGCTGTAAACCCGAATTTACCGAAGCGATTGTCGAGGATCTCCATTGGCTTGGCCTCTCCTGGCCCGAGCCGGTCATGATCCAGTCCGAGCGCTTTGAAGTTTACGCCGATGCCGCGAACCGGTTGCGCCAGCGTGATCTAATTTACCCCTGCTTCTGCACCCGCGCCGAAATCGTCGCCAATGCCGACGCCACCGATCCCGATGGCGCGCCGATCTATCCGGGCACCTGCAAGCATCTCTCCAATGCCGAGCGCATCGAGCGCTTCCAGCGCGGCGACCCCGTCCAGTTCCGCCTCCATACCGATCTTGCGATCGAGGAGGCCGGCATGCTGACCTATACCGTCATCGGCCCGACGCTGACCGATCGTCCCCAAATTCGCTACGCCCGCCCCCAGCGCTGGGGCGACGTCGTCCTTCAGCGCAAGGACATCGGCACCAGCTATCACTTCAGCGTCGTCGTCGACGATGCGGCCCAAGGCATCACCCACATCACCCGCGGCCGCGACATGGAAGCGGCGACCGACATTCACGTCCTCCTCCAGATGGTGCTGGGCTATTCGACGCCCAACTATTACTTCCACCGTCTCCTCCTCGGCGACGATGGCCAAAAACTCTCCAAATCTAAAAACAGCCAAACCCTCGCCGATCTGCGCAGCGAGGGTTGGACACCTGACGATGTTAGGCGAGCTGTCGGCTTCTAAATTGCCCGTCCAATAGGCTGAATGTCCTCTCACACTCCAAACGGTCCCTCTTCCTACCAAGGGGAGGCTAGGTGGGGGTCATGCCGCCTTCTTCGCCTCCACCAATTCCTCGACCGTCGCCGCAACAGCCACTTCGAACGGCGTCGCAAAATCCGCCCCCAGGATCGTATCGAACTGCGGATCGACGAGCTCCATCTCATGGGTCCAGAGATAGCGCATGCGGTGCAAATCCCGCATCACGGGATTAACGAGCCCCATCATCGCCAATACCCACCATGGGAAAGCCGCCACTTTCACCTTTTGCGGCAGCGCCGCTTCGATCGCCGTCATCACCTGGCGATGCGAGACCCAATTCCCGGCAAAGTGGAAATTCTCGAACGCCTGCAAGCTCTCGCGCTTTTCAGCCAGCACCGCAAAGGCCCGCGCCAGATCGGGCAGATAGGCCCAGCTATGGCGCATATCGAGATCACCCATGTGATAGATCCGGCCCTTGCTCAGATCCATCAACATGCCATCGCCGAACCATTCGCCGCGATTGCCCGGCCCGTAAAAATCCCCGCCCCGCAAGATAATCGCCTGAAACTTGCCTGCCGCCGCAGCCTCCCGCAGCATGGTTTCGAGTTTGATGCGGATCTCTCCGCGCGGCGCCTCGGCACTTTGCCGCGTCGCGGGCGAAACGACCCGGTCTTTAGCCCGATAGTTGTAGATCGTGCCCGGAAACAGCAGCGTCTTGCCACTCGTCCCCAGCGCGTCGATCACCACCTGCAATTGCTTTTCCGACCGCCCATTGCCCCATTGGTCATAGGGCAAGTGCAGTGCATAGACGACGACATCGGCTTCCGCGATCGCGGCCCGCACCACCGCCACATCATCGGCATCGCCCGCGAAAAACGCCGTGCCGCTGACCGGACGACGATTAGTCCGCCCCAGTCCCGTCACGTCCCACCCCGCATCGCGAAACGCGATCATCGCCGCATTCCCGATATGGCCATTGCTGCCGAGGACAGTCACTTTACCCTTGCTCATTCTTCAGCTCCATTGTGCGATTGCTGAAGCGCACTCTGCGCGCTACAGATATCTATAGCGATTGCGCAAATTTCGAGATTTGATATTCACCAATGAATAGAGAGCCAGACTGGTCCCTGTGGCGCAGCTTTGCCGCCGTCATCGAAAACGGCTCCCTCTCCGGTGCCGCGCGTGCCCTTAGATCCAGCCAACCCACCATTGGCCGCCACGTCGAGCTCCTCGAAGACCAACTCGGCGTTCAGCTCTTTGAGCGCAGTCTTTCCGGCCTAAAACCCAATGAAACCGCGCTCAAACTTTATGGTCCGATTTCCCGCGCCAAGGGCGAATTGGCCGAAGCCTCAATGATGGCTGAAGGCGCGCAGGACGATACCGGCGGCACAGTCCGCATCACCGCGAGCACCATGATTTCAAACTACGTGCTGCCCGAAATTCTCTACGCGATACGCCTTCTCTACCCCCGCATCGCGCTCGAGATCGTCCCCACCGACGCTGCCGGCAACATCCTCATGCGCGAAGCCGATATCGCCGTGCGCATGTTCCGGCCCACGCAGCTCGAACTGGTCACCAAACACCTCGGCGATATTCCGGTCGTTCCTGTCGCCCATCAGCGCTATCTCGCGCGCCGCGGCCGGCCAACCCGCATCGAGGACCTCTGGCAACACGATCTTCTCGGCTTCGACCGCTCCGACGCCATCATCCTCCACGCCCAAAAGCTCGGCTTTCCGCTGACGCGCGACAATTTCGTTCTCCGTTCGGATGATCAGCCCCATCTCTGGGAAGCCATCCGCGCCGGTCTCGGGATCGGGTTTGGTCAGGCCAATCTGGCGCGGCAAACGCCGGGGCTCGAAGTCCTACCCATCGATCTGGCGATCCCGCCCCTCCCCATATGGCTGACGACGCACCGGGAACTGTTCACCTCGCACAGCATTCGTGCCATCTATGACGCATTGGCGGAGCGCCTTTCCGCCTATATTCAGGGCTGAACGCCACAAGTCAGGTCTTCATGGACACTCTTCTCAATATCGGCATCGCGCTGGCCCTCCTGTTCGTCATCATCGTTCTCGGCATGGGCCTCTGGAACATGACCAAGGGCGGTTCGGCCAATACCAGCCAGCGCCTCATGCGCCTCCGCGTCATGGGCCAGGCCGTCGCCATCCTCCTTCTCATGGGCGCCCTCTTCTTCTTCGGCGGCCGCGGCGGCTAAGCCATCATCCCACCCACAGACGCACCCCTCCCCCTAGAGGGGGAGGTCGGGTGGGGGTGGCGCAGAGCCACTGATGCAGCACGCAAACAACTGACGTCTTGGCGAAAGGAAAAAACCCTGTTCCTCCCCCTCCATGACGTCAACCCGCACCGCCACGTCGGCTTCCCCTATGTCACCTATGGCCTCATTGGCCTCAACATCCTGATCTTCGCCATCCAGATGCTGATGCCGCACTCGGCCGTCGACGAGGCGGCCATCCGCTTCGGCATGATCCCGATAGTCGTCCGCGATCTCTACCCCGCCCCGCTGCCCTGGCTGCCGGATTGGGCAACGCTCTTTACTTACGCCTTCCTCCACGCCGATTGGCTGCACCTTCTCACCAACATGCTTTTCCTCTGGGTCTTTGGTGACAACATCGAGGATGCGCTGGGCCACATCCGCTTCCTCGTCTTCTACTTCGCCTGCGCTGTCCTCGCCGCGCTCGCCCATCTTGCGTTCAACTGGTCCGGCAATGGCCCCCTCATCGGCGCGTCCGGCGCCGTCGCCGGCGTCATGGGCGCCTATATCCTCCTCTTCCCCCATGCCCGCGTCTTTGTCCTGGCGCGTATCGTCATACCCATCCCGCTGCCCGTCCCTGCCTTCTGGATGCTCGGCTTCTGGGTCGCCACCCAGCTTTTCTATGTCCTCATAGGATCGACTGAACCCGTCGCCTGGTGGGCCCACATCGGCGGCTTCCTGGCCGGCATCGCCCTCGCCCCGCTCATGCGCCGCAAAGGTGTCCCATTGTTAAGCGGGCGCTGACGCCTGGGCTCCGCAGATACTTTCTTTACCCAAAGCTCCTAACCTGACCCGCGTCTCGTAAGTATCGCGTCAGGACAAGCAGAAATGGATACCGACCTCGCCTCCAGCCTCATGGCGGCTCGTAGCGCCCAGACGCATCAGTCGGTCCAGATCGCGATCGTCAAGAAGCAGCACGACATGCAGACCCAGCTTCTCGATATGCTGCTGCAGCCAGCCCAGGCCGTTCTCCCGCCTGGTCAAGGCACGCAGATCGACAAATCGGCGTAACGCCGATGGCCAGCGCCATCGCCACCAATCCACATGCCATGGTCACCCGCCTCGCTCTCCGCGATGGCGCCAGCACCAATTCGCTCCTCGCCCAGGTCGCCAAATCCCGTGGCGAGATGCTCTCCGCCCAAGCCGAAGCAGCCCGCTCGGAAACCCCGAGCAAAGCCATGCTCGCGCCCACCAATGGCGCGGAAGTCGATCTTTTGGTTTAAGGCGCTTCCCGCATTGCCTGCATTAGGCTCATGCCAAAACTGATCCACCGTCATTGCCCGGCTTGTCCGGGCAATCCATTGCGCTGCTAGATGGACCACCGGGACAAGCCCGGTGGTGACGATGGTGCGCATTTAACGAGCACTTGGCCTCAGCGCCGCGACAAGCCTGGCGCTCTCCCGCGGCCACCAACCACAGCCTACCCCCTGAGCCCAATCAACGCCTCGATCACCGCCTTGCCATCGCGGCTGTTCCACTCAGCCGGTCCCTGCAACACCGCGATCTCACACCCTTCCGGATCGAGCAGCAGCGTCGCCGGCAGGCCCACCGCCACCGCCTCGCGCTTGAGCCGGTCGAAGGCCGCAAACGTATTATCCGCATAAAGCGGCAGGTTCTGGAATTTTCCCTCGGCCAAAAACTCTTCGGCCTTGCCGAGCCCACCCTCGCCGATATCGAGATTGATCGGCACGACCTGGAACTTGTCCGAATTGTATTCGCCGGCAATCGCGTCGAGCGCCGGCATTTCTTCCCGGCACGGCACGCACCAGCTCGCCCAGAAATTGACGAGCAGCGACTTCCCCGAAAAGTCGGCCAGCGTCATCGCCTTGCCGCTCTCGTCCTTAAAAGCCATGTCTGCATAGCCCCGGCCTTCCCCTGTGCCCATGAGCGCGGCGAGTTCACCTGTAGCTGCCGCATCGACCACCTGCGCCTGCGCGATCTTGGCGGGGCAGGAGTTGGCCGAGGCGGTGTTGCCGAGATAAACCCACGCCGCTATAGCTAGCGCCAAGCCCGCGACCCCTACGCCCAGAAGCGCCGGTACTGTCCGGCGGGCTGGTTTGGGCTGGCTGGATTCCGACATGGGTAACTCCCGAAAGGCATAAGATGAGCAACAAGATGTGGGGTGGCCGTTTCGCTTCCGGCCCCGACGCCATCATGGAAGAAATCAACGCTTCGATCGGTTTCGACCAGCGCCTTTTCCGCCAGGATATTGCCGGATCCAAAGCCCATGCCACAATGCTCGCTGCCACTGGCATACTGACGCAGGCCGATCGCGATGCGATCCTTGCGGGTCTAGACGAGGTGCTCGCCGAAATCGAGAACGGCTCGTTCAAATTCTCGCGGGCCCTCGAAGACATTCACATGAACGTCGAATCGCGCCTCCGCGAAAAGATCGGCGATGCCGCCGGCCGCCTGCACACGGCTCGCTCCCGCAACGATCAGATCGCGACCGATTTCAAGCTCTATGTCCGCGATACCATCGATCACCTGGTCGCCCAGATCCACACACTGCAGCTGACCCTCGTCAAGCGCGCCGAGGAAGAGGCCGAGACCATCCTGCCCGGTTTCACGCATCTCCAAAACGCCCAGCCGGTGACCTTCGGCCATCATCTCCTCGCCTATGTCGAAATGCTCGGCCGCGATGCCGGCCGCCTCACCGATGCGCGCCGCCGCCTCAACGAAAACCCGCTTGGGTCAGCCGCCCTCGCCGGCACGCCTTATCCTATCGATCGCGACATGACGGCCACGGCCCTCGGCTTTGACCGCCCCACGGCCAATTCTCTCGATGCCGTCGCCGACCGCGATTTTATTCTCGAGACGCTCGCCGCCGCCGCCATCTGCGCCATGCACCTTTCCCGCTTTGCCGAAGAAATGGTCATCTGGTCCTCGGCCCAGTTCGGCTTTATCCGTCTCTCGGACAAGTTCACCACCGGCTCGTCCATCATGCCGCAAAAGCGCAATCCGGACGCCGCTGAACTCGTGCGCGCCAAGATCGGCCGCATCATGGGCTCGCTGAATTCCCTGCTTGTCGTCATGAAGGGCCTGCCGCTCGCCTATTCCAAGGACATGCAGGAAGACAAGGAAGTCGCCTTCGACGCCCTTGACGCCCTCTCCCTGTCCCTCGCCGCCATGACCGGCATGGTCGCCGACATGGCTCCGAACCGGGAAAAGATGCACGCCTCGGCCTCCGCCGGCTTTTCGACCGCCACCGACGTGGCCGATTGGCTCGTCCGCGAACTCAACATTCCCTTCCGCGACGCCCACCACATTACCGGCCAGATCGTCGCCCTTGCCGAACAGAAGAACTGCGGTCTTGAAGGCCTCACCATCGAGGATTTTAAGACCATCGATCAACGCATTGATAGCCGCATCCATAAGGTGCTGACCGTCGAGGCCTCGGTCGCCGCACGAAAATCCTACGGCGGCACTGCCCCGATCAACGTCCTCGCCCAGGCCGCCCGCTGGAAATCCACCCTCACCGGCGAAGACCATGAGCCCCGCCCCCTCTCCAAGAAGAAGCATGGCGGCCATGGCGATGGCGGGGTTGAGTAAAGCGGCGAACTAGCCCACATTTTTCCTTCTCCCCCAAAAGGGAGAAGGAGCCCCGCATGCCCAAGACAAAGCGACAGATGCGCCTCACGCCGCGCCATGTCGCCTATCTCCAGCCCGAAGTTATCGTCGAAACACTGCCGGCTCCGCCCGAAGGCCTGACCGAAGCCACCGAAGCCGATCACCGCGAAACCATCGCCAAGTTCTTCGGCCCGGAAAGTCACGACGAAACCTGGATCTTCGCCTATGGCTCCCTGATCTGGAAACCGGCCTGCGATTTCGTCGAAGTCCGCACCGGCCTCCTCCATGGCTGGCATCGCGCCTTTTGCCTCGGCTGGAACAACCGCTTTCGCGGCTCGGACGAAAATCCCGGCCTCATGCTCGCCCTCGATCGTGGCGGCGCCTGCAAGGGCGCCCTCTATCGCCTGCCATCCAAAGGCCGCGACGAAAATCTGATAAAACTCTTCGAGCGCGAAATGGGCTGGAAGCCCACCGCCTTCCCCCCGCGCATGGTCAATGTCCGCACCGTCGATCGCACCATCCGCGCCCTCACCTTCTGCATCGATCGCAACTCGGGCCGCTACGTTTCCAGCCTCTCCGAAGCCGAAATCGCCGACGTCCTCGCCAAGGCCACCGGCACCCGCGGCTCCATGGCCGAGTACCTATTTTCGACCGTCGAACACCTCGAACAGATGGGGCTCCACGACCCCCACCTCTGGCGCCTCCAGAACCTCGTCGCCGAACGCATCGAAGCCGTTTATGAGACGGATCGAGAAGTCTGACTTTTGTTTTTTGGGCGCTTCGCTTACGACAGCCCCAAGTACATCCACACACTCGGTTGTCATCCCGGCGAAGGCCGGGACCCATCCTGAGATGCAGCAAAAATCTCAAATCTCAAGATGGGCCCCGGCCTTCGCCGGGGTGACAGTCTGAGCGGGGGATAAAAAGGGCAAAAATGGTCCACCACTTCAACCACCGCGACGGCACGCTTTATGCCGAGGACGTCAATATCAACGACCTCGCCGAAAAGGTCGGCACGCCACTTTACGTCTATTCCGCCGCGACCCTGCGCCGCCACGTCCGCGTCGTCCGCGAAGCCTTTGAGGGCATCCCGACGCTGATGGCCTATGCCATGAAGGCCAATTCCAATCAGGCTGTTCTCACCCTGATGGCCAAGGAAGGGTGCGGTGCCGACGTCGTTTCGGGCGGCGAACTCCAGCGCGCTCTCGCCGCCGGCATTCCGGCCGAAAAGATCGTCTTTTCCGGCGTCGCCAAGACCGTCGCCGAAATGCGCCAGGGCCTTGCCGCCGGCATCAAGTGTTTCAATGTCGAAAGCGAACCCGAGCTTGAACGCCTTTCGATGATCGCGAGCGATATGGGCCTCACCGCCCGCGTCTCCGTCCGCATCAACCCCGATGTCGATGCCCGCACCCACGCGAAAATCTCGACCGGCAAGAGCGAAAACAAGTTCGGCATCCCGTTCAAGCGCGCCCGCGAAGTCTATCAGCGCATCGCTGAACTGCCGAACATCGAAGCCGTCGGCGTCGACATGCATATCGGCAGTCAAATCACCGATCTCGAACCTTTCGGGAACGCCTTCGGCCTCATGGCGGAACTCGTCGAAACGCTCCGCGCCGATGGCCACACCATCCACCATGTCGACGTGGGCGGCGGCCTCGGCATTCCCTACCACCACGATCAGGAAGCCCCGCCGCATCCGGAAGCCTATGCCGCCGTCGTCCGTGACAAGGTCGGTCAGCTCGGCTGCACCCTCGTCATCGAACCCGGCCGCCTCCTCGTCGGCAATGCCGGCGTGCTGATCACCAAGGTCGAGTATGTCAAGGAAGGCGCGTCCAACTTCATCATCGTCGACGCCGCGATGAATGACCTGATCCGCCCCACCCTCTACGAAGCTCACCACGATGTCGAACTAGTAAACCAGTCCAACCTGCCGCCCATCACTGGCGACATCGTCGGCCCTGTCTGCGAAACCGGCGACTACCTCGCCAGGGGCCGCACCATCCCCGGTGTCAAGGAAGGCGATCTGCTCTCCATCATGAGCGCCGGCGCCTACGGCGCCGTCATGGCCTCCACCTACAATTCCCGCCCCCTGATCCCCGAAGTTCTGGTCGACGGCCCCCGCTGGCACGTCATCCGCCCGCGCAAGAGCATCGAGGAATTGCTGGCGCTCGATAGCGTCCCAGATTGGCTGTGAGATACTAACTACCCCAAGCACAAGGTCATTTTAGCGCAAGTGGGAATCTCATTTTCGGCGCACTGGAATGTCAAACCATCGTCACCACCGGGCTTGTCCCGGTGGTCCATGCCTCCGCAAGATGGATTGCCGGGACAAGCCCGGCAATGACGGGTCATTAGGGCCAAAACCCGCCCTACTCTTCCCGCGCCTGCCTTGCCAGCGACAGCACTTCGACCGGCCGCCCCTCGAGCGCATCCTCGACCTTGGCCAGCAGTTCCGCCAGCGTAAACGGCTTGACGATCACGTCATAGACCAGCGCCTCGAGCCCATGCGCCCGCTCGCGTTGGTCGGCAAAGCCAGTCATCAGCACGATCGTCACATCCGGAAAAGCCGAGCCTACCTGCAAGGCCAGCGCAATGCCATCCATCACCGGCATCTTGATGTCCGACAGCAAGAGGTCGAACCGCCCCCCTTCCGCTTCCATAGTCTCGGCGGCAAGGCCGCCATCTTCTTCGGCAACGACCTCATGCCCCTTCATCGTCAGCGCGCTGACGACAAAGGCGCGGACGGAGGGATCATCTTCAGCGACAAGAATACGGGCCATAGCCATTCTCCGCGCGACAGCCAGACCGCTTCAATAAGCGGTAACGAGCGCCACGCCTGTGGTGAATATAGGAAATTGCAGCTCAGTGGTGAACCGCAGGGGCTGAAGCTTCAACAGGCGATTGCGGCGCGCCATGCGCCTGTTCGGGCGCTGGTTCATGCGGCGGAATCATGCCGCCGGGTGAGGGAGCCGGTTCATGTGCACCAGCCTCTCCATGCGCCTCCTGAGGCGGAGCACTCGGCGGCGGCGGCGCCTGTTCGCCACCGGACCCGGAAGATCGTCCGCCGGCAAAGCTGATCCGCACGCGCGCGGCATCGGGCGGCGGCAGCGGCAGCCGCGTATCGAAAGTGGCTCTCTCCCCCGCCATCAGGTCGCGAATGCGCGGCGCGACGCTCCACTCGTAAACGGGGTGCCCCTGCGCATCGAGCAGGCTGACGAGAACCGGCGGCACCGCGACCGGATCGGGCTTTAGCCCTACGATCTGCGCCGAAACCACCAGCACTTCCTTGCCTTCGCTCAATTGCCGCATCGATTGCAGCGTCGACAGTTCGAGCCCGACGACATTCACGCCCAACCCGACTGCCTGATAGATCCCGGCAAGATCGGGATTGCGCTCGACGATCGGCACCCGGCCGAAATAGGCC
Source organism: Devosia soli (assembly GCF_000970455.1). Taxonomy (GTDB): domain Bacteria; phylum Pseudomonadota; class Alphaproteobacteria; order Rhizobiales; family Devosiaceae; genus Devosia; species Devosia soli. Next base: position 218,860 of record NZ_LAJG01000022.1, on the reverse strand, counting down.
CCAGCCAGGAGGGCAACGATAAGGAAAGCGCCCGCCCCGCGCGCATAGCGCCGCAACCGCGCCATCGGCAGGCGCGACACCATCGCGTTCTGGCGCCGCGACAGCGCCTTCTGCCGCTCGCGCACTTCCGCCGCGCTCTCGCGCTTTTGCGCGGGCCGCGTCACTTCGACCGGATCGATCGGCCGCGTCACATCGCCGACGACGGATTTTTCCTCCGTCTCGATCGCTGCGTCGAGCGCGTCTTCGGCCATGTTTTCGAAAAGCTTGTCCGATTCGGCATCTGGAACCGACGGCACGAGCCTCAGATCGGGCTTGGGATCGGCCGGGAGAGCCGCCTGCTGCCAGGATTGGTGGCACGAGGCGCATTGCACCTTACGGCCAGCCGAGCCGATGGCCTCATAGGTCACCTGGTATTTCGTCTGGCAATTGGGGCAGGTAATGATCATCGAACCGGCGCAACCGTATGAGGCTTGCCCAGACCCTATCCCCGCTTGGGTTAATACTCCTCAAACCCATGAAAGAACACAATTGTGCCGCTTTCCCCCATGCAAAGCGGTAGCTCATGCCGCGTGGTGCGCCCGTGGCTGCTATGATTGGCCGCAATGTGATTCGCACGACGCGGCAAGACCACCGGACGAGCTGGGGAGCACCCGTTCTTGATCGAATTTTCCGATGTCGGCCTGCGCTATGGCAATGGTCCCGAAATCCTTCGCGATCTGACCTTTTCCATTGAGCCCGGCTCGTTCCATTTTCTGACCGGCCCGTCGGGCTCGGGCAAGACCAGCCTCCTGCGGCTTTTGCTGCTGGCGCTCAAGCCCAGCCGCGGCAAGGTCACCATGCTCAATGAGGACGTCGGCAAGCTCGACCGCGACAGTCTTCTGCAGATGCGCCGCCACATCGGCATCGTCTTCCAGGAATTCCGCCTTCTGGACCACCTGACGACCTTTGAAAACGTTGCCCTGCCCTTGCGCGTCCTCGGCCAGCCGGAAAGCGAATATCGCCCCAACGTCACCGAACTTCTCGAATGGGTTGGTCTCGGCGAGCGCATGCACGCGCTCCCCACCGTGCTTTCGGGCGGCGAAAAGCAGCGCGCCGCCATTGCCCGTGCCGTGATCGCGCGCCCAAAGATACTTCTTGCCGACGAACCCACCGGCAATGTCGATCCCGACCTCTCGAGCCGCCTCGTCCATCTCTTTGCCGAGCTCAACCGCACCCTTGGGATGACCATTATCCTGGCCACCCATGAATTACCGCTGCTTGAGCGCTTTTCCTATCCGCGCATGGTGCTCAACAAGGGGGCACTGACCATCCATGATTAAGCAGCTCCTCGCCCGCTTCACCCGCCGTGGCGCCGCAGCCCCCATCGTTCCCGAGCATTCCGTTGCCGGCCGCACGCTTTTGCTGCTCATCACCATCATGAGCTTTCTTTCGGCCGTGACGCTTGGCGGCGTGGTGCTGGTGCAGAAGTCGGCCATCGCCTGGTCCGCCGATGTTGGCCGCGAGATGACCATCCAGATCCGCCCCGTCGAGGGCGAGGTGATGGACAGCAACCTTCGCACCGCGGTCACCCTGGCCCAGACGACCCCCGGCGTTGCCGGCGCCCGTGCCCTGACTGTCGAGGAAAGCCAGGCCCTCCTCGAGCCCTGGCTCGGCGCCGGTCTTGATCTTTCCGCCATCGAAATCCCGCGTCTCATCGTCGTGCAGCTCGCCGATCCGGTGGATGCCGATATCGAACAGCTCCAGCGCAACCTCCAGGCCATCAAGGGCGCGAGCCTTGATACCCATGCCGCCTGGCGACAGCAGCTCAACACCATGGCCGGCACGGTCGTCGTCTCCGGCCTTCTCGTCCTCGGCCTCATCGGCGTTGCCACCGTTCTCGCCATCATCTTTGCGACTCGCGGCGCCATGGCGTCCAATCGCGAGATCGTCGACGTGCTCCACTTTATCGGCGCCTCCAACAAGTTCATTGCCGGAGAATTCCAGGGCAGGTTCCTCTCCATCGGTCTTCAAGGCGGCTTTCTCGGCGCTCTCCTCTGCGCGCTGTTTTTTGCGCTCATCAGCATGGCCGCTGGCTCGGTCTTGCCCAGCGAGGCAACGACCCAGGTCGGCTTTATCTTCGGAGCCTTTGTCCTCGGCATTGATGGCACGATCGGCGTGGCGCTCGTCGTCCCGGCAATCGCCGCACTGACTGCGATCACCTCGCGCCTCACCGTGCGCCGTTATCTTAGCGAAGCCTCCTGAAGGGCATGCCTCTCGCCTTGAGGCGTCATCACCGCTATGGAGTGAGCCACCTATTGATGCGTCCGGAGACCCAATGCCCGTCAAAACCGTGATCCAGGCGATCCGCACGGCGCTCTTTTATGTCGTCTTCATCGGCCAGACGGCCGTCATCGCCATCGTCATCGGCATTATCGGGCTCATCGCCGGCCGCACCCGCTTCACCTGGGCCCTCGCGCGGTACTGGTGCTGGTCGAACCTGCAATTCCTGCGCTTCATTGCCGGGCTCAAGACCGACGTTTCAGGCGCGGAAAACATCCCGCCCGGCGGCTGCATCATCGCCTCAAAACACCAGTCGGACTGGGACGTCTTCGCCATTTTCCCCCATACGATCCGCCCGGCCTACATCGTCAAGAAAGAGCTGATGAACATCCCGTTCTTCGGCTGGGCCGCCCGCTCGCTCGATTGCATCGAGATCGATCGCAGGAAAGGCGCCGGAGCCATTCCGCAGATGATGCGCCAGGCGCGCGAGGCCTTGGACCGGGGATGCCGGATCGTCATCTTCCCCGAAGGCACGCGAAAGGCGCCGCTGGCTCCGGCCGATTACCGTCAGGGGATCGTGCGCATGTATACCGAGCTCAACGTCCCGGTGGTTCCGGTTGCTCTCAATTCGGGGCTCTTCTGGGGGCGAAATTCGCTTGTCATCTGGCCAGGCCTCGCCCAGGCCGAGTTTCTCCCCGCCATCGAGCCCGGTCTTGCGCCGGATGTTTTCGTAGAGCGAATGCGCACCGCAATCGAAGTGCGATCGACCCAATTGAGCCTTGATGCCGTCGATTCGGGGCTCGCGCGTCCCATCGATGCCAGGCTTGCGGAGCGCATCGCTGTGGCCCGCGCAACGGCATCCGCATCTTGACCCGATAAAGCCACAAAGCACCACATCTAGTAGCATTTATTCGCAACTTGACTGAGTCGCGAGTTTTGTTCTAATTTTGTTCTGCTCCGGCAGGGGGAACAATATGCTTTCTTGGATTGATGCGGGCTTCGAGCCGGCTGGGCAGCAGGAGCGGATGGTATTGTGGCTGGGTTTGTCCGGCCGCACCTATAAGCTCGAAAGCCAGAATCTGCGCACCTTCATTCTCAATGGTGCCGATCTCTATCTCATTGCGCGCGGCAACACCGTGCTCTGGGTCGGCTGCGGCCTCGATCTTGTTTCCGAGCCAGCCATTCGCCTGCGTTTCCGCAATGCCTTGCGTCGGGCAGACGGCGTCCATCGCCTCCAGCGTCCGGAAGCAGACAACGAACGTCTGTCGCTGATTGCCGATCTTGAAGGCGCGGTGCCCGTTCCGCTCGATCAGGCGGCCTGACCGGTCTCGTCGTCTGTCTCGAGCCGCCGGGCGAGATCCATGAGCACCCGATCACGAATGCCGAGGCTCTCGAGATGCCGCGCGGTATTGATCACATAATCGACGTTTCGGCCCGAAATTCCCACGCCAACCCGTACCATGGCGAGCTGTTCTTCAAGGGAAAGCTGTCCGGCGAACTGCTCGTGCCGTTCGTCGACGACAAAGGTGAGCGCTGATACCCGCCGTCCGTCATCGAGCACCACTGGCCGCATGACGTCGCGGTAGACCATGGTCACCTGTTCGCGCGCTTCAAGATAAGCCCGGACCGACACCCAGTTTTCATCGGCCACTTCGAACACCATGCCGCGCACCGAACCGCCACGCGTCAGGCCGAAGACCAGTCCGGGCCGCTCGATCGTACCGCGGTGATGATGGGAAATGATCGAGAGAGACCGATGCGCGCCTTTGAGGCGGCCAAGATGGGTCGACACAAAGGGAAAACCGGGGTTCCAGATCAGGGAACCATAGCCGAAAACCCAATGCGATGATGCTTCGGTCGTGTCCTGCATGCTCATCTCGCCGCAAGCGTAATGGGGCCTCTTCTTGGCCACAAGCCTAACTTAGTCAGGTCTACTATGAACAAAGGCGGAAGCATGACGACCCGCTTTTGCATTTCCCGCCCTCAGAGATAAAACCGGTTCATGAAAAAGCGAATCATCATTCTCGCCGCCTTTATCCTGGTCGTCATCGCTGCAGCGAGCGGCGCCTGGTATTACTTTGCCGGCCAGGTACGCCAGCAGATCGAACTGCTCGCCTTCGCCGACGGCGAGACCAGCCCGCAGCTAAGCTGTGCCAGCCTTGGCGTCACCGGCTTCCCCTTCGCTTTCGATGTCGATTGCACAGACGCCGTGATCGTCAGCGGCGACGTGATGATGGAAGTGCCTGGCATTCGCGCCAGTGCCATGGTCTATGACCTCACCCATTTCCTCGCTTCGGCCAAGGGGCCGGCCGAAGTTTCCGATGCCTTTACCGGTCAACGATCGGAACTCTCCTGGACTGGGCTTGAAGGCAGCCTGCGCCTTGTCGGCAATCGCATTGCGCGCCTTTCCCTCGTTGGCGATGAACTCGCCTGGACCGATCGCCTCGTCGGCGAGACGCTCCTTGCCAAATCCTCTCACGCAGAACTCCACCTTCTCGATATGCCCGAGGCGTTCGACGCGACCAACAATCGTGCAGGCCTGGCGCTTTTCATGACGGCCGACGCACTCGAACTGCCGCCGCTCGCCCTGACCGATACCCATGTCGAGATCGAAGCCGAAGCGACCGGGCTTCCTGGTGATCTGTCAACCCTCGGCGCCACGCCGATCCTTCCAGCGTGGCAGCAGGCTGGCGGCGCTCTCAAGATCGTCGCCATCCGCATGAACGACGCATCGGGTGATCTCACTGCCTCGGGGGATCTGGCACTCGATGCGCAGGGCCTCCTCAATGGCTCGATAGCCATCGACTCCCTCGGGGTCGCTGAACGCATCGGCCCGATGATCGAAGAGCCTTGGCGCACTCTCGTTCTCGGCGTCCCCGGCGCCGATGGCCGCCACACCAACCAGCTCAATTTCCGCTCCGGCGCCCTCTCCTCGGGCCTCATCCCCATCACGACCATCCCGCCACTCTTCTGATTTCAGGCACGCAAGTCCCCCCACCAGCACGCCCTCTCCCCATACAAGGGGAAGCTGGGCGGGGATGGCGATAATGAGCGGTGGGCAAGGCGAGCCTCGCCGAATCCGCCAAACCCCATGTTGCCAAAGTCCGGCAACTATTCTATAGAGCCCGCAATCCCAACAGAGACGTGTCTCTGGGCCGCTTTCGGCGGCGCAACGATTTTGAATTCGGAGTACCGACCATGGCAGTGCCAAAACGAAAGACCTCGCCGATGAAGCGCGGCTTCCGCCGCTCGCACGACGCGATTGCCAACCCCACCTATGTCGAAGACAAGGATTCGGGTGAGCTGCGTCGTCCGCATCACGTCGACCTCAAGACCGGCATGTATCGCGGCCGGCAGATTCTCGCCGTCAAGAGCTAAGCCGAAAGGCTTGCGACGCTGATGCGCGCGACCTGATTTTTGAAGCGGCCGATCTCGCAAGGGATCGGCCGCTTTGTTTTTTCAAAGACTGATCCCGCCGACAAGAGCGGCAAACTCCGGAGAGCCTTCCATGACCACACGTGTTGAATCGGACACGATGGGCACCATCAATGTGCCGAACGACAAGTACTATGGAGCACAGACGGCCCGGAGCCTCGCCAATTTCGACATTGGCGGGGAAAAGATGCCCAAGGAAATCATCACTGCCTTTGCCATCCTGAAAAAGGCGGCGGCGATCACCAATACCAAGCTCGGCCTCCTCGACGAACAGCTGCGCGACCTTATCGTCGCTGCAGCCGACGAAGTCATCGATGGCAAACTCGACGATCATTTCCCGCTTGTCGTCTGGCAGACGGGTTCCGGCACCCAATCCAATATGAACGTCAACGAGGTCATCTCCAACCGCGCCATCGAAATGGCCGGTGGCACCATGGGTTCGAAAAAACCCGTGCATCCCAATGACCACGTTAACATGAGCCAGTCGTCCAACGACACCTACCCCACGGCCATGCACATCGCTGCGGTCGAGGCTGTGGTCAATTATCTCTTCCCGCGCGTCAAAATCCTGCGCGATACGCTTCATGCCAAATCCGAAGAGTTCATGGATGTGGTCAAGATCGGCCGCACCCATCTCCAGGACGCGACGCCCCTCACCCTTGGCCAGGAAATGAGCGGCTGGGTCGCGCAGATTGACCTCGCTATCAAGGCCATCGAAGCGACGCTCCCGCAGCTGCGCGAATTGGCGCTGGGCGGCACCGCCGTCGGCACGGGGCTCAACGCCCACCCCGATTACGCCGTCGCCGTCGCTCAAGAAATTTCGACCCTTTCGGGCCATGAATTCGTCACCGCCCCCAACAAATACGCCGTCATGGCCGGCCACGATGCCTTTGTGGGCACTTCGGGCGCCTTAAAGCAGCTCGCCGTCGCCTTCATGAAGATCGCCAATGACGTGCGCTGGCTCGCTTCCGGTCCTCGCTCGGGCCTTGGCGAACTGACCATTCCGGAAAACGAACCTGGCTCCTCGATCATGCCGGGCAAGGTCAATCCGACCCAGTCCGAAGCCATGACCATGGTTGTCGCCCATGTCATGGGCAATGACGCCGCCATCGGCTTTGCCGCTAGCCAGGGCAATTTCGAGCTCAACGTCTTCAAGCCAGTCATCGCCTACAATTTCCTGCAGTCCGTGCGCCTCCTTGCCGACGCTGCCAAGTCGTTCAACGACAATTGCGCCATCGGCATCCAGCCCGACCGCAAGCGCATCAAGCAGCTCGTCGATCAGTCCCTCATGCTGGTGACCGCGCTCAACCGCAAGATCGGTTACGACAACGCCGCAAAAATCGCCAAAACCGCGCACAAGAGCGGCGGCACCCTGCGCGAAACCGCCATCGACCTCGGCCTCCTCACCGGCGAAGAATTCGACGCCGAAGTAAAGCCCGAACAGATGGTCGGCCCGCTAACGATCAAGAAGTAGCCCGCCTCTGATCGCGCCTCATGGCGTGAGCGTTCAGTGACCGTCATTGCCCGGTTTATCCGGGCAATCCACCTCGCCTCCGCATGGACCACCCGGACAAGCCGGGTGGTGACGATGAGAGGCGCTTACAGCGTGTCTTCCGGAGCATCTCGTCATGACCTCGCGCCCCATGGCCAAAACGAGCCTCAAATGGTCGATGGTCGAGGAAAACCTCTCCATCCTCGACAAATTCAAGCTGCTCACCGATCTCGGCTTTGACGGCATCGAACTCGATTCGCCAAACGATCTCGATCAGGCGCAAATCCTCGCCGCCCGCGATGCCACCGGCCTCGCCATCCCCGGCGTCGTCAATTCCGCCCACTGGAAAACGCCGCTCACCGATCCCGATCCCGCCGTGCGCGAAGCCTGCGTCGCCGCCAGTATCGAAGCTATGAAACAGGCAAAGAGCTACGGCGCCGAAACCATGCTTTTGGTCCCCGGCGTCGTCAACGCCACGACAAGCTACGCCACCGCCTATGACCGAGCCGTTGAAGGCATCGACCGGCTCCTGCCGCACGCGGAAGAAATCGGCATTTCCATCGCGCTCGAAAACGTCTGGAACAACTTTCTTTTGAGCCCGCTCGAGGCCGCCCATCTCATCGACGGCTTCGACAACCCCCGCCTTGGCTGGTATTTCGACGTCGGCAACGTCATGCGCTACGGCAGCCCCACCGACTGGATCGAAGCCCTCGGCAGCCGCATCTTCCGCGTGGACATCAAGGAATATAGCCTCACCAAAATGAACGCCGAGGGCCCCTGGAAGGGCTTCGAAGTTGAACTCGGCGAAGGCGACATCGACTGGCCCGGCGTCAACAGCGCGCTGTCCAAGATCGGCTATAACGGCTGGGTCTCCGCCGAAGTCCCCGGCGGCAACCGCCATCGCCTCGCCGACATCAAGGCACGGCTCGATCGGATCGTCGGGCTATAAGTCGCCAGACAATGGTGAGGTCAAACCCTCAACCTTCCCCACCGTCATTGCCCGGTTCATCCGGGCAATCCATGCCCCCACAAAAATGGACCGCCCGGACAAAACTGGCGGTGACGACGGATTGAGATATCGAGTTGAAAAACCTCAGCCCCCCAACTCCGCCAGCATCCGCCTGATATTGTTGAGCCCCACCTCACACCCAAACAGCGTCGGCTCCGCCCCCTCATATTCCAGCGACAAGAACCCATCATACCCTGAAGCTACGAGACTTCTCAGCAGCGCCGCGACATCGAGATCCCCGTATCCGAACACCGACCCGCGAATAAACTGCCCGCCATGGGTCCTGAGCCAACCCGGCCCCGGCTCGCGCGTCCGCACATAAAAATCCTTCACATGCACAAACGCCGCCCGCCCCAGCGTCCGCTCGGTCGCGACATAGGGATTGTCGTCGACGCATAAAAAATTCCCCACATCGACCGTCAGCTTGAAATTGGGATGGTCCACGGCATGGACGAGCCGCAACAGCCGCTCCGCCCCGTTCATGAAAAACCCATGGTCCTCGACGCTGGTGACGACCCCATGCTCGGCCCCAAAAGCAGCGATTTCCCGGCAGACCGCGACCAGCCCCTCGAACTCGCGCTCGAATTCAGCTGTATCGGCTAGCCGATGCGCCCAGGGCACCACGTCATGGCGCAGAAAACCCGCGCCCAACCGCTTGCAAAGCAGCACGTGTCGCTTGACGGTTTTGATTTCGGCGCGGCGCGCCCCATTGCTCGAAAGAAAATTCGCCCCAAGGCAAATGCCTGAAACCGGCACACCCGTCCGCGCCGCCGCGGCCTCGATCCGGCGGAGCGTCTCCTCCTCGGCGCTAAGATCGTACCCAGCTTCCTTGCCCGCCCCGGCAAAGGAAAAGGTCGCGATTTCGAGATGCTCTGCACCTTGCGCCTCAAGCCAGTCGAACAGACCTTCGATGGTCAGGCTGCCATTCGCGAGCAGCGGGCGGAAGCTGTATGACGACAAACCCAGTTTCATGGCGCGCTCCTCAACGAAAATCCGTGTTCGCCGCGATCGCGGCTTTACATACCAATCCAAACCATTAATACCAATTACATACCAGCATTTCGGATGGGAATGAAAGCCATGGCTCCGCAATCAACCGATGTCGTGATCATTGGCAGCGGCCCCACCGGCAGCGCTTATGCTCGGATCATCCGCCGCGATTGGCCTGAAGCGCGCATCGTCATGGTCGAAGCCGGCCCGCAGATCCTGCCCGAAGTCGGCGGTCACCTCGACAACGTGCTCGATCTCGCCGAGCGCGCAAAACTCGAAATTCTCGCCCAGGGCGGCGATCGCTCCCCGCGCATGTCGATCAGCAAGGAAGAGTGGGAAGCCCGCCGCGCCGGCGGCTTCGACGCCTCCCTCCTCCGCCGCTCCGGCCTCTTCATCGCCAATGAAGGCGATGACGGCGAAGGCCTCTTCGCCGGCTTTTCCGCCGCCAATGTCGGCGGCATGGGCACCAAATGGTCAGCCGGCACGCCGACCCCGTCGCAAGCCGAGCGCGTGCCCTTCATCCCCGCCGATGAGCTCGAAGCCGCCCTCCGCACCGCCGAAGGCCTCCTTGGCGTCCACAAAGACCCGCGCGGTCCCGATCCCGTCGCGGTGGCCATGCGGGAGCGTTTGGGCCAGCAATTCAATCCCGGCCGCACGCCCGATCGCTTCGTCCAGCCCATGCCCATGGCCGCCACACCCGGCCCCAATGGCCCGCGCTGGCATGGCACCGACGTCATCCTCGGCAACCTGGTCAAGGAGCCGGAAGACACCTTCCGCATCCTTGCCGACACCACCTGCCGCAAGGTGATCCACGAAAGCGGCCGCGCCACCGGCGTCGTCCTCGCCCGCACCGGAACCGACGAAACCTGGACGCTCTCGGCCGGCACCGTCGTCGTCGCCTGCGACGCGCTCCACACGCCACAGCTCCTCCACGCCTCGGGCGTTCGCCCCAAGGCACTCGGCCACTATATCAACGATCACTATATCGTCTCGCAGATCGCCGAACTCGATACCGACGCGCCCATGCAGGCCATGAGCTGGATCCCGGCGACCAACGAACTTCCCTTTTCGGTCACCATCGCCCCGGCGAGCCTTCACACCATGCCGAAATCGGCGGACCTTTCCGGCCAGCCTATCGGCATGGGGGTCTTCTGCCCCGCCGATATCGACGAGAAAAACCACGTCGCCTTCGACGATTCCAAACTCGACTGGCATGGTCTGCCCGCCATTTCCATCCGCTGGACCCAGTCCGAAGGCGACAGGAAACGTCTCGAATGGGCCAAGCAAACCGCCCTCAAAGTCGCAGAAATCATCGGCCGCCCCGCTCCGGGCTTTGCCACCTTCGTCCAGCCCGTCGGCAGTTCGCTCCACTATCAGGGCACGGTCCGCATGGGCGAAAAGGACGACGGCACCAGCGTCTGCGACCGCAACAGCCGCGTCTGGGGTTTTGACAATCTCTATGTCGCCGGCAACGGCGTCATCCCAACGGTAACGGCCACCAATCCGACGCTCTATTCCACCGCCCTCGCCACTTTCGGCGCCCGCCAGATCGCTGCCGCACGCCGCAGCCTATAACCGAAACCGGCCGTGTCACCGGCCCGTCCCCTCTCCCCTGAGGGGAGAGGGTTAGGGTGAGGGGTTCACCCCCCTCTGGCGACCAAAGATTTTCAACCCCTCATCCGGCGCTTCGCGCCACCTTCTCCCCTCAGGGGAGAAGGGAAAGGGCCCCAGCGCCCCAATGTTTCGGGAGACTAAAATGACCGAGAAAAAGCTGAAAGTCCTGGTCGTCGGCCTCGGCCAGATGGGCAAGAGCCACGCCATCGCCTACCATACCCATCCCGGCTTCGAGATCGTCGGCCTCGTCAATCGCTCGGCCCCAACCCTGCCAGCCGAACTGACTGGCTATCCCCTGCGCACCGACTACGCCGCTGCGCTGGCCGAGTTCCAGCCGGATGTCGTTGCCATCGCAACCCACACCAATACCCATGCCGACTACGCCGTCGCCGCCATCGAAGCCGGCGCCCATGTATTCGTCGAAAAACCCCTCGCCGCCACCACGTCCGATGCGCAGCGCGTCGTCGACGCAGCGACCGCCCACAACCGCAAGGTGGTCATCGGCTATATCCTCCGCCACCACCCCTCCTGGACGAAGCTCATCGAAGAGTCGCGAAACCTCGGCGGCCCCTATGTCTTCCGCATGAATCTCAATCAGCAGTCCTCTGGCCCCGCCTGGGACATTCACCGCTCGACCATGGAGACCACCTCCCCGATCGTCGATTGCGGCGTGCACTATGTCGACGTCATGTGCCAGATCACCGATGCAAGACCCGTCGAAGTGCGCGGCATGGGCGTCCCCCTCGCCAGGGGCCTGCCGGCCGGCATGTACAATTACGGCCATTTCCAGGTGCTCTTCGACGATGGCAGCGTCGGCTGGTATGAAGCTGGTTGGGGCCCGATGATGAGCGAAACCGCCTTCTTCGTAAAAGACGTCATCTCGCCCAACGGCTCCGTCTCCATCGTCATGGACCAAGGCGCCGCCTCTGCTGACATCAACGCCCACACCCAAACTTCGCGCATCCTCGTCCACCACGCGGGCCTTGACGCCAACAACAAGCCTTCCCGCCCCGACGACTGGCTCGACATGCACGGTGAACCCGACCACCAGGGTCTTTGCGATCGCGAACAGGATTTCGTCTACCGCGCCATCACTGACAATATCGACCTGACCCGCCACATGAACGACGCCGTCACCTCGCTCCACATCTGCCTCGCAGCGGACGAGAGCGTCCGGACAGGGCTTGCGGTAAAGCTCTAGTCGCTACCAACGCGTCCGCCGACACCCCCTCCTGCGCCCCCCCTAATCAAGGGGAACGTGTCGGGCATTGCCCAACACTCGATGCCGCACCTCCCCCTTGATGGGGTAGGCCGGGAGGGGGGCGGGAGCCACTATGCCAACCGCTCCTCCACCGCCCCGTGATCCACCCACAATTTCATCCCAATCCACCGTGTCATCGTGAGTTTGGCGGGCCCGTTGCCCATAAAAATTGAACCGCCTCAACCCCATCTTCCACCACCCTGGTGGTTGCCATTTCGCGCGGCGCGCCTTAGCAACCTGATCACCCGAGGAGGAAGGCCATGACCGATAGAGTCGAAGGCCGCTGGGCTGAAATCTTCACCCCGCGCTATGCAACCGTGACGCTGATTCTGTGCCTGGGCGTCGCCCTTCTCGCCTTCAATGCTTTTCTCGCTTCGATTTCCCTGCCCACCGCGGTGCAGGAAATGGGCGGGGTAGCCCTGATCTCCTGGGCCCTTACGCTTTTCCTCGTCTTCGCCATCGTCGGCGGTTCCGGCGCGGCGCTCCTTAAGCAGCGTCTTGGTTCGCGGACGGCACTGCTCGTTTCGGCCGGAATTTTTCTCCTCGGCACCCTCGTTGCCGGCACGGCCACCTCCATGCCGCAGGTCCTTTTCGGCCGCGCCCTGCAGGGTCTTGGCGAAGGCGTCGTTTCCGCCGTCTGCTTTGCGCTGATCCCTGAACTCTTTCCCTCGCGCCTCGTCCCCAAGGTCTTCGGCCTTCAGGCCATGATCTGGGCCATCGCGGCTTTTGGCGGTCCGGCGCTTGCCGGCGTCCTCACCGAAATGGTGTCTTGGCGCGCCGCATTTCTTGTCAATGTGCCGCTGGTGCTGATCTTTGCCGCCATGGTCATGGTCAAGGTGCCCGCGCAATTGGCTGAAGATCGCAACAGCGTCCGTTTCCCTGGCCTGCGCCTTCTGGCCATCGGCAGCGGCATTATGCTTGTCGCCCTCGCCGCGCTGGCGGCGCCGCTTCTCGCCACGGCGCTCCTTGCCGGCGCCGTCGCTCTTCTCGTGCTCGCCGTCATCCTCGATGGTCGCGCCCAAACCCGGCTGATGCCGCCAGATGCCTTCCGGCCGATCTCGGTGGTCGGGACGGGCCTCTGGATCGTTCTTCTCATCAATATTGCCGGTGCCGGATCAGCCGTGTATCTCGTCCTGGTGGTCCAGGAGATCTGGTCCTACGGCCCGACCGCTGCAGGCGCTCTTGCCGCCGTTTTGGCCGTTGCCTGGAGCGGATCGGCGATCACCGTTGCCAATGTTCGTAGCAAGGAAACCCGCAAGACGCTGATCCGCATCGGCCCTGCCATGATCGGGACCGGACTTCTCCTGGTTCTGGCCGGTCTCCAGCTCGATCAGGTCGCGGTTCTGGTCATCGGGCAATTGGTCATCGGCTCAGGTTTTGGCATGTGCAATGGCTATATCAACCTGACGATGATGGAAGCGGCGAGCGATGCAGAACGCGACCGCACCTCGGCGCTTGTGCCGACGACCCAATCGGCCGGCAATGCGATTGGAGCGGCTCTAGCCGGCGTTGCCGCCAATTTAGCTGGCCTTGCTGCCGCCGGTTCGGCAGAAGCGGTCAAGTTCGCCATCATTCCCGTCTATGCTCTGGGCGTAGCAACTGCGGTTCTGGCGCTTGTTGCGGCCTGGCGCATGGTATCGATGATCCGTCCGCAGGACGCTGATTCGAGCTTTGCCGTCGGCTGACCGAGGAGGTTTTCTTGCCCAGTCTCGCCATTGTCGGTACCGGCGCCATCGGCGGCACCGTCGCTGCCTGGCTTGCACAGGATCCTGCGCTCGACCTGACGCTCTGCGCTCGCACGCCTTTCGATAGCCTCGAAGTGACGACCCCGAACCGCCTGCTGAAAGCCGCGCCCCGTCTCGTTACCGACCCGGCGGACGTTGAACCGGTCGATTGGGTGCTGGTGGCCACTAAGACCTATGATGCGGATTCCACCAAACCCTGGCTCGACCGCCTCCTCGGGCCGCAAACGCGGGTGGCCGTCATCCAGAATGGGGTCGAGCATCGCGCGCTTTTCGCCCATCTCGTGCCCGCCGAACGCATCTTGCCCGTCATTATCAATCTGCCCGTGGCGCGGACCGCTCCCGGCCGCATGGTCCAGCACCGCCGCGGCGTCGTCGCTGTTCCCGACACCGCGGAAGGACGCACCTTTGCCGGCTTTTTCGCCAACACTGAAATCGAGGCGGCAGCCCATCGCGATTTTACCACCCAGGCCTGGCTCAAGCTGACCGGCAATGCGATTGCCATCGTGCCAACCCTGACGCTCCGCGCTACCGGTCCCGTCTGGTCGCCTGAGCTTGAACGCATCGTGCGCGGTGTCGTTGAGGAATGTGCGGCGGTTGGCCGCGCAGAAGGCGCCATCATCCCGCAAGACTTCGTCGAAAAGACTATCGAGACCTCGCGCACCATGCCCGAAGGCGCCACCGGCGGATCGCTGCACGCCGACCGCCTCGCCGGCAATCGCCTCGAACTCGATGCGCGCAATGGCGTTATCGTCCGGCTGGGGCGCCAGCACGGCATTTCGACGCCGATGAACGAACTTCTCGTCACCCTACTCGGTGCGTCCGGCGCCCCCTGGATAAAAGGGCAAGCGCTCTAAGCGCCCTTCCACCGCCGGACAACCTCTGGCATCCTTACCGGACCAATCGGAGCCTTGCCATGACGGAAACCGTCGTCTTGCCCACACGTTCGGCGCCGCGCCGCAGCAACAGCCTCATCGTGCCGCTGCTGGTCGTGCCGTTCGTGCTTTATAATATCGTTGTCTTCTTGTTCTTTGGCGCCAATCCGATCAATTGGGGAGCAGGTCTCTTCTCCATCCCCATGCCGTCCAATATGCCATGGGCCGTCACCGCCGGCGATCTCTTGCTGGTTCTTGGCATCATCATGCTCTTTTTCGAAGTGCTGAAGTCGACCCAGACGGCGCGCAACTCGATTATCGAGCACATGTTGTCCATGCTGCTCTTTGTGGTCTTCCTCGTCGAATTCCTGCTGGTCGGCGCTGCCGCCAGTTCGGTATTCTTTTTGTTGATGGTGATGAGCCTGATCGATGTGGTTGCCGGCTTCACCGTCTCCATCACCAGCGCCAGCCGCGACGTCTCGATGAACTGAAACAAAATTCCCCGCTTTTGGGGCGGGGATTGATTTCAGGCGACGACCGTCTTGCGATAGCCTTCCGGCATGCGACGAACCGCACTCGTCGCGCTCTGGCGATAGGCACCGACCGCATTGATCGGCCGCCGCTGTGCCACTGGCGCCGCGCGTCCGACGATAAGCTGGCTCACGAAGGCGGCAGTCGGCGCAAAGCGCGGGAGCGACGACTGTTCACGCGAAATGTCGATGCGGATGGGCAGGCCGGGACGAGCTGTTTCGCGATCGGTCATATCTGGCATTCCCTGTTCCGTTTCGGGCCGCCCGTCTCGTTTTGAGACGAATTGACGGCCCCATGCCCCTTAAGGAGCAAACGGCGTGCCAGATGTTAACGGATTGTTAACAGATTACGATCCCCAAACCTCAGAAATTGTCCTTTCCCTTGCGGATGGCGGCAAAAACTTCGGCGGGGTCTTTGCCCTCGAGACCATAATGCCGGGCTAGTTCCGGCGCGTCGGCACGCAGGAAGGGATTAGCCCGCTTGTCCTCGCCGAGCTCGAACGGAATCGTCGGTTTTCCCCCTTGCCGCAAGGACTTAACGACATCGGCGCGCTGCTGCAGCGCCCGATTGTGCGGGTCGATGCTGAGTGCAAAGCGCGCATTGCTTTCGGTATATTCGTGGCCGCAATAAACCAGCGTATCGTCGGGCAGCGCGCGGAGCTTCTTCACCCCCTCCCACATCGGTCCCGGCGTCCCCTCGAACATCCGTCCCACCCCGAGCGAAAACAGCGCATCGGCAGAAAAGAGATGTTTTCCAATGGGTTCGAAGTAGACGATATGCCCAAGTGTGTGACCGGGCGTTGCAATGACGTCGAAACGCGTTTCACCCAGCTCGACCTTATCCCCGTCCCCAACCAGCACATCGAGCCCCTCGATCTTGTCCGCCTCCGCCCGCGGCCCGACCACCCGGCAGCCAAACGCCGCCTTGAGTTGGGCAATCCCTTCCACATGGTCGACATGGTGATGGGTGATAAAGATATCCGACAGCGTCCAGCCGGTGCGGATCAGCGCATCCTCGATCGCATTGGCCTCCGGCGCATCGAGCGCCGCCGTGCGGCCGGTTGACTCGTCATGCAGCAGGTAGCCGAAATTATCGCTGCGGGCGGAAAAGACATCCACGATCAATGCCATAGCCGGCTCCTCGGGTTTGGTCGATGTTGTTGAACTGACCTTGAAAGGTAGGGCTGCGGCTCCGAGATGACAACCGCAGGGTTGGACAACTCCACCGATCCTTGGCTAGAGTTTGTCCATGACCAGCGATGTAGGCCGCCTGATCGAATATTATCGATCGCCCCTCGGGCGCATTTCCCGCGCCCTCGTGCGTGAGCAGATCATTTCCCTCGCTGGCGACGTTAAGGGCAAGCGCATCCTGGGCCTAGGCTTTGCCACCCCTTATATGCGCTTCGCACTGAAGCCGGCAGAACGGGTCTTGGCGCTGATGCCGGAGCGCCAGGGCGCTTCCGCGTGGCCGCGCGAAGGCCCGTCTCACACCGTGCTCTGCGATCCGCTCGAAATGCCGCTGACCGACGCCGCCGTTGATCTGACCATCGCTGTGCATGCGCTCGAACATGTGTCTGACGCCGAGGAACTAATGCGCGAACTCTGGCGCGTCACGGCACCAAATGGCCACCTGATCATCGTCGTGCCACGGCGGCGTGGCATCTGGGCCCAGCGTGACGCCACCCCTTTCGGTCAGGGCAATCCCTATTCCGGCGGCCAGCTTGAAAAGCTTCTCCGCGACCATTCTTTCGTGCCCGAAGCCTGGCGAGATGGACTGTTCATGCCGCCGATGCAGTCTTCCCTCGTCCTGCGCTCGGCACGCTTTTTCGAACGTGTCGGCCGCCTCTTCGGCCCGGCGATGAGCGGCGTGATCTGCGTTCGAGCCCGCAAGGAAGCGTTTCCGGCGGTCCCCCGTCGCAAGCGCGCCGAGCGCTATGTCCGCCTTCCCGGCATGGCGCCGGCAACGGCGCGCTCAGGCTCCTGAGCGAGAGAGGCTTTGCCTTTCACACCCCTTTTGCATATGGTCCGCGCGGCCTTTCCCGCCCGTCATCAAAGTGCGCCATGACCGATCCTATCCGCCCCACCCCGCAGCCCGGAATCTTGGACATTGCCCCCTATCTTCCTGGCAAATCTGGCGCGCCCGGCAGCAAGGTGGTCAAGCTTTCAGCCAATGAATCACCACTTGGCGCCAGCTCGAAGGCCATCGCCGCCTTTGCGAGCGCTGCCGAGCATCTCGAGATTTATCCGGAGGGCTCTTCCCGCATCCTGCGCGACGCCTTGGGTGAAGTGCATGGCGTCGATCCGGTCCGGATCATTTGCGGCAATGGTTCGGACGACCTCTTGCACCTTTTGGCTCAGACATATCTCGGCAAGGGCGATGAGGCGGTGATGAACCGCTTCGGCTTTTCGGTCTATCCGATCATCACCATGGCCACCGGCGCAAAGATCGTCATGGTCGATGAAGACGATTACACCGCCGATGTCGACGCCATTCTCGCCGCCATCACCGAACGCACCAAGATCATCTGGCTGGCCAATCCGAACAATCCGACAGGCACCTACCTTTCGGATAAGGACGTACGGCGCCTTCACGCGGCCTTGCGTCCGGATATCCTCCTCGTCATCGACAGCGCCTATGCCGAATATGTCACCGCCGCCGATTATTCGGTCGGCCTTGACCTCGTCGGCGAAGCTGAGAACGTGGTCATGGTCCGCACCTTTTCCAAGATGGGCCTTGCCGCCGCGCGGATCGGCTGGATGGTTGGTCCGGAGCACATCATCGACGCGCTCAATCGTATCCGCGGGCCGTTTAACGTCAATTTACCCGCGCAATTGGCCGGGGCTGCCGCAACGCGGGATGTGGAGTTCACCGACAAGCTGCGCGCCCATAATGCCAAGTGGCGCCAATGGCTGACAGCCGAGCTTGATGGCAACGCGATGCGCGTCTTGCCCAGCCAGGCCAATTTCATCCTTGTGCTTTTCCCCGATGCCGAAACCGCTGCACGCGCTTTCGGTACGCTGCTGGCCGGTGGCTATGTCGTGCGTGAAGTCGGCCAGTCCTACGACATCCACAACGGCCTTCGCATCTCCATCGGCTCGGAAGAGGCGATGCGAGGCGTTGCAAGAATCCTCAAATCGATGGAAGCCGCCCAATGAGCGCCCATTTTCGCAAGCTTGCGCTGATCGGCATCGGGCTGATCGGATCGTCCATCGCCCTTGCCGCGCGGCGCCAGGGCCTCGTCGATGTCATCGCCATCGCCACAAGGCGCCAGGAAACGCTCGACGAAGCGCGAGACCTCAAGCTCGGCGATATCTATACGCTCGATGCGGCTGAAGCCGTGCGCGGCGCCGACCTCGTCATTCTCTGCGCGCCAGTGGGTGCCTACGACGCGCTGGCCCGCATCATCGGCCCCGTGCTGGAACCCGGCGCCATCATTTCCGACGTCGGCTCGGTCAAGGAGCATGTGGTAAAGGTCGTGGCACCCCACCTGCCGAAGACAGTCTATTTCATCCCTGGCCACCCAATCGCCGGCACCGAGCATTCCGGCCCCTCCGCCGGCTTTGCCGAACTTTTCGCCGGCCGCTGGTGCGTGCTGACACCCGGAGCCGACGTGCCCGCAGACAAGACCGAGAAACTCGCTGCCTTCTGGCGCGCCATGGGCTCGAAGGTCGAGAGCATGGATGCGGCGCACCACGACATGGTGCTCGCCATCACGAGCCACATTCCGCATCTTGTCGCCTACAACATCGTCGGCACCGTCGCAGACCTTGAAACCGCGACCCAGTCCGAAGTCATCAAGTTCTCAGCCTCGGGTTTCCGTGACTTTACGCGTATCGCCGCCTCCGATCCGGTCATGTGGCGCGACGTGTTTCTGACCAATCGCGATGCCGTCCTCGAGATGCTCGGGCGCTTCCTTGAAGATTTGTCGGTGTTGCAGCGCGCTGTCCGCACTGGTGACGGTGCGTCCTTGGAAGCGATGTTTACCCGCACGCGTGCCATTCGTCGCTCGATCATCGATGCCGGCCAGGAAACGACCGCCCCCGATTTTGGCCGCCCGCACGAAGCACCGCCGGAGCCAACTGTGACCTTCGTGCGTGAGCACGGCGGCGGGGATGACGCCTAATCGCTAATATGACGTCAAAAGTTGCAAAAATTGCGCAAGTTGCACCTTGAATGGTAGGCGCAATGCGCATTTTATAGGCGGGCTTTGATTTGCCCGATCGCTGGCCGACGGTTCTTCCCGCCACCCCTTCGGGTCCCACATTTTTGATGTCTGGATACTGTCTTGCCTACCCTAAAGGCTGGCCGCGCCCGTTCACGCGGCGATGCGCGGGTTCATGTCGCCGCCGTCCATGACGGCAAGGGCCGGAACCCATTGGTGCGGATCACGATCTTCTCGCTGCGGCACTATTGGCAGGCGAGTCTCGCCATCGGCGCAACCATCATTGCTTCAGTGCTGCAGCTGATGATCCCACGCCTTTTGGGGCATGCTGTCGATCAGGCACAGAATGTTTTGAGCGTCGCGGCAGACGGGGCCCAGCAGGCCCTCCTCTGGAGCGCAGCGACATTGCTGATGGTTTCTGTGGCGCGCGGCTTTTTCACCCTCGTCCAGAACTATTTCTCGGAATCGGTGGGGCACCATGTCGGCTATGAGCTGCGCCTCGCGTTCTACGACAAGGTGCAGCGGCTTTCCTATTCATACCATGACCGGGTCCATTCGGGTGACTTGATCACGCTTGGTCTCTTGGATCTTGATGGCGTCCGCATGTTTTTTGCGACAGGGCTTGTGCGCACGATACTGCTGACGGTGCTGATCGGTGTTGGCGCCTATATGCTGCTGACGACAGATGTGGTGCTGGGCCTCTTGGCCCTGAGCTTTGTGCCATTTGTCGCCTGGCGCTCCTCGGTCGCGCAGCTGACGCTGCGGCACACCTGGATCGTGCTGCAGGAAAAGCTCTCGACCCTCACCCGCGTGATGGAAGAGAACCTTGGCGGCATCCGTGTCGTTCGCGCGTTCTCAAGCCAGAAATTTGAACTCAACAAGTTCGATTCTGCCTCGGAAGCCGCCTTGGCTCTGGCCCATGACCGTGTGATGATCCGCGTCAAGAACACGTCGATGATGACCTTTTCATTCTTTGCCGCCATGGGGCTCGTGCTCTGGGTTGGCGGGACAAAGGTGATCGCAGGCGAGATGACGGTCGGGACGCTCGCGAGCTTTTTGACCTTCATGACCATCCTGCAGATGCCGGTGCGGCAGCTGGGGTTGATGGTCAATTCCTTTGCGCGCGCCGATACCTGCGGGCAGCGGTTTTATGATTTCATCGACGAGGCCGAAGAGATCGTCGACAAGCCAGGCGCCGTGCCGCTCGAAGTCACCAAGGGCACGCTGCGCTTCGAGGATGTGCATTTCACCTATACCGGCGCAGTGCATCCGACATTGACCGGTGTCAGCTTCGAAGGGCATGCGGGTCAGACCATCGGTATCGTCGGCGCGCCGGGGAGCGGCAAGTCGACCATCGCCCACCTGATCCCACGTTTTTACGATGTCTCGTCTGGCCGCATCACCATCGACGGGCAGGACGTCCGCGACGTGACGGTTGAATCCTTGCGCCGCCAGGTCGGCGTCGTGCAGCAAGACTCGTTCCTTTTCACGACAACCATCGAGAACAATATTGCCTATGGCGATCCGTGGGCTAAGGAAACAAAGATCGAGCGGGCGGCCGAGAGCGCCCAGCTCCACAACTACATCATGGGGCTTCCCTCCGAATACGACACCGTGGTGGGCGAACGCGGTGTCTCGCTTTCGGGCGGCCAACGCCAGCGCCTGTCGATTGCGCGCAGTCTCGTTTTGCAGCCGGCGGTGATGGTATTCGACGATTCGACTGCTGCCATCGATGCGGGAACCGAGCATCGGATCCGCGCAGCCATCAAGGCCTATGCCAACGATCGTGTGACCATCATCATCGCCCACCGGCTTTCTTCGCTCATGCACGCCGATGTCATCCTCTTCCTCGAAGATGGCAAAATCGTCGAGCGCGGCAGCCATGCCGAACTCCTCGCGCAAGGCGGACGCTATCGGGCGCTTTATGATCTGCAGACACGGCCGACCGAGGATGTTGATATCGATATCGGGGAGGCTGCCCAATGAGCGTGATCGAGGACGACGAACGCGACAGCGCCCGTTTCCCGGGCCAGCGGCCGCCACGCGCAAGCGTCGGTAGTCACAAGATCGAGGAAGAGGTTTTCGGCAAGGCCTATGATCCGAAAACCGTGCGCCGTATCTGGGCCTTCGTAAAACCTTATCGCCGCAAGATCTATCTGTCGGTTGGCGCGGTGCTGGTCTTTACCGCCACCCAGCTCTCCATCCCGCTCATTATCGGCTGGGCCATTGATGGCGGCATGGTCGCAGGCGGCAATACCAATAATCTCGTCACCGCGGTTATCGCCTTTGCCATAGCTGTGCTGCTCAATTTCGGCGCTTCCTATGTGCAGGAAACCCAAGTGGGCGAGGTCGCGGAAAATGTGCTCTTCGACATGCGCCGGGCCATGTTCGCGCAGCTTCAGCGTGTCTCGCTCAGTTTCATGGACAAGACCGAAGTCGGCCGCCTGATGAGCCGCCTGCAGGGCGACGTCAATTCCATGCAGGAATTTCTCGAAACCTCGGTCATTTCCGTGGGCGACATCGTGCTGCTGATCGGCATCGTCGTCGTCTTGCTGACGCTCGATCCATGGCTGGGACTTCTGACGCTCGTCACCATGCCGATCCTTTTCATCGTCCGCATCTTCTGGCTGCCGCCAGCCAAGCGCGCCTTCTGGGCGGCACACGAAACCAATTCGCTGACCAACGGAGCCATGGCCGAAGGCATCAATGGCGTGCGGACGGTGCAGAACCTGGAACGGCAGAAGGTCAATTTCGATCTTTATGATGATAAGGCCTATCACAACCTCGAAACGCAGCTGACCGGATCGAAATTCGCTCAGGTCATGGTGCCCATCGTCGATAGTCTCACCGGCATCTCGATGGCCACGGTGGTTCTCGTCGGTGGTTCTCTGGTGCTCAACGGCTCGCTGCAGGTCGGCGTCATTGTCGCCTTCCTTTTCTATATCCAGCGTTTCTTCGATCCGATCCGCTCACTGACCATGCAATATTCGATCATGCAACGCGCCATGACCTCTGGCCGCCGCATTACCGAAGTGCTCGACCTGCCAGTGACCATCACCGACAAGCCGGGCGCGGTGGAATTAACAAGCGACATGGACGGCTCGGTCGCCTTCAACGACGTGGTCTTCGGCTACGACCCCGATCGGCCGGTGCTCAAGCATGTCTCTTTCCGCGTCAATCCTGGAGAAACGGTCGCACTTGTCGGGCCTACGGGTTCGGGTAAAACCAGCGCCATGGCGCTTGTCCATCGCTTTTACGAAGTTCAGGGCGGCGCAGTGCTGGTGGGCGGGCACGACGTACGCAATGTCACTCAGGAAAGCCTGGGCGAGCAGGTCGCCATGGTGCTGCAGGAGCCATTTCTCTTCACCGGCACCGTGTTTGAGAACATTCGTTACAATAAGGCGTCAGCAACCCGCGACGATGTTATCGCAGCGGCTAAGGCGGTGGGCGCGCATGAGTTCATCGAACGCCTGCCGGATGGTTATGACAGCAAGCTCGAACAGCGCGGCTCCAATCTGTCGCTGGGCCAACGCCAGCTTCTCAGTTTCGCCCGTGCACTGGTCGCCGACGCGAAGATCCTCGTGCTCGACGAAGCGACGGCCAATATCGACTCCTACACCGAGCGGCAAATCCAGAAGGCGCTCGAAACCCTGCTCGAAGGCCGCACCGGCCTTGTGATTGCACACCGCCTCGCGACCATTCGCGGCGCAGATCGGATCATCGTCCTGCAGAACGGGGAAAAGATCGAGGAGGGCAACCACGACCAGCTCATGGAGCTGGGTGGGCTTTATTCGCGGCTTTACAATATGAACTATGCCAGCTTCGACGACATTCCGGACGAGCTGGTGGCAAAAGCCAACGCAAAGGCGGCGAGCACGTAAAACAAAAAAGGCGCCCGACAGGACGCCTTTTTCATATTTTCAAAAATTAGAGCCGGCGAGCACGCCCATCGACGGTATTGCCGTATTTGCCAGCATAGACGCGGGCCGGCACAGGCAAGCGGGAGACGATCCAGCTGACCATGAGCGGGACGAGAACGATATCATCGACCCAGCCCACGAAGGGGATGAAGTCCGGGATGATGTCCAGCGGATTGACGAGATAGAAGGCAACAAACAGCGTCGCCGCCTTCAGATAGAGCGGGGTCTCGGCAGCCCAAAAAGCCTTCCAGAGCTGCACAATTTCCTTGCGGAACAGAACGAGGCGGGGGAGGAGCATCTTTATCATGCACCTTAAATGGCCCCGCATGATTTCGGTTCAAGAGACGCTCGATCACGAATTTGAGTCGCGTGCAGATTTGCCGTCCGGTGCCGGCCCGAAATGCGCATCGACAAAGCTGAGAGTTTCGCCGATGCGTGCCCGCCAGAGGTCCCAGGAATGGTCGCCGTCATAGATGCGGAAGGCAATAGGAACGACATCGGCCATCAGCGTTTGATAAAGCGCGATGGCGCCGCGCCAGAGCTTGTGGCAGAGTTTGCTGCTTCCTGAGGGCGTTGGCTAAAAGCGTAAAGACGTTCTCCGCATTGAATCGGCGGGGATCGAAGGGTTCACCAAAAGCGCCGGAAAAATGCGGCCCGGCCGGGGGCAGGTCCACGCCTGTGGTTAGCGTATCCTGATCGGCCCAATGGAAATAGGTGCTATCGATGATGAGGTCGATGTCCTCGGGCGGCTTGTCGAGGTCCTCGAAAGGCACGTTTTCCCAAATGGCAGGGGAAAGCGCGGCGATGGACGAATAGAGGTCGGCGTGACCTATGCCGAGCCGCAGCGCGCCGGCGCCGCCCATAGAAAGCCCGGCAATGGCTCGACCCGCTTTGTCGGCGCGTACCGGGAAATCCACCTCGATCTTCCGGCGCAGTTCTAGCGTTATGGCGGCTTCGACATCGTCCTTGCCGCCTAGAGGACGTGTATTGACATACCAATTGTTTCCCGCGGCCGGCATCACGACCAGCATGGGCTTTACCGTACCTTCTGCGATCAGCGCATCGAGCGTTGACTGCAGGTTTCCGGCACCGATCCAATCGTTCTGATTTCCGCCAAGGCCATGCAACAGGTAGAGGGCCGGCCAGCCTTCCTCCGGCGGCGTGCCATCCGGTCGATAGACATTGACCGCCATCGGCTGAGCCATCGAGCCAAGATTATAACTCTTGGTCACGATGGTGCTTGCTTGGGCAGCGCTGGCCGATAGCATGCAAAGGCCGACGGCAAGCGTGGCCCAGAAGTGTTTTGCGCCGATCAAGTTCATGAGACGGTGCCCAATCCTTGCTAGAGACACGAAACGGCAATATTGCGCGCCCATCTTGTCGGGCTTATGTGTCTTTGAGCAAGTTCGAAGGTGATCTCATGGCCGGTCCGGCACCCCGCAGAAAATCGGTAGGCGTCAATGTCGGCGGGGTCATGGTCGGTGGCGGCGCACCGGTCGTTGTCCAGTCGATGACCAATACCGATACGGCCGATATCGATGCGACCGTAAAGCAGGTGATGCAACTGGCGCGCGCCGGTTCGGAGATCGTCCGCATCACCGTCGACCGTGACGAAAGCGCAGCAGCAGTACCGATCATCCGCGATCGCCTTGCCGTCATGGGCTATGACGTGCCGCTTGTCGGCGATTTTCACTATATCGGCCACAAGCTTCTGACCGACCACCCTGCCTGCGCCGAAGCGCTGGCCAAATATCGCATTAATCCGGGCAATGTGGGCTTCAAGGCCAAGCGCGATACCCAGTTCGCAACGCTGATCGAGATCGCTAATCGCTATAACAAGCCGGTGCGGATCGGGGTCAATTGGGGCTCGCTCGACGAAGAGCTACTGACAAGGCTAATGGATGAAAACGCCGTTTCGGAGGCGCCGATTTCCGCTGCCGCCGTGCAGCGCGAGGCGATCATTCAGTCTGCGCTTCTTTCAGCCGCCCGTGCGGAAGAACTGGGCATGCGCCGCGACCAGATTCTCCTCTCGACCAAGGTGTCGGATGTCCAGCATCTGATCGCCGTCTATCAGGACCTCGCGGCCCGTTGCGATTACGCATTGCACTTGGGACTGACCGAAGCAGGCATGGGCTCAAAGGGCATCGTTGCGTCTTCGGCTGCCTTGGGCATTTTGTTGCAGCAAGGGATCGGCGATACGATCCGTATTTCCTTGACCCCAGAGCCGGGTGGCGATCGCACGACGGAAGTAAAGGTCGCCCAGGAGCTGCTGCAGACCATGGGCTTCCGCCAGTTCCTGCCCGTCGTGGCTGCGTGCCCGGGGTGCGGACGGACCACCTCGACGACCTTCCAGACGCTCGCGAAAGATATCCAAGACCATCTTAATGTCTCGATGCCCGAATGGCGCGAGCGCTATCCGGGCGTCGAAACGCTTTCGGTTGCGGTGATGGGCTGCATCGTCAACGGGCCGGGAGAATCGAAGCACGCCAATATCGGCATTTCCCTGCCGGGCACCGGCGAAACCCCCGCAGCGCCTGTCTTCGTCGACGGCGAGAAGGTCGCGACGTTGCGCGGTGCGGACGTCGCCGACCAGTTCAAGGTCATGGTAGCTGACTATATCGAGCGCAAGTTCGGCACAGGGCGACAGAACGCGGCCGAATGAACGAACGCAACACACGGCGCATCTTCTGGATCGCTATTCTCATCATTGTCCTCGGCGCGCTTAAACTCACCGGGCATCTGGGCTGATCAGGCCGCTTCTTTCCATTCGGGAAGCGGGAAGAGGCGGTCGTAGACCCAATTGAAGACGAATGCATAGGCCATATAGAAGATCGCCAAGGCGATATCCATGATCAGCGCCTGCCAGATCGAAATCTGCAGATACCAGGCAACGAGTGGAAGCATGATCGCGAGAAGCCCGAGCTCGAAGAGAACGGCGTGCGCTACACGGATGCCTGTGGTTTTGGCCGTGCCACCCGTGAACCGCTGCATCGCGTGGTCGAAGCCTAGATTGTATATATAGTTCCAGAGCATCGCGACAGTGGCGCTGGCAACGACGACCACGGCGGAATCGCTACCGGGCAGGTGAAACGCCAAGGCGGCCAGCGGTGTCGCGATAATGATTCCGATGAGCTCGAAGCTGACGGCGTGTCGGATACGATCTGCAGTTGTCCGCATGGGATGTCCCCTTGAATATCGGGTCGTCCCGAACGTGCACCCAATCAGGGGAGGTCGTCCTCACGAGCGAAGATATAGATTTTGCCCCTCCAGCCGGCAAGGTTTTAACGAGCATTTCCGATATTCGGCGGGCGCAAAGCAAAGACTCCGGCGCGCACGGGGGCGCCGCCACCCATGTCTGGGACGCGATATTCGGCAAGAAGGTCGAGATGATCGAGCGGCAGATCGCGGCGAAAAGGATCGCCGACGAGCACCGTTGTGGCTAATGCCTCCGCTTGGAGGATAGGCAACGTATGGCTGGCGACAGCTGCATCATAAAAGATATCGCCGGCCAGAATCAGGTCCACGGCGGGGACAGCCGAACCGCTCCATGGGGCCAGTGCGACACCATTGGCTTCGGCATTGAGCGTCATAGCGGCGAGGGCCAGAGGATCGGTCTCCAAGGCCCAGACTTTTGCCGCCTGAGCCTTGGCGGCCGCAATGCCGACGAGGCCCGAGCCGGCACCGAAATCGAGCACGGTTTTGTTCGCGACGATCTCCGGGTGCTGCGCCAGATGAACCGCGAGTGCCGCACCGCCAGCCCAGGCATAGGCCCAATAGGGTGGGTCGTCCGCACGGCCCCGTTGCGCCAAAAAAGAGATCAATCCGCTTTGCGGCGTTGGGCGATAGAGCGCTATATCGGGGCGGAAAGAAAGCGGGGCGAGCGTGAACCGCTCGCGAATATAATCTGCCGGGCTCACTCGGGCAGCTGGCAAGCATCCACCCAAGTGTTGCCGCAGAGCTCAGCGAGCCGAGGGACCGTCAGGCGGACCGAAGCATGGGTGTCTCCGCCCGCCGGGATGACCACGTCGTAAATTTTGAGCGAGGTGTCGAGGTAGATTGGGAGCGCAGCGGGCAAGCCGAAGGGACAGACGCCGCCAACCGGGTGGCTCGTCAACCGCAACACATCCTCGGCGCCCAGCATGCGTGGGCGACCGCCAAAGGCGGCTTTGGATTTCTGATTGTCGAGCCGTGCATCCCCGCGCGTGACGAGCAAGACTTCCTCGTCCCGG
This sequence comes from Devosia soli, assembly GCF_000970455.1. Classification (GTDB taxonomy): domain Bacteria; phylum Pseudomonadota; class Alphaproteobacteria; order Rhizobiales; family Devosiaceae; genus Devosia; species Devosia soli. The sequence continues at coordinate 191,341 of NZ_LAJG01000022.1, read as the reverse complement.
ATACGAATGCAAAGCGTCTTGGCGATCTGGCCGGGTTCGACGCCATGGACAACCGCGGCGAGCGGGACGGTGGCCGTCGATTCGCTCGTGACTTCCACAGCGAGGTCCGGGGCGCGGACAGCAAGATCGGCGCGGACGGATTCAAGACTCATCGGCAAGGGACTCAAAAAAGATCGGCAAGGCGAGTTTCGTATTTGAACCGCGTCTTTTCGCGGATCGGTGTCGTTACGGCGCGGCGGAGGAAATCAAGCGGAATGTTTTTGGTCGTATCGAACGCCATGAGTTCGGAAACGGTGATTCGTTCGCCGGCATAGGGCGTAACTGTGATCTCCATTCCAGCCTCGACGCGACCGGGCTGCAGCACCCGGCAATAGGCGCCGGGACGGTTGGCCCGATGGAAACGCTTGACCCAGAACTTGTCGCCCATTTTGGCGGCGAAGGTCATGCAGGGCGTGCGGTGGTAGGTCACCTCGAGCAGGCAGTCACCGATTTGGTAGCGGTCGCCAATGGCCGTTCCAGCGCTGACCGGGCCCTCGATGACGAGGTTCTCCCCGAAGAGGCCCGGTGCGGTCGCTATGCCGTCCCGCGCCCACCAATCATAGTCGCCCTGGAAATAGATGTAGATCGCCTGATCGGCCCCGCCATGGTGCTTGCGGTCGAGGATTGCGTCATCGGCAATACCATTGGCGCCGATCGTCACAGGGCCATCAAGCGGATGTTTGTTGATGCCGGTAAGCGGGGAGTAATCGGCGATATGTTCGGCTTTCCCGGAGCACACGGCGAGAACCTTGGCCATGTCAGTTTTTCCGGCTGGCAAAGAATCTTGCCGTCGCGCGAAGGCCGTCGGCCTTGGGACCGAAAGTACGCAGGGCAAGAAGGGCCTCATTGACCGTGTTGTCGAGCACTTTCCGCGCGCCATCGAGGCCGAGGGTCGAGACAAGTGTCTGCTTTCCAGCCTCGGCATCCTTGCCCGTCGCCTTGCCCATGGCTTCGGGGGTGGCCGTAACGTCCAGAATATCGTCGGCAAGCTGGAAGGCCCGGCCGGCCGCTTCTGCGTAAGCGGTAAGGGCAGACAGGGCGCGAGCATCCGCCCCGCCAATGATTGCGCCCATACGCACGCTGGCCCGGATCAGGGCGCCTGTTTTCATGGCCTGCATGATGCCGATTTCGCCATCGGAAAAGCCGCCCTTTTCCCCTTCGATGTCACGCATCTGCCCGCCCACCATGCCGCCGGCACCGGCGCCAAGCGCCAGTTCGGTGACAAGGCGGATCCGGACGGCCGGATCGGCATGGGTAGTGGGTTCTCCGAGAAGGGCGAAGGCGTGGGTAAGGAGCGCGTCGCCAGCAAGGATGGCAGTGGCGTCGTCATAGGCCTTGTGAACAGTGGGCCGGCCCCGGCGCAGGTCATCGTCGTCCATGGCGGGCAGATCGTCATGGATCAGCGAATAGCAATGGATCATCTCTACCGCGAGGCCGGCAGGCAATGCCGCTTCGGGCGCAACCGAAAAGATCGCCGCGGCCTGCCGCACCAGAAGCGGGCGCAGGCGCTTGCCGCCTTCAAGGCTGCCGTGGCGCATTGCGGCGACGACGCGATCGGCAGCCGGACCAGGACCGGAAAGCCGCGGCCCAGTCAGGTAATCGGAAAGGCCGGCTTCAACGGCCCGGGCGCAGGCAGCGCTGTCGGTGGAAAAGTCGTACATGCCATGTTGCTAACCCGTTGCCGATGAAGCGGCAAGGGCTTGGCCGCAGAGGCAAGCCTCGCTATCACGATCGCATGGCAAAGCGGACAAAAGGCATCCGGCGCATATTGCGCCTTCTCGGCAGTGCCATTGTGCTGCTTGTCGCGATTCCTGTCGTGCTGACGCCGGCTTATCTTGTCGTGGACCCTGTTTCCGTGCCGATGATCGAGCGCTATTTGACCGGTCGCCCTGTAATCCGGACCTGGCGCGATATCGACGCGATTTCCGACCGTGTCAAAGCCTCTGTCGTCCTGTCCGAAGACGGGCAATTCTGCCGGCACTGGGGTGTCGATCTTGGCGCGCTGCGCGAAGAGGTCGATAACTTTATTGCCGGTCGCCCCGCCCGTGGCGCCTCGACACTGACCATGCAGGTCGCGCGCAATCTCTTCTTGTGGAATGACCCGGACCCTATCCGCAAAGTGCTCGAAGTGCCGCTTGCGATCTATATCGACTTTGTCCTGCCCAAGAAGCGGATCATGGAGATTTATCTCAACATTGCCGAATGGGGACCACAGGGCCAGTTTGGCGTGGTTGCCGGCAGCGAGAATGCCTTTGGCCGGGAGCCGCAGAATCTCGATTGGCGGACAGCGAGCCTCCTCGCCGTGACCCTGCCCAATCCGCTGGTGCGCAATCCAGCTCGGCCAAGCAATGGCCTGTTGCGCATTGCGGCAATTGTCGAAGAGCGCGCTCGCACCTATGGCGAGCGCGCAGGCTGCGTCGGTCCTTCGGGGCGCCTGTCCCTCTGACGGCGCCCTGCCCTAGTCGAGCCGAACCAAAAGGTCTTTGGCGTCGATCTGATCGCCTGGCTTGATCAGCAGCTCGGCGACGACGCCATCGACCTCGGCGTGGATCGCCGTTTCCATCTTCATGGCTTCGATCGAGCAGAGCACGTCGCCCGCCTGAACGCTCTGGCCTTCCTTGACGGCAAGGGTCGAGATAACGCCCGGCATGGGTGCGCCGACCTGCTTGGGATCGCCCGCTGCTGCCTTGGCGCGCGCCTTGACCTCGCCCGCCTTCAACCGGTCCGGCACGGTGATGGTACGCGGCTGGCCGTTAAGATCAAAGAAGACGCGGACTTCGCCCTTTTCATTTGTCGGAGCTCGGCCGAGATAGTTGACGACCAGCGTCTTGCCCTTCTCGATATCGACGAGCAGTTCGTCGCCTTCTTCAAGCCCATAGAAATAGACCGGGGTGGGCAAGACTTCGGTTGGCCCATAACGCTCCTGGGTCTTTTCGAAATCGGTATAGACCTTTGGATACATCAGATATGAGGCAAGCCGGAAATCATCGACCGGCACGCCGACCTCTTGCGAAACCTTCTTGCGCTCGGCTTCGAGATCGACATCCTTCAAATAGGACCCCGGCCGCTCGGTCAGCGGCGTGCGCCCCTTGAGCACCTTCTTCTGCAGCTTTTCCGGAAAACCGCCGGGCGGCTGGCCGAGATCGCCGGCAAAGAAGCCGACGACAGAGTCGGGGAAGGCAATGTCCTTGTCCGGATTTTCGACGTCAGAGCGCGAAATCCCGGCCGAAACCATGGCCAGCGCCATATCGCCGACCACCTTAGAGCTTGGCGTCACCTTGACGATATCGCCGAACATCTTGTTGACGTCCGCATAGGTCTGGGCGACATCGTGCCAGCGCGTTTCAAGCCCGAGCGAGCGCGCCTGTTCCTTGAGATTGGTGAACTGACCGCCCGGCATTTCGTGGAGATAGACTTCGGATGCGCCGCCCTTGAGATCGCTCTCGAAGGCGCGGTACTGGGTGCGCACCGCTTCCCAATAAAACGAGATCTGGCGGATCGCCTTGGGATCAAGCTTGGGATCGCGATCACCACCTTCGAGCGCTGCGACGAGCGAGCCCAGCGTCGGCTGCGAGGTGGTCGATGAGAGCGCATCCATTGCCGCATCGACAGCATCGACACCGGCTTCCACTGCCGCCAAGACCGTCGCCGCCGAAGCGCCTGAGGTGTCGTGGGTGTGGAGGTGGATCGGCAGATCGGTCTCGTTGCGCAGCGTCTCGATCAGCTTCTTGGCGGCAGCCGGCTTCAAGAGGCCAGCCATGTCCTTGATCCCAAGCACATGGACGCCAGCGGCCTCAAGCTCCTTGGCGAGGCCGACGTAGTACTTGAGATCGTATTTGGAGCGATCGGGATCGAAGAGATCGCCGGTATAGCAGATGGCGCCTTCCGCCACCTTACCCTCTGCCGCCACCGCTTCGATCGAGACGCGCATGTTCTCGACCCAGTTGAGGCAGTCGAAGATGCGGAAGATGTCCACCCCGCCCTTGGCCGCCTGCTTGACGAAGAATTTGACCACATTGTCGGGATAGTTGGTGTAGCCGACGCCATTGGAGCCGCGCAGCAACATCTGCGTCAGGATGTTCGGCGCGCCTTCGCGGACCCGCGCCAGGCGCTCCCATGGATCTTCGTTGAGGAAGCGCATCGAGACGTCGAACGTGGCGCCGCCCCAGCATTCGAGCGAGAAGAGGTTTGGCAGGCCACGCGAATAGGCCTGAGCAATGCGCGTGATATCGAACGAGCGCATGCGTGTCGCGAGCAACGATTGGTGCGCGTCGCGCATGGTGGTGTCGGTAAAGAGCACGCGGCCCTGACTCTTCATCCATTTGGCGAGACCGACCGGACCATCGCGATCGAGCACCTGACGACTGCCTTCGATGGCCGCGAGCGGCGGGAAATCCGGCACGAAAGGCGCAGCGGCATCGGCCGGGGGCCGCGGACGATCGCGCACCTCGGGATGGCCGTTCACCGTCACGTCGGCGATATAGGAGAGGAGCTTGGTCGCGCGGTCGCGGCGCGGCTTGAAATTGAAGAGTTCCGGCGTCGTGTCGATGAACCGCGTCGTATAGCGGTTTTCGACGAAGTCCGGATGCGTAATGATGTTTTCGAGGAAAGCGAGATTGGTCGCGACGCCGCGGATACGGAATTCGCGCAAGGCGCGATGCATGCGGGCGATAGCTTCTTCAGCGCTCGGCGCCCAGCACGTCACCTTTTCCAAGAGCGGATCATAGTAGCGCGTGATGACAGCGCCAGCATAGGCGGTGCCGCCATCGAGACGCACGCCAAAACCGGTCGCGCCGCGATAGGCGGTGATGCGGCCATAGTCCGGAATGAAATTCTGTTCCGGGTCTTCCGTTGTCACGCGGCACTGAATGGCATTGCCGTTGAGCCGGATGTTTTCCTGAAGCGGCACACCGGATTCGGGCGTCCCGATCACTGCGCCATCGAGCAGATGAATCTGCGCCTTGACGATATCGATGCCGGTCACCTCTTCGGTAACCGTATGCTCAACCTGGATGCGCGGATTCACTTCAATGAAGTAGAACTTGTCGGTATCGGCATCCATCAGGAATTCGACGGTGCCAGCCCCGCGATAATTAGCGGCATTGCCGAGGCGCACCGCGGCATCGGTCAGGCTCTTGCGCACTTCGTCGGAAAGATACGGCGCCGGCGCGCGCTCCACCACCTTCTGGTTGCGACGCTGCACCGAGCAGTCGCGCTCAAAGAGATGGACGAGATTGCCATGGTCGTCCCCGATGAGCTGCACTTCGACGTGGCGGGCCCGCTCGATCAGCTTTTCGAGATACATCTCGTCCTTGCCGAACGCGGCTTTGGCCTCGCGCTTGCCTTCGGAAACTTCGTTGACGAGATGAGCTTCGTCCATGATCCGGCGCATGCCGCGACCGCCACCGCCCCAAGAGGCCTTAAGCATCAGCGGATAGCCGATCTCGGCGGCCATACGCTTGACTTCATCCATGTCGTCCGGCAGCGCATCCGTCGCCGGCACGACCGGCACATCGGACTTGATCGCCATATTGCGCGCCGCGACCTTATTGCCAAGATCGCGCATGGTCTGGGCGCGCGGGCCAATGAAGATGATCCCGGCATCGTCGCACGCATCGACGAATTCAGGCGATTCCGACAGGAGGCCATAGCCGGGATGAATCGCATCGGCGCCCGAAATGCGGGCGATCCGAATATACTCTTCAATCTGAAGGTAAGCTTCGACCGGGCCCTTGCCCTTGCCGATTAGATAGGCCTCATCGGCTTTGAACCGGTGCAGCGCCAATTTGTCTTCTTCGGCATAGACCGCGACGGTCTTGAGCCCGAGTTCATTGGCGGCACGAAACACGCGGATGGCGATTTCGCTGCGGTTGGCAACGAGGATTTTCTTGATTGGCATCGATTTAAATTCCGAGCGAGAGAGGGCGGGGACTTGTCTTGGAGTCCGGCTCAGCTAAGTCAGTGGCTCGGATGGCGGGCCATCCTTGCCGCCAAAGTCGTTCGTGTCAGCTTCTCGAAAGCATGCCGGCGAGATGGCTCATGTCGTAGCCGGCCTCGGCCGCCTGCGAGATGATCTCGGACGCATCCATTTCACCCGCCTGGCTCAACGCCCAAAGAGTCGTGGAGCGCGTCCCGGAACGGCAGAAGCAGAATACCGGGCCGTCGTTCCCCTCGAGCGCGGCCTTGGTTTTCTCGACGAGGTCGGGATTAACCCCGTCTCGCCCCAGCGGAATGGCATAATAGGCGAGACCGGCGGCCTTGGCGGCCACTTCAATCTCGGCGCCCGCCGGCTGGTCAGGCGATTCACCATCAGGACGGTTATTGACGATGGCAGTAAAGCCGAGGGATTTGAGCGTGGCGACATCTTCCGGGTAAATCTGCCCCGAAACGCTGACGTGATCGTTGATCCGCTTCAAGTCCAAGTCGCTACTCCCATTTCGCCCATTGGCTTCCCGCCTTCCTTATATCCACCGCGACGCAAGCCATGCAACTGCTGCGTAGGTCGGAGAGGGATGCACTGGATGGATCAAGCGGCAGAGGCAATATCGAGGCGCGACAAAGCCTGCGGCCGCCCAAGGAAATAGCCTTGGAAAGCAGAACATCCGGCGAGGCGCAGCTTTTCGAGCTGCTGCTCGGTCTCGACGCCCTCAGCGATGACATCGACCTGCAGCGACCGAGCGATGTCGCAGATCGCCCCGACGATCATCGCGTCGATCCGGTTGTCGCCGAGATTGGCGACGTAGGATCGGTCGATCTTGATGATGTCGAAGGCGAAACCACGCAGATATTGAAGGCTGGCGTGCCCCGCCCCAAAATCGTCGATGGCCACCTTGAGCCCGAGCGTACGAATGGCGTCGAGGTTGGCCTGTTCGACCGCGCCTGCGATCATCGGCACATTCTCGGTAATCTCGACGATCAGCCGTGTCGGATCGATCCCGGCTTCCGCAACCATCGCGCCCAGCTGGCGGGCAAAGTCCGAGCGGCGTAACTGGGCGGGCGATACATTGACGGCAACCGGCGTGCCCAGCACGGCAAGATCGGCACAAGCGCGTCGCACCACCCATTCGCCGAGCTTGTCGATTAGGTCGCTTTCTTCGGCAATGCCGATGAACTGGATCGGCGGAATCATGCCGCGCACCGGATGCCGCCAGCGCAGCAGTGCTTCATGCGAGCGCACCCGCATATCCGTGCCGAAAACGGGCTGATAGTGCAGTTCCAGCTCGTCCATCAGCAGCGCCGCCCGTAGTTCGCGCTCGACGAAGCGGCGATGGCGCTCGTCGCCTAGCATATCGGGATCAAAGGCGATGACCTGCCGGCGACCGGCCTTCTTGCCCTTGTAGAGCGCGAGATCCGCCTTGGCGATGAGATCATCGACGTCAGATGCATCGATCGGCGCGAGGGCAAGTCCGATGGTGGCTGAAAGTCGCGTCGGACGGCCCGCGATTTTGACGGGCTCGTCGAGCCGACACAGCAGTTCTTCGGCTAGGCGACGTAACGCGCCGCGGTTGTCGCAATCGGCAATAGCGATGCCGAATTCGTCGCCGTCAAGCCGGCCGACCAGCGCGCCGGGCATCACTTGGGCAATGGTCTTGGCCAGATGCGCCAATGCGGCATCCCCGGCGCTATGGCCGCTGCCGTCGTTGAGGACTTTGAGATTGTCCATGTCGAGTAGCATATAGCCCAGTGACTTGTCCGAGCCGTGATGCACGTCCTTGCGCAGCGCTTCCATGAAATAGGAGCGCGTGAATACGCCGGTCAACGCGTCGCGATGGACAGACGCCAGAACCGCGCGCGTTTCACGTCCGGCATGGCGGAGGCTGAGGCGGATCATGCGATGGCCGATCACCAGTGTCCCGAGCCCGGCCAACACGAGCCCAAAGGCGAAGAAGATAAGCAATGGATCGACGGCACCAGTACGCGACCCAGCCGAAATCAGCGCCGTCCCGGCCGCCCCAATCAGCATCAGGCCGACAAGGATGGCAACGGTTCGATAGTCGGAGAGGATCGACATAAACTGGTCGACCTGACGGATATCCTGTTCGGTCGCCTTGCGCAGCAGGGCCCGGTTTGGTCGGGAAGATCCGCGCGCTGAACGGAAAACACCGCGCGTTTTGATCACAAAATTCATAACAAGATCACAGGCATATATCAGACCTGGCTTCACACTACGCGAAACCACCCGTCGTTGAATGACGGTTCCGTGACAAAACTGCAGCGCCGCTTTGAATGGTCAAAGACTAGTAAAATACTAGGGGGTTGTCCCGACCCAAGCACCCCATAGATCGCGCCGTTCGGACACGAACCGCTCGGCAACCGCTTCAACAGTCGCGCCCGGCTCGCTCGCTTGGGCAAGAAGCGTGTTCATTTCGCTCAAGGCAATGGACGAGCGCTGGAAGTAGGAGGCGATGGTGGGTGCCTCCGTAAATACCCACTCGGCAACCGCAACAACGACCATTTCGGCAGGGAAAGAGGAAGGCTGCGGCGTGGTGCAGGAAGCCAGCGCCAGGCACTTCATCGCCTCCTCATTGTAGGCACCCATGTCGAGCGCGCGAAAATCGAGCTGCGCCAGGATGGCGTTGGGCTGCCAGTAATAGAAAACGAAGTTCTCCTGCCGGCTGACTGCCTCGGCAATCAGCGCATCCATTTCGAAGCGATTAGCCGGCACCACCACTTCGACGAGATCATCGAGTTCATAGGCGGCGATCAGGTTGCGATTGATCACCGAACAGGCCCAGTCGGCCGGACAGGAAATGAAGCGCACCGGCGTTTCGCTGGTCTTTGTCGAAAGAAGCGGCTGCAGGCCCGCCGCAGCAGGCGTTTCGGGAAAGCTGCTAGCCATATAGGCGGGGATGAACCACCCTTCGACCGTCGTCTCGGCGAAGGTCGGCGCCCCGCTACGCAGCATTTGCGCCTCGATGGCGCCGTTCCAGACATCGGCGATCCGGGTCACCCACATCTCGGGCGCCACGGCTGGCTGGCCGGTCGATCCCATTGACGATGTGGTGGCCGCAAGATCGCCGGGAATGACCCGCGCCTCGCAGCCGAAAGTCGTGTTGAGAATGCGGGCATGGATTTCGGCAAGAAGCGCTGCGGACGGCCAGGTCATGCGCGCAATAGTCATCGGCTGGGTGCCGCAGACCGGCGGCGGCGTGGCCGGCCCGGCTTCAGCCGGTTCCGTCTCATCCTGCGTCTGGTCCTGCGCGCTATCGAGAACGGTGATCTGCGCCAGCGCCGGGCCGGCTGTCAACGCCAGCAAAAGGCCGCCAATGAAAGAGTGCAAATGCCGCATGCGGATCCTCATTCCAACGCTGCAAGTCTATGCGCAATCCACTTTGCTTAAGCAACCGCGAGCGTTCACCATTTTGCCCAAGACCCCCGGTGACTCGCCCCACGAAAATGTGCAACAGTCCCTGCCAGCGGGGCGCGTGGGCGCCCCCGACATCCGTTGCGCCGCCGCAAGAAGGAGGCCGTGTAAGGCCACCCGGCGCGCAATGCAAACAGAGGGACGTTCATGTTCAAGAAAACCTTGACCCTGGCGGTCGCCGCCACGACCCTGGCCATTGCCGCTCCGGCACTGGCCCAGGACACCGGCGCCACCATCGGTTTCATCGGTGGCTTTACCGGTCCGATCGAATCGCTGACCCCGCCGATCTTTGCCGGCGCACAGTTGGTCGTGAACCAGATCAACGAACAGGGCGGCATTTTGGGAGGCGAACTCAAGCTCATTTCGGCGGACGGCGCTTGCGACGCGACTGCTGCCGCTGCCGCGGCTGACAAGCTGATCAACACCGACAATGTGACCGGCATCGTCGGCGCACTCTGCACCGGCGAAACCATCGGCGCGTTCAACGGCTCGGGTCTTTCGGGCAATGTCGTCTTCATCTCGCCAGCCTCGTCCGCTCCGGCCCTGACGACGCTCGAAGACAACGACCTCGTCTATCGCACCACCCCGTCCGACGCGCTCCAGGGCGTCAAGATGGCGGACCTGCTGCTCGCCAAGGGCATCAAGGACATCGCCATCACCTACGTGAACAACGACTACGGCAAGGGCTTTGCCGACGCACTGTCGGCCGCATACACTGCTGGCGGTGGCACCGTTGCTGCAAACCTCGCACACGAAGAGGGCAAGGCAGACTATCGCGCCGAACTCGGCAACCTCGTTGCGTCGCAAAACTTGGTGATTCTCGCCTACGCAAACGCGTCGGGCAACACGATCCTGCGCCAAGCCGTTGAATCGGGCAATTTCACGACTTTCGTCGGTGGCGACGGCATGGTCGGCGATGACCTGCTCGCCGGTATCGATCCGTCCGCCGTCGAAGGCCTGATTGCAACCCGCGCCGGTGCCCCGACCGGTGAAGCCGTCGACATCTACAACGCCTTCACTGCCGATGGCTTTACCGCCAACGCCACCTACGCTCCGCAGGCCTATGACGCAGCCTTCCTTCTGGCGCTCGCCATCGAGAAGAACGGTTCGGCTGAGCGCGAAGGCCTGTCGGATGCGCTGCGCGACGTCGCTTCGGCTCCTGGCGAAAAGATCCTGCCCGGCGAATGGAAGAAGGCTGTCGAGCTGATCAAGGCCGGTACCGACATCGACTATGAAGGTGCCGGTGGCGCCCTCGACTTCGACGAAGCCGGTGACGTCGACGGCATCATCGTCGAACTCGCCGTTGAAGGCGGCGCATTCGTCGAGAAGGGCCAGATCCAGTAAGCGGGGCCCGCTGAAAAACGGAAGCCCGGGAGCGATCCCGGGCTTTTTTGTTTGGTAGCACAAAACCCGAAACGCCGATTGCAGCATCTCTATGTCTGACCGAGATACCAAGCCTGTTCTGTCGTCCTTGCCCGGCCTGTCCGGGCAATCCATTTTATCGCTGCGTGGACTACCCGGACAAGACGGGTAGGGACGATGCGCCGAGGGGGCACATCAGTCAATCGACGGTCCCTTGTCCCAGCCCGCCGGAAGCCGCTCCACGACGACCTGCCGCATGTCGGTCCGCACGGTGATCGAAAAATGCTCAGCCTGCATGACATCTAAAATCTTGCGTGGTCGATATGCGCAAATACAAATCCCGCCGCCGTGCCGAAGGCTTGGATAGACCACGCCATCCTCGCCCGCAGCCCGCAGACCCTCGCCAAAGGCCTGGCTTGGTCCATAGTCCTCGGTGAACAATTCGGGCCGTTCGCCTGCGCTCGTCTCCCGATACGTGCCCTCGATGCGCGCTCTGTAGACCCTAAAGGTCCGCTGACCTTCAGCCTTGCCGCGCGCAAAAGCCTCGCGCCGCAAATGATGGCCCACTTCGGCAATGCCGGTCTCGACCCGCGCCGCAGCATACCAGGCGCCCAAATCGGGCCCCGAAAACCGCGCGCCCATGGGCGGCGCATGGAGAAAGGCCGCCATGACGATGGATGCATTGGGCCGGCCGAAAACCCAATCCGATTTCGGCAGACGTGCAATTCGCTCCGTCACCTGCCGGTCATTGGTCCAACCGGCCAGTTCCAATACCGCCTCAAGATCCTCGGCCGATGCAACAGTTTCAAAAAGCCCGATCGGCGGAAATTGCGAGGGGATAAGCCGATAGCTGACCTCTGGCGTGGAAACATCCATCGTCAGCGCCAAACAATATCGGCGTCCGTTGTCGGGTTGAAGACGGCGTCGATGCCATTGGGGGGCATATAGAGCCCGCCCCGCGCCGCATCGAGGAACCGCCGCACCTGCATGATCCCGTCCATGCTGCCATTGGTGATAAGCGCCAGCGGCGTCTGCCCGCCAAAGACTGGTGCAAGATGCGGCCCCTTGAGCCAGTCGAGGCCAGCCGTCTTTGTGGCGAACAGCACGCCCAGCGCCTGATGGACACCAAGAAGCGCCGACAGCCGCATCAGCGTATCGACATCAAGCGTCACCGACCCGCCCTCACGCGCCAACCGCATCCAATTATGATAGGTCGAGCGTGAGGGGTAGCCGAGCACCAGCCGCCGCTGCTCTTCGCTCAAACCCCAATCCTCAGCAATATTGAGAAAGGTGCGCAGCGCCGGGCCGCTCAGCCGCTTCCGATTGGCTGGGGCAAAGCGCTCCGCTACCAAGAGTGGCACATCCTGACCGACGAAGGGCCGATGGCTTTCTGCTAGTCCTGATCCACGCATCTCGATCTCCTGACACCAACCTAGTCCAGAAGACCGCATTCTTCAAGCCAATAGTCCAAATTTGGACATCAGCCTTCGCGTTTGACCACTTCGGGTATCAGGCCGCGCGGGGCAAAGCGCAGAGCAATGGTGATCACCAAGCCAAGAACAAAGACGCGCATCTGTGCTGACCGTGCTTCGATCTCCGGGATGGCGCCCCAGCCGAACTGGGTCGACCAGCTGCTGACGAAATCGAACACGGCCTTTGAGAGCGGTTCGGAAATCACCCAGATCAACCAGAGAAGAATTGCGCCGAACAGCGCCCCCCAATTATTGCCCGCGCCGCCAACAATCACCATGACCCAGATAAGGAAGGTGTGGTTGATCGGCTGATAACTTGATGGATCAAAGATCTGCACGAAGCTGACCAGCATGGCGCCGCCAATGCCCATCAATACCGAGCCGAAAACAAAGATTTCGAGCTGTCGCGCAGTGACGTTCTTGCCCATGGAGGTTGCCGCGATATGATTGTCGCGGATGGCGCGCATCATCCGGCCCCATGGACCGGCATAAGCGCGAGAAATCAGCCACATGACGAGCGCAAGAACGATGATTGCGAGCAGCAGATAGCCGGCTCGGGCCGAGAGCAGCGCGCTATAGCCATCCATGCCATCGGCCTGGAAAGCCTGCGGCAGCGGGGTGGGCCACGGGATCGGCGAAACGGTCAGGGTGCCGCGGGTCAGCCAGTCCATATTCTTGATCAGCGCCCGGATGATTTCCGAAATACCGATCGTGGCGATGGCGAGATAATCGGTGCGAAGACCAAGACAGATTTTCCCGACAATATAGGCGATGCCCGCAGCAAGAATGCCGCCAAAGATCCAGCCGAGAACCGGATGGCCGCCAAGCCCACCGACCCAGCCGCCGCCCGCGGCCGATTCGATATAGGCCGCGGCCGGATCGATCTGGCTGCGATAAAGGCAATAGCCGACGAACCAGGCTATAACGGTCAGCGCGGTCTTCCACTTGCCGCTGATACCAATGCGATCCGATTTCCGGGCCGCCAACACGATCAATGCCCCGACCGCAAAGGCCAGCAGCGCCTTGCCGAGCATGGCCGGACCTTCACCGGCCCAGAAGGCCGGATTGACCGGGAAGGAGATGAAGGTGACGGCCGCCCCGCCCACCATGAGAAAGCCCATGATGCCGAAGTTGAAGAGCCCGCCATAGCCCCACTGGATATTGAGCCCAAGCGCAATCAACGCATAGGCTGCCGCCTCGACGAGGCGTGAGGAGGTAAAGGGCAGACCCATCACCCAGCCGACCAGAAGGATCAGGACGAACAGGCCGCCGAAAAGCGTCAGGGAACGCTGGATCATGAGGAGGCTCCCTTGAAGATACCGGTGGGCCGGACGAGAAGCGTGACGACGAGGATCACGAAGGCCACGGTGAGCTTATATTCGGTCGGCACCAGCGCTAGGGTCGGCGGCAGCTGCATCCAGTCCGGCAGGATCGCATTGAGCGGCCGCAGCACCATGGTCCAGTTGAACACGGCCAGCGTTTCGGCAAAACCGATGAGCAGACCGCCAGCAATGGCGCCATAGGCCTGGCCAAGACCACCAACGATAGCGGCGGCAAAGATCGGCAGGATGATGTTGAAGGCCAAGTCCGGCTTCAGCGTCACGTCGAGCGCCAGCATCGTGCCGGCCATGCAGCCGAGCGCCCCGGCGATGATCCAGGTGACGCGGACGACGAGCGCGGTATTAATGCCCGAAACCTGCGCGAGATCGGCATTGTCCGCCATGGCGCGCATGGCCTTGCCGAGACGCGAACGCGTCAGGAAGAAGTGCAGCGCCAGCACCGACACGAAGGTGACGAGGATCATCAGAATCTGCGGCTCGGTGATCACCAGCGGCCGGGTCGAACCGATGCTCGCAAGGTCAAAGCGAAAGACTTCCTTGGGTTCATTTTCAAAAAAGGAATACGAGCCGGCGCCGAAGAACAGGCGAATAAGACCCTGGATCATCAGCGTCACGCCGATCGAGGCGATCAAGAGCGTCACCGGCTTGGCGCCACGCTTCCTGAGCGGAGCATAAAAACCCTTGTCGATGCCGAGTGCCAGGATGGCGGCGAGAACCATGGCGATGGGCAGGACCACGAAACCGGTCGGGATCGGCGTCACAATACCCCAGGCCGCAAAGGCAGAGGCAAGGAGAAAAGCGACAAAAGCGCCGCCGGTCATCAGCTCGGAATGGGCAAAGTGCGCAAAGCGCAAAATGCCGAAGATCAGCGTGATGCCGATGGCCCCGAGCGCATAGATGCAGCCCAGAACCAGACCGGAGATGATCACCTGATTGGTGAAGAAAACGAGTTCGGTCACGGCTCAGCCCCCGAGGAAAGACTTGGCGACTTCCGGGTCGGCGATCAGCTCCGCCCCGGTGCCGGTGAAGCGGTTCTGACCGCTGGCGAGGACAAAGCCCTTGGACGCGAATGCCAGCGCTTGCCGCGCATTCTGCTCAACCATGAGAATGCCGACGCCTTCCTTGTTGACGCGCTGAATGGTCTCGAAAATCTCGATCACATAGCGTGGGGAAAGACCGGCCGAGGGCTCGTCGAGCATCAGAAGGCTGGGCTTGCTCATCAGCGCGCGGCCCATCGCCACCATCTGACGCTGCCCGCCCGAAAGCTCACCCGCCGGCTGCCGGCGCTTCTCGCGCAGCACGGGAAACATCTCGTAGACCCATTCCATCGTACTGGAAAAATCATCGGTCCGGGTAAAGGCACCCATTTCGAGATTTTCTTCCACCGACATGGAGGTGAAGACGTTCTTTTCCTGCGGCACGAAGCTGAGGCCCTTGGGCACAAGCTTGTCGGGGAGGGAATTGGCAATGTTCTCGCCACCGAAATCGATGGTGCCGCCAGTGACCTTGAGAAGGCCAAAGATCGCCTTGAGCGTTGTCGATTTGCCCGCGCCATTGGGGCCGACGATGACGCCGATATCGCTCTTCTCGATGGCAATATTGACGCCATTGAGGATCGGCGCGCCGCCATAGCCGCCGACGACATGTTTCAGTTCAATCAAAGGCATCAACGGGTCTCCCCGACCCAGAGGGCCGCGTAAGCGAACAGTGGGAACCGGTTTTCGGACAAGGAGACCCGCATTAAGAGACCACCTCGGCAGGCGAGCCGAAATAGGCTTCGACGATTTGCGGATTGGCGCGGATTTCGGCCATCGGGCCTTCGGCGATCTTTTCGCCCTGTGCCATGACAATGACGGGGTCGCAGAGCCGGCCGATCAAGTCCATGTCGTGCTCGATGACAAAGAACGTATAGCCGAGCTCACGATTCATCCGCTCGATGTTCGAGGCCAGATCGTTGAGGAGACTCTTGTTGACGCCCGCTGCGACTTCGTCGAGCAGCACGACCTTAGCATCGACCATCATGGTGCGGCCAAGCTCGAGCAGTTTTTTCTGGCCGCCGGACAGATTGCCGGCGAGTTCGTTGCGCACATGCCCAAGCTTCAAGAAGTCGACGACATCGAGTGCCTTCTTGCGCACGGCCGTTTCGCGGCTTTTGACCAATCCTGGCCGGAACCAGGTATCGAGCAGATGCTCGCCTGGTTGATCGCCCGGCACCATCATCAGGTTTTCGAGCGCGGTCATCTGCGAAAATTCATGCGCGATCTGGAAAGTGCGCAGCATGCCGATGCGGAAAAGCTGGTATGGTTTCATACCAGTGACATCTGCCCCGTCGAATATCACCTGGCCGCTATCGGGCACGATATTGCCAGCGACCATATTGAAGAGGGTCGATTTGCCCGCGCCGTTGGGGCCGATCAACCCCGTGATCGATCCACGCCGGACCGAAAGCGAGCAGTCGTTGACGGCCAGGAGGCCGCCAAATCGTTTTGTGACGTTGCGAACGTCAATCACCAAGTCGGTGGTCACCAAACGGCCCCGAATGTTCCTGAAATGTCATGCCTGCCCGGTTCAATCCGGGCAAATTTGCGGCATCTGTTCACAAGAGCGCCGGGCGGTCAACGCATTGCAGCCGGCGCGCTGGACAAAAAGCCGCCAGCCGCGCGTTTTTTCCGCGAGAACGGTTTATTCCGAATCCGTTCGGTCTACGAGGAAGGCCAGGACCGCATCGGCGGTCGAGCGGTTGTTGGCGAGCGGCACGTCGTAAAGCGTTGCCAGACGGGTCAGCGCCTTGACGTCGACGTCGTGCGGTTGGGCCGAGAGCGGATCGATGAAAAAGATCAGCATGTCGAGCTTACCTTCGCAGATCATCGCCCCCAGCTGCTGATCCCCGCCCAGCGGGCCGCTCTTGAGCAGGCTTACGGTCATCCCGGTCGCCGCCATCACGCGGCTGCCGGTCGTGCCTGTTCCCCAAAGCTGATGCTGGCTGAGTTTGGCCTTATGCCGCTCGGCCCAAGCACAAAGATCGTCCTTCTTGTCGTCATGCGCCACAAGGCCGATTCTTGCCATGCTGTTCTCCCCAGCCCCGAGGTTTCAAAGCACGGCTCAGGCAGAAAAGGCAATGGCTTTCAGGCAGCCAACCCCCGCTGCATTGGACGTCGATCCTGGCGGAAAATGTCGACAATGGTGTCGAGCTTGACCGCCTGCGCCTCGGTCTGCTCGATGGCGGCATTGGTTTGTTCAACCAGCGCCGCGTTGTGCTGGGTCATTTCATCCATCACGCGAACGGCGTCCGCCACCTCATCGAGCGCGCCTGATTGTTCGCGGCTGGCGCGTGCCATGGCGTCGATCAATCCAAAGCTATCCTCAGCGCCCTTCAGGATATCTTCGAGCTTTCGCGCTGCCTGATCGACGAATTGCGCGCCTGTGCGCACTTCGCCGGCGCTCGTCTCAATAAGGGCTTTGACGTCTGCGGAGGCCTGCGCGGCTGATTGCGCGAGGCGCCGCACTTCGACGGCAACGACGGCAAAACCCTTCCCTGCATCGCCCGCACGCGCAGCTTCCACTGAAGCATTGAGGGCGAGCAGATTGGTCTGGAATGCGATGTCGTCGATAAGTCCAATGATGTTGGAAATCTTGGCCGAGGACGCTTCGATTGCCGCCATGGCGTTGGTCGCATCATGCATCACGGCTCCGCCGCGGGTTGCGTCCTGCGCCAGATTGCGCGCCGTCTCGCTGGCCGTTGCGGCACGCTTGGCATTTTCGGCAACGGTCGAGGCAAGCTGCTCGACAGCCGCCGATGTTTCTTCGATGGTCGCCGCCTGGCGCGTCGTCCGCTGCGACAGATCGTTGGCACCCGCCAGAATCTCAGAGGTGGCGGTGCGAAGCGACTGCGAAGCGCTGTTGAGGCCCGAGACGATCTCTTCCAGCTGAGTCAGCGACCGGTTGAAAGCTTTCCGCAAATCCTCGTACTGGCCGGTAAAGATGCTGTCGATGCGCCCGCCGAGATCGCCATTGGCCATGCGCGCGAGGCTTTCGGTGAGGAGCGCGATAATGCCTTCGGCGCGCTTGCGTTCCGAAATGTCTGTCGCAAACTTGATGACTTTGACGACTTTGCCAGAAGCGTCGAATATTGGATTGTAACTCGCCTGGATCCAGACTTCCTTGCCGCCCTTACCAAAGCGCTGGAACTCGGCTGACACATATTCGCCGGCGCGTAGCCGCGTCCAAAAATTCTTGTAGTCGCCGCTTGCTGCATAGTGCGGATCGCAGAACATCGCATGATGCCGGCCGACGATCTCGTCGAGGCGATAGCCGACCGTTGAAAGGAAATTTTCGTTGGCTTCGATCACCGTACCATCGAGTTTGAAGGCGATGACCGCCTGAACCCGGGAAATGGCGTTGATCTGGGCTGCATGGTCTGCCGACAGGGTCATTTGCTGGGTAATGTCGGTCGCGAACTTGATGACCTTGATCGGCTTGCCTCGCTTGTCGAAGACCGGATTGTAACTCGCCTGGATCCAGACTTCGCGTCCGCCCTTGGCGAAACGCCTATAGGCACCCGATTGGAAACTGCCGCTGCGCAGGCCAGCCCAGAAAGCCTTGTAGTCCTCGCTTGCCGCATGGTCGCGGTCGCAGAACATGGCGTGATGCTTGCCGGCTATTTCCTCAAGCCCATAGCCCATCGCGTCAAGAAAGTTCTGGTTCGCAGTGATGATCGTGCCATCCAGATCGAACTCGATCACCGCCTGGCTCCGGGAGATGGCCGCACATCGCGCTTCAAGGTCACGCAGCGAAGCGTTCTGGCCGATGCCCATGGTCCACATTGTCTGCCTCTTTCCGAGGGCGACAACCCGCGCTGCCCTCTCGTTTGAGGCTGCGCCGCTGCAGTTAACAAAGGCTTTCAGGCGAAGTAATTTTTACCCGAACACGAATCCAACAAATAGATTTCGCGGGCAGACTAACAACCATTCACGATGGCATAGTCGAGCGATCCACAACGGAATAAATACGGTCCGTATTTTTGCCGATTGGCGAGCTTATTCCGTGTTAACGCCTATCATTCTAGCGTTTGGGCGCCTCCAACAGGCTCTTGTCCCAGAGAAAGCAAAGAGGCGCCAGAAGGCGCCTCTTTGTGTTGGAGATCATCTCACCCTTTCAGAATTCGTCCCAGTCTGCCGAAATCGCGGCGCTGCCTTGGCTCAGATACTTGTTGGCAGCTTTGGCTGGGCCAACCGGCCGAGCATGCGCGGTGGAACGCAAAGCGGCGGGCGCGGCATTTTCGGATCGATCACCAGTGCGGAATACCGCAACGATCCGATCGAGTTCGCTGGCCTGGGACTCGGTCTGCTCGATGGCGGCGTTGGTTTCTTCCACCAATGCCGCATTATGCTGGGTCATCTCATCCATCTGGCGGACGGCAATTGTGACTTCTTCGATGGCTGCTGCCTGCTCCCGGCTATCGCGAGCGATACCCTCCATTAGTGCGGAGTTGGACCGCGCCGCTTCGAGCATCGCAGCGAGTTTGGCCGCGGCTTCCTGAACGAGCTTGGTGCCGGCATTGACCTCGCCCGAAGACGTCTCGATCAGGGCCTTGACGTCGGATGAAGCCTGCGCAGCCGATTGGGCAAGACGGCGCACTTCCACCGCCACCACGGCAAAGCCCTTGCCCGCATCGCCAGCACGTGCCGCTTCGACGGACGCATTGAGCGCCAGGAGATTTGTCTGGAAGGCGATGTCGTCGATAAGCCCGATAATGTTGGAAATCTTTGAGGAAGAGGCCGAAATCTGCTCCATCGCCTCGGTGGCGCGGCTCATCACCTTGCCGCCCTCTTCAGCTGTCTTGCTGACGAGTTGCGTGCCGGCATTGGCGTCGCGCGCCCGATCGGCGTTCTGCATTACTGTGTTGGCGAGTTGCTCCATGGCGGCCGATGTTTCTTCGATGGTCGCCGCTTGCTTCGTCGTGCGCTCGGAAAGATCGTTGGCGCCCGAAAGGATTTCGCCGGTGGCCGTCTTGATCGAGCGAGACGTCATCTTGAGTTGGCCGACGACGTCGCTCAACGTTTCGGCTACCGCATTGGCGTCATCCTTGAGCTTGGCGAAGGCCCCGGTGAAATTGCCCTGCATGCGGACGGTCAGATCGGTGCGAGCCAGCGCGCCGAGAACGATTCCGGTCTCGGACACACCGCTATCCACGGTTTCGACGAGCGCATTGACGCTCCGGGCAAGGCCGTTGAGCTCGGCATCGGGAAATTCGGCATGGACGCGCTTGCTGAAGTCGCCGGATATAGCAGCGTCCACCACTTCGCCGAAGGCCGCCTGAAGATCGGTCATCATCGCCCGGCGGCTTTGTTCGTCTGCAACGATGCGCGCGGCTTCCGCCTCGGTCATCTGGCTGATCTTGAGCCCGTTTTCCCGGAAGACTTCGACGGCGCGCGCCATGTTGCCGATCTCGTCTTTGCCCTGCTGATTAGGCACGGTGAGATCATACTTGCCAGACGCGAGTTCGTGCATGATGGCCGTCATGCGCTGAATGGGCTTGGAGATGAAGCCAGCACCGAACCAGACAAGTCCGAGAGCGGCCACGATCACACCAATCGAGGCGAGAATAGCGAGGTTCCGCGTCCGGTCGACCCCGGCATAGATCGCTGAGACCGGCACGGTCATCACCATGGTCCACTGCTCGGGCACGCCTGCAAACCGCATCGGCGCCGTCAACGCCATCTGCGTCACGCCATTTTCGTCGACATATTCACTTCCGGCCTGGAGACTAGGATCCGCCAGTGCTGCAGCAATCTCGGGAGCCACGGCGGTACCGGGCAGCGCCGGATCGGGGTTGGCGATCCAGAGATTGTTATTGCTGACGATCTGCACCGACCCGACATCGAGCGGCTTGAGGGCATTGACGACATTGGCGATGGTATCGAGCGCGATGTCGGCGGTAACGATGCCTATCGGCTTGTTGTCCTTATGGACGACCGCGCTGACGGTACTCATCAGGACCGTCTTTCCGCCAACGGTATAGCTATATGGCGGGGTCAGGGTGTTGCGATCTTCCTTGAGCGGCGTGTCATACCAGTCGCCGGTGCCGGCCTCGGGCGACATGTCGAGCTGCTCGACGATGATCGACCCGTTGGGACGGGCGAAATAGGGCACCATACGGCCCGTCGCGTCCGAATAGGCATGGCCGATGAAATCGGCATCGCGACCGTCCGGCTGGTTAGGCTCAAAGGCCAGCGTCACGCCCATGAGATCCGGGCGCCGTTCGAGCGCACGGGTCATGATGCGGCCTAGTTGATCGCGATCTACCGGCGCGGTTTCGATAGCGCCTTCGATCGAAGCGACGACGCCTTGCGCCATGCTGACAACGCCGCCGATCTGGCCTGACGCCATTTCGTTATAGGCGGCCAGCTGGGCAATCGCCCGCTCGCGCGCTTCTTGGCCTGCGGTCTGATACATCAGCGCAATGCCACCCGCGACGATGCCGGCCAGCACAAGCGCAAAAAGCACGCCGGCCCCAGTCACCAGCTTGGCCCGAATGGAAAGATCGGAAAACTTCATTTCAACGCTTTGCCCCACCACCCTGCGGGTGAACATTCCTATCCAGCAGCACAGTACCGATCGGGCAGTTCAGGCCAAAGCGCACAGCACCTGTTACGGTGCCGGCCAAGGGCCGCCATGTGGACGAGCCGCGATCTGCAATGTCCTGCGTCTAGCGGGAAGAAAACCACGATTTAGGTTAAGCGCGGGTAAAACAAGCGCCGGGCAAAGTGGGTTTTGTCAGTATTTCCGGGCCTTTGCGCCAGTTTCCCAACCCCGACAAAATCAGTAGATCGGGGCCGATTTTACGACGCAAAGTCCTGTCGGAAATTAAAATTCATCCCAGTCGGCAGAGATAGCGGCATTGCCCTGGCTGCGCAGAGCAGGTGCGGGATGTTTTATTTTTGCAGCTGCTCGCGCCGGAGCAGCTCGCGACACATGTCCGTCGAGCCTGAACACATCAACGATCCGATCGAGCTCACCAGCCTGCGCTTCGGTTTGTTCGATCGCCGCATTCGTCTCTTCGACGAGAGCCGCGTTGTGCTGGGTCATCTCGTCCATCTGCCGCACGGCGGCGTTGATTTCCTCGATGGCCCCCGCCTGGTCGCGACTGTCCTTGGCGATTGCTTCGAGCGATGTGGTGTTGCTGCGGATGGCCCCGAGCACCGAAGAGAGCGTCTTAGCCGCTTCCTCGACGAGGCGCGAGCCGGATGATACCTCGGTCGCGCTTTGTTCGATCAGCACCTTCACTTCGGCCGAAGCCTGTGCTGCCGACTGGGCGAGGCGCCGCACCTCGACGGCAACCACCGCAAAGCCCTTGCCGGCATCGCCTGCCCTTGCTGCCTCGACCGAAGCGTTGAGCGCCAGAAGGTTGGTTTGGAAGGCGATGTCGTCGATCATGCCGATGATGTTTGAGATCTTGCCCGAGGATTGGGTAATCCGCTCCATGGCATCGGTCGCATCGCGCATGGCTTGACCGCCCTGTTCCGCGGTGCGCGCCACGTCTCCTGCGGCATGGCTCGCATCCTGGGCCCGCGCTGCGTTCTGCATCACGGTGGTCGCGAGTTGCTCCATGGCAGCAGACGTTTCTTCGATCGTCGCGGCCTGCCGTGTGGTCCGTTCGGAAAGATCGTTGGCGCCGGAAAGAATCTCGCCAGTCGCCGTCTTGAGCGATCCTGACGTCGCCCGCAATTGGCCTACGACATCGGTCAATCGATCGGCGACGGCGTTGACGTCGGACTGAAGCCGGGCAAAGGCGCCCTGGTAGTCGCCTTCCATCCGCAGGGTCAGGTCGGTATTGGCGAGCGCTGAGAGCACCGTTCCGGTTTCACCGACGCCGCGGTCCACCGTTTCGACAAGGCCATTGACAGAGCGCGCCAGCGAATTGAGTTCGTCATCCGGGAATTCGGCATGGACACGCTGCGAGAAATCTCCTGCAATGGCGGCATCGACAACATCGCCAAACGCGCGCTGCAGTTCCGTCATCATCTGCTGGCGGCTTGCTTGTTCGTCTATGATGCGGGCGGCTTCTGCCTCGGTCATCTGGCTGACACGAAGGCCATTCTCGCGGAACACCTCGACATGCCGCGCCATGGCGCCGATTTCGTTGCGGCGATCAAGATACGGCACTGGCGTTTCAAAGCGCCCCTCGGCGATGGCTTCCATGGTGGCGGCAAGTCTTGGCACGGGCTTTGTCAATTGCCGCGACATCAAGAGAGCAAAGGCTCCGAGGACGACGAGCAACACGGCGCCGACCGTGATCATGCCCGGGACTGAGGCACGCGCGACCTCTTCGGCAGCGTCGATATCCCCACCGACCCAGAAGGCGCCCAGCAAGGTATTGTCGAGCTTATGGATCGGATAGAACTCGCCCCAATAGCTTTTGCCCAAAAGTTCGATGGTGCCTTCATAAGGCAGGCCCTGCGCCAGCGCCGTCTGGGCCGGACTATTGGGATCGACGGGAAAATCGACCGCCCTCTCCTCCCCTTCCCCGGCAAAGCTCGATGTCTTGGCAAAGAACTGCCCGCTCGTCGCATCGAGCGAAAAGATCGCGGCCTCTCCGCCAGTCACACGGGTCACCGAGTCGATGGTCTGGTTGTCGTAAAAGCGCGGAATGCTGTAAGTCTGGAAGGCGCCGATGCTGTTGTCTTCCGCCCACGTTACGATCGAGCTCGCGAGGCGTTTTTCGAGGATGGTGGCAGCCGTCTTGAGATCGGTTCGCTGCTGCTGCTGGGACTGGCTCAGCGCCTGCGCCCGCATGTTCATGTAGTTGCTGACGGAATATGCGGTAATGGTCACCACTATGCTGCCGACGACGAGCGTGGCGATGGCAGTCGTGAGCTTGATACTGCTCAGCGCAGAAAAGATCTTCATTATGTCCCCCGAACGCCTTGCCCGACTTTCCTCCGCAACGCGTAGGCAACACTGTAGTGAGTTTGAGGTTAAAAGAGCGTTTCTAGTATGGTAGCAAAGGTTTACCCAACAAAAAGGGCGCCGGAGCGCCCTTTACGATTGCAGTTCCGAAGCTTTTAGAATTCGCTCCAGTCGTCGGCTTTGACAGCGGCATTGCCGTTCGTCAGATAGGATCTTGTCACCGACTTGAGTTTGTCTTGCAGACCACGGGCGCCGCTGGCCGGCGGTTCCGCCAAGTTTATGCGCGACGAGCTCTGCTCGGTTGTCGTGAAAATATCGACGATGCTGTCGAGCTTGGTCGCTTGGGCCTCGGTCTGCTCGATAGCTGCATTCATCTCTTCGACAAGCGCCGCGTTGTGCTGGGTCATTTCGTCCATCTGCCGGACGGCTGCATTGACCTCCTCGATCGAGGAGGCTTGCTCGCGGCTCTCCTTGGCGATGCCGGTCATCAGCGCGTTCGAGGACCGCGCCGTTTCGAGCATGGCCCCGAGCTTGCCGGCGGCATCGCCGACGAGGCGCGTGCCGATCTGCACCTCACGTGCGCTCTGCTCGATCAAAGCCTTGACGTCGGACGAGGCGCTGGCTGCCGACTGGGCGAGGCGCCGCACTTCGACGGCAACGACCGCAAAGCCCTTGCCCGCTTCCCCTGCCCGCGCCGCCTCGACCGAGGCGTTGAGCGCCAGGAGATTGGTCTGAAAGGCGATATCATCGATCATGCCGATGATATTGGAGATTTTCGACGAGGAGCTGGTAATTTTTTCCATTGCCTCAGTCGCCTGCGCCATAACCTGGCCGCCCACTTCCGCCGAGCGAGTGACTTCGCTCGCTGCGGCGCTGGCTTCCTGCGCGCGTGCTGCATTCTGCATGACGGTCGCGGCAAGTTGCTCCATCGTGGCTGACGTTTCTTCGATCGTCGCGGCCTGCTTGGTGGTGCGTTCCGAAAGATCGTTGGCGCCGGAAAGGATTTCCCCAGTTGCCGTCTTGAGCGTTCCCGATGTGGCGCGCAGTTCACCCACCACATCGCCGAGGCGATCGGCCACCGCATTGACGTCGGCCTTGAGCTGGGCAAAGGCGCCCTTGAAGTCGCCTTCCATGCGATGGGTGAGGTCGGTATTGGCAAGCGCGGAAAGCACGATACCCGTCTCCCCGACGCCGCGATCGACCGTCTCGACGAGGCCGTTGACCGAGCGCGCCAGCGCATTGAGTTCGTCGTCGGGAAATTCGGTATCGACGCGGCGGGAGAAATCGCCGGCGATCGCTGCATCCACCACGGCGCCGAAGGCACGCTGGAGCTGCTGCATCATCGCGGCGCGCTCTGCCTGGCCACGCACGATGGCGGCCGCTTCGGCCTCGGTCATCTGCGCGATACGCAGTCCGTTCTGGCGGAAAACCTCGACGGCCCGGGCCATTGCGCCGATTTCGTCGCCGCGCTGGCCGCCGGAAACGTCGAGCGACAGGTCGCCTTCCGCGATGGTTTCCATGGTGTGGGTCAAGCGCGAAATGGGACGGCTGATCGAGCGGGCAAAGAAGAATCCGACGATCGCTGCGATGGCAAGGAGCACGCCTCCGACAAGGAAAGTCATGTTCCGCATGCTAACGACGGGGGCGTAAGCTTCCTCTACCGGTTGTACTGCCGTTACCACCCAGTTAACGTTGGCGACGCTAACGGGTGCAGCGCGCACCACCATGGGTGCGCCACGGTAGTCGGTGCTGATGCCCTCGCCGGTTTGCCCTGAAAAAGCACCGGCGACGACATCGGATGTCAGCGTTGTCGTCAGAACGTCCGTCCCTTCCGTCCGCGGCGACTCACTGCGCAGGAGCCCGTCCTGTCCGACGAGAACCACCTCGCCGGTCGTGCCCATGCCCGAAAGGCTCGCGATACGGGTACTCAAGGCGGCGGGCGAAATCGCCAGCACCATGACGCCCATGTTCTCGTCCTTGTCGAAGACCGGCATGGCCATGAAGCTTTCGGCGATGCCGGCCGGACCATAAACGGAGAAATCGATGAAAGCGGCGGCGCCGTCCGGCAAATCCTTGGCGGCGGCAAAGACCTGGCCGAGGCCCGAGGCGGCAAGCGCCGGATCGGTCACGACATTGCCGGCAAAGTCCATGTTCTTGGCGACCGAATAGACCACATCGCCAGCCGCGCTGATAAGCAGCACGTCAGAATAACCCCGCTCTTGCTGGAGAGTGCGGAAACCGGGGTGGAAACGCTTGTGTGGCGCATCATAGGTCGCGCCCTTGGCGCCGACGCTGTCGACTGCGGCACGATCGGAAGGATTGGGGTTCTCTGTGACATAGGCCGCCTGCAGCTGCTGCGCAGCGCGTTCCTTAAGGCCCATGCGCAGCTCTTCGACGGCACGCGTCAGGTTCTTGATAGCGGTGACCGTGTCCGAACGCTGCACGAAGAGGCGAAGATCAACCTCGGCGCTGTCGAAGTATTCGGTGACGAGCGTCGACGCGGTGGTGAGGGATGCCTGCATGGACTGGTCGCGCTGTTCCTGCACGGTGCCAAGACCGATCAGGTAACTCGCAATGCCCACGCCTGCACTGACAACCAGCGCCGAACCAACCAACGCCAACGGCAGCTTCTGCGCAATTTTGAGTTGCGGAAAAAATTTCACTCTTGCTTCCCCCCGAGAGCCGGTCCGCCTTGTTTGCGTTGTGCCCGGCTGCGTCCCCAGCATCGGTTGCACCGCCACCAGGTCGGACAAATCCTTTCTGCAATCGTTACATATTTAGGTTTAACTACTTATTACGGCCGTATCTTCCGAAGCCAAAAAGCAAAACGCCCGCAGACCTTGCTGCGGGCGTTCAAGAACTGGCTGAGCGATGAACTTAGGTCAGCGCGCCGATGACGGCTTCGATACGCTTCTTCATTGTCGAGACGTCGAACGGCTTGATGATGTAATTGTTCACACCAGCCGAGATCGCTTCCTTCACCTGCTCTGCGTCAGACCGGCCGGTTGCCATGATAAACGGCATTGCCTGGGTTTTCGGGTGCTTGCGGATAACCTTGAGCAGCGTCAGACCATCGATATCGTCCATGTTCCAGTCGGAAATGATCAGGTCGATATTGGTGGATTCAAGCTTGCCGAGGGCATCGCGGCCCGACTTGGCTTCGGTGATTTCCTTGAAGCCGAGCTGATTGAGAATGTACTTACAGATGCCACGCATGGACTGCTGGTCATCAACGATCAGAACGCTGACAGCACTGGCTTTGGGCATGGATCTCTTAAACCTCTTAAGCGCCGGGGCTGGGGGACCCGGTATTTCAAGCCATCCTAGGCAACAAGGGTTACAATTCTCTCAATCCAAACCCGCAGATAGTCTGGGTTTCGATCACGCTGCCGACCGCAGGCGGACAAGCGCATTGGCGAGCTTTCCGGCGATGAGTTCGACCGGCGCCTGCTCGACCACCGCGCCCTCTTCGAAAGCGACGCGCGGCATGCCATAGACCAGTGCCGAGGCCTGGCTTTGTCCCACCGTATAGGCGCCGGCATCGCGCATCAGCTTGAGACCTCGCGCCCCATCCCGGCCCATGCCGGTCAGGATCGCGCCGACAGCCATGGAGCCGACAGCCTTGGCGACCGATTCAAAGAGCACATCGACGCTTGGACGATGGCCGCTTGCGAGTTCATCCTGGCTGAGGCGAGCCTTGAGTTGCCCCGAGGAGCGCTCGACGCGGAGGTGATAGTCGCCCCGCGCGACATAGGCGTGACCGCGTTCGAGCGGCTGGCGATCTTCCGCTTCCGTCACCTTCAGGGCGCAGAGCTCGTCGAGCCGCGCAGCAAAGCGGCCGGTAAAGCCGGCCGGCATGTGCTGGGCAATAACGATGGGCGGGCAATCGGCAGGCATATTGGTCAGAACGGTGCGGATGGCTTCCACGCCACCGGTCGAGGCGCCGATGGCGATCAAGGCGCCTTCGGGCGCGGCGGCAGTCTTGACCGCAACCTTGGGCGCTTCGATACGGACGGCGGCGCCCCGCACGTCGGTGCGGGCGGCATCGCGGATCTTGTCGCGAAGACCCGCGCCGAAGGCGTCTAGCCCACCGGCAAATTCGGCACTTGGCTTGGCGACGAAGTCGACCGCGCCAAGTTCGAGAGCGAGCAATGTTTCACTCGCGCCTTTCTTGGTCAGCGTCGACACCATCACGACCGGCATCGGCCTCAGGCGCATCAATTTTTCAAGGAAATCGAGCCCGTTCATGTTGGGCATTTCGATGTCGAGCGTCACCACATCGGGATTGAGCTGCTTGATCTTTTCGCGCGCCTCGATCGGATCGGTCGCGGTGCCGACGACGGTGATGTCGCCGTCCCGGGTCAGCATGCGCGCGAGCACCTCGCGGATAAGCGCCGAATCGTCGACGACCAGAACCTTGATGGTCATGCTGCTTCTCGTTTTTTCATGCCCGTGCGGGACTGATAAATGGTCTTGCCGACGAGGCGGAAACCCTCGCCGCCCGAACCAAGGTTTTCCGAATGCCCGATATAGAGGAAGCCCTCGGGCGCAAGGAGTTTGCCGAAGCGGCCGAACACCATGCCCTGCGTCGGCTTGTCGAAATAGATCGCCACGTTGCGGCAGAAGATGGCGTCGAACGGCCCTTTCATCGGCCATTCGGCGATCAGATTGAGAGGCTTGAACGAAATCAGTTCGCGCACGGCCTCTGGCACCTGGATCGTGCCGTCATTGAGCTTGTGGAAGGGGCGCGCGCGCTCGGCACTGAGCCCTGAAAGTTCGTTTTCAGGATAGATGCCGCGTGCGGCCTTGGCGATCACGGCGGTATCGATGTCGGTTGCCAGGATTTTGAAATCCCAGCGCTTGAGTTCGGGCAACGCACCGAGAAGGTCCATCGCGATCGTATAGGGCTCCTGCCCGGTCGAGCAGCCGGCCGACCAGATGCGAAGGCGGGAGCCGCGTGGCCGCTCGCTTATCAGCGAGGCGACATAAGTGCGCAGATGATCGAAATGGTGATCCTCGCGGTAGAACCGCGTCAGATTGGTCGTCAGCGCGTTTACGAATTCCTGGCTGTCCGCTGCCGATGCGCCTTTTTCGAGATAATCGACATAGGCATCGAAACTGCCGAGCCCGAGCGCCCGCACGATCTTGGAAAGGCGCGAGACCACCAGAGTGCGCTTGGCGTCGCTGAGGGAAATGCCGGCGACCTTATAGACACGACTCTTGATGCGCGAAAACTCGCGCTCGCTGAGGGAAATCTCTCCCTGATCCATGCAATCTTCCCCGACCGTTCCGCTCGTGGCGCCGCGGCGAAGTTGCCGCTACGCAAGTCTGTTTCGCTTTGAGCGCCAGGCTGTCGAGCGAAGACGATAGTGGCTGGATCATTCCTTAGATTGAGTAAATTCGCGGCTCTGGCGCACACCAATATTTGGTGGCGAGCAAACGAACACTCAGAACAATTCGATATCGTCGACCGGCGCCGGCACGACGACGCGGCGACTGGCGAGCGCCATTTCCTCGCGCGCCACCGTTGCACCCACATCGCTATCGAGACGCTTGATGAAAGCCCGGCCCGAATGGGGCTTGAAGAGCACACGCCGCGCATAGGTGCCACCGAGATCCGTCCCCACCGCGACATAGCCTTCGTCGGCTAGAAACTGGCGGACGAACTCGATGTTCTTGGCGCCGACATCGTCGAGTGCAGAATTGATCTTGCCGCCGCCGAAAACCTTGATCTCGAGGTTGGATTTCTTGCCGGTGCCCTGCGACAGCACCTTGTTGATGAGCTGTTCCATCGCAAAGGCGCCGTAGCGCGCCGAAGCCCCATACCGGTCCTTGGCTGAACCGGATTGTTCGGCGAGGAGAAAATGGTTCATGCCCCCGACATTGGCGACGCGATCCCGGACGCAGGCAGAAATGCACGACCCCAGGACCGTCGAAAACGTCACGTCAGGCGCTGCCGACACGTGACAATCTCCCTGGTGGACCGTGGTCACAACGCCTCTGTCGAATTCGGGAGGCAGGGAGCTGTTCTGACCCATTTGTCTATGAGTATCCGTCTGGTCTATTCGTTCCGAGCTTAGCTTTAACTCGTTAGCCAAACGCTAACCACGACCCGCGCAGAACCGCTGTGCTGCCCGACTGGCAAGAAGCGGTTTAGGAATAGTGGGCTAGGGTCATCCGGTAGGTTCAAGGATAGACGGTATGTCACTGCAGAAACTGGCACGAGAGCTGGACGAGACTGCCCGTCAGTCCGCCGCCATGATCCAAGGCATTACCGAAGCCCTCGACCTTCTGACCGAAGCCAATGCCAGCAAATCTGCCTCCGTGCGCGAAGCGATGAACATGATCGTCACCGCCCTTCAGGGTCAGGACCGCATCGAGCAGCGCTGCCGCAACATGGCCCTTGCCGCCCGCCAGTTTTCTCTGCTCCCCCCGACCGCGCCGGAAAGCGTCTATGATGAGATCTGGCAGGGACTGACGCTCGATGAACTTCGTGTGCCGGCGCTTTCAGGCGTTGCCGCCAATGCCGCAAGCGGCGAAATCGAGCTGTTCTGACGCCTCGAATCCGCTCCTACGCCCTTTTCTATCCCGGGCTCAAGCGTCTCGCCGCATGCCACAGAATAAGCCCATGAGCACCGATCGCGACGGCGAGCGCCAGAACGTGCCAATACCACGCGACGCCCTTAAGGCTCACGGCGGCGATCAGCCAGACCGAGAGCGGCAATAACAGGAGGACAGCAGTGACAAGACCGGGATTGGACCGCCTCATCTTTATTGCCGGTGCCACATGGGCCGGAACATTGAGAAGTGCGGCATAGGCTGGAACAAGCCCAAACCCGATATCGACCGCAGCCGCGAGGGCCATGGAGAAGGCGAAAAGGGCCCACACACCGGGCACATTGACGACGAAGATGTCAAAATTGGTCAGTACGGACCGTCCACCGCCGATCTCGCGATCGAGGAAATCGCGAAGCCGGTTGCCGAAATGCTCCTCTGCCTGATGGAGCATGTAGGCCGGCATCATGAGAAAGACCAAGAGGAGCGGCAACGGCAGATATCGAGCAAGACCGATTGAGCTGATTGCGAGCATGAGCGCGGCAAGAAATCCGCCATAAACCCAATCATCAACGAGCTTGCTCACCACCGGTCCTTGCCTCCACGCCAAACAAAAGGCGCCTTGCGGCGCCTTTATCTTCGACTGACTTGCGCTCTGCTTATGCGTCGAGCTTGGCGCCACTGACGACTGAGTGAAGGTCGATCAGGCCAACCATGCGGCTGTCATGGGTGACGATGCCGTTGAGGAGTTCGGTGTCGATGGCATTGCCTTCGGGCACATTGTGGATGTCGTCGCGGCTGACGGTGAGAATGTCGCTGACAGCGTCAACCAGGATGCCCACCCACTTGTCGCCGACGCTCATGACCACAACCACATGGTTCTTGGTCGGGGAGGTCTGGCCATCGCCGAAGCGGGCACGCAGATCAAAGATCGGCACGATGGTGCCGCGCAGGTTGATGACGCCGCGCACGAATTCACGCGTATTGGGCAAGGGCGTCGCGCCGTTCCAGGCGCGGATTTCGCGCACGGTGGTGATCTCGACGCCATAGGTCTGTTCGCCGATGGAAAAGGCGATCAATTGCAGGGTGTTCTGGCCCGCAAGAGCCGTCTTGTCACCATTGTCTTCGCGGAGGCTGAGCGCTTCCATTTGTCTGGCCTTTCTGCCGCCCTTTGGGCCGGTTACTCACTGCGGCGGCCAGCGGCCGCCGTTACTCGCATCGGCCCTAGGCCGCCTTCTGATGAATATGGGTTGCGCGCAGGCCCTGTACGTCGACGATCAGCGCTACATTGCCATCGCCAAGGATCGTGCCGCCGGCAATGCCATCGACCTGCTCGAAGTTCTCTTCGAGCGACTTGATGACGACCTGCTGCTGGCCGATGATATCGTCCACCACCAGCGCCACCTTCTGACTGCCTTCGCTTTCGCACAGCACGACGAAGCGATCGTCGAGCTGCTTGGTCGAATGCATGGAGAAGCGCTGGGCCACATCGATGACCTGCACATATTCCCCGCGCACCTGCAGCACCTGGCCGCCGGACGGAACGCGCTCGAAATTGGCGCCGGAGCACTGCATGGTCTCAACGATCGAGGAGAGCGGCAGCACATAGGGACTTTCGCCGACCTTGACGAGCATGACATCGAGCACCGCCAGCGTCAGCGGCAGCCGCAGCGTCATGCGCGATCCCTTGCCGGTCCAGGAGCGGACATGGACGGAGCCGCCGATCTTCTTGATGTTGGACAAGACGACGTCCATGCCGACGCCGCGGCCGGAAATATCGCTAACCGCATCGGCGGTGGAGAAGCCCGGCGCAAAAATAAGCTGGTCGATCTGCTCGTCGGTCGGGGTCATGTCGGCTGCAACGAGTCCCTTGTCGCGGGCAAGCTGCAGCACCTTTTCGCGGTTGATGCCGGCGCCATCGTCCTCGACGATGATGAGGATATTGCCGCCGGCCTGTTCGGCGGAAAGCCGGATGGTACCGATTTCCGACTTGCCCATCGCCTTGCGCTTTTCCGGACTCTCGATGCCGTGGTCGGCAGAGTTGCGGATCATGTGCGTCAGCGGATCGGACAACTGCTCGATCACAGTCTTGTCGATTTCGGTGTTTTCACCGATCGTTTCCAGCTTGATCTTCTTGCCGGTCTTGGTCGCGAGTTCACGCACAAGGCGCGGCATGCGCGAGAACACGGATTTGACCGGCTGGGCACGGATGGCCATGACCGAATCCTGGAGGCCGCGCGTCGTCTGGGCGAGAACCTCGAGACCACGAACCAGTTCGGTGTAACGGGCGCGAAGATTTTCATCCATCTGCTGGGTCAGCATGGATTGAGTGATGACGAGCTCGGAGACCATGTTGACGACGCGGTCGACCTTGTCGAGATCGACGCGGATCGACTGTACGCCGACACTGCGATTGCCGCCGTCTTCGCCGCCTTCGGCCTGGGCCGCAGGCTTGGGCGCTGCAGGCGGCTTGGGTGCACTGACCGGAACCGGACGCGGCGGCGCGGTGGCGACGATCTCGCTCGCCAAGTCGGCAAAGCTGAGACCAGGCTCATCGGCCTTGGGAACCTCGGCAACCGGAGCGGGCGACGGGGCGGCCGGCGCAACAGTGGGCGTCGGCGCAACTTCGTCCTCGGTCAGGGCCATCAGCTCGTGCTGCGGCGCCTTGGGCGCTGCGGCGGCAGGCGTATCGGGCGCGGCAATGGCCGGCGGCGGCACGGCGTGGCCGAGCGACACGATTTCGATGGAGCAATCGCCATCGACGAATTCAAAGACTTCCCGAATGGCGGCTTCGGTCAGGTCCGGCGCAAAGAGCGTGATTTCCCAGGAGCAATAGACGCCAAAAGGCTCGAAATCGCTGAGCGCGGGAATATCGGTCAGAAGCGCGCGAACGTTGAATTCGCCCAGGGCTGCCAATTCGCGGAACAGCAGGAGCGGATCATTGGCGCGCGCATAAAGCTGGCGGTAGGGCGTGAAGCGCACTTCCCAGTGCCCCGGCTCGATCGGCATAGGCGGGGCGTCGAACGTATCGGGCTCTGCAGCGCGGGCCGGGGCGGCCTCGGGCTCGTGCTTGTCGACAGCGAGCTCGACGCGCACGGGGGTGAATTCAATATCGAATTCCTCGATGATCTCGCCGCTCCATTCATCGTCGCTCTGCCCGCTCTGGCCACGCGCGATGGCGTCGAAGCGCTGCTTTTCCTCCATGCCGTAATCGGCATCGAGTTGTTCCCCGGTCTGGGCGGCATTGATGTGGTCGGCAACGATATCGTTGGCGCGAATGCAGAGGCTGACGACATCGTCCGTCATCTCGACCCGGCCATCGCGCACATAGTCGAGGAGTGTTTCATAGGCATGGGCAAAGCCCACGAGGCCGGAAAAGCCGAAGGCACCGGCGCCGCCCTTGATCGAATGAATGGCGCGGAAGACCGCATTCAGCCGGTCGGCGTCGCGTTCGCCCGCCTCGATCGCGGCGAACTGCTCTTCGAGCTCATTCATCAGCTCCGAGCATTCGTCGAAATAAGTGGCCTTGAAGTCATCTAGGTCGCTCATGGCGCCGTACCAGCCTTATAGGGTAGTTAGTGGACCACGCGATGGATGACGCTGATCAGCTTGTCGGGGTCGAAGGGCTTGACGATCCAGCCGGTGCCGCCAGCGGCCTTGCCCTGGTCGCGCTTGTCCTGGCTGGTCTCGGTGGTGAGGATCAGGATGGGCAGGC
The DNA here is from genome assembly GCF_000970455.1 of Devosia soli. GTDB lineage: Bacteria > Pseudomonadota > Alphaproteobacteria > Rhizobiales > Devosiaceae > Devosia > Devosia soli. Next base: position 157,585 of record NZ_LAJG01000022.1, on the reverse strand, counting down.
TTTGATATTGCCCCGAGGCCCGGACGTTCTTGATGAACTCGATGCCATCCATGACCGGCATGTTGATATCGGTGATGACGACATCGACGTCATGGCTGAGCAGCACGTCGAGCCCCTGCTTGCCGTCTTCGGCCTGCAACACTTCGAAACCGGCATTGCTCAGCGTATGATGCAGCATCGCCAGGATGGTTCGAGAGTCGTCCACGGTCAAAACGCGCAAGGTCATTGTTTCATCATCCCGGAAAACTGGTCGCCGAGGCCAAGCCGATCGATCGCGGCCAACATGGCGGCGCTCGGCGCGTCGACAGCAAATTCATTGTGGTTTCGGCGAGCAGTTTCCGCGGCGCTGATCAGCATCAGCAAGCCATTGGTCGACACGCGCTGCACAGCGCTCGCCACCACGGTCACCGGACCGTCTTCGATCGCGTCGATCAGCTTGTCGCGAATTGCGTCCAATGCGTCGAGGTCGATGACCTCTGGCAAGGCGACCGCCATTGCTTCCTGTTGTGCCATCGTGTGGCCTGCCCCCGGAGTTCTCTCCTTGCCCATAATCGAATGGAACGGTTTAAGAAGTGCTAACCTAAAGCGCCCGGAAATCAGGTGCTTGCCGATGATGGCGAGTGCTAGTACCAGTCGGCTCGACAACCGGATTATGCCATGACGCCCAAAATTGCCTTGACCGGGCTTGCCCGCGACCTCGCCGCCCGTGCCGAAGCCGGCAAGCCCGTCAGGGTCGGCGTCATCGGCTCTGGCGAAATGGGTACCGACCTCGTCACCCAGATGAGCCTGATGCGGGGCGTCGAGATGGCTGCGATCGCCACCCGCCGTCCGCACACTGCGCTCGAGGCCATGACCATCGCTTATGGCGACGACAGCCACGGCAAGGTCGTCGATACGCCGAGCGCCGCAACAGCCGCGATCGAACAGGGCAAGATCGCCATCACCTCGGCCGAAACCCTGGTCACGACGCCCAATATCGACGTCGTTATCGACGCCACCGGCAAGCCCGGCGTCGCCGCCGATTTCGATCTCACCGCCATGGAGCACGGCAAGCATCTGGTGATGATGAATGTCGAAGCCGACGTCACCATCGGGCCCTACCTCAAGGCGCAAGCGGATCGCTTGGGTGTCGTCTATTCGGTAGGTGCCGGGGACGAGCCATCATCCTGCATGGAGCTGATCGAATTCGTGTCGGCGCTCGGGCTCGACATCGTCGCAGCCGGCAAGGGCAAGAACAATCCCTTGAAGCACGATGCCGTCCCCGATGATTATCGCGAGGAAGCGACCCGCCGGAACATGAACCCGCGCATGCTGGTCGAGTTCGTCGATGGCTCCAAGACTGCCGTTGAAATGACAGCCATCGCTAACGCCACGGGCCTGATGCCCGACATTCCGGGCATGCACGGCCCCAAGGCCGACCGCGACGACATGGCCAAGGTACTGATTCCCAAGGCCGATGGCGGGATTTTGAATTCCTCGGGCGTCGTCGATTTCACTATCGGCAAGGGCGTTGCCCCCGGTGTCTTCGTCATCGTCAAGGCTGAGCATCCGCGCATCATCGAGCGCATGGACGATCTTCATATCGGCCACGGGCCCTACTACGCCTTCTTCCGGCCCTATCACCTGACGAGCCTTGAAGTGCCGCTGACCTGCGCGCGCATCATGCTCACCGGCAAGCCAGACATGGTCCCCTTGCCGCGCCCCGTCGCCGAAGTCTGCGCCGTCGCCAAGCGCGATCTTCTTCCCGGTGAGCCGCTCGATGCCATCGGGGAGACCTGCTACCGCTCCTATGCGATGACGGCGACCGACGCCCGGGCCAAGGGCGCCCTCCCTGTCGGCCTCCTCGAAGGCGGCAAGGTCACCGCTGCGGTCAAAAAGGGCGAGCTTTTGACGACCGCCAACAGCCAGCCTGACACCTCAACGCGCCTATTCGCGCTGCGTCAGGCGCAGGACCGGATGCTGGGCTATATCGCCTAGGGGTGCTCAGCGACCGCGAATGGCGATCTTGCCCTTGCGGCCGGGCTCGCCACTGGCGCGGGCGGCTTCGGCGACTTCGCTGATCGGATAGGCTTTTTCGATCGGCAGATCGAGCGCGCCCGAGGCGGCATCGGCAACGAGCTCCCCAAGCAATACACCGATCCGCTCCGGCGCCACCGGCGGCTTGGCGCCCCAGAAACCTTTGACGGTAATGCCGCGGAAGAGAAGGTCCGAAGGGGAAATCTTGAGCGGGCGGCCGGTCATGGCGCCGAAACTGACGAGCTGGGCGCCATCGCTGGCAACGCTGAGCACCTGCATGGCGCCATCGCCACCGAGCGACTCGATGGCGCGGACCACCGGGGCACCACCCGTGATCTTGCGAGCCTCATCCTGCCAGCCATCGGTATCCGTAGCGACGACATTGTCGATGCCGAGGGCCCCAAGTTCTTCAACCGCTTCTGCACGGCGGACGAGCCCCAGAACATTAATCCCCTTCTGCTTGCCATATTGCGCGACGAGCTTGCCGACCGCACCATTGGCTGCGTTCTGCACGATCCAATCGCCGGCCTTGAGATCAAGACTCTCGATCAGCATCTTGGCACTGAGCGGCATCGAGACGAGCTGGCAGGCGGTTTCGTCGCTGACCCCGTCCGGCACCGGGACGAGACGCGCGGCCTGACCGAGGTAATATTCCGCCCAGGTCTTCTCCCCGCCCCCGGCGACGCGCTGGCCGACCTTGAGATTGGTGACACCCTCACCCAAGGCTTCGACAACACCCACGGCCTCGGTGCCAGGCACGGCAGGAAGCTGGGGCTTGAAGCCATATTGGCCCGAAATGGTCATCAGGTCATGATTGTGCACGGGCGACAGCACCATGCGGATCAGCACCTGCCCCGGGCCGGGTTGGGGCTTTTCGGTCTCGCCGGCAGAAAGCACTTTTTCTGGCGAGCCGAACTCGGAATAGGTGGCGCTCAACATGGCTCGAGAAACTCCTGAAATCATCTGAGGCTGACATAGGCCTCTCTCACCGGCGTTCAACCCCGTCTTGTTTTCGCCCCGGCCATCGAATAAATGCTGACAAAGTTATTCAGGATTATGCCATGACCGATCCGCGCGCCCCGCAACGCGTCCGCCACGAGACCAAGCTCCGCCTTTTGACGGTGGCGTCCGTCACCGACATTACGCCGCTGATGCGCCGCATCCGGCTCAAGGGCGACATGGACGGGTTTGCTTCGGTGGGGCATGCCGATCACATCAAGGCGTTTTTCTTTGCTGAAGGCGTCGCGCCGGCTCTGCCGCCCGTCGGTCCCAACGGCGTCGAGTTTCCGCCCGGCCAAAGACCGGAGATGCGCGACTACACTCCGCGTAACTGGAGCCTTGAAGAAGGCTGGATCGAACTCGATTTCGTTCTTCATGGGGACGGCCCGGCTTCGAGCTGGGCGGCAGCAGCTGCGCCCGGCAAGACGTTGGTGATCGGCGGACCGCGCGGGTCTCTCGTCGTTCCAACAGCGTTCGACTGGTACCTGCTGGTGGGGGATGAAACAGCGCTCCCCGCAATCGGCCGCCGCATCGAGGAATTGCCACCCGGCTCCGACATCGTTGCGGTCATCGAGGTCGCTGCCGCTGCCGAAGAACAGGCGTTCGAGACCAAGGCAAATCTCACGCTCGCCTATGTCCATCGCAATGGCGCCGCGGCGGGGACGACGAGCCTTCTGCTTGACAAGATCAGGACCCTGACCTTTCCCGAAGGAGAAGCCTACGCCTATATCGCGGGCGAAAGCGCCATGAGCAAAGCAGTGCGCCAGCACCTGACTGACGAGCGTGGCTTCAACCCCGAATGGGTCAAGGCCGCAGGCTATTGGCTGCTGGGCACGGCGGACGCGCACGAGCCTCACTGATGCTGAGATTTGCTGCGGCAGATCAATGCCGCAGTGATGCGGACTTACTTGGTCTTGGTTTTGCCGCTTGATGCCGGCTCTGCATTGTTCTGCAGATCATCCATGAAGACCTGCCACTCCTTGTAAGCGGCTTCCTGGTCGGGGAGCGGTTCGCGCGAGCCGCCTTGAAAGACCAGTTCGCTCAACACCTGCTCGACGCCGGGGCCTTTTTCTTCGCAGGTCCCGGGCTTGTCGAGGGCGTCGAAGGCGGGCTTGTAAAAATAGGTGTCGTAGTCGTCGGTGCTGAGCTTGAGTTGCCCATAGGCGAGGATGTCGGCCGAATCCGTCAGTAGCGACCATTCGGCGTCGGTTATGCCAAAGCCTTCGCAATTGCTCGACACGACATTGGCCATCACCACGGCTTCGAGAAATTCCTCCGCGCGATGATCGGTGTAGGACGACAGATCGGGCAATTGCACATAGACCTTGCCGTCAGCCAGAGCAGTTCCGGTGCCTAAGGCCAGCAAAACACTGCCCGTGATCAGTTTCTTCAGCATCGCGGATCCTCCTTGGTGGTGGGATCGACCCTAAGGGGCAACGTGGAGAAAAAACGGCAATGGCCAAAATTTACTTCGCAAATGCCCCGATTGACGCCCGCTTTTATTCGTCGTTGCTTTCCCGGATGGTTCGGGAGGGGCGTAATGGATATAGTCGGGCTTGTGATTTTGGCGGTGGTTGCACTTGGATTGGCGCTTTTCGGCGGCAAGCGGCAATACCGCAAACGCTCGAAAACACCCCACCCCTTTTCGCAGCGCCCATCCAAGCCAGTTTTGGTATCGGCCACGCGCCCGGCAGATGCGGTCGATCAATTGCGCAACGTCATTGGCGCGCCGTTTCAGAAGCGCCGCCTGATGTCGCGCGGCGAATATGAGGTTTTCCGCACGATCGAGCGGCATTTGCCCAATTGCGGACCCGGCTTCCGCATAATGGCGCAGCCAAGCATGGGAGAATTCCTCGCTTCTCCCGATACGGGCGCCTTTCTCAGCATCAATTCCAAGCGGGTCGACATGCTGGTGATCGACACTTTCGGCATGCCCGTCGTTGCCATCGAACACCAGGGCAATGGCCACTATCAGGACGACGCGGCGGCACGCGATGCCGTCAAGCGCGAGGCGCTCCGCCGCGCCGGCGTGGAGCTTGTCGAAATCTTCGATTATCACAGTCCGGCCGACATCTGCCGGCTGACCGGCGAAGCTATCGCGCGCAACAAACCGCCCGCTTCGCCCGATGCAATCCCGACGCGCCCGGCAGCAGGACAGACCTGATCACAGCCGCCCGGGCTGTCCGCCGACATGCTGAACGGCGCGTGCACCATTTTCGATACCGCGTTCGAGGCACATCTCAAGCTGGAGAGGCGCCATCAGCGCCGCGATGAAGCCAGCCGCAAAGGCATCACCAGCGCCTGTCGTGTCGACGACCGGGACGACCGGTGCGGGACGACTGAGCTCGATGCCACCCTTGCTGCCCACTGTCGCACCATCGCGTCCGCGCTTGATGACGACGGATTTAAACTGCGCCCCAAGCCTCTCCATCTGTAGCGCAAGGTCAGCTGTCCCGGTCAGCATCTCGGCTTCATCGGCGTTGGCAAAAATCCAATCTGCCATGCCGACCCAGCCAAGGAAAACCGAGGGCCCGACTTCGCCCAAAAAGCCGATCGATGCCGGATCGATGGCAATCTGGGTTCCACGCCGGCGTGCCCTCGAGAGCAGCGACTGCACCGCCGCCCGCGGCCCCGGAGCGAAAAAACTATAGCCTGACACCAGCAACAGGCCGGTATTGTCGAGCAGACTGTCCGGCAGATCCTCCGCCGAAAGATTGAGATTGGCCCCGCGATCCGTCAGGAAACTGCGCTCGCCGCTCGGATCGACCAGTGTCACGAGCATGCCGGAATGGAGCTTTTCGTCACCGGCAAGATAGGGCGTTACCCCGCAAAGCCGAAACCGGCCTTCGTGGCTCGCCTTGTCGACCATGCCGACCCGCGCCGCGAAGGCCACCTCGACACCTGCAGCCCCGAGCCACACCGCCTGGTTGGCGCCCGACCCGCCCGGCCGCGTCTCGATCGCCGCGCGCCGGTCCGAACCGATCACCACCGGCCCCTCGGGCCGTACGATGACGTCGGTCATGACGTCGCCGACGACGAGAACGCGTTTGCTCATGCGCGGCGAACGGGCGCTTTGCCGGCCTGCACCTTGGCAAGCGCCACGGCAATTTCGCCAGCAACGCGCGCATTGTTCTTGACGAGCGCGATATTGGAGACGAGCGACTTGCCTTCGGTCAGTTCGAAAATCCGCTGCAAGAGGAACGGCGTTGTCGCCTTGCCCTTGATGCCCTTGGCATCGGCATCGGCCAGCGCCTGCGCGATAAAGCCTTCAATCGCGCTCGCTTCCCAGGCGTTTTCCTTTGGGATCGGATTGGCAACAAGAACGCCGCCCATGTCGAGATCGGCCTGTATTGCCAGCATCTTGGCAACGCCTTCGGCATCGTCGAATCGGTGATCGACGCCAAAGCCGCTTTCGCGCGCCCAGAAGGCGGGGAAGTGATCGGTGCCAAAGCCCAGCACCGGCACGCCATTGGTTTCGAGCACTTCGAGCGTCTTGGCGATATCGAGGATCGACTTGGCGCCCGCGCAAACCACTGCCACCGGCGTCCGTCCGAGCTCTTCAAGGTCGGCCGAAATATCGAAGCTGTCCTCGGCCCCGCGATGCACCCCGCCGATGCCGCCGGTCGCAAAGACTTTGATCCCGGCCAGCGCCGCGATCTGCATCGTCGTCGCAACGGTTGTCCCGGCCATCGCGCCGCTTGCGAGCAAAGCTGCGACATCGCGCCGGCTGGCTTTCGCGGCCTTATGGCCTTCCTGGGCGAGGCGCTCGAGGTCTTCTCCCGAAACGCCGACGCAGAGCCGCCCATCCATGATGGCGATGGTGGCCGGCGTTGCGCCGGTTGATCGCACCACGTCTTCCACTTCCTTGGCCATGGCCAGGTTCTGCGGATAGGGCATGCCATGGGTGATGATCGTGGATTCGAGCGCCACGACCGCCTTGCCGGCAGTCAGCGCGGCCTTTACGTCCGCCGAAATCGAGAGATAGGCCTTGCCGGTCATCGGCGCCCCCTGAAAATGTTGAGGCGGAACTGTCTCCGCCGGTTTGGATCGAGGTTTTGCGCTTGCCGCTTTTGCCGGTCAAGCCTGATAAAAACTTCTGTTGGTGCGTCTTGTCGCCCCAGAAAAATGGCTTTAGTTTGCCCCTATGCGAGCGGGAAAGGGCACTTCGCTGACCAGATCATTTGTTGATGGCGCGCGTCTTGCGCCTCGATATTCGCCCAAGACTGGGCCGATCGCAGCGACCCTTCCGGGTGCCCTTCGGCGCCCCCGCGTGACGCGTTACCTTATGCAGTCTGTTTTCGCCCCGGGCACTCAAAGATGAGCGCTCGGGCTTGAACGCGGGTTTTCCGCGATGCCTGCCGCTTGCGGCACAAGACCGCCCTGCCCCGGGGCAAACGCCTATACTGAATATCCATCAGGAGCTTTGAGGTTATGAACAAGACGCTCGCCCTCGCCTTTGGCGCCCTTCTGGCCGCAAGCCCTGCCCTTGCGCAGGAAGAACCGGTCCTCAACGTCTATAACTGGTCCGACTATATCGCCGAAGACACCATCGCTAATTTCGAGGCGGAGACCGGCATCAAGGTCAATTACGACGTCTACGACAATAACGAGATCGTCGATGCCAAGCTTCTGGCCGGCAATTCCGGCTATGACATCGTCGTTCCTTCGGGCAACTTCCTCGAGCGCCAGATCAAGGCAGGCCTGATCCTGCCGCTCGACAAATCCAAGCTTCCCAACCTTGCCAATCTCGATCCCGCCGTCATGGCGACCGCGGCGAGCCAGGACCCGGACAATGCCCATGGCGTGCCCTATATGATCAACACGATCGGGCTCGGCTATAATGTCGCCAAGGTCACCGAAGCGCTTGGACCCGATGCCGACCTGACGAGCTGGGACTTGCTGTTCAAGCCCGAGGTCGTTTCCAAGCTCGCCGATTGCGGCGTCGCGGTGCTCGACAGCCCATCCGAAGTGATCGGCATCGCGCTCCACTATCTTGGCCTAGATCCCAATTCGGAAAGCGAAGAAGACCTCGCCAAGGCCGAAGAGCTGCTCAACTCGATCAAGCCCTCGATCCGCTACTTCCACTCGAGCCAGTACATCGACGATCTCGGCAATGGCGAAATCTGTCTCGCGCTCGGCTATTCCGGCGATATCTTCATTGCAGCCGACGCCGCCGCCAATGCCGGCCAGGGCAACGAAGTCAGCTACCTGATCCCCAAGGAAGGTGCGGCAACGCTCTTTGACTTCCTCGCGATCCCGGTCGATGCCCCGCATCCGGACAACGCCCACAAGTTCATCAACTACATCCTTGAGCCGCAAGTCGTTGCGGCGATCACCAATTACGTTTTCTACGCCAACCCGAACCTGCCGGCGCTCGAATTCGTCGACGAGGAAGTCAAGTCGAACCCGGGCATCTATCCGCCGGCCGAGACAATCGCCAAGGCTTTCGTGATGAAGGCGCATTCGCCCGAATTCGAAGAGGTCTTGACCCGCACCTGGACCCGCATCAAAACGGGTCAGTAACATTCGTTGGGGCGATCCATCCGGGTCGCCCCTTCACTCTTTTGCGTAGAGTCAGCCATGGCCAAGAAGCCGCAGCAGCTTGCAATCGACACGCGTCCATGGCGCGACACTGCAAACCATAGGCCGTTCGTTCGGATCAAGAACGTCACGAAGAAATTCGGCGACGTGCTCGCCGTGCACGATGTGTCGCTCGACATTTACCGCTCCGAACTCTTCTGCCTCCTCGGCGGTTCGGGCTCGGGTAAATCGACCCTGTTGCGCATGCTGGCCGGCTTTGAGCAGCCGACATCGGGCACCATCGAAATCGATGGCCAGGACATGACCGATGTCGCGCCCTATAACCGCCCGGTCAACATGATGTTCCAGTCCTATGCGCTCTTTCCGCATATGTCTGTCGAGCAGAACATTGCCTATGGCCTAAAGCGCGATCACCTCCCCAAGGGCGAGATTGCCGATCGCGTCGCCGAACTCCTGAGCCTCGTCAAGCTCCAGGATTATGGCCGCCGCCGCCCTCATCAGCTTTCCGGCGGCCAGCGCCAGCGCGTCGCCCTTGCCCGCGCTCTCGCCAAGCGCCCAAAACTCCTGCTCCTCGACGAACCCCTTGGCGCGCTCGACAAGAAGCTGCGCGAAGAAACCCAGTTCGAACTGGTGAAAATCCAGGAATCGCTCGGCGTCACCTTCATCGTCGTCACCCACGACCAGGAAGAGGCCATGACGCTGGCAACCCGCATCGGCGTCATGAACCAAGGCGAAATCGCCATGATCGGCGAACCGACCGACATCTACGAATTTCCCAATTCCCGCTTCGTCGCCAATTTCATCGGCTCGGCAAATATGGTTGAGGGTACGGTCACCGAGGACGAGCCAGGCCATGTCCGCATCCGCTCGGCGGAGCTCGGCTGCGATATTTATGTCGGCCACGGCGTCGATTGCGCGCCTGACCAGCTTCTCTGGTGGGCCATCCGCCCTGAAAAGATGGCACTGAGCCGGGAAAAGCCGTTCACCGCGCACGATGCCAATGTCACGGCCGGCATCGTCGAGGAAATCGCCTATCTTGGCGACATCTCGGTCTACCAGGTCGCGCTCGAAAGCGGCAAACGCATCCGTGTCAGCCAGACAAACTCGGTCCGCGGCAACCCCGACGCCATCACCTGGGACGAGAAGGTCTATATCACCTGGAGCGACAATGCCGGCTCGGTGCTGACGGTATGACCGCCACTCACGACCCCACCATCCCGCCACCGCGCCGCCTGAAGCCCTGGAACGCCGTCGAACGCGGTCTTGCCAAAGTCGGCATTTCCGGTCGCATGCTGGTGCTGATTGCGCCGGCGCTTTGGCTCTTGATCTTCTTTCTCGTGCCGTTGGCCGTGGTCTTCGGCATTTCGCTGGCCACCAAGCAGTTCGGCCGTCCACCCTATTCGGCCCTTCTCTCGACCGAGGACGGCACGGTGCAGCTCACCCTGCACCTGTCCAACTACATCCGCCTCTTTACCGACAATCTTTATGTCGCGGCCTATCTCTCCTCGATCCGCATCGCTGCGATCTCGACCATCATCACTCTCCTCGTCGGCTATCCGATGGCCTATGCCATCGCGCGCGCGTCCGATCGGTGGCGCAACATCCTGCTGATGCTGGTGATCCTGCCGTTCTTTACCTCGTTCCTCCTGCGCGTTTATGCCCTGACCGGCTTTATGCGGGGCAATGGCGTCATCAACCAGTTCCTCGGGCTTTTCGGCATCGAGCCTCTCGTGATGATGCAGACCGATTTCGCCGTCTATGTCGGCATCGTCTACACCTACCTGCCCTTCATGATCCTGCCGCTCTATACGACGCTCGTAAAACTCGACGTGTCGCTGTTTGAAGCCTCCGCCGATCTCGGCGGCCGCCCGTTGCGCACCTTCCTCTCGATCACCCTGCCGTTGTCGCTGCCGGGCATTATTGCGGGCTCCATGCTGGTCTTCATTCCGGCCATCGGCGAATTCGTTATTCCCTCGCTTCTCGGCGGGCCAGAAACCCTGATGATCGGCCGCGTCCTTTGGGACGAGTTCTTTACCGCCGCCAATTGGCCCCGCGCCGCCGCCGTGGCCGTTGCCATGCTGGTCGTTGTTGTCGTGCCCATCATGCTGATGCAGCGCGCCCAGAGCGCCGTGGTGGAGAAGTAGCATGTTCCGTCGTGGCTGGTTTCTTCCCATTGCAGCGGCCCTCGGGTTCTCGTTTCTTTACGCGCCGATCGTTTCGCTCGTCATTTTCTCCTTCAACGAAAGCCGTCTCGTGACCGTCTGGTCCGGCTTTTCGACCAAATGGTATGGCGAGCTTTTCCGCGATCCGCAGATGCTGGGCGCGGCATGGCTGAGCCTGCAGATCGCAGCACTCAGCGCCAGCATCGCGCTCGTCCTCGGCACTCTGGCGGCCGTCGCCCTCGTGCGCTTCCGCCGCTTCCGTGGCCGTACGCTTTTTTCCGGCATGGTCTCGGCGCCGCTCGTCATGCCCGACGTCATCACCGGTCTTGCGCTCCTGCTGCTCTTCGTCGCCATGGAAAGCTTCATCGGCTGGCCGCGCGGCCGCGGCATGCTGACCATCGTCATCGCCCATTCGACCTTCTGCATGGCCTATGTCTGCGTCGTCGTGCAGTCGCGCTTGTCCGACTTCGACCGGAGCCTTGAGGAAGCCGCCATGGACCTCGGCGCCTCCCCGGTCCGCACCTTCTTCGACATCACCCTGCCGATCATCGCGCCGGCTCTGGTCTCGGGATGGCTGCTCGGTTTCACCCTGTCGCTCGATGATCTCGTGATCGCCAGCTTCGTTTCCGGCCCCGGCTCCTCGACCCTGCCCATGGTGATCTTCTCGAAGGTCCGCCTCGGCGTCTCCCCGGACGTCAATGCGCTCGCCACCATTATCATCGGCATCGTGGCAACCGGCGTCCTCATCGCGACGATCATTCAGCTGCGCTCCAAGCCGAAAAAAGCCAGGGCTTAGCCCTGGCTATTGCAGCTCGTCCCAAACCCTGCGCAGCGGCGGCGGCAGAACGGCCCCGATGCGCTCGGCATCGAACGGCTCACTCTCGGTCTTGATGACAAGAATGATGTCCCGCGTTATCCCTGCCGGCATGTGAACATGCGGCAAGAGCCGCCGGGCGAGCGCCGTCTCGAAGGCGGCAAGATCGGGCGTGTCGATCGCCTCGCATGGAGTCCAGTCCTGATAGAAAATGCCGCGCTGGACAGCCGGGAGGTGGTTGCCGAACCGCGCGATATCGGCAAGCGGCAATCGCGCCCGCAACTCGTGCAAAAAACCGCGCAGGCAGGCAAAGGTAACATTGTTCGTCTCGAGCATCGCCCGGTCCTTCAGCGCAGCCTGCCAGCGCGCGATGCTTTCATTGGCATATTTGACGTCTCGAGGATTGGTCATGCCAGGAGCCTCCATTTCGCCGCCCCTTTCGGCCCGGCGCGCGCTTGAATCTTTTGTGACTAGACATCGCGCTTTTCGAGGCGCAAGCTCCTCATATGTTCAACCAACGTGAAGGAGGTGATCCAGTGTCTTTTGAGAATGTGGTGCTCGAGGTCCTGGGAATATCGGTGCAGTCAGGGAGTGATCTCGGCTAGCGCGCGCCTCCTCAGGCTCAGCGCCTGTAACTCAGGGAAGGGTCGCTCCGCGGAGCGGCCCTTTTCCTTTTCGGCGGACGGCGTGGCCGCGCGAGGGCTTGACGGGAGGCCGTGGGCCATTGATACCCCTCCCCCATATCTTCATCCGGAGGCCCGCCTTGTCCTCGGCCAATTTCGTCCTGACCCTTTCGTGCAATGACCGCCCGGGCATCGTCGCCGCGGTCACCACCGAACTTGCGGCGCTCAACGCCAACATCGCTGAATCCAATCAGTTCTGGGACAAGGAAACCGGCCGCTTCTTCATGCGCCTCGCCTTCACCGCGCCCGATGGCATGGGCCGCGACCGCATTGAAAAGGCGCTACGCTCGCCCATCGAGCGCTTCGACATGAAAACCGCGCTCAGCGACGAAAGCCGCCGCAAGCAGATCGTCGTGCTGGTCAGCAAATTCGACCACACGCTCCTGCACCTTCTCTACCAGATCCGCGTCAATTGGCTCGATGCCGATGTCGCCGCCATCATCTCCAATCACGTCGACGCCCAAAAGATCGCCGAAGACGCCGGCATTCCCTATCACTACCTGCCTGTCACCAAGGATACCAAGGCCGAACAGGAAGCCCAGGTGCTCGAGATCGTCAAATCGACCGGCGCCGATCTCGTCGTCCTCGCGCGCTATATGCAGGTGCTCTCGGACAATCTCTCGACCCGCCTCTATGGTCAGGTGATCAATATCCACCACTCGTTCCTGCCGAGTTTTAAAGGCGCGAGACCCTATCACCAAGCCCATGAGCGCGGCGTCAAGATCATCGGCGCCACCGCCCATTACGTGACGCCCGATCTTGATGAGGGTCCGATCATCGAGCAGGAAACCGCCCGCGTCACCCACGCCATGAGCCCCGACGACCTCGTCGCCGCCGGCCGCGACATCGAAAGCCGCGTCCTCGCCCGCGCCGTCAAACTGCACCTGGAAAGCCGCGTTATGCTCAATGGCAAGAAGACGGTAGTTTTCGGCTGAGGGCGGGCGACCACCAATCTCGCCAACCTCGTCATTGCTCGGCTTGTCCGGGCAATCTATCTTTTGGAAAGCATGGACTACCGGGACAAGCCCGGTGGTGACGATCGAAGGAGGCCCCTCAAGCCACCTCGTCCACCGGCAAATCCTCGAGATTGAGCGAATCCGCGAGGCTCGTCCGATCCAGGACGGCACGCGTTGCGAGCGTCACGCGTTCGAACACATGCCGGATTTCGCAGGAGCCCTCGTCCTTGCAATCCTCGCATTTGCGATAGGCGATCTTGGAAAGGCACGGGAGCGGTGCGATCGGCCCATCGATCAGCCGAAGCACTTCGCCATACATGATCTCTTCAGGCGCGCGCACGAGTTCATAGCCGCCCATGCGGCCGCGCCGGCTGGTGACGATGCCGGCGCGCTTGAGCTCGAGAAGGATCTGCTCGAGGAATTTCTTGGGAATCGCCTGATCGCGTGAAATTTCGCCGATCATCCGGCTTTCGCCCCGTCCCGCGCGCGCCAGAGCGACAAGGGCCCGGAGCGCATATTTGGCTTTTTGCGAGATCAGTCCCGACATTTTTCCTCTTAGCCTCTGGGCTCCGGCGTCACCGGCGGCACCACCGGTTCGTCGTCCTTCTTGGCCTCATCCTGTTCGGCTTCGTCCGTCTCTTCCGGCAAGGGATTCGCTGGGGGCGCATCGGCTATGACGGCGGGCGCATCGGAAGACGGCGCCGGGTCCACATCTTCGGACGACGCCTCCGGCAGAGGGTCTTCGATGATCAGCGCGGGCTCGGAGGAGGGCACTGGCTCAGGCGCTGCCTCTGGCTCCGGCGCAACCACCGGCTCAGGCTTTGCCTCGGACTCTGGCGTTGCCTCCGGCCCGGGCAATGCGTTGGCCTCCGCCACTTCGACGGGCGCAGATGGCGGGATGACCACGACTTCATCGATTGCCGGCGGCGGCTCGCCGATCGACGGCGTTACCTCGGTCAAGGCGGTTTGAGGCTCGACGGCGATCACTTCGGCTGGAGGAACGGCTTCGTCGGGCTCGTCCGTTAGCCGGACTTCGGAAGGCTCTTCGATCTGCGCGGCCTCGAGGACGGGAATGACGGACGCAGCCTCCTCGCCGGCTGTCTCTGAACGAGCCGCATCCGTCGAAACTTCGGGTGCCGTGATAGGCTCCGACTGCTCCGGCGCCGCTTCGACGATCGCCGCACCTTCAGCTTTGTCACTCACTGGCTGGTCAGATGGCTCGACAAGCGGATCGGGCGCAAGGCTCGGGTCAGGCTCGGACACCGCAACGGGTGCCGCCGTTACCGCCGTCAGCGTCGCAGCGGCCTGGGCAATGATATTGTCGCTTGGCGGCAGCGGTTTTGCCGGCTCCGTTGGCTCAGCCACGGCCTTGGTGTCCTCGCCGCGCAGTAGAGCCAGGATGCCTTTGCCGATTTCGCGCTCGCCACGGATGACGGTGGTCGCGCCAAGCCCGCGCAAGAAGCTCTCTTCTTCTTCTGAATAAGCACGCGCGATGATGCTGATGCCCGGATTGAGCTTGCGGCCGCTTTCGCAGACCGTTCCCGCTTCGAAGGCATTGGAAATCGCAACAAGAAGGTTTTTGGCGCCCCCGAGGTTAACGAGTTTCAAGACGTCCTGGCTCGCGGCATTGCCATAGACAACCTCGAGCCCGGCCGCGCGGGCCGCCGCAACGTCATGGTCGGAATCCTCGATGACGACGAGGTCCCTCTTGGCCTCCTTGAGCCCATCGGCAACGATGCGCCCCACCTGGCCATAGCCGACGAGGACAGTGTGGCCGGTCAGAGTCAGGGGTTCGACGACATCATCATCCGGCCCCGGCGCACCGCGCTCGATTGCGGCTTCGGACGGAATGTCTGTCGTTGCCGGGCCAGCGGCGGCAAGGGTGGGTTCGCGCGGCTCGACCCGCTCGGTGGATGTGGCGACACGCGACGCTGGCAGCCGCGCCTCGATCCGGGGTCGCAGCAATTCCGCTGCCCAGAAGATGATAGGATTAAGGACGATGGAGATCAATGCACCGGCAAGGATCAGGTCCTGACCCTCGGGGGGCATGATGGCGAGCGCCACGCCCATGCTGGCCAAAATGAAGGAAAATTCGCCGATTTGCGCCAGGCTCGCCGAAATCGTCAGCGCCGTGCCCACCGGCCGCCCGAAAATGAGCACGATGGCAAATGCAGCCAGCGATTTGCCGATGACGATGATGAACACCGTCGCCAGCACGGGCAGTGGATTGGTCAGGATGATCGAGGGATCGAACAGCATGCCGACAGAGACGAAGAACAGCACCGCAAAAGCATCGCGCAGCGGCAGCGTTTCGTTGGCGGCGCGATGGCTGAGCTCGCTTTCCGACAGGATCATGCCGGCAAAGAATGCGCCGAGCGCCAGCGACACGCCGAAGAGCACGGCGGAACCGAGCGCCACGCCCAGAGCAATGGCAAGTACGGCGAGGCGAAAGAGTTCGCGGCTGCCGGTATGGGCGGTCGCATGGAGGGCCCAGGGAATGATGCGGCGACCGACGATCAGCATGAAGCCGACAAAGGCCGCGACCTTGACGACCGTGAGCACCAGAACGCCCCAGATGCCGATGCTGGTATTAAAGATGCGCTCGACGAACGAGACGAAAGGGTCATGAAGGCCGGTATCCGTGCCATTAAGGCTCGCGACGGCGGGTATCAGCACCAGGGCCAGAACCATGGCAAGATCTTCGACGATCAGCCACCC
The DNA here is from genome assembly GCF_000970455.1 of Devosia soli. Classification (GTDB taxonomy): domain Bacteria; phylum Pseudomonadota; class Alphaproteobacteria; order Rhizobiales; family Devosiaceae; genus Devosia; species Devosia soli. The sequence continues at coordinate 141,696 of NZ_LAJG01000022.1, read as the reverse complement.
AACCGCTATCCGGCCCCGTTCACTCTCGATCAGCCGCCGATCCTGCAGGGCCTTTAAAAGCACCACCGTCGAGGCGACTGAGAGTGCAAGGCCGAAAAGGAGCGACCCGCCGAGGTCCCACCCGAGAAGCAGTCCAAGCCCTGCACCAAGTGCCGTGGCAACGGCGATCTGGGCAATGGCGCCCGGAATGGCGAGCGCGCGAACGCTCATCAGGTCCTTGAGCGAAAAATGCAGGCCCACGCCGAACATGAGAAGAATGACGCCAAGCTCGGCAAGTTCGGCTCCGAGCGCCTGATCGGCGACAAAGCCGGGCGTATTCGGGCCGACCAGGACACCGGCGAAAAGATAGCCAACGAGCGGAGGAAGCCGCAGCCGATTGGCCAACATCCCGAAAATATAAGCCAGCACCAAACCCGCGACGATCGTAGTGATCAAGGGGGTATCATGGTGCATCAGCGTTCCTCCGGTCGGTATTGGCTAAAATCTCTATTGTCACAATGGGGTATCGAACCCCGCCGCGCAAGCGCCACACCCGGCAAAGTGCTAAACCATTGGGCTGATAGGCGGTAATTTTATTAAGGCGCCAAGTGTGTCTGAACTTGGGTAAGGCGAACGAAAAGCCGGAAGCGATCAGCTGACGATCGTGATGCGCTCGGCGGCACGGGTGATGCCGGTATAAAGCCAGCGCGCCCGCTCCTCGCGGAAAACGAAGCTTTCATCGAAGAGATACACATTGTCCCATTGGCTGCCCTGCGCCTTATGGACCGTCAGGCAATAGCCGAAGGTGAATTCGTCGAACTGCCGCCGCTCGGTCCACGCCATGGTCTCTTCTTCGCCGGAAAAGAAAGCCTTGTGGGTGAGAACGCGGGTTTCACCCTTTCCTTCGTCATCGGCCAGCATCAGCGACCATTTCCCGTTCGACCGCCGCGTCGTATCCGTCACTATCCATATCTGCCCGTTGAGCAGGCGTTTCCGCGGATTGTTTCGAAGACACACCATGCGGTCGCCGACCACCGGCTCGTGGAAGGGCAGCCCCTTGAGCTCCCGCAGGCGGTCGTTATAGGTCAGGCGTGTCTTGTTGCGTCCGACCAGCACCTGATCGGCTTGCATCACCGCATCCCGGTCCACCTGATCGCGCCCGACGACGATGCTTTCGCCATAGCGCCCGTGTTCCAGAAAGCCGCCTTCGCGAACCGCCATCGATAGCTGAATGATTGGATTATCCGCCGCCTGCCGATGGATTTCGGTGAGCATGATGTCTGGCTCGACGGCGGTGAAAAACCCCGCTCCCTGCACGGGCGGCAACTGGAACGGATCGCCGAGCACCAGGATCTTGGTGCCGAATGACAAAAGGTCGGCGCCGAGCTGCTCGTCGACCATCGAAACTTCGTCGATAACGATGAGGTCCGCGTCCGCTGCGGGGCTTTCCGGATCGAGCACGAAGCGCGGCTCGCCCTCCTTCTCGCTGACGAGCGTATAGATGAGCGAGTGGATGGTCTGGGCGCCCTTGCAGCCGCGCTTGCGCATGACCATCGCCGCCTTGCCGGTAAACGCCGCATATTTGACCGAACGCACATCCTGCGCGAGATGGACGGCAAGCGTCGACTTGCCGGTGCCGGCCCAGCCGAACAGGCGAAAGACCTGCGGGCCATTCTTGTCCTTGAGCCATTTGGATACGGCAACCAGCGCCGCATCCTGCTGTCCCGACCAGACCGGCGTCGACATCAGGCGATCACCGTCCGCACGGTGCCGACGCCTTCGATCATGCCCTCGATCACATCGCCCTTGACCACGGCACCGACGCCGGCCGGGGTGCCTGTCATGATCAGGTCTCCGGCCCTGAGGGCGACGAAGCCGCTGAGATAGGCGATGGCTTCGGGCACCGTCCATATCTGGTCACTGAGGTCGCCGCGCTGCCGTTCAGTGCCATTGACCGAAAGGGTGATCGCGCCCTTGGCAGGATGGCCGATGGCGCCTGCCGGTTGAATGGTGCCCATAGGCGCCGAATGGTCGAAGGCCTTCGCCATTTCCCAAGGACGGCCAGCCTTCTTCGCGACCGCCTGCAGATCGCGCCGCGTCATATCGATGCCGGCGGCATAGCCAAAAACGTGCTCGAGCGCGTACGCTTCAGCGATGTCACGTCCATCCTTGCCGATGGCAACGACGAGCTCGATCTCGAAATGCAGGTCCGCGGTTTGCTGCGGATAAGGCATGTCTTCGCCATCGATCAGGATCGCATCGGCAGGCTTGGCGAAAAAGAACGGCGGATCGCGCACGTCATTGCCCATTTCCTTGATGTGCTCGGCATAATTCCGCCCCACGCAGTAGATGCGCCGGACAGGAAAGAAGGAACCACCATGGACCGGCACGACCACCGGCTGCGGAGCCGGAAAAACAAGATCAGCCACGCGAAAACTCCTCGGCATAGGGCGCAATAAGGTCAAGATCGACAGGCCCGAGCCGATCCTGCGCCGTGAAGGACTGGTGCCAATAGGGATAAAGCAGCGGCGGGCGGCTGGCATCGTCTAGCCGCTTGCGCTCTTCCGCCGTCAAGTTGAGTCTGGCTGCGGCAATATTGTCGGCAAACTGCTTTTCATCGCGTCCGCCAATGATCGCCGAAGTGACGCCAGGACGGCCAAGCAACCAGGCCAGCGAAACCTGTGCGCCTGACACGCCGCGTTGCCCGGCAATGTCGACGATGACGTCGATCACCCCATAGAGCTTTTCCCAGTCATAGACCGGTGGCTCGCGGAACCCGCCGACATGCCGCCCGCTATCGGGGGCACTATCGCGGCGATATTTGCCGGACAGGAGCCCGCCGGCGAGCGGCGACCACACGAGAATTCCGAGCCCCTGATCCTGCGAAATCGGCACGAGTTCGTATTCGGCATCGCGCGAATGGAGCGAATAGTGGATCTGCTGGGACACGAAGCGCTCGCCCTGGCGCTTCTCCGTGGCCATCAGCGCCTTCATGATGTGCCAGCCCGAATAATTCGAGCAGCCGATATAGCGGACATGACCATGGCGCACGAGCGTATCGAGCGATTCCATGGTTTCCTCGATGGGCGTCATCCCATCCCATTCGTGGACCTGGTAAAGATCGATCACATCGGTCTTGAGGCGCTTCAGGCTTGCCTTGCATTGCTCGATGATGTGATGGCGCGAAAGGCCGACCTCGTTGGGGCCACCCCCCATCTTGAACCGCACCTTGGTCGCTATCAGCGCTTTTTGCCGGCGGCCGTTCTCGCGTAGCACATCGCCCAGAATTTCTTCGGAAACGCCGGCATTATAGACATTGGCGGTGTCGTAGAGATTGATGCCGGCATCAAGACAAAGGTCGACCTGGCGCGCTGCGTCCGCGGGGCTCGTATTGCCGATCTTCTGGCTGCCGCCGAACGTCATGGTGCCCATGGTCAAAACGGAGACCTTGAGCCCCGAGCGCCCGAGATAGCGATACTCCATCGGCCATTCCTCCTTTGTTCCGCTGGTAGGGCTAAAGGGTGGAAGGATTCGGGTCAATCGCCACCACGGCTCCCTCTCGCAGAATCGATGTTTTTGCGGCAGATTTCGGCCGATCCTGGGGAGGAAATTCATGCGTATCCGCCATTTGCTTTTTGCCGTACTGGTCAGCCTGGCTTCGCCGGCGCTGGCGCAGGATGCCGGCCGCTATGCAGGCGACTGGCAGGTCACGACCGGGGACGGCGGAACCGGCATGTGCCGGATCAACCTCGCCACCAGCAGCGGGACATTCGGATATTGGGCAACGAGCCTGGGCTGCCTCGGTCCTCTCGCCATGGTCAATGGCTGGCGGACGGAAGGGGGCAATGTTCACCTTCTCGGCTATGACGGTAATGCGGTCGCGACGTTTTCACCCAATGGCCGCGCCCTCGACGGCCGATCCGCCAATGGCGAACCCATGGTGCTGGCCCCGCTGAGCGGACAGAACGTTGCCTCGAACATGCCCGCTCCAGCGCAGAACTGCATACGCCATCCCGCCAGCGGCTATTGCGCCGACGCTACCGATATCGCTGTGCCGACGAAGTTTCCGCTCTGGGTGCGCGGCGCGCATCTGCTCAACATTCGGGCCATGCCGGACGGAAACAGCCAGCTCATCGGCCAAACCCAGCCGGGGCAATGCTTCATGATCGATTCCTGCCAGGCAACACCCGAAGGCATTCGCTGCCATATCGCGCCGGGTCAGAACGGCTTGCCGACGGGCTACGTTCTCAAGCACTTCACCGACGAGAATGGCACCTTCATCGGCTTCCAGAACTTTTGCTGAAGAGCTTTCCATGAGCGGCACGGCGGATTAGAGGAAGGGCCACGTCCTTCCGAAAGCCAGTCCTTGCGGCCGCCAACACCGATCGTCTCCGTTCTTCTTGTTGCCCTCGGCATGGTTTTCACCCAGACCGGTGCGAGCTTTGCCAAGATGCTGTTTCCGCTGGTCGGCCCATTCGGCGCCACCGCCCTGCGGCTGACGCTTGGTGCTCTCGCCTTGATGCTGGTGTTCCGGCCATGGCGACACCAGCTTGATGGCAAGCAGAAGCGAGCGGTCCTTCTTTATGGCGTCGTCATGGGAGCCATGAACCTTTTTTTCTACGCAGCGCTCGAACACATACCGCTCGGTATAGCGGTGGCGCTCGAGTTCACCGGTCCGCTAGCGGTCGCTCTCGTCGGCGCGCGCAAGCCGCTCGATTTTGCCTGGATTGCCCTGGCGCTCGTAGGATTTGTTTCCCTGCTCCCCTGGGGTGGGTTCGCGGGCGACATTTCGCCGGTTGGCGTCGCGCTCGCCCTCAGCGCCGGAGCCTGCTGGGCCGGTTATATCATCTTCGGGCAAAGGGCCGGGACAGGCGGGGGCGCCCATATCGCAGCGCTCGGTGTCGCGACCGCAGCCCTGATCGCGCTGCCCTTTGGCATCGTTACGGCGGGGCCGCTCCTGTTCGATCCGGCCATCCTGCCGCTCGGGCTTGCGGTGGCGCTGTGTTCGAGCGCCATTCCCTATGCGCTCGACATGATCGCACTGCCCCAAATCCCCGCGCGGCTCTTCGGCATCCTGATGAGCGGCCAGCCGGCACTGGCAGCCATTTCAGGCCTTGTCATCCTGGGCGAGACGCTGAGCATGCCGCAGATCGCCGGCATGGCCGCCATTATCGTCGCATCCATCGGCGCCACCGCCACCATCACCCGGCCAGCCCCGCCTACCGCCTAAGAGGCTGGATTTATCGTTCCGGATGCGCATAGTTGCGGGCGGGAAAACGAGGTGCCTCATGCTTTATGCTGTCCTTTGCTACAATGACGAAAATCGTGTTTCCACCTGGACCAAAGAGGAAGACGACGCCTGCATGGTGCGTCTTGGAAAGGTGCAGGACGAGCTGAGAAGCGTTGGCAAGCTAGGCCCGGTGGTGCGCCTCCAAAACACGACCGAAGCCAAGACGCTGCGCAAGGCTTCGGGAGAGCCAGTCGTGTTCGATGGTCCCTTTGCCGAGACCAAGGAGCAGTTTCTGGGCTTTTACGTCGCCGAGTGCGAGACGATCGATGAGGCAGTCGATTTCGCCAAGAAGCTTGCGGTCGCCAATCCCGATTCCGGCTCTTACGAAATACGGCCCCTCCGCATTTATCTGCCAAGCGCCCTGCCGGCCGAATGAGCAGGCTTTGCTTAACTACGAAGGGCGTTAAGCGAAGAAAATTAAGGGTGTTGCGTCTATAGTTACTGGCTGAAACGGCCAGCTCTGCGAGACGCATGTACCAGACCCGTAAAACCGATGCTGTGGCAACGCCGCCCGGAAGCGCCAGCGTGCGCACCGTGACGTTCGGCACGAGTTATGACGGTGTCGAGCGCCGTCAGGCACCGCCGCCGCCGGCCAATCCGCTGGCTGGTATTACGCCCGTCATCATCCTCGGCTGGGTCCGGCGCTTCTGGCTCATCGCCCTTGCCCTTGCCGTGCTCGGTGCGCTTGCCGGTTTTGCCGCCGGCACGCTGATCCCGCCGCGTTACACCAGCTATTCCGATATCCTGCTCGACCCGAACAACCTTCAGCTTGTCGACGACGACGTCTATGGTCGTAGCGCCACCGCGGAAGCCCAGGTTATCGACGTCGAAAGCAAGATGCGCATCCTGACCTCGATCAGCGTGCTTGGCCGGGTCGTCGACCAACTCAATCTCGTCAATGACCCCGATATCCTTGGACCCGGAGATGTCGCGCCGGGTGGCGATGCACGCATCGCGGCAATCCTGGCGCTCGGCGATCGCGTGCGCGTCAGCCGCGAAGAACGCTCCTATGTGGTGACGGCGTCGGTCTGGGCCCGGACGCCAGAAAAATCCGCCGCCCTCACGGACGCCATTGTCAGCGCCTTCCTCGTCGAGCTGGCCGAAACCGAAAGCCAGGGGGCGCGCACCGCCTCCGAAGCGCTGAGCCAGCGCCTGACGGAATTGCGCGACGACGCGGCAAAGGCCGAGGCCGCGGTGGTCGATTATCGCCAGCAGAACGGCTTGCCGATGACCACCAGCGACAGCCAGCTCAGCACGCAATCAGCCGTTCAACTCAACACCCAGGTCGATACCGCCCGGGAAACCCTGATCACTGCCGAAGCGCGCTATGCCGCCTTGGCCGCCGGAAACGAGGGCGCCGGCGCCCAGGAATCCGAACTTCTCGCCGAACTGCGCACCGAATATGCGACGACCAAGAAGAACGTCGATTCCCTTGCGGCTACGCTTGGCCCGCGTCATCCGAGCCTGACGACCGCGCGCGCCGAACTCGATGCTCTCCAGGGTGAGATCGACCAGGAAGTCGCTCGTATCGTCGAAGGCGCCCGCACCGACCTGCAGCGCGCCCGGGATGTTTTTGACCAGCTCAGCAATGCGGCCGGCGCACAGCTGGGCAATGTCTTTTCCGACGAAAAGGCGCAGCTCGAGCTGCGCCAGCTCGAACGGACGGCGGCATCGGCCGTCGCCATCTATGAAGCCTATCTCAATCGAGCCGGCCAGGTCGCCGAACGCAGCCAGCTCAATACGTCCAAGGTCAGGGTGATCTCGCCAGCCGTGGCGCCGCTCGTGCGCTCCTATCCGCCACGGACCATGATGCTGGTCATTGGCGGGTTTATCGGCGGCCTTATGGCCGGCTTGGCGGTTGCCGCTGGCCTGGGCTTCCTCCTGCACATGAGGCAGCGGCGCGTGATCGCCTGACAGGGTCCAAGGGCCCAAAGATAAAGGCCGCCCCGAAGGCGGCCTCTTTTTACTTTGAGTGGAAAATGATCTGCCAGAGGGCAAGCGGATTGGTCTTGAGATAGCGGCCGAGGAGGCGCCGCGGCTCGAGCATGGCGCGATAGGCCCACTCCAGGCCGGCATCCTGCATCCACTTCGGCGCCCGGCTGTTCTTGCCCGAGAGAAAATCGAAGAGGCCGCCCGCCGTCTTGACGACGCCGACGCCGCGCATGCGTTCGATGTTACGCGCAACGAAAGCCTGTTCCTTGGGCACACCGAGGCAGACCCAAAGAATGTCGGGCTCGCTCTTGACGATTTCCGCGATTACCTCGGCTTCCTGCTCTTCGGTGAAATAGCCATCGCGGGCACCAGCAAAGATCAGGTTCGGATAGTCGCGGCGCATATTGGCGACAGCGCGGCGATTGATTTCGGCAGTCGCGCCAAGGAAGTAATACCGAACACCCGCCTTCTGGGCGAGGCGCGACACGGCGTGGACAAGGTCGGTTGTCGCCACACGTTCCTTGATCTCGTCGCTCGCAACAATGCCCGAAAGCCGCACCATGGGCATGCCGTCGGCATGGATCTGGTCTGCCTTAAGCAGCAGGTCCTTGAAGGCATTATCTTCTGAAGCAAGCGCAATCACCTGGCCATTGGCCGAGGTGGAATAAAACGGCAGGCTGTTCTGGCCGCGTGCATAAAGCGCCGTGCGCACCAGCATGCGGGCCGACTCTTCCATGCCGAGAACGGACACGGGAAGACCGCCGATGACGGTGGTCGGCTCTTCTATCGTGCTGCCCAGATATGTCAGGTCGAACGGACGCATTTACACGCCTCGGTTTGGGGTATCCCACTCCTTGCCACGACGGGCGACGCGATAAAACTGAACTCCGTAAACACCGCCAAGGGCAGGTTTATGAATTGGATTGCATTGAATCTATTTGGCTATTCGGCATCCATCCGTGCCAGGATCGAGGTCCAGAGCGACGCGATTTCGGCAGCGGCATCAAAAGCCTCTGCGCCTTGCTGGCGTGCGTCGAGCACTGCTTGTGCAACGGTTGCGACATCGGCATTTGCCGGCACAAGACGAAGAGCGCCGACAGCGATGAGGCGCTGGAAAAGGCCGTGATGATCAAGCGCTGCGGAGTAGGCCGGGGCGTTGACCACGACAGGTTTTCCAGAGAGCGCTGCCGCTAATACGCTGCCACGCCGCGCCGTCAGGCCTTCGGGAAAGAGGTAGCAGAAGACATCGACCTCGGCGAAAATCGCTGCTAGTTCGGCATCGGTATCGACATAGCCGGTCACCGTTGTCCGGTTGGCAAGATCGAGGCTGTGGACCGCTGCCTCAAAATCCTCCTCAACGCGATCCTGTCCCTTGATGAAGGAGCCGATGAAGACAACGCCGACGTCGTGACCTTCATCGATCAGGTGCGCTGCGACCTTGAGGACCACATCCGACTGCTTTTTGGGGTAGATCGAGCCGAATTGCGCAAGAATGAATCGGCCCATGCGCCTTTGCGCGGCAAGCGCCAAGCTGTGCTCGGTTGTCTCCGGGACTGCCGGAGACCCAATATTAGGCGGTATCGGCACGATCTGCCGCTTCCGGGTGGTGAAGCGAGCGAGCCGCGTCCCTGAGAATTCGTCGGCAATCTCGGGCGAGGAGAAGCAAAGCCGCGTTGCCAGCACCACCACCGGCGCCAGAACGATCCGCCGTTTCCAGTCGAGCGCGAGCCACTCGTGGAGGAAAACGACAACGTCTTTCCCCAAGACCCGCGTGGCCAGCGCGGCCAGGGCGGGGCTGAAGAGTTTTGGCTTCCATCCCACGATCGGGAAATTGAAGATCACGGCGTCGCGGTCCGCGAGTGCCTTTTGGAGCGCAACCAGGTCGCCATCGAGCACGTGGGTCTTCGCCCGATGGCCGAAATGCTGAGCCAGAAGCCGGGTAAAGGCTTCGACGCCGCAAAGCTCGGCCGCTTCGGAGATGAAAACGAGATAGCGTTGGTTCACGAAGGCCTTCCGAACTCCGCGCATCTGAGGTGCGGCGGGTAACCCAACCTTATAATCCGCCACGTTAACGTGCGCTTGCTGGCCTCTGGCCGTATTGCGGAGACGCACATGGCTGCCTCGATCTCGCTGATCACCCCGAGCTATTCGGGCGACTTTGATGCCTGTCAGTTGCTGTGCGAGAGCATTGATCGCTTCGTTACCGGCTTTGATATGCACTATATCGTCGTGGGCGACGAGGACCTGGCGCTGTTCGGGCCCCTTGCCGGCCCCAGGCGCCGGATCGTTCCCAATTCCGCATTATTGCCGAAAGCCTACCCAGTCGGCCGCTGGCGTGGCCGGCGGTATTGGTGGGCGCCTGGCTTCGGACTGCCGGTTTATGGCTGGCATCTGCAGCAGCTGCGCAAGATCGCGATGACGCTCAAGCAAGAGAGCGACTGGATCATGTGCGTCGATTCCGACAATTGCTTCTGTCGCCCATTCGATCTGTCCGAAGTGACACGCCGCAAGACGGTGCCGCATTTCGTGACGCCCAATGGGATCAAAGAGCATCAATCAAATCACGCCAGGTGGCTGGCCAACGCCTATTCACTGCTTGGCCTGCCGGAACCGAACATTCCCGGCGACGACTTCATCGGTCAAATGATCGTCTGGGAGGCAAAGGCGGCACACCAGATGGTCGAGCGGATCGAGACCGGCTCGGGCAGACCCTGGTGGTCGGCGATCGTCAGGAAGCGGCAGTTTTCCGAATATCTGATCTATGGCGCCGCCGTCGCTGGTGACCCGGAGATCGCCAAACGGCACGAGCGCATGACCTCTTCCTGGTGCAAGACCTATTGGGACGGTCCGGCGCTTGATGACTCTGGGCTCGTTGCCTTCATCGGACAGCTCGGACCAACCGAAAAGGCAATAGCCATACAATCCCATACCGGCACGCCAATCGAAGTGATCCGCCGGGTCGTCCTGAGCTAACGCTTGGCCTTATAAGGCGTGGGCAGCAGTCCAAGGCTTGCCATGATCCGGCCGATCGGCAGCAAGAATGGGTGACTGGCGCGTAGCCACGAGCCGGTCCTCACAAGCATTCCGAGGCCGCGGAGGACGCCGAGGCCAAGGCTCCCGGCATTTTTCGCCCAAACCAGGCCTGCGCTCATGTGCGAGCGATCGACGACATAGTTGATGCTGCCAGTGCGGATCGACCGTCGCGTCAGGAACTTGGCGGTCACGCGCTCGGCCGGGACGAATTCGTGGATCACTGCCTCTTCGCACCACCAGGTGGTAAAGCCCGCGAGCTTGCAGCGGGTGAAGAATTCCATGTCGCCGCCGCCAAGGAAATTGAAGCGAACGTCAAACGGCGGCTTGGGCATGGCTTCGAATACGCGACGATGGACGAGGCAATTGCCCGAGCCATGAATCTGGTCCACCTGGCGGGTGACGCCATCGATCGAGAAAAACAAGGGATGCCGTGACACAGCGTCCGACACAGGCACCTCGAAGCGGCGGATCACCGGGCCGCCGACAATATCGGCCTTTTCTTTTTCAGCCGTACTGACGATCGCTGAAAGCCAACCTGGCATGGCTTCCTCGTCATCATCGATCATCAGGAAGTAATCTGCCTCGGGAAATGCTGCCTGCGCCGCGGTGAAAGCCTGATTGATGGCGTAGCAGTTGCCCTGATTGGCTTCCGTCAGGACAAGATTGGGAACGGCGTCGGCCGAAAGAATGGCCCTTGCATGCTCCGCCCCCTCGGCCTTGGCTGCATCATTGTCGACGACGACGACGGCGAATGCAAAGTCGGTCTCCTGCTCTAGAACCGAGCGCACTGTCCGCTCAAGCCAATCTGGGCGGCGGAAGGTCGGGATGCAGACAACGGCTTTGATTGCGCGCGCAGGAGCTGACGACTTGCCGCTCTCCATCTTAATTCCTCACGACCGCGCCGGAGAATTGCATCGGCCCGCCAATCGGCTTTTCCACCAGATGGGCGTAGGCCTGCAAGCGCAGACCAAAGATTGCAAGCAGCATGGTAAACCAGATCGGACCACTATTGTCGAAGAACGGGCTCTCAAAGGAGCTCGAGAACAATGCGAACATCCAGATGCGCGTATAAAGTCGGGTCAAATCCGGATCAGCGCCGCGCTGGATGGCGAGCGAGGCGTGTCGCGCAGGCAGCAGGACAAGCCAGATGATGACGAGGAGGAGGAGTGGAATCCCGCCATTGATCAGCTGTTCGAGATAAGCGTTATGCGCGTTGGCCGCGGTCACGGCCCAGGTCGCAGCAGATTGATTGCCGTAGAAAAGCGCATCGGTTTGCCAGAACGACTGAAACCCATAGCCGGTAAATGGCCGCGCGCCGATCGCTCCGAGGGCCAGCTCCCATATGGAAGCGCGATCGGTAAAGGTCGCGTCGATCCCGAGCCCGCTGACGAAATCCTTGATCGCCGGCACGGCGACAACCGAAAGGATTGTTGCATTGAGAACGAATAGACCGCCAGCGACCAGGAGATAACGAAAGATGCCCGCTCTCTCGAACAGCCAGACGAGAATGAGAATGGCCGGCAGCATTGCTCCGGAAGTCTTGCCGCCCGAGTTGAGCAAGAAAATGCCGGCTAAAACTGCGAGCGCCAGCCCGGCCCAGTAAGACCGCGTCTTCATGAGATAAAGGCCGAAGAACACGGCGAAGGCCATAGCGGCGGACGCAACGTTCTTGTGTCCGAAATGGCCGCGCCAGTCTCCGGCAAGGGCGGTTTCAGCCGCATCTGTAGCTTGGTGTATGCCCCGCGCCGGCACAGCCAGGACGCCGAAATAGGAAAGCCCGACGGCAAAGAAGATGCAGAAGCCAACAAGCTTTGCAAACTGCGCATTGTCCCGGGGCAACAGCAAGACGGCGCTCGCCGAGAGCACGACCAGCGCCGAATAGATCGTTCGCCGCAGCGCGGCATCGGGTGTGTCGGAAAAAAGGATCGACATCGCAATCCAGAGAAAGACCAATGCAACCGGCCCGTAGGCGCGGAGCGCCAGCTCGCGCGCGGGATGGAAAAACAGCATGGTCAGCACAAGGAGCGACATGCCCAGAACGATGAGCTGATTGAAGGCATTGGAGCTCTCGCCATAGGCGGCGAGCTGGCTCGACGTAGTGGGGCTTGGGAGCGGATCGAGCCCGATCCAGAAGTAGCAAAAGACGACGACGAACAATGCCGATGCAAACCATCCGCCTTGCGGATTATAGGGTTCTGCATTGGGATCGGACACCATCGTCTCCATAAGGCCAGTCGTGGCCGCCGCCTCAAAGCCAAGTGGGGCGGGCTGGCGATAGGGTAAATCTGCCAGCAAAGTCTGGACAATTCCTTCATGAGAAACAGCAAATTAGCCCACCATTAACGGTGCGGCCCTTGGCTGCATGAGAAAGTGCGCCAATCCGGGTATTGTGCGGCGCGATGCTGGTAGTGTTGCCAGCCAGACCGATCGAAAAGAGCAGATTTATGCGCAGACGAGACTTTGTCCTCGGTGCACTCGGCGCTGGAGCCCTTTCATATGCGCAACCTGCAACGGCCCTGGCGCAACAAAGGCATCTTGCAATTCCATATGGCGCTGCCATCCGCGACGGTGTGATTGCCGAAGACCCGCTCTATGCTCAAGCGGTCATCGATTACTGCCAGGTGGTGGTGGGCGAGGGTAATCTCAAATGGGGGACTGTTCAGCCGGAGCGCGGCACCTTCGATTTTCAACTCGCCGACGATCTTCTCGCCTTTGCCACCAAGAATGGCATGGAAATGCGCGGCCACTGCCTGGTCTGGTATGCCGGAAACCCCGATTGGGTCGAGACTATCGCCAGCGCCGAAGAAGCGCGGACTGAAATGGTGCGCCACATCGAAACGGTGATGGGTCACTATAAGGGCCGGGTACGAAGCTGGGACGTTGTCAACGAACCGATTGCCGATGCCCCGACAACCGGTGCGGTCTATCGCGATTCCGTATGGCTCAAACATCTCGGGCCGGAATACGCCGATCTTGCGCTTCGCACGGCCGCAGCCGTTGATCCGGAAGCGCAACTGGTCATCAACGATTATGACTTCGAGCAATCGAGCGACAAGGGACGCGCCAAGCGCAAGGCCTTTCTCGATATGGTGCGCGGCCTGCAATCACGCGACGTGCCTCTTCACGCCGTAGGTTTGCAAGGCCATATTCAAGGCCAGATCCCGATCGACAAACCTGGCTTGACCGCCTTTGTCGCAGAGCTTGCCTCCATGGGACTTTCGGTGCTCGTCACCGAGCTTGACGTCATCGACAATCTCCTGCCTGGCGCTGAGCTCGAGCGCGACGGCATTATCGCCCAGCGCGCCAAGGACTATCTCGATGCAATCGCCGCCGCGAAGCGGCCAGATATGGTGCTGACCTGGGGAATTACCGACAAGCACACCTGGGTGCCGATTTGGTTCAGTCGGGACGATGGCCTGCCAAATAGGCCCTTGCCCCTTGATGCCGACTATAAGCCCAAGGCGCTCATGGACGTCATCCAAGATTTTTGCGCGGAATAACGGGAACGATGTTCCGCCAAGTCTCCATTTACATGATCGCCAACATCGTCTCGGCGCTGTTCGGCTTTGCATCGGTCGTGATCTTCACGCGCGTCCTCGCGCCTGAAGAATACGGCGTCTACATCGTCGGCTTCGGCATTGCCGCGATGATCTCGGCGCTCGCCTTCGGTTGGATCAAGGCATCGGTCGTGCCCTTCACCGCCGACGAGAGCGGCACCGATATTCGCGCCACTGCGGGGTCGGCTTTCCTTGCGCTGGCCCTTCTCGTTCCGGCCCTCTATTTCGGCATCGGCGCCTTCACGCCTGACGCGAAGAGTTATCTTCTCCCTGCGATCCTGCTCGCTTTCGGTATCGGGTTCTTCGAATTCTATCTGGAAATCTTTCGCGCCCGGCAGGCGACAGGCCCTTACCTCTGGGCCACCATCCTTCGCGCTGCGCTTGCGCTCGGGCTGTCGCTCATTCTCGTCATGCTCTTTAATTGGGGTGGCGTCGGCATCCTGAGCAGCATTGCCTTGTCCTACTTTCTCGCAGCCGCATTCTATTCGGTCCTGATCTGGCGCGGCCCGCGCCGGCCGTTCGATCGATCGCTGCTTCGCGCCATGCTCGCTTTCGGTATACCGATGACGCTTTCGGGCACGGTCTTCGTCTTCCAGAGCATGATCGACCGGCTCGTCGTGGCGAGTTTTCTCGGCGAACACGCGGCCGGACTTTATGGTGCCTCCGCCGACCTCGTCCGGCAGATCCTGCTTTTTCCTGGCGTCGCAATCGGAACAGCCGTCGCCCCGATCGCCATCAGGCTGATGGCGAAGAACGACGCCCAGGCAGTCGATCGACATATGGTGGACAGCACGGAGCTGCTCCTTGCCGTTCTGGCGCCAGCCATTGCGGGGCTTGCCATCGTCGCGCCGAAGCTCGCCGCTCTGGTTCTGGGCGAAGACTTCCGGCTCGACGCCGGCCAGCTAATCCCGATCGTCGCCTTTGCCTGGCTTTTCCGCTCGGTTTCCTACCAGCTGCTGCATGTGAGCTTTCAGATCCAGAAAAAGGCCGGGCTCATGTTGGCCCAGGGCATTGCCATATGTCTTATCAGTGCTGCCTGCCTTTATGCTTTGGTCCCGGCCTTTGGGCTAATAGGAGCTGCCTGGTCAATCGTAATTTCGGAGGCCTTCGGCGTCGTTATCGGTTATGCCTTGAGCCGGCTTGCCTACCCGTTGCCAATCGACGCCAGACCTGTAATCAAGGTCGGGCTCGCAACGCTTGGCATGGCCCTACCGACCTTTTTCCTTGATCGCGCTTTGCCGGGGCAAGGCCCTGTCGAAATCGCGCTGCCTATTCTTGCCGGCATCGTCCTTTACGCGGCAGCCGTATTCGGGCTCGATATTGCCGGTATTCGCACGCGCCTTCGCGCCCGCAGCGGAACGGTGCCCGCGGCCTGATCGCGGAATAGCTAAAATTATACCTTTTGACCAAAGGGTCCCTCAACCCTCTTTCGAGATTGGCTGCGCCGCGCCCCAACTAAGCCCTTCCCATTAGCCGAAATTAACAGGTTGGGCCGCTAGGTTTATCCCGTTCAGAGCAGCATTCCGGGTGGAAAAACTCTGATCGCAAGCTCCGCGAAGGGAGCGAAACAGAGGCGCCGAAAGACGCCGTGTTGGGCAGGGTGCGATATGAACATCAGAGTGCAGAACAGCAAGGAACTGCCACTGGCAGTAGACCTAGACGGCACGCTTATTTCGGCGGACCTGCTTTGGGAAGGCGTGTTTCAACTTCTCAAGAAAAACCCGCTCTTTGTCTTCATGCTTCCGGTCTGGCTGCTGCAGGGCAAGGCACACCTCAAGGCCGAGATCGCGCGCCGCATCGATTTCGACGCAAGCCTCCTGCCCTATCGCCAGGAATTTCTCGCCTTTCTGCAGGCTGAAAAAGCCGGCGGCCGCGAGCTGGTGCTGGTGACCGCGGCAGCGGCGCCTTTTGCCAAGGCAGTGGCGGCCCATCTCGGCATCTTCAACGCCGTCTATTCCTCGAGCGATACGGTCAACCTCGCGCATGGGCGCAAGGCCGATCGGCTCGTCGAACTCTTCGGTGCCGGCGGCTTCGACTATGCCGGCAATGATCGCGCCGATATTCCGGTTTTCGACAAAGCCCGTGCCGCCATCGTCGTGGCGCCGGACGCGACCGCCAACCGCTATCAACGCCGCACCTCTTCGCAACGCTTCGAACGGACGAAGCCGAGCCTTAAAACCTATATCAAGATGCTGCGGGTGCATCAGTGGCTGAAGAACCTTCTGGTTTTCGCCCCGGCGGTGCTGGCGCACCAGATCACAAATCCAATGGTGCTGTTGCCTTCCCTGATCGCTTTCATCGCCTTTTGTGCCGCAGCGTCCTCGATCTATATTGTCAACGACATCCTCGACCTACCGCTTGATCGCCAGCACGCGACAAAGCGCAATCGGCCTTTCGCCAATGGCACGCTGAGCATTCCGTTTGGTCTTGCCGTTTCGGGCGGATTGATGGCGATAGCGGTTGCCTGCTGCTTCTTCCTGCCGCCGGTCTTCGCTCTCGTCATCGGCCTCTACATTGCGTCGACGACGGCTTACTCGCTCGCCGTCAAGCGGATGCTGCTGATCGACGTCCTATGCCTTGCCGGGCTCTACAGTCTGCGCATCATCGGCGGCAAGGCCGCAGCTGACCTGCCGCTTTCGTTCTGGCTTATCGCCTTCTCGATGTTCTTCTTCCTCTCGCTGGCGCTCGTGAAGCGCTATGTGGAGCTGCAGACATCCAAGACCAGCGAGCGTGATCGGATTGCCGGCCGTGGCTATCGTCCCGAGGATATCTCGATCGTGGGAACCGCGGGCATCGCCTCGGCTTTCACTGCCACGCTCGTCCTCTCACTCTATATCCAGAGCCAGGAGATCATCGGCTACTATTCCTCGCCCTGGCTGATCTGGCCGCTCGTCCCCATCGTCCTCTACATCATCATCCGCATCTGGATCCTCGCTTATCGGCGCGAGCTTCACGACGACCCGGTCGTCTTCATCGCCACCGACTGGCGCAGCCAGATGTTTGTGATGTTCGGCGTTGCGCTGATGGTTGCCGGGAGCTTCATGTGATGGCGGCCTTCGACAGCTTTGGCCGCGTCGCGCGCCATCCTCGGCAGGCAACGACCCTCGAAGTGGCAATCGCCTCTTTCGAGAAAGGCACCGGGCCAACCATACTGCCGTTCGGCAATGGCAAATCCTATGGCGATACCTGCCACAACGATGCCGGCCTGCTCGTGCCGATGCGGAGCCGCCGCGCCATCCTCGGCTTTGACACGGACACGGGCCTCCTGACGGCAGAAGCCGGCGCGACGCTCGAAGAGGTCATCGCCCATGCCGCCCCGCATGGCTATTTCCTGCCGGTGACGCCCGGCACGCGCTATGTAACGCTCGGCGGCGCCATCGCCAATGACGTGCATGGCAAGAACCACCACCTGCGCGGCACCTTCGGCTGCCATGTCGCGAACCTGACGCTGCTGCGCTCGGACGGGATCACCTATACCTGCTCGCCACGCGAGAACTCGGACCTCTTTGAGGCAACCATCGGCGGCATGGGCCTGACGGGACTTATCCTTTCTGCCAGCCTCCGGTTGATGAAGGTTGGCTCGCTCGATGTGATCGAAGAGATCACACCATTCTCCGGGCTCGAGAGCTATTTCGACCTGGCCGAAGAGGCCGACGCCAAAAACGAATATGCGGTCGCCTGGATCGACCAGCTTTCGGGCAGCAACCGGGGGGTGCTATTGACCGGCAATCACGCCGGCAATGGCAATTTCGCAACCGAGGAGAAGGCGACACGGCTCTCCGTGCCGTTCGAAATGCCCTTCTCGATGCTCAATGGCGTAAGCCTCAGCGGCTTCAACTTCGCCTATTTCCACGCAAAGGCCCGCAAAAGCGGACCGCACCCAAGTTCCTATGGAAACTTCTTTTATCCGCTGGACGCGGTCGGCAACTGGAATCGCCTTTACGGCCCCAAGGGTCTTCATCAGCATCAAAGCGTGATCCCGTTCGAGGCGGCAAGGACGGCCATTCCGGCCATGCTCGAGGCCAGCCGCAAAGCCGGGCAGGCTTCATTTCTTACGGTGCTGAAGCGCTTCGGCGCGACGCCGTCGCCTGGCGTTCTTTCCTTCCCAAGGCCCGGCTACACCCTGACCATGGATTTTTCCAACCGCGGCGTTGCAACGCTCAACCTTCTCGCGACGCTTGACCGGTTGACGGTCGAAGCCGGCGGCCGCGTCAATCCATACAAGGATCAGCGCATGAGCCCCGAGACCTTTGCCGCTGGGTTCCCCGATTGGCAGGCGCTCGAGCGCCATCGCGATCCACGCTTCCTTTCCGACTTCTGGCGACGCACGGCGCTCGCCCTTTCCCATCACACACCGGCGCTGGCCGCCGAGTAGAGGACAAAAATGGCTTACCTTCCCTTCATCCTCTTCACCGTCTTCACCAATGCGGCCGCCCAGCTCATGCTCAAGGCCGGCATGAGTTCGATGGGGTCGATCAGCTTTACGGCCGATACCGCCATCCTGCGCATCTTCCAGATCGTCTTCAACCCTTGGGTCTTTGCCGGGCTGACGACCTTCGTCATCTCCATGGCCTCGCACCTTTATGTGCTCTCCAAGGTAGATATCTCCTTCGCCTATCCCTTCCTCAGCCTGGCCTATGTGGCCGTCGCCATCTTCGCCTGGCTCGTTTTCAAGGAAGACTTGGGTGCCCTCAAGATCGCCGGCATCGCGCTCATCTGCGTCGGCACGGTGCTGATCGCCCAAGGCGGAACGGCTCATCATGACGCGACCGAAACGGTCGCCAGCCTCGATCAGGTCCGGACCTGATCCTTACCCACGAACACAACACACTTTGGAATGGGACAGATCATGAGACACATCATTTTCGGCGGTGACGGTTTCGTCGGGCGGCACCTGGCGCCACGCCTTGCCAACGAAGGCCATGAGGTAGTCGTCGCCGATATCGTTAAATCCGACCTGCCGCATTATCGTGACGTGCGCTTCGTCAAGACCGATGTGACGAGCGAAGTCTCGATCCGCGAGCTCGGGATCAAGCCCGACGACATGGTCTATAATCTCTCGGCGAAAATGCTTTCGCCGATCCAGGTGCGCGCCAAGCGCCACGATTTCTTCTTCCCGGTGAACTATTACGGCACAGAAAACATCATCCGCGCCATGGATGCGGCCGGGGCCAATCGCCTCGTCCATTTCACGACGGACATGGTCTATGGCCACACCTATACCTGGCCGCAAAAAGAGGACCATCCCTGCGCTCCTCTGGGCGAATATGGTCTTTCCAAATACAAGACCGAGCTTCTCGCCGCCGATTGGCGCCAGCGCGGCATGAACATCACCATGTTCCGCCCCCGCCTCATCATCGGCCCAGGCCGCCTCGGCATCCTCGCCAAACTTTTCAAGCTGATCGACATGAGCCTGCCGGTGCCCATGATCGGCTCGGGCAAAAACCCCTATCAGTTCATCTCGGTCTTCGATTGCGCTTCGGCCGCGCACGCTGCCTTTACCGCCGGCGTCCCGAACGAAGTCTATAATCTCGGCTCGCTCAATCCCCCAACGACGCGCCAGCTTCTCACCAAGCTGATCAAGCACGCCGGCTCACGCTCGCTGCTCGTCCCCACCCCCGGCTGGGCCGTCAAGCGCACGCTCGATTTGCTTGATCTTCTCAACATGCCGATCATGGATCCAGAGCAATATCTGATCGCCGACGAGATGTGCATTCTCGATGTCTCTAAGGGCGAACGCGAACTCGGCTGGGTCCCGCAATATCGCGACGAAGACATGCTCATCGCCGCCTATACCGAATACCGCAAGAAACTGGCCGGCAACGAGCCCGCCGCCATCACTCAATCCAAGGCCGCGTGAGGAAAACCCATATGTCCAGTGCCATGAACCTCCCCCTGCCAGAAACCAAGACGGTCAAGCCAAAGCTCCTCAGCGTCGAAGACGCCAAGGCCCTCGACATCAAGACAATCAACGATCTCTTCGCCCAGCACATGAATCCCGGCCAGCTTCACTTCATGAAGCTGTTGGGCTTTCACAAGATCAAGATCGAGCGCGCCGAGGGCATGTATTATTACGACCAGACCGGTCGCAAGATCCTCGACTTCTTCGGCGGCTTCGGCTCGCTCGCCTTCGGCCACAACCACCCGCGTATTCTTCAAGCGCGCAAAAAGTTCGCCGAAGAAAAGCGCCAGGAAATCGCCATCGCCTTCCTCTCGCAATATGCGACGGCCCTTGCCAGCAATATCGCCGCCTGCTCGCCCGGCGATCTCGACATGGTCTTTCTGGGCTCCTCGGGCTCGGAAGCCATGGAAGCGGCCATCAAGGTCGCCGAGCGTGCCGCCGGTCCGTCGCGGCCAAAGATCGTCTACGCGGAAAATTCCTTCCACGGCAAAACCAAGGGCGTGCTCTCGATCACCGATGGCGCCCTCTACCGCGGCCAGTTCAAGCTGACCGACAACACGGTTCGCGTGCCCTTCGGTGATATCGATGCCATCGAAGCCGTCTTCAAATCTGATCCGGCCATCGGCACGATCGTTCTCGAAACCGTCCAGGGCGGCGGCGGCATCATCACGGCAAGCCTAGAGTTCTGGACAAAACTCCGCGCCCTTTGCGACAAATATGGCGTCCTCTGGGTCGCTGACGAAGTGCAGTGCGGTTTCGGCCGCACCGGCAAATTCTACGCCTTCGAGCATTATGGCGTTGTCCCCGACGTCACCGCCTTGGCCAAATCCCTCGGCGGCGGCAAAGCAGCCGTCGGCGCCATGATCGCCAAGCGCGACGTCTATATGAAGGCCTATGGCACCAATAAAACCGCCATGATCCACGCCATGGCCACCTTCGGCGGCATTGGCGAAGCCTCGGTCACCTCGATCGAAGCCATCAACGTGCTCTACGATGAAGGCCTGATCGACAATTCAGCCGAGGTCGGCGATTACCTTCTCGAAAAGCTGCGTGGTCTTCAGGCCAAATACCCGACGCTCCTCAAGGACGTGCGCGGCCGTGGTCTCATGGTGGGCCTCGAATTCCACGACTTCTCGCAGACCCTGCCGCTCGTCCTCCGCCCGGTCGTCGCCGCGCTCGACGATAAACTCAAGGGCTCGCTCCCCGGCTTCATCGGCAGCCACCTCCTCCGCGATCACGGCGTCCTCGTGGCCTTCACCGAATACAACCGCAACGTCATTCGCTTGGAACCCCCGCTGATCTGTACCCGCGAAAACGTCGACGAGTTCATCACGGCACTCGACGAGGTGATGTCCCGCGGCGTGGTCAAGATCGTGACGGACTTCGTCCGGGCCCAGGTCGGCTGATCTCGATGCAAACGACGAAAAAGGGGCGGACCGTGGTCCGCCCCTTCCTTTATGCGGTGCCGGTCTTACGATGTCGGCAGAAGGCCAGGGCGCAGCAACAGATCCCAGCATGGATGGATTGAAACAACCTGCCGGTTCTTGAGCGCTTCGCTGTAGATGGCTTCGAGCGCCAGGCGACCCGATGTGACAGGGCATTTCGGACGCACCACCGCATCTGTTGCGTCGATGGCCGCTCTGACTTCCGCCGTCATCGGCGGAATGGTGCGAGATGGATCCGCCCCGATCTGGATATGCCGCGTCGCGTCACGATCAAGGACCCAAGGCAAAGGGTTGGTGAATTCAAGCGTCATCAGCGTACCAAGCCGCACATTGTTTGCAGCTTCGAAATCAAGGACCGCCTGCGCTCCTGCCGCAAGATCGATGAGATAGTAGAGCTGGAAGTCGAGTTCGGTGTAGTAATTCCAGCTAGGCCCCGGCTCACCGGCAACGCTTTTGTAAGCGTCAGCATAGTCGATATAGTGCGAAACGTCCCACTGGGCGCGGTCGATATGATCCGGACGCGCTGCGACCTGCTCCATATTCTTCAAGATCGGCAAGTTCAGCGTATCGTAGGTAGGCATCACGGCGACGGAGCGCAGGGCACGATGCGCGACTGTGCTGATCGTCGGAACGACGGCAAAGGCGGCGAGCGCAAACAGCACCGCCTGCGAACGCTTTTCATAGCGCTGGAAGCGCGGCCAGGCCATCAGCAGCACCGGCCAGAGGAAAATGAATTCCTGACCGCCGCCGGTATTCTGCGTTTCAAAGGCAACACCGGCGATCGTAACGACACCGAGCCACCAATAGCTCCGATCGAGGAACCGCACGCTGCTCTCGGTACCGCTGAACGAGAGCCAGGCCATTATTGCGCACATCACACCCACTGGCAGGAGGACGTTGAGCTTGGCCGACACAACTGTGAGCACACGCGAGGCCCACCCGCCCTCATTAAGACCGACGAGCTCCGCAATGCTGCCAAGATAGGAGGAGACGAAGTGCACGGCGAACTCGCTGATCGCGAGCGGCACGAGAAAAATCACAGCTGCCAGCAAGACGTGGCGCAGGGCGATCCGGCCCGCCAGAAGAGCGAAAAGGCCGATCAACCCACCGGCGAGAAACGCTGTGATCTTGGTGAGGAAGAGTGCCAGCATGGCAAGCGCGCAGAACCATGCAAGCTTGCGCCCGTCCTTGACGAACAACAGGCCCGACACGAGCACGTAGAGCATGACCGAGGCGTGCCGGTTGTAGATGCTGTAGCCGTCTAGCGTCGGAAACGAGCTGTAGGTCAGCGAATTGACCGGCGCGACGGCGAAAACCACGAACGGGATCAGGAGCGCGAAGGCTAGGCCATAATTGCGCTTGGCCGCGTCTCCAACGACAACAGCCATCAGCGGCGCGGCGACCGCCAGGAAGCACCACTGCGCCAGCAACAACAACTGCGCGCGTGGAAATAGGTCTAGTCCCCAGCCAAAAAGATAGTAGACCAGGGGGCCAACTGGAGCCTGGAAATCCACATTGGGAATTTGCCCCATGGCGATGCGCTGTGCTGCATCGAGATAGATGTAAGTATCCCAATACATCGGACCGATCGCCGCCGATAAAGGCAGGCTCAGCAGCAAGGCGATGAGGATGAGGGTAAGCGCCAGCCAGACGAGTGGATGCCCGATGAGTCGCACGAGTTGATTTGGGCGTGTCTCGTCCCATCCAATAGACGCCATAAGATTCCCCCCGGTCACCATGTGATGTGCATGGAGTGATCTATCACACGCAAATACTGCTAAGTGACTTACGCTGAACAAATTCCGTCGCAGAGGTTAATGCGGCATGCCCAATTGCATCCATTAACCTAAGCTTTGCTCTGGCCTGATATTTTTCGGCCGGCAATGGTATTGCTGCGTTCTACAATTGTGGTTCCCAGTGCATTTGACACATGAGCATCTCTTTACAGCAAGCCGACTCCCGGCGGCGGAAGCGTTTCACGCTTTCTGGGCGCACTACCCTGAGCGCCGTTGTTGGTAGCGCCGAAGGCCTGGTCGCAGGCTTGCTGAGCCTCACGCTGGCTTATGCCAATCAGACGCATATCGTTCTGGTGCTGGCCGTCACTGCAAGCCTGATCTACGGCGCGCTTGCAGCGCCCAGGGCGCAGAAATTCCTCGCGTACCCGGATTTCCGCCAGCCGTTTGCTCTTCATGCCGTGTTCAGCTGGATTGCAGCGGCCGGCATTGGGTTCCTGGTCGCCCTTGGTAGTTCGCGATGGGACATTGATTTCGGCCCTGTGTTCTGGGGCTGGCTGCTGATCACGCCGATCGTGCTGACGGTGCTCCGCGTCTATATCTATCGCCAGATCGCCCGCATGCTGATGCGCGGTCAACTTCAGGTGGAGCGTTTCGGTATCATCGGCGACAGTGCTTCTGTCGAACACCTGCGCGCCGATCCGCGCGTTTGGCAACAAGGCGGCCAGGTGGTCGCGAGCTTTGTTCTGCCCGACGGTCTGGGAGGCACCCTGCCTCCTGCGCGACTTATCGCCGACTTTGCACGCTCGTGCGTCGAGAAGAATTGCCAGAATATGCTGGTCATCGGCGATCTGGATGATCTCGACGGAATTGGTCAACTCCTCGCCCCGTGCCGTCCCTTTGCCCTCGATTTCCTGCTCTATCCCAAGGCGAGCCTTGAAGGCCGCAAGATCAATCTGGTCGATATCGTGCCACTCGGCTCCGTCAGTTCGCTGCGGCTGCTGAGCGCGCCGATGAATGACAGCGGGCGCTTCTTCAAGCGGGCGTTCGATATTCTCGCCTCAAGTTGCGGGCTGCTTCTGCTTTCCCCCATCCTCATCGCCGTTGCTATTGCCATCCGCGCGACAAGTCCGGGGCCCGCACTGTTTCGGCAGGAACGCCGCGGTTTCAATGGACGCAACTTTTCGATTTACAAGTTCCGCTCCATGCGCGTGATGGAAAGCGGCCATGCCATGACCCAGGCGCAAAAGAACGATCCGCGCGTAACGCGCATCGGCGCCTTCATCCGGCGCACCAGCATCGATGAACTGCCGCAACTCATCAATGTCCTCAAGGGCGAGATGAGCCTTGTCGGGCCGCGGCCCCACGCGATTTCGCACGATGACGAACTCTCGGGCAAATTCGAACTTTACGCCCAGCGGCAGCGCATCAAGCCCGGTATCACTGGCTGGGCCCAGGTCAACGGCTTCCGCGGCGATACCTCGACGCAGGACAAGATCGAAGCCCGTACGCTGCATGATCTTTATTACGCGGAAAACTGGTCGCTGCTTCTCGATATCTGGATCGTCATCCTCACCGTCTTCTCCCCGCGCACCCGGCAGAACGCTCACTAGAGCCTCGGCCGATGCGTAGTTTTTCGCATTCTGCATGCGGGTTTGGGGAATATTAACCACGTTGGCGCATGATCAGCCTGAACGGAACAGGCGATGACCGACACACTTTCCCACCCGGCCGACCAACCCGATACCGATAGTTCGCTCGTGATGGCGATCGTGCCGCGCTTGCCCCGCATGGTCACAGCAACGGCCGTGGTCATGTTCGCGACCTTTGCCGGCATTCAGTTCCTGCCGCAAAAGTTTGAAGCAAGGATCGATCTGACCCTGCCCCCCGGCAGCGCCATGGATGCCGAGGCCGATCGCCTGCTGGCCCAGGGGCAATTGGCCGACATCGTGGCGCGCCTCCCCGCCGACAGCATTGCCGATCTCCGACAGAATGGCGGCGGTGTTCTCGACACCACGACGCTTCTTCGCCAACGCCTGATGGTGCGCCCCGGGGAAACCGGCACCTCGCTGCAACTGGCCGCCACGGCAGGTTCAGCCGCACGCGCCCGCTCGATCGCGGAAGCGACGAGGGCAAGCTACCTGGCGCTGGTAACGCCACCCGAGGCCATGCCATCTGCCATCGAGGCCAAGCCTGAGGCAGCCTTGGTCAAGCCGGCTTCCATGCCGATGAGTGCCGACAGCATCAAGGCGCTGCAACAGCGGCTCGATCAGGCCTTCGCAGACCGCATCAAGCTCGAAGGGCGTGCCGAACGGATCAAGGCTCTCGTTGATCAGGGCAATCTTGCGATGCTCGCGCTCGACGCAGAGAACATGCCGAGCCTTGGCCGGCGCCTCGATGACCTCGCCGCACTCGAAGCCGAACAGCAAAAGCTGTCCGTCACGCTGCTGCCCAATCACCCGACCATGCGCACGCTCAACGAAGAGGTCGATCGCATGCGGTCCGATCTCGCGACCCAGGTGCAAAGCCTGTCCGAAATGGTCGTGGCCGATCGCGATGCTGCCCGCCGTCTTGAGGACGGTCTGCGCGATGAACTGCTGACGGCGACGGCCGAAGTCAAGGCCGACGACACCATAAAGACCGGCGCCATTCCCGAGCAGCAAAAGCCGGTGGTGACGCCCTTGCCACGCGCCGTTCGCACCGATCTCGCACTCGGTCTCGTTGGCAGCCTCGCCTTTCTTGGCCAGCTTGGCTTCGTCGTCATGACCCGGCCGCGCAAGCCGAGCGAGGAAGACCTGGACGATGCGGCAGACGACATGCAAATGGTCGAGCCGGCTCTCGACACGCCGCTGCCCCCGGCGCAGCCCGAGCAACAGCTCCAGCCTGAAGCGACGCAGAATGCCACCTATACTGCCGAAACCGAACACAATTGGCTGACGACAACCGCCATGACCGATATCGGCATTGGCGCAAACTGGCTTGGCGCAGAGCCTGCCGCGCCAGTTCAGCCCCCAGAGCCCAGGCCGCGTCCTGCCAAGACCATGCCTGCGCCCCTGCAGATACCGCCCGACGACGGTTCCATGGCCGAACTGGGCGCCGCGCGCATCCTCGCCATTCGCACCACGAGCGGCGTGCCGACGCGCTCGCGCGAGCTCTTCGCCTTCTATAAGTCCCTCGGCAAGCGCGTGGTGCTAGTCGATGTATCGACGCGCCGGCGCGGCAGTGCACCGGGCATCAGCGACCTCTCTCTCGGCAAGGCCAACTTTGCTGACGTCATCCACGGCAGCGGGCTTTATGAAGCAGCGCTCATTCCATGGGGCCGGCAGGCCGAGTTCGATCCGCAGGCGCGCTCCGTACGCATTCTGATCGGTGCGCTATCCGATCTCTACGACGTCGTCGTGCTGACACTCGATCGGGACCTGCCCTCCGCCAATGCGCCTTTGACGGCGCTCTGCGACATGACGATCGATGCGGGGGAACTGCCTCTGGCCAGCCGCGTCGCCTAGCCGAACATCAGGTGGCGGATCTGGGTGTAGTCGATCAGCGACTGCATCGACAGGTCCGAGCCATAGCCGGAATTCTTCATGCCGCCATGCGGCATTTCTGTTGCCATGACGCCATGGGTATTGATCCAGGTGACGCCATATTCGAGCGCGTTGGCAAGGTTGAGCGCCGTCTCCGTATCGCGCGACCAAACCGAGGAACCGAGGCCGTATTCCGACGCATTGGCCCAATCGAGGGCAGTGTCGAGCCCATCGCAGGGCGTCAGGCTGACAACGGGCCCGAACACTTCCTTCTGAACGATTTCGGACTCGATGGGCGCAGCGACAAGCGTCGGCGCGTAGAAAAACCCAGCCTCGTCGGCCGCCGTCCCCTGGATGACGTCACCATCGCGCCGGGCGCGATCGACAAAGCCGGCGACGCGGTCGCGCTGGCGTTCGCTGATCAGGGGACCAAATTCGACGTCATCCCTTTCGGGTTTTCCATAGACCAGCGACCCGACCATCTTTTCGAGCTTGTCGGTCAGCGTCTTGGCAATGGAGCGCTCGACGAAGATACGGCATGCGGCCGTGCAGTCCTGTCCGGCGTTGTAGAAACTCGCTTCGCGCAGCGTCTCGACAAGTTTGTCGAGGTCCGCATCGGCGGCAACGATGACCGGCGCCTTGCCGCCCAATTCAAGATGCGTGCGCTTGATCATCGGCCCGGCGGCGGCCTGCAGAACGGCGCGGCCCGTGCGCACGTCGCCGGTGAGCGAAATCATCCGCACGAGATCATGCGATATCAGCCGCTGCCCAACCTCGGGCCCATTGCCGCAGATGACATTGACGACACCGGGCGGCAGCACCTCGGCAAAAATTCCGGCCAGCGCCAGAAGACTGAGCGGGGTCAGCTCGGACGGCTTGATGACAACCGTATTGCCCGCGGCAATGGCCGGAGCGATTTTCCAGGCCGCCATGAGCAGGGGATAGTTCCATGGCGCGATCTGCGCGATGACCCCGATAGGATCGCGCCGGACAATGCTGGTGCGGGTCGATGAGCGATAATTGCCGGCAGCGGGCGCCGGCACGTTTCGTGCAGCCGTCGCAAAAAAGCGGAATACATCGACCACATTGGCAATTTCGCCAGTCCGCGCATAGCGCAAGGGCTTGCCGGCATTGCGCGATTCTATTTGGCCCAAGGTGTCGGCGTTCCGTTCGATCCGATCGGCAATGGCTAGAAGCGCGAGGCTTCGTTCCTTCGGTGTGGACTTCGACCAGCGCTTGAAGGCTCGCGCCGCGGCTTCGACCGCGAGGTCGACCTGCGCTGCGCTGGCCGATGGCACAGAGGCCAGAACCGTCCCGAGTGCCGGCTCGAACGCCGTTTCATCCGGACCTTCGCCTAGGACAAAATCGCCATCGATGAAAAGCCGGGTTTCGAACTGCTGCATCAGGTGGTTTCCGAGCCGGGTGCGGGGAGATAATTGGCGCGGGCAACTTCGCCCAGATATTTCCAAAAGGCCAGATCGTGCGGGCGGCCTTCCGGCTGCCATTCGGGATGCCACTGGACGGCGAAAACCGGGGCTGGCGTCTTGAGCGCCGAAATGGCTTCGATTACCCCGCTCGGCCCGGTCGCATTGGCGACCAGCCCTTCCCCAAGCCGGTCGATGGTCTGAAAGTGGACGCTGTTGACCTTCAGCGCCGTCGCGCTGGCAAAGCGCTGCAGCACCGAGCCTGGTGCGACCTCAATATCGTGGCCATGGGCGAAAGTATCTTCAAGATTAGCCCCGTCAGGCGCGTGATGGAGATCCGCTCCGCGCTGCGCCCGCATGTCACGCAGCGTGCCGCCAAGCGCCACATTGATTTCCTGGAGGCCCCGGCAAATTCCGAAAACCGGCTTGCCGGCCGTGATGGCCGCGTGAATGAGCGCGGCGCCGAATGTATCGCGCCCCGGATCCGTCGGCGCCATTGCCGGGCTGTCGGACCCGTAGCGGCGCGGCTCGATATTCGATCCGCTGCCGGTCAGAAGCAGTGCGTCGAGCCGTTCGACAATTGCGGCAGCATTGTCTTGATCCTGATTGGTGGGGATGACCATCGGCACGGCTTGGGCATGCTGCTCGACGGCTTCGAGATAGCGGTGCTTGACGGCCTGGGCCGGTTCGCCCTCCACAATGCGTTCGCATGCGATAACGCCGATGACCGGCTTTTTCAGCGCCATTCCGCTCTCCCGTTCCGCTTTGCGGCCCGACCGCTTCCCGTAACGCAACCAGGCCTGATAGGGTAAAAACGGAATTCAAGAAAAGTCGACGGATCAACATGAGTAGCCAAGCTACCGCCAACACCGACATCGTTACCTGGCTCGAACAGAACCCGCAGATCGAAGTGCTGCATACCGCCGTGTGCGATCTCAACGGCATCATGCGCGGCAAGCGGCTGCCGATCGATCAGGCGCGGCGCATCGCCGAAAACGGCATTCGCATGCCGCTTTCCATCGTTGGCGTCGACGTCTGGGGCGAGGATATCATCGGCAATCCGATGGTCTATTCGAGCGGCGACGTCGATGGCATCTGCAGCCCCACCGGACGCGGCGCCCTGCCGATCAACTGGACGACGCGGCCAAGCGCCATGATCCCCCTCTGGCTCTTCCAGGACACGCAGACACCCTTTCTCGGCGATCCGCGCCAGGCTCTGGCCCATGTCATTCGCCGCTATGCCGAAATCGGCCTCCGGCCGGTGGTGGCGACCGAGCTTGAATTCTATCTCGTGGATCCAGATGCCGAATCCGCGCAGCCGCCGATCTCGCCCTATACCGGCAAGCGCCTCGATTCCGACGCCATTCTCTCGCTCGATGAGCTCGAGGATTTCGGCGAGTTCTTCCGCGACGTTTATCTGCAATGCGAGCAGCAGAACGTTCCGGCCGATACCGCCGTCGCCGAAAACGGCGTCGGCCAGTTCGAGATCAATCTGCTCCATACCGACGGGTTGAAGGCAGCGGACGACGCGGTGTTGTTTAAGCGCATCGTCAAGGGCGTCGCGCGCAAGCACAAGCTGGTCGCGACCTTCATGGCCAAGCCATACGGCACCCGCTCGGGCAATGGCTTCCACGTCCATTTCAGCCTCAATGATGCAGCCGGCAACAATGTCTTCGACGACGGCACCGAAACCGGCTCCGACGTAATGCTGCACGCGGTCGGCGGGCTGCTCGCGGGGATGGCGGAAACGACCCTGCTTTTTGCGCCGCACTTTAATTCCTATCGGCGCTTGCGTCCCGATACGCATGCGCCGAGCGCCATCTCCTGGGGATACGAAAACCGCACCACCGCGGTTCGCATTCCGGGCGGCAGCCACAAGGCCCGCCGCATCGAGCATCGCGTCTCGGGCGCCGACGCCAATCCTTATCTCGTTCTTGCCGGCGTCCTCGGCGCGGCCCTTGTCGGCATAGAAGATCACATCAAGCCGCCAAAACCCTTCAAGGGACGCGCCTATTCCGAGCGCCTGCCGAAGCTGCCGGCCGACTGGGCCTCGGCGGTCAATGCATTCGAGGACGGCGAGATGGTGCCACGTATTTTCGACCAGACGCTGCAATCGATGTTGCTGGCCTGCAAGCGGCAGGAGATTGCCGGCTTTGCCTCGCAGGTCACCGACCTCGAATTTTCCGCTTATCTCGAGGTGGTATGATGGCCGCAGAAGTCCCTCACGCCAATTCGCCCTACCCGCCAAGCTACTATGCGGCCTCGCGCAACACCATCCGCCAGCCACGGCGCCTCGAAGGCGAGGTCGAAGCCGATATATGCGTCGTGGGCGCGGGCTATTCGGGTCTTTCGACAGCCATTCATCTGGCCGAACACGGTTTCAAGATCGTCATGGTCGAAGCAGCCCAGGTCGGCTGGGGCGCCTCGGGCCGCAATGGCGGACAGGTGGTCAATGGGCTCAATGCCAGCCTCGGCACCATTGGCCGGCGCTATGGCGAAAAGACTGCCGCCTTCGTGGGCGGGATGGTGCAGGAAGGCGCCGGCATCATCTTTGGTTGGGTCGACCGCTACGGCATCAACTGCGATCTCAAGCGCGGCAATATCTATGCTGCCTATACCGCCCAGCACATGAAGGATCTCGCGGCCAAGAAGGCGCTCTGGCAACGCTATGGCATGGACGATCACGAACTGCTCGACCGCGCCGCCATCCGCCAGCACATCGGCTCCGAGGTCTATGAAGGCGGCATGATCGACCATTCGGGCGGCCACATGCACCCGCTCAACCTGGTTCTGGGCGAAGCAAAGGCGCTCGAAACCCTCGGTGGTGTGATTTTCGAACAGTCGCCCATGACAAAACTCGAGCAGGACGCAACCAAGGCTGTGGTTCATACCGAAAAAGGCAGGGTAACGGCCAAGACTGTGGTGGTTTGCGGCAATGCCTATCTGGGCAATGTCGTGCCGGAACTGACGGCGCGCGTCATGCCCGTTTCCACCCAGATGATGGCCACCGCACCGCTCGGCAAAGAGCGCGCGGAGGCGCTACTGCCCACCGGCATGTGCGTCGAAGACGTGCGCTACATCCTCGACTATTTCCGCATCAGTGCCGACTACCGGCTGATCTTTGGTGGCGGCGTCGTCTATGGCGGCACCGATCCGGCGGACGTTGAAGCAAAACTCCGGCCCAATATGGAAAAGGTGTTTCCCCAGCTCAAAGGCGAGCGGGTCGACTTCGCCTGGAGCGGCAATTTCGCTCTGTCCTTTTCGCGCGTGCCGCAGATGGGGCGGCTCGGCAACCGCGTCTATTTCGCCCATGGCTATTCCGGCCATGGCGTGACCGGCTCGCATCTTTTCGGGCGCATCTTGTCAGAGGCCATTCGCGGCGACATGACGCGCTTCGACACCTTTGCCGCCCTTCCCTGGATTCCTTTCCCCGGCGGCAGACTTTTCCGGGCGCAATATTCAACGCTCGGCTCCTGGTGGTATGCGCTCAAGGACAAGCTCGGACTTTGATTGAGCACTGTCGCCGCGCTGTCATGATTGTGGGCTAGCGCGAAGCCCCGAAACGAGAAGTTCAAGGCCAGGATAATGAATCAGATCGGCATCGACGAAACCGAGCTCACCAATGCGCGCGTGGTGCTTGCAGACCAGGTACTGCACGGCGCCGTGGCCATGGCTGGCGGCGTCATCACCGATATCGGCCCGGCCTCGCATCGCGGCACGGATCTCAATGGCGACTATCTGATACCGGGCCTTGTCGAACTTCATACCGACCACCTCGAAACCCATTATGCGCCGCGCCCAAAAGTGCGCTGGAACCCGGTGGCCGCCGTCCAGGCGCATGATGCGCAGATTGCCGCTTCCGGCATCACGACCGTGTTCGACGCCATTCGCGTCGGTATCGACGAGCACGCCGACATGCGCATGGAAGAGCTGCGCATTCTCGCCGATGCCGTGACAGCCGGCGTCACCGCCGGGCGGCTGCGGGCCGAGCATCTCATTCACCTGCGCTGCGAAGTGTCCGCTCCCGATTGTCTCGAGAGTTTTGAGGCGATCATGGATCATCCCCTCGTCCGCCTTGCCTCGCTGATGGACCACGCGCCGGGCCAGCGTCAGTTCGCGAGCCCCGATGCCTACAAGATCTACTACCAGGGCAAGCTCAAGATGAGCGACCAAGCCCTGGCGGAATTCATCGCCCGGCGTTCGTTTGAATCGAGCACCTATGCCGACAAGCACCGTCTGGCGCTGGCCGAACTCAGCGCCTCGCGCGGGATTGCGCTTGCCAGCCACGACGACGCAACCCGCGCCCATGTCGAGGAAGCCAAAAGGCTCGGCATCCGCATCGCCGAATTCCCGACGACATTTGAAGCTGCAGAAGCGTCGCGCGCGGCCGGCATGGCCATCCTCATGGGCGGGCCAAATGTGGTGCGCGGCGGTTCGCATTCGGGCAATGTTTCGGCGCGCGATCTGGCGGCGGCGGGGCTCCTCGATATTTTGTCGTCCGACTATATTCCGTTCTCGATGCTGCAATCGGCATTCTGTCTTGCCGGAGAGGTGCCGGGGATAAGTCTGCCGCAGGCTATCAACATGGTGACAAAGAACCCGGCTGACGCCGCGGGCCTTTCCGATCGCGGCGAAATCGCCATCGGCAAGCGCGCCGACCTTGTGCACCTGCGCATCGAAGACGGTATCCCGATCGTTTTGACCGTCTGGCGGCAGGGCCGCCGCGTCATATGAGCGGGACTTTTGTCGCCGTTGTCGGCTCGAGCGGGGCCGGCAAGGACAGCGTGATGAACTTTGCGCGCGAGCGGCTCGGGCACGAGATCAGCACCGTGCGGCGGGTCGTGACGCGGCCGGCCGATGGCGGCAGCGAGGATCATGAAAGCCTTTCGGAAGCGGAGTTTCTGGCCGCAGAAAGCCGGGGAGACTTCGCGCTGAGCTGGGAGGCACATGGGCTGCACTATGGACTGCCGATCTCGCTCGACCGCGACCTCGGCGAGGGGCGAGTTGTCGTCGCCAATCTGTCCCGGGCGGTTATTCCGGACTTGCTACGGCGCTACCCGACGGCGCTGGTGGTCGAGGTCTGGGCGGAGCCGGAGGTTATCGCGCGGCGGCTGGCTGGGCGCGGGCGGGAAGATGCTGGGGAAATCCGGCGGCGGATGGACCGAAGCGTCGGCGTGAGACTGCCGGCGAGTACGGTGCGAATTGAGAATTCCGGTGCGCTGGAAGTGGCTGGGGAGCAGTTTGTGGGGCTGCTGAGGGACTTGTTGCGGGTGGGTGCTTATTGACCCCCACCTAGCCTCCCCCTGGTAGGGGGAGGGACCGTTCCTTGGCTTACGGGCACCTCGGCAGACTCGATCTGTCCCGCCTTTATGGCGAGGTTAGGAGGCGGCTGTCACACCACCAATTCCATCCGCTCCGCTGGAAAGCGGCTCAGTGCGTAAGACAGCGGATTGCCTTCGGGGTCGGCGTTGACCGCTTCGGAAACCAACACGATGGCGCCGGGGGCGAGGCCAAGGAGGCGGGTTTCTTCGACGTCGGCGTGGCGGGCGGAGATGCGGGTCATGGCGCGGACATAGTCCGGGAAACCGTAGCTTTCGAAGGCGCGGGTGATCGAATTGAGCTCGGTGAGGCGGGCGGCGAAATCTGGAAACTGGCGATAGGCGAGCCAGGTGGTGGAGCGCGAAAGCGGCACGCCATCGGCGAGCGAGACGGCTTCGAGCCGCACGACCTTGGCGCCGGGTTTTAAGCCGAGGGCTTCGGCGACCTGGGCGCTGGCATTGTCGATGCGATCGCCCAAGGTGTTGGTGACCACGGTGTTCGCCTGGCCCTTTAGACCTTCGCGGAATCTGGTGCGCTTGCCGATGGGGTAGCTGAGGCGGCGGATGCTTTTCACGAAAGTGCCTCGGCCTTGTTCGGCGATGACGACGCCTTCTTCAGCCAGCACCGCCAAGGCGTGGCGGACTGTGTGGCGATTGGCGGAAAAGCGTTCGGCGAGAAGGGCTTCGGTAGGAAGTTGGTCGCCATTTGCGAGCTTGCCGCCGACGATGTCGAGGCGGATGGCGTCGGCGATCTGACGCCACAAAGCGACCCCACCCGCGGCTGACTGCGATTTTGTCATTGCACTTTCACACACGAAGCGTAGAGCGGGACTAGTGAGATTAATTGTCTACTTTATTAGACAAATTGAGGCAAGCATGACGAGCGAGATCTCTCCCGAGCAGCGGGCAAGAAAGCGGGCGCTGGATGTTTTGGCGGCGGCGCCGGCCAAGGCGTTGGCCGAACGCTGGGCCGCGTTTGGCGAACAGCCGCAGCATCAGCGTATTCGCGGGCCGGAGACCGGTTTGGTCATGATCCGCGGCCGGGCGGGCGGCGGCGGGGCGCCGTTCAATCTTGGTGAGGCGAGCGTGAGCCTGGCCAGTGTCCGGATTGTAACCGGGGAAGTCGGGCACGGGTATTGCCTGGGGCGCGACCTCGATAAAGCCGAGGCCATCGCGGTGATCGACGCGCTGCGCCAGCGCGATGCCGGTCGGGTGGATGCTGAAATTATCGCGCCTTTGGAGGCACTTGCCGCTAAAGCCGATACAAAGAAGCGCGATGAGGTGGCGGCCACGCGGGTCGATTTCGTCACCATGGTGAGAGGGGATAACTGATGCTGTCCCATGATTTTGGCGCCGGTTTTGCCGATCCGGTGCGCGATGCGCAGGCGGTTTTCAGAGCCATCCTCGACGCCTTCGCGAACCCCGGAACCCCGCAAAACCTGCCCGCAATCGATACTGAGATGGGGAGATTGGGTAGCATTACGTTAACGCTGACCGACCACGACACGGCGATCTGGCTATCGCCGGCGCACGACACGGACGCCGTGCGCGGGTTCGTCGGGTTTCATACCGGAGCCAGCATTGTCGCCGATCCGGCCAAGGCCACCTTTGCGTTTGTGGCGCGCGGCGATGCGCTACCCGATCTCGCTCGGTGCAATCTTGGAACACAGGAATATCCGGACCGCTCGACGACGATCGTCGCCGAAATGTCGGCGCTGAGCGGTGGGTCGCTGCTGGTGCTGCGGGGGCCAGGCATTCGCGACACACAGGAGATTAGCCCCATGGGTCTGCCCGGGGACTTCGTCGCGCAGTGGCGCGAAAACCGCGAACTGTTTCCGCGCGGGATCGACCTGTTGCTGGTGGCCGATGGCAAGGTGATCGGCTTGCCGCGCTCGACCCGGATTGTGGAGGCTTGAATGTACGTTGCTGTTAAGGGCGGCGAGGCCGCTATTGCCAATGCGCATCGCCTGCTGGCGGATCGGCGGCGCGGGGATCGGTCGGTGCCGGCGCTGCGGCTCGACCAGATTGTCGAGCAGCTTGGCCTCGCGGTCGATCGGGCCATGGGCGAGGGTTCGCTTTATGACCGGGAGCTGGCGGCGCTGGCGCTGTTGCAGGCGCGGGGCGATCTGATCGAAGCGATCTTTCTGGTGCGGGCCTATCGCACGACGCTGCCGCGGTTTGGGTATTCGGAGCCGATCGATACCGGGGCGATGAAGATCGAGCGGCGGATATCGGCGACGTTCAAGGACTTGCCGGGCGGGCAGATGCTGGGGCCGACGTTTGATTATACGCACCGGCTGCTGGACCCGAGCATTGTCGGCGAAGATGCCGAAGTGCCGGCGGTTCGCGAGGGAGACGAGGAACAGGCGCCACGGGTGACGGATCTGCTGGGGCGGCAGGGGCTGATCGAGCCGGATGGCGAATTGCCCGAGGGGCACGAGGTTGGCGATCTGACGCGCGAGCCGCTCGATTTTCCTCTGAACCGGGATTTGCGACTGCAGGCGCTCGCGCGCGGCGACGAGGGCTTTCTGCTGGCGCTCGGCTATTCGACGCAGCGCGGCTATGGGCGGACGCATCCCTTTGTCGGCGAAATCCGCATTGGCGAGGTGGAGGTCGAATTCGACATTCCCGAACTGGGCTTTGCGGTGAGCCTGGGACGCGTTCGCGTGACCGAGTGCCAGATGGTCAATCAGTTCAAGGGCTCCGCAGAAATCCCGCCGCAGTTTACGCGCGGCTATGGGCTGGTGTTTGGGCAGGCGGAGCGCAAGGCGATGGCTATGTCGCTGGTCGATCGGGCGCTGCGGGCCAAGGAGTTTGGCGAAGATATTACGGCGCCGGCACAGGACGAAGAGTTCGTCATTTCGCACTCGGACAATGTGCAGGCGACGGGGTTCGTCGAGCATCTCAAACTCCCGCACTATGTGGATTTCCAGGCGGAGTTGGATTTGATCCGGCGGATGCGGGCGGAGTTTGAGGGGAAGCAGGAGGCGGCGGAGTGATGTTCGTTTTCCAGAATGCCGGCCCTTCCTCCGCCGACACCACCGGGCTTGTCCCGGTGGTCCATGGGATGTGGAAGCACCCGATGGATTGCCGGGACAAGCCCGGCAATGACGAAGAAGGGGAGGTTTCGTGGGTAGCAAACAGAGGTAGCCGCTTTCGCGGGAATGACACCGTGATGTTGGGAGTAGTCCAATGAAAGCCGTCGCGAATTACAATTTTGCTTATCTCGACGAGCAGACCAAGCGGATGATCCGGCGGGCTATTTTGAAGGCTGTCGCCATTCCTGGCTATCAGGTGCCATTCTCGTCGCGCGAAATGCCGATGCCTTATGGTTGGGGCACGGGCGGGGTGCAGGTGACGGCGTCGATCATTGGGCCGGACGATGTGCTCAAGGTCATCGACCAGGGGGCGGATGATACGACCAATGCGGTGAGTATCAGAGCGTTCTTTGCCAAGGTGGCGCGGGTCGCGACGACGACGCATACTGCCGAGGCAACGATCATTCAGACGCGGCATCGTATTCCGGAGCGGAAGCTCGAGGCGGGGCAGATCCTGGTTTATCAGGTGCCTATCCCCGAGCCGCTGCGCTTTCTCGAGCCGCGGGAAACCGAGACGCGAAAAATGCATGCGCTCGAGGAATATGGGCTGATGCATGTCAAGCTCTATGAGGACATTGCGCGGCATGGGCGGATTGCGACGACCTATGCTTATCCGGTCAAGGTCGAGGGGCGGTACGTGATGGATCCGAGCCCGACGCCGAAATTCGATAATCCGAAAATGCATCGGAGCGAAGCGCTGCAGCTGTTTGGGGCCGGGCGTGAGCACCGGATTTATGCGGTGCCGCCGCATACAGATGTCGTGAGCCTCGATTTCGAGGATCATCCTTTTGAGATCCAGCATTTCGAGGAGCCCTGTGCGCTGTGTGGGGCGGAGGGGGTCTATCTCGACGAGGTCATTTTGGATGACCGGGGCGGGCATATGTATGTGTGCTCGGATACCGACCACTGCGAGGAGCGGCGGGACGCGGGGTTTGTTGGGGTTCTGGGGATGCAGGAGGCTGCGGAATGAGCGACGAACCGCTGCTCAAGGTTAAGAACCTGACGAAATATTACGGCGCGCGACTTGGTTGTGCCGATGTCAATTTCGAGCTTTATCCGGGCGAAGTGCTGGCTATCGTTGGCGAGAGTGGGTCGGGGAAGACGACGTTGCTCAGTACGCTTTCGGCAAATCTCGAACCGACGTCGGGCGAGGCGCTTTACCGGATGCGGGATGAGAGCTGGCGCAATATTTATGAGCTTTCCGAAGCCGAGCGGCGGTTTCTGACGCGGACGGATTGGGGCTTTGTGCATCAGAACCCGGCCGATGGGCTGCGGATGACGGTATCGGCGGGTGCCAATGTCGGTGAGCGGCTGATGGCGGTTGGGGATCGGCATTATGGCCGCATTCGCGACACGGCGCTGGATTGGCTGGGGCGCGTGGAGATTGCGGCAGATCGGATCGACGATCAGCCGCGCTCGTTTTCGGGCGGGATGCGGCAGCGGTTGCAGATTGCGCGGAATTTGGTGACCGGGCCGCGGCTCGTGTTCATGGATGAGCCGACGGGTGGGCTCGATGTGTCGGTGCAGGCGCGGCTGCTGGATTTGTTGCGGCAGCTAGTTGGGGAGCTTGGGCTTTCGGCGATTGTCGTGACGCATGACCTAGCGGTGGCGCGGCTCTTATCGCATCGGATGATGGTGATGAAGGGTGGGCATGTGATCGAAGCCGGGCTCACCGACCGGGTGCTCGATGATCCCCGCGAGCCTTATACGCAGTTGCTGGTCAGTTCGATCCTGCAGGTTTGAGCATATCAGTTTCTAGCACCGGCCTGCGCCTCCCCCTCGACGGGGGAGGTTGGGAGGAGGTGCGGGAGCCCGGATATCGTGGCTCTCATCCCCCCTCCCTGACCCTCCCCGCATGGGGGAGGGTGTCGACTGACACATCGGAGTTCGAAAAATGACCGCTCTATCCGTCAGAAATCTGGCGAAGACTTTCACCATGCACCTTCGTGGAGGCCTCAGCCTGCCGGTGGTGGAGAATGTAACCTTTGCGGTCAGTGCCGGCGAATGCGTTGTGCTGGGTGGGCCATCGGGGGCGGGGAAGTCGTCCATTTTGAAGATGGTCTATGGAAATTATGGGGTCGATCGCGGCGCGGTGATGATCGCGCATGACGGCGCCTTGGTGGATTTGGCGAGTGCCGATCCGCGTACGGTGCTGACTTTGCGGCGCGATGCGATCGGCTATGTGAGCCAGTTTTTGCGGACGGTGCCTCGGGTTTCGACGATCGATGTCGTGGCGGAGCCGCTGGTGGTGCGTGGGGTCGATAAGGCCGAGGCGCAGCGGCGAGCGGGGGAAATGCTGGCGCAGCTCAATCTGCCGGAGCGGCTATGGGAGCTGCCGCCGGCGACGTTTTCGGGCGGTGAGCAGCAGCGGGTCAATATTGCGCGCGGTTTTATCACGCATCACCCGGTGCTGTTGCTCGACGAACCGACGGCGTCGCTCGATGCGGCCAACCGCGCCGTGGTGGTCGGCATGATCGCGCAGAAGAAACGCGAAGGGGTCGCGATGCTCGGGATTTTCCACGATGAAGAGGTTCGGGCGGAGGTGGCGGATCGGATCGTCGATGTGACGGGCTTTGCGCCGAAGGTGGCCGCATGACCCGGCTTGGCGACACACCATCTATTCATCCGACGGCGCAGGTGAGGGATTCCGAACTCGGGCGTTATGTCGAGATCGGAGCGGGCTCGCATGTGAGCCGGTCCAAGATCGGCGACTATTCCTATTGCGTCGAGAACACGCAGATCGCTTACGCGGACATCGGAAAATTCGCCAATATCGCGAGCCATGTGCGGATTTATGCGTCCATGCATCCGATGGAGCGGGCTTCGCTCCATCACTTTACCTATCGCTCGGCCTGGTACTTTGAGGGCGAGGAGGACGACCAGGACTTTTTCGACTGGCGCGCCAGCAATGGCATTCGCATCGGGCACGATACCTGGATCGGGCATGGGGCGGTGGTCATGCCGGGGGTGACGATCGGCAATGGGGCCATCATCGGGTCCAATGCCGTGGTGACCAAGGACGTGGCAGATTTTGCCATTGCCGTGGGTGTGCCGGCGCGGACGATCAGGCAGCGGTTTTCCGATGATGTGGCGTCAAGGCTCGATGCGATGAAGTGGTGGGATTGGAGCCACGAGAAACTGCATCAGGCGCTGCCGGATTTTAGGGCGCTGGGGATCGAGGCGTTTTTGGAGAAGTATGAGTGACCCCCACCTAGCCTCCTCCCCTCAAATTGCTCCACTGGAGCAATTTGCCCTACGGGACGTTTTGGAGCCTGGTAGGGGGAGGGATCTGGTCGGTGGCTCACTGACGTTAAGGCAAGCTCGATGCGTCCCTCCCCCTACCAGGGGGAGGTCGGGTGGGGGATTGCGCGCCAACCCACGGCGCACCGGTGAATAGTCATGGAACCGTCACCGATCATACATGGGGGCGTTACACGCGCGCTTTAGGTGATCCCCATCTGAAATGGCTGGGGCGCCGACATGCTCAAGATTTCGCACGTTACACGACGCTTCGGTGACAAGGTCGCCGTCGATGATGTGACGCTCGAGATCCCGCAAGGGCAGATGGTGGGCATTATCGGCCGCTCGGGCGCCGGCAAGTCGACGCTCTTGCGCATGATCAACCGGCTCAACGATGTGTCGTCGGGTTATATCGATTATGACGGGGTGCGCACCTCGGAGCTCAAGGGCAAGGCGCTGCGGGCCTGGCAGCGCGATTGCGCCATGATCTTCCAGCAGTTCAACCTCGTGCCGCGGCTCGATGTCATCACCAATGTGATGCTAGGGCGCCTCAACGGCCGCAATCCCGTGCTGAATCTCCTCCAGGTGTTTTCGCCGGACGAGCAGTTCGAAGCGTTGAAAGCGCTGGAGCGGCTCGATATCGCGCAGACCGCGACGCAATGGGCGCAGACGCTTTCCGGTGGGCAGCAACAGCGCGTCGCGATTGCGCGGGCGCTGATGCAGAAGCCGAAGATGATCCTAGCCGACGAGCCGATCGCCTCGCTCGATCCGCGTAATGCGCAGATCGTCATGGATAGCCTGCGCGACATCAATGCCGAAGGCATCACCGTCATCACCAATCTCCACACGCTCGATACGGCGCGCGCTTATTGCGAGCGGATCGTCGGCATGGCCGCGGGCAAGGTGGTGTTCGACGGCACGCCCGACGAGCTGACGACCGATGTCGCTCGCACAATCTATGGCGCCGATGGCTTGAAGGAGGCCTTTTCCGAAAGCCTGACCTCAACCGCGATTGCGCCGGTAAGCATCCTGCCGCGCACGCCGACCAACGCGCAGCAGGCACCCTGAAACTCGGCCCCTTTTTCAAGAAAGCCGAGATTACCCAAACGCGTCACCAAAGGAGACCTCCCGTGTCCGCGATCCGTAAACTGCTTCTTGCTTCCGTCGCGCTTTCCATGTCGACCGCAGCCTTTGCCCAGGACGGCCTCGTCCTCCGCATCGGCCTTGATGGCGGCGAAAACGAAGCTGACCAGCTCCGCCGTTCCGAATGCGTTGCCGAGCCGCTGAAGGCTGCAACCGGCGCTACCGAGGTCCAGTTCTTCCCATCGCCGGACTATAACGGCGTGATCCAGGGCCTTCTCGGCGGCACCATCGACATCGCCATCATGGGCGCTTCGTCCTATGCCGCGATCTACCTGCAGGATCCGGAAGCCGTTGACCCGGTTCTGACCACGCAGCAGGAAGACGGTTCGACGGGCTACCACACGATCATGGTTGCACGCTCGGATTCGGGCATCACCGATCTGGCTTCGACCAAGGGCAAGAAGCTCGGCTTTGCCGATCCGGACTCCACCTCGGGCTACCTGATCCCGTCCGTCGCCCTGCCGGCCGACCTCGGCATGCCGATCGCTGAATTCTACAGCGAAACCGGCTTTGGCGGCGGCCACGAAAACCTCGTGCTCGGCGTTCTCGACGGCACTTGGGACGTTGGCACCACTTTCGGTTCGGGCCAGGGCGACTTCTCGGAGGGGTATACCTCCGGCAACCTCCGCATCATGGTCGACAAGGGCCTCCTCGACATGGACGACCTCGTCGAAGTCTGGCAGTCGCCGATCATCCCGAACGGCCCGCTGATGGTGTCGAACAAGCTGCCCGCCGACATCAAGGAAAAGGTCACCGCCATGTTCAAGGCGCTGCCCGAGACCGATTTCGAATGCTTCGATGCATTCACCGCCGGCGGCTACACCAACTTCGTCGACGCCGACCAGACCATGTACCAGACGATCATCGACGCCCGTAAGTCAGTTATCGGCGGCTGATTTTTTGATCTTTAGCCGCGGTCGCAAACTGCCACCGCGGCTTTCACACATGCGATGTCTTCCCCGCGCAGGCGGGGATCCATCCTGAAATCTCAAGATGGGCCCCGGCCTTCGCCGGGGTGACATCCAGTTGGTGGGGGCGCCGCGCCTATGGCAGACATCGGTCATCAATCCGGACTTTCGCCCGCCGGCGAAACTATCCTGCGGCATTATCGCAGCCAGGTGATGACGCGCCGGGTCTATTCGGTGATCGCCGTCCTCGGCATCATCATCGCGCTCTTCGCGGCGATGAGCTATGCCAATGCGGCGAACTCGGGGAAGTTCTTTGAACGCCTTCCCTATATGTTCGACTTCATCAAGAATTTTCTGCCGCGCGATCCGTTCGAGATCTTTCGCGCCATGTTCGGCCTCGAGTCACCCTTTTTCGATGGCTCGGCCAAATATGACTACACCTCGTCCAACATCTATTTGACCGACAGCTTCTACATCCCGAACTTCGTTTATCAGCTGTTGGTGACGGTCAATATCGCCGTGGTCTCGACCATTATCGGCGGGTCGCTCGCCTTTGTGCTCTGCTTTTTTGCCGCGACCAATCTCGTTGGCGCGGGACCGGTGCGCTGGGTGGTGCGGCGCATCATGGAAATCTTCCGCGCCTTTCCCGAAATCGTCGTGGCCGGACTTCTTACTGCCGTCCTTTCCATCGGGCCGATCGCGGCGATTGCGGCGGTGTCGCTGCATACGATCGGCGCGCTCGGGAAGCTGTTTTTCGAAGTCGTCGAGAATGCCGACATGAAGCCCGATGAGGGGTTGAAGTCGGTGGGGGCGAGCTGGCTCGAGCGCGTGCGCTTTGCCATCGTCCCGCAGGTCATGCCCAATTTCGTCTCCTATGCCCTCTTGCGCACCGAGATCAATGTGCGCGCTTCGACAATCATCGGCGCGGTGGGTGGCGGCGGGATCGGCGAAGTGTTTCGCCTCTCGATCGGGCGCGATTATGCGGCTCAGACCTATGCCATCATCATCCTGCTGCTCGTCACCATCATCGCCATCGACCAGTTTTCGGGCTGGCTGCGGCGGCGCCTAGTGGGTGACCAGAGCTTTGATTTCGGAAAGGCGAGCGTTTAAAAATGTCGGCGATCAGTGCTGCCGAGCGCGCTCGGCTCGAAAACAAGTTCCCCGAGGTGTTCAAGACCTCGTTCTTCAAGCGCCATGGCCTTGTGTTCGGCATTGCGCTGACGCTGGCCTATCTCGTTTTCTGCTGGTTTTTCTTCAATGTCGGCCCTGCCCTTTCCAACGGCAAATGGGACCGCGCTTCTATTTATGTGCAGGACTGGTTCTCATGGCGCGCCCAGCCGCGGCTGCGCTTTGGCGAGGATGGCGTCGTCACGCCCCAATGGTCGAGCCGGGCCCAGTATCCGGCTAATGCCACGATCGACTGGCTGACCCCGAATGCCGATGGCAGCATGACTGTTACCTTCGGTAGTCAGGCCGACCGGCTCGACATCACGACGCAGCAGGTCGATGTCTATCTCAATGGCGAAGTCTGGCCCGTGACGATCACGGCGGATGCGGCGCTGGCGCCTGAAGGCGCGCCGGCAGCGATCCAGCAGGATCGGCAGAAGGTGGTTGTTGATTTCGGGTTCGAAGGGCAGGCCGAGATCCGCGCCAACCAAGTTGCGGTGCAGCGCCGGTTCTTCGGCTGGGCCAATTTCCTTTACGATCCGAAATCCCCGCTCTGGGGTCACGATCTCTTCTCGACCATCGGGCTGATCCTTTCGGGCGACCGGATCAATCCCGAAATGAGCAATGCAAGCTATGTGCTTGACCAGTGGCTCAACAACCAGGCCTGGCAGCATGGCGACATTCTCGTCAAACTGCTCCAGACCCTGGTCATGGCGTTTGTCGGCACGCTGCTTGCGACCCTCCTCGCCTTCCCGCTTGCCTTTATTGCGGCGCGGACCATCACGCCCAACCGGGCGGCCAACTGGGGGATGAAGCGGTTCTTCGACTTCATCCGCTCTGTCGACATGCTGATCTGGGCGCTGTTTTTTACTCGCGGCTTCGGGCCAGGGCCAATCCCGGGGATCGCCGCGATATTCCTCACCGATACCGGGGCGCTCGGAAAAGTCTATGCCGAGGCGCTGGAAAACGTCGACGACAAGCAGCGCGAGGGCATGAAGTCAGTCGGCGCCAGCCCCGCCGCCGTCAACCGCTATGGCGTCGTGCCGCAGGTGGCGCCGGTGTTCGTATCGCAGTCGCTCTACTTCTGGGAATCCAACACCCGTTCGGCCACCGTTATCGGTGCAGTCGGCGCCGGCGGGATCGGCCTGAAACTGCTCGAAGCCATGGGCACCAATTCCGACTGGGACAAGGTTGCCTATATGGTGCTGCTGATCCTTTTCGTCGTCTTCCTGTTCGACAATCTTTCCAACGCTATCCGCTCGCGGCTGATCGGACCGGGAGCGCATTGAGCCGATCAGGAGCGTGCGCTGAACGGATTGTCCTTGAAGAGAACTTCGCGATCCTGGGTAAAATTGGCAAGGAGCGG
The DNA here is from genome assembly GCF_000970455.1 of Devosia soli. GTDB lineage: Bacteria > Pseudomonadota > Alphaproteobacteria > Rhizobiales > Devosiaceae > Devosia > Devosia soli. Next base: position 97,637 of record NZ_LAJG01000022.1, on the reverse strand, counting down.
AATGGCCGCGCCGCCGAGGGCACGGGCGCTGGTGCCCAACGTGCCTTCGACGATCGTAAAGGCCGATAGCCCCTGTCGATTGCTCTCCCCGAGTGCATCGCGCGTCGCCCCGATGATCCGCGCGCGCACGGCAGAAGGCACGGCGCCATCGATGACGACGGTCTCGACATCGATTACCGCAACGGCCGAGAGGATGGCATTGGCAAGATGATGGGCCACCTGCCCGATCCACCGATCGAGCGCCGGACCAAGATCGTCGCCCCAATCGTCGGGGGATTGCCAGAGAATCTCGGCACGGCGACCCTGCCGGATGAGTTCACGCTCGAGCACATAGATCGAGGCGACATTCATCAATTGCGCCGCGTGCCCGCCCTGTCCCGATCCTGCCGGCATCGACCCCAGGGCGCCGGCATTGTTGGTGCGGCCCGGAAACAGATGCCCATTGAAGACGAGCCCGCCGCCAATGAACGAGCCGATGAAGATATAGAGATAATCGACATATTCGGCGCCGCGGCCGAACATCAACTCGGCCGCGCAGGCTGCGGTGATGTCGTTGTAGAAATAGACCGGCCAGGGACAGGTTTTGGCCAAGTCGGCGCGAATGTCGGTCTTGCGCCAGACATCGATGTCTTCGCGCGGCGCCCCTATTTCCTCGGGCCAGGTCCACATCTCATAGGGGGAGGCGATGCCGAGCCCGGTCACGCGCGCCAGCACTTCCGCGGGCAGGTTCGCCTGGAGATCGGCGAGGCCCTTCTCGGTGAACGCCCGGATGATGGCGGGCGTGGGATAGGCATAGGTCTGGTGAAGAAAACGCTGCACCTCTCCAGTGAAGTTGATCAGCGATAGATCGACGCTCCGGCGCCCGATCTTGAGGCCGATCGAATAGGCGCCTTCTGGATTGAGCGAATAGGGGACCGAAGGCTGGCCGACCTTGCCACGCACTACCGCCTCGCGCCGCAAGAGCCCATCGTCTTCGAGCTGATTGGCGATGATGGAAATTGTTTGGGGCGAGAGCCCGGTCATGCGGGCGATATCGGCCTTTGGCAGGCTGCCGTGGCGGCGTACCAGCGATAGCACCAGGCGCTCGTTGTAAAGCCGCACGCCGCTCTGGTTCGTGCCGCGGCTGAGGTCGTCCGACCGCCCCCTGATCGTCCTGACGGCGCCAGCCACTTAATCTACCTCCGCCTGCTGCTACCCCCGCCTATCGCAGGTTGTGTCAAAATGCCAGCGGCTCTGCCGCTATCAAACGTCAGCATTTGCCGCCCTGTCAATTAATAAATCCATCGGATTAATTTATTGACAGGCGCTTTTGAGCGTGATGATCATCGCCTTCAAGCAGGGCGGGAGGAGACCGAGACCTGCTGAGCTGGCCCGACCGGACAAACCGGCGCGCCCAGGAGGAGAACACATGAACAGGTTATTCAAAGCCGCTGCAGCGGCCGCCTTGCTGTGCACTCTCGTAGGCGGAACTGCTGCCTATGCACAGGATATCGTGGGACTGATCACCAAGACGGAAGGCAATCCCTTCTTCGTCAAGATGCGCGAAGGCGCTGAAGCCAAAGCCAAGGAACTCGGCCTCGAGCTGCGCACGTTCGCGGGCGATTTCGATGGCGACAACGAAAGCCAGATCGCGGCCATCGAGAGCCTGATCGCCGCCGGCGCCAAAGGCTTTGCCATCGTGCCCTCGGATTCCTCGGCTATCGTGCCGACCATCCAGCAGGCGCGCGATGCCGGGCTCCTCGTCATCGTGCTCGATACCCCTCTCGATCCCATGGACGCGGCGGACGCGACCTTTGCAACCGACAATCGCCAGGCCGGCCGGCTCATCGGCCAATGGGCTGCCGGCACGCTGGGCGACAAGGCTGCCGATGCCAAGATCGCCTTCCTCGACCTTGCCACCAACCAGCCCACGGTCGACTACCTGCGCGACCAAGGGTTCATGGAAGGCTTCGGGATCGATGTGAAGGACCCGAACAAATATGGCGATGAAGACGATGCCCGCATCTGCGGCCATGAAGTGACCGCCGGCTCCGAAGAAGGCGGCGTCACCGCCATGGAAACGCTGCTGCAGCGCTGCCCGGACATCAATGTCGTTTATGCCATCAACGAACCGGCCGCAGCGGGCGGCTATCAGGCGCTGCAGGCAGCCGGGGTGGAGAATGTGCTGATCGTTGCTGTCGATGGCGGTTGCCCGGGCGTTCAAAACGTCAAGGACGGAATCATCGGCGCCACGGCGCAACAGTATCCGCTCGACATGGCCTCGCTTGCTATGGAGGCGATCGCCAAGTTCGCCAAGGATGGCACCAAGCCTGAAGTCGATCCCAAGCTCGGTTTCTATGACACGGGCGCGCGCCTCGTGACCGACAAGCCGGTGGCGGGTGTGGAATCGATCGACACCGCCGAAGGCGCCAAGCTCTGCTGGGGCTAAGTCCCATTCTCCCCTCCCCGGCCCTTTGTCGGGGAGGGTTCTGTTCAGACCCAATCCAGCGGAGAGCCTCGGCATGAGCGATGACGCCACCGGTTCGGCCACGGCGGAGCGCGGCCTCGGCAATGCCAGTCACGGCGTTGCCAGTTTCGATGAGGACGCCCCAAGCCCCCTGCGCCGCATCCAGCAGTTCTTTCACCAGAATCCCACCGCCATCCCGGCGATCATCCTGATCGTCGCCGTGGTCATCTTCGCCTTCGTCACCGGCGGCAAGTTCTTCGGCGCGCTCAATCTTTCGCTGATCCTGGCGCAGGTGACGCTGATCGCCCTTCTGGGCACGGCGCAGACGCTCGTGATCATCACCGCTGGCATCGATCTTTCCGTCGGTGCCATCATGGTTCTGTCTTCGATCATCATGGGCAAGCTCGCGGTCGACTATCAGGTGCCCGTCGTCCTGGCCTTTCCCATCGGTCTCCTGACCGGCCTTCTCTGTGGCCTTGCCAATGGCATCCTCGTGACGGCGCTCAAGCTGCCGCCCTTCATCGTGACGCTCGGCACCTGGAGCATCTATGGCGCCCTGATCACGCTTGTTTCCAACGCCGCGACGATCCGCTCACAGGCGCTCGACCAGTTTGCGCCCTTTCTCAAGTCCATGGGGGCGCGCATACCCGTCGGGGGCGGTGCCTTCCTGATGTATGGCTCGATCCTGATGATCGCCGTCGCGGCGCTCGTCTGGTATATGCTAAGCCGCACTGCCTTCGGGCGCCACGTCTACGCCATCGGCGACGATTCCAATGCGGCCCGGCTTTCGGGCATCCAGGTCAACCACACGCTCGTCGGCGTCTATGCGATTGCCGGGCTCCTTTGCGGCATTGCCGGCTGGGTGCTCATCGGTCGCGTCGGTGCCGTTTCGCCTCTCGGCAACCAGACGGCAAACCTTGACGCGATCACCGCTGTGGTTATCGGCGGAACGTCGCTTTTTGGCGGGCGCGGCTCGATCGTCGGCACGCTCTTCGGTGCGCTGATTGTCGGGGTCTTTGATTCGGGCCTGTCGCTGACCGGCGTCGATCCGCTCTGGCGGCAGTTGACCGTTGGCGCGCTGATCATCATCGCCGTTGCTATCGATCAATGGATCCGGAGGGTTTCGGCATGAGCGAACCCGTACTCGAGGCCCGTGGCCTCACCAAGCGCTATGGCCGCGTCGTGGCGCTCGACAATGCCGATTTCGATCTTCGGGAAAACGAGATCCTGGGGGTCATCGGCGACAATGGCGCTGGCAAATCGACCCTGATCAAGGCGCTCTGCGGCGCCGTCGTGCCCGATGGCGGCGAAATCCGGCTCGGGGGCAAGACGGTGTCCTTCCGCTCGCCGCTCGAAGCCCGGCTTGCCGGGATCGAGACCGTCTATCAGGACCTGGCGCTCTCTCCGGCCCTCTCGATTGCGGACAACATGTTCCTGGGCCGGGAACTGAGAAAACCAGGCATCATGGGATCGGTGTTTCGGGGGCTCGACCGCACGAAGATGCAAAAGATCGCCCGGGAAAAGCTCTCGGAACTGGGGCTGATGACCATCCAGAACATCAACCAGGCCGTGGAAACCCTCTCCGGTGGCCAGCGCCAGGGGGTAGCCGTGGCGCGGGCAGCGGCCTTTGGCAGCCGCGTCGTCATCATGGACGAGCCGACGGCGGCCCTTGGGGTCAAGGAAAGCCGCCGGGTGCTCGAACTCATGCTCGACGTCAAGCGGCGCGGGCTGCCGATCGTCCTTATTTCGCACAACATGCCCCATGTCTTCGAGGTCGCCGACCGCATCCATATCCACCGCCTCGGCAAGCGCATCGCCGTAATCAACCCCAGGGATTTCTCGATGTCCGATGCAGTGGCCATCATGACCGGCGCCATGAAACCTCCGGCGGGCGTGGAGGCCTAGATGGATCTGGGACTAAAGGGCAAAGTCGCCGTCATCACCGGCGGCACGGTCGGCATCGGCCTGGCGGTGGCCGAGGGCTTGGCGGCCGAAGGCGCACATGTCGTGCTTGTCGGCCGAAAGGCGGATCGCGCACATGAGGAAGCGACGCGCATTGCCGGACTGCACGGCGTCGAGGCGATTGCCATTCCCGCCGATATCGCAACGAGTGCCGGATGCGATGCTGTCATAGCGGGGGCCAGCGAGAAATTCGGCGGCGTCGATATCCTGATCAACAATGCCGGCACCGGATCGAACGAGACCATCGAGGAGGCCGAAGACGCCAAGTGGCAGTTTTATTGGGACCTGCACGTGATGGCCGCGGTGCGCCTTGCCCGCGGCTTTGTGCCGACCATGCGCCAGCGCGGCGGCGGGGTCGTCCTCAACAATGCTTCGATCTGCGCCGTGCAGCCGCTTTGGTATGAGCCGATCTACAACACCACCAAGGCAGCCTTGATGATGTTTTCAAAAACGCTCGCCAATGAGGTGGTCAAGGATAATATCCGGGTCAACACAATCAATCCCGGCCTCGTCCTCACGCCCGATTGGGTCAAGACGGCCAAGCAGATTGCCGGGGAAAGCGGGTATGAAGCTCATCTCCAATCGGTCGCCGACGAGGCGGGCGGCATGAAGCGCTTCGCAACGCCTGAGGAACTGGCGAACTTCTTCGTCTTTCTCTGCTCGAACAAGGCGAGCTACTCGACCGGCTCGACCTATTTCGTCGATGGCGGCTGGCTCAAGACCGTCTAGAAGGCCGCCATGCGGTTTCGCACTTGCCCGAGAAAGCCTTTGAGGCCGGCCGGGGTCACATTGTTCATGTCGTAAAGCGCGAGATAATCGGGCCGGGTGCGGAACGTCGCCCAGCCCCAGCGCATGGCGATGCGCCGCGGCGGATCGCCCATGACCCATGTGCGCCAGCGATTGCCGCCATAGGTGGTGACAAAGGCGACCTTCTTGATGTTGGTGAGGCATGGCACGAGCTTGCCGCGGTCCCCACCGCCTTCCATGGTGAAGGACACGCCGGGCACGAAGATGCGATCAAAATAGCCTTTTAGGATGGCAGGATAGCCATAGTTCCAGACCGGATGGACGATGACGAGGGCTTCGGCGGCCTGTAGCCGATCGACATAGGGTTTTATCGAAGGAGTAAGGTTGCCCGGCACGTCATGATAGGCAAGGCGCTCTTCGCGCGTGAGGACGGGGGTAAAACCATCCGCATAAAGATCGAGCGCATCGACCTCATGCTCGGCGCTCTGCAATCCCTCGATCGCCGTGCGAAAAAGCGTTCGATTGAAGCTTGTCTCGACCGGATGAGCATGGATGACGTGAACGCGCATCAGGCGGCATGCACCGGATTAAGACCATCGAAGAGCCAAGCCTTGCCGGAGGAAAAATCGAAATCCGGGTTTTCCCAGGCGATCATCTTGCCGGGGTTGAGAATGCCCTTGGGGTCCGCTTCCTTCTTGAACTCCAACTGCTTCTGGTCCGTCCGCTTCATCCCGCCCTCTTCGAGCGTAAACCGGTGCGGATTGAAGACGTCGCAGCCGTTTTCCTCGTGGATGCGAATGATCTCTTCGAGCCGTTCCTCGCTCGTGTAGCGCACCATCGGCAGGCCGGCATAGGTGATCAGTCCATCCTGCCGCGTCATCTCGATATGCATGGGCAATTCGTCGCCCAGAATGTCGACGATTTTTTTGACATGTTCCAGCGTCGGATAGCGTGTCTGGAGATATGTGATCGACGGATCGACCTTGAGCGCGCGCAAGGTCGTATGGTTCCAGGCGAGCTCATAGATCGGCGGCAGGCGCTTCAATTCTTCATCGCTTGCCTTGTCGGCGCGATAAAGCATTTCGCCCTTGTGATGCGCGACAAAGAGCGCCAGCGCTTCGACCGAAACCGGGGCGACCATGATCAGGACAACCGATTGCCCTTCCTTGATATAGGGCTTGTGGCGGTTGAAGAACGCTTCCGGAATTGGCGCGGCACAGGGCGAGAGTTCCTTGAGGAGTATCCCGTCTTGCCGCGCGAGCTTTTCGGAAAACGCTGCCGCCTCCATGAAATCGTCGAAGCCGACCATGACGTCGATCCAGTCATGCGCCTCGGTCAGCGGCATCTCCGCTTCGACGATGATGCCATTGGTGCCATAGGCGTGCGCGACCTTCAAAATATCTTCGCCGACAAGATCGAGCTCCCGCGGCTCCGCCTCGCAGGTGATGATCTTCAAACCAAGAATAGAACCCAGGGCCCGCAACCCACCCCAGCGGATCGACCCGACCCCGCCCGAGCCGCCAGCGATGAAGCCACCGAGGGAGGCCATGCGATAGGTCGAAGGATGAAACCGCAGCTCGCCGCCCACTGCCGCCTTGGTCTCGTGATCGAGCTTTTCGAGCACCGCGCCAGCTTGCGCCCGCACGCGATCCTTCTTGATGTCGAGCACCTTATCCATGTTCATCAAGTTGAGCATCGCCCCGCCCGAAAGCGGCATGGCCTGCCCATAATTGCCCGTGCCCGCCCCACGCGGCGTAATCGCCACGCCATGCTTGAACGCAGCGCGCAGCACGGTCTTCACTTCCTCATTGCTGCGTGGCGACACCACCACCTCGGCCGTCACATGGTCGAGCTTGGCCTTGAGCACGGGCGAATACCAATAATGGTCGCGGCTGCGCTGCTGCACGATGCGCGGATTGTCTTCTTGCGGAATGTCGCCGAGTTCGGCGCGGAAAGCGGCAATGCTCATGATTGGCCCATCAAGTCGTCAAGTTCACGATAATCGGGAAGGGTGGTGTCGATCGCCTGTCCGGCACGGATGACGGTGCGGTCGACCTGGGGCCGCGACATCAGTTCGGTCCAGCTGCGCCCCTTGAAGAGAACGAGGTCGGCCGGCGCCCCTGCCGCCAGTTCACCCTTGTAACCAAAGCCGGCAATGGCAGCCGGATCGGCCGAGACCACCCGCGCCCAGCCAAAAGCTTCAGCTTGCGGATGATCGAAATGCAAAATCCGCGCCCCCTCGCGAAACACTTCAAAGCCGTCGAGATCGCCATAGGCGTAAAAGGGGTCGCGCGTATTGTCCGAGGCGATGGCAACTTTAACGCCCGCCGCCTTGAGTTCATTGACGAGAGTGACGCCGCGCCAGCGCGGTGTCCGCACGCCGTCACTATTGTCGCGATCTTGCAGATACATGTTGCACATCGGCAGCGAGACCACGGCAATCCCCGCGCGCGCCACCTTATCGATGACGCGTTTGGCCGTTTCGTCGTCCTGAACGGCGAGCGAACAACAATGCCCCGCTGTCACCGAACCGGTAAAGCCGCTTTCGATGACTGCATCGGCGAGGCATTCGAGCGCATTAGCTGCCGGGTCCGGACTCTCGTCGGTGTGGAGATCGATATCGAGCCCGAGCGTGCCCGCAATCTCCACTAACTTCCGCATGATCAGCGGATTGTCCGGATGCACAGCAGTGGAGCCGCCAAGGATGCCGCCCGCCGCCTTGGTCGCTTTCGCGACGGCCCGAAGCTTGTCCGCATCAAGGATCGTATCCGGACCCATGAGGCCGGCGCCCTGGAGTTCAATCCGCCCGGCCCAGCGCGCGCGCATGGCTGAAAAAACGTCCCAGGTGATTTCGTGCTGCGGCGGCGCCATGTCGAGATGGGTGCGGATCGCTGCCGTCCCATGCGCATAGGCACAGCGCAGCGAAAAATCCATGCGCCGCTCGACGTCCCTCGCGGCCCAATTGGCTTCGCGATCGGCGAGCACGGCCAGCAACGCTCCCATCCAGGTGCCGTCCGGGTTTTCCTTTCGCGGCCAGATGTGTCCCTTGTCGAGATGGGTATGAAGATCAACCAAGGCAGGCAGGACGATATCGCCGCGCATGTCGATCTTTTGTGGCACGGTCGCCGACCCTGCCGTCCCGATCGCGACGATCTTGCCGTCGGCGATCGAGAGATCGACCTTTCTGAGCGCACCCGAAGCAGGCTCGCCCACGACCGAAGCCGGCACGCCGGCATTGACGATGGCATAGTGGCCATGGGCCGGAACCGACAAACTCAAAGCCGATACCTCCCCGCCAGCACGGACGCCAGCCGTCCACGCAATCTGGCAAGATCGAGAAGGCGTCCTTCCCCCTTCACCCAGGAAAGAGGTGCCGGAGCGTCATTGCCGGGCGGAACATCCACACTCGGCGGGATAGGGAGCGGCGCCGCCCATCCCATGAAGATTGCTTGTACGTTCACCTTCAATTCTCCCGCTTGAGCGCGCTTTCGTGCCAGCGATGCAGCATGGCCCAGGAAATCAGCGAAGTCAGCGTGAAGATCGCGACGCCCGTCACCATGAGCAGCACCAGCGCCGCATAAAGCCGCGGATAATTGAGGCGATAGCCGGATTCGAGCAGACGAAATGCCAGCCCCGACCCCTTGCCGGCCGAACCCGCCGCGAACTCGGCGACGACTGCAGCGATCAGCGAAAGACCGCCACCGATCCTGAGGCCCGCGGCGAAATAGGGTAGCGACGAGGGCAGTTTGAGATGGATCAGCGTCTGCCAGCGGCTCGCGCCATAAAGCTCGAAGAGGTTGAGAAGGTTATGGTCGACGCTTTTGAGCCCGGCGACCATGTTCGAAAGGATCGGAAAAAAGGCGACGACGAAGGCGCAGGTCAGCAGCGCTGATTGCGTATCGGGCATGTAGATGATGAGGAGCGGCGCGATGGCGATCATCGGCGTCACTTGCAGGATCACCGCGAAAGGAAACAGCGCAAGTTCGATCCAGCGGCTCTGCACCAGGATGATGGCGAGGCCGACCCCGCCGATAAGCGCGATCCCGAGCGCCATCATGGTGATCCGCAGGGTGACGAGCAGCGATGGCGCGAGCGTGCCCCAATCAGTAAAGAGCGCATTCACCACATCGAGCGGCGCCGGCATTATATAGCGCGGCACCTGGTTGATCATGATATGCGCCTGCCAGGCGGCGATGGCGAGCAGCACCATGAAGACCGGCACGACGATCGACAAGACGCGCTCGCCGACGCTCGAGCGGCTGACCGGAATGACGACCTGGCTGTCGGTGCCGGCCTCGGTCGAGGCCTTGTCGAAGGAAACGGCGTCGCTCATCTGGCCTGGGCTCCCCGCATGATGGCTTCCTGAAGCGCGCGCGACACGGTGTCCGTCGTCGCGCGATATTCTTCGGAAGTGCGATAATGTTCGTCGCGCACTGCCGAGGTTTCAAGCGGCAGGTCGGCATAGACCTGGCCGGGCCGGGCCCGCATGACGACGATGCGATTGCTCAGAAACGCGCTTTCGAACACCGAGTGCGTCACGAAGATCACCGTGATGCCGGTTTCGCGCCAAAGCCGCAGCACGTCGTCATTGAGCTTCTGGCGCGTGATTTCATCGAGCGCCGCAAAAGGCTCATCCATCAGCAAAAGCTTTGGCTTGGTCACCAGCGCCCGCGCGATCGAGACGCGCATCTTCATGCCTCCCGAAAGCTCGCGCGGATAGGATTTGGTGAAATCGGCAAGACCGACGGAAGCCAGGACTTCCATGATCGCAGGATGGGCATCGGCCTTGGAAACACCGCGCAGGCGCAGCGGCAGATAGACATTGCCCCACACCGTCTGCCAGGGCATCAGCGTCGGCTCCTGGAACACGAAACCGACATCGCCTTCCGGCAGGCCCTTCTTGCTGATCTTGGACGATGGCCAGTCGATCGTGCCCGAACTCGGCGCGCCGAGGCCGGCGATGATGCGCAAGGCCGTCGATTTGCCGCAACCGGAAGGGCCGAGCAGGCTCAAAAACTCGCCGCGCTGCACATCGAGCGACATGTCCTTGAGCGCCAGAGTGCCGTTTGAAAAGAGCTTGCCGACATGTCGCATCGACACGACAAGCTGGGAAGCGTTGGATGGCGCCGCTGTTGCTGGCGCGGAAATCGTCAGGTCAGTCAAAGCAATCGCCCATTCTAGGGTCGGAGCGGCGCGGACGACATGCCCGCGCCGGGATCGGGATTTTACTTGAAGAGGTCGACGCCAAGACCCTGGCAGACATATTCGGTCGTATAGGCCTGGGTGACATCGATCCCGGCTTCGAAGACGCCGGCGGTGACCATGGAGTCGTAGAAAGTTTTCCAGCCTTCATCGGTCATGCAGCCGATGCCCTTGGTTTCGGCATCGCCGGAAACGGCAATCCCATATTCCTTCATCTTCTCGATGCCATAGGCGATCTGGTCGTCGGTCATTTCGGGATTGTCGGCCTTGATCAGGTCGTTGGCGGCTTTGTTGTCGCCATAAAGGTAATTGGACCAGCCGATGATCGTGGCCTCAACGAAGCGCTTGGCGATATCGGGATGCTCGTCCACCCAGGGCTTCATCGCTTCAATCGTCGTCGAATAAGGCGCATAGCCATTGTCGGCGAGGAGCCAGACATCGGGCGCAAAGCCGGCTTCACGTTCGATGGCCAGCGGCTCGGACGTCAGGTAGCCCTGCTGGATCGCCATGTCGTCGGCAAGGAAAGAGGCGGGATTGAACTGGTAGGGTTCGTATTTTTCGTCGACGAATTCGGGCCATTTCGACTTCATCCAGGTGAAGTAGCCGGTAAACCCATCAGCACTGAGGATATATTTGCTGGCGCCGGCGAGTTCGGGGAAGGTCGCGAACTTGCCCGGATGCGACATCAGGATCTGGGGATCCTTCTGGAAGATCGCGGCCAGCGTGATGGTCGGAATGCCTTCCTTGACCGCGTTGATCGCGCCGGTGGCGCCGCCCATGTAGAATTGCACCTGACCCGAAACAAGCATCGGCCGGCCCGGCGATTGCGGCCCGCCCTGCATAATGGTGACGTCGAGTCCGTATTTTTCGTAAGTGCCGTCGGCCACGGCTTGGTAGTAGCCGCCATGTTCGGCCTGGGCGAGCCAATTGGTCGCGAAGGTGACCTTGTCGAGTTCCTGGGCCGAGACCTGCGTCGCGGCGAGCGCCATGACGGCGACGATCGTCGATTTGAGTGTTGCGTGCATCTGCTGCGTTCCCTGTGCCCCGTTTCCCGGGCTTGATGAGTTGGACGATCTCCTTCGCCCTGACCTCCACCATTCCGCATCGCCGGGCCAAATGGAACTCAAAAAATAGGCAGCCGAAAAGAATGCCTGCTATGCATGCAGAAAATTCATTTTGGGTCTGGTCAAGCGCTTTACTGCTGACTAGCATTCCCCGCGCAAGCTTTGGATAACCATGATCACCGCGCTCAGCCCCCAGGACATCCACCCGCCTTTTGCGCCCTATAGCCATGGCATCGTCGTGCCACCCGGCCAGCGCTTGGTTTTATGCTCAGGGCAGCTCGGGATCGCGGCAGACAGGACGGTCCCGCCAGATTGTGCCGGACAAACAAAACTCTGCTTTGAAAATATCGCGGCTATCCTGCGCGAAGCCGGGCTCGGCCTTGAACACATCATCCGCATCAATGCCTATGTCACCGGGCGCGAGCACCTGCCCGACTATATGGGTGTGCGGAACGCACTTTTTGCCGCGCCCTATCCCGCCTCGACGCTGATGATCGTCTCCGGCTTCGCCCGGCCCGAATTCGTCGTCGAGATCGAAGTCATCGCCGCCGGCCCCGCCTGAGGAATTTTATGATGCGCAAGATCTGGTGGACCGATTTTTCGGCCAGCGAATTCGAAGGGATTGACCCGGAAAAGACCATTGCCATCCTGCCCATCGCGGCGGTGGAGCAGCATGGCCCGCACCTGCCGGTGGGCACCGATACGATCATCAATACCTCGATGCTCGAACTTCTGGCCGAACGGGCGCCCGCCGATCTCGACCTGCGCATCCTGCCGGTTCAGGCGATCGGCAAATCCAACGAACATATCTGGGCCAAGGGCACCATCACCCACACGGCCACCAACCTGATCGATGGCTGGACGCAGATCGGCCTTGAAATTGCCCGTGCCGGCGTGAAGAAACTGATCTTCATCAACTCTCACGGCGGCAACGAAGAAATCATGGGCATCGTCGCGCGCGAGCTGCGGGTTCGCGCCGGCATGCTCGCGGTCAAGAGCGGCTGGCGCTTCACCCCGCCCGATGTCCTGACCGATCTCGAACGGCGTCACGGCATCCATGGCGGGGATTCGGAGACTTCGCTCGTTCTTCACTTCAAGCCGCATCTGGTCGACATGACCAAGGCGCAGAATTTTGTGTCGATCGCGGCGCGGGACGAGCAGCAGTTTCAGTATCTGCGCCCCACCGGCGCCTTTGGCCATGTCTATGCCTGGATCGCCTCGGACATCAATCCATCGGGCGCTGTCGGCGACGCGAGCGCCGCAACGGCCGAAAAAGGGCGCGTGATTGCCGAAGCCAATATCGCAGGCATGATAAATGTGCTGCGTGAGATGGTCGCGATGCCGCTGCCGGGAAAAGCAGCGGACAACTGAGCGGCAGCGACCAGCTCTCCAAAAGATCAGCGCCGCTGCGTCCTGCTCAAGCCGACGACCGGAGCGTTTTTGGCACGAGGACGTTAGCCTCGACACGCCAGGCATTGTCTGTGCCCTGGCAGCAAGAGGAGGCTCCAATGGCCGTCTATACGAGCAATGAAGACCACCAGCCCAAGGGCGACCACAACCGGCGCCTGGCGCTTGGCATGGACATCGCGGTTTTTGCCGCCGAAGCCGGGCTGACCCAGGAACAGGTGCACGACTACGAATTCAGCGCCATCGACCACGAATTCGATGCGGCAGTGGCCGAAAAGTATGAAGCTGCACTCGAACGGCTCGAAGCCAACCCACCCGCGACACAGCGCGTGCGCAATCAGTAAGGCCGGCGCGCTTTAGCGATGGCGGTCGAGGGAGACGACATTGCCCTCGTCCACCACGCGATTGGCGATGGCTTCGAGAAGCGTCTCGCGGACAAAGGGCTTTGCCAGTACCCGGAACTGCGAGGCGGCGCCCTTTTCGAGTTGATCGCTATAGCCCGTCATCAGGACAATGCTGAGATCGGGCCGCAGCTCGGCAGCTCGCCGGGCAAATTCGAACCCTGACATGCCCGGCATCGTGATGTCGGTCACAAGCGTATCGAAGGATTGGGCTTTTAGGCGCTCGAGCCCTTCGGCGCCGGAATGAGCCATATCGACATGAGCGACAGTTCCTTCCAAGAAGGCGGCAACGCCATGGGCAACGATCGGATCGTCGTCGACGACAAGCACCCTTTGCCCACGCGCCGGACGGCGAACGATCGGGACCGCTGGGGTTTCTGTCTCGACTGCCGGCAGCAGCAGATGGATGGCCGTGCCCGCGCCCGGTACGCTCGCTGCAAAGGCCGTGCCGCCGAAACGGCGCACGAAGCTATAGACCTGGCTAAGGCCAAGACCGGAAGAGGTTGCGCCCTTGGTCGTGAAAAACGGATCAAAGATCCTGGCCATGTGCTCCGCCTCGATGCCACGGCCGGTATCAGCGAGCATGATGTGGACATGGCGCCCGCGCACGCCCTGGGCTAGACGCTCGGCACGCTCGACATTCTTGACGGAAAATTTGAGCTTGCCGCCGCGCGGCATGGCATCCTGCGCATTTGACGCCAGATTGACGAGGGCAATTTCGAGCGCCTGCGGATCGACCTTGATCGGCCAGACGCGGGGGTCGAGATCGCGTTCGAGTACGATGTCGTCGCGCATGGTCTGGGCGATGAGGGCCGCAAGGTCCGCGTAGCGATCCTGCAGGCGCAAGACTTCCGATCCCGTATCGCTGCGCCGGGTGAAGCCGGAAAGCCGCTGCACCGACGACTTGGCCCGCTCAAGCGACTCGCGCATGAGACCGACAACCTGGGCAAAGCGCGCTTCATCGGTGCGGCGGCGTTCGAGCTGGTCGAGCCCTGCCTGAATGCCCATGAGGAGATTGTTGAAATCGTGAGCCAGCCCACCGGCAAGCTTGCTCAGCGCATCGAACCGATGGCTGCTAGCAACGATCTCGGACTGGTGACGGCGATAGGCCAGCTCGCGCCGAAGCAGGACGGCGGCGAGAAGGCTGAAGGCGACAGCGATGATGCCGCTCGCAAGAACGATCCAGAAATCGAGGCGCTCGCTGGCATTATATGCGGCGACCGGCATGCCGACCACGGCGTGCCAAGACGTGCCTTCGATTGCGACCTTATCGGTGCGATAGCCCGCATCCTCCAACGCAACCGCAGATGCTGAGATGGCGGTCGGACCTCCAGCAATGGCCTGGCCGGCGCCATCGACAAGACGCGCCTCCCACCCTGGCTGGAGAGCCGTATTGTCGAGCGTATGTTCGAGCGAGGACGGGCGGATGACGGCGGAGAGAACATAGACGAGCTTGCCATCGCGGATGATCGGAACGCGCAAGGCAAAACCCGGTTTGCCGGCGGGACCGGTGACCATCTCGCCGACCTGCGGATCAAGGTCGTCGACCACCTTCTGGTGGCTCGCAAGATCGATGACGGTATGCGTTGCGACGGCGGGCGGCGGCGACACGAAAAGCAGATGGCCAGCCGGATCGCTGACGCGAACGCTCGACCAATCGGGCAGGCGCACGCGCAGACGCTCGACGATATCGGAAAAGCTGGCTGTATCGATCGGCGGATCGAGGCGCGGGCTCTCCGCCAGCATCGCAAGCAACTGCTCCTGGGTGTAGAGTTCGCGCTCAATTGCGATAGCCGCCCGCCCGGCCGCTCTGCGCAATTGTTCATCAAGGCGCTGCTGTTCGGCGCGCTGATTGGATGGAATGAGAAGCGTCGCGAGAACGACCAGCGGGGTTATGGCTGCAAGGACGAGGAGGGCCAAAGAGCGCAAGCTCGAATAAAACCCGCCCGCTGGCATCTTCATGGTGCTCGACCTTCGCCCGAAATGCCGCTGCCGCGAACTTGACGGCGCAGATTATGGTTAACCCCGAGCGGTTTGCAACGTTTATCGCGTGAGCTGCAGGTTTCCCCACTGGATCTCGAGAGGGGTTTATGAGGCCAGCCCAGCGGCATCCTCCAAGAGCAAAGATGGAGCCTGCAAAGTGCGCGATGGCGCGCCCGCCTAAGGTTGCCCGCTCGATAAATTCATCGGCGCACAATGGCGCAGCAGGCGGTTGCAGGTTATAGCTGGCGCGCCATGAACAAGAACCAAGAACGCATCGAAGTCGAGCTGCACAAGTCCGCAGCGTCCAACGACCCATTCGCAGCAGCGGTGCGGGCGACGCGCATGCCGATGCTGATTACCGACCCGGACCAGCCCGACAATCCCATCGTGTTTCTCAACGACGCTTTCACCAAGCTCACGGGATATACGCGCGACGAGGTTTTGGGCAAGAACTGCCGCTTTCTTCAGGGCGCGGCCACCAATGCCGATGACGTGACGCGCGTGCGCAACGCCATTGCGCGGCGCGAGCCGATCGAAATCGACCTGCTGAATTATCGCAAGGACGGGTCGAGCTTTTGGAATCGGCTGCTGATCAGCCCAGTTTTCGATGAAAATGGCCACCTGACCTATTTCTTCGCCTCCCAGTTCGACGTCAGCCCGGATCGTAACCGGCTCGCCGAACTGCAGATGTCGCAGGGGGAATTGGAGTCCGAAGTCGAGCGGCGCATGCTTGACGTGACGGCCGCCGAAGCCCGCCTGCGGTTCATTCTCCAGGCAGCTGGGATGGGCGTCTGGACGCTCGATCTCAAATCGAAGCGGCTGGTCGTATCGGCCCGCTTCAAGGCCATTTTCGGCCGGGCGCCGGGCGAAAGTTTCAGCTTTGACCAGATGCTGGCCGCCTTCGACGAGACCCATCGCCTCGCCTGGCAGCAGGCCCATGACCGTGCCGTCGAAACCGGCGAGGAAGTTGTGGTCGAATGCCGCCTCGAGACCCCGCTTGGCGAAAGCCGCTGGGTGGAGTTGCGCGGCCAGGTGAGCCACGATCTCGTCGACGAAGCGGCGATCATGTCCGGCGTTGGCCTAGACATCACGGAACGCAAGGAAGCCGAGGAGCATCGCAAGCTGCTTGCTCGCGAGCTCAGCCACCGTGTCAAGAACACATTGGCGACGGCGCAAGCCGTGTTTGTGCAATCGCTGAAATCCGCCGAAAGCGTCGAGGATGCGCAGTCGCGCGCGCTTGGCCGCGTCCAGGCTCTGGCCAGTGCGCAGGATCTGCTGACCCAGGAAGGCTGGAGCAGCGCCACCTTGCGCGATGTCGTCGAAAAAAGCATCTTCCCGTTTCACACCGGCAATATTCGCGTCGCCGGGCCGCGCCTGATGCTCGGCGCCAAGGCGGTGTCGACGCTTTCGCTGGCGCTGCACGAGCTGGCGACAAATTCGGTCAAATATGGCTCGCTTTCCACCGAAAACGGCTCGGTGACGATCACATGGACGCTTGAACAGGGCGACGAGCCATCGCTGCACTTTTATTGGAGCGAAATGGGCGGCCCCAAGGTGGAGCCACCAAAGCGCCGGGGTTTCGGTTCGCGGGTTGTCGAGCAGATCGTCCAGGCCGAACTCAAAGGCCATGCCGCGATCGAATTCCGGCCCGATGGCCTGAAATATGAAATCCTCGCCCCGGTATCCGCCCTGATCGACGACTTCGACCCCTATTCCGGGCGCCCAACCGCAAGCAACTGAGCATCTATACCCTGACTTCGTCACCACCGCGCTCGCGGCTTGAATAGGCGACAAAGAGCAGGACGGCATAGAAGACGGCGACGATCCCAACCATGAACCAGCCCGGCACCGGGCCGGTCGACGCCTGCGCGACCAGCGTAGCGACCGGACGGACGGGATCGAGATGCACGCCCGATTGAAGATCGGGCGAGGCGATCTTGAGAAGCCAGGCCAAAAGCAGGATCAGGAACATCCAGATGTAGTTGCGCCTCAGGCGCCGCCCCATGGCGCGCCAGAAGGTGATGCGGAATCGTGGATGCTTGAGATCCTGCGCCAGCATCTGCAGCCACGGCTCGGCCCCCGCCTGGGGCTCTGGGCCAAAGAACTGCGCGAAATAGTGGCGCTCGAACTGGCGCACGCGCATGCGATAGACATCGAAGAACCGATAGCGCCGGGCTTCTACGCCGAGAAGCAGCATGAGGATAACCATGGCAAAGAGCACGAGGCCATGGTGGGCGCTCGGCGTCGACAGGGTCACCGAGAGCATGGCCGCCATGACCGTGATCGCCCAATTGGTCGTGAGATCGAGCCGCGAGCGCCAGTAATTCATGCGGCCCATCTCGGCGCGATAATAGTGGATCATCGCATTGGTCGCCTCGGCCTGGCTTTGCGGCAGGGTGGCAAGGGCGACCGGGTTCATGATCGGGGTGGAATCGGGACCGGTCATCTGGTGGGACCATCCGCAATGGCCGCTGTGCCGGCGACTTCATAGCCATCGACGAAGACGGACGATATATTGGCGCGGGTGGCGCCATGGATGATCTTTTCAAAGATCGCCTCGGGCGCAACCGTTTCAAAAAGGCGTATGCCGCCCGCGCGTGCACTGGCGTCGATCAGGACCACATCGAAGCGGCAACCCTTTTCCAGCCGTCCCACCGGCAGGTCGAGCACATCGGCGCCGCCGGCGGTCGCCAGGTGAAAAGCAGTGACGAGATCGACGGCAGAATTGGGCCGGCCGCGCCGGTCTTTGGGCAGCGCCGGATCGACGCCTTCTTCGAGCATGCGCGACGACCGGACGGTTGTGAGGCACGCGTCGAACATCGAACGGGAGGGACCACCCGAAATGTCCGTACCGAGCCCGACACGGACCTGGCGCTCGAGCGCCTCGCGCAGCGGAAAAACGCTATTGGCAAAATAGATATTGGAAAGGGCACAATGCGCGACGCCCGAGCCGCGGCTCGACACCCGATCCATATCGGTGTTGTCGAGGAAATTGGCGTGGGCAAGGACGGTGTGGCGGGTCAGGAGCCCAAAGCCGTCCAGCGCCTCGGCATCGGTCTTGCCGAAGCGGGAAAGGGCATGGCCATGGGCCCAATCGCTTTCCGAACAATGGGTCTGGATATGGCAGCCATACTCGCGCGCAAGCGCCCCAAGCCCTTCCAAGGCAGCTTCCGAACATGACGGCGTAAAGCGTGGCGTGACAACCGGCAGGACGCGCCCTTCCCCATTATCAGGATGGGAGCGGATGTGATCGATGACGGCGCGCGTGCCCTCTATCGCCGTTTCGGCATCGGCGTCGCGATAATAATCAGGGCACGAGGCCGGATCGTCCATAGCGACCTTGCCGACCAACGCCCGCTGGCCAAGCTCGAGGCAGAGATCGGCCAGAAGCGCGCTGGCTTCGACATGCTGGGTGGCGAAGTAAAGCGCGGTGGTCGTGCCATTGGCCAGCAGGTCTTCGACAAGGACGCGATAGCGCTTTTCGGCCAGATCGAGATCGGCATATTGGGCTTCGAGCGGAAAAGTATAGGCGTTGAGCCAGACTTCGAGCGGCTTATCGAGTGCAAGGCCCAGTTGCGGATATTGCGGGGCGTGGACATGGAGATCGACAAAGCCGGGCAGGCCATAGGTGCCTCGCGGGAGGCGGAGGATCCGCTCGCCCATAGCGGCTTCGGCCATACTGCGTTCCGGCGCGTCCGGGCCAAGCACATCGATGATGCGGCCCTCGTCATCGAGGATGATCAGCGTATCGAAAAGAACGGCAAGGGTGCCGACTGTCGGCGCGTGGAAAAAATCGCCGAGGATGGCGCGACCGCGCAGGCTTGAACGACGGGCCTTGCTCATGACTGACTCTCGGCGGCTTGGGGAACGACGTTTAGTGCCATGAGCTTACGACTGCTCCCAATACCGGTTCAATCTCTAGCGGCGCTTCTGGCCGAGCGAGCCTGCACCGACGGCAACGAGGATCAGCGCGCCGACAAGGACCTGGCGGATATAGCTATCGACGCTCAACTGGGTGAGGCCATTGTCGAGGACACCGAGCACGATGACGCCGACGACGGTGGCAAGAATGCGCGGTTCGCCGTGTCGGCTCATGGTGGTGCCGAGAAAAACCGCGGCGATGGCATTGAGCATGAGGCCACTGCCCTGGACCGGATTGGCCGACGCAACGCGGCTCGCATACATGAGGCCTCCCGCGGCGGCGGCGAGGCCGGTCAGCGAGAAGGCGATGAGGCGTAGACGCTTGACGGCGATGCCGCTCAGATGCGCCGCTTCCATATTGCCGCCCATGGCGTAAAGGCGGCGGCCAAAGGTGGTTTGTTCAAGAAGGATCCAGACAACGAGGATCACGAGAATCGCGATGATCGAGAGATTAGGAAGGCTCACGGCGACACCGCCCCAGTCGCCGAGCGGAATGCCACCGCGCGCGAAATTGCCGAAGTCTTCGGGGATGGCGCGACCCGAAATGGTCTTGCCGCCGCTGACGACGAAGGCGAGGCCGGAAAACATGGTCATGGTCGCAAGCGTCGCGATGAAGGGCAGGATGCCGACGAGGCTGACCATGGCGCCATTGAAGGCACCACCGAGAAGGCCGACGGCGAGCGCAATCGAAACCGCCGCCCAGATCGGTTGACCGGCGGCCATCATCAGGGCGGCGACGATGCCGGCAAGGCTAGCGGCGGAGCCGACCGAAAGATCGAAATCGCCCATGACCATGACGACCGTCATGCCGGCGGCGACCACCATGAGCATGGAAGTCTGCTGGGTGATGTTGAGCCAGTTGCGCGCGGTGGGGAACGTGGCGGGCAGCATGACGGAGAAGAAGACGAGGATGGCGACGAAGCCGATCAGGGTGCCGTAGCGGCGAATGAAGACCATGTCTTAGGCAACCATGCCGGTGGTCCGGCCATAACAGAGATTGACGAGATCGTCTTCACCCAGACCTGCGGCGTCGACAATGGTGGTGATGGTGCCATCGCGCATGATGGCGATGCGATCGCAGATGCCGATGAGTTCGGGAAGGTCCGACGAGACGAGGATGACGCCTGCGCCCTTGGCGGTGCGTTCGCGGATGATGGAATAGATGTCGAACTTGGCGCCGACATCGACGCCGCGGGTCGGTTCTTCGAGAAGCAATAGGCGGGGATCACCAGCGACCGCCTTGGCGAAGACGACTTTTTGCTGATTACCACCGCTGAGTTCAATGACGTCCTGGGCCGGGCCGACGGCTTTGAGGCGCATATTGGCGCCGAGATCGGCGGCGAAGCGCTTTTCACGGCCGGGCGTCAACCAGGTACCGGCGCGGCTCTGCCGCTTCAAATGGGCGAGCGTGATGTTCTGGTAAATGGGCCGGCGCATGACGAGGCCTTCGGCGCGGCGCTCGCGCGGCACATAGGCGACGCCGCTTTGCCAGGCGGCAGCAGGGGAAGCGGGCGCGTAGGGGGCATTGTCGAGGGACATTGTGCCGGACGTGACGCGGAAATCTCCGAAGATGGCGCGGATGAGTTCGCCTTGGCCAGAACCCGAGAGGCCGGCAATGCCCAGTACTTCGCCCGCGCGAAGAGAGAAGCTGGTGGGTTTGAGGCCCAGCGTGGCAAGGTTGGTGGCGGCAAAAACAGTCGTGTCGCGTGGCTCGGCGACGGCCTTTGGATAGGCTTCCTCCACCTTGCGGCCAATCATCAGGGCGACGAGATCGTCGTGGGTAATGTTGGCCAAGGCGCCGCTATCGATCGAGCGTCCGTCGCGGAGCACCGTCGCCTTATCGCAAAGGGCCATGACCTCGTCGAGGCGATGGGAGACGTAGAGGACTGAACTGCCCGAGGCGCGGATTTCGCGGAGCACGCGGAAGAGGCGCTGGCTTTCGTCCGCCGTCAGCGCGGCGGTCGGCTCGTCCATAACGTAGAGTTTGGCGTCATCCAGCAGCGCGGCGGAAATGCGGACAAGCATCTGATCGCCGAGGCCGAGTTCACCAAGGTTCTGGCGCGGATCGATGTGGTCGATGCCGAGACGGTCGAGGGCGCGCTGGGCCTGCCGATTCAACTCCACCCAATCGACCAGGATGCTGGCGCGGCGTGGATAGCGGCGGCCCATAAAAATGTTTTCGGCGACCGAGAGGGTCGGCACGACGTTGAATTCTTGGTGGATGAAGCGCAGGCCCAGGCGATAGGCAGCCTTGGTCGACTCGATCGTGACCGGGGCGCCATCGATGGCGATGTGGGCCGTGTCCGGGGCGACGACACCGGCAAGGATCTTGATCAGCGTCGATTTGCCGGCGCCGTTTTCGCCCATCAGCGCGTGAATTTCGCCCGGCGCGACGACGAGACTGGCCCCGGACAGCGCCGGGATGCCGGCATAGGCCTTGGTGACGGAGGTGGCGGATAAAAGTGGAACGGGAGAGGCCATGATGGGCCCCTCCCCTAGCGGATTTTCGGACAAAAGACCAATTACTCGGTGGCGTTGGCCTTGGTGATCAGCTTCGTCGGCACGTAGGTGACCGACTGCAGGATCTCCTCGCCAGCCAGCACGCGGGCGACGGCATCGGCGGTGGCAGCGCCGATCCCCGAAAAATCCTGGGCGACCGAGGCTTCGAAATTACCGCCGGCGGCAATGGCCTCGCGGGCCTGGGGATTGGCGTCGATGCCGGTGATGACGATGCCTTCGCCGGAGCGACCGGCATCTTCGATGGCCTGCAGCGCGCCGAGGGCCGGCTGATCCCATGCGGCCCAGACCGCTTTGATGCTGCCCGGCTCGGGATTGGCCGACAGGATCGCTTCCATCTTGGCGCGGCTATCGGCAATGCCGCCATCGGAGACGTCGGGCGTCACGCGATCGAGCACCTTGATATCTGGATAATTGCCAAAGACCGCATCAGCCACGACGCCACGCACCTGCACCGGCGGGAAGGCCTCGAACACGAACATGACGACATTGCCTTCACCCTTGATGCGATCGGCAACATAGGTCGAGGTTTCGGCGGCCATGGCATAGCCATTGGAGGTTACATTGGTAACAAGCAGCGGATCAGCGCCCGCATCCATGCCGAAGACCGGAATGCCGGCATCCTTGGCGGCCTGGAGACCGGCAGTGACCTGGGTCGGGTCGACATTGATGACGATGGCATCGACGTTCTGGACCACGAGATCTTCGATGCGGCTGATGACTGCGGCGACGTCGCCGGCCGTGTCGATGACATTGACGTCCCAGTCGTTTTCGTCGGCGACGGCCTGGAAGGCCTCGACATAAAACTGAGTGCCGGGCTGAGCCATATAGGGCGTAACGATTGCGACCTTGGCCTGCGCGAAGGCAGCGCCTGTGCCCAGAGCCGTGGTGGCGAGAAGAATCCCGGCCAGAGCCAGAGTGGATTTATTGAGCGACACGGATGAGCCCTCCTGCTATCTCCGCCAGCGGGGCAGCGGGCGGTTGTTTTCCTTGTGCTTCAAGGCACTATAAGGGGCGCATGCCGGACAGCAAGCGGGATTTGGGGGAGAACGGGCATGGATTTCTGCCTGATCGGGATCGATGTCGGAACGACGGCGACCAAGGCGACGCTGATCGATGGAAGCGGCCGGCAATTGGCGGGCTTCGAGCATCCCCACCCCACGCTGCGCAGCGTTCCCGGCATGGCCGAACAGCGGCCGGACGATTGGCTCGAAGGCGTCTTCGGCGCGCTCGGCCATTTTTCGGGAGTGGTCGACCCCTCCCGCGTAATCGGCATCGGACTGACTTCGCAGGTCAATTCCCATGTTTTTGTCGATGCCCGCGGAGATGCGCTGCGGCCGGCGATCACCTGGCAAGATACCCGGGCGGCCGAGGATGCATCCCTTCTTGATCGACAGGTGAGTGCCGAGCAAAAGACAGTTTGGTTCGGTGGGCCGGTTCCGATCGATGCGAGCCATGCGCTCTCGCGCATGGCCTTCGTGGCACGAACCGAGCCACAGAACTGGGCCGCGACGCGGCATGTGTTGCTGCCCAAGGATTTCGTGGCTCTCAAGCTTACAGGCGAAGTAGCCAGCGATGCCATCGCCGCGGTCGGGCTGGTCGACACGGATGGCGCCTATGTGAAGTCGCTCCTTGCGCTCGTGCCGGGCGCGGCCGGCAAGCTGCCAGCTCTTTTCCCGTTCCAGCACATCGTGGGCAGGATTGCTTCGGACCGGCCCTTCGCAGGAACACCCGTCATGGTCGGCGCGATGGATGCCTGGGCCGGCATGTTCGGGTGTGGCGTCGTTGATGATGGCGATGCGATGTATCAATCGGGCACCAGCGAGATTCCGGGTATCGTTTCGGACACGGTTGTTCCTACCCCCGGCGTGATCCTCTTCCCGCCCTATGACGGCATCCGTATGCATGCGGCGCCCACCCAATCGGGCGGCGCTTCGATGACCTGGCTTTCAAACCTTCTCGGCCGCACCCCGGCAGAACTGATCGAGCGGACAGCCGGCGTGATGCCGGAGATGACGACGCCCATCTTTCTGCCGCACCTGGCGGGAGAACGTGCGCCGGTCTGGGATGCCGGCTCGCGCGGCGTCTTCGCGCGGGTCGACGCCAATGCGGGGCCCGAGCAAGTGACCCTGGCCGTGATGGAGGGGGTGGCACATTCCGTACGCTGGGCGTTCGAAACGCTACAAAATTCTGCAGCCGTCGATCCGGATATAATCAATATCAGCGGGGGCGGTGCACGGTCCGACCTTTGGTGCCAGATCCGTGCCGACGTGCTTGGCAAGCCGCTGAGGCGAACAGACATCCCGGCAGCCGCCGCCCTCGGCGCCGCCATTATTGCAGGTGTCGGCAGCGGCGCATTTGCCTCATTGAGCGCGGCGGTGCGCAACCTCGTCCGGTTCGATCGGACCTTTACGCCAAACCTCTCCCGCAAAGCGTTTTACGCAGAGCGCTTCGGGCACTACCGAGCGCTCTACGAAGATCTCAAAGCCTTCAACCGGCGCTTTTAGCCAACCGGCACATGTAGCCCGCGCGGCGCGGAGGGCATGTTTGGCGCGTCGATGTGGCGGTAACGCGCCTGGATAATGCCATAGATGCCGAAAGCGATGAGCCCGAGCGCCATGATCGCATAGAGCCAATTGCCGAAAGGCAGCTGGTGGAAGTAATCGAGCGCCTCGCGAATGCCACCAGCCTGTTCGGGCGAGACGGTGAAAGCGGCATAGACGACGAAGCCGCCGATAACGGCGATGACGAGGCCGCGTGCGATAAGCCCGAAGCGCGACACCTGTACCAGGAAATCATTGTGCGCCGGCAGCGAGAGGCGATGCTGGAATTTCCCGCTTGCCCCATACCAGATCTGCACCATGCCCGCCGCCACGATGCCGGCGCCGGCAATGCCCAGCAGGAACGGCCCGAAAGGCTGCTGCATGAGCCAGGCCGAGGCATTTTCTTCACCATTACCACCACCGCTACTACCGCCGCCTTGCCAGGCAAGACGCGCCGCCGTCAGCAAGAGGAAGATATTGGCGCCGGCACTGATGAGGTTGCCGGAGCGGGCCATCAGGCCCTTGGGACTGTCATCTTCGTGGTCGGCGTTGAGAAAGCCCTGCGCCAGCTTCCACAAAACATAGCCCAGAAGGCCAATGGCGATGAGGCCAAGGACAATGCGACCAAACGGCAAACCAAGAAGGCTCGAAAGCGCGCTATTGGTATCCTCGGAGCCGCCGCCCCAGAAGGCAGAGGCGAGCGTCAAAATACCCAGCAGGCCATAGACGACGCCACGGGCGCCATAACCAAAGCGGGCGAGCGTTTCGAATTTCTGGTCGGGCATCTCGATCTCCTTGCTGATCGAGCAACGGAAGATGACAGCGCTCGTTCCCTCTAAACCGTCAAACCGATCCTTTGATGCGGTCGATGATCTGGCTCAGCATGCGCTGGCCCTCATCGCTAAAGACGAAGCGCTGCTCCTTGACGGAACCGAGCCCCATTTTGGTCAGTTCGTCGACGGCTGCGGGATCGGCACGATGGCCAGCGCCATCCGCCGTAGTGACGCTGGTGATTGCATCGCCGCTTTCCAGCTGATGGTAGGCGGCGAAGGCAAAGACGGCGAGTGCCTTGTCGGTAAGGTCTTTCAAGGTGGTCACCGGTCTCTCCATAGCAGTGTGTGCTGCCTAGGAACGGCAGGGCGGACCTCGCGTTCCCCTCGATCTTTAATCGCGGGGCCGCGTTGAGAATTTCATCGCATGACCACAAGAGCCCGCTACGGACCCCCGACGGCCGCTATATCATCGTGCGTGGCCGGCTGTGGCGGTCCACGAACCCTCGCCTTGCCGAGCCGGAGCGCGAGCGCCTGGTCAAAAGCCTGATGGAAGCGAGGCGACAAGTGCGATCGAAGGACCCGCAGCTACGGGCCGATGCCCGTGCGGCAGTTGACGCGGCAAAACGCGGCCTCGGCGAGCGTGGCCCCGTTTGGTGGACGGACGGCGCACCGGATTATAACCGCAAGCTTGCCAGGAACACGCCCTATGCCGACTGGTTTGCCGCGCGCGAGAAAGAGATTTGAACCGGATTCGCCGCGCGCCTATTTAGTCACCATGGCCAAGAGTAAACCCAAACTGACGCCCAAATATATCGCCGAATGGCCCTTGCCGGGCAGCGCGACGCTAGGATCGTCGGTCAGGGCACGCGGCATCGCTCTCGAAATCCGAGCCAAGCTTCCCGCGGCGGCGAAGAAACATCTCGACGTGTCCGGCACGAGCCTGGTGCTCGCCATGCCCGAAGGACTTGAGACCGAATTTAACAGGGCATCGGCTGTTGTCGCGGCGCAGATCGGCGGGGTGAGCGACTATCCCGTCATTCCGCGCGAGGTCGAAGACATCTTATCGATCAAGACCAGCGAGCGGCATCGCTGGCTCAAGGACGGACGCCTGCCGAGCGCTGGAACGAGAACAGTGAAGCTGCGTGGCCGGGCGAGGAAGATCACCTTTCATGTCTTTGATCCACGGGTGATCGAAGACATCCTCAACGACGACCGCATCGAAACCTGGCGCGAAGAGGACGCAATCACCAAGGCCGAAAATCGGCGCAATGCACTCTGGAAGGCCAAATTGAAGCGGGCCGAAGCGCGTGCTGCCTCCGAAAAACCGAAGCCTGGCCCGGAAGACGCCCCACGCCTGGCCGGCTGGGAGGAATTCGAGCGCGAAGGCCTGTTGCGCTGACGCTCAGCGCGGTGCCGAGGCGCGGACGAGAAGCTGGGGCTCCAGCCTTGCCGACCAAGCGGCGGCACCGGTTTCAAGCCCGAGCGCTTGAAGCACGATATCGGCCGCCTGCCGCCCGATGCGTTCCGGAAACGGATCGATGGTGGTGATCGGCGGCACAGAGATTTGGGCAACTTCATAATTACCGAAGCCGGCGATAGCGATCTGCCCTGGAACATCGACGCCCATGCGCTGGCATTCGGTGAGCGCTCCGAAGGCGACGAGATCGGAGACGCAGACAATAGCGTCGGTGTCGGGGGCATACTCCAACAATGTCCGGGTGGCGATGGCGCCTTCGCGCATGGATACCGGCGCCTTGCCGGCATCAACAAGGCGCGTGACGTCCATGCCGCGGCGTTTGACTGCAGCGACAAAGCCAGCGCGGCGGTCCGCGCCGCGGAAGTCTCCCCCTGCCTCACCGCCAACAAAGGCAATGCGGCGGCGGCCGCTGGTGACCAGATGGTCGACCAGCATGGCAGCGGCATCGGCATTGGAGAAGCCGACCACGTGGCCGATTGGTTCAGACGGAAGATCCCAGGTTTCGATGACTGGAATACCGGCGCTTTGGAGCAGACGCCGGCAACGCGGGGTGTGTTGACCACCCGTTACCACAATGGCTTCGGGGCGTCGGCGGAGGAGCTGTTCGACGAGGATCTCTTCCTGCTCGATATCGTAATCGGTGTAGCCAAGGAGCGGCTGCAGGCCGTGCGCTTTCAACCCATCGGAGAGGCCGCGGACGGTGTCAGCAAAGTTGGCGTTGTTGATCGAGGGAATGGTGACCGCAACAAAGCCGGTGCGCTGCTGGCGAAGATTGGCGGCGGTGCTGTCGAAAACATAGCCGAGCTCCTCGACAGCCTGACGAATAGCGTCGCGCGTCTGGGCATTGACCGAAGTGCCATCGCGCAAGGCACGGCTGACGGTCATGGGCGAAACGCCGACCTTGCGGGCAATGTCCTGCATAGTCGGCGGTTTGCGTGGCGGCATCAGCGGTTCCGGAAAGGGTTTTTGGCGGCGGCCAAATGATCAGGGCGCGTCGTGCCGGACAAGCGCAATCTCAGAGTTCTTCGTAGTCTTCGGCGTCCATCACGTGGTGGTGGATACGGCCGGTGAAGAAGCGGGCAAGGACGCTTTCGGTGGCAGCGCGTGCCTTGGTGCGAACGGGGCTAGCAAGTGCGGCATCGACCGCGGCCACATCGGGATAGGAGACCGCAAGGATCATGGGGAATTCCGGCGCGCCGTCGTCGCGCTTGACGGCGTAACTAACGCGAACCGAGAGCGCGCCGGGAAACTGCTTCCAGAGCGGCAGGATTTCGGCGGTGACGGCGGTGCGAAAGGCCGCTTCCTGGCCTTCATGCACCTGGCCTTCGAAAAGGGCGTAGCGGGTGATCACTGAAACTTCTCCTTATTGGGGCCGCGGAAAAATTCCATCAGCGCGGCCTGGTCTTCGCCGCCCAGACCGGCTGCGGTCAGCAGGCGGTGGATTTCGGCCGCAAGGGCCGTCAGCGGCATGGTGATCTGGGTCTGGCGCGCGAGTTCGCGGGCGCCGTCGAGGTCCTTGACCATGTTGTCGATGCGGCCGGTGCGGCGATAATCGCGGGCGGCAAAACGGGGCATATATTCCTGGAGCAGTGCGCTATCGGCGCGGCCGCCCTTGAGCGCGGCGGGGATGCGCTCGACATTGACGCCCGCGGCTTCAGCCAGCGCCGTGGCTTCGGCAACGGCCATGAAGCCGAGGCCGCAGAGAACCTGATTGAGGATTTTGGTCGTCTGACCGGTGCCGACATCGCCCATATGGGTCTGATTGGAAGCGACGTGGGAGAGGATTTCCTGGGCCTCACGCACATCGGCCTCGGCGCCACCTTGCATCAGGGTGAGCTGGCCGATTTCGGCTTTGGGCGCGCCGCCGGAGAGTGGGCTATCGACCCAGCGGAGGCCCATTTCCCTAGCTTCGGCGGCGAGAGCGCGCGTGGCTTCGGGGTCGATGGAAGACATGTCGATGATGAGAAGACCCGGCGCGGCGCCTGCGGCGATGCCGTTTGGTCCGAAGACAGCAGCGCGGACGATGTGTGGGGCGTTGAGGCTGAGGATGACGGCACGTGCGCCTTGCGCAAGTGCGCTGGCGCTGGCGGCAGCCGTGGCGCCCTTGGCAACGAGATCGACGACCTTTTGCGCGTCGAGATCGAAGACTTTTAGCGCCGTGCCGGTGGTCGCCAGACGCGCGCCGATGGCGCCGCCCATGGCGCCGGCGCCGACAAGACCGATGTGACCTGTCATGAAATCCTCCTCAGGCGGGCTTAGAGCGATGCGGTGATGCCGCCATCGACGTAAAGCGTGTGGCCGTTGACGAAGCTCGAGGCCGGCGAGGCGAGGAAAATGCAGGCGCCGACCAGTTCCTCGACATTGCCCCAGCGGCCGGCAGGGGTACGCTTTTCGAGCCAGGCGGAAAAATCCTTGTCGGCGACAAGCGCAGCATTGAGCGGGGTATCGAAATAGCCCGGCGCGATGGCGTTGCATTGGAGGCCATATTTGGCCCAATCGGTGCACATGCCCTTGGTGAGATTGCCGACGGCGCCCTTGGTGGCCGTATAGGGCGCGATGGAAGGGCGAGCGAGAGCGGTCTGGACGCTGGCGATATTGATGATCTTGCCGGCACGGCGGGTAATCATGTGGCGTGCGCAGGCCTGGCCGACATTGAAGACGCTGGCGACATTGGTCTGCAGGAGGCGCGTAAAAGCGTCGGCGGGAAAATCTTCGAGCGGGGCGCGAAACTGCATGCCGGCATTGTTGACAAGGATGTCGATGGCGCCGGTTTCGGCCTCGAAGGCATCGACGGCTGCGCGGGCAGCGGCGTGATCGGTAACGTCAAAGGCGAGGGTCGTGGCACCGGGAATTTGGCGGGCGGCTTCGGCGAGCTTGGCCTCGTCGCGCCCATTGAGGACGACGCTGGCGCCGGCTTCTGCAAGACCCTTGGCAAGCGCGAGACCAATACCCTGCGAGGATCCCGTCACCAAGGCGCGGCGGCCGGTGAGATCAAAAATCTGCATGGGTCACTCCTTCAAGAAACGGGCTCGACAAATGCCACTGCCTCTGTTTTGTTATCGATAACATTTTCTGTCAAGCCGTAAAGCCTGCCTGTCATGACCAAGCCGCATATCCTGCAAATGGGGCCTTATCCCGAATGGGATCAGGTGCCGCTCGACGCTGCCTTCACCGTCCACCGCTATTTTGAAGCCGCCGACAAACCGGCCCTTTTCGCGGCGGTTGGCAAGGATATTCGAGGCATCGCGACGCGCGGCGAGCTGGGTGCCAGTGCCGAGATCATTGCGGCCCTGCCCAATCTCGAAGTGATCAGCGTCTATGGCGTCGGATATGACGCGGTCGATCTCAATGCCTGTTGGGCGCGCGGCATTCGCGTCAGCAATACGCCCGATGTGCTCACCAAGGACGTGGCCGATCTCGGCGTTGCGATGATGCTGGCGCTCTCGCGCGGGATGATCGGCGCCGAGACCTGGGTGCGGGACGGATCATGGGCAGCTAAGGGGCTTTATCCGCTCAAGAGCCGGGTCTGGGGCAAGAAGGCCGGCGTGCTCGGCCTCGGGCGCATCGGCTTTGAAGTCGCCAAACGTCTGCAGGGTTTTGATCTCGACATTTCCTACAGTGACGTATCCGCAAAGGACTTCGCGCCAGAGCCCTGGCAGTTTGTCGCCGATCCCGTAGCGCTGGCGACAGAGGTCGATTTCCTCTTCGTCACTCTCGCCGCCTCAGCTGCGACGCGGCACATCGTGGGCAAAGAGGTGATCGAAGCACTCGGCTCCGAGGGCATGTTGATCAACATTTCCCGCGCCTCCAACATCGATGAAGACGCGCTGCTGACGGCGCTTGAAACCAAGGCGCTTGGTTCGGCGGCACTCGATGTGTTCGAAGGCGAACCGAAACTCAACCCGCGGTTTCTGGGTCTCGACAATGTGCTGCTGCAGCCGCACCATGCCTCGGGTACGGTGGAAACCCGTAAGGCCATGGGCCAATTGCTGCGCGACAACCTCACCGCCCACTTTGCGGGCCGCGATCTTCTCACACCGGTGCTCTCATGAAAGCCATTGTCATTCATGCTGCCAAGGATCTGCGCGTTGAAGATCGCCCCGTGGAAAAGCCCGGTCCCGGCGAGGTTTCGCTACGGCTGGCAACCGGCGGGGTCTGCGGCTCGGACCTGCACTATTACAACCATGGCGGCTTCGGCACGGTAAAACTGCGCGAGCCGATGGTGCTCGGCCATGAGGTTTCGGCCTTTGTCGAAGAGCTTGGCGAGGGCGTGACGGGGCTTGAGCGCGGGCAGTTGGTCGCCGTGTCGCCATCCCGGCCCTGCGGCCATTGCCGCTATTGCCAGGAAGGGCTGCAGAACCAGTGCCTCAATATGCGGTTTTATGGTTCGGCCATGCCCTTCCCTCACATTCAGGGCGCATTCCGCGAGCAGCTGGTCGCACTGGCGAGTCAGTGCGTGGTCGCCGATGGGCTCAGCGCCGGTGAAGCTGCCATGGCTGAACCGCTGGCGGTGACGCTGCATGCGACGCGCCGCGCGGGACAAGTCTTCGGCAAGCGCGTGCTGGTGACCGGGTGCGGCCCCATTGGCGTGCTCTCGATCCTTGCGGCCCGCCGCGCAGGTGCCGCCGAAATCGTGGCGACCGACCTCTCGGATTTCACTCTCGCCATTGCCAAGGCTGCTGGCGCTGATCGCGTGATCAACACGGCCAAGGAGCCCGAGGGCCTTTCGCCTTATGGCGCCGACAAGGGCTATTTTGACGTGCTCTATGAATGCTCCGGTGCGGCCCCTGCCCTCGCTTCGGGCATCGGCGCCTTGCGGCCGCGTGGAATCATCCTGCAGTTGGGCCTCGGTGGCGACATGACCATCCCGATGCAGATGCTGACCTCCAAGGAACTGGACCTGCGCGGCTCCTTCCGCTTCCACGAGGAATTTGCCATCGGCGTCGAGTTGATGCGGAAAAAGCTGATCGACGTAAAGCCGCTGATCACCCATTCTGTGCCGCTCGATGAAGCGGAGTCTGCATTCAAGCTGGCCTCGGATCGCTCCTCGGCCATGAAGGCGCAGATCACCTTCGCCACGGCCTGATCAGTCTTCCGGCATTTCGACCGTGGCAGTGCGCCCCGGTCGGAACACCCGGACGAATTCCTGCACGATGATGCGCTCGGCTTCCGAGAGTTCGCGATCGGCGGAGAAGATGACCGATAGCGCGCCGGAGAGTTCCTCGTGACGGATCGGCACGGCGATCAGATTGCCAGCCTCGATATCGGCCCGCACCGATGACGGCGGCAAGATGGTGCAGAGGTGGGCTTGGCGCACCATGGCGATGGCCAGCGCCAGCGAGCCGACTTCAACCACCGTCTTGAGGCGCAGGCCGCGTTCGCGGGCGGCATCGGCAAAGCTCTGATGGATGCTGAGATGCTGACGGCCGAGAACGAGCGGCAGTGCCACCGTCTCTTCGATACCCAATTCCTTGCGGCCACCGAAACTGATCGCGGGATTGCCGATGACGCAGAGCGGCTCGGTAGGACCGAGGCGAATGCGCGCAACCTGCGCCTGCACCATGCCGACGAGCGCCAGGTTGAGATCGCCCGACCTTACATGCTCGTGGAGCATGGTGTTGGAGCTTTCAACGATCTGCAACCGCCAGTCCGGGTGGCGCGCATGGATGCGCGTCATGACATGGGCGATCTTTTCGGTGAGGACACTATCGTGACCAGAGCTCGGCAATGTGCCGATGGTGACGCGCGCTTCCGAATGTGCGGCAATGTCATGGGCCTTGCGGACGATCCAATCCTGCCGCTCTTCGATGACGACAGTTTGCGCGCGGACGTCCTCACCGCGCGGGGAGAGGCTCGTCCCCTCCTCGGTGCGCTGGAGCAATGGCGCGCCGATGGCCTCTTCCATTTGAGAAATGTGCTTGGATGCCGACGATTGGGCCGTATTGGCGACGCGCGCAGCAGCGGAGATGCTGCCGGTCTGGGCGACGAGATTGAAGAGATGGATCTGGCGCGTGGTGAGGCGCGGCGTGAAGACGGCGCTGTTTTCGGCGACGAGGTTGCGCCGCATGGCTTCGAGAAACGCCTTGCCATAGGATCCGGCGGCCCCGTCGGTTTCGCCATAAATCGAGGAAACAAAGCCCGGGAAAAAGGGAACTTCCTCGTGGCGAGCGAGGCCGAGCCGGCGCGGCATGAAATTGGCGGGCATCAGAAGACGCGTCTGCGGCTGGTCGCGCAGAATGGCCGAGACCTGTGCCGGCTCTTCGTCCCGATACCGCAAACGATCGGCAAAGCCGTGTTCGGTGGCAAAACGCGTCATGGCATCGACGATTTCCCGCCGCATGCGGAGGAGCGTCACGCGCTCGTCGGGCTGGAATGTGTCGACTCGGCTTCCTTTATTGCCGACGACAATCCAGGGGTCGTCGTAAAGATGGACGGCCTGGCCACTCACCGTCGAAGCGGTGCCGTAAAAAATACGGAGCTGGCCGGATTTGTCGGGCAGGCGCTCGCTTTGGGCAAGCCCGGTGGGATCGCCAATATCTTCGTCATCAAGCCCAGAAAAATGCCAATCGACCAGCAATTCCGGCGCCGTCTCGATCATCTCCTGCGAGGTGCGCAGCAGGGCTTTTGACACCCGGCCGATGGCAAAGTTCAGGTCGAGATGAACGGAGAGCTTGACCATGCGCCGGCCAGGCGCAAACCGCGCCTGGCGCGTGTGCTGCTCAAGGTAAAGCAGGTGCGCGCCCGTGCGGAACAGCCAGAAGGCGGCCGGCAGAAGATCAAGCCCGGCGCCGCGGCGCTCGAAGAGTTTGAGACCAAGGCGTTCTTCGAGATTGTGGAGGGCAATGCTGAGGGCGGACGGGGTCTGGCCGAGGTCTTTCGCCGCATCGGCAAGGCGGGGGGATTGGCAGGCCAGCACGAACTTTGACAACAGGGAAAGTTCGAAGCCAGCCTTATCCATAAGGGGCAGCATAGAGCCGGCCATGGTCGTACTCAAGCTCGCCAGCAGTCGAGGATGGGAGCGAGGCCCGCGTCGGGCGCGGGCCTCAAATGGGCTTAGTTTAGCGCGCCGACGGCGCCTTCGGCAGCGGCGAGAACGCCGCCTTCGGTGAGGAGCTTGATCATCGGGACGATCTGATCCTGCATATAGCCATCCTGCTCCTGGAGCGGGACGACATCGGACACGGCGTCATAGATCGCTTGGGTGCCTGCGCCGAGGGCGAATTGGCCAAGCGCATCGCGGGTGAGGAAGATCGCCTTGGTGGCAAGGAGGCATTCGACGGCAACGATTTTTGGCATGTTGCTCAAGACCTGCTGCGCCTTGCGGCAGGACCAGGCGGCCATCGAGACGTGATCTTCCTGGCTCGACTTGGTCGGTATGGTATCGGCGACAGATGGGAAAGCCAGGGTCTTGTTTTCCGAAGCGACGGCGGCGGCCGCGGTCGAAAGGATGCCATAGCCATAGTTGAGGCCGATGGGGCGGCCGGCGAGGTTGGGCGGCAGGCCATAGTTGAGCGTCGTGTCGCAGAGCGCAAAGAGGCGGCGCTCGGAAATATTGCCGATTTCGATGAGCGCGATGGCGAGGATATCCATGGCAAAGGCGATGGGCTCGCAGTGGAAATTGCCGCCCGAGAGGAATTCGAGCGCGCCGGCCTCATTCCAGAATACCAGCGGATTGTCGGTCGCGGCATTGAGCTCGCGCGTCATCAGCGTCTTGGCGTGTTCGAGTTGGTCGCGGCACGAGCCATGGACCTGCGGCAGGCAGCGGAAGGAATACTGATCCTGAACGCGAGCGTGGTGGACGGGATGGAGGATATCGTCTTCGAGGCGTACGGCGCGGGAGGATTCCGAGGTACGGCGCGAGCCCTTGATCATGCGGCGCACGTTTTCGGCAGCATTGATCTGGCCCGGCTGCTTGCGCACTTCGTGAATGCGCGCATCGAACGCGGCCTGTTCGCCGCGGATGGCTTCAAGGCTGAGCGAGCCGATGGCATCGACCGTCTTCATCAGTTGCTCGGCATCCCAGATGGTGAGCGAGCCCATGCCGGCGCAGAGGCTGTTGCCATTGATGAGGGCGAGGCAGTCCTTGGCCTTGAGATCGAACTTGGTCGGCGAAATGCCGGCGAGTTCGAGTGCTTTGGGGGCGGACATGCGTTCGCCCTTGTACCAGGCTTCGGCCTTTTCGTAGCCAATCAGCACCGAGACCATATGGGCGAGCGGGGCGAGATCGCCCGAAGCGCCGACCGAACCCTGGATCGGCACGACCGGATGGACGCCATTGTTGAGCATGGCGACGAGACGATCGACGACTTCGATGCGGAGGCCCGAAACGCCGACGCAGAAGGCATTAATGCGCACGGCCATCATGGCGCGCACGATCTCTTCCGAGGCCGGATCGCCCATGCCCGAGCAGTGCGAGAGCACGATATTGAGCTGGAACTGCTCATTATCGGCCTGGTTGATCTTATAGTCCTTGAGCTTGCCGACGCCGGTATTGAAGCCATAGGTGGCCGGGGCATTTTCGGTGAGCCAGTTTTCCTCGATATAGGCGCGCTTCTTGACAATCTCGGCGCGGGCCTCGGGGGCCAGCTCGACCTTGACGCCTTCGCGGGCGATGCGGACGACCTGCTCGATGGTGAGGCTATTGCCGTCGAGGATGATACTGCTCATTCTTTTATTCCTAAGTGGGGGCGCTGTTGCGCCAAAAGTCAGGCCGCGGGGGCGAGCGGCTTTTGATCGAGGGTTGACAGGGTCAGCGCCAAAACGTCGGCGGCGCGGGCGATGGATTCGGTGTCGGTCCACTCTTCGGGGGCATGGCTGATGCCGCTCTTGGAAGGCACGAAAATCATGGCGGCCGGGGCGATGCGCGCGACGAACGCTGCGTCATGACCGGCGCCGGACGCGAGCGGGCGGGTGGTAAGGCCATGGACTTCGGCGGCCTCGCGGATGATGCCCTGGAGGCGCTGATCGCAAAGGACAGCGAATGTGCGGCTCAGGCGCTCGGTTGCGGCAACGCGGCAGCCTTCGGCCGTGGCAGCGTTCTGAGCCAGCGTATCGATGGCAGCGAGATAGTCGTCCATGGCCGCATCGTTTTCGGCGCGAATATCGACGATCGCTTCGGCAGCGCCCGGCACGACATTGGCGCCATTGGGCTCGAATTTGATGACGCCGATGGTGGCGGTGAAGTGCCCCCTGCCCTTTTCGGCCTCGCTACGGGCGGCATCGCGGAGCGACAGCAGGAGCCGGGACATCGCCATGCCGGCATCTGCGCGCATGTTCATCGGCACGGTGCCGGCGTGACCGGCCTCGCCTTCGAGGCGGAGGCGGACGCGGGCGATGCCGGCAATGCCGCTGACGACGCCAAGCGGAATGGCTTCGGCTTCCAGGACCGGGCCCTGCTCGATGTGAATTTCAACGAAGGCTGCGACATCGGAATGAAGCTTGCCGCCGAGGCGCGCGGGGTCGCCGCCAATGCGGGTGATGGCCGTGTCGAGCCGTTCCTGATCTGGGCCGATCATGGCGAGGTGATCCGGCGCCAGTGCCCCAACCATGCCGCGGCTGCCGATGCAGGAAAGGCCCCATTCGCTTGGTTCTTCGGCGAGGAAATCGACGAGATCGATCGAATGTTTTGGCGTGTAGCCGGCTTCCCGCATTGCGCGGATGGCAGCAAGGCCAGAGAGAATGCCAGCAATGCCGTCGAAACGGCCGCCACTCGGCACAGTGTCGCTGTGCGAGCCAGTCATCAGGGCCGGGGCGGACGCATCCATGCCCTGCCAGCGGCCAATGAGATTCCCGGCGGCGTCGATACTCGTGGAAAGGCCTTCTTCGGCGAAGCGCTTGGAGAGGTAATCGCGACCCTTCAGGAACATGGGCGTGAAGGATCGCCGCGTCCAGGGTTTGCCGGGCTCGGTGAGCGCCGCCAGCGCGTCGAGATCGCGCTGGAGCTGGTAGCGATCCACCTTGAGCGGGGTGTTGGTGCCGGGGAGATTCATGCCGCGATCGCCGGGGTGACGCGGTTGGGCTTGACGAAGCGCCCATTGCCGGGCTGCGCCAAAACATTGGTGCCATCAAAGACGAGATCGCCGCGGAGGAATGTCGCGACAGGCGCGTGACGGATGAGGCGGCCTTCATAAGGGCTCCAGCCGACGACGTTGTGGCCGCTGGCCGCGGGATCATAATAGCGCGGGCGCTCGGTGAAGACGGCGAAGTCGGCATCGAGACCAAGGCCGAAACCGCCCTTCTGGTCGGCAATGCGGAAGAGGCGCGCCGGGTTGGAGGCCAGGAGTTTTGCCGCATGGGTGAGCGGCAGGTTGCGATCGGCGAGGCCATCGAGGAGAAGGCTCGGCAGCACTTCAAGGCTCGGCATGCCCGAGGCGTTTTCGAGCATGACCGGGGACGACTTGCGCTCGATGCCCCAGGAAACGTGGTCGGTCGAGACGATGGTGATGTGGCCGGCGGCCAGATGCTGCCAGAGTTTTTCGCGTTCAGCGGCCGAGCGGATCGGCGGATTGCACTTGGCGCGGCCGAGCATGCGCGAGACGTCTTCTTCTTCGCTACAGACGAGATAGTGGATGCAGGCTTCGATGGTCGCATCGACGCCTTGGGCGCGATAGGCCTGGGCAATGTCGTAACCGCGGCCGACCGAGCAGTGGACGATATGTGCGGAAGCGCCAGTTGCCTGGGCGATCTCGTAGACTTCAGCGATGGCGAGGGTTTCGGCGATCGGCGGGCGGGATTCGCCATGGGTGCGATAATCGGTGCGGCCCGTTGCCTTGATGGCCTCGCTCCAGACCTGAACGCATTCATCGTTCTCGTTGTGGACGCCGGCGATCAGGCCGGTCTTGGCGACCTCGGTAAAGGCGGCATGGAGCAGCGGCGTCGGGATGCGCGGGAAACGGGTAGAGTCGGTGTTGAAGGTCGAGAACTTGAAGGAAGCCGCACCGGCTTCGGCCATTTCGGCGATATGGATCGGGCCATGCGCCGGATTGATCGTACCATAGAGCGCGAAATCGACGCGGGCCTGTTCGCCGGCACTGCGGGCCTTTTCACGGATCATGTCGCCGGTCGAAATCAAGAGGCCGGCGTCATAGGGCATGTCGACGATGGTGGTGACACCGCCGGCGGCGGCCGAACGCGTCGACCAGATGAAATCTTCCTGATCCTTTTGCGAGCGCGAATGGACCTGGCCGTCGATAACGCCGGGGAGCACGATGGCGTCGCCGAAATCGTGGACATCTTTTGCCGCAGGCGCCGTGCCCGAACCGAGCATCGCGATCTTGCCATCGCGCACCGCTGCAAAGCCGCGCTCGACAATGCCGTCTTCGCCGACGAACCGGCCCTGGATGACTGTATCGAAATCACTCACGATTTTTGCTCCGTTCAATCCAGCGCCACGACCGGCGCACCTCGGCATCATAGGCGATATCGAAGGTCTGCAAGAACCGCGTGGCCATGTCGTTGGGCACGCCGCGCAGCGCGAGATAATGGCCGGCCGCCATGCCGCCTTCCCCGCCTGCAGGCGGGAAGGCTTCGGCGAGCCGCTGGACATGCAGGCGCTCGGCTTCGAGTTCGAGGCGCTTGATGTCGTCGCGTAGCGCCTGTTCGGATGGCGCGGTAAAACGCCCCTTCATGGCCTGGCGGGCGCGGCGGAGCGGTTCGATGGCGGCTGCGCGCCAGTCTTCGCTCTCGATCACCAACGCATCGAGATTTTCCGCCGCAATGCCGTGGCCGACGCGGTCGGCAATGCAGAGCACCAAGAGCAGCGGTACATCGACATCGCACCGCTCCTGCAGGTCGAGGCAGGCGCGGCCGAGCGCGGCGTCGCGATAGGCGGCGCACATGTCGGGCCATACGCGCTGGAGAAAGCCGGGATTGCTCATCGTCTTATCCTCAGGCCGCCATGCCGGGGGCCGGCTCGTCATGGGGATGATGGCACGCGACCATCTGGCCACCTGGCGCAGGCTGCAGGGTTGGGACGACTTGGGCACAGATGTCGGTGGCGCGCGGACACCGGCTGCGGAAGGCGCACCCGCCTTGCGGCCGATTGCGTGACGGCATCACGGTGCGCTTGCCATCGGGCTCGATCTTTCGAGTGGCATCGACCACCGGCACGGCTTCAAGCAATGTGCGCGTATAGGGATGCGCCGGACGGGTGTAGATCTGTGGGCCGGTGCCGATCTCTACGATGCGGCCCATGTAAAGCACGGCCACGCGGTCGCTGACATTTTTGACGACCGCGAGGTCATGCGAGATGAAGATCAGCGCGAGATTACGGTTTTCACGGATGTCCTGCAGCAGGTTGATGACCTGCGCCTGTACCGACACGTCGAGCGAAGCGACAGGTTCGTCGCAGACGATGAGTTCGGGCTCGACCGCGAGCGAGCGGGCAATGGCGATGCGCTGGCATTGGCCGCCGGAAAACTGATGCGGCTTGCGCCCGGCAACGAGGTCGATGTCGAAGCCGACATCGGCGAGAGCGGACTGCACGCGCGTCTTGCGTTCGCTGGCAGGCTTGCCCTGAATGACGAGACCCTCGGCAACGATGTCCTCGACATTGCGGCGCGGGTTGAAGGACGAGAGCGGGTCCTGGAAAATCATCTGCAGGCGATCGCGCATGCGGCGCATGTCTTCGCTTGGCAAGGTGATGAGGTCTTGGCCCTTGTAGCGCACCGAACCCTTGGCCGTCGTGTTGGCACTGGGCAGGAGGCGCAGGAGCGCGCGGCCGATCGTGGTCTTGCCGCTGCCGCTTTCGCCCACGAGGCCTAAGGTTTCCCCTGCCCCGACGGTGAAGGAAACGTCGTCGACCGCCTTCATTTCCTTGCCGGCGCGCGTGAAGCTGACCGAGAGGTTCTGGACCTCGAGAATGGCGTCACTGGACATGAGCAACCTCCTGCTGCGCCGGGCGCGGCAGTTCTGCCAGCGGGAAGTGGCAGGCAAAGCGATGGTCGGGGTGAATGCCGGCCGACATCGGTGGCATCACCTCATGGCAGATGGCCTGAGCCGACGGGCAGCGCGGCGCGAAAGGGCAACCGGCAGGACGATTGGCAAGGTTGGGCGGCTGGCCGGGAATGGTGCGGAGCCGCGTGTGTGCCGGCTGGTCCATCGCCGGCATGGCCGACAGCAGTGCCTCGGTATAGCGATGGCGCGGATTGCGGAAAACTTCGGCGGTCGGCCCATATTCGACGACATTGCCGCCATAGAGCACGAGGATTTCGTCCGTGCGGCCGGCGACGACGCCGAGATTGTGCGAGACGAGGATCATCGACATTTGTCGCTCGGCCTGGATCGTCTGGAGCAGGTCCAGCACTTCCTTTTGCACGGTGACATCGAGCGCCGTCGTTGCCTCGTCGGCGATCAGCAGATCAGGCTGGCAGATGAGCGCGGCCGCGATCATGATGCGCTGCTTCATGCCGCCCGAGAACTGGTGCGGATAATAATCGTAGCAGTCCTCCGGGTCGGGAAGACCGACGAAGGAAAGGAGCTCGATGGCGCGGGACCGGGCCTCGGCCTTGCTCAGGCCCATATGGATGCAGCCGGCCTCCTCGATCTGCCGCCCGATCTGGACGAAAGGATTGAGCGAGGTCATCGGGTTTTGGAAGACGATGCCGACTTTGCGGCCGATGAGCCGGGCACGATCCCTCGGCTTGAGCGCAAGCAGGTCCTGCCCTTCGAGTTCGATCCGGCCCATGGTCTTGAGGCCCTTTGGGGCGATCCCCATGATGGCCTTGACCAGCATGGACTTGCCGGCGCCCGATTCACCGACGATGCCCAGAGCGCGGCGGGGCGCGAGGGTGAAGTTAATGTCCTGCAAGATTTGCAAGGGACCGGAGACAGAGTCCATCTCGCAGGTCATGGCGGCGCAGGAGAGGATCGGGCGAGTGGCTTCGGAATACATCTCAGCTCTCCCGCTCGCGATTGTTGAGACGCTGGGCGAGATAGTCGCCGATGGTGTTGAAGGCATAGACGGTCAAGACGATGGCGAGCACGGGCCCGACGATGAGGATGGGGAAGCGGCTCAGAAGGTCGGTGGAGCTGGCGATCATGCCACCCCAGCTCGGTGCGGGCGCAGGAATGCCGTAGCCGAGAAAGCTCAGCGAGCCTTCGGTGATGATCAGGCCCGCCATCAGCGTCGGCATGACGGCGGTGAGAGCCGGAATGAGATTGGGCAGGATTTCCTTGAGGAGGATACGGCCATCGGTGGCACCCATGGCGCGGGCGGCAAGCACATAGTCGCGGTTACTCTGCGAGATGACGCCGGCCTTGGCGACGCGGGCATAGGTGCCGATATCGAAAATACCGAGGACTACAATGATGGTGACGACTGACGGACCGGTGACGGCGACGAAGGCCAGCACGACCAGCGTCGAGGGCATGGCGGCAAGCGCATTGGCGAAGAGATCGATCGCACGCTCGAAAATGCCGCGATAATAGCCCGCGAGCATGCCGAGCAGCAGTCCGGCGACAAGGGCAATTGTCGTCGAGATGGCGACGATCATCATCGAGGTCCGCGCGCCATAGAGCACGCGGGAAAAGATGCTGCGGCCGATATCGTCGGTGCCAAGGAGGCCATTGAGCGACCATTCCGGCAGGGCCGAAAAATCGCCATAAGGCAGTTTCGGGCTGACGAGACCGGGGATGAAATCGACAAAGAGCGCGATCAGTACCAGAAGGACGAGAAAGATCGCGGCCAGCATTTCGAAGGGTGAGGCGCCGGGCAGTTTGAGGCGGCTCGACCAGGGCATGGCGTGGCGCACGATCTCGCCGAGCTTGGCATCCGGGCCAGGCTTGAAGACGGGGGAATTACCGACATCGGTCATGATACTTTCACCCGCGGGTCGATGAGCGCATAGCCGAGATCGACCAGCATGAAGACGATGACGAAGATGACGACGGTGAGCGACAGGATGGCCTGGACCAGCGGAATGTCATGGCTCTTGACGGCGCTCAGGATGGTCCAGCCGATGCCGGGCACGGCGAAATAGCTTTCGACGACGAAGGAACCGGCGAGCATATAGGTCAGCGACAGGCCCATGACCGTTAGAATTTGCGGCATCGCCGGCCGCAGGGCGTGATGGAAGAGGATGTAACCGAGCGGCAGGCCCTTGGCGCGGGCGACGGCGATATAGTCTTCCTGCAGCGTCGTGACGAATTCGTTGCGCGCCACGCGGTAAAGATACGCCGTCTGGTGCATGCTGAGACAAAGGACCGGCAGCGCCACATACCAGAGGTTGGCCACGGGATTTTCGGTGAACTTGGCCCAGCCGGTCGCCGGGAACCAGCGCAACACCATGGCAAAGAGATAAGAGAACAAAACCACGATGACGAAGGTCGGGACGGCGAGGAGTACCGTCGAGATCGAGCGCATGACTTTGTCGCCAAGCTTGTTTGGGTGGCTGGCGGTATACATGGCGATTGGAATGCCGATCAGCGACACGGCCATCGCGAGAAACGCGATTTCGAAGGTCACGGCCGCGCGTTCGAGGACAACGCCGAGGATGGGTTGCTGGCTGAAAAGGGTTACGCCCAGATCGCCGCGAAGGAGATCGCCGAGCCAAGAGAGATACCGCTGCCAGACTGGAAGGTCATAGCCATATTGGGCATTGAGAGCCGCGATCTGCTCGGGCGTTGCATAGTCACCAAGGATCAGCTGTGCTGCCGAGCCGGGGGCAAGGCTTGAAAGAGCTGTCGCGCTGAAGGTGACCAACAGGAAGACGAGAACGCCGGTGATCAATCGCGTCGATATGGCCCTGAAATAGGGCATTGCGCTGTTAAGCACGTCAGTTCCCTTTCCTGTTCCAGCGGCGAGTTTTGACACCCACCGCCACCTTTGCATTCAAGATGAGCGGCGCTCAGATGCGCTTCCACTCTTCTTCCGCATCCATCCAGCCGATGTCGCGTTCGAGGAGGTTCCGCTGCTCTTCCTTGGTGTAGCCACCCATGTCGTGCTCGTCGGAATAGCGGGTGCTCTGCTCGGCAAAGACGCGCTTGCCGAAATCCATCATCCCATACATCGAGCCCTTTTCGAGGTAGTGCATGGTGACGAGGTTGAAGCCGAGCGCGCCGATATCGTCGAGCTCGACGAATGGCTTGCCATTGACCCAGGCGATGTCGCCGAACATCTTCCAGCCCGGTAGAGCGGCGTTGACCTTCTGGCACTCTTCGAGCGTACGGAGGCCATGGACATAGGTCATCTCAGCACCCAGTTCCTCGGCCTTGACGCAGCGCTCGATGGCATCGTCGAGGCCCTTTTCGAGCTTGGATTCGGTGCGGGCGATGACGACGCAATCGGTGTCGGCGCAGGCATCGAGCGCTGCCTTGATCTTGGCGAGCCAGAGTTCCTGGGAGATTACGGGATGCTCGATATTGCCATCGAGCTTGCCTTCGAGCGTTGCCTTTTCCATGGCGCGGCCGAAGCGGGCATAGCCGCGCTCGTTGGGCGTATCTTCGAGCAGGATCGCGGCAGCGCCGGCCTTGGCGAGGCGCCGGCAGGTGCGATAGGCCTGGGCCACGTCACCAAAACAATCATCGGCGTCGATGATCAGCGGGAGCGGGGAGTAATCGGAAATGCGGTCGGTGGCCCAGACCAGCTCTTCCTGGTTATGCAGGCCCATATCCGGCACGCCCGACATCGAAAAGCCGAGCGAAGCGCCCGAGAGCAGGATGGCTTCGAAACCAGCCATTTCCGCAGCCTTGGCCGAGTAGCAATCCCACACGCAAGGAGTGAAGACCTGCTTCTCGCCGAACAGCTGGCGGAAGGTTTTTCTGGGGCGTTTGTCGAACATGAGATGACCTTCAGGGTGTCATTGGGCGGCGCAGGTTTGCGCCTGATCGAGGGCCGGTGCCGCGGGGAGGCGCGGCACCGTTTGCTCCGTCACGAGGGAGGGACGGGGCGGTGTGGCTAGAGCTTATTTCGCAGCGCAGGCGTCTTCACAGACGTAAAGATACTGCTTCTGCAAGATGCCGCCATTGGACGGCACGATACCGCCGGTATTGTCGCGGAGCAGCAGGTAGCGCGTTTCCGAGCCAAAGATGTAGAGCGGCAGGTCTTCCGCAATCACCTTCTGCACGTCGGTGTAGGCAGCCTTGACCTCGGCCTCGTCCATCGTGGCATTGGCGGCATTGAGATAGCCATCCATCGCTTCGCTCGAATACTTGCCCCAGTTGTCGACGCCACCGGTCTT
Organism: Devosia soli; assembly: GCF_000970455.1. GTDB lineage: Bacteria > Pseudomonadota > Alphaproteobacteria > Rhizobiales > Devosiaceae > Devosia > Devosia soli. The sequence goes on along the minus strand of NZ_LAJG01000022.1, from coordinate 54,017 downwards.
CAAGAGGTTCGAGATGATCGGCTCGGCGCCATTGGCCACGAGCACGCCACCATCGACGCAGAGGTCGAAATTGACCTGGGTCTGGCACTGCGGCTTGAGCATGGCCTGATCGACCAGTTCGAGCTCGACTTCGACGTTTTCATAGGCCGACAGCACCTGCTGCAGATACGAAGCCAGACGCTTGAGGTCCGAATTCGAATAGGTGACGAGCTTCATCTTGAACGGCTTGCCGTCGGCAGCCAGTTCGTTGAAGAGCTCCTGCGCCTTTTCCGGATCGTAGGTCGGCAGGGTATATTCGGTCTGGTAGTAGGGCGAGGCATCGGTGAAGTAGTTGGTCGGGGTCACATAGCCATCGACCTGCGTATAGGCCTGCATCAGGCGGGCCGGATCGACGGCGTGATAGAAGGCTTCGCGCGCGCGGTGATCGGTGAAGCTGCCGGCAACCTGGTTGAAATAGGCGCGATAAAGGCCCGGGATCGGGATCTCATGCGTCGTCACACCGGGCGCTTCGGCATTGGCGCCGAACTGGTAGGGATAGCCCGCCATCATCTGGGCGCCGCCCTGAACCACAGTCGAGATACGGCTGTTGGTTTCCGGGATGATCGCGAATTTCAGCGTATCGAGATAGGGGCGCGGCTGGTCCCAATAGTCCGGGTTGCGCTTGAACGAGAGCGAAATGCCCTGATCCCAGCTTTCGAAAAGGAACGGGCCAGCGCCAACCGGCTTGATCGCGGCCTTATCCGTACCCGCAGCCTCGAGCGCTGCGGGCGAGGCGACGAATGGCGCGGATTGGGCAAGCGTCGAACCAAAATTGCGGTTGGCGGTCGGCAGGGTGATTTCGATGGTCAGCGGGTCGATGATCTTGACGCCATCGATCCAGGACGAAACGAAAGGTTGCGCCGGAGCCAGGGTATCGGGATTGGCGGCGCGCTTCCAGTTGTAGACTACGGCTTCGGCATCATAGGCATTGCCGTCGGTGAATTTGACGTTGGGGCGCAGTTTCAGCGTCCACACCGTGGCGTCGTCGCTCGTTAGGCTCTCGGCCATGCCGCCCTGCACCTTGCTGTCGAGATCGACATAGACCAGAAAGCCATAGACAGCGTCGAGCTGGTCCATCGGGCCACCCGGGAAGGTGCCCGAGGTGATGGCCGGATCCCAGCTCTTGATATCCGAGCCGGCGATGATGGTCATTTCCCCGCCGCTCACGGCCTGTTCGTCGGCCTGGGCGAAGGCGCTGCTGGTCATGCCGGTCAAAACAGAGGTGCCGAGCAGAGCGAGGGCAAGCGCAGCGGCTCGGCCCATCCGGGCGGCGCGCGACTTGCTGATGGTCGTCAGATTGTTCATGTGTTTCTCCATTTTTTTGGCTCCCTTTCTCCAGAGGAAGCCCGTTCCCTTATTCGTGCTGGCTGAGGCGGCCAGCGGACGCGTCCCTGACTAGCTCGGACCTCCTTCTTTCCATCGGCGCACACTGGGGTGGTCGAGATCGAAAAGGTCCAGAGCGCGGCCCACCGTCTGGCTCACCAGATCGTCGAGCGTCTTCGGACGGGTATAGAAGCTGGGCACGGGCGGCATGATAATCGCCCCGCTGCGCGTTGCCGTGTCCATCAACGCGATGTGACCGGCATGAAGCGGCGTCTCGCGCACCATCAGGACAAGCTTGCGACGCTCCTTGAGGCAAACGTCGGCGGCCCGCGAAATGAGATCATCGGAATAGCAATGCGCCACCGCGCTCAGCGTCTTGATCGAGCACGGGGCGACCAGCATGCCTTCGCACTTGAACGAGCCGGAGGCGACCGCCGCACCGATATCCTTGTGTGGATAGGTGACATCAGCCAGGGCGCGGATTTCCTCGGCGGAACCGACGACACCCTCTTCCATCGCCGTACGCACGCCGGCGCTCGACATGATGAGATGGGTTTCGATGCCCTCGATTTGGCGCAGCATCTTGAGCGCCTGCACGCCGTAGCAAGCGCCGGAGGCCCCGGTAATCGCAACGATCATGCGGCGTTTTTGCATGGTTCAGCGCCCCTTGGAGTGGGCGCGGGCCAGAACGGCGCGCATGCGGTCATAAGAGGCTTCCGGCGGCAGGGCTTTATCAAAGCCTTCCTTGCGGTCGGATTGTCGAATGGTCGCGTCATAACCAATCTTGGCGACCATGCCGCCCGATTCCTGCGGCTCGGAACGATCGGCCGGCAGATCGGTGACGATCAGCACATCGCGCTCGGCGCGCATGCGGGTCGATTTGGCGAGTTCCACAGCCTCGGTGTCCCACGGGTCGACATCGCTATCGACGATGGTGATGTTCTTGATGATGCTGACAGCGCCCCAGCAGATCGCCATGGCCCGGCGCGCCTGGCCGGGACGCGGATTGTGGATCTGCACCACGACATTGTTGCGGCCCGAACCGGACGCCGTGACCGCGACTTCGCCGACATTGTGGATCGAGCGCGAAAGCTGGGCCTTGAGGCTCGCGGCAATCGGGATGGCACCGAGATAGATGTGCTCGGCATGGTAGCCGGGCTCGATGACCTGGAACATCGCATCTTGCCGCCGCGTCATGCGGTGGAAAGTGGCGAGAACGCCGACGCCGTAATCCTCGTACATGCCGTGATATTCCGAGACATAGCCCTCTTCGATGGGCTTGTCGGCATGGATAAACCCTTCGAGGACGATCTCGGCATCGGCCGGCACCAGGATGTCATTGGTGAGGCATTTTGTGACCCGCACCGGCGCGCCAAGAAGCGCTCCTGCGCAATGCATTTCGTCGTCGCCCAGCCCGAGATAAAGGCAAGCGGCGAGCTGAATGGCCGGATGTGCACCCAGAACCACGGCGAAGGGCAAGGGCTTGCCCAGGGCAGAGGCCCTGCGCGCCATGATCGCAAGGTGATGGTTCGGCGCTATGCCGATCAGCGCTTCGGTCGGGCTCAGGATCTTGAGGCGCGCGTAGGAGGCATTGCCGAGCCCGGTCTCGGGATCGACGGCAACCATCATTCCGGCGCTGATATAAGGGCCGGTTTCCTTAGCAAAGAAGGTCGGGACCGGCAGGCGCGCCAGAACGCCATCGGCGAAGTCCAGTTGCTGTACCGGCGCATTCTCGACCAAAATGGGCGGAACCGGCTTCTTGACCGATGCCAGGAGCGCCTCCTGGATGGCTTTGGGCTCAACACCCAGAGCCATCGCAATGCGGTTGCGATCCGACAGCAGATTTCCAAAGACAGGGAGTTCCGAACCCTTGATCTTTTTGGCGACGACAGCCTTTGTGTCATGGGTTAGCGACAGCAGCGCCGAAAGGTCGAAATGCGGATCGACTTCTTCTTCGACGACCACGAGCTCGCTTTGCTTTGCCAATTGGTCGAGCATCGGCCGGCAGGACTGGTCCCCGGACAAGACTGAATCCTGACGCTGGTCCAGGACGGAAACTGTCGCCTCTTGGGAGGAACTGGCCAGCACGGGAAACCTCGAACACTACTGTCTATTTCCTGAGCATGCGTCTCCTTCAGTTGCGTGAGTAGTCAGAAAGCCCTTAATTAGGGCATCGTACATTTTTAGGTCCTTCTAGCCTTTCGTCGTTGGCTTGCGTGGGCTAGTCAGACTATTGTATTGGAACTCCTCCGCTTTTCAGCTTTTCCGTCTCCACCCCACTCAGAGCTTGCGCCTCGGTCGATCTACGTTTCGCTTGGCCGAATGTGCCAGCGTCGCAAAAACCGGAAAAATCTGCGGAACCGCGACAGGGGGTTTGGTGTTTTGTCGTGTTGGGAAATGAACGCTGGGCGGCACATCGATGGATAAGCAACGTATTTTGGTCGTCGATGACGAATTGCTCATCGCTGTGTTTCTCGAAGAAACGCTCCTCGACGCAGGGTACGATGTAACGATAGCCACCGGCGGCGAGGGTGCTCTTCGCGCCATTGCCGCACAACGGTGCGATGCCATTATCACAGACATCCGCATGCCCGGCATGAACGGCTGGGACCTCGCCAACCGCGCCCGGCTCGACAACGAGCACCTCCCTGTCATTTATGTCAGCGGCGATAGCGCCAGTGATTGGGTCAGCCGCGGCGTCAGCGGCAGCGTGATGATCGCCAAACCTTTCGAGGGCAAGACCCTGGTCGACGCCCTTGCCGATCTCTTGAGCCGGGTATCGGTCGATAGCTTCCCGATGCATAAACGCCACGCTGAAGGTCTCGCCGCCCAGGCCTAAGCCTCTGGCTGCTAGGCGCGCTCTCGACCCATCTCGGCCCGACCGTCGACGACGCAAATTTGCCTGCGGCAGATCTCGGCGATCTTCTCGTCATGCGTTGAGATCAGAAACGTCGTTTTTTCGCGCCCGTTGATCTCCCCGATCAGGTCCATGACCTGCATTGCCGACTCGCGATCGAGATTACCGGTCGGCTCGTCGGCCAGCACCAGCTCTGGCTGGTTCATCAGGGCCCGGGCGATGGCGACGCGCTGCTTCTGTCCGCCGGACAGTTTGGTCGCGAGATAATCCATTCGATGTTCAAGCCCAACGCGGACGAGCAGCTCCCGTCCCCGCTCGCGCGCCTCGCGGGTTTCTCGGCCCGCTTCGACTGCTGCGGGAAAGATGACGTTTTCGAGCGCGGTGAAATCGGGCAGGAGGTGATGGAATTGGAAAACGAAGCCGATGTGGCGATTGCGAAACTCGGTCAGGTCCCGGTCGCTGGCCGTAGTCAAATCCTCACCCAGCATGCGATGACTGCCCGACGTTGGACGCATCAACGTCCCGAGGATCGTCAAGAGCGTACTCTTGCCCGAACCCGATGGGCCGAGGAGTGCAGCGAGTTCTCCCGTTTCGAGGTCGAGATCGAGCCCCTTCAGAACACGTGTTTCCGCTTCGCCTTCGCCGTAGGTCTTGACGAGGTTCCTGACTTCGACAAGCGCGGTCATTGGCCGATCACCGAGACCGGATCGACCCGTGCTGCGGCGCGCGCCGGTAGGATCGAGGCGAGGACAGCGCCAATGGCCGTCAGCGCAATGGCAAGGCCATAGGCGCCCTGGCGCACATCGACCGGCAGACCGCCGGGCGGCGCCAGTTCGGGCACCGGAAAGGGCAACAGCGACGCATAGCCGAGCCCAGCCCCGATCAGGCCACCAAAGACGCCGATGAGGGCGCCTTGCAGTACGAAGACGAAGATGACGAAGCCGCGGCTGGCGCCCATGGCGCGCATGATCCCGATCTCGGGCCGCCGCCGATAAGTCGAGAGCAACAGGGCGCTCGCCACGCCGATGATGATGGTGATGAGCGCAAACGCCTTGATGAGATTGCCCGAGCTCGCCTGAGCCCTGAGCCCGTCGAGCAATTGTGCATTGCCCTCGGTCCAGGGTGTCGCCTTGAGCCCAGTCTCGGCAGCGATGCGCTCGGCCATGGCGGGCGCCTGATTGAGATCGGCCAGCTTGATCTCGACCCTAGAAATCCCCTGTGGCAGGTTGAATAATGTTCGGGCTGTCGCGAGACTGACAATGGCCGAGCGGGCATCGAGCGCTTCGACACCCAGCTCGAAAATGCCGCTGATCACCACGGCACGTTCGACCCCCTGGTCCGATTGCAGGCGCACGACCTGTCCCACCCCGACACCCAGATCGTCGGCAAGCTTTGATCCAAGGATGACGGTGGAGTTGGAGAGATCGGTCGAGCCCGATTTCAGGGCCTTCTCGATATTGGCGATAGCCGAGACCTTATCCGTTTCGACGCCGGTGACGCTCACGGGCGCGGTGACGACGCCGCGCACGAGAAAGCCATTGCCGACGATCTGCTGTGACGTCACGGCGACACCGGGCATGGCATCGATCAGCGGCAAGAACGCGTCCGCCGTGCGCAATTGCTGGCGCTGATTGGTGGCGCGTTGCTCGACAACGAGCGCTTCGACCCCTTCGGGCATCAGCGAGACCGGATCGCGCGACGGCGCCTCGATTGTGACATGGGCGATATCGCCGACCGTGCGCTGGACAAGAAACACGGCAAGCCCGCCAATGAGCGCACTCATGAAGATGAAGACAAAAACCCCAACCGCGACGCCGGCGATCAAAAGACCAGTCTGCGTCTTGTTGGCCGTGAGGTAGCGAAAGGCGATCTTGAGGCCATAGAGCATGCTATTGCGCCACCACGCTCTGGCCATCTGCGATGCCTGTCGGGTCAACGATGACGGCGTCGCCCTCCTCGAGCCCTTCCGTAACGATGACCCGGTCAGCGGGCCAGTCGGAAAAAGTCACCTGCCGGTTTGTGGCCTTGCCGTTTTCGAGGACAAGCACATGGCTCTCCGCGCCATCGTTCACGATGGCCCCGCGCGGCACGGTCAGCGCATTGGGCGTTTCCGAGACAATGACATTGGCGTTGACCGTCAGCCCCACCGGCAGGTCGACCGGCTCGTCAAAGGCAATCTTGATGGCCCGTCCGCCGGTCGCGGGATCGACGCGGGGCGCGGCGAACACCACCGAACCCTTGCGCGCCACGGTTTCGCCGACCGGCTTCAACAGCGCCGGCAACCCATCGGTGATTCGGGAGGAATAAAGCTCGTCGACATCGGTTTCGACGAGCAGGTCCGTCAGGTCAGCGATCTGGAAAAGTTCTGCCTGCGGATCGACGAGCTGGCCGCGATCGATCGATCGGGAAAGCACGACTCCATCGAGCGGCGCACGGACGGTGTATTGATCGAGCTGGCTTTTGGCCTGGTCGAGCGCGGCGTGTAACCGCGCAACCTCATTGGTCGCGGCAGCCAGGGCCAGTTCGGCATCCTCGCGCGAAGAACGCGGAGCATTGTCGCCGAGCGCCACGGCGCGATCAAAAGTCGCCTGGGCCTGCGCCTGCCGCACCATACCCGCTTCAAGCGCCGCCTGCGCCTGCTCGACAACGCTTTTGGGCTGGGCAGTATCGAGCACAACGAGTGTATCGTTTTCTGCAATCACGTCGCCCTCTTCGGCCATCACCTCCATGGCCTGCCCCGAGACCGACGATCGCACGGGCACCGATTCTCGCGCCGCCACACGCCCATTGACCGCCAAAACCTGTGTGAAAGGGCCGGACTTCATGACCTCGACGGCGACGGTTGTGGGTTTTGTCTCCCAAGGGCGTTCGATAGCGCCATAGGCGATCGCCGCGACAATGCAGATCACAACCAGGATTTTCCACCAGGACCACCGGCGCATCCGAAAGACCCTCTTTGGTTGTGAACTGGCCATTTTCTATCTCATTTGATATACAAAATCCAGTACGGTAGCCAAAGCGTTTTGGATCTGAACGATCTGTGGGAGCCCAGAAATATGCCCAGAACCAAAGGCAGCCGTGACCGCGCATTCGCGGAAAAGCGGAATGCGCTCATCGGACTGGCGCGCGCTTTATTGTCCTCGCCAGCGGGGCGTAATGCAAGCTGGCGCGAGATCGCTGCGGCCTGCAGCGTGTCGGTTTCGACCATGAACCACTATTTTGCCGACCGCGGCTCGCTGGTCGCGGCGATCGTGGAATTGGCCGAAAGCGAGGGCGCGCCCTACCTGGCCATGACGCGCGAGCCCTCGGGCCCTTTCGCACAATCCATTGCCGACCTCGTCTTTATGATCGCGCAAGGCTTCACCCATGGCGTCCTCGCCTTGCAGGTGATCGGCCTTGGCGAAGGCTTTTCAGCGCCTGGCGCTGCAAAAGCCTATCTCGGGCATCACCTCGAGCCGGTGCTCGGCGCCATCGCCACACGGCTCGAGCGCCATGTCGCGCTGGGCGAAATGGTCGATACCGACGTTCGTTTTGCAGCGATTGCGCTACTCTCGCCGCTGCTCGTCGCCCATCTTCATCAGTCAAGCCTGGGCGGCAGCCAGAGCCATCCCATGTCGCTTGCCGATTTCGGCACGCATCACGCGGCCGCGTTCGTGCGCGCCTATCGGACGGAAAATGCCTAAAGGTCGATCAAGCGCGCACGGCCCAGCGCGGCAAGATTGGCCGACTGCGTGCAAAAACAGGCGACCCTCAATTGTGCGATCGTCAGGCGCAGGCTGGCGATGACGCCATCGGGCGATTCCGTCGCGGCCTTGAGGATGCCGGCAGCCTGGCCCACGACATTGGCGCCGAGCCGGATGGCTTTGGCCACATCGATCCCGTCTCGAATGCCGCCCGAGCCGATGATCACCGCGTCAGGGCAGTGTTCACGAACGCTTTTGATGGCTGTGGCCGTGGGGATGCCCCAATCGACGAAGGCTCGGGCAATGGCTGCCTGCTCAGGCGTGCGCGCTCGCGCTGCTTCAACCGCCGCCCAACTGGTGCCACCGGCCCCGGCGACATCGATCACGGCGACGCCTGCCTCACGGAGCCGTCGCGCCAGCGGTCCTGAAATGCCGGCGCCGACCTCTTTCACGACGATCGGCGCACCCAGCGTTCGAGCCAGGGTTTCGATCTTATTCAACAGCCCGCGCCAATCGCGATCGCCTTCGGGTTGCACGGCTTCCTGGAGGGGGTTGAGATGAATGATGAGCGCATCAGCCCCGATCATCTCGATGGCACGCCGCGCCTGGTCGACGCCGAAGCCAAGGTTGAGCTGGGCCGCACCGAAATTGCCGAGAAGCGGAATATCGGGCGCCAGTCGGCGCAGTTCAGCGCCGAGACCCGCATTTTCCCGCGCTTCGATGGCAATACGCTGCGAGCCGACGGCGAGGGCAATACCGAGCTCCTGGCAGGCAATGGCGATATTGCGGTTGATGTCTTCTGCCCGCGCCGGTCCGCCGGTCATGGAGCTGACGAGCAGCGGCGCGTTGATCCGTTTGCCCAGAAAATCCGTAGAAAGATCTATCTCGTCCATGTGGAGCTCAGGGAGGGCGACGTGCTCGAACGTAATGTCGTCAAAGCCTGTGCGCGCCCGCGACGTGCCTTTTCCGCTCAAGACCACGTCGAGATGTTCGTTCTTCCGATCGTGCAGCAACGAGGCCCCCTACCAGCCGGGTCCTCTGCGGCCCCGTCCCACACTAGCATCGGGCGCGCGAATGGCGACGCCTCCTTTGCCAATCTTGTTCGTTTACGCAGTGGACTGCGTTTCGGTTCAATGTTTATGTTCACTCGCCCACGGGACCAGATCGATGACGTTGCGTAGTGCCTCAATCGACTTCCAGCCTGCCGACAGCGTCTCCTATGCTGACGTTGCTTCAGTGCGCGAGGCCGTCGAGGAGCGTCTGCAGGCTCACGTGACCACCCTGCCCGGCGTGCCGGATAATCTCCAGGGCGCCATTCGCCACGCGCTTCTGGGCAAAAGCAAGCGGATCCGGCCGGTTCTGCTTTATCTCATTGCCGACCCGGCAACCCGCCATCGTGATGCCGCGCTCGATCTCGGCTGCGCTGTGGAAATGGTGCACACCGCTTCCCTCATTCTCGATGATCTTCCCTGTATGGACGACGCGGCAATGCGGCGCCAGCGGCCGACGACGCATATCGCTTTCGGCCAGGCCACGGCGATTTTGTCGGCCATCGCCATGCTGACGCGTGCATTTGGCATCATCGCCGAGCTCGAAAGCGTGCCCGAAAAAACGCGGGTAAAACTCTCGACGCTGCTCTCGGACGCCATCGGCTGGGATGGCCTCGTTGCCGGCCAGGAGATCGACGTCAATGGCCGTCATCAATTGACCAGCGCCGACAAGATCGAGGAGCTGAACTGGCTCAAGACCGGCGTGCTTTTCGTTGCCGCTGCCGAAATGGGTGCCGTGCTGCGTGGTCTCGATGAGCCGCGCGTCGATGCCGTCCGCCGCTTCGCGCGCCACTTCGGCGTTGCCTTCCAGACAGCCGACGATCTGATCGATCGCAACGGCTCGGCCGGAGAAGCCGGCAAGGATGTGCAAAAGGATGGCGACAAGGCAACTCTGGTATCGCTCTTTGGCGCAAGTCAGGCGCACCTCACGTGCCAGGAGCATCTTGCCCATGCCGAGCAGGCTTTGATCGACAGCGGCGTCAACGCTGCGCCGATCCGCGAAATGATGCAGCGCCTTTTCGCGACGCGAAAGGCCGTGGCCTGATGAATCAAGCGCCTGCGGCCCTGCGCGTAGCGGGATTGAAAATCCGCTACGGCCGCCGCGAGGTGCTACGCGGTCTCGAGCTCGACATCGCCAAGGGCGAGATTTTCGGGCTTTTGGGTCCGAATGGCGCGGGCAAGACCACCTTGATCCGCACCATCTGCGGACGCATCACGCCGGCGGAAGGCGCCATCACCATCATGGGTCGGCCGATCAGCCGGCAGACGTTGCGCCGCATCGGCCTCGTGCCGCAGGACATCGCGCTTTATCCTCACCTAACGGCGCGCGAAAATCTCGAAGTCTTCGGCCGCCTGTCGGGTTTGAGCCGGAGCGACACCGAAAAGGCCATCGCCTGGGCAAGCGAAGCCGCCGACATCAAGGCGCGGCTCGGCGACAGGATCGAAATCCTCTCCGGCGGCTGGAAGCGGCGCGTCAATATTGCCGCCGCCATCCTGCACCAACCGGACCTGCTCATCCTCGATGAACCGACCGTGGGTGTCGATGTTGACGCCCGCAATGGCCTTCATGATGTCATCCATGAATTGAGCAATGCCGGCATGGGAGTGCTTCTCGCCACCCACGATCTCGACCAGGCCGAAATGCTCTGCGCACGCGTCGGCTTTCTCCGCAATGGCGTCATCGCCCCGCAGGGCAATCCGCGCCGGCTGATCGACGAGACCTTCAAGGGCCAGCGCGAGATCATCATCGAATTGCGCCAGCATCCGACACCGCATCAGGCCAATGCCCTCAAGACCAGTGGCTTTGCCTCGTCCAACGGCAATCTGAGCTGGTCGATGATCGGCAGGGATGCCGAGCGCTCGGCACGCGATCTCTCCGAAGCGTTCGAGCGGGCAGGTCTTGTCACGCGCGAAGTCCGCTTCCGTGAGCCCGGTCTTGACAGCCTCTTTGTCCACCTTTCACGTGACGCAACCGTGGCAAAGGAGGGCAGCGCCGGATGATCTTGGCCATGTTGCGCGTCATGGCCCTGAGCCTCGTGCGCGATCGGGGTGCACTGGCCATGGCCTTCGTGCTGCCGCCGACGATTTTCGTGATCTTTGCAGCCATTTTTTCCGGCACCAGCGGCGACGAATTGCGCCTGCAGGTGGCGCTGGGCGTTGCCACGCCGTCTACGCTGACCGAGCGCCTCGAAACGGCATTGCGCGATGAGCCGTCATTGCGGCTGCTGCCTGGCACTGCATCGAGCCCCGAGGCCGTGATCCGGCTCGTCGAAAGCGGCCAGGCCGATGTCGGCGTCATGTTGGCCGCAGACCTCAACGCAACGACGACGTCGCCGGTCACCATCTTCGTCGATCCCGGAAAACTCATGGCGGGCGCCATTCTTTCGGGGCAGGTTCAGCGCCTGATCGGCCTTGAAATGCCTGATCTTGCGCTGTCGCGCACGGCGCCGGACATCAGCTCCATCGTCGGCGGCTTCACCCCCGAGCAATCGGCTCGTCTTGCCGCAGCGATCGAGCAGCTGGCCGCGAATGGGGCCGACGCCAGCGGACAGGCGAACCTTGTGGCGACCGAGACCGTTGGGCCACAGGGCGGCTCGGGCGCTTCGGTCACCTATTATGCCGGCGCCGTAGCCATCCTCTTTCTCCTGTTCTCGGCGATGCAGAGTTCGGCAACGCTGATCGAAGAGCGCAGCTCCGGCATTGTCGATCGCGTTGCCGTCGGCCCGGCGGGGACCGACGTCGTGGTGCTCGGCAAGTTTTTATTCCTGACGCTTCAGGGAATTATCCAGGTGGCGCTGATCTTTACGGTCGCTGCCCTGGTTTATCGCGTCGATGTCGTCAACCATCTCGGCCTGTGGCTTCTGACCTCGATCGCCGCGGCCTTCGCGGCTGCAGGACTCGGTCTTGCCGTTGCGGCCGCCTGCACCACCAAGCAGCAGGCGCAGACGATTTCGACCTTCGTTGTCCTGGTCTGCTCGGCGATCGGCGGCTCCATGGTGCCGCGTTTCATGATGCCGCCATGGTTGCAGGATATCGGCTGGTTTACGCCCAATGCCTGGACGATCGAAGCCTATCATGGCGTCTTGTGGCGCGGTGAAGGCTTGCTCGACCTGATCCCGGAATTGGCATGGCTCATTGCGCTCGGATCCATCGGCGCGCTCCTGGCACTGCTGGTTTCACGGTGGCGTTTGCGGCTCTAAGGGTAGCATTATGGTAACATCGAGCAGGGATTTGCGACTTTCCGCTAAAGATACGGCAACAGGCCTCGTCTTTGCGGCGCTCATCATCCTTGCCTGGGTCACCGTTCACATCAGTGCCATCTTCTTCATCGACTGGACGCAAGACGGACTTTGGCTTGCCGCCCCATTCGTCATCATTCTCCAGTGCTGGCTGAGCGTTGGCATGTTCATCATCGCCCACGATTCCATGCATGGCACGCTCGCCCCACAACTGCCCTGGCTCAACAAGGCCATCGGCCGCTTTTGCGTCTTCGTCTATGCCGGGTTCTCGTATGAAAAACTCTATGAGAACCACCACGCCCATCATCGCAATGCCGGCACCGAGGACGATCCGGATTTCGACGCCGAGCATTCATCGAGCTTCTGGCCGTGGTATTTTAAATTCTTCCGCCATTATTTCGGCTGGCGCGAATTCGGCATCCTCACTGTCGCGGTCGTCGCTTACCTGATCATTCTTCAGGAGCGCTTTCCCACCATGCTGGTGTTCTGGGCGCTGCCGGCCATCCTGTCCTCGCTGCAACTCTTCTACTTCGGGACCTATCGGCCGCACCGGATCGACGAGACGCCATTTGCCGACCGGCACCGTGCGCGCAGCAACGACTTTTCGCCGCTGATGTCTTTGCTGACCTGCTTTCATTTCGGCTATCATCATGAGCATCACGACGCGCCGTGGGTGCCGTGGTGGAAGCTGCCGGCCCATCGCCAGACGGTGTTGCGTGCGAATTTGAGTTAGAACCGATGATCGATACCGTCCTCTATTATCTCGTCCCCACGCTTCTCGTTCTCGGCACCGTGGTCTTCATGGAGTGGTTCGCTGCCTGGTCGCATGAGCACATCATGCATGGCTGGGGCTGGGGCTGGCACAAGTCCCATCATGAGCCCCATGACGAAGCGCTCGAGGAAAACGATCTTTATGCCGTCATCTTCGGCATCTTCGCGGTTTTTCTGTTCTGGGTCGGCGCGACCATCTTCTGGCCGGTCTGGTGGATCGCCATCGGCATTTCGATCTATGGGATTCTCTATTTTTTCTTCCATGACGGGCTGGTGCACCAGCGCTGGCCGTTCAAATACATCCCGCGCAAGGGTTATCTGAAGCGGGTCTACCAGGCCCACCGCCTGCATCACGCCGTAGAAGGGCGCGATGGCTGCGTTTCCTTCGGCTTCGTTTATGCCGAGCCTGTCGACAAGCTCGTCAAGAAACTGCACGGCAACAAGAATGGCTTCGATCAGAGCGCGCTCAAGGACGACGACCAGAGACCGGCCGCTCACTGATCAAGGACGCTGCCAAAGCCCGGTGCGCGGCTTGCCGGGCTTGACGAAACGCGTCGCAGCGACATCGCCGAGCGCCAGCGACAAAAGACCGATCTTTTCCGCCTTGGTGGTCGAAACGCGCTGTTCCCAGGCCGAGGGGCCACCCTGGCGCAGCTTGGCGCCGATTGCGCGATAAACGCGCCGGGCGGCACCGATGGCCCAGGCCGAGCGCGGCGGCAGTGATGCCATGCCGAGATAGGCCGAGGCATAATAGGTTTCGGCAAGATCCAGGAGCTCGAGGGCTGCAGCATGCAGCGCCAGCCATTGCGCCCGGTTCTCGGGATCGATCACCGCAATGCCATGCCGCTTGAGAATTTCTCTTGGCACATAAACACGCCCGACGCGGGCATCGTCGACGACGTCGCGGGCAATATTGGTCAGCTGAAAGGCAAGGCCGAGGTCGGACGCCCGGTCGAGCACCTTTGGGTCCCGCACGCCCATGATCATCGCCATCATGACGCCGACGACACCGGCCACGTGATAGCAATATTCGAGCGTATCTCCGATGGTCTCATAATGCCGGTCGGCGACATCCATTTCGAAACCGGCGAGTAGTTCCTGCGGATGGCGCGGGGGAATCTGATGGCGCTCGACGACGCGCCGCAGGGCTTCAAAGACCGGGTCACTTGTCACCTCGCCCGCGAGGGCAGAGGCGGTTTGGGCGCGCAAAAGATCGAGCCGCTGCTGTTGGCCAGTGCGGAAATCGGCTTCCTGGGCATGGCCCAGGGTCTGTCCGTCGACGACGTCGTCGCAATGGCGGCACCAGGCATAGAGCATGACGGCGTCGTCGCGCGTTTGCTTGTCAAAGAGTTTTGCCGCGGCGGCAAAACTTTGCGAGCCCTGGGCGATGGCGACCTCGCTATTGGCAACGACGGCGTCGCTCATGCCTTGGCGTCCTCGATCATCAACCCGGCCGTGGCCTTGGCCGAGCCGACGACACCGGGAATGCCGGCGCCCGGATGGGTGCCGGCCCCGACGATATAGAGGTTGGAAATATCGTCGTCGCGGTTATGCGGACGGAACCAGGCGCTCTGGGTCAAGATCGGCTCGACCGAAAAGGCTGAGCCCAGATGCGCATTGAGTTCGCTGCGGAAGTCGAACGGGGTGAAATGGCGCACCGTGACGAGATCGTCGAGGAGGCCGGGGATATAACGATCGTTGAGATATTTGAGGATCCGGTCGCGATATTTGGGACCCTGCACGTCCCAGTCTATATCGGCTGTGCCAAGATGAGGGACGGGAGAAAGCACATAATAGGCGCTCGACCCCGGAGGCGCGAGGCTGTCGTCGGTCACCGAAGGAGCATGCAGATAAAGCGAGAAATCGTCCGCAAGGCCATCGGCGCCGAAAATCTCGGAGATCAGCTCGCGATAGCGGGGCCCGAACAGCACCATATGGTGCTTGAGTTCGGGATGCTGGGTCTTGAGGCCGAAGTAAACCACGAAGAGCGACATCGAAAAGCGTTTTGCTTCGAGGGATTTGGCGTTGGCTTCACCCCGCGCGGTTCCGCGCAGCATGTGCTTATAGGTGTGAACGACGTCGGCATTGGAAGCGATCTGGTCAAAGACGTGACGATCGCCGCTTTTGAGCACCAGCGCCTTGGCCCGGTCGCCCTCGATCTCGATGCGGTCGATCTCGGCATTGAGATAAACTTTTCCACCCAGATCTTCGAAGAGCTTGACCATGCCGGCAATCAGCGCGCCTGTTCCGCCCTTGGCGAACCAGACCCCGCCCTTGCGCTCGAGCGCATGGATCAGGGCATAGATCGACGAAGTCTGGAACGGATTGCCCCCGACCAGCAGCGAATGGAAGCTGAAGGCCTGGCGGAGCTGGTCGTCCTTGATGAACTGGCTGACCTTGGAATAGACGCTGCGATGGCTCTCGAGGCGCACCAGCTGCGGCGCTGCCTTGATCATCGACCAGAAATTGAGGAACGGCACCGTGCCGAGCTTTTCATAGCCTTCGCGATAAAGGTCTTCCGAATAGCGCAGGAACCGGTGATAGCCCTCGACGTCTTCAGGCGACTTGGCGCGGATCTGCCGGTCGATCTCGTCCTGATCATTGGCATAGTCGAACCGATAGCCGTCTTCCCAACAGAGCTGGTAGAATGGCTTGACCGGCAGGAGCGTCACATAGTCGGAAATCTTGCGGCCCGAAAGCGCCCAGAGCTGTTCGAGGCAATCGGGATCGGTGATGACCGTCGGGCCGGCGTCGAAGGTAAAGCCATCGTCAGAATAGACATAGGCACGCCCACCGGGCTTGTCGCGCTTTTCAAACAGCGAGGTCTGGATGCCAGCACTCTGCAACCGAATGGCCAGGGCAAGTCCGCCGAAGCCGGCGCCGATGACGGCGGCTGTCCTTTGTGGGCTGGTCACGCTTTTTTCGCTTTCAGCAATGGCGCTTCCCTGAGGCAGGCAAGGGCACGTTGGATAGGGACGGGAGGCTTCCCGATAAGGATGCGAGCGATGTCGCCGAGTGTACTACGTCCGGCATAGAACCTTTCGATCACTGGTTGCGGCAATTTATAGAACCGCTGCAGGACGAGGTGCCGTCGCTCGGGCGCGGCAGCGCGGAAAAGCATCCGATTGAGCAGCCGGTAAAAGCCCTGCTCCCGGTGGCGCATCCTGGCATGGTCGCGGATGGCGCGGGCCAGCGTGACGCTTGAAGCGGGCCAGTTTCCGGCAACGAGGTTGGCGATGCGTACGGCTTCAGGCAGGCTATAGCCGGTTGTGGGATGAAAGAGCCCTGCCCGCATGCCGGCCTGCGGGATATCGACCGGCTTATCGGCCCAGAAGCGCTCGAAATCATGGGCGAGCGCAATCGGCAAGACGCCATTTTCCTCCCGAACGACCTGGCGGATCGACCAGCCCTGCGCTTCGGCATAACGGGCGATATCGCCGGCGAGAGCCTGAAGGTCGAGCGCCTCGCCATCGGAGTAGCGCGTGTCTTCGATGAGCACGCGGGTCGGGGAAAAGGGAAGAAGGTAAATGAAGCGATAGCCATCGCGCTGGTCCACCGAAGCATCCATGATCACCGGGTCGGACAGCCCATGGGGCTCTTCGAGCTCGACTTCGAGACCGACGAATTTCTGGTAGCCCAGAACCAGGGCATCGCTCGGGGTATAGCCGCGCGTATCGATGACGGCGGCTGCAGCAATGCTCCGGCCATCGGCAAGCGTGACGCTTTCAGGTGCAAGGTCCCTGACCTTTGCGCCGGCCACGACCTCGACATTTGCCATCGCCGCGATCGCTGATGCCACCGAGGCCGATGTCAAGCTTGCATAGCCCGATCCGAGATGGCGTCTGAGCTTTTGAAAGCGAACCGCTTGCCCGGTCCAGCGATGCGCGATCAGCGGCGCCAGCCACTCAAGATCCGCCTCGTTCACATCGGCCAGGTGGAACGACCAGGTATGTTCGCCGAATGGCTCTGACGATCCTTCAAGAAGAATGATTTTCTGCTCAGGATGCAGCCGGGTGAGCCGTGCCGCAATCAAGGCGCTTGCAAGACCCGCTCCTGCGCAAACGAGCGGTCTTTCGATATCAGCTGGCAAAGCGGCACTCGTTTTCGTGACTAGGCCGCGCCATGCTAACGATATTTTCAGCCGGCGTAGAGGGGCATAGTGCCGCGTTTCAAGAGGATTTCGGCAGGTCGGGCTCGGCTGGGGTTTCGGCTTCACCCTCCACGCGGGCAACATAAGGCACGCGCGCCAAAAGCACCCGGCCTTCGTCCTCGATCATGAATTCGCCGCTGACCGGCTCCTCGGCCAGCGCTACCGCACCCTTGGCGGCAAAGGCGGCCTCTTCGATCGCCTCATGAAGCGAGGTAAGTTTCAGGCCCTCGATATCGACTTCGTTCTGATTGTCTTGACTGCGATGATTGAAAAAGAACCGTGGCATGGCGGCACCTCCTTGGCGGATGGCCTAACGAAGCCGGACTCACCCCGGTTCCCGAGGGGAAACACGACGTGATTGCCCGAGAACCAAGCGGCGATTTGCCGCCGCGCACAAGGCAACTTCCATCCTTGGCCAGTGTTGCTAGAACACTTTGGCCAAAACGCGCGGGAAAAATCCTGCGCCAGGCAATGTCATGAGGGTGAAATGATCGCGATCAGCCGGGCACGCAAACGGACCTATATCGGGCTTGGCTTCGTTGCGCTCCTTGTTGGCGCTTTCGGGCTCGTCGCCGAAGATGTAGCCGAAGGCGAGACCAGCGATTTCGACAAGGCCGTGCTGCTCGCCTTTCGTGTGCCGGGGAACCCGCTTGAGCCGATCGGACCGGGCTGGCTTCCCGAAGCGGTTCGCGACATCACAGCGCTCGGCTCCTATAGCGTCCTCACCATTCTCGTGAGCCTGGTGGTGCTGCAATTGATTCTCGTCGGGCGGCGGTCGACAGCGCTGCTCGTCGTCATCTCGGTTGTGGGCGGCGCTATTGTCAGCACGGTTCTCAAGACGCTTTTCGACCGGCCCCGCCCGGACCTGACCGCCGTGACCGAGGTGTTTACCGCAAGCTTTCCGTCGGGCCATTCGCTGACCTCGGCCGTAACTTATCTCACCATCGGCGCCATTCTTTCGGGCACGACGCGATCGCCATCGATGCGCATTTTCTACTTTGCGGCGGCCGCCTTCATCACCTTCATCGTCGGCATCACCCGGCTCTATCTGGGCGTCCATTACCCCACCGACGTCATCGGTGGCTGGTGTCTCGGGGCGGCCTGGGCGCTTGGCTGCTTCGTCATCGGCGATGCCCTGAAGCGAAAGGGCAGCTTCGACAAGGGCCAGCATCCGGCGATCAGCTGAGCGGAGCATATTCCTGGAACGTGATTGACTTGGCGCTGTGTTGGCCGCCAGCCTAGGCCTAACGAAAAGCGGCGCCGTCCAGTCTTGGAGGGCGTCGCTTCTGCTGGCCGCAAAGGCCGAGACTAGAACGCGCTCCAGTCATCCTTGAGCGCGGCACTGCCGTGGCGGACGAAGGCTCGGGCGGCGGACGTAGCCTTTTGCTGCAGGGTCTTGACTGGATTGGCTCGCGGCGCGGAGCGTTCGCCGTGGCCAAGATCCGCGATGCGGAACTGATCGACGATCCGATCGAGATCACTGGCGCGGGCCTCGGTCTGCTCGATGGCGGCGTTGGTTTCTTCTACCAGCGCCGCATTATGCTGGGTCATCTCATCCATCTGCCGCACCGCAACGGAGACTTCGGCGATGGCGGAAGACTGTTCCTTGCTGGCGCCGGCGATTGAGCGCATGAGCGCTGAATTGGTCTCGACGGCATCAAGGATCAGCTTGAGTTTGGCGGCCGCATTGGCAACGAGCCGGCTGCCTTCGCCCACTTCGCTCGCGGACTGTTCGATCAGCGCCTTGACCTCGGACGAGGCTTCCGCCGCCGATTGGGCAAGCCGGCGAACTTCGACGGCCACCACGGCAAAACCCTTGCCCGCCTCCCCCGCACGCGCCGCTTCGACCGAAGCGTTGAGGGCGAGGAGGTTGGTCTGGAAGGCAATGTCGTCGATCATTCCGATGATCGAGGAAATCTTGCCCGACGAGGTGGTGATCCGCTCCATTGCGCCGGTCGCAAGCTGCATGACCCTGCCGCCATCGCTTGCCAGCTGGGCCGAAGCCATGGTGGAAGCCGCCGCATCCTCGGCGCGCTTGGCGTTGTCGACCACCGTGCTCGAGAGCTGTTCGATCGAGGCCGAGGTTTGTTCGATCGCCGCCGCCTGCTTGGTGGTGCGCTCGGAAAGGTCGTTGGCGCCGGCGAGGATTTCGCCCGTCGCCGATTTAAGTGCCCGCGAGGTTTCGCGCAGCTGACCCATGACGCTCGTCAGATTATCGGCAACCGCATTGGTGTCGGTCTTGAGCCGATCAAGCGCGCCGCGATAAGAGCCGGTGATGCGCTGGGTGAGGTCGGTGCGCGCAAGGGCCGAGAGCACCTGTCCCGATTCGGTGAAGGCCGTTTCGATGGTTTCGACCATGCCGTTGAAATTGGCGGCGATCCGCGCAATGTCGGCATCGTCGAACCGGCTTTGGATGCGCCGCGAAAAATCGCCATCGACTGCGCCGCGCACCACTTCGTCGAATTCGGCCTGGAAGCGATCCATGGTTTGCGCGCGTGCCGCGGCGTGGCGGGCCCTTTCGGCTTCCTCGGCGCCGAGCGCGGCGACGCGCTCGCCATTGTCCCGGAATACGGCAACGGCCTTGGCCATGTCGCCGATCTCGTCACGGCGGCCCGCAAAGGGAATGTCGCTCGTCAGGTCCCCACCGGCAAGGCCAGTCATCCTTTCGGTGATCCTGGCGATCGGCCGGGCCACCGAGCGGCTCCCGAAGATGGCAGCCGCGATCAGGACCAGGACCGCCAGCGCGCCCATTATTTCGTTGACGAGCGTCGTCAGGTCGCGCCGCTCGTCCGCAGCCGTATTGGCTTCTATCGAGAGCGTCGTTGCGGCCTGCGTTACCTCCTCGGTGAGGCGCATCATGGTGTCGGTCAGCGTCCCCATGCCCGCCTCGATCTCGGTCAGCTGTTCGCCGAGTCCGATAGTGGCAGGGGTCCCCTGCGCCGCGATGGCGGCCTTTCGATTATCAGCCAGTGCATCGAGCTGGGTGGCGTATTGGGTGAGGCTTTCGAGCACGGTTGCCGACTTGGCGAGATTTTCCGGCTTGGTCATCAGACCGCGCGCGTCGGTCACGAAGGTGACGAGACGCTCGCTGGCGCTGGCCTCGGCGGCCGTTGCTGCCTCGATATCGGCAGGGGTCGAGGCGTTGCGCAAATTGGCGCCAACGATTTGCACATCGCGCAAGGCGATGCTGGCATTGAGCATGAGGCGACGTATTTCGAGCTGTCGCTCCTGGAAGGCATCCGCCTCCTTGGTCAGGTTAGTCCCCACGATCGTGGCGGCAACCATTCCAGCGACGACGACGATGCCAATAACGGACGCCAAGGCGAGCTTGGCTCCAAGCTTGAGAGCAGGCAATGACATAAAAACACCTGGAGAGGATACGGAGGCACCTCTGCCTCCGTATTTCTACGAGGTGTACGCCGACATGGTTAATCGATTGCTCCTGGCGGCCGGCCGCCGAAGCGCTTGGCGCTTCAAATACTCCTGATCATGCCGCCGTCGATGCGGACGAGACTGCCCACGATATAGGAGGCGCGCTCGCTGGCGAGAAAGGCGACGACATCGGCAAGTTCTTCGGGCCGCCCATAGCGACCTGCCGGGATGGTGGCGATCGACTGGGTCCGGACCTCCTCCACCGACTTTTGCAGCCGCTTGGCATTGGCCGCGTCGAGTTCGTCGATTCGTTCGGTGTGGATGCGGCCCTGAACGACGACATTGACAGTGACGTTGTCTGCGGCAACCTCGGCGGCAAGGGTCTTGCTCCAGCCCACGAGCGATTGGCGCAGCGCATTGGAAATAGCAAGACGCGGGATCGGGGACTCGACGCCGGACGATGTCAGGGTGATGATCCGGCCCCACTTGCGGGCGCGCATGCCCGGCAATAGCGCCTGGGTGATGCTCATCAGGGGCGCGATCATGGTGCCGAACGCCTTGGTATAGTCCGAGACGGGCAAGCTGGCTGCTTCGCCCGGTGGGGGTCCGCCAGAATTGTTGATCAGGATATCGGCGCCGCCGTCTTTGAGCAGCGCGGCAACGAAGGCATCGACCGAGGCGGTATCGGCAAGATCGAGCGACAGCGCGCTTATCGTGCCGCCGAGAGTTTTGTCGACCTTGCCGTCAAGGGCTGCGATGGCGTCGACCGAGCGGGCCCCGCCGATGACATGGGCGCCTTCATTGGCAAGGGCGATGGCCGTTGCGGCGCCAAGGCCTTTGCTGGCGCCGAGGACGACCGCGCGCTTGCCTTCCAATCCGAGTTTCATGCGCCGATCTCCGCGAGGCGTTTGGCCTGCCGGGCGAGCAGGCGTTCGACATCGATTATGTCGAGTTTTGAAAGACTTGCACCAGGTTTGCGCAGCGCGCCAGAGGAAATGACGCCGCGCTTGGCAAGCACGTATTTTCGCGAGGCAAGACCAATCCCCTGCTGCTGCTCATAGCGCGCAAGGGGAAGGTAGGCGTCAAAGATATCGTGGGCGCGATCGATATCGCCCTTGGCGTAGTTTTCGACGACGCCGACCATCATTTCCGGATAGCAAAAACCGGTCATGGCGCCATCGGCACCGCGGGCCATCTCCTCGGGCAGGAACAGTCCGCCATTACCGCAAAGGATTGAGATCCTTCGCGTTTCGCCCTTCTCGCTCGACGCGCGAAGGGCGGTGATCTTGGAAAGGCCCGGCCAATCTTCATGCTTGAGCATGACGCAGGTGGGGACGTCTTTGATGATTCGGTCGATGACCTTTGGTGCGATGGTAACATTGGTTGTCAGGGGATAGTCCTGAAGGACCCACGGCGTCTTGCCGAGGGCGTCGCCGACCGAGGCGTAAAAACCATAGGCCTGGTCGTCGGTTTTGGTGGTCCATGGCGGGGCGACCATGACGCCGGCGGCGCCCATTTCCATAACGGAATCAGCGAGTTCGCGCATCGGGGCGAGACCGGGAGCAGTGACGCCGACGACGACGGGAACCTTGGCCCGGGCAATGACGCGGCGGGCGATTTCCTTGGATTCCTCGGAGGTGAGTTTTGGCGCCTCCCCGAGCTGGCCGAGGATGGTGAGACCGGTGACGCCCTTTTCCTCATAGAAGTCGACCATGCGGTCAACGCTTGTCCAATCGACGTCGCCATTCTCCAAAAATGGTGTAACAGCAATGACATAGACGCCTTTGGCAGCTTCGGTAAGAAGGGGCATGAGACAGCTCCGGATAGCGTTTCAGTGCGAAAAATAGAGGGTTTCAGCATTGCCGGCAAAGACGGCGCTGTGATGATCGGCAGGGATGGCCGCAAGGCTGAGCGCGACGAGATCATCGTCTTCGGGGACCGATGCGAAGAGTTCGGTATGCGGCCAGTCCGAACCCCAAAGGACGCGGTTCGGGCAGCATTCCGTTAGCATCGAGACGCAAGACCTGTAAAAATGGTGACCTGGCGCATCGGCGAGGCGATATGGCGCTGAAACCTTGACATAGATCCGGCCGGTTTCGAGGGCGCGGGTGAGATCGCTCAATGCATCGCCGGGCCGATCGAGCGGGATGAAGGCAAGGTGATCGATGACCCCGGCGATATCATGTCGCGCGGTCAATTCGGCGACGGCGGCAATGGCTTCGGGGCCGACCTGGAACTGGGCGTGCCAACCGAGGGCGCGGATGCGGGGGGCGAGGTCGACAAAGGCATCAAAGCCGATGCCGGATTTATTGCGGAGGTTGAACCGGACGCCGCGGACACCGAGCCTATCAAGGCGACGGAGTTCGGCATCGTTGGTGTCGGGTGGGATAACGACAATGCCGCGGAGGCGCTCGCCATGGCCGGCAAGGGCGGTGAGGAGAACGCGATTGTCGAGGCCATAGACGCTGGGCTGCACGAGAACGCCGCGGGCGACCCCAAAGGTGTCGGCGAGGGCGAGCCAGTTGTCCACCGTCAGCATCTGCGGCGTATAGCTTCGCGGACTTGCCAACGGCGCTTCGCGGGCAAAAACATGGAAGTGGGCGTCGCAGGTGTTTTGCGGCAGGTGCAGATTGCCCGGATTGCGCAGCGGACGCGGCGGCAGGCAGAGCGGGGCGTCGAGGACGTCAGCCATTGTCTTGGGCGGCCATCAGGAAATCGAAATCGAGACCGTCATCGGCCTGGGTGA
Organism: Devosia soli; assembly: GCF_000970455.1. GTDB lineage: Bacteria > Pseudomonadota > Alphaproteobacteria > Rhizobiales > Devosiaceae > Devosia > Devosia soli. Next base: position 30,788 of record NZ_LAJG01000022.1, on the reverse strand, counting down.
CGTGTCGATCATAGAGCTGGGCATAGCCGCGGGGCGGCGATACGCGGGGCGGCGGCAGGGCGGCCATGCGGGCATCGAGTTCGGCGGCGTCGACCAGCAGATCGAGGCGACGGCGCGGAACGTCGAGGCGGATGCGATCGCCGGTGCGGACAGCTGCGAGCGGGCCGCCATCGGCGGATTCGGGGGTGATGTGCAAGACGACGGTACCGAAGGCAGTGCCGCTCATGCGGGCGTCGGAAAGGCGCACCATGTCTTTCACCCCCTGGCGGGCGAGATGACGCGGAATGGGGATATAGCCGGCTTCGGGCATGCCGGGCGCGCCCTTGGGGCCGGCATTGCGGAGAACGAGGACGTCGTCGGCGGCGATGGTCGGGTCTTCGAGACGCTCGGTCATATCCTGGACCGAATTGAAGACGACGGCGCGCCCTTCATGGACCTGCAGTTCCGGATCGGCAGCCGAATGTTTTATCACCGCGCCGCGCGGGGCAAGGTTGCCGGAGAGAACGGCGATGGCGCCGGAAGCGGAAATCGGGTTGTCCCGCGGCCGGATGATCTGCTCTTCGTGGCGCGAGGGCAGATGGTTGACGGCGTCTCCCAAAATGCCGCCGAAGGCGCGGGGGGCGGAGAGGTCAAGAAGATCGGTCAATTCCGAAAGAAGGCGCGGCACGCCGCCAGCGGCGTGGAATTCGCCCATATAGCCGCTGCCTGATGGCTTGAGGTCGACAAGCACCGGGACCTGCTGGCCGATCCGGTCGAACTCGGCCATGTCGAGCTTTTTGCCCAGGCGCCCGTAGATCGCGGCGAGATGGACGACGGCATTGGTGGAGCCACCGAGAGCCTGGAGCGTTACGAGGCCATTGCGGAGCGCTTGAGGCGTCAGAACCTCGGCCGTGGTGAGGCTCGTTTCGGTCATCGCGACGGCAGCGCGGCCGGTTTCTTCGGCAAGACGGAACCGCTCGGATGAGGTGGCGGGGGCAGAGCCGGACATGGGCAGCGCAAGGCCCATGGCTTCAACGAGCGCTGCCATGGTCGATGCCGTGCCCATGACGGTGCAGGTGCCGACCGAACTGGCGAGGCGCCCATTGATCTCGCCGATTTCGGCTTCGTCGATGGTATCGGCACGAAACTGCGCCCAAAGCCGGCGGCAATCGGTGCAGGCGCCAAGACGTTCGCCGCGATGATTGCCGGTATCCATCGGGCCGGTGGGCAGGATGATGGCAGGCACTTCGCTCGAGGCGGCAGCCATGACCTGGGCTGGAATTGTCTTGTCGCAGCCCCCGATCAGGATGACCGAATCCATGGGCTGGGCCCGCACCATTTCCTCGGTTTCCATGGCCATGAGATTGCGCAGGAACATCGAGGTGGGTGCAGCAAAGCTTTCATGGATGGACATGGTCGGAAAAACCATGGGCATGCCACCGGCCAGCATGACGCCGCGCTTGGCCGCTTCGATGAGCTGCGGGACGTTGCCATGGCAGGGATTATAGTCGGAATAGGTATTGGCGATGCCGACAATGGGGCGATCGAGCGCATCGTCGGAATAGCCCATGGCCTTGATGAAAGCCTTGCGGAGAAACAGGGAAAAATCCTGGTCGCCATAGCTCGTCAAACGTCTGCGAAGCCCGCGCGTCACCATTATCCTCCCAGCCGCGAAGGGCGCGGCACCTTGAGGTCATTCCTACAGCCATTTGAATTATTGTCAATAATATGGGGCTGTAAAGTGCGAGAAATGCCTAGGCGGTAGGCTCGAATGCGCTTAAAGTCAGCCAAATCAGGCCCATCGCCAATAATCTGGGCGAAAGCGGTTCGATGTAAATTATTGACAAGAGGCATGAAGTGCGCGTTGGAATGGTGGGGGCAGGTTGGGTTACGCAATATCACCTGCCGGGCTGGGCGGCGCTCGAGGATGTCGAGGTAGTGGCCCTCTGCGACCCCGATGCCAAGGCGCTGCATGCGCGGGCCGACCAGTTCGGGATCAGCGGGCGCCATGCGAGCCTTGACGCCATGCTGGCCCACGAAAAGCTCGATGCGCTCGATATCGCGACGCCGCGCCAGTTTCACGCCGCCAATGTGCGGATGGGCGCAGCCGGCGGGCTGCCGATGCTGTGCCAGAAGCCGCTCGGCGTCGACCTTGAAGAGGCAGAGGCTTTGGTCGGAGAGGTGGGCAATAGCGTGCGGCTGATGGTGCACGAGAACTGGCGGTTCCGGCCCTATTATCGGCAATTGCGCGAATGGCTGGCCGAGGACGTCGTAGGCGAGATCGTCTCGGTCCGGCTCGATTTTCATTCGAGCGGCATGATCCCCGGCAGTGATGACCAGCGCCCGGCGCTCGTGCGGCAGCCGTTCTTTCGCGTCGAACAAAGACTGCTGGTGATGGAAGTGCTCATCCATCACCTCGACACGCTGCGCGCGCTGCTCGGCGAATTCGACCTTCATGCCGCGCGGCTCAACCGCAGCAATGATGAAATCCGGGGCGAAGACAGCGCTATCCTCGGGCTCACCCGCCGCACCGATGGCGTGCCGCTCATCGTCTCCGGCAATCTGGCGGTGCATGGTGCGCCGCCAGCGCCGGCGGACCAATTGTGGATCTTTGGCTCCAAAGGAACGGTGCATCTTGATGGCACGATATTGCGCCTCTTCGGGCCGGACCCGCGCGAAACAAAATTCGATGCCGGCACGAGCTATCAGGCCGCCTATGATGGGGCGATCGCCCACTTCGTGGCGCGGCTGCGCGATGGCCAACCGTTTGAAACAAGCGCCATCGACAATCTCGAAACGCTGCGCCTCGTGGAAGCCGCCTATCGCGTGAGTGGATTTAAACCGGCCGGCACTATCTGATAGAAGGCAGGAGAACCGGCTCCGGGGCTTTTCATGGCTGACACCATCGACCACAGCGATCTCGACCACGAAGGCATTGCCCGCGCGCTCGAAGAGGACATCATTTTCGGCCGGCTGGCGCCAGGCGCCCGGCTGACCGAGGATTCGCTCCTCTCGCGCTTTCCCGTAACCCGGCATTTCGTGCGGCAGGCCCTTGTGCAGCTCGAGCAGATGGGCATCGTCGTGCGCGAGCGGAACAAGGGCGCCATGGTGCGCACCCTGACCCCGGACGAAGTGCGCCAGATCTACGAAGTACGCGAACTGGTGCAGCGGCAGGCCGCGCTGATGATCCCGCTCCCAGCGCCGCAGGCGCTGATCGATGAACTGCTCGATATCCATCGCGAGCACGGCGAGCACATCGAATCTGGGTTTCTCCGCGGCGTGCACGAGACCAATGACCGCTTTCACCTCAAGCTTTTCGGGGCCTGCGGCAACAAGTATCTCGTCCAGACAATCGAACTCTATATGCGCTACAGCCTGCCGGTGCGCGCCAACTCGATGGCCGACCGCGCCGCGCTCGATATTTCTCATAGTCAGCACCGGCTGATGATCGACATGCTGGGTGGGCGGGATAATTGGCTGCTCGCGCAGTTGTGCGTGGATCATCTGCAGCCGTCGAAACGGCGCTATATCGGGCTGGTGGATGCTGGGTAGTTGCTGCGGCCGTTGATCCGGCCGCGGTGTCATTCCCGCGGAAGCGGAAATCTCTTCTGGTGCTCGAAACACAGATCCCTGCTGTCACGCGGATGACACCACGGGTGGCGTGAGTCCGGTTTGGAGTGTGAGAAGCACCCCGCCCCTTGGGAGGTCTCGGCGGGGTGCGTGCGCATCAGTAATCGATGCGCAGTAGCGAGACGCCTTGGCGCGGCAGGTGAGTCGTCAGGGTCGCGGAGCCGTTCGAGGCGTCGACCGTGTCAGTTTCGAGGACGGCCAATTGGCCCGAGGCTTCGAGTTTCTTGTAGTCTTCGCCCGTGACCGTCTGGGGAGAACCCATGGCTTTCCAGACGCCGAAGGAATTGGAGTGGTCCTTATCCATCCGGTAGTGGGTCAGCTTGTGGCTGCCCGGCTTGAGATGGTCGATGGTGACCGTCACATTGGCGGCGCCGTCTTCGACGTCGTCATCGTGATAATTCCAGACAAGGATCGAGACGCCCATGTCGTCGCGGGTTGCGACAGCGTTGACGTCGGGCTGATCGCGGATGCCGTGCTCCATGATCTGCTGGATGTCGATGGCGTGGTCGGATTTGGCCTCGACCCACTCGCCCTTCAATTTGCCGAGCATGCGGAAGCCGTTGAGCACGGCCTTGTCGACGCCATTGGTCGCCATATCGCGAAAACCGTCGAACCATGGCTGGTCTTCGAAGAGGAAGGCCCATGTGACGGCGCCTTCGATCTCGATGCCGGCGCGCTGGCTGAGTTCATAGGTGCGGATCATGCTTTCGACGATATAGGCGCCATAAAGGGGCCCGTTGCGATAGCCGTTTTGCGGATGGACGCGAGCCGAGCAGGCGGCGCAGCCTTCGGGGTCGGATTCGCCGATGACCGTGGGCAGATGTCTTAGGGTCGGGAATTCGTTGACGATGGCAAGGTTTGCCTCGATATCGCGCAGCTGCTTGTGAAGGCCCATGCGGACATGGTCTTTCCAGATCACCGGATTGCCCTTGGCATGGAAGGCGATGAAATCGATCGGGGCGTTTTCGGCGACGACATAGCCGAGGAATTCGCGGAGGAACGCCTGGGCCTTGGGGTTGTTGAAGGCGCCGCAGGTGTGCGGGCCACCGACGCGGGCGCCGGGTATGGCTGATTTCACGGCCTTCGCGGAGACGACATACATGTCAAAGAATTCGCGGACGGTGCCTTTCCAATAGGCGCCATCGGGCTCGTTCCAGACTTCCCACGGCCAGGCGCGGACTTTTTCTTCGCCATAGCGATCGGCGAGGTGGCGGGCCCAGGCGTGGATGAGATCGCCCCACTTTTTCAGGTCTTTCGGCGGGGAGGCCCAGCCAGTGGTGATCTTGGCATAGGCGTCATTGAGCGCCCAGGAATGGCGGTAGGGGCCGGTATCGGCGGAGAGGGCTTCGGGAGTGAAGCCGATCTGGATCAGCGGAATATTGCCGGCTTCGACATAGGCGTCGAAAATGCCGTCCATGATTGTCCAGTCGTAGACCGGGTTGCCGTTCGCGTCTTCGGTATAGGCGTTGGTCGAACCCCATTTGAGGGCATATTTGCCATCGCCCGATGTCAGAAGATTGTGGGTGCGGATGCGGGGCGGCTCGGGGCTCAGTTCGGTGAATTCCCGTAGCAGCTTCTTGCCATTGGCGGTGTCCGTATAGTTGGGCTCGTCATAGCCCCACCAGTTCCACAATGGCCGATAAGCGCCGCGGCTCGCGCCAGCATCCACGTCGATGCGGACGTCATAAGTCGCTGTCATCTGAGATCTCCCACCCTTTTTGGTGCATTGATTGCATGGGTCGCATGCTATCGGCATCATGATCTTTGTCAATAATACTGACGGACGATCAGGGTATTTTAGCGAAAAAGCGCCGTCACGCAGGCTATCGGCACTGTTTTTGTCGATAATCCTGTTGCCCTAGCCGGAAAAATTGTCAATAAAGATGCAAGGCCGGGCCGCGGGAGGACTGCGTGCGGCGCCGTGTCGAGACGAGGGAGGCGATAAGCCGAACCGTTCGGGTTCAGCGAGGTCGCTGTCCGCTTCGGCGGGCATCAGGAGGAACGACCATGCTTATCAAGAGGCTGGCTGCAGCCGCGCTTGCCATCGCCGCGATGGCGGTGCCGGCGGTTGCCCAGGATTTTATTGCGGGCATTCCCCGCAACGAGGCGCTGATCATCCAGGGGCCGGCGGCGCAGAATGCCGAGTGGTTCAATCTCTGGGCGCCGGGCGGTGGTTCGACCACCAATGGCAACCAGCAGCTCTCGGCCGATACGCTCTGGTGGATCAACCCCGAAGGCACGGGCGACGCGGCCTGGACCAATGCGCTGGCGGCCGACAAGCCGCAATATAATGACGATTTCACCCAGATGACCGTCAAGCTCAAGGAAGGGATCTTCTGGAGCGACGGCGTCGAATTCACCGCCGACGACGTCAAATATACCGTCGATACGCAGATCGCTCATCCCGGCATGGGGTGGAGCGCGCCGTTCACCGTCAACGTCGAAAGCGTCGAGGTACCGGACCGCAATACTGTGGTCTTTAATCTCAAAGAACCGAATTCGCGTTTCCATACGCTCTTCACCGTGCGCTGGAATGCCGCTTGGATCATGCCCAAGCACGTGTTCGAAAAGGTCGAGGACCCGCTGGCCTATTCGGCCAATCCACCGGTCTCACTTTCGGCCTATGTGCTCCATAGCTATGACAAGGCCGGCAATTGGGCCATCTGGAAGCTGCGCGACGACTGGCAGCGCACCTCGATCGGCATGGGCCTGACCGAGGCGCCAGAGGTCAAATATGTGGTTTATCGCAATGCCGGTAACCCCGACGCCCGCGTCATCGAACAGATGAACCACAATCTCGACGTGATCAACGACATTGCGCCCGAGGGCATGTTCACCATCGCCCGCGACGCGGCCGATACGACGGCCTACTGGTTCGATGGTTTTCCGTTTGCCCACCCCGATCCGACGCTGCCATCGGTGCTGTTCAACCACCAGGTGGCACCCTTTGAGAACAAGGATGTCCGCTGGGCACTGGCGCTGATGATCGACATTCGCGCCGTCGCTATGGGCTCCTACCGCGGTGCAGCCAACCTTGCGGCGCTCTCGACCCCGCCGACTGGCACGTCGATCACCGACTATTACGAGCCGATGCAGGACTGGCTGACGAGCTTTACGCTCGACACCGGCACGCGCCAGATCACGCCCTATGATCCGACAGTTGCCGAACAGGTGGCAGCGCTCGTCCGGCCGCAATGGGGCGACCAGATTCCGAGCGATCCTGAGCAATTAAAGCGCATGTTCGGCTTTGGCTGGTGGAAGCAGGACCTGCAGGCTGCAACGGAATTGCTGCAGAAGGCGGGTTTTACCAAGAACGGCAACCAGTGGATGAAGCCCGATGGCACCCCGTTCACCATCAAGCTGATGGTTGAGGGCGACAACATCCCGACGCTGGCGCGCGCCGGCACCATCATTGCCCAGCAGTGGTCGATGGAAGGCATCCAGACCACCATAGACGTCGCCGGCCCGACCTGGGGCCAGCGCCTCGGACCGGGTGATTTCCAGGTCGCTATCGGCTGGACGGTCGAAACCTGGGGCGGACATCCCGACCTCAGCTTCTTCCTCGAAAGCTACCATTCTGATTTCATCAAGCCACTTGGTGAGATCCAGCCGCCGCGCAACCTGCAGCGCTGGACGGATGAACGGCTCGACGCGCTGATCGAAGCCAACCGCAAGGTCAGCTTCGACTCGCCCGAAGTCGTTCAGCTGGGCATGGACTATCTCAAGCTCGCCGTCGAAGAGATGCCGTTCATTCCCTTGATGGCCTACAACAAGTTCGCCCCGTTCGACACCACCTACTGGACCGGTTACCCAAGCGCGGCCAACCCCTATGCCGCTTCGGGTCCCTTCTGGAGCAACCTGCGCTACATGATCGTAGCGCTGGAAGCCAATCCAAGCGCTCCCGCCGCGCAATAGTCCCTCCCGGTGGGCGGGGCGTCAGCTCCGCCCGCTCCCGGCTTTTTCACTCCGAGAGTAGCTCAGGCAGATGGACGGCTTTTCAAAATATCTCGCGCAGCGCTTGTTCCAGTTCTTCCTGGTGCTGTTTCTCGGCATCTCGCTGACCTTCCTCATCACCAAGCTGTCGCCCGTCGATCCGGTCGAGCAATCGGTCTCGCTGATGACGAGTTTCGGCGCCACCGATCCGCGCGCCGTCGAGCTGATGCGCGAGGCGCTGGCCGAACTCTATGGCCTCCAAGGCTCGCTTTTCGAGCAATACATCAACTTCTGGAGCCGGATCATCGTGGGCGACTTCGGCCCGTCGCTCTCCTCCTTCCCGACCCCGGTGATGTCGCTGATCATGGCGGCGCTGCCCTGGACGGTGGGCCTGCTCCTCCAGGCGCTGATCATCAGCTGGTGCCTCGGCAATCTCCTCGGCGCGCTTGCAGGCTATTATCGCTCGAACATGCTGCTCAAGCTTTCGGGGGCGCTGGTCATGGCGCTCCATCCGGTGCCAGCCTATATCATCGGCCTCGTCCTGTTGCTGCTGTTCGGCTTCATCTGGCCCATCCTGCCAATTTCGGGCGGGGCGCAGATGAACCTGCCCCCGAGCTTTTCCTTCGACTATATCCGCTCGCTGATCCTCCACGGCACGCTGCCGGCGCTGACGCTGGTGCTGGGTGGCATCGGCAGCTGGTTCATCTCCATGCGCTCGCTCGCCTCCAATATCGTCACCGACGATCATGTCGTTTATGCCGAACTCGCCGGCGTCTCCTCGGGCAAGATCTTTTCCCAATATGTGGCGCGCAATGCGCTCCTGCCTCAATTGACGGGCCTGGCGCTCAGCCTCGGCGGCGTCTTCGGCGGCGCCGTCATCACCGAGTTCGTCTATAATTATCCCGGCGTCGGGCGGCTGCTCATTCAAGGCATCTATCGCGGCGATTATTCGCTGGTCCTGGGCGTGACCACCATTTCGATCGTCGCCGTAGCCGTCGCCGTCCTCATCATCGACCTTCTCTATCCCCTCATCGACCCCCGCGTGAGGCTCGGCTGACCATGTTGAAAGTTCTCCGCGACCTTCTCGTCTACAATCGCGAATTCGCCATCGGCTTCGTCCTGACCGTCGGCATTTTCCTTTTTGCGCTGGCGCATTTCTGGGCGCCGATGCCGGATAGCGCCATCTATCTCCTGCCGCCCGACATGCCGCCTTCGGCGCAATATTGGTTCGGCACCACCTCGCGCGGGCAAGACGTGCTCTGGCAGATGAGCTCGGCCATCTGGAACACCATGCTTTTCGGGCTGACCGTAACGGTCATCAGCCGGCTGCTCGCCGTCATCGTCGGCATGGTTTCGGGCTATCTCGGAGGGCGATGGGATCAGTTCCTGATGACGATCAACGATACGATGATCGCGCTGCCCAATATTCCCATCCTCTTGCTCGTTTATTTCGTGATGCGCGACTCGATGAGCTGGCCGGTGCTGGCGGCAACGGCGGCGCTGCTCGGCTGGAACTACGATGCGCGCCTCATCCGCTCGGTGACGCTGAGCCTGCGGAACCGCGAATTCACCCGCCACGCCGTTTTTGCCGGCATGAGCGTGCCGCAGATTCTCGTCCGCCAGCACCTGCCCTATGTGATGCCGGTCATTTTCTTTACGGCGATGAACAATCTGATCTGGGCCATCGGCATCGAAGTGACGCTGTCGGTGCTCGGCTTTTCCGACGTCAACCGGCCGACCATCGGCGGCATGATCTATTGGGCCAACCAGCACCAGGCGATCATTGCCGGCATCTGGTGGTGGATCGCCTTTCCGATCATCGCGGTGGTGCTGCTTTTCCTGGGGCTCTTTCTCCTCGCCATTTCGGTCAACGAATATATCGACCCCCGCAGTCGCCTCAGCCGGATGGGAGCGTGAACCATGCTTGCAGTTGTTGAAACCAAGCCGGCCAGCGTCGAGGCGAAACCGGTGCTGCGGGTGGAAGGCCTCAAGGCCTATTATCAGATGAACTATTTCGGCGTGCGCCGCGAAGTGCGGGCCGTCGATGATATTTCCCTGACCATCAAGCGTAACGAAATCTACGGGATCGCCGGGGAGTCCTCGTCCGGAAAATCCTCGCTGATCAAGACCATAGCCGGGGCGATTACGCCGCCGCTGCGCGTTGTCGAAGGTTCGGTGAAATTCGACTTCGGGGGCAAGGAACTCGATGTTTATGCCGAGCGCCCGGCGATGAAGGCGGCGCGCTGGAAGCATCTGTCCTACGTGATGCAGGGCTCGATGAACGTCCTCAACCCCGTGCGTAAGGTCAAGCACGCCTTTCACGACTTTGCCTTCAAGCACATGGGGCTTTCGGAGCAGGATTTTCGGGCAAGGGTGGAAAGCCATCTCCAGCGCATCGGGCTCGATCCGCGCGTATTGGAAGCCTATCCGCACCAGCTTTCGGGCGGCATGCGGCAGCGCCTGACGATCGGGCTCGCCACCGTGTGCGAACCCGAATTCATTATTGCCGACGAGCCGACGACGGCGCTCGACGTCCTCGTGCAGCAGGACGTCCTGGCGCTGATCAAGGAGGTGCAGCAGCGCCTCGGCTCTTCGATCATCTTTGTGACCCATGACATGACCGTGCACGCCGCGATCGCCGACCGGATCGGTATCGTCTATGCCGGGCGGCTCGTCGAAGAGGGGCCGACCATCGATGTGTTCGAGCGGCCGCAACACCCCTATACGGCGCATCTAATCGCCAGCTTGCCGCGGATCGGGGACACCAAGAAACGCATCGCGCTGCCGGGAAAACCGCCGAACCTTGCGGACCCGCCGAGTGGATGCCGGTTCCATCCGCGCTGTCCGCTTGCGATCGACAAATGCACAAGGGAAAATCCGCCGCTGGTGCCGCGCCAGACGGGACGCGTCGCCTGCTGGCGCGCCGGGGAGGTGGAGGCGGCATGACCACGCTTCTCGAACTCGACCATATCAACAAGGACTATCGCATCCGCGGCTTTCTCGACCGCTCGACGCTTCATGCCGTCAAGGACGTCAGCTTTTCCCTGGAGGTCGAAAAGCCGGAAATCTTTACCATTGTCGGGGAGTCGGGCAGCGGCAAGACGACGACGGCGCGCATGATTTTGGGCAACGAAACGCCGACCAGCGGGCACTTGCGCTTCATGGGCGAAGATGTCGCCGCCATCCGCAGCCGCGCGGAGCGGCTAAAATTCATGGCGCGGGTGCAGCCCATTTTCCAAAACCCGTTCGAAGCCTTCAACCCGCTGACGACGCTCGACTATTTCCTTTTCGCTACGGCAAAGCGGTTTCTGGGGCTGAAGGATCAGGCAAACATCGAGGCGGCAACGGACAGGGCGCTCAACCATGTCGGGCTTTCCTTGGCCGAAGTGCGGGGCCGCTATTCGCACGAACTTTCGGGCGGGCAATTGCAGCGCATCGCCGTGGCACGGGCGCTGATCCCCGAGCCGAAACTCATCGTCGCCGACGAACCGGTATCGATGGTCGATGCGTCGCTGCGCATGTCGATCGTCAATCTCTTCCGCGACCTGCGCGACACCCTGGGCGTCTCGATCATCTACATCACCCATGACCTCTCGACGGCCTACTATATCTCGGACCGGGTGATCATCATGCATCGCGGCGATGTGGTTGAGGCGGGGGACGCCAAGACGGTGCTGGGACACCCCCAGCACGCCTATTCGCGGGCCCTGCGCGAGGCAGTTTTGCCGCCCGACCCGGTCGCGGCGCGCCGGATCATCGCACAGCGGATGGCCTCGGCCAAGGCGGCCGAAGCGCGGCAGCCGGGATAGCGCTATTGCGCGCAGGCGGCCCGGTCTTCGCGATCGCCGCGCTCGAGGCAGGTGCATTGCGCTTCAAACACCGCCGCTTCGTCCTCCGTCAGCTTGCCGCCGCGCAGGAGGAGCTCGAGCTGGGAGCGGCAGAGCTGGGCTTCGACCGATTGCGGCGACGCCTCGCTGACCTTGACCGTTCGGGACGAGGTTTCGCAGCGATAAGGCAGGAAGGTGCTGGCGGCGCCAAAATTCATCATCTCGAAGGTGATGGCGTTGGCGATCTCCAGCTCCTGGTCCGACTGCGGACAGATGCCGACTTGCGCGGTGCAACCATTGGCGATGAAATTCTCGTTCTGGGCGAGAAAATTGTAATTGATGTTGTCCGAGCCATAGGTTTCGAGCGCCCTGCCCCAGGCTTCGGCAAAGCCGCGGCATTTTTCGGCGGGCCAGGATGTTTCCTCTGCCGCAGGAGTGCCGATGCCGGCGAGGATGAGGGCGATCGCGAAAAGAATTTTCTGCAGTTTCAATGATCCTCGAACGATGTGACGCGAGCGCTTTTAAGTGCCGGACTTGGCAAGAAAAAGTCGGTTAGCTCTGGCCGCCGAGAATGTTGATGGCATAGGCGAGGATGCCGATATTGAAGGCGAAGGCGGCCATGGTGTGGACGAGGACGACGCGGCGGAAGCGGCTGTTCTCGATGCTGACGTCGGAGGTCTGGAATGTCATGCCGAGCGTGAAGCTGAAATAGAAGAAGTCCCAATAGTCGGGCGTCGGGCGCTTGGGAAAGTCGAGCCCGCCGCGATCCTGTCCGTCGTCCTGCCCATAATAGAGGTGGGCATAGTGGAGCCCGAAAACGACATTGGCAAAGAGCCAGGAGAGCGCCAGGGTCACCAGCACCAGCGGAATTTCGCCGGCCGGACTTTTCGTATCTCCCACAAGCGTGCCGATGGCGACGAGGATGACGAGCACGATCACGAGCGTGATGGCGAGGAGCCCCGCCCGGTTGGTGTCATTTGCCGCGGCGCTGCGGCGCATGTCTTCGGCGCCATGTCCGGTGATGCGCACAAGGCTGACAAAGAAGACGATGCAGGCGCCATCGAAACCCACGAGCAGCGCTTCGGAGGGCGAGAGGCCGCCAAGGCCCGACAGGAGCGTGACAAGGATCAGCGCCACCGCAAAGGCGATGAACCGCGGCGGCGCGACATGGGCGCGAAGCTGATCCATCAGGGCCATGGCGGCATGCTCCTTCTTTCCGGCCTGGCTTCAGCCCCGGGCACTTTCGGCCTCGAGCTCGGCCCAATCAAGTTTGGCTTCGAGCACTTTTTTGCGCAACGCGACCGCTTCCCCTCCCCCTGCGCCATTGTCCCCCCGGGCCGGGATCGGTGCGAGCGGCATGATGCTGGCGGACCGCGTCCGCCTCGGGCGTCCGGACGCCGGCGATCTCTTGGAGACCGATGCCATAGGCTTCCGATCGCGCCCAAACGACCTCGTCATTGACCGGCGCGACGAAGAGCGTCAGCGCGAGGCGTGGATCGAGCGTCCATTCGGGGTGAAACGGCAGGAAGGCAATCGCCGCTCCACCAAGCGCGAGGAGCGATGGATAGCGCAAGGACAGCCGCCCCGCGAGACTCGACAGCAAGGCTGCTCCAAAGAGCAGCATGATGGTCCAATCAAATGTCTCCATGCGCGCTGACATGCTCCAGCCGGTGCCGAACCAGCCGCGCAATGTGGCACAAGCACCCCGCCTTGTCGCGCGCCAACGAAGGCAATTCGGCGTCGCTGCATGGCGCACCGCTCCGCCGCGATAACCGGTGGCCTGATGGGCCGATTTACCTGATCGTCTCGGCGATCTTTTCAAGGACGATGCGGGCGGCAGTCGGGCCTGCATTGAAGAAGAAGGGATCGAAATCGACTTCGACAGCCTGGCCGGATGCTACGGCAGACAGGGTTGGCCAGAGCGGCGCTTGGGTGATGACGTTCAGGCCATCGCCGCGGCCGGCATAAAAGATCCAGTCGGCATCTGCCCGATCGAGCAGTTCGGTGCTGATGTCTTCCGAGGTTTTCGAAAAATCCTGGCTTTCGGGGCGGACGAGGCCCATGTCCTCGGCAATGCTGCCGGCAAAGGACGAGACGCCGAAAATGCGGGTGCGATCGCCGGTCGACTGCAGGAAGGAGACCGTAGGAACAGGGTCGCCGAGCCTTGCGGCAAAGGCGTCTGCATCGGCATGGTACTGGTCGAGAAAAGCCTCTGCCGCCTCGCGCCGCCCGAGCGCATCGGCGGCCAGGAGGTAAATGACCTTCCAGTTGACGCCCGTCGCGTTGGTGGCAACGGTCGGCGCGATTTTGGAGAGCATCTCATATTGCGCGCGTTCTTCCGGAGCATCTCCGGCAGCGTTGACGAGGATCAGGTCCGGCCGCGCTTCTGCAAGGGCCTCGAGGTCGATCTCGAGCCGCAGCCCGAGATCGATCACCGTCTCGAACTGGTCCGCAAGCGCGGGATAGGCCGCAACCAGATAAGGATCGACGAGCCCGGCCTGGCCGGTGCCGCGGGTCGTGGCGATGGGCACGACGCCGACCGCCAGGGCGCTATCGAACTGGCCGGTCGAAAGGATCGCCACGCGCTTGGGTTCGCTTGTGAGCGTCGTTTCGCCAAGCACATGCTTGATGGTGCGCGGGAAGACGCCGTCTGGCTGATCGCTGCCATGGCCAACAAGGGCGCGCGGCGCCGTATAACTTGCCTCCTGCGCCAAGCCCGGCAGGCACAGCGCCAGAAACCCAATGGAAACCGCGGCAAGGCCGCGCAAAGAAAACCGCATGATCGAGCGCCCAAATGTAGCAAGCCCGACACTGTTATGATAAGGAGAGTTTCATAGTCAACTTATTCTCATTGGCCCTTGTTTCTTCCTGCCACTCCCATGATGCCAGCGCGCACGCTGCGGTTGCGGCGGACCCTGGGCCTTGCTGGGCTCTCGGTACTGCTGATAATTCTGGTGCTCGCGAGCATCGGCGTCGGCGCCCGGCCCATTGGGCCCGATGCGGTCTGGCGCGCCCTGACACTGCCCGATGGCGGGCGCGACGCAATCATCGTCTGGCAATTGCGCCTGCCCCGAACACTGCTCGGCATTCTGGTCGGGATTGGCCTTGGGCTGAGCGGCGCTTTGATGCAGGCGCTGACGCGCAACCCTCTCGCCGCCCCAGGCCTCCTCGGCATCAATGCCGGCGCGGCCTTCCTCGTCGTCATGGCCATTGCCTTTTTCGGCATCACCGATTTTTCGGCCTATGTCTGGTTTGCCATGGCCGGATGTGCCGGGACGGCGGCGCTGGTCTATCGGCTCAGCGGCCAGTTCGGCTCATCCGTGCAGCAGGTGCGGTTGATCCTTGCCGGCGCCGCTATTTCCGCCTGCCTTGGCGCGGCGACCGGAATCATCACGCTCTACAATGCCCAGACCTTCGATTCCTATCGCTTCTGGGTCGTCGGCTCGCTGCAGAACCGGACGCCCGAGGTTGCCTTCCAGGTCCTGCCGATCATTGCCATCGGCGCGGTCTTGGCCGTTGCGCTCGGTGGCCGGCTCAATGCAATGGCGCTCGGCGACGATATGGGGCGGGCCCTGGGGCTGCGCATCGGGCAGGTTCGGGCGCTGAGCATGATCGCCATGACGCTTCTCTGCGGCGGTTCGACTGCGGCCGCCGGGCCCGTGGGCTTTATCGGGCTGATGGTGCCGCATGCGGTGCGGCTGATCGTCGGGCCCGATTGGCGATGGGTCCTGCCCTATAGCGTCCTGGCCGGCCCCGTGATCGTCCTTGGCAGCGACATCGTCGGACGTATCATCGCTCCGCCGGGGGAGCTCGAGGTGGGTATCGTCACCGCCTTTTTGGGCGCACCAGTGCTCCTTTTGCTGGTGCTCCGCGCCGATCGGCCGGGGCGGGCATGAACGATATCCGTCGCGTCTGGCGCCCGATGGACAGGATTTCCCTGCCCTATCACCGGCGCTCCCTCTGGGTGGTCGCCATCGCCTTTGCCGTCACGATCGCGCTCATCATCGCCACGCTGCTCACCGGCGAATTCACGCTGTCGCCCCGCGGCGTGCTCGATGCGCTGACCGGGCGGCAGAGCGATGATCTCGCCAATCTCGTCGTCCTCGAACTGCGCCTGCCGCGCATTCTCGCCTGCCTGCTCGTCGGCGCCACCCTGGGGCTTTCCGGCGCCATCTTTCAGGGCATGGCGCGCAATCCCCTTGCCAGCCCCGACGTCGTCGGGTTCACGACCGGCGCAGCCACGGGCGTACTGGTATTGCTGCTCGTCGAGGGGTTCGCCGTCACCGCGAGCCTGTCGATCGGCGCCATGATCGGGGGCTTTGGCACGGCGCTCCTCGTTTATCTCCTCGCCCTGCGTCGCGGCATCCATGGGCAAAGGTTGATCCTTGTCGGCATTGCCGTCGGCGCCATGCTCGCCGCGCTCAATGCCTATCTCATCACCCGGGCCGAACTCGAATCGGCCCAGGCCGCGCGCATCTGGATGCATGGCAGCCTCAATGGCGTGAGCTGGCCGCAGGTCCTGCCGCTCGTTTTCTGGACGGCCTTGCTGGTGCCGATCGCCCTTGCCCTTTCGCGCCGCCTTGGCCTATTGGAACTGGGCGACGAACTGGCAGCTTCGCTCGGTCTTTCGCTTCATCGCGCCAAGGCGCAGCTGATCGTTGTTTCGATAATGCTCGCTGCCGTCGCCATTTCCGTCGGCGGGCCGATCGGTTTCATCGCCCTTGCGGCGCCGCAACTGGCGCAACGGCTTGCCCGCACCGGTGGCGTCTCGCTCCTGCCCTCCGCAGCGCTGGGCGCGAGCTTGCTTCTTGGCGCCGATCTGCTGGCGCAGCGCATGCTCGCGCCTTTCCAGATTCCGGTCGGCCTCCTGACCGGCGCCCTTGGCGGCGCTTATCTGCTCTATCTCCTGGCGCGAGACTGGCAGCGCCGGTGAGCGCCGAAAGCGGATTGACTTCCTCTCCTGACCCTCGACACTCGGGGGGCAGACGAGGTGCGGTCAAGCGCCCCTGATCGATCAATCCGTGGGAGGTCCGCATGCAATCGCTATCGAGGCTTTTGACGCTCATCCTGCTCTCAGCCAGCGCCGCACTGAGTGGCGCCCAAGCCGAGGAGCCCGCTGCGGCTCCAACTCTGGGCGACACAGGCGTGCCCGGCGCGGACCCCAGCATCATCAGCACCGAGGATGGCTTTGTTTCCGTCGAATCCCGGCGGGGCCAGGCGCTGATCGTGCGCGTGGCGCCGAGCCTTGACGCGCTTTGGTCGGTGCGCGGGGTGCGGATCTGGTTCGATCGGGAGCGCCTGGGAGAAGTCTGGGCGCCCGAAATCGTCTTCCGCGACGGCGAGTATCGCGTCTATTTCGCCGCCGGCGTGGGCAGCGACCACCGCATGTATGAAATCGCCTCCAAAAAACCCGATGCCGATTACGGGCCAGCGAAGGAGATCGCGCTGCCCGAGGACAAATGGGCCATCGATGGATTGCCCTTTGCCTACGATGGGGCCGACTATTTCGTCTGGTCGGGATGGCAGGGCGACACCGATATTCGCCAGGACATCTTCATCACCCGCCTCGATGCCGCGGGCCAGCCGCAGGGCGAGCGGGTGCGGATCTCCTCGCCCGACCGGGCATGGGAAAACGTCGCGGGCGAAACCCCATCGATCAATGAAGGCCCGCAACCCATCCGCGATCCGGACGGACGGCTTCATATCGTCTATTCGGCCAATGGTTCGTGGGGCGCCAATTATTGCCTCGCCGACCTGCGGCTCAGGGAAGATGGCGATCCGATGGATGCCAGTGCCTGGAGCAAATCGGACGGATGTCTTTTTGGCGCGAATGAAGCGACGCTTGCCGAAGGTGGAACGCTGGCAAAGAAAGCGAAGGGCGTAGGGCACCATAGCTTCATTTTGCCGGATGGCGCGCCAGAAGAGGCGAGCGCGGAAAGAACCGCGCCATTCTTATATCACGGCGTTCCTGCGGACTTGGAGCCGTCCAACTTCTGGGCGGCGCGCATGTGGTATGTCGGCACGTATGAATGGATGCCTGACGTCCGCTATGGCTCCGGCGGGGACGGCGATACCGGCTGGAGCCTTCGCTTTTCCGATTAAATTGCTGGCGATGACACGATGTCAGGCTGCAGATGCCTGGCTGAACTGCTGCCAGGCTTGAAACTTGCGGCAAGCGGCATAAAGAATAAGGCGGGAAACTTGCTCAGGCCCCCCGTGCTCCTCTTCGGCCTAGCCCTTTGAGCATTGGCTCACTTTTTGCCCGGCCCGCCGCCCTTGTCGTCGTGATCGCCACCGGGTCCCTTGTCATCGGATCCTTTGTCCTCGTGGCCCGATCCGCCGCCCTTGTCGTCGTGACCACCACCAGAGCCCTTGTCACCCGGCCCCTTGTCCTCGTGGCCCGATCCGCCGCCCTTGTCCTCATGCCCGGCTCCGCCGCCCTTGTCGTCGTTGTTCCCGCCTGGTCCACCGCCGCCGGGGCCACTGCCATTTCCGCCGGGGCCATTGCCATTGCTGCCAGGTCCGTTGCCATTGCTGCCGGGGCCTTTTTCGCCAGGCCCGTTCCCCTTGCCGCCGGGACCGTTCCCGCCATTGCCCGGGCCGTTGCCGTTATTGCCAGGGCCGTTGCCGTTATTGCCAGGACGATTACCGCCATTGCCATTATTGGCCGTGGTACTGTTGCTGTTTGAGCCATTCCCGGCGGCCGCATTGGAATTCGAATTTCCAGTGCCGACACTGGTGGTCGGGGCGGGTGTGACGCGCGGCTGCGCGGCCGGAGCCGGCGGCGCCGGGGCATCGGCAGGAGCCGGCACGACGCTCGCCGCAGAAATGGGCGCCTCTTCCGAACTCGATACCTGCTGGCCCGCCTCGACGCTGACCTGGGCATTGGTTTGTTCGTCTTCGACCTCGACCGTGCCCCGCGCCACCGTCACTGTGGACGCGACGGCAGACGATTGTACCGTAAACGCCGTGCCTTTGACGACGGCAACGAGAAACGGCGTCTGCACCGCAAAATGCTGGACATTGCGCGCTTCGGCATCGATCCCCACCGTGCCTTCATGATTATAGACGGTGGTGAAACCGGACTGGTCGGAAATCTGCGCTGTCGTATCGGGGCCGATTTCGATCGTCTCGGCGCCGCGCACGAAGGTGGCGCGCGCACCAGGCGCACTCTTGATGACGCGATCATCGGACACGACGCTGCCTTTGACGATCTGCGTCCAGGCCCCGTTCTCAAGCGCAAAGACGCCGCCGCGCAGGCGGACTGCCGTCCACTCATCCGCCACTGCGGTAGACACCGAGAGCAGGGCAGCCACCGAGACGGCGATCGCAGCGACAATTTTTTGCACGGTAAGCTCCCAAAGGCGTCATGTTCAACGCATTGGGGACAGTGGCGAACGCCTGCCTACGAAAGCCTTAACCGGGCATCACAATTGATCAAAAAGTGTGCAGCAATCCAGCCATCGCCTTATGCCCCGCGGGACCGCCATCGAGATCGTGGCTATAGCGATAGTCGGCGCGGAACAACCATCCGCCGCCGACATCTGCGTCAAGGCTTGCGCCGACCGAGAGAAACGTGCCGGTCTTGATGCTGTAACCCGCGCCAGCCACGGCAAAGACGCTGAGCGTGTCGGTCAGTGCATACCCGCCCCGGAACAGCCCCTCCAGCGCCAGATCACCACTGGTTGCGGCAAGGACCTGCGCTTCGAGACCGAACAGCAGATCTGCGGCCGGATAAGTGTTGCCGATGACGGCGGATAGACCCAGTCCGTCCTCTGCGCCATGGACATAGCCGGTCAGAATACCGGCATAAAAGCCGCCTTGTCCCTGTGGCGCGTAATCGCTCGGCAGGGGCGGCAGATCGGGGAGTGCCGGCATGGGGCCGGCAAAGGCTGCGCCGACGGAGGAAAGCGTCAGGCACGCAAGAGAAACGGCAAAGCGCAGCATCGTAAAAACCCTTATGACGCAGACAACTTCCGCTTTTATGGTTACGGCCAGCTTAACGCCGGACGCCCTGCGCCTCGCAAAATGCGGCGACATCGGCTTATGCCGTATGCAAAGCCAGTCCTCGTTGCGGCTTTATCTCGCACCTGGGCATTTTGCTGGGCTACTCTCGATTGCGTGGTCCGAAGTGGCCTATGGCTTCCGAACCTTGCTTCATACGCCCGATCGCCCCGACCAGGGTCAAGCTGCGCAAAGGGCCCGGTCGTCAAAAGGCGAAAAACAAAAAAGCTATTCGACGACTTTCGGGCGCCGGCCGGCCTTAAGGGGCTTGGGTTTTGGCTCTTCAGCGCTCGGGGGAGCGAAGAGTTCGGCGATGGAGACGCCGAGGGCGGTGGCGATCTTGTCGAGAATACCGATGGAGGGGTTTTCCATCATCCGCTCGAGCCGGCTGACATAGGTACGGTCGACCTCGGCGAGCTCGGCCAGACGCTCCTGCGAAAGCGTCTGGCCCACGCGCAACCGGCGCATGTTCCAGGCAACAAGTTCGCGACTGTCCATGAAGGCTCCGACTCTTTCGTCGGGCGGAAATTATACAATCAGACGTTGCGATGCAATCAGCCGCTGCGCTTCAAAGCCAGGCGGCCGGCAGCGTTCTCGGCCGTCTCGAAGAGGTCGTGCGGGGCAATATTCAAGGCAGCGGACAGGAGGTCGATGGTGTCGAGATCGACGTCGAGCCTACCTTCCTCGAGCGCACGGAGACTTGCTTCGGACCAGCCGAGGCCTTTGGCGAACAGGGCAGCATCAAGACCCTGCGCCTGGCGAAGCCGCTGGACGTTCTGCCCCAACAAAGCGGCTGCCGATAACTGCTTCATGCCCACGTCCGAATCAAAATCTTTCCTGATGATAGGACTTTAGCGGCATCACGAGAGGGATGACGGGGGTATTAAGATAGTCTTAACTACCTCTTTCGGTGTAAGGGAAAACCGATACCTTTCCGGTTCGGCAGGTCGATAATGGTGGCGCCGAGGAGGCTTGCGGCACCAGCGACGATCCTGAGCCCAAGGCCCCCACGGCTTGAATCATGGTCGGATCCGGCGGCGAATTGGTCGGTGACGATGATCTCGATCTTCTCATCGCCCGCCTCGATCAGGATCGAGACGGAGCCGCCTTCGGGTGTCAGGCGGATGGCATTGTCGAGGTAGTTCGAGAGCACCTGAAACAGCAAGTCGCCATCTGATTCGATGACGAGATCGGTCTCCGGCCAATCGAGCGCGAGGCCGCGCCGCTGTGCCTGCGGCTGATAGAGGGCATGGAGCCTCTGCAGGATGCCGCCGAGGGCTACGGGCGCCATCTCCGGTTGGACATCTCCGGTATCGAGACGAGCATATGTGAGAATGCGGGAAAGGAGATCGGAGGCAAGGGTGCCCAATTGCCGGACACGATCGAGCGCACCCTCAAGCACGGCAGCGTCCGGCGTTTTGCCCAAACCGGCAACGGTCAGATTGATCGCTTCGAGCGGCTGGCGAATGTCGTGGCCGATGGAGCGCACGAGATGGCGCTGCAGTTCATAGGCCTTTTCGAGCTCGGCGGTACGCTGGGCGACAAGCGCCTCGAGCCGCTGGGCGGCTTCCTGGCGCTCGGTGGTGGCGGCGCCGACGAGAAGCGCGGCGATGGCCATGATCAGCAGCGGTGCAGACAGCGCGCCGACCGTGTTGGGATCGCCAAAAAGCATGGCCACGGCTGGCGTAACGATACCGGTGATCAACACGGCACCGGCTGCCTCCTCGAAACCGCCGCGCAGGGCAAGGATAAGCGCGGGCGGGATGACCAGATACCAGAGATTGGCACCAATGCTCGGCCCTAGGGCGCCGAGCAGCGCCGCAAGCCCGATAATAGCGGCTTGCAGCACAAAGACCTTGGGACGCGGCCAACGCCAGCGCTCCATGTGTTGCCTCGTCAGGGCCATCAGGGCCGGAATGAGCATCGGCGGCACCATGACGGCACCAAGCGCGTCGCCCAGCCACCAGGCATCGGCAAGCATCAGCGCCTGGCCGCCCGTCATGTTTCCGGCGAGCTGATGCAGGGCGAGGCCGCTGGCCGTTGCAACGCTGGCAGCGACAACAGCAATGGCAATGAACCACTGAACGTCCGCCCAGCTGCGGAAAGGCACCGAAACCCGGGCGACATGCCGGAGGAAAAGCCCGGCCCCGCCATAAACGGCGTAGAGGCGGATGCCATGGATGATGGGTTCAAAGTCGAAAACGACATCGACCCCAAGCGTCTGGCGCACCGATGGGAGGGCAAGAGAAAGATTGGCCAGAAGCGGCACGAGGCGCAGCCAGCCGGGAACGGCCATGATCATAGCCAAAGTGACGCCGGCCGGTAAAAACCAGACACTTGAATATGTCTTAAAAACCGTCAATATATCGCCGATGCGAAACGCAATAAGCCATATCGCCGCAAGAAGAATGGCGACCGCAATTTCCCCTACTATTTTATCGGCGATGCTGCGGTTTGCTATTTGGTCGGCTCGTGCATAAAAATTTGATTTTGGTCGACGATCATCTTCTCTTCGCCGATGCCGTGAAATTCATGCTGGAATCCGCCAGCACCGGCATTGAAGCGCAGGTTTTTTCGTCGCTGACGAGCGCGCTGAACCATCTCTCTACCGACGCGGTGGTAGACTTGGCGCTGGTCGACTTTGCGATGCCCGGTGTCAGCGGCCTCGAAGCGCTCGACGCCATCGCCGCCAGGCGGCCTGGCCTTCCGGTCGCGTTTCTTTCCGGCCTCGATGATCCGCTCCTCGCGGCCGAGGCGCTCAATCGCGGTGCGCAGGGCTGGCTCTCAAAGAGCATGGCGGCCGAGGCACTCAGCAATGCGCTACGGATCCTGCTCTCCGGGGAGCGCTTCGTGCCGGTAGATCTACTGTTGCGCCAGCACTCGACTGTGCTGACCCTGCGCGAGCAGCAGGTCGCAGAATTGCTGGCGCGCGGCCTCACGGACAAAGAGATTGCCGCGCATTTGTCGGTCCAGGTCGGCACCGTGAAGGTGCATGTCAAAAGTCTTCTGCGCAAGTTCGGTACCGCCAACCGCACCCAGTTCGCGCTGCGCTACCGCGGCGCCTGATTTTTCCGATTTTTCTGTTGTTTGCCTTCGTGCTCTCCCCAACGCGCGAAGGTGACCCTTGGTTGATGGCCCAAAAATTTGCTTGCTTAATTGTAGGTCTATTTGCATCATTAACGCGCTTTTAATGTGATGCGTACAATCCTCTGATTTGTAAAGGGCTGCATGAAGCGGCTCATTTTTCCAGAAGGAAAGCACCACACATGGGTTCCGATGTTTCTCTCTCGAAGGCCGTTCGCTCGAACCTTCTGAGCCTCCAGAATACCGCCTCGATGATGGACAAGACGCAGTCGCGCCTTGCTACCGGTAACAAGGTGAATTCTGCCCTCGACAATCCGTCGAACTTCTTCACGGCATCGGCGCTCAACAGCCGTGCTGCCGACATGAGCAATCTGCTCGACTCGATGGCCTCGGGCATCAAGGTCATCGAAGCCGCCTCGAACGGCATCACCGCGATCACCAAGAACGTCGAATCTATGCAGTCGACCCTGCGTCAGGCTCGCCAGGACAAGTCGTTTCAGACCGGTACCTACGATGTGACTGACGCTTCGACCATCAAGGTCAATGGCGGGCAGTTTGGCACCGAAACCGAAATCAAGCTGCAGGAAGCGACCGGTGGCGTAAAGGCAAAGCTGACCACTCAGGCTATCTATAACAATCCGACACTCGCAGCAGGCGAGACCGTCGGCGCCCAGACGATTGTCAACTATGACGCTTCGCTCGATGGCAAGGCGCTCAAGGTCGACGGTATCGATCTCGGCACTATCACCAACGGTACTCCTACCGACGGCACTACCTATCGTGATGCGGTACAGACTGCGCTCAACGGCAAATTCGGAACTGGCAAGTACGCGACTTCCTTCGCCGGCGGTAAGCTCTCTATCTCTTCGACAGATGCGAGCAAGGCGTCTCCAGCCGTTGAGTTTGCTGGCGGTGTCACCATGGCGACTCAGGGCTCCGTCTCGTTTGTCTACGATAGCCATGGTCCTGGCACGGTCACGGTTGGCGGCGAGCAGGTCGATGCAGGCACAGATTTCGAGAGCTTCGTCACCAACCTGCAAGCCAAGGCAAAAGACGGCGGTTATACAGTCGTCTCCGATTCCACGACCAAGAAGATCACGCTGACGTCCACCGGCTGGACAACTGGCGCTGGTTCGGAACCGCAAATCACGGGCCTGACTGAAGAGACGGCCGCTATCAATGATATGACCATCACGAAGGGTGCTGCTAACAACGGCTTCACCGTCAAGGCCGCTGGTGCGGGCTATTCGGATGCTCAGGTTGATCTCAGTACAGCTGGTCTCACCGATGCTGACGTCAAGGCTCGGGTCGAGGCTGCGTTGACAGCGGCTGGTTGGACTGGTTACTCCGCCACTGCCACTGGTACCGACCTCAAAATCGAGTCAACGACCAAGGGTGCTCGCCCTGCCGTCAACATCGATCTATCGGCAAACAGCAAGGTTGGTTCCTCAAACGACGCTGCCCCCAAGGATGGCATCGCCGGTATCAAGAACAAGACCGTTACTCAGGGCACCGCTGGCGTCTACACCGAAACCAAGGATGCGGCTTCGGACAAGTTCAAGGTTACATATGGGGACGTGTCTGCCGACCTCAATGTCGTTGCCGGTACACAGGAGCAGCGCACCAAGAGCATTAACGATCAGCTCAAGGCTGCTGGCATCACTGGCGTAACCGCGTCTTTCGATAGTGCAGGTCGTCTTAGCCTTGAGGCAACCGACGCCGAAGCCAAGACCTTGGCAATCTCCGGCGAGAACAGCACTTTCTTCGGTACAGACACTGTTGCAACCGGCAAGGCTGCCGTCTCGGGCTACAATGCCACCAACACGGTCGATAAGTTCGTTGAAGAGATCAATCGCTCGTTCGAAGGCAAGCTCCGCGCTTCCAATGACAACGGCAAGCTGCGTATCGAAAACCTGTCGACGCAGGAACTGAAGGTCTCGTTCGACAAGGACGGCATCGGTGCAGGTTCCCCGACCTCGCACACGATCACCGGCAACACGGTCCGTGCCAACCTGTCCAAGCAGTTCAATGAACTGCGCGACCAGCTCGACAAGCTCGCTGATGACTCGTCCTTCAACGGGATCAACCTGCTCCGTGGCGACAAGCTGAAGATCACCTTCAACGAAAGCGGCTCGTCCGCTATCGACATCCAGGCCAAGGATGCCAACGGCAATGTTCGCGGCATCAACGCTGCCAACATGAGCATCTCCAGCCTGATGGCTGAAGACCTGGACACCGATGAAGGCATCGATCAGCTGCTTTCGACGCTGTCCTCGGCTCTGACTGAACTCCGCTCGCAGGCTTCGACCTTCGGGTCAAACCTGTCGTCGGTCGAAAACCGTCAGTCGTTCACCAAGAACATGATCAACACGCTCGAAACCGGCGCGTCGAACCTGACCTTGGCCGACACCAACGAAGAAGCTGCGAACCTTCTGGCTCTTCAGACCCGTCAGCAGCTGTCGTCTTCTGCTCTGTCGATGGCCAGCCAGCAGGACCAGGCTGTTCTGCAGCTCCTGCGTTAATCGCAAAAAGCAAGCATTTCGGGGGCGGCGGTGTCGCCCCCGGCCTTACCCAGAAGGAAAGACGATGGCGCTCAAACTCACAGTCAAGCCCGGCGAGACGTTCTTTATCGGAACCGCCGAAGTCAGCGTGCAGTGCGATGCGATCGTCAATGTCCTGGTGGGCGGTCATGCGCCCATTTTACGCTCCGACGACCATATTGCCGAGGCGGAGGCCAAGACGCCCGCCCTGCGCCTGCGCTATGCGGTCCAGCAGATGTATCTGACCGGCGATATTCCGGGTCACCACATCAATTACTTCGAAGCTGCCCAGGCGCTCCTCGCCGAAGCGCCGCAGCATGCGGGTCTGGTGGCCGAGGTCAATGGACTGCTGATCAGCGGTTCGACCTACAAGGCGATCAAGCTCCTCAAAGTTCTGTCCAATCCCGAGCTGACCGAAACCCGGGCCAAGCTCAAGCTGGTGGGTTGAGGCATGACGCTCCCTGCCCGCAACACGGCCAATGGCGACGCCGCTTCGAATACCGCCTTGCGCATTGCGCGCAATGTTCAACGCTTGCGCGGCGAGCGGCACATGTCCCTTGCCATCCTGGCGCTGCGCACCGGCTGGCCGCTGGCCCGTATCGAGGCGATCGAGGCGGGTGCCGAGGATTTCCTGCTCGACGATATCGACCGTCTGGCCGAGGCTTTGCTGGTCAGCCCGGCGCAACTTTTCGCCTGAGCGGCGCCTCGACGGAAATCGGCCCCGCGCCCAAAAACTCGCGAACGCGCTCCGCTGGTCGCTGCCCAATTCCCGAGAGGGCCTAGCGGCTCATATCTAACCCGGCTGCCATAGCCCCGCTCGTTGTGAGACGGCCGGGTCGCGCCCGGCCGTCGAAACATGTGCGATCAGGAGGCGGAACGCGCCGCTTCGAGCCAGCCGTCGACTTTTTCACGATTGTCCGCGATCCAGGCTGCTGCCTGGGCCTCGATGTCATCGTCGCCCGCATTCATTGCCGCGTTCTGCGCGAAAATATCGGAGAGAGGGATTTCGACCGACTGCAACAGCGTGCGCGCGGCGGGATTGTCCGCAAGGAAGGCCGAATTGACCACGGGAACAATGTCATTGGCCGGGAAGCCCAGCATGCACGGATCGTTGACGCAGCCCGCAACGCCATCGAGCGTCGCCGCATCGGCAAGGCTCATGTCGGGCAGGTCGACCTCGGGCACCTCGATCCACTCGACATCTTCGCCCGGCACCAGTTCGTTGACGGTCCAGTTCGGGGTCCAGGTGTAAAAGAGGATGTTTTCGCCCCCCTGGTAAGCGGCGACAGCGTCAGCCATCGAGGCGGCATAGCCGGCCTTGATGGTGTTGACGTGGTCGCGCAGCCCATAGGCGTCCATGTGGTGTTCGATGTTGATCTCGCAGCCCCAGCCCGGCGGGCAGGCGACCATGTCGGCCTTGCCGTCGCCATTGCGGTCGAAGGCTGCCTTGACGTCGTCGCGCTTGAAATCTTCAAGCGACTTGATGCCAAACTCCTCGATGGCGGACTTGTTGACGAGATAACCCTCGAGCGCACCGCCCTTGGCCACGGCGCCGACGATCTCGGCGCTACCTTCGAACACGGGCTTGTAGGTATTGTGCAGGGGGAACCAGCCATTGACCCAGAGGTCCATGTCGCCCTGCGAGACCGCCTGGTAGAAGGGCGGGTTGTCGAGCGTCGTCGGGCCCTCGACGCTGTAGCCGAGCTCCTCGAAGAGCTGCTTGAAGATTTGGGCGTGGAACCAGCCGGTATCCCAGGTGGCCTGGGCCATGTTGATGGTCTTGCCCTCGCCCGGCTGTTCCTGGGCGATGGCGGGGCTCACAAGGCCTGTGGCCAAAGTGAGGGCGAGAAGGGTTTTCGGCACGGTGTTGAGACGGAACATTGCTGCTTTTGTCTCCTTTGCTTTGGTGTTCAAAGGTCCGCCGGGTGGCGGAAGAATGTGGGGAGGAAGCTCCCCGGCGATGCAGCGTCAGGACGCTGCCTTCCCGGTCGCCGCCGGCGCCGTGCTGGCACCAGGACGGAACATGGAAACAAGGGTTTTGCGCAGCGACACGGTCTCGACCTTGCCCTGTTCGCCCAGCCCCTGGGTGATGCGATCAAGGATAATGGCGAGGATGACGATGCCGATGCCGCCCGCCGTTGCGCCGCCGACATCGAGGCGCCCGAGGCCGGTATTGACGACGAGGCCGAGACCACCCGCGCCGATCAGCGCGGCGATGACGACCATGGAGAGCGCCAGCATCAGGGTCTGGTTAAGACCCGCCATGATGGTGCGCATGGCGAGCGGCAACTGCACCTCGAACAGCATCTGCAAGGGTGTCGAGCCAAAGGCTTCGGCCGCCTCGATGAGGTCGCCGCGCACATTGCGGATACCGAGATTGGTGAGGCGCACGATGGGCGGCAGCGCGAAGATGATGGTGGCGATAATGCCCGGGGCCATGCCAACGCCGAACAGCATGACGATGGGCACGAGATAAACAAAGCTCGGAATGGTCTGCATCACGTCGAGCGTTGGACGCAGCACCTTCCAGGTGGTGTCGTTGCGCGCCGCCAAAATACCGAGCGGAATGCCGATGACGGCGCAGAACACCACGGCGGTGATGATCATGGCGAGCGTCGTCATGGTTTCGGGCCAGAGCCCGATCATGTCGATGAAGGCAAGGCCGATCAGCGTAAAGATGGCAATGCCGCGGCCGGCATATTTGAGCGCCAGGAGCGCCAGCACGGCCGTGACGACCAGCATGGGCACGAAGGCGAAGAAGGCATCGAGGCCGTTCAGCACCTGGGTGATGGGAACCTGCACCGCGCGGAAGAAGGGCCGGAAATTGGGCACCAGCCAGCCGCGCACGAGCGCATTGATCCAGTCGTCAAAGGGAATGACGAGAATATCGGACGGGCTCATCGCACGTCTCCTTTATCGAAATTGGGCGAACCGGGTCGCGCTCAGGGCGTGGCGGCGGGGGACGGCTGCGTCTTGTCGGTGGATAGCGGCGTCGAACCATCCTCGCTGACGACCGGCTCGGCCGAAAGCTGGGCGAAGACCGCCTCGGGTTCGACCACCCCGACCAGCCGGTTGCCAGCGTCGGTCACGGCGATGGGCAGGCCGGAACTGGCAGGACCATAAAGATCGGCCAGTTGCGTATCGGCATTGGTGGTCGAGAATTCGGTGATCAGCACATCGGCGAGCGGCACGTCGACCGGCCCGCTGTCGCGGTCGGCGGCGGCGGCCTGCTGATAGGTGACGACGCCGGCGATGTCGTCGCCGTCCATGACGAAGACGGCATTGCGGTTCTCTTCTTCCATGGTCCGCATGGCGTCGCCCGCCGTGTCCGAGCCGAGCTGCACGGTGGCCGCTTCGCGCGCCACGGTCTCGGCTGTGAAGACGCGGCCACGGTCGATATCGGCGACGAAGGCGGCGACGTAATCGTCGGCCGGGCTCGACACGATATCCTGCGCCGTGCCGATCTGGACGATGCGACCATCCTTCATGATGGCGATCTTGTTGCCCAGCAGCAGCGCTTCGTTAAGATCGTGCGTGATGAAGATGATGGTTTTCTTCAGCGTCTTCTGGAGCGCCAGCAACTCATCCTGCATTTCGCGCCGGATCAATGGGTCGAGCGCACCAAAAGGCTCGTCCATGAGCAGGATCTGCGGATCGGTGGCAAGGCCACGCGCAAGGCCAACGCGCTGCTGCATGCCGCCGGAGAGATCAGACGGCTTGCTGTCTGCCCACGACGAGAGACCGACCTGTTCAAGAGCCTTTCGTGCCCGCGCATGTCGTTGTTCGGCGGGTACGCCCTTGATCTTGAGGCCGTAAGCCGCGTTTTCGAGGATAGTACGATGGGGGAACAGGGCAAAATGCTGAAAAACCATCGCGATTTTTTGCCTGCGGATATCACGGAGCTTGCCGGAACCGCAGGAGGCGACATCGTCCGCGTCGATCAGGATTTGCCCGCTGGTCGGACGGATCAGTCCATTGAGCATCCGCACCAGCGTCGACTTGCCGGACCCGGACAAGCCCATCACGACAAAAATCTCACCTTCCTCGACATCGAACGAGGCGTCCTGCACCCCGACCGTCTGGCCGGTGGTCTTGAGGATGTTTTCCTTGCTGTGCCCACTCTGAAGAAGGCGCAGGGCCTCGTCGGGCCTATTCCCAAAAATCTTGAAGACGTTCTGAACCTTTAACTTGACGGCCATGCCACCTCATAAATGCTTTTCGCATGAATAAAGAATAACGCTCTCTAATATTGTCGGGCGTTAAATGAATAAAAAGGAATACCCACCCCAATCCATGTGGATTTTGATGAACCTTCCTGAGCGATTTCGATGTTGATATAACGATATGGCAGCAGGAATGACATTTCAACCGCAAAAAGGACAAAATGTGAATTTCTGAGGATTCAAGCGTGATTTTGCCTGGCGCCGGCGAGCTGCAGTTCATCTGGAAATGATCAAGCAAATACTGGCGCCCAGAGCCTTGGCGGCGAGCATGCGAGGTCGAGTTTTGGCAGACCTTCGAGCAGAGGACTTGTCACGTTGGGACCGTCCGCTGCCCAAGCCCATCCTGGCAACGCTGGTGACATCTTCCCGTTACCGGGTCAGGTCGGCGCGGTTCTTTTCGAGCTCTTGGGAATAGCGTCGGAGCAGGTGTGCTTCGGTCAGTGTGCCGATGACATCCCGGCCGGCGAGGTCAGACACGACGACCAGGGCATCCGCATTATGTTTCTCGAACAATAGCTCGGCGTCCCTGGCGTTGAGCGCAGGATGCAGCATGGCATCCTTTTGGCGGAGCAGGCTCGACACCAAGGCGGTCTCGTCGACGCCTTCGCCATAGGCTTCCGCGACATCGATCATGCCCGCATAGCGACGATCGGCATCGAGGGCGATGACGCGCGTTGCCGCGCCCAGGGGGTAAAGCCGCCGAAATTCCTTGATGCCGAGCTGGTCGGAAACGGATTTGACGTCGCGGCGCATCATCTTGCCGACCGTGAGGTTGCGCATCCATCCGACATCATGGGCGCTACGGATGGTTTCGCCCCGCAAGTGGAAGCGCCAGGTGGTGAAGGAATAGCCGAATGTTTCCCGCACCAGCATGGACGATGCCACCGCTGCCACAAGCACGGCCGAGGTCAAGGGCAGGCTGCCGGACGTTTCGAGAGCAAGGAAGGCCATGGTGAGCGGACCGCCGACAATGGCGGCGGCAAGGCCGGCCATGCCGACCAGCATGGGCACGCTCGGATCCGGAAACAGTGCGGGGTCGATCCAAAGGGCCAGCCAGTAGAAGATCTGCCCAAGAAGCGCTCCGAGGAAGAGGGACGCGAAAAACAGTCCGCCCCGGAATCCGGAGCCAAGAGAAATGGCGGAAGCACAGATTTTCAAGACGATGACGGCCGCGGCAACGGCAAGCGGCAGCGGTGGATTTGCGAAAGCGTCCTCCACCGCGCCATGTCCGGCCGACAGGACCGCAGGACTGACGAGAGCGAGGCCGCCGATCATGAGCCCGCCAACGATCGGACGCAGCCAAGACGGGATGCGCAGGTTTGAAAACACCTGCTCGACCAATCCGACAAGCCGCATGAGCACAATGCCGAGGCCGCCGCTCAGAAGGCCGCACAGTACGATGAGGGCGACCTGTGGCACGCCGATCGAGGCGGCATGAGAAATGGAAACGATAGGCTCCCCATGCCCAAAAACCCCAGCAACCAGCACGGCAGCGATGGAGGCGGCGACGACCGGCGCGAGCGTCGCGATAGTGTAGGTACCGATAATCAACTCGAACGCGTAAAAGG
>NZ_LAJG01000021.1 GCF_000970455.1 Devosia soli | reverse complement strand
CGCGGTCCATCATGCGATCGCCTGCCTGGTCGTGGTTCCAGTGCCAGCAGCCAAAAATGTCGATGCCTTTTCCGGTGATGCGGTTGACCGGCAAGGCGCCGCTCCAGGTGACGAAGGCCAGCCGCCCGCGGGCCCGCACCAGTTCCAGGACGACCGGTGGCGCGGCGTCATTATTGCTGGTCTCGATCGCCGCATCCGCGCCATAGCTGCCGGTCAAGGCGCGGATTTCTTCGACAATGTCGGGCGCCCGCGGGTCGAGCACATGCTCGGCGCCAAGCGCTTTCGCCAGTTCGATCCGGAACGGGTTGAGTTCGAGCGCAATGACACGCGCGCCGATCGTCCGCGCATTGACGATGGCGCCAAGTCCGACCGCGCCACAGCCCGAAACGACGAGCGTGTCCGACGCCGAAATCCGCATGCGCTCCATCGCCGTAAAACTCGGGCCCAGGGCACATAGCGCCATGGCGGCGTGGTCGGTTTCGATATCGTCCGGAACCGGGTAAAGCAGGTAATCGGGCTTGATGAGATGATCGGCATAACCGCCCAGCCCGCAGCTCGATCCAGTCTCTGCCAGGATATTTCGCTGATCGGTGCAATGGATATGCTCGCCCGAAAGACAGGCCGGGCATTTGCCGCATCCCCAATGCGGCATGGCGATGACGCGATCGCCCACCTTGAAGCGGGTCGAGGCAGCGGCATCGATCACTCTGCCGACGGCTTCATGCCCCAGCTCATGGCCCTCCTTGCCGGCGCGCCAGGATTGCCACTCGGTGCACATGGGCGCGACGAGGATTTCGACCTTGACCACATCGCCCTTGGCCTGTGGGTCCGGATGCTCGGCAAGCTTTGCGTCGCGCAGGCCGGTGATTTCAACGCTTAGAATTTTCGGCTCCTCCTCAAAAACCGGGCGTTTTGGCCTGCCGTCAGACCCCGCCCCCCGCCGTACTGTCGCGCACGATCAATTCCGGATCGATCATGGTAACCCTCGGCTCCGGCATGTCGCCCCGCCGCAGACCAGCGTTGGCAATATGATGGCTCGATCGAGACGGCACCGGCAAAACAATCGAATGCATGGGCGGTAAAATGAACCGGACCCTCTGGTGACTAGACGCCTTCGGCGTGAAGACGGCGTATCGCCTGATATTGCAAGCAATCTGGATGCATTTCCATCAATTGAATGCGGTTGCCATCCGGATCTTCAAGCTAGGCCCGGCGGTTATCGTCAAAACCAGCCTTGGTTCGCTCAGAAGCGTGATCCCTGCCGCTTCGATACGCTCGCACGTTGCGTCGAGATCATCGATCGTCCAGCACCTACGGGTCGTGCCCTTGGTGTGCCAGCTCGCCGGCGCGGCGCCGATCCTGCCGCCGAACTCCGGCGCTTTGCCGGTCACATCGTCACCGGGCACGACAATCCGGGTGATTGGCGAGGATTTCGCAGCAAGCGCGGGCGGTGTACCAATTGCAGTCAGGGGTATCGGCGTTGTCGGTGCGGCTTCGGTGAGCGGCTTGCCCGATAAAGAAGACCATGGCCTTGTCGCCAATGCCTTGCGCCGGATCAGAACCACTCGGGGAGCACAATGATGGAAACCGAACTCCTTTGGTCAAAGCCGAATGGCTTCGTCCCCAATTCCCGCTTTCCGCTCCTCGTGCACCGCAGCGCCGTGCCTGGCGGCAGTGAAGACGCTGATCGCGCGCTTCCGCCAAAATGGCTGGCTCAACAACTGGCGCTATCCCGGCGTCTATACCTATGCCCATTTTCATTCGACCACCCACGAATGCCTCGGCTGCGCCCGCGGCTGGATGGATGTTGTCCTTTTCGATGATGGCGGGGTGCGCGTCCGTGTCGAGGCCGGTGACGTCATCGTCCTTCCCGCTGGCGTTTCCCACATCATGGTCGACCATTCGGACGACGTCATGATGGTCGGCGGCTACCCCGATGGCCGTGACTGGGACAATATCGAGGAAGCCCGGCTCGACGATGCCGGCTTCCGCGCCGCGGCCAAGCGCATCATGATGCTGCCGATTCCCACCCACGATCCTGCCACTGGCAATGCCATGCAGGAGTGGATCGACGCGCCGTCATCGGTCGAAGCCGGCCTTAACGATTTTCGCGACAATCTCGATAGCTGAAAGACCAGAGCATGAGCTATTCCTTCCCCCGCCGCGGCCGCACGCTTTCTCCCGGCCAGAAGGCCGTGCTCGAAGTCATCGACCTATACGGCGATCGCCGCACGGTCTTGACTGCCGACGAGGTCATCGAAGCCCCCAACTGGTCGCCCGACGGGCAATGGCTGGTCTTCAATGCCGGTGGCCAGCTGTTCCGGATCAGTCCCGAAGGCGGCAGCCCGGAGCACATCCCAACAAGTGGTCTCAACGATCTCAATAACGATCACGTCCTCTCGCCGGACGGGGCGACGATCTATGTCAGTTCCGATGATGGTCATCTCTACGCCGTGCCCTTCGATGGCGGTGAACCGCGCCGCGTTTCCAACGCGCACCCGACGCCGCATCACTATTATCTCCACGGCATTTCGCCCAATGGCGAAACCCTAACCTATGTGGCGGTTGAAGCGCCTCAAGGGCAACGTAAGGTTAACATTTTCACCATTCCCGCAGCCGGTGGACCCGACACCCGCCTCACCGACGTGACCGTGCCCAATGACGGCCCGGAATATTCCCCCGACGGTCGCTGGATCTATTTCAACTCCGAATTATCAGCCAAAAAACCCGGCCACGCACAGATTTTCCGCATGCAGCCGGATGGCACGGGCATTGAACAATTGACCTTCGACACCCGCGTCAACTGGTTCCCTCACATCTCACCCGATGGCCGCCATGTCGCCTTCCTGAGCTACCCCGAGGACACGATCGGCCACCCACCCGACAAGCACGTCCTGCTTCGCCTGATGACCCCCAGCGGCACCGAACAGACTGATCTTGCAGCTTTTTTCGGTGGACAGGGAACGATCAACGTCAATTCCTGGGCGCCTGACAGCAGGAGATTGGCTTTCGTTTCGTACCCACCTGCTCATCAGGATTGAAGAAGGAAAAAGGCGGCAACGCCATGCTCTCGAATTGCTGCGAGCGTGGTGGCGCGAGGGCCAGCAACCGGGTGTCATGCGGCCCATGGCTGGCTCCTTCTTAGGCGCTGAATGATCCGATCTCCTCGCGGCACGTGCATCGCGCAACTGCTCTCGCCGCGCACCTATTTTTCGCGTCATTCTCCAGTCCGATCAGCGCTATGCAATCGCCTACACCTGAGCCTACTTCATTGGCACTGCAAGGCGGCCAGAGACGCTTAGGACAGTCCCGGCATCATTGCCGATCCCATTAAGACCGATTGTAAGGCCAATATCAGCGCCGCGCGGCGAGGTAGCATTGACGCTGGCCCTGAGGCGCGCCTGACCATTTTCCAAACCAAGATTTGGGCTGAATTCGGCTGCCCCCTCGAGCCCCAGTCCCAAAGTCATCACAACCTCGCCCGCAACGAGGCGATAGGACACGGCAGGGCCGATCGCAATCTGGCCGACATGCATGGCAATGGAGGGTATGGCAATGTCCAGTGCGTCACGATAGGCATCGCTGGTCTCCGCGAAATAGCCAAGGCTGGCGCGCGGGGAGAAGGTCCAGGGGCCGGCAACCCATTGTCCTTCGAGGGCGGCGCTGAGAATCCAGCGCGTTGCTCCGAACCGGTCCTCGTAAGACCCGAGAGGATTGATGCTGTTGCTGGAACGTCCAAAGCCGGCCAGCACGTCCAGATAGAGATTTTCGTGCAGCCGCATGGTCGCATAGGGACCCGCCATCCAGCCAGCGCCGGAAGCAAATCCTGGCAACCCGGCCAGGCCTTGAACGGCGTGATCGAGTTGCACAAAACCGCCGACGAGAAGGTCGGTGGTGACGAGATAGTCCGCTCCCACGCTGCCCAGCACGAGCTGGCCGTCGCGGGCGGCATCAAGGCGCACAAAGGTCCCTTCCATCCAGATGTCGAACGGATTGGGATTTTCGAGGCCAATCGCACCCTCGATGGCACTGAGGCTGATGGACGACTGCAGCGCGCTTCCACGGGCAAGTGCCGGCAGATAGGTCATGAGCGCTGAGCCGATATCGCCCCGTGGCGCAATGCCATTCAGACGGTCGATGCGACGGTCCGAGCGCGGCTGGTTTGCAAGGATCAGCGAAGCCCGCGTTGCGAAGAAGTCTTCGATGAGCCCCGTAGTCTCCTCCCGGGAATTGAGGAACGTGAAGGTGCAGGTCAGGCTTTCGCCAGCATCGAGCGCAATGTTTGCGGAGCTTGTAGTGATGTCTCCGCTGCTGTCATTGTCGTCACAGCTGATGGCCGTCAGTGCTGTGCCAGCCCCGCTAAGGTCGTCTGCGGTTATCCGGAAGGAACCGGCGGGCAGGTTGATCGCGCCACTCTGACCCATGCCGCCTGTCGTTCCGACGGTGAGCGCGTTCAGCAAAGGCTCGGGTGAGCTAAAACCGAAAGTGCCGTCGACATTGGACCGCACGGCGACAACGAGCCGGCCGGTGGCGCCGACGCTCAGGCTATAGGCCTGCGTAGCGGAAAACGGGCCGACACCGATCGACCCATCCGTAGCCGTGACGGAAAAGTTGAAGCTTCCGGGCGCCGATGGCGTCCCGGACAGGGTTCCGGAGGTGGAGAGGGTCAACCCGGGCGGCAGGCTGCCCGCAGAGAGCGCGAAAGTGTAGGGCGCCGCGCCGCCACTGGCCGACAGCGTCTGGGAATAGAAGGATCCTGAATTGGCAGCCGGCAGGGTCGCGGGGGTCAAAGCTATCGTGGGGGCAGCAACGATCAGCGGGAAGTATTGCCCCACGGCATAGGGCGAGCCTGGGCCGGTGGTTGAATCTCTGGCAATGATGGTCACGAAGAACGAGCCTATCGCCGTCGGGGTGCCCGAAATAGTTCCGCCCGAGAAGGTCAAGCCGGCCGGCAGAGCGCCTGCATATATGGAATAGGTATAGGGCGCGGTCCCGCCGCCGGCGACCACCGTTTGCGAATAGGGCTGACCCGCCGTCGCCACCGGCAGGTCATCGGGCAACAAGGTGAAGTTCGGCGAATAGGTGACGATATTGTAGCTCTGTGCACCTGAATGAGGCCCTGTTCCACCGCTTGAATCCGTGGCCGTGACGGTGAAGGAATAGAGGTTGCTCTCGGTTGGCGTACCCGACAGGAGGCCGGAGGGGGATAACGTGACGCCTGGTGGCAGCGTGCCAGTGACGGTGTAGGTGTAAGGCGCAGTTCCCCCGCTTGCGGCAACGGCTGCCGAATAGGGAGCGCCAGCCCGCCCGTCCGGCAGACTTGCGGGTGAAAGGGCAACGGTGGGGGGCGCGACGTTGAGGCTATAGGTTTGGGAGCCAGTGATTGGGGTGCTAGCGGTCGAATCCTGGGCGGAGATAGTGAAGCTGAACGTGCCATCTTCCTTTGCCGTCCCCGAAATCGATCCATCGGGCCCAAGCACGAGCCCGACGGGAAGTGCGCCGGAATCGAGGCTGAAGGTGTAGGGAGCCGAGCCGCCGGACGCCGAAATCATCTGCGCATAGGGTTGACCGACGGTTGCATCGGGCAATGTTGGCGAGAGGATCACACTGGGGGCAGCGATCACCAGCGTCTGAGAAATCGACGCCGTGTGCGGGCCGTTTCCCGTGGTGGAATCCGTGACGATGACGGAAAATGTGTAGGATCCAGCGGCAAGCGGGGTGCCCGATAGCAATCCGGTCGGCGTCAAGGTGATACCGGAGGGCAATACGCCGGAAATAGAGAAACTATGGGGTGCGGTGCCACCGAAAGCCGACAGGCTCTGCGAATATGACGATCCGGCAGTTCCTGCGGGCAAGCTGGCCGGTGATATGGCGATCGTGGGTGCTCCGACAGTCAGAGTATAGCTGTTCGAATCCGTCGCTCCGACGAAGTCGGAAGCAAACACGCTGAAGTTGAATGTGCCACTTTCGGTTGGCGTCCCCGACAGAGCCGCGCCGGAGAATGTCATCCCGGCGGGAAGGGGGCCGGCAAGCGAGACAATGTAGGGCGGGGTGCCACCGAGGACGGAGAACACCTGATGATAGGGCGCGCCGGCCGTAGAATTGGGAAGGCTCGCTGGTGCCAGGGTAACCTGCGCCAGGGACGGCGCGACCACGAAAAGCCAAGCGAAAAGCAGAGGAATGAGACGGGCGAGAACAGCCCCGCCAATGCGCTTCACCCTCGCCCGGCATGGCACATCCCGAGACGGCTGAGAGGCTAGGCAGTATCTCGAAGCCGCTTTGGTCCCCCTTAGTCGTGCGATCATGAAATCACTCTATCAGCTTCGTCGGAAGGCACGCCTTGCGCCAAGGTTGATAGTTCTGGCCGGCCCGCTAAAGTGCTGCCACCCCAAACTTTGCCGATTTTGTCGATGAAGAGAACGCTTCCACCGGGCACGGCAAACGTCATGGAGGCGTCGGCAATCGTGGCCGATGCTCGCTTTCGCCAAAGCCTGGCGCAATATTGCGAGAAGATGGCCGAGCCCGCACCCGCAGGATGGCCCCTGCGCAAGCTGCTCAATCAACTTGAGCGCTACTACTCGGCCTATATGCTGATCGGGCAATATTACGGCTGGCGGAACCACGGCGCTGCCGTGCCCAATCTCTCGCGGTTACAGGCCATATCCGGCCAAAGTCCGCGACACACGGCCTCGTTCTGCAGGATGCTGCAAACGCGCAACCTCATCAGCATCGAAACACTCCAAGCCGACAGACGGCAGAAAGTCCTGCGGCCCGCCGAGCGCCTGATCCGCGAGGTTGGCCGGTCCTGCGCCGCGTTCGTTCAGGCCCACGACCTCGTCGCCGGGAGCGCTCTCGCGCTGCCATTCGAACAGGATGCCGGCATTTTGGGCGAGATGATCTTTCTTTCTTCGGCCCGGGTGCAAGGGGCAGGTACCGTTATTGCCGAGTTTCCAACGGTACTGCGATTGGCCGGTTACGATAGCGGCTATCCACTGCTGGCGGCCTTGATGCTCAGCCACTATCGACGTGCGGCTGGCAAGGAGGGGATATCTCTGACCCACGGCGCCCTTGCCGAGCGCTTCCAGGTTTCGGAGTCGCATGTGGGTAACGTGCTCGGCCATATGCGGCAGGTCCGAGCTCTGCTGGCATGCGGCCCCCAGGAATTCCGGGTGACGGAAGAGGTCGTTGACGAATTCGAGCATTGGTGTGCCGCCGAGATGGCGCACTATGCCGATCTGGCCCAAAGGGCCATGGCTTATCCCGAATCCTGTCCTCCACGAACTTAGTGCCCTCCGTGGCAACGCTCTGCGTCGCACCCGCCAGGTCAGGATCGATCGCGACTATGCAGTGTTGCGGGAGGCGATATCGGCGGTCCTGGGCACATCAATGCCACCGCCGCACGGCAGTTGAACGTCGATGAATTTCGAGCCGGTACCAAATCTGAGAATTTCGTCCTGTCCGGCGCTGATGGCGCGCATCGCCTCTGAGGCGACCGCAGCTTCGACGCATCCTCCCGAAACATATCCACAGTATCGGCCATCTTCGAGAACGGCCATCTGAGCGCCAAGTCCGCGTGACGCTGAGATGGGATCAGGTGCGGCGAACGATGGAAATGGCAGTGGAAGAAGTCCAAAATAAGCAAGGCCTAGCGTCTGCTTGCCCGGGAATACCAGGTTTTCTACGGCTTCAAGGATTTGGAAGGAAAACTGGCGGAGAGAGAGGGATTCGAACCCCCGATAGAGTTGCCCCTATGCCGCATTTCGAGTGCGGTGCATTCAACCGCTCTGCCATCTCTCCGCGAGATCGAAAAAGGAGCGCTAAAGCTCCCGGCCGGTCGATACGGGGCGGCTTATGGCATAGTGGGCGGAAGGCTGCAACACCTCTTCTTCTCCCGCCGTGCAGAAACGCACCCGCCGATAACAATCTCGTGCTGCGCGATCTTATCGAGACGAGCCTGCGTTGTGGTTCCGTCAAAGCTTGTCACATTTGAGGGAGAACTCCATGTTCACGCGCCGCTCCGTGGTTGCCGGTCTTGCCAGCTTGCCAATAGCCGGCTTCGCCGCCAAAGTCCTGGTTCCGACCCCTGCCACTGCTCAGGAAGCCGCCATGCCTGAAACTATCGCCACCAGCGAAGGCGATCTCGTCATCCATCCGGTCGAACATGCGAGCCTCGTGCTCGAATGGGGCGGCAAGGTCATTTATGTCGATCCCGTCGGCGGCGCCGCGCTTTATGAAAGCCTCCCCAAGCCGACCGCTATACTTATCACCCACGGCCATGGCGACCATTTCGACGTGCCGACGCTCGAAGCCATCGCCGGCTCTGTTCCGCTGCTCACCAATCAGGACGTCTTCGACAAACTTCCCGAAAGCCTCAAGGCCAATGCCAAATCAATTGCCAACGGCGAAGACGGTGAACTCGATGGCGTAAAGCTCAAGGCCATCGCCGCCCACAACACCACCGCCGACCGCATGAATTACCACCCCGTCGGCGTCGGCAATGGCTATGTTCTCACCC
This sequence comes from Devosia soli, assembly GCF_000970455.1. Taxonomy (GTDB): domain Bacteria; phylum Pseudomonadota; class Alphaproteobacteria; order Rhizobiales; family Devosiaceae; genus Devosia; species Devosia soli. Next base: position 351,129 of record NZ_LAJG01000021.1, on the reverse strand, counting down.
TCGGCGACAAGCAGGTCTATGTCGCCGGCGACACCGAGCCGACCGAGGAAATGCTGGCGCTCAAGGACATAGACGTCGCCTTCCTGCCCATGAACCTGCCCTATACCATGACGCCCGACCAGGCCGTCGAAGCCATCAACACCTTCAAGCCCGGCACCGTCTATCCCTACCATTACGGCGAGAGCGATCTCTCCCCGCTTGAAACCGGCGTCGGCGACCACACCGAAGTGCGCCTGCGCAACTGGTATCCCAACGGCCAGGGCTGACCCCTGCAAGCGCCGTCGAATACCGGAGCGTTCTCAGCAAAAGTGGACACCACTCTTGCGGTTCGAAAGCGCGACCAAATAAGGACCTGGAGCCGTTTTGCCGTATCGGAGAGAGGGCAGAACGGCTCGAGACGGCGCTTGACTCTTTGCCCCTTTTTCACGATAAGCCCCCGATCCCACGCGCACCGGTCCCACCTGTGCGCTGGTTTTGTTTGAAAACGCTGCTCGAGGCTGCCGGTCAGATAACTGACCTACATCCGTAAAAACCGCGAAAAAGCTGGCATGAAAGCTGCGGTGCCGCAGGGCGCGACAGAAAAGGGACCGGGCGCGAAAAAACGTTCGGTTGTGCATATGACTTTTGCAGTCATCAAGACGGGCGGCAAGCAGTATAAGGTTGCTGCCAATGACGTCCTCAAGATCGAAAAGCTCGACGCTGCCGTCGGCGACATCGTCACTTTCGACGAAGTCCTCATGGTTGGCGACGTGATTGGTGCTCCGCTGGTGGAAGGCGCACTCGTTGCTGCCGAGCTGGTCGAGACCAAGAAGCAGAAGACCGTCATCATCTTCAAGAAGCGCCGCCGCCACAATTCGCGTCGCCGCAACGGTCACCGCCAGCTGCTGACCACCGTCCGCATCACGGAAATCCTGACCGGCGGCGCCCAGCCGACGATCAAGGCTGCCGCCAAGAGCGAAGCCACCGATTCCGTGAGCGAAAAGGCCCCGGCCAAGAAGTCGGCCCCCAAGGCAGAAGATGCCACTTCGGAAACGACCGAAGCCAAGGCCGCGCCGAAGAAGGCTGCGCCCAAGAAGGCTGAGACCAAGGCCGCTGCCGCTGAAGGCGAAACGGCTGACAAGCCGAAGAAGGCCCCGGCCAAAAAGGCCGCTCCCAAGGCCGATCAGGAATAAGAGGAAGCTAGACCATGGCACATAAGAAAGCAGGCGGTTCATCCCGCAACGGTCGTGATACCGCTGGCCGTCGTCTCGGCGTGAAGAAGTTCGGTGGCGAAGCCGTCATCGCTGGCAACATCATCATCCGTCAACGCGGCACGCGCTGGGCCGTGGGCACCGGTGTTGGCCTGGGCAAGGATCACACGATCTATGCTCTGGTCGATGGCACCGTGGCGTTCCGCACCCGCGCGAACAATAAAGTACACGTGTCTGTCCTCCCGGCAGAGGCCGCCGAATAACCCGGCAGGCCTGACCAACCCGCCGGTGACCCAGTTCCCCGGCGGCGTTTGGCGACAAACCAGAACTGCAAAGGGGGACCGGTCAGCCGGTTCCCCTTTTCGCTTCTGGAGAAACATGATGACTGCCCTCAAGGACCGCCTGCCCGCGACGCTGACCACCGAGCGCCTGGTCTTGGCCACCCCCGCGATGGCTCATGTTCCTCAAATGGCGAAGCTGGCGAACAACAAACGCATTCATGAAGTGCTCTCGCGCCTGCCCCATCCTTACGGAAAAAAGGACGGCGAGCATTTCGTAATGGAGATTGCGCGGGGCGAGACCGAATTTGCCTGGTCGATCCTGCGCGACGGCGACTATGTCGGCACGATGGGGCTGCATCTTCTTCCCGGCGAGCTACCCGAGCTTGGCTATTGGCTTGGCGAACCCCATTGGGGCCAGGGCATCGCCACCGAAGCGGGCCGAGCCGTCGTCGACGCGGCGCGAGCGGCCGGGGCGGCGGCCCTCAGATCACGCACGCTCCTCTCCAATTCCGGTTCGCGCAATGTCCTCAAAAAGCTCGGTTTTACCGAGATCGGAGAATCGAAAGACAAGGACGGCACGCTCAAGGGCCAGGCTGTGATGCTCATGCGGCTGGAGTTTAGCGAGAGATGACCGAACTCCTGACCGATCGGCTGATCCTGCGCGCCCCGCGCCCGGAAGATGCCCCCTGCTACGCCCTTGGCGTCAGCGAATTCGCCGTCGCCAAATGGCTGACGCCGGTGCCCTGGCCCTATACGCTCACCATGGCGCGCGATTTTCTGCGCAACGCGCCCGTGCCGACGCCTGAAAAAGCCTTCTTCATCGTCGAGCATCGAACCAAGGGGCTGATCGGCTGCGTCACCCTCGTCAACGAACTCGGCTTCTGGATCGCCCGGCCTCATTGGCATCGCGGCTACGCGCTCGAGGCGGCCACCGCCCTGATCGACTGGCATTTCGGCGAGACTGAAAACGCATCGATCCGTTCAAGCGCACACCGAAACAACGTGGCTTCGCTGCGCCTCAAGGCAAGACTCGGCTTTGTGACGACGGGAAAAGATATGCGGTTTTCCCAGGCGCTGCAGCACAATGTCGAGCACGTCACGACCGAATTGACCCGCGCCGCCTGGAGCATGAGAAGGACCGATCTATGCGCCTGAGAGATGCGTTGCCCAGCGAAATCATCACGTCGCGCTTGCGCCTTCGCCAGCCCGTCATGAGCGACCTCGATGCCCTCGTCGAGGGCGTCAACAACTGGAAGGTGATCGAGCCGACGGCGAGCCTGCCATTCCCCTATCTGCCCGAGCACGGCATCGGGTTCATCGAACGGTTTTCCAGAAAGCCAGAGCAGCGGCCTTATGCCATCGCCCGGCAGGACGACGACCGGCTGATCGGCATCGTGGGGCTGAAATTCAGCGCCGAAAATCCGCCCGAGCTCGGCTACTGGATAGGCGAACCCCAATGGGGTCAGGGCTTTGCGCCCGAGGCAGTCACGGGCCTGCTCGCCGCAGCCGGTGACGCTGGCATGGAAATCATCCGCGCCCGCGTCCTCGCGTCCAATCCCGCCTCGCAGCGCGTCCTGGAAAAAACCGGCTTCGCCGTCATAGAACGCACCGAAAGCGTCGTCGAGCGACATCGCGGCAAGCCGCTTCTCGTTCTGGAGTGGCGCCGATGATCCTGCCCATCATCGAAACCGAACGCCTGATCCTGCGCGCCCCGCGCGCTCAGGATGCCGAGCCGATCGCACATTACCTCAACGATTTCGCCGTCTCCGGCAATCTTGCGCGCGTGCCGTTTCCATACCATCTCTCCGATGCCCGCGCCTGGCTCAGGACGCGTCATCCCGACACCATGGTCGATGACGCCAATTTCTGCATCGAGCTGAAAGGCGAAGGCTATGTGGGCCATATCGGCTTTCATCCAGCCCAGGATGGTCCGGTGATCGGCTACTGGCTCGGAAAGCCCTTTTGGGGTCGGGGGATCATGACCGAAGCGGCGATCGCGTGCCTTGATTGGTTCTTTGCGGTTTCTCGGGCGCCGGTCGTTTATTCCGGCGTCTTTCATTTCAACGGCGCCTCGCTGGCTATACAGCGGCGACTCGGCTTTGCCGAAACCGGGCGCTCCTGGCTGCTCTGCCTTGCGCGCGGCGTCGAGGTGGAGCATATCGACACACAATTGACGCTCGGCGTCTGGAAGGCACGACGCACATGAAATTTCTCGATCAAGCCAAGATCTACATCAAGTCCGGCGATGGCGGCGGTGGTGCCGTCAGTTTTCACCGTGAGAAATTCATCGAATTCGGCGGCCCCGATGGCGGCAATGGCGGGCGCGGCGGCGATGTCGTGGCGGTTTGCGCCGATGGACTCAATACGCTCATCGACTTCCGCTATGCTCAGCACTTTCGCGCGCCGACCGGCACCCACGGCATGGGCAAGAACCGCGCCGGCGCCAATGGCGAAGACATTATCCTGCGCGTGCCCAAGGGCACCCAGATCTTCGAGGAAGACCAGGAAACCCTGGTCGCCGATTTCACCGAAGTCGGCCAGCGCGTCGTATTGTTGAAAGGCGGCAATGGCGGCTTCGGCAACGCTTATTTCAAGACGTCGTCCAACCAGGCGCCACGCCACGCCAATCCCGGCCAGCCGGGCATCGAAAAAGGCATCTGGCTGCGCCTCAAACTGATCGCCGATGCCGGTCTCGTGGGCCAGCCCAATGCCGGCAAGTCGACCTTTCTCGCAGCCGTTTCCGCGGCAAAGCCCAAGATCGCCGATTACCCGTTCACAACGCTGCATCCCAATCTTGGCGTCGTCCGCGTCGGTGAGCGCGAATTCGTGCTTGCCGATATTCCCGGCCTCATCGAAGGAGCGAGCGAAGGCATCGGCATCGGCGATCGTTTCCTCGGCCATATCGAGCGCTGTGGCGTCCTCATCCACCTCATTGACGGCACAAATGAAGACGTGGCCCATGTCTATAAGGCTGTGCGCTATGAGCTTGCCGCCTATGCCGACATCCTTGCCGAAAAGCCCGAAATCGTTGTGCTCAATAAGGTCGACGCGCTGACCCCCGAAGAGCTCAAGGCCAAGATGAAGGCCCTCAAGAAAGTCAGCAAGGCCGATGTCCGCGCCATTTCCGGCGCCACCGGCGAAGGCGTCGAGCAGGTGCTCTACGATGTGCTCGCCATCATCGACGAAAGCCGCGCCGAGGAATTGGAAGTCGAGCGCAAGGCAACCACGGAAGAGAAGTGGACGCCCTGATGAGCGCCGACGCTCTCGCCCCCTATCGGCGCATCACCATAAAAATCGGCTCGGCCCTTCTCGTCGACAAATCCGGCAAGCTGCGCAAAGCCTGGCTCGATGATCTTGCCGAAGACATCGCCGCGCTCAAGGCCGAGGGCCGCGACATCGTCGTCGTCTCCTCGGGCGCGATTGCGCTCGGCCGGGGCCTTCTCGACCTTTCCGCCGTGTCGCTGACCCTCGAACAATCCCAGGCTGCTGCGAGCGCCGGGCAGATCGCGCTGTCCCAAGCCTGGGCCGAGGCACTTGGCCGCCATTCCATCGTCACCGGCCAGATCCTTATCACCCCCAACATCACCGAGGAGCGCCGCTACTATCTCAATGCGCGCACCACGGTGACGACCCTGCTCGGTCTCGGCGCCATCCCGATCTTCAACGAGAACGACAGCGTCGCCACCGCTGAAATCCGCTATGGCGACAATGATCGCCTTTCGGCCCGCGTTGCGACGATGATCGAGTCCGATTGCCTCGTCCTGCTTTCCGATATCGACGGTCTTTACACCGCTCCGCCGGCCAAGGACCCGAACGCCCAGCATATCCCGGTGGTTGAAGCCATAACCCCCGCCATCGAAGCCATGGCGGGCGGCGCGGCGAGCCATCTCTCGCGTGGCGGCATGACAACCAAGGTCGAAGCCGGCAAGATCGCGACCCTTGCCGGCACCGCCATGATCATCGCCAAGGGCACTGAAATGCATCCGCTCAAAACCCTGACCGAGGGCGGCCGCCACACGCTTTTCCACCCTGCCCGCTCCCGTGCCCAGGCGCGAAAGCGCTGGATTATGGGTACACTCACCGTCGCCGGCACCCTGCAGGTCGATGCCGGCGCGACCAGCGCCCTCAAGCAGGGCCGCTCACTCCTGCCCATCGGCGTCACCAAGGTGTCTGGAGATTTTGAGCGTGGCGACACCGTAGCCATCGTTGATCCAGACGGCCGCGAAATTGCCCGCGGCCTTGTCGGTCTCGACAGCGAGGACGCACGCCTTGCCATGGGCAAGCGCTCGAGCACGGTGGTCGAGCTTTTGGGGATCGGCAGCCGGACTGAACTGATCCACCGCGACAACCTGGTGCTGACCGCAGCCGTCGAGGAGATGAATTCATGAGCGTTGTTGAAATGGTCTCGAACGACATTCCCGCCCTGATGCTCGACATCGGCCGCAAGGCCCGCGCTGCTGCCTCAAAGCTTGCGACCGCCAGTGCCGAGCGCAAGCATGCTGCCCTTGTCGGCGCCGCACAGGCCGTCAGCGACCACCAGGCCGAAATCCTCGCCGCCAATGCGCTCGACATGGAAAACGCACGCCAGAAGGGCATGACCCACGCCTTCCAGGATCGCCTGTTCCTAACCGAAGCGCGCCTCAACGGCATTGTCGATGCGCTGCGCACCATTGCCGAACTGCCCGATCCCGTCGGCGCCGTCATTTCCGAATGGGACCGCCCCAACGGCCTCCATATCGAGCGCGTCCGCACCCCACTCGGCGTCATCGGCGTCATCTATGAAAGCCGCCCCAACGTCACGGCCGACGCCGGCGCGCTCTGCCTCAAATCAGGCAATGCCGTCATCCTGCGCGGCGGCAGCGACAGCGCGCATTCCTCCCGCGCGCTCGTCGATTGCCTCCGCCTCGGCCTCAAGCAGGCCGGCCTCCCCGAAGATGGCGTCCAGCTCGTTCCCACGACCGACCGCGCCGCCGTCGGCGAAATGCTCAAGGGACTTTCCGGCAATATCGACGTCATCGTCCCGCGTGGCGGCAAATCGCTCGTCGCCCGCGTCCAGTCCGAAGCCCGCGTGCCGGTCTTTGCCCACCTCGAGGGGCTCGTCCACGTCTATATCGATCGCTCGGCCGATCTCGAAAAGGCCGTCGCCATCACGCTCAATTCCAAGATGCGCCGCACCGGTATTTGCGGGGCCGCCGAGACCCTGCTCGTCCACAAGGAAGTCGTCTCGACCCACCTCAAACCCATCATCGATGCGCTGGTGGCAAAGGGCTGCGAAATCCGCGGCGACGCCACCGTCCAGTCCCTCATCGCCCAAGCCAAGCCGGCGACCGAAGAGGATTGGAAGACCGAATACGAGGACGCGATCATCTCGGTCAAAATCGTCGACAGCCTCGAAGCCGCCATCGCCCACGTGGAACATTATTCGAGCCACCACACCGAAGCGATCATCGCCGAGGACCCCGCTGCGGTCGAAAAATTCTTCAGCGAGATCGACTCGGCAATTCTCGTCCACAATGCCTCCACCCAGTTCGCCGATGGCGGCGAGTTCGGTTTCGGCGGCGAAATCGGCATCGCGACCGGCAAGATGCACGCGCGCGGCCCCGTCGGCGTCGAGCAGCTGACTTCCTTTAAATACCGCGTTCGCGGCTCTGGCCAGCTTCGACCCTGACGTGACCCTTTATTCATCCGTCCGTATTCCCGGCGTCACCGACCTGCCGCCCTCGGCGCGCGGCATGCGCATCGGCCTTTTCGGTGGCAGCTTTAATCCCATCCATGCCGGGCACCTGCTGGTGATGGAGGAGACGCTGCGCCGTCTCGAGCTCGATGCCATGTGGGTTTTGGTGACGCCCGGCAATCCGCTCAAGAACCACGACGAGCTGCGTCCGCTCGCCGAACGCGTCCGTGCGGCGCGCGAGGCCATAGCCAATCCCCGCATCCATGTCACCGGCTTCGAGGCTCAAAAAGGGTTCCGCTACACCTGGCAGACGGTGCGCTTTCTCGCCCAGGCCCTGCCGGATCGGAAATTCGTCTGGATCATGGGCGCCGATAGCCTGGCCGATTTTCACCGCTGGGAACGCTGGCAGGACATTGCCGCCACCCTGCCGATCGCAGCCTATGCCCGCCCCGGCGCATCCCATCGCGCGCTGGCTTCGCGCACCGCCCTGGCGCTCGCCCATGGGCAGATCGACCAAGAAGACGCTTCGATCCTCGCGCGCCTTCCTGCCCCTGCCTGGGTTTATCTCCACGGACGCCAGTCTTCGCTGTCTTCGACCGCCATCCGGGCGCGAAAACCCCAGGTTAACGAGAATTAAACTCCCGATCTTGCGAAAAACCGCGCGAAAGCGCATATTCGGTGAAGTGATCGCTGTCTTCGGAACAGGAAAGAACGGCTTGCCGTTTGCCCAGACGACGCAATATTCCGATCAACAACCAAGGATGTTGACCCAAAGCATGACCCATGCGCGCGCATGGGCAGAAGGCCGTTTCTAATGGCTGCGCTGCCCACCAATACGGTTTCGACCGCTCCGGCCCCGGCCGCTCCGACCGATATCTCCCTTGTCGAGCTGATCCTCAATACGCTCGATGACGCCAAGGCTGAAGAAACGGTCTCGGTCGATATCACCGGAAAATCCTCGCTTGCCGACCACATGATCGTGACCTCCGGTCGCTCCCAGCGCCATGTCGGCGCCGTGGCGGACCAGATCATCAGCGCCCTGCGTGACAAGGGTTTTGGCAAGCCGCGCGTCGAAGGCCTGCCGCATTGCGATTGGGTTCTGGTCGATACCGGCGATGTGATCGTCCATATCTTCCGCCCCGAAGTGCGCGAATTTTATAACATCGAAAAGATGTGGCAGGCGGACTTCGCCGCCGACGCCCACTGACCCCGGCGCCGGCCGGGCCGGCGTAAGGATATTTTCATGCGCATCGCCATAGCGGCCGTGGGCCGGATGAAGTCCGGCCCCGAGCGCGAACTCGTGTCCCGCTATCTCGATCGGGCCGTCGCGAGCGGCAAACCGCTGGCGCTGACGGGTTTTGAGGTCTTTGAACTCAACGAATCCCGCGCCGGCTCCGCCGCTGCCCGAAAGGTCGAAGAAGCCAAAGGGCTTCGCGCGGCCTTGCCCGAAGGTATCGTCGTCGGGCTCGATGAGCGCGGCAAGTCGGTCAGTTCCGAAGCATTCGCGGGCCTGCTCCAGCGCTGGCGCGACGAGGGCCGGCCAGCCGTCTCCTTCGTCATTGGCGGCGCCGATGGCATTGATCCCGATTATGTGCGTACCATGGATATGACCCTCAGCTTCTCGCCCATGGTCTGGCCGCATCAACTGGTGCGCATCATGCTCGCCGAACAGCTATATCGCGCCACCACCATTCTTGCCGGCCACCCCTATCATCGCGGCGATTGACTGCCTTAATTTGAGCGTCTAGGCGCCTTAGGGCACGAGATGCGTCGCGGCAATTTATGGTTAAGCGCCGTTAACCAGTGGTTTTCCAGCCCTTTGCTAATGTCGCGGCAGTGATTCGGGATGCCGTCCGGCGGAACGGGTGTTCAGGAGTGTCCATGCCGGTTGGTCCGGACCATATCGTCAGAGCTATGCTCGGCGGCATCGTGCTCGCTGGCAGCCTCGCGCTGCCACTGCTTGCCCAGTCCGTGACAGCACCCTCGACACCCCCCCCTGCCGCAACAACGACAGAAGCCGAGCCGGCTGACGCCACGCTGCCCGCCGCGACCACACCGGCTCCGGCTGAAACGACGACCACCACCGTCCCGGCGACGACCGCAGAGACACCGGCATCGCCGACCGCTACCCCGCCCTCAGGAGAAGCAACGCCACCTGCCGATGCCGTAGCGCCGCCCGCCGATGGTGCCGATACGGCGGCCAACAGCGCTGCCGATCTCGAGGAAATCGAAGCTAGCCTGCAATTGAGCCGCGAGCGCATCGATGAACTCAAGGCCGAGATCGCCGAGATGGAAGGCGATCGCACTCGGCAGAACGCCGCCCTCATCGCCGCCGGCCAGCGCGTCAAGCTCGCCGAAATCGAGGTCGCCGATGTAGAGGAGCGGCTGTCCAATCTCATCGTTGAGGAGCTCGAAGTGCGCGGCCGCCTCGATGGCGCCGATGCCGAGATCGCCAATGTCCTGGCGGCGCTCGAGCGCATCTCTCTCAATCCGCCGCCGGCGCTGATCGTCGACCCCAGCGACGCCCTCGGCTCGGCCCGCGGCGCCATGCTCATCGCCTCGATCGTGCCGCAGCTGCGCGCCCGCGCCGAATCCGTCAGCACCGACCTCAAGGCGCTGATGACCATCAAGGAGCAGGCCCTCGCCGAAGAGCAGACGCTCAAGTCCAATTATGCCGTGCTTGAAGAAGAACAGCTGCGCATCGCTACCCTGATCGCAGCCCGTAAGCAGGGCATCCAACAGGTTGGCGCCCAGCTCGATACCGAAGAACAGGCCGCCCTTGAACTTGCCGAACGGGCCAGTACGCTTCGCGAACTCATCGATGCCCTATCGGCCCGTGCCAACCAGGCGTCGACGCCGGCGCCTGCCGCGTCCGACATGCCGCAGCTTTCGCCCGAAGCGATCCGCGTTGCCTTTGCCAATGCCGCGCGCACCGAGCCGGCCGTGCCCTTCCCCATGGCCCGCGGCTATCTCGATCAGCCCGCCAATGGGGTTACGGTCGTCCAGTTCGGCACGAGCGATGGATTTGGCGGCATTTCGCAGGGTCAGTCGATCGTCACGCGCGCCGAAGCCCAGGTGGTTGCGCCGGCCGATGGCTGGGTGCTCTACAAGGGCCCCTATCTCAATTATGGCCAGATCATCATTCTCAATACCGGCCAGGGCTACACCGCGCTACTGGCCGGGCTCGAAACCATTTCGGTCGATATCGGGCAGTTCGTCCAGATGGGCGAACCGCTCGGCCAGATGGGATCACGCACAATTGGACGGACGGTGACGACCAACGCTGGCAACGCCCAACCGACCCTTTATATTGAGCTGCGACAGAACAACGAGCCCATCGACCCGGAAGGCTGGTGGGCTCAAAACGAACAGACGGGATGAAACTTCATGCGCTTGTCCACCCTTCGCGCCGCCGCCTTCGGTGTGGCGCTGCTTGTGCCGGCCGCCGGGCTGCTTGCACAGGATCAGCCTCCGGCTCCTGATGCGCCGGTGGAGGCGCCCAATCCCTCTGGCGAACAGCCCGAGCCGACACCTGAAGAGCTAGCCAAGGAACCCCGCGATCCGCTTCAGGTCTATGCCGACCTCAACCTGTTCGGCGAAATCTTCGACCGTATCCGCGCCGAGTATGTCGATCCGCCCGATGAACAGGAGCTGATCCGCGCCGCCATCCAGGGCATGCTGTCCTCGCTCGATCCGCATTCGGGCTACCTGCCGCCGGCCGATTACGATGAAATGCGCGAAGACACCTCCGGCGAATTCGGCGGGCTCGGCATTGAAGTGACGATGGAAGAAGGGGCCATCAAGGTCATCTCCCCCATCGACGATACGCCAGCCGCCAAGGCCGGCATCATGGCCAACGATTTCATCGTCGAGCTTGACGGCACCTCGATCCAGGGGCTGTCGCTCGATGAAGCTGTCGCCAAGATGCGTGGCCCGATCGGGACCGATATTACCGTCACGGTCGTGCGCGAAGGCGTCACCGATCCGCTCAAGTTCACCCTCACCCGCGCCACCATCGCCATGCGCGCCGTGCGCTGGAACATGGATGGCGACGTGGCAGTCCTCCGCCTCTCACGCTTCTCGGCCCAGGCCTATATCGGCATCGAAAATGCCATCAAGGACATCTATGCCGAACGCGACGGCAAGGCGCCCAAGGGCATCATTCTGGATCTGAGAAACAATCCTGGCGGTCTTGTCGATCAGGCCGTCTATGTTGCCGATGCCTTCCTCAAGCAGGGTGCAGTCGTTCTCACCCGTGGCCGCACCGAAACCGAAAGCGCACGCTATGATGCGCAGCCCGATCCGCTCGACGAACAGCTCGCCGATGTGCCCCTGGTCGTGCTGATCAACGGCGGCTCGGCTTCCGCATCGGAAATCGTCGCCGGTGCCCTCCAGGATCACAAGCGTGCCACCTTGGTCGGCACGCGTTCCTTCGGCAAGGGTTCGGTCCAGTCGATCATTTCGCTTGGCCCCGATGGCGCCATGCGTCTGACGACGGCCCGGTACTACACGCCCAACAATCGCTCGATTCAGGCGCTCGGCATCACCCCCGATATCGATATCCGCCAGGTGGTGCCCGAAGAATTCCAGGGCCGTGACGAGATCGTCGGCGAAGCCGGGCTTGCCGGACACATCAAGATCGAAGGCCAGGAAGAAAGCACTGTCGGCTCGTCGGTCTATGTACCGCAGGAGCCGGCGGACGACGCCCAGCTGCAATTCGCGATCAAGCTGATCAATGGCGAGGAAGCCAACCCCGCCTACCCACCCAAGGCCGAATAGGGCCTGACGTGCTAGACTGGTCGCGTGGGTCTGATTCGCCCACGCGACCCCCACTTTTCTCGCTTCCCGGGGTAAGAGGCCGGACTGCCAATGGCCAATGACCTATCGACGCCTCTGACCGGTCGCAAGCAGCGGGCCAAGCGCACGCTTGGCCGTCCGCATCTTCCCATTGCCCGTATCCTCTTCGGTCTCATCGCGCTTGGCGCCATCGGCGTTGCCGCGCGCCTCGTGCTCGTGGACGATCCCATGGGCGGACGCCCGAGCCAGGAAGCCGGCATCGTCAACAACCAGATCGGCAACAGCGTTGCCGACAATACCGCCTCGGGCCCGGCCACCATCACTGCCGATCCCGGCGAGTTTCCCGCTGGCGGCTCGATCACGACGCTTCCCGGCCCCGGCGTGACCGGTGCATCGCCCGAAGCTCCGCCCGCCACCAACGAATTCGGTCTTGTTGCCGATTTGACCGAAGAGACTGCCAACGGCCCCATCCCGCGAATGTCGGGCACCGGTGAAACGCCGTTTGCGGCCTATAAATATCAGTTCGACGCGGCCAGCGCCGGCGCCGGTCCAAAGATCGCGCTAATTGTCACCGGCCTCGGCATCAATGAGCAGGGCTCGCTTGACGCCATCGCCCAATTACCCGATCTCGTGACCCTGGCCTTTGCGCCCTATGGCAAGGCTCTGGTGCAGACTGTGACCGCAGCGCGCGGCGGCGGCCATGAAGTCATGCTCGAAGTACCCCTCGAGCCGTTCGATTATCCGCAGAACGATCCTGGTCCGCACACGCTCCTCACCGGCGAGGCGCCGCGCCAGAACCTTGAAAAGCTTTTTTGGCTGATGGCGCGCTTTGGCGGTTATTTTGGCCTCATCAACAATATGGGCGCGCGTTTCACCGCCTCCTCGGGCGATTTCAGCCCCATCATGGAAGAGCTCGGCGCACGCGGCCTTGGCTATATCGACGACGGTTCATCCAACCGCTCGGTCTCCGAGCAGCTCGCCAGCGCCAATAAGGTGCCCTATGCGCGCGCCAGCGTGTTGATCGATGCCAATCCGGCCCGCGCATCCATTCTCTCAGCGCTGGACAGCCTTGAAGCCGAGGCGCTGGAACATGGCAGCGCAATTGGTATTGTCAGTGCGTTGCCCATCTCCATCCAGACCATTTCCGAATGGTCGGCCGAACTCGATGGCAAGGGCATTGCGCTGGTGCCTGCCAGTGCGTTGATGCAATAAGCCTGTCTCCCGAACGTGCTAGCCGGTTAGGGACGAGACACGCGACAACAAAGGCAAGGGCTCCTGCCGCGTCCCGAGGGATCCGATGGAGCCGTTGAATAATGACATGTCCAGCATTCCCGACCGTGACGCCCTGCCCTATCGCGATTGTGTCGGCATCGCCGTCTTCAACCGCGACGGCAATGTCTTTATCGGCCGGCGCAAGGGTTCGGACGATCCGGAGCGTTCGGCCGATTTCGACGCGCCCTGGCAAATGCCTCAAGGCGGCATCGACAAGGGCGAAGACCCATTGCGGGCCGCGCTGCGCGAGCTCTACGAAGAAACCAATATCACCGCCGTCAGCCTCCTCGCCGAAGCGCCGGAGTGGATCTATTATGATCTGCCAGAGGATATGCTCGGCAAGGCGCTCAAGGGAAAATATCGCGGCCAGCGCCAGCGCTGGTTCGCCTTCGCCTTTACCGGTGATGACAGCGAAATTGACGTCGAAGCGCCCGGCGGCGGCAAGTTCCACGCCGAGTTCGAAGCCTGGCGGTGGGAGCGCCTGTCACGGACACCCGGGCTGATCGTCCCTTTCAAGCGCGAGGCCTATGAAAAGGTCGTCGAGGCCTTTATCGATATTCCGCAACGCTTCACTCACGTTTGACACCATGAAAACCATTGGCCTCATCGGCGGCATGAGCTGGGAATCGACCGCTCATTATTACCGCATCCTTAATCAGGAAACCGCGCGGCGTCTCGGCGGCCTTCATTCGGCACCCGTGCTCATCGACTCGGTCGATTTCGCGCCCATCGCCCAGATGCAATCCGATGGTCAATGGGACGAAGCGGGCGACCTTCTCAACCGTTCGGCCAAACGCCTCGCAGCGGCCGGCGCAGAGGTCATCGGCCTAGCCACCAACACCATGCATCTCGTCGCCGATCGCATGATGAATGGCGTCGATGCCCAGTTTGTGCACATCGCCGACCCAACGGCATCCGAATTGTTAACCGACGGGTACCGAACTGTCGGCCTATTGGGCACGCGGTTCACGATGGAAATGCCGTTCTACCGCGAACGTCTCGAAGCCCGCGGTCTTGTCTCGCTCATCCCCGAAGTCGAGCGCACGAACCTCAACGGCATCATCTATGATGAGCTGGTGCGCGGCATCATTCGCGAAGAGTCCCGCCGCGTTTATGTCGATGCGATCGGCCGCCTCGCCGCCCGCGGCGCCGAAGCGGTCATTCTCGGCTGCACTGAAATCGGCATGCTGATCGACGATTCCGTCAGCCCGCTGCCGGTCTATGACACGACCGATCTCCACGCCCGCGCCCTGGTCTCCGCCGCTCTCGCCTAGGCTGCCCGGCGGACTCCAGACCGATCCTTGTTCTCGAGCTGGAAGACATCGACGATGAGGTCCAACGCTTGCGTCTGAGCCTCTGTCTGTTCGATCGCGGCATGGGTTTCCTCCACGAGCGCCGCATTGTGCTGCGTTGCTTCATCGAGCGAATGGATCGCCACGGTCACTTCGCGAATCGACGCTGCCTGGTCCCGGCTCGCCTTGGCGATGGAGCGCACGAGATCGGTATTTTTCTGCATGGTCGCAAGCATTTGCAGGAGCTTGTCGCCGGCAGCCGCCACCAGTTCCTCCCCGCTCCGCACTTCATTGCCGCTCTTCTGGACGAGCTCCTTCACTTCAGACGAGGCCTGCGCCGTTGATTGTGCCAACCGTCGCACTTCCACCGCAACGACTGCAAAGCCCTTGCCCGCTTCCCCTGCCCGCGCCGCCTCGACCGAGGCATTGAGCGCAAGCAGATTGGTCTGGAAGGCAATGTCGTCGATGAGCCCGATGATGTTGGCGATCTGCGCCGAGGAGCGCGTGATCCGCTGCATGGCTTCGGTGGCGGCAGTCATCACCGCCCCGCTCTCCTCGGCGACGAGAGCCGCGGCCGCGGTTTTGTCCGAAGCCTCTTCAGCACGGCCGGCATTGTCGACGACGGTGCCGGCGAGCGCTTCCATGGCCGCCGAAGTTTGCTCGATCGTCGCCGCCTGGCGCGAGGTTCGGTCGGAAAGATCATTCGCCCCACTCAGCAATTCGCCGCTCGCGACCCGGAGCGAGCGCGCCGTGGTTTGAAGCTGGTGCATCACGTCGGCAAAGCGCGCGACGGTGCCATTGAGCGCGTGGCGCAGGTCTTCGAATTCGCTGGCAAAGGGCGTCGTGATTTCGCCTGTCAGGTCACCCTCGGCAAGCCGCTTGAGCCCCTCGCCGAGCGCTGCCACAGATTGCTTGCGCGCGGTGACGTCGGTTGCGAACTGCACGATCTTATAGGGTTTTCCATCTGCATCAGCGATGGGCGTAAAGGTGCTCTGGATCCAAACCTCGCTGCCATCCCGACGCCGCCGCCGATACTCGCCGCTCTTGAACTCACCCGCCGAAAGATCGATCCAGAACTGCTTATAGACCTGGCTCTTGGGGTCGGCATCGAAAAGAAATAAGGCATTGGGCTGACCGACAATATCGGCGAGTCGGTATCCGAGAAGCTCAAGAAAGTTCTCGTTGGCGCTCCTGACGGTGCCGTCGAGGTCGAACTCGACAACGATCTGCGACCGGGATATCGCCTGCAATTGCCCGGTATGGTCGGCAGCTTCCGCCAAGTGCTGCTCGGCCTGGGCATCGAGCGCCGCCTTTTCCTGTGCGTTGCGCCGGAAAATCTCGACGGCATGAGCCATGTCCCCAAGTTCGTTGCGGTTCTGCAGATAAGGGATCTCGTGGGCGAGATCGCCCTCGGCGATGGCCTTCATAGACTGAGAAAGTCTCGGAATAGGCCGTGTAATGATCCGAGAGACCATCAACGCAGAAGCCCCTAGAACCAGAACGGCCCCGGCAACGATCCCGCCAAGCACCAGCATGGACCGGTTGAGTACCGCCTCGATCGGCGCCCGCGCGACGGCGACCATCAAGGCGCCGATGACGGTTCCGTCCTCTCGCGCAATCGGCTGGTATCGCACGAAATAGCCTTTTCCGTCGACAAGAGCCGTCTCGGTCGCCGACGCATTGGCTGCAAGCGTTCTGAAGAGCACCGTATCGGGGGCGATCGGCCGGTTGAGAAGACGCTCCCCGTTGGAATCGATAAGGCTCGTCGTCCCGACTGTGAAATCAGGCGACTGTTCGGGATCAAGCACGTAGATTGCGACCTGCTGTCCAGCAACGTTGGCGATCGCATCGATCATATCGTGGCTGCGGAGCCGGGGCATGCTGCGGCTCGTCAGGCGCTCGACATTGCCGGCGTCGTCCACCGTCACTTCGAGATTGGGCAGGTTCACCTGCAGAATCTGGGCCGCAATGCGGGTCGATGAGGTGATCGCGGCACCCGCGTCGCGGCTCACCGAACTCGAGAGCGTGACATAAAGGCCCGCGAGGATCACGAGCCCGGCAAGCAGAATGCCGGCAATGGACATCGCGGCAATAACGAGGGTCAGTCGGGCATGGCTGAGCAATCGAAACATGTCGTGTTCCTGGATAGCAATCGAAAGCAGGAAGGTTGGCGCTGGTGCCAGACTGCTTCACAACCGTTAACCAGGCGTTTCGGCGGCAGAAAAATCATGCAGCCTAAAGGGGTTGCTCACTTTTTGAGCACCCCCTCAACCGACGGGCCAAAGGAAAAGGGCCGCCCTCCCGGACGGCCCTTTTCAAATAACGTCAGAAAGGCTCAGTGCACGTGGCCTTCATTAAGCTGCTGCGCTTCGATGGCGAGGTTCAGGAGCGCACTGACGAACTGCTGCGCGTAAGACTTGTCTTCTGGCGTTTCCGCACGGGAAAGCTCTTCCTCGGCCGCACGAATCTGCGCCTGCAGATCGGTATGATCGAATTCTTTGAACGGCACGGATTCTTCGGCGAGGATCGTCAGGCCCACAGGCGACACATCCGCAAAGCCGCCGCGCACGAAGAAAATTTCGGCTGCATTGTCACCGGTCACTGTGATGAAGCCAGGACGAAGCGTCGTCATGAACGGCGCGTGGTCGGCCATTACCGTGAAGTAACCTTCGGTCCCTGGCACCGTCACGGACTGCACGGTCTGCGAAACCAGGAGGCGCTCGGGCGACACGATTTCGATCTTGAGGCCTTCAGCCATTTTCTTGGTCCCCTAGAGCGTTTTCGGCAAAAGTGGTTGCACTTTTGCGGTTCGAAAGCGCGACCACTAAAGTTTCGGAGCGATTGCATCGTTCAAGAACGGTGCAATTCGCTTGCGGAGAAAACCCGAAAGATCGGGTCTGGCGCTGGGCCCGTCGCGGACGATGGGCCCAGAGGTGGCAAAAGACTAGGCAGCCTGGGCTGCGAGCTTCTGGGCCTTGGCAACTGCGTCTTCGATGGTGCCGACCATGTAGAAGGCAGCTTCCGGCAGGTGGTCGTAGTCACCACGCACGAGGCCTGCAAAGCCCTTGATGGTGTCTTCGAGCTGCACGAACACGCCCGGCGAGCCGGTGAACACTTCGGCCACGTCGAAGGGCTGAGACATGAAGCGCTCGATCTTGCGGGCGCGGGCCACGGTCAGCTTGTCTTCTTCGGAAAGCTCATCCATGCCGAGGATGGCGATGATGTCCTGGAGAGCCTTGTACTTCTGCAGGATCGACTGCACCTGGCGGGCGGTGTCGTAGTGCTCCTGGCCGACAACGTTCGCGTCGAGAATACGCGAGTTCGAAGCCAGCGGGTCCACGGCCGGGTAGATGCCCTTTTCCGAGATCGCACGGTTGAGAACGGTCGTCGCGTCAAGGTGAGCGAAGGTCGTTGCCGGTGCAGGGTCGGTCAAGTCGTCGGCGGGCACGTAAACGGCCTGCACCGAGGTGATCGAACCCTTGGTGGTGGTGGTGATGCGTTCCTGCATCGCGCCCATGTCGGTCGACAGCGTCGGCTGGTAACCCACGGCGGAGGGGATACGGCCAAGCAGAGCCGACATTTCGGCGCCGGCCTGGGTGAAGCGGAAGATGTTGTCCACGAAGAACAGCACGTCCTGGCCCTTGTCGCGGAAGTTTTCAGCCACGGTCAGACCCGTCAGGGCCACGCGGGCACGGGCCCCCGGGGGCTCGTTCATCTGGCCGAACACGAGAGCGCACTTGGAGCCGGCGGCCGAGCCACCGTTCTCATGCGGGTCCTTGTTCACGCCCGATTCGATCATTTCATGATAGAGGTCGTTGCCTTCGCGGGTACGTTCACCGACGCCCGCGAACACCGAGTAACCACCGTGCGCCTTGGCGACGTTGTTGATCAGTTCCTGGATGAGAACGGTCTTGCCCACGCCGGCACCGCCGAAGAGGCCGATCTTGCCGCCGCGTGCATAGGGAGCGATGAGGTCGACGACCTTGATGCCGGTGACGAGAACTTCGCTTTCCGGGCTCTGCTCGACGAATTCTGGCGCGTCCTGGTGGATTTCGCGCTTGCCTTCGGCAGCGATCGGACCGGCTTCGTCGATCGGCTCACCGATGACGTTCATGATGCGGCCAAGGGTGGCATCGCCCACGGGCACGGAGATCGAAGCGCCGGTATCGGACACTTCGGTGCCGCGAACCAGACCTTCGGTCGTGTCCATGGCGATGGTGCGCACGGCGTTTTCGCCGAGGTGCTGGGCAACTTCCAGAACCAGGCGCTGGCCATTGTTGGTGGTTTCAAGCGCGTTCAGGATGGCGGGCAGGTGATCGTCGAACACCACGTCAACGACGGCGCCAATGACCTGCGAAACGCGTCCGGCCTTCTTATCTGCCATTTGTTCGTCCTCGCTGATGGGTTAGAGCGCTTCCGCGCCCGAGATGATTTCGATGAGCTCTTTGGTGATCTGGGCCTGACGCTGGCGGTTATAGCTCAGCTGCAGCTTTCCGATCATTTCGCCGGCATTGCGGGTCGCATTGTCCATGGCGGACATCTGCGCACCGTAGAACGAGGCGCTGTTTTCCAGCATAGCGCGGAAGATCTGCACGCTGATATTGCGCGGCAAGAGGTCTTCGACGATCGCTTCTTCGCTCGGCTCGTATTCGTAGACGACCGCGGCACTGGCAGAGCCTTCGCCTTGCGTCTTCTCGATCTTTGCCGGAATGATCTGGACCGCTTGCGGCACCTGGCTGATCACCGAGTTGAACTTGGCAAAGAACAGGGTCGCCACGTCGAATTCGCCGGCGGCGAATAGGGCCTGGACCTTCTGGGAGACTTCGCTGGCCTGCGCAAAGCCGATATTCTTGACTTCGCGATAGCTGATCGTCTCGATGATCTTGTCGGCAAACTGGCGCTTGAGGATGTCATTACCCTTGCGCCCGACGGTGAGAAACTTCACCGTCTTGCCTTCGGCCAATAGCTTGTTGGCGTGATCGCGCGCCAGACGCGCGATCGAAGAGTTGAAGCCGCCAGCCAAGCCACGCTCGCCGGTTGCGACAATCAGAAGATGCACCTGGTCCTTACCATTGCCACCGAGCAGCACGGGTGCGTTGGCCTGGCCGTCATACACGGCGGCAAGGCTCGAAAGCACCTGTTCCATGCGTTCGGCATAGGGGCGGGCAGCAACGGCTGCTTCCTGGGCGCGACGGAGTTTTGCCGCCGCGACCATCTGCATAGCCTTGGTGATCTTCTGGGTCGATTTGACCGAGTCGATCCGGTTCTTAAGATCCTTTAGCGACGGCATTGCCTGTCGTCTCCTTCAGGGCTCAGGCCGCGTAGGTCTTCTTGATGTCGTCGAGTGCCGACTTGAGCTTGGCGCGCGTATCGTCGCTCAGCTGCTTTTCGGCGGCGATAGTCTTGAGGAGGTCAGCGTGCTTGGAACGCAGGCCCGAAAGGACGTGCTTTTCAAAGTCCTGGACCTTGGCGACCGGAACGCTATCGAGATAGCCCTGGCCGCCGGCAAAGATCACCGCAACCTGTTCTTCGGTCTTAAGCGGAGAGAACTGCGGCTGCTTAAGCAGCTCAGTCAAACGCGCGCCACGGTTCAAGAGGCGCTGGGTCGCAGCGTCGAGGTCCGAACCGAACTGGGCAAAGGCCGCCATTTCGCGATACTGCGAGAGTTCGCCCTTGAGCGAGCCGGCAACCTGCTTCATCGCCTTGATCTGGGCCGAACCGCCAACGCGCGACACCGAGAGACCAACGTTCACGGCCGGACGGATGCCCTGGAAGAAGAGGTTGGTTTCAAGGAAGATCTGGCCGTCGGTGATCGAGATCACGTTGGTCGGGATATAGGCCGACACGTCGTTCGCCTGAGTTTCGATAACCGGCAGAGCGGTCAGCGAGCCAAGGCCATGGTCTTCGTTCATCTTGGCCGCGCGCTCGAGCAGGCGGCTGTGGAGATAGAACACGTCGCCCGGGTAAGCTTCGCGGCCCGGCGGACGGCGCAGCAGCAGCGACATCTGACGGTAGGCAACGGCCTGCTTGGTCAAATCGTCATAAGCGATCACGGCATGCTTGCCATTGTCGCGGAACCACTCGCCGATCGCGCAGCCGGTGAAGGGCGCGATGTACTGAAGCGGTGCCGGATCGGAAGCGGTTGCAGCGATCACGATCGAGTACTGGAGAGCACCCGATTCTTCGAGCTGACGCACGAACTGTGCGACGGTCGAACGCTTCTGGCCAACGGCGACATAGATGCAGAACAGCTTGTCGGTGTCCGAAGCGTTGGCGTCATGCGCCGGCTTCTGGTTGAGGAAGGTGTCGAGAATGATGGCAGTCTTGCCGGTCTGGCGGTCGCCGATAACGAGTTCGCGCTGGCCGCGGCCGATCGGGATCAGCGCGTCGATGGCCTTGAGGCCGGTCGACATGGGCTCATGCACCGACTTGCGCGGCAGGATGCCGGGAGCCTTGACGTCGACGCGGCGGCGTTCGGTGTGATCGATCGGGCCCTTGCCGTCGATCGGGTTGCCGAGGCCGTCGACCACGCGGCCGAGGAGGCCCGGACCGACCGGGGTGTCCACGATGGCGCCAGTACGCTTGACGACGTCGCCTTCCTTGATGGAGCGGTCATTGCCGAAGATCACGACGCCGACATTGTCGTTTTCAAGGTTGAGGGCCATGCCCTTCACGCCGCCCGGGAACTCGACGAGCTCACCGGCCTGCACCTTGTCGAGGCCATAGACGCGCGCAATGCCGTCACCGACGGAGAGCACCTGACCGACTTCGGAAACCTGGGCTTCCTGGCCGAAATTCTTGATCTGGTCCTTGAGGATCGCAGAAATTTCCGCGGCTTTGATGTCCATTTATCCGACCTCTTTCATGGCGACTTTCATCGCAGCGAGCTTTGTCTTGATTGAAGAATCGATCATCTGGCTGCCGACCTTCACCTGAAGGCCACCGATCAGCGAGGGATCGACGAATTGATTGAGCGTCACGGTCTTGCCCAGCTTCCCCTTGAGCGTTTCGCTCAGCGCCGAAGCCTGTTCGGCCGTCAGCGGGGCAGCTGAAGTGACCTCGGCGGTCATTTCGCCACGGGCGGCGGCGGCCAGCTCGCGGAAACCGACAATGATCGCGTCGAGCGCGAAGAGGCGACCGTTCTTTGCCACGAGGCGCAGGAAATTGGCCACCAGCGGATTGACCTGGGCGCGCTCGAGGATCGCGTTTAGTGCGGACGCTTTCGTATCACCCGAGATCACCGGGGAGCGCAGGTAGCGCGAAAAATCGTCGCTTTCGCCGATCAGGCGGGAAATATCGGAAAGGCCGGTTTCCACCGATGCCAGCTGATTCTCGCTCTGGGCGAGATCAAACAGCGCCGACGCATATGGCCGCGCGATCTGGGTAAGCACTGAATTCTGCGCTGCCAATGTCGCTTCACCCTCTTGTGTTGCCGCTCCCCGGGGAAACCGGGAGGGCTTATTCAACGCTTGGGACGTGTCCGGAAATGGGGCCCAAGTCGGACTACCCCTAGCCAGACCCCTTCAAGTCGGGCTCGCTCTAACACAAGCCAAGCGGCCCATGCAAGGCTGGGTCGCGTGATTCAATTGCGGTGAAAATGTCGCAGTCCCGTCAAGGCGCTTCAGGCCAGAAACGGGCAGCGCATCCATGGACCGGGAGAGCAGGAGAAGGCGGGGAAAAAAGACGGCCCGCCTCTTCTTGTCGAGGCGGGCGCCGGAAATAGATCAGGACGCTTTTTCTAGCCCTGCGGCCACACCGGCCAGCTGCTCGGAAACCTTTTCGTTTTCGACACGGCCGCTGACATTCTTGGTCTTTTCGGCGAGCGAGGCGAGCAGCTTCTTGACCGCATCGCCATCGATGTCGTCGGCGGTCAGCTTGCTCTTGAGCGAGTGGAGATCGCTCTGGATGCCCTTGACGCCGCTGACCTCGACATCCTTGAGCTGGTCTTCCCAATATTCGATCTGGCTGACGGCGGTCTTTGCGGCCATGGATTTAAGGCCCTTTTCGATCGCGTTGTTGAGCGTCGTAAAACGTGCCGGCATGGGGTGCTCCTCAGCGCTGGCGTCCAGCTCCACCATGGAGCCGGCACGTGAGCGCCACCTGCAATGGTGCGAGCCTCGATTCGGCTGCACATACGCTGTTCACATCTGTCGGATGGTCTATCGAGCAGCCGCGCCTGACGCGGTCACATGAAGCTCATCGGATCGATATCGATCTGAATCTTGATGTCGCCCTTCGGTTTTTCCGCGCTCGATAGCCAGAAGCGGACATAGCCGGACAAGTCGAAATCCTTGTTCGATTGGGCCAGCAGCCTGACCCGATGCCGCCCCCGGATCATCGCCACTGGCGCATCGGCGGGTCCAAAAAGCCGCACACCCTCGGCCATTGGGGCGGCCGAGAGCAGGCTTTTGGCAAAGTTCATCGCCGGGTCGTGCTCATTGGCCGAAATGATCAGCGCCGCGAGCCGCCCGAACGGCGGCATGCCGCCCGCTTCCCGCGCCAAAAGCTCCTGCGCGTAAAAGGCCTCGCGATCGCCCGAAACCATGGCTTTCATCACCGGATGATCGGGATGATAAGTTTGGAGAAACGCCTTGCCATGCCGCGACGCGCGACCGGCGCGCCCTGCCACCTGCGTTAAGATCTGGAACGTTCGTTCAGCCGCCCGCGGATCGCCATGAGCAAGCCCGAGATCGGCGTCGAGCACGCCAACCACCGAAAGCTTTTCGAAGTGGTGACCCTTCGAGACGAGCTGCGTGCCGATGATGAGATCATATTCGCCGCGCTCGACTTCGGCAAAACGCTGGCGAAGCTGGGCATGGCTGCCCATGTCGGTCGAGAGCAGCACGCGGCGGGCATCGGGAAAGCGCGTTGCCGCCTCTTCGGCGACCCGCTCGATGCCCGGCCCAACCGGCACGAGGCTATCGACCTGGCCGCATTCGCTGCAATGTTTGGGCGTGCGCACCTCGTGCCCGCAATGATGGCACATCAGGACGCCGCGAAAACGGTGTTCGACCATCCAGGCCGAACAATCGGGGCACTTATATTGATGTCCGCAGGCATTGCAGAGCGTCAGCGGCGCATAACCGCGCCGGTTGAGAAACAGCAGCGCCTGTTCCCCGCGATCGAGCGCTGCAAAAACTTCGCGCGCTAAGGATGGTGCAATCCAGCTGCCCTTTTCCGGCCCATCCATGCGCATGTCGATAGCGGTGATGTCGGGCATCGCCGCTTCGGCAAAGCGGCTTTCGAGCCGCACATGCGCATAGCGTCCGGAATTGGCATTGTTGCGCGATTCAACCGAGGGCGTTGCCGACGAAAGCACCACCCGTGCCCGCGAAAACTGCGCACGGACAATCGCCATGTCACGCGCGTGGTAGGTAAAGCCCTCCGACTGCTTATAGGCGCCGTCATGCTCCTCATCGAGCACCAGCAGCCCCAGTTCCCGGAACGGCAAGAACAAGGCCGAACGCGCACCCACCACGGCACGCACCGTCCCCTCGAGCACGCCGCGCCAGACCTTGGCCCGCTGCGTCGGCGTCATGTCCGAGTGCCATTCAGCAGGCCTCGTGCCGAAGCGGCGCGTAAAGCGATCGATAAACGTATTGGTCAGCGCGATTTCGGGCAAAAGGATCAGCGCCTGCCGCCCAGCCCGTAGCGTGTCGGCCACGGCTTCGAAAAAAACCTCGGTCTTGCCGCCGCCGGTCACGCCATCGAGAAGGGCGACACCAAACTGGTGCGGATCGAGCGACAGGATATCGGCAAGCGCCGCCTCCTGCTCGGGGTTGAGTTTGGAGGGGCTCGCATCCGGGTCGGGCGGCAGCACCACGGGCGGCGCCGCGATCTCGAGTTTTTCGACCGCTCCCGCCCGTTCGAGCCCATCGATCACCGATGTCGATACCCCCGTCGCCCCGACCAGCGCCGGCTTGGGCCAGGCCATGTCGTCCATCAGCGCATCGAGGACGCGCAGTCGCGCCGGTGTCAGCTTTTCCGGCTCGAGCCCGGTGCGGCGATAGGCGATAACGGGCTTTGGCGCGTCGAGCGCTTCTGGTGATCGCAATACCCCGCGCAACACCTGGCCTGGCGCGGCAAGCGTATAGCGCGCGACCCATTCGACGAGTCTCAGAAGCTCTTCGGAAAGCGCGGGCACGTCATAGACATGGGCGACATCGCGAAGGCGATTATGCGCGATGTTATCCTTGGGCGCGCCCCAGACGACGCCGAGGACCAGCCGGGGCCCAAGGGGTACTGCCACAATCGAGCCGCGCTCGACCGTCATGGTTTCTGGCACGCGATAGCTATAGGGGCCCTCAACGGCTACCCCCACCATCACTGCAACGATGTCCATTCGCACTTGCATCTGCGCCGTTCCGTTCGCACCGGCCATATCCGAATGCAAGCGATTCCGCCAAAGCGGCCATCCTGACATGGTCCGCTATATCGTTCACTTAATGTTCTTGTGAGCAAAAATCGAGCCGGATGATGAGCACGTCTCCGGCAGCGATCGGCTTGCTGCTCATTCGGGCTTATCCATATCGATTTGGCCGGCGCGATATTTCTAGAGATCGGTAACCCTCGCGCGCTAGACTGCCCGGCATGACCGACAGCGCCTTTGCCACCGATGCCTTTATCCAGTCCAAGATTACGCTCTGGATGCGCGAACTGGGATCGGTCAAGCGTCTCGCGCCCAAGACGCTCGAGGCCTATGGGCGCGATCTCTCGCAGTTCATGAGCTTTCTCGCAGGCCATCTGGGCGGCCCCGTCTCGCTCGAATCGCTCCGCGATCTCCGTGGCGCCGATATCCGCGCCTTCATGGCGAGGCGGCGCGAAGAGAGCCTCGGCTCCCGCTCCCTCGCGCGGGTCCTCTCGGCGCTCAAGAGTTTCTTTGCGTTTCTCGAGCGCGAAGGCGTTTTGACGACCGAAGCCCTCAACGCCATCCGTACTCCGAAAATCCCGCGCTCGCTGCCCAAGGCGCTGACCGTCATCGAGGCCAGGCAAACCATCGAGGCAACCGACGAGCTTGAAGACCGACCCTGGGTCGCCGCCCGCGACATGGCGGTCATTTCCCTCTGCTATGGTGCCGGCCTGCGTATTTCCGAAGCGCTGGCGCTGACCAAGGGCGATCTTGAAAGCGATGTGCTGCGCGTCACCGGCAAGGGCGGCAAGGTGCGCATGGTGCCCCTGATTGCCCCGGTGCGCCAGGCGATCGACACCTACCTCTCCCTCAGCCCCTTCAAGCTCTGGGCGGAAGACCCGTTGTTCCGCGGCGTGCGCGGCGGCGTCTTGTCGCCTCGGCTTATCCAGTTGCGCATGCAGCAATTGCGCAGCGCCCTCGGCCTGCCACCGTCAGCGACCCCCCACGCCCTGCGCCATTCCTTTGCAACACATCTTCTCGGCAAGGGCGGCGACCTCCGTGCCATCCAGGAATTACTGGGTCACGCGAGCCTTTCCACCACCCAGATCTATACTGCCGTCGATACCGAGCATCTTCTCGAAAGCTACGCCAGGGCCCATCCGCGCGGCTGATCTTTTCGCGCTGGACGGATTTTGCGAAACCGGACTTTCGGGGGCGTACCCGCGGGTACTATAACAAGATCATGTCTTCACGCCCGCAGCTTTCGATGTCGATTCTTCTGGCTCTCCGTCCCATCCGGGCCCGGACCGAAGGCTGACATCCAGCATTTGGCAACCCGGCCCGCCTTGCGGTGTCCGGCAGGAACCTCGGGGCGGCCAGAAAGAGCAGTGCCCATGAGTTCGACGACCCAAACCACATCCGCCAATGTCGATATGGCCGGCTACGCGCTTGCCTTTTCCGGCGCTGCGCTTTTTTCGACCAAGGGCATCTTCATCAAGCTCGCCTTTGCCGAAGGCGTCTCGATCGAAGCCGCGCTCGCCTTGCGCATGCTCATGGCCCTGCCGGTCTATCTCGTCATTCTCGCAAGCCTTCTCCTCCGTGCGCCGAACCTGCGCGCCCTTCTCTCCCCTGGCCGCCTCCTCGGCGCCATGGGCGTCGGCGTATTGGGCTATTATCTTTCGAGCTATCTCGATTTTGCCGGCCTCGCCTTCGTTTCCGCGCAATACGAACGGCTGGTGCTCTTCACCTATCCCTTCTTCGTGCTGCTGTTCGGCGTCTGGTTTTTCGGCGACCGGATGAACTGGCGTCTCCTGCCGGCAATGCTCTTGAGCTATGGCGGGCTCTTGGTGATCTTTGCCTGGAACCTCACCGTCGAGCCCGACGGCCTTATCGTCGGAACCCTGCTGGTCTTGGGCTCGGCCCTGACCTTTGCCTTCTATCAGCACCTTGCCAAGCGCCAGATGCTGGTCCTCGGCACGGTGCTCTTCACCTGCATCGGCATGTCGACTGCCGCCGTGCTCGCCATCGGCCAAAGCCTCCTCGTCGACGGGCCCGGGACCTATGCAGGTTTTTCCACCCGGGTCTGGATCCTGGGCCTGATGCTCGGCATCTTCGGCACGGTACTGCCATCGTTTCTCCTCAATGGCGGTATCGCGCGCATCGGGGCTCGCGCCACGTCCTCGACCGCCTCCTTCGGCCCGATCGTCACCATCGTTCTCGCCGTTTTCGTTCTGGGTGAGCACTTTACCATCGTCCATGCCCTTGGTACCGCCCTGGTGCTGCTCGGATCCTGGCTCTTCGCCCGCATCGACCGGCGAAGCCGGACGATTGCCAAATAATCGGCGGCATTAACACTTTTGGCTGCCGCAAAGCCGCTGTAATCTCCCCTCACAAGGCAGGCGCACAACCGGGAGGGACAACCGATGCGCACGATCAGTCATCTCATGGCAGGCTCTCTGCTTGGACTGGTGCTGATGACTGGCGTTACCGCGCCAGCCATGGCACAGAAAACTTCCACCACAGCTCCGGCCGCAACGATCGACTTCGGCGACGATTCGTCCGAATGGTCCAAGGACGGCGAATGCGACGATCCCCGCTTCGAAGGCACCGGTGTTGCCGATGAAGTGGTGGATGCTGACCGCATGAAGGACGCCACCGACTGTAAGGCCGCAGTCGAAGCCGGCACGGCGACGCTGAAATCCGAAACCACCACGGCATCGACCACGCCGCCGGCAACGCCTCCCGCGACTACTGCTGCAACCGATATCGACTTCGGTGACGACTCGTCCGAATGGGCCAAGGATGGCGAGTGCGACGACCCGCGCTTTACCGGCAAGGGCTCGGCCGCGGAGTTGGTCGATGCCGACCTGATGAAGGATGCCACCGATTGTCGCGCCGCCTTCGAGGCCGGAACGGTCACCCTCAAGGATTCCGGTTCGAGCACCGCAAACGCGGCCGCTGCCGATATCGACTTTGGCGATGATTCATCCGAATGGGCCAAGGACGGCGAATGCGACGATCCGCGTTTCACCGGCACGGGCTCGGCCGCAGAATTGGTCGACGCCGACCTGATGAAGGACGCTACCGATTGCCGCGCCGCCTTCGAGGCCGGAACGGTCACCCTCAAGGACTCCGGTTCGAGCGCGGCAACCGCTACCATTGCCGATATCGACTTTGGCGACGATTCTTCCGAGTGGGCCAAGGATGGCGAATGCGACGATCCCCGGTTTATCGGCACCGGCTCGGCTGAAGAATTGGTCGAGGCCGACCGCATGAAGGACGCCACCGATTGCCGCGCTGCCTTCGAAGCGGGCACGGTCACCCTCAAGGATGGCGGCTCCACCACGCCGGTTGCCGATATCGACTATGGCGACGATTCTTCCGAATGGGCCAAGGACGGCGAATGCGACGACCCGCGCTTTACCGGCACGGGCGTGGCGAGCACGACGCTCTCGGAAGACATCAAGAAGGACGCGACCGATTGCCGGGCTGCCGTCGAAGCCGGCACCGCGACTTTCAAGGGCGAACAATCGGCAAACGCTTTCGACTTCGGCTCGGATTTTTCCAAATGGGCCAATGATGGCGAATGCGACGACCTCCGTTTCGAAGGACTCGGCACCGACAAAAAGCTCCTCAGCGAAGACATGATGGGCGATGCGACGGACTGCCGGACCCTGCTCGACGAGGGCAAGGTTTCGATCCGCCAGGTCTATACGCCCGAATACGCTGCCGGCGCGCCCTATGACAGCTCGGGCATCGATTTCGGCGACAATTCCTCGTCCTACGCCAATGACGACGAATGCGACGACCCTCGTTTCCAGGGCCCGGGCAGCGCCACGACGCTCCTCGACAGCGACCGCATGGCCGATGCCGACGATTGCAAGGCGGCCTATGAGGCCGGCACCATCGTACTGGTCGACGGGGAAAGCTGAAGTTGCCTATTCACGCTGAAGATCATCGAACGGCGGAGCAGCAGCTCCGCCGTTTTGTTTATGGCCTCGGCCGCCGCTCACTTGGCGATGTCCTGCCCAAAATCCCCCGCCGCACAAACAAAAAGGCCCGCGGCAAAACCGCGGGCCCAAAATCCAAAATCCAAAAAATCAGGCCGCCTTGCGCTCGACCATCATCTTCTTGATCTGGGCGATGGCCTTGGCCGGGTTGAGACCCTTGGGGCAGACCTTGGCGCAGTTCATGATCGTGTGGCAACGATAAAGCTTGAACGGGTCCTCAAGGTTATCGAGGCGCTCGGCAGTGGTTTCGTCGCGCGAGTCGATCAGCCAGCGATATGCCTGGAGGAGTGCGGCGGGGCCAAGATACTTTTCGCCATTCCACCAATAGCTCGGGCACGAGGTCGAGCAACAGGCGCAAAGAATGCACTCGTAAAGCCCGTCAAGCTTGGCGCGATTTTCGACCGACTGGGTCCATTCCTTTTCCGGCGTCGGCGACGTGGTCTTGAGCCAGGGCTCGATGGCGCGGTGCTGGGCATAAAAGGTCGTCAGGTCCGGAACCAGATCCTTGACCACCGGCATATGCGGCAGCGGATAGATTTTGATGGTGCCGGTCGAATCGTCCATGCCCTTGGTGCAGGCCAGGGTATTGAGCCCGTTGATATTCATCGAGCACGAACCGCAAATGCCTTCGCGGCAGGAGCGGCGCAGCGTCAAGGTCGGATCGACCTTGTTCTTGATGTAGAGCAGGCCATCGAGGATCATCGGGCCGCAATCGTCGAGATCGACGAAATAGGTATCGATGCGCGGATTTTCGGCCTTATCCGGATCATAGCGGTAGATATGGAATTCGCGGAGGCGCGTTGCGCCCTGCGGCTTGGGCCAGGTCTTGCCCTTTTGTGGCTGGTCGGCCTTGCGCAAAGTCAGTTCGGCCATGCTTCTGTTCCTTCAGAGGCGGACGCGTGGGACGTCCGAAAGGCTTTCGTTTCCGCATCATCCCGGCCCCCGGGCCGAGAAGTGACATGCGATCTCGGGATGCCCAGGCCTTCGCCGGGGTCCGCAAGATCAATAGTTCGGCTTACAAACCTGGTTCGATTTGGCGACATAGGTGTTGTAGGCATCGTAGTCGGCAGCGGCCGGCGAGCCGCCTTTCATCGACGCGATGACGACGGCCATGAAGCGTTCGTCGATCAGCGTCATGGCGGCATCCGCCTTGCAGCCGCACAGCGTCGCATCCTGAGCGATACCCATGCAGACTTTATAGAATTCGTCTTTCTGCGCTTGCGTCGGCGCGGCAGCGACAGCCGAACCCGCCGAAGCCATCAGAATGGGCAGAACCAGAAACCGTTTACGCACTTGGCTTTTCCTTGCGCGGCGGAGCGGCCGGCGCGCGCGTGTAGATAAGCGCGTGCGCCGTCGATGCCGGCTTTATCGCGGCCTTTTGCTGGCGGGCGAGAAAAGACGCCGCCAGGGCATCTTCTTCTTCGTCAAAGGGTTGGCACTGTTCGCACATTGATCGCCCCTTAGTAGACGCGCGCCTTTGGCGCGATCTTTTTGAGATCGATCCCGCCCTGGTCATAAGGGGTCAGCGGATCAACGATCACTGGCCGGTAAGACAGAGCGACCGCGCCGTTGTCGACATCGACCTGGGCCAGCGTGTGCTTGCGCCAGTTTTCGTCGTCGCGGTTCGGGAAATCCTCATGCGCATGGGCGCCCCGCGATTCGTGGCGGGCTTCTGCCGAAACGACCGTTGCAATGGCGCAGGTCATGAGGTTTTCGAGTTCCAGCGTCTCGACGAGATCGGAGTTCCAGATCAGCGAGCGGTCGGTGACCTTGACATCGGGCAGGCGCGAATAGATTTCGCTCATCCGCGCCACGCCCTGCTTTAGCGATTCCGAGGTGCGGAACACGGCGGCATCGGCCTGCATGGTGCGCTGCATCTCGTCGCGTAGCTTTGCCGTCGGTTGGGAGCCATTGGCATGGCGCAGTCGATCGAAGCGCGCGAGGATTTTGTCGTCCTCGGCTTTGTTGATCCCCGGAACCGGCGCCGATTTGTCGAGCACCTTGCCGGCACGAAGCGCCGCGGCACGCCCGAAAACCACGAGGTCGGTCAGCGAGTTCGAACCGAGCCGGTTCGCGCCATGCACCGATGCGCAAGCCGCTTCGCCCACGGCCATCAGGCCCGGCACGATGCGGTTGGGATCGTCCGGCGTGGGGTTCAGCACCTCGCCATGATAGTTCGCGGGGATGCCACCCATATTGTAGTGCACTGTTGGCAGCACCGGGATTGGCTCGCGTGTGAGGTCGACGCCGGCAAAAATCTTTGCGCTCTCGGTGATGCCTGGCAGGCGCTCATGCAGCACCTTGGGGTCGAGATGGTCGAGGTGCAAGTAGATATGGTCCTTGTTTGGACCGACGCCGCGGCCTTCGCGGATTTCGAGCGTCATGCAGCGCGAGACGACATCGCGTGAAGCGAGATCCTTGGCGTTGGGCGCATAGCGCTCCATGAAGCGCTCACCCTCCGAATTGGTAAGATAGCCGCCCTCGCCGCGCGCGCCTTCGGTAATGAGCACGCCGGCGCCGTAGATGCCGGTGGGGTGGAACTGCACGAATTCCATGTCCTGGAGCGGCAGCCCGGCGCGGGCGACCATGCCATTGCCGTCGCCGGTACAGGTGTGGGCCGAGGTGGCGGAGAAGTAGGAGCGGCCATAGCCGCCAGTCGCCAGCACCACCATTTTGGCGCGGAAACGATGCAGGGTGCCATCGTCGAGCTTCCAGGCGATGACGCCCTGGCACTCCCCGTTTTCGCCCATAATCAGATCGAGCGCAAAATACTCGATGAAGAACTGCGCGTCATTCTTGACCGACTGGCCATAGAGCGTGTGCAAAATGGCGTGGCCGGTACGGTCGGCCGCGGCGCAGGTGCGCTGCACCGGCGGACCGTCGCCGAATTCGGTCATATGGCCGCCGAACGGACGCTGGTAGATTTTTCCCTCTTGGGTACGAGAGAACGGCACGCCGTAGTGCTCGAGTTCGTAGATCGCCGCCGGAGCCTCGCGCGCCAGATATTCCATGGCGTCATTGTCGCCGAGCCAGTCCGAACCCTTGACGGTATCGTACATGTGCCACTGCCAGCTGTCGGGGCCCATGTTTTGAAGCGAAGCCGCGATGCCGCCCTGGGCTGCCACGGTATGAGAACGCGTGGGAAAAACCTTGGTGATGCAGGCGGTATTGAAACCCTGCTCGGCCATGCCAAGGGTCGCGCGCAGGCCCGCGCCACCGGCGCCGACCACCACCACGTCGAATTCGTGGTCGATCAATTCGTAATTGGCCATGGCGATCAACCCCAGAAGACGATCTTGAGAACCGAGCCGATCGCGACGAAGCCGACGATCAGGCAAAAGAGCGTGTTGAGCAGCATGACCAGGCGGTACATGCGGCCCGAAAAGTAATCTTCGAGCGTATCGCGCATGCCGTTGCGCATATGGACGGCAACCACGGCGATCAGCACCGAAAAGATGATGCCGACGATGGGATTGCCGATGACCGCGACCATGTCTGCGCGATCCTGCCCGGCAAGGCGGACGACGATGAAGAGAAGAAAACCCAGGAAGACGACGTTGACGAGGCCTGTGACACGTTGGGTCACGAAGTGGCGCGTCGATGCCTTGGCGTCGCCGTAATGGGTTTTGGGATTGGCGACCATGTCGCGGGTGATGATGGTTTCACGCATGTCAGGCAACCCACACAAAGACGGTCCAGATCAGCAAGGTGATCACGACGGAAGCGATGATCGTTGCCCAGGCCATGGCTTCGCGCTGGCCCGGCTCCATCATCGCGGCAAAATCCCAGACCCAGTGGCGGAGGCCCCCGCACATATGGTGGACGAGGCTCCAGCTGAAGCCGAACAGCACGACCTGGCCGAACCAGCTGCCATAGATTCCGTTGACCGCATTGAGCGGCTCCTGCCCCCAGGCGGCGGCGAATAGCCAGGCGGCCAGCAGCGCCATGCCGGCGTAATTGGCAATGCCGGTGGCGCGATGCAGGATCGACATGGCCATGGTAATGGTCCACCGGTAGATCTGCAGATGCGGGGATGTGGGGCGGGCTCTGACGGACATGGGGCGTTTCCGGGGCCTAAGAATGGATCGAGCGATCCAGTTTGGAATAGTTCGAGATTACTAGCCGCCAATGGTTACCAAATCAAAGCCCTTCTGCGGCTTTGCGGGCCAATCATGGCGAATACCGCACTTTGTTCGCACAGCGAACGTCATGTTCGCGTGACGCTCTGTCATTAGAGTTTCCGGCGGGAGGCAGGGACTTAGCCGATCATCTTGAGCAAATGCCCGCCCAGTTGCCGCGCGCTGCCCACCACGAGCTCACCCTCGAAAGCAAGGCTGAGCGCGAGCAACCATAGACCCAATGTGAGGAGGAGGGCAAATGCCCATCCCTTGGCGCGATTCGTCATGCGACCAGTCTATCACTCAAGCTGACGCCAGGGTTGCACGCACGCCGATGTGAGGATGTCTGACCGGCACTAACGATTTCGCGCGGTAACCAATCCGCGCGAAGAACGATGCAAGCCTTGGGCGCATTGAGTAGAGTAGGTAAAAATCCGTAAGCGAAAATGCTTAGTAAACTCAAAACGTTTTGTTTGATGGTGCTGATGGGCGCGCTGCTTCTGGTCTGGAGCGTTATGCTCCCGGCCACTGGCTTACTCTATCTTCTTGGCGTTCTTCGCTAAGCCAAAGGCTCAGCCCAAAACCACCATGGCCAGCGCCTGCACGCCCGCGACGGTTATCGCCACCAATAGCCAGGCCTCGATGGCCAGCCCGGTAATCACGGTCAATTTGCCCATCTTCGTCTCCTCCCGGCAGTATTCTGCCTTGTGGGAAATAACGAGCCTGCGCCGCAATAGTTTCTGAAATGTTAACGTCGTCCCGCGCGCGCCTTGCCGCCCGAAATCGATCGGCAAGACGCTTTCCAAATGCACCAAACACCGTCAGTTTGCCGCCGCAACCAAGGGGGCGGTGCCATGGAAGAAAAGATCACACTCATTAAGACCGAGGTGCTCTCGGCCTCATGGGGCAAGCTGACACGCGCGACCCTTGACTATCGGCGCGAGGACGGCAGCGTGCAGCGGCTCGTGCGTGAAAACTACGATCACGGCAACGCCGCCGCCCTCCTTCTCTTCAACGGGGACACGCGCCATGTCCTCCTCGTCCGCCAATACCGTTATCCGGTCCAGGCCAATGGCGACCCGGCCTTCTTGCTCGAGGTTTGCGCCGGCCTCCTCGATGGAGATGATCCGCTCGCCTGCGCGCGTCGCGAAGCCCTTGAAGAAACCGGCCATGCGCCCGAGGACGTCGCATTTGTCTGCGACGCCTATATGTCGCCCGGCTCGGTGCAGGAAAAGGTCAGCCTCTTCCTGGGCCGTTATGGCGCAGACACCTACCGCACCGCCGGTGGGGGGCTCGCCGAAGAAGGCGAAGAGCTCGAAGTCGTCGAACTGCCGCTCGAAGAGGCGCTCGCCATGGTCCACCGCGGTGAAATCACCGATGGCAAGACCATCATCCTCCTGCAGCACCTTGCCCTCAAGCTTGCAGGCCTTGCTCAATAATCGACGAGTTTCTTGTCCGGATCATAGGGCTGGTCCTTGGCCTCGCGGGTAACCGCCTGGCCGCAGCGCATCTTGCGGCTTTCGGCATCGAAGGCATAGGTGGGGTTGCCATGCAGCGCCCAGCCCTCGCTCAGCGCCTTGGTGACCTTGTGGCAAAAAGCGGAATCGTCTTCGCCGGTGAGGAAACGATAGATCAGCATGCATACCTCTTTTGCGGGCCCGATTGAGCGCCGCGATTGATCTTGATGGCTCTTAGCGCTAATCGAGAACCATGCACAGCTTTCCAAAAGAACTGCTCAGCGGCCATGCTAATTTTCTGGCCGGACGTTACTTGCGCGAGAAGGAACGCCTCCGCGATCTCGCCTCGGCGGGACAAAGTCCCACCACCATGATCATCGCATGCTGCGACAGCCGCGCGGCGCCCGAAATGATCTTCGATGCCGGGCCGGGCGAACTTTTCGTTCTGCGCAACGTCGCCAATCTCGTGCCGACTTATCAGCCCGATGGCGGCCAGCACGGCACCTCGGCCGCCATCGAATTTGCGGTCAAGGCGCTCAACATCGGCAATATCGTCGTCATGGGCCATGGCCGCTGCGGCGGCATCAAGGCTGCGCTCGATCCCCACTTCAAGTCGCTCGATGATGGCGATTTCATCGGCAAGTGGATGAGCATGCTGGGCGAATTGCCGAGCCAATTGGGGCAGAACAGCCTTCTCACCTCGACCGAACGGCAGACTGCGATGGAGCGGATTTCCATCCGCAATTCGATCCGCAATCTGCGCACCTTTCCCTATGTGGCCGAACTCGAAGCCGAGGGGACACTGCAGGTTCACGGCGCCTGGTTCGATATTTCGACGGCCGAACTCTGGATCATGGATCACGACGGCGACTTTATCCGTCCCGAGCTGTGACCAATATCGACTTTGACCAATCCTGGGGCGCCGCAAGGCGCCCTCTGCATTTTTAACGGCACAATTGTCCAGCTCTCGCCATCAAGCCGCACTTGGCCTGTCCCAATCGTGATCAGTCCTCTAGGCGCTGTGGCGCGGATACTCTTCGGTTTTGCTTTGCTAGGAAGATCCTGAAACCGTCAACGACTTACCGGCACAGCGCTTTCAGCCTGCCCGGAAATGGTCCCGACTTGGGTCCGATCACGCCTTCGTGTGGTCTGCGACGGGACACATTGCCTCTTCATCGTTTGCGAACGGGCCGCCGGAGAGCGACCCGTCGATGAGGCCCCTCATCGCCTTTCCCAAGACATGGAGCTCAAGCCATGAAGAAGATCGTCCTTTCGTCCCTCCTCCTGCTCGGCATGACCGGCGCGGCCTTTGCGCAGGGCACGACTGATTTCGCGACCCTTGACGCCGATATGAGCGGCGGGGTTTCGCTGGCAGAGGCACAGGTCGGCTGGCCTGATCTGACCGCCGAAGCCTTCGCCGCGGCCGACACCGATGCCAATGGCGAATTGAGCCCGGAAGAATATGGCCTTCTGACCGACGCCGCAGCGACCGCCAACTAAGCCATCTTTCGTGTTCGCCGCTCCGCCCCTCCCTCGGGGCGGCGGATCCGATCGCTTTGGCTTCTCCAACAACAGGATTCTCCCATGCGTAAACTCGCACTCGCCCTTCTCGCCGCCGGCTTTATCGCCACCCCTGCTCTCGCCCAGACTGCACTCACCTTTGCCGATGTTGATAGCGATGGCGACGGCCGCCTCAGCTACGAGGAACTGCAAGTGGTCTGGCCCGATCTGACCGCCGAAGAATTCGCCAATGCCGATATCGAAGGCGCTGGCAGCGTGACGCCCGAACAATTGAGCGTCCTGCAACCGGCGGCCGCTCCGGCGGCCCCTCAAGCCACGCCTGTTCCAGCCCCCATGGACGCCGTACCATCGCTTCCCGGCGAAAGCGCTGTGCCCCCAACCGGCGACAGCGTCCCCGAATCCCTCGTCGAATAATTGCAACTGGCGGCCGCTCTGCGTGGGCGGCCGCTATCGCTCAATCAAGGCGAATGGCCGGTTCGATGGCCCTCGCCTTCCGCAGCGTCACGATCAGCCCGATGATGACCAGCACGCCGCCGGCGATCTCGATACCGGTTATGGTTTCGCCCAGAACGAGATAGCCCGAAAGAATGCCGGTGATTGG
Organism: Devosia soli; assembly: GCF_000970455.1. Taxonomy (GTDB): domain Bacteria; phylum Pseudomonadota; class Alphaproteobacteria; order Rhizobiales; family Devosiaceae; genus Devosia; species Devosia soli. The sequence continues at coordinate 314,568 of NZ_LAJG01000021.1, read as the reverse complement.
CACAAGTAGCGTAAACGGCGCGACGACCGACGCCGGATGCCGCCCGAGGAGCCAGCTCCAGATGCCACCGCCGAGAAGCGTCGCGGGATAAGCAAGAAACGCGATCAACGCCGCATCGGACCATGAAAAACCGCTCAGCGCCGCCCAGATGGTCGGTCCGCCCTCAACGACATAGGAGAGGGCCAGAAGCGGCAGCGGGGCGGCGAGCGATCCCCAGACGGTAAAGGCAATTGCATTGACCTTGCCCGCCTTCTTGGTCAGCACATTGGCAAGCCCCCACGCCATGGCGGCGAGCAGCACCATGACCAGCGGCACGAGCCCCGCGCCCTCGATACGCTCGGCGCCGATAACGGCGATGCCCAAAAACGCAATGCCTGCCCCGATGATCTGGAAGCGGCTCGGCCGTTCCCCAAGCAGCACGAAGGCCATGGCCATGGTGAAGAAAGCCTGGGTCTGCAGAACCAGCGAGGACAGGCCCGCCGGCATGCCCCAGGCGATCGATAGGTTGAGAAACGCATAAAGCGCAAAGCCGAAGCTGAGACCGAAGGCGACGACGATCCACCACGGCGCCTTGGGCGGCCGCACGAAGAGCAGGGCCGGAAACGCCGCTGCGCAAAAGCGCAAGGCCGCGGCGAGAATGGGCGGCAGCGCCTCGACGCTGAGTTTGATGACGACGAAGTTGAAGCCCCAGATGGCGACCACCAGCAGGGCGAGCAGGACATGACGGATAGGCATCAGACGGCTACCCTGCGGCGCTGCAAGCGCGGACCGAAGACATTGATGACGAGACCGGCGAAAACCAGCGCGCTGCCGACGATTTCAAGTTCGGTGATGATCTCCCCGGTCAGCAGCATCGCAAAGCCGATGCCGAAGACGGGCACCAAAAGCGAAAATGGCGCGATCACGCCTGCCGGATAGTGCTTGAGCAGATAGCTCCAAAGGCCAAAGCCGAGAAGGGTCGCCGCATAGCCGTTGAACACCACGACGCCAACGGTTCGAAGGCTCAAATGTCCAAGCGCTGCGCCGATGGCATCGGATCCTTCAAAGACGAGCGATAGGCCGAGAAGCGGCAAAATCGGCACGAGACTGCCCCAGACGACGAAGGAAAGCATGTCGATCTGCCCCGCCCGTTTGGAGGCGATATTGCCAAGGCCCCAGAAGAAGGCTGCGGCAATAACCATGAGGAGCGGCACGAGACTTGTAAGCTCGAAGCGTTCAATGGCGATGACGCCGATGCCGATGATGGCAACGCTCGCCCCGATGACCTGCCAGCGCCCCAGCCGCTCCCCGAGAAACAGCATGGCAAGGCCAAAGGTAAAGAAAGCCTGCGTCTGAATGATCAGCGAAGCAAGGCCGGCCGGCAGTCCGAGCTTGATTGCCGAAAACAGGAGGCCGAACTGGGCAAAGCCGATGGCAAGGCCATAGGTCACCAGCGTCCCAAGCCTGACCTGCGGCCGCTTGACGAAAAACACCATCGGCAGTGCCGCGCAAAGATAGCGCATGGCCGTCAATAGCAGCGGCGGCACCTCTTCGACGCCCCACTTGATCATGACGAAGTTCAGCCCCCAGGTCAGAACCACGAGAAGGGCGAGACAAAGATCGCGGAGCGAAAGCATGAAAAAGTCCAGTGGCGGGAAGGCGCAGACCGCAGCCATTCCACCAGACGTGGATCGGGCCGCGATCGGGGCTTACACCTTCACGCGACCCGCAGAAAGTCACTTCGGAAAATGACTGCCCTGCGCCGGGGCGGAACCGGACGGCGCAGGGGACAAAGATCAGGCGGCCAGGGCGCGGGCCTTGAACCCCTTTTCGATCAGGGTTTCGGCGATCTGGATGGCATTGAGCGCGGCGCCCTTGCGCAGGTTGTCCGAGACCACCCACATGGCGAGGCCATTTTCGACGGTCACATCTTCGCGGATGCGGCTGACATAGGTGTCATAATCGCCCACGGTTTCGACCGGGGTCGCATAGCCGCCGGCTTCGCGCTTGTCGAGGACGGCAATGCCCGGGGCTTCGCGCAGAAGATCGCGCGCTTCGTCAGCCGAGATGGGCTTGTCGAATTCAAGATTGACCGCTTCCGAATGCCCAACGAAGACCGGCACGCGCACGGCTGTGCAGGTGACCTTGATCTTGGGATCGAGGATCTTCTTGGTCTCGGCCAGAACCTTCCACTCTTCCTTGGTGTAGCCGTCTTCCATGAACACATCGATGTGGGGGATGACGTTGAAGGCGATCTGCTTGGAGAACTTCTGCGGGGTCGGGCTGTCGTTGACGAAAATGCCCTTGGTCTGGTTCCAGAGCTCGTCAACGCCTTCCTTGCCGGCGCCGGAGACCGACTGATAGGTCGCAACGACCACGCGCTTGATGGTTGCCGCATCGTGGAGCGGCTTCAGCGCCACGACGAGCTGTGCGGTCGAGCAGTTCGGGTTGGCGATGATGTTGTTGCGCTTTTCGTCCTTGAGCCAGCGGTCGAGCACATGCCCGTTCACTTCCGGCACAATCAGCGGCACGTCCGAATGGTAACGCCAGTAGGAAGAGTTATCGATGACGACGGCACCGGCAGCCGCGATCCTGGGCGCCCATTCCTTGGAAATGGAACCGCCGGCCGACATGATGGCAAAGTCGACGGTGGAGAAATCGAAATGCTGCAGGTCCTTGGCCTTGAGGACCTTATCGCCATAGGAAATTTCCTTGCCGATCGACTTGGACGAGGCGAGCGCAAAGACCTCGTCGGCCGGGAACTTGCGCTCGGCGAGGATATTGAGAACTTCGCGGCCCACATTGCCCGTGGCCCCGACGACAGCGACGCGATAACCCATTTTTGGAACTCCGGTCCCTAACCTTTTCCGCCCCCGCGCGACGCATCTTGCATCGCGGTCAATGCTTTGAGCCTCTCCCCGGCGGGAGGGAACCCGGGGAAAAGCGTCAGGCGGTTTTGGTGGTTTTCATCATGGCAGCCGCGCCCCCGGCAGTGAGCCGGGCGGACGTCAAGACGGCGATTTGGCCGAAGCTGCGCATGAAATCATTGCTCTCATAGGAAAAGCAGGACTTCTCATACTCCCATATAGGAAAGAGTCAATCTTCTTTGACTTGCTGGGCATGCGGCAAGATCGAGGGCGTTTCTCCATCCCCTTCCGTCTCCCCCATCGAGAGGGAGGTGTGTCATCGCGTCTCTGATACTATCCCGCCAAAACCGCTGTCGCTGCACCTCCCCCCTTGTGGGGGAGGCTGGGAGGGGGGTACGGAGGACGCGACAAGCGCCGAAGGATAAACAGCCATGCCCGATTTCGACATCATCATCCTCGGTGCCGGTGCGGCGGGCCTTATGGCTGGGATCGAAGCGGGTCGTCGCGGGCGTCGTGTGCTCGTCGTCGATCACGCCAAAAATCCAGGCGAAAAGATCCGCATTTCTGGGGGCGGACGCTGCAATTTCACCAATGTCAACGCCACCCACATTTTGGGGCGCGAGCGGTTCTTGAGCCAGAACCCGCGCTTCGCCCTTTCCGCACTCTCCCGCTATACGCCCGACATGTTCATCGAGCGCGTCAAAAAGCGCGGCATCGCCTTTCACGAAAAGACGCTGGGGCAGCTTTTCTGCGATGGGCCGGCCACCCAGATCGTAGCCATGCTGATCGACGACCTGCGCCAGGCGGGCGCCGCGATCTGGACCGGGCGCTCGGTGGGCTCGGTCGAAAAGACCGGCGAAGGCTTTCGGGTCCTTGTCGGCGATGGCTATGTCACCTGCGAAAGCCTGATCGTCGCAACGGGGGGCAAATCCATCCCCAAGATGGGCGCGACCGGTTTCGCCTATAGCCTGGCGCGGCAATTCGGCCTCAACGTCACCGACACCCGTCCCGCCCTCGTGCCGCTGACCTTCGAAGAAGGGGCGCTCGAGGCGATGAAACCGCTTGCGGGCGTGTCGACAGAAGCCGTCGTCAGCGTTGGCAAGACCAGGTTCCGGGAAGCATTGCTCTTCACCCATCGCGGCCTTTCGGGCCCCTCGATTCTCCAGATTTCCTCCTATTGGCGCGAAGGCGACAGCATTGCCGTCGACCTCCTGCCTGAACAGGATGCCATGGCCATGTTGCAGGTAGCGCGCAAGGAGCAGCCGCGCAATCACGTCCAGACCGTGCTGGCCGGACATCTGCCAAAGCGCCTTGCCCAGCTTCTGGGAGAGATGATCAACCAGCCGGGCATGATCGGGGATTTTTCCGACAAGAAACTGCAGCCTGTCGCCGACCAGGTTTCGCGCTGGACGCTGAAGCCGGTAGGCTCGGAAGGTTATCGCACGGCCGAAGTCACGCTCGGCGGCGTCGACACCACCGGCCTTGACGCCAAAACCATGATGGCCCGGACCGTGCCGGGCCTATACTTCGTGGGCGAAGCAGTCGACGTCACCGGCTGGCTTGGCGGCTATAATTTCCAGTGGGCCTGGGCGTCGGGTTTTGCTGCGGGGCAAGCGGCCTAGAATTTCCAGCCGAGGCGGATACCCATATTTGTCAGGCCACGATTGCCATTGCAGAGATTGGCATTGGAGGCATGTTCGATCGTGGCCATGATCGAGGCATTCTCGGTCATCTGCACCCCGATGCTGGCCGATTCACGAAACAGCACCGAACAGCCAAGATCGCGCGCCGGCGCGATCGCCGTGCCATTGGTATTGCCGTTATGCACTGCGCCGCCAAACGTGCCTTCGACGAAGACGGGCGTATCGAACACCGGCACCGTCCAGCTCACGCCGGCATAAACCATGCTTTCGAGCCCGCCGGCATTGAGCGTTGCCCCCACATGCGGGCGCAGCTCGCCCAGCGTCACCCAATCGGTGAGGCCCGGAGTATCGAAGAGGAGTTCGACGTTTACGTCCTGCAAGCGCTCGGTGTTGAAGACGCCGAAGAAATTGCCCGGCTCGTCAGCGCTATGGGCAAAAATGCCACCGCGGACTTCGGAAGCCCTAAAATCCTGCGCTGTGGCAGCCTGTCCAGCCAGCAGCATGGCCCCGATGGCGAATGCGATTTTGACGAAATGCGACATGGTGGCCCCCAAACGAGAACAGCATCTAGAACGGTGAACGTGGGCCCCGGTCAAGCCCGATTGCATGCAGGCCGGCAACACTCGGCCTAAAAGCGCACGCCAAGACGAAGCCCGGCCGTCGTCAGGCCATCTGCCGCCTTGCCGCAAAGGCCGAAGTCGGTGGCGTGCTGGAGAGTGGCCATGAGCGAGGTTCCCGGCAAGATCTCGACACCGACGCTTGCCTGCGCCTCCGCCAGCACGGCGCAGCCAAATCGCGATGGCGTTGCTTGAAAGCTCCCGCTATGGAGCGCGCCGCCTAGCCCGGCTTCGATGAACACCGGCACCACGGGCGCACGAAACGTCCAGCTCAACCCGCCATAGGCCAGACTTTCCCTGCCTTCGAGATTGACCGTTGCCCCAAGATGCGGCCGCAGCTCACCGATGGGGTTCCAGGCATTGAGGTCGGGAATGGCGAACAACAACTCGACATTGAGATCGCGGATCTGCGCCGGATCGAACAGCTGGGCATTGGCGCGGCCGATATCGCGCATCGCGACGCCCCCGCGCACCTCGGGCAATATATTGACCTGCGCAGCCGCCGGCACGGCCAAAAGCGCCAGCATCAGCAGCGGCATCAGTCGCGACGGCGTGCGAGCGATCATTTGAACTCCGGCGTCCTGTGATTCCCCATTGGGCCGGAGGCAGACGCATCGAGCAAGAATTCGATAAAATTGTCCCTAATTGGCCGTTAAGGCAGGCCGGGGAACACGGCTTTTTCACCACCCAACCCTTGACGTTGGCGCTTATCATCGTGATTTACCGATGAAGTTGATTTTCGGAAAGCTCGTTTCATGTCCGCTCCCTTCGCCCTCTCGCTTCAGGACCTTGCACCAATCGCCCAAGGGACGTCGACCTCGGACGCGATGCGCGAAACGGTCAGGCTGGCAGAAGCGGCGGACAAGCTCGGCTACGAGCGCCTCTGGTATGCCGAACACCATGGCATGCCCTCCATCGCGTCCTCCGTACCCGAAATCCTGATCGGCAGCGCCGCCGCCGCAACCAAGCATCTACGCGTTGGCTCGGGCGGCGTCATGCTGCTCAATCATGCGCCGCTCCGTATCGCGGAGGCCTATCGTACGCTCGAAGCGCTGCATCCCGGCCGCATCGACCTCGGCCTTGGCCGCGCGCCCGGCGGCGATGGCTATGCCATGCGCGCGTTGCGCTCGGGCGGCGGTGAAGAGTTTTCTCAGTATCTGGCCGAACTCATGGCCTTCGACGAAGGCAATTTCCCGCCCGATCATCCCTTTTCACGCGTGCCGGTTTCGCCGGGCGGCATTCGCCTGCCGCCGAAATGGCTCCTTGGTTCGTCGGGCGCCAGCGCCGAGGCGGCCGGCCAGATCGGCTTTGGCTATGCCTTTGCCGCCCACTTCTCCCACACCCCGGCCGCTCCCGCCTTTGCCGCTTATCGCGCAGCCTTTGAGCCGTCCGAACAGTTTGCCGAGCCGCGCACGATCCTGTGCCTTTCCGTCATCACCGCGCCGACCGAGCAAGAAGCCAGATATTTGTCGAGTTCGCAGGCGGTCAATTGGGCCCGCTTCCTTTCGGGCGAGCAGCGGCAGCTGACCCCGCCCGAGGAGGCTCTGGCGCATAAGCTCACCCCACAGCAGGAGCAGATCATCGCCCATCAATCGAGTCTATGGCTCGTCGGCAGCGCCGAGCAGATGGCCGAAGCCATCACCAATAAGGCACGCGAGGCCCAGGCCGACGAAGTAATGATCACGACAACTATCCACTCTTATGAGCTCCGCCGCCGCTCCTATGCGCTCCTTGCCCACGCTCTTGGTGTTTCGCCGCGCCATTGATGAGATCGACTTAACGGAGTTTTTCCGGACCTTCGGCTAGTCTGGAAGGGTCTCTCAAGCCGGAAGCACACATGAGCGCCGCAGGCTTCGTGCTGGCGATCAACCTCTTTGTTGCCGGGTTGTTCGCCAGTGCCTTTGCCATTGTTGCCACCTATTATCGCGAGGCCATTGGCGCGCGATGGCTAGCACTTGCCTATGCCATCGGGCTCTTCAACGGCATCTTTGAATTCATCCTGCCCTTCCAGACCGATGCCCGGCCGGTCAGCGTCGCGATCTTCGCCGCTTTCCTCTTCGCCCTTGCCCTCTCCAATATCGGCCTTGCTCGCCACTATGGCATCAAGCCGCCCAGCCGCGCGCTTGTTGCGATCGTCCTCGCCTCGCTCGCGCTCAACCTCGCCATTCTCGACATGCCGCGCGACAGCTTTCTCCGCGCCTTGCTCTATCAGGCACCCTATGCCGTGCTGCAGCTTTATGGCGCCGCCATCATCGCGTCGCGAAAATCCAAGCGCGCCCTCGATCTTGCTTTGATCGGGCTCATGGTCCTCATGGCGCTCAATTTCCTCTCAAAGCCCTTTATTGCGATGCTCATCGGCTCCGGCGGGTCGCCCCAAGGTTATCTCGGCAGCAGTTATGCGGCGATTTCCCAGTCCGTCGCTGCCGTCTTGCTGATCTCCAACGGGCTCCTCATCCTCCTGATCATCGTGCGCGACATGATGGCAGACCTCCAAAGGCGCTCGGAAACCGATCCGCTGTCCGGTCTTCTCAATCGTCGCGGGTTTGAGGATCAGGCGGACAAGGCAAGACTTCTTGCCCTCCGCGCCGGCGTTCCCGCGGTGCTCGTGATCGCTGACCTCGATCACTTCAAGCTCATCAACGATTCCTACGGCCATGCCGCCGGCGATCAGGTGATCACCAGCTTCGGCAGGGTCTTGAAGAAAAGCTTTGATCTTCGTGCCATCGTGGGCCGGCTCGGCGGCGAAGAATTCGCCGTGCTTCTGCCAGGCGGCAATTTGACCCTGGCGCGCGGGGCGATCGAAACCGCCCGCCGCATGATGCTCGATTTGCCCGCCACCGAGCGCGGGATCGACCGGCCGGTCACCAGTTCCTTCGGTGTCGCTCTCATCGAAAAGGATGAAAGTCTTGCAGACGCGCTGAGGCGGGCTGATCGGGCGCTTTATGACGCCAAAGCGCGGGGCCGCGACCGCACTTGCGTTGCTGACCCCGCCAATAAGCTCTTAAAGTCGATCGGAACCAGAGGCTAGTTCACCGCCTCGCGCGAAACCAGTTCGCAGTCGCCCGCCGGGGTAACCTTGAGCGCCAACTGCTGCCGGTCGAGTTCGGCAAACCACGCCGTCCACGAACAAGGGCTCATGCCATCATCAACCGTGCCGCCCTGGCTGCGCACGAAGCGCAGCAGCAGCTTGGCTTTTTCCTCGCCGAATCGGTTGCGAATCCGCGCAACCGCTGGAATGCCCTGGCGATCGGTCACCCAATTCTGGATATCGCTGTGCCGCGTCAAAGTATGCGCTTCAGACATTTCTGCTTCCTCCCCTCAAAGATGGGCGCTTTCACCCTTATCCCGCGTAACGAACCGGTCCTCCGCCGGTTCCCGCGAAATTCCTAGTTTTCGAGAAACTGGGTCACAAGTTTGAGACCGCGCAGTTCCTCCTCGGAAAAATAGTAAAGCCGGTCCGGCGGCGTATCGAGTGCATGCAGCCACATCTCCGGATCGATCCCGCTTTTGATCAGGTGCCGCGTGATTTTTGCCGTCGTCGATTGGGCATCGGCCATGGCAACGCCCGCCACCGCTACGGCATCGGCGGCGCCTTCGCCAAGGCTCGCGGCATAAATCTGATGCACCCCGATGGCAGCATCGGGGCTGGCGATCCGCTCGGCGCCTGAGGCGAAAATGATGGGGCAGGACGAAGCGCAGAGATTGCCGGCGACAACCTTGGTCGCGAGGGCCTTTTCCTGGATGAGGGCGCCGATCTCCAGCGCGTCCATCACCGAACCTCCGGGCGAATCGAGAACCACAGTCTTCACGTATTCGCCGCGCGCCGCAATCTCATCGGCGAACCTCTGGGCCGCCCCCGGATCGATCGTGCCGGTCAGGAAAAGCTCGCCGCCAGGCGCCAGCGTGATAGCAAGCGGCGATTCGAGAACATCGGGCGCCGTGGTGATCGACGGCATAGGCTGTCCCGTTTCGCCGCCATCGGGGTTGGCCGGCGGCAGGATGGGCTCGAGGGTCGGCAGCACATCGGGTGGCGTCGTGAGGGCCATTTCTCGAAAGTCGACATAGAGCACGCTCGCCGTGCCGATCAGCAGCGCGAAGAAGGCGACACGGATGATCGCGCCATCTTCTATGGCGGCGAGCCGGGCGATAATGCCTGGGCTCGACGAGCGTAAGCGGGCATTGGCCTCCGTTTTCATGCGGGGCGCGGCCCATCGGTGCGCTTACGCTGCGCGGTATCGATCGGGGTCACGGTGGCATCTTCCACTGGCGTCTCAGCAACGGCAGGCCTCGGTTCGGCGGGAGCGGGCTCAACCTCGGGCTCGCGCTTTGGTTGACCCGTCGTCACATCGATCCCGGCTGCTTCCATCCGCCGATAGAGCGCCATAGCCCGGAGCATTTCCGCAGCAGTGATGTTTTCGGCTTCTTCGAGCGAAGAAGATTCACGGCGCATGGCATCGTTGACGATCATCAGGACGAGCACCAGCACCACGGGCAGAAGATCGATGGATATGGCGCCGGCCCAGGACGGGATAAAATCCTGCCAATAACGCAGCACGGCTTCCGCACTCGAAAGCGGAGTGTAACGGCGCTGTTCGACGGGTGGCGTTGCAAGGATTTCGTCGGCAGCGGCGCTGAGCGCTGCGGATTGGGCCGCGACCGAAGCGCGGACCGTCTCCATCACCTGGCCCTGGCGGTTCATCAGATCAGCCGATTGTCCGTCGGCGACCGGAGCGATGAAGCCGGCAGAAAGATCATCGGACGCGCGGCGCACGGATGCTGCAACGCCGGTCTGTTGGAGGGACGCGATGATGGCTGAAAGCTGCACCGCTTCGCTCTGAAAGCTATCGGTGCGCGGCTCGATGGCCCCGGGCGTGGAGACGAGTTCACGCATCGTGGCGAGACGGGCCGAACCCTGCTCGAAGAGCGTCGCCACTTCATCGCGGCTGCCGGTGATGGTGGCCGCAAGCTGGTTCATCTGCGTGCCCATCTGGGTGAGCAATTGCACGACGCTGCCCGAGCCGGTGGTCCCCGTCAAAGCGCCGGATTCGCGTTCATCGGCCGCAAGGCCCGAAAACCGCTCTGCGGCGCGCTGCACGTCGGGCAGCAGGCTTTGCGCCGCGAGTGCATTGGCATGGGCGAGATCGAGATCTTCGGCATAGCCCTGGAGCGTCACGGCCATATGCTGTTCGGTGGCGGCAGAACCGGCGAGCGCCGCAGCATTGAGCCAGGAGCTCATGGCCATGATCATCAGGCAGCCAATGCCCATAGTGAGAAAGAGCCCGACGCGCTGCACGCCCGAGGTCACGAGCGGAATGAACCGCATCATGAAGGTCCAGAAGGCATAAATGGCGACCGAGACGGCGGCCGAATAGATGATGGCGGCAAAAAAGACGAAGGTGGCCGAGCCATCGAGAAGTCCGCGCACGCCGAGATAGGTATAGACACCGGACGCCAGCGCCAGCACGGCGAGGGAAAAGCGCGTCATTGTTTCGACGCCGCGCACTGTCTCGCTGAGCCGGAAGGCATTGGGCTTGAGCTGCATGAATGTCCCCGCTGCTCGGGCCCCACGGGCCCTCTTACCGCAACGTTAACATGAGCATCCCGGCAAGATGGAGGCACAAAAGCGTGTGCTGGCAACCCCGGCGTATAGAATGTGGCCCTTGCCCTCGGACCCACCACAAGGCTAGGCCTTAGGCCAAAGCGAGGAGATGCGACGTGACCAAAAAAGTGCGCTGGGGGATTTTATCGACCGCCAATATCGGCATGGCCAAGGTAACGCCTGCTATTCAAAAGGCGGACAATTGCGAGGTCGCCGCCATCGCCTCGCGCGATCTGGGCAAGGCCCGGGAAGCCGCCGATAAACTCGGCATCGCCAAGGCCTATGGCTCCTATGAGGAACTGTTTGCCGATCCCGACATCGACGCGATCTACAACCCTCTCCCCAATCATCTCCATGTGCCGATGACCCTCGCCGCAACACGCGCTGGCAAACATGTTCTGTGCGAAAAGCCGATCGCCATCACCGCAAGGGAAGCTGAAGAGCTGCGCCAGGTGCCGGAAGGGCGGCTCGTCATGGAAGCCTTCATGATCCGCTTTCATCCGCAGTGGCAGCGCGCCCGCGAGATCATCCGCTCCGGCGAACTGGGCGATGTTCGCGCGATCACCGCGACTTTTTCCTATTTCAACAACGATGCCGGCAATGTGCGCAACCAGGCCGATATCGGCGGCGGCGGCATTCTCGATATCGGCTGCTACCCGGTTACGACCGGCCGTTTCCTGTTCGAATCCGAACCGCAGCGCGTCGTTTCCCTTGTCGAACACGACCCCGTTTTCGGCACGGACCGGCTGGCCAGTGCCATCATGGATTTCGACCAGGGCAGGCGATTGACCTTTACCTGCTCGACCCAACTCGTGCCGCATCAGCGCGTCCTCGTCCAGGGCACGAGGGGCAAGCTCGAAATCCTCATTCCCTACAATGCCCCCGCCGACGAGCGCACTGCCATCACCATCGATACCGGCGCGCCTATCGACGGTTCGTTGGCGCGCCGCGAAATCCTGCCGGCCTGCGACCAATATACCGAACAGGCCCGCGCCTTCGCCGCCGCCGTCCTCGGTGAAACGCCCCTTCCTTACGGCGTCGAGGATGCCATCGCCTCGATGAAGGTTCTGGACGCAATCTTCCGCAGCGAAAAATCCGAACGCTGGGAAGCGGTCTAAATCGGCATCTCGCCCGTTAACCCGGCGAGCCCCCGTCAAGGAATCGTACCATGGCCGACCTAGTCCTTCTCACCGGCATATCCGGCTTTCTCGGCGGCCATGTCGCCATGGCCCTCCTCAATGCTGGCTACAGGGTGCGTGGCAGCGTCCGGACGCTCGACAAAGCCGGAAAAGTCCGGACAACGCTTCAACGGGCCGGCGGCGATGTTGGCCGGCTCGAATTCGTCGCGCTCGATCTCCTGGGGGACGCCGGTTGGGACGCGGCCATGGATGGCGTGCGTTTTCTCCAGCATACCGCGTCCCCATTCGTCCTCGACATCCCCAAGGACCCCAACGAACTGATCCGGCCCGCCGTCGACGGCACTCGTCGCGCCATCGAGGCCGCGCTGCGCGCCAAAGTCGAGCGCATCGTCCTGACCTCGTCCATCGCCGCGATCCAGTATGGCCACAAGGATTATTCGCGCCTCCTGACCGAAAGCGACTGGACCAATGTCGACAGCCCCAAAACCGGCGCCTACGCCAAATCCAAGACCCTGGCCGAAAAAGCCGCCTGGGACCTGATGGACAAAGCCGGTCGGCACGATGATCTGGCGGTCATCAATCCCGCCGCCATCCTCGGGCCGCTGCTCGATGACGATCCTGGCACTTCCGCGGCCCTCGTCGCCCGCCTTCTCGATGGCAAGCTTCCCGCCGTGCCCAAATTGGGCTTTTCAGTCGTCGACGTCCGAGACGTCGCCGCGCTCCACCTCGATGCCATGACCAACGAAAGCGCCGGCGGCCAGCGCTGCATCGCGTCCGAAGGCATCTATCGGATGACCGATATCGCTAGTGCCATGAAAGAGGCATTCCCGGACCGGCGCATCCCGACCGCCGAATTGCCCGATGTCCTCGTCCGCCTCGCCGGCCTCTTTGACCGGACCATCGCCGGCAATGTCCACGAACTCGGCACCCTCAAGCGCCTCGATGGCCACCGCGGCAGCAATCGCCTCGGCCGCCCGCTGATCAGCGGCACCGTTTCCGCCATCACGACCGGAAAAAGCCTCATCGCCAAGGGTCTTGTCTGACCAGCACCCGCCAGCACCAGACAAATCCCTCTTGATCCCATGGCCGAATTTGGCGATACCAATGCCCGGTGCGGGGCTGTAGCTCAGTTGGGAGAGCGCGTCGTTCGCAATGACGAGGTCAGCGGTTCGATCCCGCTCAGCTCCACCAACCCTCCCCTCCCAAAACTCCATGGCCTTTGAATAAAACCCAAGGGGATCGCCGCGGGGGTCTGCGCTATTGTAGGCGTATGGACCGGAAAGAGCGGCGGCTGCGGCCGCGGGATAAAGTGCGCCTGGATGCGACGATCGTGCTGGGCGACGGCCTCCTGCGCGTGCCTGCGCTCTTGCGCAATGCATCCGCTTTCGGCGCCAAGGTCGAACTTCTGGAGCCCTGGCCGACGCCCGATCGCTTCTATGTGCTTTTCGGGCATCGGCTCGAATTGTGCCGGCTCGTCTGGCGCGAGGAAAACCTTCTCGGCCTTGCCTACGAAGATTAGGCGCGCAGGTCCGCCCAATCCGGATGGCGGTCGAACTGCACCACCACATAGGGGCAGACCGGGGTGATCTTGAACCCTTGGCTGCGCGCGTCGGCGATGGAGGCCTTGACCAGCTGCAGTGCAATGCCGCGGCCTTCGAATTCGCGCGGCACGCCGGTATGGTCGACGATGATCCGCCCGTCTTCCTTGCGATAGGTCATTTCCGCCTCGGCGCCTGGCGCAAGGTCGATGACGTAGCGCCCGCGGGTCGGGCCTTCCTCACGCCGGATCGTGTACTCGGTCATCGCAAAAACCCTTTCTCAGGCCGCAAGGCTTTCGGCGGCCGCGACGCCCAGCATCAGGTTGAGGTTCTGGACCGCCGCGCCGGATGCGCCCTTGCCCAGATTATCGTAAACCGCGACCACCGCCGCCTGGGCGCGAGCGTCATTGGCAAAGACATGCAGCGTCAGCGTATTGGTGCCGTTATGCACTTGCGGATCGAGCGCCGGGGTCTTGCCGAGCGACGGATCATAGGGAGCGACCTTCACAAAGCTGTCCGGAATAGCGGCGAAATGATCGGCGATGGCCGCGTGAATCTCCGCCCCGGCCGGCACCTTGGCGAGCCCGCCGAGCTGCAACGGCAGGGATGTCGTCATGCCTTGAGCAAAATTGCCGACGACCGGCTCGAACAACGGCGCGCGCTTGAGGCCGGTAAAGAGCGTCATCTCCGGCACGTGCTTGTGCTGGAAGGTGAGCCCATAGGGCATGTATTGGCTGGATTTGTCGCCCTCGGCCACATAATCCTCGATCATCTGTCGGCCGCCGCCGGTATAGCCGGAAATGCCGTGATAGATGACGGGGTAATCGGCCGGAACGAGACCGGCGGCGATCAGCGGGCGAAGGCCCGCGATCAGCCCCTGCGGCCAGCAGCCGGGATTGGCGACGAACCGCGCATTGGCGATCTTTTCGCCCTGGCTCTTGTCCATTTCGGCAAAGCCATAAGCCCAATCGGGATCGACGCGAAACGCGGTCGAGGCGTCGATGACGCGGGTCGTGCTGTTCTCAATGAGCCGCACGCTTTCCTTCGCCGCCTCGTCGGGCAGGCAGAGAATAGCGACATCGGCGGCGTTGAGGAGGCGCTTCCGCTCGTCCTGGTCCTTGCGCTTTTCCGGCGCGATGGAGAGCACTTCAAGATCGCGGCGGCCGGCAAGGCGCTCGCGGATCTGCAGACCCGTGGTTCCGGCTTCCCCATCGATAAAGATCTTGGCGACCATCGTCATGCTCCAAAAGTTCCGCGCCCTAGATGGGCCGCATGGCCATTGACGTCAAGCGCCTAGCGCATCGAGGCGATATCGCGCCGCTCGATGACATCTTCGATGCCCCCAAGCATGGCCATCCAGCCGCGTTCGGTCTGCGCCAGCCAGTCCTCGAACTGTGCATCGAGCGTATTATAGAGCGTGACGACGCTGCCCGGACCATTTGGCTCGGGCTCGATGATCATCTCGACCACTGCCGGATCGTCGGCCTCGCTCTCGTCGACCATCCAGGAAAAGGCGATCTTGCTAGGCCGCTCGAGCGCCAGGAATTCCCCGAAATGCCGTGCCCTCGTGCCGCTCACGACATCGGCGAGCATCAGCCGCCCGCCAACGCGCGGCTCGATATGCATATCGGTCAGATTCCCGCTTTCCCCGCTGCGCCGCAGCCAGGCCGCCTGCCAGCGCCGGGCCAGGTCTGGATCGACGAAGGCATCGTAAACCCGCTCCGGGCTCGCGCGAAAACGATGCGTCACCTTGGCTTCGATCTTATCCGACATAAGAGCCTCCTTCAGTCCTCGGAAAACTCAATGCCGGGAAGGTGGGCGTTGTTCCCAGGTGGATTGTCAACTCTTGGCGCCGGTGGCATTGCTCGGTATCGGCACCAGACAAGGAGCAGACCTTGACCCCGCACAATCACGCAAAGCCGGGCGATTATGCCCAAGCCGTGCTGCTGCCCGGCGACCCCTTGCGCGCCAAGTGGATCGCCGAGACGTTTTTCGAGGCGCCGAAACTCGTCAATTCGGTGCGCAATTGCCTTGGTTATACGGGCTTCTGGAAGGGCAAGCCCGTTTCAGTTCAGGCCTCGGGCATGGGCCAGCCATCTCTCGCGATCTATGTGCATGAGCTGATCAACGTCTATGGCGTCAAATCGCTGATCCGCGTCGGCACCTGCGGCGGGCTCAATGCCAAGGTCAAGGTGCGCGATATCATCCTCGCGCAGGCCGCCTCGACCGACAGCGCGATCGTCAAAGGAAGGTTCGGTGCCTTCAACTTCGCTCCCATGGCCGATTTCGGCCTCCTGCGCCAGGCAGCCGAAAAGGCCGAGGCGAGGGGCCTTCGTTATCATGCGGGCAATATGCTTTCGTCCGACATCTTCTATCATGCCGATGGCATGGCCGGTTACGACAAGCTGCCCCAGCATGGCGTCATCGGGGTCGAAATGGAGGCAGCCGCGCTCTATACGCTTGCCGCCAGGTTCGACGTGCGCGCACTTACCATCTGCACCATGACCGATTGCCTCATCACGCATGAGGAAATCGACGCCGAGGCGCGCCAGACTTCGCTTCGCGACATGGTCGAACTCGCCCTCGATGTCGCTGTGGAGGCATGATGGCCGAAGCCGTTTCCGTCGCCGATCGTCTCGCCGGCGCCCTCGACCGGCGTGACGAAGCACCCAATATCGCCCTCGCCGAAGAGATCGCTGCATCCGCCGATCGCACCGCCATTGCCGAACTCGTCGCGCTTGTCCGCGAGGGCACGCCGCGCCAGCGCAACGACGCGATGAAGGCGCTCTATGAAATCGGTGCGCGCAGCCCCGATCTCGTGGCTGGCTATTGCCCTGCCTTCATTGAGGCCCTGGGCAGCAGCACCAATCGCCAGGTCTGGGGCGCCATGACGGCGCTCGATGCCGTCGCCGAACTGCGCGCTGACGAGATCGCAGCCGAATTGCCAAAGATCATCGCGGCGGCCGACCGCGGTTCGGTCATCGCCAAGGATCGGTGCACCTCGCTTCTCGTCAAGTTGGCGCGCTCGGGCTATGCCGAAAAGGCCGTGCCGATCCTCGTCGAACGGCTCAAGAACGCCGCCCCAAATCAGTTTCCGACCTATGCCGAGGAAACTGCGAGCGTCCTGACGCCCGAGCAAAAGCCCGGCTTCCTCGCCATCGTCCGGCAACGTCTGACGGGCATGGTGGAAAAGGCCAAGCGGGACCGGATGGAAAAGCTATTGGCCAAGCTGAACGGCTAGGGAGAGAGAAATGGCACTGATCGCCAACATTCTGATCGGGCTCGTCGCCCTCATTCACATCTATATCGTATTCCTTGAAATGGTCTGGTGGACCACCCCGCGCGGCCAGAAGGCCTTCGACCTCACCCCGGAATTTGCGCAAGAGACCAAGGTCCTCGCTGGCAATCAGGGTCTTTACAACGGCTTCCTCGCCGCCGGGCTCATCTGGGGCCTCGTTCATCCCCACCCGGCCTTTGCCTGGCAGATAAAGCTCTTCTTCCTCGCCTGTGTCGCCATCGCCGGCCTTTATGGTGCTGCCACCGCCAGCCGGAAAATTCTGTTCATCCAGACGGTGCCCGCAGTGCTCGCCATCCTGGCTTTGGTCCTTGCCTAAAGGGCAAGACCGGGCTCCTATGGCGCCATAGGAGCCTTCAGAAGTCGCTGGTGAGACCCTTGATCTCCCAGTCGCCATAGCGGCCCGGCTCGAGCCCGCCGCGGCCGCCCTTTTCTTTCGGCGCCATCGCCGTTGCCGCATCGATTGCGGTGCGTCTGGCTTCGGCTTCCGCGAGCGCTCGCTGCGCGGCCGGCGTCAGGGTCTTGGGCGCTGGGGGCGCAGGGTCTTCGGACGCGATTTCGTCGCTCATTCCGGAATCCTTACAAATTGGTCATGCGCTTGCAGGGAACGCTTTAACGCACAACATAATTCTTCGCAGATACCAACCCAAGGGGTTTCGATGTTCAACGCCTTCCGCACCTTTGTTCTCGTCGCGGCCATGACCGCCTTGTTCATGGTCGTAGGCTATTTCATCGGCGGCACGTCCGGCATGATGATCGCCTTTGCGTTTGCGGCGGCCACCAACATCTTTGCCTATTGGAATTCGGATAAGCTCGTGCTGCGCATGCAGAATGCGGTGCCCGTCGCCCAGAGCCAGGCGCCCGAGCTTTACGATATGGTCGATACGCTTTCCAAACGCGCCGGCATCCCGACCCCGGCCGTCTATCTCATTCAGTCCGACCAGCCCAACGCCTTCGCCACCGGCCGCGACCCCAACAATGCCGCTGTCGCCGTGTCCGCCGGCCTTCTCCGTCAGCTCGAGACGCGTGAAGTCGCCGGCGTCGTTGCCCACGAATTGGCCCACATCCGCTCGCGCGACACGCTGACCATGACGATTACGGCGACCCTCGCCGGTGCCATTTCGGCGCTCGCCCAGTTCGGCCTCTTTTTCGGCGGCGGCAACAATCGCGAAAACCCACTTGGCGGCATCGGAGCATTGCTGATGGTTTTTCTCGCGCCCGTCGCTGCCATGATGGTGCAGATGGCCGTCAGCCGCACGCGCGAATATGAAGCCGACCGGGATGGCGCCGAGATTTCCGGCGATCCCATGGCTCTGGCTTCCGCCCTCAACAAGATCGCGACCCTGGCCGGCCGTCAGGTCAATGTCGCGGCAGAGCGCAATCCCGCCATGGCGCATATGTATATCATCAACCCCCTCTCGGGCCAGCGCATGGACAATCTGTTCTCGACCCACCCCGATACCGGCAATCGCATTGCGGCGCTGCAAAAGCTTGCAGGCGAGATGCGCGTGGACGATAAGGGCCGCAGGCCCGCCCCCCGTCCGCAGCCCGCTTCGAGTGGCCGCGACAGCGGTGGCGGCTGGCGTGTCCCCACCGCGGGCCGCAGCGAAGACGATAGCGGCGTGCGCGGTCCCTGGGGTTGAGCCCAGTCCGCGGCGCAGAACCGCGACGCGGGGAAAATTGGGTGCCGGTTTTCCGTTCGGCGACGCGCATAGAGGTGCCGATTGAGCAAGAAGCCTGACCCTGCCGGTCTCAAACTCCGTCTCATTGCCGCCCAGAGGCTGCACGCCGTTCTGGGCGGTGAGCATTTTGTGCCCCTTTCGGCGGCGGACCTGCCCGATGGACGAGACCGCTCGCTGGCCAACCGCTTGATCACCACGGCCCTTCGCCGCCATGGCCAGCTCGATGCCATCATCGCCGAGCTGCTGGAAAAAGGCATGCCTGCCAAGTCCGGGACCTTTGAAGCGATCCTGCGTCTCTCCCTCGCCCAGCTCGTGTTTCTGCCCGATCTCGGCGCCCACAGCGCCCTGTTCCTCGCGGTCGAAGCGGTCAAGCGCGACAACAAGGCCCGCCATCTCGCCGGCCTGATGAATGCAGTCTTGCGCAGCGCACAGGCCAATTCGGCCCGCTATGGTCTTCTTGAAGACGAATATCTCCTGCCGCCTGCGCTCGAAGCCAAATGGCAGGATGCCTATGGCAAGGATGCCGTCGCCGCTTTCGCCTCCGCCCTGATCGATGGCGCGCCGCTCGATCTGACGCTCAAGGACAACGACCCGGCTCTGCTTGAAGCGCTCGGTGCCGAGAAGCTGATCGGGGATTCCGTGCGCGTCGAAACGCGCGATCGGCCCGTCGATGCCCTGCCCTTCTATGCCGAAGGCCGCTGGTGGGTGCAGGATGTCTCC
The DNA here is from genome assembly GCF_000970455.1 of Devosia soli. GTDB lineage: Bacteria > Pseudomonadota > Alphaproteobacteria > Rhizobiales > Devosiaceae > Devosia > Devosia soli. The sequence goes on along the minus strand of NZ_LAJG01000021.1, from coordinate 295,489 downwards.
TCGGCCCTGCCCGCCCGGCTTCTCCGCGCCAAGCCCGGTGGCCGCGTGCTCGATCTGTGCGCCGCACCGGGCGGCAAGACTGCTCAACTCGTCAAGGCCGGTTACGACGTCACCGCACTCGACAGCGATGCCGCTCGCCTCGAGCGCCTCAGGCAGAACATGACCCGCCTCGGCTATGCCCCGGCCGTCCTCGAAGCCGACGCCACCGCATTTCAAGCGCAGATCGCATTCGATGGCGTCCTGATCGACGCGCCCTGTTCGGCGACGGGCACCTTCCGGCGTCACCCGGAAGTCCTCTGGCACAGGAGCGCCGCCGATATCGCCGGCCGCGTCCGCCTCCAGCGCCAGATCGTCACCCAGGCTTTGAGGCAACTCGCCCCCGGCGGCAGTCTCATCTATTGCGTCTGTTCGCTCGAGCCCGAAGAGGGCGAGGACATGGCCGCCTGGATCGCCGGCACCTTTGCCGATCTCGCGCCCGCTCCGGTCATCCCCGGCGAATTGACGGGCCTTGAAACCGCCGTCACCGAGCAGGGTCACGTGCGTGCCCTGCCCTCGATGATGCCCGGCGGCGTTGCCCGCGGCATGGATGGTTTCTTTGTAGCGCGTTTCCAACGCAACGGCTAAATCTGGATACCCTTGTGGTTTTCCCAAGCGATTTGTGTGGCGCGCTGGGCAAATCAGGGCAAGTTCTCTAGACGCTTGGTCATCGTTGCGGTTGGTGCCGCGTCTTTTAGGATCATTTTCCGGTGTGTTTTGAGGGCAGTGGTAGAACTGCCTCTGTTGAATTCCGGCGCGGAGGCAAGAGGTGAGCGGGCAGATCGGATCGACTGCCCGGCGCCTCGGATCGCGCCTCGCCGATGCCATCGTCACCATGCCCGTCAGCCGCTGGACTTGGCAGGGTCTAGCCGAGCAGGGCTATAAGGGCGAACTTCCCGATTTCCGCCCCGCCGATCGCGATGCCGTACGCGACATGATGTCGGGCCGCTACCTGCTCGCCTCAAAGCTCATCGAAACCGGCGGCACCTCGCCTTTTTCGGTTGATGTCGATTTCCCCGATTGGTGGAACAATCTCCAGAGCTTTTCCTGGCTCCGGCATTTTCGCGAGGTCCGCGATCCAGGCGAAAAGCTCTTTGCCCGCACTCTTGTTCTCGATTGGATAGGACGCGAAGGAAAATTCGATCCGGAAAGCTGGTCTCTGCCCCTTACCGGTCAGCGCGTCCTCAATTGGCTCCGACACCTGCCGCTCCTGCTCAATGGCGCAACGGCCGACCAGGCCAAGACCATTCAGCGCAGCCTCGGCACGCAGGTTCAAAGCCTCAAGGTCCGCGGGCGCCTCGCTACCGATCCCGTGGATAGGCTCTTTGCCGCTATGGGCGTTCTGGGCGCCGAACTGTGCGAGCCGCAGGAAACCGCCAATATCGAGCAGCGCCTCGTTCAGCTCGATGCCATCCTTGCCGAACAGCTCGATGACGAAGGCCTCCACAAGAGCCGCAACCCGCGCATCCAGCTCAATTTGCTCGTCGAACTCGCGAGCCTCCGCCAGGCCGCCAATCGCTACGGCAGCCCCACTTTCGTCGCCCTGTCCCATCGCATCGACCGCATGCACGAAGCGCTCGACGCCGTTACCCTTTCGAGCGGCGAGCCGGCCTATTTCAACGGCTGCGGACAGGTACCCCACGACATCCTCGTCGCTGTCCAGGCCAATGGGCCGACGCCCCAGCGCCGCTCGCGGATTCTAGGCGGATACGGCATCCTGCGCAGCGGCCGCGCCGTCGTCATCGCCGACTCCGGCCTGCGCCCCCCGCCCGGCTACGATGCCGAGGTCCATGCCGGGGCGCTGGCCTTCGAATTTTCCTTCGGTAGCGAACTGATCCTCGGCTCCTGCGGCCCAGCGCCCTCCGACATGCCGGAAACGCGCGACCTCTTCCGCCAGGCCATTGCCCATTCTTCGCCCACCATCGACGACGAAGACGCTTCCGCTCCAGTTAAGGGCCGCAAGGCCAAACAGATCTCCGTTCCCGATATGGAACTCGTGCCCTCCGAACATACGCTTACCGTCGGCTCCATCGGTTACGCCGATCGTTTCGGCGCCGAAATCGAGCGGCGTCTGACGCTCCTCGGCGACGGCACTACCCTTGTGGGGCAGGACCGCCTGGTCGCGACTGGCACCCCCAACGGCCACCTTTCCATCCGCTTTCATCTCGCCCCGGGCATTTCGGTCCAAGCTCCGGTCGGCGAAGGCATGCGCCGGCTAACACTGCCCAATGGCGAGGTCTGGAGTTTTCTCTGGGAGGGCGCGACGCTCCGCCAGGACGACAGCGTCCGCCAATCCGCCTATCTCGGCTTTCACCGTACCATCCAGCTCGTGCTCGAGGCCGACCTCGCGCTCGGCCTCGAAGTGGGCTGGATCCTGACCCGCGAACACGGTTGAGCTTGGACTCCGCGCCCCGTTCGTGCTAGCGGAGCCGCGAAATCTCTCCTCCAATGCGGACATCATCTCATGGGCAAGACGGTCACGGTCGGGCGGGCACTGCTTTCGGTATTCGATAAATCGGGCATGGCGGATTTCGCTCGCGGGCTTTCCGAGGCGGGCGTCGAACTGGTGTCGACGGGCGGCACCCACAAGCTCATCAGCGAAACCGGCCTCCGGGTGCGCGAAATCTCCGACCTCACCGGCTTTCCCGAGATGATGGATGGCCGCGTCAAGACGCTCCATCCCAAGGTGCACGGCGGCCTCCTCTCGGTGCGTGACAATCCCGAGCACAAGTCCTCGATGGACGAGCACGAGATCGGCCCCATCGACCTCGTCGCCGTGAATTTGTACCCCTTCGAAAAGACCGTTGCCTCCGGCGCCTCCTACGACGAGATCATCGAAAACATCGATATCGGCGGCCCCGCCATGGTCCGCTCCGCAGCCAAAAACCATGCCTATGTGACGGTCGTCGTCGACCCCGCCGACTATCCCGCCATCTTGGATGCCATCCGCAATGGCGGCATTCCCTACGAACTGCGCCAGAAGCTTGCGGCAAAAGCCTATGCCCGCACCGCCGCCTATGACAGCGCCATCTCCGCCTGGTTCGCCAAGGAGATCGACTTTGCCGACGTGAACTATCGCAGCTTTGCTGGCACGCTGCGCGAAGTCATGCGCTATGGCGAAAACCCGCACCAATGGGCGGCCTTCTATTCGACCGGCGAAAACCGCCCCGGCGTTGCCACCGCTTCGCAGGTCCAGGGCAAGACGCTTTCCTACAACAATATCAACGACACCGACGCCGCGTTCGAACTCGTCTCCGAATTCGACCCCGCCGAAACCGCCGCTGTCGCCATCATCAAGCACGCCAATCCCTGCGGCGTCGCCACCGGCAGCACCCTCGTCGAAGCCTACAAAAAGGCCCTCCGCACCGATCCGGTCTCGGCCTTTGGTGGCATTGTCGCGACAAACCGCGAGATCGACGCTGAAACGGCGACCGAAATCGTCAAGGTTTTCACCGAAGTCATCGTCGCCCCCTCCGCCACACAGGAAGCCCAGGCCATCATCGCCGCCAAAAAGAACCTGCGGCTCCTTCTCACCGGCGGCCTCGCCGATGCCAAAGCCGCAGGCCTGCAGGTTAAGTCGGTCGCCGGTGGCCTCCTCGTCCAGAGCCGCGACAATCAGAATGTCGATGATTGCGACCTGAAGGTCGTTACCAAGCGCGCCCCGACCGATGCTGAACTGGCCGACCTCAAGCTCGCTGCGAAAGTGGCAAAGCACGTCAAGTCCAATGCCATCGTCTATGTGAAGGACGGCGCCACCGCCGGCATCGGCGCCGGCCAGATGAGCCGCGTCGATTCCGCCCGCGTCGCCCATCGCAAGTCGATCGACGCCGCCGAAGCTGCCGGCCTTGAAGGCGCTTTGACCCAAGGCTCGGTCGTCGCCTCCGACGCCTTCTTCCCCTTCGCCGATGGCCTCGAAGCCCTCGTCGCCGCCGGCGCCACCGCTGTCATCCAGCCCGGCGGCTCCATGCGCGACGACGAAGTGATCGCCGCCGCCGATGCGGCCGGAATTGCCATGGTGATGACCGGGATGCGGCACTTTAGGCACTGATCCTTGTCGCCTCGCGGCAAGGTGCTTTGCCTCTACGCCCCCAATACCTCAGTTACCATCATTGCCCGGCTTGTCCGGGCAATCCATCTCGAGGCGGCATGGACCACCGGGACAAGCCCGGTGGTGACGCCTATCTCTAAACCGGCAGCTCGCCTTAAAAATCTCGACCCCATCGGTAACCCCTTCTTGACGGCCCTCTGGCACACTCCTGCCCGCCGGTGATCGACCCGGCGCGAGGAAACTTTCGTGCGGCTGGCCATCCCATCCGATCTTTCTGCCTTATTGTCCTCCGGGCTGTTGCGCTCGGTGGGCTCGCTCGGCATCAAGGTCGCGACTGCCGGGCTCACCTACATCACCTATGTCGTCCTCTCGCGCACCCAGACCGCGAGTGAATATGGCCATTTCGCGTTTGGCCTCGCGCTCGCGACGCTTCTGGCCATTCTCGCCGGCATGGGCCAGTCGACCGCCGTCCTCCGCCTCTGGCCGCAATTGCAGGCGCAGGGCGAAAAATCCGACGCCGAAGCCGTCGTTGCAGCCGGCTCCGCCATCACCATTGGCGCCAGTCTCGTCCTCGCCGCGCTGCTGAGCATCATCGCCTTTGCCAGCATTCCCTTCCTGCCGCCGCGCGAAACCATCAACCATTTCATCGGCGCCGCTTTCCTCATCCTTCCCATGGCGCTGGCCGAATACAATTCCTCGGTTCTGCGGGCCCAGGGCTCGCTCTGGACCGCGCTCCTCCCGCGCGACATCGTCTGGCGCCTCGCGCTGCCGCTTGCCGTCATGGCGCTCTTTGCGGTCGGCGTCGTCCTCAGTGGCCCCGATGCCCTGACCCTTTCGGCCGCGCTGCTCATCGGCGCGCTTATCATGCAGACGAGCGTCGCCCAACGCCGGCACTATGCCATCCTGCCCCGCCTAGCGCCCATGCGGGGCCATTGGCGGCGCTGGGGCAAGCTCAGCCGTTGGCTCCTGCTCGGCGCGCTCATCGAAACTTTTACGCTCAACGCCGACGTCATCCTTGTCGGCCTCATGCTCGATCTCGAAAGCTCCGGCCTCTACTTCAATGCCTTCCGCACCGCGGGCCTGATGACGCTCTTCACCTTCGCCATCGAGCTCGTCATCGCCCCGATGGTCGCCGAGCACTATCATTCCGGCGCCATGCGAAAAGCCCAGGCGATCACCGCCCTCTGCGCCTGGGCCGGTTTCTTGTTTTCGCTCGTTATTTTTGCGCTGTTCCTGTTCTTCGGCGAGCCCATCCTGTCGCTCTTCGGCCCCGCCTATGCCGAAGGCGTGCTGGTGCTGCTGCTTCTCGCCTTTGGCCTTCTCTTTGACGCCGTCACTGGCCCCTCGAAAATCGTCATGATGATGACCGGCCACGAGCGCGCCTATGTTGCCGTCTTCGGCACCATCATGGGACTCGGTTTCTTCGTTCAGATCCTTGTGATCCCGATCTGGGGCATTGTCGGCGCAGCCGCGGTCAATATGGGCGCGCGCATCCTCGCCCAGGTCGCCATTGCCCTCTGGTGCCGCTACCGCATTGGGCTCGATACCAGTCTTCTCGGTGCCCTAGCCGTCGGCCGCTTGCGCGACGCGCCGGCAAACTGATTTCGGCTAAGGCGTACCCAAGAGTACGGTAGTTCTTGACCCAAAAGCCGGTTCAGGCTTAGAACCAATCCAAACTTTCTTTGCCCCTCGGAACACGACAAATGACCAAGGCCCGCACGCTTTACGACAAGATCTGGGACGACCATCTGGTCCAGAACAATCCCGACGGCACGAGCCTTCTCTACATTGACCGCCACCTCGTCCACGAAGTGACGAGCCCACAGGCTTTCGAGGGCCTGCGCATGAATGGCCGCAAGGTCCGTCACCCCGAGCGCACCTTGGCCGTCGTCGACCACAACGTGCCGACCACGGACCGCTCGCTGCCAAACCCGGATCCGGAAAGCGCGACGCAGATCGCCGCTTTGGCTGAAAACACCCGCGAATTCGGCATCGAATATTATGACGCTTTCGACAAGCGTCAGGGCATCGTCCACATCGTCGGCCCGGAACAGGGCTTCACCCTGCCGGGCATGACCATCGTTTGCGGCGACTCCCACACCTCGACCCATGGCGCTTTCGGCGCCTTGGCCCACGGCATCGGCACCTCGGAAGTCGAGCACGTGCTCGCCACGCAAACGCTCTTGCAGCAAAAGGCCAAGAACATGCTGGTGCGTGTCGATGGCCAGCTGCCGCCAGGCGTCACCGCCAAGGACATCATCCTCGCCATCATCGGCGAAATCGGCACGGCCGGTGGCAATGGCCACGTCATCGAATTCGCCGGCGAAGCCATCCGCTCGCTCTCGATGGAAGGCCGCATGACGGTCTGCAACATGACCATTGAAGGCGGCGCCCGCGCCGGCCTTATCGCCCCTGACGAAAAGACCTTTGCCTATGTCAAGGATCGTCCGCGTGCCCCCAAGGGTGCCGCCTGGGACATGGCCCTCGACTATTGGAAGACGCTCTACACCGACGAGGGCGCCCACTACGATAAGATCGTCATTCTCGACGCCGCCAAGCTGCCTCCGATCGTCTCCTGGGGCTCTTCGCCCGAGGATGTCATCTCGGTGCAGGGCGTGGTTCCCAACCCTGATGACATTCAGGATGAAACCAAGCGTGCCTCGAAGTGGCGTGCGCTCGACTATATGGGTCTCAAGCCCGGCACCAAGATCACCGACATCAAGCTCGATAAGGTCTTCATCGGTTCGTGCACCAATGGCCGCATCGAGGATCTGCGCGCTGCCGCCGCCGCCATCGGCAATGGCAAGGTCGCTTCGCACGTTTCGGCCATGGTCGTGCCAGGTTCGGGCCTCGTCAAGGAACAGGCCGAAGCCGAAGGCCTCGACGTCGTCTTCAAGAATGCCGGCTTTGAATGGCGCGAGCCAGGCTGCTCCATGTGCCTCGCCATGAACCCGGACAAATTGAAGCCCGAAGAACGTTGCGCCTCGACCTCGAACCGCAATTTCGAGGGCCGCCAGGGTTTCAAGGGCCGCACCCACCTCGTCTCCCCCGCCATGGCCGCCGCCGCCGCCATTGCCGGCCACTTTGTCGACATCCGCGAGTGGAAGCACTGACTCCCACACCACCGTCATTGCCCGGCTTGACCGGGCAATCCATATCTCGGTTGGCGCTGAAGCATGGATCACCCGGTCCCCGGATCAAGTCCGAGGATGACCGGGTGATGACGATGGGATGGAGGCACTTCCGATGAGCACATCGCCACTCGACTGGTCCGACCGCTACGCCCCGACCCTCGATGACTTCGAGGCTTTGGCGAGCAAGGCCCTGGCCGAACTGCCCGAGCCGTTCAAGTCGCTCGCGGCAGACGTCACCTGTTCCGTCGCCGAATTCGCCGAAGATGACATCCTTGCCCATTTCGGCATGGAAAGCCCCTTCGAGCTCATGGGTCTCTTTACCGGCATCGGCCTTACTGAAGATGGCGCGGTGCCCCAGACCGGGCAGATGCCCAACACGGTCTTCCTCTATCGGCGCGCCATTCTCGACTATTGGGCCGAAAACGACGACAACACGCTCGGCGAAGTTGTCACCCATGTGCTCATCCACGAGCTCGGCCACCACTTCGGCTTTTCCGACGAAGACATGGAAGAAATCGAAGCGCGGGCCGACGACTAGCCACCCTGTCATCCCCGCGAAAGCGGGGACCTCTGTTTGATAGAGATTCCGCTTCCGCGGGAATGACATTGTGGGCAACGCCCCAGAAGCACTAATCTACCCCCGCGCATGGTGCGCAGTCTGGGGGATTTTCATGTCGTTTTCTGCCGTTAACTGGCTGGCGATCCTGCTCGCCACAATCGCCGCCTTCGCCTTTGGCGCCATCTGGTACATGGGCCTGTCGCGCCAATGGCTCACCGCCCTGGGCAAGACGCGCGAAGAGCTCAATGTTGGCTTCACGCCCTTCATCTGGTCCTTCGCCGTCGAGCTGGTGATGGCCTTTTTTCTCGCCGTCTTCACGCCCGCCCTCATGGGCACGGTCAGCCTCGGCACCGGCGCGCTCACCGGCCTCCTCTGCTGGCTCGGCTTTGTCATCACAACGCTGATCATGAACCATCGCTACGAAGGCATGAAATGGTCGCTGACCGCGATCGACGGCGGGCACCTTCTCGGCGTGCTGGTCATCCAAGGCGCGGTGATCGGACTTTTCGGGCCGGTCGCTGCAGCGGTCGCCTAGCCCGCTCTGCATTCCCGTCTGCCGTCATTGCCGGGCTTGTCCCGGCAATCCATCTTTCCAAGGCATGGACCACCGGGACAAGCCCGGTGGTGACGATGGGAGGGAAATGTACGGCATAAACAAAAACCCCCGCTAGCGCGGGGGCTCATCAGTCTAGCTCTCAACAACCACATTAGGCGGGGAGGGTGGTTCGTTCTCCGGCGCATATTTGCTGAGAAGCGGCACCTGGCTCATCGAGAACAGCACCGTCAGCGGCATCACGCCCCAGACCTTGAATGAGATCCACACCTCGGTCGAAAAATTGCGCCACAGGATCTCGTTGATCACGGCGAGCACGAAAAAGAAGATGCCCCAGTTGAGCGTCAACCGCCACCAGCCTTCGGGCTTGAGACGATAGACCTCGCCGAACACATATTTCAGCAGCGATTGGCCGAACAGCAAGCCGCCAAGCAGCACCGAGCCGAACAGCACGTTGGTGATCGTGGGTTTGATCTTGATGAACGTGTCGTCCTGCAGCCACAGCGTCAGCCCGCCGAACACCAGCACCACGGCGCCGGTCACGAGCGGCATGACGGCGACCTTCTTGAGGATCAACCAGGACAACAGCAGCGACACGGCCATCGCGCCCATGAACCAGGCCGTGGCGGCAAAAATATCGGCGCGGGCATTGACGATGAAGAAGACCACGAGCGGCCCGAGTTCGAGCGCCAGCTTGATGATCTGGGGGCGCAGCTCGTCCCAATTGACGTCTGCTTCGGCTTTTTCGGTCATTGGTTGTTCCATGGCGTCCTCCGCCAATGTGATGGCACGGGCCCAGCGATGCAAGCGCAATAGGCTCTAAGCATGGTCAGATTTTGTCCGAAATCTCAGTCCTGTCCGGCAATGGCCCTGGCAAAATCGCGCGCCGCAAACGGCTCGAGATCGTCCACCCCTTCGCCGACGCCGATAAAATGCACCGGCAGACCGAACTTGCGGGCAATGGCGACGAGAATGCCACCCCGCGCCGTCCCGTCGAGTTTGGTCATCACCAGCCCCGTCACCCCGGCCCGCTGCCCAAAGATCTCGACCTGCTTCATGGCGTTCTGGCCCGTCGTCGCATCGAGCGTGAGCAAGGTCGCGTGCGGCGCTTCCGGCTCGACCTTCTTGATGACGCGAATGACCTTTTCGAGCTCGTTCATCAGCTCGTCGCGGTTCTGCAGGCGCCCTGCGGTATCAATAATGAGCACATCGCGCCCCTCGGCTTTGGCCTGGGTCACGGCGTCGAACGCCAACCCCGACGCATCGGCGCCGGCGGGCCGCGCGACAACCGGCGCGCCGGTCCGCTGACCCCAGACCTGCAATTGCTCGATCGCCGCCGCGCGGAACGTATCGCCCGCCGCCAGCATCACCGATTTTCCTTCGCCTGCGAACTTTTGCGCCAGCTTTCCGATAGTCGTCGTCTTGCCCGAGCCATTGACCCCGATCATCAGGATCACAAAGGGCTTTTTCGCCATATCGATCGTCAGCGGCCGCGCCACGGGCCCCAGCACCTTTTCGACTTCACCGGCCAGCACATTGCGCACATCGCTGCCCGAGACCTCGCGGTCGAACCGGTCACGCCGCAGCGTATCGGTAATCGCCATGGCCGTCTCGAGCCCGAGATCGGCCTGGATCAGCACGTCTTCCAGCTCGTCGAGCGTCGCCGCATCGAGTTTTCGCTTAGTAAAGACCGAGGTGATGGAATTGGTCAGGTTGTCCGAAGAGCGTTTTAGGCCCGTCGTCAGCCGCGAAAACCAGCTCTCGCGGGGTGCAGCCGTTTCCGGCGCGGGTATGATCGGTACGCTGTCCTGGATCTCAGCTGCCCGCTCCTCGATCTCCTCCACATAGTCGAGCGTGGTCTCGGGAGGACCCGGCAGCGGCACATGCGGCGCTTCCACGGCCTCCGGCTCCGGCTCCGGCGCGGGCAGCACGGTTTCCGGCACGGGCGGAATCGGCTCCACCGGCGCCTCCGGGCGGGTTTCGGGCGGCGCGGGCGCGGGAACCGGCTCGGTGCCGAACAAGCGCTTGAAGAAACCGGAGACTTTATCGCTCATGCTCGTGTGTTTTCCTTCGCCTCAGGCCGCAGCCCGCAGCTTTTCGCCGATCAAGCCATATGGGCCAAGCCCGGTGATCCTGACGGCCGAGAGTTCGCCGGGCTGCATAGACGCAACGCTGACCGGCACGAATTGTTCGGTGCGCCCAAGCCCATTGCGCTCCATGAGCACATTTTCGGTACTGCCCAGCCGCGTAGCGCAAAGCGCCGCAAATTGCCGTTCGCCCTCGGCGCGCAACAGTCCCGCGCGCGCCTTGGCCGTGGCCTTGCTCACCTGTGGCATGCGCGCCGCCGGCGTGCCGGGTCGCGGCGAATAGGGAAAGGCGTGAATATAAGTCAGCCCCGCCTCGCCGATAAAGCGCAGCGAATTTACGAACATCGCCTCGGTCTCGGTCGGAAAGCCGGCAATGATATCGGCCCCAAACACCATATCCGGCCGGATCGTCCGCAGTTTCTCGACGACCGCCAGCGCGTCGTCCCGCAGATGCCGCCGCTTCATGCGCTTCAAAATCAGATCATCGCCAGATTGCAGCGACAGATGCAGATGCGGCATCAGCCGCGGATCGGCCACGGCCTCATAAAGCGCCGCGTCCGCCTCGATGGAATCGATCGAGGAAATCCTCAGCCGCGGCAGGTCCGGCACATGCCGCAAAATCGCCTGCACCAGTGTGCCCAGCGTCGGCGCCCCCGGCAGGTCGGGACCATAAGAGGTAATGTCCACCCCCGTCAGAACGACTTCCCGCACCCCGTTGCCGACCAATGTCTTGATCTGCTCGACCACCAGCCCCATCGGCACCGAGCGCGAAGGTCCGCGGCCAAAGGGAATGATGCAAAATGTGCAGCGATGGTCGCAGCCATTCTGCACCTGGACGAATGCCCGCGTCCGCCGATCCATTCCGGCAATCAGATGCCCCGCGGTTTCCCGCACGTTTCCGATGTCGTTGACCTGAACCTTGTCGTTCAGCGCCAGCCCAAAAACCATGGGCTCATAGCTCTCGGCTTTGAGCTTATCCTCATTGCCGATGACGAGATCGACCTCGTCCATGTCGCCAAAGGTGCGCGCCTCGGTCTGCGCCGCGCAACCGGTGACGATGATCCGGGCGGCCGGGTTGTCGCGCCGCGCCTTGCGCACGGCCTGCTTAGCCTGTTTGACGGCCTCTTCGGTCACCGCGCAGGTATTGATGATGATGGCATTGTCGAGCCCGGCCTTTTCGGCCTCGGCCTTCATCACCTCGCCTTCATAGGCGTTCAATCGACACCCGAATGTCAGTGTCTCAACTGCCATCAGGCCGCCTCGGCGCGTGTCCAGGCGCCCGTGGCCGGGTCGAACGCACCGCGCCATTCCAGTTCTGCTGGTCCCGTCAGGGTCACATGGTCGTCCGCCTGCCACTCGACGACGAGATCGCCGCCCGGCAGCGTCACCGTCGCCTTGCGGTCCGTCCGGCGGGTCCGCGCGCCATTGACCACAGCCGCGCAGGCCGCCGTGCCACAGGCCTCGGTCAAGCCCGCGCCACGCTCCCACACGCGCAAGACGATCTTGTCCGGCTCGATCACCTGGGCAATGCCGATATTGGCGCGTTCGGGAAAGATCGGGTGGTTTTCGAGCATGGGCCCAAACCGGTCGAGCGCATAGGACCACACATCGTCCTTGACCCAAAAGGTCGCATGCGGATTGCCGATCGACATCACCGATGGCGAATGCAGCACCGGCGCATCGATTGGCCCAATCTGCAGTTCGATCTGCCGCGTGTCGGCAAATTCCTCGGCCAGTGGAATATCGAACCAGGCAAATTTGGGCGTCCCCATATCGACGGTAATCAGCCCGCTTTCGGCTTCTTCGCCAAAAAGAATCCCCGCGACCGTCTCAAAGGTAAACCGCTGCCGCCCTTGTTCGGCACTGAGGAATTGCACCACACAACGCATGCCATTGCCGCAGGCCTGCGCCCGCGAGCCATCCGAATTGATGATCTCAACATAGTTGGCCGTGCCGGGCGTCCTTGAATCATGGATGGCCATGATCTGGTCGAACTTGGTCTCGGCCCGCGCATTGATGGCAATCGCCGCGTCTGGCGTCACCCGATCCGACCGGCCGCGCATGTCGGCGACAATGATCTGGTTGCCCAGCCCGTTCATCTTGAGAAAGGGTGCGTTGCTCACGAGCGGTGCCTGTCTTTTTGTCTCGGGCTCTATATGGCGGAAGTGGTGCGGAATTGCCAGTACCGCCCCCGGTTAAGCCCCGCGTCCGGCAACGATGGTATCGGCGCGATCTGCGGGTTTGGTCTGGATGTAGCGCTCGACGCTTGGGATGAAGAGCTCGCGCCATTGTTGCTCCCAGTCTCCCACTCCGCGCTCCAGCGACGCCTGCAGTGTTGTCGCTGCGTCGCTGTCGACCCAGATCTTCAAGTCATAAAACGGCGCCAAACGCTCAGCCAATGCCGACACACCCTCGACGACGATCGGCCTCTCGCCGAGCGGAACCTCTTTCCATGGACCGAGCGCGCCTTTGCCCCAATCATAAAGCTGGTATTGACAAGCGCCGGATCGGGCCAAGGTTTCGACCGCTTCGAAAAACGCTTCATGCCGCATATAGGGAAATGGAAATCCCGGCCCGATTGGATCTGGCCACTGCTCCTGCGGCAGGACGAAATCATCGAAATAGATCAATTCGGCTCCGAAGCTCTCTATGAGCCTATCGGCCAGGGTCGACTTTCCGGATACCGGCAGACCGTCTATGCCAATCAGCCTGGTGTTGATCCGCGCTTGCAGGCTCTCCATCAGCGCGTCGCCCGTGATTACGGGCCTCGTTTCTTGACTCACGCGAAAAACTCCCCTAAACGCGACCCGTTCATCAGGCTTTTGCTCCTGACCCGCCGACCGGGACCCCGAACGGGTGCCACGATCCCGGAGGCCAACATCCGCCAGCGCGTTGCGCCCGCGGGTGGGTTTTGCGTTTGCCTGTTCGACCCCATATCTCGTCGGATGCCCCGAAGAGACAAGGACCAAATATGTTTGAGAGCTTAAGCGACCGGCTTGGCAAGATTTTCGATGGGCTTCGTGGACGCGGCGCGCTCAACGCAGCGGACGTCGATGCGGCCATGCGCGAAATCCGCCGGGCGCTGATCGAGGCCGACGTTTCGCTCGAAGTCGTCCGCGCCTTTGTCGAACAGGTGCGCGAACGTGCCGTCGGCGCCGAAGTCACCCGCTCGGTGACCCCCGGCCAGCAAGTTGTAAAAATCGTCAATGACGAGCTGGTCCAGGTCCTGGGCTCCGATGCAGTAACCATCGATCTCAATGCCCCGGCCCCCGTCACCCTCCTCATGGTTGGTCTCCAGGGTTCGGGCAAGACGACCACTACCGCCAAGATTGCCAAGCGCCTCAAGGACCGCCAGAAGAAAAAAGTTCTTCTCGCTTCCCTCGATACCCGCCGCCCGGCCGCCATGGAGCAGCTGCGCGTGCTCGGGGAACAGGTCGGCGTCGATACGCTGCCGATCGTTACCACCGAAACGCCTGTCGAGATCGCCCGCCGCGCCGAGCGCGAGGGCCGTCTCGGTGGCTATGACGTTCTCATTCTCGATACCGCCGGCCGCACCCATATCGATGAAGAGCTGATGGTCGAAACGGTCTCCATCAAGGAGATCGCCAGGCCGCATGAAATCCTGCTCGTCGTCGACGCCTTGACCGGCCAGGACGCGATCAACGTCGCGCGTTCCTTCGATACGCGCCTCGATATCACCGGCATCGTCATGACCCGCGTCGATGGCGATGGCCGCGGTGGTGCAGCGCTCTCGATGCGCGCCGCCACGGGCAAGCCGATCAAGCTGATCGGCGTCGGCGAAAAGATGGATGCGCTGGAAGATTTCCATCCCGCGCGCATCGCCGACCGGATTCTGGGCATGGGCGACATCGTTTCGCTCGTCGAAAAGGCCGCCGAGCATGTCACGGCCGAAGACGCCCAGAAGATGGCGGCCAAGCTCAAGAAGGGCTCGTTCGACCTCGACGATCTGCGCGCCCAGCTTTTGCAGATGAAGAAGATGGGCGGCATGGGCGGCCTCATGGGCATGCTCCCCGGCGCGGGCCAGCTGAAAAAGGCCATGGCCGGCGCCAATGTCGACGAAAAGGTCTTCGATCGTCAGATCGCCATCATCAATTCCATGACCAAGAAGGAGCGGGCCAACCCTGACCTGCTCAATGCCTCGCGCCGCAAGCGTATCGCTGCGGGCGCCGGCGTCGAAGTCTCGGAAATCAACAAGCTCGCCAAGCAGCACCGCCAGATGGCGGATATGATGAAGAAGGTGAGTAAGGGTGGCATGGGATCGCTTGCCGGCATGTTCGGCGGAAAGATGGGCGGCATGCTCGGCGGCATGCCGGATCTCTCCAAGATGGACCCCAAGCAGCTCGAACAGTTGGCGCGCCAGGCCGGCATCAATCCCGAGCAATTGAAAGGCCTGCCCTCGGCTGATCTGCCGATGACCGACAAGCTGCTCACAGACGTCAATAAGCTTCTCAAATCCGCCGGCGGTCCGGGCCTTCCCGGTCTCGGCGGCGCTCCCCGTTTCCCTGGCCTGCCGGGCCTGGGCAAGAAGAAATAACCCAAACTTTCAACTGACAGCCTTAGGAATTAAGCAATGTCCCTGAAGATCCGTCTGGCTCGCGCCGGCACCAAGAAGCGCCCGTTCTACCACATCGTCATCGCCGACGCCCGTAGCCCGCGCGATGGCCGTTTCATCGAAAAGATCGGCACCTTCAACCCGCTGCTCGCCAAGGACGCTGAAAACCGCGTCGTGCTCAACACCGAACGCGCCCAGCACTGGGTTGGCGTTGGCGCCCAGCCGACCGACCGCGTCCTGCGCTTCCTCGACGCTGCCGGCCTTGCCAAGCGCGATGCCCGCAACAACCCGAACAAGGGCGAACCCGGCGCCAAGGCCAAGGAACGCGCCGAAGAAAAGGCCGCCAAGGCCGCCGCTGCCGCCGAAGGTTCGGCCGAATAATTTTTTGGGCTTTTGGCCCACTGAATGCGAAAGCCCCGGTCGAAAGGCCGGGGCTTTTTATTTGAGCTGCAATCTCTAGCCATCGTCATTGCCGGGCTTGTCCCGGCAATCCATGCGGAGGAGAGATGGACCACCGGGACGAGCCGGGTGGTGACGATGACGGAGGAGCGAGGGCTACGCCTTCAACTTAGCCAAGATCGCCGCGCCCATTTCTTCCGTGCCAACCGTCTTGCGGTTGTCCTGGGCAATGTCCGCGCAGCGCAGGCCGTCCGCCAAAACGCTGGCGATGGCGCCTTCGACCTTGTCGGCCAATTCGATCATGCCGAACGAGTAGCGCAGCGCCATGGCGTGCGAGGCGATCATGGCGATCGGGTTGGCAATGCCCTTGCCGGCAATGTCGGGCGCCGAGCCATGAACGGGCTCATACATGGCCTTGCGCTTGCCGGTGACGGCATCTGGCGCACCCAGCGCTGCGGACGGCAGCATGCCGAGCGAACCGGTCAGCATGGCGGCGACGTCCGAAAGAATATCGCCAAACAGGTTATCGGTGACGATGACGTCGAACTGCTTTGGATTGCGCACCAGCTGCATGGCGCAGTTGTCAGCCAGGATATGGTTGAACGCGACGTCTGAATAATCCTTGGCGACGGTGCGGACCACTTCGTCCCAAAGCACGCCCGACTTCATGACGTTCTTCTTATCGGCCGAGTGGATCTTGTTGCCGCGGGTGCGGGCGAGATCGAAGGCGACGCGGGCGATGCGGTCGATTTCGTAGGTTTCATAAACCTGCGTATCGACGCCGCGCTTCTGGCCATTGCCGAGATCGGTGATTTCCTTGGGCTCGCCGAAATAGACGCCACCGGTCAGTTCGCGCACGATCAGGATATCTAGGCCTTCGACCAGTTCGCGCTTGAGCGCGGAGGCATCGGCAAGTGCGGGATAGCAGATGGCGGGACGGAGGTTGGCGAAAAGTCCAAGATCCTTGCGCAGACGCAAGAGTGCGGCTTCCGGGCGCTTGTCATAGGGAACATTGTCCCACTTAGGGCCACCCACGGCACCGAAGATCACGGCATCGGCCTTGAGCGCCTTGGCCATGTCGTCTTCGGAAATGGCTTCGCCATGCGCGTCATATGCGCAGCCACCAGCAAGGCCGGTATCGATGGCGAAGTCCGTCAGGCCTTCGGCATTGGACCAGGCGATGATCTTTTCGACCTCGACCATGATCTCGGTGCCGATGCCGTCGCCCGGCAGAAGAAACAGGGAATGGGTGGCCATTTTTTGGAAAACTCCTCGCCGTACTGGTGGGTACACCTTGGCCGGCACATAGCTTTATTTTGGCTTTTTGCGCAAGGGCACAAAGCAAAACAGCGCTTTCGGGCGAAAGCGCTGCTCAATGGTAACGGAATGCTACCGAAGCGATACCTTAAGCGTGGCTGGTTGCCGCACCGATACGAGCCGTCACTTCGATCTCGATCTTCATGCCTTCTTCGATCATCTGGACGATGAGCATCGAGGCGGCGGGGCGGATATCTTTGAACACTGGACCGACGGCCGCAACGACTTCGTCGACATAAGACCGATCGCCGAGATAGTAGACGACCCGCACCGTATCCTCGATCGAAGAGCCGGCTTCCTTGAGCGCCTTGTCGATCGTCGCCAGCGCATTTTTCGCTTGTTCGCCAACGGTTTCGGGCATCTTCATGACCGAATAATCATAGCCCGTCGTGCCCGAAACATAAACCGTATCCTCGTGCCGCACGGCGCGAGAATACCCGAAAGTGGCTTCAAAAGGAGAGCCGGTAGAAACGCGCTGGACCATGGTTCAACTCAGAGGTTTGTGAAAGAAATGCCGGGAAAAGCCGGGCGGATAGTCGGAAATGGCGCCAAACTCTTGGTAGCCGATTTTCTTGTAAAACCCCGGCGCCTGAAACGAAAACGTATCGAGCCAAATACCGATACAACCAAGATCTTTTGCGACTTTCTCGGCTTCTGCCATCAGCTTTTCGCCAAGGCCCTTGCCTCGCAGATGCTCGGGAATGAAGAGCAGCTCGACGAACATCCGGCTATAGCTGACGCGCGCCGTGAGCCCACCCACGCTAGCCCCGGTTTCCGGGTCTTTCAGCGCCAGCGCAATGGTTCTTGGAGCACCGAAGCGGCCCTCGGTCTTTGCAGCATTATAGGCGAGAAGGCCATCGAGAATGGCCGCCCGCGTATCGGGATGCGGCTCAGCCTCGAAGACGATCTCCGCCATGGCGCTTAGAGCCAGGGACGCTCAGCGGCCATCTTGCCCTCGAACGAGGAAATGGCGGGATCAGACTTCAGCGTGCCGGCAATATCGTCCAGCCCTTCAAGCAAAATATGCTTGCGTGCCGGGTCGATATCGAAATGCAGCGTGCCGCCATCCGGGCCTTGGATGGTCTGGGCTTCGAGGTCGATGGTCAGGGTCGCATTCGAGCCGCGCTCTGCATCGTCAAGCAGGAGCTTGAGCTGCTCGGGCGAGACAATGAGCGGCAGGATGCCGTTCTTGAAGCAGTTGTTGTAAAAAATATCGGCAAAGCTGGTCGAAATCACGCAGCGGATGCCGAAATCGGCCAATGCCCAGGGAGCGTGCTCGCGCGAAGAACCGCAACCAAAATTGTCGCCGGCAATGACGATCTTGGCATGGCGATAAGCTGGTTTGTTGAGAACGAAATCGGGATTTTCCGAGCCGTCCTCGTTATAGCGCATCTCGGAAAACAGCGCGACGCCGAGCCCGGTGCGCTTGATCGTCTTGAGGTACTGCTTGGGGATGATCATATCGGTGTCGATATTGATGATCGGCAGGGGCGCTGCGACACCCGTCAATGTGGTGAATTTTTCCATCACGAAACCTCGCTTTGCCTTGGGTCTTTGGGCCAAAGCAGGTTCCGGGTCAAGTCGGTCGGGGGCAAAAGCGTTCGGCGCTTGACCGGCCATGGACCTATTGTCTACTGCTAGCCACAAGTTTTACGCGCGCGTCATCTTGCTTACCGGGGGGTCAGCAATGCCGGGACAAGTGCCTAGGGCAATGCCGCTCAGCGAGGGCGGCACGCCTCTTCCCAATTATGCTCAGCTGCTCCGCGCCCTCGAGACCATGGCGGGCGTCGGCTTTTGCACGCTGTCCTTTGCCGATGGCCGGGTGCATGCCTCCGATGGCATGCATGTGCTGGCTGGAACGCTCGACCAGGTCGGGCAATCGATCGGCATCGAGTTCATCGAGCAGCGAACCCATCCGGAAGACCGGGCGAGCCTTGTCGAGAGCTTCCATATGCTCATGCGCGACACCCTGCCCAGGCGGCGCGACCTCAGGCTACTCCGTAAGGATGGAACCATACGTCGCCTTGAAATGCGGTTCGAGCGTTTTTTCGGCGACGATCGTCGTCCGGTCGGCTGGATCATCTGCGTAATCGATCGCACCGAGGAGGAAAGCCTCCACAAGAGCCTGACGCTCATGCGCCAGCGGCTTCGCGCCGTCTTCGATCAGCTCGATGTCGACCTTGCCTGGTTCAGTTCGCTTGATGGCCGGATCGTCGAGCGTGCCAAGCAGTCGGACAATATCAACCTGCCGCCCACCCCGCTATTCACCTTCGAAAGCTGGTTTGCCGCCGTTCATCCCGACGATCAGGCGGCTGTCTTGGCAAATCTTGAACGCGGCGGCGCCAGGATCAGCGAAGTGCGGATCGAAACTACGCCAGGTCACTATGTGCCGATGCGCTCGGTGCGGCAGCCGGTGCTCAACGATGCGGGCGACCCCATTGAATGGCTGGGCCTGTCGACCCTCATCCAACCCGGTCACGGCGGGCTCGAGCCGGAGGCGGCCGCCAGTGAGGAACTGCTCAATGGCCCGCTCCTGCGCGCCGCCCGCAACCTCCTCGGGTGGACCATCCCCGTCCTCGCTGAGCAATCCGGCGTTTCGGCTTCGACCATCATGCGGATCGAGGAAGCGTCGGCGCCGGTTATCGAAGTAGCGCGCCGGCGCACGGCAGAGCGCCTGACCCAGGCCCTGACCGACGGCGGGATGATCTTTCACCGCACGCTTACCGGAAAGCTCGCAATTTCGCTCTAGCGGAAGAGGACCTAAGCCTTTTCCATCCGCCCCGCCGCGCGGGCAAAACCCTCGGCGATGGCAACGCGCATTGCCTCCCGCGCACCGTCCGAGCTCTTCTCGACGATCGCCTGGGCGATATTGCGATGCACGGCAACCGTCTGGCTGAGAGCTTCGGGCTCATTGACCGGCGACGAAATGGTAAAGGCTGCCGTCAGAGCCATTTCCACAAGGGCGCTGATTGAGGCCATGAATGGATTGCCCGAGGCATCGGCGACGACCTTGTGAAATTCGAGGTCATGCCGGGCAAACTCCTCTGGAGTCCGTGCAGCCTCCATGCGATCGACCGCTGCGAGCAGCAGCTCCGCCTGCGCCTCGGTGCGCCGCTGGGCCGCAAGCGCTGCCCCCTCGATCTCGATGCCGATCCGCACCTCGGCAAGGCTCTGGAGAAAGCTTACTTCCGGCCCGAGCTCGAAATGCCAGGCAAGCACATCGGCGTCGAACAGATTCCACCGGTTGCGCGGCAAGACGCGCGTGCCGATCCGCGCCCGGGCTTCGATCAGCCCTTTTGCCGCCAAAGTCTTGAGCGCCTCCCGCAACACCGTGCGCGACACGCGAAAGCGATCGAGTAGTTCGGTATCCGGCGGCAGGATGGCGTTTTCTGCGTACTGGCCCGAGACAATGGCAAAGCCCATTTCCCAGAGCACGTCCGAATGGAGGTTTCGCGCCAGATTGCGACCCGACAGGGCAGCAATAAGGTCGCCGGAATGGCGCGCCTTGCCGCCGGATCGGTCCATGATATGTGGCTCCCTGCCTATTCGGTGCGACCTAAGCACGTTCGAATAAGTATGACAATATTGGCGATCGCCCGAGGCTGGACAGAGCGGCAGGCTCTCGCCATGGTGCGCGCTCTCCGTTTCCGAATTCGCTGCAGGACCACCATGACCGATCAAGCCCAACTCGAAGCCGTACTCGCCCAGGTCGATGCCGGGCTCGACCAAAGCCTCGAGCGGCTTTTCTCGCTGCTGCGCATCAAGTCGATCTCGACCGATCCGGCCTATGCTGCCGAATGCCAGAAGGCAGCCGATTGGATCGCCGGCGAACTTAATGGCCTCGGCTTTGATGCAAGTGCGCGTCCGACCCCCGGTCATCCGGTCGTTGTCGCCCACGGCCCGGCGCAGGCCGGCCCTCATGTGCTCTTTTATGCTCACTACGACGTGCAGCCTGTCGATCCGCTCAACCTCTGGCATTCCGATCCGTTCGATCCGCAGATCAAAGAAGACGCTGCCGGCCGCAAGATCATCGTTGCCCGCGGCGCGTCGGACGATAAGGGCCAGATGCTGACCTTCATCGAAGCCTGCCGCGCCTGGAAGTCAGCGACCGGAAGCCTGCCGCTGCGTGTTTCGCTGATGCTTGAAGGCGAGGAAGAATCCGGAGGAAAGAACCTTCCGCCTTTCATGCGCGAGAATGTCGAGGAGCTGAAGGCCGACATCGCCCTTGTTTGCGATACCGACATGTGGGACCGCCAGACGCCATCGATTACCACAATGCTGCGCGGCCTCGTCGCCGACGAGATCGTCATCACCGCCGCAAATAAGGACCTCCATTCGGGCATGTTCGGCAATGCCGCGCGCAACCCCAACCAGGTCTTGGCCGAAATCATCGCCAGCCTGCGCGCGCCCGACGGATCGGTGACACTAAAAGGCTTTTACGATGACGTCGCCGAAATCTCACCCGAACTGAAGGCTCAGTGGCAGAGCCTTGGCTTTGACGAGAAAGCTTTCCTTGGTGAAGCTGGTCTCTCCTTGCCGGCAGGCGAACAGAGCCGCTCCGTCCTCGAAATGCTCTGGTCCCGCCCGACCTGCGAAATCAACGGCATGGTCGGCGGCTATACCGGCGACGGTTTTAAAACTGTCATTCCGTCCAAGGCGTCGGCCAAGATTTCCTTCCGTCTGGTCTCTGGCATGGATCCCAAAAAGATCCGTGCCGCTTTCCGTGCCCATGTCGAAGAAATGATTCCCGCTGATTGCCAGGTCGAGTTCATCCCCCATGGCGGTTCGCCCGCCATCACTGTCCCCTCTGATGGCGAATTCCTCCGCAAGGCGCTCGATGGTCTTTCAGCCGAATGGGGCAAGCAGGCCGTCATCACCGGCTCGGGCGGTTCGATCCCGGTCGCGGGCGACTTCAAGTCGATCCTCGGGCTCGATACGCTTCTGATCGGCTTTGCCCATGTGGACGACCAAATCCACAGCCCCAACGAGAAATACGATCTCGAAAGCTTCCATCGCGGTATCCGCTCGTGGGTGCACGTGCTCGCCGCCCTGGCGAAATAGCATTGGCCGGGCTTTCTATGATCTCATAGGAAGCCCAGCTCCGTTCTATAGCCGCGCCTTTTCAAGCGCCGGGAGCACTTCGTCTCTGATTGCCTCGGCGGTGAGCGGCCCGACATGCTTGAAGACGATGGTGCCGCGCGCATCGACGATGAAGGTCTCGGGCACGCCGTAAACGCCCCAATCGATGGAGACGCGCCTGTCGCGATCGGCTCCTATGGCATCATAGGGATTGCCGAGTTCGGCGAGAAAAGCCCGCGCATTTTCCGGCGCATCGGAGTGATTGATGCCGAAAAGCCTGACCCCCGTCTCGGCCTTGAGGGCTTCGAGAAGCGGATGTTCGTCGCGGCAGGGGATGCACCAGGAAGCAAAGACATTGACCACGGTCGGCGCACCCTTGAGCGCGGCCGTATCGAACCCCGGCAGGTCGAGCCCCTCGACGGGGGCCATCGAGAACTGCGGCGCCGGTTTGTCGATCAAGACCGAACGCACAAGGCTCGGGTCGCGGTTGATGGTCAGCGCAAAGATCGAGACGAGCCCCACCAAAAGCAAAAGCGGCACGGCAAAGAGCAGCTTTTTCATTGGTCGGCCGCATCCGAGCGCGTGTCGCCGAGTTCTTTGAGCCTTTGTTGGCTGCGCCGCGCTGCATAGATGGTCCAGCCGATCAGAACCACAAGGCCGGAAAAGACCCCTACATAGGCTGCGATTATGAATTCGGCATGTTCGCCCAGCCCGATCATTTCGCGCCTTCCCGCGCCGCGCGGCGCTCGAGCGTGGTGATGCGTCGGCGGCGCACTTCGGTATGCATGGCAATCAGTTGCAGCGTGATGAAAAGCAGCGTGAATGCAAAGAACATCACGAAGAGCGGCGTCAGGATCGAACCCGGCATGGTCGGACCATCGGGTCGGAAGACGCTCGCCGGCTGATGCAGCGTCGACCACCAATCGACCGAGAATTTGATGATCGGGATGTTGATGGCGCCGACAAGGGTGAAGACCGCAACCACGCGCGCAGCGCGCAACTGATCGTCAAAAGCCCGCCAGAGCGCGACAATGCCGAGATAGATGAAGAGGAGGACCAGCGTCGAGGTCATGCGCCCGTCCCATTCCCAGAACGTGCCCCAGGTCGGGCGGCCCCAGAGCGATCCGGTAAAGAGCGCCATGGCGGTAAAAACAGCGCCAAGCGGGGCCGCGGCTTTCATCGAAACGTCGGCCATCGGATGGCGCCAGATGAGCGTGCCGAGTGCCGAAACGGCCATCGTGGCGTAGACGAACTGGCTGAGCCACGCTGTCGGCACATGCACGTACATGATGCGCACGGTATCGCCCATCTGATAGTCGGCCGGCGAGTTGAAGAAGGCGAACCAGAGCCCGGCAACAAAGAGGACAGCTGTGGCAAGCGCCAGCGGCAGGACGAGAGGGCGCGTCCATTGGACGAACTGACCCGGATGGGCCAGCCGGTTCCACCAGCTCATTTTTGGGGCAGTTTCGATGCTCATGCTCGGACGGGGTTTGGGAGACGGCACGGTTCTAGTCCTCGCCCCAGTCTATCGCAAGGGCAGCGGCAAAAGGAGAAAGGGCGAGGACGGTGAGGCTTAGCGCTGCCAGAAAGAGTAGTGCCGCCTGTGCCTGTTCCGGTCCGCCCACCGGGGCAATGGCGCCGACGCCGAAGATCAGGACGGGTACGCAAAGCGGCGCGATCAGGATGGGTGCGAGCAACCCGCCGCGGCGTGTCGCCACGGTCAAGGCCGCGCCGATCGCTCCAAAGCCTGCCAGAGCCGGCGTTCCGAGGAGAAGCGAGAACAGCGTTCGCCAGAAGGCTGCGAGATCCATCGCTAGGAGCAGCGCAAGGATGGGCGAAGCAAGGATCAACGGCAGCGCGGCCGTCAGCCAATGCGCGATCACTTTTGCGGCAACGACGGCAGAGAGGGGCAGATCGGCGAGACGATAGAGCGCCAACGTGCCGTCGGCACGATCGGGGCCGAAGAGCTTTTCGAGCCCGAGCAGCATGGCAAGAAAGGCGGCAATCCAGACGACGCCAGGGGCGATGCGTTGGAGCAGGTCTTTGTCCGGACCGACGGCGAAAGGCACGATGGCCCCGACGATGATGAAAAACAGTACCAGCGTCAGCATTTCTCCGCCGCCACGGAGACTGAGGCGGATTTCGCGACCAAGCACAGCGCCGAACCCGCTCATGTCACGGCACCGAGGGTAAGGACATCGAGCCCATCGACGGCAATTGCGTCGTGGCTGGCAATCACCGCGATGCCGCCTTCGTTAAGATGAGTGGAAATGAGCGCCGCCAGCAGTCCCTGCCCCTCGCTGTCGAGCGCGGAGCTCGGTTCATCGAGGAGCCAGACGGGGCGAGCCGAGACAAGAAGCCGCGCCAGCGCCAACCGACGCTGTTGCCCGGCCGAAAGATAGGC
This sequence comes from Devosia soli, assembly GCF_000970455.1. Lineage (GTDB taxonomy): Bacteria > Pseudomonadota > Alphaproteobacteria > Rhizobiales > Devosiaceae > Devosia > Devosia soli. The sequence goes on along the minus strand of NZ_LAJG01000021.1, from coordinate 271,300 downwards.
GGCGTCAAGACTGGCCTGCCGGCTCAATCCTACCCGGTCGAGTGCTTCGGCCAACGGAATGGCGGGTGACCCGTTAAGATCACACCAGAACGCCAGGGTCTCGCTGACCGTCAGCCGCGGCCGCACAGCGTTGCGATGGCCGCAATAGTGAAAGGCGGGAGCATCGTCCGCGTCATGGCCTTCCAGCGACACAGTACCGGCCAGGGGTTCGAGGAGCCCAGCAAGGGTCAGCAGCAGCGTCGATTTTCCCGAGCCATTAGCTCCTCGCAGGATGAGGCCTGACCCAGCCGCCACCGAAAGCGCGATGCCGCTGGCGAGAACGGCATCGCCGCGACCCACGCTCAGCGCGAAAGTCTTAAGGCAGAGTGAGGTTTGGACTTGCCGTTGCGTCATGGCCCCATCTCGTATTGAAGCAAAGGCAAGACTGGCAAGCGGTTTTCTGATTGACTATAAGCCGACGAGATTAGAGTCATTCCAGCAAAGAGCGGCGAGAACCGGCGGCCCCCATTGCAGCCGGACGGCACGTTCCAGCAGCAAAGGGCGGAGCAAGTGGCCTCACTAGACAGCTTCAAATCCAAGTCGACCCTGACGGTCGGTGGTAAGACCTACACTTATTATTCCATCGCTGAAGCAGAAAAGAACGGTCTCAAGGGCGTTTCCAAGCTTCCGGGCTCGATGAAGGTGGTCCTCGAAAACCTGCTCCGCTTTGAAGACAACCGGACGGTGAAGAAGGAAGATATCCTCGCCATCGCCGAATGGCTCGTCAGCCGCACGTCCGAATACGAAATCCAGTATCGCCCGGCCCGCGTCCTAATGCAGGACTTTACAGGCGTTCCCGCCGTCGTCGATCTCGCCGCCATGCGCGACGCGACCGCCAAGCTCGGCGCCAATCCGCAGAAGATCAATCCGCTCGTGCCAGTCGATCTCGTCATCGACCACTCCGTCATGGTCGACAATTTTGGCACTCCGCTCGCCTTCGAGCAGAATGTCGAGCTCGAATATGAGCGAAATGGCGAGCGCTATGAGTTCCTGCGCTGGGGCCAGTCGGCCTTCGACAATTTCCGCGTGGTCCCGCCCGGTACAGGTATCTGCCACCAGGTGAACCTCGAATATCTGGCCCAGACCGTCTGGACCAAGGACGAAGACGGCGAAACCGTCGCTTATCCCGACACGCTCGTCGGCACCGACTCGCACACGACCATGGTCAACGGCATGGCCGTTCTCGGTTGGGGCGTCGGCGGTATCGAAGCTGAAGCCGCCATGCTCGGCCAGCCGATCACCATGCTGATCCCCGAAGTCGTCGGCTTCAAGCTGACCGGCAAGATCAATGAAGGCATCACCGCGACCGACCTCGTGCTGACGGTCACCGAAATGCTGCGCAAGAAGGGCGTCGTCGGCAAGTTCGTCGAGTTCTATGGTCCTGGCCTTGATTATCTCAGCCTCGAAGACCAGGCGACCATCGCCAATATGGCGCCCGAATATGGCGCGACCTGCGGCTATTTCCCGGTCGATGCCGATACGCTGAAATTCCTCTCGACCACCGGTCGCGATGCCGATCGTGTCGCGCTCGTCGAAGCCTATTCCAAGGCCCAGGGCATGTTCCGCACGACGGACACGCCGGACCCGGTCTTCACCTCGACCCTCGAACTCGACCTCTCGACGGTCGTTCCCTCCCTTTCCGGCCCGAAGCGTCCACAGGATCGCGTCGCGCTCAAGGATGTCACCCCGTCTTTCGCCAAGGCGCTGCCGGATCTCGCTGCCGGCCGTGGCGATGTCGCTCCGGGCGCAAAATTCCCGGTCAAGGGCGAAGATTTCGAAGTCGGCGACGGCTCGGTCGTCATCGCCGCCATCACCTCGTGCACCAACACGTCGAACCCCTCGGTTCTCGTCGCTGCCGGTCTCGTTGCTCGCAAGGCGCGCGCCCTCGGCCTCAATTCCAAGCCATGGGTCAAGACTTCGCTGGCGCCCGGCTCGCAGGTCGTCACCGATTACCTGACCGCTGCCGGCCTCCAGGCCGATCTCGACGCCATCGGCTTCAACCTCGTCGGTTATGGCTGCACCACCTGCATCGGTAATTCCGGTCCCCTGCCGCAGCCGATTTCCGACACGATCAACGAGAACAAGCTCGTTGCCGCGTCGGTCCTCTCGGGCAACCGCAACTTTGAGGGCCGCGTGAACCCCGACGTGCGCGCCAACTACCTCGCGTCCCCGCCGCTGGTCGTTGCCTATGCGCTCCTCGGCACGCTCAATGTCGATATTACGACCGAACCGCTCGGCACCGGCTCGAACGGCCAGCCGGTCTATCTCAAGGATATCTGGCCCTCGAACCACGAGATCGCCGAGATCGTCCGCCAGCACGTTAATGCCGACATGTTCCGCAAGCGCTATTCGGACGTCTTCAAGGGCGACGAGCATTGGCAGGGCATCGCTGTCGAAGGCAGCGAAACCTATGGCTGGAACGGCTCCTCGACCTATGTGCAGAACCCGCCATACTTCGAAGACCTGACCATGGAACCGAAGCCCGTCACCGACGTGGTCTCGGCCCGCGTGCTGGCGCTCTTCCTTGACTCGATCACCACCGACCACATTTCCCCGGCCGGTTCGTTCAAGTCGGGCACTCCGGCAGGAAAGTACCTCATGGAGCGCCAGGTTGCGCCCAAGGATTTCAACTCCTACGGTGCCCGTCGCGGCAACCACGAAGTCATGATGCGCGGCACCTTTGCCAATATCCGCATCAAGAACATGATGCTCGATGGCGTGGAAGGTGGTTACACCCTCGGGCCGGATGGCTCGCAGATGCCGATCTACGACGCAGCCATGGCCTATCAGGCGCAGAACACGCCGCTGGTGATCTTCGCGGGCAAGGAATACGGCACCGGCTCCTCGCGTGACTGGGCTGCCAAGGGTACCAACCTTCTTGGCGTCAAGGCGGTCATCGCCCAGAGCTTTGAACGTATCCACCGCTCGAACCTTGTCGGCATGGGCGTCATCCCGCTGCAGTTCAAGGACGGCGAAAGCTGGCAGACCCTCGGCCTTGATGGCACCGAAACCATCGATATCGCCGGCGTCGAAACCATCGAGCCGCGCGCCATGGTCATGGTCAAGATCACCCGCGCCGATGGCTCGGTGCTTAATGTCGAGACGCGCTGCCGGATCGATACGGCCAACGAACTCGACTACTTCAAGAATGGCGGCATCCTGCACTATGTGCTGCGCAGCCTGGTCGCAGCGTAAAATCCTACCGCGACACAGCTTTCAGATGGTGGCCTCCGGGCCGCCATTTTCGTTTGAAGCGAGAATCTCGTCGGTCTCACCCGGTTTTGACTAGGCAGGCCGCTTAGCCTCAGCCTACAACCTTGCCCATGATCGCTCGACCACTCTCAGGCCTTCTCCTGGCCCTAGCAGCCCATGTCGTCTTTTCCGGCTCCGCTATGGCGGAGACGCTGCACATTGCCCCCAAGGCCGTGGTTGAACTCTTTACAAGCCAGGGCTGCTCGTCATGCCCCCCCGCTGACGCTCTCCTCACCAGCCTTGCCGAACAAAACGACGTCGTCGCGCTCGCCTACCATGTTGATTATTGGGACTATGTCGGCTGGAAAGACACGTTTGCACAGGAAGCCTATTCCGACCGGCAGCGCGCCTATGCCAAGAGCTGGGGATCTTCGCGCATCTATACGCCGCAAATGGTCGTCAATGGCGCCAAGGCCGTGGTCGGGTCGCGCCGCAACGAAGTGCAGGCCGCACTCGATCGCGCCGCCCTGCCGCTGACCATGGATATCAGCCTTCACAACGACATGCTCAAGATTTCCGTCCCGGCCAATCCCGATCTGTCGGACGCCGTGATTTCGCTCGTCACCTATGTCAACCGGGCCGACGTGCAGATCGAAAGCGGGGAAAATGCCGGCAAGTCGATGGTCTATACCCAGGTCGTCACGGGCCGGCAGATCCTGGGCATGTGGGAAAGCGCCAACGGCGCCGAGGTCAAGCTGCCGATCACTGAAATGCTTGGTGACGGCAATACCGGCTTTGCCGTGCTTGTCCAGCAGGAGCGTAATGGCCTGCCGGGCGCTATCCTTGCCGCTGCCGCCTACGAACCCTGATCAAAAAAAAGGCGCCCGCTCCGAGGGCTTGGAGCAGGCGCGACTGACTTGGAGGTCAGATAGGAGACTGGCAACCGGACGTCGTGGTTTGGGGGCTCGGTCAGTCCGGTTGCCAATCGCTGGAGGCAATGGTGAAAAGATGCCGGGCCAATGGGGCACCTTGAGGGAAGAAACGTGGCCGAAATGGGATTTTTTGAACCCCTTGCCATGGCTGCGGATTGTGCCAACATGACTGTGAGATGACACAACTCCCCCGGAGGTCCCGTGCAGGGTCGTCAGCCTGATCAATCCGCGGCAAATCTCGCCCTCGTCCACGTGGGTGAACCAGCAAGCCAGCCATCCCGCCCCGTCCAGCCGATCGTTGCCTTCGACCGGCGCGAGCTGATGCAGATCCTTTCGGTCTATGGCCGCAAGGTCGGCGCCGGCGAATGGCGCGATTACGCCATGGATTTCCTTAAAGACCGGGCTCTGTTTTCCATCTATGCGCGTGTTTCCGAGCGCCCACTCTTTGTGGTCGAGAAAAACCCGAAGCTGCGCGCCAAGCAGGGTCAGTACATGGTAACTAACCAGCAGGGCCGCATCCTGAAGCGCGGCCACGACCTGGCGCAGGTTTTGCGCGTGCTCGATCCCGATCTCGCCGTGGTGGGGTGAACCTCCGCATTCGCCTCGCTATTCAGGCTGATGTGCCAATGATGAGTCGCGTCCTTATCGCTTCGATCACCGAACTCTGCGGGGTCGATCACCGGAACGAGCAAGGGGGTATAGGTGCCTGGACAGCCAACAAATCCAAGGCAGGCGTCGCCAAGCTTCTGGCAAATCCAGACCTATGTGTTTTCGTCGCAACTTGACGATGAGATCGCCGCCGTCGGCGCCATCGACACCAGCGGTAAGATCGGTCTCAATTACGTCGCCCCCCAAGCGCGCTTCCGCGGCGTCAGCAAGGCGCTGGTTCATCGGCTTGAGCCGGAACTTCTGCTCCTTGGACTTGAAGAAGACTATCTCGAAGCCACCGAAACCGCGAGACACTTCTATCGGAGCGCAGGCTGGCTTGAGAATGGCCCCCAAGCTACCGGCCGCACCGTCAGCGGCTATCCGATGCGGAAACTGCTGACCAAGTCAGGCTAGCCGCCTTGAGCGGCACTGAGACAAGCACCCTTTAATTCTGAATCCGCCGTCATCGCCCGGCTTGTCCGGGCAATCCATCTTGTCGCCATGTGGACCACCCGGACGAGCCGGGTGGTGAGGGGCTGCCGCGGGACTTGGTCCAATTCAAAAGGGCTTTGCATCTCCCTAAAGCGCCTTCTGCAGATGCACGATGTCGTGCCAGCGGTCGAATTTGAGACCGACGGACCTATAATAGCCCACGCGTTCGAAGCCGAATTTTTCGTGGATGGCAATGGAATTGGCGGTGTCGGCGGTGATCACCGCCAGCATCTGCTTGAATCCATGCGCTTTAGACTGAGCGAGAAGCTCGGTAAGCAGGGCTTTTCCCAGCCCCTTTCCGGTCTCTGCGGGATCGAGATAGATCGAATCCTCGCAGGTGAACCGATAGGCCGCCCGCGGTCGATAAAAGCTCGCATAGGCATAGCCCAGAACCTGTCCCGCCCGCTCGGCGATGATCACCGGATGACCGAGCTTCAAAAGACCCGCATATTTTTCGGCGATCGCCTCTTCGCCCGGGGCCTCGGTGTCAAAGGTGATTGCGGTATGATCGACATAGTGCCGGTAGATCGTGGTGATGGCCGGAACGTCGGACCAGCGGAAAGGGCGCAGAGAAAAATCGGACATGGTGGCACGCAAAGAAAAGGACCGCAGCCTTTGTAAGCTGCGGTCCGATTTTTCGTCCAACCATTTTCCTTGATCGCCCGATCAAGGAACCTGCTGATTACTCGCGGTTGCCGAAGAGGCGGAGGAGCATCATGAACAGGTTGATGAAGTCGAGGTAGAGCGAGAGGGCACCCATGACGGCGTTCTTGGTCAGAACGTCGGCACCATAGGATTCCGAATAGCTTTCCTTGATCTTCTGGGTGTCATAGGCCGTCAGACCGGTAAAGATCAGCACGCCGACGATCGAGATGATGAATTCGAGCATCCCGTTGTAGAAGAAGATGTTCACGATCGAGGCGATGACGAGGCCGATCAGACCCATCATCAGGAAGTTGCCCATGCCGGTCAGGTCGCGCTTGGTGGTGTAACCGTAAAGGCTCATCGCGCCGAAAGTCGCGGCGGTGATGAAGAACACCTTCGCGATCGAAGCGTCGGTATAGACCATGAAGATCGACGACAGCGACAGGCCCATCACGGCCGCGAAGGCCCAGAAGACGCCCTGAGCGGCTGCGGTCGAAAGCTTGTTGATCCCGAAGCTCAGAACGAGCACAAAAGCAAGAGGAGCAAGCATGATAACCCAGGCAAGCGGGCTACCATAAAGCAGCGCACCCCACTGGGTGACATAGGCGCCGTTTTCGAGCTGCCCGACGGCATTGGCCGGATCATTGGTAACAGCAGCAGCCGCGGCGAACCAGGCTACTAGGCCAGTGATCACAAGGCCGAGGCCCATGTAATTGTAAACGCGCAGCATGTAGCTGCGAAGGCCCTCGTCGATGGCCAAGGCCGAGCCGGCCCGCGCACCGAGGGTCTGACGGTCATATTCAGCCATTCTCATTTCCCTTTCCCTTGGAAAAATGCGGTCCTTAACACCGCCGGGGGCAATTGGCTTTTGCCACTTGCCGGTAAATATGGAGTCGGCCCCCATGATTTACAAGGCAAAAGGCCCGGCTGCGACATCTGGACTAGCCGATCCGCTTCGATGTGCTAGGCTTGGCGTCAAGTTTCCGCCGCTCCTGCCTGGGAGGACTGCCATGCCCCGGCTCTTTACCGGCCTCGAAATCCCGTCGGACATTGGTTTTTTGCTGTCCATGAAACGTGGCGGCCTCAATGGAGCGCGCTGGATCGAGCCGGAAAACTACCACATCACCCTGCGCTTCATCGGCGATGTCGATAATGCCACGGCAAATGATGTTGCGGATAATCTCGATTATTTGAGCGAGAGCCTGCGCTTTCCGATCCGGTTGACGCACCTCGGCACTTTCGGTGGCGACAAGCCTCGCGCCCTTTATGCCGGGGTCGAGCCGAGCGAAGCGCTCAGTCGCCTGCAGTCGGCCCATGAACGGATGCTGCAGCGCGCCGGCCTTCCGGCCGAGGGCCGAAAATTCGTGCCGCACGTGACACTTGCAAGGCTTAGAGGCACGACGGCGATGGACGTGGCCCGCTTCATTGCCGAAGCCGGACGTTTCGAGCCAATGAGCTTTTCGGTTTCGCGATTCGTGCTCTTTTCAAGCCGGGATTTGGTCGGCGGCGGGCCCTATGTCGTCGAACAAAGCTATCCCCTTGCCGCTTGAGCACGTCACATAAGTGTTAGCGCAGTTTTAACCCTCTCGCGTCAAAGCGAAGACCAGTGCCGCAGCAATGCCAAATTGCCGCCGCCTTTGCCGAGCATTTGACGCAAAGGCTGCGCAAGACGAACCCGTTTTGACAGCTTGGTAACCATGTTTGCGGCATGCTGGGCGGATGCATCCCCCGCGGACTGGCAGCTAAAAGAGGAAGATTGGCAATGACGACAAAGACCGGTGGCCTCCTGTTTGGGCTCGCGGTATCAGCTCTCGTGACTTTTGCGACGGCCGCCCAGGCGCAGCAAGCCACGGAACTGGGTACGTTCAATTCCTGGACCGCCTGGCAAGCAACCGATGCCAGCGGGCAGATTTGCTATATTTCGGCGACGCCGACCAAATCCGAACCGGCTGGCGCCAATCGCGATCCGATCCACTTCATGATTATCCATCGCAAAGGCCTGGGCACCAAGAACGAGGTGCAAACGCTGATCGGCTATCCGTTCAATCCGACCAATGCCAATGCCAGCGCTGCGGTCGACGGAAAATCCTATCCGATGGTCACCGAAGGTTCGGCCGCATGGCTCGCCTCGACCGGCGATGAATCCGGTTTCGTCGCTGCCTTCAAGGCGGGAAGCCAGATGGTTGTGCGCGGTACGTCGCAGCGCGGAACCAACACCGTGGATACCTATTCGCTTTCTGGCGCCACGGCCGCGATGAACGCGATCGACACCGCCTGTAAGTGATTTGGGCTTTGCCCGATCTTCATGTTTGGACCATAAAGGGCGCGGGCTCCTGCCCCGTGCCCGATCAACGTTGCGAGCCTTCCCCATGACCCTTGGCAACACTTCCGCTATCGCCGTCGCCCTCGTGCTAGCCACGGCAATTCCGGCATCTGCCCAGTCCGCGCGGGTGCTGGGCGATTTCCGGGATTGGTCGAGCTATGCTGCCGATGATGGTTCGGGCACGATCTGTTTTGCCATGACCAAGCCCAAGACCAGCGAGCCGGCGACGGGCGGCGAGGCCTACCTCTATATTTCCAACCGGCCGGGGGAAAATGTCGCCAACGAATTCAACGTCGTTGCCGGCTACACCTTCCAGACCGGTTCGGTGGCGACCGTCACCGTCGGCGGCCAGAATTTTCCGCTCTTTACCCAGGGTGATGCCGCCTGGCTCGACGACGCCGGTCAATCCGCTGCGCTGGCAGCCGCCATCCGCGCGGGCTCGGCTCTCACTGTCATTGGCACCAATGCCTCGGGCGCGCAGGTCATCCAGAACTATTCGCTGTCCGGTGCGACGGCCGCCCAGCAGGCCATCGGCGCCGAGTGCTGAGCCTTCGGTTCTAGCTGATCAGCTTTACCCGCATTCACCGCAACTCCGCCTCCCGCGGCCGTGACTTTGTGTTTTGCGTCCCCATATGCTATTGGCCGCGGTGTTTTCCCGCATCCCTGAGCTTTCGAGCCGCCATGAGCATCGCGCTGAACCTTGACCATTCGACTGCCATCCGCCCCCAGGCGGCGGCGCGGCCGTCGCTTATCGGCCTTTCGAAGGCTCAGCTTGCTGACGCGCTGATCGGCAACGAAGTCGTGGGAGAAAAGGAAGGCCGCATGCGCGCCAGCCAGCTCTGGAACTGGCTTTATGTCAACGGCGTCACCGACTTCGACCGCATGACAAATGTGGCCAAGCCCGTCCGCCAGAAGCTGGCCGACACTTTCATTCTCGACCGTCCGGAAATCGTTTCCGAGCAAGTCTCGATCGATGGCACGCGAAAGTGGCTATTCCGGTTCCGCGACCCGCAGAACCCCAATTTTCCGGCCGTCGAGGTCGAGACCGTCTATATCCCCGAATCCGACCGCGGGACACTTTGCGTTTCGTCCCAAGTGGGTTGTACGCTGACCTGTTCCTTCTGCCACACCGGCACGCAAAAGCTCGTCCGCAACCTGACCGCAGGCGAAATCCTGGGGCAGATCCTTATGGCGCGCGAACGACTTGGCGATTTTCCCGGCGGTTCGCGCCCCGATGACGGCGGCCTCGTGCCGGGTGGGGAATCGCGCGCCATCACCAATATCGTGATGATGGGCATGGGAGAGCCTCTCTATAATTTCGACAACGTCAAGCAGGCCCTGCTCATCGCTTCGGCCGGCGACGGCATGTCGATCAGCAAGCGCCGCATCACGCTCTCGACCTCGGGCGTCGTGCCCTATATCGAGCGCACCGGCAGCGAAATCGACGTCATGCTCGCCATCTCGCTCCACGCCGTCCGCGACGATCTGCGCGACGTTCTGGTACCGATAAACAAGAAGTGGCCGCTCAAGGAATTGCTCGAGGCCTGCCGCAATTACCCCGGCCTCTCCAATGCCCGCCGAATCACTTTCGAATATGTGATGCTCGACGGCATTAACGATTCCGACGCCGAAGCGCGCGAGCTGGTGCGCCTGCTCGCAGGCATTCCGGCCAAGATCAACCTGATCCCATTCAACCCCTGGCCGGGCTCGAACTATGGTACCTCGCCTTCGAGCCGGATCGAAAAATTCGCCGATATCGTCAACCGCGCCGGCTATGCCTCGCCCGTTCGCACGCCGCGCGGCCGGGATATCTTTGCTGCCTGCGGCCAGTTGAAAAGCGAAAGCGAACGTCTTTCCAAGAAGGATCGTGACGCTCTAGCAGGGGTCTGATGAAGCCATCGGCGCGGCGCATCGAGGAAGCGATAGCGGCAGTCGAAGCCGCGGCCGCCAGGCGCGCCCCACCTGTTTGTCCGCTCTGCGATCGACCCATACCGCCCGATGCCAAATCGAGCCGCCACCACCTAACGCCGCGCCTCAAGGGTGGCACTCATAAGGGAACGGTGCGACTCCACCAGATCTGCCACAGCGCCATTCACGCGCGCTTTTCCGAAACCGAACTAGCCAAGCGCCTAGCCGATGTTGAAAGCCTCAAGGCCGATCCGGAGATAGCTGCCTTTGTCGATTGGGTGCGCACCAAGCGCCCTGGCTTTCACGCGCCGACCCGCATGACCAAGGAGCGCCGCGCCAGCCGCAAGCCGCGCGACTGAGCTACTTGCGCAGGATCACCCAGACAGCATGGATCAACCCGGGAAAATATCCGAGCAAAGTAAGCAGGATATTGAGCCAGAACTGTAGGCCGAGGCCAACCTGCAGGAACACACCGACGGGCGGGATGATGACCGACAGGATGATGCGGATGACGTCCATTGGTGCGGCTCCAATCGAAGATGGCGATAAACGCCGCGTCTCAGCCATCGTTCCTGCGGCAGTTTGACCGCTATTCACCGGCGACCCAATCGATCGACCATTGGCTTCTAGTGCCATCGCTCAGCACTTCGGCCAATATGGGCAGCAGCGTGCGCATTTCTTCTTCGAGCACGAAGGGCGGATTGACGACGATCATGCCCGTGCCATGCAGCCGCGGCGGAAGCGAAGGCGCACGGATTTTCAGCTCGAGCCGCAGGATCTTGCGTATGCCGGTTTCTTCAAGCATGTCGATGAAGTCGGCCACGTCTTCTGGATCCTTGATGGGATACCAAAGCGCATAGAGCCCACCCGGCCAGCGTTTGTGCGCTTTGATAAGGCTTTGTACCATGCGCTCGAATTCGTTGCGCTCTTCAAAGGGCGGATCGATGAGCACCAGCCCGCGCTTTTCCTTGGGGGGCAAATGCGTTCCCAATGCTTGCCAGCCATCGATGTGCGTGACGCGCACCTGGAAATCGCCGGCAAAATTTTCTCGCAACGCTTCGACGTCGGTCGGGTGGAGCTCGAGCGCCATCAACCGATCCTGAGAGCGCAGCATATTCCGCGTAATGAGCGGCGAGCCGGGATAAAGCCGCAGCCCGCCGTCAGGGTTCTGCGCTTGCACCGCATCGAGATAGGGCGCGAGGAGGTCTCTTGCTGCTGCGGAAAGATTCCGATCGAAGAGGCGTCCGATGCCGTCGACCCACTCCCCCGTTTTTCCTGCGGCCTCGCCCTTCAAATCATAAAGGCCGACGCCGGCATGGGTATCGATGACGCGGAACGGGGCATCCTTGCGCATCAAATAGGTGAGGATGCGCACGAGGATTGTGTGCTTGACCACATCGGCAAAATTACCGGCGTGAAAGACGTGACGGTAGTTCATCCGTGACGCGCCTGAGCTGTGAGGATCGTCGCTGCGAAGGCTGTAAAGATCGCCGCAAAACTCCAGTTCAAAGCCCGCTCCACCCATTTGCTGCGCTTGAATGCTGCCGCCAGCCAATCGGCCGCCAATACCGTTACAAGGCCGAGGGGAATGGACAGCAGCACGAACTCGAAGCCGAGGAAAAACAGTTTCTGCGTCGCGTTGGGATCATGCGCTTCGACGAACTGCGGCAGAAAGGTTACGAAGAACAGCACGACCTTTGGATTGAGAAGGTTGATGCCGATACCGGTCGCAAAGCTCTGCCGCACGGTCGGCGGCTTCTTCGCCGCCTCGGCAATCCGCAAACCGCCGCCATGAACGATGGCGCCATAGGCAAGCCAGAGCAGATAAAGCGCGCCGATGATCTTGAGAGCCAGAAACAGCGGTGGCGCGGCAATAATCAGAACAGAAACACCGAACGCGACAAGCGTTGTGTGCACCAGAATGCCGGCCATCGCGCCAAACATGGCTGCAACCCCATGAACACGACCATAATTGATGGCGCGGCTCAGCTGGAGCGCCATGTCCGGCCCCGGCGTAATCGCCAGGATGATGGTTGCCAACGCGAAAGCGAGAATGACGGCAGGATCGGGGATGAAGGCGGGCATGGCGTATCTCGAAAGCTCTGCCGACACTTGCACTAAACCAATCGGGCCAACAACCCACTAAACCGGCAGCTCGAAACTGCGCTTGATCGTTTCCATCGGCACGTCCGTCTTGACGCTTTGCACGCTTGGGATGCGCATCAGATGGTCCGACTGAAAGCGCCAGTAGGCATGAAGGTCGGTGGTCACGATACGCATGATGGCGTCGCACTCCCCAGTCGTCAGATAGCATTCGGCAACTTCGGGATATTTCCGGACCGTTTCGGCGAACTGGTTGGTTGTTTCCGCGTCCTGGGTCTTGAACCAGATGCGAGCAAAGACCGTGAGGCCAAGCCCGAGTTTCGAGCCATCGAGCACGGCGACATATTGATCGATGACGCCCGTGTCCTCGAGGAGCTTCACCCGTCGCAAGCAGGGCGAAGGCGAAAGGCCGACCTCGTTCGCCAATTCGACATTGGACATGCGCCCATTGCGCTGCAATGCTTTCAATATGCGACGGTCGACGGCATCCAGCGCTTCTGGCATTTTGTATGTTTTCTGGCCTCTAAATTGGCATGATATGCCAAACACTGCCAAAATCACGCGATGATCGCAAGACTATTGCGCGATAGCTGGACTATCCTGTCACCATCAAATCTTGGGACGACACCATGGCGAACGAAATCAAGAAAGTCGTGCTGGCCTATTCGGGCGGCCTCGACACCTCCATCATCCTCAAATGGCTGCAGGAAACCTATAACTGCGAAGTGGTGACCTTCACCGCCGATCTGGGCCAAGGCGAAGAGCTCGAGCCGGCGCGGAAGAAGGCCGAGATGTTCGGTATCAAGGATATTCGCATCGAAGACCTGCGCGAAGAATTCGTGCGCGATTTCGTCTTCCCCATGTTCCGCGCCAATACCGTCTATGAAGGCCAGTATCTGCTCGGGACATCGATTGCCCGTCCGCTGATCGCCAAGCGACTGGTGGAAATCGCGCAGGAAACCGGCGCCGATGCCATCTCCCACGGCGCCACCGGCAAGGGCAATGACCAGGTGCGGTTCGAACTGACCGCCAATGCCCTCGACCCATCGATCAAGGTCATCGCGCCATGGCGTGAATGGGACCTACGCAGCCGCACGGCGCTTCTTGAATATGCCGAGCGCAACCAGATCCCTATCGCCAAGGACAAGCGCGGTGAGGCGCCGTTCTCGGTCGACGCGAACCTTCTGCACACCTCCTCCGAGGGCATGGTGCTCGAGGATCCCGCCGTGCCCGCCCCCGACTACGTCGCCCAGCGCACGGTCGACCCGGAAAAGGCGCCAAACGAAGCCGAGATCATCACCATCGGCTACGAAAAGGGCGACCCGGTTTCGATCAATGGCGAAAAGCTTTCTCCGGCGGCGCTCCTGACCAAGCTCAACGAGCTCGGCGGCAAGCATGGCGTCGGCCGTCTCGATCTCGTCGAGAACCGCTTCGTCGGCATGAAATCGCGCGGGCTCTATGAAACCCCCGGCGGTACGATCCTCCTCGTTGCCCACCGCGGGATCGAGTCGATCACGCTCGATCGCGGCGAGGCTCACCTCAAGGATGAGCTGATGCCCAAATATGCCGAGCTGATCTATAACGGCTTCTGGTTCTCGCCCGAACGCGAAATGCTGCAGGCGCTGATCGACAAGAGCCAGGAATATGTGTCCGGCGAAGTGACCGTGAAGCTCTACAAGGGCTCCGCTTCGGTGATCGCGCGCGCCTCGGCCAATTCGCTCTATTCGATGGACCTCGTAACCTTCGAAGAAGGCGCCGTGGCCTATGATCATAAGGACGCGGCCGGCTTCATCCGCCTCAATGGCCTCCGCCTCAAGACCTGGGCTGCCCGCAACAAGAAGGCCCGCAGCTGATGCCGACCAATGACGCGCCGCGCCTGGGGCGCGTCATCATCCTTAACGGCGCGCCGCGCTCGGGCAAATCCTCGCTCGTCCGCGCTATCCAGGACACCGTGCCCGGCACCTGGCTCAACCTCGGCGTCGACGGGCAGATGGCCAGCTTGCCGCCCCAGCTGATGCCGGGCATCGGCCTGCGCCCGGGCGGGGAACGGCCCGATCTCGAAGCCGATGTGTTGCGGCTCTATCAGCTCCTTTTCCGAACCATTCGCCTGACCGCCACGGCCGGTTTCGACATTGTAGCCGACCTGGGCATGCACGAGGATTACGCGACCCCGCTCAATATCCTCGACCAGTGCGCCAGGGCCTTGGCTCCGCTCGGCACCTTGCTGATTGGTATCGATTGCACAATCGAAGAAATCATGCGCCGGCGGAATGCCGATACCAAGGGCGGATATTACGCTGCCGGCGATGTTCCCCCGCCGCCGGTGCTGCGCTGGCAGTCAGCCGTGCATGCGGAAAAAAGCTATGATATTCAACTGGATATGAGCAAATTGACGCCTCGGGAAGGAGCTGGGCGCATTGCTTTGCTTCTTGCCTCGCCACCGCAAAAAACCGTTCTACAACAGCACTTAAGCGCTCTCGATCCGGCTTTCTGATTTAAGTTGACGTTAAGGAGCATCCACTTAGCTTCACAGAAGCGTCATTTTGGTTTGGGCTAGAGGGGACCAATGCGGGAGACCGACGCAGGCACGCCGAATGACGTCGCCGATGCGCTGCTGCTCGACGCTGCGCTGGAGAACATCCCCTATGGCTTTTGCGTATGGTCGCCGCAATTCCGGCTGGTCATGTGGAACAAGCATTATCGCGAATTCTACGGCTTTGCCGAAAGCGACATCCGCAAGGGTATGACGCTCGAAGAGATCGTCCATCTCTCCCACCGCCTCGGCAATCACCCGGCGCACACGCCCGAAGAATTCTATGAAGCCTATTCGAGCGAGCTCCTCAACAATCGCAGCGGCGCCCGCATCAAGAGCCAGGAGCGCATCAAGGGCGGCCGCATCGTCGAGACCGCCCGGGTTTATTCGGAAAAGATCGGCTGGGTCGTCACCCATGAAGACGTCACCGACGAAATCCAGCTGGCCGAAACAGTCCAGAAACGCAAACTCGAACTCGAGCGACAGAATATCCGGCTCGACGCGGCCGTGAATAACATTTCCATCGGCCTTTGCATGATGGACGCCAGGGGGCGCCTCGTCATCTGCAACGAGCCCTATGCCCGCATCTACAACCTGCCCACCGAACTTCTCCGCCCCGGCACCCAGCTCGAGGATATCCTGGGGCATCTCTTCGACGTTGGCATGAGCGCCGGCGGCACACGGAACGACTATATCGCCTGGCGGCGCGAGGTGATCGCCAAGAGCGAATACGGCAAGAATATCCACGAGCTCAATGGTCGCATCATCATGATGCAGCATCACCCCATGGAAGATGGCGGCTGGGTATCGACCCACGAGGACATTACCGAGCAGCGCCAGAACGAGGCGCGCATCCATCATCTGGCGCGGCACGACGCGCTGACCGACCTGCCCAACCGCATCGAATTTCTGGAGCAGATGGCCCGCACCGAGGCCGGCATGCAGCGCGGCGAGATGGCAGCGGTACTCTATATCGACCTCGACCATTTTAAGGCCGTCAACGATACGCTCGGCCATGCCGTGGGCGACGAAGTGATCAAGCAGGCCGCCGTGCGCCTGTGGGGCACGACGCGCGAAAGCGATCTGCTGGCGCGGCTTGGCGGCGACGAATTCGCGCTGCTGCTGCAGCCCATCGACAGCGCCGATGCGGCCGCGCGCGTCGCCGATCGCATCATCAAGGCCATGTGCGCGCCCATGAACATCAAGGGCCAGCAGATCGAGATCGGCGCCAGTGTCGGCATCGCCGTCGGTCCCGGCGATGGCATGACCACCGATACGCTCGTCAAGAACGCCGACCTCGCGCTCTACAGGGCCAAAAACGAAGGCCGCTCGACCTACCATTTCTTCGAGACCGGCATGGATGCCGAGCTCCAGCATCGCCGCTCGATCGAGGCCGGGCTGCGGCTTGCGCTCAGCCGCAACGAATTCCGGCTGATGTACCAGCCCCTGCTGGGCCTCAAGGAAAATCGCATCACCTGTGTGGAAGCCCTGCTGCGCTGGGACTTTGAAGGCGCAACGATTTCGCCGGCCGAATTCGTGCCCATCGCCGAGGAAACCGGGCTTATTTCGGCGATCGGCCAATGGGTGCTCAACGAAGCCTGCCTTGCCGCTGCTGGCTGGCCCAATGGCGTCCGCATTGCCGTCAATCTCTCGCCCGTCCAGTTCCGTCAGCGCGATCTCGTGACCCAGGTGCGCCGGGCGCTGACCAATGCGCGGCTCGACCCGACCCGGCTCGAACTTGAAATCACCGAAAGCCTGCTGCTTGCCGATAGCGAAGCAACGCTCCAGGCGCTCCACGACCTGCGCGCCATGGGCGTCAGGATTTCGATGGACGATTTCGGCACCGGCTATTCGTCGCTCTCGTATCTTCGCTCCTTCCCCTTCGATAAGATCAAGATCGACCGCTCCTTCATTCGCGACCTCACAACCCGCGAAGACAGCCAGGCGATCATTCGCGCCGTTATCGGGCTCGGGCACTCGCTGGGCATGTCGACCACCGTCGAGGGCGTCGAAACCGAAGAACAGCTGACGCTGGTGCGCGCCCAGGGCGTTTCCGAAGTCCAGGGCTATCTCTTCTCGCCGCCCATTTCCGCTACCGCACTGTCGAACATGCTTCTTGCCGATTCCCCCATCGCCAAAGCCTCCTAACTTTTCCAGCCGCCGTTTCTGCCCGCTCTTGCAGCACCCCTGCCCTGCCCGCGTCGCCGCGGCAGGGTTTGTCTATTGGAACGGGCCCCGAGGCGCTTTCGCCTCTGAGTATTTAGAATGTGAGACGAAACCGCCTCGGGGCGCTGAGTTTTTGGACAGGACTCACAGCGCCACTTTGATCGCTCGTCGCGTGGCGGCCAATCCCAGAACCCACGCGAGAACGGCCCCGCGCGATCAGCCTCCCCGCAGCCGTCCGTCTCGACTCCGTCCCGTGCGGGGAGTTTTTTGAGTTTAGGATGGAGTGGAGGGGGCGGGGATAAGTTTTGCAAATACCCACAAAGTCAAGCAGCTGCGCAAATAGGACCATTCAGCGCCATAGCGGAACGCTAGAAGTTGTCCCCGCCTAATGTCGCCGCTCTTATCTTCTCAAAAAGAGGACGTATAATTTGAAAGGCCGCGAAAGTGTCCGGGCCTTTTCATGGTCAAATGTCTATTGGCGTATTGCCACCGTCGCTTGTCACTCTGGACTTGATCCGGGTCCGCTCTCGTATCTCAAGATAGGTCCCGGCTTTCGCCGGGATGACAGCCGATGAGTAGGGGAGTGATATTAATTTAGTCGGCCATTGCGAAAGGCCCGGGATTGCTCCCGGGCCTTTAAAAAATTCAGTCCAGACTATGTCTGGTCAGCCCATGTGCGCCAGCACCGCCAAAAGCAACAAGGCAACGATATTGGTGATCTTGATCATTGGATTGACGGCCGGGCCGGCCGTGTCCTTGTAGGGGTCGCCGACGGTGTCGCCGGTAACCGAGGCCTTGTGGGCGTCTGAGCCTTTAAAATGTTTAACGCCGTGGCTGTCGGTAAAACCGTCCTCAAAGCTCTTCTTGGCATTGTCCCAGGCGCCGCCGCCGGCGGTCATGGAGATGGCGACGAAGAGGCCTGTCACGATGACACCCATCAGCATGGCGCCGAGGGCGGAGAAGCCGGCGGCGGGGCCGGCGATCCAGTTGATGAGAACGAAGACGAGGATGGGCGAGAGCACCGGCAGGAGCGAGGGGACGATCATTTCCCTTATCGCGGCCTTGGTGAGCATATCGACGGCCCGGCCATAATCGGGCTTGTCGGTGCCGGCCATGATGCCCGGCTTTTCCCGGAACTGGCGGCGCACTTCCACGACGACCGATTGGGCGGCGCGACCCACTGCCGTCATCGACATGCCGCCGAAAAGGAAGGGCAAGAGACCTCCGAAAAGGAGGCCGACGACGACATAGGGGTCGGCGAGCGAGAAGGTGAGAGTACCGACACCGGCAAAGATGGCCGGCGCATCGGGCAGGGACGAGAAGTAAATGAGGTCCTGCGTATAGGCGGCAAAGAGCACGAGAGCGCCGAGGCCAGCCGAGCCGATGGCATAGCCCTTGGTGACGGCCTTGGTGGTGTTGCCGACCGCATCGAGCGCGTCGGTATTGTGGCGCACTTCCTTGTCGAGACCAGCCATTTCGGCAATGCCGCCGGCATTGTCCGTGACGGGACCGAAGGCATCGAGCGCGACGATGATGCCGGCCAGGGCCAGCATGGTGGCGACGGCCACTGCAATGCCGAAGAGACCGGCCAGCGAGAAGGTGACGATGATGCCGGCGATGATGACGAGGGCTGGCAGGGCCGTCGATTCCAGCGACACGGCAAGGCCCTGGATGACATTGGTGCCATGGCCGGTGACCGAAGCTTCGGCAATGGAATTGACCGGGCGGCGATTGGTGCCGGTATAATATTCGGTGATGACGATGATGAGCCCGGTGATGACGAGACCGGTCACGCCGCACCAGAAAAGGCTCCAGGGGGTAAAGGTTTTGGCCGCGGTTTCGATTGTCAGGTTCATGTCGCCAAAGAGCAGCCAAAGCACCGGCAGGAGCACGACAAGCGACAGGACGCCTGTGGCGATAACGCCCTTATAGAGCGCGCCCATGATGTTGTTGTCGGCACCGAGTTTGACGAAATAAGTGCCGATGATCGAGGTGATGACGCAGGCGCCGGCGATGGCGAGCGGCAGCACCATGCCGGTGAGTTTGAGCGCCTCGGGCAGGATGATTGCCGCCAGAACCATGGTCGCGACGATGGTCACCACATAGGTTTCAAAAAGGTCGGCGGCCATGCCGGCGCAATCGCCGACATTGTCGCCCACATTGTCGGCGATTGTTGCGGGGTTGCGCGGATCGTCTTCCGGAATGCCGGCTTCGACCTTGCCCACCATGTCGCCGCCGACGTCTGCGCCCTTGGTGAAGATGCCGCCGCCGAGACGGGCGAAGATCGAAATCAGCGAGGCGCCGAAGGAAAGCGCAACGAGGGAATCGATGACGACGCGGCTCGTCGGCGCATTGCCCATGCCGGTCAGGATCATGAAATAGAGTGTCACCCCAAGGAGGCCGAGGCCAGCGACGAGAAGGCCTGTGACCGCGCCGGACTTGAAGGCGAGGTCGAGCCCCCGGCCGAGCGAGGAAATGGCGGCCTGGGCGACGCGCACATTGGCGCGGACCGAGACGTTCATGCCGATAAAGCCGGCCGCGCCCGAAAGCACGGCGCCGATGAGAAAGCCGATGGCGGCGTGGACGCCAAGCAGCAGCCAGGCGGCAATCAGGATAACCACGCCGACAATGGCGATGGTGGTATATTGGCGTTTGAGATAGGCCGAAGCGCCTTCGCGCACGGCGGCGGAGATTTCCTGCATGCGGGCCGAGCCGGCGTCAGCCTTCATCAGGCTTTGCGTCGTGACCACGCCATAAACGACAGACAAACCGCCGCAGGCGACGATCAGCCAAAGTGCCAGATCCATGAAACACGTTCCTCGAATGATAAGATTCGAGGCCCGCCGCGGCTTGGCCAGCTCTTTTGGGGATTTGCCTGCCCCGTTCGTCCGGTCCGCAACCGCCCTCCGGCGGACCTCCTCCCAAAAATCAGCTTAGCGGGATTGGGCCGTTAAGCAATTGGAAAGTGTGACGGTTTGTCGCGGGGCGATAAGGGGCGGGATAGAGGTTCGACCGGACGATGGCCATGAGCCGCTCAGGATTGGGCGGGGTGCCGAAGCCATATTGGCTGTAAAGACTGTGCGCATCGGCCGTGACCAGCATGAAGCGGCGCAGGCCCTGCAGGTCCGGATGGGCAAAGATCGTCTGCAAAAAGCCCTTGCCGAGACCCTTTCCCTGCATGCCGGGATCGACGAAGACATCGGCAAGCCAGGCGAAGGTCGCCTTGTCGGTGATGACGCGGGCAAAACCGACCTGAGCGCCGGTTTCGGCATAAAGGCCGAAGGCGATGCTGTTCTCAATCGATCGAACGACGACATCGCGCGGGATACCCTGAGCCCAGTAGCTCAGGGTGCTGAGATAGTGGTGCACGTAGTCGATGTCGATCTTTTGAGGATCGGTCGACACCGCAAAGCCAGAAGGCAGCGTCATCGGTCGTCAGACCCCGGCACGGACCACGGCGGGATAGATATAGTAGCCGATAATCGACTGGATGAAGAAGATCAGGAGGAAGGCAACGAGCGGGGACAGGTCGAGGCCCGAGAAATTGGGCAGCAAGCGGCGGATGGGCCGCAGCACCGGCTCAGTCAGCTGATTGAGCACGCGCCAGACCGCTTCGACGAACTGGTTGCGGGTGTTGATGACGTTGAAGGAGATCAGCCAGCTCATGATGATCATGATGAGCAGGACCCACCAATAGAGCTGGAGCAGAATCAGGATGATATCGAGAACGGCGCGCATGGGCGTCTCCGCGAGAAAAGGTCCGATTTATCTAGTGGGTTAGCCCCCAACTCACAAGGGCGCACCGAAAAGTCGGAGCCCCGCACCGGGCAAGCGATGCAGGGCCCAAATGACTGACTATCCGGTAAGCATTACGAGGTTCCGGATGCCCTCTTCATTGCACGAAGCGTGCCAAACTCACGGGCCCGTGAAACCGGGGGCAAAGATTACGAAGGGGTTTAGATCGGGCCTTTTGCCCCGCCGCGCCTCGCAAAATGCGAAGCGCTCTTGCAGAATGCGAGGCAGGATCAGCCGATGTCCTTGATCGGCTTCCAGGTGACGAAGCGCCAGATGTAGATGACGACGGCGAGGATGACGACGCCAGTCGAGACCGGATCGACCCAGGCTTCGACGGCGTGGTAGCCCTCGTGGAGGAGGAGGCCGGCAACTGTCAAAATGCCGGTCCAGAGGAGACTGCCGAGCGCGGAAATCAGCAGAAAGCGGCCGAACGGCATTTTCGCTAAGCCCGCCGGCACGGAAATCAGCGTGCGGATGGCCGGGATCAGGCGGCCGGCGAAGACGGCCAGCGGGCCATGCTTTTCAAACCAGTGATGCGCCTTGTCGATATCGTCTTCGCTCAGCGTCGCGAAACGCCCGAACTTGTTGCACAGCCAGGTGAAGCGTTCGATGCCCATGAGGCGGGCAACGCCATACCAGGCCGTGGTGCCGATGACCGAGCCGAGCGTGCCGGCGACCAGCACGCCAAAAATGGAAAGATCGCCATTGGCCGCGACATAGCCGGCAAAGGGCATGATCAATTCGGAGGGGATGGGCGGAAAGATGTTTTCCGCCACCATGAGGAGGAAGATGCCCAGATAGCCCCAATCGGTGATAAAGCCGATGATGAAGTCACTCATGGAATTTTCCCTCGCTCAGTCGTCACCACCGGGCCTGTCCCGGTGGTCCATGCCATCCCAAGATGGATTGCCCGGACAAGCCGGGCAATGACGGTGGTTGTTTGACGGATCAGGCCGACTTGGCGGCGCGGCTCATGCGCTTGCGATCGTTAGGATCGAGCCAGATCTTCCGAAGGCGGATCGATTTGGGCGTCACTTCGACATATTCGTCTTCGGCGATATAGCCGAGACTCTGTTCAAGGGTCAGCTTCTTCGGGGTCGTCAGGCGGACCGCTTCGTCCTTGGAGGTCGTGCGGATATTGGTGAGCTGCTTGCCCTTGAGCGCGTTGACCTCGAGGTCGTTCTCGCGGGAATGCTCGCCGATGATCATGCCTTCATAGATGTCGACGCCGGCGTCGATCATGATGGCGCCACGGTCCTCAAGGTTCCAGAGCGCGAAGGCGACGGACTGGCCGGTGCCATTCGAGATCAGGACGCCCGTGCGGCGGCCCGGCAGTTCGCCCTTGAACGGCACGAAGGAGTGGAAGAGGCGGTTGAAGATCGCCGTGCCGCGCGTGTCCGAGAGCAGTTCGGGCTGATAGCCGATCAGCGAGCGGGTTGGAACCAGGAGCTGAATGCGGGTACGGCCGACGCCGGACGGACGCATATCGGTCAATTCGCCCTTGCGCTCAGTCAGCTTCTGGACGACGGCGCCAGTAAATTCGTCATCGACGTCGATGATGACTTCTTCGACCGGCTCCATGCGCTGGCCGTTTTCTTCCTTGAACAGAACTTTTGGACGACCGATGGTCAGCTCAAAGCCTTCGCGGCGCATGTTTTCGATTAAGACGGCGAGCTGAAGTTCGCCACGGCCGGCAACGTCGTAGCTATCGTTGTCTTCGCCCGGGGTGACGCGGATCGCCACATTGCCTTCGGCTTCGCGCATCAGGCGTTCGCGGATGACGCGGGACTGAACCTTGTCGCCTTCGCGGCCGGCGAGCGGACCGTCATTGATGCGGAAGGTGACCGAAAGGGTCGGGGGATCGATCGGCTTGGCTGCGATCGGCTGGGTGACCGAAGTGGCGCAGAGCGTATCGGCCACGGTGGAGGTGACGAGACCGGCAATGGCGACGATATCGCCGGCTTCACCGATATCGACCGGGGTGCGTTCGAGGCCGCGGAAAGCGAGAACTTTCGAGACGCGGCCCTTTTCGACTTCCTTGCCTTCACGGTTGAGCGTGTGGATGGGGTCGTTGGCCTTGACGGTACCCGAGGTGATGCGGCCGGTCAGGATGCGGCCGAGGAACGGGTTGCGCTCGATGGTCGTGACCAGCATGCGGAACGCGCCTTCTTCGACGGCAGGCTCGGGCACATGTTCGATGACCTTATCGAGGAGGGGCCCAAGATTTTCCTTGGGGCCTTCCGGCTCTGCAGCCATCCAGCCCTGCTTGGCCGAACCATAAAGAACCGGGAAATCGAGCTGTTCTGGCGAAGCATCGAGCGCGATGAAGAGGTCAAAAATCTCTTCGAGCACTTCGAGGTGGCGCTCGTCGGACTTGTCGATCTTGTTGATGGCAACGATGGGCCTGAGGCCCTGGGCCAGCGCCTTGCCGAGCACGAACTTGGTCTGGGGCATCGGGCCTTCGGCCGCGTCGACGAGGATGACCACGCCATCGACCATGGAGAGGATGCGCTCGACTTCACCGCCAAAATCGGCGTGACCGGGCGTGTCGACGATATTGATGCGGGTGTCCTTCCAGAGGAGCGAGGTCACCTTGGCCAGAATGGTGATACCGCGTTCACGCTCGATATCGTTGCTGTCCATGGCGCGCTCTTCGACGCGTTCGTTTTCGCGGAATGAGCCGGACTGCTTGAGAAGAACGTCGATCAGGGTGGTTTTACCGTGGTCAACGTGGGCGATGATGGCAATATTGCGCAGGGACATGGGCACCGGGGCGTTGGGCATGGTCCAGCGGCAGCGAGGCGAACGGCCAAATCATGCGGGAAACAGGAAGCGCCAGTTGCATAAAGGGCAAACTGGCGCATTTCGCAGCGGTGCATATAGAAATTTTCCCCTTTTCACAAGCGCTGCTGGCGCAGGGCGGGGATGCGTGAGGGCGAGTGGGCAGCAGATTGGGCTTAAAGGAGATATTGGGGTGGCTTGCGGACTTTCTGCTTTTCAGCAGATTAGTCTTCTAAGCGGACCTTTGAGAAACACACAAAGCAAATGTGCTCACTCCATATCCGGAGCGCGGACGCGGCGCTGACGGGTAGCTTCCACTCCACCAGTGGCGTCGAGCAGAGCAGCGAGCGCCCGCTTGGCGTGAGCCATCGTCTCGGCATTTAGAGTGACGAGCAATCGCGTGTCGAGTTCGGCGCGAGCCGACCTTGCGGCCTCTATGGCTTCTTCGCCGCGCCTAGACAGAGCGATATGTCGAATCCGGCGATCAGTCGGAGAAGGTTGCACTGTAAGATATCCAAGTGCCGTGAGCTCGGCCACGACCTTGGAGGCGCCCTGCTGGGTCATCCCCAGTTGCTGCGCAAGGGCGCTGATACTTGTCGGCCCGCCAATAAGCATCTGAAACACATAGCCGTGGCTAATGCGCAGGTGCGGATGACCAGCCCTGCGAATGGCGGCCAGCAAGTGTTCATTCGCTGCGCTACCCGCCAGCCAGCTCAATGTAGCTAAGTCCAGTTCACCAGGATCAACGTCGGCCATGGGCAGCTCTTGACAACACATAATACACAACTAAGGTTGTGCATATCACATGGAGGTAAACATGACATCCTCAAATCCTATCACTATTGCCAGAGCGCTTCATGCTGCATTGGAGACCGGTGCCAGCGGTGAGGTGCTGCGCGCGCTGTTCACCCCTCATGCCACAACCTTGGAGCATCCCAATGCAATCAAGCCACAGGGTGGATCGGCAACGCTCGACCAAATGCTCTCAGCCTCCATTGCGGGCGCAAAATTGCTGGCTAGGCAACATTACGAGCTGGTCGATGCTATTGCCCACGAGAATCTAGCTATCCTGCGGGTTATATGGACAGCAACCATCGCTGCAGATGCAGGCCCCTTCGCCGCCGGTCAGGAACTTCGTGCTCATATTGCCCAGTTCATCACCACTGAGGGCGAGCGAATATCCCGAATCGAAACCTTCGATTGTTACGACCCATTTTGAGGTCGTTCAGGGCGGCTTGTGGGCACCTTTCAGCAGGACGCAAATGACCGCAATGTCGATAGCGGTCTTCCTACTCAGCCCGCCCTACCCGTCTGCACTTCCAGCACCTTCACTACCCGTCCCAACAATTCCCAAAACTGCCCGCGCTCGGCCGTCGAAAACTGCTCTAGCAGCAATTCGTTGAGCGCGCCGAGGGCCCGGTCCATGTCGGCGATGCGTTCGTAGCCTAAGGGCGTGAGAGCGATGAGGGCGCTGCGGCCGTCGTCGGGATTGGGTTTGCGGGTGACGAAACCGTCGCGCTCCATGCGCTGGATTGTGGCGGTCATGGTGGGCTGTTCGACTTCGGCGGCCTGGGCCAGCGCCTTTGGCGTATGCGCGCCGCCGGAGGAGAGCGCTAAAAACACCGGGACATAGGCAGGATTGAGCCCGATGGGCGTCAGCATGATTTCGCGCTCGCGGGCGAGAAGGCGGGCGGCCCAGCTGAGCTGATCGACGGCACTGCGTTGCGACATACTGAGCCTACTCAGGACTTTTTGCCATTTAGGCGCGAGCGGCTGATTTGGGCAAGGGGATTGCAGGGGGGCGCCACCAGCGGTCAGCACGGCGTTGAGCCGGGATCCATCTTCAGATCTCAGGATGGCCCCGGCTCAGGGCCGGGGTGACATCCGGGTGTGTGGTGGTGTTGGTGACCAAAAGAAAGGGCGGTATCCAAAAATACCGCCCTAATCTCAAACGATTACTTGGACTTGTTGGCCATTTCGATGGACTCGAGGATCACGCGCTTGGCGTCGGCGAGGTTGCCGATCCGGTCGATCTTGGCCCACTTGCCGGGCTCGAGATCCTTATAGTGCGTGAAAAAGTGTTTGACGCGCTCGAGCTGGATTTCCGGGAAATCCTCGATGTCCTTGATGTTGTCGTACATGCGCGTGAGTTTTGAGACCGGCACGGCGATGATCTTTTCGTCCTGGCCGCCATCGTCTTCCATGAAGAGGACGCCGACGGGCCGCGAGCGCACCACGGCGCCGGGCACCAGCGGGCGCGAATTCATCACGATCACGTCGAGCGGATCGCCATCGCCGCAGAGCGTATGCGGCACGAAGCCGTAATTGCCGGGATAGCGCATCGGCGTATAGAGGAAGCGATCGACGAACAGCGCGCCGCTATCCTTGTCGATTTCATACTTGATCGGCTCGCCGCCCAAGGGGACTTCGATGATGACATTGAGATCGTCAGGCGGGTTCTTGCCGGTCGGAATGGCGTCGATGTTCATTTGGCTGAATGTCCGGTTCGTCGGGGAAGGCTGAACGATTGGGGTTCTGCCCGACAAAGGCGGGCAAAGGCAAGCCGGAAAACGGCCGAGGCGGAGGCTTGTGCGGCATGGGTAAACGCAAACCCCGTCAGCTCCGGTTCATCTTGTTTTGCGCACATTGGTTGGGTCAATCTATCGGCCACGGCCAAACGAGGACGCTTGATCGATGCGGTATCCCCTTTTTCTCGCCCTGACGCTTTGCGCCAGCCCCGCTTTTGCCCAATCGGGCATGACCAGCGCCTATACCGATCTCGACATCGACAAATGCCTCGTGCTCGAGGCCGACGATTTCGGCGCCAGCTGGGCCTGTCCGGGCTACAAGGGATTTCCCGTAAAAGTGCAGGAAGGGGACCTGCGCTTTTCGATCGGCTATGGGTTCAACCCCGATGAAAGCTCGGCCGGCGCGCAGACGCTGCCACCCTTCAACACGCTCGGCGGCAAGATTGAATGGCGCCTTTCCAATGCGAAGGGCTACTTTTTCCCCATCGCCACCATCGTGCGTTATCACACTGCCGACCCGGTGACGGGCGAGGACAAGGGCCAGGTCCTGGCCGTGACCCAGATTGCCGAGGGCAATTCCTGCCACATCGCCTATGTCGATGCGCTGGCCAATCCCAATGCCAATGACCTCGCGCGGGAAGCAGCCGACAAGGCCGGCGATTTCAATTGCGAAACCGACGAAGCCGAGGTGATCGGGAAATTCACAGCCTACTGATCTTCGGCTTCGGCGCTCTTCTTGCCGCGCACCTGATTGCGGAGCACGGTGCGATCGCGGCTCGACACGCCGATCAATTCGGCAATGCGCCAGACCATGTTGTCTTCAAGCTCGTGATTTTCCTTATCGGCAAAAACCACGGTCCACATCATGCGGATGATCTCGATGCGGTCTTCCATCGGCAATTGGGTGATGCCAGAGGTGAAATGGTAGAAATCGACCGCCTCGGCATCGCGTAAAGCGGCCTGCTTGATGAGACGCTCGACGCTCTGCTCATCAAGATCATAGTGGTCCATCAGCGCGCCGCGGATCACCCGGCGCTCTTCGTCCTTCATCGAGCCATCGACCGCCGCCAGATGCACGAGCAGCGCGGCAACGGAAAGTTTTGGGTCATTGCGATCGGCCGTGTTTTCGGTCTTGCCGAACAAACGGGTCAGGGCCTCGAACATGGCGGCACGCCTCTTGCGGGGAAAAAAGAATCAGACGATGTGGCTGGAGCCAGCCGGGAAAGACTGGGGCAGAAGGCGTTTCCACTCAATGGCCGAGATGGCTCCAGCGTGGTCTTGAGCCGGGCTGATGCACCTTGGCCACACCGATCCATGCACAAGGGAACCGAAAAGGGACTCGACTCTTGTTCCGCCTTGAGTCACCATGTTCCTGTTTTGTTCATGTAAGCGGTCAATCCATGCCAGCCCCCGACCACCAACAGCGCCTTGCCGCGCTGCGGGACACCATTGCCGATATCGAGCGCAAGCCGGCCCTGGCGGAGACGCCCGACCGGTCGCTCGAAACCAGCGATGGCAGCTTCCCGCGCCTTTCGGGAGGGCTCTTGCAGGAGGTGTTTACCGATGCCTTGCGCAATGGCGGCGCGAGCCTCGGCTTTGCGCTCGGACAGGCGAAAACGCTTTTGAGCCCCAAGCGGATGGCCGTCATCTACCTGCAGCTCGAAAAGGACGGACAGACCTTTGGCCTACCTTATGGGCCGGGCCTCAAATCCTTCGGGTTCGATCCTGAGCAACTGATCATCGTGCGGGTCAACGACATGCGGGACCTCTTGTGGGTCGCCGAAGAATCCATTGCCTGCAGCGCCATGGCCGCCATCGTGGCCGATATCGGAGCCGATCCCGAACCGCTCGATTTCACCGCCAGCCGGCGCCTGGGTCTGCGGACCGCCGAAAGCGGCACGTCCTTGTTTCTCCTTCGCTATGGCACGGCGCGGCAAGCAAGCGCTGCGCATCTGCGATGGCGGCTCAGCCCGCATCGATCGGGCCGCAGACCGTTCGACGAACGGGCACCGGGGGCGGCCCGATGGCGGCTCGAACTGGAAAAGGGCATCGGCGCCCGGCGTAATTTGGATTGGGTCCTCGAGTGGACGGAAAATGGCTTCAAGGCTCTCCCCAATTGGAAAGACGGCATATCCCGGCCTGT
This sequence comes from Devosia soli, assembly GCF_000970455.1. Classification (GTDB taxonomy): domain Bacteria; phylum Pseudomonadota; class Alphaproteobacteria; order Rhizobiales; family Devosiaceae; genus Devosia; species Devosia soli. The sequence goes on along the minus strand of NZ_LAJG01000021.1, from coordinate 243,072 downwards.
TGCACGACCGCCGGTTCCTCGTCCTCACCCTGCCTTTTTGGCCAACCGAATTCCTCAAGCGCCGCGATCCCGCTCTCAAGCCACCGCTGGCGCTTTATGAAAAAATCCGCGGCGGCCTTCGCCTGGCTTGGCTCGACCCCCAGGGTCTGCGCGAAGGGTTGCGCCTCGGCCAGAGCCTTGCCGATGCGAGGGCGCTGCTGCCGCACCTGACGGTTCTGCCCTTCGAAGCGGACTTTTTCACTTCGGCCTTCGCCGATTTCGCCGATTGGCATTCCAATGCCAGCCCGCTCGTCGGCGTGTTGAAGGATCGCGCGCCCTTTGGCGATCTCGTCCTCGACATCACCGGGGTGGATCATCTTTTCGGTGGCGAGCGCAAGATGCTGCACCTGCTCGTCGCCCGGCTGCGGGCGCTCGGCTATACCGTCAACGGCGCGATTGCATCGACCATCGGGGGCGCCTGGGCCGTCAGCCATTTTGCGCCTAACAGGGTCATCGCGCCGCACGAGCTCACCCAGAGCCTTGATGCCCTGCCGATCGCCGCGCTCCGGCTCGAGGAACACCAGCTTTCGCTCCTGGCCCAGATGGGCCTCAAGACCATTGGCGAATTGCGATCACGGCCGCGAAAACCCATGCTGGCGCGGTTCGGGGCTTCGCTCATCCTTCGCCTCGACCAGGCCTATGGCTTTATCGAAGAGCGCATGGTGCCGCGGCTGCCGGTGAGCGAGCATTTTGCCGAAAGGAAATTTCCCGAGCCGATTTCCCGTCTCGAAGACGTGCTACTGACGGCGCGGGACCTTGCCCAGGAACTGGCCCAGCATCTTGAGAAGGAAGGGCTGGGGGCTCAGGCCTTCCACCTTTTTCTTTATCGGGTCGATCACAAGGTCATGACCCTTTCGCTCAATGCCGGTCGCGTGACGCGGGACCCGAGGCACATCGCCAATATGTTCCGGCATCGGGCCGACAGGCTGGCCGAAGAAAACTACGACCCCGGCTTCGGCATAGACCTGGTGCGTCTTGCCGCCGGATCGCTCGACCGGCTCGATGCCGCCCAGCTCGGCGCGTTTTCGGTTCAGTCCGGTGCCGATATGCTCGATCAACTGACCGATCGCCTGGCAAGCCGGCTTGGCGCCGTCTCGGTGCTCAAGACCGAACTGATCCAGAGCCATATCCCCGAACGCGCTGCCAGGCTGGTCCCCGTTCTCGGCCAATCGGGGATGGCGGAGAGCGCTCTTCCAGATCTCGAGCGACCGCTGCGTCTCTTGCCCGTCCCCGAGCTTGTCGCCATCAATGCCGAAGTACCCGATGGCCTGCCCGCTTCGATGATCTGGCGCCGCCATCCCTATCGTTTGGTCAAGGCAGCCGGCCCCGAACGGCTGAGCGCGGAATGGTGGCGCCGTCGCGAACGGCTCAAGCTCGCACCCGATCCCGAACCGCGAAAGCCTGAACCGGGAGAAATTCCCAAACCACCGCCCTATGTCCCGGACCTGCCGCTTTTCGATCCGGTGACCGGCATGCGCGATTATTATGTGGTCGAAGACCGCGATGGCCACCGTTTCTGGGTGTTTCGCCTTGGCCTTTATGGGGGGCCTGAGCACCCAACATGGTACCTGCATGGATTTTTCGCATGAGTGAAATCGTTGCCTTAAAGCGGAAAAAGCCGGCAAAAAGCCCGCCGCGCCAAGTGGAGGCGCCGGCCTTTGCCGAACTCGTGACCACCAGCAATTTTTCTTTCCTGCGCTCCGGCTCTCACCCCGAGGAGCTCGTTTCAGCGGCCATGCATCTGGGTTTTACCGCGCTTGGCCTTTGCGATCGCAACAGTTTTGCCGGTGTCGTCCGCGGTTATGTGACGGCGCGCGACCACAAGACGGTGAACCCCGCCTTTCGCTATCTCGTGGGCGTCAGGCTGAGTTTTTCCGACGGCACGCCCGACATCATTGCATACCCCACCGACAGGGTGGCTTATGGCCGGCTTTGCAAACTTCTGACAGTTGGCAATAAACGCGGCGAAAAGGGCAAGCCTGACCTGCGGTTTGGAGATCTCTTCGGCTATAGCGACCCCGCTTCAGCCAATGAACAGGGTCCCCTCGAAAACTATGCCCAGGGCCAGCTGTTCATTCTCATGCCTGACGAGCATGACTGGAGCCTGACCGAGAAGACCCTCGAACGTCTAAGCGCGGAGGCACCGGACCGGGTCTGGGTGGCTGGAACGGCGCGCTTGGACGGCAAGGACAGGGCGCGGCTCAATCGGATCGATTTTCTTGCAAGGCGCCATGGCGCCCTCATGCTCGCCAGCAATGATGCCGCCTACCATGAGCCCGACAGGCACATGGTGCTCGACGTCGTCACCTGCATCCGCGAGCATTTAACGCTTGAAGAGGCAGGCTTGCTGCTCTCCTCCAATGCCGAACGTCATTTGAAGCCGGCCGATGAAATGGCGCGGCTCTTTGCCGAACATCCTCAAGCGATCACCGAAACCCAGCGGTTTATCGCCCGCATTCATTTTTCGCTCGACCAGCTCAAATACAACTATCCGGAAGAAACCACCGGCAACGGCGAAACGGCGCAGCAGACGCTCGAGCGCCTGACCTGGGAAGGTGCTGCCAAGCGCTTTCCAGGCGGTGTACCCGACAGCATCAAGCGCTCGATCTGGTCCGAACTCTGCCTCATCGGCTACAAGAATTATGCAGCCTATTTTCTGACCGTACACGACATCGTCCGTTATGCCCGGGACGAACGCAAAATCCTTTGCCAGGGTCGCGGCTCGGCTGCCAATTCCAGCGTCTGCTTCTGCCTTCACATCACCGAGGTCAATCCCGAGACCGGCAACCTGGTCTTCGGCCGCTTCATCTCGACCGAGCGGGACGAGCCACCCGATATCGACGTCGATTTCGAGCACGAGCGGCGCGAAGAGGTGATGCAATATGTCTATCAAAAATATGGTGGCCGGCGCACGGGGCTGACCGCCAATGTCATCACCTACCGCTCCAAGAGCGCCATTCGCGAGACCGCCAAGGTTTTCGGTATTTCAGAGGATACGATCAACGCCTTCAACCAGCTCCATTGGGGCTGGGGCTCGGGCGTCGATCTCAAGAGCGTTGGCAATATCGGGCTCACTCCAGACGATCCCGTGCTGGCGCAGATGTTCGAGGTGGTCAAGATATTGCGCGGTTTCCCCCGGCATCTCAGCCAGCATGTGGGCGGGTTCGTCATCACCCGGGACAGTCTTGAAAGCCTCGTGCCCATCGGCAAGACGGCGATGGATAGCCGCGTCATCATCGAGTGGAACAAGGACGATATCGACGCTCTGGCCATTCTCAAGGTCGATATTCTGGCGCTCGGCATGCTATCCTGCCTGCGGCGCGCCTTTGAGCTCATGCATGTCCATTATAAGAAGGATCTGCAGCTGGTGGACCTTCTGGCCGAAGAAACGGGCCAGGGGCCGATGGATAAGGCCCGCGTCTATGCCATGATCCAACGCGCCGATACGCTCGGTGTCTTCCAGATCGAGAGCCGGGCACAGATGTCGATGCTGCCGCGCCTCAAGCCGGATAAGTTCTATGACCTCGTCATCGAGGTTGCCATCGTTCGCCCCGGCCCGATCCAGGGCGACATGGTACATCCCTATCTGCGGCGCCGGCAAAAACTCGAAGAACCGGTTTATTACAATGACAAGCTCAAGGGTGTGCTCGAACGCACCCTCGGCATTCCGCTGTTCCAGGAACAGGCGATGCAGATTGCCATAGTCGGTGCCGGCTTTTCACCCGGCAAGGCCGACCAGTTGCGCCGCGCCATGGCTGCCTGGCGGCGCACCGGCAAGATCGCCCAGTTTGGCGAAGAGTTTCTGGCAGGCATGGAGGCGAACGGCTATCCGGCCGAATTTGCCAAGAACTGCTTTGCCCAGATCCAGGGCTTTGCCGAATATGGCTTTCCTGAAAGCCATGCAGCAAGCTTTGCGCTGCTGGTCTATGCCTCGTGCTGGCTCAAATGCCACTATCCGGACGTCTTTGCCTGCGCGCTGCTCAATTCCCAACCCATGGGTTTCTATTCCCCCAGCCAGATCGTGCGCGATGCCCGCGAGCACGGCGTCGAAATTCTCGAGGTCGACGTCAATCTCTCGCACCTTGAATGCACTCTCGAAGCGGGCACCCGAATGACGCGAGACGGCGTCTGGATGCGCCACGAGGAAATGGGGGAGGATATTCTTTCAGAAAAGGCCATTCGCCTTGGCCTGAATTTTATCGAAGGCCTGGCCGAAAACGACATCAACCGCATCGTGGCGCGCCGCGGTACTGGCTATGGCTCCGTCAGGGATCTCTGGCTGAAGACCGGGGTGGCTATCGGGAGCCTTGAAAAGCTGGCGCGCGCCGATGCCTTTGCCTCGATGGGGCTCAACCGGCGGGAAGCGCTCTGGGCGGTCAAGGGACTGATTGGCACGCATGGCGCCGATACGCTTCCACTTTTTCAGGCGTCAGGACCGGTCGAGACCAAGAAGGAAGAACCCGCCGGCCTGCCTCTTATGGCGCCGGGCGAAGAGGTCGTCCACGATTACGCAACGCTATCGCTGTCGCTCAAAGGCCATCCGGTGCAATTCATGCGGCCGATGTTGCAGGAGCGCGGGGTGACGCGGGCGCAGAATTTGATGGGCGTGACGCCCGGCCATCGTGTCGAAGTGGCGGGGCTGGTGCTGGTGCGGCAGCGGCCGGGAACGGCGAGCGGGGTGATTTTCGTCACGCTCGAGGACGAGACCGGGGTCGCCAATATCGTTGTCTGGCCAAAGATGTTCGAGAACGACCGGATGCGCAAAATTCTGCTCTCGAGCCGGATGCTGGCCGTAAAAGGCCAAGTGCAGCGCGAGGGGATCGTCATTCACATCATCGCCGAAGACATGCAGGACATGACCCCGCAATTGCTCGACCTTTCCCATGGCAAGGATTTTGGCGACAAGATCGTGGCTCGTGCCGATGAGGGAAAATCCGGCCCGCCGGGCAGCCAGAGCCGCGACCGCAATGCCATTCGCGAAATCGAGCTGGCCCGCCGCCGCGCCTATGCCGCCATGCCCAAGGGCCGGAATTTTCACTAGGAAAAATCAGACGAGCGCGCTGATCTTTTGCGCGAGATCGACATCCTTCTGTGTCAACCCGCCAGCATCGTGGGTCGATAGCGTGATCTCGACCTTATTGTAGCTGTTGGACCAATCGGGATGATGGCCGGCCTTTTCGGCGAGGAGCGCCACCTGGGCCATGAACCCGAAGGCTTGCGTAAAGCTTTCGAATTTGAACGAGCGGGTCAATTTGCTGGCGCCCGTCTCTATCGTCCAGCCGGCCAGGGCCGGGCGCGCTGTCTCGATTTGTGCCGGTTCGAGTCTGTCTTCCATCCCATTCTCCTCAAGTTTGCCTGTCAGGTTAAGAGCCGGTTCACCCTGCCAACGAGAAAGTGCCTTGCCGGTTCACCTTGCCGATCACATTCAAGACCATCTTAACCCCATTGGCGTTGAAGTTGGTTCAAGAACGCGGTCCTGCCAGAACGGAAGGGCCAAGCCATGGCGACATGGCCAAAAATAAACCTGCCGCCGACCGGAGTTGGCGTGTCGGGCACGCCCCTAGCCTCAAACCAGCCCCAGGCGGACCGGCATGTTTCAAGCCGCCCATAAATTGCTGCCCCCGGTCGACTATGTGTCGATGATCCGGTCGCTTTATGCGGATCGGTTGTCGATGCTGCTCGGCGCCTATGGCTCGGCCTTGGCTGCCGCCGTGGCCGCGCTTGAAGCCCATTCCTGGCAATTGGGCGTTATCGCCGTCCTCTTCATCCTCGTCGGCGCGATCCGCAACCTCGACATGAAGGCGTTTAACGCCGTCGAGCTCAAGCAAGACGATGTCGCAACCGCCATCTATTGGGAAGGCCGCGCCACCATCGGTGCCGCTGTCATCGCGAGCCTATACGGCATCTGGTGTCTCCTGAGCTTCTGGATCGTCGATGATCCCTTCGCCGAACTAACCGCCGCGAGCGTTTCCGTTTCGGTTCTGGTGGGCGTATCGCAGCGCAATTTCGCCATCGACCGGCTGATGACCATCCAGGTGCTGCTCATTGCCGTGCCCATGTCCCTGGGCCTGCTGCTCACCGGAAATCTTTATTATGCGCTGCTGACGCTTTTGTTGCTGCCCTTCTTCGTCAGCCTGCGCAAGATTGCGGGCAACGCGCGCGACGTGCTGCTGCGAGCCGTCCATGGCCGCATGAAGGCTTCGGCGCTGGCCGAGCAGCTCGATGCAGCGCTCGATACGCTCGAACATGGCCTGCTCATGCTCGACCAGAACCGGATCGTCGAAGTGGCCAACGATACCGCGCTCGAGGCTTTTGGCATCGGGACGCCGGGCGACTGGATCGGACGCCCGCTGCGCGAACTTTTCGATTTCGCGCTCGAAACCGGCGCCGTCCCGGCAACCGCTGCCAAGCGCATCGAAATGCTGCTCGATACCCATTCGAGCGGCAAAGTGCTCATCTGCAACCGGCTCGGGCAATATTACGAGGCTTCGGTGTCTTCGCGCGACACCAAGTCGGTGCTGCTCTTTGAAGACATTTCCGATCGCGTCAGCGCCGAAGAACGCATCAGCTATATGGCGCGCTATGACGCGCTGACGGCCCTGCCCAACCGCGCCTATTTTGCCGAACTGGTCGAGGCAGCCCTCGAGGAACGGCTCGATACGCTCGACCCAGGCACCGTGGCGCTGATGATCCTCGATATCGACGATTTCAAGCATATCAACGACACGCTCGGACACCTTGCCGGCGATCAGCTGCTCCACGAGATCGGACGGCGCCTGCCGACTGCCCTGCCCGATGACGCGATTGTCGGGCGGCTCGGTGGCGACGAATTCATCGCCTTCTATGTTTCATCGGGTGGAGCCGCGGACGTCGAGGCCGATGCCGGACGGCTCCTCGGCAGGATGCACCAGACCTACCAGTTGCCGAACCGCCAGCTCAGCATCAATGTGAGCGTCGGCGCTGTCGCTTCGTCCGAACGCGGCGACGATTTCGAGCAGCTGATGATCAAGGCGGACCTGGCGCTCAATGCCGCCAAGCTGGGCGGCAAGAACCGCGTCGTGCAGTTTCACGCGCTCATGGACACCGAATATCAGCTCAAGCAGCAGCTCAAGATCGACCTCAAGCAAGCGATCGCGGACAAAAAGCTGCACCTCGCCTATCAGCCGATCGTCGATCCAAGGCAGAACCGGATCGTCGGCTGCGAGGCGCTCGCCCGTTGGAACCACCCGAGCTACGGCATGATTTCGCCGGCAACCTTCATTCCCATTGCCGAAGAAACCGGGCTCATCACCGATCTGACGCGCTTCGTGCTCGACAAGGCGACGCGCGACTGCCGCGCCTGGCCTGGGGATACGCGCGTCGCCGTCAATATTTCGGCTCGCGACTTCCGCTCCTGCGATGTTGCCGAACTCGTCGGCGAGGCGCTTGAGGATAGCCGCTTGCCGCCGGGCCAGCTCGAGATCGAGGTTACCGAAACCACCGTTATCGAAGAGCGCGATTCGGCGGGCGCGGCCCTGCTCAAGCTTTACGATCGGGGCGTCGGCATAGCGCTCGACGACTTCGGCACGGGCTATTCGTCGCTGAGCTATCTCAGTGCCCTGCCTTTTACCAAGCTCAAGATCGACCGGTCCTTCCTGACCGGCATCGAAACCGACGAAAAGGCGCTCAAGCTCGTTGCCAATGTCGTGCAGCTGGGTAAGGACCTCAACCTGATGACGACAATCGAGGGCGTCGAAACCGAGGTGCAGCTCAATCTTGTGACGAAGCACACCGGCGTCGACCTGATCCAGGGCTTCCTTTATGGCCCACCGCTAACCCTCGACGCGTTTACCCGGCTTATCGAACAGCAGTATTCCCGTCAAACGCCGGTTTCCCTGCGTCTTGTCTCCGCGACGAAGTGAGCAAAACTGCCACATTAACCATGGCGGCATTGTCAACTTTTGCAAGGGTTAATGAATTGTTAACGTCGCGCTACGGGTAATTCCAGAGCGGCGGACATCCATGCTTATTGATCGCGACAGCGCAGCAGCAGCGCAAGCCGGCGAGCCTTCGCGCTTTTCGGGAACGCTGATCGATCTCCTCGACGACGTCAGCTATGCGCGCGTCGATGCCGGGGTGATCGACGATCCAATCTACAAGCTGCGCTATCGCGCCTATCGGCGCGAAGGCTTCATGGATCACAACGCCGAAGAGATCTGCATCGACGATCTCGACGAAACCGCCAATGCCATGAGCTTCGGCATCTATATCAAGGGCGAACTGGTCAGCTCGATCCGCCTTCATCACCTGACCGCCGAACACCGCCGGTCGCCCAGCATGAAGGTTTGTCCCGATATCCTGACCCCGCTTATCGACGCAGGGAAAACTTTTATCGATCCGAGCCGCTTTACCGCGGATCATGAAGCCTCGCTTGCCTATCCGGCCCTGCCCTTCCTGACGCTGCGCGTTGCGGCAATGGCCTCGGTGCATTTCGACGCGGATCAGTGTCTGGCCATCGTCCGGCCCGAACATGGGCCGTTCTACAAGCGCGTCTTCGGGTCCGAACCGATGAGCGACGTGCGCACTTATCCGGGCCTGCATTTCCCGGTTACGCTGTTCGGGGCCGCCGTCGATTCCATTCGCAGTCGCGTTGCCCAGCGCTTTCCGTTCTTTCTGTCGACGGCAGCGGAGCGTGAGGCGCTGTTTTCGCAAACGGTAATGCAAGGCGCCAGCCTGCGCATTCCGGCTTCGGCGCGCCATGCCTATGAAAGCGCGCGGGCCGCAGCGGAGAGCGCCCAGGCCATCCAGACGTCTTGATCGGATTTGGGGGAAGAAGTGGTGCCGCAGAAGGGACTCGAACCCCCGACCCCATCATTACGAATGACGTGCTCTACCAACTGAGCTACTGCGGCGCCGAACGGGCCTTGGCCCGAACGGATCGGCGGTCTTTTACTGTTGGTTGCCCGCTGGCGCAAGAGGCAAGACTGGCGTCGCCGGGGGTAAATCCTCAACCGGTTGCGGCACGGCCGGCGGCAGCGGCATCGCGCGCGAATTGCTGGTGACCGGAACCTTCCATTCGAACGCATCGAGCTTGCCGGTAACTGGGGAGATCGGCTCCCACTCGTCGCTCACAAGACCATCTGCCGTCCAGGCGGGGTCGCGCGCCGCGCGGAGGCCTCGAGCGAGCCACTCGCGGGCCTTGCCCTGGTCACCCTTTTCACCTTCTTCGATTTCGGCCATGAGGCTCGCAACGCCTTGGGTAAGGTCAGGACCGGCATAAGGCATGAGCACATCGCGCGCCAATGGCCAATCATAGGCATCGATCGCGCCGCGGGCCAGCGCCATGGCCGCAGCCCGGTGCTCGGGCGGCATATCGATGATTTCCTTGAGGCGCTTGAGCCGATCGACGGCAGAGGCGCCAGGATTGGCATGAGCATAAAGGGCAGCCACGTCGGGATGGCCGGTCGAACGCCAGATGCGACGGAGAAGGCTCATGGCCTTGCGGCTTTCACCCTGGTTGATGTGGATGCGCGCAGCGATCAGCGCTGCCGGCACGAAATCGGGCAGCAGCTTCAAAGCAGTCAGCGCATGTTCGAGCGCGGCCAGCGGCTGGCTGGTTTCCGCCTCGCGGGCACGGGCGGTTTCTATGACGGCTTGCCGGCGGCGTTTTTGGGCGCGGCCTTCGCGATTGGCTGGCACTTCGGCGTTGACCATCGCCACAGCTTCGGCCCATTGCCCGCGCCGGACAAGATCATCGAACACGGCTTCGGCGGCCCATCCGCTTTCGGGCGAGAGACTCAAGGCCTTGCGCGCAAAGGTCAGCGCTGCGTCTTCCCGGCGCTGGGCGCGGGCCTGATCATATAGACCGGTCAGCGCCGCCAGCGCCGTCTTGTCGCTGGCGATAAGCGCCCGATAATGCTCGCGTGCGGCCGGCATGTCGCCCATCGCCAGATCGGCACGCGCTTCGAGCAATTTGGCTGCATTGTTTTCCGGCAGACGCGCCTGGGCTTCGCGGGCGAGAAGACGTGCGCGCGCGGGATCGCCCGATTGCAACGCGATGACCGCGTCCGAAAGCGCTTCGACACCCTGCTCCTTGCGCCGGGCTGCGCGCCGGCGCGCCATGGCGCGTGGCGCTCCGACGAGGCGGCGCACGACGGCCCAAATCAAGATGACCAAGGCTGCAGCAAGAAGAAGGAGCACCACCGCAGTCCCGAGACGGGGCTGCATGCGATAGCCGGCAAGTTCGAGCGTCAGCGTGCCCGGCAGGGCCATGAGCCAGGCGGCAAGCGCCGCAACGACCAGGCTGCCGATGATCCAGAGAGCGAGACGGATCATGCGCCACTCCCCTGGGCAAGTGCGGCCTGGCGAAGCTGCGTGAGGAATTCCTGCGCCGCTGCCTGATTGGCGATGTCGTTTGCCACGGTTCCAACGGCGGTGCGCATGGCCTGCGGCAGGGCATCGAGCTCGGTTTTGGCGGCAGCAAAATCGCCGCGGTCGATTGCCCCTTCTAGCCGGGCAACTACCGCTTCGGGCCCGTCGCCCTCCACAGCTTCCGTCGGACGCAGCGCGAGAATGCCGCGGAACCAGTCCGATGTCGTCTCCTGCCAGCTTGCATCTGGACTCACCGGCCGTCCGGCAAGGATGTCGGGCAGGACGGCATTGAAATCGCGGGCGATGAGATCGGGGCGTTTGAGGCCGGTCATGGCTTGCGCCGCAACAGACTGCGGAACCGCGAAATCCGGCAAAGCCTGCTTCAGCGCCGTGACTTCCGTGTCATAGGGAGCGCCAGTCGAAAAAGCAGTTTCAAACCCTGAAACGATCAGGGGGAGCCGGGCCTGGCCTTCTTCGACCGCACTGCCTTGGGACACATCGGTCTGGAGGGTGGCGACCTGTCCTGAAACCGTGCTGAGTTCGGCTTGCGTCGCGGCCGCAGACTGGCGCAGGGCCGCAAGTTCAGCTTCAAGTTTTGCCATTGCAGCCGCATTGGCAGCCGAAGCATCGCGCGCTTCCTGTGGCGCGCCGGCGAGTTCATCGATTCGGGCGCTGAGCGCTGCCACATCGCCGGCCAACTGGTCATTGGCCGCGGGCGTCGATGGAGCGGCTGCGGCAGCCGTGGCATTGCCCGATTCGATGCTGGCGACGCGCGAGGTCAAGGTCGCCAGTTCATCCTGAAGCGTCCCGGTGACTGTCTGCAGTTCCGGCACGCTCGCAGCGACGCTGGCAATACGCGGATCCTCCGGCGGAGTTGTCGGAGGTTGGCTCGGCCAATAGCCGAGAAGGGCCAGACCATAGGCAGCACCAAGGCCAACGACGCCGCCGACCAGGCCGGCGAGCCAGGCAGCACCGGCATGCGATTCGCTTTTCTGTCGCGCAACCGGGGGCGGAGTTACCGTGGAAGCAGGTTTAGAAAATTCAGGCTTGGATGCAGCCGGTCTTGGCGCGTCCGATTTCGCTTTCGCGTCGGGATTTGGCGGCTCCGCCTTGACCGAATCGGTATTGGCGTCCGCGGCCGGTTTGGGATCCGGCAGAGGCTTGGGCGGATCGGCGGGCCGCGCCGTGCCTTCGAGCACCGGCGGCTTTACCGCGGCAGACTTGGTCCCGGGCTTGTTCGGCTCCGGTGCGGCGCTCGCTTTGTCTTTGGGATCAGCCATGTGCCTTCCTTCTCGCTGGGTCGATCATGGCCCAGATTGTTCGCGCGCAAAAGCCAGAGCCAAGGCCATCATTGCCTCTTCATCCGGCCGGTCCGCCAGATGAACGCGATTGAACCGCCATTCGATCAAGGGCTGTGCGACATTTTCCGCAAGGCAGAGCGCGGCAAGCGCGCGGCGTTTGGTCTCAGGTAGGCTCGGCGCCGTCAAATGCGCAAAAATTTCCGCCGATCGCCGTGAATAAAGGAGGACTGCGCCGAAGCCATCGTCCTGCAATTGGGCAAGGATGGACGGCGGCAGGGCGGGCTCGGCGACCATGTCATAGGTCGTGACCGTCACCACCATCACCCCGTGCGGCGCCAGGGCCCGGGCAAGATCGCCGCTCAAATGTCTTCCAGCCGGATAAAGGATCGGCCCCGCAATCCGCGCCAGAGCGAGGGTGGTTGCAAGGCCATCCAGCGTTCCGCCGGTGCTGACAACATCGGTGAACCCAAGCAGCCGCGCCTCATGCGCCGTTCGGTCGCCTACCGCATAAACCGGCAGATGCAGAAGCGGGTCGAGCGGCTGCCTCTCAGCCAGGGCTCTCAGCGCATTGGTGCTGGTGACGGCGAGGGCTGCGAAGCCTTCGAGAGCCGGCAGGTGAAAATCGAGCGTCACCCGGCTCATCAGCGGGGCGGCGACACCTTCGATGCCGATCGCGCGCAGCCGATCGATGGTTGACTGAGCATCGGGCTCCGGACGCGTGACGAGAATGCGCATGGTATTACTCCGTCCACTGTTTGAGCCAATCTGGTCCGGCTTTGGCAAGCAGCTCCTCGCCGACGGCGGTTCCGAGCTTTTGAGGATCGGTGCCGCTGGCTTCGGCGCGGAAGCTGGTTTGTCCGTCAAGGCTGAGGATCTCGCCGGAAAGCGTCAAGGTTTCGCCTGACCAAGCGGTCAGCGCGCCAACCGGCGTGCGACAGGACCCATCGAGCACGGCGAGCATGGTGCGCTCGGCCACGATGGCGCGGTGCGTCGGCCTGTGGTCAAGAGCCGCAACAGCATCGAGAAAACGCTTGTCGCCGCTGCGGACAGCAAGTCCGATTGCCCCTTGCGCCGGCGCCGGCATGAAATGGTGCGGATCGAGGACGGAGGTCGCCCGATGGGTTTCCCCCAGCCGATTGAGCCCCGCCATTGCAAGAAGGGTAGCATCGGCAACGCCTTCGGCCAGCTTATTGAGGCGCGTATGGACGTTGCCGCGAAAAGGAACGATTTGGAGATCGGGCCGCAGGCGCAGCGCCTGGGCCGAGCGGCGGATGGACGATGTACCGAACCGGGCGCCCTCTGGCAGGGCTTCGATCGTCGAGGCGCCAAGAGACAGGAACGCATCGCGCACATCCTCGCGCTCGAGAAAGGCGGCGAGTTCCATGCCGTCCGGCAGGCCCGTTGCCACGTCCTTGCTTGAATGGACGCCGATATCGACTCGGCCGGACAAAAGCGCTTCGTCGATTTCCTTGGTGAAGACGCCCTTGCCCCCGATGGTCGAGAGTTCGACATTGGCTGCCTGGCTACGGTCGCCGCCGGTTGAAAAGACGACGATCTCGATCTTCTCCTCGCCCACGGCATGCGCGGTGGCGAGCAGGCTGCGCACCAGTCTCGCCTGGGCCAGCGCCAGCGGGCTGCCGCGCGTTCCGATCCGGGCGAAGGGGGCTGGCGATTGCATTATGGCTCCGTCCTAGTATAGGCCAATGGACAGTTTTCTGGCGGGTGAACCCGCATGGCGGTTCGTTCCGCCTTCCCATGGGAGTAGACCAGTTCGTCGTGACCGGGCAAGCGCAAGCCATCATTCTGGGGATCGAGACGAGCTGCGACGAGACTGCGGCCTCCATTGTCGTGCGGGATCAAACCGGCCGCGGCACCATTCGTTCCAACGTGGTGCGCAGCCAGCTCGATGAGCATGCAGCCTTTGGCGGCGTCGTGCCCGAGCTTGCCGCACGTGCCCATGTCGAGTGGCTCGATCACATCATCGCCCAAGCCATCGACGAAGCCGGTATCGGCCTTAACGAGGTCGATGCGGTGGCCGCCACCGCCGGCCCCGGCCTGATCGGCGGGGTGCTCGTTGGTCTGACGACGGCTAAGGCCTTGGCGGCATCGCTTGGAAAACCTCTCATCGCCGTTAACCATTTGGAAGGCCACGCGCTGACGGCGCGGCTGACTGATGGAGTGAAATTTCCCTACCTCATGCTCCTGGTCTCGGGCGGCCATAGCCAGTTCGTTCTCGTGCGCGGCGTGGGCGATTATGAGCGCTGGGGAGGCACCATTGACGATGCGCTGGGCGAAGCGTTCGATAAAGTGGCCAAGCTCCTCTCGCTCGGTCATCCCGGTGGTCCGGCCGTCGAGAAGATCGCCCAGCGCGGCGATCCTAAGCGGTTCAGATTTCCAAAGCCATTGCTGCGCGAGGAGCGGCTCGATTTTTCGTTCTCCGGGCTCAAGACAGCAGTGCGCCTCCAGACCGAAGCCTTGGCGCCGCTGACCGATCAGGATGTTGCGGACATCGCTGCCAGTTTCCAGGAGACCGTAGCGCAGATCGTGGGATATCGTGCGCACCAGGCGCTCGAAAGATTTGCCGCGCAGTTCCCTGGAGAGCCTATCCGCCTCGTTGTCGCGGGGGGCGTTGCAGCCAACAAGCGGATTGCCGAGGCGCTCCGCGTCCCGAGCGAAGAATTTGGCGCCGAACTCATCGTGCCGCCGATCGCGCTTTGCACTGATAACGGGGCGATGATCGCTTGGGCCGGCGCTGAGCGCCTGGCGCTCGGCGATATGGATAACCTCAGCGTTGCGGCGCGGCCCCGCTGGCCGCTCCAGGACGAGGATATGCGGGTCAAAAGCCATGGCACTTGAAACGGTTAGCGTGCTCGGCGGTGGCGCATGGGGTACGGCATTGGCACAAGCTGCGGCAATGGCTGGCCGAAGCGTATCGCTGATGCTGCGCAATGCCGGGCAAGCGGCGGAAATCAACGAGCGTCACGTCAATTCGACCGCCCTGCCCGGTCAGGAGCTTTTGCCTTCGATCCTGGCGACCACCGAAGCCGAAGCTGCCGACATCTTCATTCTCGCCGTGCCTGCTCAGGCGACGCGAACCTTGCTGACCTCGCTCGATCCCGAACTCCTCAAGGGTAAGCCGGTGATTCTGTCGGCCAAGGGGCTCGAAACTGGCACCCTCGCGCGGCAAAGCGAAATTCTTGCCGATATGGCGCCTGCTTCATTTGGCTATGTTCTCTCGGGTCCGAGCTTTGCCGGCGATGTCGCCGCTGGCCGGCCGACCGCAGTCACGCTTGCCGGCGATGACGCCAATGCCACATCCGATCTTGCCGCTGCGCTCGCCGGACCGAGCTTCCGGCCCTATGCCGCCGATGACCGGATCGGCGTCGAGATCGCCGGGGCGCTGAAAAACGTCTATGCGCTCGCTTGCGGCGCCGTCGACGGTGCGCAACTCGGCGCTTCCGCCCGCTCGGCGCTGATTGCCCGCGGCTATGCCGAAATGGCGCGCATGGTGTCGGCCCTCGGCGGATCGGCGCATACGCTGACGGGTCTTGCGGGCTTGGGCGATCTGACGCTCACCTGCACATCGGTCCAATCGCGCAATTACCAGTTCGGCATGGCGCTTGGCGCCGGACGGCGCACCGCGGATATTTTGGCGAGCGGCGCCAGATTGGCCGAAGGCGTTGCCACCGCGCCGGTCGCCGCGGCGCTGGCAAAAAGCCTCGATGTCGACGCACCGCTCATCGATGCGGTTGACGCCGTCGTTGCCGGTCGCGCCGATATCGCCACCGTTGTCGCGGGGCTGATGTCCCGCCCGCTCAAGAGGGAACACTGATATGCTCTATGCCATGATCGCCAAGGACGCCCCCGGCGCGCTGCAAAAACGCCTCGACACCCGCCCGGTGCATCTCGATCACCTCAAGTCCCTGGGCAAGAAGCTGGTTTTCGCCGGCGCCCTGCTCAATGCCGACGAGCAGCCCGAAGGCTCGATCGTGGTCTTCGAAGCCGAAACTCTCGCGGAGGCCGAAGCCCTGGCTGCAGCCGATCCCTTCGTGCCGGCCGGCGTTTTCGCAAGCTACGAGGTCAAGCGCTGGCGCATCGCCATCAACACGACCGGCGTGGAGTTTTGAGCGCATGGCCTATTGGCTGATGAAATCGGAGCCCGACGTCTTTTCCTTTGACGATCTCGTCGCCAAGACCGGCCGCGGCGAGGTCGAAGAGTGGCATGGCGTGCGTAATTATGCGGCGCGCAACAACATGAAATCCATGGCTGTCGGCGACGAGGCGTTCTTCTACCACTCCAATATCGGCAAGGAGATCGTCGGCATCATGAAAATAGTGGCGCCCGCGCACCCCGATTCGACGGCCGAGCTCAATGCCAAGGGCGAGGTGGTCTGGGAATGCGTCGATGTCCAGTCGGTCAAGCCATTCAAGCGGCCGGTAACTCTGGCCGAGATCAAGGCCACCGAAGCACTGGCCGAGATCGAACTGATCAAGCTTTCGCGCCTTTCAGTGTCCAAGGTCAGCGACAAAGAGTGGAAATTGCTCTGCCAAATGGGTGGTCTCTAGCTGCCCTATCGGCCAGTCGCTCGGCCGGAGCGACTGCAGGCTGGTCCGCCCCGAGAGCCGTGCGCGCGGGGCGGGTGATCAGCGATTCACGTGAAACGTTCGTTCAATCGCGTGGGACGAAGGTGAATTCGGCTTCGTTGCCGCCGGCCGGGTCATCGCTGACCTGGATGGCAAGGCCATTTTCTTCAAGCGCGGCAAACCAATCGTCCCAGCTGACGAGCTGGAAACCGGTAATGCGATCCGGTCCTTCATTGCCCTCGGCGTTGAGCGCATCCTGCCCAAAGGTGAGTTGAAGGATGGTGCGATCACCGGTGCCGTCGGGAACGTCCATGAGGATCGGGTTGCCGCCACGGGCCTCGGCCCATTCGCGGATGGCTTGGCGGTCGGTCAGGGTCTGTGACATCGGCGCTTCTCCTTTGATTTCTTTCTCCAGAAAGCCTTCATCCATGCCCAAGGTTCCCCGAGGCAACGCGAAGCGTTTGCTTCACGGCGCAACCCTGCTAAGCGTGCTGCGGGTCCAGACAATGAGGCACATATGGCCGCCCCCGATAATCGCATTCTGATGGGCAAGATCGGCGCCGCCCATGGCATCAAGGGCGAGGTGCGTATCACCACATTTACCGCCGAGCCCGAAGCCATCGCGAGCTATGGACCGCTCGAAACCGATCGCCCGGGCCTGACCGTAAACATCGAGGCGGCGCGTCTCAACAAGACCGTGCTGGTGGCCAAGCTCAAGGGTATCCGCGACCGCAACGCGGCTGAACTTCTCAATGGCGTTTCGCTCTACCTCGATCGCGATCGCTTGCCCGATCCCGACGACGAGGACGATTTCTATCATGCTGACCTCATCGGTCTCGACGCCCGGCTCGATACCGGTATCAGCATCGGCGAAGTGTCGGCGCTGCTCAACTTTGGCGCGGGCGATCTCATCGAGGTCCGCGATCCGCGCTCGGGCGATACCTTCCTTTATCCCTTTACCAAAGCCGTGGTGCCCACCGTTCGGGTGGCCGAGGGATATCTCGTGATTTCTCCGCCGCTCGATGCCGATCCGGGCGAAGAAGACCCGGACTGAGAACGCGATGTTTTCGGCCGACATAATCACGCTCTTCCCAGACCTTTTTCCGGGGCCGCTTGGCGCTTCTGTCCTCGGTCGCGGCATGGCCGACGGCCTCTGGCAATTGCGCGCGACACAGCTGCGCGATTTTGCGACCGACAGGCATCGGACCGTCGACGATACCCCCTCGGGCGGCGGCGCCGGCATGGTCCTCAAGCCCGACATTCTGGCCAAGGCGATCGACGCAGTGGCGCCGGTTGACGATCCGCGCCCCCGTATTCTGATGTCGCCGCGCGGCAAGCCACTGACCCAGGCCCGTGCCCATGAGCTGGCTGTCGGCCCCGGCGTGGTGGTCGTCTGCGGGCGGTTTGAGGGCGTCGACCAGCGCGTCATCGACGCGCGAAACCTCGAAGAAATTTCCATAGGCGACTATGTACTTGCCGGAGGCGAAGTCGCGGCGATGGTGTTGCTCGAAGCGGTCGTGCGCCTCATTCCAGGCGTGCTCGGTGCCCTCGACAGCCGCGACGAGGAGAGTTTTGAAAACGGTCTTCTCGAATACCCCCATTACACGCGGCCGCAGACCTTTGAGGGTGTCGACATTCCTCCTGTCTTGACATCCGGCGACCACGGAAAGATTGCGAAATGGCGGCAGGAGCAATCCCTGCTGCTGACGCGTGCTCGGCGGCCGGATTTGCTGAAGCACTAAACCCCTCCTCCGCCGTCATTGCCGGGCTTGTCTAGACAATTCATCTCGCCTCCGCATGGACCGCTGGAACAAGCCAGGTGGTGACGATAGATTTGAGATATTGCGTTACTCACGATGAGGGCCGCCGAGAAGCGCTGCTTGGGGACAAAAGACCTAGACTCCGCGCCGCTTTTCCCCTATGAGCCGCCCATTCGCGCGCCAGGGATCGGACCCGCCGTGCGACAAGATCAAAAAGACTGCCCTCCGTTACAACCAAGACCGGGTGACTCAGTCGCCCCTCGATAAGATCAGAACGGATCGAAAATGAGCAAGATTATCGAACAGCTCGAGGCCGAGCAGGTTGCCCTGCAGGCTGCCAAGCGCGAACTCCCCGAATTCACCCATGGCGATACCGTCAAGGTGTGGGTCAAGATTCGCGAAGGCGACAAGGAACGTCTCCAGGCCTATGAAGGCGTGGTGATCGCCCGTTCCGGCGGCGGCATCATGGAAAGCTTCACCGTGCGCAAGATCTCGTACGGCGAAGGCGTGGAACGTGTGTTCCCGCTTTACTCGCCCAACATCGCTTCGGTCGAAGTGGTCAAGCGCGGTAAGGTGCGTCGCGCCAAGCTTTACTACCTCCGCGACCGTCGCGGTAAGTCGGCTCGTATTTTCGAATCGACCAACGCGCGTACCCGCAAGATCGAAGCTGGCGAACGCGAAGCTGCTGTCGCTGCTCGTGAAGCCCGTGAAGCCGAAAAGATCGCTGCTGCCGAAGCCTTTGCCGCCGAACAGGCCGCCAAGGACGCGGAAGCCGCAGCGGCTGCAAAGGCGGCCGAACAGGCTGCTGCTGCGGAAGGCGAAGCCAAGAGCGAATAAGATACCAGCGGCCAACCCGCTTGTGTCTTTGCAAACGATGAGCCCGGCCCGCAAGGCGCCGGGCTTTTTTGTCAACCCGGTTTCGGTGTTATGGAATCATAAGATCCTTGGCCCACTGACATATTCCGTCAGGAGCCGAACCGGCGGGGCATTTCCGGCTTTACCCCCGCCGAAGCCTTGGCCATAAGACGAGACGGCCACAAGCGCCCCCAAGCATCCGGATTTCCCATGACCCTTTCTGTCGTCACCTGGAACATCAACTCCGTACGGCTGCGCCTTGATATGGTGCTCGATTTCCTGCGCCAGTATCAGCCCGATGTGCTGATGCTGCAGGAAATCAAGTGCACCAATGACCAGTTTCCGCGGAACGCCTTTATCGAAAACGGCTATCCGCATATGGCCGTCCATGGGCAGAAGGGCTACCACGGCGTCGCCATCGTTTCGAAGTTTCCGCTGACCGACATTTCAAGCCGTGTCTTTTGTGAAATCCCGGAATCGCGCCATGTTTCGGCGCTGGTCGATCTTGGCCACGGCCCGTTTACACTGCACAATTTCTACATTCCCGCAGGCGGCGACGAACCCGATCCCGAGATCAACCCCAAATTCAAGCACAAGCTCGGGTTTCTCGCGGAACTCAAGACCTGGTTCGGCGAGCCCATGTTCCAGCGCGGGCAGCTGATTGCGGGCGACTTCAACATTGCCCCGCATGAAAACGACGTCTGGAGCCACAAGCAGCTTCTCAAGATCGTCAGCCATACGCCGGTCGAAACCGAAGCGCTTAATGCGCTCCTGACCGGTGGCCATGGCTGGGTGGATGTGGTGCGCAAGCACATCCCCTATGACCAGAAGCTTTACAGCTGGTGGAGCTATCGTAGCGCCGACTGGAACGCGGCCGACAAGGGCCGCCGGCTCGATCATATCTGGACGACGAGCGATGTTGCCGAGCAATCGATCGGCGCCGAAATCATCCGCCCAGCCCGGGGCTGGACCGACAAGCCATCCGATCACGTGCCAGTCATTGCACGCTTTGCGCGACCCTGAACGGGCTTGAAGCTACTTCGATCTCATCTTGCGTTTGAGTGGATCGAGGGCATTGAGATAGCCGCTCAGTTCGCGCTCGATGCGCTCGGCCGCCTTTTGCGCCAGGTCCGGATATTGACGGATCAGCTTGAGGAATGCCGAACGCGGCACGAAGAGCAGCTCGCAATCCGTCACAGCGGTGATGGTCACGGGCCTTGGCTTGTCGAGAATAAGCGCCATCGGCGAAACGATACTGCCGGGCTCTGAGAGCGCGTATGGCTTTCCAGCCTCGACGCCTTCATTGCGCGCCTTGATCGTGCCTTCTACCAGAACATAAGCGCCTTCCGGCGTATCGCCGGCCCGATAAATGACGTCATCGGCATCGACGTGCCGGCGATCGCTGGCAAAGCCGAGCATGCGCCGCTGTTCGTCGTTGCACATGTTGAAGAAATCGGCCCGCGCAAGAATGGCGGCCGCATCGTCCATTCTCATCAGCTACTGACCCGGATGCGCCCCGCCCGCCGGATATGTCCCGGCGGGTCAACAGCTTTTCTATAGGGTAGTTTGCCTAAGGAATGAACACCGCTTTTGCGGGTGCCTCACGGAACGAGGCGATATCCCCCATCCTCGGTCACCAGAAGCCGGGCATTGGAGGGGTCACGCTCGATTTTTTGGCGCAAGCGGTAGATATGCGTTTCGAGCGTATGCGTCGTCACGCGGTTATTATACCCCCACACTTCCTTGAGCAGCACGTCGCGCGTGATGGTCTTGGGGCCCTGCCGATAGAGGTATTTGAGGATCGAGGTTTCCTTATCTGTCAGGCGAACCTTGGTCCCCTCGTTGGTTTCGAGCGTCTTGGCGGCCGGCTGGAAGCTATATTGACCGATGGTGAACACGGCATCTTCGCTCTGGTCATGCTGGCGCAGCGCCGCATTGATGCGGGCGAGCAATACCGGGAAGCGAAAAGGCTTGGTCAGGTAGTCGTTTGCGCCCGAATCAAGGCCCTTGATCTCGTCGGCTTCCGTGTCGTGGCCGGTGAGCATCAAGACAGGGCTCTTGTGGCCTTCCTGGCGCATGACCTTGACCGCGTCACGTCCATCCATGTCCGGCAGGCCGACATCGAGAATGGTCAGCTCGACGTTGTTGGTGCGCAAGGCCTTGAGCGCATCGTTGGCTGTACCGGCTTCGATGATATCGAATTCGGGTTGCGCCTTGAGCTGTTCGACCAAGGTTTCACGCAGGTCCGCATCGTCGTCTACAACAAGGATGCGTCGCTTGTTCATTCTCTTCTCCGGGCTTGCGTCGGCCGAGCAGGATTCACATCATCACGGTGTGTTTGAGGCTCGCCATTCACATCGATGTTATTCAACGCTCAACAACGAAGCGAAAACGCCAAAAGTTGCAGCGCTGGCTCTATGTGTTCGCCCGCATTGGGAATTCAACCCCACGCGGCCAGAGCCTAGCGGTGACCGAAGAGGGCTGAACCCACGCGGACATGTGTAGCGCCCATGGCAATGGCTGTCTCGAAATCGCCGCTCATGCCCATCGAGAGCTGAGGCACCTGCGCCTCGCGGGCAAGCAGGGCCAATTGGGCGAAAAAGGGTCCGGCCGGCTGACCGTCGGGAGGGATGCACATCAAGCCCACGATATCGAGCCCGTGCTCATCCCGGCAGCGCCTGACGAAGGCGACCGTATCAGCAACGGCAATGCCGGCCTTCTGCTCTTCAGCCCCGATGTTGACCTGAACGAAGCAGGGCAATTGCCGCCCTGCCCGGCGCATCTCGGCCGCCAAAACAGCCGCCAGCCTTTCCCGGTCCACCGTCTGGATGACGTCAAACAGCGCCACCGCCTCCCGCGCCTTGTTGGTCTGAAGAGGGCCGATGAGATGAAGCTCGACCCCGGCAAATCGCTCCCGCAAGGAAGGCCACTTTTCCTTGGCCTCCTGCACACGATTTTCAGCGAAAAGCCTTTGTCCGGCCTCGAGAAAAGGCACGATAACCTCGGCCGAAAACGTCTTTGACACCGCGATAAGCTCGACCTTTTGTGCCGATTGGCCGAAGCGGGCGGCGGCTCTTTCCATCCGGCTCGTGATGGCGTCGAGCGCAGTTTTGGCGCTGACAACGTTGTCGGCCATGGTAAGGCCCCGTTTCTGTTGACCTTGAAGGGGATTTCTGGTGATGGTCCGGTTAGCCAAAAACCCCGAAAAGCGCAAGCTGATGAGCTCTTTGAGCCATCAGGGCTAAGCATCTTCAAGGACGAGCACAGTGAGCGGCGAACGCTACAATCCGCGCGAAAGCGAACCGAAATGGCAAAAGACCTGGGACGACGCCAAAAGCTTCGTCACCGCCAATGACGATCCGCGCGAGTGCTATTACGTCCTTGAAATGTTCCCCTATCCCTCGGGGCGCATTCATATGGGCCACGTCCGCAACTATTCCATGGGCGACGTCGTCGCGCGCTATCATCGCGCCCGCGGCAAGAACGTGCTTCATCCCATGGGCTGGGACGCCTTTGGCCTGCCGGCCGAAAACGCGGCCATCGAGCGCAAGACCCATCCAGGTTCCTGGACCTACCAGAACATCGAGGCGATGAAGGCGCAGCTCAAATCGATGGGTCTCTCCATCGACTGGACGCGTGAAATCGCCACCTGCTCGCCCGACTATTACCAGCACCAGCAATCGATGTTCATCGACATGCTGGAGGCCGGGCTCGTCACGCGAAAGTCCTCCAAGGTCAATTGGGACCCGGTGGATATGACCGTGCTCGCCAATGAGCAGGTGATCGACGGCAAGGGCTGGCGCTCGGGCGCGCCTGTCGAACAGCGCGAGCTGACCCAGTGGTTCTTCAAGATATCCGACTTTGCCGAGGATCTGCTCGAAGCACTCGATACCCTGACCGAATGGCCCGAAAAAGTGCGCACCATGCAGCGCAATTGGATCGGTAAATCCGAAGGTTTGCGGCTACTGTTCGAGATCGAGCCGAGCGACAAGACGGACGCTACCAGCATCGAAGTTTTCACGACGCGCCCGGACACGATCTTTGGGGCCTCTTTTGTCGGGCTTTCGCCGGACCATCCGCTGACGACTGCTTTGGCGGCTAGCAATCCGGCGCTGGCCGATTTCGTTGTTGAATGCCATCGTCATGGTACGGCCACGGAAACGCTCGAAAAGGCGGAAAAGCAAGGCTTTGACACCGGCCTCCGGGTCAAGCATCCGGTCATTGCAGGTGCAACCTTGCCGGTCTACGTGGCCAATTTCATCCTGATGGACTATGGCACCGGCGCTATTTTCGGCTGCCCGGCGCATGATCAGCGCGATCTCGACCTAGCGCGCAAATATGGCCTCTCCGTCAAGCCGGTGGTGCTGCCACCTGGCGCCGATGCCGCAAGCTTCGAGATCGGCAACGAAGCCTATGTTGACGCCGGTAACATCTTCAATTCCGACTTTCTCGATGGGCTGTCCATCGAAGACGCGAAAAAGAAAATCGCCGAATATTTTGGCGCACGCACCGTCGATGGCAAGTCGCAGGGTCAGGTCGAAGTCAACTATCGCCTGCGCGATTGGGGCATTTCGCGTCAGCGCTATTGGGGTTGCCCGATCCCGGTTATCCATTGCGAAGTCTGCGGCACCATTCCCGTTCCAAAAAAGGACTTGCCGGTCAAACTTCCCGAAGACGTAACCTTCGACAAGCCCGGCAATGCGCTCGATCATCACCCGACCTGGAAGCGCGTCCACTGCCACCAGTGCGGTAGCCCGGCACGGCGTGAAACCGACACCATGGACACCTTTGTCGATTCGTCGTGGTATTTTGCCCGCTTCACCGCACCGCATGCCGATACGCCCACCGTTCCGGCCGTCGCCAATCGCTGGCTGCCGGTCGATCAATATATCGGCGGCGTCGAGCACGCGATTCTGCACCTGCTCTATTCGCGTTTCTTCACCCGGGCCATGAAGGCTACGGGCCATGTCGACCTGAGCGAACCCTTCAAGGGTCTCTTCACCCAGGGCATGGTGACGCACGAGACCTATAAGTCGGCCGCTGGCGAATGGGTGAACCCGACTGAAATCCTGATCGAAGCGACCGGCGACACCCGCACGGCAAAACATCTCAAGACCGGGGCACCGATTTCCATCGGCTCGGTCGAAAAGATGAGCAAATCCAAGAAGAACGTGGTGGATCCCGACGAGATCGTTGCGACCTATGGCGCCGATACCGCGCGCTGGTTCATGCTGTCAGATTCCCCGCCGGAACGCGACGTGCAATGGACCGAAGCAGGCGTCGAAGGCGCGAGCCGCTTCCAGCAGCGTGTCTGGCGTCTCGTCAACGAAGCCATCGAGCTGCGCGATCGCACGGCCGAAGCAACCGCCAGCGACGAGAAGGAAGCGCTGGGGCTTCGCCGCATCATTCACCGCAGCGTGCACGGCGTCGGCCAGGACATCGAAGGCCTGCGCTTCAACCGTGCCGTAGCGCAGATTTACGAACTGACCAATGCGCTGACCAAGGCTCTGCAAGGCCAGACGGGCACTGCAACGCGCGCCGCGATCCTCGAAGGCGCTGAAAAGCTGACCGTGCTGCTCTCGCCCATGATGCCGCACCTGGCGGAAAGCTGCTGGGAAGTCCTCGGCAAGGCTGGCTTGGTGGCCGATGCGCGTTGGCCAGAAGTCGACGGGGCTATGCTGGTTGACGATACCGTCACCTTGCCCGTCCAGGTCAACGGCAAGCGCCGGGCCGAAATCACCGTTGCCAAGGGCACCCCGGCACCAGAAGTCGAAGCTCTGGTCTTGTCGCTGGATGAAATTGTCCGCATTCTGGAAGGCAAGGCACCCAAGAAAGTCGTCGTGGTGCCGGACAGGATCGTCAATGTCGTCGTCTAGGCTCAAGCGACTCGCCCTGATCGTGCCCCTGGCCCTCGTTTCCGTGGGCTTGGGCGCTTGTTCGTTCCAGCCAGTCTATTCGGGCCGGCTGGCCGAAAACCCACGGCTGGAGCTTGCCTACGCCAAGCCCACGACACGGCTCGAACAGATTGTCTATCAGGAACTCTCGCTCCGGCTCGGTGAAACGACGGCGCCGACCGCGCCTCTCGTGACGCTCTCCGTTTCAGGTTCGGTATCTGCGCCCTATCTCAGCGCCACCAGCAATCCCAACACGCCTTATGAAGCGAACGTAACCGCTACGGCGACTATTTCGGCGCGCGATGGCGGCTCGGACAAGCCGATCACTATTACCCGGACGGCCAGGGCTCAGCTGACGCATAGCGGTCAGGTCCTCGCCGATACGCAGGCCGACCAGGAAGCGCAGGAACGCGCCGCCCGTGCTGCCGCCGAATCGCTGCGTCTTGCCATTCTGGCTGCGCTTGCCGGCTGATGACTGCTCTCAAGGCGCATGAGGTCCAGCGTTTCCTGACGCGGCCGGACCTGACAGAAGGTATTTTTCTCGCGTATGGGCCGGATGGTGGCCTCGTGCGTGAGACAGCTCAGCGCCTTATCCGATTTCTTGCGGGCGACGATATTGCTTCGGCCGATATTATCATCTTCGATGGGCCGGAACTCGAGGCGGAACCCGGCCGGCTGATCACCGAGGCCCGCAGTGGCTCGCTTTTTGGCGGCAAACGCATTCTTCGCGTGCGTAGCGCCAGCAAAAGCCTCGTGATGCCGTTGACCGAGCTGCGGGACGATCCCGGCGGTACCGCCATCGTGCTCGAGGCGGGGAATCTCGCACCGCGCGATGCACTTCGAGCATTGGTGGAGGCAGCAAAGCTCGGCCGGGCCCTGCCCTGCTATCCCGACACAGACGAAACGCTCTCCAATCTCATGCGGGAGACGTTCAACCAGGCGGGCATCCGCATCGATGCAGATGTCATCCCAACCCTGCGTGAAATTCTCGGCAATGATCGGGAGATTACGCGCAGGGAATTGGAAAAGCTGTCCTTTTTCGCCGCCAGCACCAAAACGTTGACCCGGGAAGATGTACTCACCCTATGCGCTGACAACGGCGCGCTGGCGATCGATGCTATTTTGGATGCGACTGGTGGCGGACACGCCGAAAAACTGGAATTGGCACTCAATCGCGCACTGACGAGCGCGGTCAATCCGCAGCAGCTTCTCGCTATGCTGACCGGTCATTTTGCCAATCTGCGCCGTTGGCGAGTCGAAGTCGATGCCGGCAAATCGCCGCGCGCCGTGCTTGATGCCGTCAAGCCGAAACCACACTTCTCGCGCATCGGACAGCTTGAGCAACAATTGCGCCTTTGGAGCGACGCGGCGCTCGCCCAGGCATCGGAACGACTTCTGCAGGCGACCAGTGACACGCGGCGCAAACCGGCTTTAGCGACCGCGATTCTGCACCGAACCACGCTTGCGCTCTGCATGATGGCCGCAACGCATTAGTCTCCTGAATAAAAAAAGATCCCCGCACTTGCGAGGACCTGTTCGGCGAAGATCATTTTAGCAGACTAATTATGCTGCCCTGTCAGCTTGTGACAAAGCGCATCGAGCTGCTCGAGCGTCTTATAGCGGATCTCGACCCGCCCACCCCGTTCCGAATGACTCAACGAGACCGATAGACCAAGAACGTCTGCCAGGCGCCGTTCTAGTGCGACAGTATCAGCGTCTCGCGCCGCCTCGCTCTGCGGCGTCTTGCGCTGAGGCGCCTCGCGCTGTTGGCTCAAGGCCTCCGCCTCGCGCACGGACAGCCCCCGGTCGACGATCTGTCGCGCGAGGCCAGATGGATCCTCGACGGTTATCAGCGTCCGCGCATGTCCGGCGGTCAGCGTTCCGCTTGACACCATGCTCCGCACATCCTCAGGCAATTTCAGGAGGCGCAAGGTGTTTGCGACGTGCGAACGGCTTTTGCCGATGACCTGCGCCAGGTCTTGTTGGGTATAGTCGAACTGTTCGATCAGCTGGCCGTAACCCATTGCTTCTTCGAGCGGATTAAGATCCGCGCGCTGGACGTTTTCGATTATCGCAAGCTCGAGCGCTTCCTTGTCATCCACCTCGCGAATGATGACCGGCACGTCGTGCAGGCCTGCCTTTTGCGACGCCCGCCAGCGGCGTTCGCCGGCAATCAGTTCGAAAATATTGGGATCATCCGTTGGCCGCACAAGGAGCGGCGACATGACGCCTTTTTCACGGATAGAATTGGTCAGTTCTTCAAGCTGATCCGGATCAAAAGTGCGGCGCGGGTTTGCACGATTGGGGATGATAAAATCGACTGGCAAGCGCTTGCCGCTTGATCCGGTATCGGTCACGCGCGCCGGTTCCATCGAATGCATATCGCCGATGAGTGCTGCGAGCCCGCGGCCGAGACGAGTGGGTTTGTCGGTCATCATAGG
This sequence comes from Devosia soli, assembly GCF_000970455.1. Classification (GTDB taxonomy): domain Bacteria; phylum Pseudomonadota; class Alphaproteobacteria; order Rhizobiales; family Devosiaceae; genus Devosia; species Devosia soli. The sequence continues at coordinate 215,848 of NZ_LAJG01000021.1, read as the reverse complement.
CTCCTAGGCAGCAGCAAGCCGGCGTTCCCGGCGAATTACTTCGGTAGCTAAGCGCAGATAAGCTTGGCTGCCTGCACACTTGAGGTCGTAGAGCAGCGCTGGCTTTCCATAAGACGGCGCCTCGCTCAACCGCACATTGCGCGGAATGACGGTATCATAGACGAGTTCGCCCATTTCGCTGCGGACGTCGGCGAGAACCTGCTCGGAAAGATTGTTTCGCTTATCGAACATGGTCATTACCACGCCCTGGATCGACAGGCGCGGATTGAGCGTAGAGCGAATTTGCTCGATCGTCTGCAAAAGCTGGCTCAGGCCTTCGAGCGCGAAAAACTCGCATTGCAACGGCACCAGAACCGCATCGGCAGCAACCAGAGAATTGATCGTAAGAAGATTAAGCGACGGCGGACAGTCGATCAGGATGTAGCTAACCGGCTGATCGTTGATCCGGAGATCTCCGAGTTGCCTAAAGGCGTCGCGCAATTTGAACGCTCGGTCGGCCTGCCCCGCAATGGTGAGTTCCACACCCAGAAGGTCCATGGTCGACGGCACGATCGCTACGTTGGGGACGCTGGTCATAATGGCCGCCTGTGCCACTGTCGATTCGCCGACCAGAACGTCGTAAGCCGAGATTTCGCGATCCGTGCGCGAAATGCCAAGGCCCGTAGATGCATTGCCTTGCGGATCGAGATCAACGATCAGCACGCGCTCGCCGATGGCAGCAAGAGCGGTCGCGAGGTTGATGGCAGTCGTCGTCTTGCCGACGCCACCCTTCTGATTGGCTAGGGTCAGGATTCGGGGTGCCAAGAGGAGGCCTCCACTTTTGCCGCTAAGACGCTGATTTTCTTTTCAGATTTGTGATCGTCAGGATCACGCCACCGGGATCAGTGTCACTCTTGTTTATTACCACGTCGAAGTACCAAAGCGCACTTGTTTCCTGCAGTTCATCAACATGTTCCCGCCCCTTATGCAGCACCGCCCTTGTTTTTTCAGAGAAAAACGGCTCCATCCAGGCACAAAGCTGGGGCAGCGCCGCGAGCGCGCGTGACGTTATGACATCCGGAACAGGTGTTTCACGTGAATCAATCTGGTCGCTGCGTCGGCCAATTACGTTCACGTCAAGATCGAGCTCACGGGCAACTGTGCGCAGAAAGCTGACTTTTCTCGTCGTTGGCTCGACCAGAATGAAGTGGCGATCAAACCCCTTGCTCGCGATAGCCAAAGGCAGTGCTGGAAAGCCTCCGCCACTCCCCAGGTCGAGAATGCTTCGATCCGCAGGTTTAAAATGCCGAACAAGCTGTAGGCTATCCGCGAAGTGACGCTCCCAAATGGCGCTCAGTGTTTCACGTGAAACAAGATTCTGAACTGGCTGCCATTTACGCAAAAGTGCAGAATAGGATTCCAGGTCTCTGCCTACTTCGTCCAATGACCTACCGAAAAACTCCGAGTAGGAAGCGATTGCATCAAAGTCAGGCATCAACCAGCTTTCCGCAGCTCACTCCGGCGCAAGACCGCGAGTAGAAGCGTGACTGCCGCTGGCGTCATGCCGTCCATGGTCTGCGCTTGTGCGATGGTTTGTGGCCGGAACTGGCTTAGTTTCTGTCGCAGCTCCATCGAAAGTCCCGGGATCGCGTAATAATCGACGTTATCCGGAATTTGCCGGGTTTCATCACGTCGCATGCTGTCAATGTCAGCCTGCTGCCGATCCAGATAGACTGCATATTGAGCATCGATGGCCAGCTGCTCCCGCGCGCCCTCGGGGACATCCAACAGCTCTGGCCACAGTCTTATGACGTGATCCCACGTGAGGTCAGGATATGACAAAAGTTCAAACGCTGACCGGCGCTTTCCGTCTTCGTTGATCGGAATTCCCGCTTTGCGCGCCTGGCTTGGCGAAACTGTACTTTGATGGAGACGAGCCCTGCCCTCTGACAGAGCCGCGATTTTTTCTGAGAAGATTTGGCGGCGTGCCTCACCAACAAGTCCGCGCTCGATCCCTTCTGGTGTTAGACGCTGATCCGCATTGTCGGCTCGAAGATGCAAACGAAATTCTGCGCGCGAGGTGAACATGCGATAGGGTTCGGATACCCCGCGCGTCACCAGATCATCGATCATTACCCCAAGGTAGCTTTCAGTTCTCGATAGTACGATGGGATTTCTGCCGGCCGCTTCGAGCGCAGCGTTTGCCCCGGCTAGCAGACCTTGAGCGCCAGCCTCCTCGTAACCGGTTGTCCCATTGATCTGCCCAGCAAGATAAAGCCCGGGCTGACGCTTGACTTCCAGAGTGGAGCGCAGTTCCCGCGGATCGACGTAATCATATTCGATGGCGTAACCAGGACGCACGATTCGAACGTTCTCCAAGCCGGGCATCGATCGGAGGAACTGTTCCTGGACGTCCGCAGGCAAAGACGTGCTCAAGCCGTTGGGATAAACCGTATCCTCCTCAAGCCCTTCTGGCTCAAGGAAAATCTGATGGCTGTCTCGATCGGCAAACCGAACGATCTTATCTTCAATCGATGGGCAATAGCGTGGGCCGCGCGATTGAATGCGGCCAGAATACATAGCTGATCGGTGAAGGTTATCCTGAATGATTTTGTGCGTTTCTGCCGTCGTACGCGTGATATGGCAGGAAACCTGCTGCGTCGTGATACTACTCGTTAGAGCGGAAAAGGCTTCGGGGGGATTGTCTCCTGGCTGCTCTTCGAGAATGCTGTAATCGATGGACGTTTTATCGAGACGCGCCGGCGTCCCCGTTTTTAAACGGCCAAGTTGCAAACCGAGAGTTTCGAGCCGGGTCGACAGGCCCAGAACCGGCTTTTCGCCGACACGTCCGGCAGGGACCGTTTCCTCGCCCCGATGAATCAACCCACGCAGGAATGTGCCGGTTGTAAGAACCACTGCTTTTGTTGAAAACTTGCGGCCATCGAGCAGAATAACGCCGGAAATGGCGCCATTGGCAACTTCAAGATCATCGACTTCGCCTTCAATGACATCGAGGTATGGCTGGCTGGAGATCGCTGCCTGCATCGCATTGCGGTAGAGTTTACGATCGGCCTGTGCACGGGGGCCCCTGACCGCAGGACCCTTTCTGCGGTTTAGCACCCGAAATTGGATGCCTGCCTGGTCGGCAACCCGCCCCATCAATCCATCAAGAGCGTCGATTTCGCGGACAAGATGCCCTTTGCCGAGCCCGCCTATTGCTGGATTACAGCTCATCTCCCCGATGGTTGCAAAACGATGCGTAACGAGGGCCGTCGGAACGCCAAGACGTGCAGATGCCGCGGCCGCTTCGCAGCCAGCATGTCCACCCCCCACGATGATGACAGCGTAATCGGTCATGATATCCTCATTGATGGTGCACAGTATCTGTGCGCAACCTCGATCAGATAGGTGATGCCTGTCTAACGTGTCTGCAAGCTGCTGAAAACTGGAGGTCGTGTTTCACGTGAATCACGAAGTTGAGCAGCGCCAAAATGTTTCACGTGAATCATTTGCCGATGCAGAAGCTGGAAAACAATCGATCGAGAACTTGCTCGGCATCGACCCGGCCAATTAGGCGTTCCAAGGCAGCTGAAGCGTGTCGCAGTGATTCAGCCGCCAATTCCCAGTTCATGAGATTTCGCTTCGCCTCATCCACAGCCGCAATAGCCTCGTGCAATGCATGCCGGTCGCGTTCGTGGCTGACCAGTGACGGCTCAGAACCAGTCAGTCCCTCGCCCAGTATCTTGAGTCGATCGATAAGTTCGTTAAGCCCAGCGCCAGTGAGCGTGGATATGGCCACATCATATCGCGCTCGATCAGCCATGTCGGACTTGGTGCCAACACTAAGAGTTATCGCAGATGTGTTGGGTCGAATTGCCTTTTCCGTGTCTGGGGCTTCAAGCCAAAGGAGGATGTCGGCAGATGCTATGGCGGCTTCCGCGCGGCGAATGCCTTCGGCTTCCGCTTTGCTTGATGTCGCACGCAAGCCCGCCAAGTCGAGAAGAACGAACAGTTGCCCGCCGATGTCGAGCGGTACCTCCCGGACATCTCGTGTTGTTCCAGCTTCATCGGAAACAATCGCAACATCGGATTTGGAGAGCGCGTTGATGAGGCTGGACTTGCCGGCATTGGGCGCGCCCGCCAATGCAACGCGAACGCCTTCGCGAACGATGCGGCCACTGCTGAGGCTTGCCAAGGCGTCGGATATCGATCCGCGGAGGTCTAGCAACTGGCTCTCGAAACTCCTGGGAAGGTCATCCGCGACGTCACCTTCGTCGGAAAAGTCAAGCCGCGCTTCAATTTCGGCTCGGAGGTCAAGCAGGGTGTGACGCCACGCTTCGACACGCGCTGTCAGACGGCCGTCATAACGGGCCAGCGCTTGCTGTCGTTGCTTTTCGGTTTCCGCGTTGAGAAGGTCGCCCAAGCCTTCAATGGCCATAAGGTCGAGCTTTCCGTTTTCAAACGCACGGCGAGTGAACTCACCGCGCTCTGCAAGTCGCAGGCCAAAATCGCCAAGAGTGCGCAGGATCGCCTTGATGCCAGCAGGCGAGCCATGGACCTGCAGTTCCGCGCAGTCCTCGCCGGTGAAACTATGGGGTGCCGGAAACCACGCGACGAGGCCATGATCAAGCTGCCGATCAGCACCGATCTTTCGCAGCGTCAGGACGCGTGGCTTTGGCAACTCTCCAGCTACAAAAGAGAGCGCCTCCCGGACCTTTGGGCCCGAGAGGCGAATAACGGCAACGCCGGACGGCAGCGCGCCCGAAGACAGCGCCATGATCGTATCGCCGGCGTGCATCGACGGTCAGGTATTCATCGAATCGAAAAAGTCGGAATTTGTTTTCGTCTGACGAACCTTGTCCATCAGGAATTCCATCGCATCGATCGTGCCCATCGGATTGAGGATACGTCGCAGAACATACATCTTCTTGAGGATGTCGCTCTCGACCAGAAGCTCTTCCTTACGAGTACCCGACTTGGTAATGTCGAGCGCGGGGAAGATACGCTTATCCGCAACCTTGCGGTCGAGGATAATTTCCGAGTTACCGGTGCCCTTAAATTCTTCAAAGATCACTTCATCCATGCGCGAACCGGTATCGATCAGCGCAGTGGAAATGATCGTCAGCGAACCACCATCTTCAATATTGCGCGCTGCACCGAAAAAGCGCTTCGGACGCTGGAGAGCGTTAGCGTCGACACCGCCAGTCAGCACCTTGCCGGAGCTCGGAACCACCGTGTTGTAGGCCCGGCCAAGACGGGTAATCGAATCGAGAAGAATGACGACATCGCGCTTGTGTTCGACGAGGCGCTTGGCCTTTTCGATCACCATTTCCGCCACCTGGACGTGGCGAGAAGCCGGCTCGTCGAAGGTCGAGGAGATGACTTCGCCGCGTACCGAGCGCTGCATATCCGTAACTTCTTCTGGACGCTCGTCTATCAGCAGGACGATCAGATAGCATTCAGGGTGGTTCGTGGCGATCGATTGTGCAATATTTTGCAACAATACTGTTTTACCGGTACGCGGAGGCGCAACGATCAACGCACGCTGGCCCTTGCCAAGTGGCGCGACAAGATCGAGAAGCCGCGCCGAACGATCCTTCAACGTTGGATCCGGCATCTCCATCCGGAGACGTTCTTCGGGATAGAGCGGGGTCAGGTTATCGAAGTTGACCTTGTGGCGAATAGCCTCCGGATCTTCGAAATTGATGGTGCTGACCTTGAGGAGCGCGAAATAGCGTTCGCCTTCCTTGGGAGAGCGAATTTCGCCCTCGACCGTGTCACCAGTCCTGAGGCCGAAGCGACGGATCTGGCTTGGGCTGACATAGATATCGTCCGGCCCGGGGAGATAGTTGGCATCAGGAGAGCGCAGGAAGCCAAAGCCGTCAGGCAAGACCTCGACCACACCTTCGCCGACGATGTCGATGTCCTGGGAAGCCAATTCCTTTAGAATGGCGAACATCAACTCCTGCTTGCGCATCGTGGAAGCATTCTCGACTTCGAGTTCTTCGGCGAACGCCAGCAATTCGGCCGGAGATTTGGCCTTGAGCTCGCTGAGCTTGATATTCTGCATGGATGCGATGGACCCTTGGGGTAAATCGTAGAAGAGAGTTTTTATTTTGGGGGAGAGCACCGCGCGTTACCGGAATCGGCCGCGCCTTAGGAGGGATGCGTTGCGCACCATGTAGCGCGATCCAAAGCCGGATTCAAGGTGGAAGCCAGGCAGAGGCAAGAATTTTGCAGATTCACGTGAAACGCCGTGCGTCGTCTTCAAGGTGCACACCGCCGGGATTATCCGATGGGACCAAACATCAGAACGGCTTGACGATGACCATGATGACGATGCCGATCATCAAAACCGTCGGCACTTCGTTGATGATGCGGAAATATTTCTGCGGCTTGACGTTTTCGTCGCGGGCAAACCGCTTCACATGTCCAGCCAGAATGCCGTGGACGCCGGAAAGGGCGATGACGAAAGCCGCCTTGAACCATGGCCAGAGCGAACTCCAATCGACGCCACCAAGGTGGATCATGGTGAGCCCGAACACCCAGGTCGCGACCATGGCCGGGTTAATAATGCCCTTGAGCAGCCGCCGCTCCATGATCTTGAACGTTTCGGACTGCGCCGAGCCCTTTTCGGTCACCGAGTGATAAACGAAAAGCCGCGGCAGATAGAGCATGCCGGCCATCCAGGCGATGACCGAAATGACATGCAGCGCCTTCACCCATTCATACATGCGTCTGTCCTCAAGCGGTCTTGACGAGATTGACCAATCGCTCGACATGGGCGATCGGCGTTTCCGGCACGATACCATGGCCGAGATTGAAGATATGCGGCCGATCGGCAAAGGCCTGCTTGATCTCGACAACGCGGCGCTCCATCGCTTCGCCGCCGATGACAAGCCGCAGCGGATCGAGATTGCCCTGGACCGGCAAGTCCTGCGGCAAGTGCTCGCGCGGAAAGCTCAGCGGCGTCGCATAATCAAGACCTAAGGCATTGACCCCGGTCATTTCGGCATAGCGCCTCAGATTTCCTGCAGCGCCACGCGGAAAACCGATGATCGGAGCATTGGGCACCCGGGCTCGCACCCCCTCGACAATCCGCCGATTGGGCTCGATCACCTGGGTCGCAAAAGCCGCGTCGTCGAGATTGAGCGCCCAGCTTTCAAAAAGCTGCACCACGTCCGCACCGGCTTCCAACTGTGCGACCAGATAATCCACACTGGTTTCGACAAGCACATCCATAAGCCGCGCGAACGCCTCTGGATGTTCGAGCGCGAAACGCCGCGCCACCCATTGATCGGGCGAGCCGCGCCCGTTGAGCATATAGGTCGCAACGGTCCAGGGAGAGCCACAGAAGCCGATCAGCGTCTTTTCAGGACTAAGTGCTGCCCGCAGACGGCGCACGGTCTCCAAGACGGGCGCCAAGTGCTCCAAAGCCCCTTCGCGCTCGAGCCGATCGACGCTGTCGGCGGTCAAAGGGTCAAGGGTTGGTCCTTCCCCCTGTTCGAAGCGGACCTTTTGTCCCAGGGCGTCCGGGATGACGAGAATGTCCGAGAACAAAATTGCCGCATCCAGATCGAACCGGCGCAGCGGCTGCAGTGTCACCTCGGTTGCAAGTTCGGGATTGTAGCAGAGGTCCAGAAAGCTTCCCGCCTTGGCCCGGGTCTCGCGGTATTCCGGCAGATAGCGTCCTGCCTGCCGCATGATCCAGATTGGTGGTGTCTCCTGACGTTCACCCAGCACCGTTGCCAGCAATGTTTTCTTGGTCACCGCGCTCACCCTTCTTGCCCCTTTCAAAACCCAAAAGAGACTCTTTGACTTAGTATCTTCTTCTTTATGGCGGTGTGTATCTGCAATTCACGCCACTCCACAATCGCCCGGCCCGGCGTCACTTGCGCGCAGCGCGTCGTTAACGCTCTGTTAACACCTGTGACCGAGTGGCGTGGCTCGTCGCGTTAAGGAAGTTTAAGAAGGCCTTAATCAGCCGACTCCCGAGTCAATGATTCGGATTCGCCTGTGGATGAGGGAGTCGATAATCCTCTCCCGCCAGATCCAGTTGTCCCCAATGATTCCCCCAGCCCCTCTCCGAAGAACGCGGAAAGGAATTGTTAACTTTTTAACGAACTGGTCGAACAAGTTTCCAAGTTCGCAAAAGTTACGAGTCATTCCCCCAGATGGCGCTTGAGCTGTGGATGACAGTGTGGAAAAACTGACCTCATGCTGATCCTTGCATCCTCGAGTTCGACCCGTAAAGCCTTGATGGAAAAGGCTGGCTTGCGCTTTTTAGTGGAGGCGGCCGGGCTTGACGAACGCGTGCTCGAAGCTGGTGCCCTGGCCGAAGGCGCCGATGCGCGAGACCTCGCTTCGCTTCTTGCCAGAGCCAAGGCGGAAGCTGTTTCGGCGCTCCATCCAAAGGCTCTCGTGATCGGCGCCGACCAAACTTTGTCGCTCGGCACTGAGCTCCTCCACAAGCCTGCCGACATGGTTGACGCTGCCCGCCAGCTCGATCATCTCGCCGGCAAGACCCATCGGCTCCATGCAGCGGTCGCTTTGGCTCGGGGTGGCGCGCTGATCTGGTCCGATATCGAAACGGCTGAACTCACCATGAGGGACTTTTCGCCCGAAGAGCGGGACCGCGTGCTTGCGGCCGAGGGTGAGGCGGCGCTGTCCTCCGTTGGCGGCTATCGCCTCGAAGGCCCATCCATCCAGCTCTTCGAAAAGGTCGTGGGCGACTATTTTACGATACTCGGCCTGCCGCTGCTGCCCTTGCTCGAAGCACTGCGCGACTTCGAACCAGATGTGTTTGCCGAAACCCTGGATATGCCGTGACCCGCAAAGCCTTTGTCATCGGCCACCCCATTACCCATTCGCGCTCGCCGCTCATCCACGGCACTTGGCTTGCCGAACACGGCATCGAAGGCAGTTATGAAGCGATCGACGTGGCGCCCGACGCCCTGCCTGCTTTTTTCGAACGGCTGCGCAGCGGCGAATTCGCCGGCGGCAATGTCACGATCCCGCATAAGGAAGCCGTCTTCGCGCTCTGCGACTGTGTCGATGACCTGGCAAAAACCATCGGCGCGGTGAATACGCTGGTCGTGCGCGAGAGCAAGGTGCACGGATATAATACCGACTATCTCGGATTTCTCGGTAATCTCGACGACAAGGCACCGGGCTGGTCGGATGGGTCTGGCGATGCCATCGTGATCGGTGCCGGCGGGGCGTCTCGCGCGATACTTGTAGCCTTGCGCCAGCGCTGGAAAGGCAAAGTTCACATCCTCAATCGAACTCTCGCCAATGCCGAGAAGCTTGTCGCGGAGATCGACGAAAGGTTCGAAGCGCACGGTTTTGAAGACTTTGCGGCAATCGCTCCCAAGACGGGTCTTGTGGTCAATACCAGCTCCATCGGTCTTCATGGAACGCGCTTTGAGTGGCTCGATCTTGAGCTGCTCCCCAAATCGGCACTGGTCACCGACATCGTCTATTCGCCCCTGATCACCCCGCTCCTATCAGATGCCAAAGCTGCCGGATTGAGAACGGTCGACGGCCTCGGCATGCTTCTTCACCAAGCCGTACCCGGCTTTGCCGATTGGTTTGGCGTTCGCCCGAAGGTCACTTCTGAACTGCGGGCCCGCATCGAAGCGACTTTGGACTACTGATATATGTGGCGGCTCGGCATTACCGGCTCGATAGCCACCGGCAAATCGACCCTGCTTGCAGCTTTTGGCAAACTCGGCGTGCCCACTTTTTCTGCCGATCAGGCAGTTGCCCAGTTGTATGAAGGCGCAGCCGTGGCGGCTGTCGATGCGCTGTTTCCAGGTACGGCGCGCGAGGGACGCATCGATCGGGCGGAACTGGCGGGGCGCCTTGCCGCCGACCCGGCAGGCTTTAAAAAGCTCGAGGCGCTGATCCATCCGCTTGTCCGCGAGCGCATCGCCCGCTTTCTCGATGATGCGGAAAAATCCGGCGCATTCGTTGCTGCCGTTGAAGTCCCGCTGCTTTTTGAAAGCGGCTATGACTATGGCTTCGACGCCGTCGCCGTGACCTTCGTCGATCCCGAAATACAGAACCGGCGCATCATGGCGCGGCCGGGCATGACCGTGGAAAAGCGCGATGCGATCCTTGCCCGCCAGATGCCACAGGATGAAAAGAAGAAGCGCGCCACATATCTCTTCGATACAGCACGCGCACCAGACATCGTCGATGCCGAGGTTGCGGCGCTCGTCGCCACGCTCAAGACAAGGGGCCCAGACAAATGATCCGGGAAATCGTTCTCGATACCGAAACAACGGGCCTTTCCCATGCCGAAGGCGATCGCCTCGTCGAAATCGGCTGCGTCGAATTGATCAACCACATCCCCTCGGGTAAAAACTATCACGTCTATATCAATCCCGAACGCGACATGCCCGAAGAGGCGTTTCGCGTGCACGGGTTGAGCCGCGAATTTTTGTCGGACAAGCCGGTGTTCAAGACGCTTGCTGAGGACTTCCGCACCTTCGTCGATGGCGCGCGCCTCATCATTCACAACGCCCCCTTCGACATGGGCTTTTTGAATGCTGAATTGGGCTGGGCCGGCTTGCCCACGCTCGACAATGAGGTGATCGATACCGTCATGCTAGCGCGCAAGAAGCATCCTGGCGCGCGCGTGAGCCTGGATGCGCTCTGCAAGCATTACGGCATCGACAATTCCCGGCGCACGCTACACGGCGCGCTGCTCGACAGTGAAATTCTCGCCGAAGTGTATCTCGAACTGATCGGCGGCAAGCAGGTGAGCCTGGCGCTGATTGCCGAAACCGAAAGCGATGGCAGCGAGAGCCTTCTCACGCGCATTGCCGCTCGCCCTCGGCCAATGCCCCTGCCCTCGAGGATTTCGCTTGCCGAAGCTGAGGCTCATGAGGCTTTCATCGCCAAGATGGGCGAGACGGCGATCTGGGCGCAATACGGCGCAGCCGAAGCCGCGGAATAGCTTCATCACCGCGAGCCAAAACTTATCGTCAACCGGCAATGACGAACCTCTAAAGATCCAGACCCAAAACAAAAACCCCAGCTCGCGCCGGGGTTTTTTCATCGTCACCGAGGCCAGAAGGCGCAAAAGAATCAGTTTGGCTTGGCTTCTCCAGCTGGGGCACCGTCCTGCTGCTTGGCAGCAAGGGCGGCAAGGTTCTGGCGATAGATTGCCATGAAGTCGACCGGCTCCATCATCAGCGGCGGAAAGCCACCCTGCTGGGTGACGTTGGCGAGCACCTGGCGCGCGAACGGGAAGATGAGACGCGGGCATTCAACCATCAGCAGCGTCGAAATCTGGGCTTCCGGAATGTTGCGCATGCGGAAGACGCCGCCATAGACCAGCTCGACGTTGAAGAGCAGAGTTTCTTCGCGGTTCGCCTTGGCCTTGAGGTTGAGCTCGACCGCATAAAGTTCGTCGGACTGCTTCTTGACACCAACCGAGATCGAGACGTTGAAGGCCGGATTGCCGCCGCCAGCCATGATGGTGCCGGGTGCGCCGGGGTTCTCGAAGGAGAGATCGCGCACATATTGGCCCACTAGATTCATGCTGGGCGCTGCGCCGGGCTGCGGCGCTGCCGCGCCCTGGTTTTCGTCGGCCATATTTGGTCCCTTTGCGTTTGGACGTTTCTTGCCCGGCTGGCTAGCATCTTTGCCCGAAGCGGACAAGCAAAGAGGGCTTTTTGCGGCCTATTTGCGCTGCCAATCGTCTTCGTCGAGATCGATTGTCTGCGGCCGATTGAGATGGTGCTGCTCGCCTGGATCGGCTGAGCGGTACGTCGTTGTCGTCTGCACCACCGTCATGTTCCGCGTCATGGCGCGATAAAGCCAGTGGCGGACTGGTGGGATCAGCAGCGTCAGCGCCACGATGTCACCGAAAAAGCCCGGAATGATCAGAAGCACGGCGGCAATGGCCAGCACCATACCATCGAACAGCGTCTGTCCCGGCAAAGTGCCGGTCTGCATATTGGACCGCATGCGATTGAGCACGCTCAACCCCTGTTGACGCAGCAAGAGAACGCCCAGCACCACGGCCAGCACCACGAGCCCTAGCGTTGTCACCACGCCGATAGCGCGCCCGACGACGATGAAAAGCGCGATCTCAACGAGTGGCAGCGCTAGGAACAGGATTGGAATGAAGCGGAGCACCGGGTCATCCTTGGTTGGGGGGCGCGGCAAATCGCGCCGCCGTAAGTGAACTGGTTTTGAGCGAAAGCTTTTCCTATATATAGGAACAGTAAGCGCGCTCGGCGAGCGCCCAACCGCATCTTCATCGATGCGCAGCTATCAGGTGCACCGACATATGGACGAGTTTCTCGATCTGCCTACCCTTATCGCCATAGTGGTCGCGGTCTTTGTACTGTTCCGCCTCCGCTCTGTCCTGGGAACGCGGACGGGCAATGAACGCCCGCCGATCGACCGCAGCCGCTCCACCCCGGTGGACAAGAAAGCAGCCCCGGCTGACGATGGTGTCGTGCCGATGCGGCCACGCCCCGCAGAGACCGCCAATCTAGACGACGAACGCCGCACCCGTAAGCTTGAGGCAGAAATCGAACAGGCGTCTGCCGGCAATGCCGAACTTGCAACCGGCCTCCGTGCAGTAGCTGAAGCGGATCCCACCTTTACCCCAAAATCCTTCCTTGAAGGCGCCAAGCAGGCCTATGAAATGATCGTCACTGGCTTTGCCGAAGGTGATCGCACGACGCTCAAGAACCTTCTCGACAAGGACGTCTACGACAGCTTCGCCCGTGCCATTTCCGAGCGCGAAGCGGCTGGCCAGAAAAACGACTTCACCTTTGTCGGCCTGCCAAAGATCGCCATCGTCAACGCCGAGTACGACAAGAAGAACGTGCTCGTCACGGTCGACTTCCATGCCGAAGTCGTCTCGGCCATTCGCGATAAGGATGGCAATCTCGTTGAAGGCAATGCCGATCAGGTTCAGACCATTGCCGATGAATGGACCTTTGCGCGCAATCCGAAATCGCGCGACCCGAACTGGAAAGTCGTCACCACGAGCCAGCTCGACTGATCATCCTTCTGGCAGGCGCCCGCAACATGTCAAAGCGCGACACCAAGCGCCTGCCGCACGACTTTCACCTCTGGACTTCCGTATCCGAGACCGTCGAACCCCTGCGCCGCAAGGGTCTCTTGAAGCTGGGATCCAATAGCGCCCTTCCCATCCCTGAGCCGGAACCAGCGCCGTCGATCAAGGCGCCGCCTAAGATCGGCAGCCCGAAAAAGCCGTTCTTGCCGCCCTATCAGGCGCCGGTGCAGCCGGCCAAAGTTATCGACAAAGCCGTTGATCCCGCGATCCATAAGAAAGTCCGCCGCGGCCGCATCGAGATCGACGGCACCATCGATCTTCATGGCATGACCCAGATCGAAGCGCGTGAAACGCTACGCCGTTTCATTGGAACGCGTGCCGCCCGCGGCGACCGGACTTTGCTCGTCATCACCGGCAAGGGCGCCAAGACCGACAGTGATTATATCGCCGCCATGACCGAGCGCGGCATCCTGCGCACCATGCTGCCGATCTGGCTTTCCGAGCCCGGCCTCTCGCACATGATTTCTGGCTGGAGCGTGGCTGCCCGCGGCCATGGTGGGGAGGGCGCGTGGTATGTGCGCCTGAGGCGCACATGACCCCGCTCGGCGCCAAGCTCCGGGCTCTCCGCGAATCTCGCGGCATATCGCTAAAGGAAATGGCGGCGGCGCTTAACGTGTCGAGCGCCTATCTCTCGGCTCTTGAGCATGGCAAGCGCGGGACGCCGACGAGTTTTCTGCTCCACCGCATGATCGCCTATTTCAATGTCATCTGGGACGAAGCCGAAGAACTGCAGCGGCTCGCCGAGATTTCTGACCCGAAGGTCACGATCGACACTGGCGGGCTCAGCCCGGAGGCGACCGAATTTACCAATCGGTTGCGAGACAATATCGACCGGCTGGAACCAGAGGATCTCAAGTTTTTACGCGATGAGCTGGTCAAGCGCACGGGCAAGAAGCGCTCAATCTAGTCGGCCGGTGCTGTGCCTTCCTGCGCGAGATGTAATTTTCTCCGTCACCACCGGGCTTGTCCCGATGGTTCATTTGGGCCGAGAGATGGATTGCCGGGACAATCCCGGCAATGACGGCCTAACGAAATACAAGCCCTAGAGCACGAACTTGCTCAAGTCCGTATCTCCAGCAAGCACGCCCACCTTTTCGCGGACGAATGCTGCATCGATGGAAATCGTCTGTCCGGCCTTGTCTGGCGCGTCAAAGGATATCTCTTCGACCAGCCGTTCCATGACGGTCTGCAAACGACGGGCGCCGATGTTTTCGACCGAGGAATTGACCCGCACGGCGGCATCGGCGATGGCTTCGATCGCGTCCGAAGTGAAGCTTAACGTTACCCCTTCGGTACCCATGAGCGCCACATATTGGCGAACCAGGCTCGCTTCGGTGTCATTGAGGATGCGGATGAAATCCTCGCGCGTGAGCGCCTTCAATTCGACGCGGATCGGCAGACGACCCTGAAGCTCGGGCAAGAGGTCGCTCGGCTTGCTCACATGGAAGGCGCCAGAGGCAATGAACAAAATATGGTCGGTCTTGACCGGACCATATTTGGTGGAAACCGTCGTGCCTTCGATCAGCGGCAAGAGATCACGCTGCACGCCTTCGCGTGACGGACCGCCCTGCACGCCACCTTCGCGGGCCGCGACCTTGTCGATCTCGTCGATGAAGACGATGCCGTGATTTTCGACGAGCTCGATCGCCTCGGCCTTGAGCTGTTCCTGATCGAGCAGCTTGTCGGCCTCTTCGGCGATCAGCGGCTCATAGGCGTCCTTGACCTTGATCTTGCGCTTGACGCCGCGGCCGCCCATGGCCGACTTGAACATGTCGGAAATATTGATCATGCCGATGCCGCCGCCCTGCATGCCGGGGAAATCAAATCCCTGCGGCGTTGCCGGGGTCAGTTCGAGCTCGATCTCCTTGTCGTCGAGTTCGTTGGTCCGCAGCTTATTGCGAAAGCTATCGCGGGTCGATGGCGTCGCCGAGGTGCCAACAAGCGCATCGAGCACGCGCTCTTCGGCATTATGATGGGCCTGGGCTTCGACATCGCGGCGCCGCTTGTCGCGCAGCACGGTGATCCCCGCCTCAACCAGATCGCGAACGATCTGCTCGACATCACGGCCGACATAGCCGACTTCGGTGAATTTGGTGGCTTCCACCTTGACGAAGGGCGCCTGGGCAAGGCGCGCCAGCCGGCGCGAAATTTCGGTCTTGCCGACCCCGGTCGGTCCGATCATCAGGATGTTTTTCGGCGTGACCTCGCGGCGCAGCTCGGGCGGCAGCTGCTGCCGGCGCCAGCGATTCCTGAGCGCCACGGCCACCGCGCGCTTGGCGTCATGCTGGCCGACGATATTGCGGTCGAGCTCGGAAACGATCTCGCGCGGCGAAAAATTGGTTTCACTCATTCTATTGTCACTTTCGATCGGTGCCTCACGATTGAACCGCATCGCGGTCCAGGAAGCGCACCATCAGGTGTTCGTCGATATATCGACCGTTCACGAAGAGGTAGCGGGGCTCTGTCCCGTAGGTCTCAAAGCCCAGCTTTTTATAGAGGCGTATGGCCGGCTCGTTCTCGGCCCAGACCCCGAGGTGAATCTGGATGACCTTGTCCCGCGCATGGTCGACGAGATGCTCGACCAAAGCGCGCGACATGCCGGTGCCGCGATGTTCAGACCGCACATAGACCTGGATCATCCAGCCCCGATGCCGCTCCTTGGGCGTATCTGCGCGCATGAAGGCATTGATGCCGCCAAGCGATCCATCCGGCAGGACGGCGCCGAAGACGGTCAGCGCTGCCAGCGTCTGCCGGATTTCGGCATCGGACTTTGCCGCAAAGGCCTCGGCCGAAGAGACGAATGCTTCGGGGTGATTGAGGAGCGATTCATGCCTGATAACGCGATAGTCTGCCGCATCGCTGGGTCCGAGTTGCCGGATGGAAAAGGTCACTTAGAGCTCGATGGTTTCGACGGTGACATTGCCATTGGTGTAGACGCAGATTTCCTCGGCGATCTTCATGGCACGGCGGGCGATGTCTTCGGCATCAAGCTCGGTCGCCTGATGAAGGGCAAGCGCGGCCGAGTGCGCATAATTGCCGCCCGAGCCAATGGCGATCACACCATGATCGGGCGTCAGCACATCGCCATTGCCGGTCAACACCAGCGTATCGGTCTTGTCTGCCACGATCATCATGGCTTCAAGCTTGCGCAGATACCGATCGGTCCGCCAATCCTTGGCGAGCTCGACGGCGGCGCGCATCAGCTGGTCGGGATATTGCTCGAGCTTGGCTTCGAGCCGCTCGAAAAGCGTAAAAGCGTCTGCCGTCGATCCGGCAAAGCCGCCGATCACCTTGCCACCGGCAAGGCGCCGGACTTTCTTGGCGCCATGTTTCATCACGGTCTGGCCCATGGACACCTGGCCATCGCCAGCTACCACGACCTTATTGCCCCTGCGCACGGAAACGATCGTCGTCCCGTGCCAGCCGGGATTAGCACTGTCACTCATTTGGGGAGGTACTCCGAACTGTTGAGTACTATTTAGGAGCGCGCCGCGTGATTGCAATGCGCGGCTACATCCCGCGCGCCACGGACTCTGCGAGAGCAACGGTCGTCTCTTTCGGGAGGCCATAGGTCTCGATGGTGACCGTGTCGTTCTTATTGATGAAGGTGAGGACGTAGAGCTGATCGGGATTGGGCTCTGTCGTCACATCGACCAGATACCCCGCCTGCCACGGCCCCTCGATGGTGGCCACATTGGCTGGGGTCAGCTCTTCGAATTTGTAGCCTTGGTGCTGCTTGAAATAGTCGAGCGGTGTGCCCCCGACGATGCTCTGGCTTACCGCCGTAATGGAATGGACGCGAACCCCCTCCCCTTCGCGACCGCGCCAACTGCAAAGCGACACCCCGGTGCCCGCACCGTTTTCTTCGCGCAGTTCCGGCGTCTGGCCCAGGGTCTCCGTCAGCAGGTTCTTGTCGAGCAGCGTGCAGGCGTCGCGCGTCGATTGTGCCTGTGCCGGGAGCGGCGCAAGAACCAAAAGTCCGAGGGCGAAAACCGGGGCGAAGCGCATTGACAAATCCTTCAAGCTGAAAGCCTCGCGCCAGCCTGCATCCAAATGTGGAACTGCCATGGCACGGCAACGCCATCTTTATGCCTGCGCGCCTATCTGCTAAGGAGCCCCGACCTTCGGAGAGATGCCCATGCGCACCGCGACCATTGCCCGCAAGACCAACGAGACCGAGATTTCCGTCTCGATCAATCTCGACGGCACCGGCGCGCATAAGATGGCGACCGGCGTCGGCTTCTTCGATCACATGCTCGACCAGCTTTCGCGCCACGCGCTGATCGACATGGATGTGGCATGCACGGGTGACCTCCACATCGATTTTCACCACACGGTGGAAGATGTCGGGATTGCGCTGGGTCAAGCCATCGCAAAAGCGATCGGCGACAAGAAGGGTATTCGCCGGTATGCCTCGTGCGACCTGCCGATGGACGGCACGTTGACCCGCGCCGCGCTCGATGTTTCGGGCCGGCCCTTTCTCGTCTTCAAGGCCGAATTCAACCGCGACAAGATCGGCGAGATCGATACCGAGCTGTTCCGCGAGTTTTTTCAGGCTTTTGCGATCAATGCGGGAATCACGCTCCACATCGAAAACTTCTATTTCGACAACAACCACCATCTGGCCGAGTCGATGTTCAAGGCGGTGGCGCGTGCCCTCCGCGATGCGCTCGAGATCGACCCCCGTCAGGCCGATCGTGTCCCGAGCACCAAGGGCACGCTTTAGTTCTTCCACCGCTCTTACAGATCTCGTCACTACCGGGCTTGTCCCGGTAGTCCATGCCAATCCGTAGGATTGGCGGGCCTCCCCCAGATGGATTGCCGGGACAAGCCCGGCAATGACGACGCATCAAAGTGGTCATGGCCTTTCGCATTTCCACATTTTGCACTAAGTGGACCTCATTCCGTCCTGGGAGTTCCCCCGTGACCCTTTTTGCCCTTTATCGATCCGTGGACGATCCGACCGCCCTGCCCGTGGCCGTCGCTGAGCGCTTTTCCTGGTTCGCGGCATTGCTGCCGCCGGTCCATGCGCTTGTTCATCGGCTTTGGGGTCATTTCGGGCTTGCTGTTCTTGCCCTGTGCCTCGTGATGATTGCCGGGCGTTTCCTCGGGGCTGAAGCTGCCTTCTTTCTCTATGCGCTCCTCGCAATCGGCTTTGGCTTTGCCGCGCCCGGCGCCCAGCGCCGCGCGCTCCATCGCCGGGGGCTGGCTTCCCTTGGCCATCGCTTTGCTGCCGATGCCGATCTCGCCCGTCTCGCTGTCCTGGAATCCCGCCCATGAGCACTGTTGCCATCATCGATTATGGCGCGGGCAATCTGCGCTCTGCCGCCAATGCCTTTGAGCGCGTCGCTCGATTGCTCGACGACGCCCCCGACATCATCGTCACCGCCGACCCTGAACTGGTGCGCCGCGCCGATCGCATCATGCTGCCCGGCGTCGGCGCCTTCGCCGATTGCAAGACCGGCCTCGACGCCGTCGCCGGCATGACCGAGGTTTTGGACGAACGCGTCATCCGCGGCACGACGCCCTTTCTCGGCGTCTGCGTCGGCATGCAGCTGCTCGCCAGCGAAGGCCGCGAAAAAGTCGTCACCCAAGGCCTTGGCTGGATCCCCGGCGCCGTCGAAAAGATCACCCCGTCCGATCCGGCTTTGAAGATCCCGCATATGGGCTGGAACACCATTTCGGTCCTCCGCCCTCACGCCCTCCTTGCTGGCATTCCCGATGGCCTGCACGCCTATTTCGTGCACTCTTATCACTTCCATACGGCAGACCCAGCGCACCTTGTCGCCACAACCGATTATGGTGGGGCGGTGACCGCCTGCATCGGCCGCGACAATATTTTCGGGACGCAGTTCCATCCCGAAAAGAGCCAGGCACTTGGGTTGAAGCTGATCGAGAATTTTCTGAATTGGGTGCCGTGAGGCACCCCCACCTAACCTCCCCCTATGATGGGGAGGGATCATACCGAGTGTGTGGCACCATGCTGCCAAAACCGATGTCCCTGCTCCTCCCCCTCTCAGGGGGAGGTCGGGTGGGGGTTCTGCCAAAGGGCAAAAGACCATGATTCTCTTCCCCGCCATCGACCTCAAAGACGGCCAATGCGTGCGGCTGAAACTCGGTGACATGAATCAGGCGACCGTGTTCAACGATGACCCCGCCGCCCAGGCAAAGAGTTTTGAAGACCAGGGATTTGAATATCTCCACGTCGTCGATCTCAACGGCGCCTTTGCCGGCGAGAGCGTCAATGGCGCCGCGGTCGAAAGCATTCTCAAGACCGTCAACTTCCCCGTCCAGCTCGGCGGCGGTATCCGCACGCTCGACCACATCGAAGCCTGGCTCGACAAGGGCCTCGCCCGCGTCATTCTCGGCACCGTTGCGGTGCGCGATCCCGAACTGGTGAAAGAGGCCGCGAAAAAATGGCCCGGCCAAGTTGCGGTCGGTACGGATGCTAAGGGCGGCATTGTGGCCGTGGAAGGCTGGGCGGAAACGTCCGAACTGTCGATCATCGAACTTGCCAAGCGGTTCGAAGGCGCGGGCGTTGCCGCCATCATCTATACCGACATCGACCGCGACGGTATTTTGGCCGGCATCAACTGGCCATCGACACTCGAGCTCGCCCGATCGACCTCCATCCCTGTTATCGCCTCGGGTGGCCTCGCCTCCATGGACGATATCGAGCGCATGACGCGCCCCGAATATCAGGTTCTCGAAGGCGCCATCTCCGGCCGCGCGCTTTACGATGGACGCATTGATTCACGTGAAGCACTCGCCAAATTGAGGGCCGCAGCGTGACCGAAACCAAGCCAGCGCGCTTTCCGTGGTGGCCTTACATTCTGATCCTCGTCGTCATTCTGCTCTTCACTCTCGCTCCGGTCATTTCCGTGGTTGCAGCGAGCTCGATTGCGCAGGCCAATGGCTGCAATCTCAACGAGGGCGGGGTCAACACCTGCATGTTGGGTGGGACCGACCTTGGGGAATTGCTTTATACGATGTTCGTCATGGGCTGGCTCGGCCTGCTCACGCTGCCGCTTGGCTTTGGCGGCGTGATCGTCTGGGTCGTCATCGTCATCATCCATCGCACCGCCTGGGGGCGAAAGCGCAAGGGCCTACCGCAATGAGCCTCAAGACTCGCATCATTCCCTGCCTCGACGTGGCCGGCGGCCGGGTCGTCAAGGGCGTCAATTTCGTCGACCTGATCGATGCCGGCGACCCCGTCCAAGCCGCCATGGCCTACGATGCAGCCGGCGCCGACGAGCTGACTTTTCTCGACATCACCGCGAGCCACGAAGGCCGCGACACGATTTTCGATGTCGTCGCCCGCACCGCCGAACATTGCTTCATGCCGGTTACCGTTGGCGGCGGCGTGCGCACCGTGGACGATATCCGCAAGCTGCTGCTCGCCGGCGCCGATAAGGTCGCGATCAATTCTGCCGCCGTGAACGACCCCGATTTCATTGCCCGCGCCGCGGACAAATTCGGCAACCAGTGCATCGTCGTCTCGGTCGATGCCAAGCAGCGGCTCGACGCCAAGGTCGGCGGCGACAATCGCTCAGAATGGGAAATCTATACCCATGGCGGCCGCCGCCCGACAGGCATCGACGCGGTGGAATTTGCCGCCAGGATGGTCGAGCGCGGCGCCGGCGAACTGCTGGTGACTTCGATGGACCGAGACGGCACCAAGTCCGGGTTCGACCTCAAACTGACCCGCATGATCGCCGACGCGGTGGAAGTTCCCGTCATCGCCTCGGGCGGTGTCGGTACATTGCAGGATCTCGTCGACGGCGTCCTCGAAGGCCATGCCAGCGCTGTGCTTGCAGCGTCCATCTTCCACTTCGGCACTTTTACGATTCCCGAAGCCAAGCGCTATATGGTCGAGCACGGGATCGCCATGCGCATGGATGCGGCGGCGTAAACGGGACAAAAAAGATGAATCTCGAAGAGCTCGAAGCCCGCATCGCCATCCGCGCCGCCGCCTCGCCCGAAGAAAGCTATACGGCAAAACTCATTGCGCGCGGCATCAGCAAGGCCGCCCAGAAAGTTGGCGAGGAAGCAACCGAGGCCGTCATCGCTGCCGTCACCGGCGACCGGGCGGAGCTGGTCAAGGAGTCCGCGGACCTCCTCTATCACCTCCTCGTCGTGCTCAAGGCGGCCGACATTCCGTTGCGTGAAATCATGGCCGAGCTCGATGCGCGCACCGCTCAATCCGGGCTTGCTGAAAAAGCCTCCCGAACGGAATCCAAATAATGGCGCCCCGCTCTCCTGCGCTCAATCCTTATCACCATTTCACCAAGGCCGAATGGAGCAAGCTGCGCGACGGCCAGCCCATGACCCTCGACCAGGGCGACATCGATCGCCTGCGCGGCCTGACCGACCCGATCTCCCTTGAGGAAGCCGAGGAAGTCTATCTGCCGCTCTCGCGCCTCCTCTCCTACTATGTCGAAGCGGTGCAAGGGCTCCATAATGTGCAGTCGCGCTTTCTCGCGACGCCGCATGGCCACAAGGTGCCATTCATCATAGGGGTCGCGGGATCCGTGGCGGTGGGCAAATCGACCACGGCCCGCATTTTGAAAGCCCTGTTGTCACGCTGGCCATCGACCCCACGCGTCGATCTGGTGACCACCGACGGTTTTCTCTATCCCAATGCAGTGCTCGCCGAAAAAGGCCTGATGGAGCGCAAGGGATTTCCCGAAAGTTATGATCGCGCCCGCTTCGTCAGTTTCCTGGCGGATATCAAATCGGGCAAGGCCAATGTAAAAGTCCCGATCTATTCCCACCTCGTCTATGACGTGGTGCCCGGCACCGAAATGACGGTCAACCGGCCCGACATCCTGATCGTTGAAGGGCTCAATATCCTGCAGCCGGGAGAATTGCCGCGCACCGGCAGGCCGATCCTCTTTGCCTCCGACTTCATCGACTTTTCCGTCTATATCGACGCCGAAAACGACGACCTCGAAGACTGGTTCATGCAGCGCTTCTTCCGCTTGCGCGAAACCGCCTTCAAGGACCCCACCTCCTTCTTCCGCCGCTTCGCCGAAATGAGCGAGGAGGAAGCAGGAACGTTTGGGCGGATGGTCTGGCGCACGATCAACCTGCCCAACCTTGTCGACAATGTGCTTCCCACGAGAGGCCGAGCCGACCTGATCCTGAAAAAAGGCAAGGATCACCTGATCGAGAATGTGAGCCTGCGAAGGGTCTAGTATGTCCCCTGCTGCGGCTGGCTCAGAACGATCATATTGCCATCGGGATCGCGCAGCTTCGCCGTCTTGAAAAAATCTCCGATGGATTTGGCGACCGGCTTGATCCCATACATATCGAGCCGTCCCAGCTCGTCGGCGATATCGTCGACGATCAGCATCAAGACGCTGGCCCCGGCCCGGTCGGCATCGGTTGCCACATGCACCCAGCTGCCGCCGGGCAGCTTCCATTCGGCGACATCGGCCATGGGCCGCGCATCGGCCTTGCGGCCGAACAGATATTCGTACCAGACGAGCGATTCCGACAGGCTCTCGACGGCGATGCTGGCCAGCGCGTTGGAGATGGTCATTGCGGGTCCGTTTTTTTCGCTTCGGTCTCTAGGTTAAGGTTTTGTGGCAAAGGTGTCGATTGGGCTGCACTTGCCCAATTGCGCCAGAGAGTTGGCGCTTGGGCTTGGCACTGATATAGGCGTTCTCGACTATTTCGGGAGACCGGGCATGACAGAGCTCAGAACCGTGGTTGCCGGCGCCGGCGGCCGCATGGGGGGCGCCAATATCAGGGCAGTGGCAGCAAGCCCCGGCCTCAAACTTGTCGGTGCGGTCGACCGGCCCGGCGCCAGCTCCATCGGCAAGGACGCAGGAACGCTAGCGGGCATCGACGCTTTGGGCGTCTCAGTCACCGACGATATTTCTGCTCTTCTCGACCAGACCGACGTCATCATCGATTTTACCGCCCCCGCCGCTACGGTCGCCTTGGCCAAGCTTGCCGCTACCAAAGGTATCGTCCACCTCATCGGCACCACGGGGTGCTCCGAAGCCGATGACGCGGAAATCGCCGCGGCGGCAGTTGCCGGCGCGCGCATCGTCAAATCAGGAAATTTTTCGCCCGGCATGGTCGCCCTCGCCGTTCTCGTCGAAAAGGCCGCACAGGCCCTGCCCGATTACGACGTCGAAGTTTTGGAAATGCACCATAACCTCAAGGTCGACGCCCCCTCGGGTACCGCGTTGATGCTCGGGGAAGCTGCCGCCAAGGGGCGCAACATTTCACTGAAAGACCATTCCGTGCGCGTGCGCGATGGCCATACCGGCCCGCGCGAATTCGGCACGATCGGCTTTGCGACCCTTCGCGGTGGCAATGTTATCGGCGACCACATGGTCATCCTTGCCGGCCCTTCGGAGCGCATCGAACTCAACCATCGCGCGCAAGACCGCACCATCTATGCCAATGGCGCCGTCCGCGCTGCCCTCTGGGCCGTGCACCAGCCCGCGGGCCTATATACCATGGCCGACGTCCTCGGCCTCAACGACTAGGGAACAAAAGAATGTCCGGCACACTGATCCTGGTCCGTCACGGCCAGAGCGAATGGAACCTCAAGAACCTGTTCACCGGTTGGCGCAATCCCAACCTGACCGAACAGGGTGAAAGCGAAGCGCGCGCCACCGGCAAGGCGCTCAAAGCCCAGAACTTTGCGCCGGACCTTTTCTATACCTCGGCCCTCCGCCGCGCCCAGCACACGCTCGATCTGATCCTTGAAGAGATGGGCATTCTCAACGTCACGATCACCCGCAACACTGCGCTCAACGAGCGCGACTATGGCGATCTGTCGGGGCTCAACAAGGATGACGCCCGCGAAAAGTGGGGCGAAGAACAGGTGCACATCTGGCGCCGCTCCTTCGACGTTCCGCCTCCGGGCGGCGAGTCGCTCAAGGACACGGCGGCCCGCACCCTTCCCTATTACGAAGCCGAAATCCTGCCCCAGCTCAAGGCCGGCAAAATCGTGCTCATCGCCGCCCATGGCAATTCGCTCCGCGCTCTTGTCATGGCTATCGAAGGCCTGACGCCGGACGAAATTCTGGCCCGCGAAATCGCGACGGGCGAGCCGACGGTTTACAAGATCGGGCCGGATGGAAAGCTGGTCGAGCGGGTCAAGCTTTAGGGTAGCCCCCATCTAACCTCCCCCTGGCAGAGGAGGGACGCATCGCGTTTGCTTTTATACTTGACCAGACCACCGGCATATCCCTCCCCCTATCAGGGGGAGGCTTGGAGGGAGTTGCGGGGATTCACGTGAAACTCAGCCCTCAATGCGCCGCCGAAACGATCCCGGCCTCCCAGCCGAGAATCGCCCGCTTCCGCGGCACGCCCCAATGATATCCCGTCAGCGCGCCAGAGGTGCCCACCACCCGGTGGCAGGGCACCACAAAACTGATCGGGTTCTTGCCCACCGCTGCCCCAACTGCCCGTGAGGCTGTTGGCCGGCCGATCTGGTTGGCGACGCTCGAATAGGTCACTGCCTGCCCCACGGGAATCCTGAGCAGCGTTTCCCAGACTTTTACCTCGAAATCCGTTCCGATCAGCACGACCCGCACCGGATGATTCGGCGACCAGCGCCGAGGCTCGAAAATGCCGGCGACCATTGGGGCAATCCGCGCGTCATTGCGCGTAAACCGGGCCCGCGGCCAGCGATTGGCAAGATCGGCAAAGGCTTCTTCGACGCTGGTGTCCGCATCGGCAAAGCCAAGCCCCGAAATTCCGTAATCAGTGCCGTGATCACCGCGAGTCCGAAGGGCGACGGCGCCACGCCCCAGATCATGTCGATCCCCTCGCCCCCGGCCCGAAACACACCCGGCGGCATGGCTTCATAAGTCACAAAAAGATCGTGGAGCCGCGAGGTCGATGACAGGCCCACTTCATAGGTCGTATCGAGCACGCTCGCCTGATTGCGCAGCAGCGATTTCGCATGATCGAGCGCCACCGCCTGCGCAAAGCTCTTGGGTGACAGCCCGCACCAGCGCCGGAAGAGCTCCGTCAACTGTCGCTCGGTAAGCCCCAGAGCCCGGGCAAAGCGCGGCAGGTCGGTGGCATCGGGTCCGTTTTCGCTGAGATAGCGAATGGCGGCGCGGATTGTGTCATAGTCGCTTTCGGGCGCAAGCGCGGCAAGCTGGTTCATTTCCCGGCACCTCGGTTCAATTCGGGAAATCTAGCGCTGCGGAGACCTCTATTCGACCCGGTTTTTACCGGCTCAGCTCGCCCTGGCCTTGCGCAGCGCGCGGCCGAAGGCGCGGGCAAAACTCGATTTGTCGGCGACAGCCATGAAGCCACCGACTTCGATCAGATCGGCGCCATGCCGCAGATGCATCGCGAGCGTCCGCTCATTATCGTCGCGCTTCAGAACAAGCCGCACTTTTTTCGGATCGAAGCGCCGGAGCTTTTTTTCCTGTCGCCGTCCGTTCGTCAGGATTTCCACCTGATCGGTCCAGACAGTAACCTGTTCGACGAGCTTGGCGCGCCGGGCCTGGCGCCAGGAAAAAGCGGTCAACCCACCCCCTGCCAGCACGAAGCCAGCCGTTCCCGGCAGGATGAATTCTGGCACCGCCACGAGAAACGGCAGCCCCAAAAGCCCCGCAACCGCCAACCCGATCCAGCCGCCTGCCGCGCGCAAGGATCTATCCGGCCGCAAGGTGGCCGAAAAGAGCGGACTGGTCGTGGTGCTGGTTTGCATTGGCATGATGGACTCGCCCTGAAATATTGGCAGAGATTCGGGGTCGAGAGAATGCCAAGTCCTAAAAAAGTGAAGAAATTGAATCGTGCGGCCGCCGAAGCCATTTTCGAGCGGTTTCACGAGATCGAACCCGAGCCCAAGGGCGAACTCGACTACGTCAACGCCTTCACCCTGCTGGTCGCCGTCGTTCTCTCGGCGCAGGCGACGGACGCCGGCGTCAACAAGGCCACCAAGCGCCTCTTCGAACTGGCGCCCTCTCCCGCTGCCATGGTGGCGCTGGGGGTCGATCAGATCACCGAACTGATCAAGACCATCGGACTTTATCGCGGTAAGGCAAAAAACGTTTTTGCCCTTTCGCAGATGTTGATCGATCTCCATGGCGGCGAGGTGCCAGACAATCGTGAAGCGCTGGAGGCCTTGCCCGGCGTCGGCCGCAAGACGGCCAATGTGGTCCTAAACATCTATTTCAAGCAGCCGACCATCGCGGTGGACACTCACCTCTTCCGTGTCGGGAACCGCACCGGCCTTGCACCGGGGAAGACCCCGCTCGAGGTTGAGCTGGCGCTGACCAAGCAGGTGCCCGAGCGCTTCATGCTTCATGCGCACCATTGGCTGATCCTTCACGGCCGTTATATCTGCAAGGCGCGAAAGCCTGAATGCTGGCGCTGCCCAATCAGGGAGTGGTGTCTGTTCGAACCAAAGACGCCACTGCCGGGCGGCTAGCTCCCATATCCGCGCGCCATGGCCGCAGCGAACAGCGGGATCAGCAATAGCACCCCGGCTTGCATGTGAATGAACCGCCGGCTGGTGCCGATCTCATTGGCGGGCACGACATAGTCTGCAGCGCCGCCGCCCGCCTTGACCCAGCGCCGGATGGCGATGGTCGGCTGAATGGTCAGCAGTCCCATGATGAGGAAGGCGGCCATCTTCCCCCAGAAGGCGTGGTTGGTCAGATAATACATGGGGTCGATCCCGCCGAACCAGACGCGGACAACACCGACTGCAATGACCACCACGGCGATGACACCATAGACGGCATCCAGCTTGGCGAGTTGTCCCAGACGTTCGCCGCTTAGCCCCGGTCGCAGCAGCGCAAACTCCGCCGCGAAAACTGCGACCAGCGTAAACACCGCCAAATGGTGTGCGCATGCCAGTATCAGGTTCCAGTCCATTGCTCTGCCCTCGCACGGGTGTTAACGGTGCTCACATCTATTCTTCTAAAGTAAACAATGTCAACATCTCTGAATGCGCCCTATCATCATGGCAATCTGCGCCAGGCACTCCTTGAAGCAGCGCTGATCATTCTACAGAAAGAGGGTGAGGCTGGCCTCGGCCTGCGCGATCTGGCGCGCGCGGTCGGCGTGTCTCCTGCCGCCCCCTATCGCCATTTCGATTCGCGCGCTGCCCTTCTCGAAGCGCTCGCCGTGACGGGCTTCCAGCGTTTCGCCGCGTCGATGGAAGCCGTCGCAGCCAGCAACCCCAAGGATCCAATGGCCGCGATGGGCCGGACCTATGTCACCTTTGCCCTCGAAAACCCCAATCTCTTCCGCCTGATGTTCTCGCCACAACTCAAGAAGGATGGTCGCCCAGGCCTCAAAATGGCGGCAGACGCTGCCTTTGAAACCCTGCGTCACGTTGTCGGCGGCGATGTCGGCACTTGCCGCATCAAGGCGCTTGCTGCTTGGGCCAAGGTCCATGGACTTGCCATTCTGCTCCTCGATAGTCAGATCGCGCTGCGTGCCGGTGAAGATCGGGAGGCCCTGATCGCCGAGATCGTTGGCAGTCTCTAAAGCACTGGCGACGCCAAAGATTGCCCATGACGACCTCATGGGTTAAACCCCCGAGCGGTTTTTCCAAAAAAGTGTCCGGACCCCTAATGACCCAGACCCGCTTCGACGTGCTCACCATCGGCAATGCGATTGTCGACATCATCGCGCCCGTCGAGCCCGGTTTCATCGAGCGCGAAGGCATGAACAAGGGGATCATGCATCTTATCGATACCGATCGGGCCGAGGATCTTTATTCGAAGATGCCGCTTGGCCGGCAGCAGATTTCGGGTGGCTCTGCAGCCAACACCGCAGCCGGTGTCGCTTCGCTCGGCGGTCGAGCCGCCTTTGTCGGCAAGGTTGCCGATGATCCGCTGGGCGATGTTTTCGAAACCGATCTCGATGCCATCGGGGTTCACTACAATACCTCGCGCCTCAAGAACGGCGCGCTGACCGCTCGCTGCATGATCTTCGTTTCCGAAGACGGCGAGCGCACCATGAACACCTATCTTGGCGCCTGCCATCAGCTGACCGAAACCGATATCCGCCCAGACGATATCGGCGGCGCGGCCATCACCTATATGGAAGGGTTTTTATGGGACCCGGTGGAAGCCAAGAAAGCCTTCGTCCTTGCCGCGCACTATGCCCACAAGCATGAACGCGCCGCCGCCTTTACGCTTTCCGATCCATTCTGCGTCGATCGCTATCGCGCTGAATTCCTGGATCTGATCCGCTCGAAGACCATCGACTACGTTTTCGCCAATGTGCACGAATTAAAGTCGCTCTACGAAACCGACGATCTCGGCACCGCCGTCCGCGCCATCGCGCAGGATGCCGAATTGGCCGCCATCACCATGGGCGCCGAGGGTGCTATGGCGGTATACAATGGCGAAGTCGTCTCGGTCCCCGCCTTCGCCGTCGACAAAGTGGTCGACGCCACCGGCGCCGGCGACCTCTTTGCCTCGGGATTTTTGCTGGCCATGGCGCGCGGTCAGAATCTGGAGTCGGCGCTGAAGACGGGCTGCCTCGCTGCCTCGGAAGTGATTTCGCACATTGGCGCCAGGCCGCAGCTCGACCTGCAGGATCTTAGCCGGCAGCATGGTCTCGTCGGCTGAGAAGCTACTCTCAACTCTCCCCACGGGCAGGACCTCGTCGCCTCTTAAGGAGAAAAAATCCAGGGTGATGGACATTCTTTCCTCCGCAGACGAGCGAGTTGTTGCACCCGCAGACCCCTCATCCCAGCCGAAATTCGCAAAGCGAACTCAGTGATCCTTCGCGCCACCTTTTCCCTCAAGGGGAGAAGGGGCTTGCAGTGGCCGTGAAGGCTAAGTGCCCAAACTCGCGCGCATCTGCGTCAATGCGTCGGCGGTGGTTCCGGTCGGCCGGAATTCCAGCCCCACAAATCCATCATATCCCTGGTTCTGTAACCAGCCGAGCGGGCGCTTCAAATCCAGCCCCCCGCTCCCCGGCTGGTTGCGCCCTGGATGATCCGCCACATGCACATGCACGATGTGCCTGGCCCGATCACCAACCACCGCTTCCGGCACCTCGCCCATCACCATGGAATGATAAAGATCATAGGTGATCCCGATCTCGGGCCGATCCACCTCATCCATGATATCGAGCGCCTCGATCGTGCTCGTCAGATAATAGCTCGGATGATCCACCCGATCATTGAGCGGCTCGAGGCCCAGCTGCACGCCCGACCCCTTGAGCACATCCGCCGAGCGCGCCATGGCCAGCGTCAGATCATCGTGCTGCTGCGCGCGCTCGATCCCATCGAGCAGTGGCCCCGACTGGCAGATCAGCACTTTTGCGCCGAGCCGCATCGCCACGTCGCGGCTCTTTTCGAGCCCCGCCAAAAACCGGTCATGGTCCCCTGCCCGTGTCAGCTCCGCAAAGGGTTCGGCGACGATTCCGGCAAGGGCAACGCCGGTCTCGCCCAGCACGCGCTCGATCCCGTCGAGATCCTTGTTGGACCACAGCCAGAATTCGACCGCCTCGAACCCGGCCGCCTTGGCGAGCCGCACCCGCTCGACCGGATCGGGCGATTCCGGCACGAACAGCATTTCGATGCAGGCAGAATATTTCGTCATGCGAACCTCGTGCCGCCGCCCGCCATCTCGGCCAGGATCGCTTTCGCTGCTGCCGCCGGATCAGGCGCCTCGACGATTGGCCGCGCCACGACGAGATGCGTCGCCCCCACCGCCAGGGCCTCTGCCGGCGTCATAACCCGCTTCTGGTCGCCCAGCGCCGCACCGGCGGGCCGGATGCCTGGCGTCACGATGGCCATTTTGGGCCCCACGATCGTGCGCACCATTTCCGCCTCATGCGGCGAGGCGACAATGCCACCGATGCCGGCTTCCTTTGCCTGCTGCGCCCGCAGCGCCACAAGCCCGGCCGCGTCGCGCTCGTAGCCGGCCTCCTTGACGTCGGCATCATCCATCGAGGTGAGCACCGTTACGCCAAGGACGCAGAGCCCCGAGCCCGCAGCCGCCTTCTGCGCCGCACGCATCGTCTTGGGATAGGCATGAACGGTCAGCATCGCCGCGCCGGTTGCCGCGATCGCGCCGACGCCCTTTTCGATCGTGTTGTCGATGTCGAGCAGCTTGAGGTCGAAGAACACCTTCTTGCCCGCAGCAATCAGGTCCTTGCCCAGCGCAAACCCATCGGCCCCGTAAAAGCACTGGTAGCCGATCTTGAAATACTCGACCGTATCGCCCAGCGCGGTGATGATGTCCTCGGCGCGGGCGCGAGACGAAACGTCGAGCCCCACGATCAAATGGCCGGCCATGGCAAAATCCCTCCTGTCGCTGATTTGGGTTGGGGTCGCATATCGAGCCGCCTCCCGCAAGGCTCAATTGCCGATCCTATGCCATCATAAGAGCTTGTGGCGAGAGTCCTATGGCATCATAAGAGCCGCAATTCCTCTCTTCGGTTACAAAAGCATGCAGCAACAGGCCCTCTCAACCCTCGTCGCCTGGATGCGGCTCGATTCCGCCATCGCCGCCTTTCATCTTCAACTCAAGCAGCGCCATGGCATCACCGGCCTGCAGCTGGCCGTGCTTCACACGCTCGCGGAGCGCCCCCACATGGCCCTTGCTGCCCTCCGCAAGGGGCTCGACATGCATGCAGCGACCCTTGGTCAATCGATCGATGAACTGCGTCGCCTCGATCTCTGCATCGTCCGGACCGACCCGCGTGATCGCCGCGCGCGTCTCGTCGCCATCACGCAGAAGGGGCTCGATCTCGTCGGTGCCGTTCCGCTGGCCGGCCCCAATCGCCTCCGCCAGCTCGAAACCGATCCCGCGCGTCTCGATCGTCTCACCGAGGCGCTCAACGACGCCCTCGATCTTTTTGCCCTAAAGGCCTAGCGCCACCAGGCGTCGGGCAGCGCTTCCATTTCCATCCATTCGCTGAGTAGCTCCTGACGCTCGGGGTCGAACAAAAAAGCATTGCCGCCGCCGGGATGGGCGTGCCGACTCTGGTCCTCGCTCCGCGCGATCGCCCGCTTGCCGAAATGGCATTTGAGCAGCGTCCCCACGGCGCCATGCCCGCAAAAGATCACCGGCGTCTCGGGCGGGACGCTTTTGAGCGCCGTCAGCACGGTTCCGACGATCCGCTTTTGTGCATCGACGGCCCGCTCCCAGCCATCGGCGCTTGCTTCCGGCTCGGCAAAGAAGCGATCAGCCATCTCCTCGAACAGAGCCGGCGGCAGAAAGCCCGTCGAGCTCCTGTCGTTTTCGCCCATCAGATGATCGGCCAAAACCGGCGTGCCCGCCTGCGCGGCGAGAAGTTCCGCGAGCTCCAGCGCTTTAGTTTCCCGGCTGGAAAAAACAAATGTGCCCGCCGGGACGATCCGGCGGGCAGCAAAGGCTTCGGCTCTTTCCCGGCCCTCGGCCGAAAGCCCCCAAAGGGGCACCGGTACGGCGGCGTCGAGTTTGACCTGCGGATGGGTGATATAGAGCGCGTTCATCGCGAAAAGCTCGTGAGCTCGGTTACCATCTGCTCGACCTTGCGGATGATCGCGGGCTCGGTCGGATCGCCATTGGCGTCAAACGCCCCTTCGGCCGGCCCGATCCCCAGCAGCGTCGGCACGACTAACGTCCCGACCTTGGTCAGCGATTCGCGCAGATGGCTGAGACCCCAGATCGTCCCATATTTGCCCGAGCTCACCCCACCGATGCCGAACACGGCATGGCGAAAAGGGCTCGGCTTTTGCCGGCTGAGCCAGGTGATCGTGTTGATGATCAGCGGCGACGCGCCGCCATTATATTCCGGGCTTGCGATGAAGACGATGTCATGGCTGCGCCACATCTCGGCGAGCCGCACCGCCGCCTCCGGCACATTTTCCGCTTCGAGATCCTCGTTGAAGATCGGCATGGGAAAATCCCCAAGATCGATCTCGGTCACCGCAACCCCGGCTTGGGTCAGTGCGCGGCCCATATGCTGCTGCAAGACGCGATTATAGGAACCCTGGCGGATCGAACCGGAAAGGGTCAGCGCGGTCTTCATGAAATTTCCTTCGGGAATCGTGTCGAAGCCGGACGGCTTCAAGCGTCATAAAAGCAAGGGCAGAATTCCTGTCCCATTAACATACGTCAAGAGGAGACCCCGCATGCCAAGCATGATCTTCGTCAACGTCCCCGTCGCCGATCTCAAGGCCTCGATGGCCTACTACAAGGCGCTGGGTTTTGATCACAATCCGCAGTTCACCGACAACACAGCCGCCTGCATCGTCATCTCGGACGCGATCTACGTGATGGTTCTCACGCACCAAAAATTCAAGGAATTCTCGTCCAATCCCATCCCCGATGCCAAGATTGAGACCGGCGCGCTCTATGCCCTCTCACGCGACAGCCGCGAGGCGGTGGACGCCATCGCCGAAGCCGGGCTCAAGGCCGGCGGCAGCGAATTCCGTCCCGCCCAGGACATGGGCTTCATGTATTCCCGCGCCATCGCCGATCTGGATGGCCACGTCTGGGAATATGTCTGGATGGACATGAGCGGCGAACCGCCGTCAGCGTGACAAATAACAAAATGGCGGCCATTCTCTCTAAAAGAGGAGGCCGCCATGACGTCGAAGTTGATCATCGCCCACCTAAGCCACGATCTGCAACAGAAGAAGAGCTTCGTCACATTCCTATGGTCCGACGACATGACGAAGCGTCTTGGGCTGGAAGTGCCCTATGGCACATCGATTGAAGATATAGAAGCTGAAGCGCGCAGGGCCATCGCTGTCTTTACCGATGAGTTGAATGCCAGCGAGCTTCTTCCGCTCGCCTAGGCCTCAAACATCTTCTTGAGCTTATCGAAGAACCCACCCGATTCCGGGCTCGTCTCACCCGTCTCGAGCGAGGCAAATTCTTCGAGCAGTTCGCGCTGCCGCTTGCTCAGATTCTGCGGCGTCTCGATATCGAGCTGCACGTAGAGATCACCAACGTCCTTCGATCGTAGCACCGGCATGCCCTTGCCCTTGAGGCGTACGCGCTGGCCCGGCTGCGTGCCGGTCGGCACCTTCACCTTGGCGCGGGCATTGTCGAGCGTTGGCACTTCGAATTCGCCGCCCAGGGCGGCCGTCGTCATCGAAATCGGCACGCGTGCATAAAGGTCCGCGCCATCGCGCTGGAACAGGTCATGCGGCTTGATCGAGATGAAAATATAAAGATCGCCCGGCGGTCCGCCCCGCACCCCGGCCTCGCCTTCATTGGCAAGGCGAATGCGCGTGCCGTCCTCGATGCCCTTTGGAATATCGACCGAGAGTTTGCGGTTCTGCTGGCGCCGGCCCTGGCCACCGCAATCGGTGCAAGGCTGGTCCATCATCTGGCCGCGGCCCTGGCAGACAGGGCAGGTGCGTTCGATGGTAAAGAACCCCTGTGCGGCGCGCACCTTGCCGTGGCCATTACACTGCCGGCAGGTGTGGGTGCCCGTGCCGGGCTTGGCCCCAGTGCCGTCGCAGGTATCGCAGCCGACCAGCGTCGGCACGTCGATTTCGACCGTCCGGCCCTCAAAACTTTCCTCGAGCGCGATCTCGAGATTGTAGCGTAGGTCCGAGCCGCGCAGCTTTGACGCGCCGCCGCCACCCCGACGGCCGCCGCCGCCCATAAAGTCTCCAAAAATGTCTTCGAAGATATCGGACATGGACGAGGAGAATTCGGGCCCGAAGCCGTGGCCGCCGCGTCCGCCGCCATTTTCGAAGGCCGCGTGGCCGAACCGGTCATAGGCCGCGCGCTTTTGCGCGTCCTTGAGCGTGTCATAAGCCTCGTTGATTTCCTTGAATTTGGATTCAGCTTCCGAATTGCCCGGATTGCGATCCGGGTGAAACTGCATGGCGAGTTTGCGATAGGCACTTTTCAGCGTCGCTTCGTCGGCGCCCTTCTGACAGCCGAGCACATCGTAAAAATCGCGTTTTGCCAAAAATCTTCTCCGAAACAGCCGGTCGCGCTTTCGCTGCGCCCCGCT
Source organism: Devosia soli (assembly GCF_000970455.1). GTDB lineage: Bacteria > Pseudomonadota > Alphaproteobacteria > Rhizobiales > Devosiaceae > Devosia > Devosia soli. The sequence goes on along the minus strand of NZ_LAJG01000021.1, from coordinate 181,842 downwards.
TAAATTCTTCTGTTGGTCCCTAGATGGCAATCGACCCCACTACCCGCAAGGGGTCTGGGGTCGGCAAGTCGCAGGGCCGCGTCGGGAGGTGCTTTAGCAAGAGTGGGGGGATGGGGCAATGCGAGTGATTCACGTGGAACAGCCGCAGCAAAAAGATGGAACACCCCGACACGCTGGGTAGTGACGCCCCCACCACCGTCATTGCCCGGCTTGTCCGGGCAATCCATCTACTCAAGTGTCAAAAAGCCAACTCGAAATGTCGGCCCAGTCCGGATTGACCGCCTCGATCAGATTGATCTTCCACTGCCGCGGATATTTTTTGATCGCCTTCTCCCGCCGGATGGCATCGACAACTAGATCATGCTCTTCAAGCCAGACCAGAGTCTTGACGCCATAGCGAGAGGTGAAGCCAGGCGTCAGTGCATGCTGGTGTTCGAAAAGGCGGCGCGAAGGGTTTGATGTCACGCCGGTGTAAAGCGTGCCGTTTTTCTTTGATGCCAGAATGTAGACATAGCCCTTCATAGTCAGAACATGCCGTGAAATGGACCACCCGGACAAGCCGGGTAGTGACGGTGGGGAATGAGCTGGATAGCCTCACCACCGTCATTGCCGGCTTGTCCGGGCAATCCATCTTTCCGCACCAAATACAAAAAGGGCCCGGTGTCACCACCGGGCCCCAAATTCCAAAACCGACAAAAAATTACTTCTTGTCGTCGTCCTTGACCTCTTCGAAGTCCGCGTCGACGACGTCGTCGTCTTCTTCGTCCCGGGTGCCATTCGCCTTGGCTTCGGCTTCAGCCTGCGAAGCCTTGTACATGGCTTCACCGAGCTTCATCGAGGCTTCGGCGAGGGCCGAGGTCTTTTCCTTGATCAGGTCGGCATTGTCCCCGTCGATGACGCCCTTGAGGTCGCTGATCGCGGTCTCGATGGCGGTCTTGTCCTCGGCCGAAACCTTATCGCCATAATCCTTGAGCGACTTTTCGGTCGAGTGGACGAGCGATTCGGCCTGGTTCTTGGCTTCCACCGCTTCGCGCTTGCGCTTGTCGGCTTCAGCATTGGCTTCGGCGTCCTTGACCATCTTTTCGATGTCGGCGTCCGAAAGACCACCCGAAGCCTGGATGCGGATCTGCTGTTCCTTGCCGGTACCCTTGTCCTTGGCCGAAACGTTGACGATGCCGTTCGCGTCGATGTCGAAGGTCACTTCGATCTGCGGCACGCCGCGCGGTGCGGGCGGAATGCCGGCGAGGTCGAAATTGCCGAGCAGCTTGTTGTCCGCGGCCATTTCGCGTTCACCCTGGAACACGCGGATGGTCACGGCCGACTGGTTGTCTTCGGCGGTCGAGAAGGTCTGGCTCTTCTTGGTCGGGATCGTGGTGTTACGATCGATGAGGCGCGTGAAGACACCACCCAGCGTTTCGATGCCGAGCGAGAGCGGGGTCACGTCGAGCAGCAGCACGTCCTTGACGTCGCCCTGCAGCACGCCGCCCTGGATGGCAGCGCCAAGCGCCACGACTTCGTCCGGGTTGACGCCCTTGTGGGGTTCCTTGCCGAAGAGCTGCTTGACCGCTTCCTGCACCTTGGGCATGCGGCTCATGCCGCCGACCAGCACCACTTCGTCGATCTGGGAAGCCGAAACGCCGGCATCCTTCATCGCCTGCTTGCACGGCTCAATAGTGCGCTGGATCAGATCGTCGACCAGCGATTCGAGCTTGGAGCGCGACAGCTTCAAGGTCAGGTGCTTCGGGCCCGAAGCGTCTGCCGTGATGAAGGGAAGGTTGATTTCGGTCTGGGTCGACGAGGACAGTTCGATCTTGGCCTTTTCGGCAGCTTCCTTGAGGCGCTGCAGAGCGAGCTTGTCATTGCGCAGGTCGATGCCCTGCTCTTTCTTGAATTCGTCGGCGAGGTAATCGACGAGACGCATGTCGAAATCTTCGCCACCAAGGAAGGTGTCGCCATTGGTCGACTTCACTTCGAAGACGCCATCGCCGATTTCGAGGATCGACACGTCGAAGGTACCGCCGCCAAGGTCATAGACCGCGATGGTGCCGGAATTCTTCTTGTCGAGGCCATAGGCGAGCGCAGCAGCGGTCGGCTCGTTGATGATGCGGAGGACATCAAGGCCGGCGATCTTGCCTGCGTCCTTGGTTGCCTGGCGCTGCGAATCGTTAAAATAGGCCGGAACAGTGATGACGGCCTGGGTGACGGTCTCGCCGAGATAGGCTTCGGCGGTTTCCTTCATCTTCTGCAGCACCATGGCCGAAACCTGCGACGGCGAGTACTTGTCGCCGGAAGCTTCAACCCATGCGTCGCCATTGTCGGCGGCCACGATCTTGAAGGGCACGAGACCCTTGTCCTTGGCCACGACCTTATCGTCGTAACGGCGGCCGATCAGGCGCTTGACGGCAAACAGGGTATTTTCGGGATTGGTGACGGCCTGGCGCTTGGCCGGCTGGCCGATCAGGCGCTCGCCATCCTTGGAGAAAGCGACCATGGACGGGGTGGTCCGGGCGCCTTCGGCATTTTCGATCACTTTGGGATTGCTGCCGTCCATAACGGCGACGCAGCTATTGGTTGTACCGAGGTCGATACCGATGACTTTTGCCATTACTCTAGCCTCTCTTTACAGCGAACCCTTGTGTGAAGCCCTTCTCGCAAAGCAGCTTCGTGCCCCAACGGGGCGGGTCCCTCGTAGGTTGATTTGGCCCGTTTCCGTGGCCTCGGGGCGTATATAGGGGGGTGAGCTTGGGGCTTCAAGCAGGCCAAGGCGCAGAAATGGGCTTGCCGGGCATAAAAGGCGCCGCCCCCGATTCGATGAGGCGGCGCCAGGATCAGACCGGTCAAATCAATCGGTCAGCGTATAGCTGTTGAGCGTGCAGATATCGACTTCATAGGCTTCGAGTTCGCCGCCTTCGGCCGTTTCGAAGCGGAAATCATAAAGACACTGGTCCGAGCCATCATAGATATAGGTGGTCGCCTGCATTCCCGATTCCAGCGTGCCAGTATCGCCGAGCAGATCGTCGCCCCAATCCTCGGTATTGCTCGGTGCGGCGTAGAAGTAGTGCAGTGCTTGCGACGAATTGTTGATCAGCGTGAATTCGACATTCTGCGCTGCAGCTGGCAAGGCGCCAGCCAGCGTCAGGGCGGCAACAGCGCCCAGGATTGCGGTTTTCATGGAAAAAGCCCTCAGATCCGGCGCACGTCGCGCCTGGACGCTGCTTTTCTGCCATTTTCGAATTTAATCGCCAAGAGGGATCGATGCGGCACTGCTGATAAGGTAAATCGTCTTTCGCAAAAGCCCGTCGCTCTATAAAACGCCGCCATGTTCACGCCCGGCACCGTGCTGTTGCACGACAACCTCGACCCCCAAGGCCAGACCCGCCTCTTTTCCGATCCTAAGGAGGTGCTCGTCGCCTATGACGTGGCGACCGCCCGGGTCGGTCTTGAGCGTCTTGAAACGGCGCGCAGCGAAGGTCTTTGGGCCGCTGGTTACCTTGCCTATGAACTCGGGTTCCTGTTCGAGGAGCGCCTGCAAAAGCATCTGCCGGAACGGAGCGAAACGCCGCTCCTCTGGTTCGGCCTTTATGATGGTCCGAAGGATTTTGCTGGCCTGCCGGATGCCGAGGACGGGTTCGCGGAAAACCTTGCGCCCCAAACATCCTTCGCCGGCTACGCGTCGGCCTTCGAGCGGGTGAAAAGCTATATCGCGGCCGGCGATGCCTATCAGGTCAACCTCACCTTCAAGGCCGGTTTTACCCTCAGCGGTTCGCCCCTCGGACTTTACCGGCGCCTCGCCCGATCACAAAAGACCGCCTATGGGGCCTATATCAATGCCGGCGATCATTTTGTCTTGTCGCGCTCGCCCGAGCTTTTTGTCTCGGGCACGGGCGACACGCTTTCCGCCCGGCCAATGAAGGGCACGATGCCCCGCGCGCCACTGGCAAGTCAGGACGCCGCCGACCGGGCAGCTCTCGCCGCCGATGAAAAGAACCGCGCAGAAAACCTGATGATCGTCGATCTCCTGCGCAACGATCTCTCCCGCATTTCTGAAGTCGGCTCGGTGAAGGTGACGGACCTTTTCACCGTCGAAACCTATTCGACCCTCCACACCATGACCTCAGGCATCACGGCAAAACGTCGCCCGGACGTAGGCATGTTGGGTGTAGTAAAAGACCTCTTCCCCTGCGGCTCGATCACTGGCGCTCCAAAATTGCGCGCCATGGAAATCATCCACGAAGTCGAAAGCGGTCCGCGCGGTCTCTACACCGGCTCCATCGGCTATATCGCCCCAAACGGGGACTTCGCCTTTAATGTCGCCATCCGCACTGCCATCATCGATGCGGCGGGCAATGGCACGATCGGCATCGGCGGCGGCATCGTCGCCGATAGCGAGGCGCAATCGGAATACAACGAGGCTCTTTTAAAATTGCGCTTCCTCAGCGATCCCGCCCCGCCGGTCACCCTCATCGAAACAATCAAATGGTCGCCGGTAGACGGTTTTGTCCTCCTCGGCCGCCACATCGCCCGGCTCCTCTCTTCGGCCGCCTATTTCGGTCTTCCCGCCGACGGCGCCGAAGCCACAATCCGGCTTCTGGCAGCAAGCCAAGCCTGGACCGCCCCCATGCGCGTCCGCCTAACGCTTTCAGAAGCCGGCATCGACATTACCGCCGTCCCGCTGCCGCCAAACCCCGACAAATTCAGCTTTCTCATTGCCAGTGAAGTGCTGCAATCAACGTCGGTCTGGCTCGCCCACAAGACCACCAACCGTACATTTTATGACCAGCCGCGCATCAAGGCGCATGACGAATTTGGCGTTGATGAAGTCGTCTTTTTGAACGAGCGTGGCGAACTGACCGAAGGCTCCATCACCAATCTTTTCATCGAGCGTGGCGAAACGCTCCTCACGCCCGCCCTATCCTCCGGTCTCCTCCCCGGCACCCTCCGCGCCGAACTGATCGAGACCGGAAAAGCCCAAGAGACCATTCTCACCCTTGCCGATCTGAGTGAAGCCGATGCAATCTTTCTCGGCAATTCCGTGCGCGGCCTCATCCGTGCCGAACTTCTTCAACCCGGAGCGCGCCCATGACGATCACCATCAGCCCCGAAGACGTCCTCGTCGTCGTCGACGTGCAATATGACTTTTTGCCCGGCGGAAATCTGGCGGTTGCTGGCGGCGATGAAATCGTGCCGCTGATCAATGCGCTGGCAAAAAAGTTCAAGAATGTCGTCATGACCCAGGATTGGCACCCCGCCGACCACATCTCGTTTGCGAGCCAACATCCCGGCAAGACCCCCTTCGAAACCGTCGAACTCGACTATGGTACCCAGGTCCTCTGGCCCGACCACTGCGTCTGGGCCACTCATGGCGCCGAACTTTCAAGCGACCTCGATCTCCCCCATGCGCAACTCATCATCCGCAAGGGCTACAATCGCGCCATTGATTCCTATTCCGGTTTCCAGGAAGCTGACCGGCAAACGCTGACCGGTCTTGCCGGCTATCTCAATGAACGCGACGTCGGCCGCCTCTTCGTCGTCGGTCTGGCGACTGACTTCTGCGTCGCCTGGACCGCGCTCGACGGCGCGGCCGGCGGGTTCGATGTGACGGTGGTCGAGGATGCTACCCGCGCAATCGATTCGAATGGATCGCTGGAAAAGGCCTGGGTTGATATGGAAGATGCTGGCGTCCAGCGCGTCATGAGCCGCGAGATTTTGGGCTAGGGCGCGGCCCTCGGGCAAAATCGCTCCGGTGGAGCGATTCTAGCGCACTAGGCCAGGAGAGCTGCGCTCGAATGGCGGGCAGCTCTATGCTCCAAAAACAAAAAGGGCCCGGTGTCGCCACCGAGCCCCAAAACCTGAAACCCAAAAATCAGACGTTCTTGTCGACGCCTTCCGGCGCTGCCGCACCAGTGGCTCCGCCGCCCTTGGCGACACCCACCATGGCTGGCCGCAGGATGCGCTCGCCGATGGCAAAGCCTTCCTGAACCACCTGTACGACAGTGCCTTCGGGCACATTCGGGTTCGGCACTTCGAACATGGCCTGATGCTTGTTTGGATCGAATTTCTGGCCGGCCGCCTCGATCGGCTTGACGCCATGCTTGCCGAGCAGCCGCTGCATTTCACGCTCGGCCAGCTCCAGCCCTTCGATCAGGCTCTTGAGCGTGCCTTCCGCCGTCTCGCGGGTCTCCTGCGGAATGACCAGCAGCGCCCGGCTCAACGCATCGGTCGCGCTCAGCATGTCACGGGCAAAGCCGGCGATCGCATAGGATCGGGTATCGGCGACGTCGCGCTCGGTGCGCTTCCTGAGGTTTTCCATTTCCGCAGCCGTGCGCAGCACGCGGTCGCGCAGTTCGGCATTTTCAACACGCAGGGCTTCGACGGGATCGACCTCCGGCTGTGCGGTTTCCGGGTTCTCGGTCTCCGGCGTTTCGCCCTGGGCGGCGTTCTCGTCGCTCATCATATCTGGGTTGACCTCTGTTGGAATTTGTTGCCCCGCATATCGGCCAATGCGGCAGCTTTTTCAATAGCTCACGGTCCCGAGCGCTTTCAGGAAAAGTGTCCGGCGTTTTTCCGTTTCGAAAGCGCCAACACCGCATCGAAGCGCGTCAGCGCGGCTTGGCCATCATCCGCGTCAAAACATTGGCCGTATAATCGACCACCGGCACGATCCGCGCATAGTTGAGCCGCGTTGGCCCGATCACCCCTAGAACGCCCACCACCTTATCGTTGGCGTCCTTATAGGGCGAGAGAATCACCGATGATCCCGAAAGCGAAAAGAGCTTATTCTCCGAGCCGATGAAAATACGAACCCCCTGAGCCTTTTCCGCATCGCTCAACAGTTCCAAAAGACCATCCTGGCTTTCAAGCGTATCGAACAATTGTCGCATGCGCTCGAGATCGTCGCTCGCCATGGCGTCATTGATCAGGTTCGCGCGTCCGCGCACGATCACCCGCGGCGCCGACGCGGGGCTATCCTGCACCAGCGTCGCAATGCCCTCGTCGACGAGCTTTTGCGTCAATTCGTCGAGCTCGGCCCGCTGCTCTATCCGCCGCGCATCGAGCGCCTTGCGCGCTTCCGACAGCGTCCGCCCCACAACATAGTTTGCTAAATAATTGCTCGCCTGCTGCAGCGCCGCGGCCGTAAATCCCGGCGGCAGCTCAAGGATGCGGTTTTCCACCTGTCCATCGTCACCCACGAGAATCGCCATGGCGCGGGAATTGTCGAGCCGCACAAATTCCACATGGCGAAGGACCATGTCGGCCTTGGTGGCGATCACGAGGCCGGCACCCTGGCTCAATCCGGACAGCAGCGAACTGGCTTCGGTCAGCATATCATCGACCTGCCGCCGCCCGGCATGGCCTTCCATATGCTGGGCGATGCTGCGCCGCTCGCTTTCGTTGACAGCGCCAACTTCGAGCATGGCATCGACGAAAAAGCGCAGCCCCTGCTGGGTCGGCGCGCGGCCGGCCGAGGTATGCGGGGCCGCGATCAAGCCCAGATCCTCAAGATCGGCCATTACGTTGCGCACCGAAGCCGGTGACAGCTCGGTCTGCAACAAGCGCGACAAATCGCGGGAGCCCACGGGCAACCCGGTATCGAGATAACGCTCTACCAGCCGCCGAAAAATCTCCTGGCTTCTGGCGTTGAGCACGCTGAGAAATTCGTCCTGCGAATAGACCATGGCTTTTTTGAATGAAATCGTCGGCTTTAACCTTGCCCCTCCATTTAAGCGCATAGGAGCCAACCGCCAAGCGTCCGGCGCTTGTTCAGCGGGGCGAGGAAGGTTAAGAGGCGGTAAACAGCAAAAGAGTTGCCTATCCATGCGGCCATCCGGACGCGCCCCCGATCAGATGCGGGCTGTCACCATCGAGCGCAATGTCTCCCTCAAGGCCGAAGGCTCCTGCCTCGTCTCTTTCGGTAATACGCGCGTTCTCTGCACCGCTTCGGTCGAAACGAGCCTGCCTGGCTGGTTGCGCGGCAAGGGCCAGGGTTGGGTCACCGCCGAATATGGCATGCTGCCCCGCGCCACTGGGACGCGCACCCGCCGCGAAGCCACCGCCGGCAAGCAGTCTGGTCGGACGCAAGAGATTCAGCGCCTCATCGGCCGCTCGCTCCGCGCCGTCGTCGATTTGACCGCCCTCGGCGAATCCCAGATCACGCTTGACTGCGACGTGCTCGAAGCCGATGGCGGCACCCGCACCGCCTCGATCACCGGCGCTTATGTTGCGCTATCCGATGCGATTCGCTGGCTCGAAGAACGCAAGCTGACCAAGGGGCCGGTGCTCAAAGATTCCGTCGCTGCCATTTCCTGCGGCATCTATCGCGGAAGCCCGGTGCTCGATCTCGATTATCTCGAGGACGTGGAAGCCGAGACCGATGCCAATTTCGTCATGACCGGGGCGGGAAAATTCGTCGAGATTCAAGGCACCGCCGAAGGCGCCCCCTTCGATCGCGCCGAACTCGACGCCCTCATGACCCTCGCCGGAAAGGGCATTTCCGAATTGACCGAATTGCAGAAGGCTGCGCTTTCCGCATGATTTTTTCGTTCCTCAAGAAAGCAAAATCCCTCCCCGCCAATCTTTCCCAAGACGGCGAAGCTGGTGGCGGGCAAGGGACGCAGCGGCAGCTGGCGCCAAGGGGCAGAGGTCGACCTTCAGGACCGGGCGATGGAGCCTTCCCCGCCCCAGCGAAGAATTGCGCCATCTGGAACGACATTCAACGCGCCTTGGAGTCCAAATGAGCATCCCAAAACTCCGCCGCGGTGATCGTCTGGTCCTTGCCACCCACAATGCCGGTAAGCTGAAAGAATTCCAGGAGCTCTTCGCGCCCTTCGGTCTAGAGCTGATCTCGGCCGGCGAACTTGGCCTGCCCGAGCCTGAAGAGACCGGCACCACCTTTGCCGAAAACGCCCGTACAAAAGCCCATGCCTCGGCCAAGGGCGCCAATATGCTCGCCCTTTCCGATGATAGCGGCCTTTGCGTTGATGCGCTCGATGGCCGACCCGGCGTCTATACCGCCGATTGGGCGGGCGTTCCGCGCGATTTCAATTTTGCCATGCAACGCGTTCAGGACGAACTCCTGGCAAAGGGCGCAACTACGCCCGAACAGCGCAAGGGCTCGTTCAACGCCACGCTCTGCCTCGCCCATCCCGATGGCCGCGACATGATCTTTGTCGGCAAATGCGATGGCACCTTGGTCTGGCCGCCGCGCGGCACTATCGGCCACGGCTACGACCCCATGTTCCAGCCTGAAGGTTTTGACATTACCTTTGGCGAAATGGCCGCGGAAACCAAACATTCCTGGGCCCCTGGCCAGCAGGGTCTTTCCCACCGCGCCCGCGCCTTCGCCCAATTCGTGGAGAACCAGATTGAAGGCTGAGGGACTGATGCTCGATCTGACATCACCCCCACCCAACGTCCCCCTCAAAGGGGGAGGGGCGCTCCCAGCTTGGGGCACAATCTGCGCAAAATTCACCGGCCTGACCCCTCCCCCTATCAGGGGGAGGTTGGGTGGGGGTCTTGGCAATCACCAAACTTCCTTCAGCCACAGGTGCCCAGCATGAGCAATCCCAACGACCTGTTCGGCGTCTATGTGCATTGGCCCTTCTGTGCCGCAAAATGCCCCTATTGCGATTTCAATTCCCACGTCCATCGCGGCCCATTTGACGAGGACGCTTTCGTCGAGGGTTATAAGCGCGAGATCGCCCATATGGCGGCGCTCTCCCCTGGCCGCCTCGTCCAGTCGATTTTCTTCGGCGGTGGCACGCCATCGCTGATGTCGCCCAAGGCCGTTGGCACGATTTTGGACACCATCGCTGCCCATTGGCAGATCGACAACAAGGCCGAGATCACCCTCGAAGCCAATCCGACCTCGGTGGAAGTCGACCGTTTTCGCGGGTTTAGAACAGCTGGCGTCAACCGCGTCTCGCTCGGCGTCCAGTCGCTGCGCGAAGGTCCGCTCGCTGAATTGGGCCGCCGTCATACGGTTGATGAAGCTATTGCGGCCGTCCGCATTGCGCAGTCGGTCTTTGAGCGCTCAAGCTTTGATCTCATCTATGCTCGCCCCAAGCAGACGCTTGAGGACTGGGAAGACGAGCTCAAGGAAGCCATCTGGCTCGCCAAGGGCCATCTGAGCCTCTACCAGCTCACCATCGAGCAGGGCACGCGCTATTTCGATCTCTTCAATGCCGGCAAGCTGCAGATGCCGAGCGAAGATCTCGGCGCCGATTTTTATGAGCTCACGCAGGAATTGACGGCCGCCGCTGGCATGCCGGCCTACGAGATTTCCAACCACGCCGTGCCCGGCCAGGAATCGCGCCACAACATGCTCTATTGGCGCTATGGCGAATATGCCGGCATCGGCCCGGGCGCCCATGGCCGGCTCCTCGTCAACCATCAGCGCCACGCCACCGCCACCGAAAAGCTGCCCTTTGAATGGCTCAAACTCGTCAACGAGTTCGGTCACGGCATGACGACGGACGATGTCCTTACCTGGGAAGAGCAGGGCGACGAATATCTCGTCATGGGTCTTCGTCTCAAAGAAGGCATTTCGCCGAGCCGGTTCATGTCGATCTCTGGGCGTACCATCGCCGAAAAGCAGATCCAGGCCCTCAAGGGCTATGGTTTCGTCGAAACGCTTCCCAACGGCAACATCCGCGTGACGGAAAAGGGTTTCCCGGTGCTCGATGCCGTGGTGGCGGATCTGGCGGCGTAACGCGCCGCTCGGGGGTAATTCTAGAGCTTCGGCCCCTCCACCGTCGTCGCTGCGCCTGTCTCGATCGTCTTGATGACCAGCGCATATTCCGCCCGGCCATTGCTCAGAAACCGGAACTGCCCATCCCGCCCGTTGAACCCGGACGGGCTCGTCACCAGCCCCGGATTATAAGGCGGCGTTGCCATAGAGAGCGTGTTCACATTGGCCAGGATCGTGGCCGTATAGGCAATCGTTGCCATCGGATGCGGCCGCGTGCCGAACCGGCTTTGATAGTCCCCGGTAATGGCAGCGAACCCGGCTTCATCGACGGCCGGAAAGATCGCCCCTGCAAGACCAGGCGTCGAAAGGATTGTCTGGTCCCCCGCCCAATCTGCCGATCCGACGATCTGCACGGCGTCTCGGCCGACGCCCGCGCTTGCCAGCGCCGTAGCAAAGGCTGGAGCACTGGCGCGATCAGGAATGAAAAGCGTATCGATCATGCCGCGATCGATCTGTTGCTTTGCCTGACCCACGATCTGCGCGGCCTCATTCGCCGCGGTGAACGTATAGACAGCGTTCGGCGCAAATCCCGCCGCGATCGCCTGCTGCCGGAATGCCGTGGCCAATGCGTCGCCATAGGGCGTCGAGGGAAACGCTCCCCCAATTCCCCGCCGTCCCTGCGCCTTCACATAGGCGAGCGACCGCTTCATCTCCGCGTCCGGCAGCACGGAGAGGAGATAGACCCCCTGCCCTGCGAGAGCCGGATTGTTGGCAAACCCGATCATCGGCACACCTGCCGCCCGCGCCACCGCGCCCGCGGCGGCGACCTGATCGCCCTTGAGTGGCCCAAGGATCAATTTTGCGCCACTCTGTACCGCCGCATTGGCCGCCGCCGCAGCGCCTGCCGCGCTATCCCCCGTATCGCGCAGCGTGATCGTGGTGTTTTCGGCAATGTTCGGATTGGCTTCGATAAAGGCCATGGCGAGCTTGGAGGAATTGGCGAGCGATTTCCCGAGTTCGGCCAGCGACGGCTCGCCCGAGAGCGGCAGGAGCAGCGCGACCTGAACCGGACCTCGCCCAAAACGCTCGCCGCCTGTCTGCGGCGCCTGCTGGATTGGTCCGGCACTATTCGGCGCCGTCCCGACATTGGTCGGCGGATTGCCCCAGCCAAGGGTTCGAGATCCGATCTGAAATGTGCCTGGCGAGCATGAGGTCAAAAGCGCGCCGAGCGCGAAAGCCAGCGCGCCACGAGCCCAATTACCCCAATCGTACCGCGATCGCATGAATGATGCTCTCAACGCTCCCCAAGTGTTAACAAACTCGTCTCATTTCGTTAAGCAAGTCTCAACCTCGGGGAGCCGCGCGCAGAATGGATCGACCAGCCGAATACTTCATTGCCGGCAACACCTTCGCCGCCCCCCCGCTCACGGCCGGCCTCTATGTCGTCTCGACCCCCATCGGCAACCTGCGCGACATCACCATCCGGGCGCTCGAAACCCTCGCTGCCGCCGATCTCGTTCTCTGCGAAGACACACGCACCTCGGCAAAGTTGCTCGACCACTACGGCATCCGGGGAAAACGTCAGGCATTACATGAACATAACGAGCGCGCCCGCGCCGAGGAGATCGTCTCCCGCATTGCGGGCGGCGAGGCCATTGCGCTGATCTCCGACGCCGGCACGCCCCTCCTGTCCGACCCAGGCTTCCCCCTCATCCGCGCTTTGGCCGAAGCCAATCTTCCCGTTTTCCCGATCCCCGGCGCCTCTGCTCTCTTGTCCTCGCTGGTTGTCGCCGGCCTCCCCACCGACGCCTTCGCCTTCCACGGTTTCCTGCCGTCTAAAGCCGGTGCCCGCGCTAACGCATTGGCAAAACTTGTGGATTCACGTGAAACACTGGTCTTCTACGAAAGCCCCCGGCGCCTCGACGACACTCTCGCCGCCATGGCCGAAGTTCTTGGTGACCGCCAGGCTTCCGTCAGCCTCGAATTGACCAAGCGCTTCGAGCGCACTTTTCGCGGGACGCTCGCAGAACTCGCCGAAAAGTTCGCCGGCGAAGAAACCAAGGGTGAGGCCGTCATCGTCGTGGCCGGAGCTGCCGAACCTAGCGCCCCCGCTGCCGAAGATTGGCAAGCCGACCTTTTTGCCGCCATGGCTGACCAGTCGATGCGTTCCGCCATCGATGAAATCGCCGCCCGCTATAGCCTCAAACGCAAGGAGGTCTACGATGCCGCCCTCGCGCTCAAGGCCCAGCCATAAAAAGCAAATCGCCGAACGCGGTGGTCAACGCGGCGAGGCGCTTGCCGCGCTGTTCCTGCAATTGAAACTCTACCGCATCCGCCATCGCCGCTACAAAACGCCGATGGGTGAGATCGACCTCATCGCTGAACGCAGCGGGACGATCGTCTTCGTCGAAGTCAAAACCCGTGCTCACCATGCGATCGAGGCTGAAGCGCTTGAAGCGGTAAACACATGGCGTATCGTCCGCGCCGCCGAGCATTGGCTTTCGCGCTACCCGGCAGAAGCCGAAAAGTCCTGCAGGTTCGATGTGATTTTCCTTGCACCCAGCCGCTGGCCGCGCCATCTCATCAACGCGTTCGATGCGGGGAGCCGACCTTAGGCTCGGCCGGAACCGCTAAGCAAAGGGACAAAAATGCTTAAAGTCGCCGTCCAGATGGACCACGTCTCCACCATCAATCCACGCGGCGATTCCACCTTCGCCATGATGCTCGAGGCTCAGGCCCGCGGCCACCAGATCCTGCATTATACGGCCGATACGCTATCCCTTCGCGGCCATACGGTGAGCGCTCTCGCCCAGCCGATCACCGTGACGGACGCCGAAAAAGGCCAGCATTTCAGCCTTGGCGAAGCAAAACGCATCGATCTCTCGACCCAGGATGTCTTGTTGATGCGGCAGGATCCGCCGTTCAACATGAACTACATCACCATCACCCATATCCTCGAGCGCCTCCACCCCAAGACGCTGGTGGTGAACCCACCTGCGGCCGTGCGCAACGCGCCGGAAAAAATCCTGGTGACGGATTTCCCCGAGCTGATGCCGCCGACGCTCGTCACGCGTGACCGCGCCGAAATCCACGCCTTCCGCAGAGAGCACGGCAATATCATCGTCAAGCCGCTTTACGGCAATGGCGGCGCCGGCGTCTTCTTCCTCCAGGAAGGCGACCATAACCTCGCGTCACTCATCGAACTGTTCGAGATCAACTATCCCGAACCTTTCATGATCCAGAAATATCTTCCCGATGTGCGCAAGGGCGACAAGCGCATCATCATCGTCGATGGCGAACCGGTGGCCGGCCTCAACCGCATCCCTGCCGATGGTGAAGCGCGCTCCAACATGCATGTCGGCGGCCGCCCGGAACTGTCTCCGCTCACCGAGCGCGAAAAGGAAATCTGCGCCGCCATCGCTCCCGCGCTCAGGGAGCGCGACTTGATTTTTGTCGGCATCGACGTCATCGGCGACTACCTCACCGAAATAAACGTCACCTCCCCTACTGGCATCCGCGAGATCAAGCGCTTTGGCGGCCCCGATATCGCGGTGATGATCTGGGATGCGATAGAGAAGCGTCGGGCTTAGCCGCCGCTTGGCGTCTCCCCGCAAATCCCGTAAGTGTCAGCTTTAGGGTTTGCGGGGCGATCAATGGATATTTCGGCTTTTCTCGTCGCCTTCGCGACGCTGTTCGCAACGGTCGGCGTTGCCGATATCGCCTTCATCTTTGCCGCACTGACGAAAGACAATACCCCGGCGCAGCGCCGGACTTTTGCGACACGTGGTGTCGTCGTCGCGCTGCTGATCCTTTTGTTCTTCGCCTTCCTCGGTAATCTGATCCTGGATGTCTTTGGCATCACCATCCCGGCCCTGCGTACGGCTGGCGGAGTGCTGCTACTTTTGATCGCGATCGACATGGTTTTTGCACGCCATTCAGGCGGCACCGGAACAACAGACGAGGAAGAAAGCGAAGCTCGCCAAGCCCACGATATTTCGGTGTTTCCACTCGCCATGCCATTATTGGCCGGCCCCGGTGCCATCAGTGCCGTTATTCTATTGACGACGGGAGCCGAATCCCAGACCGAGTTCTGGCTGGTGATCGCTGCCATTATTGTCATTCTCGCGCTTGCCTGGCTCACTCTACTTGTGGCTATTCCAATTCAGCGCCTTTTGGGGCTGACAGGTCTTTCCGTTGTTTCGCGCGTCGTTGGTATTCTACTGGCCGCCTTGGCGGTCCAGTTTGTCTTCGACGGCATCAAGGCTTCCGGGCTTCTGGGCGCCGCCGCTACTTGACGAACTGACAACGTCCTGTCGGCGCCAAGGCCGCAATCGCCCTAGGGTCGCAGCCGGTCGAGAGGAACATCAGCCAGTCATTTGTCGACCCATAGAAGACATTGCGATCAACCTCACCCTTGACCCCCGGCACGACGCCAGTCTGCGTATATTGCCAGAATGTCCAAGGACGATTGTCATAACGCTCGTGCGGTTCGGCGGCGGTGGAGCGGAGCCAGAAGGCGTTGGGGAAATACTCGCCGGCGAGAATATCGCGGTGGAAGTTCATGTCGGTATAGATGATCGGCAACTTGCCGGTGTGACGTTCCATTACGTCGAGCATCAGCTTGATCTTTTCCAGCGCGTCGGCCTTGCTCGGTTTTACTTTGCAGCTCGAGTGATTATTCCATTCAAGGTCGAGCACCGGCGGCAACGCTGAGGGATCGGCTGGAACGTTCTGCACGAACCATGACGCCTGCTCGGCTGCGGTCGAGCACCAGGTCATGAAATGGTAAGCGCCGCGCGGCATGCCGGCATTGCGGGCACGCTCCCAATTGGCCCGGAAATTGGGGTCGACGTAGTCCTTGCCTTCGGTCGCCTTCATGAAGACGAAGTGCGTGCCACCGGCGCGGGCACGGTCGAAATCGACATTCTCCTGGTAACGCGCGACGTCGATGCCCTGAACAGGCATGCCGCGCGCCCGATCAACGCCCGCATGCGGACGATTGTCGCCTGGAATGGCGCCGTAAAGCCCGCCGCCGCTGGCGCAAGCGGCCAATGCCGACACCGCCAAGCCCATGATGGCATTGCGCAGGAGCGCGCTCAGGGGGGCAGGCAGACGGAAGGCGCGGGCCATCAACACACTCGACATGCAAAGACTAATTGAGCCTTTGATTCAACATGGCGCGGTTAATGGAAGTTTAGGGTAAGTAATGTGGCAGTCCGCATGGTTAACAGACCATCTTTCGTTCCTTGTCCGTTCTTGACTTAAGGTAACCTTCTGTTAGCGTTGAGAGCAGTTTAAGGGGTTTTGGGCATGGGCATGCATGTCGGAACGGTCGCCTTCCAGGGAATCGAGGCTGTGCCCGTCGATGTGCAGGTTCACATCTCTCCCGGCCTTGCCCGCTTCATCGTGGTCGGCCTGCCCGACAAGGCCGTCAAGGAAGCCAGCGAACGCGTTCGCGCGGCGCTGCATGCATCGGGGCTCGGCCTGCCGCCCAAGCGCATCACCGTCAATCTCGCGCCCGCCGATCTTCCCAAGGAGGGAAGCCACTACGACCTGCCGATCGCGCTGGCGCTGATGGCGGCGATCGGCGCAATCCCGCAGGACGCGCTCGATCGCTATCTGGTGCTCGGCGAGCTGGGGCTCGATGGGCGGATCACACGGGTCGATGGCGTTCTGCCCGCGGCAATGGCGGCCAGCGCGCGCGACCTCGGCATCATCTGCCCGGCCGCCTCGGGCCCGGAAGCGGCCTGGGCCAGCGAGGACGTCGAGATCGTCGCGGCCGACAGTCTCCTCGCGCTCGTCAATCATTTGGTCGGGCGCCAGCTACAAGCGCGGCCCCGGCCTGACAAGAGCCTGAGCCATGGAGGAATGCTGCCTGACCTTGCGGACATTCGCGGGCAGGCGGTGGCGCGGCGGGCGCTGGAAGTTGCGGCAGCTGGCGGGCACAATCTTCTTATGGTGGGTCCGCCGGGCGCTGGAAAATCCATGCTGGCTCAGCGCCTGCCGTCCATCCTGCCGCCGCTAAGCCCACGGGAACTGCTCGATATCTCGATGATCCAATCGATTGCCGGCGAGCTGGCAGGCGGCGCCTTGTCGGACAGGCGCCCTTTCCGGGCGCCTCACCACTCGGCCTCGATGGCGGCGCTGGTTGGGGGCGGGCTCAAGGTACGGCCCGGGGAAGCGAGCCTTGCGCATAATGGCGTGCTGTTTCTCGACGAATTGCCTGAATTTGCGCCGGGTGCGCTCGACAGCCTGCGCCAGCCGCTTGAAAGCGGAGAAACGGTGATCGCCCGGGCCAATGCCCGCGTGACCTATCCGAGCCGCTTTCAGCTGATCGCTGCGATGAACCCCTGCAAGTGCGGCCTTGCGGGGACACCGGGACACACCTGCAAGCGCGGCGAAGCCTGCGCCAGCGATTATCAATCGCGCGTCTCGGGCCCGTTTCTCGATCGAATTGACATTCGCATCGATGTGCCTGCCGTTTCGGCGACGGACATGATCGGCACGACCAAGGCCGGAGAGGCCTCGGCCGATGTCGCCCAGCGCGTCGCTGCCGCCCGGCAACGGCAGCAGCGGCGCTATGAGGAGGCGGGTGCAGACGGTGTGCTGACCAATGCCGCGGCAAGTTCGACCCTGATCGAAAGGCTGGTCGAGCCGGACAGGGAAAGCCAGATGCTGCTGCTTCAGGCTGCCGAGCGCTATAATCTTTCGGCGCGCGCTTATCACCGTGTCCTCAAGGTCGCGCGGACCCTGGCCGACCTGGCAGGGGTCGAAAAGGTGGCGCGGCCCCATATTGCCGAAGCGCTGAGCTATCGCCTGAATTTTTCTGCAGCTTGAGGAGAAGGGTCTCGATGCGGCACCGCATATCGGCTGGCGTCTTGGCGCTCCGCGACGACCGGATCCTGCTTGTCCGCCACCTTCGTCCGGGGGTCCACGACTTCTGGGCCGGTCCTGGAGGCGGCGTCGAAGGATTCGAACAATTGCACGAAGCAGCAGAGCGCGAGGCGTTTGAAGAAACCGGGCTCCGCGTCAAGGCGCGATCCATGGCCTATATCGATGAACTCGTTGACCGGACCGGCCGGGCCGTCAAATTCTGGTTTCTGGCCGATTATGTGTCGGGGGAGATCGACATCACCCGCAATCCGGCCTTGGGCGAGAGCATCAAGGATGCAGGGTGGTTTTCAGAGGACTCGCTACCGGAAGGCTACGTCTTTCCCGAAATTCTGCGCGATGGATTTTGGCAAGAGCGGCAGAAGGGGTTTGTGGCTCCGATCAAGCTGCCGTTGCGGCATTCGATCTTTTAGCGCCGTGTTTCACGTGAATCCGGCTAGCCTTCCTCCTGCTGAAAGCGCCTGTCGCGGGTCCAACTGTCCCGCCATTCGCGCTCGAGCACCGATCGGCGCTTGCCATAACGTTGGTCGGTGATGACGAGATTGACGATGCGGTCGGTCCTGAAGGTGCGAAAATCTTCGCGCAGCAGACACCACGCAGCGATCGTCTGCTTGCCTTCATAAAAGACGAGGCCAACCGGCCAAAGAGTGCGCGAGGTGGAGCGGCCCTGCTCGTCCTGATAGTCGATTGTGACAGCCTTTTCCTGGCGCATGGCGAGGCGGATATCGCCCAAAACGGGAATGGGCTTGTGCGCGCCCCAGAAGACGGTGGGCCAGAGCGCGGTGTCGCTGATGCGGTCACGTAGATCCTCAGGCGAGGCAGTGGCGATTTTTGCCAGGGCATTGCGTGCGGCCGCACCGAGCCCATCGTCGGGCTGTGTCTCTACCCAGCGAGCCCCCAAAACCAAAGCCTCAAGCTCTTCAGGCGAAAACATCAACGGAGGCAGGAAGAAGCCGGGCTTGAGCATATAACCGATGCCGGCTTCGCCATCGATAGGGGCGCCCAGGCCGATCAGGGTCTGAATATCGCGATAAAGGGTGCGAACGGACACGCCCTGCTCTTCGGCCAGAGCGGCCGCCGTGATCGGCCTCCGATGGCGCCGCAAGGCGTCCATGATGGCGAAAAGGCGCTCGGTCTTGTCCACGGTGTCCCTCCCGAAACAAACGCGGAACGAGATGGCAGATTTTGGCGTGAAAATCCACTCGTCCGAGATAGGCAAGCTGTCGATAAAGTGAAAGGGCCGGCCCTCGGGCGGCCCCGTAGAATGTTCTGGCCAACCTGAATCGCTAGCGCGTCATGACTTGGATGCCATCTCCAAATCTCAGTATGGACCCCGGCCTGGGCCGGGGCGACAACGGATGATTGTGGGTAGGGCGCTGGAGTAAAGCCCCGAAACTTAAGCGATTTCGATGTCGCACCAATGGCTGTAGGGACGCTCGGGGGAATGGATGATGTTGGGAAAGTGCGGGTTGTGCAGGGCGTCGGCAAAACTCTGGTCTTCAAGGCAGAAGCCGGCGTGCTTTTTGTAGGTCTTGCCGGCTAAGCCGGGCACGGGAATATCGGTCCAGACGCCATTATAGACCTGAACGCCCGGACGATCGCTCCAGAGTTTCAGGGTCAGGTCCTTTGCCGGCGCAACGACAGTGGCGATCGGATCGGAGAATTTTCGGCCGGTATCGAGCGCCATGCCGATGTCGTAGTCGACGGGCGCGCCATTGGCATCGCGCATGGTGCGCGGCTGGCGCAGATCATAGATCGTCCCGCGCGATGGCAGGATAGCACCGGTGGGGGCGAGGTCGTCGCCCAGTTCGGTATATGCGCTCGAATTGACCTGGATTGTGTGGTCGAGCACGTCGTCGGTGGTGCCGAGATTGAAATATTGATGTTGCACCAGACTGATCGGCGTCAGGCGGTCGGTCGTGGCGCTGAGTTCGAGCCGCAATTTGTTGCCGCTCAGCGTGTAGGTCGCCGCGAAATTGACATTGCCGGGATAGCCCATGGCGCCGTCGGGCGAGAAGTGGGTGAAGCGCACCGCATTGTTGGCATTATCGACCTGGCCGGTCCAAACTTGGCGGCCAAGGCCCTCGGCGCCGCCATGGAGCTGCAGGTCGCCAGCATTAGCCGGCAACTTGTAGGTCGTTCCATTGAGCTCGAACGACGCTCCCTTGATGCGGTTGGCCACGCGGCCCGCGAGGGAGCCGAAATGCGGGCTGTGTTCGGGATAGGGCTCGAAAGTCTCAAAGCCGAGGACGACGCTGCGCTCGCCGCCGGCAACCGGCACGCGCCAATCGCGCACAGCGACGCCATAGCCAATGATGTCGACGGTAACGCCGGTATCGCTGACAAGACGGAACTGATCAACGCGCTTGCCCTGGTACTCGCCAAAGGTCGAAACTTCGATACCCATCAATAATCCCCGAGAACGTTATTGGCGCGGAGCTGTAGCCTTTTCGTCACCGGGCGGCAACGCCGCTCTTGACCTTTGCGCCTCTGCCGCAAAGGGTGGGCCAAGGCAAGGACAGGATTGTGGGGTTAGTGTGAACGAGCAGACGAGCCGGCGCCGCGCCACAGTTCATGATGTTGCCCGCGCCGCCGGCGTCTCGCTGGCAACCGTCGATCGGGTGCTGAACGGACGCCCCGGCGTCCGGGCGGCTACCGCCGAAAAGGTCGAGCAAGCCATTCAGTCTCTAGGCTTTTCGCGCGATCTCAATGCTTCGCTGATGGCGCGTTCGCGTGACCTCAAAGTGGTTTTCTTTATCCCCGACGGGTCGAACGAATTCATGGATAGCCTCGCCGAGGCGGTGGCGCGACGCCAGAGCCAGGCGCTCGCCGACCGCATGCATCTGGCAACACGCCGGATACGGGCACTCGATGCCGGAACTCTGGCGGCAGGCCTTGATGGGTTGGACCCCAAGGCGTGCGATTGTGCGGTGATCGTGACGAGCGAGGAGCCCGAAATCCTAGAGGCTGTCGATAATGCGACCCGGCGCGGCATCGCCGTCATGACGCTTGTGAGCGATCTTCCAGGATCGGCCCGCAAGCATTTCATCGGCATCGACAACGGGGCGGCCGGACGCACGGCGGCATCGCTTCTTGGCCGTTTCCTGCCGCAAGGCGGCAAGATCGCCGTTATTGCCGGTTCCCTGCATCTGCGGGACCACCTCGATCGCCTCGCCGGTTTTCGCGACGTGCTCGCGCAGGATTTTCCTGATCTCGACATCATCGGTCCCTTTGAGGGACATGACGCGCCCGCCGAGACACAAGCTTTGGTGGCTAAGCTTCTCGCTGAACATCGGGATCTTGGTGGTATCTATAACCTTGGTGCCGGTAATGCGGGGCTCGTGGCTGCGCTTGAGGAGGCACAGAGATGCCAGCCGCTGCGGGTGATCGCGCATGAATTGACTGCGCCCACTCGTGCAGGGCTCATGGCCGGCTCCATCGATGTGGTGCTCGACCAGAATCCGGATGGCGAAATTCGCGAGGCCATCGCTGCGGCGCGCGCCTTTGCCTTGGGGACGGGACGGTCTCTCGCGGCCGACCCCATTGAAATTGGCATTTTCCTGCGCGACAATCTCAGGTAAGAAGACCGCCATTCAAAAGAGGGCGGGCCCGAAAACGGGCGGGAGGACGATCCGGTGATTTGCAATCTCAAGTTTGAGGTACGTGCCTCATGACCTATCTCGGCATTGATATCGGCACGTCCGGGGTCAAGGCGCTGCTGATCGACGAGCATGGGCGCGCGCTCGGCGAAGCCTCGGCGCCAGCAGTCGAGCCCGTGCGTCCGCAGACCGGCTGGTCCGAACAGAACCCGACCGACTGGTGGACGGCAACGCTCGCTGCGATCGACAAGCTCAAGGCCTTGCATCCAAGCGAACTGGCTGCCGTACGCGGCATTGGGCTTTCGGGCCATATGCATGGCGCGACGCTGCTCGGCAAGAACGACGAAGTCCTCCGCCCCTGCATTTTGTGGAACGACGGCCGCTCGGCCGCCGAATGCCTTGAAATGGAAGCCGCGCTTCCGAACCTCCGTCAGCTTGCCGGCAATATCGCCATGCCGGGCTTTACCGCGCCGAAGATCGCATGGGTGCGCAAGCATGAGCCGGCCATCTACGACAAAATTGAAAAGGTCCTGCTGCCCAAGGCCTATGTCCGGCTGCTGCTGACGGGCGAACATGTCGAAGACATGTCTGATGCCGCCGGCACGCTCTGGCTCGATGTCGCCAAGCGCGATTGGTCCGACGAGCTTCTCGGGGTCACGGGTCTCACCCGCGATCACATGCCGCGCCTCGTGGAAGGGTCTGCCCCTTCGGCGCAATTGAAGCGCGAACTCGCGCATCGCTGGGGCATGGATGGCGCGGTGATCGTTGCTGGTGGCGCGGGCGACAATGCCGCGGCCGCCTGCGGCATCGGCGCCATTCGCCCCGGCGAGGGCTTTGTCTCGCTCGGCACCTCGGGCGTGCTTTTCGTCTCGAACGAAAAGTTCAGCCCCAATACCGAGGGCGCCGTTCACGCCTTCTGCCATGCCATCCCCGAGACCTGGCACCAGATGGGCGTCATCCTTTCGGCGACCGATTCGCTCAACTGGCTCTCGCGCATCACCGGCAAGAAACAGGCCGAGCTTTCGGGTGAAGCCGAAGCCCAGTTCAAAGGGCCGGGGGAAGCCATCTTCCTGCCCTATCTGTCGGGCGAACGCACGCCGCACAACAATGCCGGCACCCGCGGTTCCTTCACCGGGCTCAGCCAATCGACCGACACCGCCCAGATGGCCCAGGCCGTCATGGAAGGCGTCACCTTCGCCATGCGCGATTGCCAGCGCGTGCTGGCCGATGCCGGCACCTCGATCAATCGCCTCCTGGCCGTCGGCGGTGGCTCCAGGTCAGCGCTGTGGCTCAAAATGCTGGCGACCAATCTCGACATGGAAATCGCCCTCCCCGAGGACGGCGATTTCGGCGGTGCGCTGGGCGCGGCCCGGCTCGGCCTTTGCGCTGCCGAAGGCGCCAAGCCCGCCGACGTTATGGCTATGCCGCCGATCAAGACCACCATTGCGCCCGACAAGAATCTGTCGGCCGCCTATTCCGATCAATATGCGCGCTACCGCGCACTCTACCCCGCCATCGAGGAGGCACGTTCGTGAGTGATTTTTTCAAGGGCCTGAGCCAGGTCAAGTATGAAGGCCCGCAGAGCAAGAACGCTCTCGCCTATCGCCACTACAACAAGGACGAAATGATCGCCGGCAAGCGGATGGAAGACCATATCCGCCCGGCCATCGCCTACTGGCACACCTTTGCCCAGGAGGGCGGCGACCCGTTTGGCGGCCGGACCTTTGATCGTCCCTGGTTCGACAAGGGTCTTGAAGGCGCCAAGCTCAAGGCCGAAGTCGCCTTCGAATTTTTTAATCTCATCGACGTGCCTTTCTTTGCCTTCCACGATGTGGACGTCGCCCCTGAAGGCGCAACGCTCGAGGAATCCAACAAGAACCTCCGCGTCATCGGCGATATCATCGCTCAGAAGATGCAGGAATCAGGCAAAAAACTCCTCTGGGGCACGGCCAACCTCTTCTCGAACCGCCGCTATATGGCGGGTGCCGCGACCAATCCCGATCCTACGGTCTTTGCCTATGCAGCCGGCCAGGTGAAAACCGTGCTCGAGCTGACCCATGAACTGGGTGGCGAGAACTATGTGCTCTGGGGCGGCCGCGAGGGCTATGAAACCCTGCTCAACACCAAGATCGGGCAGGAACAGGACCAGATGGCCCGCTTTCTGACGCTGGTCATCGAGCACGCCGAAAAGATCGGCTTCAAGGGCCAGATCCTGATCGAACCAAAGCCTCAGGAACCATCGAAGCACCAGTACGACTACGACGTCGCGACGGTTTACGGCTTCCTGCAGAAGTATGGTCTTGAAAAGAAGGTGAAGTGCAATATCGAGGTCGGCCATGCCTTCCTCGCCGGTCACTCCTTCGAGCACGAGCTGGCTGTCGCCTCTTCGCTCGGCATGCTCGGCTCGGTCGACGCCAACCGCAACGACCTGCAGTCGGGCTGGGATACCGACCATTTCCCCAACGTTCCCGGCGAAATGGCGCTGGCCTTTTATTACATCTTGAAGCAAGGCGGCCTCGGAAAGGGCGGCTTCAATTTTGACGCCAAGGTGCGCCGCCAGTCGCTCGATCCGGCCGATCTGCTGCATGGTCACATCCTCGGCCTCGATACCCTCGCCCGCGGCCTCAAGGGCGCTGCCGCGCTCATCGAAGACGGTGAGTTCGACAAGATGCTCGACGATCGCTACGCCGGCTGGAAGTCCGGCCTCGGCGCGGACATCCTCGGCGGCAAGCTGAGCCTGGCTGATATCGCGGCCAAGGTAGAGGCCGAAAGCATCAACCCGCAGCCCAAGTCTGGCCGCCAGGAATATCTCGAAAACCTGGTCAATCGGTTCGTCTGACGCACCTGCTGAAGCCCTCCCCTCTCCCCTTGTGGGAGAGGGTGGATCGGCCGCTGGCCGAGACTGGTGAGGGTCCGCGATCTTGCCGATCGCGCAGCATGCGCGGAAAGAACCCTGCGCGCTTTGGTTCCGTTGATCGTCATTGCCGGGCTTGTCCCGGCAATCCACCTTACCGCGTACGCTGAAGCATGGATCACCGGGACAAGCCCGGTGATGACGGTGTGGAAGGTGCGGAGGTCGTCATAGACTCAAGAGGCTCACCCATGCCGCAAATCACCAATCCCATCCTCCCCGGATTCAACCCGGACCCCTCCATTCTCCGCGTCGGCGACGACTATTATATCGCGACCTCAACCTTCGAATGGTTCCCGGGCGTGCAGATCCATCACTCCAGGGATCTCGCAAATTGGGAGCTGGTTACCCGCCCGCTGAACCGGAAAACCCAGCTCGACATGCGCGGCGATCCAGATTCATGCGGCGTATGGGCGCCATGCCTGACGCATGACGGCGAAAAGTTCTGGCTGGTTTATACCGACGTCAAGCGCAAGGACGGTTCGTTCAAGGACGCGCACAATTACATCGTCTGGGCCGACACGATCGAAGGCCCCTGGTCCGACCCGATCTATACCAATTCTTCCGGCTTCGACCCGAGCCTCTTCCATGATGACGACGGGAAGAAGTGGTTCGTCAACATGACCTGGGACCACCGGGTCCGGCCGCTGCTGTTCTCGGGCATCGTCATCCAGGAATTCGATCCGGTCGCCGAAAAGCTCGTGGGCCCGATCACCAACATCTACAAGGGCACCGACCTCAAGCTCGTCGAAGGTCCGCATATCTATAAGCGCAACGGTTGGTATTATCTCCTCACCGCCGAAGGCGGCACGGCCTATGACCATGCCTGCACCTTTGCCCGCTCGCGCACGCTGATGGGCCAATACGAGACCCATCCCGATAAGCACATCCTGACCAGCAAAGATGCGCCACTCGCCGCCATCCAGCGCGCCGGTCATGGCGATATTGTCGATACGCCCGACGGCAAGACCTATCTCGTCCATCTCGGCGGCCGCCCGACCACCCAGGAACGCCGCTGCGTGCTTGGCCGCGAAACCTCGATCCAGGAAGCCTATTGGGGCGACGACGACTGGCTCTATGTGAAAAACGGCCCAGTGCCGTCCCTCCATGTCGAGGTCCCCGGCACGCGCGACGAGCAAAAATATTGGGCCGAGCAGCGCTACACCTTTGGAAACGGCCTCCACAAGGATTTCCAGTGGCTCCGCACGCCCGAAACCGAGCGAATCTTCTCGACGGAAAACGGCAAGCTGCGTCTCTTTGGCCGCGAATCCATCGGCTCCTGGTTCGAACAGGCGCTCGTTGCGCGCCGCCAGACGCATTTTTCCTATGATGCCGAGACCGTGGTCGATTTTCGCGCCACCGACGAGCGCACCATGGCGGGCCTCACGGCCTACTATTCGCGTTACAATTTCTTCTATCTCGCCGTCACCGCCCATGCCGATGGTCAGCGCGAACTGCTGCTCATGTCCTCGGAAATGAGCTGGCCCGATGGAAAGCTGCGCTTCCCCGCCGATCCGGTCCAAATCCCCAATGAAGGCAAGATCAAGCTTGCCCTAACGATCCGCGGCCGCGCCTTGCAGTTCTTCTACGCTGTTGAAGGCCAGGACCTGCAGCCCATCGGCCCGGTGCTCGACGCTTCGATCCTTTCAGACGAATGCGGTGGGCATCAGGCCCATGGCAGCTTTACCGGCGCCTTCGTCGGCGTCGCCGCTCACGATCTTAACGGCACCGCCAGCCCCGCCGACTTCGATTATTTCACCTATCGGCCCCAACACGATCCCTCCGACCGCTATGAGGTCGATAGCCTAATGGGCAAGGCCAACTAGCTCCTATGCTGGCATAAGATCCCCGTCTGATCACGATTTCCTGTGCGGGGGCGACAAGCTCCCGCCTGGGGCGTAGGCTCCCACAGGTTAGCGGTCGCAGGTTCTGCGTCTCGCGCCGGATATGCGCAACACGCCGTGTCTGCGGCCTCCCTGTCGAGGAGGATTTGCCATGGCCCATATACATCTGATTGCCGGCGCCGGCGACAAGCTGGATTTCCCGGTTATCAAAACCATCCACCTGAACGATCTTGCAACCGCACTCCGGCGCGGCGCCGAGGATTTCTGGGCCAAGCCCAGCCACTATCTCTTGCTGATGGTGATCTATCCGATCGTCGGCATCGTGCTGACCGTCTGGATGAACGGCTTCCACACCTGGCCCCTGCTCTATCCGCTGATCGGCGGCTTTGCCCTCATCGGCCCGATTGCCGCCTTGCCGCTCTACGAAATCTCGCGTCGCCGCGAACGGGGTGAGGAGCCATCCTGGCGGGATGCCCTGAGTGTCCTCCATTCCCCGGCAATAGGCAGCATCGTTGTCGTAGGTGTGATGCTTTTTGTGTTGTTCACCCTATGGCTGACCAGTGCCCAGGCGCTTTACGAGGGCCTTTTCGGCTCGTCTCCGCCGCAAACATTCGGCGCGATGTTCAGCCAGGTCTTTGCCGAGCCGGGCGGCATGACCCTTGCCATTGTCGGCACTGCCATCGGGGCCGGGTTTGCCTTGATCGTGCTCGCAACAACTGTGGTTGCGTTCCCGCTCTTGCTCGATCGGGATGTCGGCGCCTATGTCGCCGTCGAAACCTCCTTCCGCGCCGTCATGCATAATTTCGTGCCGATGCTCGCCTGGGGCCTGATCGTGGGGATTTCGGTGTTTTTAGGGGCGCTGACATTGTTTGTCGGTCTGGCCGTCATCCTGCCCATTCTTGGCCACGCCACCTGGCACCTTTATCGGCTGACGATCGCCGATGCCTCCATGATCCGCGACATGGCTCATGGCAAGGCTGCATGAAACATCGGGGCAAAGCCGGAGCGGAGGAGTTGGCTTCTTAACCACAAGGCCCTAATCTCCCGGCTTCGTTTGCCCCGACTTGCCCGAGCCCATGGACCAAATCCCTATCGAGGCCCAGACCAGCGCCGTCAGCGCCGCGCTGACGCCGATGATGGCGCAGTATTTCGAGATCAAGGCAGTCAATCCGGGCTATCTGCTGTTTTACCGCATGGGCGATTTCTATGAGCTCTTCTTCGAGGACGCCGAGATCGCCAGCGCTGCCCTAGGTATTGTTCTGACCAAGCGCGGCAAGCATCTGGGTGAAGATATCCAGATGTGCGGTGTGCCGATCCATGCGGCCAATGACTATCTCAACAAGCTCATAAAATTGGGCCACCGCGTCGCCATCTGCGAGCAAGTGGAAGACCCGGCCGAAGCCAAGAAACGTGGTTCGAAATCGGTGGTGAAGCGCGACGTCGTGCGCCTCGTCACCCCGGGGACGCTGACCGAGGACGATCACCTCGATGCCCGCTCGGCCAATTATCTTGCCGCGCTCGCCATGGTGCGCCATGGCGAAACCGATTTCGCCCTTGCTTGGGCCGATATTTCGACCGGCGAGACCTTTGTCGCCGATCTTCCGGCCGAGCGATTGGCCGACGAGCTGGCTCGTATTGCGCCAGCTGAATTGCTGCTGACCGACGTCACGCGGCAGGCTCTGGTCGATCTTCACCTTTTCGCGCCGGCCTGGGCCACGATCGCATCGACGATTGCGCCCGAAGCCGCCGACAGCGAAGTGGCCTTGCAGGTTCTCCGGCGGGCTTTTCCTGCCGCGATTTTCGATCCGACCGCCCTTTCTCGAGCGGGCCGGTCGGCGATGGGCGCCCTTGTCGGCTATGTCGACCAGAGCCAGAAGGGCCGCACCGCGCCACTGCGCGCGCCGATGCTGCAGGCGAGCGACGCAGTCATGGCGATCGACGCAGCCACACGCGCGAGCTTGGAAATCCTCCAGACCCAACGCGGCATGGCGCGCGGCTCCTTGCGCCAGTCTATCGACCTGACGGTTACTGCGCCGGGTGCGCGCCTTCTCGCCAACCGTCTCGCGGCCCCGCTGCGCCAGGCTGGCGAGATCAATGCCCGGCTCGACGCGGTTGAGCGTCTTGTGGCGGATTCCCTGCTCCGCATGCGGTTACGCAGCGATCTCAAGGCTGCGCCCGACCTTGCGCGGGCTCTTTCTCGCCTGGCGCTCGAACGCGGTGGGCCGCGCGATCTTGCCGCTATCGGCAAGGCCGTGGCGGCTGCGCTCGAATTGGCTGAAGATCTTTCCAGCCAGCCTTCCCTGCCGCCTGCCCTGACGCGCCTCGCAAAAATCCTCGGCGCCGCGCCCCGATCGCTCGCCTCCGAACTGAGCATCGCGCTCGACGACGATCTGCCGCTTTTCTCGCGCGACGGCGGCTTCGTGCGGGCGGCCTATGACGCAAGACTTGACGAAGAGCGGGCGCTCGGCTCGGAAACGCGCGCCGTGGTGGCAGCGCTCCAGGCCCGGCTGATGGACGAGACCGACGTCCGCTCGCTCAAGATCAAGCACAACGGCGTTCTCGGCTATTTCGTCGAAGTGCCGGCCAGCCACGGCCAGAAACTCCTCGAAGCTCCTCATCGGGATGTCTTCATTCACCGCCAGACGCTGGCCAATGCGATGCGGTTTACGACAACCGAACTGGCCGAACTCGAAGGTCGGATCGCCAAGGCGCATGAGGCGGCGCTTGAAATCGAACTGGGCATTTTTTCCCGTCTTCGGGCCGATGTTTTGGCGCAGACCGGCGAACTTCAGGCCTTGGCCGACGCGCTTGCCGAACTCGACGTTGCCGCCGCTCTCGCGGAAGTGTCCGCCACGCGCTTTTATTGCCGGCCACAGGTCGATGACAGCCTTGCTTTCGCCATCGTCGGCGGGCGCCATCCGGTCGTGGAGCAAATGGTGCGGGCAGAAGGCCAGAGCTTTGTGGCCAATGATGCCGACCTCTCGGGCAGCGACGAGATCGGCGGGGGCAAGCTATGGTTGGTGACCGGCCCCAATATGGGCGGTAAGTCCACTTTTTTGCGACAGAATGCACTGATCGCCATCCTTGCGCAGATGGGCTGCTTCGTGCCGGCTGAAAGTGCGCATATCGGGGTGGTCGATCGGCTCTTTTCCCGCGTCGGCGCTTCGGACGATATTGCCCATGGCCGCTCGACCTTCATGGTCGAAATGGTCGAAACCGCAGCCATTCTCAATCGCGCGACGCGCCGCTCGCTGGTCGTCCTCGACGAGATCGGGCGCGGTACGGCAACCTTTGACGGGTTATCCATCGCCTGGGCTTCGGTCGAGGCGCTGCATGAAACGACCGGGTGCCGCGCGCTCTTTGCCACCCACTTCCATGAATTGACCAGCCTTGCAAAGACGCTCACCCGCGTCGCCAATGTCACGATGAAGGTGCGCGAATGGGAAGGCGATGTGGTCTTTCTCCACGAAGTCGGCCCCGGCGCGGCTGACCGGTCCTATGGCATCCAGGTGGCGCGCCTCGCTGGCCTCCCCGACCCGGTGATTGCCCGCGCCAGGCAGGTGCTCGATATCCTCGAGCAGCGCTCGGTTGGTACGGCGTCTTCCAAGGATAAGGCCAGCGTGCTAGACGATCTGCCACTTTTTGCGCATCAGCCTGCCCCGGCGCCAAAAAGCAAGGACCCCATTCACGAAGTGCTCGACGCCGTCCGCCCCGACGACATGACTCCCAAGCAAGCCATCGAGACACTCTACGAATTGAAGAAATTACGCGATGACGCTCGCCGACGCTGAAGCCAAGCCGCGAAAAGCGCAATTTGCGCTCAAGACTTCGCCGGTCATTCTGGCCGAACTCGATGCTATCGTCGGCGACCAGCCGGCCAAGACCCCTGCCATCCGCATGGCGGTGCTCGCCCATATGCGCCAGACCCTGGCCGAGGCGCGCAAGAGCGCGGAAGCCGAACTCCTCGCCACCAACAAGGGCACGCGCTGCGCTGAAAATCTCTCTGCGGCGCAGGACGAGATCATCGCCGCGGTCTATCTCTTTGCAACGACGCGCGTCTATCCGGTCGATAATCCCTCGGGCGCCGAAGCCATCGCGCTTTCTGCCGTTGGCGGCTATGGCCGGGGGACGCTGGCGCCGGGCTCGGATATCGATCTCCTCTTCATTCTGCCCTACAAGCAGACCCCCTGGGGCGAACAGGTCACCGAATATATCCTTTATATGCTTTGGGACCTTGGCCAGAAGGTCGGCCACGCGGTCCGTTCGGTCGATGAATGCATCCGCATGGCGCGCGCCGATATGACGGTGCGCACCGCAACGCTCGAGGCGCGGTTCCTGATCGGGGATCGCACGCTTTTCAACAATCTCGTCAAGCGCTTCGAAACCGAGATCATGCCCAAGACGGGCCCCGAATTCATCGCCGCCAAGATGGCCGAGCGCGACGAGCGCCATCGCCTGATGGGCAATACCCGCTATGTCGTCGAGCCCAATATCAAGGACGGCAAGGGAGGTCTGCGCGATCTCAACACGCTCTTCTGGATCGGCAAGTACTTTTATCAGGTCAAGACCAGCCATGAGCTGGTGGCCAAGAAAGTCCTGACCGACGCGGAATATCGCCTCTTCCAGCGGGCCGAGGATTTCCTCTGGGCGGTGCGCTGTCACCTGCACTATGTCACCGGCCGCGCCGAGGAAAAGCTGACCTTCGACGTGCAGCCCGATCTCGCGCGCCGCATGGGCTATGCCGAGCGTATCGGCATGCTCGGCGTAGAGCGCTTCATGAAGCGTTATTTCCTCGTCGCCAAGGACGTGGGCGACCTGACGCGCATCATCTGCGCCAGCCTCGAATTCCACCACGCCAAGGACATGGACCTTGTCGGGCGCGTGCTGGCCCCATTCCGGGCGGGCAAATCCAAGATAAAGGGCGAAACCGATTTCATCGTCGATACCGGCCGGCTCAACATCACGGCGCCCGATGTCTTCGAAAAAGATCCGGTCAACCTGATCCGCATGTTCATGGTCGCGGGGCGCGAGGAGCTGCTCTTCCATCCCGACGCCATCAAGCACATCCGCGATAGCCTCAGGCTCATCGACAACAAGCTACGACACGACGCCAAGGCCAATGCCCATTTCCTGACCATCCTGACGAGTCCGCTTTATGTCGAGCGTATCCTCCGTCAGATGAACGAGAGTGGCGTCCTCGGAAAATTCGTGCCCGATTTCGGCAAGATCGTCGCCCTGATGCAGTTCAATATGTATCACCATTATACGGTGGACGAGCATCTGATCCGCTCCGTTGGCGTCATGGCTGATATCGCCAATGGCGGCCTCCGCCAGGAACTGCCGCTGACCCATGAATTGCTGCCGCAGCTCAACGATACGCGCCTGCTTTATGTCGCGCTTTTCCTCCACGACATCGCCAAGGGGCGGCCCGAAGATCATTCGATCGCAGGAATGCGCATTGCGCGCAAACTCTGCCCGCGTTTCGGTTTGACGCCGGCCGAGACCGATACGGTCTCCTGGCTCATCGAATATCACCTCTTGATGAGCGAGATCGCCCAGGCGCGCGACATCCAGGATCCCGAGACGGCCAAGGCTTTTGCCGATGTCGTCCAATCCCCGCAGCGGCTCGCGCTGCTGATGATTTTGACCGCCTGCGATATCCGCGCGGTAGGCCCCGGTACCTGGACCGGCTGGAAGGGTTCTCTGCTTCGCGCGCTCTATTATGCGACCGAACCGCTGCTCTCGGGCGGCCATTCGCAGGTCAGCCATTCCGATCGCGTGCAGGTGGCCAAGGACGCGCTGTCCCGGGCGCTCACCAAGTGGACGCCGGAAGAGATCGAAACCTATACCGCCCGGCACTACGACCATTACTGGCTGCGCGCCGAGCCCGAGCTGCAGATCGAGCATGCCCGGATGATCCGTCAGGCCGACGAGGCAAACCTCCCCTTTGCCGGCTCGATCCGGGTCAAGGCCTTCGAGGGCATTACCGAAGTCAGCTTCTATGTGCCCGACCACCCGCGCCTTCTTTCCCTGATTGCCGGCGCCTGCACCATGCAGGATGCCTCCATCATCGGCGCGCAGATATTTTCGACCCGCGATGGCCGCGCCATCGACACGTTCAGGCTCCGCCGCTCCTTCACCTCCGACGAAGACGAAAAGGTGCGGGCCACCCGTATCATCGATACGGTCAAGCAGCTGCTCCAGGGCAAGCGCACGGTGCTGATCGATCTCGGCAAGGAATCGCGCCACAACCGAAGGCTGAAACCCTTTGCGCTGCCGGCGCAGGTTTCGGTGTCCAACGCCATCTCGGAAAAATTCACCGTCATCGAGGTCTCTGGCCTTGATCGCATCGGCCTTCTTTATGCCCTGACCCGGCAAATCTCCGATCTCAGCCTGACCATCGGCTCGGCCCATATCGGCACGTATGGCGAAAAGGCCGTCGACGTTTTCTACGTCACCGATCTCACTGGACAGAAGATTCACGTGAAACAGCGGCAGCGCAAGATTCACGATGCCCTGATGGATGTGTTCGAACGACCCGAGGAGAAGAAGGCGGCGAATGCCTGACCTTCGGCCGTGAGCCTTTTTCGCAATTTCTTCTCTGTCGGCGCCTGGACGCTGCTCAGCCGCGTCTTCGGTCTCGTCCGCGACGCGCTGATGGCGGCCGTGCTCGGCGTGGGCCCGGCGGCAGACGCCTTCAACGCTGCCTTCCGCTTTCCCAACCTCTTCCGCCGGCTGTTTGCCGAAGGCGCCTTCAATACCGCCTTCGTGCCGATGTTTTCGGGCGCACTCGAACAGCAGGGCGAAGACGGGGCAAAGCTCTTAGCAGCGCGGGTCATGAGCTGGCTTGTCGCCATGCTCGTCGTCGTGACCATTCTCGTCGAAATCTTCATGCCGCAGATCATGGTCGCCTTCGTCCCCGGCTTCGTGGACGACAAGGAAAAGTTCGACCTGACGGTCATGCTGACGCGGATCATGTTCCCCTATCTCGCCTGCATGTCGCTGATGGCGGCCTATGGAGCAATTCTTAATTCGCTCGGCCGCTTCTTTGCCGCTGCTTTTGCGCCCGTTCTGCTCAACATCGTCAATATCGCCGCCCTCGTGCCGCTCGCGAGCTTTTGGGTGCAGGAGCCGGAAAGCGCCACCTTCTGGGTCGCTATCGCCACCATGCTCGGCGGCATCGCCCAGCTCTGGCTCGTCTGGGTGGCCATCGAGCGCAGCGGCTTCCGGCCGTCCTTCCGCCTGCCGCGGTTCGATCCAGAAGTGCGCCGCTTCTGGGTGCTGGCCATCCCCGCGATCCTGACGGGCGGCATCACCCAGATCAATATTTTCGTCGGCACCATCATCGCCTCGGGTGCCGATAGCACGATCTCGATCCTTTCCTATGCCGATCGCCTCTATCAATTGCCGCTCGGCATTATCGGCATCGCCATCGGCACGGTGCTCCTGCCCGAACTCAGCCGGCACCTCAAAGGCGGCCGGGAGGCCGAGGCGCTGGCAAGCCAGGAGCAATCGCTGTTTTTGGCCATGCTGCTGACCATGCCGGCTGCTGCCGCTCTGATCGGCATGGCAGAGCCGATCGTGCGTCTCCTCTTCGAGCGGGGCCAGTTCGATGCCCTGGCGACCCAACAGACGGCCCAGGCGCTGATCGCCTTTGCCGTGGGCCTCCCCGCCTATGTGTTGATCCGGGTTCTGCAGCCGGGCTTTTTCGCCCGCGAAGATACGGTAACGCCCACCCTATTTGCCGGCATCAGCGTTGCCGCCAATATCGGAATATCCTTCTGGCTGTTTCCCAGCCTGCTTCATGTCGGCATTGCCATTGCGACGGCCGCTTCCTCCTGGATCAACGTCGCGCTTCTGGCAGCAACGCTCGCCATCCGCGGGCACTTTTCCCTCCGCCGCAGCCAATGGTGGGGCCACATCATGATCGTCCTCATCAGTGCCATGATGGGGCTGACATTAGCCGTTCTTGCCGGCCAGGGCGCTCACCACATCGCCTCGGGCGCGCCCCTCTGGCGGCAGGCATTGGTCGTCGGCGTCTTGATCGCCTATGGTGTCGTCTTCTACTTTACCCTCCTTCACGTCACCGGCACGCAGCGTCTCGGACTTCTGCTCCGCCGCCTGCGCCGCAGCCGGTGATGGTTTTCAATCGCGGTGCGCCCGTATAAAACGAGCGCCACTGTATTCCTTCCAGGCGTTGTTCCATGTCCTTCACTCCCCGCGTCTTTTCGGGCATCAAGCCATCGGGCGATCTGCATCTCGGCAATTATCTCGGCGCGATTCGCCGCTTCGTGCCGCTTCAGGACACGCATGAGACCATTTATTGCGTCGTCGACATGCATGCGATCACCGTCTGGCAGGACCCTGAAGACCTCAAGCGCTGGACCTATGAGATCGCCGCCGCCTATATCGCGGCGGGCGTCGACCCGAAAAAATCGATCATCTTCAACCAGAGCCAGGTCGTCGAGCACGCCGAACTGAGCTGGGTGTTAAACTGCGTCGCGCGCATGGGCTGGATGGCCCGCATGACCCAGTTCAAGGACAAGGCCGGAGAAAACAGCGAACAGGTCTCGCTTGGGCTTTTCGCCTATCCCTCGCTGATGGCGGCCGATATCCTGCTTTACAAGGCGACGGCCGTGCCGGTAGGCGAAGACCAGCGCCAGCACCTTGAGCTGACGCGCGATATCGCCAAAAAATTCAACCACGATTTTGCCAAGCAGATTGCTGCAGCAGGCTTCGAGGATGGCTTCTTCCCGATCACCGAAACACTGGCGACCGGTCCGGCCATGCGCGTCAAGTCGCTCAAGGATGGATCAAAAAAGATGAGCAAGTCCGAATCCTCGGACCTTGCCACCATCTATATGATGGACGACGCCGACCTCATCGCCAAGAAGATCAAGCGGGCCACCTCCGACGCCGAGCCTCTGCCAAGCGAAGCGGCAGGTCTTGAAAGCCGGCCTGAAGCGGAAAACCTCGTCGGCATCTATGCTGCGCTCGCCAATCAAAGCGTTGACCAGGTGCTCGCCGAATTTGGCGGCAAGGGCTGGGGCATCTTCAAGCCGGCGCTGGCCGACCTCTCGGTCTCGGTCCTGGCGCCTATCGCCGAGGAGATGAAGCGTCTCGTTTCCGACAGGGGCGAGATGGACCGCATCCTGCGCGACGGCGCCGATCGGGCGCGGGCGATCGCCCAGCCGATCATGGCCGATGTGCGCAGCATCGTCGGTTTTGTCCGCTAACGTTTCGGAGGCGCCTTTGTACGATACCGAATACAAGCGCAAGTTCCTCGTCGTCATCGATGAAACCGAGGAATGCGACCGGGCCCTGACCTTTGCCGCATTCCGCACCAAGCGCACCGGCGGCACCGTCGTTCTCGTGACCGTCGTCCCCAAGCCCGAATTCATCGGCATGGGCGTCGAGGAGGTGCTGCGTGCCGAAGCTGTAGAAGAGGCCGAGCGCAATCTCGACATGCGCCTTGCCCGGATCAAGGAAATCGGCGATGTCCGCGCCGAATCCGTCATCCGCGAAGGCAGCGCTCCTGAAGAAATCGAGCAGTTGATCGACCAGGACCACGACATCGCCATCCTGGTTCTCGCCGCCTCGAAGTCGGCCGAAGGCCCCGGCCCGCTTGTCAGCCACTTTGCCGGACGCGCCCATGCCCTGCCGATTCCGCTCACCATCGTGCCCGGCCGAATGAGCGACGAGGAGATCATCGCGGTCTGCTGATCGCCCGGCGCAAGATTCTTGCTGCTTCAGACTTGCATCTTGAGTGTAATTGTCTATTTTTAGAAGCGTTCTAAGTGAAGGCGATATCCATGTTCATCCAGACCGAAGCCACGCCCAATCCGGCTACGCTCAAATTCCTGCCGGGTCGCGATGTGCTCGTGGGTGAGCCGCGCGATTTCCGCTCGATCGACGCTGCCGCTGCCTCCCCGCTGGCGGCAAGCCTCTTCGGCATTTCCGGCGTGACCGGCGTATTTCTGGGCTCCGATTTCATCTCGGTGACCAAGGACGACACCAACTGGGCCCATATCAAGCCGGCGATCCTCGGCGTGATCATGGACCACTTCCTTGCCGGCAAGCCGGTTCTCCTCGACGCGAACGAGCCCCATGTCGATGAATTCGCAGGCGAAGAATTCTTCGAAGAAGAAGACAAGGAAATGGTCGAAGTCATCAAGGAATTGCTGGCAACGCGCGTGCGTCCGGCCGTTGCCATGGATGGCGGCGACATCATCTTCCGCGGCTTCAAGGAAGGCACCGTGTTCCTGCACATGCAGGGCGCCTGCTCCGGTTGCCCCTCTTCGACCGCCACTCTCAAAAGCGGCATCGAAAACCTGCTCCGCCACTTCGTGCCGGGCGTTGAACAGGTTCAACAGGTTTAACCGCGGCCGCCGGCAAAATCGCTCCTGGGGAGCGATTTTAGCGGGCAAAGCCATGAGAGCTATGCTCGAATGGGCGGACATTAAAAGTTAAGCAGCAAGCCAGGGGCCTCGATGAGCGATCATCGGGGCCTTTGACTTTCGGGCAGCCATTTCTTTTCGATGCGGCAGACCATGGTATAGGCCGGGTCGAACACGTTGCCGACCTCATAGCGCACCACCTGCCCCATGAGATGGCTCGCAGCCACGGCCGAAAGCCCATAGTCGCCGGTCAGCCAATCGAACATTTCGGTCGTTGCGTGTTGGAGGGCCTGATCGAGCGGCCGGGCATTGCCCACGGTATAGATCGTTTTGCCGGTTTCGCCGCGCGGCCAGACCTGCTTGCGGCCCTTGAGAAGGCTCAAGCGGACTTCCACTTCCATGGCGGTCTCGACACCGGTGCCGACGATTTCGCCATCGCCCTGGATGGCGTGGCAATCCCCGAGGAAGAACAGCGCCCCGGGCTCGAAGACGGGAAACCAGACACGGGCTCCCGGCCCGAAGCCGCGATAATCCATGTTGCCGCCGTTTTCGGCGCTGGTGGCGGTGGAAATGGCATGGCCGCCGGCTGGCGCGACACCGAAGCAACCGATCATCGGTTCGAGCGGCAGGATCAGCTGTTCCAGCCCGGGAACAGTGTCTTTCAACTGGACGGTGCCGGCTTTGGCGTCGATGATCCAGTCGGCCCTGTCGCGCGGCGGCAAGTCGCGGACGCGCTCCGGATCAACGACATTGCCGGCGAGCGCCGCCCGCGTCCAGCCGGTCGCGCGGATGGGTGTCATGCGGACAATATCGACCTGCAGCACATCGCCGGGCTCGGCGCCCTCGACATGGACCGGGCCGTTCATCGGATTGGGGCCCGACGCACGGGCGACGCCGTCCTTGTCATAGCCCGCAGCGTCGATCGTTTCGGTGATCACCGTATCGCCGTCCGCGACCCGCAGGGCTGCCGGCAGCTTGGCCAGAACGCTATGCCAGGCTGCCGGTGCAAAGCGATGCGTTGCCATTATTCGGCCGCCGCCTTCTGGTCTTCGGGCCGCTGGTCGGTGATGGCAAGTATTTCCGGCTCGTCCGAATCGGGACGCTTGCGGCGAATGCGCAATCGCTTGATGCGGCGGCCATCGGCGGCCAGAATCTCGAATTCGAAGCCTTCGAGCCCGGTCACCTTCTCGCCCCGGCGCGGCACATGGCCGGCAAGGTCGAAAACGAGACCACCGATGGTTTCGACATCCTCGGCATGCTCACCCGGGTCGAAATCGTCGCCCACCACAGCCCGAACCTCATCGAGCTCGGCGCGCGCATTGGCAATATAAGTGTCGGCGCCCACCTTGCGCACCATGGCGCGGACGGCTTCGTCGTGCTCGTCCTCGATCTTGCCGACGATGGCTTCGAGCAGGTCTTCGATGGTCACGAGACCATCGGTGCCGCCATATTCGTCAACGACGATCGCCATGTGGACGCGCGAGGCGCGCATCGATTGGAGGAGATCGCCGGCCGGCATGAAGGTCGGCACGAACATCGCCGTGCGCGTGATGCCGAGCTTGTTGATCTTTTGCTTGAGCGCTGCCGAAAGCAGGCGAACCGGCACATCCTTTTCAGGATCGGTCACCGCCTCGGTGATCTTGGCCATGGCATCCTTGATGTGGATGAAGCCGATGATCTTGTCGAGTTCGTCTTCATAGACGGGAAGGCGCGAATGGCCGACCTGGCGGAATTTGGCGATCAGGGTGCCTAGATTGATATCGGCCTCGACAGCCTGGATATCGGAGCGCTCGACCATGATGTCGTCGATCGAGACGCCGGAAAGTTTCAACACGTTCTGGATGATCGTGCGTTCGCTTTCGGTAAAATCGGTGCCATCGGCGCTGACACTCTCATCGAGCGCCACCTGCAGATCGTCGCGCAGCGACATGGTCCGCAGGGCCAGAATGGACTTGAGCCGGTTGATCAGGCTCGGCCCCCGCGCTTTCTCGGCGGGGGCGGGACTAGAAGGAGGCTCGGGATTATCGGGGACCCGGGGACCCTTACGATCGGTGTCGTTCATCAGTGTCAGGCCGTTCGGGACGGCGCGCTGTCCTTATAAAAGAATGCAGTCGGGAGGCCGGATATCAGACGGCCTCATCGGCATAGGGATCGGCAATGCCGAGCCCGGCCAATATCTGGGTTTCGAGCCCTTCCATCTGAAGGGCTTCCGCCTCTACCAGATGATCATAGCCCAAAACGTGCAAAAAGCCATGCACGACGAGATGAGTAAAATGATCTTCGAGGGAAACGCCCTGCTCTTGCGCCTCGCGGATCAGCGTTTCCCGGGCGAGCGTGATATCGCCCAGGATGCCGACGACCGGCCCGAAGGGCTCGATCTGGGGGAAACTGAGGACGTTGGTCGAAGAATCCTTGCCCCGGTATTGGGCATTGAGTTCGCGCTGCTCGGCGTCTTCGGTCAACAAGATAGAGATCTCGGCCGCGCCCTTGATCTTGGGCTTTGCGCCTTCGATCGCGGCGAGAACCGCGCGCTCGGCGAGCGCGTCGAAATGATCGGGCCAGCCATCCGCATTGCGGATGACGGCGATTTCAATTGGAGGCACGGGCGGCACGATGGGCTACTCGTTGCGTGGCATGGTGCCGAGAGTGCGCGCAAGACCAGTGGTATCGCCCTCTTTCTGCGCCAGCCGCCGCGCCGTGTCGGCCTCGTAAGCGCGAACGATACGGCCGACCAGCGCGTGGCGCACGACGTCCTTGTCGCCGAAGCGGGAGATGTGCACACCCTCGACGCCATCAAGGAGGTTGACCGCCTCGACAAGCCCGGACTTCTCGCCCCGCGGCAAGTCGACCTGGGTCGGATCGCCGGTAACGATCATCTTCGAATTTTCACCGAGACGGGTCAAAAACATCTTCATCTGCATCGATGTGGTGTTTTGCGCCTCATCGAGGATGACGACGGAATTGGCGAGCGTGCGGCCGCGCATGAAGGCGAGCGGCGCGACCTCGATGATGCCCGAGGTGATGCAGCGCTCGACGTTTTCCGGCTTCATCATGTCGTAAAGCGCGTCATAGAGCGGGCGGAGATAGGGATCGACCTTGTCCTTCATATCGCCCGGCAAGAAACCCAGGCGCTCGCCGGCTTCGACGGCCGGACGCGAAAGAATGATGCGGTTGATGTCGCCGCGCTCCAAGAGCGAAGCGGCATGCGCGACGGCGAGATAGGTCTTGCCGGTACCGGCGGGGCCGACGCCGAATACGAGCTCGGATCGGTCCATGGCCCGCATATAGGCGTCCTGCGCCGGGGTGCGGGCGGCGATCGTTGCTTTTCGCGTCGCGATCTGGGCCATGCGGACCTTGCCCTTACGCTCGAGCGTCGGCAGGGTGAGCTGGCTATCCTCGGTTTCAACCATGCGGATGACCGCGTCGACATCGGCGATGTCGGCCGTGCGGCCTTCCTCAAGGCTGGCATAAAGCGATTCAAGCACGCGACGCGCCTGGTCGACCCTGGAGGCCGAGCCCTTAAGCAGCACATGATTGCCGCGTGGCGTAGCTGACACGGCAAGGCGCTGTTCGATGAGGGCAAGGTTTTGGTCGAAATCGCCGTAGAGCTGGGCTGCCAGGCGATTATCTTCAAAGGCGAGTTCGAGTTGCGATGCGAGGGCGTTATCTGCGGTGGGTGGCAAGTGCCTGCTCAAACTTTCTCGGCTCCCGAAGGGAGGGCGCAATATGCGCGCTCCAACACAAAACGAGGCTAGGACGATTTGGTGTCCGTGTCTGTAGATTTTTTATGACGCCGGGCCCATGTCCAACATATAGGGACGAAGCCCGAGATTACCAAACTTCGGCTGGCGCATCAGGCCTGTCGCAATATTTAGTGCGGGACGAAATTTTTAGGGAGATGCGCCATGGTCTCGGTGGTTCTCGACCCCCTGCCCTCCGATGACGAAATGCGTGCGCTCTGGCTCGCGTCCTGGGGCGATGGCGGGCCAGCGAGCTGGCAGCCGGTTCTCAAGCAAAGCCTGGTCCATGTCGGGGCGTATGACGGCCCTCGACTGGTTGGCTATGTCAACGTCGCCTGTGACGGCGGCAGCCACGCCTTCCTCCTTGACACCTGTGTCCACCGTGACTTTCAGCGACAGGGTATCGCGACGCTTTTGGTCAAGACGGCTGAAGCTGCCGCGCGGCAACGCGGCGCCAAGTGGCTTCATGTCGACTTCGAGCCGCATCTGACAGCGTTTTATCGCGCTTGTGGCTTCAGACCCACCGAGGCTGGGCTCATTGCCCTTTAAGCTGCGATCGCGCGCTTGAGCCGGCCAACCAAAGAATTGGTCGAGGTGCCGATGATGTCCACCTCGTGGATCGCCCCGATCAGGTCCGTCGAGCCTTCAAGGTGAACGGCCTGCAGATAAGGCGAGCGCCCGCCGACCTGGCCGGGCATGCGGCCCACCCGCTCGATAAGCACGGGCAAGGTCCTGCCGACGCAGGAGGCATGGAACGCGGTCGTCTGCTGATTGACCAGCGCCTGGAGCCGCGCCAGGCGCTCGGTCTTGACCGCCTCTTCGACCTGATCGGGCAGGTTGGCGCCGGGCGTGCCGGGGCGGGTCGAATATTTGAAGGAATAGGCCGAGGCGTAGCCGGTCTCGCGGATAATCTTGAGCGTATCCTCGAAGTCGGCATCGGTTTCGCCCGGAAAACCGACAATGAAATCACCCGACATTGCCATATCGGGCCGCGCGGTCTTGATGCGTTCGATAAGAGTCAGATATTCGGCCGCCGTGTGCTTTCGGTTCATCGCCTTCAGGATGCGATCTGAACCGGATTGCACCGGCAGATGCAGGTAAGGCATCAGGAAAGGCAGGTCGCGGTGCGCTGCGATCAACGCATCGTCCATGTCGCGTGGATGGCTGGTCGTATAGCGCAGGCGCTCCAGGCCCGGAATTTCGGCAAGCAGATAGGCCAGCTCGCCGAGGCCGACCGAACGGCCCGACGCATCCTCGCCGTGATAGGCGTTGACGTTCTGGCCAAGGAGCGTGATTTCCTTGACCCCGGCGTCTGCAAGCCGCCGCGCTTCGTCAAGGACCTGCGCGACGGGACGGCTGACCTCGGCGCCGCGCGTATAAGGAACGACGCAGAACGAGCAGAACTTGTCGCAGCCTTCCTGGACGGTGAGGAAAGCGGTGAGGCCGCGCCCGATGGTGACGTCTTTTTTGGCTGCCGGCAGGTGGGCGAATTTGTCTTCTTCGGGAAAATCGGTGTCGACCACCGCCCGCTTGAGCGCGGGGTGCATGTGGCGATTGGCTTCGGCTTTGGCGAGCATGTCCGGCAGGCGGTGATAGGCTTGCGGGCCGAAAACCATATCGACCATGGGCGCGCGGCGAGCGATTTCCTCGCCCTCGGCCTGCGCCACGCAGCCGGCAACCCCGATCATCATGTCGCCGCCTGTGGCGCGCTTTTCTGTTTGCAATTCTTTGAGCCGCCCGAGCTCGGAGAACACCTTTTCGCTGGCCTTCTCGCGAATGTGGCAGGTGTTGAGCAACACAAGGTCGGCCTCGCCGATCTCCTGCGTCGGAATATAGCCGTGCGGCGCGAGGGCGTCGGCCATGCGATCGCTGTCATAGACGTTCATCTGACAGCCGTAGGTTTTGATGAAAAGTTTCTTGGGCAGCGCTTCGTTCATGCGGGCCTCTTTACCAGACCCGAAGCCGTGATGCCATGGCTTGCAACTCATGCGTGGCCCGCGTGTTCTGCTCTCTACTCAGTAAAGGAATTTGCCATGACTACTCCCGAAAAGGACCAAGCCGCGGCCATGAAGGACGGCAAGAAGCCGGGACCCAAGGATTCGCCCGTTCAGGTGCGCAATGCCGGTGTCGACGAACAGGCGCAAAAGCCCAAGAAATGGGACGAAGTCGACGAAGCGGTCGACGAGAGCTTTCCCGCAAGCGACCCTGTTGCTAAATATTGACCAACCCGCCGGGGCAACGCCGGTCGCTAAATAAGGATCGAGGTGCCATGGCGGCGCAAGCGCAAGACCGGCTCACCGAGCCAGCCAAACCGCTGAAAAACCGCCATGCGCAACCGGTCGCGGGCTATCTGTTTGCATTGGTGCTGGCTATCCTCGTGCCGGCGCTGATCGTTGCGATCGTCCTCCTCAATCGTACCAACGATGCTCAGGAAGGCGTCGTACAGGCGCTGACCAATGCGACCGTGCAGGCCATGGGCCAATCGGTTGATCGGGAAATTTCGGGCATGATCACCACCTTGCGGGTGATTTCGTCCGACCCGTCCTTGCAGAATGGGAATCTCGAAGAGTTCTATCGCCGCGCCGTCATGGCGCTGGCTGGCACCGGCGCCTATCTGCTCGCCGTCGATAGCCAATATAATCAATATTTTAACACCCGCGCCGCGTTCGGCGAGGGTCTCGAAAAGACCTCGGACACCGTAACCGCGGCTAGAGCTGTCGAGCGCAGTCGGCCGACCGTTTCGGGCCTTTTCTTTGGCCAGGTGGCCGGCACCTGGGTCTATAATGTCTGGCTGCCGCTGCCTTCGGAAAATCCTGTCCGCCTTCTCGCACTGACGCAGAATGCGCGCGATCTCACCCCCGTCCTGCATTCACGCGAATTGCCCAAGGGCTGGAATGCGGTGCTCGTTGACGCCAGTAATGCTGTCATTTCGGTAGCGACGGGCAATGATATCGCCATTGGCGATACGCTTCCCATCCGCCGCAATATCGACAATCCCACGACCGGCTGGATCGAGGAAACCCTTCACGGCGAACGCGTCGTTACGGTTGAATGGCGCTCGGGTCTGACCGGCTGGCGGATCGTTGCCTGGGCTTCGGCAGCGCAGGTCAAAAGCCCGCTCGGTGAATCCCTTTTGCAGCTGGCGGCCTGGATGCTGGTCATCGCCATCGCTGCCTCCATCGTTGCCTTCTTCATCGGCAAGCGCCTCAGCCAGTCGGTGCGCGGCCTGCGGCTCGATGCGCAGCGGCTGGGGCGCGGTGAAGCAGTGTTCGAGCGTTATTATCCGGTCGCCGAAATCGGCGAAGTTTCGCGCGCCCTGGTTCTGGCCTCGCGCGAGCGCCAGGCCGCAGAGCGCGACGTGCGCTTTCTGATGCGCGAACTGGCACACCGCTCGAAAAACCAGATGGCGGTGATCTCCGCCATGGCTAAGCAAACCGCCCGCGGCGCCACCGACGTGCCGAGCTATGTGCAGGCGCTCGAGCGACGGATCATGGGCCTTGCCCGCTCGACCGATCTGCTCCTCGCCCATGGCCGGGCAGGCGTCTCGATCCGCGAATTGATCGATCTCCAGCTCAACCCCTTCAAGCCCGCCGAAGAGGATCGTGTCACCATTGAAGGATCCGATATCCGCATCAATCCGCAGGGCGCGCAGATCTTGGGCATGGCCTTTCATGAGCTGGCGGTCAACGCTACCCAATATGGCGCCTTTGCCGATGAACTGGGCCGGCTCTTGCTCACTTGGAGCGAGGAAGACGAGAAGGTGAGCCTGCGCTGGCGGGAAACGCTGTCGCGTCCCCTGCAAGCGATCGAGCGCAAAGGCTTTGGCACGACCGTCTTGCGCACCATGGTGGGGGGCGCGCTTGGGGCGCTTGTGG
This sequence comes from Devosia soli, assembly GCF_000970455.1. Lineage (GTDB taxonomy): Bacteria > Pseudomonadota > Alphaproteobacteria > Rhizobiales > Devosiaceae > Devosia > Devosia soli. Next base: position 137,898 of record NZ_LAJG01000021.1, on the reverse strand, counting down.
AACGCGTCGAGCATGCCGATGGGGTCGAATGGGTGTTTGACATTCCCATGACTGCGCTCGATCCCGCCTTTGCCGCCGTGCGCCCGGACGAGCAGATGGAAAAGCGCGAATCCGAATAGGACTGGCTTTTCTCGTGTCTTTCCACTAAGAAGCCGCCAGCAGGCGCCAAGCGCCGGCAAGACCGGCCCTACCTGGACGACATCCCGGCTGGGGCTTTTTCATCCTCTCTATTTGCAAAGGATTGATCGATGTCGATTACCGCTGAGCGCAAGACCGAACTCATCCAGGAATACGCCACCAAGGCCAATGATACCGGTTCGCCGGAAGTCCAGGTCGCGATCCTGTCCGAGCGTATTGCCAACCTGACCGAGCACTTCAAGGACCACTCCAAGGACAACCATTCCCGTCGTGGTCTCCTGAAGCTGGTTTCGACGCGTCGCCGCCTTCTCGACTACCTCAAGAAGGTCGACGAGAACCGCTACAAGACGCTGATCGAAAAGCTCGGCCTGCGTCGCTAAGCTCTTTCCGGCACGGAGGCCTGCTTCCGTGCCGGTTGCCCTTTTGGGGCTACGATTGGAGCCTATGGCTCCCCTGGACCCGATCCGGTGGCTTTCGAAGCATCAGACGTTCCAGGTCTTTACGTTATCGCGTTTTCAAAGCGGAAGTGGATGCCACTTTCGAGAAAACGCTCTAGGCCGGCAGCGCCGGAGCATGGCAGGATTATTAGCGCCTTCCGCTGTGGAGACGCTTGTTGTCTTGTCCATGTTCTGTCTGCTGCCAAGACAGAAACAGTGCCTGATTTTGAGCCGGTGCGCACATGGGGTGCGGCGCCGGTGCGGGCACACCGAGGCGTTCGTGGGCCATTGGCCTAGCCCGCGTTCCCGCGCTTCGGACAGAATGGAAAGACAGAATATGTCCATTAATTTCGATCACCATAAGGTCGAGCTCAACTGGGGCGGCCAGCCGCTGACCCTCGAGACCGGCAAGATCGCGCGCCAGGCCGATGGCGCCGTGCTCGCAACGCTCGGCGAAACCGTGCTGCTCGCGACCGTCGTTTCGGCCAAGTCGGCCAAGCCCGGCCAGGACTTTTTCCCCCTGACCGTCAACTACCAGGAAAAGTATTTTGCCGCCGGCAAGATCCCGGGTGGCTACTTCAAGCGTGAAGGCCGTCCGACCGAGAACGAGACGCTGACGAGCCGCCTCATCGACCGTCCGATCCGTCCGCTTTTCCCCGATGGCTACAAGAACGAGACCCAGGTGGTCGTCACCGTTCTGCAGCATGATATGGAAAACAATCCCGACGTGCTTGCCATGGTCGCGGCTTCCGCTGCGTTGACCATCTCCGGCGTGCCGTTCATGGGCCCGATCGGCGCGGCACGCGTTGCCTATATCGATGGCGCCTATGTGCTGAACCCGTCGATCGATCGCCGCTCGGATTCCAAGCTCGATCTCGTCATGGCCGGCACGCAGGACGCCGTGCTCATGGTTGAATCGGAAGCCCAGGAGCTTTCCGAAGAAGTCATGCTCGGCGCCGTGATGTTCGGCCATGCCGAAAGCGCCAAGGTCATCCAGGCGATCATCAAGCTCGCTGAGCTTGCCGCCAAGGAACCGCGCGATTTCCAGGCTCCGGATTTCTCGGCGCTTGAAGCCGAAGTTCTGGCCATTGCGGAAGCCGATCTCCGCGCTGCCTATCAGATCACCAACAAGGCCGATCGCTATGCTGCGGTCGATGCTGCCAATGCCAAGGTCAAGGAAGCTTTCGCTGCCAAGATCGAAGCGGGCGAAATCTCCAAGGAAGATCTCGGCGAAGTCGTCCACAATCTCCAGGCCAAGATCGTGCGCTGGAACATTCTGGATACCGGCGCCCGCATCGACGGCCGTGATCTGAAAACCGTTCGCCCGATCCTTGCCGAAGTCGGCGTTTTGCCGCGTACCCATGGCTCGGCCATCTTCACGCGTGGCGAAACCCAGGCGCTGGTGGTTGCAACTCTTGGTACAGCCGAAGACGAGCAGTTCATCGATAGTCTTGAAGGCACCAAGAAGGAAAACTTCCTGCTGCACTACAACTTCCCGCCATACTCGGTTGGTGAAGCTGGCCGCATGGGTTCGCCGGGCCGTCGCGAAATCGGCCATGGCAAGCTCGCCTGGCGCGCGATCAACCCGATCCGTCCCTCGATCGAAGAATTCCCCTACACGATCCGCGTCGTGTCCGAGATCACCGAATCGAACGGCTCGTCCTCGATGGCGACCGTCTGCGGCACTTCGCTGGCGCTGATGGATGCTGGCGTGCCGATGAAGCGTCCGGTGGCCGGTATCGCTATGGGCCTCATTCTCGAAGGCGAGAAGTTTGCTGTTTTGAGCGACATTCTCGGCGACGAGGATCACCTCGGCGACATGGACTTCAAGGTGGCCGGTACCGACCAGGGCGTCACATCGTTGCAGATGGACATCAAGATCGCCGGTATCACCGAAGAGATCATGAAGATCGCCCTGGCCCAGGCCAAGGAAGGCCGCATCCACATCCTGGGTGAAATGGCCAAGGCGCTGACCGAATCGCGTGGCGAAGTCGGCGAATTCGCGCCGCGGATCGAAACGCTGAAAATCCCGACCGACAAGATCCGTGAAGTGATCGGCACCGGCGGCAAGGTGATCCGCGAGATCGTCGAAAAAACCGGCGCCAAGATCAACATCGAAGACGACGGCACGGTCAAGGTTTCGTCCTCGGACGGTACCCAGATCGAAGCCGCGATCAAGTGGATCCGCTCGATCACCGACGAAGCCGAAGTCGGCGCCATTTACCAGGGTACCGTGGTCAAGACCGCCGATTTCGGCGCGTTCGTGAACTTCTTCGGCGCCAAGGACGGCCTCGTCCACATCTCCCAGCTGGCCGACCAGCGCGTTGCCAAGACCACCGACGTGGTCAAGGAAGGCGACAAGGTCTGGGTCAAGCTGCTCGGCTTTGACGAACGCGGCAAGGTCCGTCTCTCCATGAAGGTCGTCGACCAGGCAACCGGCAAGGAAATCGTCAAGGAAGCCAAGGAAGCCGACGCCGAATAAGCGGCGTCGACCGCGAATCTATGAGAGGGCCTGGAGCGATCCGGGCCCTTTTTCATGTGCCCAAATGTGGCAATGACCGCCGTCGAGCTCGGTAAGGATTTTGTAAGAATCGAGATCGGCAAAGGCTGGATTGTGCAACTGTTCCAAGCCACTAGCACACGAAGCCGTGATATCGGGCAGATTCCGTTGCTCTTCTGCAACAGTACTTTTTCCATCACATTGTGGCGAGGAACGGCCACATTCGTGCCACGTTAAGGGGCAGAAGCATTACTGCAGGAACGAGGCGATGTCCGCCTTCCGATTTCCCTGCCCGCCCGAGGTTGTGTTTTGATTTCTCGTCGCCTGTTCCTCCTTGGCTTGTCCGCGACTGCCCTGTCCGCCTGCTCCACCACCCGCCAGCCCGTTATGCAGGAGCCGGTGATCGATCCGTATTACCTGCGCATGTACGGTCCCGTGACCAATGAACCGTACCTTGTCGAAGGCATGGACCTGCGCCGCGTCGACCCAAAATGGTGGCGTCAGGAAGTTGAATATTTCACCACCGAAAAGCCGGGCACGCTGGTCGTCGATACGCCCGCGCACTACCTCTACCTCGTCATGGAAGGCGGCCGTGCGCTGCGCTATGGCGTCGGCGTCGGCAAGGACGAAGCGCTGGTCTTCCGTGGCAACGCCACGATCGGCCGCAAGGCTGCATGGCCGCGCTGGACCCCGACGCAGTCGATGATCAAGCGCGAGCCCGATCGCTATGGCCCCTATGCCGGCGGCATGGATCCCGGCCCGACCAATCCGCTCGGCCCGCGCGCGCTCTACCTCTACAAGAACGGCGCCGATACGCTCTTCCGTATCCATGGCACGACCGAGCCCTATACCATCGGGACCAACGTGTCTTCTGGCTGTATCCGCCTGATGAACCAGGACATCATCGACCTTTATGCCCGCGTTCCCGTCGGCGCACGTGTGACCGTTATCAACTGATCGCTCGATGAGATGCGGGGGCGTAATGTCCCTGCAATCAAACACGGCGACAGATGACAAAATTGCCGGCTGCGGATCAAACCGTAGTCACCCGCAACCGGCATTTCAGAGCCCGCTCCCAAAAGGGGCGGGCTTTTTGTTGGCCAAGAGTCGCGCAGCGCGCCGGAGGCTGCTAGGCTTGCGCAATGTTCGTCCTCATTAACGGATCGTTTGGCATCGGCAAGTCTACGTTGGCCGATAACCTGGCCCAGGCGATCGCCGGGTCGGTGATCTCCGATCCCGAGCGCATCGGCTTCGTAGTGCGCCGCCTGCCACCCTATCTGCTTGGCATGCTTTGCCAACCCCAAGACTATCAGGACCTGTCGCTCTGGCGCCGTCTCATTGCTGTGTAGGCCAAGGCGCACCATTCTCGGGCTCACATGGTGCTGATACCGATGGCCTTTACGAACCGGTCCTATCTCGGCGAATTCGAAACCCGCCTGAAGAGGACTGCGCCTGTGCTCAAGCTCTGCCTTGTTGCGCCGCTCGACACGATCCGTGCCCGGCTGGGGGAGCGGGCAAAGCTTGAAGGGCGGACGGGGCTCACGGCTTTCGAAGAGTGGCGGTCATCAGAATGCGTTGCGGCGCATGGGGACGCATTTTTGGACAGCCCATCGATGCAGCAGCGTCGCCTCATGCCGTTCTTGAACATGCACGGTCAGTCATCGCAGCGGCGAGTGCGGAGTTGGTTGGCTGAAGTTCTCGCGGCATGCCGTCAGCTGACAGCTGCATCTCCACCGCGACAGTGACCGGGCCGCCTTGGCAAGTGCCGCCACGCGTTGCTGACTAGGCGCGGTGTTCTTGCGCGAGCATGTCGGGGATCTGCCGAGCGGCCTCGGGGTCGAGACCCGTGGCCACCAGCACTTCATAGGCAAAGCTCGCCGGGGACGGCGCAGGCGCGGTAATGATATTGACATCGCGCAAGGCAGGGCTCTGGTCGACATAGCAGCTCCTGCCGGCGTAGCCGGGGGCATGCTGTTCGAGATAGCCGGGGCCGTTGGAAGTGTGGGCGACGTCATCGAGTAGGCCCGCCCGTGCAAGCGCGATGGTGCCCCCGCAGATCCCGGCCACCACGGCGCCGTTGGCAAGGCTTTGCCGCAGGGCTTCGCCGATATCGGGCGCGCTGCCGCCTTCCAAGGCTGGCCCGCCGGTAACAACCACGACGCCGCCCTGCTGAAGCTGAAACCGTGCCGTGTCCACGATGGGCAGGCCCGCTGCCGAGCGCAGGGCACCACCAGTGGGCGAACAAAAAGTTATGTCGGCGTTGAAGAAAGCCCGGCCGGCGCCGGTCAAGGCGGCGATCTCCCAGTCGGAATAGCTTTCGGTCAGAATAACCATGATTGGGTGCATCGGTGCCTCCTCGTAGCGGTATCGGCAAGAGCCCAAACGAAAAGGGCGCAGCTTGCGCTGCGCCCTTGGCATGAATTTTTCGTCGCGCTTAAAGCGTGCGCTGGACCGTTTCGACGCGGAAGCATTCGATCTGGTCGCCGGCGCGGATGTCTTCGTAGTTTTCGAAGGCCATGCCGCATTCTTGGCCGACCTGGACTTCCTTGACTTCGTCCTTGAAGCGCTTGAGCGTCTTGAGCTTGCCTTCGTGGATGACGACGTTGTCGCGGAGGAGGCGCACACCGGCACCGCGCTCGACGATGCCTTCCGTGACTTGGCAACCTGCAACCTTACCGACCTTGGTGATCTGGAAGACTTCCTTGATCGTGGCATAGCCGATGAAGGTTTCGCGACGTTCCGGCGAAAGCAGACCCGACATCGCGCTCTTCACGTCATCCACGAGGTCGTAGATGATGTTGTAGTAGCGGATTTCGATGCCTTCGCGGGTCGCCAGATCCGAGGCCTGCTTGTTGGCGCGGACGTTGAAGCCGATGATGATGGCCTTCGACGCTGTTGCCAGGGTCACGTCGGATTCGGTGATGCCGCCGACGCCCTGATGGAGGATCTGGGCCGAGACTTCATCGGTGCCGAGCTTATCAAGGCTGGCGACGATGGCTTCGACCGAACCCTGCACGTCACCCTTGATGATGAGCGGGAACTTGGCGATGCCCGAAGCCTTGAGCTGATTCATCATCTGCTCGAGGCTAGTGGCGCCACCGCCGGCCGTCTTTTCACGGATGGCGCGCTGACGGTATTCGGTGACTTCGCGGGCACGGGCTTCGGTTTCGACGACCGAGCAACGATCGCCGGCCGATGGCACGCCGGTGAAGCCGAGAACTTCCACCGGAACCGAGGGACCGGCTTCCTTGACCTGCTCGCCCTTGTCGTTGATCAGCGCGCGAACCCTTGCGAATTCGGTGCCGGCTACGAGAATGTCGCCGACGCGGAGCGTGCCGCGCTGAACGAGAACCGTCGCCACGGCGCCACGGCCGCGATCGAGCTTGGCTTCGACCACGATACCTTCGGCGCGACCATCACGGGCGACCTTGAGCTCGAGGACTTCTGCCTGGAGAAGGATGGTTTCGAGGAGCTTGTCGAGACCAGCGCGCGTCTTCGCCGAAACTTCGACGTCGAGCACTTCGCCGCCCATCGATTCGACGAACACTTCATGCTGAAGCAGTTCGGTGCGAACGCGCTGGGGGTTGGCTTCCGGCTTGTCCATCTTGTTGATGGCCACGATGATCGGAACACCAGCAGCCTTGGCATGCTTGATGGATTCGATGGTCTGCGGCATGACGCCGTCATCGGCCGCCACGACCAGCACCGCGATATCCGTCGCCTGGGCGCCGCGGGCACGCATGGCGGTGAACGCCTCGTGGCCCGGGGTGTCGAGGAAGGTGATCTTGGTGCCGTTCTTTTCGACCTGATAGGCGCCGATATGCTGGGTGATGCCGCCGGCTTCACCCGAAACCACATTGGCTTCGCGGATCGCGTCGAGCAGCGAAGTCTTGCCGTGGTCGACGTGGCCCATGATGGTCACGACCGGCGCACGATCGGTCAAATCCTCGGCCTTGTCGTCGGATGGGATGTCGAAGAGACCTTCTTCGACGTCGGCTTCCGAGACGCGCTTGACGGTATGACCCAGTTCGCTGGCGATCAGTTCAGCTGTGTCGGCATCGATCACGTCGGTGATCTTGGCCATCTGGCCCTGCTGCATCAGCATCTTGATGACGGTGACGGAGCGTTCGGCCATGCGGTTGGCGAGTTCGCCCACCGTGATGACTTCCGGGATGACGACTTCGCGGCTGAGCTTTGGCGCATCCTGCTGGTTGCGGCCCATCTTCTTGTCGCGACGACGCTTCATGGCAGCCAGCGACGGACCGCGATCGCGATCGCTTTCGGTCGTGGCGCTGGACACCGTCAGGCGGCCACGGCCGCTGTCTTCACCAGCCCGGCGGGTCGGACGCTCGGGCTGAGCGCGCGAGGCACGGCGGGCATTTTCGAGTTCCGCTTCGCTTGTCGGACGCACCTGGGGGGCGCCGCTGCGGACGCGACGGCCATCTGCTTCGCTCGGCGGCGCCGGAGGCACGTTGCCGATCGGGGCCATGCCGGCACCGGCTGGACGACGATCAAAACCCGGACGGGCACCGGCCGAGCCGGCGGGACGGGTCCCGGTCGAGCCTGCGGGGCGCGTATTGGCCGGGCGCTCGCCGCTCGGGCGGGCACTATCTGGGCGGGTATTGGACGGACGTTCGCCCGGACGGGCACCATCGGGACGTTCGCTGCGCTGCGGACGCGCCGACTGGCCCGGACGGCCCGAAACGGTACGAACGCTCGAAGGACCTGGATTGCGCTGGCTGGCGGGGACGAACGGTTCGCGTGCCGGTTCCGGCTCGCGAGCAGCGGCCTGGGGCGCGGAGGCAACGCTCGAAGCAGCTTCCTCTTCGGCGCGACGGGCTTCCTCGGCCTTGCGGCGCTCTTCTTCCTGGCGAGCGGCTTCCTCGCGGACCTGGCGACGACGATTGTCATCCTCGATCCGGCGGGCTTCTTCAGCCGCAAAGCGCTCCTTGTCCTCGGCGGCACGTGCGCCGGCTAGTGCCAGAGCGCGCTGGCGGGCTTCGGCTTCCGCAGCCGAAAGACCGAGCGGAGCGCGCTGGTTCTGCATCGGCCGGCCCTGGCCGGGACGGCCGGAAGCGCCTGGACGGCCACCGCCCGATGGCGTGCCAGTGGGAACACCGGCCGGTTTGGGCACCACGCGCGTGCGCTTCTCCACGACCACCGTCGAGCGCGAGGGACCGCGCGACGTGCCGGCGCGATTGCCCAGCGACGGCCCGCCCTTGAGGGTCAGTGTCTTCTTGGCGCCAGTGTCGTCAGAACGCTTGTCGTCGTTATCAGCCATACTTCCTATCGTCTTTCGTCATGTTCCACGGACAAAAGCACACCGGGCGCCGCACGGCGGTCGGTGTCGTCATCCGTCGGAATGGCAGTGTAGCGGGCCAGTCTTTTGGCCTTTTCCAGTGCCGATTGGGCTGCCGCCCCTGTCATGAGGGCAGCATGTATCACATTTTCTAGTCCAAGTGCCAAACCCAATTGCACGCTTGAGAGCAATTCGAAATGCGGCACCTGGGAGCCGGCTGCGCTGCCCTCGCGTCGGGCGTGATTGAGGGCGCGCAGGGCCCCCAGCATCTTGTTCCTGCCATCCTCGGCAGCATCGGTCGCCGTGAGGAGGGCAATCAACTGCCCCGCCTCGATGGCGCTCTTGACCTTCATGCCGCCCGAAGTGAACTGACCGGCCTTGCGCGCCATGGCGAGCGAGGCGGCAAAGCGTTGTTCGAGCCGCAGTTTCGTCAGGTCCGCCAGATCGGGCGGCACCGTGACATTTTCCTTGAGGCTTCTGGCAAAAGCCTTCTTGCGCACCGCTTCTTCGACGGCTGCATGCGACAGCGTAATCCAGACGCCACGACCTTCGGCCTTCGCCTCGGTATCGGGGACGATGGTGCCATCGGGGCCGAGCACGAAGCGGATGAGCTCTCCCACCGGCCGTTCAAGCCGGGTAAGAGCACACATCCTTATTGTTTCTTCGCGCCGGGCCAAGACATCACCTAAAGAAGACGGTCCTCAGACCGCCTCCTCCTCGGTTTCGCCTTCACCAGCTTCGCTCGCGGCTTCCTCGGCAGTGACCCAGCCGGCGCGGATGCGCGCCTGCATGATCATGTCCTCGGCTTCCTCGCGGCTCACCGGGAAGTCCTTGAAGGTGCCGTCAAAGCGCTTGGTTTCGCCATCCTTGCGCTCGGTCCAGCCGACAAGGTCGTCAGCCGCGCAACCGGCAAAGTCTTCCACGGTCCTGATGTCTTCCTTGCCCAGAGCCACGAGCATTGCTGCGTTGAGGCCCGGGATTTCGTAAAGTTCCTCGTCAACGCCGAGCGCGATGCGCTCTTCGTCGAACTTGCGGTCGATCTCGGCGAGATACTCGGCCGCGCGGTTCTGGATTTCGCCGGCGGTTTCCTCGTCAAAGCCTTCGATGGAGGCAATTTCGTTGGGCTCGATATAGGCGAGCTCTTCGACCGAGGAGAAACCTTCCGAAGCCAAGAGTTGGGCAACCATCTCGTCAACGTCAAGGGCTTGCATGAACAAAGTCGAGCGCTCGGTGAATTCCTTGTGCCGGCGTTCGCTTTCTTCCTGCTCGGTCAGGATGTCGATATCCCAGCCGATGAGCTGCGAAGCAAGGCGCACATTCTGGCCGCGACGGCCAATGGCAAGCGAGAGCTGTTCATCGGGCACGACGACTTCGATGCGTTCGGCCTGTTCGTCGAGAACCACCTTGGCGACATCGGCCGGCTGAAGTGCGGACACGACGAGATCGGCAATGGTGTCGGTCCAGGGAATGATGTCGATCTTTTCGCCCTGCAGTTCGGCGACCACCGCCTGGACGCGCGAACCACGCATACCAACGCAAGCGCCGACGGGATCGATCGAAGAGTCGTTGGAGGTCACGGCGATCTTGGCGCGCGAACCCGGATCGCGGGCGATCGAGCGGATGGTGATCACGCCATCGTAGATTTCCGGCACTTCCTGCATGAACAGTTTGGCCATGAACTGCGGATGGGTGCGCGAGAGGAAGATCTGCGGCCCGCGCTGTTCGCGGCGGACGTCATAGATATAGGCGCGGACGCGGTCGCCATAGCGGAACATTTCGCGCGGGATCAGTTCGTCGCGGCGGATGATCGCTTCGCCGCGGCCGAGATCGACGATCACATTGCCATATTCGACGCGCTTGACGGTGCCGTTGACGATCTCGCCGACGCGGCCGGTATATTCCTCGAACATGCGGTCGCGCTCGGCGTCGCGCACCTTCTGCACGATCACCTGCTTGGCCGACTGGGCGGCAATGCGGCCGAATTCCATTGGCGGCAGCGGTTCGGTGAGGAAATCGCCGATCTTGGCTTCAGGCGACTTGGTCTTGGCGAACTTGAGATTGACCTGGCGGCTCGGCTCCTCGACTTCGTCGACGATCTCGAGCAGGCGCCACATGCGGGTTTCGCCCGAGCGCGGGTTGATCTCGACCTTGATCTCGGTCTCGGCGCCATAGCGGCCCTTGGCGGCCTTTTCCATGGCGTCCTGCATCGCCTCGATCACGACCATGCGGTCGATCGACTTTTCGCGCGCAACGGCATCCGCGATCTGCAAAAGCTCAAGGCGATTCGCGCTAACGGCCATTTACTTAGTCTCCTCGGGGAGGTTGTCGTCGTCATTGTCGGCATCGGCATATTCGACCGTTTCGGTCTCATCGTCATCGATCGGATGAAGCTCCTGATCGGCGCGCGCCATATCCATCAATTTGTCGGTCATCACGAGCTTGGCTTCGGCAATGGTCGAAAAACCGAGCTTGTGGTCGGGGTTGGTACCGCCCGGAGCATCGGGCAGGTGAATGGTCACGCCTTCATCGTCGACGGCGATGATGTCGCCGCGGAAACGCTTGCGGCCATTGATCATGTCGAGCAGTTCGACCTTGGCCTCATGGCCGAGGAAACGCTCGAAATCGCGCTTGCGCACGAGCGGACGGTCGATGCCGGCCGAAGACACTTCGAGGTGATATTCGCGGTCGATCGGATCTTCCACATCGAGAACCGGCGACAGGTCCTTGGAAAGCGCTTCGCAATCATTGATGGTGAAGCGGCCATTTTCGTCTTCGGCCATGATCTGCAGCGTGCAGCCATTTTCCGGAGTGATCTTGATGCGCACAAGGGAATAGCCAAGCCCATTGGCCACCGGCTCGACGATGCGAGCGATGCGGGCTTCGAGCCCGGTTTCCTTGATGTAGCGCTTTTCGGTGAGATCGAAAGCCAATTCACGTCCCAGATAAGCAAAAAGAGCGGGGCCGGTCAGGGCACCACTCTCTGAATGAGAGCAACGATGTGAGGCTCATATAGCTCTGCTCGCGGCAAAAGGCAAGTTCGGCGCATCAGCCCGGCGCGGCGCTGGCATCAGGAAAGGCTAAAATTGCATCATTGCGTTAGGCTTCGTTAAAGCGACAAGGCCTTAGACTTCGCTTCAGACGCCATAATCGGGAGCCCGCCATGTCAGCCGCGCTCAATATGACAGCGACAGCAAGCCGGGCCGAAGAAGAACGCCTCGACGCTCTGTTGCGCTACGATGTGCTCGATACGCCGCCCGAGCCGGCCTTTACCCGTATCGCCGAGTTGGTGCGCCTGATCTTCGGCGTCGAAACCTCGATCGTGTCGCTGATGGATGCGCACCGCCAATGGTACAAGGCTGCGCAAGGCACGCCGCGCAACGAGAATGCGCGCGACATCGCCTTTTGCAACACTGTGGTGATGACCGGTCAATCTTTGGTGGTTCCCGACGCGAGCCGGGACGATCGCTTTTGCGACAATCCCCTGGTCACGGTCGATAGCGGCGTCCGTTTTTATGCCGGCGTGCCGCTGACGACAGATGACGGTCACAATATCGGCACCATCTGTGCTGTCGACAGCCAGCCGCGCCAGTTTAGCGACCGCGAGCTCAAGATTCTCCATGAGCTTGCCCGTTTCGTCATGAGCGAACTCGAATTGCGGCGTCTGGCGACGACCGATGGTCTGACAGGCCTCAGCACCCGGCGCGCCTTCAAGGAAGACGCGCAGAAATTCATCGCCCTGGCGCGCCGCCACCGCAGCCAGCTCAGCGCCGTGGCGTTCGATGTCGACAAGTTCAAGGCCGTCAACGACACCTATGGGCATGCCGCTGGGGACGTGGTGCTCAAGGCTGTGAGCGAAGCGGCCCAGGTAGCCTTGCGCGAAAGCGACCTCCTGGGGCGCATCGGAGGCGAGGAATTCGCCATCGTCCTGCCCGATGCCGATTCCGCTTCCGCCATGGCGGTGGCCGAAAAGCTGCGCCATGCCATCGCGCAATTGCGCTTTCCCCATAGCCGGCCGCCGATGACGGTGACGGCAAGTTTTGGGGTAGCCAGTTTCGATCCGGGCCAGGACGACTATGACAGCCTGATGCTCAAGGCCGACGAAGCGCTTTATGAGGCGAAGCGCTCCGGGCGGAATATTTCCATTCCCTGGCGCGGCACGACCGCGGCTACCACACGCCAGATCGAGAGACGCCGCGTGCTCAAGGCCGGCAAGCTCGTGTTCAACGACCGTCACTCGGTGATCGATTGCACTGTCCGCGCCCTTTGGGACAAGGGCGCGGAAGTTCAACTCTCCAACTCGGCGGACGTGCCAGACGTGTTGGCGCTCGAAATTCCATCCTCGAATTTCAAATGGGACGCGAGGGTAGAGATCCGCCGGCCGACGAGCCTCGAATTGTCCTTCGCCTGAGCCGGGCTATTTTTCCCAAGTAACATTGCCGACATCGGCACCCGCTTCATCGAGTAGTTCACGGATGTCCTTGACCATGGCGTCGGGGCCGCACAGGTAGAACTTGCCCGAAAAGTCGCCGACATGGCGCTTGAGGAAATCGGCGTCGATCCGCTCCTGCAAGAGCTTCGATTTTGCGTCTCCCGTCACGGTCCAGATGATATCGAGCCCTTTCATGGCTTCGAACTCGTCGCGAAGGATGATGTCCTTCTCGGTCTGGTTGGAAACGATCAGCCGGTTGCCGGCTATCTTGCCTGTGGCGTTGAGCTGCCGCAGGATGGCTATGAACGGGGTGACACCAGCGCCGCCGGCAATGAAAGTGCCCGGGCCGCGATATTGGATCGTGCCCCACACATCGCGAAGGATCAGCTTGTCGCCCGCACCCAGGGACCAGAGCTGATTGGTCACGCCAGGATGGTCGAAGTAGCTCTTGATGGTGAATTCGAGCGTGTCGTCGTCCGGCAGGCTGGTGAAAGTAAAGGGGCGTTTTTCGTCCTGCCAGCCATCGCGGTCGATGCTGACTTCCGTCGCCTGTCCCGGGGAAAAACCATAGCCTTTGGGTTTTTCGACGCGATAGTGGCGAACGTTGTGGGTGAGGGGGATCGTATCGAGGATCTTGACGCTGATCGACATGTAAAACTCCTGTTTCCGTCACAACCGGAAAGCCTTTGGGCCGGTTCCTGAAGGGCGGGCACAGACACGAAACCCGGTATCAGCAAGGCAACTGAGTTTCGCTATAACCACCTGATTTCATTTGGAAAACCAGCGTGACGAGTTCCGCCTGTTTCAAGAGCGTAAAAGACGAATTTGCCGTCTTGCGGGGAGCATGGCGGGGGATCATCTCCAGGGTGTTCAAAACGAAAGGAACACCAAAATGATCAAGAACACCGTTATCGCCCTTGTTGCCACTGCAACTCTCGCCGGCTTTGCCGCACCAAGCATTGCCGCCACCTCGATCGGTTCCAATGACGACCAGAGCTATGATTTCGACACCGCGCTTTCCGAGCTGCAGGCCCGTGGCATCAGCGCCGTTTCAGTCGAACTGTGGGGTGACGACGTGGTCCGCGCTTTTGTCACCAATGAAGACGGCACGCAGACCATGGCCTTCTTCACTCGCGACACGCTGACCCCCCTGGCCAGCTGAGACGCAAAGCCCCGCAAGCCGCGGACCGCGGAGCGGCTTTCGGCAAAAGGCCCCAATTGGGGCCTTTTCTTTTGCCGGTCAATCGTCGCCTTCGTCGATAACGATAAGGGGCTGGCTGGCATCGAACCGATCGCGCGCCTCGTTGACCGCATCACGATTGCGAAGGGCAAAAGCGCGCCATTGATCGGCCAGATGCAGCAGTTCGACGCCGATTTCGGTCAGTGCATAATCGACGCGCGGCGGAATGGTGGCAAAGGCGGTGCGCGTCACGAAGCCATCGCGCTCAAGTTCGCGCAGGGTCATGGTCAGGGATTTTTGCGACACGCCGCCCATGGCGCGGCGGAGCTGATTGAAGCGGCGGGTGCCCTGGCGCAGTTCGCTGATAACGACGAGTGTCCATTTGCCGGGTCGCACGACGAGCAGTTCATGATCGGATGGAGTGCTCTGAAAAGCATGACCTGGCATGGGAAACCCCCGGACGCGACCAGCAAGAAGAGGCCGTTCGCGTCTTCGCGAGCCGGCTTGTCTTCCCGATATGGGGCGCGATCGGCCGAGGTCCAGTCACTGAACCCCATTTAATTCGCCGCTTTTGGTGAACGCTCTGTGCAGTTCAGCGGCGCGGGAAGGTGAAATAAAAGCTTACGAGCCGCCCTTCGCGACGGGCTTTTTGCTCATAGCGCGTCGCCTCCCAGCCCGGATAAGGCTGGTGCCATTCTCCCGGCGTCTTGGGAGCGAAGGTGAATGCCGGCTCGCGCAGAATATGCGCCAGCGTCCAATCGGCATAGTCTTCGATGTCGGTGGCAAAGTGGAACGTTCCGCCGGGCCGGATGACGCGCGCCAGTTCCTTGAGCGTCGTCGGCGACACGAAGCGCCGCTTGTGATGGCGCGTCTTGGGCCACGGATCGGGATAGAGCAGATAGACGGCGTCGACGCTCGCATCGGGCAGAGTGACGAGCAGCTTCAGCGCGTCATCGGTGAAAAGCCGGATATTGCCGATGTCCCTGGCGATGATGGCCTGCACCATCTTGCCGATGCCGCCGGTAAAGACTTCGCAGCCGATAAAGCCGGTTTCCGGCTCCTCGCTCGCCTTGCGCGCCAGATGTTCGCCGCCGCCATAGCCGATCTCGATGACGATGCGATTGGCGTTGGGAAACAGCGACTTTGGGTCGAGGCGATCGGTCAGCGCGATCTCGAGTTCGGGCAGGGCCTCGTCGACCATGGCCTTCTGCCCGTCATGCAGCTTCTTGCCGGAGCGGCGGCCGAAAAAGGCGCGCGGCTCGCCCGAAAGGGTTTTGGGGTGTTCGTGGCTGTCGGACATGGTCTCAAAGTGGAAAAGAAGAAGGCCTCTCTCCCGCAATCGCGGAAAAGAGGCCTTGGGTCAATGGCAGCGGGAAGTCAGACGACGGCCTGCTTGAGGGCCCGTACGAGATCGGTCTTCTCCCAGGAGAAGCTGCCGTCGCGGCCTGGCTTGCGGCCGAAATGGCCATAGGCCGAGGTCTTGGCGTAGATGGGCTTGTTGAGGTCGAGATGGGTGCGGATGCCGCGCGGGGTCAGGTCCATCACCTCGGCCAGAGCTTTTTCGAGTTTGGCTTCGTCGACCTTGCCGGTGCCGTGAAGGTCGACATAGATCGAAAGCGGCTTGGCAACGCCGATGGCGTAGCTGAGCTGGATGGTCGCGCGGTCGGCAAGGCCGGCGGCGACGACGTTTTTCGCAAGGTAGCGCGCCGCATAGGCCGCAGAACGGTCGACCTTGGTCGGGTCCTTGCCCGAAAAGGCGCCACCACCATGCGGGGCCGCGCCACCATAGGTATCCACGATGATCTTGCGGCCGGTGAGGCCCGCATCGCCATCGGGGCCGCCGACCACGAACTTGCCGGTCGGATTGACGTGCCAGACGGTCTCGTCGCTGATCCAGCCCTCGGGCAAAGCGGCGCGGACGATCGGCTCGACGATGGTGCGGACATCGGCCGAGGTCAGCGATTCGTCGAGGTGCTGGGTCGAGAGCACGATCTGGGTGACGCCGACGGGCTTGCCATCTTCATAGCGCACCGTCACCTGGCTCTTGGCATCGGGGCCGAGCTTGCCGGCCGGACCATGATTGGCCTTGCGGGCAATGGTCAGGTCTTCGAGGATCTTGTGGGCGTAGTAGATCGGAGCGGGCAGGAGTTCCGGGGTTTCGCGGCTGGCATAGCCGAACATGATGCCCTGGTCGCCGGCGCCGACATCCTTGTTGCCCTTCTCGTCGACACCCTGGGCGATATCGGCCGACTGGCCATGAAGCAGCACGTCGATCTTGCAGGTCTTCCAGTGAAAGCCCGATTGCTCGTAGCCGATGGCGCGAATGGCCTTGCGGGCGGCCGACTTGAACTTTGACGGATTGACGATCGGAGCGCCGGCCTGGTCGTGGAGGACCTTGCCGTCCTTGTCTTTCTTGAGAAGGGTTTCAGGCACGCGGACCTCGCCGGCGATGACGACGCGATTGGTTGTCGCCAGGGTTTCGCAGGCGATGCGCACCTGCGCCATGTCCATCCCGACTTTCTTGGCTTCGCGGAAGACGAGATCGACGATCTCGTCCGAAATACGGTCGCAGACCTTATCGGGATGCCCTTCGGAGACCGACTCGGAGGTAAACTGGTAGGACGAGCGCGCCACGCGAAAACTCCTGAAGATGCAGAAAAGGCCCGAAAAAGGGTCAAACTGGCGGGTTTTTGACATTCCCGGCTCGCTGGGTCAAGCCGGATATAAAGAAAGCTTGATATCATCTCACCTAAGCGTTGAGCAAATCTTGCCTATGGCTGCTGCCTTTCCATTGCCTTGCTGCTGTGCCAAGGAAGAGCAAAAGCAAGAACGGGACGAACCATGGCCATCAGAGTGCACCGCGGCGACCTGCCGAACCTGTCCAATTATGGCCGTGAGGTAGCGATCGATACCGAGACCATGGGTCTTAATCCGCACCGCGATCGGCTCTGCGTCGTGCAGCTGTCGCCTGGCGATGGCAGCGCCGACGTGATCCAGATCCCGCAGGACCTGAGCGAGGCGCCGAACCTTGTCAAACTGCTGACCGATCCGGCCGTCACCAAGATTTTCCACTATGCCCGCTTCGACGTTGCCGTCCTGCAGCAAAGGTTTGGCGTCGTGACCGGCCCGATCTATTGCACCAAGATCGCCTCGCGCCTCGTGCGTACCTATACCGACCGCCACGGGCTCAAGGAGCTGGTGCGCGAGCTGCTCAATGTCGATCTTTCCAAGCAGCAGCAGAGTTCGGACTGGGGCAGCGACAAGCTCAGCGATGCCCAGCTCGATTATGCCGCTTCGGACGTTCTCTATCTGCACGACCTCAAGCGCCACCTCGATCGCATGCTGAAACGTGAAAATCGCATGGAGCTGGCCCAATCCTGCTTCGATTTCGTCAAGACCCGCTGCGCCCTAGATCTCCTGGGCTGGCAGGAAACCGACATTTTCGCCCATAGCTGAGGACCGCTCTTGGCTCTCGCTGCGCAGCACGGTCGCACCACCCGCTACAAGAAACTGCTTCGCCGCAACCGCGTCGTCAGCGTGCTGCGGCTGGCCGTGCCGGTTTTCGGCGCGGTGACGCTGGCAGCGCTCCTGGCACAGATCGCGCTGTCGAGCCTTGGCGCGCGCTACAGCATCGGCAGCATTGAAGTAAGCCCCGAGCGGATCAAGGTCGAAGCGCCCGAATATGCCGGCACCATGGCCGACGGTTCGACCTATCGCGTATGGGCCGAAGAGGCCGCAGCAACGGTTGAAAACACCGATCTGATTGCGCTCAACAATGCGCGCGTGGTGCTGCAGCGGCTCGACGGCTTGCGGCGCGAAGCCTCGGCGGCCATCGGCATGCTCGACACGTCTACCCAAGAGGTCCGGGTCGAAGGGGCCACCGATATCAGCGATTCGAGCGGAACTTCGGGGCGGCTCTATGATTCTGTCTTCGATTGGGCGACCCAGACGCTGACCGCGCGCGGACGTGTTTCCATCGACTATGCCGATGGCGCCACTGTGCGGGCGCAAGGCATGGTGCACGAGGCGGAACTGAGCCGCTGGACTTTCACCAAGGCGACCGTCACCTTGCCGTCAACTCCCGGGGAAAACGAGGAATGACTTTTATTCGCTTTGCGCCGATCGTGCTTGCCCTGGCGTTTACTACAGTGCCGGCCCTGGCGCAGACGCCGGTCCAGATCACGGCCGATACCTTTGTTGTTGAAGAAACGAGCAACCAGGCGGTCTTTACCGGCAATGTGGTGGTGAAACACCCGACGGTGAATGTGTGGGCCGATAAGGTCGTCGCGACCTATGGCGAAGGCGGCACCAGCGACATCGAGACGTTCGAGGCGACGGGCAATGTGAAGCTCGAAACGGACGAACAGACCGCAACGGGCGAGAAGGCCGTTTTCACCCCCGCCGATCAGCTGCTGCGGCTGACGGGCAATGTTCAGGTCACCAATTCGGGCGGCACCGTCAACGCGGCCGAGCTGGTCGTCAATCTCGAGACCAATGTCTCGACCTTTACCGCCGGGCAGGGCGGTCGCGTTACCGGGGTCTTTACCTCGCAATGACCGAGAAGGACGTCCGCCCGCGGCTCGATCAATCTGGCTGGCTCGTCGCACAGGGTCTTGCCAAGAGTTTTGGCAAGCGCGCCGTGGTGCGCGACGTTTCCCTGGCCGTCAAGAAGGGCGAGGCGGTTGGCCTGCTCGGCCCCAATGGCGCGGGCAAGACCACCGTTTTCACCATGATCATGGGTCTGGTCGCGCCGGACAAGGGCCAGATCAGGCTCGATGGCAATGACATCACCCATCTGCCGCTCTTCCAGCGTGGCCAGCTCGGCGTCGGCTACCTGCCGCAGGAGCCGTCGATTTTCCGCGGCATGACGGTTTCGGGAAACATTCTCGCCATCCTTGAAAACACGGTCAAAAACCGCACCGAGCGCCGGCAGCGGCTTGACCAGTTGCTCGAGGAATTTTCCATCACGCATCTGGCCAAGGCCAATGCGCTATCGCTTTCGGGTGGTGAACGCCGGCGCGTCGAAATCGCGCGCGCCTTGGCGGCTGATCCCGAATTCATGCTGCTCGACGAGCCCTTTGCCGGCGTCGATCCGATCGCGGTGGCTGAAGTGAAGGGTCTTGTGCGTCAATTGACCCAGCGGGGGATCGGCGTCCTCATCACCGACCATGCCGTGCGCGAGACGCTCGGCCTCGTGGACCGCGCCTATGTCATCCATGGCGGCACCGTGATGATCCAGGGCCGGCCAGAAACTATCTCGGCCGATCCCGATGCCCGCCGCGTCTATCTCGGCGAGAATTTCGAGTTCTGACGAAACGACTTGGCACGGAACTTGCCCAAGTGGATTAATTGAGGCATGTTGCCGGCGGGAAGCCGCCCTTCGGGGCATGGGGTGACACGCCAAGGGGTTGAATATATGGCACTTTCGCCGCGGCTGGAGTTTCGCCAGGCGCAGAGCCTGACGCTGACGCCGCAGCTCATGCAGTCGATAAAGCTGCTGCAATTGAGCCATCTCGAACTCAACGAATTCATCGATGCCGAACTCCTGCGCAATCCTCTGCTCGAACGCGAGGATGCCGGAGCCGACTCGCCTGAACCTGAGCCGGGCGAAGCCCAGGAACGCGTCGTCGAACTCAATGCCTATGAAGATACCGTCGCCCAGGGCGACAGGATCAAGGACGCCGACCAGATCGCCGAAGGCTATGATACCGCGGTCGAAAACGTCTTTCCCGATGCCGCGCCAAGTGAAATCGGGGTAGCATCCGGTCCCGACCGCAATGGCAGTTTCGAAGGCGGGGAGGGGCCAGACCTCGACCAGTTCGTTGCAAGCCGGCCGCGCCTCTCCGACCATCTCGAAGCCCAGGCGCAGATGATCTTGCGCACCCCTGCCGATCGGCTGATCGGCCAGCATCTTATCGATGGTCTCAATGAGGCTGGCTATCTCGCCGTCGAACTCGAGGCGGTGGCGGAATTGCTCGGCGCCGAACTCGGCGATGTCGAAGCGGTGCTCGGTGCGCTCCAGGGCTGCGATCCGGTGGGCGTCTTCGCCCGGACGGTTGCCGAATGCCTCAGCCTGCAATTGCGCGAGCGCGATCGGCTCGATCCGATGATGCAGCGCCTCCTCGCGCATCTCGATCTTCTGGCCGACCACAACATGCCGGCACTGCTCAAGGCTGTCGGCTGCGATCGTGAAGACCTTGCCGATATGCTGGCTGAATTGCGGCAGCTCGACCCCCGGCCGGGCCTGGCATTTGACACAGGTCTGGTGGAAGCCGTCGTGCCGGACGTATTCGTGCGCTCAGGGCCGGACGGGTCGTGGCAGATCGAACTCAATACCGAAACCCTGCCCAAAGTGCTGGTCAACCGCGTCTATTACGCGACGGTGACCAAGAAGGCGCGGGATGCGGCCGAAAAGAGCTTTCTGTCCGATTGCCTCGCGACGGCCAACTGGCTGACGAAGAGCCTCGACCAGCGGGCGCAGACCATTACCAAAGTCGCCGCCGAAATCGTCAAGCAGCAGGATGGATTTCTGGCCCACGGCGTCGCCCATTTACGGCCGATGACGCTCAAGATGGTCGCCGAAGAAATCGAAATGCATGAATCAACGGTCAGCCGCGTCACCGCCAACAAATATATGGCCACCCCGCGCGGGCTATATGAGATGAAGTATTTCTTCACCACCGCCATTGCCTCGAGCACCGGAGGCGGCGACCATTCGGCCGAAGCAGTGCGCCACCGCATCCGGCAGCTGATCGATGCGGAGGCGGCCGAGGATATTCTTTCCGACGATACGATCGCCGATATCCTGCGCAAGGAGCAGGGGATCGACGTGGCGCGCCGGACTGTCGCCAAGTACCGCGAGGGCATGAACATCCCCTCTTCGGTGATCCGGCGGCGGCAGAAAAAGGCGCTGCAAAAGATCGCCTGAACCGGTTTGCCGGACAGTTCGGCCTTGTGACGCAAGGATGATGGAATCGGCGGAACCGCCTGCCCGTCGCGCAGCGTTGTATCTATCTCTGGTGGCGAGAAGGCAACGGCGGGAAGGCTAAACCAGGCGCCTTCCGATGTCATCTCCACAATTGCCCGGCACGTGCGCGAAGCGGATTGTCCGCAGCCCGGCGCGGGTCTAGCATCCCAGAGACTGGCTCCCCACATCAAGGGAGACAGCAGGCAGGAAACCCGGAATGTCGGGAATCGGCTTCCGGGTCCTCTTGCGTCGAACACACGACCGAAAGGAAGAAGAAGCCATGGCCTTACGCGTTTCGGGAAAGAACATGGATGTTGGCGATGCCCTTCGGGGCAAAGCGGCGGATCATTTTGCCAATGTCGTCGGAAAGTATTTCGACGGCGGCTATGACGGCCATCTCACCCTGTCACCGGACGGAATCGGCTATCGTGCCGACTGTGTGGTTCACCTTGATTCCGGCACTGTGCTGCAGGCCAGTGCCCAGGGAGGCGACGCCACCTCGGCCTATGAAGTCATGGCGCTCAACATCGAAAAGCGCCTCCGCCGGTACAATCGCAAGCTCAAGCAGCATAGACGCGGACCGGGAACCGGCGCCGACGACGTCACCGCGCAATATACCGTTTTTGGGTCATCGGATGAATTCGACGAGCTCGACGAGGACTATGCGCCGCCCGTCGTGGCAGAGACCACCAAGAGCCT
Organism: Devosia soli; assembly: GCF_000970455.1. Classification (GTDB taxonomy): domain Bacteria; phylum Pseudomonadota; class Alphaproteobacteria; order Rhizobiales; family Devosiaceae; genus Devosia; species Devosia soli. Next base: position 116,249 of record NZ_LAJG01000021.1, on the reverse strand, counting down.
TCGGCAGATGAGCGTCGAGGAAGCCGTCATGGAGCTCGACTATTCCGGTCAGCAGGTTGTGATGTTCCGGCACGCTGGACATGGCGGCCTGAATGTGGTCTACCGCCGCGCGGACGGCAATATTGGCTGGATCGATCCGGCCTTGGGGGCAAATTAACTGGCCTCTCTGCCGCTGAAAAGCTGAAGTAGAGCCTAGGGCAAACTCATGGAATTGGTCGATATTCTGGCGGAGAACGCCGTGCTTAATTGCACGGGCGGAATCTCCAAGCGCCAGCTCTTCGAGGTATTGTCAGAGAAGGCTTCAGAACTCACCGGCATGAATGCATCCGACATTCTCGCGGCCATCAGCGGCCGCGAGGATTTGGGCTCGACCGGCGTCGGCAACGGCATCGCCATCCCCCACGGCAAGATCGCCGGGCTCAAGGGCGTGACGGCAGTGTTCGCCCGGCTCGAGACGCCCATGGATTTTGACGCGGTGGACGATCAGCCGGTCGACGTGGTCATGATGCTGCTCGCCCCTGTCGGCGCGGGCGCCGACCATTTGAAGGCCCTATCGGTTGTGGCCCGCCTTCTGCGCACCGAAGATATCGTCGAACGACTACGCCGGGAGACTGATACCGCGAAACTCTATTCGATCCTCGCCACCTCCATTCGCGACGCCGCCTGATCGATCCTGAGAACAAAAAGAAAGCCCCGTGGACGTCGCTGTCCGCGGGGCTTTTTCATGTTCTGTCGCGCCTTAGTGAAGCGTTGCAAGGCCCAGATTCTGGTCGCCGAGCCATTCGTTGACCGCATCTTCGGTGTCCGCCACCATCAGCGGCGTGCCATCGGCGGACATGACGAGCTGGTACTGCTCGGCATCGTTGAACTCGGCTTCGGTGATCATGCTCGAGAGCAACTTGCCGGAAACCGGTTTGATATAGGCCACCGCGCTGCCGCCGAGGGCGGCGAACTGGGCCTGGGTCAGGTGCCGCAGCGGATTAGCATCCAGCGAAACGGCGTCGTCATTGCGTCTATCCATCATTTTTGGGCCCTTCCTTTACAGCGAGCGGATGTCGATACGGCGGGCAAGCTTGGGCGTCCGGGGACGCTCAAGAGCAATAACGAGCATTCCATGGCTCAAAGTTGCATCTTTCACGATCATGCCATCGGCGAGGAGAAACGTTCGCTGGAATTGCCGTGCCGCAATGCCGCGATGAAGGAACTCCCGGCCGGGTTCATCCTTCTGCTTGCCGCGAACGCTGAGCTGGTTGTCTTCGGTCATGACCTCGAGCTCGCCTTCGGCAAATCCGGCGACAGCGATCGAGATGACGAAGCGTTCGGCACCGTCTTCGGTGGCCGTGCGTTCGATATTGTAAGGAGGGTATCCATCCGCCGACCGGGCAAGCCGATCGATCCTCTCCTCGAAACTGTCAAAGCCGAGGAGGAAGGGCGCGGAAAAGACCGATATACGCGACATCAACGCCGTCCTTGTTCAAGCAAGCAACGATACGTTTCCGACCCAATTGAGTGGCATCGATAACGTGGTCCAGATATGGGTTCGTTGCGCCATGCGTTCAAGTCCGCAGCCTGGCGCGGATGGTCTATTGGGGAAGTCATCGTGTCGCAGCCGCAAACCGTCGCCGTCATCACTCCCGCTTTCCGCGCCCAGGATACCCTGGCAACGACCGTGAGGAGCGTCCTCGACCAAACCCACGCGGATTGGCAGCACTGGATCATCGCCGACGATGGTTTTGATTATGCCGGTTTTCTCCAGGAACGCGGCCTGCGGGACGGGCGGCAGGTCTTTGTCTCGAGCGGCGGCATCGGCAGCGGCGCCTCGCGCACGCGCAATGTTGCGCTCGATCAGCTCCAGACGCCCTACGCCGCCATTCTGGACGCCGATGATCGTTTGAAGCCGGAAAAGCTGGCGCGTGCCGTCGAAGCGCTTGCGCACCACGCCATCGTCACGACCGCCCTCGACGTCATGACCATGGATTTTGTCCATCTTCGCTATGTCGGAAATGGACCCGACCGGGTGATGACGCCGGGCGAGCACAAGTGGATCAGCCTTTCGATGGATTCCATGGTGGTCTGGGATCGCCGCCGGACGGATGCCCGGTATGACCCGACGCTAAGCAACATGACCGACCTTGAATTGCTGCTGCAGCTTTATCGCAAGACGCCGCAATCCATGCATCTTGGCACCCCGCTTCACGATTACATCAAGCGCGATGGATCGATGAGCAATGGCAAGGATGTCGCGGCCGGTATGATCGCCTCGAAAACAGAGATCCTGCGTCGGGTCGAGAGCGGGTTTTACAGCCTGTCCTCGGTCGATCTGGCGGGCATCGCGCGCTTCCTGCGGGTTTCGCTTGTGGCCGAGGCCGCTTTTGGAAAGGCCTTGGCGGAGCATCCGGGGCTCTTGTTCGAAAACCATCTCGAGCCCATGCTTGCCGCGGCCAAGGCATGAAAAAAGGCGGCCCATGAGCCGCCTTGTTGCCGATAGAGGCTCGCTTTTAGAGCGCGTAAAGCGTCACGTCCGTGCTGTTGCGCGCATCGAGACCAACGATCTGGTCGATCTGGAAACCCTGGTCCTGCACGGTACGGGCAAGCGCGGGGTTGTTCTTGATCTTCTGCTGCAGCGAAGCGGTATCGACGTCAATGGCGAGCGAACGGGCTTCGGCCGGGTTGACGGTCAGGACAGTGGCATAGCGCGCATTATCAAGTGCCTGGATCGATGCATTGGCATCGAAGGGGCTTGCCATGACGGCGCCGGCCGAAGTGGCAAGGAGAGCGGCAAGGGCAAAAGTCTTGATGGTACGCATAGGTATACTCCTTTATTTATTGCGCTCCGACGCTTGGAGCGTGTTGAATAGACGCTGAGCGCGCGCATAAAGTTTCATGAATGTTCGGTAAGGTTGAACACCAAAATGTGGGTGATCCAATCCCTGCGGTCTTCGTAGGCACGCTCGCCGCGAGACGGCCTTGCCTTTCTCCCGCATTGCTCCTATAGAGCCCCATCTCCGGATCGCCCGGCCAAAAGGCATGCCGTGGCGGTTTTTGAAAGCGATGGGTGCGCAAGCGCCTGTTAAGACCAATAAGGACCCGCAAAATGCCCAAGATGAAGACCAAGTCCGGCGCCAAGAAGCGTTTCAGCTTCACCGCCTCGGGTAAGGTGAAGGCCGGCGTCGCCGGCAAGCGCCACCGCCTGATCAGCCACAACGCCAAGTACATCCGCACCAACCGCGGCACCAAGATCCTGTCCAAGGGCGACGAGGGTCTGGTGAAGTGGTACATGCCGTACAACCGCTAAGCTGGAAGGACACTAAAATATGGCACGCGTAAAAAGAGGCGTAACCGCCCACGCCCGTCACAAGAAGGTCTTGAAGGCCGCCGAGGGCTATTATGGCCGTCGTAAGTCTACGATCCGTATCGCCAAGCAGGCGGTCGAAAAGGCCGGCCAGTACGCCTATCGCGATCGTCGCGTCAAGAAGCGCAACTTCCGCGCGCTCTGGATCCAGCGTATCAACGCTGCCGTCCGCGAATATGGCCTGACCTATAACCGATTTATCGACGGCCTCAGCAAGGCTGAGGTTGCTGTCGACCGCAAGGTGCTGTCCGATCTCGCGATCACCCAGCCCGAAGCGTTCGGTGCCCTGGTCCAGAAGGCCAAGGCAGCGCTGGCTTATCTCGAGGGCGTCGACAAGACGACCCACGCCCGCGTCACCGCCTAACCTCCAGTTTCTGCTGAGGTCGAAATTGCGCCTTGCGCCACCCTGAAAAGGGCTGGCGCGGGGCGTTTTGTTTTGGTCTAACCGCAATCAAATTTTCCTGCCGAGAGTCTCCCATGTCTTTGGAAACCGACATCAATATGCTGCGCGCCGACCTCTCGGCTGCCATCGCGGCTGCCGACACCGAAGCCACCCTGGATGCGGTGCGTGTCTCGGCTTTGGGCAAGAAGGGTTCGGTCTCGGCGCTTTTGGCAACGCTGGGCGCCATGCCCCATGAAGAGCGCAAGAGCGCCGGCCCCGCCATCAACGGGCTGAAGAACGAAATTGCCGGTCTCATCGAGACCCGCAGCACCCAGTTGAAGGGCGCAGCGCTTGAAGCACGGCTCAAGGCCGAGACAGTCGACGTGACCCTGCCGCTGCCGCCCGCTCCGACCGCCAGGGGCCGCATTCATCCGATTTCGCAGACCATCGACGAAATCACCGCTATTTTTTCGGACATGGGTTTTTCCATTGCCGAAGGACCCGATATCGAGACGGATTACTACAATTTCACGGCGCTGAATTTCCCCGAGGGTCACCCGGCGCGTGAAATGCACGACACCTTCTTCATGAAACCTGGCCCCGACGGGGTGAAGAAGGTGCTTCGGACGCATACCTCGCCCGTGCAGGTGCGTGTGATGCAAAAGACCAATGAGAAGACCGCAGCATCCTACCTGACCCCGTCGCAGGATCCGCCCATCCGCGTCGTCATGCCCGGCCGCACCTATCGTAACGATAGCGACCAGACGCATACGCCGATGTTCCACCAGGTCGAGGGTCTCGTCATCGACAAGGATTCCCACATCGGCCAGCTCCGCTGGGTGCTCGAAGAATTTTTAAAGGCCTTCTTTGAAGTGCCGAGCGTGACCCTGCGCTTCCGCCCGAGCTTCTTCCCCTTCACCGAGCCGAGTATGGAAGTCGACGTGCAGTGCGACCGCTCAGGCTCGGAGGTGAAGATCGGCGAGGGCAAGGATTGGCTCGAAATTCTCGGCTGCGGCATGGTGCACCCCAATGTGCTGCGCAATGCCGGGCTCGATCCCGATGTCTACCAGGGCTTTGCCTGGGGCATGGGCATCGATCGTCTCGCCATGCTGAAATATGGCATGCCGGATCTGCGCGCCTTCTTTGACGCCGATCAGCGCTGGATCGAACATTACGGATTTAGGCCGCTCGACTTGCCGACCCTGTTCGGCGGACTTTCGAGCTAAGGAGCCAAAGAAATGAAATTCACTCTCGACTGGCTCCTCGAACACCTCGACACCACAGCTTCCGCCGATGAGATTGCCACGGCATTGACGACGGTCGGCCTTGAGGTCGAAGGCGTTGAATCGCAGGGCAAGGCGCTTGCAAAGTTCGTGGTCGCCCAAGTGGTGAAGGCGGAACCGCATCCCAATTCCGATCACCTCAATATCTGTAAGGTGGATGCGGGCACGGGTGAACTGATCGATGTCGTCTGCGGTGCGCCCAATGTGAAAACCGGCATGAAGTCGGTCTTTGCCTTCCCCGGCACCTATATTCCCGGCAAGGACTTTGAACTCAAGGGCGGCGTCGTCATTCGCGGCGCGCCATCTAACGGCATGCTCTGCTCGGCGGCAGAACTCCAGCTGTCCAACGATCATGACGGCATTATTTCCCTGCCCGATGATGCGCCGATCGGGGAAAAATATGTCGACTATGCCGGCATCAATGGCGTGGTTTTCGATATTTCCATCACGCCGAACCGGGGCGATGCGACCGGAGTTTATGGTGTGGCACGCGATCTGGCAGCGTTCGGCCTCGGTACGCTCAAGAAGACTGACTTCTCGCCAGTGCCGTCGGTAGGAAAGGGCCCGATTGCGCCGCTGCCGCACCAGTTTTCGGGCGATGAGCCCAAGGCCATTCGGAAATTTGCCGGCCGCTATATCGCCAACGTGAAGAACGGGCCATCGCCAGACTGGCTGCAGGCGCGGCTGCGGGCTGTGGGTCTGCGGCCCATCAACGCGATCGTCGATATCACCAACCTCGTCTCGCTCGGCTGGGGCCGGCCGCTGCATGCCTATGATGCGGATAAGGTTGAGGGCACCATGGTGCTGCGCAATGCGCGCGGCGAGGCGTTCGATGCGCTCGACAACAAGGTCTATACGCTTGACGACACCATGACGGTGATTGCCGACGACAAGGGCCCGCTTTGCCTCGGCGGCATCATGGGCGGCATTCGCTCGGGCGTCACCGAGGAGACAACCAATGTCTTCATCGAATGCGCCAGCTGGGATCCGGAACTGATCGCCCGCACCGGCCGCAAGACCGGAATAGTTTCGGATGCCCGGTATCGTCTCGAGCGTTCGGTTGATCCGGCGCTGACCGAGCCGGGCATGGAACTGGCGACGCGGCTTGTGCTGGAGCTTTGCGGCGGTGAGCCGAAGGAGCCGGCGATCTCGGGCGAGGATGTTTTTGCCAATACGGTCGTCGAATTTCCGCTGGGCGAAGTGCGCCGCCTGACGGGCCTCGATGTAGCGCCGGAAAGGATCGAAGCTATTCTGACCTCTCTTGGCTTTGTGGCTGAGGGTTCTGGCGACACGCGCACCGTGAAAGTCCCGAGCTGGCGTCCGGATGTTACCCAAAAGGCCGATCTCGTCGAAGAGGTCATGCGCATGGTGGGCGTCGACAATGTGCCGGTGGAGCCGCTGGCGCGCCTCAACCATGTGGCGCCGCGGATTCTCACGACCATCCAGAACCGCCGCCGCATTGCGCGGCGGACGCTTGCAGCGCGTGGCCTTAACGAGGCTGTGACCTGGTCGTTCATTTCCCATGATGAAGCCACGCGCTTTGGCGGGGGCACCGAAGATAGGCAACTCGCCAATGCCATTGCTTCCGATATGACCGACATGCGGCCTTCATTGCTGCCGGGCCTGCTTTCGGGCGCGCGGCGCAATGCCAACCGTGGCTTTGCCGATGTCACACTGTTCGAAGTCGGCCAGGTGTTCCTCTCCGACAAGCCCGAGGGGCAGCACACTTATGCCTCAGGCGTGCGCACCGGAACGGCCAAGATCGATGGCGCCGGGCGCCATTGGTTGGGAAAGGCCGGGGCGGTTGGCGTCTGGGATGCCAAGGCCGATCTCGCTGCGGTGCTCGATGCGCTTGGCGTCGACATCGAAAAAGTGCAGGTGCTGCCGGAAGCGGCGAGCTGGAGCCACCCGGGGCGAGGCGGGCGCATTGCGCTCGGACCAAAGGTAACGCTCGGCTGGTTCGGTGAACTGCATCCGGCGGTGGCGGCGGAACTGGATATCGATGGCCCGGTTGCGGCCTTCGAGATCGACCTCGACGCCCTGCCCGAGCCGCGCAAGAAGGCAACCAAGACCAAGCCGGCGCTCGACCTGAGTCAATTCCAGCAGGTATCCCGCGACTTTGCTTTCGTGATGGATCGCAGCGTGACCGCGGCTTCCATCCTCAAGGCAGCCAAGGGCGCGGATAAGACGCTCATCGCCGATGTCGGCATCTTCGACGTGTTCGAAGGTGTGCATGTCGGCGAGGGCAAGAAGTCGGTCGCCATCGAAGTCACGCTTCAGCCGCGCGACAAGACGCTGACCGACGAAGATATCGAGAAGGTGTCGGCGGCGATTGTTGCGGCTGTTACCAAGACGACGGGCGGCGAACTGCGGAAGTAGCAGTTCTTTCTTTACCCTCCCCCTTGTGGGGAGGGAAGCGAGATAGGGCTTAGCGCAAGCTAAGTCCGTCTATCGAGCAGGGGTGGGGGATCGAGTACAGAGCGTGTGCCTACCCCCTCCCAACCTCCCCCATCAAGGGGGAGGTGCCGGGCCGGTGGCTGATCGGCATCCCGCCCAAGGGAGAATTCCATGTCCCGCACCGACGCAATTTTGAAACGCCTGTCTGGCCTCCACCCCAAGCTGATCGATCTCAGCCTCGATCGCATGTTGCCGCTGCTCGAAAAACTCGGCAATCCACACGATCATCTGCCGCCGACCATCCATGTCGCGGGCACCAATGCCAAGGGTTCGACGATCGCCTATCTCCGCGCCTTTCTCGAAGCGGCGGGCAAGAAGGTGCATGTCTATAACTCGCCCCACCTCGTGCGCTTCAACGAGCGCATTCGGCTGGCGAGCGAACTCGTTTCCACGCGAAAGCTCAATGCGGCGCTCGAAGAGGTGGAACGGATCAATGGCGGGGCGGGGATCACCTTTTTCGAGGTGACGACGGTGACGGCGTTCAAGCTCTTCTCGGAAACGCTGGCCGATTTTCTCCTGCTCGAAACCGGCATGGGCGGCACCTATGACACGACCAATGTGGTGAAGCATCCGCTTGGCACAATCATCACGCCGGTCGATTTTGACCACCAAGGGTTTCTGGGAAGCACCATCGCCGAGATCGCGTCGAACAAGGCCGGGATTTTAAAGCGTGGCTCGAAATCGGTCATGGGCATTCAGCGCGATGAGGGCCGCAAAGTGCTGGAGCGCGCGGCGCACCGGCTCGGGATCACACCGCTCTGGCAGGGCGAGGATTTTCATGGGCTCCAGCAGGATGGGCGGCTCGTTTATACAGACGAGCAGGGCATGCTCGACCTGCCGCCGCCGGCGCTGTTAGGACCACATCAGTTCGACAATGCGGCGCTCGCTATTGCCGCGGCGCGGCATTTCGAATTGCCGGTGACGGACAAGGATTTTGCCGAGGGCCTGCGGAAAGTGACCTGGCCGGCGCGGATGCAGCCAATCCGCGATGGAAAGCTGCGCGATCTGCTGCCCGCAGGGCACGAGCTCTGGCTCGATGGCGGGCATAATCCGCATGGGGCCAAGGCGCTGGCGCGGACCATCGCCGAATTCGACCGAAGCCGGCCGGCGCCGCTGGTGTTGATCATGGGAATGATGAATACGCGCGATCCCGGCGAATTCCTTGAGGCGTTCAAGGATTTTCGGCCCCAGGTGATGGCGCTGACCATTCCGGGCGAGGCGAATGCGCATCCGGCCGAGAATATTGTTTCGCGCGCAACAGATGTAGGGTTCGACGCGCGTCCTATGCGATCAGTCGTAACGGCGCTCAAGGCAGCCGCGGAATTGCCCAAAGCGCGGGTGCTGATCTGCGGATCGCTCTATATGGCGGGTGATGTGCTGGCGAAGAACGGCACGCCGCCCAACTGATTTCTCGTCGCTCGTCACCACCGGGCTTGTCCCGGTGGTCCATACGGAGGCCAAATGGATTGCCCGGACAAGCCGGGCAATGACGATTGAATCAAGGCACGTGGGGCCAAATGCTAATAGCTAATACTTCGCCTGCTCACTACCGCAGAATGGGTCGATAGGGCTATTACCCGCGAAGGGCACCCGACCCAGAAGCGCATTCAGCACCGCTTCCTGGATGGCATCGCTTGAGCCGTAGGCGTTGATGTAAGTCGATACGCGCGGTGCGTCGTAGAGATAATAGGGAAAGCCGAGAGAAACCATGAGCGTCGGCGCTTCGTGCCAATGGCGATGCATGGCGCCGAAGACCGAGCCGGTGAGACGTTTCCAATCGAGGAAGATGCGGCTGCGGGTGAGGAGCGTTTCCTCGGCGAGGAGATAAAGCACCAGATCATAGTCGCTTGGGCGCACGGCGAGGTCGGGGGTGTGGAGCGTGATCTCAAAGCCCTCCCGCGTGAGCATATCCGGCAGGGAAAGCGAGATCGGGTGCGGGGCGAAGGGCTGGACGGCGCCGGTCGAATAGATCAGCACGCGCTTGTGCTTGGCCGGCGAGAGCGGCAGGAGGTTGGCCGTGTCTTTCACAAGCGTCGGCATGCGGGCGGTGACCTCAGCCGCCTTGGCACGCTTTTCGGGCGTCGCGACAATTGCGCGGGCCGTGTCGAGATTGGGCTTGGGCCGATCGTTGTGAAGGCCAAGGGCGGCCTTGAGCGCGAGGACGCGGGTCACGGCTTCGTCGACGCGCTCTTGGGTCAGGCGGCCATCAGCGACAGCTTTAACAAGGCGCATGAGATCGCCATTGGGGTCATCCGAGAACAAAATAACATCGCAGCCGGCGATGATGACTTCGGGCAGGGTTTCGTCGCGCGGACCCCAATCGCCGAGACCGGCCATAAGCGTTGCGTCGGAGACGATGAGGCCGTTAAAGCCGAGGCGCTCGCGGAGAAGGGTTTGGTTGAGCACGCGGCTCAGCGACGCCGGGCGAAAGGCTTCAGAGGTGGCTTCGGGATCGAGTTCGCGCACGAACGCGGGGAAAGCGATGTGTGCCGACATGACGCTAAGGACGCCGGCATTGATGGCGGCGCGATAGAGCCGGCCGAATTGTGTTTCCCATTCGGAAAGAGTGAGCGGGTTGACCGTCGTAACCAGGTGCTGGTCGCGATCGTCGTAACCTTCGCCGGGCCAGTGTTTCACTGTCGCAGCGACACCATTGCTCTGAAAAGCGGCGATCTGCGCCAGAGCATGGCGTTCGATTTTGTCGATGTCGCTGCCATAGGAGCGCGTGCCGACGATGGCGCTGCGCCAGGCTGCATTGATGTCGATAACCGGGGTAAAGCTCCAGTTGAGACCGACTGCCCGGGCCTCTTCGGCCATGATGCGCGAAATCGCCGTGGTGGCTTCGACATCGTCAACGGCGGCCAGGCCGAGCGGATTGGGCACCGAGGTGCCGAAGGGCAGGCTCATGCGGCTGCCTTCGAGATCGGCGCTGACCAGCATGGGCGCGGGACCAATAGCATCGAGCTGGCGGGCAAAGCCGATTTCGGCGGCGAGATCATCGGAATAGATGCGGGTCACGCCGCCAGGGCGGAAGCTTTTGACCGTTTCGAGCGCTTCGTCGGCCGGGCCGCGGGCGAGAAGCACAAAAAGCTGGGCCAGCTTGTCGCGCGGCGCCAGGCCATCGCGTGTCGAATGGACCCAGGCGATCGCCTCTTCGTCGAGATGGAATGGGGCGGCGGACAGGTCGATGACGGACAAGTGCAATCTCCGGAAACGGCGAATTTCATAGAGCTAGCAGAGCCTCTGTCCTGCTGCCACTCGTCAGTGACCGGATAAGGCGACCAGATTGTGGTCGCCAAACAAAAGCGCCGCCGGACGAGTGTCCAGCGGCGCTTGAAATTGATTGAAAAGCCGTCTTAGGGGGCGTGGCCTTCGAGCCACTTGGTGAGGCCTGCCTTGGGCGTGCCGGCACCGATCTTCATGTCGGCGGCTTCGCCATTCTTGAAGAGGATCATGGTGGGGATGGAGCGGACGCCATACTTGACGGTCGTCGAGGGGTTCTCGTCGACATTGAGCTTGACGATCTTCACCTTGCCGGAAAGTTCGGTGGAGAGTTCATCGAGCACGGGGGCGATCGCCCGGCAGGGCCCGCACCACTCAGCCCAGAAATCGACCAGAACCGGTTCCTGAGAATTTAGAACTTCCTCGCCAAAGGTGGCGTCGGAAACCTGCTTCGTCATTTAGTGTGCCTTTTGGGTTGAAAGCGGTGGCTTGTTTGCTCCCAAAGCTGGGGAGAGTCCAGCCTTGCAACAAGAGCGTTCACCTGAGGGTGAAATCCGACCGGGCTTTTTCGAGCAAGTCCGGCGGGAGATTCATTAATGATTCCAATTCCGTCCAGAGAATCGCGGCGCGCACGGCACGGCCGGGGAAAAGCTGATGTGCAACCAATGCATATAGCCCGAGCTGCGTAACGTACCTCTCCGGCACCGCGGCTGCCGTTGTGGGCGCCGTTGCGTCGGACTTGTAGTCGACCACCAAGACCCCTGCGTCGTCAACCACGAGCCTATCGATACGCCCCGAAAGGCGAATTGGTTCCTCTTTGCGCCGTGCATCAACAAGGAACGGCACCTCGGCCCGACTTGCCGGGCCAAAAAGATGCGCGAAATCGGGATGATCCAGAATGGACCGTGCTTTTGCGGCCAGCCGCTCCTGCTCTCGGGGGGCCTCCGGCAGCAGGATTTCGAGCGCGCGCGGAATGACATTATTCCAGAGCGTTCGGTCGACCTTGCCCAGATGCTGCAGGAGAGCGTGCAGCGCCAGGCCGGACTTTCGCGCCGTTTCCGCGTCGCGCACCTGTTCTGCGGCGGTGGCCAGCAGCGGCTCGGTACCGGCCGTTTCGCGCGCACGCGAGGGCGGGATGACGGGTGGCGGCGGGACGAACGTCAAGGGCCCTGGCTCAATCCACGGCATAGACCTGGTCGGGCTGCGTTCCGCTACCTTGACCGGCGCGGGTCTGGGGCGGATGACGGGAAAAATGCGCGCAATCACCGCGCCACCATCCTCGATCACCTCGGAATCCTCGGCCAGCGCCGTTTCTATGGCGTCATACCAGGACCCTTCGAGCTTGCCGCGCTGGGTGAGCGCTCCGGTGACATAGAGTTCGTCCTCGGCGCGCGTCATGGCGACATAGAGCTTGCGCCAATATTCCTCGAAAAGGTTGGCGTCGATCCTGTCCTTGATTTCCTGTGTCGCCGGGACATGCTGGCGCTGGTTGGAGGCGTGGATGAGGAGCGGTCCGGGTGCGTCTTCGATCACGTAGATAGGGCTGCCAATCTGCTTGCTGTCCGGCTTGCTCGCCGCATCAGCCATGATGACGATCGGTGCTTCGAGCCCCTTTGCCCCATGCACCGTCATGACGCGCACGCCGCCGCCCGCCTCGGCAAGTTCGCGCTTGATCGAGACCGAGCGCCGGCGCATCTCGGCCGCAAAGCCCTGAAGCGATGGTTGCTCGCCCTGCTCATGCGCCAAGGCCAGCTCTAAAAATTCGGAGATGACTTCGTCGACCTCGGTGCCAAGGCGCGCATGAAAGCGCTTGAGACCCTGATGGGCATAGAGCACCTGCGTCAGGAATTCGAATGGCCGTTCGAAATCGAGGCTGGCGCGCCACTGATCGAGCCGCGCGGCCGCCTCGCGCGCGATCGGAGCGCTCGAGGCAAGGAGCGCGGACCAGAGCGTCTGTCGCTCGGCGCGTGTCGTGGCGAGGAAAAAGAGATCCTCTTCTGAAAGATCGAACAACGGCGAGCGAAGAAGCGCGGCAAGCTGCAGATCGTCGCTGGGATTGAGCAACACATCGACGAGTGCCAGAAGATCGAGCACCGCGATATGTCCGGTCACTGCCAGCCTGTCGGCTCCGGGCGTCGGCACCTGACAGAGCCGCAGGGCGCGGATGATCTCCTGAAAGAGGGCACTGCGCGATTGCACGAGGATCAGGATATCGTCAGCGCTGACCGCGCGACCGCGCTGGGCCAGCGGCCTTGCGCTATCGAGCCAGGATTTGATCTCGCGGGCGATGCGCATGGCAACCTGTCGCGCGGCGCTCTGCTCGGCTTCGACCGGCTCCACAGGCCAGCCGCCACCGCTCGCCTCGGCCTTCTGCGCCTGGATAGGCGGCCAGAGTGTTACCGTGCCGCCCGGCTGGCTGCGTGCGGCAATGTGGAGCACCGGATCTGCCGCAAGAAGCGCGTGCTGGATGTCCGCGCGAGCACAGGTCTTGTCGACTGCATCGAGAATGCCCTTGAGCGTGCGGAAACTGGTGTGGAGCGGTAGCCGGGCAAAAGCCATCTCAGCCGCTTCGGCGCGTCTGGCAAAGTCATAGCCGGTTGCGCCGAACAGAGCGGGCTGGGCGCCTTGGAACGAATAGATGGATTGCTTCTGGTCGCCCACCGCAAAGACCGAGCGTGGCCGGCGGGCAGCGCCTTCTCCGACGAAGAATTCAGCCGCCAAAGCCCGCACGACGCGCCATTGCTGGTCGTTGGTATCCTGCGATTCATCGACGAGGATATGCTCGATACCGGCGTCGAGCTTGTACTGCACCCATGGTCCGATCTCGATATTGCCGAGAAGGTCGCCTAGCCGCTGGACCAGATCGTCGAAGTCGAGCAGGGCGCGCCGCCGCTTATCTTCGACATAGCGCCCGGCGATGGCAACGAGAATATCGAGTACCGCAGCGCTGCGTTCGACAAGCTGGGCGGACTTTATCGCGGCATCGAGCGTCATCAGGCGCTCCTGTTCGGCGGTCAGCAGAGCTGCAAAATGCGGATGTGACGCCTGCTCGGCCTTGGTGAGGAGGCTTGCGCGGGGCTCGCCCTTGCCGGTAAAAAAAGCGGCTAGCAGCATGTCCCTGACTGGCCGGTGCGGATCGAGCCGTGCCAGGAGGTCGACGCATTTGCGATTGCCGGTGGGATCTCCGCCGAGCGTCGAAACCAGCTGCCGCAGGATTTCGGGCGTCAGCAGTGTCCCCTGCGTCATTCGGGCCGCAAGCTCGGCGGCGCTCTCATCGCCGGCGCCGACCAACCGACGAAGGCGCAGCTTGGCGCCATCCGGATCGCTAAAAAGCGATCGAAGACGCGGGCCTTGCGAGAGGGCCGCGTTTATCGCCTCGCCGATATGATGATCGCTGAGGAGGTGGAACAGCGTTTCGACCGCGATACGATTGGCACCACCCCGCAAGCCCTCGGCCAGAACGCTTTCCCGCGCAGTAAGGATAAGCTGCGCCTGCTGTTCTTCTTCGATGACTGCGAAATCGAAGGGTACGCCCGCTTCGATCGGAAACCGATGCAACACTGCTTCACAGAAGGCATGAATGGTCTGGATGCGCAGGCCGCCTGGCGTTTCGAGAGCCCGCGCAAATAGGGTTCGCGCTCTTGAAAGGGTTTCGCTTTCCGGTGACTTGCCCAGAAGCTCGGTCAAGGCTTTGAAAAGCTTCGCATCCTCAATAACCGCCCACTCGGCGAGGCGCTGGGAAACGCGTTTGCGCATTTCTGCGGCGGCGGCCTTCGTATAGGTGAGGCAGAGGATGGATTCCGGGGGCACGCCGGACAGCAGCAGGCGCAAGACCCGCTGGGTGAGGACGAATGTCTTGCCGGAGCCGGCATTGGCTTCGACCCAGATAGACTGCAAAGGGTCGGACGCGCGGCTTTGCGCCCGGCGCGTATCCGATGGAATGGTGAGTTCGCCGCGGCCAGCGTTCATGCGTCGTCCTCCCCGCCATCGACCGAGGTCCATTCCGCTACGCGGGCCAGGTGGTCGTAGGCGCCGGCAAAGCGCTGACCGGCAAGCGGCAGCAGCCGCGCGGGCATCGGCGCATCGTGGAAAAGAAAATAGTCGATATGGGACTGCAGGCGGCGGCCGATCTCGTCAGCAGCCGCCATTAATGGCATGCCCTCGCCCGCAGCGAAGCCGAACGGCTGGAAAGCCTCGGGGCCGAGGCCGATTTTGACATAGGTGAGAGCGCTTGCAGGGGCCGGCGTAACGCCCACCATGGCGCCGGCCTGAACCATCAGCGCTTCGAGCAGAAGCTGCGGCGCCTCGAAGGCCTTCATGGAGGCGGCCGTCGGGGGGGAGCCGGTCTTGAAGTCGAGGATTTCGACTGTCCCGTCGGTCATCTCATCGATTCGGTCGGCCTGCCCGGTGATCAGAAAATCTTCGGAGAGTTTGAGCGGCATCTCCCCGCGGAGTTCCGCATGGCGCTTGACGACGCGGGGGTTGCGGTCGCGCTCGAAGGCCAGGAATTGCAGCGCGGCTGTCGAAAAGCGCCGCAACCAGATGTCGCGGCGCTCGCCGATGGCGTCGAGACCGGAGAACGCATCGGCTGCGATCGCCATAAGCTTTTCATAGGCGTCCGGGGCTTCCGGATCATGGTTTTCGATGACGAACCGCGCAAAGGCGTCGTGAATGATAGTGCCGCGCTCTCTTGCATCGGGAACGTCGCCGAGCGGATCGAAGGGCCGCAGCTTGAGGACATGGCGCGCATAAAGGTCATAAGGCGAGCGCATCAGCGTCTCGACTTCGGTGACCGAGAGTTTTCGCGGGCGCAGATGCACCGGCGGATTGGGTAGCGGCCGCGCGGCAGGCTGGACGGTTTCGACAGCATCGATGGCACGTGCGGCTGAGAGCCAGGTCTGGCCCCGATCGCGGAGAGCCTTGGCCGAATCCTCCCCGGCAAATGCGTCGAGACGCTGCACGAGGCGCGAGGGGAGGGCAGGGCTCGTGCCGACGCGGTCGGCATAGGCGATGATGACGTCCCGATTACCCATCGCCTGGGCAAAATCATGCGCTGCCAGGCCCTGAAGGCGTTCGGGCGGCTCGAGCCCGGCGGCAAGGCGCATGCCACGGCCAAGCCAAGGTCCGGGGTCGGCGGTTTCGGGCCAGATATCTTCGTTGAGGGCACCAAGGACCATCAGATCGGGCGACATCAAACGCGCCTCGATCTGCCCCCAGATGGCAATATCGCTGCGGCGATCAAGACGGTTCCGGACCTGGAAGCCGTTCATCAGGGCGGCAAGGACACTGTCGAGGCCTTTCGGCGGAAAGGCGTGGCCCTCCCCTGAAAGACCCGCCATTTGTGTCGCCCAATCCTTGAGTTCGTCGCGGCCGCGATAGGGTGCGCCATCGGCAACATTATGCACCGCTTGCGCGAGGGCCGCCGCGAGATCGGCGGCGCGGATCAACGGCATGGCGAGAAGTTGGGTCAGCGGGCTGATGGCAAGCGCGATATCGTCGAGAAATGCGCCGATCGCGGCTTCATGCTTTTCCGTCAGACGCCTGAGCGCGTGCTTTGGCGGCGCCGCGACATGCGCCTTGAGCGCTTCACGAAGACCATCAAGACCCAGTGCCGGACGCTGGCCGCGCAGAAGCGCCAGCTCGATATCGTCGGCAAGCCTTGAAACCTCAGCCCGGCTCCGGCCGAAAAGGCTGGCGCGATTGCGCAGAAGCGCGACGAGATCGACCGCTCCGCAGCCATGGGCGGCGAGCGTCAAGATCTGTCGGGCAAGGCGCCCCGCAGTCGATTGGAAAAGCGGGGCGCCCGCCGCGTCGTCGACATAGACGTCGAAGCGCGCGAGTTCGGCAGCGATGCGGCGCGCCAGGTTCCGGTCAGGCGTTATGATGCCGACGCTGCGGCCGCGGGCGAGCGCGTCCCGTGCCGCAAGGGCAATGGCGCGCCCTTCTTCGTCCTCGTGCCGCGCCGCGATCACCGACACGCCGGCAAGCGCCGCATGGGTTTCGAGCGGATCGAGACGATGCTCGGCCCAGAGCGCCGTTTCCGACGTAAGGGCTAGCGCCCTATGCAACAGCGTCGTGCGCGGATGATGGTCCCTTGCCAGTTCGATCACGTCAGCAGGGCCGGCGCCTAGCGTGCGAAGCAGTTTGGCCAAATGGTATTGCGGATGGCCATGCGGGCTCTGCGAGGGATCGAGCAATCTGGCATGAGTTTCAGGGCTCATGGCAAGGTCGAGCCCGGGCAGGACCAGGGCCCCGCGCGGCAGGCGTTCGATGGCCCGGAGAAGGCGCGCCGTGGCAGGGATCGAGCCGGTCGATCCCGCAGCGATCACCGGACGCGTCCCATAGACATGGGCAGCTGCATCGGCCTGGCGGTCGAGGCGCGCACCGCGGAGAAGCGCCGGGTCGGCGCGGCCCAGCTCCTCAAGCATTGCCGGCCAGGCGGAAAGCGCAATGTCGAGAAACGTCAGCGTCTGCTGCCAATAGGCGCCAAGCTCAGGCCCGAGTTCGCCCCCGAGCGCGCGCAGTTCGGCAGCGCCTCGTTCTTCGATCGCAAGATCGTCGAAAACATGGGCCAGTGAATCGGCCATCGAAAAGATTTCGGCGGCTGTCGGCGGGCTTGAAAAGGCTTGGCCGCCGGCCGGGCTATGGGCCCAGGCCGCAACGAGCCGGGAGAGGACGAGACGGCGCTGCAGGGCTGTTGCCGGTGGCGGTGTCGGCGGTGCGTCGAACGGCGGCAGGAACGGCTCTTCATCGCCTTCGTCGCTGCCAAAAGTGCGGATATCGGGCAGAAGCCCGGTAAATTGCGGATGGCGGGAGAAAGCGTCGGCAAGCGCCTGGCGCGCGCGCTGGGTGGGCAGGATGATGGTGACGTCACTCAGCCAGAAGACATTGTCGCGCGGCCAGGTGCCGAGAAGGCGTCCATCCATTACGGCGGCGGCAAGCGCCGGCAGGAATGGCGTGTGCGGCGCTATCGAAAAAATCGTCATCGACGCGCAAAGATGCGTTCGGCCGCAACCAGGCTGTCGGGATCCCCAACGTGAAACCAGGGCGCATCAAGCACCACGCCCTTGAGCGTCTCGCGCTCGAGCGCTGCCTCGAGCAGGGGATAAAGGGAAAACGGTCCATCCGGCGTATCGGCGAAGATGGCCGGGCTCACCAGCGTTACACCCGCAAAGATGATCGGCGCCCCGTAGTCGCGCGTCACGATGCCGTTGGGCGCAAGGCAAAAGTCATGGCTGCGGCCAAACCCCGTGGCGCGATGCGGCTGTACGCAGAGCATCACGATGTCTTCGGGTCCGGCATAGCGCGCGCTCATGCGCTTGAGCGGTTCGTCACTGCCGGCTGGCCAAAAGGCATCCGTATTCATGACGAAGAACGGGTCGGAATGCAGCATCGGCAGGGCGCGCTTCACCCCTCCGCCCGTGCCCAGAAGCTCGTCCTCGCGGCTCACCTTCAGAAGGCCACCGAAATGGGCAAGGATCTGATCGGCCCGATAATGCGCATTGGCGACGAAGCGCTTGGCGCCTTCTGCACGCGCATTGCCGATGATGCGCTCGATCAGCGGCACTCCGGCGACCGGCACGAGCGGCTTTGGGATGGTGTCGGTCAAAGGACGAAGACGCGTACCGAGCCCGGCAGCAAGCAGCATCACGTCAGGGAATCGGTCGGCAGTATCCATGCCGGGATAGAACCGGCAGGCGCGGGGATTGTCCAGAGTTTCACAATTTTCCGCCACCCTCGGGCTTGACCAGAGGGCGCTTCACTCAAGGACGAAACCCTCGGGACAAGCCCGAGAGTGGAGTCGTGCGGGCTCAGAACTCCGACCAGTCGTCGATTTTGGGCGCCGCATTTCCCGCCGGGCGGCGAAGATAGTTCGATGCGGCGGCCTTGAGCTTATCTTGCATGCCGCGGATGCCGGCAGATGGCTTGGTTCCGGGCGCCGGTGACGCGGTGCGGACCGGGGAGGCGGCAACCGTGAACTGCTCGACGATCTCGTCGAGACGCACTGCCTGGCCCTCGGTTTGTTCGATCGCCGCATTGGTCTCTTCGACGAGCGCGGCATTGTGCTGGGTCATTTCGTCCATCTGGCGGACGGCTATGGTCACTTCCTCGATGGCCGAGGCCTGGGTGCGGCTGCCTTGAGCAATGGCTTCGAGGTCAGCGGTGTTTTCGCGGATGGCATCAAGCATGCCAGCGAGCTTGCCGGCGGCAGCGCCGACGAGTTGCGTGCCGCCCTTCACTTCGCTGGCCGATTGCTCGATCAGCACCTTCACGTCCGCCGAAGCGCTGGCAGCGGATTGGGCGAGACGACGGACTTCGACAGCCACGACGGCAAAACCCTTGCCGGCTTCACCTGCGCGGGCGGCTTCGACAGACGCGTTCAGCGCCAGTAGATTGGTCTGGAAGGCGATGTCGTCGATGAGGCCGATGATATTGGAGATCTTGGCTGAAGAGGCGGTGATCCTGTCCATGGCCTTGGTTGCCTGGTCCATCACCTCGCCGCCCTCTTCGGCTGACTGGGAAACGTTGCGGGCCTTCTCGCTGGCAGCTTCCGCCTTGGCGGCATTTTCGAGCACGGTCGAAGCCAGTTGCTCCATCGTCGCGGAGGTTTCCTCGATCGTCGCGGCCTGGCGCGTCGTCCGTTCGGAAAGATCGTTCGCACCCGAAAGAATTTCGCCGGTGGCGCGCTTGAGCGTGCCCGAAGTTGCCCGCAATTGGCCGACGATATCGCCGAGGCGCTCGGCTACCGCATTGGTGTCGTCCTTGAGCCGGGCAAAGGCGCCCTGATAATCGCCATCGACGCGGCGGGTCAGGTCGGTATCGGCGAGTGCCGACAGCACCGAACCGGTTTCGGAAAGGCCGCGATCGACCGTTTCGACGAGGCGATTGACCGAGTGAGCCAGTGCATTGAGCTCGGCATCGGGGAATTTCGCCTCGACCCGGCGACCGAAATCGCCCCCAACGGCCGCTTCCACGACATCGCCGAAAGCGCGCTGGAGCGTTGTCATCATATCCGCGCGTTCGGCCTGGTTGCGCAGGGCCTGAGCCGCTTCCGCCTCGGTCAGCTGGCTGACCTTGCGGCCATTCTCGCGAAAGACTTCCACGGCGCGCGCCATGGCGCCAAGTTCGTCGCTGCGGGTCGTGCCCGGCACATCGGCATCAAAATCCCCGCTCGCCACCGTTTCCATGGTGCCGGTAAGGCGGGTGATGGGCTTGGTAATCGAGCGCGAAAAGAGCAGGCTGAGCACGGCCACAACCGCAAGGAGGCCCGCGCCGATGGCAAACATCATGTTGCGCATCTGCGCGACGGGAGCGAGCACTTCGTCCTTGGCCATGACGGCAACGGCAGCCCATGGTTCGCCCTTGGTGGTGATGGGGGCAGCCGCAACCAGCATGGGAGTTGCGCGATAGTCGAGCGTTTCGCCAGTCACGTGATTTCCGGCTATGGCGCCATCGAGAAGCGGTCCGGCAAAACCGGTTGAGAGCGCATCATCGTCTGGGGTGAAAATGGAATCCGAGCGCAGCATGCCGTTGGCGCCGACGACGATGACTTCCCCGGTTTCCCCGAGCCCGGTGCGATCCCCCACGACGCCATCGAGCACCTGAGACGGCAGCTGGAAGGCGACGACACCGATCTTGCGGCCCTGGGCATTGAAGACGGGCTTGGCAAAGAAGCTAGCAGGCAGTCCGCCGGCCGGCGCATAGGCCTCATAATCGGCAAAGGCGAGGTCGGTGTCGTTCTCGATTGCGAGAGCCTGCTGGAAAACGCGACCGAGACCGTTTGGGGCCAGGGGTCCGCCCTCGGCAAGGCTCGTGCCGAATTCGTCGCCCTTTTTAAGCGAATAGACGACGAAACCCTTGAGATCCATAAGGTAGAAATCGCGGTAACCGCGTGCCACGACCTTATTGCGGAATCCCGGCTGGAAGCGGGTATGCGTGACGTCATAAGCGCCAGTTGTGCCGAGCGTATCGAGCGCGGAGAGATCGTCCTTGTTCGGATTGTCGTCGACGTAAAGCTTGCGCACTTCTGCGGTCGGATCGACCTTGAACTGCAGCCAGGCGCCGGCAAAGTCGCGCAGCGCCTGCTGGGTATCGGCGGAGCGCGACGTGGCGACGAGATCTTCCTCGACGCCCGACACATAGGATGACACCTGCCGCGCACGCTCGGAGGCCAGTGTCGCGAGCGTATTTTCGGCCGCGGCATAAAGCGCCTGCGAACCGATCATATAGCTTGCGATGCCCACACCAATGCTGACGAGGAGAGCGGAGCCCAACAGGGCCAGCGGCAGCTTGCGGGCAATGGGTAAGGACAAACGGCGCATCAGGTCCTCGTAGCGGCATGGCCCGACCGAGATCGGCCGGGTCCCGGTTTTCTACGAAGGTAGGCGAACGCCGTTAAGTGCGGGTAAAGAGACTATTCAGCATGTGCAGCGGCAGGCGCAAGGTCGTTGTCCCCTTCGGCGGCGACGGCGGCTTCGCGAAGGCTTGCCTGGGCGGCAATGGCCTTGCTGGCCGAGCCGGACAATTCGTCATTGGCAGGGGCTCGGGTCAGGATGCCGGCGAGCGAACCGATGGTCGAGCGCAGGTTGTGGCGATGCACCACCATGTCGACCATGCCGTGCTCGTAAAGATATTCTGACCGCTGGAATCCCTTGGGGAGCTTTTCGCGGATCGTCTGCTCGATGACGCGCTGGCCGGCAAAACCGATCAATGCACCCGGCTCGGCGAGATGAACATCGCCGATCATCGCGTAAGACGCAGTCACGCCACCAGTGGTCGGATTGGTCAGGACCACGAAAAAGGGAAGCCCGGCCTCACGGAGGCGCAGCACGGCAACGGTCGTGCGCGGCATCTGCATGAGCGACAGCACGCCCTCCTGCATGCGCGCGCCGCCCGAAGACACGAACAGCACAAAGGGCGTCTTGCGCTCGACGGCGGTTTCGAGCCCGGTGATGATACCTTGGCCAGCCGCCATGCCGAGCGAGCCGCCCATGAAGTCGAAATCCTGAATACCCACAGTGATATCGCGCTTATAGAGCTTTCCCGTCGCCACGATGACGCTGTCGTCAAAGCCAGTCTTGGCGCGGTTTTCCTTGAGGCGATCGATATAGCGCTTCTGGTCGCGGAACTTGAGCGGATCGACCGGTACCGAAGCAACCGGCACGAGATCATAGGCCCCGTCATCGAGGAACGTTGCCAGCCGATCGGCCGGCTTGATCTTCATGTGGTAACCCGAATTGGGCACCACCCATTGATTGGCTTCGAGGTCGCGATAGAACACCATTTCGCCGGACTCGGGGTCCTTGACCCACAGATTTTCCGGCGTGTCGCGCTTGTTGTTAAGAAACGAGCGGATTTTGGGGCGGACGAAATTGTCGATCCAGTTCATGGCGCGGCCTTTCGCGGTGATCTTGGAGCAGTCACCTAAACGTCAATTGTGGCAATTCTTATCAGGCAGGGCGGGCCGGAGCAAAGGGCGGAGCGGCGCTATGCACAACGCCATCCTCCCCGGACATCGCCCCGGCAATTCGGACTTTGTAAAAATAACCGGGGCTAGCCGGTCAAGCCTGTTGCGATTACGCCCGGGCCCGCTTGAGACCCGCGGCGAGGTCAGCCACGAGATCGCGGACGGCGCCGACCGTCCTGTCAGTCGCCTTGCCATCGACCAGCGATTTGGCGACGGCATCAACGATAACGGTGCCGACGGCGATTCCATCGGCGTGGCGACCCATTTCGGCGGCGTCATCGGCGGTCTTGATGCCAAAACCGACGACAACGGGCAATTCGGTATGCGCCTTGATGCGCTGGACCGACTCGCCCACTGCGGCGCGCGACTTGATGACCGCGCCGGTCGTGCCGTTCATCGAGACATAATAGACAAAGCCGGAAGTGTTTTCGAGGACGGTGGGCAGGCGCGCATCGTCGGTCGTCGGCGTCGTCAGGCGAATGAAATTGAGGCCAGACTTGAGCGCTGGAATGCAGAGTTCGGCATCCTCCTCGGCCGGCAGGTCGACGATGATGAGGCCATCGACACCAGCGTCCCTGGCAGTTGCGAGGAACTTGTCGACGCCAAAGATATAGATGGGATTGTAGTAGCCCATCAGCACGATGGGGGTGGTTTCATCCTTGCGGCGGAATTCTTCGACCATGCCAAGCACGCCACGCAGGGTCTGCCCCGCCTTGAGCGCGCGCTGCCCGCCCATCTGGATGGCAACGCCATCGGCCATGGGATCCGAAAATGGCAGGCCTAATTCGATGATATCGGCTCCAGCCTGGGGCAGAGCGTTCATGATTGCCTGGCCGGTCGCAAGATCAGGATCGCCACCCATGATATAGGCAGCCAGAAGCGCGCGGTTATCGGCCTTGGCAGCAGCAAATACGCGGTCGATGCGGGTCGTCATTATTTCAAAAGTCCCAGATACTTGCCGACGCTTTCAACGTCCTTGTCGCCGCGGCCCGAAAGACAGAGCACGACCGACTGGTCACTGCTCATGGTTGGCGCGAGCTTGATCACCTGCGCGAGGCCATGGGCACTTTCGAGTGCCGGGATGATGCCCTCCATCTTGGTGCAGAGCTGGAAGGCCTCGAGCGCCTCGTCGTCCGTGATCGGCACATAGGTGACGCGCTTGGTGTCGTGGAGATAGGAATGCTCCGGGCCGACGCCGGGATAATCGAGACCGGCCGAGATGGAATGGCCTTCCAAGATCTGGCCGTCGGCATCCTGCAGCAGATAGGTGCGATTGCCGTGAAGTACGCCCGGGCGGCCGCCGGTCATCGAGGCGGCGTGGCCATTTTCGATGTCGATGCCATGGCCGCCGGCTTCGGCCCCATAGATCGCCACTTCAGGATCATCGAGAAAGGCGTGGAAGGTGCCGATGGCGTTGGAGCCACCGCCGACGCAGGCGACGACCGCATCAGGCAGTTTGCCTTCGCGTTCGCGGAACTGCTCTTTCAATTCGGTGCCGATGACCGATTGGAAATCGCGGACCATTTCCGGATAGGGATGCGGGCCAGCGGCGGTGCCGATCAGGTAATAGGTCGAATCGACATTGGTGACCCAATCGCGAAGCGCTTCGTTCATCGCGTCCTTGAGCGTCCCTGCCCCCGCCGTCACCGGGCGCACCTCTGCGCCAAGCATTTTCATGCGCAAGACGTTCGGCATCTGCCGCTCGACGTCCGTCGCGCCCATGAAGATGGTGCAGGGCAGATCGAACTTGGCGCAGACTGTCGCCGTCGCCACCCCATGCTGGCCGGCGCCGGTTTCGGCGATGATGCGGGTCTTGCCCATGCGCTTGGCAAGGAGGATCTGGCCGAGGCAATTGTTGATCTTGTGCGAGCCGGTGTGGTTGAGCTCTTCGCGCTTGAACCAGACTTTTGCGCCGCCCAGATGCTGGGTTAGGCGCTCGGCGTAATAAAGCGGGCTCGGGCGACCGGTATAGTGGATCGCAAGATCCTTGAGCTCGGCCTGATAGGCCGGATCGATCCTGGCGGCCCGATATTCTTTTTCGAGGTCAAGAATGAGCGGCATCAGCGTTTCGGCGACGAAGCGGCCGCCATAATGACCGAAGCGGCCGTTTTCGTCCGGGCCGTTGCGCAGGGAGTTCGTGCCGTCCATTGCTGTCCTCTCGGTCGCCGAGAAGACCCGGCAACATATGCTTAGCTTGCTGCTCTTACGTTGCGGATGAACGTTTCGATCAGTCGCTTGTCCTTTTCGCCGGGCGCACGCTCGACGCCGGACGAGACATCGACACCCAAGGGCGCGACGTCTCTGATGGCGTCGGCGACATTATCCGGTTTCAGGCCACCGGAAAGCATGAAGGGGATGGATGGGTCAAGCGCCTTGAGCAGCGACCAATCGAAGCTTTCGCCCAAACCACCCGGCCGGTCGGCGCCCTTGGGCGGCTTGGCATCGAGCAGGATGCGATCGGCGACCTTGGCAAAAGCAGCGACCTGAGCGACGTCCTCGGCAGTGCCGATGGGCAGGGCTTTCATGATTTCAACACCGGCTTCGGCGCGAATGGCTTCCACCCGATGGGGTGTCTCGGGGCCGTGAAGCTGAATCCAGTCCGGCCCGAGCGCTGCCACTTCGGCGACACAGCTATTGTCCGGATTGACGAGCACCACGCAGCTTTGCACCTTTCCGCGGGCGGCAGAGATTAACAGGGCCAGATCTTCGATCGACACATGGCGCGGCGAGCGCATGAAATGCATGAAGCCAACCATGTCGGCGCCGGCTTCGATGGCGGCGTCCAGCATATCGATTGTCTTGATGCCGCAGATTTTGATGATCAGGGGGTCGGCCATCGCGTGGTCGGAACTCGGGTGTCAAGAAAAGGGGGTCGAACTCTTAGCCTTTGACGAACTGCGTCGACCGTTCACCGCAGCTCGAGGATTTCGTCGACTTCGGAAAGGGCGGTTGGGTTGGCCTGGACCTGGCGGCGGCGCTGCGCTTCGAGTTCCTGGTTGAGCGCTTGCGCTTCGCGACGCCATTGGCGCTCGCGCCTGCGATGCTCGCCCTGGGCAAACCATGTGGCCGTGCCGCCCAGAAGCACACCTACCAGCAGAACGATGTAAAGAACCACAAAGAGCGGAATCCCATAGCCCGCGGCAGTAGCCGGCGCGGGACCGACAAAGGGATTGATATTGACCGCGACAAGCTGGCGATTGGCCAGCGCAAAGCCCACGAGGACGAGGCACAGGGGCACCAGAACCAGCCAACCGACGATTTTGCGGACCATGCGGTATTCCGAACTAATCTTTGCGCAGTCTCGGAGGGCTTACGAGCGGTTGAGCCGCTCGCGGATTTCCTTGCCCGCCTTGAATTGCGGCACGTACTTTTCTTCTACCTCAACCTGCTCACCCGTCCGCGGGTTGCGTCCGACGCGTGCAGGACGATTTTTTACCGAAAATGCGCCAAAGCCGCGCAGTTCGACCCGATCGCCGCGCGCCATTGCGTCCCCGATCTGATCAAGGATCGCGTTGACGATATTTTCGATATCGCGTTGGAAAAGGTGTGGATTTTCAGCGGCGAGCTTTTCGACAAGTTCAGACTTGATCATGAAACGCTCCGGTCTCCAAGACGCATGTGCCCCATGCTTCAGCGCGTCGGTTCAAACTGCCAAAGCGAAACCAAACCGTCAAGCACGACAGGACCTTCGGAAGGAAGACCGAGCGCGGCGCGGGCTGAGCCGCCAAGAATAGCGCCGAGCCAGTTAAAGCCTTCTTCGGGCAGTGGCCAGGCGTCAAAGGCCTTGAGGTCGGGGTCGATACCTTTTTCGCTTTGAAGCCATTTGAGGGCTTCGAACTCGCCGCCGAGCTCGTCGATAAGATTGTTCTCAAGCGCCACGCGTCCGGTAACGATCCGCCCATCGGCAAGGGCCAAAGCTGCAGGGCGCGCCAGACCGCGGCGCTCGGCGACGATATCGACGAACCAGACAAAACTATCCTCGACAAGCTCTGAAAGCGATTGGCGCGGCGCGCCTGCGAGCGGTTCGTCAAAATCCGGCTCGGCCTTGAGCGGACCCGAGGCGACCTTATCGAGATCGATGCCGATCGTATCGAGGAGCTTGCCAGCATTGACGTGCTGATAAAGAACGCCGATGGACCCCACGATCGAGAGACGCCGCGCAAAGATGCGGTCTGTCGCAATGGCCGTCATATAGGCGGCGGAGGCGCCAAGCTCGTTGATCACCGAGACCGTGGGTTTGACCGCGGCAAGCCGCCGCAGCGATTCGTAGAGTTCTTCGCCGCCCGCGGTGGTGCCGCCGGGCGAATTGATCGCCACGATGACGGCCTTGACGCTATCGTCCTCGATCAAATCTTCGAACATCTTTTGCCGGTCGGCATTGGTAGTGATCGTACCATCGATGGTGATCCGCGCGATGGCTTCGTCCGCGGCTTGATCGGGCCAGGCAAGGCGCGCGGTCACCGCTAAGACGGCGATGACCGCAACTGCCAAAGCGATGAGCCGCCAGCGTCCGCGTGACCGGCGATAGGTGTCGGCGGCAAGCGCCTCATGAGCCTCGGATGAGGAAAGTTGTGTCACGTCAGGGTCTCGCGCAGTGTTGGCCGAAACCATACACATGTTGGCCGAAACAGCCAGTCCATGGCGTGTTTTTGCCGAAGCTCTAAAGCGGCTTGGTCATGTAGCGGGCAGCATCTTCATAGGCTGCGAGCTTGTCCGCCAGATCCGGGCGGTCTTCCACCGCAAAGCCCTGCTTCTCCCAAAAGGGCACCGAACCATTGACCGCAACGAGGCCTATCGTGGGCAGATCCAGTGCCTGGGCGTGCTTGGTCAATGCCGCAACAATCTGCCCGGCGGCGCCGATACCGCGCGCCAAAGGCAGCAGAGCAAGATCATGGATATAAAAGCTGTCGACATCCTGGGGGAGTCTGCCAAGCTTTGTGTCGAGGGCAGGCAAGTGCCCGCGCCGATAGGGGTGGCTCAGCACGTAGCCGGCGGGCTTTTCGGCGACTTCAAGAATGTAGCAGCCATGCCGGTAGAGCGCATGCTTTTCTGCCAGCACGTCCTGCGCCTCGAAAAAGCCGGGATGCACCTTGTTGGCGATGGCAAAGACGGCGTCGAGATCATAGCCGCTCATGGCGCGCCAGGCGACGTCGCGAAATCGCATGCTTGTGTGTCCCATTCAATAAAACGACCCGCGCGATGAAGCGCGGGCCGAAAGATTTGAAAGCAAGCGTGACGCTTACTTCTCGTCGCGGCCCTTGAGGGCAGCGCCGAGGATGTCGCCGAGCGAAGCGCCCGAATCCGACGAACCGTAGGCAGCAACGGCTTCCTTTTCTTCGGCGATTTCAAGCGCCTTGATCGAAAGCTGGATGCGGCCGGTCTTGCGGTCGTACTGGGTGACGCGTGCGTCGACCTTATCGCCCTTGGCAAAGCGCTCAGGGCGCTGGTCGTTGCGGTCGCGGCTGAGGTCGGCGCGACGGATGAAGGCCGTCACTTCCGAGTCGGCGATGCGCACTTCAATGCCGCCATCGTTGACGTCGACGACTTCGGTGGTGACCACGGCATTCTTCTTGATGCCGCCGGCTTCACCGCCAGCCGAGCTCGATTCCGCCAGATCGTCAGCAGCAAGCTGCTTGATGCCGAGCGAAATACGTTCCTTCTCGACATCGACGTCGAGAACCTTGGCCTTGACCATGTCGCCACGGTTGTAGTCGTCGAGAGCGACTTCACCGGACTTCTGCCAATCGAGGTCGGAGAGGTGAACCATGCCGTCCACATCGCCTTCGAGGCCGATGAACAGGCCGAATTCGGTCTTGTTCTTGACTTCGCCTTCGATGGTGGAACCGATCGGGTTCTTCTCGGCAAAAGCTTCCCACGGATTCTGCAGGGTCTGCTTGAGGCCGAGCGAAATGCGGCGCTTGTCCGGATCGACTTCGAGCACGACGACGTCGACTTCCTGGGAGGTCGAGACGATCTTGCCCGGGTGCACGTTCTTCTTGGTCCAGCTCATTTCCGAAACGTGGATCAGGCCTTCGATGCCCGGTTCCAGTTCGACGAATGCGCCATAGTCGGTGATGTTGGTCACGCGGCCAGAGAACTTGGCACCGATCGGGTACTTGGCTTCGATGCCTTCCCAGGGATCAGCCTGGAGCTGCTTCATGCCGAGCGAGATACGGTGGCTCTCGTGGTTGATGCGAACGATCTGGACCTTGATGGTCTCGCCGATCGTGAGCACTTCGGACGGGTGGTTGACCCGGCGCCATGCGATATCGGTGACGTGCAAGAGGCCGTCGATGCCGCCCAGATCAACGAACGCACCATAATCGGTGATGTTCTTGACCACGCCGTCGACAACCTGGCCTTCTTCGAGCTGCTGGACGATTTCCGAACGCTGTTCGGCGCGCGATTCTTCAAGAATTGCACGGCGCGACACGACGATATTGCCGCGGCGCTTGTCCATCTTGAGGATCTGGAACGGCTGCGGCACGTTCATGAGCGGAGCGATATCGCGGATCGGACGGATGTCGACCTGCGAACGCGGCAGGAAGGCCACGGCACCTTCGAGGTCGACGGTGAAGCCACCCTTGACCTGATTGAAGATCGTGCCTTCAACGCGCTCATTGGCGTTGTACTTTTCTTCGAGCTTGACCCAGCTCTCTTCGCGGCGCGCCTTTTCGCGGCTCAGAACCGCTTCGCCCATGGCGTTCTCGACGCGGTCCACATAGACCTCGACTTCCGAACCCACGGTGATCTGGCCGTCGCGGAACGCCTGGCCGAATTCCTTCAGCGGCACGCGGCCTTCGGTCTTGAGACCGACGTCGATGATGGCCAGGTCTTTTTCGATGGCGACCACCTTGCCCCGAACAACGGTGCCTTCGGCGGCATCGTTGTCGACAAAGGAGTCGAGCAGCATCGATTCAAAATCGTCTTTCGTCACAGTTTGCTGTGCCAAACTTTTTCTCCGTTGCGCCGGTTGTTATGGGTTGCTGATCCTGTTCCGGACCGGGTCCGCTTCAGCGAAAATGCCAAAGCCGGCGCACGGAGCACCGCCTCCAGAAACAGGATGATCTTTTAATCTCGTTCCGGGCCAGCGGTTATTTGATCGTCTTAGCCAGAAGGGCCCAAGGATGAAATTAGGAGAACTGTCGTTCCCCTGCCTTGAGCGCCATGGACTTGTCGATGATCGCGATGGCAGCGCGGAGTGCGGCCTCTATACTCAGTTGCGTCGTGTCGAGCAAGTGCGCGTCGTCCGCTTTATAGAAGCCACCATTGGGATTGTGCATGTCACGCGCATCCCGTTCTTCTATTTGGTGAAAGAGGGCGTACCGATCAACTACCTGGCCGCGAGATTCGAACTGGCGGGCCCGGCGCTCCATGCGCGCCTTGCTGTCGGCCTGGATGAAAAGTTTTACATCGGCATCGGGACAGATCTTGGTGCCAATGTCGCGGCCATCGAGCACGGCACCGCCGGGCTGGGTGGCAAAGGAGCGCTGGAAGTCGAAGAGGGCGCGGCGGACATCGGCGATAACGGCGACCTTTGAGGCTAGGTTTCCCGCTTCCGCGCTTGTGAGGGCCTCAAGGTCGGCAAGGTGAGTGGCGTCAAGCGCCCTCGCCGCCGAAATCGCCCGCGTTTCGAATTGTTCATCGTTCTCATAGGCTTGGGTAGCAACGCCGACGGCACGGTAGAGAAGGCCGGTGTCGAGATGGGGGAGGCCGTAGTGCCTTGCGAGGCCCTGCGCCAGCGTTCCCTTGCCCGATGCCGCGGGGCCATCCACTGCTATGATCATTGCTTCACCCTATCACCATAGGCTCTTCTCGGGGCTTAACACGGTCACGCCGGACTGGGCCAGCCTTTGGCGCCCGGCGCATTTTGGATTTGACAGACGGGACCATTGCGCCTTACCGCACTGGCCGATTATCTGGCGCAGGCCGCGGCGGCCGGCCCAAAGCATTTTCCCTTCGTGTGAGGCACGTGAATGGCCAACTCCGAACGCGGTACCAAGCGTACCGACCCCGATACCGGCAAGAAGTTCTACGATCTCAACATGGATCCGATCGTCTCGCCCTATACCGGCAAGTCCTATCCGCGCTCCTTCTTCGACACCCTTGCCGTGGGCAAGGCTTCGACGTCGCGCAAGATCGATGACGAGGATGAAGTCGAGGAAGAAGAAGAGGTTGAGGACGCCAATGCGCCCGAATTGGTGAGCCTTGAAGACGCCGATGCCGAAGAGGCTGGCGCCGACGAGGAAATCCCCGATGTCGACGATGTCGAGGTCGACGAAGAACTGGGTGACGACGAGGAAGACGTGTTCCTCGAAGAAGAAGATGACGACGCCGACGACGGCCTCGGTTTTGACGTCGGCGACGACGAAGACCGCTGATTTTCTTGAACTTTTCCGCCGGGGAGGCTTTTCCCCGGCGGATGAAAAAAGTGTCATTTAGGCACTTGCGTTGTCCGGGATCATCCTCTAGGTTCCGCCTCGCTTCGGACGGCCAAGGCGCCTTCCGGAACCCAAAAAATGGGGCCATAGCTCAGCTGGGAGAGCGCTTGCATGGCATGCAAGAGGTCAGCGGTTCGATCCCGCTTGGCTCCACCATTCCTTCCGAAACCGGTACCATTCCGTTAGCATCGAGACGCTGTCGAGCGTCTGTTCGCTGCGGTTCGGGCATTGCCCGGTTGTCACCCCGCGATCCCGGCCTATAGTGACGGCGACCTCATCCGGGCACGCCCCTTGCCGACCCACTCGATAAGCCAGTCCCTCCCCGATTTCAGCCGCCGTGTGCGGCGATTCGCGTTGAGGCGGCTCGATGCGCTTTCCGCCGGTGGTTGGCTCTTCGGTCTGCTCTTTGCCGCGCTCTCGCTGACCCCCTCGCTGATCCCGCGCGATGTGATCGTCCAAGGCATCCTTTCCGGCTGCACCTTTGCCGCTGGCTACGGGGTCGGGGTCTTTCTCGAGTGGCTCTGGAATTTTCTCGAACTGCGCTGGCCCAATCGGCGCGTCGCCCGTTGGGTGGGCCGCTTGTGCGCCGCGGCGTGCCTTGTCCTGACCGTGGCCTTCCTCTGGTTCTGGACCGGCTGGCAGAATTCGATCCGCGACGGCATGGGGGAGGCCCCGCTCGAAGCGACCCAGCCCTTGCTCGTCGCGCTGGTTGCGGTGCTGCCGGCAACCTTTCTTATCGGGCTCGGCACATTGATCGTCGGCGGGGTGCGCGTTCTTGCCCATTGGCTCGAGCGGCGCATTCCCCGCCGGGTGGCGCTGGTGGGGGCCATGCTGCTCGTAGGCCTTGCCACGGCAACAATCGGCGATGGCGTGATTGCCCGAGGCCTCTTTTTTGGGGCCGATCGGTTCTATGGTAATTTCGACCGGCTGGTCGGCATTTCCGATCCGCAGCCCGATGACCCATTGCGCTCGGGCAGTGCGGCCTCGCTCATCGCCTGGGACACGATCGGCATCGATGCGCGCGTCTATGTCGAAACCGGCCCGACGGCCGACGATATCGCGGCGCTGACCGGCAAGCCGGCGCAAACCCCGTTGCGCGTCTATGTCGGTCTCCGCTCCGCTGAAACCCCTGAAGACCGTGCTGCGCTGGCGCTTGCGGAAATGGATCGGATCGGTGCCTTCGACAAGAAGATACTGGCGCTGATCATGCCGGTGGGCACCGGCTGGGCCGAACCGGCCGCGATCGATACGCTCGAAATTCTCCATGGCGGCGATGTCGCCAGCGTTGCCGTGCAATATTCCTATTTGACGAGCTGGCTATCGCTGGTCTCCGAACCCGATATCGGGGTGGAAACCGCAAGGGCCTTGTTCAATGCCGTTTACGAACGCTGGCGCGCCATGCCGCCGGAGCGGCGGCCGCGGCTATACCTTCATGGCCTGAGCCTCGGCGCCTATAGTTCGGCCGCCTCGACCTCGCTCTACGATGTCCTCAGCGATCCTTTCGACGGTGCGCTCTGGGTCGGGCCGCCCTTTGCCAGCGCCGCCTGGCGCAGCATCACTGCCAATCGCGAACCCGATTCGCCCGTCTGGAAGCCTCGCATCGGCCAGCAGACGACTGTGCGCTTCGCCAATTCAGGCGCCGATCTCGAAGGGGACGCGCCTTGGGGCCCGGTGCGGATCGTTTATCTGCAATATCCATCCGACCCGATCGTCTTTTTCGACTGGAGCCTTCTTTATCGCGAACCGCTTTGGCTCAGCGGCACGCGCGCTCCCTCGGTCTCGCCGCTTCTCAACTGGTATCCGGTCGTCACCTTTCTGCAGCTGGCGCTCGATATGGCCCTGGCCCAGACCGCCCCGATCGGCTTTGGCCATGTCTATGCGCCACAGGACTATCTTGATGGCTGGGTGGCGGTAACGCTGCCCGATGGACTGACGGCGAGGGAGCTTGAGGATCTCAAGGCAAAGCTCACCCGCCACGGTCCGCGCGGCAGGATCGATGGCGGCTGGTTTCGCTCGGCACGCTAGCCTGCTGCCAAAATCGGGTTTGATCGGCGCTAGTGTCGTGGCACGCCACGCCGCGCATAGGGACCACAATCATGGCACGAAAACCCATCACCATTTCCCTTGATAAGGCGCGGGCGGTCTGGCTCAAGGCGCAAAAGCTCGACCTCGAAACGCCATTCGGCAGTGGACCGGCGGCTGCCGCGGCGGCAAT
This sequence comes from Devosia soli, assembly GCF_000970455.1. GTDB lineage: Bacteria > Pseudomonadota > Alphaproteobacteria > Rhizobiales > Devosiaceae > Devosia > Devosia soli. The sequence goes on along the minus strand of NZ_LAJG01000021.1, from coordinate 83,430 downwards.
AGAGCATTTGGGCTATGTGCAGATCGATACGATCAATGTCATCGAGCGCTGCCACCACCACATTCTTTTTTCCCGCATTCCCGGCTATCGCCGCAGCGACCTCACCCATCTTCAAAGCGCGGATAAATCGATATTCGAATATTGGACGCATGCGCTGAGCTATGTGCCGGTCAAGGATCTGCGCTTTTTCGTGCCGGCGATGAGGTCCCACCGTGAAAAACCCGGTGCCTGGTTCGGCTCGGTGACGGCGGCCGAAATCGCCGCGATGAAAAGGCGCCTCAAAACCGAAGGGCCGCTTTCGATCCGCGATATCGATGATGACGAGCTGGTGGAAAAAGATCATCCCTGGGCCAGCCGCAAGCCTTCGAAGCGCGTACTGCAGCTGATGTTCTATCAGGGGCTCGTGGCGATCTCGGCGCGCGATGGCATGGTCAAGACCTATGACCTGATGGAGCGGCATTTCGGCTGGACCGGCAGCCCGAGGCCCGCGACCGACCGGCAGATCACCGCCTATCTTCTCGATCGGGCGCTCAAGAGCCAGGGCCTCGTCAGCCTTGATTCGATTTGCCACCTCAATGCGCCAGCAAAGAAGGCCGTGCGTGAACTGATCGACGCGCGGGTCAGGCGCCGGGAACTGGTGCCCGTCTTGCTCGATGGCGCGGAAAAGGTGGCGCACTGGGCCGAGCCGGCGGTCCTCGACGCGCCAATGGCGTCCTCGGAGCGCGTGCACGTGCTTTCGCCTTTCGATCCGCTGATCATCCAGCGCAAGCGGCTCAAACTGTTCTTTGGCTACGACCATCTGTTCGAAGCCTATGTGCCGGCAGCCAAGCGCGTTTTTGGCTACTTTGCGCTTCCGGTGCTGATGGGAGATCGCGTGGTTGCGGCGGTGGATTTGAAGACCGACCGGGCGGCCGGAAGACTGTTGGTGCAGAAGTGGACGTGGATTGAGGACGCCGGGGTCGAGGGTCGGGCGATGGTGGATGAGGAATTAGGGCGGTTCGAGCGGTTTCAATTGGGAGCATAGCGCTTGCCGCAATCACCCCCTCCCAAAGGCCTTTGTTGCATCCTTAACGACGCCTGCGTTGATGCAAGATTCGCCGGAGGTCGAAGCAGCCTTCGCGCGAGCGAAGTTTTTGGTCAGGGCCCCCTCCGAAATCCCCCCTCCCATCCTGGCCTATCAGGAGGAAGGTGTGGAGCCGCGCGTTCTGGGGCCGTTCGAGGGGAATGGACGCGCGCTTAGCGTCAGCTAAGCCGCCTGGACTTCGACCGAGAGGTGGGAGATTTCGTGGACGGGGGCGAGGCGGTGGCGGTAGGTTTCGAGGGGTTCCGGGGCCTTGCTGGCAAGGGATAGTATGGCGCCATAGTGGCCGGGGCCGAGTTGCCAGATGTGAAGGTCGGTGATGGTGTCGCCGCCTGCTTCGATGATTTCGCGGATTTCGGCGGCAATGGCAGTTGCTTCGGTTGAATAGTCGAGGAGGACGCGGCCGCTGTCGCGGATGAGGCCCCAGGACCAGCGGGCGATGACGAGCGCGCCGACGACCCCCATGACGGGGTCGAGCCAGATCCAGCCATAAAGACTGCCGAGAAGCAGTGCCGCGATGGCGAGCACCGACGTCAGCGCATCGGCTAGGACGTGGAGATAAGCAGCGCGCAGATTGTTGTCGCGGGCGCCAGGGTGGTGCTCGTGATCGTGTTCATGGTCATGGTGATGATCGTGCGCGTGACCATGGGCATGGCCGTGACCATGATGATGGTGATCGTCGCGAAGGAGCCAGGCGCTGATCAGGTTGACGCCCAGGCCGATGACGGCGACGATGATCGCCTGGCTGAAATCGATGCTGACCGGGTGGGAGAGACGCAAAAGGCTTTCCCAGCCGATGAGGAGCGCAATCAGGGCCAGGATGATGGCGCTGGCGAAGGCGGCAAGATCGCCCAGCTTGCCGGTGCCGAAGGTAAAGCGCGGGTTCCTGGCGTTGCGCCGGGCATAGGCATAGGCAAGGGCCGCGATCAGCATGGCGGCGGCATGGGTCGACATGTGCCAGCCATCGGCCACCAGGGCCATGGAGCCGAACAGCGAGCCTGCGGCGATCTCGACGACCATCATCGTTGCGGTCAGCGCAATCACGAACCAGGTGCGGCGCTCGTTGCGCGCATGGTCCTGTCCGAGAAAGACGTGGTCGTGCGGGCTCGAAAAAGGGCTCTTGGCGCTCATTTGAGATAAGTCCGGATAACGTCGATGAGTTCGGCGGCGCCTTCGGCGCGGTGGGGGTCGGTGTCGGTATCGGGATCGGCGACGTGGTGGCGAATGTGATCCTCGATCAGTTCGACGGTCAGGCCGTTGATGGCGCCGCGCACCGAGGCGACGAGATTGAGCACATCGGCGCAATCGGCATCGGCTTCGAGCGCGCGCTCGACCGCATCCATCTGACCCTTGAGGCGGCGGATGCGGGCGAGGAGTTTTGGTTTTTGGGTAATAGTATGCGACATAGGATAGGGGGGTACCCTATATTGAGGATCGGCACAAGGTGACCCCGCTCACCGCTGTCACTCCCAAGGAAGCGGGAACCCCTGTTGCAGTCTCCTAAAACCGGAGGTCCCCCGCTTTCGCGGGGATGACACCGTGCAAGGGTGGGGGCCCGTATTGGCTGCACTGGACGCCCGTGCGTATCCCCGGCTTTCCAGCAAACCCTTGGCGCGCTACAAGACCCGGCGCGAAGTGGGGACAGAATGGCGACTTTTACCGATATTGCCCGGCGAGTTTACAACCACACCTGGAAGCTCGATCCGATCATTCGCAGTCTCCTCGACACCGATTTTTACAAGCTTCTGATGCTGCAGATGATCTGGGGGCTCTACCCCAAGGTCGACGCGACGTTTTCGCTGATCAACCGCACCAAATCGGTGCGCCTGTCGGACGAGATCGACATCGAGGAACTGCGCGCCCAGCTCGACCACTGCCGCACCTTGCGCGTTTCCAAAAAGGAAATGATCTGGCTCGCCGGTAATACCTTTTATGGCTCCAAGCAGATCTTCCAGCCCGGCTTCCTGCGCTGGCTCGAAAATTTCCAGCTGCCCGAATACCGGCTCGAAAAGCGCGACGGGCAGTTCGTCCTCGAATTTCCCGGGCTCTGGGTCGAAACCTCCATGTGGGAAATTCCGGCGCTGGCGATCATCAACGAATTGCGCTCGCGCGCCGCGATGAAGAACTATCCGCCCTTTACGCTCGACGTGCTCTATGCGCGGGCCAAGGCCAAGATGTGGGAAAAGGTCGAGCGGCTGCAAAAGCTGCCGGACCTCAAGATTTCCGATTTCGGCACAAGGCGGCGGCACTCGTTCCTTTGGCAGCGCTGGTGCGTCGAGGCGCTCAAGGAAGGGATCGGGGAGAATTTTACCGGCACCTCCAACGTCAAGCTCGCCATGGATACCGACCTCGAGGCGCTCGGCACCAATGCGCATGAATTGCCCATGGTGCTGGCAGCGCTGGCCCGTTCGGACGAGGAACTGCGCGAAGCGCCCTTCCGCGTGCTCCAGGATTGGAAGAGCTATTATGGGGGCAACCTCCTGATCGTTTTGCCCGACGCTTTCGGCACCGACGCGTTCCTGCGCGATGCGCCGGACTGGGTCGCCGACTGGACCGGGTTCCGCCCCGATTCGGCGCCCGCCATCGAGGGCGGCGAACGCATCATAAAATTCTGGCAGGACCGCGGGCGCGATCCCAAGGACAAGCTCCTGATCTTTTCCGACGGGCTCGACGTCGACATGATCGAAGAGGCCTATCTCCATTTCGACGGCCGGGTGCGCATGAGCTTTGGTTGGGGCACCAACCTCACCAACGACTTCGAAGGCTGCGCGCCGGCGCCCAATCCCGGGCTCGATCCGATTTCGATCGTCGCCAAGGTCTCGACCGCCAATGGCCGTCCGGCCGTCAAGCTTTCGGATAATCCAGCCAAGGCGACGGGGGAAAAAGCCGAGATCGAGCGCTATATCCGCGTCTTTGGCAATGCCGGGCGGGTCGAGCACGCGGTGCGCGTCTGACGCATTTGCGCAACAGGGATTTTCCATCCGCGTCTGTGGAGAAACCATGGAGCGCGAGCGGCATTAACCCATCGTGAACCACCCGGGGGCAGTCTGGCGCCCGGGGGCTCCCCGGAGCCAGAATATGAGTCTTGAACTGATCGATATCGCCCTGGCCGAACGCCAGGATCACCCGCACCTTGAAAATCGTGTGACCGGCAAGGTCAAGGCGGTGCTGACCGAAACCATCGATGGGCGCGAGCAGCGGCACGAATTGCTGATCCCCGCCTGGATCGAACGGGAAGCGGGCATGGACGATGCCGATATCGACCTGGCGCTGATGCTGAAAGCAGCAAAGATCGTCGGGCGGGTGCGCGCCCAGCTCGATCCCACCGTGCCCTAGGAGGCGTCGGTCTTGGTCTTGGCGTTTTGCGCCAGGGCCTCGAGAAACATGCGATCCGATGGGGACAGCCCCATCGGCACATAGGCCTGGGGCGCCGGAGCGTTGGCGCCGGGGCTGCGATGGCGATAGGCGGGGGCGGTGGCAAAATGCCGGGCGCGGTGGTTGAGATCACTGGCGCGGGCGCGGCGATCGGACCAGATGAACCAGATCACCGTCATGGCGGCGATCACGGAGATTGCGACGATTTCCCAGCTCATGACGGCCTCCTTTGCTTGGGAGGCAACATAGCTAATGAAGGGTTAAGCTCGAAGCGAGAACCCCGATTAGGCTTAATGGTTAAAGTTTTACAAATGTCTTCGGCAGCGGCAGGCCGCGATTGAGCGCGACGAGCATCTGGCGCACTTCGTTTTCGGCCGCCTTGGTGATGGCCTTGCGATCGGCGCCATGGGCGAGGACCTGGGGTGTGCCGAAGGCGACGGTGACGTCCTTGATGGGACCAGAGAGAATCCCCCGGATGTTCTGCTTGACCGACTTGGACTTGATCCAGGCGATCAGCGAGCGTTCGTTGCGGCTGACGGGCAGGCCCTGGAGTTTGGTATAGGCGATGGTGAGGGGCTGGATGTTCACTTCGGTCGCGCCGGCCGCTTCCATCGCATGCTGTGCCGCCCCCACCAGCGCCGAGCGGAACGGCAGGACATGGGTGCCGATATCGGACTGACCCTCGGCAAAGAGCACCACGGCATTGCCGCTCGCCATGTGCCTGCCCATGGCCTCGGCGGTGCGGCCGGTGCCGGAGCGGCGGGTGCGATCGACATAGATGGTTTTTTGCAGATCCGCCATCATGCCCACGAACGGCCACTTGCCGACTTCCTGCTTGGCAACGAAGGTCACCGGCGCCACCGAACCAATGGCGACGATGTCGGTCCAGGAAATGTGGTTGGACACGAGCAGCGTCGGACGGCCCGTGGCAGGCTCGCCGATCTTGGTGACGCGGAGCCCGAGAAAGAGGCAGCCCATCTTGTGAAAGAGCTGCGGCAGTACCGGCCAGATCGGCAGCCTGAGCGCGTTGATCACCGCCTGGGCGGGGATGACGACGACGAGGAATGGCACGAAAAGGAAGATGAAAAAGAGGCTGCGGCGGATCATTTGCCGGACGGTTCCTTGCTGGCCGCCTTGTCGAGGAGAGGCACGGCATAGAGTTCGAGACGATGATCGACCAGCCGGTAGCCGAGGCGTTTGGCGATCACCTCCTGGATGGCCTCGATTTCCTCGTTGCGGAATTCGATCACCTTGCCCGAGCGGATATCGATGAGGTGATCGTGATGCTCATCCGGGATGAGTTCGAAGCGCGCGCGCCCATCCTTGAAATCGTGCTTGGTGATGAGCCCCGCTTCTTCGAAAAGGTTTACGGTGCGGTAGACGGTCGAAAGCGAAATGCGCGGATCGATCGTGGCGGCGCGGCGATAAAGCTCTTCGACATCGGGGTGATCGGAGCTTTCCTCGATCACGCGCGCGATGACGCGGCGTTGGTCGGTCATGCGCATGCCGCGCAGGACGCAGGATTCTTCCAGGGTCGGTTCGGACTGTGCCTTGGTCAAGTCTCGTCTCCTTGCCTGGGCCTTGAGGGATCGCTTCGGTTAACCAAGATCGCGCGCCATGACAAGCGCGGTGGCGGCGCTGCCATCGGGTCGGGGATAATAGCCTTTTCGCGCAGAAATGGTGGCAAAGCCGAGCTTTTTATAAAGGCGCACGGCGGGGCTGTTTTGCTCGTCGACCTCGAGAAACATCTTTTTGGCCGGCGACAGCATGAGATCGGCAAAGACGGCATCGAGCAGGGCCCGACCAACTCCCTTGCCGCGCCACTTGGGGTCGACGGCAATGGTGAGGAGCTCGCTTTCATCGGCCACGAGGCGAATGACGGCAAAGCCGGCAATGCGCCGCTTGGCATCACAAGCGACATAGATCGGGGTCATGCGATCTTCGAGGAAAGCAACGAAATCGGCTGCCGGCCAACCGCGGAAAAAGCCCTGGTCATGGATTTGGGCAAGCCGCGGCGCATCACCGTTTTCGGCTGGTTCGATATGCAGGCCCTGCGGGGCCATCCAGAGCTTGTCCATCAGATGCGCCTCGGCACGCGGGACGCATCCTGCGGCTTGGCATCGGCGTCGCGGATATAGGCGGCATGCGGGGGATAAAGCGCGGGGTCAGCGCCGGCCGCGAAGCGGACCATGGCGGCGGGGTCGACGAAGGGGGATTCGATCAGCGCGGTACCGGGGGTGACGTGGGCGCGCGCTTGCTCGATGGGCAAGAGCCTGGGTTCGGTTTCGGAAATGCCGGGAGCCGAAAAAGCCTGAAAGTAAGCTTCGCCGCGGCGGGCATCGAGGAGCACGATAACGGGGCCGGAGGGCATGCTGAGGGAAAGGGCGAGGAGGCTCGGAATGCCGAGCACCGGCAGCTTGCGCGCAAGACCAAGTCCGCGCGCCGCCGAAAGGCCGATGCGCAGCCCGGTAAATGAACCAGGGCCGGTGGTAACGGCAATGCGTGCGACATCGGCATGGGTCAGGGCGTTGCGGTCAAGAAGCGCGGCCATGCGGTCAAAGAGAATTTCGGCGTGACCGGTAGCGATGTCGTCGACGCTCACATCCACGTGGCCATCGGCGCGGAGGAGGGCCAGCTGCAGGCGGGGGGCGGCGGTGTCTATGGCGAGGGTGACGGGCATTTGGGGCCTCTTGTTATGCCAGTCGGGCAAGCCCTCATGGCCTTCCTGAAAACGCTCCACCGCGGCGATCTTGCCTGCGGCCGGCTCAATACCTCTCGTCCGCCCTTTGGGCACCTTCTCGCACGAGGGAGTAGGGGGCGCGGTGATCGTGCCGGCATTTGGCGCTCTCCTAGCCCTCCGCACCCACCGAGTCCACTGCCTTGACGCTCCACCGCCTGGGGGCGACCTTGCCGGCCATGTGCCGTGATTCGTTTGTACCCCAAAAATGATCCAGCCCGTCACCTGGCTGGCCCAGACCACCATGCTCAGCCAAGGCTGGCGACGCTTTTGCCTGCTGGCCGGGGCGGGGGCCGTGGCCGGGTTGTCCGTGCCGCCGTTTTTCATCCTGCCCGCGTTGTTTTTCGCCATGCCGGTCTGGGTCTGGGCGCTTGATGGCGCCGAGCGGCGCCGCGCCTGGTGGCGCCGAATTTTCGGGCCCGCCTTCACCATCGGCTTTGCCTTTGGCTGGGGCTATTTCCTTGTGGCCTTCCATTGGCTCGGGGCTGCGTTTTTCGTCGATGGCGGCTGGGTGCTCGGCGCCATGCCCCTTGCGATCGCGGCGCTTGCGGCGCTGATCGCGATCTTCTGGGGTTTTGCGAGCGCCTTCGCCCATCTCTTCTGGAGCCATGGCGCGGCGCGGATCGTCACGCTGTCCTCCTTCCTGGCCCTGGCCGAATTTCTGCGTGGCCATGTGCTCTCCGGCTTTCCGTTCGATCTTCTGGGCTATTCGCTGACCGGCACCGAAGAAATGATGCAGCTTGCCTCGGTCATCGGAGTCTATGGGCTGACTTTCCTCGCGCCGCTGCTCGCCATGACGCCCGCCCTTATCTGGCCGGCGGACGATCGGCCGATGAGCCGGCGGCTCTTTCCCTTTTTTGTCGCCATGGCCGTCATCGCCGGGCAATTGGCCTATGGCTGGAACCGGCTGGCCGGGACGGCGGCGACCGAGCGGCAGGACGTGGCATTCCGTCTGGTGCAGCCCATGGTCTACGAGCATGCCGATTTCGGCAATGTCGATCCGGTCGCCTTGATCGACCGGCTGTTGATGCTGTCGGATATGCGCATGGACCCCGCCGACCAGGGGCTTGGGGATATTACCCATCTCGTCTGGCCCGAATCGAGCGTGCCGTTCTTTCTTGAAACCTATCCCGATGCCCTGGCGCGGATCGCGCGCATGCTGCCTGAAAACACGACCCTGCTGGCCGGCGTGCCGCGGCAGATGTTCGGGCTCGATGGGGAAGTGCCGCAGGGTGCGCCCTATAATTCGCTGGTGGCGATCAACACCAATGGCGAGATCATCGCCAGCTATGACAAATCGCATCTCGTGCCGTTCGGCGAGTTCCTCCCCTTCCAAGACTTCTTTTCTCGTCTTGGGATAAAGCAGTTCGTACCGGGCTCGGCGGGGTGGTCGCATGGCGACGAACGCCGGCGGCTGATGGCGCTGCCGGGCACCCCGGCCATGCTGGCCGTGATCTGCTATGAAGCGATTTTTTCCGGCGATCTCGGCGACGTGCAGAACGCCCAGTTCATCCTCAATATCACCAACGATGCCTGGTTCGACGGCTCGATCGGCCCGGCCCAGCATGCGCATCATGTCCGGCTGCGCGCGGTGGAAGAGGGGATGAGCGTGTTGCGCGCAGCCAATACCGGGCTGACTTTTGCCACCGACCCCCTCGGCCGCATCACGGCCCAGCTGGCGCCGGGGCAAATGGCGGCGCTCGATGTACGCCCCGACCAGCGGCTTCCGCCGACCATCTTTGCACAACTGCGGCACTATCCGCTGGCGATCGCCATTATCGCTGGCATCCTGATCGGATTCGTGGCCTCGCGGCGCGGACGGCGCCGCATGCCCGAATAGGCGTTCCAAGGACGCCTTGGCAATGTTGCGCCTTCACCGCTCATCAGCCCCCATTCCAAAAGCCCAAAACACAAAAAAACCCCGGCAAGCCGGGGTCTTTCGTGCAAACGTCAGGAACGAAGTAATCAGTTCCAGGTCTGACGGTCGTACCAGGTGTCAACGTCCTTGCGGACATCGTCCTTGGCCTTGCCGTAGCGCTCCTGGATCTTGCCTTCGAGCTGTTCGCGCTTGCCATTGATCTGGGTCAGATCATCGTCAGTGAGCTTGCCCCACTGTTCCTTGACCTTGCCCGAGACCTGCTTCCAGTTACCTTCAACGCGGTTCCAGTCCATTTCGGATCTCCTTGTCTTGGTGTGACAGGGTAACCCGCAACATCAAGGGATAGTTCCGGAGAGGACGGTTTGACGCAGCAAGATGTGAACGTGCGCATATGGAAAGAACGGCCGGAAATCAAAAAAGCCCCGGACCGAAGTCACGGGGCTTTTTTGCAAAATTGGTGCCCAGAAAAGGACTCGAACCTTCACGCCTTGCGGCACACGGACCTGAACCGTGCGCGTCTACCAATTCCGCCATCTGGGCGACGGGCGAGTAACTAGGGCCCAGACCTATTAAAGTCAACGGGCTTATGCGGGATTTTAGAAGTTTGCCCCATCCCAATGCTTGATGGCGTCGCGGTCGATCCTGGGTGGTGTATCGAGGCAATTGACGTTGATCATATACATGGTGTTGCCCTTGCCATCGCTGCCGCGGGCAAAGCTCTCGATGCCGCAGGTCTTGCAAAAGAGATGATCGATCATCTCGGTATTGAACCGATAGGTCGTCAGCTGGTCGGCGCCGGCTTCGAGCACGAAATCGGCCTCGGGAATGGACTGCATGACCCAGCCCAGACGCCGGCAGCGCGAACAGTTGCAATCCCCCAGATTGGCGAGATCGGTATTTGCGGTGAAGCGGACGGCGCCGCAATGACACTGCCCATGATGAGCACGCTTTTCAGCCATGATGGTTCTCCTTGTCGAACGAAACAAGAACAAATCGAGGGGTGAGTCAAGGTGTCCGCTGCGCATCATGCCCTCGACAGCGGCGGCTCGGCTGGGATAGAAGCATTCCAAACTCTTGACCTCTCGCCTTGCCGGAGCCCTCGACATGGATCGCTTTTCGCCAAAACTCGTCACTGTCTTTGGCGGCTCGGGCTTTCTGGGCAAGCATGTCACCCAGGCCCTGGCGCGGGCCGGCTACCGCGTGCGCATCGCGGTGCGCCGTCCCGACCTTGCCGGTGAAGCGCGCATGCTCGGCGGGGTCGGCCAAATCGTGCCGATCCAGGCCAATCTGCGCAATGAGGCCTCGGTCCATCGCGCCGTTTCCGGCGCCGACATCGTCATCAATCTGGCGGCCATCGGCACCGAAGGCGGCAAGCAGACTTTTTCGACCATCAATCACGAAGGCGCAGCCCTTGTCGCGCGCGCGGCTAAGGCCGCCGGCGTCGGTGCGCTTGTTCATGTGTCAGCGCTTGGTGTCGATAAGGCAGCCGATGTCAGCGACTATGCGCGCACCAAGCTTGCCGGCGAACAGGACGTGCTCGAGGCCTTCCCGACTGCCGTCATCCTGCGCCCCTCGCTGATGTTCGGCCATGGCGACGGGTTCTTCAACAAGATGGGTGGGCTCGCCCGCATGTTGCCGGTGATGCCGCTGATTTCGGGCGATACGCGCTTCCAGCCTGTCCATGTCGGCGATGTGGCCGAGGCGATCGTTGCGGCAGCTGAGGGCAAGGTCAAGACCGGCAAGGTCTATGAGCTTGGCGGCCCGGATATCGAGACCAATAAGCAATTGATGGAGCGCATCCTGCGCGAAACCGGCCGCAAGCGCCCGCTGCTGCCCTTGCCTCCCGGCATTGCCAAGCTTTTCGCGCTGCCCTCGAGCCTCTTGCCGATCCCGCCCGTGATCACCGCGGACCAGGTCGAGCTGCTCGGCGTGGACAACATCGTTTCGCCCGAAGCGATCAAGGACAAGCGTACCTTCGCCGCCTTCGGCATCGAGCCGACCTCGATGGACACGGTGCTGCCCGAATATATGTGGCGCTTCCGCAAGCACGGTCAGTTCGACCGCGACGACCACACGGGTTCGGTCGCTGCCTGAGACAGCGCGCATGGGCGGCAATGAGCCAATCGCCGCTGGCAGCGGCGGTGCGTCATGAGCGAAAGCCTTACCATCACCGGTCTCGGCCAAAAGGGCGAAGGGATCGCCCAAAGCGGGGATCGCAAGATTTTCGTGCCCTTTGCCCTGCCGGGCGAGACGGTCGCGGTCGAGGAAACGGCCGAGCGGGCCCGGCTCGTGGCGGTCGAGACCGCTTCTCCCGACCGCATCGAGCCGTTCTGTCCCTATTTCGGCGCCTGTGGCGGCTGCCAGCTCCAGCATATGGGGCCCGACATCTATCGCGCCTTCAAGATCGGGCTCGTCGAAACCCCGCTCCGGCATCTCGGCATCGAGGCAAAGGTCGAGCGCATGGTCGAGGCGCATGGCGAAGGCCGGCGCCGGGCAACGCTCCATGCGCGGCGGGATGCCGCCGGCTATATGCGGCTGCGAAGCCACGATCTTCTCGATATTGCGGCGTGTCCCATACTGGCGCCGGGCTTGAAGCGGGCGCCGGCCATTGCCCATGCGATCGGGGTCGTGGTGGGGCCGTGCGATATCGGCTTTACCGCCACCGAGACTGGGATCGACGTTGTGTTGCGGCCCGAAAGCAAGGATGTGCGCGCCGACCGGCTGGTGCCGCTTGCCAATAGTCTTGGACTGGCGCGGCTCGCGCTGCACAAGGAAATGGTTTTTCTCGCGCAGGCGCCGCGCGTGAGCATGGGGCGCGCTAGCGTCGAACTGCCGGTCGGCAGCTTTCTCCAGGCAACGGCTGCGGCGGAGGCTGCTCTGGCCGATTACGTCATCGAGGCGGTGGGCAAGGCCAAATCGGTGGCCGATCTTTTCTGCGGCGTCGGACCCTTCGCCCTGCGGCTTGCCGAAAAGGCGAGCGTTTTTGCCGCGGACAGCGACAAGCCGGCGACCGTGGCGCTCGAAAAGGCGGCGCGGCATGCCAAGGGTCTCAAGGCCGTATCGGTGCGGGCCCGCGACCTGTTTCGCGATCCGCTGACGCGGTTTGAGCTCGATTACGACTGCGTCGTGCTCGATCCGCCGCGGGCGGGATGCGAGGCCCAGGTCAAGGAAATCGTCGCCTCCAAACTAAAGCGCGTCGTCATGGTCGCCTGCGATCCAAAAACCTTTGCGCGGGACGCTGCGAGCCTCATCAAAGGTGGCTTTTCCGTGTCAAACCTGATGGCGTTCGATCAGTTCGCCTGGTCCAACCACATCGAAATCGCGGCGACGTTTTCGCGCACGGCTTAACATTTTCGCTGGTATTCGCCGCGATTTTTTAAGCTCTCCCGGGGCATTAGCTTCGTTCACTTGTTTGAGAGCCGGCGCTAAGCCGTTCACAAATTTGGGCAAGCTGCAACCGACCCGAAGCTTGCCACGTTTGCTTGGCATAACAACTTTCCAAAGCCACCCGGCATGGCGCGGCCATGCCTGTAATTTTTCTGCGGAGAACTACCATGTTCAAGGCATTTGTAGCCACTTCTATTGCCCTCGCTGCCCTGGCCGCTCCGGCCTTTGCCCAAGACGCTGCTTCGCCTGATGGCGTCTGGAAAGACAAGTGGGGTACGACCTTCACATTTTCGACCTGCGGTGACGGCACCCAGCTTTGCGGTGTTCTCAATGACGTGCAGGGCAATTCCCGCACCGAAGAGAACCTCGCCTTTGTGAACCAGCAGGTCGTTTCGGCCGATCAGACCGCTCCCAACAAGTGGGAAGGCCAGATTGCTCTTAATGGCGGCAACGCCAAGGCAATCGTCGAGGTCAAGGACGAAAACACCCTGACCATCACCGGTTGCCAGGGCGGCATCCTCTGCCAGACCCTGACCTACAACAAGGTCTCGTGAGAGCCTTTCTGAGGTTACAATAGAAAGCCCCGGGAAACCGGGGCTTTTTGTTTTAGCAGACCGTTGCGACGCGGTCCTTGATGACGGCCAAGACTTCGTCGCCGGGGCGCTTCCACCAATTGTCCTGAGAAAAGATCTCGACTTCCTGCGGGCCGAAGAAACCGGCATCTTCGATCATCCTGCGGATGGCGGGCAGGTCAATGACGCCATCGCCCATCATGCCGCGATCAAGCAGCATATCTTTTGTGGGGACGAGCCAATCGCAGATGTGGTGGGCAAAGATGCGCTTCATGCGGCCCGCGCGAGCGATGGCCTGGGCCAGGTTCGGGTCCCACCAGACATGGTAGACGTCGATGGCGACGCCCACGGTTTCCCCGAGGTCTTCACAGATATCGAGGGCCTGATCGATCGTGTTCACGCAGGCGCGGTCCGCCGCATACATCGGGTGCAGCGGCTCGATGGCGATCTTGACGCCAGATGCGCGGGCATGGGGCAGCATGGCGGCGATGCCGTCGCTGACCATCTTGCGGGCGCCGGGAAGGTCTTTTGAGGACCCAGGCAGGCCACCGACGACGAGGACGAGGCAATCGGCATTGAGCGCGGCGGCTTCGTCTATGGCGCGAAGATTGTCGTCGATCTGCTTTTGGCGGCCATCGGCCGTTTCGGCGGGGAACATGCCACCGCGACAGACGCCGGTCACCTGTAGCTTGTTGTCGCGCACGATGCGCGCGGCTTCATCAAGGCCGATTGCGGCGATCTGGTCGCGCCAGGGCGAGATGGCAGTGATGCCGGCGCGTAGGCACCCATCGACGGCTTCGGCAAAATCCCATTGCTGGCGGGTCGTGGCGAGATTGAGCGAGGTTTTCCGTTCGGTCATGCCGGCACTCCATTCACCTGCAGGACCGCCTTCATGCGTGCCGTTGCCAATTCCGGATCAGCCAGAACCCGGGCCTTGTCGGCAAGGCGGAAAAGCTCTGAAAGATGCTGGACCGAGCGGGTCGACTGCTGGCCGCCGATCATCTGGAAATGATCCTGCAGGCCATTGAGATAGGCGAGGAAGACGACGCCAGTTTTATAAAAGCGCGTCGGGGCCGCGAAGATGTGGCGGCTGAGCGGAACCGTGGGTTCGAGAATGTCGAAGAACTTTTGGGTATTGCCTTCGCCGAGGGCGGCGAGACCGGCAGAGGCGGCCGGGGCAATGGCGTCGAAAATGCCGAGGAGGGCGTGAGAATAGCCCTGATCGTCACCGGCGATGAGTTCGGCGTAGTTGAAGTCGTCGCCGGTATACATCTTCACGTTGGCCGGCAGGCGGCGGCGCATGGCGATTTCCTTCTCGGCGGAGAGGAGGGAAATCTTGATGCCGTCGACCTTATCGGCATTGGCCGCGATGACGTCGAGGCAGGTGTCCATGGCCTTGTCGTGGTCGATATCGCCCCAATAGCCCTGGAGCGCCGGATCGAACATTTCGCCCAGCCAATGCATGATGACGGGCTGTTTGACTTGAGAAAGAACATGGCCATAGACGCGGGCGTAATCGTCGGGCGATTTGGCTGATGCTGCGAGGGCGCGGCTGGCCATGAGGATGACGCGGCCGCCCTGGGCCTCGACGAAACCGACCTGTTCGTCATAGGCGCGCAAAATGTCGTCGATGGTGACATCAGGGCCGGGGGCGAGGTGATCGGTGCCGGCGCCATAGGCGATGAGGGCATCGTCGCGGGTACGCGCTTCAGCCTGCGAGCGGCGGATCAGTTCCTGCGCTTCGGTCCAGGTTAGGCCCATGCCGCGCTGGGCGGTATCCATGGCTTCGGCAACGCCGAGGCCGAGATCCCACATGCGGTGGCGGAATTTCAGCGTCGTATCCCAATCGATAGCCGGGCTCAGCCAGGGATCATGGATCGCAAGCGGGTCGGCGACAACGTGGGCGGCCGAATAGGCAATGCGCGGAAAGTCGGTCGCCTTGAATTTGACGAAGGGGATTGGGTCGCCGCTCAGGGTGTAGGGCGTGATCGAGCGGTCGGGATTGGGCAGGTTGATGGTCGGCATGGGTTTTCCCCTCACAGCCTTCGCGCACTCGGATGTCACCCCGTCAAAGGCCGGGATCCATCCTGAGATGGTTTCATATACCGATCCATCATGGCCCCTCAATCTGCGGGAGATGGGCCCCGGCTTTCGCCGGGGTGACATCGGTGGGTGGGATGGAAAGGGTTTTAGACCCTTAAAATTCCAGCTTCGGGACGTCGAGCCAGCGGCGCTCGGCCCAGCTCTTCAAACCAAGCTCGGCGAGCTGGACGCCCTTGGCGCCGGCTTCGAGGCCATAGGGCCATGGCGCGTCTTCGGCCACATGCTTGAGGAACATTTCCCACTGGACCTTAAAACCGTTGTCGGCGGGCCAATTGTCCGGGACTTCTTCCCAATCGTTGAAGAAGTTCATGGTCTGCGGCTGATCCGGATTCCAGACCGGTTTCGGCGTATTGACGCGGTGCTGGGTCCAGCATTTGTGGAGGCCCGCAACGGCCGAGCCATGGGTGCCATCGACATGGAAGGTGACGAGATCGTCGCGGCGGACGCGGGTGGTCCAGCTCGAATTGATCTGGGCGATCACGCCGCCTTCGAGTTCGAAGGTTGCGTAAGCGGCGTCATCGGTATCTGCCTTGAAGCGGTTGCCGTTTTCATCGACGCGGCTCGGAATGTGGGTGGCCCCTAAGCAGGAGACGGCTTTGACCTCGCCGAAGAGGTTATCGAGCACATAGCGCCAGTGGCAGAGCATATCGAGAATGATGCCGCCGCCATCGGCCTTGCGATAGTTCCACGAGGGGCGCTGCGCCTTCTGCCAGTCGCCTTCGAAGACCCAATAACCAAATTCGCCGCGAACTGACAAAATATCGCCAAAGAAGCCGGAATCTTTCAGCATCTTGATTTTCATGAGGCCCGGCAGGAAGAGCTTGTCCTGCACGACGCCATGCTTGAGGCCCGAGGCGCGGGCGGTCTTGGCGAGATTGACGGCGACGTCGAGATCGTCCGAAGTCGGCTTTTCGCAATAGACGTGCTTGCCGGCAGCAAGGGCCCGTTCGAGGAGGCCAGCGCGCATCAGCGTCGTGCCGGCATCGAAGAAGATGGTGTCATCGGGATCGGCCAGGGCGGCATCGAGATCGGTGCCCCAGCGCGCAATATTGTGCTTCTTGGCGAGGCGCTCGATCTTGTCGCGGTCGCGGCCAACGATGATCGGATCGACAACGAGACGATCGCCGTTCTTGAGCGCAATGCCACCAGAATCGCGAATGGCGAGAATGGAGCGCACCAGATGCTGGTTGTAGCCCATGCGCCCCGTGACGCCATGCATGATGATGCCGATGCGTTGATCCGCCATTTTCTCCTCCGGCCGCTTGTGCGGTGTAACTGACTGGTTACTTAGATACAGACGCTTTGGCCGTTGCGTCAAGCACGCAAGTGTTTGGCCGTGGCATGCGAAAGGCACCGGAAGGTTACTTATGCTTGACAGGCTCTGCCGCCCGGCGGAGACTCCCCCAAAAGGCGTCGACTTGAGGAGGAGGGCGCCACAAGGCTACGCCTGCGCTTTACCGGCGGGGGCGCAAGCTGCTATCGGCCTGCCGATAATCCCTTCTCGGGTGCAATGAGGCTGCCGCGTGTCAGAGATCAAGATTGCCGAACCGGACGCCGAGCCCGAGATCGTACGCAAGCGGACGCGCAACTCGGCCAAGACCAAGGCGTCGATCCTTGCGGCAGCGCGCGTCGAGTTTGCCGATCGGGGTTTTGAAGGGGCGCGGGTCGATGCGATCGCGGAACGCGCCGGCGCCAACAAGCGGCTGCTTTACCACTATTTTGGCAACAAGGAAGATCTCTACCGGGCCGTGTTGCTCGACGCCTACCAGGAAATTCGCCGGGGCGAGCGGGCGCTGAGCCTTGATCAATATGATCCGATCCAGGCCATGGACCGGCTGGTGCGCTTCACCTTCCGGCATTTTCTGGCCAATCCCTGGTTTCCGCGCCTGCTGGGCACGGAAAACATCGAGAATGCGCGTTTTTTGAAGACGCTGCCCGATATCAAGGCGCTGCATTCTCCGCTCGTGGGACAGATTGCGGCGATCATCGAGCGGGGAAACCAGGAAGGGCTGTTCCGACGCGATGTCGATCCGGTGCAGCTCTATATTTCCGTTGCGGCGCTGGGATTTTTCTACGTGTCGAACACGGCGACGCTGTCGGTGATCTTCGAGCGGGACCTCTCGAGCGTCGGGATGGTGCAGGAGCGCGAAGCGCATGCGGTGCAGATGGTGCTCGATTATCTGCGGGCGAAGCCGGGAGCGTAGTACCGACCTATGGCTACCCGAGCACTTTGGTCGCGATAGTCGGATAGAATTTTAACGCCATCACCACCCGGTTTGTCCGGGTGGTCCATGCGGAGGCGAGATGGATTGCCCGGACGAGCCGGGCAATGACGGTGCACGCAAGGTCGGAGGACTACTGACGGTTCGGCGTCAGAGCCTAGAGATCCACGTCGTCCTCACCCAGGCCTTCGACCTCGGCTGCGGCGCGGCGCAAGATTTCGGCGGCGCGGCGCTGCTGGTCTTCGGAGCCGTGGCGGGCTTTCTTGATGGCGCCCTTGAGGGCCTTGCGGGCCTCGTCGAGTTCGGGAACCGCATCGCGGAGCGGACGATCCTCATGGTGATGACGTGCATGCGGTGGCTCGTGGCCTTCGCCGGGGCGCCCGCCAAAGGGCCAATCGGCACGAACGAACTCGCGAAATCGGTTGAACTGCTCGCCAGTGCGCGCAAGGAAATCGAGGGTCGAGGCGACGGCTTCGCGGTTTTCACCGAGATGCGTGCGGCCTTCGTCGGTGATCGTATAGAGCTTCTTATTGCCCTCGGCGGAGGACGTCACATAGCCGGCTTCCTCGAGATAGGTCAGGGCCGGATAGACGATGCCGGGGCTCGGGGAATAAACGCCGTTCGAGCGCTCTTCGATGGCCTTGATCAGGTCATAGCCGTGCCGCGGTTGCTGCTCGATCAGATAGAGCGCGACAAGACGAACGTCGCCCGAGGCGAGCATGCGGCCGACGCGGAAATTGCCGCCCCATTGGCCGAGGTCTTCATCGCCGAGATTTTGCTGGAATTTGCCCCAGCCGCGGCGGGCCATCTGCTCGAAGCGCCGCCAGTTGGGTTCACCATTACGCCAGTTGGACATGATGTGTCTCCGATATGTTTTCAAAGCCTGTGAAAGTGAGATTGGCGCGAGGCGGCGGGGTTTCAAGATATATCTTATGAAAGTTTTATAAGCGGGGTGTTCGGGATTTGGTGCGTAACGGAACACACCCCCTCCTAGCCTCCCCCATCTAGGGGGAGGTATCTGCCGGTGATTGGGTGAAATTTGTGCCACAAACGCGATGCGGCACCCCCCCTTGATGGGGGAGGTTGGGAGGGGGTGATCGGCAGACCGTTTCGCCTTAGGGCCGGCTAGCCCATTCCAAAAGGCTTGCGAGGCTCACGAACGGCACGCCGGCATGTTCGGTGAGGCCGGAGGCGCAGGTGGAGACGGTAGAGATGCCGAGGCTGCAGTTGGCCGGGATGTCATTGTGGATGCGGCGGGTCGCGTGGGCATTGAGTTCGGGGATGAAGAGGCCCTTGTCGCCCGAGTAGCCGCAGCAATTGATCGAGGAGAGGACGGCGATCTCGTCGGCGCAGGCACCGGCTAGGGTTTCAGTGGCGGGCTGCTCGGCGAGGCGCTGGGCGGAGCAGTTGTGGTGGACCGCGACGCTGTCGAGTTTTTGAGTGATGGTGAGGCGCGGCAGGATTTCGGCGAGGAGGAATTGCGGGGAGTCGGACACGGCAGCATCGCCGGGGAACTCGCGCAGGTGTTTTGCGCAGGTCGAGGCGTCGGTCACGATTTTGAGGCGACCGGCGTCGGAGAGGGAGGACAGTTCGGATTTGAGGGCCTTGCCGACTTCGGCGGCTTGCTCGGGAAAACCCTTGGACTGGAACGGCTGTCCGCAGCATTGGCCGGTCAGGTGCTCGGGCACGATGACGTCGAAGCCGGCGCGCTCGAGTAGGGCGACCATGGCGGCGGGCGTGTCGAGGAGATCGTGCTCGGTTTTGGGCGCGCCGAACATGCGGCTGGGGCAGGCAGGGAAATACACGACCGAAGGCCGGCCGGTCTGGGTAATCGGCACGGGAAAGCCGGTTTTCTTTGGATGCTGGCGGGTTTCCGTCGGCTTTGGGGCGCCGGGGCCGTGGTGGAGGGCGCGGGAAACGCGAGGCACATGTTTGTTGGTCAGGCGGCGTGCGGTTTCGGTGACCGCTTCGATTGCAGGCGCGGGAATGATGGTGCGGGCGGCATCGGCAATTGCCACGCCTCCGCGCATGAACCTTTCAACCGTGCCGCGATGATCTGCGGCAAAGCGGGCGACGGATTGGGCCGTTGCGCCACGGCGGCGGGCGCGCTCGCCGAGAATCATCGTGCCGGTTTCGATGCCGACGGGGCAGCGGAGCGAGCAGAGATTACAGGCGGCGCAGGTGTCCATGCCGGCATATTGGAAATCGGCGTCGAGTTTTTCGAGGCGCGCCGCGTCTTCGCCAGAGGCGCGGAGGCGGGCGCGTTCGCGGGTGACGGCGATGCGCTGGCGCGGGGTCAGCGTCATATGGTGGCTGGGGCAGGCAGGTTCGCAAAACCCGCATTCGATGCAGAGATCGACGACCTCGTCCGCCAGCGGCATGAGTTTGAGGTTCTTGACGTGGATCTTTGGGTCGTCGTTGAGAAGCACGCCGGGATTGAGGAGGCGCTCGGGATCGAACAGGGCCTTGATGCGATGCATGATCGCATAGGCTGCAGACCCCCACTCGGCCTCGACGAAGGGCGCGATGGCGCGGCCGGTGCCGTGCTCGGCCTTGAGCGAGCCGCCATAGCGCCCGGAGACGAGGGTGCTGAGGGCCTGGTTGAAGATGTCGAATTTTTCGGCAGCGCCAGGCTTGGAAAAATCGTCGCCCATCTGGAAGTGAAGATTGCCGGCGAGCGCGTGACCGAAAATGACGGCGTCGGTATAGCCGTGATCGTCAAGCATGGTGCGCAGATCGACGACGAATTCAGCAAGGCGCTCGATGGGGGCGGCGACGTCTTCGGTCAGCATGATCGAGCCCTTGGGGCGGGCGGCACCGGCCGAAGTGAAAAAGCCCTTTCGAATATCCCAGAGGGCGTGGCTGCGATGTTCGTCGGTCGAGAGATCGATATGGGTGGCGCCGTGGCGGGCCAGCAGCTCTTGCGTCTTTGCGACCTCGATGGCGAGCGTTTCCGCGTCAGGGGCGGTGACGTCGATGAGGACGGCGGGAGAATCCGTGCCGAGCCAAGGGAGAAGCGGCTGCATCGGGGGCAGGTGCTCGACCGTCGTCAGAGCGCGGCGCTCGATATATTCGGCGGCGGTGACCCCGGTCGTGACCTGGACGCCGCCATTGGCCATTTCGATGATGGCGCGGCCAGCCGATTGCGGATCGGGGAAGGGGATAAGGCCAGTGGCCTTGAAGGGATGTTCGGGGACGGTGTTGTAGGTGACTTCCGAGACGAAGCCCAGCGTGCCTTCGGACCCGACCATGAGGTGGATGAGGATATCGAGCGGGTCGTGATAATCGACGAGGGCATTGAGCGAATAGCCGACGGTGTTCTTGATCCGGTATTTATGACGGATCAGCGCGACCAGTTCGCTATCGGCCATGATCTCGTGGTGAAGGTCATCGAGGGCGCGCAGCATGCTAGCGTGCGAAACGCGAAAGGCGTCGCGGCTGGCGGCATCGCCTGAATCGAGCATGGTGCCGTCGGTGAGGACGATCCGGAGGCGGGCCATGGTGTGATAGGTGTTTTGCGCCACACCGCAGCACATGCCCGAGGAGTTGTTATTGACGACGCCACCGATCTTGCAGGTGGCCTGCGAGGCCGGATCGGGACCGATCTTCTTGTCGTAGGGTTTAAGGGCCCTGTTGGCTTCGGCGACGATGATGGCGGGGCCGAGGGTGATCTTTTCGGCGCCGGGATGGATGTCAAGCTTGCGCCAGCCATCGCCCAAGACAGCGAGGACGCCATCGGTGACGGCCTGGCCCGAGAGCGAGGTGCCGGCAGCGCGGAAGGTGACGGGCAGACCCTCCGCGCGCGCGGCCCTGAAAACGGCGCGGACATCATCCTCGGAATTGACGAAGACCACGACGGCCGGGATCAGCCGATAGGAACTGGCATCGCCGCTCCAGGCGTAGGTCATCAGTGGATCGGTATGGATGGCGCCTTTGACCACGCCCTTGAGGCGGGCGGCGACACGTTCACCAGCCGCGAGGCGATCGGGGGTCTGGGCCTTGGGCTGGGTCGAATACTGAACGGCTTGCTGCATGGGGTAACGCTAACATGTCAGTTGACGCCTTGCGAGAGATTAGAGCGGCGGCAGCACGGCAATAGCGGCGGCGCTAATGCGCGCGAGGAGATCCTCGATCCGCTCCTCGCCCCGTCGCTCCCTGAGCACGTAGATACCGGCGAGAAAGCCACGTGGCGTGTCGGCCTGGTCGACCTCCACCAGGCCCCGCTGCATAAAATCGTCGCGCATCACGTGGGTGTGGGTGAGAACGGCGTCGGTTGCGAGCGCATAATCGACGCAGGCGGCGAGGGAATTGGAGCGAAAGGCGAAATGGGTGCGGTCGAAGACGGTTTCGACGCGAATGCGGCGCCGCGAAATATCGAAAAACCGCTCGTGGCGGCTTTCGGCGAGCGAGCTGATGATCTGCGGAAAATCCTCGATTTCCGCACGGCTGCGCGGCTTCCCGAGGAGCGGATGGCCCGCCCGAACGAAATGCGCATTATAGACGCGGCTAAGCGGAATGAAGTCGGTGCCGATGCCGGGGCTCAGCCCATCGATTTCGTGCGCAAGAAAAATTGATATATCGCCCGACAGCATCTGGTCGAGGAGGCGGAGCTGATTGCCGAGGCTAACCTGGACCGGCGCCTTGGGAAATTCACGCTGATAGGCGGTGACGAGATCCTTGAGGAACATCGTCCACCACGAATAGCCCGAGCCGACAGTGAGACCCCGCTCGGTGCCGCGCTGCTGGTCGGCGATGGCGGTAAGGGTGTTGTCGTAGAGCCGGTTCATCAGGCGCGCGTTTTCATAAAGCGTTTCGCCGTAGCGGGTGAGCCGGACGCCGCGGGAAGACCGTTCGAAGAGCGGAGCGCCGATGCTTTCTTCAAGCTTGCGCATATTAAAGGTCAGCGTCGGCTGCGTGATGAGGAGCTTGGTCGCCGCAGCGCTCAGCGAGCCCGCATCGGCAACGGCGAGGAACTGGGTCAGCATCTTGTCCATGGACGCTCCAATCGGGCTATAGATTTCTTCTATAATATGCCGGGCAATTTCGTAGTTTTCCAAGAGAGCTTTTTACGCCACTCTCGGGCTCAACAATGAAAACCGATCCAGCGCGTTGATGCGCCGGAAACGGGGAGGACAGCGAGCAGACAAGACATTGCGTCAGACCCAAGCCGATCGCCGCTCGAAAATCTTCCATACAAGCCTAGTTGCCGCTCTGAACGTGGTTATGCTAGGGGTAACTGTCTGGTTATTTACGCGGATATGTACCGAGCGGAGCCTTTGTCTCAAGCAGTTGACAAAGCCTCTAATCTGCTCACTGTAGTAACCGGTTGGTGATTTAGCGACGGGGAGGTCGCTGTTCCAATTCACTCCGGCATGCCGGAGATGCAACTGTTCAAAGGGAGGAAAGACATGACATTTCGTTTAGGACGCCGTCAGTTCCTGATGGGAACCTCGGCCCTCATGGCTGCTGGTGCAGCCGGGCTCACCCCAGCCTTCGCTCAAGGCGCCACCATGCGCCTGATCTTCTGGGGCGGCCAGAGCCGCGCCGATCGCACCTATGGCGTGACCGATCTCTTCGACGCTGCGACGGGCAACAAGATCGAGGGCGAATTCCTCGCCTGGAACGACTACTGGCCCAAGCTCGCGACGCAGACCGCCGGCGGCAATGCGCCCGATATCATCCAGATGGACTATCGCTATATCGTCGAATACGCCAAGCGTAACGCCATCGCTCCGCTCGACGAATTCGTCGGTGGCGCCCTCAAGCTCGACGGTTTCGACGAAGACCAGCTCGAAGGCGGCAAGGTCGACGGCAAGCTTTATGGCATTTCGCTCGGCGCCAATTCGGTGGCGACCCTGGTCAATACCGTCGCTTTCGAGGAAGCCGGCGTCGAGGCGCCGACCAACGACTGGACCTATGACGATCTGATGACCAAGGGTGAGGCCTTCGCCAAGGCCAATATCCGCAACGGCATGAAGATGATGGCCGATGGGTCCTATTCCGAACCCATGCTCGATAACTGGCTGCGCCAGAAAGGTCTCGCTCTTTACACCGCCGACGGCAAGCTCGGTTTCGGTGCCGACGAGATGGTCGAGTGGTTCAATATGTGGAAGACGTTCCGCGACGCCGGCGTCATCGTTTCCCCGGACAGCCAGGCGCTCGACACCGGCCCGCTCGAAACCACCATGCTGGTTTCAGGCAAGGCGGCGCTGATGCCGTCGAACTCGAACCAGCTCGTCGGCTTCCAGGCCCTCGTGCCCGACAAGCTCGACATGGTCGGCTATCCGCGTCTTGCAGCCGGTGTTGGTGGCGGCCACTACCGCAAGCCCTCGATGTTCTTCTCCGTTGCCGAAACCTCGGCCAACAAGGAAGCGGCGGCGCAGTTCCTCACCTTCTTCATCTCCGATCCGGAAGCGGCAAAGATTCTCGGTGTCGAGCGTGGCATTCCGTGCCTGCCTCAGACCCGCGATGTCGTCGCCCCGACGCTCGACGAAGCCAACCAGATCGCCCTCAATTTCGTGGCGAACCTGGGCGACCTTCTCGGGCCGCTGCCACCGCCCCCGCCGGCCGCTGCCGGTGAAATCGACCTCTCCCTGCTCCGTGTCATCGGCCAGGAAGTCTCCTTCGGTGCCCGCACGCCGGAAGATGCCGGTCCCTACTTCGTCTCCGAAGCGACGGCCATTCTCGAGCGGGCCTCCTAAAGCCTCGTGCCACGCGCCCAATCTCGGGCGCGTGGCTTATTTTATTGGTGAATAGATGTCGTTTACTCTCTCCCGCCGCCAGTTCCTGTTGTCCGGTACCGCGGCGCTCGCCGCCGGCGCCCTCGGCACGCTGCCAAGCTGGGCGCAGTCTGCCAATCTGCGATTGATTTTCTGGGGCGGCCAAGCCCGCGCCGACCGCACCTATGGCGTTGTCGACCTTTTCACCAAGGATCATTCCGACGTTTCCATCGACGGCGAATTTCTCGGCTGGGCCGACTATTGGCCCAAGGTTGCAACGCAGACCGCCGGCGGCAACCAGCCCGACATCATTCAGATGGACTATCGCTATATCGGCGAATATGCCCGCCGCGGCTCGCTGGCCTCACTCGACTCGTTTGTTGGCAATGGCCTCGACGTCTCTTCCTTTGACGAAGACCAGCTGCGCAACGGCACCATCGATGGCAAGCTGATCGGCGTCAGCCTCGGCGTTGCTGCCGGCGCGACCGTCATCAACACCAAGGTGCTGGATGACGCCGGGATCGACATCGATCCGATGCGCTGGACCTATGACGATCTGCTGACCCAGGGCCCGAAAGTCTCACAAAAGACCAATGGCGCGACCGCCATGGCGCCCGATGGCAGCGGCATCGAGCTCCTGTTCGAGAACTGGCTGCGCCAGAAGGGCAAAGCGCTCTATGCCGACGGCCAGCCGGCCTTTGCGCCGGAAGACGTGACCGAATGGTTCGAGCTTTGGGCCGAGCTGCGCGACGCCAAGGCAATCATCTCGCCCGACGAACAGGCCATCGATACCGGACAGCTTGAAACCGCGCCGCTGGTGCGTGGCAAGTCGGCGATGAATTTCACCACGTCCAACCAGCTGGTCGCCTATCAGACGCTGGTGCCCGATCCGCTTGGCATCGGCATCTTCCCGGCAACCGCACCTGACTCCAAGGGCGGTCACTACCGCAATTCCTCGCAGTATTTCGCCCTCTCATCGACGAGTGCTGCGCCGGAAAAGGCCGTCGAATTCATCAACTTCTTCGTCAATTCGCCGGAAGCCGCGGCTATCCTTGGCGTCGAACGCGGCGTGCCGGCGTCCTCGGCGATGCGCGATGCCGTTGCGCCCACGCTCGACGAGCGCAGCCAGATGGTCGTCAAGTATATCGCCGATCTCGGCGAAATCGCCGGTGACGTGCCCCCGACCCCGCCGGCTTCTGCCGGCGAAGTCGAAGTCGCCCTCAAGACCAAGAGCCAGGAAGTCGCTTTCGGCGCGCAATCGCCCGCCGATGCCGGCCCTGCCTTCTACGACCAGGTGATCGAGAGCCTGGGGAGAGCAAGCTAAAGCATGACCGTTCAACACGTTGCTTCCACCAGCGCCACCTCCGAGGTTCCAAAAACCTCGGTATGGGCGCGCATCTGGCAGCAGGATGCTCCTGGCTACCTGTTCCTGCTGCCCTGGTTCATCGGCTTCTTCGGCCTGACGCTCGGGCCGATGATTTCCTCGCTCTATCTCAGCTTCACCAAATTCGACCTCCTGACCTCGCCCGACTGGGTGGGGGCCGGCAACTATGTCCGGATGTTCACGAACGATCCGAAATTCGCCGCCTCGATGCGCGTGACGTTCTTCTTCGTGATCTTCTCGGTGCCGCTCAAGCTCGCCTTCGCGCTTGGCGTAGCGCTGCTGCTCAATCGCGGCATGAAGGGCCTGCCGCTTTATCGCGCGCTGTTTTATCTACCGAGCCTGCTCGGCGCGTCAGTCGCCATCGCCATCCTGTGGCGGCAGATCTTTGCCGGCGACGGCCTCGTCAACAAATTCCTTTCGGTCTTCGGCATTGTCGGGCCGAGCTGGATTTCCAACCCCAATTATTCGCTCTGGACGCTGATCATTCTGGCCATCTGGCAGTTCGGCTCGCCCATGATCATCTTCCTTGCTGGTCTCAGGCAGATTCCACAGGACATGTATGAGGCAGCCTCGCTCGATGGCGCCAGCAAGTGGCGCCAGTTCTGGAAGATCACGCTGCCGCTCCTGACGCCGGTCGTGTTCTTCAACGCCATCATTCAGACCATCGAAGCCTTCAAGAGTTTTACCCCCGCCTTCATTATTTCGGGCGGCACGGGCAATCCGATCAACTCAACGCTCTTTTATACGCTTTATCTCTACCAGGAGGCCTTCGGCTTCTTCCGCATGGGCTATGCCTCGGCGCTGGCCTGGGTGCTCCTGGCGATCGTTGCCGCCTTTACCGCCTTCTCCTTCCTCACCTCGAAATATTGGGTGCACTACGATGACTGATGCCCCCATGAAACTGACTGTCGTCGGCGCAGAAGCGCCGGCCTGGCGCAAGCGGGCGCTGACGATCCTGAGCCATGCGCTCCTGATCGGGGCCTCGATCCTGATGCTTTATCCGCTCCTCTGGATGCTTGCGGCCTCCTTCAGGCCGGAGAACGAGATTTTCACCTCGGCCAGCATCATTCCCTCGTCCTGGAGCATCGACAGCTATTTTCGTGGCTGGAACGGGCTGCGGACGAGCTTCTCGGTGTTCTTCACCAATAGCTTCATCGTCTCGATTTCGTCGGTGATCGGCAATGTGTTCGCCTGTTCGCTCGCCGCTTTTGCCTTTGCGCGCCTCGAATTCCGCGGCCGCAAGATCTGGTTCGCGCTGATGCTGATGACGCTGATGCTGCCCTACCAGGTGACGCTGATCCCCCAATATGTGCTGTTCCGCCAGCTCGGCTGGGTCGACACCTTCCTGCCCCTGATCGTGCCGAAATTCCTCGCGGCCGACGCCTTTTTCATCTTCCTCATGGTTCAGTTCTTCCGCGGCATTCCGCGCGAACTCGATGAGGCGGCGATGATGGACGGCGCCGGACCCTGGCGCATCTATTGGAAGATCATGCTGCCGCTTTCGACCCCGGTTCTGGCGACGGCTGCCATCTTCACCTTCATCTGGACCTGGGACGATTTCTTCGGGCCCCTGATCTACCTCAACCAGATGCGCGACTATACGGTGATGCTGGGGCTTCGCACCTTCACGGACTCGACCGGCATGTCGGATTATGGCGGGCTCTTTGCCATGAGCGTGCTGTCCCTCGTGCCGATCTTCCTCTTTTTCCTCATCTTCCAGCGCCTGCTCATCGAGGGCATCGCGACCACGGGTATGAAGCGTTAAAATTATGTCTGACTTGAAATTTGCCGCCATCGGCATCAACCACGCGCATATCTATGGGCAGGTCGACTGCCTCAAGCGCGCCGGCGCTGACTTCGTCGCCTTCCACGCCGTTGAAGACGACCTGGCCGCCGCGTTTGGTGCGAAATATCCGGAAGCCAAGCGGGTCTCCGATCCCAAGGCGATTCTCGAAGACGCCTCGATACAGATCGTCGTCACCGCCGCCATTCCCGGCGATCGCGCCGACATTTGCCTGGCCGCCATGCGCCACGGCAAGGACGTGCTTACCGATAAGCCGGGCATGACGACGCTTTCCCAGCTCGACGAGATCAAGCGCGTGCAGAAGGAAACGGGCCGCATCTTCTCCGTGCTCTATTCCGAGCATTTTGAAGTGCCCGCCACCGTCGAAGCCGGCAACCTCATCGCCAAGGGCGCGATCGGGGAGGTGATCAACACCGTTGGCCTGGGGCCGCATTCGCTGCGCCTCAACAATCGTCCGGATTGGTTCTTCACCCGCAACCGCTATGGCGGCATTCTGTGCGATATCGCCAGCCACCAGTTCGAGCAGTTTTTATTTTTCTCGAACGCTATGGATGGCGAGGTCATTTCCTCAAGCGTCTATAACCGCAACAATCCGCACCGGCCGGGCCTGCAGGATGTGGGCGATGCCCATGTCCGCACCGAGCGCACGACCGGCTATATCCGCGTCGACTGGTTTACGCCCGAAGGCCTGCCTACCTGGGGCGATGGCCGCCTGACGATTTTGGGCACCGAGGGCTATATCGAGCTGCGCAAGTATGTCGATATCGCCGGCAAGCCGGGAACGGACCACCTGTTCCTCGTCGACAAGAAGGGCGTCCAACACATCGATTGTAGCCAAGTCGAGCTGCCTTTCGGCCGCCTCTTCCTCGATGACGTGCGCAACCGCACCGAGACGGCCATGCCGCAAGAGCGGTGCTATAATGCCATGAAGATGGCCCTGACGGCGCAGGCCATGGCCGAAACCGGCACGGAGTGGGTGAAATGAGCTCGATTCTCAACGTCGCCGTCGTCGGTTGCGGCATCGGCCGCTCCCATATCGTCGAAGGCTATGTGCCCAATGCCGACAAGTTCAAGGTTCTGGCGCTCTGCGATCTCGACCCCGAGCGCATGGCCAAGATCGGGGATGAATTCGGCATCGAACGCCGCATCACCAATTTCGACGATCTCCTCACCATGGACGACATCGACATCATCGATGTCTGCACCCCGCCGGGCGTACACTATTCCATGGTCATGAAGGCGCTCGAGGCCGGCAAGCACGTCGTCTGCGAAAAGCCGCTGGTCGGCTCGCTCCAACAGGTCGACGCGGTGATGGAAGCGGAAAAGACCGCCAAGGGCAAATTGATGCCGGTGTTCCAGTATCGTTTCGGCGATGGCATCGAGCAGGCCAAGGCGGTCATCGATTCCGGCATTGCCGGAAAGCCCTTTGCCGGCACGGTCGAAACCATGTGGCGCCGCGAGGCCCCCTATTATGCCGTGCCCTGGCGCGGCAAGTGGAAGACCGAGCTTGGCGGCGTGCTGATGGGCCACGCCATCCACCCCCATGACATCTTCACCTATCTCATGGGTGACATTGCCCGCGTCTTTGGACGAGTGGCTACCCGCGTCAATCCGATCGAGGTGGAGGATACGATCTCTGCTTCGCTCGAAATGAAGAGCGGCGCTTTGGCGAGTTTTACCGCAACGCTGGGTTCGGTCGATGAAATCACCCGTATCCGCCTGCAGTTCGAGCACGTGACCATCGAAAGCGATCACGCGCCCTATAATCCGGGCCATGCGCTGTGGAAAATCCTGCCGCGCAATGACGAGGTCAAGGCCAGGATCGAGGCGCTGCTGGCCAATTGGCAGCACGTACCAAGCCGCTTCCAGACCCAGATGGCACGTTTTCACGAAGCCATCGAAGGCAAGCGCGAGCTGCCGGTAACCTCGGCGGATTCGCGCCGGTCGCTCGAACTGGTGACGGCGTTTTATCACTCTTCCTCGACTCACCAGGAGGTCGTTCTGCCCCTGGGCCCCGATCACCCGCTCTACCAGAGCTGGGTCCCGGCCGAGTTCCGGTAATTTCAGGAGACAGACCCATGGCGACCAGCATCCAACTGCGTCAACTGAAGAAAGCCTATGGCGACGTCCAGGTGATCCACGGCGTCGACCTGACCATCGAGCCGGGCGATTTCACCGTGTTTGTCGGCCCCTCGGGCTGCGGCAAATCCACCCTGCTGCGCATGATTGCCGGGCTAGAGCCGATCACCGGGGGTGACCTCTTGATCGACGGGCAGCGCATGAACGAAGTACCGGCGGCCAAGCGCGGCATTGCCATGGTGTTCCAGTCCTATGCGCTTTACCCGCATATGTCGGTTTACCAAAACCTCGCCTTCGGCCTTGAAACGGCAAAAATGCCCAAGGCCGAGATCGAAAAGCGTGTGCAGCGCGCCGCCGAAATCCTGAAAATCGAGCCGCTGCTGAAGCGCAAACCCAAGCAGCTCTCGGGCGGCCAGCGCCAGCGCGTCGCCATCGGCCGCGCCATCGTGCGCGAACCAAAGATTTTCTTGTTCGATGAGCCGCTGTCCAACCTCGACGCCGAATTGCGCGTCGCCATGCGCGTGGAAATTGCAAAGCTGCACAACGATCTTGGGAACACCATGATCTACGTGACCCACGACCAGGTGGAGGCCATGACCATGGCCGACAAGATCGTGGTGCTGCGCGCCGGCGTCATCGAGCAGGCCGGCGCGCCGCTCGACCTTTACAACAATCCGCGCAATCTCTTTGTCGCCGGTTTCATCGGCTCGCCCAAGATGAATTTTCTGACCGCCACCGGCGAAGGCGACACCGTGAGGACCGCCAATGCCGCGCTGCCGTTGGGGCGCTCGGCTACGGGCGCCGCAACGCTCGGGATCCGCCCAGAGCATATTACGCTCGTCGAAGGCACGGGCGCCAAGTTTGCCGATCTGCGGGTGGACTTGGTTGAAAATCTCGGTGGCCAGACCGTGGTCTATGCCACGACAACCGACGGCCAGCCCTTGACTGTCGTGCTGGAGGGCCAGCGCCAGGTCGACATCGGTTCAACCGTTGCGGCCTATGTCGACCCCGCCAAGGCGCAGGTGTTCAACGCCGAAGGCCTTGCGATCCGCTGATTTGGACAATGCGATTGTGATCCTCCGCTTGCCGTGCTTTGTGCGCGGAAAGCGGAGGATTTTTTCATGGCCCAGGTGATTTCGAGCGACGGCACGGCGATCGGCTATGAGATCGTCGGGTCCGGCCCGCTTGTCATTCTGATATCCGGGGCGACGCAATATCGGGCGGTCGATACGGTCACGCCGCGCCTCGTTGCGCATCTTTCCGCGCATTATTCCGTCATCACCTATGATCGCCGCGGGCGCGGCGCATCAGGCGATACCTGGCCCTATAGCGTGGCGCGGGAAGTGGAAGATATTGCAGCGCTCATGGATGCCCATGGTAGCCAGGCCTATCTCTTCGGCATGTCTTCGGGCGCCATCCTGGCGCTTGAGGCGGCCTCCGTCATGCCGCGCAGCATCCAGGCCGTTGCGCTTTACGAGCCGCCTATCGACCCGGCCCAGTCGAGCGAAAGTTTTCGTATCCAACACGGGCAGATGGCCATGCTCGCAGCCGAAGGACGGGCCGACGATATGCTGGCCGATTTCCTGTCCGGCGTCGGGCTTTCGACCATGGCGCTCACAGCCTTCAAGGCAAGCCCTGCTTGGGCCGCCTATGCCGCGATCGGGCTCACCATCGAGCACGATTATCGCCTCTTGGCCGATGCCCGCGCTGGGGCAACACCGCCCGAGCGCTGGCAGAACGCCATAATGCCGGTGCTGGTGCTCGATGGGGATGCCAGCCTACCCTTCATGTCTGCCGGAGCCGATTGGGTTGCCAAGGGCCTTCACAACGCCGAGCGGCTGACACTCGCCGACCAGAGCCACAACTATGATCCGGACGTTCTCGGCCCGCTGCTGACGGTTTTCTTCAAGCTCGGTACCGTGCAGGTTCATTGATCGCGCCGACCATGTCGGCTGTTCTGGAAAGAGGTCGGCGGAAACCGCGGCAGGGGCAGATGGGACGAGAAATTGAACGACAACATGCTCCAGCGGGCCATGGGACTTCCATCTTCTATCGGCTTTATCCTGCCCGTTCGCCTGAGCGCGGCGCGGTAATTCTTGTTCATGGCCTTGCATCCTCGGGCATCCAGTTCGACGCAGAAGCCAAGCGCTTTGCCGCACAGGGTTACCGCGTACTGGTGCCCGACTTGCGCGGGCATGGAGAGACGGGCGCACCGCGCCAGCCGATCCGGATCGAGGACTATTCCATTCCGACCCTTGCCGCGGACATGCTGGCGCTGCTCGACCATGCCGGTGTCGAATCGGTCCACTGGGTCGGCAATTCCCTTGGCGGTATCCTGGCCCTCTCGCTTCTGGGTACCCCGGCCAAGGCGCGAATCAAGACCCTAGCAATCTTCGGCACCTGCTTTGCGCTCGACCTGCCATCGCCCGTCGTTTCGCTCGTGAAGATGGTCTTTTTGCCCGGCGCGGCACGAACGGCTCCGTTGGTGGCGCGGACCACCACAATCAATCCACGGGGCCAGCGTGCCATTGTCGAAGCGATAAAGCAGTTCGATGCCGGCGCTGGAGCCGCTATTGCCGCCCATGTGCGGCGCTACGACTTCACTGCCATTGCGCTCGCCTTTCGGGCGCCGCTCCTCGTCCTGCAAGGCGGCAAGGATCATGCGGTCAATCTGGCGTTGAACAAGCAGCTGGTGCAATTCATGCCGCGCGCAAATTTCACCCATGTCGTCCTCCCGCGCGGCGGGCACTGCGCCAATTTCGACATGCATGATGAATTCTGCGCCGCCCTCGAAACCCATTGGGCCCGCGCTGCGGCATTCTAGATCCGGAAAACAAAAAGGGCCTCGAAGGACCCTTTGTTTCTCAAATCCGCAGACCTGAGAATTGGAGCGGGCGATGGGATTCGAACCCACGACCCTAACCTTGGCAAGGTTATGCTCTACCCCTGAGCTACACCCGCGCTCCGTGTCGCCGGCGCCTTGCAGCGCGTCGACGGCGGCCTATATGCCTAATGATCAGACCGATTGCAACCCTTCTTCTTCGCTTTCATGTCAACTTGTTGAAAGCCTGTGGGAAGTAGGACTTGCAAGCGGGGTGGCGCGGGCGCAAAAAGGCCCGCGACTGCTCACCAATGCCCATTCGCGAGAGCTTCTCATGTCGATTTCTTCTCCTGGCGCCAACGGCGCTGCTGCTTCCGCCCCGGCTGCCGATCTCATCCGCGAGTCGTCCGATGCAGGTTTCCGCGCCGATGTGCTCGAAGCCTCGCGCGATACCCCGGTGCTCGTCGATTTCTGGGCCCCCTGGTGCGGTCCCTGCCGTCAACTCACCCCGGCGCTTGAAAAAGTGATCCGCGAAAAGAACGGCGCCATCAAGCTCGTCAAAATCAATATCGATGACCATCCCGGTGTCGCCGGCCAACTCGGCGTCCAGTCGATTCCGGCTGTGTTCGCCTTTGCCGGCGGCCGTCCTGTCGATGGTTTCATGGGCGCCATGCCGGAAGGCGAAGTGCGCCGCTTTGCCGAACGCGTGATCGCGGCAGCGCCGCCAGCTGCCCCGGCTGCCGATTCGCTGGAAGCCCAGATCGCCGAAGCCCTCAAGGTTGCCGAGGAGGCTGTGGCTGCCGGCGATCTCAGCCAGGCGGCACAGATTTTTGGCATGGTCCTCCAGCATGCGCCGGACAATGAGGTTGCCCTCGTCGGCCTTGCCAAGGTCTATTTCGACGCCGGCGAATCCGAACAGGCGCGCGTCACCCTCGCCATGGTGCCCGAGGAAAAGCGCAAGGACGATGCTTATCTTGCGCTTTTCAATGCCATCCGTCTTCACGACGAAGCCGCCCATCTTTCCGAATCGGCAACGCTCGAAGCTGCCGTTGCAGCCGACCCGAACAACCATCAGGCCCGATTCGATCTTGCCGTGGTGCTCAACGCGGAAGGCAAGCGTGTTGAAGCGGCAGAAGCGCTGGTTGCCATTTTCAAGCGCGACCGGACCTGGAACGAGGACGGGGCGCGCAAGAAGCTGCTCGAATTTTTCGAGGCCTGGGGGCCAAAAGACCCGGCGACGCTTAAGGGGCGGCGCCTGCTTTCCGCTGCTCTCTTTTCCTGAGGGATCGCACCATGCCGCAGCGCCCCACCAGCCCGACAGATGTGCCGGACGTGGTTCCGATCTTTCCCCTGACCGGGGCGCTGTTGCTGCCGTTCTCGCACCGGCCGCTCAATATCTTTGAGCCACGATATCTCGAAATGGTCGATCGTGCCCTTGCGACGGACCGCCTGATCGGGCTGATCCAGCCTGAAGATACGAGCGAAGAAAGTCCGCAAGGCCAGGTGCCGCTTCACGAGATCGGCTGCCTTGGCCGGCTGACGCATTTCGAGGAAAGCGGTGACGGACGCTATTTCATCATCCTCGAGGGCGTGACGCGCTTTCGCATTCTCGAGGAGATCAAGGACGGCGCGCCATTTCGCAAGGCGCGGATTTCCGCCGAGGGCTTTGGCGCGGACTTCACGCACAACGAGGGCGAGGAGGCGGTGGATCGCATGCGCTTTCTCAAGATGATGCGCGACTATGCCGAATTCGCCAGCATCGAGCTCAATTGGGAAGAGATCGAGCGCACGGGCACGGCGGACCTCGTCAATTTCTGCGCCATGGTCTCGCCCTATGGCCCGGCCGAAAAGCAGGTTCTGCTTGAAGCGCAGACGCTGTTCGACCGCGCCGAAACCCTGATCGCCATGACCGAATACGAGATGGCGCGCGGCGGCAAGGGCGCGGTGCCGCTCAACTGATGGCGGACCCGGAAAAGCCCGACCCGCGCCATATTGTTGATCGGCAGGTGCTGGAAATGCTGGTCTGCCCGCTGACCAAGACCCGGCTGACGCTTTCGGCGGACCGCAAGGAATTGATCTCGGTCGCGGCGCGGCTGGCCTTTCCCATAGTCAAGGGCGTGCCGCTGCTTGGGCTCGAAGAAGCGCGCAATATCGAACCCGAGGAAGTCCAAGCGCTGACGCGCCGCCCGCCAGGCTAGATCGGCAGGCCACTAAGGAGTTTTGGTCCGCTCTGCGCCAGGCCGGACGCGGCGCGAATCATGGCGGTCTTGACCGGTTCGGCGCGATCGACGAGGCCGAGGCCGAAATCGCGCAAGGCGCGGACCGGGGCTATGTCGTTGGAGAAAAGCCGGTTCATGCCATCGGTCACCATGACCATGCTGGCCGTATCGAGCCGCCGCCAGGACTGGTAGCGGGCAAGAACCTCCTCGCTGCCGTGGTCGAGCCCGAGCCGAAGCGCGTCGACGATGACCTCGGCCAGCGCTGCAACGTCCTTGAGGCCGAGATTGAGGCCTTGCCCGGCAATCGGATGGACCACATGGGCGGCATCGCCGACGAGCGCCAGCCGCGGACCCGCAAAGGCGCGCGCCACCTGCATACGGAGCGGAAATCCCATCAGTTTGTCCTCGAGCGTAACCGCGCCAAGGGTCGAGCCCATCGCTTCTTCGATGGCGATGGCGAGCGCGTCGCTGTCCATGGCGAGATAGGTCTTGGCGCTCTCGCTGGTTTCGGTCCAAACGAGCGAGGAGCGATTGCCCTTGAGCGGAAGGCTCGCAAACGGCCCGGCGGGACGGAAATGCTCATAGGCGACGCCATCATGCGCGAGCTCGTGCGCAATGGTCGCAACGAGCCCGGTCTGGCGATAATCATGGCCGATGGTGCCGATGCCGGCGCGCTGGCGGAGCGCGGACTGCGCGCCATCGGCCGCAACGATCAGCGGCGCGCCGATGGTGCGGCCATCGGCGAGCACCAATAGTCCCTCGGACCAATCGGCAATCTCGGCCGGCGCGATGACCGTGACGAGATCGGCCATGGCGCTCATCAGCGCTGCGCTGCTCGCCTGATTGGGCACCATATGGGCAAAGGGCTCGCCGGGGGCGACGTCCCCATCGAAGGTGAGAAAGAGCGGCCGCGCGATGTCGCCGGTGCCCGAATCGGTGATGCGCATGGCCGTGATCGGCTGGGATTGCGGCTCCATATCGGCCCAGACACCCAAGGCATCGAAGATGCGGCGTACGCCGGCAGCAATCGCGGAGGCGCGATTATCCTTGGGAACCGAGAGCGGACGGCGATCGATCAGGGCGATGCGCATGCCGCGCATGGATTGCGCGAGCGCCAGCGCCAGGGTCATGCCGACGGGCCCGCCTCCCACGATTGCCACGTCGAACCGCTCGGCTGCCGTCTTGTCCATACCCGTCTCCATTCTCCCGTCCCTTGTCGCGCTGCCCGGGCCTTGAAGCAAGTGCGCCCTATGACGCGGCTAAATTTTAGGCAATCGATGGGCTGGGCGCCCAAAAAGAATGCGCTGATCTGCCCATTTCCGAGTCTCCGAATTCGGTCCCCGGTTAAACCATTGTAAATACGCAAGGATTCCTGCCGCTTCGGTTGGCACGGCTCTTGTTACTGTCCTGTCGTTCCAAAACGCGCCCAGCGGCGCCAAGGGGGTCATATGAAACTGGTGGTTGCCATCATCAAGCCGTCGCGGCTCGAAGAGGTCCGTCAGGCGCTCAACTCGCTCGATGTTCACGGCATGACCGTTACCGAGGTGAAGGGTTACGGGCGTCAGAAGGGTCACTCCGAAATCTATCGCGGCACCGAATATGCCGTGCATTTCCTGCCCAAGCTCAAGCTTGAGATCGCCGTCGACGACAGTCTCGCCGACCAGGTGAGCAATGCCATTCGCGACTCGGCCCAGACCGGCCGTATCGGCGATGGCAAGATCTTCGTGCTGGACCTATTGGCCGTCACCCGTATCCGCACCGGCGAAACCGGCGCGTCCGCCCTCTAAGTGTCTTGGGGAGAAACAAGATGAAGATAAGCAAGCTACTTGGAGGCGCCACGCTGGCCTCTCTGCTGCTGGCCCTGCCGGCTTTCGCCCAGGACGCTGCCGCTCCTGCTGCCGAAGCTGCCGCTGAAGTCACGGCTGTTGTCGATAAGGGCGACGTTGCCTGGATGCTCGTTTCCACCATGGTCGTCATCGTCATGACCATTCCGGGCCTGGCGCTCTTTTACGGCGGTCTCGTCCGCGCCAAGAACATTCTTTCGGTTCTGACCCAGGTGTTCCTCGGCTTCTCGATGATCGCCATTCTCTGGGTCGCTTACGGCTACTCGCTGGCCTTTGCCGGCCCGACCGAAGGCGGTCTCTCGGCTTTCGTTGGCGACCTCTCCAAATTCTTCCTCTCGGGCGTGACGCTCGAATCGCGTGCGGCGACCTTCTCGGCCGGCTTCGAGCTGCCCGAAATGGTCTTTGTGGTGTTCCAGCTGACCTTTGCCTGCATCACCTCGACCCTCATCATCGGCGGTATCGCCGAACGCATGAAGTTCGGCGCCCTGATGGCCTTCCTCGCCATCTGGTTCACCTTCTCCTATATACCGATGGCCCACATGGTCTGGTCGGGTCCGGGCCTCCTCTTCGGCATGGGCGCCTATGACTTTGCCGGCGGCACCGTGGTCCACATCAATTCCGGTGTGGCCGCGCTCGTCGCCGCCATCGTTCTCGGGCCGCGTCTCGGCTTCATGAAGGAACCGATCCCGCCCCATAACCTCGTCCTCACCTATATCGGTGCGGGTCTTCTGTGGTTTGGCTGGTTCGGCTTCAATGCTGGCTCGAACCTCGAAGCCAATGCGCTGACCGCCGTTGCCCTGATCAACACGGTTCTGGCCCCTGCTGCCGGTGCGTTGGCCTGGGCCCTTGGTGAACGCATCACCCGTGGCCATGCCTCGGCCCTCGGTGCCGTCTCGGGTGCCGTTGCCGGGCTCGTCGCCATCACGCCCGCTGCCGGCTTTGCCGGTGTCGGTGGCGCCATCGTTCTCGGCGCCATCGCTGGCGTCGTCTGTCTCTGGGCCGTCGTTACCCTCAAGCCGCTCCTCAAATATGACGACTCGCTCGACGTGTTCGGCATCCACGGCGTCGGCGGCATCATCGGTGCGCTCGGCACGGCCATCGTTGCCGCGCCCGGCCTCGGCGGTTACCCGCTCGGCGATGCCGCGGCCTATTCGATCGGCGGCCAGTTCATGGTGCAGCTGACCGGCGTCGTGATCGCCGTCGTCTGGTCCGGTGTCGTGGCCCTCGTTGCCATGCTCATCGTCAAGGCGATCTTCGGCGGCGCGCGCATCAGCGAAGCGGGCGAAAGCGATGGTCTCGACCTCGCAAGCCACGGCGAGCGCGCCTACAACTGACGCTCTCCGGCGGGCGGCGCTGCGGCGCCGCCTGCTCCTTTCTCCTGGTGTGCGGCCTGCTTCCTCTTGGCCCGCCACAGAGGCTTCCCACGCACATCGGCGGGCCGCACTCCAGGAGAAAGTCCTTTACACCCGGGCGCAAGGACGTCCCGGTGCTTCTCATCTCCCAGCTCTCCACAACGTTCCGGACGCAGCGGGAAACGCTCCACAAGCGGTCAGGCGTCCGGGTTAGCACCCGATTAACCCTACCGCTTTAGCATGCAGGCGATGCGGGGCCCGCGAATGGGTCGTGGCCCCAAAAAGTAATGCGTGCCATGCCCAGCCATCCCGTTCCGACGCTCGACGATGTCCGCCCCGTGCCTCCGCGCCGGTCCGCTGCCCGCCCGAAGGCCGCAGCTGCCGCGATGCCCAAGCCGGCACCGGTGCTTTCGATTCGCATTCCGCTGCGCGTCGTCGGCTTCATTCTGCTTGCGCTGTCGGCGATCGTTCTCGTTTCGCTCAGCAGCTGGTCGGTAGATGATCCCTCGCCATCGTTCGCGACCGATAAGCTTCCCGACAATCGCTTGGGCTATGTCGGCGCTGCGATTGCCGATCTCGTCTTCCAGTTTCTGGGCCTGAGCGGCGTCGTCATGGTGATCCCGCTCGCCATATGGGGCTGGTCCATGGTGCGCAAGCGCCGGCCGACGAGCTTTGCCCTGCGCGCCCTCTGCTGGATTGGCGCGACCTTCCTTTCAACCGGGGTCTTCGCCTTCGTTCCGGTCCCTGACACCTGGCCGCTGCCAACCGGGCTCGGTGGGCTCGCCGGCATGCTCTTTACCAATCTTTCGACCATGATCGCCGGCGCGACGCCGCAGCCGATCACCGGCGCGCTCTTTGCCATCATCATCGCCATCCCAAGCTTTGCGCTGCTCTGGGTCGCCATGGGCCTCGGCACTGCAGTGCCGGTAAAGCCTGAAAAGCCGAGCGCACGCAAGGCCGCGGCCATTGCCGAGGACGACGAGGAAGAAGAAACCAACCCGCTCATGGACGTTGCGCTCGGCGCCGTGGTCCATATGGGCTATTCGCTACGCACCGCCTGGCGCCGGGCCCGGGCCGCGCAGGCGGCGCGCCATGGTGAAGACGAAGATTGGCGCGAGCACGAGCAGGAGCCGGGGATCGAAATTACGCCCGTGGCGCCGGTCCGTGGCGCCGTCGAACCCGTCCTCGCTTCGCCCCGCCGCATTCATGCGCCGGTCGAGCCGGCGTTTGAGGCCGAGCCTGTGGTTGCAGCGCCGCGCGTCAATGCCCGACCCGCCTATGACGAAACCGAAATCGACTACCCGGACGAAGTCGAGGACGATGCCATTCCCTTCGTGCCGGACATGCCGATTTCTCAGCATCCGGCCGTCGCCAGCCATACCCAGCGTGGCGATTCCCGCTTCCAGCCGGTCGATCACGCCGCCCCGCGCGTCGTGGCTCCGGCCCCGCGCCCGGTGCCCGGCCAGCGTGTTTTCCGCGAGGCCCAGCCCAGTCTTCTCGACGAGCCGCATGGCTTTGAACTGCCGGCTCTGAGCCTTCTTGCCGAACCAAGGCATAGCGGGCCTTCGCCCGAGCACGCCCCAGAACGGCTCGAAGCCATGGCGCGCCGGCTCGAGGAAGTCTTGAGCGACTTCGGCGTCAAGGGCGACATCATCAATGTTCGCCCCGGTCCTGTCGTTACGCTCTTCGAACTCGAACCGGCCCCTGGCATCAAGTCGAGCCGCGTCATCTCGCTCGCCGACGATATTGCCCGCTCGATGTCGGCCATTTCCGCACGTGTTGCGGTGGTGCCGGGCCGCAATGCCATCGGTATCGAACTGCCCAACCAGACGCGCGAAACCGTCTATTTCCGCGAAATGCTGGCCTCGTCCGATTTCGAGAAGATGAAGGGCAAGTTGCCGATCTGCCTCGGCAAGACCATTGGGGGCGAGCCGATTATCGCCGACCTGGCGCGCATGCCGCACTTGCTGATCGCCGGTACCACCGGCTCGGGTAAGTCCGTGGGTATCAATACCTTCATTCTCTCGCTGCTCTATCAGATGACGCCCGAGCAGTGCCGCATGATCATGATCGATCCGAAAATGCTCGAACTCTCGATCTATGACGGCATCCCGCATCTGCTCACCCCCGTCGTGACCGACCCGCAAAAAGCGGTCGTGGCTCTCAAATGGGCGGTGCGCGAGATGGAAGATCGCTATCGCAAGATGAGCAAGATCGGCGTCCGCAATATCGACGGCTTCAACCAGCGCGTTTCCGAAGCCGCCAAGGAGGGCCGGGTCATCACCCGCACGGTCCAGACAGGCTTTGACCGCGATACTGGCGAGGCGATCTACGAAAGCGAAGAATTCGACCTGCAGCCGCTGCCCTATATCGTCGTCATCGTCGACGAAATGGCCGATCTGATGATGGTCGCCGGCAAGGACATCGAAGGCGCCATCCAACGCCTCGCCCAGATGGCCCGCGCCGCCGGCATCCATATCGTCACCGCGACACAGCGCCCGTCGGTCGACGTCATCACCGGCACGATCAAGGCCAACTTCCCGACCCGAATCTCGTTCATGGTGACGAGCAAGATCGACTCGCGCACCATTTTGGGCGAGCAGGGCGCCGAGCAGCTCCTTGGCAATGGCGACATGCTCTACATGGCCTCGGGCGGCCGCACCAAGCGCCTCCACGGCGCCTTCGTTTCGGATGCCGAAGTCGAGGCGGTGGTCAACCACCTCAAGAGCCAGGGCGCGCCGGACTATCTCGACTCGGTCACGGCGGACGACGAGGAAGGCGGCATGGATACGGGCGGCGGCGGTGGCGGCGACGACTATGCCGGCTCGGGCGACGAGCTCTATGACAAGGCCGTGCATGTGGTGCTGACCGACAAGAAGGCTTCCACATCCTACGTCCAGCGGCGCCTCGCCATCGGCTACAACAAGGCTGCAACCCTGATCGAACGGATGGAACGCGAAGGCGTCATCAGCCCGGCCAATCATGCCGGCAAACGCGAAATTCTCGTCGGAAACAATGCCGACGGGTACTAAGAGTTTTGCGTTTGAGGTGAAAGGCCCCGGTGTTCAGCCGGGGCTTTTTGGTTTTGGACGTCGGCCCCCACCCAGCCTTGCTCTGGTAGGGGAAGCGCGGTGGGGGGGTACTTCAACACACCACCGCATCAGCCCTAGCCTCAAACTCCCTCGGCCCCACCCAGCCCGGCTCTTTCTTCTTCGGCGCATCCACAATGCGAACGATCACCGAGCAACCGCCCGATTTCACCATGAAAGCATCCGGTCCAGTCATTTCAACTGCATCGATCAACCGGCCGATCCCCATCGCCACTGTCGCAGCTTCGAGAACGGCCGCAAATTCGGCCTGCCGCTGATAGTGCGGCGGCAAGGCGGCGATGGCTGGCGTCGTTGCGGCCGTCAGAAGCGTTAAGCATGCCATGATCTTCAGCATCGGTCTTCTCCCCTCCTGCGTGGAACTTTCCACCTCTTGCCGCAATTGCTGCCTAGGTTAGTTTGAACCACAAAAAACCTGCGAGGATAACCTGTCCATGATTCGCCGCCACGCTCTTCTGCTCGGTGTCGCTTTCGCCCTGGCGCCCATCTTGCCGGTTTTAGCGCAGGGCCGCGCCCTGACCCCGGAAGAGCAGCAGCTGATCGCCGATATCAACGCGCATAATTCGGCGATCCGCACCATGGTGGGCCGGTTCCTGCAGATCGACACCAGCGGCGGGCGTACCGAAGGCACCTTCTTCCTCGAGCGTCCGGATAAGGTGCGGTTCCGCTACAATCCTCCGAGCCGGGAAGAGATCGTTTCGGTCGGCCGCGGCTTCTATGTCCTCAACCGCCAGGACGAAACCTATTACGCCTATCCGCAGGACACGATTCCGCTCCGGCAGTTCCTGGGAGAAAAGATCGATCTCTTGAGCGCCAATGTGCTCGATGTGACGACGTCGGACGGCTATATTTCGATTACCGTGGTCGATGAGACCGTCGCCGGTACCGTGCAGGTCTCGCTGGTATTCGACACTGAAACCAAGGATCTGGCGCAGTGGAGCCTGGTTGAGCCGAACGGCTCGGAACTGACCTTTTCGCTTTATGACGTCGAAAAGGGCGTCGAGATTCCACGCTCGTACTTTTCCATTCCCGCGACCTACAAGGGTGTCGATCCCTCGACACGGTGAGGGGCAAGCGCTCGAACCATACGAAAAGGCCTCCCAGCGGGAGGCCTTTTGCTTTTACGCTTCAGGAACCGCTTAGCGGCCGAAGAAATAAATCCCGACCAGTCCGAACACACCCACCGCGATGCGCCACCAGGCGAAGGGCGCAAAGCCATAGCGCGAGACGAAGTTGAGAAGATAGCGCACGACGATCGCGCCGACGATGAAGGCGGCGGCAAAGCCGATCGCGACATTGAGGGCGATGGACGTGTCGATGAGGTCGCGGCTTTTGTAAAGATCGTAGCCGAAGGCGCCGACCATGATGGGAAGCGCGATGAAGAAGGTGAACTCGGCGGCGGCGCGCTTGCTGGCGCCAAAAAGCATGCCGCCGACGACCGTCGAGCCGGAGCGGGACACGCCCGGCACCAGCGACAGCATCTGGAAAAGGCCCACGATCAGCGCCAGATGCCAGGGAAAAGTGTAGATGTCGTCATACTTTGGCTTGAGATCGAGCCGGTCGACGATGAGGAGGATGAAACCCCCTATCAGCAGCGTCCAGCAGATCAGCGCCGCCGATTCCCAGAGGTCGCCCTGAATGAAATCGCGAAGGAGCACGCCGGCGATGACGGCCGGGAAACAGGCGAGAATGACGGAAAGCGCGAAGTTCCAGGCATAGCGCTTGCCGGTCAGCGCATCACGGATCAGGACGCCGAGCTTGGCGAAGTAGACGGTGACGACGGCCAGGATGGCCCCGAGCTGGATAAGGACGACGAAGGTCGCCGGCTGGGTCAAACCGAAGAAATGGCCGGCGAGCAGGAGATGGCCTGTTGAGCTGACTGGTAGGAATTCGGTAAGCCCTTCGAGAATTCCCAGAATAAGCGGCACAAAAAGACCTTGATCGGCGTTCATTTGATCTCCTAACTCGTCTTCTGGGCCGCTTGCCCTGTCTTAGCGATGTTCGACTGCACCGCCAAGCGTGGACATGTGAAAAGCAGCCGCGCGTCAACCAGAGCCCGTTCATGCCCACTCTCGTGCATTATCCCCTCGACCCCGCCTCGCGCCTCATCCGGTTGATGTGTGCCGAATATGGCGTGCCGCTCGATGTTGAGGAGATCAAGCCATGGCTGCGCGAGCCGCATCTGCTCGATCTCAACCCGGCGGCAACGCTGCCTATTCTCGTCACCGATGACGAGGTGCCGATCATCGGGATCTTGGCCGCGATCCATGCGGTGGAAGATATCTACACGCTCGAAACCATCGGCGGCCTCGTGCCCAACCATCCGCTCGAGCGCGCCGAGATGTGGCGGCTCGTCGAATGGATGCTGGTCAAGTTCAACGACGAGGTAACCCGTTATCTTTTCGAGGAAAAAATCTCCAAGCGCGACATTCCCGGCGCCACGCCCGAGCCGTCGGTCCTCCGCGCAGCCAAGGCCAACCTGAGCGAGCACATGCTCTATTTCAACTGGCTCCTTGCGAGCCGCAAATGGCTTGCCGGCGAAGAGATGACGCTGGCCGACTTTGCGCTCGCCGCGCACCTTTCGACGCTCGACTATATGGGCGATATCGATTGGGCCAAGGCAGCCGAGACGCGCGACTGGTATTCGCGGCTCAAGTCCCGCCCCGCATTCCGCACCCTGCTCAACGACCGCGTCGTTGCCATGCAGCCGAGCAAGGGGTATGCCGACCTCGATTTCTGAAAATTTCGGGCCGGGGATATCTATGCGCGCATTTTTCTTCGGCCTCGGATTTTCCGCGCAGGCCAGTGCCCAAAGGCTGCGCCAAAACACCCAATTCGGTACCATTACGGGAACGGTTCGAACCCCCGAGAAGGCGGATCGGTTAACCAATGGCGGTCTCGATGCCGTCGTCTTCGACGGCACTGCGCCCGGCCCCGACGTGGCGGGGACGCTGAGGGATTGCACGCATGTCGTCGTCTCGATCGCACCCGACGAGGAGGGCGATGTGGTGCTGCGCCACCATCGCGCCGAACTCGATGCGATGCCGGACCTGCAATGGCTCTGCTATTATTCCACGGTCGGGGTCTATGGGGATTTCGACGGCGCCTGGATCGACGAGTCGGCGCCGCTCGTGCCGCGCAACCTGCGATCCGATTTTCGCGTCAAGGCCGAGGAAGAATGGATTGCTTACGCCAAGGCGCGTGGCGTGCCACTCTGCATCTTGCGGCTTGCCGGCATCTATGGGCCAGGGCGATCGAGTTTCGATCGGCTGGCGGACGGCACGGCGCGGCGGGTGATCAAGCCCGGGCAGGTGTTCAACCGCATTCATGTGGCCGACATCGCGCGCGTGACCGAGCTTGCCGCGATGCGCCGGCTGGCCGGAATTTTCAATCTTGCCGATGACGAACCGGCGCCGCCGCAGGATCTGATTACCTACGCAGCACGAAAAATGGGCGTCGAACCGCCGCCGGAAGTGCCTTTCGAGCGTGCGGACATGTCGCCCATGGCCCGCAGCTTTTATCGGGACAACAAGCGCGTTTCGAATGCCGCAATCAAGAAGGCGCTGGGAATCGAACTTCTGTATCCCGATTATCGGGCCGGGCTCGACGCACTCTGGGAGGCGCGCCGATGACGCTTCAATCCGCAAAATCGACGCCGCGGGACATCGTTCTCGAAGGGCGCTATGTGCGGCTCGAGCCGATCGCGCAAAAGCATGCGGCCGATCTTTATGCCGTCTCGACCGTGCCGGGCGGGCCCGAGCGCTATCGCTGGCTGTTTAGCGAAGCGCCGACATCGCTGGCCGATATGGAAGCGCGGATCGCCCTCGCCAATGCTGGGCAGGACCGTTATGTCGCGATCATCGACAAGGCGAGCGGCCGGGCGCTGGGCCAGCAGGGCTGGATGCGTATACGGCCCGAACACGGCTCGATCGAGATCGGCGGCGTTTATTGGGGCCTGCCCATGGCGCGCACGCGCCTTGCCACCGAAGCGCTCTATCTTTTCGCCCGCCATGCCTTCGACGACCTCGGCTATCGGCGCTTCGAATGGAAATGCAACGATCGCAACGAACCCTCCAAGGCGGCGGCGCGGCGTTTTGGCTTCACCCATGAGGGCGTCTTCCGCCAGGACATGATCCTCAAGGGCGAAAGCCGGGACACGGCCTGGTTCTCGTTGCTCGACGGCGAATGGCCGCGCATCAGGGCCGAAT
Organism: Devosia soli; assembly: GCF_000970455.1. GTDB lineage: Bacteria > Pseudomonadota > Alphaproteobacteria > Rhizobiales > Devosiaceae > Devosia > Devosia soli. The sequence continues at coordinate 38,537 of NZ_LAJG01000021.1, read as the reverse complement.
TCATGCGTTGGCTGGACCCGGAGAATTTTGGCGCCACAGGGCAGCAGAAGACGCGGTTGGAGATGGGGCGGTAAACAGAGGTCTCCGCTTTCGCGGGGATGACAGCTTGGATGATCAGGGCGAGAAGGTCGCCACTGTTCGGATGTTGAGATGAAATCCTAGCTTTGCACCATGCCCAGCACTGCTGCGCGCAAGCGCTCGAGATCCTCGTTCCGGCTCAGGCGGTGATCGCCGTCCGGGATCAGCGTGTAGGTGACCGGATCGTGGAGGATGTGGGTCAGCAGTTTTTGCGCGTGGGCGGGCGGGACGTCCGGGTCGCGTCCGCCCTGGAGGATATGGACGGGGCAGCCGGTTTCGATGACGCGGCCGAAGAGGAGATGGTTGGCGCCGTCATCGAGCAGCTTTTTGGTGTAGCGATAGGGGCCATCTCCATAGGCGCTATCGCGATCCACATGGCCGGTGGCGACAAGTCTCGCCTGTTGCTCGGAGGTCAGGCGGGCAGGGATGAGATCGTGGGTGGCGTCGACCGCGGGGGCGATCAGGACGATGCCAGAGAGCCTCTTTTCCCCGGTTTGAAGGAGATGGCGCGCGAGCAGCAGGGCAAGCCAGCCGCCCATGGAAGAGCCAATGAGGATCTGCGGGCCAGTCGTCTCGCCGAAGACGGCAATGGTTTCCTCAAGCCAGCGGCTGATGGTGCCGTCCTCGAAAGTGCCACCGGAGGCGCCGAGGCCGGAATAATCGAATCGGGTGACCGACAATCCTTTTTCGGCGCCGAGGGCGTCGATGGCGCTCGCCTTGAGGCCCATCATGACAGATCGGAAACCATTGAGCCAGAAAAGCCCGGGCACCTTTCCGGGGCGGCGCAGAATACCTATATCACGTCGTGAGGCTTCTTCGCCCACCGTAAGACTTTGGGACACAAGGCTAGTCACGGGGAACTCATCGGTGCTAAGGAACTTCTACCGGCAGATGGTGTGGCGCTTTTGAAGCGCAATAGGCGGAAAATCAGCATTTCCGCCAGTTGACTTCTCACCCCGCTAACACGATTTTATGGCCGATTTCACCCCTGGCAGTAACAGCTTGAAGGAACGCTTGCCATTCGTCGTCCAATGAGACCAACAGCGCCCCAGAAGGATGGGCCGCTTGCCAACGAGGACATCACCAGCCCCGACATCCAGCTTATCGATGCCGAAGGCGAAAACCGCGGTGTTGTTCGAACGCGTGATGCGCTGACCGAAGCGCAGGAGGCCGGGCTCGACCTGGTCATCATCGCGGCGAACTCGAATCCGCCGGTTGCCAAGATGCTCGATCTTGGCCGCTTCAAATATGCTGCCCAGAAGAAGGCAGCCGAGGCACGCAAGAAGCAGAAGGTTATCGAAGTCAAGGAAGTTCAGCTCCGGCCGAACATCGACACCCATGACTACGAGACCAAGATGAAGGCTGTGCAGCGGTTTCTGGGCGAAGGCGATCGGGTCAAGGTGACGATGCGTTTTCGCGGCCGCGAAATGGCGCACCAGGACATCGGCATGCAGCTTCTGGTCAAGATCAAGGAAGAGATGGAAACCATCGCCAAGGTCGAAAGCCAGCCGCGGTCTGAAGGCCGCCAGATGGTCATGGTTCTCGCGCCCAAGTAAGGCGAGCAGATTTTTGGTTTTTTGAAGAGGCGGGCCTTCGGGCTCGCCTTTTTGTTTAGGCTGCTGGACGCCGATCTGGCGAACGGAAGCAGCTAGTATTCGATCTCGGAAAACTGGGCATCCCGCGCGTCATAGACGAGGACGCGACCGATGAGCGGCTTGCCGATGCCGGTCATCAGCTTGATCGCCTCCATGGCCATGAGCGTGCCAATCACTCCGGTGACGGGGCCGATGATGCCGTTGAGTTCGCAGGAGGGGAGACTGTCGTCATCCGCCTCGGGGGCGAAGAGGGCATCGTGGCGCGGGCCGCCGAGATGGGGCGCAAAAACCGTGACCTGACCCGAAAACATCGACACCGCGCCCGAAACGAGCGGCTTTTGCTGGGCTTCGGCGGTGGCGGCAACGAGGCGGCGTGTCGAAAGATTGTCCGACCCGTCAAGGACGAGGTCATAGGGCAAAAGCATAGTTTCGGCATTGGCCGGGGAGAAGGCGGCGGGAATGGCATCCAGGATGACGTGGGGATTAAGTGCTCCGGCAAAAGTCCTCGCGCTCTCGACCTTCAAACTGTCGATGGCTTGGGTCGTATGGACGATCTGGCGCTGGAGGTTCGAGAGCGAAACAGTGTCCGGGTCGGCGATGCCGATGCGGCCGATGCCGGCGGCCGCAAGATAAGCCAGCGCCGGGCTGCCGAGGCCGCCGGCACCGACGATCAGGACTTTCGCTGCCTTGAGCTTTTGCTGCGCGACGCCGCCAAAACCCTTGAGGACCAGATGTCGGGCATAGCGCCGGGTTTCATTGCGGGAGAAAGGGGCGTCAGAAGGCAAAGGGAACCGCCAGAAAACGCCGGTCGGGGCCCTCAAAACCACCCGGATAGACCGAAACAATGGCAACGCCCGTGCCCTCTGGTGCGTCGAGCGCGGGAAGGACAACGGCATAGAGACGATAATCGAGCGGACAGCCGCGCGACCGGGGCAGGGCGCCCTCGTCGCGGTGAACGGTGACGGGCTCGGCGCCGCCCGATAGTTCGAGCGCGAAACCAAGTGGTTCGCTGCCAAAGTACCCCGAACAATCCTCAAGCGATGTCGCGGGAAAGCTGGTGAGTGTCAGCTGACGCTGTTCAATAACGGCGCCGGCTTCGTAACCCGGCCGCCCGAAGGCAAGGGTTTTGGCGTCGGTATCGGGCACGCCATCGCCGATCAGCGCCGCGATATCGACAGGCGCGGAGATCTCATATTGGTCGATAGTGGCAAAGGCTTCGCTCATTGCCTCGGCACGAATGGCGAGAAGCGGGGTGTATTCGTCCTCGGCCCGGGCACGGAATGGCGTGCCCTTGACCCAGGCGTCATTGGCGAGGTCGATGACATAGATCGTGGAATAGGGAAAGCCGGACCCATCCTGGATGCCGTATTCCTCGAAGGCGAAATATTTGGCATCGGGCGAAAAGCCGATAAAATCGATCAGAGCCCGGTCTCCCGCCAAGGCGGGCGACATCGACAGGCTCAATATCCCAACTAGACTAGCGGCCAGTCGAGCCGAAGCCGCCAGCGCCACGTTCCGTTTCATCGAGCGTCTCCACCACGGTAAAACTTGGTTGGACGACCGGAGCGACCACCATTTGCGCCACGCGTTCGCCGCGGGTGATGGTGAAGGGCTCCTGTCCGAGATTGACGAGGATGACTTTGACCTCGCCGCGATAATCGGCGTCGATGGTACCGGGAGAATTGAGCACCGTCACCCCATGTCGGGCAGCAAGCCCGGAGCGCGGCCGGACCTGGGCTTCGTAGCCTGCGGGCAGCGCCATGGCAAAGCCACAGGGCACGAGCGCGCGAGCCTGGGGGGCGAGAACGATCGGCCCATCTTCGGGCAGCGCAGCGCAAAGGTCGGCACCGGCAGAGAGCGCCGTCTGGACTTTTGGAAGCGGCAGGCCGAGGCCATGGGACAGCCATTGGAGCGAAATTGAAAGGGTCATGGAGCGCGCACCACGGCAAAAAGTTGGTCTGGAAGCTCGGCCGTGCCGTTGAAAAGATCGAGCATGGAAATGACAGTTTTGGCGCTCTTGCCGTCCTTGGCGAGCTCCATATTCGTGTCGGTGATCTCGGCTCCGGAAACGCTGATGGTGATGGTGCGGCCGGAAAAATAGGCTTCGATCATCTCCGTGCTCGCCGGGTCGAGCGGCAGGGCGCCATTGACCTCGCGGGCGATGCCGGCTGTCGGCAGCGTCACGCGGACGAGGCCCGGTCCGGCAGGAGTGAAGGCGATGTCATCGGGGCCATTGCCCAAGCTTGTGAGCGAGGCAAATTCGCCTTCCTCGATGATGGTGCAGGTCGCGCTGCCGTCAGCACTCTTGCGCAACGTGCCCTCGGCGCAAAAACGCGGGAGGGGTTCGTCCTCGGGCTTTGCGGCCTCCGCATTGGTGCGCATCATGGCGTAAAAATCGGCGCTCATCACCTCGGTCAGGGTAGCCCTGGCGGTGGTGTCACCGGTGATCGCCACGTCGACCGTGGCATCGACGCAGCCGGCAAGCGCGGCGCCGAATGCAGCCAGGATGGCGAACTTGCCGATGGCCTTGAGCACCGGCTTCGTCTCCGAAAGCCATGGAGCAGCACTGCGAAATGTCGGGACGCGCACGGCTCAAAAGCCTGTCGTGAGGAGGCGCCATGCGGCAAGGACAAGCACGACGAAGGCAGCCAAGAGCACGGCGAACAGCGCGGTTTCGACCGGGCGCGCAGCTGGCCGCGCCTGTCGGGCGCGATGTTCGGCCAGCGCCAATTCGGCCTCGGCGATCAGCACCGGGGCGCGGCCCAGCGCTTCGCTCATGCGCGTCAGATGCCCGCCAAAATCTTCGAGGCGGCCAACCGGCCCTTCCTCGCGGCGGAGCCATTCCCCGACGACGGGTTCGGCGACGGTCCAGATATCGAGATCGGGGTCGAGGCTGCGCGCCACGCCCTCGACCAGCACCATGGACTTTTGCAGCAGCACGAGTTCGGGCCGGGTCTGCATGTCAAATAGTTCGGTGATGGCGAAAAGCTGGCCCAAAACCTTGGCCATGGAGATATCGGCCGCCGTGCGGCCGTGCAGCGGCTCGCCGATCGAGCGGATGGCGAGGGTGAAGTCGTCGACCGACTGATGCTGAGGCACATAGCCGATGTCAAAATGGCGCTGCGCAACGAGGCGATAATCGCGGGTGATAAAACCATAAAGGATATCGGCGAGGAAGCGGCGCTCGCGTTTGGAGAGCCGCCCCATGATGCCGAAATCGACGGCGATGACGTCCCCGGTGACGCGATCGGCAAACAGGTTGCCCGGATGCATGTCGGCATGGAAGAAGCCGTCGCGGATGGCGTGGCGCAAGAAGGCCTGGAGAAGCTTCGAGGCCAGTGCCTTGCGATCGACCCCCGCCGCATCGAGCGCGGCATGGTCGCGGATGGGAATGCCATTGACCCAGGTGGTGGTGAGGACATTCTGCGCTACCTGATCCCATTGCACCTGCGGGATGATGAAGCCGGTATCGTTCTTGATGTTTTCGGCAAGCTCGGAAATGGCCGCGGCCTCGAGGCGTAGATCGAGTTCAATCCGCATGGAATGATCGAGCGTCTTGACGACTTCGGTTGGCTTCAGGCGGCGGCTGGCTGGTGCGAAAATCTCGGCGAGGCGGGCGCCGGCATAGAGTGCGTTGGTATCGGCGTGAAACCGCTCGGCAACGCCCGGCCGCAGCATTTTTATCGCGACGGTTTTCGGGGCGGCGCCGGGCACGCGCAGCTTGGCCTGATGCACCTGGGCGATCGAGGCCGCCGCGATCGGGGGGCTGATCTCGGTGAGCTGGGCTGCCTTGGGACCGAGCGCCGACACCAGAATGCCTGGAACAAGGTTTGGATCGAATGGCGGCATGCGATCCTGAAGGCCGGCAAGATCGGCTGCTGCCTGCGGCCCAACGATATCGGGACGCGTCGCGAGCGTCTGGCCGAACTTGACGTAGGATGGTCCGAGCTTGTGGAGCGCGGCATTGAGCCTGTCGACATGGCCGGTGCGGCGGACGCTCGGGCGCTCGACGACGCGGGCGAGGCCCACGCCGAGCTTCATCATCGGCGGCAGTGATTCAACCGGCAGGACGGAAAATGCGCCTTCCCGAGCCAGCACCCAGCCGGCCCGGAAGAAGCGGAAGGTAGAGCCTAGACCCATGCTTTAAATCTTCCAGCCCGAAAACAGCGTCGCGATATTGCCCGAATAGGGCACCGCCTTGACGCGCTTGAAGCCGGCAGTGGCAAGCATGGCGGAAAAGCGGGCGGGATCGGGAAACTTGCGGATCGACTCCACGAGATATTGATAGGGCTGCGCATCGCCCGTCACGGCGCGGCCCATGGGCGGAATGAGGTTATCCGAAAAGGTCTTGTAGATCGCGTCAAAGCCGGGCACGTCGACCTGGGAGAATTCGAGGACAAGAATACGCCCGCCGCGCTTGAGCACCCGATGGGCCTCGTTGAGCGCCTGCTGAATCCGCGGGACATTGCGAATGCCGAAGGCGATCGTATAGGCGTCGAAGGATCTGTCGGGAAAGGGCAGCTCTTCGGCATTGGCCTCGATAAAGCTCGCCTGCGCCGGAAAGCGCCAGGATTTGGCGCGCTCGGCGCCGACGCGCAGCATATCGGCATTGATGTCGGAAACGACGACTTCCGCATAACCGTGCGAGGCATTGACGATGCGCTCGGCGACGTCGCCGGTGCCGCCGGCCATGTCGAGCACCCGATAACCCCGGGCGCCGGTGCGCGGCGGGGCGAGATCGGCGACCATCGCATCTTTCCAGAGCCGGTGGATACCAAAGCTCATCAGATCGTTCATCAGATCGTAGCGGTCAGCCACATCGTGGAAGACCTTGTTGACGAGGCCCTGTTTGTCTTCGAGAGCGACGATTTCTTCGCCGAAATGGGTAGTTTCGCGCGCCTCGGTCATGGCTCTCGCCTCTTTGCTGGTCTATGTGAGCATCCACATGGGATCGGGCGGCACCATATATAAGGGTGATGAAAAAGCCCATGGCGCAAAGTCGCGCAGGGTGAAGGAGTTTTCGATTGCCTGAATTGCCCGAGGTAGAGACGGTCCGCCGCGGGCTCGAGCCCTGGCTCTTGCATGCGCGCATCGACCATGTCGAACTCAGGCGCTCCGACCTGCGCTTTCCCTTCCCCGAGGGACTGGCGCAAAAGATTACCGGGGCCAGAGTGACCACGGTCGGGCGGCGGGCAAAGTATCTGCTGATCGGGCTCGACAATGGGCTGACTATCCTCAGCCATCTGGGCATGACCGGCTCATGGCGCTTTGCCGAGCACGGCATCGACAAGCCGCCGCGCTACTATGAGCCGGGGACCGAACCCAAGCACGATCACCTCGTCTTTTCCATTGCGCATCCCGAGCATGGCAAGAGCCACCTCATCTATGCCGATCCGCGGCGCTTTGGGTTTATCGATCTTTTCGAGCATCCCGAGGATAGCTCGTACCTGAAAGATCTTGGGCCGGAGCCGCTCGGCAACGATTTCAATGCGGCAGAAATGGCGGCCGCACTCCGGGGCAAGAAGGCCCCGATCAAGGCAGCGCTGCTTGACCAGCGCGTCGTGGCGGGGCTGGGCAATATCTATGTTGCCGAAGCCCTACATCGCGCCCACATCCTGCCCACGGTCGAGGCGCGGAGCCTCCTCACCAAGGCCGAAAAGCCCAAGAAGGCGCTTGAGGACCTCGCCTATGCCGTGCGCGAAGTATTGATCGAGGCCATCGAGGTCGGAGGCTCGACGCTGCGGGATTTCAGGAATGCCGAGGGTGGCTCGGGCTACTTCCAGCACCGGTTCGCCGTTTACGACCGGGAAGGGGACCCGTGCCCCACGCCCCTGTGCAAGGGGACAGTCCAGCGCATCGTGCAATCGGGACGGTCGACCTTCTTCTGTCCGGTATGCCAGAAGAAGGTCTGAAGGCACGTTACGCTCAAAGCCGACGACTGCTGTCACCACCGGGCTTGTCCCGGTGCTATCTTGAGGCGCTGGAGCCGAGGGCATGGTGCGTGGCAAGACGGCGGGGGCTGCTGGACGACAAAACGGCATCCCGGTCTCCGGACCGCCAACAAAATGGCAGCCTGACCTCCGGACCTGTTGACGCCCCGGCGCCTTTCCCCTATAGCACCACCGACTTGGCGGCAGCGTGCCGCCGCTTTCATTTATCCCGGCTGGCAGGGGCGCCTCGAGCGGCTTTTGACCTTGCCGGCCGGACGAGATTAAAGAGGACCGAAATGGCCAATACGCCGTCAGCCAAGAAGGCGACCCGCAAGATCGCTGCCCGCACCGCGGTAAACAAGTCGCGCCGCAGCCGCGTCCGCACCTTCATCCGCAAGGTCGAAGAAGCGATCGCTTCGGGCGACCACGCCAACGCCTTTGCCGCCCTCAAGGCAGCCGAGCCGGAAATCAACCGCGCTGCCACCAAGGGCATCGTCCATGCCAACCTCGCAGCCCGCAAGGTCAGCCGCCTCAACAGCCGCGTGAAGGCTCTCCAGGCCTGAGACAAGATTGGCTGCGGCGCCGGCAAGGGCAGACGCGGCATCGGGAAAATGGGCTCCGCGAGGGGCCCTTTTTCTTTGTCTCCGATGAGAAGGTTTTTCGTCTCCCCATTGTCACATGTCGTTTGCATGACCAAGGCCACTGCCTAGGGAAAATCCGGAGCTAATTGCGAAAGCGCTTGATTCATAACGGCTTATGGGGCGGAACTATCAAGGGTTAAGTCGCGGTCGCGCCGACATAAATTCGCCGCGACAAATTGATGAGAATAATTTTTTCACCCTCTCTTAACCTGTCCGGAAAGCGATTCTGCATTGAGTCACAGGCTCTTGTGGAAAGGCAATTTTGGACCTCGCGGGACGCCAAAAACTCTGCCTCCGAGTCAATACCCTATTTCAGCGATTCACCTGTTGCGGGCCAAAAACCTACCCCCTAAAGTAATCTGGTCAGCACGGAAAAGCGGGGCCCCAAAGACCCCGGTACGGTGCGGGCATGATCACTTCGGGGCAAAGTTTGGAGCTGTCTCGGCAACAGGAGCCGCAGCAGCATGGGGCTGATTATGACCTTTTTCTTGACGCGGCGTGCTGCCGGTTCTTTCCGGGGTAGCACATAGCTGTAGCATTCAGCCGGGACGGCTGAACCCACGACTTGGTTGATAGGCCCAGAGGCAGCCAGTGACTGCCCGGGGCTCGCTGTTTCCTCTCGCATGGAGGAAGCATGGCGGCGGTTTGCCTTTCGGCACACCGATAAACGTAAACGAAACAACAGCGCCGGTGGCAATGCGGGCCAGCCGGACCAGACGGAACAGGGCTTTTGACAATGATGCGTCAGGCAATCGCAGGCAGGGATGATTGGTCGGTGGCCGCCTCTTCCTCCTCTTCTACAGCTTCGAGCGGTGAACCTGCCATGACTGAAACATCCTCGGCCTCCCAGCGCGACCTCTGGACCCGGGTGCGCGCCCGGCTCAAGGCCGCCGTGGGCGAAGATGTCTTCACCTCCTGGTTCGCCCGCCTCGAGCTCGAAGAACTTGTCGATGACATGGTGCATCTGTCTGCGCCGACGCGCTTCCTCTGCTCCTGGGTACAATCGAACTATTCCGACCGCATCGTCGAAGCCTTCCGTCATGACGTGCCAGAAGCAGCTCGCCTGCAGGTGACCCTGCGCGTCAACGGCCAGGCCCGGCCGCGTCTGGCGCCAGCTCCTGCCGTGGCTGCCGCCGCTGCCGAAACCGTCGAGGAAGCGCCCGCCAAGGCTGCTTCCCAGCATGCCGCCCTCGAGCCTGCACCGGTCGCCCGTCTCGTCCGCGAAGCGCAAAAGGGCGATGCCCTCGCCGGCAGCGCCATCGATTCCCGCATGACCTTCGACACCTTCGTGTCGGGCGAAGCCAATGAAATGGCGTTCGGCGTCGCCAAGCAGATCGCCAATGCCGCGATCAACAACACCGTGACCTTCAACCCGGTCTATATTCACTCAACCGTTGGCCTCGGTAAATCGCACCTGCTCAACGCCATCGCCCATGCCGTCAGCCAGGCCGATGCAACCAAGAACATCGTCTACCTGACTGCCGACCATTTCATGTACCACTTCATCACCGCCGTGCAGCGCCAGTCCGCGCTCGGCTTCAAGGAGTGGCTGCGCAAGGTCGACCTGCTGCTCATCGACGACATGCAGTTCCTCCAGGGCAAGTCAGCCACCGAATTCGGCCATACGCTCGGCGCGCTTCTCACCGGGGCCAAGCAGGTCGTCGTGGCTGGCGATGCGCCGCCGCGCGATCTCGAAATGCTCGACGAACGCGTCCGTTCGCGTCTCTCGGGCGGGCTCGTCGTGCCGATCTCGACCTTCGACATGGACTTGCGCCGCGCCATCGTGCAGCGCCGCGCCGACCAGGCGACCCAGCGCTTTGGCATGCACTTCCCGCCCGCCGTGCTCGACTATGTCGCCCGGGCCGTAACGAGCCATGGCCGCGATCTAGACGGCGCCGTCAATCGCCTTGTCGCCGCCAACCAGTTGACCGGTGAACTGATCACCGTGCCGCTGGCGGAAAAGACCCTGGCCGACCTGATCCGCGCCCGCGACGCCAAGCGCGTCCGCATCGAAGACATCCTCAAGATCGTCTCGCGTCACTATAAGGTGCCGCGCAACGAATTGCTCTCGGCCCGCCGCTCGCGCGACGTCGTCCGTCCGCGCCAGATCGCCATGTATCTTGCCAAGGCCCTGACCTCGCGCTCGCTGCCCGAGATCGGCCGCCGCTTCGGTGGCCGCGATCATACGACGGTGCTGCACTCGGTGCGCAAGGTCGAGCAGATGATCAAGGACGATCTGGAACTGGGCCAGGAAATCGAACTCTTGAAGCGCATGCTTGAAGAATAGACCCCTCCTTTCCTCCCCCGCTCGCGGGGGAGGAAAACCGCCAAAACATCTGCGCACAAAGCCGACCTGCCTTGATCTCGCCCGAACCACTCCGCACGAGCGGCGCATGATCCGAACCTTTTTTATTTTCGCCGCCATTTCCCTTGCCGCGCCCGCGCTGGCGCAGCCGGCGACGCCCGAAGAATACGCCAAGCAGACCCAGGCCATTGCCATTCGGGTGCAGCAGCAGTTGATGGCCTGTTGGACGGTGCCCGAGGGCGAGGAAAACGAGCGCCTTGCCGTCGATATCGGCTTTTTCGGCGCCGGCGCGCTCGACGGGGTGCCTGTGGTTGCGCTGGGCATGGAGAAGTTTGCGAGTAAGCGCCCGCTGCTTACCGAGAGCGTCATGGAGGCCATTGCCGGCTGCGTGCCGTTTGAGGGGCTCGAGGCATTGGGGGCTGGCGCCGAAGAACGCTTTGCCGTGACCATTACTTTCCAAAGCTGATCCACAGCCCGACGCGACCAAACGCCCCGGTGGCCTTGCCAATCGGTTACGACAATGTAAACGTCCCTGCCCGGCCCCGGCCGGGTTTGCTGCGCTTTTTTGGGATAGATGCCGAATATGAAAGTCACGCTCGAACGCAACCATCTGCTCAAGTCGCTGAGCCATGTGCATCGGGTGGTGGAACGCCGCAATACCTATCCGATCCTGGCCAACGTCCTGTTCAAGGCCAGCGACGACCATGTCGAATTGCGCGCCACTGACCTCGACATCGAAGTGACCGAATCCGTCCCGGCCATGGTCTCGACGCCAGGCACGACAACGGTGCCGGCGCATACGCTTTATGAAATCGTGCGCAAGCTGGCCGATGGCGCTGAAGTCCGGCTCGAGACCGATGGCGGAGAGAACATGGTTCTCACCTCCGGCCGCTCGCGGTTCAATCTCGCCTGCCTCTCGCCCGATTCCTTTCCGGATCTGAAGTCCGGCGCCTTTGCGCATGAATTCGACGTGCCGGCGGCTTCGCTGCGCGAACTGATCGAGCGCACACAGTTTGCGATCTCGAACGAAGAAACCCGCTACTATCTCAACGGCATCTATTTCCATGCCGTCGACAATTCCCAATCCGGCTCGCTCTTCCGCGCGGTCGCGACCGATGGTCACCGCATGGCCCGCGCCGAAATCGCCGCGCCCGAAGGCGCCAAGGGCATGAGCGGCATCATCGTGCCGAAAAAGACCGTGGGCGAGGTGCAAAAGCTGCTCGATGGCATCGACGGCGATGTTCATGTCGAAGTTTCGGACACCAAGATCCGCTTCACAGTAGGCCCGGTCGTGCTGCTCTCGAAGCTGATCGAAGGCACCTTCCCCGATTATGACCGCGTGACGCCGAAGAACAACGAAAAGCAGATGCTGGTCGATCGCGGCGCCTTTGCCGTGGCTGTCGATCGTGTCTCGACCATCGCCTCGGATCGGGGCGGCAAGGCGGTCAAGCTCTCGGCCCATGATGGCCTGCTCGAACTGTCCGTCACCAATCCCGATCACGGCACGGCAAGCGAAGAACTGGCCGTCGATTTCGACATCGACGCTTTCGAGATCGGCTTCAACGCCCGCTATCTGCTCGACATCATCGGCCAGATCCGCTCGGAAAGCGCGGTGTTCCTCTTCAACGACGCCAATTCGCCGACGCTGGTCAAGGAAGAGGGCGAGGCCAACGCGCTTTATGTGCTCATGCCGATGCGGGTTTAGGGCTCGCATCTTTCCCGCTCGACGCTGGCCGTCATCCTCGGGTTTGGCCCGAGGATGACGTGCGGTGGGGGTGAAAGCATTTCGTCATGATTCGCCACATCTCCCGCCTGCGCCTGACTGCCTTTCGCAATTATGCTTCGGCCGCGCTCGATCTCGATGAGCGCCATGTGGTGCTGACCGGGCCGAATGGCTCGGGCAAGACCAATCTTCTTGAAGCGATTTCGGTCCTTTCGCCCGGGCGAGGGCTGCGGGGCGCCAGTTTCGACACGCTTCAGAGCCAGGGCTCGGACATCGGCTGGGCGGTGGCGGCGACCATAGAGACCGATGATGGGCCCGCCGATATCGGCACCGGCGCCACGCCCGATGGAGGGCGGCGGGTGCGGGTCAATGGCGCCAATGCGCGCTCGATCGAGGCGATGAGCGACTACCTTCGCGTCCTTTGGCTGACCCCGGCCATGGATGGGCTTTTCTCCGGCCCGGCAGGTGAGCGCCGGCGGTTTCTCGACCGGCTGGTGACAACGCTCATCCCCTCGCACTCTTCGGCCGTTTCCGACTATGAAAAAGCCATGCGCCAGCGCAACAAGCTTCTGGAAGATGGAACCGACCCGCGTTGGCTTTCCGCTGTCGAGGCGCAGATGGCCGAGCTTGGGGCCTCGATCCACCTTAACCGCACCGATAGTCTTGCTCATTTGCAGTCGCTGATCGTCGAAAGCCTCGACGATGTAAGTTTTCCGGCAGCCATCCTGTCGCTGACGCCCCTGTTTGAAGATGGCGCCGAAGCCTCAACCTCCGCCGAACTCGAGGCTCTGCTCGCGCAGCGCTGGCATGCGGCGCGCGGCCTTGATCGGGCGGCCGGACGCACCACATCTGGTCCACACCGGGTCGATCTCGACGTGATCCACGCGCAAAAGCATATGCCGGCTGCCTTGGGCTCGACGGGCGAACAAAAAGCGCTGCTGATCGGGCTGATCCTGGCGCATGCGCGGCTCGTGCGGCTGCGGACCGGCATCGTGCCCTTTCTTTTGCTCGACGAGATCGCCGCGCATCTTGATCCGGACCGGCGGCGGGCGCTTTTTGCAGCGCTCGATGGGCTCGAGACACAGTGCTTTTTGACCGGCACCGACCCCTTGCTCTTCGAGGCGCTGGAAGATCGGGCGCAGCGATTTGTGGTGCGCGAAGGGCGTGTGGCGCTCGACTAGGCAAGGCGCTTGCCAAAACCTCGCCTTATGCCCACCAAAAGCCACGAAAACCGGCAATTTCCTTGGGGTTGACGCCCCATTCCGCTACAACAAAAAGACCAAAAAAGAGTGATTCGGACCCAATGAGCGATAGCGAAAATCCGACCCCGAACGAATACGGCGCCGACAGCATCAAGGTGCTCAAAGGCCTCGACGCGGTGCGCAAGCGCCCGGGCATGTATATCGGGGACACGGACGACGGCTCAGGCCTCCATCACATGGTCTATGAAGTCGTCGACAACGCCATCGACGAGGCCCTCGCCGGCCACGCCGATCTCGTCACCGTAACTCTCAATGCCGATGGCTCCTGCTCGGTCAACGACAATGGCCGCGGTATTCCGACCGGCATCCATGCTTCCGAAGGCGTTTCGGCGGCCGAAGTCATCATGACCCAGCTCCATGCCGGCGGTAAGTTCGACCAGAATTCCTATAAGGTCTCCGGCGGGCTCCATGGCGTGGGCGTGTCTGTCGTCAATGCGCTCTCGGTCTATCTCAAGCTCAATATCCGCCGCGACGGCAAGATCCACGAGATGAGCTTTACCCATGGCGTGGCCGATGCGCCGCTCAAGGTCGTGGGCGAATATAAGGAGGACAAGAAGCCGGGCACCTATGAGGGACGTTCGGGCTCGGAAATCACTTTCCTGCCCTCGACCGAAACCTTCACCATGGTGGATTTCGACTTCAAGACGCTCGAGCATCGCCTGCGCGAACTGGCCTTCCTCAATTCGGGCGTCCGTATCCTGCTGCGCGACCATCGCCATCCCGAGCCTGTCGAGGTCGAGCTCTTCTATGAAGGTGGCCTCGAGGCTTTCGTAAATTATCTCGATAAGTCCAAGGCGCCGGTGATCGAAAAGCCGATCACCATGATCTCGGAAAAGGACGGTATTACCGTCGAAGTGGCGCTGCAGTGGAACGACAGCTACCACGAGAACGTGCTCTGCTTCACCAACAACATCCCGCAGCGCGATGGCGGCACGCACCTCGCCGGCCTTCGCGGCGCGCTGACGCGCCAGGTGACCGGCTATGCCGCGTCCTCGGGCATTGCCAAGAAGGAAAAGGTCGAGCTTTCGGGCGACGATACACGCGAGGGCCTGACCTGCGTTCTCTCGGTCAAGGTGCCGGATCCGAAATTCTCGTCCCAGACCAAGGACAAGCTGGTTTCCTCCGAAGTCCGTCCCGTGGTCGAAAACATCGTCAACGAGAAGCTCGGCCAGTGGTTTGAAGAGCACCCCAACGAAGCCAAGGTCATTGTCGGCAAGGTGGTGGAAGCTGCCGCTGCCCGCGAAGCCGCCCGCAAGGCGCGCGAACTGACCCGCCGGAAGGGCGCGCTCGAAATCTCCTCGCTGCCGGGCAAACTGGCGGACTGCCAGGAACGCGATCCGGCAAAGTCGGAAATCTTCATCGTGGAAGGCGACTCGGCAGGTGGCTCTGCCAAGCAGGGTCGCGACCGTTCAAACCAGGCGGTATTGCCGCTGCGCGGCAAAATCCTTAATGTGGAACGCGCGCGCTTTGACCGCATGATCTCGTCCGACCAGGTCGGTACGCTGATCACCGCACTCGGCACTGGCATTGGCCGCGAAGAGTTCAACGCCGACAAGCTCCGCTACCACAAGATCATCATCATGACGGACGCCGACGTCGACGGCGCCCACATCCGCACGCTGCTGCTGACCTTCTTTTTCCGGCAGACGCCGGAATTGCTCGAGCGCGGCCACATCTACATCGCCCAGCCCCCGCTCTATAAGGCGACGCGCGGCCGTTCCGAGCAGTATCTCAAGGACGAGCGGGCGCTCGAAGATTACCTCATCGATGCCGGGCTCGACGAAGCGGTGTTCAAGACCCGCGATGGTGTCGAACATGCCGGTCCCGATCTTCTCGCCATCGTGCAGCAGGCGCGCGACATCGACTATGCGATCAAGAATCTCAACCTGCGCTACAATCGCAGTCTTGTCGAACAGGCCGCGATCGTCGGCGGCCTCGATCCCGAGGGCATGGCCGACCCCGAAAAGAGCGGCGAAACGCTGAAGCGCATCGCCAGCCGGCTCGATCGCATTTCCGATGAGCTCGAGCGCGGCTGGACCGGCGCCATTACCGACGAAGAGGCTCTGGCCTTCTCGCGCACCGTACGCGGCGTCACCGAAACCCACCAGATCGACCGGGCCTTGCTCCAATCGGCCGATGCGCGAAAGCTGCGCCAGTTGGCCGGGCGCCTCGACGAACTCTTCGGTGGCGTGCCGACCCTGACCCGCAAGGGCGAGACCATCAATGTCTATGGCCCGTCCTCGCTCTTCAAGGTCGTGACCGATGCCGGGCGCAAGGGCGTGAGCCTGCAGCGCTACAAGGGCCTTGGCGAAATGAACGCCGAGCAGCTCTGGGAAACGACGCTCGATCCCAATGCCCGCACACTGCTGCGTGTCGAAATCGACCAGACCGACGAGGCCGACCAGATCTTTACCGCGCTGATGGGCGATCTTGTCGAACCGCGCCGCGATTTCATCCAGGACAATGCCCTCAACGTCAGCAATCTCGACGTTTGATCGGGCACGGCGATCACCTTTTGGTGAGAACCCAAGCATGTGATCGGCACTGTCCGGAACGGGCAAAGGCAGCCTTCGTTGCTCTGACGACAACAAAGGAGAATAATCCGTGGCCTCAGAACCGATTAACATCTTCACCGAGGATAGCGGCGGCACTGGCCGCCCGGTGATCCTGATTCATGGCTGGCCGCTTTCGGGCGAAGCCTGGAAGCCGCAGGTGCCAGCGCTGACCGCGGCCGGTTATCGCGTCATCACCTATGACCGACGCGGCTTCGGACGGTCGGATAAGCCGCAAAGCGGCTATGACTACGATACCTTTGCCAGCGACCTTGCCGGCTTGATCGACGATCGCGGCTTGAGCGATGTGACGCTGGTCGGCTTCTCGATGGGTGGCGGCGAAGTGGCCCGCTACGTTGCCAACTATGGCGAGAGCAAGCTGCGCTCGGTGGTTTTTGCTGCCGCCGTGCCGCCCTACCTCCTTAAATCGCCTGACAATCCGGAAGGGCCGCTGACCAAGGAAAAGGCCGCCGAGATGGAGAGCGGTTTGCGCGTCGATCGGGCGACCTTCTTTGATGGTTTCACCAAGGATTTCTTCTCGGCCAATGGCGAACTCAAAGTGAGCGAAAGCCAGCGCCAGGAAGCCATCGCGCTCTGCCAGCAGTCTGACCAAACCGCTGCCCTTGGCGCCATGAAAGCGTTCGGGACGACTGACTTCCGGAATGACCTTAAAAAAATCACCAAGCCGACGCTGGTGATCCATGGTGACTCCGACGGTATCGTGCCTCTCGAAGGTTCGGGCGCGCGGACCCACGCCGCCATTCCGGGCAGCAAGCTCGTCGTGGTTCCCGGCGCACCCCACGGGTTCAACGTCAGCCACGCCGATCGCTTCAACGCCGAACTGGTCGACTTTTTGAAGCAGTAAACCCTTCGCCGGCCCCCTTCGCGGGGCCGGTCCCTTTTGGGGCCGTTGTTCACCGCAATGAACCAGTCCGTCATCACAGCCGATCTTGTCCCGTGCTTCACCGGCTATTAGCTAGTGGAGGCAGCCTTTTGCGCGCTGCTTTTGGCGAGGTGTGAAGATGAAAAAGATCGGCTTTTTGTCCTTTGGGCATTGGAATCCCTCGCCGCAGTCGGGCACCCGTTCGGCCGGTGACGCGCTGCTGCAGTCGATCGACTTGGCTGTCGCGGCCGAGGAACTGGGCGCCGACGGCGCCTATTTCCGCGTGCATCACTTTGCCCGCCAGCTCGCTTCCCCGTTTCCGCTCCTTGCCGCGGCCGGCGCAAAAACCAAGAAAATCGAACTCGGCACCGCCGTGATCGACATGCGCTATGAAAATCCGCTCTATATGGCCGAGGACGCTGGCGCCGCAGACCTGATCGCTGGCGGCCGCCTGCAACTCGGCATTTCGCGTGGCTCGCCCGAGCAGGTGATCGATGGCTGGCGCTACTTCGGTTTCCAGCCCGAAGAAGGCAAGACCGACCAGGACATGGCCCGGCAGCACGCCGAAGTCTTTATGGAAGTCTTGAAGGGTAAGGGTTTTGCCCAGCCCAACCCACAGCCGATGTTCCCCAACCCGCCCGGCATGCTGCGCCTCGAGCCACATTCGGAAGGTCTGCGGGAGCGGATCTGGTGGGGCGCGGCGAGCGATGCCACGGCCATCTGGGCCGCGCAGATGGGTATGAACTTGCAGTCTTCTACGCTCAAATTCGACGAAAGCGGCAAGCCGTTCCACATCCAGCAGGCCGAGCAGATCCGCGCCTATCGCGCCGCTTGGAAGGAAGCCGGCCACACCCGCGAGCCCCGGGTTTCGGTCAGCCGCTCGATCTTTGCGCTCGTTAACGATCAGGACCGCATGTATTTCGGCGCCGGCCGGCCCGAGCAGGATCAGTTCGGCTATATCGAGCCGGAAAAGCGCGCGGTCTTCGGCCGGGGCTATACCGCCGAGCCCGACAAGCTGATCGAGGAACTCAAGCGCGACGAAGCCATCGCCGAAGCCGATACGCTGCTGCTTACCGTGCCGAACCAGCTCGGTGTCGATTACAACGCCCATGTGATCGAGAGCATTCTCAAGCATGTGGCGCCGGGCATGGGCTGGCGCGGCACCCCGCTCAAGGCCGCCTGAAGCCTGAGCCGTCGCAGCCATTGGTCTGCCAATAAACGTCGACCGGTGTAACTGCGCCGGTCGACAATCTCTCGATCTCGGCTGCAAACGCCATGGCCCGGCATTCATTGGGACCGGCGACGACATGCACCATCTCATGAAGGATGGTCAGCGTGCGCAGACTATCCGCGCCCTCGGTTGAAAACTGCGGGCAAAGGATTAGCGACATCGTGCCGTTCTCGGGCGGCAGGCGGACAAAGGCAGCAAAGCGGGCGCATGATCCGTCGCTGCTGCCCTCCCGGACCTTGAGTTCGACCCTGCCGCCCCAGTGGCGCGAGGCGAAGTTGCGCAGCGTCAGCGCGTCGCGATAGGCGGCCGTGTCGACCCCGAAAAGTTCGGCTTGGAGCTTCGGCAGGGCCGCTTCGAACTGGGCGATGGCGCGATCGAAGGCGCTCTCGACGACGCCGGCTCGTGCAGGCATGAGGCCGGAGAGGACAAGGAAGACAATCAGAGCAAGACGCATGCTGCTTTCTTGGCGTCAGACCATGGCAGCCGCGTGGCAATCAGCTTCCATCACCGGCGACAAAAGGCATGATGTCGACGCTATAGCCGGGAAAGATCGTGATGTGCGGATGGGTTTTGAAGATTTTGGCCGCAGCTTCCGCACTCTCCGCCTCGATGACGAGATAGCCACAGATGTCGTTGGTGGCTTCCTCTATGCCGGTCTTGGTGACGCGCAGGGTCTTGCCGACCATGCCGCCGCGATTGCGGATAAAGCCTTCGTTGGCCTTTTCCCATTCGGCCCAGGCGGGCACGCCCGCAGCGTCGACGGCGTCCTGCTCGGACTTGCTTATCTTGCGAAAGCCGGCGAGGTCTTCGGGTCGCATTGTGTAGACGGCAAGATAGCGGGGCATGCTTCCATCTCCCAAGCCGGGTTCGCGCAAGGCTAGCGCCAGCAGCTGCGCGAGTCGCGACGATTTCATCGCCGCGCGGCGCCGATTTGTGGCGCGGGCGACACACTGGGCGCAACTTACGAAAAACCCACATAAACCGGCCACATTTGGCACGGAAAAGCGGATTTGTCCGAGCGCGAGATGGGGACTGGTGAACCGCCCCACGCAAAGCGACGGACCTTAACCTCCCGCTTACCTTTTGTTTCCTCCTTGGAGAGAACAGGATAGAAGCGGCATGAGACCACCCAAAACAGGTTTGCTCGATGGACTTCCGCATTTCGGCCGATGATCGCGTAGGCGCCCAGCCCAACAGGACGGCGAAGCCGCACGCGCGCGCGCCCAAAGGTCAGCGCGTCGAGCCGAGCCTTGGTCAATCTGTCGGCAGCTTCGTCGATGACGAACGCTCGGGCGGCCCTATCGGCGGTGGTGGCGGTGGCGGCAAGCCGCCGCGGGGCAAGAAGCCCTCGCGCGCCGAAAAGGAGCCGCGCCGCGGCAAGGCCGAGACCGCAAAGCCCAAGAAGCGCCGCTCGCGTTCGGGCGGCTTTCTCATGGGCCTCTTGTGGTGGGGTTTTGTCGCCTGCCTGTGGGGCGGGCTCGCCGTCATTGCCGTCGTCGTTTACTACGGCGCGCAGCTGCCCTCATCGACCAGCTGGGCCATTCCCGATCGCCCGCCCAATATCCGCATTCTCGCGGCCGACGGCAGCCTGATCTCCAATCGCGGCCAGACCGGCGGCGAGGCCGTGACGTTCCGCGAACTGCCCCAATACGTGCCGGCCGCCTTCATCGCCTCGGAAGACCGCCGCTTCATGACCCACTTCGGCGTTGATCCCGTCGGTCTTGCCGCCGTCGCCGTCGAGTCGCTGCAAGCGCGCGGAGTGACGCGTGGCGCTTCGACCATCACCCAGCAGGTCGCCAAGAACCTCTTCCTCACCCCTGATCAGACCTTGGGCCGCAAGGTGCAGGAAGCCATTCTCGCTGTTTGGCTCGAACAGAATTTCACCAAGGAAGAAATTCTCGAACTCTATATGAACCGCGTCTATTTCGGCTCTGGCGCCACCGGCATCGAAGCGGCGGCGCAGACCTATTTCGGCGTTTCGGCGCGCAATCTCTCGCTTGGCCAGGCCGCCATGCTGGTCGGCATCCTGCCTGCGCCATCGGCCTATAACCCCAAGGCCAATCCGCAGCGCGCCATCGAGCGCCAGCGCCTCGTGCTCAATTCCATGGCCGAAGAAGGCTATATCACCCGCGAGGAAGCCGACGCCGCCCAGATCGACTCCAGCCAGGAGACGGTGCGGACGGTCGTTGCGGGTTCGGAATCCTATGTCGCCGACTGGGTCGAAAGCCTGATGACCTCCTATATCGGGGAGATCAAGGACGACGTCGTGGTGCAGACCACCATCGACTGGAAGATGCAGAAGGATGCCGAGTTCATCGTCAAGGAAGCGGTGGCCAACGAGGGCAAGAACCGCGGCTTCAGCCAAGGCGCGCTTGTCGCCATGGACGTCAACGGCACCGTGCGCGCCATGGTCGGCGGCGTCGATTATCAGGCGAGCCAATATAACCGCGCCGTAACCGCAAAGCGTCAGCCCGGCTCGACCTTCAAACCCTTCGTTTATATGGCGGCGATGGAAAAGGGCTATACGCCCGACACTTTGGCCGAGGACGCCCAGTTCGAGTATAACGGCTGGAGCCCCCGCAATGCCTCCGGCAAATATGCCGGCACGGTAACGCTGCGCCAGGGGCTCGCCTATTCGCTTAACACCATTGCCGGGCGTCTTGCTATCGACGTGACGCCGGAAAAGGTCATCGAGGTGGCAACGCGCATGGGCATTTCCTCGCCCATGACTCCGGTGCCGTCGATCGCGCTCGGTACGCAGGAAGTGAACCTGCTGGAGCTGACGTCGGCCTATGCTCCCTTCGCCAATGGCGGCATGGGCGTCATCCCCAACGTGATCACCAAGATCACCGGCAAGGATGGCAAGGTGCTTTATGAAGCCTCCGACGCCGGCCCGGGCCGCGTCGTCGATCCCAACGTCCTCGCCGAAATGAACGACATGCTCGAAACCGCGGTGGAAGTGGGTACGGGCAAGGGCGCCAACCTCGGCGGATGGGAATTCGGCGGCAAGACCGGCACGAGCCAGAACGCCCGCGATGCGCTTTTTGTCGGCTATACCTCGGCCATGGTGACCGGCGTATGGCTCGGCAACGACAATGACACCAAGACTACCCTTTCCGGCGGCAATGTGCCGGCGCAGATCTGGTCCGAATTCATGACCAAGGCGCATGCGGGGCGCTCGCCCGTTGCCATCCCCGGCGGCTCCTACCAGGGCCAGGTCGTCGCCCAGCAGCTTGTCGACCCCAATACTGGCCAGCCGGTGATCGACCCCACAACGGGCCAGCCACAGGTGCAATATGTCGATGCGGGCACGGGCCAGCCGGTGCAGACCACGACCGATCCGGCAACGGGCCAGGTCGTCGCCATTGATCCCGCCACTGGCCAGCCGATGCAGGGCGCAGCGCCGATTGCAACCGGTGCTGCCAATCCGACGATCTCCACCGGGCAGATGACGGATCCCAATACCGGCCTGCCGGTGGGGCAGGCGGTCGATGGTGGGCAGATCCAGTATGACGCGAACGGTCAGGCGATTGATCCCACGACCGGCTTGCCGCTGCAGACAGATCCCAATGCCGGGTTCGACAATTCGGCGCCGATCGATCCGCAGACCGGCCTGCCGATGATGCTCGTCGTCGATCCCGCCACCGGTCAGCAGGTCTGGGTGCCGAGCGCGCCGGCGACCGGCCAGCCTCAGCAGATCCAGGGCCAGCCGATCCAGCAGACCGATCAGTTCGCTCCGCCTGCGGCGGTCGTCGAACAGCCGCCCGATTACCAGAACCAGAATTCCCAGCGCACCTTGATGGATCTCTTGTTCGGCAACTAAAACAAGCCCCCGCGTCAGCGGGGGTTTTCGTTTGGCCGTTATGACGGGTCAGGCTTGCGGGAAAGGCTTGTCGGGTGCACATCAGAACTTCCATTTCAGCCCACCGGATACTTTCATGACCACGCTGTCCGACTTTTCCCTGCCGCTGCTCGGCGGCGCGCCGCAAAGCCTAGCCGACTATGCCGGTTCGGTGGTTCTGGTGGTCAACGTGGCGAGCCAATGTGGCTTGACCCCGCAATATGCCGGGCTCGAAGAGCTCTACCGCGCCTATAAGGATCGCGGCTTCGTTGTACTTGGCTTCCCCTGCAATCAGTTCGCCGGCCAGGAGCCGGGGACGGACGCCGAGATCGCAAGCTTCTGCGAGGTCAATTATGGGGTGACCTTCCCGGTCTTTACCCGGATCGATGTCAATGGCGACGACGCCCATCCGCTTTATAGGTGGCTCAAGGAATCCGCCCCGGGGATTTTCGGCAGCGAAGCCATCAAGTGGAATTTCACCAAATTCCTCGTCGGACGGGATGGGCGGGTGGTCGAGCGCTATGCCCCGACGATCGAGCCCAAGGACATCGCGGGCGATATCGAAAAGCTGCTTTAAGGCCCTTTGCAGTTTGCTGTCAGCCAGATTGCTTTGCGTCCTAAACCCTCTAGTTTAGGGCGGCGGAGCAGGAGGGCGGGCCGTGGCCGATATTCTCGATTATTGCAAGGATCTGAAGACGTCGCGCTTCAAGCCTGGGCAAGTGATCCTGCCCAAAGGCGAGCGGCGCGGAAAACTCTATGTGCTGGTCGAGGGGCAGGTCGAGGTGATCCGCGAGCGCGCCCAGGTCACCCATGTCGACGAACCTGGCTCATTGTTCGGCGAGATGGCGGTGCTGCTCGACATGCCGCATTCGGCAACGGTCAAGGCGCTTTCGGACGTGACCGCCTATGAGATCCCCGATGCGCTGACGTTCCTCGACGGGCATCCAGAATTTTCGCTCCATATCGCCACCATGCTGGCAAGGCGGCTTTATTATACGACATCCTATCTCGTCGATTTGCAGCAGCAGGCCGCAGGCAAGCGGCAGGATCTCGATCTCGTCGATCAGATCCTGGCAAGCCTCATCGATCCGGACAAGGCCGGCAATTAAGGAACATGACGGACATTTTGGCCAAGCCTGCGGTGACCATCACCTATTGCACTCAATGCAACTGGATGCTGCGCTCGGCCTGGATGGCCCAGGAACTGCTGTCCACTTTTTCGATCGAAATCAAAAGCGTCACCTTGGTCCCTGGTACGGGGGGCGTCTTCGAAATCGCCATCGATGGCGAACTTTTATGGGAGCGCAAGCGCGACGGCGGTTTTCCCGATAGCCGCGTGCTCAAGCAGATGATCCGCGACCGCATCGATCCCGAGCGCAGTCTCGGCCATGTCGATCGCGTCGGCAGCGATTGATAAGGCACCATCTTGCAGTCGGGGCAGGGGCGGGCCATGTCTTGGCCATTGTTCCGGAGGTGCCCTATGAAGATTTTTGCCCGCTTTGCGGTCGTGACCGCAGCCGTCCTCGCCCTTGCTGCTTGCGGCGACAGCCGTGAGGTTGGCAGCGTCGGTGTCGACTGGACCGGCAACGACATTTCCATCGAAGCGGTGGCAGACGCGGATGTTCAGGGCGTCGTCTGCCATCTGGCATTCTTCAATCGCTCATTCATCGATCGCATCAGCCAGGGGAACTGGTTCGAGGATCCCTCTTATTCGGCCCTCGATTGTTCGGCCGTCGGACCGATCACCATCGGCGATATCCCGACAAGCGGCAGCGAAGAGATCTTCAAGGAAGCGCGGTCGCTGATCTGGAAGTCGCTGCGGGTAACCCGGATCTATGACGCGACCAACAATTCGCTGATCTACCTCGCCCATGCGCGTCAGATCCAGCAGGGTTCGGGGAAGATGAGCCTGTCGGTCATTCCGCTCAACGGGCTCGATGTCACCTGGAAAAATGGCGCACCTGCAAGCCAGGGCGCGGTTTCCGGCTCGGTTGTCGTACAATAGAAAAAGGCCCGCCGAAGCGGGCCTTTGATCATTAGTTGGAGTCGCTTTCCTCGGACTCGACGATATTGGTGCACCCGCCCGGGTTCTGGTCGTCGATGGCACGGGTGCCTTCGGAAGAAGAACCAGAGTCACCCGATGTCGTTTCGGACGAGAGCGATTCATTGGGTGGGGTGGCGCCGGCGCCCTGTTCGATGAGGCATTCCTCTGGATTTGTCGCGTCAGAATTGGTGGCGTCCTGCGCAAAGGACATCGAGACGCCGCCAAGCGAAAGGGCGAAAGCGGTGGCAAAGGCAATGGCTGTGGTCTTCATCAAAACTCTCCAAAATCGCATAGGGAATAAGTAGTACTTCACCAAGCCAACGCATGACTTGGCCAAGGGTTTCCGATCGACTGGTCGTACAAGTTTACCGACCGCAGGGTATGCCGCTCATTTTGTCGCCTGCTCGTCCGGCGAACGCGGCTAGGATCGCATTGCGCCATGCGCGCAAAAGCCGCGAAAGATTTTCGCGCTCCACCCCTTCATTGCCCTGCGAACAGTACGATATTCTCAAGCGAACCGATGCGGTCCGAGGACCGAAAAAGGAAGAACGACATGGCAATCCTGATTGGCGATACCGCGCCCGACTTCACCCTCGAATCCACCGAGGGCACCATCCACTTCCACGACTATATCGATGGGTCTTGGGCGGTGCTGTTCAGCCATCCCAAGAATTTCACCCCGGTCTGCACGACCGAACTGGGCTATACCGCCAAGCTCAAGCCCGAATTTGATAAGCGCGGCGTCAAGGTGCTCGGCCTGTCGGTCGACAAGCTCGAAGACCACGGTGGCTGGGCGCGCGATATTGAAGAGACCCAGGGCGCCTCGCTCAACTTCCCCCTTCTCGCCGATACCGAAGGCAAAGTGGCGCGTCTTTACGACATGATCCACCCCAATGCCGACAATACCCTGACGGTACGCTCGGTCTTCGTGATCGGACCGGACAAAAAGGTTAAGCTCAAGATCGAATATCCTGCCTCGACCGGCCGGAATTTCGATGAGGTGCTGCGTGTCATCGACAGCCTGCAATTGACCGCCAAGCATCAGGTCGCAACCCCGGTCAACTGGAAGAATGGGGACGATGTGATTATCGTCCCGGCTGTTTCCAACGAGGTCGCCAAGACCAAATATCCGGAAGGTTGGAAGGAACTGAAGCCCTATCTTCGCATTGTTCCTCAGCCACGCGGATGACGCTTCGGCACCTGTCTTCTCCCTGACTGACCTGGGCGATGGTTTCCATCGCCCTTTTTCTTTGTCCAAATCACTGATTTTCCTGCCACATTTGACGCAGATTTTGCGCCGCAAGGGGCCTTTGCCCGTTATTCACAGGGCAGTTCGCCTCGAAAATGGGAGTTTCTGACAGTTTGTTGAAACCGTTGCCGGGTCGCCACAGTGAACAAACTGGTTTCTAGAATCCTAATAATGCAGGTCTCTAAAGTCCGATTGAAGCAACTTTTGAGATTCAGTTTCTACTGAACCGCCAAATCTCGCTCTATGGTTAACAACTGCATATTCATTGATTGCGGCTTCAGTGCAACAGATTGGGCATTGTGACCCAAGTGCCCACATTCAGGCCGCTCCGCCTCAATATCAACGGCTCATCGATAACTTCAGTGAGCATTGACCATTGACCAGAAGAGCCGTTCTCGTCGCCGCAGCGGCGGCTGCCCTCGTTCTTTCTTCCTCGGCAGCCTACGCCCAATGTGGTGGCGCTTCCTGGTACGGCCCCGGCTTTAACGGCAAGCGGGCGGCATCGGGCGAAATCTTCAACGAAAACGCCATGACGGCGGCGCATCGTTCCCTTCCCTTCGGTACCAAAGTTCAGGTCGTCGACCAGAACACCGGAAAAGCCATAGAAGTAACGATCAATGATCGCGGACCGTTCCACGGCAAGCGCATCATCGATTTGTCCAAGGCCGCAGCCACCGCGCTCGGTTTCCGCAATCGCGGCACGACCTCGGTCTGTCTCGAAGCGATGTGAGCATAAAGCTCCACCCGATGCAAAAAGGCCGCCCCGGAGGCGGCCTTTTTCTTTTCTGGCAATCAAAATGGTCAGGCGTCCTGCGGGCCGTGCCGGAGGATTTTCTCGATCTCTACCATCACCTCGGCCGGAAGCGGGCCTTTTTCGAGGGCTCCAAGATTGTCCCGGACTTGTGCTTCAGTCTTGAAGCCTGGGATCGGTATGGTCCTTTCCGAGCGGGCAAGGTTCCAGCCAAGCGCCCCTTGCGCAACGCTGCGGCCGCCGGTGCATAAAAGATCGCGCAGGGCATCGACGGCCCCAAGCGTTTCGGGCTTTGGTCTCCCGTCGGTAAAGAACCGGACCCAGGAATGGCCTGCCGCCCGGACGTCATCCTTCCCGAGTTGGGAGTTGCTAGTGAACTTGCCGCTCAACATGCCCATCGCCAGCGGCGAGCGGTTGAGGCTTGCAAGATCGGCCTCGTTGCAGAGCGCCAGCATTTCGGGACCATCGGCGAGAACACTAAGCTCCTGCTGCACGGCGGCAAAATGCGGAAACTTCAGCATGCGCCGCACAGCAGCGGCATTGTCGGTACTCCAGCCCCAGGCGCGAATCCGGCCGCTTGAGGCCAAGGCCTCAAGCGTCTCGCCGGCCCGGTCCGCCGCGTCATCCGTCAACTCCCCGACATGGATCTGGTAGAGGTCGATATAGTCCGTGCCAAGGCGCTTGAGCGATTTTGCAAGCGCCCATTCGATATAGCTAGGCGAGACATCGACAGCGACCAGCACCTTGTTCCGCTCGTCATAGGTAAAGCCGAATTTCGTGGCGATGATTGCCTGGTTGCGCCGGCCGTTGAGCGCACGGCCGATGATGCTTTCGCTATGGCCGGTGCCATAGGCGTCGGCCGTGTCGAAAAGATTGGCGCCAAGATCCAGCGCCAGTTCGATGCAGCGCACCGATTGGGCATCATCGACCTGGCCCCAGCCATCCTGCCGGCCATCGAGAGTGAAGGCGCCTCCGATAGCCCAGCAGCCCATCCCGATCGGGCTCACGGAAGGACCCTTCCGACCGAGTTGTCGCTTCGCAATCATTTACGCAAGCCGTCGATGGGTTGGGCGGCAACGAAGTCGCCGATGTCAGCGCGGCTGGTGCCGATATCGTCAAGGATGTGGTCATCCAGCAGGGCAAGTTTGCGGCGAGTAGCACTGCGAATGCGCCACACGATGAGACGATGAGCAATGGGCTTGAACATGATTTGGCTCCTCTGGTTTTCGGCAAAGCGACACCGGGTGCAGCGCCTGGGATGCTGCGTTTCAGATCTGTCGCCATATGCCGGGTTTCCGGACCGCTAATGTGCGATCTGATGCCCAAGAATTGCCGATCTCCTTAGTTTCGTGCTACAGTTGAGATCGCAATGCACTTTTCATAAATGCTAAATGGACTTTTCCTGGGACGATCTGCGGCTCTTTCTTGATGTGGCGCGCCTCGGTGGGCTCAGCGCTGCAACACACACGACGCGCCTGTCGGCCGCTACGCTCGGCCGGCGCATTACGGCGCTCGAGCGACAGATGGGTGAGCCGCTATTCGTGCGTAGCCAGACGGGCTACCAGCTGACCCAGGCCGGCGAGGATCTGCTCAGCCGCGCCGAAGACGTCGAAACCGCGATGCTGACGCTCAAGCGCTGGAAGGATGGCGCCATCGGCGAACGCGTCGTGCGCGTTTCGGCGGGGCCCTGGACGTCGGCTTTTCTCGCCCGGCATGTCGATCGCATCTGGACCGCTGCGGACCGGTTCGCGCTTGAGCTCGTTACGGCCAATCAAAAGGTCGATATCGGCCGGCGCAATGCCGATATCGGCATCCGCAACCAGCGGCCCACCGAGCAATGGCTCGCCGGCCGTCTCATCGGCAAGGTGGCTTATGGACTTTATGCGCGGCCCGAAATGGTCAGCGGGGTTGCTGCCGGCTATTTCGTCGGCGTCGCGGGCGAGGGCAGCCAGACCAATTCGGCGCGCTGGCTGCAGGCGCGTCACGCCGACCGCATCGCCATACGCGGCAATGACGCCATGAGTGTTTTAGAACTCGTCGCCGCCGGGGCCGGAATTTCGGTCTTTCCCTGCTTCGTCGGCGACGCCGATCCGCGCGTATCGCGCATGGCTGCGACCATACCCGAGCTCGAAACCGAGCAATGGCTGGTCTGTCACCATGAAGAGCGGCACACCCCGGCCGTGCGCATCGTCAATGATCGCATCGCCGCCCTCATGCACGATCATGCTCCCCTCTTTCGGGGAGAAAAACCGCATAGGGGCAAATCCCAAGGCAAAACGTTAGGTTTGCGTTAGGGGCTGGGGCCTAGCATTCGCCACGGGAATGCAGCAGGGACAGCGGTGCTATGAAAGCATACGCCTATGTTGTCGGGCCACAGGACATGGCCTGGCAAACGCTATTCGACATGTCCAAGGATCTCGATCTTGCCGGCGTGTCGGACTATCGGGGCTTATCCCAGGTCGAGCAGCAGGCAGGGCAAACCCCGGTCTGTTATTTTCTGTTTTCGGCCGTGAAAGATCTTTCGCAGTTGCGGCCCGTGGCCCATGCCATCCGTTTCTCGTCCTCGCCGCTCATACGCTTTTCGCCCATGGTCTATTGCGCTGAGGAGCCGTCGATCGAAACGGCTGTCGCCTGCATCAATATGGGCTTTGACGACGTGGTTGCCCTGCCGCAGACCAAGGCCAAGCTTGCCGACCGCCTGGCTCGTCAGGTCGATCGCAATCTCGTCTTTTATGAAAGCCAGGGTTATTTCGGGCCCGACCGGCGCAATCGCGTCGCCGAACGGACGCAGCGCACGGCCAAAGCGCCCGGTGGACCATTCCGGCGGCTGGAGATCGTCCGCAGTCTTCTCGATGGCGTTTCGGTATTGCGCGACGACGTTGTCGCTATACCGGCTGTGGCCGCAATGCAAACGTTGCAATAAACTCTTTTGGCCCCATTTCACTTGCTGCTGAAATCGCCTAACGTCCCTCTGGTCTGATCTCTAGAGCATTTCCCAGTCATGCGATTCGGCATTGATTTGCCGCCCCAGATCAAGGTTTTTGGGGCGTTTTTTGTTTATTCGTTTTGCATGGGCAGCATTTTCCCGCGCCTGCCCGATATCCAGACCGCCATGGGTGTGGGCGAAGGCGCGCTTGGGCTTGCTCTGATCGGTTCGGCCTGTGGCACATTGATTTCACTGACCTTTGCCGGCCATTTCGTTGAACGGATCGGCTATCGCCGTGTCCTTCTTTCGGCCATTCCGCTCTTGTCGGTGCTGTATGCTTTGGCCAGCTGGGCGCAGACCCCGCTCGCCTTCTTCCTCCTTCTCGTGCCAGTGGGCCTCACCATCGGGACCATCGAGATCATCATCAATGTCGAAGCCGATCGCGTCGAACATGCCATCGGCCGGCGGATCATGAGCCGGGCTCACGCCTTCTGGTCGCTCGGCTTTTTTGCAGCTGGCCTTGTCGGCTCCTTCATTGCCCAATCCGGCCTTGAAGTGCATATCCATCTGATGCTGATGATCCCGGTCGTGATCCTTGCGACCCTTCTGGTGCTCGGGCGGTTCGAGCCTGCGCCGCACCGGAGCGGCGGCAGCGTCGACGAGCCGCCGCGTTTTGCCCGCCCGACCCTGCCTATCATGGCGCTGGTCGGCGTCTGCCTCTCTGCCATGCTGATGGAAGGCGCCGGCATCGACTGGTCGGCGATCTATATGCGCAATCTCTTCGATGCCGAGCCCTTCTTTGCCGGGCTTGCCGTGGCGACCGTCGCCGGCTCGCAGGGCGTGGCGCGATTTTTCGCCGATAGTTTCGTCGAGCGGTTCAGCCCCGTCCTTGTCGCGCGCGCCTTGCTGACGCTCCTCGGCATTGGCGTCCTTCTTGCCTTCTTCGCTCCGGTTGCCTGGGTGGCCTATCTCGGCTTTGCCCTGATCGGGGTTGGTTCGAGTGCGCTGTTCCCGCTCGCCATGTCGGCGGCCGCGCAACAAACCGATCGTCCCGCTTCGGTCAATGTCGCGGCGCTCGCGCAGTTTTCCTTCACCGCCTTCCTGCTCGGGCCACCGCTTCTTGGCTATATCGCCGAGCATTTCGGCATTCAGTGGGTCTTCGGCGTCGGCTTCCCGCTCGTGCTCCTCGGCTTTGTGACAGCGCACGTCCTCGGGCCAAAGCCCATCGCGCGCGAGGTGACCCCGTGATCCAGCCGCAGCACCGCATCTATGCGAGCTTTTTCCTTTTTGCCGTGACAACCGGCGCGCTCATGGCGCGCCTCCCCGATATCCAGTCGCACCTGCAGATTTCCGAGGGCCAGCTTGGCCTGACCATGATCGGCATGTCGATCGGCTCGCTGATCTCCCTGACCTTCGGCCCGCCCTATATCGAACGGCTCGGCTTCCGCACGACCGCGCTGTTCACCGTCCTCGGCCCGGCCGTGCTCTTTGCTACCATTCCCTGGCTGCCGGTCGCCCCGGCCATGTTCGCCGTGCTCTTTGTCGCCGGCCTTCTTGCCGGTGCGCTCGAGATCAATCTCAATGTCGAGATCGACCGGCTCGAAATGCAGACCGGCAAGCGCTTCATGAACCGTGCGCATGGCTTTTGGAGCGTCGGGTTTTTCGTCACCGCTCTCTTCGGTGCCATGATCCGCCAATCCGGCATCAGTGCCGCCTGGCACCAGGGCATCGTCGCTTTGATCGTCGTCGCTGTCGGCGGTTATCTCCTGTTTGGTGCAACCGCCGCGCCGAGACCAGCGCGCGCCGAAGGGCAGGCCGGTCACGGGTTCGCTTTCCCCAATTGGGGTCTGTTGCCGCTTTGCCTTATCGGCTTTGCCGCCTTCCTCGTTGAAGGCGCAGGGATCGATTGGTCGGCCATCTATATGCGCAACGTCTTTGCGGTCGAACCCTTCGTTGGCGGTATGGGCCTGACGCTCTTTGCCTTCTTCATGGCCGCGATGCGCCTTTCGGCCGATCCCATCGTTGCCCGTTTTGGTCCGCGCAATGTCGCTATGGTCATGCTGACGGCGGCCAGCGGTGGCGCACTGCTTGTGGGCACAGCGCCCTCCCCTGAGCTGGCTCTGGTTGGCTTTGCGCTCATGGGGGCCGGCTGTTCGGCGGTTTATCCGCTTGCCGTTTCGGCCGCTGCGCAAAGGACCGATCGGCCCGCCGCGGTCAACGTCGCGGCCATCGGTCAGGTCAGTTTCGTCGTCTTCTTCCTTGCTCCCCCACTCTTGGGCTTCGTTGCCGAATATCTCGGAATACGCATGTCCTACCTCATCTGCCTGCCCTTGCTGATCGCCGGCCTTTGGGCGTCGAGCTTCGCGCTCGGCACGAGGAAGGTCGAGGCCCCGCATGGCATGCCGCCCGAACCGCTCGGGCCCAATGGCTGACGAGGGGCAGCACAACGACCTGCCCCCGATTGTCGACCTCCGGCAATCGGCCACGGCCTTGCGCGTCCAGCGCGGCGTCATGCGCATGCTGCGCGAGCGACATGACATGGCCTGCTATGCCGAAGTGCCGCTCAGCAATGGCCGGCGCGCCGACGTTCTGGCCGTCGGGCCCAAGGGAGAGATCTGGATCATCGAGATCAAATCGAGCCTCATTGATTTCCAGGTCGATCGGAAGTGGCCCGAATATCGAGAATTTTCCGATAAGTTCTTTTTTGCCAAGCCGCCCGAGCTCGATGGCGAAATCTTTCCCCAAAGCGAGGGGCTCATCGTCGCCGATGGGCACGATGGCGCAATTCTGCGGGACAGTCCCGATACTCCCCTAGCCCCCGCGCGCCGCAAGGCCCTGATTCTCAAGCTTGCCCGCCTCGGAGCCGATCGCATCCATGCACTGATGGATCCGGGCCCCCGCTGATTTTATGACACTTAACTCGACCCGCTGGCGTATCGTCGCCCTGTTCTTCACCCATGCCTTGGCGGCAGGCGCCATCCATACGCGTATTCCGGACCTACAGGAGGCTATGGGACTTTCCGAGGGCCAGCTGGGTCTTGTGCTCATGGGCCAGCCGCTCGGTGGGCTTGCAATGTTCCTCTTTTCAAGCGCCATCATCGAGCGCTTCGGGCCGCGGCGCACCATTCTGGCTGTGCTGCCCATCGTCATCATCACAGCGGCCTTGACGACCGTCTTCTTGACGCCCTTTGCGCTGTTCGCGCTGCTCGCCATCAACGGCACCGGCTTTTCGCTGAGCAATATTGCGATGAATGTCGAAGCCGACCGGGTCGAGGCCGGCTCCGGGCAACGCGTGATGAACACCTGTCACGGGACCTGGAGCGTTGGGTTCTTGTTGACTTCGCTTCTGGGGGCCGCCCTGCGCGGTCTTGGCGTGTCACCACAGGTCCATCTTTGGGCAATGGTTCCCTTGCTGCTAGCCCTGCTGCTCTTCGTCGTCGTGCCCATGGTGCCGATGCCCCCGCGCGCCTATACCGGCGAAAAGGCCAAAAAGCTGGCTCTGCCAACCTTGGCGACGCTCGGTCTCGTCGCCTTCGGCCTTGGCGCCGGGTTGACCGAAGGGGCTTCGCGCGCATGGTCGATCATCTATCTGCGCGACAGTTTCGATGTTCCGGCTTTCGTCGAATCCCTGGCCTTGCCGGCATTGCTGGTTGCCATGGCTATCGGCCGGCTGGCCGCCGATCGGTTCATCGACCGGTTCGGCCCGGTGGCCGTCGCCCGCACCCTGGCATCGGTCGCCGTCGCGGGCATGGGCCTGACGGTAGTGGCGCCCAATGCCTATGTCGCCCTTTTCGGTTTTCTTGCCGTCGGCATTGGCATTTGCGTGCTTTATCCGCTGATGCTGTCCGCTGCCGCCCGTCTTGGTGATCGGCCGGCTTCGCAAAACGTTGCGGCGACGACGCTGATATTCCAGCTCGTCAATCTCGGCGCGCCGGCCTTGATCGGTGCGGTGGCGCAGGGTCTTGGTGTGCGCATGGCCTTTGCCTTGCTCATTCCCCTTCTTGTCCTGACTTTCGCCATGGCCGGACGGTTGAAGCCAAAATCGGCTTGAACTCGACCTCTGTCGAATTCCGGCTTCCTCGTTCGTCGGCATGAAGACAGGCGCATTGTCAGCGCCTGGCACTCAGTCGGATATGGACCCAAGAGGAGAGACCGAATGACCTATGTCGATGGATTTGTGGCCGCCGTACCCAAGGCCAACAAGGACAAGTATGTCGCTCATGCCAAGGCGGCTGCCGCGCTCTTCAAGCAGTGGGGCGCGACACGCGTCACCGAAAATTGGGGCGATGCGGTGCCCAAGGGCGAACTCAACGACTTTTACACCGCCGTCCATGCCAAGGAGGACGAAGTCGTGGTGTTCTCCTGGATCGAATATCCCGACAAGGCCACCCGCGACGCCGTGCAGCACAAGATGATGAACGACCCCGAGATGCTCAATGTCCCCGACATGCCCTTTGACGGCAAGCGCATGATCTTCGCCGGCTTTGCCAACCTGCTCGACGTATAGAGGCAATCAGCGCGGCGCGCGCTTGGCGAGAATTCGCTGCAGCGTGCGCCGATGCATATTGAGACGCCGGGCTGTTTCGGAGACGTTCCGGTCGCAAAGTTCGTAGACGCGCTGGATATGCTCCCAGCGTAC
The DNA here is from genome assembly GCF_000970455.1 of Devosia soli. Classification (GTDB taxonomy): domain Bacteria; phylum Pseudomonadota; class Alphaproteobacteria; order Rhizobiales; family Devosiaceae; genus Devosia; species Devosia soli. The sequence goes on along the minus strand of NZ_LAJG01000021.1, from coordinate 4,887 downwards.
CCGGTCGGCCGACATTGGATTTTCTGGCGGCTCCGGCTTGTCTTCGCCGGTTGCCAGCAGCGCATTGATCACATCGTCGGCATCGGCGGGCTTGGAGAGATAATCCATCGCCCCCAGCTTCACGGCGGTGACGGCCGTGGCGATGTTGCCATACCCTGTCAGCACCACGGCGCGCGCGTCAGGCCGCTTCTGATGCAGGGCCGAAACCACGTCGAGCCCATTGCCGTCCTCAAGCCTGAGGTCGACCACGGCAAACGCGGGCGGCTGTTCGTTCACTGCCGCGATCCCATCGGCAACCGAACTGGCAATGCGTACCGTAAAGCCGCGCCGGTCCATGGCGCGTTCAAGGCGGGAAAGGAAGGCCGTGTCGTCATCGACGAGCAACAGGCTGGGATCGGCGGCCAACATGTCTTCGAGCGTGTTCATGACCATTTCCATAAGGCTTTGCCACGGTAACGTCAAAACCCAAGGCTTGGATCGTATCAGGCGGCTTGTCGCGGCCAGGTGATGTGGACACGCGCATGCCCGGTCGGCTTTTCATTGGCAAAGCTGAGCCGTGCGCCGGTGCGTTCGAGAAGGGTCTTGGCAATGAAGATGCCAAGGCCAAGTCCACCCGGCTGATGCGCGTCGGACCCGTGCGGATCGCGCGGGCGGCTCGTCAGATAAGGCTCGCCGAGTCGGGCGATGAGCTCGGGGGCAAAGCCTGGTCCATCGTCGCTGATCGTGACGCTGATCGTTGCCTGGTCCCAGGCCGTGTCGATGCGCACGGTTTCCTTGGCAAAGTCGGTCGCATTTTCAATGAGATTGCCGAGCCCATAAAGCAGGCCCACCGAGCGCGGAAAAACGGGCGGCGCGCCGATTGCGCGCTCTGAGTAGAACAGGATCGCCTTGCCATGGCCCTCATGCGGCCGGGAAACCTCGGCGAGGATGTCGGTCAGCGGCGCTTCGGCAAAGGGATCTGCCGGATCGCTGCCCAGATTGCGCAGCTTTGACAGGATGGCCCGGCACCGCGCCGCCTGCGAGATGATGAGCTCGACGTCTTCAGCCAGCGCACTGCCTTCCTCCGCTTCGGCCCGCATTTCCTTGGCTGCCAGCGCAATGGTCGAAAGCGGCGTTCCCAGTTCATGGGCTGCCGCGGCAGCAAGGCCATCGAGCGCCGTCAGCTGCTCGCGATGCGAGAGCGCCAGTTCCGTCGCCGCCAGGGCATCGGCGATCAGGCGCGATTCATGCGCGACGCGGATCGTATAGGCGGCAATGAAGGCAATGCCGCAAATGATTGAGACCCAGATGCCGATCACATAGATGCGGTTGAATTCCAGAGCCTCGCCCGGCAGCCAGGGCAGCGGCATGTGCATCACCGCGATCAGCGAGGCGACAACGGCGGCGAGCACCGAAATCAGCAGCGTCTCGCGCGGCGGCAGCGTCGTCGCCGAAACCGAAACCGGTGCCAGGAGCAAAAGCGAAAAGGGATTGAGAAGGCCCCCGGTCAGCGCCAGGAGGCCGCCGAGCTGACAAAGATCGAAGGCGAGCTGGATGGCTGCAAATTCCGGCGAGAGCTGGCCCTTGGCGCCATAGCGCAGATAGAGCCCGACATTGAGCGCCGCCGAGAGCGCGATGAGCAGAAGGCACTGCCAGAGCGGCAAGGGAAAGCCGAGCCCCATCTGCACGAACAAAACGCCGATCGTCTGCCCCACAACGGCAAGCCAGCGCAACAGTACCAGCGTTTGCAGCCTCAGGGGGCGCCAGTGCGAAATGTCTTCGCTTTGGGAAACGGCCAGTGTGCTCATGCGGAACCGGAACGGCGATGCGCCGCATAGGAAGAAAAAATCGTCATTTCAAGCCTAGAAATCCCATAGGCACATTCTTGATCCTGACCCAGGGAGGGCCACGTTATGCGCATCGTGACTGGGAGAACGAAACGACATGAACACAGCAATCATCAAACCGCAATGGTCGCCGCTGACCATCGCCCTCATGGTTATGGGCTTCATCATCTTCTGGCCTCTGGGCCTCATGGTGCTGGGCTATATCCTCTGGGGTGAAAAGTTCGGCGGCTCCGCCGAAAAGGCACAGGCATACTGGAACAAGGGATGCGGCTTTATGCGCTCGAACAAGAAGCATTTTTCCGGCTTTAACCGCGATTATTCGACCTCGGGCAATGCAGCCTTCGACGACTATCGCGCCGAACAGCTGCGCCGTCTCGATGAAGAGCGCGCGCGCCTCGATGCCGAAGTCGACGCGTTCCAGGAGTATATGGCCAACCTGCGCAAGGCCAAGGACCGCGAAGAGTTCGACCGCTTCATGAGCGAGCATCGCGGCAATCGCCAGGGCTATGGCGAAAATACCCCGCCGGCCAACAACTGGAACAATAACGGCTAAGATCACGCCGTCCCTCCCCGAAACTCCAAGTGAACTGGCGCCCGCAAGGGCGCCATTTTTGTTCGGGTGGCGGGGGTGGGGATAAGTTTTATCGGCTTTGCCGCCGAACCGCACTAAACTCACCACAATTGATTCTGCGGCGCCATGTTCTCATTCCTCCGTCAGCCCCCGAAACCACCCAAGAGCGTGACCGTCGAACTCGATGGCCGCCCGGTCGAAGTTGCGGTAAAACTCAGTAAGCGCGCCGCGAGTTTTCGCCTGTCGCTTCCGGCGGCGGGGCCGCTTCTGACAATTCCCGAACGCGCCCGCTGGGCCGATGCCGAGGCGTTTCTCCTAAAGCACCGCAACTGGCTTGCCGCGCGGCTTCCCCGCGCCGCCAAGCGGCAGACATTGGAGGCCGGCGCCGAAGTGCCTTTGCGCGGTGTGCCGCATCTTGTTGTCGGCACGGGGAAGCCACGCGGCCGGGTGGAAATCGTGCCGCAGTTCGATCTGCCCGAACTGCATGTTCCCGGAACGCCGGAACATCAGCCGCGTCGGCTCTTTGATTGGCTGAAAGGCGAGGCCCTCGCCGATCTCACCGCGCGCAGCGGTGTTCATGCCGCGCGCCTTGGGGTGACGGTCAACGACATCAAGCTGCGCAGTCAGTCGAGCCGCTGGGGGTCGTGCTCGTCGACCGGCTCGATCAATTACAACTGGCGGCTGATCCTCGCGCCGCCGTTCGTCCTCGATTATGTCGCCGCGCACGAGGTCGCGCATCTCGTCGAGATGAACCATTCCGACGCCTTCTGGGCGACCGTGAAGCGGACGCTGCCGGAGATGGAGCGGGGGCGGGCGTGGCTAAAAGCACACGGTCGCGAGCTGATGGCATGGGAGCCGCCCGGTTCCGGCGCCTGAGGCTGCGATTTGCCCCCGTGCTGCCGCAATTGGCCGCCAGCAACTTGGGGACATGCAGCGCCTCGCCCTTCTCATCGCGATTCTTTTGGCCTTTGCCGCCACGGCGGGAATGACGACCGGCCATGCGCATCGCTATGTGGCAACGCCGATCGTAGTGCTCAACCACGTCGACGCCGAAAACCAGCCGATCCGCGTCACCGTGAACGTGCAGCGCGGGGAGATCGACCTTGGCGCCGGCATCGTCATGCCCTGCGGCTATCACCTGGCCGTTGCGGTTGCTCCGCCCTGCCTGCCGCCGGCGCCGGAGGCGGAAGAAACCGCCGAAGTTCCCGCCAAAACTTTTCGCGCCTGGAGCGGCAGCATGCGGCTGCGGCCCCCGATAAAAATCCTCGCCTGAACACGACGCTCGTTCTGCTCTGTTTTAGCGCCTCCGCGTGAGGCCGAGGATAATTATGACCGATATTCTTGTGAGCGCGACGCCGTCGCGCCGTACCGTGCTGGCCGGGTTTGCCAGCCTTGCCGCGCTGGCGCTTGCCGGCTGCACGACCACCGGCGCGTCGCGCCCCACGGTGGCGACTGCCGAGCCGCCGACGCGGGTCGTGCCGCCCGAGGTGCTCGCCATGTATGGGCCGCTGCCGAACGAGGATTTTCTCATTCCCGCCGCGCCCATTCACCTGCTCGACCCCATCTATTGGCGGCAGGAGGTCGACAACACGACCGGCGAGGCGCCGGGAACGGTGGTGGTCGATACGGCCAACCGCTTCCTTTACTGGACCATGCCCAATGGCCGGGCCATGCGCTATGGCGTCGGCATCGGCCGGGCGGGGTTCGAGTGGAATGGCCGCGCCCATATTGCCTACAAGCGCAAATGGCCGACCTGGACGCCGCCGTCCGAAATGGTCGACCGCCAGCCCGAACTGGAAAAATATCGCCATGGCCAGCCGCCGGGGCTCGACAATGCGCTGGGGCCGCGCGCGCTCTATATCCACCAGGGCAATCGCGACACGCTTTATCGCCTCCATGGCAATATGGATGTCCATTCGATCGGCAAGGCCGTGTCATCGGGCTGCGTGCGGCTGCTCTATCACGACGTGATCGACCTTTATGAGCGCGTGCCCCATGGGGCGCCCATCGTCGTCATCGCCGATCCCGCCGCCGCTGCCGCGCTGCCGCCAGCGGCCGCGTGACGTGCCGAAGCGCCCGCGGGGTTTAAACCCCGCGGGTGTTTTCTGGAATTCAGGCAGTCCCGCGGTGGCATTTGCCTCCTTGGGGTAGTTAAAACGGGGCAAAAGCCACCGCGGGAAACCGGCGTTTTAGGACAGCATCCACAGCGCCCCTTTGATCGCTCGTCGCGAGGCGGCCGATGCCCGAACCCGCAATCCATGCGAAAGGACCGCGACCGGCTCACCCCGCCCAGTTCGCATGCAGTCTGCCCGCGCGAGGTGATGGCTGAACTATAGTCCGGTCCCCGGAAGCGGGGATAAGTTGTCAGCGCGTAGCCGAGGCCGTTACGGCTTGAAGTTCCATGGCATGAGGTCTGCGATCTGGCTGTTTGGCCAACCGGCGGCGATGCTCTTGAGGGTTTGTGCCAGCCAGGCATTGGGGTCGACGCCG
>NZ_LAJG01000020.1 GCF_000970455.1 Devosia soli | reverse complement strand
GTCTTATTAATAAAAAACCACCCCTTCCTTTTTCCCTTTCCGCTGGCTGTTTTCGGCGGCCAAGGCGGGTAATGCCGGCACGCGCGATCCCTTGGCGACGGGCATTCTCCCCATGGCCCTTGGCGAAGCAACCCAGGCCGTGCCGCAGGTGCCGGATGGCACCAAGGTCTACCGTTTCTCCATTCTCTGGGTCAGCGCGACGACTACCGACGATCGCGAAGGCGAAGTGATCGCAACGTCCGATGTCCGCACCGACCGCGCCGCGCTCGAAGCCCTCTTGCCGCAGTTCACCGGCCTCACCACGCCGCGCCCGCCGATCTATTCCGCTCTCAAGATCGATGGCGAGCGCGCCTCTGACTTGTCCCGTGCCCGCGAAACGGTGGAACCACCCCCCCGCCCGATCGCGATCGATCCGCTGACAGTGATCCCGCATGGCACGCACGGCTCCGGGCTTGACGGTCACTGCGCGTGCAG
>NZ_LAJG01000002.1 GCF_000970455.1 Devosia soli | reverse complement strand
GAGAGAGGAAAGGAAAAAGGGAGGGGGGAGGACGAAAGGAAAGTGAGGAGCAAAGGAGAAGAAGGAGAAGGGAAAGAAAGAGAGGAAGGATGAGAGCGACAGGGAGCGAAGAGAAAAGGACAAGGAAAGGAAAGACGAGGAGTAAAAATGTAGAAGAAGAAGGGAGGGACAGAGAGAGGAAAGAAGGAGAAAAGGGAGGAGGGAGAGAGAGAAGAGGGAGAGAAGAGAGAAAAAAAGAGAAAAAGGAAGGGGAAAGGAAGAGAGGGGGGGGAAGAGGAAAGGGGAAGGGATAGGGGGTGAGGTGGGAAGAAGGGCGGGAGGGTGAGCAAGGGGACGCAGAGGGGGAAAAGGGTGATGTACAATAAGACGATAAGAGGCAGGAGAAGATAGCGCGTGATGACGAAGAGAACGACAAAAAGGAAATCGCCCAAGCGGATGGCAACGCCGCGCGCATGGGAAGAGAACGCGTCGTAGCGATAGGCTGCTTCGATCACCCCGGAGATGGAGTAGGTCATCGTCATGCTCGGCG
>NZ_LAJG01000019.1 GCF_000970455.1 Devosia soli | reverse complement strand
TGGGGGGGTGGTGGCGTGGGGGGGGGGGGGGGGGTTTGGGGGGGAGGGGGGGGGGGGGGTGGGGGGGGGGAGCGGGTGGGGAAAAGGGGGGGGGGGGGTGGGGGTGGTGGGGAGAGGGGTGGCGAGGAGGCGGGGGGAGGCGGTTGTGGGGGAGGGCGGCTGGGGGGGCGGGCGGGACGGGGAGGTGGGGGGGTGTCGGGGGATGGTCGGCGGGTGGGGCGGGGGGGGTGGGGTGGGGGGGAGAGGGGGGGGGGGGGGGGGGGAGGGGGGGAAGGAAAGGGGAAGGGGGAGGAGTGGAGCGGGAGGAGCAGGCGAGGGAAGGCCTGGAGGAAAGACGACAGGGGGGGTGGGGAGGTGGCCGCAAGGGGAAGAAAGATGGTCTGAAGGAAGCATGGCCAGGAGAGAGAGAAGAGCTTCATAGTGGGGGGAGAGGGGGGAGATGTAGTGGAGGGGTCCTGTAGGCGGTATCTGATGA
>NZ_LAJG01000018.1 GCF_000970455.1 Devosia soli | reverse complement strand
AGGTCCTTGTTCGTTGCGGTCAACCCAGCGACAGCCGGGACTGCACCCCATGAGTGACCAGCGGCGGGAGGGACGGTACCGGTGGCGATGTCGGTCCAGGCAGCTACACGCTCGGCGCGGCGCGCCAGGTCACCGTGGCGACGTCCGGCGAGCACGGCGGCATGGAGCCCTTGTGTGGCTGAAGGACGGCGAGCGTAAGCTGATGTTCAACTTCGAGGAAGGAGAGCAGTGGACACCGGCAAAGCCTTGCACCTTTTGAAGAGACTCAAATGGTCTCAGACCCCAACGCGATGTCTTCGCGCGCCGCTGACGACAGATTTCAGGCAAGAGCGACAGTGCTCCGAACGGCAGGACTGGTGCGCTGCGCTGCTACCAGCTCAGCGCAGTTAGCTCAGGCGGACTGAGCGTCCTGGGCGTGGGAGGCGTTATCCATCGCCATCACGTAAAGCTCCAGGGCGGGTTTCGGCTCGCCGCGTT
>NZ_LAJG01000017.1 GCF_000970455.1 Devosia soli | reverse complement strand
CCAGACACGTGGTCGCGAGACCGGTGGTGGGCATACACGTAAGCGGCCGCCGTACATCGGCCGTGGCGTCGCGCGCCAGCTTCTCCTAATTGGTGAGGAGGATCGCCGGGCTCGTCGGACCAGGCTCTGCCGGACCGGGAAGGTCGGCAGCGCAGAGTTCACCGTCAACGGTTTCGTCGGCAATGACCAGCGTTTCCGTCGTGCCGGCGAAGAGGTCGATGCCGACGCGCCCATAACGCTGGCGCTTGGCTTCCGCAACAAAGGCATTGCCCGGGCCGACCAGCATACCAACCGGCGAAATGCTTTCGGTGCCGATAGCCATGGCGCCAATCGCCCGAATCCCGCCGCGCACCGAATTCTCGTCGGCACCTGCCATTGCCTGCGCGGCCACATTCGCCGGCGCCGTCTTGCCATTGAACGGAGCCCCACCGGTGCTGACCACCGGGCACGCTGCGCACTTGGCCTACACCCCGGTCTTCATTGGCGCCG
>NZ_LAJG01000016.1 GCF_000970455.1 Devosia soli | reverse complement strand
TGTTAACAGGCATGGATTGTTTGGCCGGAGGTAAGCGAAAGCCGATGTTGCGGCCATAGGCCATGCCATTGCGCCACCACGCTCTGGCAATCGGCGATGCCGGTCGGGTCAACGACGCTGGCGTCGCCCTCCTGTATCCCTTCCGTAACGATGACCCGGTAGGCGGGCCAGTCGGAAAAAGTCACCTGCCGGTTTGTGGCCTTGCCGTTTTCGAGGACAAGCACATGGCTCTCCGCGCCATCGTTAACGATGGCGCGGAGAGCCATGTGCTTGTCCTCGAAAACGGCAAGGCCACAAACCGGCAGGTGACTTTTTCCGACTGGCCCGCCTACCGGGTCATCGTTACGGAAGGGATACAGGAGGGCGACGCCAGCGTCGTTGACCCGACCGGCATCGCCGATTGCCAGAGCGTGGTGGCGCAATGGCATGGCCTATGGCCGCAACATCGGCTTTCGCTTACCTCCGGCCAAACAATCCATGCCTGTTAACA
>NZ_LAJG01000015.1 GCF_000970455.1 Devosia soli | reverse complement strand
TGGTCTCATCGGGCCAATTCCGCCGCGATACCGCAGGACTGCTGTCCATCCGGCCCGGCACCACCTCCAGCAATTGGAAACTTCTATCACTGGGCATAGGAGCAGACATAGAAACTCACACCGTCATCAAATCAATCAGACGTGCAAATAATCCAACTCAAGCCAAAGCATCAGACGGGGGCGCCTTGGCGCTTACCGAACAGCTGCGACGGCAATATCCCAATCTCGCGTGCGAGCGCCGACACGTTCGCGCCCGGCTCCAGGCTCCGAGCGACCATCGCCGCCTTAAACTCGTCCGACCAGCGAAGCCGGCGTGCTACCGGAGCGCCTTCCAGGCCATCCGGAACAGCCTCAATCAGATGGAAACTTCTATCCGCACGCAAAGTCGCAGATATAGAACATGACACCCCTCACCAATCAGAAGGTGCCAAATACCGCCGCCTCAGCCGGCTGAACAGACGGGGTCAGCTTTGCGCTTACGCTGGTCGCTCATCCGCGCCAAGGAAAGCAAAACTGCCCACTGGGGCCGATTCTTGGGGTGAGTCACTGCCAATCACGCTCTCGTCCGGTAAATCTCGAGAGGCGGCGCGATGGACTGGCGTTCCGCTCGAGAGTTAGAAGCTACCGTATCCCGCGCAACAAACCTGCCACGTATTGAAAAATACCAGGATGATACCAAACTGCAGATCGCCCTTTTGAAGGGTGCGTTTCCAAACGTTCATCCATACACGCATCTATTGCGTCCCGTAGAAGTCCTAGTGCCGAAGAAATTTGGAGATAAGGATAAGTGGGGAAGCCATCAGTCTTTGTCGGAACAATAATAGCTTGGCTGATTATTTCGCCAGTATCGATGCCGGAGTCCACCAGGTGTACTGTAACGCCGCAGCGGTCCTGCTTCCCTTCGTATAAAGCCCAATAACCCCCGTGTACGCCTCTATACTCGGGGGTAATACCTGCGTGCGTGTTGATAAATTTAGCATTTGTGCTGTCGAGTAGCCGCTTCGATATAATCCTTGTGCCGTTTACGACAATAACTCTCGGCCCAAGTCTGCCGACCAAATCTATGCATTCGGTAGAATTTACGCTACTTACGCGGTGTAGCGCGTGTTCCGGAATGGGGGAGGTGTCTAAGTCATTGTCTCGAACAATTTCCCTTACACGAGCGTCAAATACCCGAGCGAGGATTGAGCGGAGTACGATCATAAAAACCAATTGTGACGCTACTCGGAGTAGGCCGACCTTCTTGATCCTGTTGCGAATCATAGTTTTTCGCGCGACAGGCTCTTCCAGTATCACCGTAATTTCGTGGAAGTACCTAGAGAGATAGTGGTAGACAATCCTGGTACTGTCGCCCGCACCGGCCAAAAGAATAATCACGCAAAATCGCCCATATTTAATGAGACCATTCCAAACTGATCAGACAAGTTGCGAAAGTGCCCTAAGACCTGACGCAGGAATGCCGTGTTCTGTTGAACGTCAACACCAAAATTGTGTGGGTGCCACCATAGATGAAAAATTTGGCCGGTCTTCGCCGCATGCGTCATTGCATTGGTGATCCGACGGAGCCGCAAGGGGTCGATGGGAGCCATGCGTCTCGAAAAAGGGCGCAAGAACCGGCTCGCTGGAACATCAATCATTTCCGCATGTTTTTTCGGTAGGCTCACATTCTGTCCAGAAAGATTCAAATAGTGATCGGTTAGGCGAGCAATCCTCTGCAGGGCGGGCTGCTTCACGCCGGGGCTCGCTTTGTGTATCCAAGACGCCTCATTGCCTCGGAACACACGCACACCTTTTTGGTGAAGTATATTCAAGTGTTCTTCCGAGCGTTGATTTCTGGGAAACACGAAGCTCTTCAGGCTAAGGCCATTTCTCTCAGCAATTGACTGAGCTGCGGTCATGTCGGCGGCAAACTGCTCGACTGTCTGCCCTGGCTCGAGACAGTAGTAATGAGAAAACGTATGTGACCCGATTTCTTGGCCTTCGGTTTCCTTAATCGTTTTGATTAGGGATGCGCCAAGGTAATAAGGGTCAATCGATTCATTTTTTCCTACTTCGTCAAAGTATTTGTAGCTCGATAATAAAGGGTTTTTATAAGTTGGACGGAGAGCTGGCGAGCTCTCGATTAACTCTTCTTTTGTAGCCGCCAGTGCCATTCCAACACTCGCCCAGGTGGCGCGAACGCCGAACTCGGTGAATATCTTCAGCATCGCAGGTATCGCATGCCGCTCGCCTAGGACATTCGCGCCATACGTGGCCCTCGTCGCATGGTCTCGTACGCCCCACATCAATTCAAAATCGAGCGAAATCAACATCACTGGACGTTGCGTTCGAACTGGGGTTTGTGACTGCATTGACGCCCTCAGTTTCTCCAGGCGAAACTCGTTATGCACGGAGTTGCGCTACTGGCTATCATCATCTGTTGTATCGAAATCCAGCGGCGGTGACCTGACCCCTCAAGTATTCTCTGATGTATTGAGAGTATTTGGGTTTATTGGGGAAATCACTTCAGATTCGCGCGTTAATCAAACTTGCAGCTGTCTGGATTTGGACAGCATCAAGAAATGATTCTAAGTCTTATCGCACGGCCCTCCGAAAGTCACGTCTAGGACTTTTTCGTAACCAAATTATGATAAACGCGAAACGTCTGTTCGGTAACTTGTCCTGCGCTGAACTCGTTATTTGCGCGCTCACGTCCATGATTGCCCATGCGTACCCGAATTTCTTTATTTGCTAGAAGTTGTTCTATGGCATTTGCCAATGCCGCCGCGTCTTTGGCTGGCACTAATAAGCCATTTTTGCCATGCGCTACGGCATCACGACAGCCGGGCACATCAGTGGTAATGCATGGCTTTGCACACGCCATCGCTTCAAGCAGCACCTTAGGTAGTCCCTCGCGATAGGATGGAAGGCATACTACGTCTGCTTGATTGAGACAGTGGGCCATATCGTCCCGGTGGCCCCACCACTCGATCAGCCCATCGTCCTGCCACGCGAGCAACTGCTCAGGCGCAATGCATGATGGGTTGTTCTGGTCAGCCATGCCCACAAGAACGAAGCGGGCGTTCAGGTGCCTCAGACGTTTGGCAGCCTCAACGAACTCGCCGACTCCCTTGTCCCAAAGCATTCTTGACGCAAGCATGACCAACGCTTCTTTGGATGTGGACCCAACCGGCGCATATTGCACTGTATCGACGCCAGCTCCTGGAATCAGATGCATCCGCTGCCTACTAACACCAGCTGCGGTAAGTGCCGCTGCATCATCGCTGTTCTGAACGATGACTTCGCTTTTCATAAGTAGGATCGGTAGAACTCGGCGCAACACCCAGCGCGCCAAGCTTTTGCGATCCTCGTCAGTAAAGAGAAAGCCTAAACCAGTGATCGCGGACACGCGGGCATGTGTACGCGTCAGCCAAGCTGCAATTTCGCCAATGACCACAGAGCGGAGGGCAATGTGATGAGTAACGTCCGGCTTCTCGCGTTGGTAAATCCTCGATAGGCGCCAAGCTTCGTGTAACAATCCAAACGGATTCAGGCCGCGGCGTTGCTGGGCAAATGGAACGACACGCGCTCCAGTGGCCTCAATCACCGTTCGCTGGCCATTATCTCGCGTGCATACGACCACTTCGAAGCCTTCAGTTATGGCCCGTGCGGCCAAGTTCAGTCGATGCGAGATAAAGTACCAGTCCTCGCTGACGACAAAAATCAACTTAACCATTCGTACCTTCAAGCCATGCCTGGAACATTATTACGTCCCACAAGTGGTAGGCCCAATTACGTTCTCCAGCGACATGCTCCTGCCACTTGTTACGCACTTGGTTGACGTCGAAAAAACCTTCGCTGCGGAGTTTGTCAGGGGTCAAGAGTGCCTCAGCCCAATCGCGCAGGCCACCACGTAGCCACTCATCGATCGGCACGCCGAAACCCATCTTTGGTCGCTCGATGAGCTGACGCGGGACATAGCGGTCCAGTACCTGCTTAAGTACCCACTTTCCTTCGCCCTCACGCAGCTTGTAATTGAGCGGCAAAGTCCACGCGAACTCGACCACGCGATGGTCAAGAAATGGCACTCGAGACTCGAGGCTGACGGCCATCGAGGCGCGGTCAACTTTTGTTAGGATGTCATCCGGCAGATAGGTCATGAAGTCGAGCAACATCATTTTTTCGACGTCGGTCAAGTTTCCAAGCGACGACCAATCCCGTGTGAGCTTGGTGTGCGGCTCGTTCGAGCCGAGAACAACGCGCTTTGGGTCGGGCCAGTGCGAAACGAAGCCACGATAGAGTTGGTCTATACCTACGCTTCCTAGAACGCTGGCAGCCTTATGAATCTTGTCGCCTAGATTGGTGCCGAAGCGCCGCTTCAATGGTGGCGCGAAATCGGTCACTGCATTCCAGCGGCCTGGCGAGATGCTTGCCATCGCACCGGAGGCGAGTGCTCGTACAGGCTGCGGCAGGCGTGAAAGCTTTTGCCATACATTGCTGGTCGCCTGATACCGGGTGTATCCCGCGAAAAGCTCGTCACCCGCATCGCCGGAAAGTGACACGGTCACATGTTCGCGCGCGAGCGCTGACACCAGATAGGTCGGAATCTGCGATGAATCCGAGAAAGGCTCGTCGTAGATGTGAGGCAATTTGGGAATGACCGCCATGGCCTGCGCCGCGCTGACGTAAAGTTCGGTATGATCGGTATTCAGATGCTGAGCCACAGTTTTGGCGAACACAGCCTCGTTGAATCGGCTCTCCTCAAAGCCGATGGTGAAGGTTTTGATCGGTCGGGCTGACTGACTTTGCATCAATGCAACGATAGTCGAAGAATCGACACCCCCCGACAGGAAGGCGCCCAACGGCACGTCAGCCATCATTTGCTGGTCCACGACTGACCGCAGAAGCGCGTCGAGATCATCTACTGCCTGCTCTGGCGTACCTTTGTACGGATCGGCTCGACCGTTTTCGACTACCCCTGTTATAGACCAATACTCGATCGGCTGTGGTGCCTGTTGCGATGCGACGTCGGAAAGGCTCAAAATGATCTGGCTTGCCGGTGGCAGCTTGTAAACATTCTGATAGATCGAATAGGGAGCTGGAACGTAGTTGTGCCGCAGCAACAGCGTGATCGCATCACGATTGATATTGCCCTCGAAGTGTGGATGTGCCCGTAAGGCCTTGAGTTCTGAGGCAAAAACCAAAGTTCGCGAGGGTCCGGTTCCCAGAAACCCATAATAAAGCGGCTTTTCGCCTGCTCGATCGCGTGCCAGCGTTAAAGTCGCCGTGTCGCGGTCCCAAAGACCGAAGGCAAACATCCCCTGGCATTTCTCGAGCGTCGACGTGACACCCCAGAAGTCAAAGCCGGCCAGCATTGTCTCGGTATCCGAGTGGCCACGCCAATCGACGAGATGTCCTTGGCTTTCAAGATCTTTGCGAAGCTGGGCATGATTGTAGATTTCGCCATTATACACTAGCACATAGCGGCCAGATACCGACGTCATGGGCTGATGGCCAGCCGGCGACAGATCGACGATTGCGAGCCGGCGGTGACCGAGGCCTACGCCGCGCTCCGCGTCGCACCAGGCGCCATGATCGTCCGGCCCTCGGGCCTCGATGGCCTTCGCCATGTTGATCAGGATCGTTTCACCATCGGTGCTGGATAAGCTGGGAAGAGCTAGAAAACCGACAATTCCGCACAAATGTGCACCTCTGCTTTGGTGTAAATCTTTGAATGACGTCTGAAGTCGGAGTACTGTTGGGTATGCCCAGTTACGAGTAGGGCAAATTGCGACAAGGCTTAGGCCTTTTCCTTGTGGCCCAAGGTGCGATAGACTTCTTCATATCCGTCTATACATGCTTCGAGTGAGAAAATATTGAAGACTCGCTCTCTGCCTCTGCCACCGAACACTTTGCGCTTGTGTTCATTCAGCAACTCGACTACCGCCTCCCCAAGCCTGTCTGGCGACTTGGCAGGCACTACGATGCCCGTCGTACCGTTGACTACAGCTTCCGCATTGCCCCCCACATCGGTAACTATCATCGGGAGGCCGGCCGCCATGCCCTCTAAGATGGAATTAGAGAAGCCTTCCTCATGTGAGGTAAGCAGGCCAATATCTGAAAGCGCCAGAAGATTTGCGATGTCCTTACGCGACCCGAGGAAGCGCACGTTCTCGCCAATGCCAAGGCTCAAGGCAAGATGCTCTAAGCCAGCCTGAATGCCATCATCACGGCCCACGCAAAGTAGAAGCCACCGGGGCGGAAGCCTTTCATTGATCGCTCCCAACGCCTCAATCAAATCCCGATGACCCTTGTAGGGGATAAGATTGGCAACCATGGTCAAGACGATGGCCTCTGGCTGAATGTTTTCTAGATCGCGCAAAGCCTGCCGAGACCTTGAGGATCGGAATTCTTCTACATCGATCCCGTTATAGATGAGCCGAATTTTTTTAGGGCTCACGCCTTCGGCGACAAGGTCGTTCTTGACCGCGATCGAGTTGGCAAGGATCAGGGACATTTTCGGATGCAACCAGCGCTCAAGCTTGCCGAAGAGGATGTGGTTGGCTTGATAGTGGTTCATGCTCCGTCGGCTCATGATTCTGCGTCGTACGGGAGTGAACAGAGAAACGATGCCCCCGACAATGTAGGCGGCCGGCAGAAAAAAATGCAAAACTCTCGGACGCTGCCGCCAAAGCAGAAACCATAGCGCAAAGGCGGTAATTACCAGGCCGACTCGCGCGCGAAGCCGGTCATTGCCAAGGTCGTTGACCCAACTTGGCATGGCGGCTGCATGAATGGGGATTGCATTCTCTTCCAGCACATCTGTCATCGGCCCGCCGGGCGACAACACGAAAATTGCTGGATCCCAGCCTCTTCGCTTCAAGGAAATTGCGAGTTTGGTGACGTGCCGCTCCGCTCCCCCAACGCTTAAGGAACCGATGACAAATAGGATGGATCGATCAGCCACTAGATTGCTCCAACCGATCGTGCGTGTGACCGCCTGTACCACTCAATAATCACTGCCAGAAAGGCTGAGATTGTGGCACCGGCTGTCAGCGCGACCGCGCCGGAATATTCAAAAAAACTCGTACTAACCAGCATGAACGTCACATACATAATACCTAGGTTCATCGCCGACAGCAGCGTCATCAGGAAAGGTTTGCCCTGAGCCTGCCATAGCTTGGCGTAGATATTGCTCATTATCGTACAGGGCAAGGATGCTGTGACAATCAGCCAATGCATGCTCACCCGATGAGCTGCGTCGGGGGTGAACTTTCCATCCAGTAGAATATTGAGTGTTGGCTCGCCGATCAGGCCCACACATAGAACACCCAGAATACCAATGGCCCAGCCTGCCAGCACAGAGTTTCGCATGATTTTGTCGACTTGCTGGGTCTGCTGCGTCCAGACGAGCTCGGCAAACTTGGCAAGAATGACGGTCGAGCTGGCCATGATAATCAACTGGATTGCTGCGAGGTGCAGCCTCAGGGCGTAGCCGAATGCCGAAACGGCACCGTCGCCGAAGCCGGTAATCCAGACCTGCGGTAGGCTAAGGACCAGATTGGACAAAATGACACCCGGAACCATCCAAACGCCGAGCCGCGCCATGTCCACGACAGCTGCCGCAAAACTGCGCCGCGGCGGCAGCGCGCCGATGAGGTTCAATCTGAGGGTGCTCAGCCCATAAATACAGATGCTGACTTGAAGTGCCACGCCAACTACCGTGCTCCACACCAGCGCCGATACGCCCCCGTCATTGAACACGAGCAGGATCAGCGCTCCGATCAGCCCATTTGCAACCGGCGCACCCGCTGCGATGGCGAAGCGGTTGCGCATGGCAAGTAGATAGCCAGTACAATCGCCCACAACGTTGAGTGCGAGCAGTGAGATCAGCGGCAGGAAAGCAAGCTTGAACGCCTGTTGAGTGGCCTCAGAAGCGTCGCCAGCCACCCAGGATGTTATCAAGCTCATCGCCAGGGCGAGGACAATGGACAGCCCTAAACCTAAAAGCAGTAAACCCAACAAAACGGCGCGCTCGAACGCGTCCACATCCTCGGCGCTCTCTCGGGCTGCGATCTGGCCGCGCACGGGAAAAAGCCCGGTCTGCACAATTCCGGATAGCGAGCTGGACAGAAGGACGGGAACAACTAGGGCTAGGTTGTACCCATCCACGGCAGCGTCCACGCCAAACGTGCGAGCTGTGACCCAAAGCTTCACGAATGCGGCTAATTGCGAAACTATTGTCAAAATCGCAATTACAGTGATCTGTCGCTTCATATCAGCGAAAGACGGCGCTCTTTTGCGCTAGGGCAATGTACCAGTCCATCGTCTCCGCCAATCCTGCTGCGACATCATGCGTCGGCTCAAAGCCCAAATTTTTCCGTGCCTTGGTGATGTCGGCTTGGGAATGCAGGACGTCGCCGGCGCGGAAATCCCGATATACAACATTGGTTTTCGGCAATTGCAGGCGCTGTTCCAACTCGGTGCGGATCATACCGGCCAATTCGGTCAGCGAGGTCCGGTCGCCGACTGCGACGTTGTAGACCTGGC
This sequence comes from Devosia soli, assembly GCF_000970455.1. Classification (GTDB taxonomy): domain Bacteria; phylum Pseudomonadota; class Alphaproteobacteria; order Rhizobiales; family Devosiaceae; genus Devosia; species Devosia soli. Next base: position 89,216 of record NZ_LAJG01000015.1, on the reverse strand, counting down.
CGCGCGCAGTATTGTCGGAAGTGGTTGCGGCCAAGATGTTGGCCTGAACCGCATTGGCAATGTAGCAAAAATCTCGGCTCGTACTGCCGTCTCCATTAATGAAGAGGTCGCCGCCGGCAAGATAACGGCTCACCCAGGTCGGTATAACAGCCGCATAGGCACCGTTGGGGTCCTGCCGAGCGCCGAAGACGTTGAAATACCGCAGGCCTGTCGCTTGAAAGCCGTAGCTTCGCGCAAATACGTCCGCATAGAGTTCGTTGACGAACTTCGTAATGGCATAGGGGCTGAGCGGGCGGCCAATCTTGTGCTCGACCTTTGGTAGGTCCGGATGATCACCATAGGTGCTGCTGCTCGCAGCGTAGGTAAAGCTTTGGACCTGTGCATCGCGAGCTGCGACTAGCATGTTCAAGAAACCGCCGATATTGGTGTCGTTGGTGCTGATTGGATCGGCGAGGCTACGCGGAACACTTCCCAGCGCGGCCTGATGCAGCACATGTTGTACAGGCAGATCGTCCCAGAGCATGGCGCTGCTGCAGTCTTTCAATTGCCGAATATCGCCTTCGATTAATCTGAACCGGCTCCATTGCTCGTGCGAAACTAAGTTTGTTACAGCTTTTAAGTTGGAGCGATGGCCAGTAGCGAAATTATCAAGGCCGACAACACGCTGATCGGCTTTCAGTAGCGTCTCGAGCAAGTTGCTGCCGATGAAGCCGGCAACGCCAGTCACCAGCCAGGTGGCCGGCTCCTTCTGGAGGCTAGCTATTACGGCATTGAAAGTGGGAGCAATGTTCACAGCCGACCATCCACAGCAGCGGCGGGCAAGACGCCTTTTACGTCGAAGATGACCCCGCCAGGCTGCAGCAGAGCCCGGATTTTATCAGGACCAAGTTCGATGAACTGCTTGTGCGCCACCGCAATGATGATGGCATTGTACGTGTTATTGGCAGGCAATTCGGCAAGGCAGTCGAGACCATATTCATGTCGTGCTTCAGCGGGACTCGCCCATGGATCGTAGATATCGACATCGGCATGGTACTCCTTGAGAGCATTCACGATGTCGACAACTTTGGTGTTGCGCAGATCCGGGCAGTTCTCCTTGAAAGTTAGACCAAGAACGAGAATTTTTGATTTCAGCACCGTGTGCTCAGCCTTGAGCATGAGCTTGACGGTCTGGTCTGCGACATGGCCGGCCATGCCGTCATTGATCCTGCGACCCGCCAGAATGACCTCTGGATGATAACCTACTTCCTGAGCCTTGTGGGTCAGGTAATAGGGGTCAACGCCGATGCAGTGACCGCCCACTAGGCCCGGGCGGAATGGCAGAAAATTCCACTTTGTACCGGCCGCTTCGAGAACTTCCAGAGTGTCGATCTTGAGACGGTGAAAGATCAGGCTTAGTTCATTCATCAATGCTATGTTGAGGTCGCGCTGGGTGTTCTCTATGACCTTTGCCGCTTCGGCGACCTTGATGCTGCTCGCCTTGTAGGTACCCGCAGTAATGATTTGAGAATAGAGTTGGTCGACCGCCTCGGCAACCGCTTCGGTACTACCGCTCGTCACCTTACGAATATCAGGGAGCCTGCGCTCATGGTCGCCAGGGTTGATGCGCTCAGGACTATATGCGCAGAAGAAGTCAACGTTGAACTGCAAGCCCGATGCCTTTTCCAAGATCGGGACGCAAATCTCCTCGGTGCAGCCAGGGTAGACAGTTGATTCATAGATGATAACCGAACCCTTTCGGATAGACTTGCCAACAGTCTCGCTGGCGCGCTGCAGTGGAGTAAGGTCAGGCCTGTTGGCCTGATCTATCGGGGTAGGCACGGTAACTATAAACACGCTACACGCCGCCAGGTCATCTAGTGAACTGGAAAAGGTTAGCCCCTTTGCCGATTGCAGCAAATCCGGCGGAACTTCTAATGTGCTATCTGCTCCGGCGCGCAACTCAGCAATCCGGCTTGGATTAATATCAAAGCCTAGCACATTGGCTTTCTTGCCAAATTCCACAGCCAAGGGGAGACCGACATATCCCAGCCCGATGATTGCTATTTTTTCGCCGATTAAATTCATGTTTAGCTCTCAGACGTTTTGAGGAGCGGTTGTCTCTGCTAGATCAGTGACCCATTCGCGCGGGGGAGCGCGTACTCCGTATCTTGGTTGGCGCAAAAAATCCAGCGCGCCTTCTACTCTAGATGCTGTGTTTCAAGGGATTTGAGCCCATATACTTGGTATGGTCTCTAGTTTTTCGGATACCGATCGAATCAAGTGGCGGTGTTGTCGCCTTGCCCGTTGCCGCGAATTGTCGCCAGGACAATATTCGCATCTAGCGCAAGTGATCGCAGCGCGAGGTAGCGCGCATCCAACTCAGCTAAGAGATGCGGATCGCTCATGTCGACACCGGCGACTTGTGCAAGGCCAGAGATACCAGGCTTTATGTCGAGGACACCTAGTCTCTCTCTGGCTTCGACCAGCGTCCGCTGCGTCGGCAAGCAGGGGCGCGGCCCAATAAAACTCATCTCGTTTCTGAAGATGTTCCAGATCTGGGGAAGCTCATCCAACTTTGTTCGGCGCAATACGCGTCCCAGGGAGGTCACTGCACTTCCTGAGACGAGGTTGGTGGCAGTCTGTGGCGTGCCAGCTTTCATCGTCCTAAACTTGAAGCAGGTAAAAATTCGTCCGCCACGCCCGACGCGCTCTTGGGCAAATATGCCTGGCCCTCTAGATTGAAGCCTGATTGCAGCCCACAAAATCAAGAATAACCACCACAACAGAAGCCCTATAAGCGTTGCGCCGAGCAGATCCGTTGTCCGCGATATGAAGCCGTAGACGCGGTTGCCATACTGCTGATCCGTTAGGATAACGAATTTAGGCTGTGGAGAGATTGCAGCTTTGAGGACAAATTGCACAATCGCCGTGATCGATGTTGTCGGCCGTAGCGCCGACAACATCGAAAACAATCCATTCGCGAGCGGTGCCGGCAGGCTGTTCAGGACGGAGAGCTTTCCTGCCCAGGTGTCTCCATGGACCGCAGCCAAATAAAGAGTAGTAACCGTGATCCCTGACACTTGTGCCAGCCGGCTCGACCCTAGCCGCTTGCTTTCAGAATACGGATCATTTCTGCGGTCATCAAGGGCGTGAGTAGATGATACGTAGACAAACAGGGGTATTCCAGCAGCACGTGCCGTTTCGGCCGTCGCTAAAGCCAACTTTACATTTATAGCGTAAAAGTCACTTTCCGAGGCTCGAACGCTATTGTTAAGGGCCGCAAGGTGAAGCACCAAGTCGGCTCCCACAGCCCGCCGTCCAAAGTCGTCATACCCGCAAACGTCTTGCTCAGGGAATTGCTGCTTCAGCCGATTGGTATCCCGCCCAACCAGAAGCAATGATACGCCCTTACTAGTGAGGGCATATACTAACGCGCGTCCCACGACGCCCGACGCGCCAGTTATGACAATTTTCATTCTGAGTATTCCTGGGCGAAAATTTTCGAGGCACCTAATATTTAGGTGCGCGTTAGCCACTCGCGCGTACTAAGCTGAAAAGCAAATCTCGAGACGTCGCCTCGTTGTGCTCCGCAACTGAAGCTTTCAGCTCTGTCAGAGCGGTGTCGATGTCTAAGTCGATAATTTTAGGAGCGGCGCGCATAATCTTGGTATGGTCAGTACGTTGAGCTGTCGTTGCGTCGTAAAACAATTCTTCATACATTTTCTCACCGGGGCGCTTGCCTGTGACGACAATCTCTATATCGCCATGAGCATTATGCTCGTCCCGAACGGTTAGACCCGCCAACCTGATCATGTTATCCGCCAGATCGGAAATAAGTATTGGGTCGCCCATATCGAGCAAGAACACATCTCCGCCTTCGGAAAGTGCTCCAGCCTGCACGATCAGTTCAGCTGCCTCTTCAATTGACATGAAGTAGCGCGTCATTTCCGGGTCGGTGAGCGTGACAGGGCCACCATTAGCGATCTGCTTGGTAAACAGTGGAACGACTGAGCCATTCGATCCTAAAACGTTGCCAAAGCGAACGGCACAGAATTTTTGCCCCGTTCCAGCACGGTTTGCACGCGCAGCAACTTTCGCCACTGTCAACTCCGCCCATCTTTTAGTTGCGCCCATCACATTAGTGGGGCGCACCGCCTTGTCAGTGGAGATCAGGACGAAGTGTTCGACTCCATGCGAGAAGGAAGCCTCGGCAACGATGGAGGTGCCGAAGACGTTGTTTTTTATACCTTCAAGTGCATTCGCTTCCACCAACGGGACGTGCTTGTGAGCCGCAGCGTGAAAAACAACTGCTATATGATTGTCAGCCAGCACTTGTTCCACCCGAGACTGGTCCACGACAGATCCCAACACGGGAACAATGATCAGGTCCTGTACTTCAGCGAGCTCGCGTTCTATCTGATAAAGCGCGAACTCGTTGGCTTCAAATAGAACCAGACGTTCTGGCTTCCAACGGGCAATTTTGCGGCACAGTTCTGATCCGATGGACCCGCCGGCGCCCGTGACCATGATGGAGCGGCCGACGATCATACGCCTGATAAGCTCTGGCTGAGGCGGCACGGATGACCGACCTAGCAACTCGACTATATCAATCTCTTTGATCTGACTGACCAGATATTTTTCCGTGACTAAGTCAGCGATAGACGGCAGGGCTTTGACTTTGACGCCGCGCGCACTCACGGAGCTAACAATTTCCTTGCGTCTTTGTGCCGTTATCGAGGGAATAGACAGGATGACATCACTGACCCCGTAGTCATTGACAATCTGCTCTAGCTTTGATGGGGGATATATCCTCAGCCCTGCTAGCTCCCGGCGGTGCAGCAGCGGATTGTCGTCCAGAAAGCCGATAACGCGATGCGTACTGCGCAGGGAATTTGCCAGTTGGACGCCAGCGTCGCCAGCTCCGTAGATCAATACAGCTTTATGTTCGCTGCTCAAGCTATGGCGGCGCGACAAGAACACCCACTTTGCAACAAACCTACTTCCTGCCACGAGCAATGTGCCCAGACCAAAATAGATTATGGGAACCGACCTAGGAACCACGCCTCTGCCCGCCATCTCGGACAGGAAAACCGCCAGCACCCAGACGATGGTTGCCATCGCCATTGCCTGCAGCACCGTCCACATGGCTCGCTCCGGGAGGTAGCGCACGACTGCGCGGTAGAGCCCCAAACGAACGAAGATTGGTATCGCGACAACGGGCGCAGAGAAAATAACCGCCCATTCGTCAATGGTTTGTGGCGCATACCAGTTGTCATATCGGAGGCAGTAGCTTGTCCAAAGCGAGAACGACAACAACGCAATATCAGAGAGAATGAGAACCGCCTGCTTTGCTCGCCGGGGCAAACCCAACACATGGGCGCGAAATTTATCGATCATTCGGTGTTCCAAAGCGCCTTGCTTTCAATAGCCTGCAGTGCCGATAGGATATTGCGCTCTCACGAGCAATGTAGATATTTTCCGAGCAGAGTTCGCTTGGAGAAGCAATTCTCTGCCGCGACAGCATTTTTGGGCTTGGCGCGGTCCCTTAGATCTCCTCAAAATTGGGTAACGTGCGTTCAATTAGACGACGTGGAAGATGAAGCGTCGCGTTTTGCGTGAGGAGTAGATTATCGCATGCTCGAGGAGGCGGGGAGGGTGGACATGCTTTTGCTAAGCGGGACTTGTGTTGGGGCCAAAAGCAAATCACTGCCTACTGTGGCTGTTACGTGTGCGATCTGGCAGGCAATGTAGGCACTGCTGCTGTCTGACAGCCACTCGAGCTGGAGGCCAAACCTTGCGTGTGCGAAGCGCGGATCCAAAGAAACCAGAACGGAATGCAATCTACCGACCTTTCGAAAAGGCCGGTATCTGCGACCGTATCGCAGTGCAGTTGGACCGCAGCAAAATGCGTGGGGTCAGGTGGCAGTCAGTGAAGCGGCCTTTACAAAGCAAACGTTCGATAACGGCACCTATCGATCGCGGCTTTTTGTTCTGGAAGGCCGTACTTTGAAGGCAAGTCCCAGCAAATCCTCCGCACCATACCGGCGCGAAGCCGAAGCTTTAAGAGTTTAGCTCGAGAGATTGCGGCTGTCTTGTCGCCCAATGCGTTCCGCACGTCTACTATCTCTGAAACTTGATAGGCGTTTCCGACCGTCTCGCGATTGGCCGGGCGGAATCGAATTTGCGATCTTGCTGAAGCGGCGGAAATATGCAAATTTCGTTTTGCATACGAATGCAAAATGGGGAAGCGTTCGGATGTTGTTGGTCGGGAACGCCAGCAGGGAGCGCGACATCCAGGGACGTCGCGATAACGCACCGGCACGCATGTGCCGAGCCAGGAGAACACAATGAAGCCCTTCTTTATGCTTGCCGTTTCGACGGTTGCTTTGGCCCTTGGAGCAGGTGCTGCTTATGCTGAATGTGGCATCGAAGCCGGTTCGGTCCGTATTCTTAGCAATGACTTTGAGGCGCTTCGCCTCGTCAACAAGACTGCCGAAGAATGCGCCAGCGATAGCGTGACGGTCACGGCAAACGCGACGGCCGAGCACAAGAACCTCCAGGTGCCGGCGCTCTCGATCAATCCAGCCGAATATACGGTTGCGGTGGTCGCCAACAATTCCATCGTTCCGTTGATGAACGACGATCTCATTCGCCCGCTTGATGATCTCGTGGCTGAATATGGCGCTTCGCTGCAGCCGAACCAGCTGATCAAGATCGATGGCAAGACCATGGCTGTCGCCTTCATGGGAAATGCCCAGCATCTTTTCTATCGCAAGGATATCCTCGACAAGGCCGGCATTGCCGAGCCGAAGTCCTATGAGGACATCCTGGCGGCTGCCGAAAAAATCAAAGCCGATGGCTTGATGGAATATCCGCTGGCTGCTTCCGATAAGCCGGGTTGGGACCTCGCCGCAGAATTCGTCAATGCCTATCTCGGCACCGGCGGCGAATTCTTCGCGCCCGGTTCGGCCGAACTCGCCATCGACAACGAAAACGGCATGAAGGTTCTCGAGACCATGAAGGCGCTGACAGCCTATATGGATCCGGACTACCTGACCTTTGACGCCAATGGCATTCAGGCCGAATACAAGGCCGGCAAGGTCGCCATGATGGTGCAGTGGGGCTCGCTCGCCGGCGACATGCTTAAGGGTGAAGGCGCTGCCGAAGGCGTCGTCGAGAACACCGTGATGGCTGGCGCGCCGACCATCGGTGGCGGCACGGTTCCAGCCGTTGCGCTCTGGTGGGATGGTTTCACCATCGCCAAGAACATTTCGGATGAAGACGCTGCCGCCTCGTTCCAGGCCATGGTGCATGGCATCAGCCCGGAAATGGTGGCTGCCAACCCAACCGTCGCGACTTGGCTCGTTGAAGGCTATGAGCCCGGCCCGAATGCAGTCGGGGTGATCGCGACCGCCAATGCCGGTGCCCGTGCTTATCCGATGCAGCCCTATATGGGCCTGCTGCACACAGCGCTCTCTTCGGAATTGGCCGAATACATGGCCGGTAAGGAAGACGCTACCCAGGCTCTGGCGGACGTCAAGGCCGCCTATGACACCGCTGCCAAGGAAGGCGGCTACCTCTAAGGGCTAGTCTCCTGTCTGGGCAGGTGACTGCCCTCCCATACTGAAATGCACCTCCCCCTTGATGGGGGAGGCGGGGAGGGGAGCTTTTAACCGCGACATCGTGGCGATCGCGCCCCCACCCTTGAACCCTCCCCACCATGGGGGAGGGTGTCTACTGAGACATCGCGTCTCATCCGTCCCGGCCTAGCTCCCCGCTCAAGCTTTGAGGAGGCATTGCATGCCGCACAAGACATTCTTTGCTTTCATTCTGCCCTCGCTGATCGCCATGGCGCTCTTTATCGCGCTGCCGATCGTTTCGGTCGTGGTGCAAAGTTTCCATGTCGAACACGGGCGCATCCTTGTCGAGGTCGAAAGCTGCCAGCCGTTCGGGGGATGCACCAAGGAAACGCGTGTCGACACTGCGGCAATGGCCGAGCTCAAGGCCGAGCAGCCGATGGGCCAGTTCAATGGTTTTGGGACATATCTCAATCGTGGCCATTTGGCGGTGAACGAGATCGGCGCCATTCTCGCCAACAATACCGGCTTTGGCGACATCGTCACCCGCATCTACAACCTGCCGTTCTATAAGGCGCTGAGCTTCACGCTGGTCTTCTGCTTTGTCGTGACGCCGCTGGCCATGGCGCTCGGTTTTGCGATTGCACTGGCCGTAAACACATTGCCCAAGGTCACCAAGGGGCCGGTGATCTTCTTTTCGCTCCTGCCAATGATCATCACGCCGCTGATCGGCTCGCTGATCCTTTATTGGATGATCCAGCCCAATGGGATCATTGGCGCGACCCTGCGCCACGTCTTCAACGATCCAACCCTGTCGCTGCGCCAGTCGCCGGCGCTGACGTGGTTCTCGCTGCTGTTCTATGGCGTTTGGACCAATGCGCCCTTCAGCTTCGTGGTCTTTTATGCCGGGCTCCAGACCGTGCCGGCCGATACGCTTGAATCGGCGATGATCGACGGCGCTTCGCGCTGGGAGCGCATCCGCTATATCGTCATTCCGCATCTGGCGCCGCTCGCGACCTTTGTCGCGCTGGTGCAGCTGATGGACAATTTCCGTGTGTTCGAACCGATTGTCGGCTTTTCTGCCGAGGCCAATGCGACCTCCCTGAGCTGGATGATCTTCAATGATCTCGCCGGCGATGCGCAGCTCTTCGGTTCGGCCGGCGCCACTTCGGTTCTGACTATTATCGGCGTCGTGATCCTTCTAACCCCAGTGCTGATCCGCACCTGGCGCGAATTCAACCACAAGGTGGTCTGACATGTCCCAAGCAACGCTATCCCACAAGCGCCCGCTGGGCCTTACCATCCTGATCACCGCCTTCATCGTCGTCTGGGTGATCCTTGCCGCCTTTCCGTTCTTCTGGACGGTCTGGGGCTCGTTCAAGGTCGAGCCAGACTTCTTTTCCCGCGAAAGCTGGTGGAATGCGATTTTTGGCGTTTACACCCAGCGCCAGAACGATGGCAGCGCCTTTACCGGCTCGGGCTACTATGGCGCCTGGGTGACCCGAGAATTCTGGCGCGCGGTGGGCAATACGGCCATCGTCACTGTGTCGGTCACTGTCATCTCGCTCACCCTAGGCACGCTCGGCGGCTACGCCCTGGCGCGGTCAGGCCAACGCTATGCGTTCTGGATCCTGATCTTGGCGCTGGTGTTCCGCGCCATGCCGCATATCACCTTGGTTTCAGGTTATCTGCTGCCCTTCTTCCAACTCAATATCTGGGGCGTGTTGCCGACATCGATCATTGTGCTCGTCGCCATCAACCAGCCTTTTACGCTCTGGATGCTGCACTCGTTCTTTCTCTCGATCCCTAAGGATCTCGATGAAAGCGCCATGGTCGACGGCTGTTCGCGCTTCGAAGCGTTCCGCCGCGTGATCATACCGGTGATGTGGCCGGGTGTTGTCACGACGGGGCTCTTCAGCTTTCTCCTTGCCTACAATGACTTTGCGGTGACCTCGATGCTGCTCAGCGCCGATAACCAGACCATGGTGCCGAAAATCTCGAGCTTCCTCGGTTCGGTGCAGGAACAGGGCAATGTTATGTTCGCCGTGGCGGCCGTCGTTTCGGCCACTGTGCCGCTTTTTATTCTCGTGCTCTTCTTCCAACGCCAGATCGTCAGCGGCCTGACCGCCGGCGCAGTGAAAGGCTGATTCCGATGGCCCAGATCCGTCTCAAGAACGTCTCCAAGCGCTGGAACAATTTTGTCGGCGTCGACAATTTCAATCTCGATATCGCCGACCAGGAATTCCTTGTGCTGCTCGGCCCCTCGGGCTGCGGGAAGACGACGACCATGCGCATGATCGCGGGGCTCGAAGAGATTACCGAGGGCGAAATCTGGATCGGGGACCGGCTGGTCAACAAGCTCGAGCCCAAGGACCGGGACATTTCCATGGTGTTCCAGAGCTATGGCCTTTATCCCAACATGACGGTCTATGAGAACATCCGCTTCCCGCTAAAGGTGCGGAAAGTGCCGCAGGAACAGCACCATGAGCGCGTCATGGCGGCGAGCAAGATGGTGGAGCTCGACGACTTTTTGCAACGCCGTCCGGCAGCGCTTTCGGGTGGCCAGCGCCAGCGTGTCGCCTTGGCGCGTGCCATCGTGCGTGAGCCCAATGCGTTCCTGATGGATGAGCCGCTGTCGAACCTCGATGCCAAGCTGCGTGTCTCGACACGCGCCCAGATCAAGAACCTGCACCATACGCTCAAGCGCACGACGATCTATGTGACGCATGACCAGATCGAAGCCATGACGCTGGCAGACCGTGTAGTCGTCATGAACAAGGGGCTCGTGCAGCAGGTCGGCACGCCGATGGAGATCTATGATCGTCCGGCGAATACCTTTGTCGCGAGTTTTATCGGTTCGCCGGCAATGAACTTGATTCAGGGCTCGATCGAAGGCGGCGTCTTTACCGCCTCGGGCATTCGTATCGAGGGGCTGACCTCCGTCGCCAAGGGCCCGGTGACGCTTGGCTTCCGTGCCGAGGATGCGACGCTGGCGGACAGCAATGGGCAGATCGAGGCGCCGATCTACACGGTCGAGCTTTTGGGTGAAGCAACCATGCTCTCGATGCGCGTAGCGGGCGAACTGGTGTCGATCAAGGTTGGCAAGGATTATCGCGCCGAGATCGGCGATATGGCGCGCGTTGCCATTCCCGCCGCGGCCTGCCATCTCTTTGATCATTCGACCGGTGCGCGGATCGCCTGAAATGTGCAGTGACGAACGGTCCGATCGGACCGTCTACTTTCGCGAGCGTGCTGCGGCAGCCGGGCTCCGCTTGAGCGAGGGTGAGGCCGAAAGTCTTTTCGGGCTTGCCGCCTGGATGAGCGATGGTCTCGCAGGGCCAACGCGGGCAGCGCCTGACCATGCGGTGTTGGATCTCGATATCGCCGAGCTTGGTGCGCGGCTGCGCGACGGTCGGTTGACGTCGGTTGCACTTATCGAAGCGACCTTGCAGCGGATCGCAGAGCGGGATGCATCTTATCTCGCCTTTTATGCCGTGGCTTCGAAACAGGCGCGCTTGGACGCGCAGAAGGCCGATGCCGAACTTGCCGAGGGGCAGGATCGTGGGCCACTCCATGGCATTCCCGTCGGCATCAAGGACATGATCGACGTTTCAGGCATGGCAACAACCGCGAACGCGCCGGGACGGCGTGAAGCCGTGGCAACGGCTGACGCCGAAGTGGTGCGGCGGCTGCGTGAGGCCGGGGCAGTCGTCATCGGCAAGCTTGCGACCTATGAGTGGGGCACGGTGGGGCCCGATAAGCGCGGCCTGTTTCCGCCCGCGAAAAATCCCTGGAGCCTTGAGCATATTACCGGTGGTTCGTCCTCCGGTTGTGCAGTGGCGGTTGCAGGCGGGCTGGTTCGCACGACGATCGGCACGGATACTGGCGGCTCGGTGCGCGGGCCGGCTTTTTATTGCGGGGTGGTCGGGCTCAAGCCTACATGGGGCTCAGTGCCCAAGGATGGTGCGTTGACCATGTCGCCGAGCATGGATCATGTCGGGCCGATGAGCCGGACAGTTGCGGAAGCGGCTCTGACCTTCGATGTCATTGCCGGCAAGAATGGCGAAGAGGCAGCGACGCATCTCCTTGGCCAGCCGATTGCCGGACTGAAAATCGGCTATGCGCGCAACTGGTTTGCCCATGATCCGCAGGTCATGCCGGCCGTGCTCGCGGCTATGGATGCTGCCGCGTCAAAGTTCAGCGAACTGGGCGCCCTGATCGACGAGATCGACCTGCCGGACTATCCCTCGATCGAGATTGCCGCTGCCGCGATCCTTCACAAGGAGAGCTTCGATTTCCACGCCGAAGCGTTGCGGGAGCACCCGGACGCTTATGGCCGCCGCGCTTTTCTTAGCCTTGCTGGCGGCTTTGCTATCGATGATGCGGAGCTGTCGGCGGCGCGGCAGATTGGGCGTGAGTTTACCGCAAGCGTCAACCGGGTACTCGATGCACATGATGTCATCATCACCGTCGGCGCTCTGACAACCGCGCTGGAAGCGGCGCCATTCGAAAAAGAAGCGGTGTGGACGCCGATGCGGACCATAGGCTTTAATGTCTCAGGGCATCCAGTTTTGGCCATGCCCATAGGTTTCCATGAGGGCTTGCCGATCGGGATGCAGATCATCGGGCGCCACTACGACGAGGCCAGGATCATCCAGGTCGGCCATGCTTTCGAGCAGGCGACAGATTTCAGCCTACAGCGACCACCAACACCAAGCTAAATGCGGCGAAAGTCGCTGTCGACTACATCGTCTAGTGAGTAATTGCATACGTATTCAGTGTGCTCAACGAACCAAAAGAGGAGCGTTCCATGCCAGTTTGGCTCAAGCGCGGTAAGGATGTCGAGGAGCGGGCGGAGGCGGATCGTCAGGTTCGCGCAACCGTCGAAGGAATTTTGGGCGATATCGAAAAGCGCGGCGACGAAGCCGTGCGGGAGCTTTCGCAAAAGTTCGACAAGTGGGACCGTCCCGACTTCCGGCTGAGCCAGAAAGAGATCGACGACTGCAAGGCGCAGTTGACCGATCAGGACCTGCACGACATCGAGTTCGCCCAGAAGCAGGTTCGCAATTTCGCGCAGAAGCAGAAGGAGACGATGCTTGACCTCGAAGTCGAGACCATGCCGGGTGTAACGCTGGGGCATAAGCATGTGCCGATTTCGGCCGTGGGTTGCTATGTGCCAGGCGGCAAGTATCCGCTCTTGGCCTCGGCCCATATGTCTGTGCTCACAGCCAAGGTCGCGGGCTGCCCGCGCGTCATCACCTGTGCGCCGCCCTTCAATGGCAAGCCCGCGCCGGCGATCGTTGCCGCGCAGGCCATGGCAGGTGCCGACGAGATTTATGTGCTCGGCGGTATTCAGGCGATTGGCGCGATGGCGATCGGCACCGAGAGCATTTCGCCGGTTGATATGCTGGTCGGCCCGGGCAATGCCTTTGTTGCGGAAGCCAAGCGCCAGCTTTATGGGCGCGTCGGCATCGACCTCTTCGCCGGCCCGACGGAAACGCTGGTCATTGCCGACGAAACCGTTGACGGTGAACTCTGCGCTACCGACCTTCTCGGTCAGGCCGAGCATGGTCCGACGAGCCCGGCGATCCTCCTCACCAATTCGGAGAAGCTGGCGCGCGACACCATGGCCGAGATCGAGCGGCTTCTTACCATTCTGCCCACTGCCGATATCGCGAAAAAGTCGTGGGCAGACTTCGGTGAAGTGATCGTCTGCGAGTCGTACGAAGAGATGCTCGCCGAGGCCGACCGCATTGCTTCAGAGCACGTGCAGGTCATGACCGACCGCGACATGTGGTTCCGCGATAACCTCACCAATTATGGCGCGCTGTTCCTCGGACCGCGCACCAACGTGGCCTATGGCGATAAGGTGATCGGCACCAATCATACCCTCCCCACGATGAAGGCGGCGCGCTACACCGGTGGCCTCTGGGTGGGCAAATTCATGAAGACCTGCACGTGGCAGACTGTCACCACTGACGAGGCCTCGGCCACGATCGGCGCCTATGGCTCGCGCCTCTCGATGCTTGAAGGCTTTGTCGGCCATGCCGAACAGGCAAATATCCGCGTACGGCGCTATGGCGGTCGCAACGTGCCTTATGGTACGGCCGCTGCGCCTCTCAAAGCTGCCGAGTAAACCATGAACCTGCCCCGGACGCCGACATTTCGCCTCGATGGAAAGCGGGCCCTCGTAACCGGGGGAACGCGCGGCATCGGGCTTGGGGCGTCCGTGGCCCTGGCCGAAGCCGGCGCCGAAGTTACTGTGGCGGCGCGGACGGCAGAAGATGTCGAGCACGTCGTCAATGCCATGGCCGCGGCAGGTCTTGCGGCTGAAGGCGTGGCCATCGACATCACCGATTTCGATGCCGTCCGTGCTTTTGTCGAAGAAAGCGAACCCTACCATATCCTCGTCAATTCGGCGGGTACGGCGCGGCATTCGGCCATCTCCGGCATTACCGAGCCTGACTATCAGGCCGTGATGCAGCTCAATCTTGCCGCAACTATCTTCGTGTCGCAGGCTGTCGTCGCAAAATTGCAGGCAAGCGGGCAGGGCGGATCGATCATCAACATCTCCTCGCAGATGGGCCATGTCGGTGGACCCAACCGCGCCGTTTATTCGGCAAGCAAACATGCTGTTGAAGGCCTGACAAAGGCCATGGCCATTGAGCTTGGTGCCAGCAATATACGGGTGAATACGGTATGCCCGACCTTTATCGAAACCGAGCTGACGGCGAAGAACTTGAGCGATCCTGATTTTCGTTCCTGGGTTTTGTCCAAGATCAAGCTCAATCGGTTGGGTCGGGTGGAGGATATCATGGGGCCGATCGTTTTCCTGGCTTCGGAGGCGGCGGGGCTGATTACCGGCACCGCGCTCTTGGTGGATGGTGGATGGACAGCGGAGTAAAAAAGCCGGGGGTGACCTCGTCACAGGTTGCGCGCCGCGCAGGCGTGTCGCAATCAGCTGTTTCCCGCACATTCACGCCCGGCGCATCCATCTCCCCAAAGACGCGCGCCAAGGTCATGGCCGCCGCTAAGGAACTGGGCTACCGGCCCAACGCCATAGCGCGCTCGCTGATCACTAATCGCTCGCGCATTATCGCCGTGGTGATGGCCTATCTCGAAAACCTCTTTTATCCGGACGTGCTCGAAGAGCTGGGGCGCCTCTTGGTCAAGGAGAACTACCGGCTGCTGCTCTTCACCGGCTTCATGGATCGCGACAGCGATCCGGTGTTCGACCAGCTGATGCAATATCGCGTCGACGGGATCGTGCTGGCCTCTACCTCTCTTTCATCCGAACTCTCGGAAGAATGCGCGGCGGCGGGTATTCCGGTCGTGCTCTTCAATCGAACGACCGAGCGCGATGCCGTGTCGAGCGTGACGACGCGCAATCGCGAGGGTGGGCGGCGTGTGGCGGAATTTCTGGTGGCCGGGGGCCACAAGAGGTTCGGCTATATTTCGGGCCTTGAAAGCTCGTCTACCAATCGCGATCGCTTCGCTGGATATAAGGAAGGCTTGGCCGAGGCTGGTCACACCGAGATCATCTACGAGGTCGGCAACTATGATCGCGCCGAAGCTGAAGCTGCGGCGCGAAAGATGCTCTCGAAGCCAGATCGGCCCGATGCGCTGTTTGTTGCCAATGACCACATGGCCGTGGCGGTGATGGATGTTGCGCGGCATGAACTCGGGCTCTCCATTCCAGAAGATCTCTCCATTGTGGGCTATGACGACGTCGGGCCGGCCCGATGGACCTCTTATGGGATCACCTCGATGAGTCAGCCGCTCAAGCGCATGGTCGAGGCGACCGTGAATATCCTGATGGATCAGATTTCGAGCGGCGAGATCGAGGCCGAGCATCGCATTCTCAATGGTGAGCTTGTGGTGCGCACCTCGGCTCGTCTGCCCAAATCCGGCGTTGTCGAGGTTGACGGCCGGCGCATCTTTAAACCCGCAAAAGGCTGAGACGATGTCTTGCAAGACACGCTTCGGCCGCGTTTGCGACCCATATTGCATACGAATGCAAAACTGCTATCCTGCCACTGGAGAGAGGATGTCATCATGACCCAACAAAAGACCTGGACCCAGGCCGAAATGGAAAAACGCCTGGTGCGCTATGCGGACTTAAAGGGCCTGCGCAACGCGTTTATCGACGCGCGGACGCCGGGGTCGGACCGCAAAGAGAACTTTACCATCATCGGGCCGGGCGTGAGTGAAAATCCGGCGCAGGTCGTGCACATTCCGGAAGCCCACGGTTTCAACTTTGGCGCGGCCCGCCAGCCCTTCGGCTGCGTCAACTCGCAGCACTCGCACCTGACGGCCGAGACCTTCCTCGTCCACACCGGTAAGTGGCGCTTCGTTTTTGGTGCCAATAAGGACGAAGGCTATCTCGATGTCGAGCCGGGTGATGTGGCGACTGTGCCGACCCATATGTTCCGCGGCTTTGAAAAGCGCGACGAGGGTACGGGCTTCCTCGCCGTGGTTCTTGGTCACGACGATCCGGGCAAGGTGGTCTGGGCACCAAGCGTCTTTAAGATGGCCGAGGATTTTGGCCTGAAGCTGCTCAAGGGCGGCAAGCTCGTCGATACGACGCTGGGCGAAAAGGTTCCGGAAGGCGCCGAGCTCGAACTGCCGCCGGACGAGGCCAAGCTCAAGGAATTGGCGACCCCGCCCATGTCCGAACTGGCCAAATATGCGATCAAAGCCGCGGACATTAAGGGCGATCCCAATTCTCCGCTGGCGGGCGAAGGCGTTGAAGAAGCGCCTGTCATCGGCGACGTCGACGGGCAGGACGGCATCAAGGCTGGCCCGATCGTCGGGCACTGGAAGCACGATTTCACCGTGCGTCGTCTCAAGCTTGAAACCGGAGCGATCGTTCCGGCGCATGCGCGCTCGGAACAGGAAGTGCTCTTCATGCAGTCTGGCACGCTGGAATTCACTTGGGACGGCGGCTCGCTGATCCTTGGCGCCGGCGACACGCTCACTGTTCCCGTTGGCCTCGTCCATGGGTTCCGCAATCCGGCCTCTGCCGACGCGATCGCCTTCGTTATCCGCGGTGCTGCCTCGCCAGCCGCTCCGCAGTTCGCAACCGCTCAGGCCGCGGAGTAAACCCATGGCACACAAGATCCTCACCACCCATGTCGGCTCGCTGCCGCGATCCAAACAGGTGACCGATCTTGTGTTCGCCAAGGAGGCCGGTGTCCCGATCGAGGAGGCTGGCTTCAACGAGATCATTTCAGCGGCGGTAAACGACGTCGTCGCCAGGCAGAAGGCGGCGGGCATCGACCTGCCGTCGGACGGGGAGATGAGCAAGATCTCCTACGCCACCTATATCAAGGATCGGCTGACGGGTTTTGACGGCGACAGCTCGCGCCGCCCGCCGGCCGACCTTGAGCTCTTTCCCAATTTCCTGAAACGCCAAGCCTCTTCGGGCGGCACGCCGACCTATCGCCGGCCGAAATGCGTCAGCGAAATCAAGGTGAAGAGCCTTGAACCTTTGCGCGAAGACGTCGATGCCTTTCAGGCGGCGCTATCGGCCAATGGCTATGCCAAGGGGTTCATGAACTCGGCGACGCCGGGCGTGATCGCGCTCTTCCAGCCCAACGAATTCTACAAGACCCAGGACGAGTATCTCGAAGCCGTGGCCGAGGGCATGCGCGTCGAATATGAGGGCATCGTCGAAGCTGGGTTCATCCTGCAACTCGATGCGCCCGATCTCGGGCTTGGCCGGCATATGATGTACAAAGAGCTCGACGATGACGGGTTCGTCAAAGCGGCCGGGCAGCATATCGAGGTGATGAACCATGCCCTCCGCAACGTGCCAGGCGATAAGGTGCGCATGCATGTGTGCTGGGGCAACTACGAAGGTCCGCACATCTGTGACATCGCGCTCAAGAAAATCCTGCCAAGCCTTTTGAAGGCCAAGCCACGGGCGCTGCTTTTTGAGGGCGCCAATCCGCGTCATGCGCATGAATGGGTGGATTGGGAAAATGTCGATCTGCCGGATGATTATGTGCTTATTCCAGGTGTGATCGACTCAACCTCGAACTTCGTCGAGCATCCAGAATTGATCGTGCAGCGGCTCAAGAATTTCATCGATATCGTGGGCGCCGAGCGCGTGATCGCTGGCACCGATTGTGGCTTTTCGACCTTTGCCGGGTTTGGTGCTGTTGATCCGGATATCGTCTGGGCCAAGTTGAAGGCGCTGAGCGAAGGCGCCGAGATCGCCAGCAAGGCGGCCTAGCCGCGATATTCCTACGATCGTCATTGCCCGTCCTGTCCGGGCAATCCATCTGGCAGACGCATGGACCACTCGGACAAGCCGGGTGGTGACGACACAACAAATCAAGCGGAGGAACAGATGGCAAAGATTTCACCCGAGGCGCTGGCCGCCCTGCGCAAGGCGGATACGCCAACTGTGTGCAACGCACTTGAGCACGTCATGGGCGGCCGCACCGCCGAGGGTTTCACCAAGCATCCGGTGGTTTGCGCCGATCCCAGCCTGGCTCCCGTTGTTGGTTTTGCGCGCACCGCAAAGATCCGTGCCTCTTCGCCGGCACAGAAGCCGGCGGCCGAGGTGCGGGCGCTGCGCATGCAGTACTACGAATATGTCTCGGGCGGCGAAGGGCCGACCGTGGCCGTCATCGAAGATACCGACTGGCCCCATGTGATCGGCGGGTTCTGGGGTGAGATGCAGGTGGCCCAGCACAAGGGGCTTGGCGTTGCTGGCACCGTGACCAATGGCGTCTTGCGCGATCTTGGCATGCTCGACGAAGGCTATCAGGTGATCGCCGGCGCCATCGGTCCGAGCCACGCATTCGTGCATGTGACGGAGCTCGATTGCCCCGTCACGGTGTTTGGCATGAGCGTGCGGCCTGACGACCTCATCCATGCGGATCGTCATGGCGGTGTGATCATTCCCGCTGAGCATATCGAGCGGATGCCTTGGGCTATCGATGTCGTTATGCGCAAGGAAGTGCCGATTTTGACGGCTGCACGGGCGCCAGGCTTTACAGTTGAAAAGCTCCGCGCAGCATGGCTCGAGGCCGACAAGATCAGCTGAGGCCGCGCTGGCCGGGCTCGAAATAGGTGCCGGTCTCTAGATCCTCGATGAGCCCAGGTCCGCTTGGCGTCCAGCCGAGGCGCTTTTGCGTCTTGGTGCTGCTGGCAGACATGCCGAGCTGGGCGAACATGCCCATCCAACCAAAATGCTCGGCTGATTGCGCGGCTGGGATCGATTTGACTGGAACGCCCAGGCGCTGGCCAATAATCGTCGCGATGTCGCGGAAGGGGATGCCCCGATCGGCTGCGGCGTGGAAGCGGGTGATGCCGGGAGCGACGGCGTGCAGCGCCTCCATGTAAACATTCGCAGCATCCTCGACGTGGATAGCGGACCAAAGATTGTCGCCATTGTCGACATAGGCCGAAAGGCCCTTGCGGCGAGCGATATCGATCAGGGTCGGCACGAACCCGTGGTCGCCATCTCCGTGGACCGAAGGCGCGAGGCGGACGATGCCGACGCGGACGCCCTGATCGGCAAAGGCAGAGGCTGTCTTCTCGGAGTCGCGGCCATTGCCTGCGGCGTGGATGCTCGCATCGTCCTCGGTGCCGGCGCGGCCGGGCGCGAGCCCAGCAAGGCCCGAGGTGAAAAGCAGCGGGCGGTCGCTGCCGGCGAGGGCTTGGCCTATGGCGGAGATGGCCGCGCGGTCGGTGTTTGCGGCCAGTGTCATCTGGCTGAAGTCGTGAATATAGCCGAGGTGCATGGCGGCATCGGCCGATGCTGCGGCCGCGGCGAGGATGTCGGTGTCAGCGAGGTCGCCGCGCTGGACCCTGGCGCCGGCCGCTTCGAGCGCTGCGGCGGATTTGTCGGAGCGGGCGAGGCCGGTTACGGTGTGGCCTGCCGCTAAGAGGTGTCGAACAACGGCGGAACCGACAAAACCCGAGCCACCAGTCACAAAAATTCGCATGGCTTTTCTTTCCTGTTGCGTGGTGGCAGGAGAGTTAGACGCGCGACGACGGGCGAAAAAGTCGGGACCTTATACCGGTATGGCGACTAACAGGCTGGCGATGGACCAAACGAACGAACTGGGCACATTCCTCCGCGAGCGTCGGTCGCGGCTCGATCCCGCGGCCTTGGGCATGCCGATGGAACGACGGCGGACGCCGGGTCTGAGGCGCGAGGAAGTGGCGCAGCTCGCCCATGTCAGCCCCACCTGGTATACGTGGCTCGAACAGGGACGCGGCGGCGCGCCATCAGCCGACGTGCTTGACCGGCTGGCGCGGGCGCTGGGCCTCAGCGAAGTCGAGCGTGAGCATCTTTATCTTCTGGCGCAGCATCGCCCGCCGAAGGTCGCTTGGGCGGAGCGGTCGCCGATCACGCCGAAGTTGCAGCGCGTGCTCGAGGCCTTTGGCGACAATCCGGCGCTGATCAAGTCCCCGGAATGGACGATCCTTGCCTGGAACCGCGCGGCGCATGGCGTTCTGGGCAATTTTGCCGAACCGACAGGGGAGGAACGCAATCTCTTGCGGAACCTGTTTCTGCGCGGCCAATACGGTCACCTGAGCGACTGGGAGGGCCTGGCGCGGATGATTGTTGGCAGCGTCCGGCGCGATCTCATGCGCATCGGCATGTCGCCAGAGATCGAGGCGTTTATTGCCGAGGTGAGCGCAGGAAGTGCACTGTTCCGGGCGATGTGGGAATCTGGCGAAGTGATGTTGCACAATGATGGCAGCAAGCAGATTACCCATCCGACGATGGGCGTGCTGAACCTCGAATTCACGACCTTTGCGGTCGATGGTGCGCCGGATCTTGGGCTGGTGGTCTTCAACCCGATGGGGCCGGAGGACCGCGATAAGCTGCGGACATTTTTGGCAAAATGAGAAAGGCCGGCGTCTCCGCCGGCCTTCCTGTTAGTTCGTCTTGGCCTGCATGCGATCGAGGCGCAGCTGGGCGGCGCGGCGGTGGCCTTCGAGGCCTTCGCTGGCCGACTGGCGGGCGGCCGGCGGCGCAACCTGCTTGACGCCTTCTTCGTCGAGCCACTGGTGGGTGGCGATCTTGACATAGGCGCCGACCCAGAGGCCGCCGGTGTAGCGGCCTGCACCCATGGTTGGGAGGGTGTGGTTGGTGCCGGAGTTCTTGTCGGAATAAACGACGCTCGCGAGTTCGCCGATGAACAAACTCCCGTAATTCCGCAGCTTTTTGGCGAAGGCCTTGGCGTCGATGGTGTGCACCTGGAGGTGCTCGGCGGCGATGAGATCGGAATAGGCGATCATCGCGGCTTCGTCTTCGCAGACGGTAATTTCACCGTAGTTGATCCAGGCTTCGCGGGCGGTGTTGGCCGTCGAGAGCGTCTGGAGCTGGGCTTCGACTTCCTTAAGCGTTGCTTCGGCCAGAGCCTTGTCGGTGGTGATAAGACCGACGCGCGTGCGGATATCGTGTTCGGCCTGGGCGAGGAGGTCAGTCGCGATCATTTCGGCGTCACCCGAAGAATCGGCGACGACGAAAATCTCAGAGGGGCCAGCGAGTTGGTCGATGCCGACGGGGCCGAAAACCTGGCGCTTGGCTTCATTGACGAAGGCATTGCCGGGACCGACAATCTTATTGACGGCAGGGACGGTCTCGGTGCCGTAGGCGAGGGCGGCGATGGCCTGGGCGCCGCCGATTTTGAAGATGCGGTCGGCACCAGAAAGGGCGCAGCCGGCGATCATGGCTTTATGGGCATTGGGCGGGAGGCAGGCGATGACCTCGTCAACGCCGGCGACCTTGGCCGGAACGATGGTCATAATCGGGGCGGAGAGCAGCGGATAACGGCCGCCGGGGACATAGCAGCCGACGCGCTCGATGGGGATGACGCGGTGGCCCATATGGACGCCGGGGAGGGTTTCGACTTCGAGCGGCAGGATGGTCGCAAGCTGCGCCTGGGCGAATTTGCGAACGTTTTCAATGGCAAACTCGGTGTCCTTGCGGGTCTGAGGATCGAGTTCGTCGAGCGCGGCCTGGCGTTCCTCGGCGGTGACCTCAAAGACTTCCAGTTCGGACTTGTCGAATTTGGCTGAATATTCGCGGACCGCCTTGTCGCCATTGGCGCGGACGTTCTTGATGATTTCGGAGACGAGGGTCTCGACCGGGGCGTTGTCGCTGATCGAGGAACGCTCTGGCGCCTTGACATAGGTGACGCCGGGGAAGGGGGAATTGCTCATTGCATCAGGTCTCCGAAACGACAGCGAGAGGCGGGCAGTCGGGTAACATTCCGTTAGCGCCGAGCGCCTCAGAAGGCTGAGATTGATCTTGCATACGTATTCAAAATTTGCCAGAGTTTTTTGGTGAGGAGGCTCTCGATCTTTTGTCGGAGCCCAACCGTGACCCGGTAGCGATGAACAGCCACGCCAATCCCGATCTGGAGCGAGACAGCACGCGTGCGCACGCCGTGCCGCTGGTGTTGCTGCCGGGAACTGTCTGCGACGAGCGCCTGTTCGCGCCGATGTTGTCCGAACTCGACCATTCCGAAATTATCGTCTTGCCGCTGACTGGGGCGAGGACCACGCCGGATCTGGCGGCGAGGCTTCTGGCCATGGCGCCAAAGCGGTTTTCACTGCTTGGCTTTTCGCTCGGTGGGATCGTGGCGCTTGAAATGATAGCGCAGGCGCCCGAGCGGATCGAGCGGCTGGCGCTGGTCGATACGACCGCAGCGCCGGACGGCAATGTCGACGTGCGGCGTATTGCGACTGAAAAGGCGCGAGGCGAGGGGATGACGGGCTATATCCTCGGAAGCTGGGACAAGCTTGTTTCACCCGCCAATCGCAACGACGTAAAATTGCGGGACGCGATCGTTTCCATGGCAGTAGATGCCGGGGCCGACGTGCTGGCGGAACAATCCGATATCGCCATCCATCGAAACGATAGCCGTCCGCGTCTTGGCGCAATCGATGTGCCGACGCTGATCCTCGCGGGAGAGGACGAGCAGGTTTGCTCGCTTGATGCGCATGCCGAACTCGCTGCGGGCATTCCTGTCGCCCGTTATTTTACCATTCCGAAAGCCGGGCATTTCAGCCCGCTTGAAAATCCGGCCGCAGTGGCGCGACATGTACGCGACTGGCTGGACTGGACCCAAGAAACACTCTCGAACGAGCCGTCACAGACCAAAGGAGCGGAAATGAGCGACGCAACGAGCAAACCCCAGACCAAAGGCGCTTCGCCCGTCGCCGTGGAAAACGTGCTGCAGGTCGAGCGTCACGACTATCCCGATCTCGCGCCGACCAACCGCCCGCGCTCGCAGTCGCTCAACGGGTTTGACGACATCTATACCGACATCGTCGACTACATCATCCGCTGCACCCACAAGATCTGGGACGAGCGCGATATCGGGCTGATCTATACCCACTACACGCACAACTGCGTACTCTATGGCACCACCGGTACGATCTACAATCGTGAGGACGTGGTGCGCGACACCATTCAGCGTCTCGTTTCCTTCCCGGAACGCCGCGGCATGGGCACGCAGGTGATCTGGAACGGCAATGACAAAGATGGCTTCTATACCAGTCATCTCGTGACCGGTTCGGGTCGGCACACCCAGTATGGCCATCTTGGCCAACCGACGGGCAAGCCGTTCGTTTCGCGCACGATTGCTGACTGCATGGTCTTCGAAAACAAGATCTATCGCGAATGGGTCGTTGCCGACACCATGGCCATCATTCAACAGCTTGGGCTCGATCCGCACCATTTTGCGATGAAAACGGCCAAGGCCAAGTTCGACGCCGGGCTGATCTCGCTCGATATCGGCGAAAACCGCCGCTTCCTCGGCCAGACGCCGCCGAACGAAAAAGCTGACACCTCGCTGGCACACAACGACATTGAAGCCCAGACGATCGAAATGCTGCACGAGGTCTTCACCAAGCGCATGTTCGGCCAGATCGCGCGCGATTATGCGCCGAATGCGCAGTATCATGGCCCGCTGATGAAAGAGCTTTATGGCCAGGCGGCCATCATTCATCAGCATCTCGGGCTCATCGGCTCGCTGCCCGACGCCTCGTTCGAAATCCAGCACGTGGCCTCAAATCCCTGCGAAGAGGGCGGCACCAAGGTTGCGGTGCGCTGGCTGATGGAAGGCCATCACCTCGGCTATGGCATTCTCGGCACGCTGGGCGACCCCACCGGCAAGCGCGTGCAGGTGATGGGCATGACCCACTATCACTGGAAGAACGGCAAGATCGTCGACGAATGGAACGTCTATGACGAGCTGAGCCTCTTGGTCCAGGTCAAGTTGGGGCAGCTTGCGGCGGAAGCCGGTGTCGCTGACTGATCTTTCTCTGCTTTGTCGCTGCCGGCCTTACGGTCGGCAGCGGACGGCGCAGCGATTGGGCTTTACTGCTCCTTTTCGCGCCTAATACGAACGATGTGATCCGGATTTGACGTGGATCGGCGTGTGGCACGTGTCGTACTGACTTCAGCCCGCTATTCTGACGGTTGCTATTCCCTGAGGCGACGCTGGGCTTGAGTGCAGTGGCC
Organism: Devosia soli; assembly: GCF_000970455.1. GTDB lineage: Bacteria > Pseudomonadota > Alphaproteobacteria > Rhizobiales > Devosiaceae > Devosia > Devosia soli. Next base: position 65,156 of record NZ_LAJG01000015.1, on the reverse strand, counting down.
CCGAATTAAGGCCGTGTCGAAAACGCCTGTCGCCATGACCTTCTCGATGCGATCCATATCCTCGGTGATGTCGATGCCTTGCTCGATCAACCAGTCGTCCGAAAAATAGGTCTGGGCGTATCGTTCGCCGCTGTCGCAGATGAGCGAGACAACGGAACCAGCGTCGTTGCGACTGAGCATTCCTGATGCAGCCCATAAGAGACCGATGAAATTCGTTCCGGTCGAGCCGCCGACGCGGCGGCTCAGGCGCTTTGAAAGTACGCGGCTGGCGGCTATCGAGGCGGAGTCGGGGATTTTCAGCATCGCATCGACAACATTGGGCAAGAACGAAGCTTCCATGCGCGGGCGACCAATGCCTTCGATGCGGCTGCCTCGTTTGCAGCAACAGGTGCTACCCGTCTCGGTCCAGCCTTCGTAGAAGGCGGAAAATTCCGGGTCGGGGACGCAGAGTTCGGTTGGAAGGCTCTTGTAGAGAATGTAGCGGCCGATCGTTGCCGATGTGCCGCCCGTACCTGGGCTCATGACAACCCAGCGCGGGATCGGGTGGCGCTCCATGGCCATCTGGCGGAAAATCGACTCGGCGATATTGTTGTTGCCGCGCCAGTCGGTCGCGCGCTCGGCAAAAGTGAACTGATCGAGATAGTGGCCGCCGGTACGGGCTGCCAAATTTCTGGCTTCATCGTAGATGGCCGAGGGCTCGTCGACAAGAACGCAGTGCCCGCCATATTGCTCGATGGCTTCGATTTTGGTGCAGGATGTCGTTCGCGGCAGGACAGCATAGAATTTGAGACCGAGCAGACGGGCGTAATAGGCCTCACTGACGGCGGTGGAGCCTGAGGACGCTTCGACAAGCGCAGTATCAGGACCGATTACTCCATTACAGAGACCATAAAGGATGAGCGAGCGAGCCAGGCGATGTTTGAGGCTACCCGTCGGATGACATGACTCGTCTTTGAAATAGAAATCCACATTCGGAAAACCGGGCAGCGCCATTGGGATGAGATGAGAGTCGGCGGAACGCTGGGCATCTGCATCCAACAGGCGGATAGCTCTGCTCGGCCAGAATTCTGAGTTTTCTTCAGGGACCATCTTCTGAGCAACATCTTGCTATCTACACCGCCTCATAGGGTATGATGTTCTGTAGAGTTGGTCAATTTTAGATTTCGGCCGTTGGCTAAATGGCGCCTTGATCTCGGTTGTGTCTTGTCGCCTCGCAAAGAGCTGAATTGGCTGAAAGGTTCTCTCGAACACAGGCTTCACCAATTTCGACAGACAAATCGACATTAACACACTTGAGTTAAGTTAATCGGACTCACATAGTCCTGTCTTGAAGCTGTCATGTCGGCCGGCCGGAGGGGTGGCGACGCTGGCAGCGTAAGGAGAGGAACTCGTTCATGCCACGTTTGACCCGTCGAACTTTCATCGCGTCGGTGCCGCCGCTCTTGGCCGCCACACAAATTCCAGCCTGGGCTGCTCCTGCTTCGGATCTTGAGCTGATTGCTGCACAAAAGGGCGAGCCAGCGATCGTCAAACTCTATCGCCAGCTCGAACGTTTGACCTCTACCGTCACCTTGATGACGACCGGCGCGCATCCCGACGACGAGCCGAGCGGCATGCTGGCGGCCCTGCGCCATGTCTATGGCATTCGCCCAGTGCTTTATTGCATCACGCGCGGAGAAGGCGGGCAGAACGCAATCGGGCCGGAACGTGGTTCGGTTTTGGGCGTGCTGCGCACGCGCGAGATCACCGAAGCCTCACGCTCGCTCGATGCCTCTCTGGCCTTTGGTAGTCAGGGTCACCACGACAATATGCATGACTTCGGGTTTTCAAAGGACCCCAACCAAACGATCGACCGTTGGGGCCGCGACCGCGTGATCGAGCGCATGACCTGGGCGGTGCGCCACTATAAGCCCGACGTGATCATGAACTGCTTCCTCGACGTTGGCGGGCAACACGGCCACCATCGTGCGGCCAATGTCGCGACATTTATCGTGGCCGATATTTCGGGCAATGCCGAAGAATTTCCGGACCAGATCGCGGCCGGCTTGAAGACCTGGACCGTCCCCAAGATCTACCAGCCGGCATGGGGTGGTGGTGGCGGTGTATATGACGACGAAACGCCGCCGCCGCCGACGACGCTCGTCGTGCGTGCGCCCGAACGCGATCCGATTTCCGGCGCCACGTTCCCGCAGATGGGCGAATGGTCGCGGTCCTGTCACCTGACGCAAGGGATGGGGACCTGGCGGCCTGATCCGCAGACCGAATGGCCGATCAACCTCTCTTGGGCTGCCAATGGCGAAGCCGGCAGGAAAGAGAGTGACATTCGCGACGGTCTGATCGCCACGGTCGGCCACATTGCCGAACTCGATGGCATGCCAGCGGCTTCGGCTGACGCGCTGCGCAATGCGCAGGGGCTGATCGATGAAGCGCTGGCCGATTATGGCGATCCGGTCGAAGTTGTGAAGCGCCTTGTCGAGATCGGCAAGGCCGTTTCCGAAGCCCGTTCGACGCTGCCGGCAGAACTCGAAGACCAGGTCGCCCACCGGCTCGATCGCAAGATCAGGGAAGTCGATCTGGCGCTCGCGACGGCGGCTGGCATGCGCGTGCGCGCCTATACAGATGGTGCCGATCTCCACCCGGGCGAAGACATCATCGTCAAGGCGATGGTCGATGCGCCGGATACCATCACGGTCGATTCCGTCGAGGTGGTTGCCCGCAACGGCATTACCGGCGAAACGGCTGAGGATGGCGTCAAGGTGAGCGTTGCGGACGATGCCGCGCTGACCAATCCTCTGACCGAGCAATTTGATCCGCTCGGTGGTAATGGCGATGCCTTCGTGCGTCTGACGGCGACGATTGCCGGCCATAAGGCCGTGCTCGATGTCGATCTTGAGGATGCACTCCGTGTTCTGCCGGAAGCCTCGCTTGAGCTCAAGCCGGATGCGGTGGTGTTCAATACCGAAAGCGAAATCTCGCCGGTGGCTTTCACCGCCGTGGTTTCGGGCGGCACGACGGCGGACCTCGACTTCCAATTGCCCGAAGGTTGGGTCATGGCGGCGAAGGGTGAGACGGGCTCGGAAGCGGGCACGTTCGAACTGACGCCGCCAGCTGAACTTGGCACCGAGCGGGTCACCATTGCGCCAAAGCTCCTTGGAAAGGAGGCTTACGCCATCAATGTCTTCACCTATCCCCATATCGGGCGGTCGGTGGTGCCGACAGAAGTGGCGGTGCCGGTGCAGTCGGTTGGTGCGGTCATTCCAGATGGGCGGATCGGCTATATCGGTGGGGGCAATGATAATGTCGCGACCTGGCTCAATCGCCTTGGCGTTGATCTTAAGGAACTGAGCCCGGCCGATATGGAGGCGGGCGCCTATCGCGATCTCGACACTTTGGTCGTTGGCATTTTCTCCTTCGGTCGCCGCCCCGATCTTGTCGCAGCGCTGCCGGGTCTCCATGAATGGGTGAAGAATGGCGGTCACCTTGTGACGCTCTACCACCGTCCGTCGGACGGCTGGGATCCGGAGACCGTGCCGCTGGCTTTCCTCAAGATCGGTTCGCCTTCGATCCGCTATCGCGTAACCGACGCCAAGTCGACGGTGGATGTGCTCGAGCCAGACCATCCGCTTCTCAACTACCCCAATGCCATTACCAAAGAAGACTGGGACAATTGGGACAAGGAGCGTGGGCTTTATTTCGCTTCGGAATGGGACGAGGCCTATGTGCCGCTACTCGCCATGGCCGATGCGGGTGAGGAACCGCTCAAAGGTTCGCTGCTGTCCGCGGAAATCGGCGAAGGGCGTCACACCCATACCAGCCTCGTGCTGCATCACCAGCTCGACAAGCTGACCCCCGGCGCCTTCCGCATCATGGCTAACCTGATCCAGCCGGCCAAGCGCTGATACGCCTTCGGTTCGCGTAAGCTCCCAGCGCGAACCGCTGCCGTGCCTCCTAACGCGGCGAAACCCTCGGCCATGCCAGGCCGGGGGTCTTTTTTTGGGGTTCAGGGCTCTGAGCGGTCGAGGCGGGTCGTCAGGATCAGGGCGCCGATGATGATGGCGGTGCCGATGATCGTTGTGGGCGCTGGCACTTCGCCAAAGGCGAGGAATCCGGCGAGGCTGGCGAGGACGATGGACAGATAACCGACGGGGGCGAGCAGATTGGCCGGGGTCGACTGATAGGCGCGGAGGAAACAGTATTGGCCGATCTGCGCCAGGACGCCGATGGCAAGGAGCAGTGGCCAGTCGGCTGATGCGACCGGTTTCCACGAGACGGCGGCGGGGATGGACGTGAAGACCGTGAGGCCGACGGTGTAGAAAACCATCAGGACGGTGGTGTTTTCCTTGGCGAGGGCGCGGGTCTGAACGGTGGCGAGGGAACCGAAAAGGACCGAAGCAAGGGCGGCCAAGAGCCCGAAGTTCCATGCGATTTCCCCCGGGGCGACCATGACGAGGACGCCGAGAAAACCGATGGCGGCGCCGATCCAGCGCCAGGGGCCGGATCGTTCGCCAAGGAGAGAGGTCGCGAGCGCCAGGACGACGAGCGGGCGCATGAAGCCGATGGCATTGGCAAGGGCCAAGGGCAGGGCGGTGAGCGCGGCAAAGTTGGCATTAAGGGCAAGGGTGTTACAGAGCACGCGGAAGGCGTGGCGGCCCCATTGCCTGGTTTCTCGCAAAGCCTGGCGGTGGCGCCAGGCGAGCGGGAGGACGCTGACAAGGCCGATGAGCGAGCGGATGAAAACCATCTGCACAGCGGGATAGCTGGCGCCGCCCAATTTCACGAGCACGGTCATGAAGGTCACGAGCACCATGTCGCTCGCGAGCCAAAGATATCCGGCTCGCGATAGATTGGTCTCCATATCAGGCAGACTGGAGAAGATTGGCCATGAGCCGGAAAGCGCCGGGGACGAGCCTGTCCAACTGGTGATGGAGAACAAGGCTCGTATGGGTGTGACGACCCGCACCGATCTTGGCCGAAAGCAATGAGCCGATGAGGGGTTCTTCACCGGCGTCGCTCATGGCGAGAAGAGGGACATATGCGTCGTCCCAGGCGGAGGCGAAGTAGAGCCCACGTTCCTTGTCCCAGCCGGCGAAATCGTCCGAGGTAATGCGATTGGGGCCGATGAGGAGCTTGTGCTGGGGGTCGAGGAATTTCACCTCGGCGGCGGGATTGGTGGTGCGCCAGCGCAGTGATGGACTGCCGATGGTGATTGGGCGCGGCGGTGTTTCGTCCGCTATCCAGCCATCGCTGGGGCGGTGATAGAGCGTGACGAGATGGCCGCCGGCCTCGACCCAGCGGTGGAGTTTTTGCGTTGCAGCCCTGAGGTCCGGGCGGAGGCCGAAGGCGAAAATGCCGATGACGATGGTGTCATAGGCCGAGAGATCGCCCGCGGGGGCTTCGGCATCGAGTTCGGTGATGTTGGCGCCCATGCGGTCGAGCCAGAGGCCGACACGATCGGAGCCGCCGCCGATATAACCGATTTTAGTGTCGGGGACCATCATGTTCAGCGCCAGGATGTCGAGTGACAGCGGGCGGGCAAAACGGGTGCGGCCGATATGCGGATAGGCGATGGGGGTGACGCCGAAGGCCGGCGCGCCATCGACGAGGAGAGGCAGGCTGTGGCGGCCGGCGGTGAGGAGGACGTCGGAGTTGACGGCGAAAGTGCTCTCGCCCCGTTCGATGGTCAGGCTGGGAGCGCTCGGGATAGTAATGCGGCCGAAGTCGATGTCGGATTTGAGGGCGACGGTTTTCGTCACTGGGGCCGATAGCGGAAGAATAAGAGCCTCGGGGGTAATCGCGACCGTATAGGTGGGGGAGAGCTGCAGGTCTTCTTCGGTTTCGCGGAAAAAGCGGATGACCTCGCTGTTCACCTCGGCCTCAACGCGCACCGACACATTGCCGTTTGCATAAAGGTTCTGCCAATCGGGGCGGAAGGCATTCTCGATCTTTGCGCCGGCGCGGGCGGTGAGTGCGATGGTCGCACTGTCGCCAGAGAGACTGACCACATCGCTGGGCAAGAAGGCGTCAGAGGTGAGGGGGGTCACGCGGATATTTTCGGCCTCGCCAGGTTCAGCTTCGATGGTGAGATCGACTGTTTCGCCGGGGGCGATGCTGGCTGAGGAGACCGAGGCGTAGATTTCGATGCCGGCGGCGATGGCGGTGGCGGCGTCGAGTTCTTCGAGCTTTCGCTCAAGACGATGAGCGTGCTCGGGGGCGATGTCCTCCTGTGCGCCGCGGATGGCGCGGCGGGCAATGCTGAGAGCGGGCAGGATGGCGGTGCTATCGGGGAACGCAGCTATGGCCTGGGCGAGGGCAGCGTCGGCGGCGGCGAGATAAGGCGATGGGCCGAGATCGCTGAGCGATTTGGGCAGGTCATCGAAAAGTCCGCCTTGTGCATCGGTACCGACCTGGTGGAGCGGCCATGTTGTTTCGCCGGGGTGCCGCCAGTGGCCCATGTTCTGGCTGGCGTGGAAGGCCCGGGAGACTTCGCCGAGTTGCCAGAAGGGCATGCCGGTGGCGAAATCGTTGCCCGTGGCCGTGACGAAAAGATTGGCCTTGGGCGGGGGGACTTCGTCGTCATAGGTGTCGCCGCCGCCGGACCAGGCGGGGAGACAGAATTTTGTGACGGTCCAAGGCGCGAGGTTTTCTGTTTCGTAAGCCGGATCGGCGGCGAAAGCGAGAGCGCGCTCGGCGGCCTCGGTCATTGCGCGGTGGTGACCGTGCTGGCCGGGAACGTCGAGGAAGGTGGGGATGACAATATCGGGGCGGAACTGGCGATAGGCGCGGACGAGGCGATCGATGATGCGCTCTTCCCCCCAACGCGCGAGGGTATCCTTGCCGGATTTGGAGAAGCCGAAATCGTGCACGGGATCGTCGGGACCATGGCCGAGCCAGGCGATGTCGGCATCAAGGGCACGGGCAGCTTCTTCCATTTCGCGTGAACGCAACACGCCGAGTGCACCGCCGCGTTCGGGCCCCAGGGTATTTTGGCCGCCCTCGCCGCGGGTGGAGCAGGCGACGATGATGCGCATGCCCATTTCGTGGCGCATGGCGGCGAGCATTTCGTTGTGCTCGTCATCGGGATGGGCGCCGGTATTCATCACCGTCACCGTGGATTTGAGGCGGGACAGGGCGCGGGCGAGAGCAACGAGACGGGGCTGGGCTGCGCGACGGCGCAGGCGTTCGGGAGCGGTAAGCATTGGTCGTCCAGATTTCATAATTGGCGTTTTGGAACGGCACACTGTCATCGCACACGTCTCTCATAGAGAGAGGCATGGGTGACAAAAGTCAGCCGACGGGGTTGGAAACGCTGAGATGGGGAGAGACTGTGTCGAGGAGCGGCAGCGCGGCGGCGCCGAGCGCTGCCGTCAACTGGCCCGTCTGGCCGCGGATAACGCGGGGTTGCGAGCGTTGCCGTCTCGTTGCGACGGAAACGGGCAAGGGGTCGAGCGCGGCGATGACCGCTTCAAGAACTGAATCGGGCAGGCCGCCGCCGAAAATGACGGTTTCTGGATCGAAGATGTTTTCGAGCATGGCGACGGTGGGCGCAAGGTAATCGGCAGCCATGTCGATCCATTCGGCAAGCGTCGGATCGGCCTTGTCGTGCAACGTCTGGATGTCATCGACAGTGGCTGCATAGATGCCGGCCATGGCGAGCCGTTCGCGCAGAGCAAAGACCGAGACGAAACGCTCGAGTGCGCCGGCTGGGCCATAGTGGACCTTGCCCTTGCGGGGGACGAGACCGACATGGCCGATTTCGCCGGCATTGCCGAAGGCGCCGCGCAAGGGGCGGCCTTCCTGGATGACGCCGAGACCAAGGCCGACACCGAAGTAAAGGTAACAGAAGCTGCCGATCTGGCGACCGGCGCCATAAAGACGTTCGCCGACCACAGCGGCCGTGGCGTCGTTCTCGACAAAGACCTGCTGGCCCGTAGCTTTGGCAAAAAGAGCAGTCGCATCAACGCCCGTCCAGCCGGGAAGGGTGGCGGGGCCGACCGAGCTCATACCCTCGACCTCGAATGGACCTGGCATGACGACGCCGATGCCGAGAAGCTTGCTGCGGTCAGCGCCAAGTGAGGCTTCGAGGCGCTGGACTTCCGCTGTCACTTGGTCAGGGACGGTATCGGGGCCCGTGGCCTCAAGCGGCAGGATGGATTTGGCGCGCACGCCGCCTGAAAGATCGAGAAGCGCGGTCACCATATGGTCGGCGGCGATTTCGACCCCAGCGGTCATCGGGCCGTTGGGATTGACGGCGAACTGGATGGGGGGCTGTCCACGACCGGATCGGAGCCGACCAAGTTCAACGAGAAGCCCTTCTTCGAGCAACTCGTCGACAATATTGGCCACGGCCTGGGGCGTGAGCTGGGCGCGTCGAGCGATCTCGGTGCGGCCGAGATGTTCGTGGAATCGAATAACCTCCAGCACCACGCGGCGATTGTGCGCGCGGTTGCGCTCGGGATTGGACCCGATAGCGACGCGTTGACGAAGCTCTTTCTTGCTGCGGCCGTTCAAATTTCCGCCTCCCCCACTGCCTCGCTAGCATGGCGGGGCGGTGCAAGACTAGCCAGGCAACACAATAACTCAAGTAGATTATTTTATTGACAAGGGACGGTCACATATTGGACGTTGCTGGCCTGTCGGGCGGCGTCTGCCGTCCTAAGGGATGAGAGGCGTCGGAGGGTCGACGCTCCAATGGAGGGACTTTATGCGTAAGGCATATGTAGCCGGGCTCGCTGCCGGCATCAGCTTCATCGCAATGGGCGCAGCCCAGGCCGTGGAAATCGAATATTGGCAGTATGTCTTCGATAGCCGCGTCCAGGCGATGGACCAGCTGATCGAAAAATTCGAAGCTGCCAATCCAGACATCACCGTCAAGCAGACCACTTTCCCCTATGCCGACTACCAGACGCGCGTCGTTGCCGCCAAGGTTGCCGGCCAGGGGCCGGACGTGGTGCAGCTCTTTTACGGCTGGACTGACCAGTTCGTGAATGGCGGCCTGATCCAGCCGCTCGACCCGGCCGTGTTCCCGCACGAGGAAATCGAAGCGGACTTCTTCCCCATCGTTTCGGCAATGAAGCGTGGCGACGATTATTATGGCCTGCCGACCGCCGTGCGCTCGCTGGCACTCTTTTACAACAAGGCCTTGCTCGACGAAGCCGGTGTCGAGCCGCCGCAGACGCTCGACGAGCTTCTGGCGGTTGCCGAAGCCACGACCAAGCGCGATGGCAGCGGCAATATCACGACGGCCGGCATCACCATGGACATGGCCGGCCAGGATCACCACTGGTGGCGCGAAGTTCTCGTGCGCCAGAACGGTGGCGTCCCCTACGATGACGAAGGCAATGTTGCCTATAACGACGCGGCCGGCGCTGCGGCCCTGAAGTTCTATACCGACCTTCAAACCGAAAAGAAGGTCGGCCTCGTCGGCTTCATGGATGAAGGCCAGGCGGCGTTCCGCGCAGGTCTTGCCGCCATGACCATCGATGGCACGTTCCGTCTCGGCGCCTTTGCCGATAACCCGTTCGAATGGGGCGTGGTGGAACTGCCCGCTGACGCCAATGGCATGCGCTCGAACTATTCGAGCTATTTCGCCAACGGTATCGGGGCGACCTCGACCGGAGAGGAGCTCGCAGCCGCGCAGAAGTTCCTGCAGTATATCTCCTCGCCCGAAGCGATGGAAATCTGGCTCGAAACGGTTGGTGAACTTCCGGCACGTCGTGGCGTGGCGCTGACCGAAGCAAACCTTGCCGATCCGATCCGCGGGCCGTTCCTCAAGGGTCTTGAATACGCTCAGACCACCCAGTTCTACGACGAAGCCGCACAGCGCCAGACCGCGATCGACATGGTCAATCGCGTGCTGCTCGAAGGCCAGTCGATCGAAGACTCGCTTGCCCAGGCCGCTACGGCCGAACAGGCGATTATCGATCAGGGTCGTCAGTAAGGGGTAAGCTCTTTCAAGAGCGCGAACTTCGCCACGACATCGACTGTCACCCCGGCCTTCGCCGGGGTGATGACCGATGATATTTTGGCGCTAAGGCAACCCCTCGCATCTTCTCGCAGGAGCGAACATGGCGTCGGCGAACGCGATTTCACAAAGAGGCCCGGTTCGCTTCTGGGACCGTCTCAATATCAGCACCAAGCGGGTCATCTGGGCCTGGGCGTTTCTCGCCGTGCCGATCATCTTCTATGCGGGCATCCGCTTTTATCCGACATTCCAGGCCTTTTGGCTGTCGCTGACCAATTGGGATCTGCTGCGGCCAGCCCAGTTCATCGGCTTTGCGAACTACCAAAAAATGTTCGCCGATCCGGTTTTCTGGAAAGTCTTCCAGAACACGTTTCTCTACCTCATCATCGGCACGCCGGTGAGCCTCGTCATCTCCTTCGTGATCGCCTACTACCTCGATCGCGTGAAGCTGATGCACGGTTTTATCCGTGCCCTCTATTTCCTGCCTTTCCTGACGACGGCTGCAGCCATGGGTTGGGTCTGGCGCTGGTTCTACCAGCCGGTGCCGATCGGGGTGATCAACGGCTTTTTGTCCTCGGTTGGCATTCCGCAGCAGCCATTTTTGCGCTCGGTCGACCAGGCGCTGTTCTCGATCCTGATCCCGGCGATCTGGGCCGGGCTCGGGTTCCAGATCATCATCTTCATGGCCGGGCTACGCGCCATTCCCAGCACCTTTTATGAGGCCGCCAAGATCGACGGGTTGGGGGATTGGGCAATCCTTCGAAAGATCACTATCCCGCTTTTAAAGCCCACCACCGTGTTTCTCGTCGTGTTCTCCTCGATCGGTTTCCTGCGCATCTTCGACCAGGTCTATAATATGACCTCGAATGATCCGGGTGGGCCGCTCAATTCGACCAAGCCGCTGGTGCTAATGATCTATCAGACCGCCTTCTCATCCTACCAGATGGGCTATGCGGCAGCGCAGACCGTGGTGCTGTTCACCATCCTGCTCATCGTATCCCTGCTCCAGCTCTATGTGCTGAGGGAAAAGAAATGACCGTGACCTCAACCGAGCTCAAGGCGAATAGCCGCGACATCCGCCCCGGCCGCATCATTGCCTGGACCCTGCTGCTGATCGGCGGGTTGATCATGATCACGCCGCTTCTCTTCATGTTTTCGACTTCGCTGAAGACATCAGGACAGGTCTATGACCTGAGGCTGATCCCGGCGGCGCCGACCTTTGACAATTATATCAAGGTCTTGGGCGATGGCCGCTTCATGCAGTGGTTCCTCAACTCGACCATCATTGCCGTTACGGTGACGATCTCGAACGTATTCTTCGACAGCCTCGTCGGCTACACGCTGGCCAAATTCGAATTCCGCGGTCGCTATTTTATTTTCCTCGCCATCCTGTCGACGCTTATGATCCCCACCGAAATGCTGGTGATCCCGTGGTACCTGATGTCGAGCCAGCTCGGTTGGCTGAATTCCTATTGGGGCATCATGTTTCCCGGCATGATGACGGCCTTCGGCACATTCCTCATGAAGCAGTTCTTCGAAGGCGTGCCCAACGATTTCCTCGAAGCCGCTCGTGTCGATGGGCTCAACGAATTCACCATCTGGTGGAAGATTGCCATGCCCATGGTGGTGCCGGCGATTTCGGCTTTGGCCATCTTCACCTTCCTCGGCAACTGGACGGCCTTTTTCTGGCCGCTGATCGTCACGACCTCCAAGGAACTCTATACGCTGCCTGTCGGCATCTCGAGTTTCTCGGCCGAGGCGTCCATCCAGTGGGAGCTGATCATGACCGGGGCCGCCATCGGCACCATCCCGACGCTCCTCGTCTTCCTTCTTCTCCAGCGCTACATCGTTCGTGGCGTCATGCTGGCCGGCCTCAAGGGTTAGACCATGATCGATCCACGTGCAGCCGACAATTCGGTCTTCCCCGATCCGGTCTATAAGGAAACCGTTCTGGCGCCGCTCTTTGATGGTGCCAAGGACCACCATGTCGAGGGGTTCCGCTCCATCGACCGCGCGCATCTCGTCATGCTGGCCGAGACCGGAATTCTGAGTGCCGATCAGGCCCGCGACATTGCCGTGGCGCTCGAGAGCATCGATGCCGAGATCGATCCCACAACGCTCGTCTATACCGGTGAGGTGGAAGACTTCTTCTTCCTCATCGAGAAGGAGCTGAAAAAGCGCGTCGGGCCTGATCTTGGCGGACGCCTTCATACTGCACGCTCCCGCAACGATATCGACCACACGCTCTTCAAGCTTGGGCTGCGCGAGCGGCTCAATGTCTTGATCGGCAAAGCGCTCAGACTGCACGCGACGCTGATCGAAGCGGCGGAGCGCGAAAAGGAGACGCTGATCGTCGCCTATACCCACGGGCAGCCAGCGCAGCCGACGACCTTTGGGCATTATCTATCAGCCATTGTCGAGTTCGTCGGGCGCGATATCGAAAGGCTCTTTGAAGCTTATCGGATCGTCGAGCTCTCGCCCATGGGCGCGGCTGCGATCACAACGACTGGTTTTCCCACCGATCGCGGGCTTGTCGCCGAACTCCTCGGCTTTGAGGCGCCGCTGCAGAATTCTTATTCGTGCATTGCCGGGGTGGATTACATCACCTCGACCTATTCGGCCATTCAGTTGCTGTTTCTGCATCTGGGGCGGCCGATCCAGGACTTTCAGGTCTGGACCAGCTTTGAGGTGGGGCAGATCTATGTGCCCAATAGCCTCGTACAGATTTCTTCGATCATGCCACAAAAGCGCAATCCAGTGCCGATCGAGCATTTGCGGCATCTGGCGAGCCAGACGGCCGGCCGGGCACAGGCCATGCTTACGGTGATGCACAATACGCCCTTCACCGACATGAACGACAGTGAGGGCGAAACGCAGGCCATGGGCTATCAGGCGTTTTCTTCGGCCTATCGCGTGCTTGATCTCCTCGCGGCACTGGTCGAACAAATCCGCATCGATCCCAAACGTGTGCGGGACAATATTGCGCGCTCCTGCATCACCATTACCGAACTGGCCGACTCCCTCGTACGCCGCGAAGGGCTGTCCTTCCGCGAGGGCCACGAGATCGCGGCGTCCGTTGCCAAAGCCGTTGTCGCGATGGGCGGCGATCTCGTCAACGATGGTTTTGGACCATTCACTTTGGCTTTCGAGAAGGCGACCGGGCGTTCTTCTTCGCTTGATGAGACCAGTTTTGCCGAGATTGTCTCGCCCGAATATTTCGTTGCCGTGCGCACCCGCTTTGGTGGGCCAGCGCCGGAGCCGCTGAACGCGGCCATTGCCGGCTATCGGCAGGACGCCCAGCGTCTCTCAGACATTTTCGACAAAATCCTGCGCCGCCAGGCTGATGCCGCGCGCATGCTCAAAGAACGCTTCGGCGCATTGAAGGGAACCGCCTGATGGCCAAGATCGAACTGCAGAAACTGGTCAAGGAATACGGCAAGACCCGCGCTGTCCACGGCATTGACCTAACCATCGAAGATGGGGAATTCGTCGTTTTCGTTGGCCCATCGGGCTGCGGGAAGTCGACAACGCTGCGCATGATTGCCGGGCTCGAGGATATTTCGGGCGGTAATCTCTTGATTGGCGGAGAAGTTGTGAACCAGCGCGAGCCCAAGCAGCGCAATATCGCCATGGTCTTTCAGAACTACGCCATCTATCCGCACATGACTGTGGGCCAGAATATCGGCTTTGGCCTTTATACCTCAAAACTCTCAAAGGCCGAAAAGCAGAAGCGGATCGAAGAGACCGGCAAGATTCTGGGGCTCGAAAAGCTGCTCGATCGCCGTCCCGCGGCGCTTTCGGGTGGGCAGCGTCAGCGCGTTGCCATCGGCCGCGCCATGGTGCGTGATCCAGCCGCGTTTCTCTTCGACGAACCACTATCCAATCTCGATGCGCAATTGCGCGCGCAGATGCGCCTCGAGATCAAGAACCTTCATCGCCGGCTTGGCACAACAATTGTCTATGTGACGCACGATCAGGTCGAAGCCATGACCATGGCTGACAAGATCGTCGTCATGCGTGATGGCAATATTCTCCAGGTTGGAACCCCGACCGACCTTTATGAAAACCCGGTCGATGTCTTCACCGCGCGCTTTATCGGCAGTCCGTCGATGAATATGGTCGAGGGCACGATTGCCGGCGGCGACTTAAGTATCGAGGGGGCAGGGGCCTCAGGACTTGGCCTTCCCACCCATGACGGCAAGGTGCTGGTTGGCGTGCGTCCCCATGATCTTGTGGTCGGCGAGTTCGGCGGGGCGGGGCTTTCGGCGTCCGGCACGGTCGAAGCGGTGGAGCCGCTTGGCTCGGAAACCCTGGTACATCTCGCTCTTGGCAAGGCACAGGTCATCGCCACAGCGCCAGGCCGGGTCGTGCCCCAGATCGGCAGCACGGTCTCGGTTCACGCCGGCACTGGATCGCTCTACCTCTTCGATGCCGTCAGCGAAAAGGCTTTGGGCCGCGCATGACATCGTCTTCGCCCCGCGCCGGGGCTGTCCTCAATCTTGGCCGCATTTATTGCGACATGGTGTTTCGCGGTCTCGACGGCATGCCGGCCTTGGGGCGGGAACTCTTTGCCCGCGACTTCGCCCTGACCCCAGGGGGTGGTGCTCTGATCACCGCGGCGCACCTTTCAGCGCTCGGGCGCCATTCCATGCTGCTCGCACGCTTCGGCACCGATGCATTGTCTCTGGCGCTTTCAGAGCAGATCGATCAACTTGGGATCGACCTCACTTTTCTGGACCGGCACGAGAGTGCCGGCCCGCAGCTGACCGTGGTCATGGTTCATAATGGTGATCGCGCCTTTCTCTCGCGCCGGGCTGGTCACGCCCGACCCGCCGGCTTTGAGGCGGCCTTGGCTCATTCCGGGGTGAGCCATCTCCACATTGCCGAATATGCAACGCTTCACGAAATGCCCGATGCGATTGCAAGCGCGAAGAAAGAAGGGTTGACCGTGTCGCTCGATCCGAGCTGGGATGCGGACCTGATCCACGATCCCTTGTTCTTTCAACGGGCTGCGGGGGTCGACCTCTTCCTCCCCAATGTGGAAGAGGCTGAAGCTCTGACTGGGGAAGCTGAGCCTGAAGCCGCACTCGCAGTCCTCCGGCGTCACTTTCCCATTGTCGTGCTCAAGCGCGGTGCCGAAGGCGCCATGCTCGCCTCAGGTTCCAAAACGATCGCGCTTCCGAGTCCGAAGGTTTCCGTCGTCGATACGACAGGGGCAGGGGACGCATTCAATGCCGGCTTCATCCACGATTGGCTCAATGGCTCTGAGCTTTCAACGGCGCTCGCCGCCGCAGTCGGAGCCGGAACGCGCTCGGTGCAGGCCTCCGGCGGGACGGGCAGTCTCCGTCTTTCCGTTTGAGGTTTTGGGGAGGCGCCTGAAAGCCTGAGTCTTGCCGCGTGGTTAAACCCCTCGTTGAGCCAAAGCACCGGCAATTTACCTCCAGCTTAACGTTCCTCGCGTTGGCTCGAGTGCAAAACGTAGAAACGCGACACAGTCCTTGCCCAGGTTCCCCTTCGCGTCTCAAGGGCAACAAGGGGGGAAGTCGTAACGACCCGATGGTCTGGCAGAAGAGGGTGACCGGTGACGGTTCCGAGAAGCCGGACTAGGCCAAAATCCTGCGGCTCACTAACGGACCAGTGGTCAAGTCGAGGCGCTCGCTCCAGAATACGGGGTTCAGGGCGCCAGCCGCTCCGGAGGCGAGCGAGGTCGCCAAGGAGTTGTCGCCAGCGAGGTAGGCTCGAGATATCGAGATCCTCCGCTTCAGCGCGTGCCGCGAGATCAAGCAGAACCACGCCGTCATCGAGAATGAAGTCGAGGGCTGGAAGGATCATGCTTTGCTTTCCGTCAAAAAGGCAGCGATCTCGGCCTTTGCGAGGGTCCGGCGCTCGAGCAGAACTTCTGCAAGCCGTTCGATTGTCTGGTGGTGCTGCGCGACGAGGTCGTCGGCCCGGCTCATCTGGTCCTGAAGGATTGTTTCCACCGTGTCTTGGAGCACAAGGTTAGTGGTCAGCTCCTTTGTCACCACGTCGGGCGGCAGGGCGATGAGGGTCTCAGACAGGCCGGTGCTGAGATAAAGAAGGGCAATGGCGTGGCTCGCCTGGATTAGGTCAGTGGCCGAGCCATCGTCGACCCGTTTGCCAAAATAGGCATCGGCGGCACGGCCGGCCAGGGCGATACAGCAGTCATCGAGGCGCTCGTCGTAAGTGGCGCCCATAAGGCGGGGGATGAGCGTCGTAAAACCGCTGACCGAACCGGCACGATCAAGGCGGAGGGCCATGGCGCCGACCTCGCGTCCAAAGGCGTCGGCGATCGCCGCATGGGCTGCTTCATGAAGAGCCGCTTTTTTGAGGATGCCGTTGCTGTCGGCTTTTTTGGTCATCCCATCCGGATCGAGATCGGCAAGTCCGAGTGGACGGCCGGCGAGAATGGCCTTGTTTTGCGCAGCGGCAATGCGGTCGGCCAATTGGGCCTGGCTTTCTCCAAGCCAGAGGCGAGCCAGATCACGAAGTGGCGCGTCTGGCAGGTCACGGCCCAGATGGACGCGCAGCACCGCAACTACGTCGTCGATAGTCTGCGGGGGCGTGACCTCGATGAAGCGGCCAATGCGGCCGGGACGACAGATCGCGGCGTCGACGTCTTCCGGCCGGTTGGTGCAACCGACCAGAAGCACCGGCGCGCCGGAAGCGTTGAGGTCGTCAATGGCAAGCAGCATCGAGGTGATAACTGTGCTCCAATAAGCCCCATTGGAGTCGGTCCCGCCGGTGCGGGTACTCATGGCATCGATCTCCTCGATGATGCCAATTGCCGGTCCATTATGGGAGCGAAGGGCGTCAAAGAAGCCAACGATCTGACGCACGACACTGTCGAGATAGCCGGTGCCAGCGGCAAATAGGGCGCCCACGCTCAGGCGATGAAGTGGAATGGCGGCGCGTTCAGCAAGCTGGTCGACCAAGGTGGATTTCCCGCATCCCGGTTGTCCGGCGAGCATCGTGTGACGCAAGAGGCCTTTGGGAACGCGACCGGTCTTGAGCCCATCGAAGAGGGCCAGAGTCTCGGTCAGCCAGACCGCTGCCGAACCAAAAACTGGCCATTGGTCACCCTCCTCTGTCTCCTCACCGGCATCTTCCGTCTCGTCGGTGTGCGCTGACCAGCGGCGAAGTCGGTCGCGGCAGGCTTCCGCGGTATCGCCGGATCGTATTGAGCTGGCAATAAGGGGGAGAGATAGACCGCGCCAATCGGCGTCTTCGATGATGATTTCTTGTCCCGTTACTGTGCCCACGGCGCGGGCGATGGCGGCAGAAGTGAGCCCCTTTACGGTCACGAAGCACTCGGCGGCCCTTCTTGCGAGGTCCGGTACATGGGCTGAACTCACCGCGACCCAGACGCTTGCGCCGTCCTCGATGCGCACGAGCACGTCGAGATCGCGCGCCACTTCGGACTTTTCCCGGCTCGGAGTGCCATGGACGGCGCCCCCCCGGGCATCGATAACAACGGTCATTGGAGCTAGCCAGGAGCTATCGGGCACATAGACGATGGTGGGAGGAGCATCCTTGGTCCACGGATCGGGCAGAAGCACACCTTGGGAAAGGGCGTGTTCTTCTAGCGCGGCGGTGACGAGTATGACGATGCTACTTCCGACGGCTGGCATGACATGGGCGGTCATGCCAGCATTGACGGTGCTGTTTCGGATCATGTCGGACAAAGAACTCATGGTAGGTACTCGAATTGGATGGGATGAAAGATTCCGCCCGCTGCTCGCCGTGGCAGCACCCTAGTATCTACCAGGGGAAAACAGGTGGCAGCGCGAGCCGGAAGGGCAGAGGTGGAGGGGGAAAGGGGCGTACCGTGCCATTAGCCAGCTATAGCCGATGACCTGAGCACCGCACTGCAGTTCATGCGGGACGGGGCAGGCAAACCATCAGGCAACAGGCATGGTCAAAAGGGCGCGGCAGGCGCGGGGCGACCGGCCAGCGTGCAGACGCAGACGTCCCGGCCCCGGTTTGGGACCGACCGCTCTAATTGCGCCGACGCATGCCGCCCAAGTGCGGCCCATCGAGGCTTAAAAACCCGGCTGGGTCGTAGGGGGATGCTTGCCGACGTGCGCACGCGTCTACTACAAGGCTCTTAGCCATTGTAACTCCTGCTGCTTCAGGATTGCGGTGGTCAGGCCGTCGCTGGTGGTTCGAAGCACTGGCGGCGGCCGTCATCGATTCGGCTGAATCGACGTGGTGATAGTGCACCTGGCAGATGAAAACCTGCAAGTGTCTGGTGCTTTACGGTTAACACCGACCTGGCACCACTGTCAGCTTGCCCGATGGGAGGGTCAAAATACTCCTTGGTCGTGGAGTGCGTCACCCTAATGCGTCTGTGACTAGCACGAGAAGTGTCTGCTAAAGCCAGCTATCGGACATCGCACTTGGGCCTCAAATTCTGCGATGACTGGATAAGTGTTTTCACACGGTAGGAGGCACAAGTCGCCATCCGCCAAAAGGAGAACAGCTTCCGTGACAATTTTGAGCGCTTCATTGCTCGCGATTGGAACAATCCGGATCTGCGACGCAAGGCGTTCCCCGCAATAACCGCCAAGATGGCACGTGTTGTGCATGCCATCAACAAAAGCGTTTCCGACTGCCGTTCCCTGTTAAAGGCACGGTGCCATGTGAGAGAACCTCTCTCTGTAGAGCCGTGAAGGCGCACGACGCGACCCTGTAGAGAATGCCTAGGTCCACCTGGATCTGCATCTCGGTTTAAGGACGGTCAAGGCCACGGCGCGACCGCTGAACCCTATGTTTGGTATGGCCGAGAGCTCTTCCAACTCGGTGGAACCCGTTTGGATTGACGATGACCGCCCGGCAGGTGCAAATTCCTGCATCGAGACCTACTTGCCAAAACACCGCTTGTCTTGCTGACTTAGGACGTTGTCACTCACCGGGGGGTATGGCTTTCTCTTCGTGCAATGATGGTATCGAGCTCCCGCAACCATTGCACCCCTAAATGCCTTGGCATTTAGGGGTGTTTCCTTTTTACAGACCAGCAATTCTGCAAGTAAATCATGGACTTGGATGTCCACGGGCTGGCGAGTGCCCTTTGGGGTGATGACAACTTTTTCAATCATGCCGCGCAGGCGCTCGAAGATGAGATCGCGCGGCTGGCCTTCCCGCAAACCTTCCAGATGCATGCGCAGCTCTTTGATGAGCTGGCGGTAGCGATCTGCTGCGGACGGGTGGAGAACGATAGGCTCATCATCGGCTTTGAGGGATTCGGCTTCTGCGCGCAGCTCAGCGCGTTCGGCCTCCATTTTACGCAAGCGATCAAGCACCCCGTCAGTCGCACTGCCTTCGACAAGCAGGTCGATGAGTTTCTCGATCTGCTTGTCGAGTTCGGGCAGTCGATCGGCGATGGACTTGAGCTGGCTGGTCTTAGTGGCCGCAAGCTCGCGGCGTTTGAGATGGTAGTGCGAGATGTAGGCGGCGATCATTTCGGGATCGGCCAAGTAGGCATCGAGGGCGTTGAGCACGCGCTCTTCCACATGTGCCCGTGTGATCGAGCGGCCGTTGTCGCAATCACCGCGCTCGCGATAGCCGGCGCAGCCGATGCGGTCGTTACCCTGACCGCCTGGCTAACGGCATTCCCACTGTTTGCTTCGGTGAGACGCGTGGCGTGAAGCTCGGCGACAGCTACACCGTTGATCAGTGTCAGGTGATGCTGGGTGATGCCCTTATCGAGTTCGAAGCGGGTATGCGGAAGTGCCTCGCGGCACCGGATGCGGTGCCTGACAAGCCCTATGTCGCTTTCCTGTCTCTATCCTACAATATCGGCACTGGTGCGTTCTGCGGCTCCACCGTTGCTCGCAGAGCCAATGCCGGCGATTTTCGTGGCGCCTGCAACGCGATTCCCATGTGGAACCGGGCGGGCGGCCAGGTCGTGCCTGGCCTTATCAATCGCCGGGCCGATGAACAGCGCCTTTGCCTCGAAGGCACACGGTGATGTTCAATCCAACTCATTTGGCCCTGATGGCGGCAGGGCTTTCGGCCGCCATCATTGCTGGGCCAATTGGCTGGTTCAGCCGAGGCCTGATTTTCGATCATATCGAGCGGCCGGCGATCGTCCTGGCTGCGACCGACAAAGCGAATGATGCGGCGACGATCCGCATCATGGATGCTGCCAAGCGCGCCGAAGGTGCTGAACGCGAAAGGCAGCAGAAAGCGGGCGCCGAAGCCCTCCGCATCTATCGCGAAGCCTTAGCCAATAGCGAGAGGACGGCCATGCAGGCGCGGACCCAACTCGATCAGGAGATTGCCGCCTATGAAGCCGAACTCGCCACTGAAGGCCGCTCTTGCGTGCTTACTGATACTGACATTGATTGGCTGCACGGCCGGGTCTCAGCATCAGCAAATTGATGCCGGCGTGCGCCTTGGCATTGCCGCTGCGCAGGTGACGCTCGGATCGCAGCCGGCCGAATGCGCCATCGATACGCCCCACGCCGCGTTGCTGGCTGGGCAAGAGGCGACCGTCGCGCTCCGCCGGGAGCGTGAGCAGCTCGACGTGGCAAATGCCTCCAAGCGGCGGTGCTATGACTTCAATTCGAACCAAGCCGAAGGCCTCGCCAACCGATGACCGGCACCGTGACATGGGAGGTCTTGATCTGGATGACGGGCACAGGATCGGTTGCACTGGTGACGGGCTGGCGCATAGTCAGCTGGGTTCTGTCCGAGCTTGGGAAGCGCGATGCCGCGATCGACAAGCTTGAAAAAGATGCGGGTCTTATGATTGGCGCGGTCGATAGCCGTGCCAAATTGGCAGAAGATGATCTACGGCGCTCGCTGGAAGCACATAAGCTCTACGCAGCAGAGAATTTTGCAACTGAGGATGGCCTAACGCAGGCCGTTAACAGGGTAGATGACGCGGTCAAGCGGCTAACCGACCGAATGGATCGCTACTTTGAAAAGGGTGAGAAAACGGGATGAAATGGCACCGAGGAAAGTCTAGAGGGCCTTAAAGCGTTATGTTCAACAACAATCTTGCGCCAAACCTGCCCGCTTTGTGCCTTACATATCGTATCTTAGGATAGACCGACCATAGCCTAGGTCGGGGATGGGCTGGGCCGATTTGGGGCCGGCACCGACGGTATAACATTTCTGTTTCCTCCGCGCGTGGCCCTCGGTCTAATAGGAACCGCCGAAAGGATGGCTTTGGTTATCGGAGCCGTTAATGTTCCGATGCCAAGAAATGCCAGAATGAAAATGGTTCGAAGTATGCCATTCTCAAGTCCTTCTCTGATCCAAAAAAAGCCCATGGGTACATTGGCTAGAAGGATGAATTTGATCATCCCGGTAGATCTGTCCATCCAAACACTAAGTATCCGCGCAAGCCAGCCGGATATGACGCAGATTGCGAAAATTGCTCCAAAACTACCGATAAGAAAACCCTCGCCGATTATCGTCGCAGAAAGCGTCAAAGCCCGGTTGTAAGCGATAACAATCTGAGTGTAGTAGCCGGCGGCGTCCAGAAGGATCGCTGGCTTATCGGGCCAAAGGAAGCGGGGCACCAATAGTGTTAGGTGATTCCAAAATACTTCTAGTCCAGGACAATCTCGAATATCGCACCATTGAATAATGCGGATAGGGGCGTCCAGTGGGAACAGATCACCTTGAATGTAATAGAAAATGCGAGTGAGTGGGTCGGTGAAACCGGCTGCCTGCACTTCACCTCCATATCTTAGGAAAGACAAACTAACCAATGCCGGGAGCGCGCTTACCGCGATTGCCAATTGAACCCATAACGGTACATATTTACGCTTGAGAGCGATGATAACGGTCAGTAACGCCGCTGAAATCATCAGCTGGCGATAGCCCTCCAAGGCAATCAGCATCACGAAAGTGAAACCGACAAGCACAAGTGCTGACCGCCAGAACTCGCGAGGCGATTTCGCAACGGTAAGTTTGTAAGCCGCAAATGGAAGGAACGCAGGAAAAAGCCGCAAAATTATACCCATTCCCTGGGCGTCTTCGTACCTAGCTTCGTAGCTTCCTTGGCCGAACGAAAAACCGGTCACGCCAACGTAGAGCACCACTGCCAGCATTGAGATTATGCCGAGTGAGTAGAGGCCGTAGCGTCCACGGACTGCTTCTGGCTCGCCGAAAGGAAGGGCAATTCCAGGTCTCTGAGACCCGGTGAGAAGTAGGTAAGTCCAAATGCCTAGCCGACTACCGGTGATAATACCCACATAGCCAATCAGATAGCATAGTTCCATGCCGCCAAGGTCGGGCAGCACAAACTTGTAACCGACCGTTGCGTTCATCAGCTGCAGGAAAAGTATCCCGAAACCAATGATAAGGCTAAAGCAGAACTTGAAAAAAAGGTAGATTGAATCTGGGCGCCGGTACCAAGCGCGGACGTCCAACGTGAGGATGGCAATATTTAAAACTGTAACGTATTCCACAGTTGCCCAATCTCTGTCCGCACGCTTCGGCTACTGCTCTACAACAACCGACGTTTCCGGTACATCGGAATTGGCTACAGATGGTTATCACGGCTGGCCCCGTATCGCCGCCGGTGTAAATCGTGTTTACAGGCAGTGGTCGGTGAAAACTAATCTGGCTGTCCTGAGCTTTACCATTCTCGGTCATTCATGGAAGCCATGCTCAAGATCCCGTTTCTTTACGTAATCACATAACCTACAAAGATTGCGGGTTTGCGTATGACCGGGGGATTTGATGCGTAAAAGATTGTTGGCCGTTGCATCCGGTGGAGGGCATTGGGAGCAACTCGCAATCATCAGCCAGAGCTTTGACAAGTTCGATGTACTTTATGCAACAACGTTGCCAGGGTTGCCTGAGAAATCAGGGCTCGCACCATCTGTTCTTGTGACAGATGCTAATCGCGACCGGCCCTTGCAGATGCTTCTGTGCGCCAAAGACATCGCTGGAGTAATCCTGAAGTTTCGGCCGAACATCATCATTTCGACCGGGGCCGCTCCGGGCTTCATAGCGCTGCTGTTTGGGAAGATGCTTGGCGCAAAGGTTATCTGGGTCGATAGCGTCGCAAACTCCGAGCAGCTCTCGTTGAGTGGTAAATTGGCCAGCAGGTTTGCCGATAGAGTTCTTACGCAATGGCAGCACCTGGCTGGCCAAAGCAAATCCCAATACATGGGTGGCGTCCTTTGATCTTGCTCACCGTTGGCACGCAATTGCCCTTCGATCGACTGGTGTCCGCGCTCGACGATCTGACCGGCCGTTTTGGACTGGACGTCTATGGCCAGGTTGGAATCAGCACCGTAAAGCCCAAAAACTTCCCTTCAGTCCAAAATATTGCGGCTCAGGATTTTGATCAAAAATTTCGGTCGGCGGACGTGATCGTTGCACATGCTGGCATTGGCACTGTGCTGTCGGCGCAAAAATATAGAAAGCCGATCATCCTTTTTCCCCGAAAAGCTTCGTTAGGGGAGCATCGGAATGAACACCAGACCGCTACCTGTAATCAGCTAGAGAATAGACCCGGCATTTATGTGGCTTGGACCGAAAGCGACCTGGAGAGGCTGGTGGCTGATCGTGCCAGTCTAAAGGCAGCCAGCACAGACGACGTAGCAGCTGGGCGTGGTAGCTTCGTCAGTAATCTACGAGATTATCTTGAGCAGCTCTAAGCGGATTTACTTTGTTAGCCCCATATACCCGACAGTCGCAGAACCTGCTTCAGGAACCTTTATCCAGGCACTCGCGGAAGGATTAAAAGGCGAGGGCTGGGAGGTTGATCTTCGGGCGGTTGGCCTCTCGGACCGAGGCGGGAAATTCGGAAAACTAGAGCGATATATCCGGCTGTGCCTGGGCTCTTTGGCGTTGGTTTTTTGCAAACCTGGCATTGTGTACGTTCACCTTCCCACCTGGTTTTCTATCTTCCTATGGCCATCGCGGTTGAGGCGCAGCCTACCAATGGCAATTCACGCGCATGGGAGTGAAATCCATGGGCGTAATCGGCTTGCTCAGTTCTTTTGGCCCCTAACTAGACCGCTTTTCAAACGTGCTGAGCGCATTGTTGTCCCATCTGCCACTTTTGCAAAAGCTGTTCTTCTCGCTACAGAACGGGATGCCGAAATCGTTTCTCCATCTGGAGGTTTTGATGAGGATCTGTTCGATCCCGAGGGTCCCAGCGCCCGTCAAAAACTCAACATCTCTGACAGCGCAGTCGTAGTTGGTTATGCGTCTCGAATTGTGGAGAGTAAGGGATGGCGGATTTTTCTAGATGCATTTGAAGACTACGCAAGGACCAATGATGGCGCCGTAGCAATCATGATTGGGATTGGTCGAGACGCAAAAACTCTCGAGGCTGAAATCCGCACGCGCGGACTCTCGGAAAAAGTCAAATACATTGGTGCGGTGCCGCGCAGCGAGATGGCGCTATATTTTCGCGCCATGAGCGTATTTCTCTTTGTGAGTAAAATCGAAAATACCGATACGCTTGGTCTAGTTGCTGTTGAGGCGATTGCCTGTGGCACGCCGACGATCGCTTTAGATCGCGAACTCACCCGGGAATATTTGGCTCCAGGTCGAAACGGCGTGCTTGTTGAAGCGTGGACTGGGCACAGTTTCTCGCAAGCTATAGACGAAGCACGCGCCCTCGCGCGGAGTGAGGGAGGGCGCTCAATTCTGGCGGCGACTGTCAGCGCTTATAACAGCAGACAGGCGGCGCAGGGATTGTCAGAGCGCCTCAAAGAAATAGCACCGGTCGCCTGATATGCGGATTAGAATTCCTCAGTCGCTGAGATCACTTGTCGTTTTTGGAATGAAGGTCGGTGGGGCTGGCCTTGCCTTTATCCTCAATATCGCAATCACACGCGCGATAGGCATCCACGACGCAGGGGTCTTTTTCATCGCTTTTTCTCTGACGACAATTCTCTATGCCGTCGCAAGGTTCGGCCTTGGCTACACCACTTACAGGTCCATCGCCGAGGCTGCCACCGAAGAAGGCGTGCCGCGCGTCAGGCAGACCGCGAATTCAGTGGTCTTGCTCGTCTCCGCAATTTCGATAGTCATCGCGATCGCTGTGATTGCCTCTGCAGACCTGCTCTCGCATTGGCTTTTTGGGTCCAGCGAGGGCGTTGCGGTACTGATCTTGCTAGCGGTCACTATTCCACTCTATTGCATCGGGAGTATTTTTTCCGAAATCCTCAAAGGGCTGCGCCGGCCAGTTGGCTATGCTCTTTTCGAAAATATCATCATCAAAGCCTGCGCCGTTCCCATTGTGCTCTGGCTTGGCGTAAGCTTGGGTTTGGTCGGTGCTGGTTGGGCAATGCTGGTGGCGAACGCTGTTGGTCTTGTTGTAGTGACACTTCTCACCGTGAGTGTTCTCCGCGGCTTTCCAGCCGCCACCCGTGCCCACGTGGACAATCTGCCAACATTGCTGAGCACGACAGCTCTATTTGCGGTTGTTTCTCTTTCGACCGTCCTCTCTCAATGGCTTGGCCCCTTGATTGTCGGCCAGGTTCTTACGCCTTCGGACGCAGCAATTTTCTTCACCGCATACAGAACTTCTGCTGTGCTAGAATTTGTGGTGATCTCGATCGTCTCGGTGGCGGGGCCGGCGTTTGTCGCGGCGAATTCGCTTGGCGGCATCAAAAGCGTCCTGAAGCTTGCGAAACCTGAGGCTCTCAAAGCCTTGGGAGCCGTTCTCTTGCTGGCTGTCCCGGCTGCGATTTTTGCCTCCCCACTCATGACTATGTACGGCGCTGATTTCGCACAAGGCGATAATGTTTTGCGTACGCTGATATTATTTCAGGTCATAAACGCACCGTTGGGAGTCTATAATGCTGCAGTTATCGCTCTGAAACGAGAGAAGGCGATGGCCGTATTGGCACCAGTTTCAGCTATTCTGGTAGCCGTGCTATCCTACACCTTTACCCTGCAATGGGGCGTGCTGGGTGCAGCCGTCGGTGTTGGTCTGTCGATGATGACGTATAACCTAATGGTCTACGCAATCCTGCATCTCGGTAAATCGAAGATTCAATGAGGCCGGGGGGGCGGTGCTTCCGGATCACCGGAGCTCAGAGGACATCCCAAGTCGGCTTCTAGTGACTTGGGATGCTTGTGGTGGAATGGTTCGCCGTGAACCAATTCGATATTGGAAGCGGTAATCGGCTAGATTTGGGGAGGCTATCGAGCCCTTATTCGGCAGCGGCAACAGCGTCTACGTGCTCATGCGCGACCGGCCGGCCGACGCTGTGATATGTAAAGCCTGCGGCCTCAACTTCCTTCTGCCGATAAACATTGCGTAGATCGACAAGCACTGGTGTGTTCATTGCCGCCTTCACGCGTTCGAGGTCGAGCGATCGGAAAGCATTCCATTCAGTGACCAGTACGAGGACATCGGCCCCTTGTGCTACGTCGTACGCGTCGGTGGCGTATTCGACGTTCTGGATCACAGCCTTCGACATCTCGATGCCTTCCGGATCGTAGGCGCGGATGGTGGCGCCGGCATCCTGGAGAGCCTGGATGATGGCGATCGATGGTGCATCGCGCATGTCGTCGGTGTTCGGCTTAAAGGTGAGGCCGAGAATGCCAACGGTCTTGCCACGAACATTGCCGCCTGCAGCTGCAATGACCTTGCGTCCCATTGCGCGCTTGCGACGGTCGTTGACCTCGACGGTTGCTTCTACGAGGCGAAGGGGGGAATCGTAATCCTGGCCGGTCTTGACGAGCGCCAGCGTGTCCTTGGGGAAGCAGGAGCCGCCATAGCCTGGACCAGCATTGAGGAACTTGCTGCCGATACGACCATCGAGGCCAATACCGCGGGCAACGTCCTGCACGTCTGCGCCGGTACGCTCACACAAATCGGCCATTTCGTTGATGAAGGTGATCTTCATCGCGAGGAAGGCGTTGCCGGCATACTTGATCAGCTCGGCGGTGCGACGGCCGGTGAACATCAGCGGCGCTTGGTTGAGGTAGAGCGGGCGATAGACCTCGGTCATTACTTCGCGGGCACGCTCATCTTCAAGGCCGACCACGATGCGGTCGGGGCGCTTGAAATCGTCGATGGCAGCGCCTTCGCGCAGGAATTCAGGGTTGGAGACGACGACTACGTCGGCGGCCGGATTAGTTTCGCGGATGATGCGTTCAACTTCGTCGCCAGTTCCAACGGGGACAGTGGACTTGGTGACAACGACAGTGAAGCCCTGCACGGCGCGCGCGATATCGGCGGCGGCTGCATAAACGTAGGAAAGGTCTGCGTGGCCATCGCCGCGGCGCGATGGTGTGCCTACACCGATGAAGACGACATCAGCCTTGGCGACTGCAGGCGCAAGGTCGGTGGTGAACGTCAGGCGGCCCGCTTTGGCATTGTCCGCCACAAGGGCATCAAGGCCAGGCTCGAAGATTGGGATCTGTCCGTTCTTGAGGGCCTCGATCTTCTTCTCATTGAGATCGACACATGTGACGTCATGGCCAAAATCGGCGAAGCAGGCGCCACTGACCAGGCCGACGTAACCGCTACCAATCATCGTAATGTGCATAAAAGTGTCCCCAAGTATGCTTGAGGCTTCATTACACTCAAAGAATTAGCGCGAGAAGCCAAGGCACTTCGTATTTTCAGAAATGGTTAGCGCGCGAAGGAAGGTAAATCCTATGAATTCCAACGGGTTTCGTGGGTGGCAGTGTTTTGCATAGAGGCTATGCAATTAGGCCGGAGAGAGGAACCTTTATCCTATCGGCCGCTCAGACGCGCTTTGCCCAAGTCTTCGGTAATTGTCGTTACCTAAGGACGCCCACTACGTAGAGCAGACCAACTACCGGGAGGAATACGCTCCAGATCACAAGAGCCCCAGCTGCCAGAAGCAGCATGAGTCCCGTCTTCAACTTTTTCAATGTTTCGCCCTACCTACCCGCAACAAACTCTATACCCGATAGATCGACCGCTTTTCCAACCAGATTATATGCCTACGGTTCCAACCCAGCAAAGCGAGTTTAAAGCGGGATGCACGGGCTTACAATTCTCAAACTATTGATGTGTATGGAAATAAAGCAAAAAAATGAGGTGGGCCTACCAAGCCAACACGAATTTGGGGTCTCGACTGTTGCGCGCTCCGCAACCAAAAGGTCCGCGAGACAGAATGCCTAGTGGACGTCATCGATTCCTATGCCACCGCCTCGTCAAAGAGGGTGCGCCGCGGACTGACCATCTGATTTCATCCTTGACGCCCTAGAGCAGGCCCTGCATGACCAGCAACAATCGCATGGCTGTGGCCTGATCCATCACAGTGATAGAGGCAGCCAGTACGTGGATATCAAGTACGTTGACCAGCTGGCCGAGGCCGGTGTTCAGCCGTCAGTGGGCAGCGTTGGGGACTCTTATGACAATGATTGGGCAATACCATTAACTGTCCCTACAAGGCAGAGGTCATCCCTCGACGCTGCTTTTCGCGCAGCTGTAAGATGGAGCTCGCCTCCATCGAATGGGTCCCTGGTTCATTCACTGTAGCCTGCTCGACCCGCTTGGTACCATCCCGCCCGCAGAAGCCAATGCAAACTTCTACGCCGCACTGTAACAGCCGGGCATTATCGCATAACTTGGACCAAATGGTCCCCGGCGAAACCTGTGCGGTTCAATTTTCGAAGGACAGTACTCACTGGTGTATTTGAACCGGAAGGCCAGAACAGACCCGGTTCAGAGATTGCTATACCCAAAAGTTACCATCAGAATCGTTTTCACAAGGCATAGGTTCCTAGTTCGCACTCGATGCGTCACCGTGAGTTGTGCTGGTTCAATTGCAGAGGTTGCTGTGGAATGTCAGATAGCACCCTCTGCCGTGGCCTATGTGCTCCGCCGATCAAGGGGCAAGAACAATAAGGACCTGCAGCAGACAGCCAGCGTCGAGTGCACCATTGTCGATTGCGGACTTCCGGAGAGCCCAGTATCGGCGGCTCAATAGGGTCGGACACCCCTAACGGCCCGCAGCGTCTTCTCGAGCCTTGTTTAGCTCAGGACGCGATCTTGCGCGCTGGCCACCAATGAGCGCTATCAGAATGCAACTGCCCTCTGCCTGGCGTTATGAATGTGCCGTTCCATCGCGGAGACAGCGCGATCTCGGTCGCGTGCGATGATGCCATCGATGATCTCGAGATGGTCTTCGAGGGCAGGGGTGAGAACGACCGGATTGAGGCGGAAGCGGTCGAGAGCGATCATGCGCACGCGAAGCGAATTGATGGAATAAGCCTGGATCAGGGTCTCGTTACCGGTGCCTGCGATAAGGAATTCATGGAAGCCGCTATCAATGTTTTGAGCTTCTTCTAGAAGCTGGGCGGTGATCCCGCTTGAGGCGCGATCGAGTACAGAGACGTGCAGCGCCTTTTGAGTCATGAGCGCATCGTCGCTGATATGGTCGAGAGCGTAGATTGTGGCTTCCCGTTCGAAGGCGACGCGCAATTGGTAAGATTCGCGGATCATCCGAAGATCAACCGCAGTAATCTGGATTCCCCGCTGCGGCATGACCGAGAGAAGCCCCTCGGCTTCCCACCGGGCAAGAAGTTCGCGCAGGGCGCCCAACGAGATGCCGAGCTTGGCCATGAGCTCGCGTTGCGACAAGTTCTGGCCAGGTCGCACATCGCCGGCCAGGAGCAATTGTTGGAAACGCCGATAGGCAGCCTGGCGGTTGAGGCCGATATCGGTGCCCAAACTGCGATCAGCGGATAGGGCGTTTGCTAGCTCGCTTTTAGCCGAAAGCATCGGCGATCTCCAATCCGTCTGGGGCAGCGCCTAGTTAACCGAGACGGGTGCCGAAATCAAAACCGGTTGCGGCAAAACTTTCAACAAGAGTTCTAGCCCTTGCTTCGTCGAGGGGTAGAAGTGGCGGCATGGGCCTGCTCCAGGCAGGGTCTTTGGTCATTTGCGCCTTGAGAGCCTTGAGTGCAACGACGCCGCCATTGGCATCGACAGCCTCGATGCGCTGCGCCGCCCGCTGGATGGCAGCGGCATCATTGCGCTGCTCTGGCGCTGCGTAACGCTGGGCTAGTTCGGCGGCGACGATGTTGGGCATGCCGCCAATCATTCCTGCGCCGCCATTGCCGACAAGTGCGGGGAAGACACGATCATCGCCGGTAAAGATCTGCAATTGAGGGAAGCGGCGGCGCAGGTCGAGCGTCTGCGGCTCGATGCCGGTAGAATCCTTGATGCCGACGATGCGATCGCCATGCCGGGCCAGCAGCATCTCGATCAGTTCGGCTGTGAAGGGCGCCCTGCTTAGCTGGGGGATGTGATAGAGCACGACATCGATAGGGAAACCGCCAAGGCGATCCGCGCAGGCGGCAAAATAGGCGGCGATGCCCTCGGTGCTGGCGCCGTAATAATAGGGCGGCACGATCAGGACGGCGCGACAGTCGAGATCGGCGGCGGCTCGAATGGTGGCGATGGTATCGTCCAGCGCAACGCTCATCGTTGCCGGAATGACGCGGCCCATGTCGAAACCGTTTGCGGCCAAAGCCTCTAGCGCCTGGCGCTTTTCCGGAGCCGAGAACGACGGGCCTTCGCCCGTCGAGCCGAACGGGGAAACGTAGGTGCAGCCTTGTTCAAGCAGCCAACCCAAATGCTGCTCGAGCCTTTCGACATCGACGCGAAAATCTTCGGTCACCGGTGTCAGGGAAGCGGCGACGATGCCGGTGATGGGCAGGGTTTCCGGGCGCTCATGCGTCGCGGCCTTGGTGGAAATCATCTGTTGGGTCACTGATACAATCACCGATTTAAGCAAAGAGACAATCAAGTATTTACATGCGGTCCAATTTCATGCAACTTCATTTTGCTGACGGGTTGAAATGAGCCTGATCGCGTGAAGGAGAAAGCTCGTGGCGGAACTGGAACTGTCGGGCGTGTCAAAGACCTACGGCGCGTTCAATGCGCTCAAGGACGTGTCGCTCGAGATCGCCGATGGCGAGTTTGCAGTGTTCGTCGGGCCGTCCGGTTGCGGCAAGAGCACGCTTCTGCGTCTCATCGCGGGACTCGATCCGGTCAGCGAGGGCCAGATCGCCATTGGCGGCAAGGATGTGACCTCGCGGCAAGCAGGCCAGCGGCCAATCGCCATGGTGTTCCAGAATTACGCGCTCTATCCGCATATGAGCGTATACGACAACATCGCCTTTCCGCTGCAGATGGAACGTCGGCCCAAGGATGAAATCCGCGCCGAAGTCGCCAAGGCCGCTCAGATCGTGCAGCTTTCGACCCGCTTGCAGGACAAGCCATCCAAATTATCCGGGGGTCAGCGCCAGCGCGTGGCGATTGCCCGGGCCATCGTCCGCAAGCCGGGCATTTTCCTGATGGACGAGCCGCTGTCGAACCTCGATGCGGCCTTGCGCATGGAAATGCGTTCCGAGCTGACCCAACTTCACCGCCGGCTCGGCTCGACCATGGTCTATGTGACGCATGACCAGCTCGAAGCCATGACCATGGCCGACCGCATCGTGGTGCTGAACGGTGGCAAGGTGGAGCAGGTGGGTCCGCCGATGGAACTCTACCATAATCCGGCCAACCTGTTCGTTGCCGGATTTATCGGCAGTCCGCCGATGAATTTTCTGGCCGGAACGGTGCGTAGCGCCGAGGGCGCGACGGTGTCTGTCGAGGCGGCGCGGATCGGTGTCGTTACGCTGCCCTTCAGCGGCGAGCACCTTTCTGCGGGCGACAGCGTGACGCTAGGCATACGGCCCGAAGCGCTCGAGCTCGGCGCCGGAAGGCAAGTGCAGTTTTCGGTGGTGCCGGAGGCGGTCGAGCGGCTTGGCCTGCATACGATCGTCCATGCCGGGGAAGAGGGGCGGCCGTTTACGGCCTTGTTCAACGGCGATCCCAAATTGCGCGCAGGCGAGGCGATCAACGTGAGCGTCGATGGGGCGAGCGTGAAGGTGTTCGACGCCGATGGGATTTTGCGATCCCGGCGGGCCGAGGTGTGATGCAGGAAATCGGGTGAAGCGCGAGGAGAGGCTTCATCGCTTAACTTAAGGGAGTAGGGAACATGGAAAAACAGAATAAGACGGGACTCAATCGGCGCCAATTGTTGCTCGGCGTGGCGGCCGGCAGTTTGACGCTGGGGCTGGGCGGCTCGATCGGCCGGGCCTTCGGGCAGGACCAGCAACTGGTGTTCTGGTCGCAGTTTGCGGGTAGCAAGCGAGTGGCCGGCGAAGCGCTGGAAGCCGCCTTCAAGGAAGCGCATCCGGAGCGCAACCTCGTCAGCACGCTTTATGCGGAGCCGCCGCAGCTCAACGAAAAGATCCTGACATCGATCAACGGCAACACGGCGCCGGACCTTTTTGTCCAGCACTGGGATTACAACCTCACCTATGCTGCCGCCGACCGCATGCTCGATTTGGGCGAAGCGCTCAGCGTCTCGATAGACGATCTCGACCCCTCGCTTCTGGCCTATGGTCATATCAACGGCGCGCAATATTCGGTGCCTATGTATGGCACGTCGCGCGGCATCGGTTTCAACCGCGCCCATGTGGTCGAAGCAGGCCTTGATCCGGAAAACCCGCCCAAGACCTGGGCCGAGTTCCGCGACTGGGCCATCGCCCTGACCAAACGGCAAGAATCGGGTTTCCTCGAGCGCGCCGGCTTCTCGCTGTTCCACAACGACCTCGAAGCCTGGGAAGTGTTCACGCTATTCCTCCAGGGTGCGGGCGGCAAGCTACTTAACGACGACCTTTCTGCTCCAAGCTTTGCTGGGCCTGAAGGGGTCAAGGCGCTCACCTTTCTCAAGGGCCTCCTGATCGACGACCGAGTGTCGGATCTTGGGTTCGGCCTCGGGCCAGGCGGTCTTGCGAGCCCTTTCAACACGGCGCGGGCGGCGATGATAATTGCCGGCAATTATTCGACCAATAACGCCTTGCGTGCTGGCATCGAATTCGCCGTGGCGCCTATTCCGATGGAAAATGGCGGCTTCACCTCGCTGGTCGATCCGTTCTGCTACGCCATTCCGCGCGATGCGAAGAACATCGAGGGTGCCGTCGCATTCGTCGAGTTCGCGCTATCGCCAGAGCAGCAGGTTGCGTTCGCTGTGGAGAGCAAGAACGTGCCGGTGCTCAAATCCGCCCAACAGGATCCTGCGGTGCAGGCGGATCCCTATCTTTCCAAGTTCGTCGAAACCGCAAGCTATGCACCGCAGGAAGCGCCGGCGATCCCGGCCTTCTCGCGCATGGTGACGATCATCGCCCGTGCGGTGCAGGAAGCCATGTTCGGGCGGGCGAGCGTCGAAGATGCACTGAGTGCCGCAGCGGCCGAAGTGCAGACCATTCTCGACCGCGGCTGAGGAGTGATCATGCCATCCCGATCGGCCACTGCCGGACCGTTCAACAGGTCCTGGGGCGCCTATGCCTTTCTCGCCCCGGCCCTCTTGATCCTGTTCCTATCGCTGCTCCTGCCCGCGATCGCGACGATCGGGATGAGCTTCACCGACATATCATTCCTGAGGCCGGCCAATTGGGTGGGTCTAGACAATTACTTCCGGCTGATGGCGGATGGCCGCTTCCAGCAGGCCATCGGCAATACGATGTACTATACGCTTGGCGTGACGTTTCCGACCATGGCGCTGGGGCTTTTGGCGGCGGTGGCGCTCAATCGCAAGTTTCCCTTCCGTATCGTATTCCGGACCATCTTCTACCTGCCGGTGCTGACTTCGCTGATCGCGGCGGCGGTAGTCTGGGTCTATCTCTACGAGCCTTATTCGGGGCCTGTGAACGGGCTTTTTGTATCGCTCGGACTTGGTCCGCAGCCATGGTTGTCCTCGCCAAATCTTGCGATGATGGCGCTGATCATCATGGCGGTATGGCGTGATTTCGGCACGGCGATGATCATCTATCTCGCGGGCCTTCAGGATATTCCCGAGGAAATATACGAAGCGGCGCGGCTTGATGGCGCCAGCAAGTTTTCGATCCTCTGGCGCATCACAGTGCCGATGCTGGGATCGGTGACCTTCTACCTGATGATCATCCTCATCGTGCAATCTTTCCAGGTGTTCGGCGCGATCTACGTGATGACCGGCGGCGGACCGCTGGGATCGACCGAGACCATCGTCTTCCAGATGTACCAGACGGCCTTCGGCTACACCGAGTTCGGCTACTCGGCGGCGATGTCGACGGTGTTGTTCTTCGTCATCCTGCTGTTTTCGCTGGTGGGGACCAAAATCATGCGGAGGGGCGAGGGATGAGCGTCGTGGCAACCCAATCCAATCTGACGCGGACGGATGAGCGCTCGTTCCCGCTGTCGCGGTTCATCCCCTGGGGCGAACGGATCGTCGGCTATGGCCTTCTGCTGTTCGCGGCCTTTGCGACAATGGCTCCGTTTCTCTGGATGGTGTCGACATCCTTCAAGGCAGACGCGGAAGTTTTTCAATTTCCACCCAGCTTCATACCGCAGGGCCTCGGATGGCAGAATTATCTCGATGTGATCTACCTGCCCGATAGTGGACGGCAATTGGTCAATAGCCTCGTTTTTGCGCTCGGCTCGACCATCTCCAACCTCATTTTCTGTTCGCTGGCCGGTTATGCGCTGGCGCGCATGCAGTTTCGTGGCAAGACGATAGTCTTCGCCCTTGTGGTCGGCCTCCTTATGGTGCCGGCGCAGAGCCAGATCGTGCCGGTGTTCCTCATCGTACAGAAGATCCCGTTTGCGGGTGGCAATGACTGGCTGGGCAATGGTGGCACGGGTCTACTCAATACGTATTGGGGCATGATCCTGCCGACGGCGGCGACGCCATTCGGCATCTTCCTGATGCGGCAATTCTTTACTCGCATTCCGATCGAATATGAGGAATCCGCTCGTCTTGATGGCGCCAAGTCCTTCACGATCTTCTGGCGTATCCTCCTGCCACTGGCGCGGCCGGCTATGGCGGTGCTGGGTGTGCTCAGCTTTCAGAGCGCCTGGAACGAGTTTATCTGGCCGCTGATCCTGACCAATTCGCGGGATATGGCGACGCTGCAGATTGGGTTGCAATTGCTGCAGAGCGGGCCGGACGCGCGCTGGAACGTGGTGATGGCAATGGCAACATTGATCACCGTGCCGATCATCATCGTCTTCCTTTTCGCCCAGCGCTTCGTCATCGACGGCGCAGTCACGAGCGGCGTCAAAGGCTAGGCGCAGCTATTACAATACCAACACCCGAGCGCCGGACGGCGCCACGAGGAGACTTTCCCATGATCGAGCATGTTGACGTCTATCGCGTCCCCGGAGAATACGCGGCCTGGCCTGCAAATTACGGGCTTTGGGCCTGGGGCGACGAGATCGTCGCGGTGTTCTCGCAAGGGTTCAAGGGCGTGCAGGAAAACCTTCATGCCCGCGACATGACCCGTCCGTTCGTCGGCAAGCAAGCGCGCAGTCTTGACGGCGGGCATACCTGGACGCCCGAACCATTCAATGGCCATATCCCTGGTGGGACGTCGTTGTCGGGCGACGAGCATGTGGTGGAGGCTTTGCAGTCCCAGCCCAATATCGTGCCGGATCGCGACCTTCAACCGCTCGAGCATCCCATCGATTTTCTTGATCCGGAAACCATCGTCATAGCGGCACGCACCGGGCTCAACCTGGGCTCGATCAGCTGGTTTTATGTGAGCCGCGACCGCGCACGTTCGTGGGAGGGGCCATATCGCTTTGGCAATTTTGGTCTGCCGGGGATTTCTGCACGCACCGATATCGTCCCACTCGGGCATCACGAAGCGCTATTTCTGCTGACGGCCGTCAAGAGCAACGGCAAGGAAGGGCGTGTATTCTGCGTGAGGACGCGCGATGGTGGCCAGAGCTTCAACTTTGAAAGCTTTGTCGGCGAAGAGCCGGATGGTTATGCGATCATGCCAGCGTCGCTCAAGATGAATGACGGCAGCATTCTTTCGCTTGTGCGCTGTTCGACACCGGGTAAGGGTCCGGACCGCAAAGCCTGGATCGAGCAGTATCGTTCACTCGATGAGGGCAAGAGTTGGACGCTGGAAGGAAGGGCTGTCGACAATACCGGTTTTGGCGGAAATCCGCCGACCTTGACGCGGCTGGGCGACAAGAGACTGTTGCTGATTTACGGTTTCCGTGACGCGCCGTTCGGCATGCGCGCCCGCACCAGCAGCGACGAAGGCGCTAGCTGGAGCGACGACATCGTGCTGCGAGACGATGGGGGCATGTCGGATCTTGGCTATCCGCGTACTGTTGCGCTTGATGACGGCAAGGCGCTCACGGTTTACTATTTCAATGGAGGTTCCGATAGCGACCGATATATCGCCGCGACGTTGTTCAAGCTTTGAGTGGCAGCTTTTGGATTCGCTCAACGATGACTTAACGATCGGAATAGGACGGGTTTTCACCGCACGATCTAGGTCATGTTGACAAAGTATGGCATCCATATCCTGGCTGCGGCTAAGGCCAGGAAGGCGGCGAAGGATTTTGCGGTCTTGTCGAAGCGCGTGGCGATGCGGCGGAACTGCTTGAGCCTGTTGAACATGCGCTCGATGCGGTTGCGATCCTTGTAGGCCCGGAAGTCACATGGGGGCGGGTTCTTGCGGTTGGCCTTGGGCGGGATCACCGGAACGATGCCGCTCAATAGCAAATCCTCGCGCACGGCGTCGCCATCGTAGCCTTTGTCGGCCAGGAGCAATCGTGGCTTGCCCACCGGCATGGCCATCAAGGCAGGAACGGCTGCATAGTCGGACGCTTCCCCGCCCGTCAGGACAAAGCCAAGAGGGCGTCCTTGACCGTCTGTGCGGGCGTGGATTTTGCACGTAAAGCCGCCGCGTGATCGACCAAAAGCCTCCTTATGAGTCCCCCTTTAGCGCCCGCTGCCTGCGAATGGCCGCGCACCGTTTTGCTGTCGATCATGTGTTGCCAGTCATCGGTGAGCCCGAGTTCGACCAGGGTTTCGAGCAGGGCGTCCCAGACCCCTTGCTCGGCCCAGCGGCGAAACCGGACATAGACCGAGTTCCACTTGCCATAGCGCTCATGCATGTCGCGCCAGGGGCAACCAACCCGCAGAACGTGGAGCATCCCATTTAGATATCGGCGATTGTCTTGCGCCGGCCGGGACTTGCGACCTCGCTCAGCCGGCGAAAGCTCGCCAATGAGCCGCCACTCTGCGTCCGACAAATCCCCACGTGCCAAAACCGCCTCCTAAAAAGCAGTCTTGAATCACGGCAAAGCCGATTTGAGAATCCACTTTGTCAACAGGTGCTAGACAAATGCCCGGAAAGCGATGTCGAAAAGCAAATGGTCCGTTGAGGCCCTCGTTCTTTCTCGACGCGGCTTTTCGAAAGGCAGCGCGTTCGGGCAAATTGGATAACGCCTTCTATCGTGCATTAACCGAGCTGTGGGGATGTCCCGCTGCAATAAGGGTCAGGCAACGGCCCATCCCTTCCTCTGGATCCTGTGGCAATCCAAGAAGGCGATGCGGGCAGATCCATTGTTGAGCGGACCACGGCGGACTGATCTTGCCGAAGGAGTTCCTTCACATCCGCATTTTCGGTGAGTAGCTGCGGTGCACGATATGGATGGTCGTTTGACTGCCAATTCCCCAATGCTACGAGAGGTTTTCCTTCTCTCTGACTCTCTTCCTAATACAATATGTGTTTCATGAGACCGTCCGCGCGCGAAGGTTGTCTCAGCCATCATCTGGCGACAAACCGAACCACTTATTCTATTAAGCAACCTTCGATCAGCGAGGCGATGACGGCCCAGTTTTCTGCTCCAGCATCATGGCCGGCAACGAGCGCGTTCTTTCGGTTCAACGCAATCGGGCGGATGGTCCGCTCAACTCCATTGTTGTCGAGCTCGATGCGGCCATCGGCCAGGAACAGCGTGAGCCCTGTCCCGTATTTCGCGATGTAGCTCAAGGCTTCCCCAATGGGCGCTTTGGCCGAGACGCGGGCGCGATGATGATCGAGCCATGCCTTTATCCGCGCGACAGCTGGTCCGGATCGTTGCTGGCGAGCAGCGAGACGCTGTTCAGGGCCGAGGCCCCGGATATCGGCTTCAATGGCATAGAGCTCGCCGATGAGCCGCACACCCTCTTGTGCAATCGTGGCGGTACCGGCGCGTGTGATCTCGACCAGCTTGCGACGGGCATGGGCCCAACAATAGGCGAGCTGTATACCCACGCCGAGGCGGCCGGGCGCAATCAGCCGATTATAGCCGGCATAGCCATCCACCTGCAGGATGCCGCCAAAGCCCTGCAAGATCCGTTCGGCATGAAGGCCACCCCGGCCCGGGGCATAGGTGAAGGCAACGCCGGGTGGTGCGGTGCCATTCCAGGGACGATCATCGCGGGCCAAAGCCCAAAAGTATCCGGTCTTGGTTTTTCTGGCCCCAGGATCGAGCACCGGCGCACGGGTTTCGTCCATGAACAGCTTCGAAGACCGTTTCAAATCTGCCATGAGCGCATCGTAAACCGGACGCAGCTCGAAGGCGGCCCGACCGACCCAGTCGGCAAGGGTTGAGCGGTCCAGATCAACACCCTGTCGGCTAAAGATCTGCGCCTGGCGATAGAGCGGCAGGTGATCGGCATATTTGCTGACCAGAACATGGGCGACGGTGGCCTCGGTCGGCAGCCCACCCTGGATCAGCCGGGTGGGCGCTGGCGCCTGCACCACGCCGTCCGTGCAGGACCTGCAGGCATATTTGGGACGACGGGTCACAATCACGCGGAACTGGGCCGGGATTACGTCGAGCCGCTCGGAGATGTCTTCACCAATACAGTGCAAGCAACCGCCGCAGCCACAGACCAGACTTTGGGGCTCGATGATCTCCTCGATCCGCGGCAAGTGCTTGGGCAGCGAACCACGGTTGGCGTTGCGCGGTTTGGCCGGCCGTCGAGCGACGCGATCCTCGGCGTCCTCTTCGGCATGGATAACCGCGATTGCCGTTTCCAGATCTTCCAGCGCCAGTTCGCACTGGTCAGGATCGCTCTTTTCCGACCGGCGTCCGAAGGCTGCCTGCTTGAACGCGGCGACCAGCTTTTCGAGGTACGCGATCCGCTCGTCCTTGCGCTGATCGCGCAACGCCGCAGCGACAAGCATCGCCTTGAGGGAGGCAATATCGTCAGGAAGTTCGGCGGCCTCGAGCATGACCGGAATCTACCAGATCAGGCCCCTTCGATCCCGCAAAAAGACAAGCCCTGAGTCATCCTGCCGCAGTCATTCCACCGCTTCTGGCGCCTTCGCTTCCACCGCCCGAACCCGCCGCCAATCGAGCCCAGAGAACAGCGCCGCGAACTGCGCGTGGCTCAACGTCATCAGGCCGTCTGTCACCGCAGGCCAACTGAAGCTGTGCTCTTCCAATCGCTTGTAAGCCATGACGAGACCCGTGCCGTCCCAGTAGAGCAACTTCAGCCGATCAGTCTTCCTGGCCCGGAACACGAAGACCGTGCCGGTGAACGGGTCCTCGTGCAACGCGTTCTTCACCATCGCAGCCAAGCTGTCGTGGCCTTTGCGGAAACCGAAGGTTCCGCGTAGCGAATTCGATCGGCTTGGTCGCCACCATGATCCGAACCCGGTTCGAGGGGAAGATCATGTGATCGCCGTCAGCGCATGGACCACCGAGGCTATCCGGGCCGCCGAAGCGCCAGGCTCGAGCCGGATGATCACCGATCCCACCACGACCTCGGGCCCAGCCGATGCCGTCCGCTCCGCGGCCGCCAGTGCCTCATCAACCGGAGCGACCATCAGCGTCGCAAACTCCACCGCATCCTCTGGTGCCGGCAGCACCAGCCTCCCCCTCCGCGCAAGGGTTCGCCAAGAGGAAATATGGTTGGGCTTCAGCCCATGCCGCTCCGCAACTTCACTAATGGTTGCTCCGGGCCGCAACGTCTCGGCGACAATCCGCGCCTTAACCGCATCGGGCCACTGCCGATTGCGGCGCCGTCTACCGCTATTTGTGAGAAGCTCCAATGGAGCGTCCATGGAGAAACTCCCGCACTGACATCAATCAGTGCGCAATCTCAATTGCAGGACCTTACCGCTGCGCAGTTAAGCTCGTTGTCGCTCCTGGCCATAGCTTCTTGGCAAATATTCGACCCTAGTTTCCAACAAGCAATTGTCGATCGCTCCGCCGTCGGCGCTGACGAAGAAGTTTGGATGGAGAACTTCGTGCATTGATCCATCCCACGCGATCTTCGGGCGCTCGGCACTTTAGGAAGCAGGGACTAGAACACCGTGTATGTTATTTCAGACCTCCGGTTCGTCGAGATCAGGCTCATCGTAAACACTGTGCTCTTCGGACCACTCCTCATCAAGATCGTCCATTTCCCATGAAGATTCGAAATCGACGCTTTCATCATCTTGGTCAAAAGGCACATCGACGCTGTCGAACGCGGCATGTTCCGCATCTAGGCCCTCGCTGAAGGTCGGATACCTCATCTCCTCAGCGAACCACCCTTCAAGCCGACCCTGCAAGAGGGTCTCATCGGCCGCCTTATTGTTGTTCGCGAAGACCCACTCGAGCTCTTCAGGAAAGGTTGCCATCATCCTCATGATGACGGCAATGGACGATTTGGAGGTTACGACTCGGCCATCAAAATCGACACCGAAGCGCGGCCATCCGCCCAAATTGACAGCTTCTGGCTTGGTGCGCGGGGCGAAGGCGATTGCCGTCAGCGGACAGGCTATAGTTCGCTTTTTGACGATCTGGATGGCAGGCCGGGAATAGTCCAGCGGCTTCCAATGGAGGACCGGCGCATGTTCTGCGATTAGGTCGACCAATTCCAGCGGTGGCCAGTCACTGTCTGCGCGTCTTAGCATGACTATCTTATTGTTGCCCGCAACCGTTGCAGCCAGGACCAGTGACAATTCTGCGGCGACAAGCGCATCGGGATCATCGAGGACAATAAGCGCATCAGAAACCATCTTGCGAGCAAGCCCCGCGAGCTCGATTACAATGGACGGCGGTGTCGGATGGCCGGCCGCGTTTGCGATCGAGACGGGCCGGAGACCAACAATTTTGGCTAGGCCGGCGATGTCGGCGGCCAAAGTCTCAGCTGCGTTTTCGGTTTCTACTACGACCAGATCCGGCCCTGAAAAGATATCGGCAAGGATGGTGCTCGTTGTTTGGGTATAACCCTCGATGACCAAATCTTCGACATCGCGTTGTCCAAGAAAACGCTCGGCGAGCATAATGGCGCGACCAAGCGCGGCTAACTCGTGATGAACTAGGCTGACGCTTGCGTACCATTCGCCAGCCACACCGGGCGTTGAAATCTCGATGCAGCCGCCAAGACCAAAGGCCGCTGCGGATGACTCCAGGGCCAGCGGTCTGGGAAGGTAGCGAAGGAAAAACTGCTGAAGCTCTGAGCGCGTGAATGGCGCTTTGAGGCTCTGTAGCGCTCCGTCTATCTTCAGTGCCGCATTGATATTGTCGTCCTCCCGGTTTTGATTAACGAGCAGGGCCCGCCCGTCGCCCCCGGAATTGATTTTACGCTGTTTGGCCCGCCATCCGCGCACCACCCGCAATGGCGCGGTTGTCAGCGATACCGGCGGGTTCGGATTGACCCGAAGTTCGCTTCCGATTGCCGCGAAAAACGCATTCTGGAATGTTCCCCAAAGTCGTCCCCAATTCCGGCCGAAGGTCTTTCCGTTGCGGTTCACCGGGTCAAGAACGGTGTAACGCCGTTTCGCCCAGCCGTGGGGGGTACGTTGTCTGGGGGAAAGAAGGACATGCGCGTGAAGGTTAGCGTTCGACATGGCGATTACCGTCCCAAACGCGTCTTCGTCTCCCGCCGATATCAGACTCGATTCGACCCCGAGCCCTCGTTCTGACCCATGTGGTGCATGCACTGCGACTACTGCTGTGAGCCCATGCTTTTCTACAATAGTGTCGCGGATGAAGCTCTCCGCCATCGATCGGCTGATTTCGATCGACTGTTCTTGCGGCATCGGAAGCGCAAGAACTAGCTCAATGCCGAGTGCGGCATCCTTACGGGTGCTGGCCATGTCGATCCCGTTACAGAGGTCGATGGCGGAATCAAACGGCGCGGCCCCGGATGGCAGAAGCATTGTACTGCCGAGAAAATCTCCGTGATGTGTGAAGTCGAAAATTTGCCCAGTGCGATCCGAAATTGCCCGCGTGCGCATCACGTATGCCACTCGCTCGAGCGTCGAGTGTCCGCGTGAGCGTTGAATAAGCTCGGCCCTTGCAAAAGGTATCGCCACTGCCTGTCTTTCCAGAAAACGAACCGCCAACCACAGGGTTTGGCAAGAGACAAAACTGAAATTCGCATAGCAAGCTTAAATTTGCGGCTCAAGCGCGTGTGCCTTGCTTGGAACGGCCTCACTATAGGTTGGCAGACGGTTTGCAAGGTGCATGCCGCCGCGTCAATGTAGAAAGGCCTCTGATGCCGACGGAACCGAAAATTGATATTGTCGAAACGGCTAAAATTCTGAAGGAAACAAGCCGCAATCTGAACAAGTTTCAGCTTCGCGGACAAACTCCGGCAGCGCGCTCGCAGGCATTGTCGCAGCAGCGTGCCCGAGTTGAGGTCGCTGAGATCAGGGGCAATCTCGCGATAAAGGGGGCACTCGCCCGCATCTGCGACGAAATTGGGCTTGATCGCTGCCTTCTCGACACAGTCTGTCTGCGTGGGGCCATGCTTATGGCGATGGACAGCGAGCGCGATCCCGTAGCGATCCAGCGCTTCCGGGCCCGCGATGCCGAGTTTCAGAAGTCGCGAAAAAAACAGAAGGTGGGTATTCCCGCCTTCATTGCCGTAGCGGCCCCAAGCAATGAGCTTATCGAAAAGGCACAGCAGATGGGCTTCAAGCGCGATTTGCTCGTCGGAGGATTCCGGGGCAGAGGGGCGCTTACCGACCTCATTACTCTTGGCGAGAGCTTTTCCTTGACAATACGTGTCGAGATCAATCGGTCTGCGTATCTGTTGGTGAATGCCGGTGAGGCCGATGCCGCCGTCTTCGAAATGCTCAGCAAGAACGATGACGCAAACGAAGGTGACGCGGCTGGAGCGACGGACGACAACCAGTTGCTTGTCAGTGATGCCGGCGAGCCTAGCGCCGCCGTGGATGACTTTCCGCTTATGAAAAATGTCGTGGCAGATACCGAGCGTGACGAGGAAGGTCGCTCGTCAGAAAATACCATCCGCCGTCATGGGATCGGTGGCCCATTGCGCCGGACGCCTTAGGAGGTTGATCGGCGAAGACTGCGATAGCCAGATGCCTCGATCCTCCGGGAATACTATAAGCGGAGGAGTGGCATGTCTGCCGGATCTCACGTCGCAACCGTTAAAAGGCAGGACCTTGCGTCCTGCCTTTTCATTGCTCTAAGCATTCCCGGCGAAATGTTCGAGCGCTTGCGATTGGGGGCATCTCGAACGCACTATGTCGTTGGTGATAGCTGCCTAAACCCGGCTTCTTTCAATTTTTATGTTTATTAGGATTTGTCCCTTTCGAGAGGCCGAGCGAGCATACCTCACAAACAAATTGTGAGAACGATTCTTGAATAAATCTCTGAATGCGCCGCTGACGCTGAAAGCTCTCGAAACTGAACTTCGCCTCGCTCTGCTCGTGCAGGCAAGTCAACTCGGATTTATCGCAAATTCCGATGCAGCCTCAACATTTATTGGGCAAGAAGTGGATTGGGATCATTGGTGGGGCCAGGAAGTCGACTTTGATCTTACGAACTTTCACATCTGGAATGTCGTGAAGGCCGCGCCAATATGTAGTCCATCTCGATCCGACCGATTATTTCCGCTACGAGATAAATCTACGAGATCTGCTCGGGGGCCTTTGTCAACGTGATTGCAATGACGTGGATAGCCCCTTGTCATATTCTGATAGCTGCCTGAGTTATCTCGGGGAGAAAGCACATGCTCGCTATTGTTTCGACAATGATCTCATGATGGATATCAAGCAAGTTTCGCTTCTCATCGACTGCGACGAAATGA
Organism: Devosia soli; assembly: GCF_000970455.1. GTDB lineage: Bacteria > Pseudomonadota > Alphaproteobacteria > Rhizobiales > Devosiaceae > Devosia > Devosia soli. The sequence continues at coordinate 21,320 of NZ_LAJG01000015.1, read as the reverse complement.
CCACAAGGCTTTTGCTCGCTGAGGGCGTGAACTACATAAGTTCTATGTATAGAGCCCGGGAGATCTCAGAGATAGTTAGGGTGCATCCCAATTTTTCAGCGACCCGCAAGATCCACCCGAATAGTGTTGCATCTTAGGTTGAGAGGCGAGCCGGCGATTATTAGGGCTCCTTTAAGTCTCGCAAAGAATGCGGGAGAGCCCTGAGCCCCATCATCAACTGAAATGTGTAACACGCGATCGTCGGACCAAATGATGGAGGTTAGAGCATCTACCTGCACCATTTCCAAACTCAGAATCGGGGTGCAGGTGCCTTGCTAATCAAGGGGTCTGCGCCCCAATTGGTTTTAAAAATTCGACCTTTGGTCCTGGCTGCCTCGTGGCAATTTCAGATGGTGCGCTTGCGAGCAGTAACTTCGATCTCGACTTTGATCTCTTGCCTGGAAACCCGCAGATGATCGTACTGTTCGTGGGGCACGGATCCGAGAAGGTTTCACCCAAGACCCCTGAAACAGTCATCACATCCTGCCGATCTGAACCGCGCCGGGAATTCCGGAGGCTGTTTGGTTTAAGTTATGCGGCCATGGCCGGTTGTTCCAGTGCCGCGTAGAAGTTTGCCTCGGCCTCTGCTGGCGGGATGTTTCCGATGGGTTCGAGGAGGCGCCGGTGATTGAACCAATCGACCCATTCTAGAGTGGCGAACTCGACGGCTTCGACGCTTCGCCACTTTCGAGAATGGCGAGAGTTCATCGGCGACCGCATTGCCCCAAGAGAGATTCGCACCTTGGGTCAGGAGAGGGGTCCGCTAACCTTGGCTCACCGGTGGTTTGAGTCGCACGATAGTCCCCAGAACGAGCATTTGGTGCGTCTAGAGTTTGAGCGGCCGCCAGCCGCCACTGACCATTTCTCGGGCCCACGCTCGATCCGTTGACGCTCGTTCTCAGGCAGGCGTATCCCGTGCTTCAAAACGCAGTCGCAACGCCAGATTTTAGGGCTTGGGGCAGAGTTGCCTATTCAGCCTCGCCCTTACGTGAAGCGCCCGCCATAGCGTCTTGATGGACTATGTCTGTTCCGACATAGCCTTTCAGCAATGCTGCCAGTGCAAGAAGCGACGCCATGTGGGTGCGTTCCCAACCGTGAGAGCTGTCGAGGGAAAAGCAGACGAGGCCGACGCGGATGTCCCAGCCGGCTTCGACTGCGGCGGCGCTATCGGAGCGGTAGTGGCGGAATGTATCGCGCTCGTATCGGATGCCATTCTGTTCACAGACCGTTAACATCTGGCGCGTCAGTCGGGCATCAAAGGGACCCTGGCGATCACGCATGGCGATGGTGACGGCGTCGTCACGCGATGTCTGGTTGGGAGCGGTCACCGCGTTGTCGATGGCGAGCAGTTCTTCGACCTCGGGACCAAATCCGTGGGTGCCACCGATGCCGATCTCTTCGGCGATGGTGAACATGGCCTGGAAGGGGACGGCGACCTTGGTGTGACCCTCGGCGATGGATTTGAGGACAGCGAGGAGAGTGGCGCAGCCGGCCTTATCGTCGAGGTGGCGCGAGACGATGAAACCGTCGACGACCTCGGACTGCGCGTCGACTGCGACCATGTCACCGACATTGAAGCCAGCGGCGACGAGCGCGGCGCGGTCGGGGAGGGTGGCGTCGACGCGGATTTCAAGATTGTCCCAATCGGCCGGCTGGGTATCGACTTCGGTGTTGAAGCGGTGGCCCGAGGCTTTGAGCGGCAGAATGGTGCCGCGATGTTCGGCATTGTCGGAAAAGATGGTGACGCGGGCGCCTTCGGCGAAACGGGCGGCCCAGGTTCCGGTATTGCGCAGGGCAAGGCGTCCATTGGGCTTGAGTTCGGTGACCATGGCGCCGAGGGTATCGAGATGGGCCGCGAGGGCGCGGCGGGGCGGGCCGTCTCCGACTTCGACATAGAGGACGCCACGGCGGGTATATTTGGGCGAATAGCCGAGATCGCGCAGCCAGGTATCGACCAAGGCCACGGCGCGATCAGTCATGCCGACGGGGCTTGGCGTTTTGACGAGGTGCAGCAACCGGTCGAGGAGATAATCGGTATCGATCATGCGGAGCGGCGCTTTCGGGTGCGGGCCGGGGAGACTTCTTCGAGGAAGCGGTCTTCGAGCTTGGCCTCGAGGGTCAGCATGTGTTTTTCGGCTTCGCTCATATGCTCGGCAAGGATCACGGCGGCTGCGGCGGCGTCGCGGCGGCGCATGGCGGCGATGAGATCGCGCTGATGCTGGATGCCGCTGGCGCGCGAGACCGGCTCGGGCTGGACATAAATGTCCTGCGCGATGGTGAGATCCTTCAAGAGGCGCTGGAGAAAGCGGCAGGTGAAGGCCAGAATGGGATTGTCGGAATATTCTGCAACGACGCCGTGGAAATCCAATTCCGCCATGCGCTGGTTCCATCGCTCGTTCTGGTCCACCGGCTCGTGGTCGTAAATCCCGATAATGGCTTCGAGGCGTTTGAGGCCGGCCTCGTCGATATGAGGGGTGGCGCTGGCTGCCAGTTGGGGTTCGAGAACCTTTCGCATCTCATAGATATTGGCGATCGTCAGGTTCTTGGCGAAGAGAAAATTGGAGAGAAGGCTCATGGCCCGGCCTTCAGACATGCGCTCGATGAAGGCGCCGCCGCCGGGGCCAGTGCGTACCGAGATCAGTCCTTGAACTTCGAGGGATTTCAGAGCCTCGCGGACAGTGCCTTTGCTGGCAGAAAATTGGGCGATGAGGTCGCGCTCCTGCGGCAGGCGATCGCCGGGACCAAGGCCATGTTCGACGATCATACGCTTTATAGCGTCGACGATCTCGTCGGTGCGCTTGCGGCGCGGCGGATCAAGGGGGGCGATTTCGCTCATGCGGCGCTGTCCGTTGCGGAGAGGCGTGGGGCGCTGGCGATGAGCGAGCGCGTGTAGTCGTGCTGCGGGTTGGCGAAGAGCTTGGCCGCTGGGCCAGTCTCCACCACTTCTCCGAGATACATGACGGCAACACGATCGGAAATCGATTCCACGACGGCGAGATCGTGGCTGATGAAGATGTAGGAGAGGGCAAGATCGTCGCGCAATTGCTGGAGGAGCAGAAGCATTTGGGCCTGCACGGAGACGTCGAGCGCACTCACCGGCTCATCGAGGACAAGAATGCTGGCTTCGGCCGCCAGAGCCCGAGCGATGGCGATGCGCTGGGCTTGGCCGCCCGAGAATTCGTGGGGATAGCGTTCGAGGGTGTCGAGCGGCATCTGCACGGCGTCGATCAGTTCGCGCTTACGCAGGGCGCGTTTGGTGCTGTCGTAAGAGCAGAGGAGGCGCAGGGGCACATCGAGGATGTCGCCGATGGTCTTTCTCGGGTTGAGCGAGGCGACGGGATCCTGGAAGACATATTGAATGGTGCGGCCAAAGGCGCGGGAGCCGGAGGCGGCGAGGTCCGCCCAGGGCTTGTTGTCGATCAGCATGGTGCCGGAGGTGGGATGCTCGAGGCCAACCAGCATGCGGGCGAGCGTCGACTTGCCCGAGCCGCTTTCCCCCACGATTCCAAGGGTTTCGCCGCGCTTGAGATCGAGCGAAATGCCGCGGACGGCTTGGACTTCATTGGCCTTGCGGCCGAACAAAGAGCGGCCGCCGCCAAAGGTTTTGACGAGATCGCGGATCTGGATGGCGTTGGTCATGCCTTGGCCTCCGAAAAGAGCGGACGAACCCGATCGAGGAAACTGTGGCCTTCGCCGAGTTCGGGAACACAAGCGATGAGGCGCTTGGTGTAGTCGTGCTGGGGGGCGCGTAGGATAGTTTGCGTTTCGCCCTGTTCGACGATTTCGCCATTTTTCATCACTGCGACACGATCGCAGACCTGAGCCACGACGCCGAAATCGTGGGTGATGAGAAGGAGGGCGAGACCGCGCTCGCGGCGCAACTTTTGCAGCAGTTCGAGAATACGGGCCTGTACGGTGACATCGAGCGCTGTGGTCGGCTCGTCGGCGATGATGATGTCGGGATCATTGGCGAGTGCCATGGCGATGCCGATGCGCTGGCGCTGTCCGCCGGAGAGTTCGTGCGGATAGGCGCTGGCGCGACCAGACGCATCCCGGATGCCGACAGTTTCCATCAACTCGACGGCGCGTTGACGAGCTGCGCGCTTGCCGATGGGATTATGCGCAAGGACCGCTTCGGCAATCTGGTCAGCCACCGAGAAGAGCGGATGGAGGGTCGTCAGCGGGTCCTGAAAGACATAGGCGACGCGGGCGCCGCGGAGGGCGATGAGGTCTTGCTCGCGCAGGGAAAGCACGTCCTGGCCCTGGATATAGACGCCGCCATTGGTAATGATGCCGGGCGGGGACGCGACGAGGCCCATCAACGAGAGTGCGGTGACGGACTTTCCAGATCCGCTTTCTCCGATCAGCCCAAGGCATTCGCCTTTGTCGAGGCGGAAGCTGATTTCGTTTACGGCGGGCGTGATCGAGCCACCGGTATCGAAGCCGGTCGAGAGGTTTTCGACGAAGAGGGCAGGGGCGTCCTCGATGGTCGAGGCAGGCTTGGTCTCGCGCTTGATCTTGGTGACTGGCATGGGGCGGCCCAGAGTGCCGGAGCGGAGGCGCGGGTCGAGTACGTCGCGGACACCGTCGCCGAGGAGGTTGATGCTCATCACGAGAAGAAAGATCATCACGCCCGGAATGATCGAGGCGTGGGGGGCGGTGAACAGCTGCGCGCGCGCCTGCCCGAGCATTGAGCCGAGATCGGAGGTGGGCGGTTGGGCGCCGAGGCCAAGGAAGGAGAGGCCTGCGGTTTCAAGGATCATCCAGCCGACGGTGGTCGACATGGTGATGACGATGACCGGGAGGACATTGGGCAGGACCTCGGTAAAGAGGACGGCCGCGTGGCTCTTGCCCGAGAGGCGCGCGGCATCGACGAATTCGCGATTGCGGATCGAGACGGTGACGCCGCGGATATTTCGGGCAAAGAAGGGGATATTGACGAGCGCGATAGCGTAGAGCGCATTGAGAAGGCCGGGGCCGAGCGCGGCGACAATGGCGATGGCGAGAAGAATATAGGGAAAGGCCATCAGCATATCCACGAAGCGCATGAGAATGCTGTCGGTGGCGCCGCGGACATAGCCGGCGACGAGGCCGATGAGGGAGCCGAAGAAAGCCGCGAGGGCGGTGGCGCTGACGCCGACCAGGAGGGACACCTGGGTGCCCCAGATGAGACGCGAAAGAATGTCGCGGCCGAGGTGATCTGTGCCGAGGAGATGGCCTTCGCTCAGCGGCGGCAGGAGCCGATTGGGCTGATCGGTAATGTCTGGGTTCGGGATCGGCAGGATCGGCGCGAGCAGCGCCAGGATGACGATGAAGCCGAAGATGAAGAGACCTGCCGCCGCGAGGCGATTGGCCATCAGCAATTGGAGATTGCTGCGGCGCTTGCGGGCGGGCGCGGAAACTGGAGCGGTGAGGTCGGTCATGCCTTGAGCCTTGGATCGAGCAGGGCCTGAGCAACGTCGGCCAGAAGGTTGACGAGAACATAGACCGTGGCGGCAACGAGGACGCCGCCCTGGACGAGGAGCAGGTCGCGGGTGGAGACGGCTTTGACGAGCATTTGTCCGAGGCCCGGCCACTGGAACACGGTTTCGATATAGAGCGCGCCGCCGAGCACGAAGCCGGCCTGAATGCCGAGCACCGGAATGATGGAGACGAGCGCGGCGCGGAAGGCGTGGCGGTAGATGACTTTGTTTTCGCTGAGGCCCTTGGCGCGGGCGGTGCGAATGAAATCCTGACGCAGCACTTCGAGCATGGCGGCCCGGGTGAGGCGGGCGACGACGCCAGTGGCGACAATGGCAAGGGTCGAGGCAGGCAGGATCAGGTGGCGCAGAAGGTCGGGGAGGTCACCGCCGCCATAGACAGCATACATGCCGGAAGCAGGGAGCAGGCGCCATTGAACGGCGAAGAACAGAATGAAGACGAGGCCGAGGAAGAAGGCCGGCATAGAAATGCCGATGAGGACGAAGAAGGTGACGATCCGGTCGGTCCAGCCGAACTGGCGCACGGCCGAGACGATGCCGGCGAGAATTCCGAGCACCGAGCAGATGACGAGGGACGCGCCGGCCAGAATGAGCGTCGCGCCAAAACGCTCGAGCACTTCATCGAGGACCGGGCGATTGAGAATGTAAGAGCGGCCGAAATCGCCCTGAAGGAGATTGCCGATCCAGATGACATATTGCTCGGGCCAGGAGCGATCGAGCCCGAGGGCGCGATTGATGCGGGCGACATTGTCGGGCGTCGCGTAGGAGCCGAGGAGGGCCTGCGCGGGATCGCCGGGGATCAGCTTCATCACGAGGAAGACGATGACGGAGAGGCCGATGATGACGGGGATCGCGGCGAGGAGGCGTTTGCCGATATAGGCGGTCATGGGTGGTCCTCCGGAGCGGGGGTGGAGGGTACCCCCACCTAGCCTCCCCCTGGTAGGGGGAGGGACGGATCGAGTTTGCGTCGGGGCTGGTGAGCCACCGGGAGGCTCCTCCCCCTATTGAGGGGGAGGTTGGGTGGGGGGACCTACTGCTTGGTCACATCACGCAAAACCAAAGAAAAGTCCGGTTGCAGTTCGAAATCGCCGACGGCGCTGGTGACGACGGCGTTTTGCTTCCAGTTGGCGACGAAGAGCCAGGGGGCATCGTCGTGGGTGATGGCCTGGACTTGCTTATAAAGTTCGCCGCGCTCGGCCGGATCGGTCGAGAGACGCGCCTTGTCGAGGAGGGCGTCGACTTCCGGGTTGGAATAATAGGACGAATTGAATCCCCCTTCTGCCGGGAAGGCAGCACTGCGCAGGGTGAGAAACGGCAGGGTGTCGGGGTCCGAGGTCATCCAAGCCATTTCGGCCATGTCGCCCTTGCCCTCGAGACCGGGATTCACTTCCGAAAGGAACGTGTTCCACTCATAGGTCTTGATCTCGACATCAAGCCCCACAGCGGCGAGATCGGCCTGGATCGCGGTGCCCATGGGGACGGGATCGAGCATGCCCGAGCCGCCTTCCGTGACGAGGAAGGTCAGCTTTGCCCCTTCCGCCCCGGCTTCGGCAAGGAGTTCCTTGGCCTTTGCCGGATCATAGGGATAGGGCGCGACATCTTCGTTATAGGCCCAGTTGAAGGCAGGCGGGATCGGGCCGGCGGACACGTCGGCCGTGCCCTGGAGGACGTCGTTGACGAGACTTTCCTTATTGACGGCGTAGTTCACCGCCTGGCGCACGCGCTTGTCGGCAAAGGGGCCGTCCTTGGCATTGAGCATGACGTACCAGACATGGGGGCCGACGGCTTCCACGACCTGATAATTAGCGTCGTCGCGGAACTGGGCGACATTGTCGGGCGGGGTTTCGAGCAGCACATCGATGCCGCCCGAGAGCATTTCGGCTACGCGGGTATTGGCGTCGGTAATCGGCCGGAAGATGACGGCTTCGAGCGAAGGCGCACCATCCCAATAGGCATCATTGCGCGAGGCGACGACGCTGGTATTGGACTGCCATTCCTCGAACTTGAAGGGGCCGGTGCCGACCGGATGGCGACCGTAATCGGCGCCATATTGCTCGACCGCCGCGGGCGAGACGATGAGGCCAGTGGGCGAGGCCAGGTTGCTCATGAACGGGGCAAAGGGTTCGTTGAGGGTGAATTTGACCGTCAGGTCATCCACTACCGCAACGTCTTTGACCGAGGAGAAGAAGAACGCGAGCGGGAAGGGACCGGTCGAGGCGAAGGGGTGGTCTTCCTTCAGCATGCGATCGAAATTGAACTTGACCGCTTCGGCATTGAACGGGGTGCCGTCATGGAAGGTCACGCCTTCGCGGAGGTTGAAAGTATATTCGAGCCCATCGTCGGAAATGGTCCAGTCGGTGGCGAGCGCCGGTTCGATTTCGAGCGTGCCGGGCGTGTTGCGCACAAGGCCATCATAGATGTTGACGGCGATGCGGAAATCGTTGGCTGCGGTCGAGACATGCGGATCGAGCGATGATGGCTCGGCGATCTGGCCGACTACGAGGACGTTGGGTGGCGTCTGGGCGAATGCCGGCGAAACAAAGCTGAGCGAAGTGGCGGCCAAAAGCAGCGCCGCGACGCCTTTCCATGTGCGGATCATAGTGAAAATCTCTCCTTGCGTTCCCTCGCCCTTGCCGTGCGGTTGCGCTATTCAGCAGAGCATGGTCAATTTATCAGCATAAATTCGCACCATGTCAATTTATGATGATAAATCTTCTTTGCCTGCGAGGATGACCGAATGACATTTTCCATCGTTGCGCGTGATCCGGTCAGCGGCGCGTTTGGGGTGGCCACGGCGACGGCCGGTCCGATGGTGGGTGCGCTGGTGCCCCATGTGCGCGGCGGCATCGGCGCGGCCGCGACGCAGGCGATGACCAATCCCTACCTCGCGATCGATGCGCTGACACTCATCGATCAACAACCGGCCGAAGCGGCGCTGGCGGCGGCGCTTGCAAAGGACGCAGAAGCCGATCGGCGGCAGATGGTGTTGGTCGACGCGGCAGGGCGGACGGCGGGGTGGACTGGGCCGGACTGCACCGGGTTTGCGGGGCATTTGCTGGACACCAATGTCGCGGTGGCCGGCAATATGCTGGCCGGTCGCGCCGTGATCGAGAACATGATGGCAGCATTTCGCGCGGCAGAGGGAAATCTGGGGCGCGCATTGCTCGCCGCGCTTGTTGCGGGTGCAGCTGCGGGCGGCGACAGCCGCGGCGTAGGTTCGTCCGCCCTGCTTGTGCAAGGGAGCCAGGCCTACCTCGATCTTGACCTAAGGATCGATACGGCTGACGAACCATTGGCGGCGCTTGATCATCTGCTGGGGCTGGCGACCTCCGGCTCTTATGCGGAGTTCGTCGCCGAGGTGCCAAAACGATGACGCAGCACGCTCATTATTTCGCTTACGGGTCCAACATGGACGTCGCGCAAATGCAGGTCCGCTGCCCTGGGGCGGAGGTTGTTGGGATCGGAGTTTTGGCGGACCATATGCTCTGCTTTCCGCGGCATTCGATCAGTCGCGATTGCGGCGTTGCCTCCGTCACGCCGCGACCGGGCTGGAAAACGCTCGGCGTGGTTTATAGGCTTTCGGCGGACAATATCGCCCGGCTCGACGCCTACGAGGATTTCGTCGCAGGGCGGGCTGCAGAGCTCAATAGCTACAACCGGGTCGAGATCGAGGTGTTCGTTAACGGCCGGCCGTCCCTGGCGCAGATCTATATTGCTGTGGCCCAGGATGGCGCATTCCGCCCCAACGCTGCCTATTTAAGGCACCTTCTGGACGGCGCATCCATGCATAGATTGCCGGCTGACTATGTAGCCCAACTTCATGGCTGGAGCCAAAGCTCAATGCTTCCCCTGGGTGATGGAGAACCTCAGGATGGAACGAAGTTCGGTCGACCTTCTTCAACATCTCGGGCTTGAGGATGCCTCACTATCCTTGATGGCACCAAGGACGAAGCGGTTCTCTCTGCAAACATCATGGCGTTCATCGAAAACTCAGAGAGTGCAAGACCTTTGGACTGGTCGCTCTGCCTGGCACTTCGGCACCGAACAAGCTCACGCACTCTTTCCGACCCATCGCGTTTGATCCATCCGATGATCACAGGGGCATGGGTGGATATGCCAAATAGTGCAAATAGAGGTTGAAACTGGTGGGGCGTCCGTCGACACTAGCGGCACGGAAATGTCTGATAACGCCCCGTATCGCTCGTGCCATCCTTCCATTCCAGACGAGGATAAGGACGAGGCAGATAGCCCGCTCCAACCCCCGCCGTCGATTTCGAACTGCGGCTGCCGAGCGACGACAACGGGTTCGGTGTCTTGGCGGTCAATCCGGTTTAGGATTGAGAACTGCGAAAGCTGCCGTTCAGCAAAAGAGAACCCGAAGGCAACTTCTGCCCGCAATTCGGACGTTGAGAATTAGCTCGGTAATGCCGCAAATCTGACATCTGCTGCCAAAAAAACCATGCACTATTTTTGTCAGAAAGACTGCTTGATTACATGGATTGGTCAAAAATCCGGTTTCGGGATTTGTTGCTATACCCAGACCAGACTAATGATCGAGCGGGTATGAAACGAAAGCCAATCTTTTGCTGTCAGGGGCCCAGGAATTAACGTTGATCGTCCCCTGTCCGCCGAAAAAGGCAGCAACATCAGTCTGTTCAGTGCCATTGAGCGTCATCAGGCGAAGAAGAACGTGCTTGTCTGGCGGGTGGCCGATCGTGTCTTCGGGGTAACTGAGATAGGCGACCCGACGGCCATCGGGAGAGATGTGGGGGAACCAGTTGACGCGAGTGTCGAAGGTCAATTGTTCAATGCCCGTGCCGTCCGGCTGCATGCGGAAAATCTGTGCATGGCCGGGCTTTTTGGCTGAAAGTTCTGAGTTGAAATAGATCCAGCGACCATCCGGGGAATATTCCGGGCCGTCATTGGGAACGGTCAAATCGGTCAGCCGTGTGTCGGGTCCACCCGCGGCAGGGATGGTAAAAACGTTAACATTCCGTTGCCCGTGAGGCGCCTCAACCGCGACATAGCTTAGAGTTTCGCCCTCGGGCGAGATGCCGTGCAAATAATAGTGGTGCGGTGTCGGATGGTCGTTAGAGATGCGGCGCGGTTCACCCCCTTCGAAGGGCACGGCGTAGAGGTGGCCGTCATCTGAACTGACATAGATGGTCGACCCGTCGGGGGCGAGGACGTGATCGTTGTTGAGGTCGTCAAGACCAGGGGTGGGGATATGCGCGGGCGTGCCGCCCTCGGGGCTGATGCGGAAGAGATGACCGCCGGCATTGAAGACGAGCCATTGGCCGTCGGGCGACCAGTTGGGTGCCTCGATCACCTCGTCGGCGGTAAAGACCGTGCGGCGGTCGCCATAAAGGTCGATGACTTCGAGGACGGCTTTTTGGCCAGCGCAAAGCGTGCGACCACGGCGCGGGAAGGTGAAGCTCATGGATTGGTCAATCAGCGATCGAGGTTGTCGCGGAAGTCGTTGAGGTCGGCATCGACCGAGGACGGTGCGTCGATCCACTCCCGCATGGCATTGCCGGTCGCGGGATCGCGGCTCGGGATCGGCAGCATCATGATGCGCTTGGCAGCGGCGCGGAAGCTGGCGTCGTCGAGCCGGGCCTCCTCGATATTGTCCCAGTCGCGGCCATCGGGATAACCGCCGACCATCATGACGTCGTCCGAATGGCCGACCATGATGTGCGAGACGCCAGCGGGCAGGACGATGACGTCACCGGCTTCGACACGGACGCGCACCCCGCCATCACCGAAAAGGACAACATCCATCCAGCCGCGGGCGCAGCCGAGGCACTCGTGCGTCGTCGAATGAAAATGGGCATAGGTATAGACGCCGGGATAGCGCCAGTTGTTGAGCCAGCCATTTTCGCGGAAGCGCGCGATCAAGGCGTCTTCGCCGCCGCTGGGAACGGCGCCGCGGTGTACGAGGAGCGGAAAGCGGGAATTGGGTACAAAACCTTTCGGCTTTGACCAGTGGAGTTCAGTTTCCATCATTATGCTCCCTGTGTGATCCTGATCTGGCGCAAGGCCTTGGCGACAAGGGCGTGGTCTTCGACATCGGGAAGGCCGCTGACAGAAGCCGCGCCGACGACGCCGGTTCCCTCCACAATGAGTGGTACACCACCGCCGCTTGCCGCGTAATCGTCCGGCGGGAGCCGGAAGCGCTGCGCGAACTCCCAGCCGTGCTTTTCACAAAGGAGCCGCATGTGAAGCGAACTTTGGTGGAAGCGGAGCGCGACATTGCGCTTGCGGCGGGTCCAATCGGGGTTGTCCGGCGTGGCGCCGGGCAGGAGGCTGAAGAAGACGACGGTTTCGCCATGGGTGACTTCGATAGCAACCGGCAGGTGCTGCGCTGCGGCCTCGGCCTGCATCAGGGCACCGAGTTGCCAGGCGGTGGCATAGTCGAAGCGACGGAGCGCTATCGCCTGTTGTTCTTCGGCAAGGCTTTCGAGCGTCGGGGTCACGGTCAGAGCCCCAAGGCTTTCAGGTGTTCGATGGAGCGGCGGGCGAAAAGCTGCCAATCGCCGGGATTGTCGTGTTCGGTGACGATATGGTCGGCTTTGGTTTCGCGGAAAAGCGGCACGATGGCAGCCCAATCGATGATGCCGTCACCGGTAGCGGTCCAGCCATCGTCTTCCTTGGTGCCGATGGGCGCCGTATCTTTGGTTTGAATGGCGACGATGCGATCCGCGAAGCGGCGGAGTTCGGCGGCGGGATCGGCACCGGCGCGGACGATCCAGCCGCAGTCGATCTCGAATTTTACTGCGTCGCCACCGGCTTCGAAGATGTGATCGATCGGGCGCGTGCCATCGGAAAAGGGGATGAACTCGAAATCGTGGTTATGCCAGGCGACGGCGAGGCCGTGTTTTTGGGCGGCTTCGGCGCCTGTTGCGAGCTTTTCGCCAAGCCCGCGCCAATAGGCGGCGGTAGGCTGGCGCTCGTCTGGCGTGACATAGGGCGGGATCAGGTAGGTAGCGCCGAGGGTTTGGGCGATCTCGATGAAGCGCTGGGGCTCACCGACCAGTCCGCCAAGCGGCATGTGGAAGCCGAAGCATTTCAAGCCGGCATCGTCGAGGGCGCGGCGGAAGGCTTTGGGGTCGGTTTCGTAGGCGGGGAGCCAGGGTTCGATCGCGTCGTAGCCCATGGACTTGAGGATGGGGAGTTGATCGACGAGCGGGGGGAAATTGCGGGAGGAGTAGAGCTGGTAGGCGATTGGGTAGGGCATGGCTTTCCTCTCCTCGTTGAGGCGGTTCGGCAATATCCGGGCATGCTGCAGTCGGGCGCCCGAGGACGTTTTTTTCTGACGGTGTCATTCCCGCGAAAGCGGGAACCCCTGTTCAACGGAGGTCCCCGCTTTCGCGGGGATGACACCGAGAAATAGGGAAGGTTAGGGCCTTACGGCTGCGCTTCCTTGTCCTTGTCGAACTCGAGGAGCTCCACCATCACGCCGAGGTTTTTGACCGTGTCGTAATAGGCGTAGCGCCCGTGGGAGCCGTCGAATTCGCCGCGCTGCAGCAGCTTGTGGCCCTTCAATTCAAGATAGGCGTGGCGCTTGGTCAGGTTGCGGGTTCGAAAGGCGATATGGTGGCAGCCGGGGCCCTTTTCTTCGAGGAGGTCGCGCCAGGCGCTTTTTTCGGGGCCGGGCTCCAAAAATTCCACGTCGATATTGCCGAACTTGAACATGCGGATCTTGCAGCCGACCGAAGCGGGCATGCCGTTGTAGATCGCCTTGGCTTCCTCCGGTTCCGCCGCCTTGCCCAGCGAGGGCATGGGCTTGCCAGTGAGGTCAGCGAACCATTGCGCGGATTTGTCGACATCGTCGGTGACGAAGCAGATCTGCATCACTTCGTCTTCATCAAGCAGGCGCTTGTCCATTTGGCTGTCCGTTCTAAGTTTTTGGAGGAGGCGGGCGGCCCGTAGGCCACCGGCCGGCGCTGGGAGGGAGGTGTCAGCCGAGGATGGTGTCGTAATTGTCCTTCATCTCGGCGATGGCGTCTTCGACGGTCATGCTGGAGTCGCTCCAGAAGTTGAAGACGACGTTCCAGATCGAATCCTGCCAGTCGGCATCGGCCGTGTTATGCGGATTTTGGACCTGCTGAGCCGGGTCTTCGAGGATGCGCAGCACCTCTGTCGAGCAGGCGTCGAGGCTTTCAGCCGGGGCGTCGAGACGGACCGGGGTGGAACCCTTGGCGGCGGCGAACTTGGCCTGTGATTCCGGATCGAGGACAACCGAGGCAAAGTCGAGCTCGGCATTCTGCACATCTTCAGCCTGGCCACCAAGAAGACCCCAGGCGTCGACGGTCACAACCACGGCCTGAGCACCTGGGATTTCGATGCAGCCGAAATCGGTCCCGGCGACCTTACCTGCGCCAAGCCACTCGCCCTTCATCCAGTCGCCATGGATCTGCATCAGCGCCTTGCCGGTGATGACCTCGTTGGTGGTCTCGTTCCAGGGGCGGTTCTGCGCTTCAGGACCCGCTTCATTGGCAAAGAGGCGAAGCGTTTCGAGCGCCTTGGCAAAGTTGGGATCGTCGAGCGCGGTCGGATCGACCTCTTCGCCATAGATCTTCTTGTAAACATCGGGGCCGGCGACGGCAGCGACGAGCGCATGTGTCAGATAGCCGACCTGAAAGGGTTGGCTGCCGACGGCAAGCGGCGCATAGCCCGCATCGCGGATCTTCTGGAAATCGGCGAACATGGCGTCCGTCGAATCCCAGGCGGCGGGGTCAACGCCGGCGGCCTTGGCGACTTCCATGTTATAGTAGAGCATGCCGTCGATATGGAGCGCCTGCGGCACCTTGACGATTTCGCCATCGACCGAGATGGAGGCGGCAACGGCGGCCGGCAGTTTGTCGACGATGGCGTTGTCGTTGAACCACTGGGTTAGCGGGAAGCCGAGGCCCATACCGGCGATGTCGCGATAAACGCCGGGATTGGATTCCATGAAGACATTGGGGGGCTGCCCGCCGGTGATCAGGCTCATCAGATTGACGTTGGAGCCGGTATCGTGGGGAATAGCGATATCGGTCCAGGTGTGACCCTTGGCTTCGAGCTCCCCTTTGATGACGTTGAGGGCGGCGATTTCGGGCGGAGCGGACCAGCTATGGTAGATGACCAGGTCAGTCGCCATGGCACCGAACGAAGCGGTGCTGAGCATAAGGCCGGCGGCAATGCCGGCAAATCGCTTGATAGACATCGTTCTCTCTCCCTGAGTGTTTCAGCTACATTCGCTGCCCGGTTCGGGCGTCGAACAGGTTGGCCTTGCCCTTGATATAACTCACGGCCATCGACTGGCCGGGATTGAGCCGCGCGGCGGCATCGGGCTCGACGCGCAGGGCAAGAAGGTCGTCTTCGAAACGGAAATAGGCTGAGGCGTCCGGACCAGTGCGCTCGGCATACTGGACGGGCACGTCAAAGGTCGCAGCGACCGGGCCGGTGGCTGCGAGGGTGAAATGCTCGGGCCGAAGGCCGGCGATGACCTCAGCTCCATCGAGGGGCGGATGGGCAAAAGGATAGTCCGAAACATCGAGGCGGACGCCGGAGGTGAAGACCGCTTCGATCTTTCCTGCCGCAACGCTGAGTTTTGCCTTGCGCAGGTTCATGGCCGGGGAGCCGATGAAGCCGGCGACGAAGAGATTGGAGGGGCGCTCGTAGATCTCGTCGGGCGTGCCGAACTGCTGGATGACGCCGCCATTCATCACGGCGATCTTGGTGGCCATGGTCATGGCTTCGATCTGGTCGTGGGTGACATAGACGACGGTCGACTTGAGCTGGTCGTGCAGCTTCTTGATTTCGAGCCGCATCTCGGTGCGCAGCTTGGCGTCGAGATTGGATAGCGGTTCGTCGAAGAGGAAGACGCCGACATTTTTCACCAGAGCCCGGCCGATGGCGACACGCTGGCGCTGGCCACCGGAGAGCTGGCCGGGCTTGCGGTTGAGGAGCGGCTCGATCTGCAGGAGTTTTGCGGCCCAGGCGATGCGTTTTTCGATTTCCTCGCGCGGCAGCTTGCTGGCGGAGAGGCCGAACTTGAGGTTTCCGTGCACGGTTTTCGTCGGGTAGAGCGCGTAGCTCTGGAACACCATGGCGAGGCCGCGATCTTTGGGATCGAGATCGGTGACATCGCGATCCCCGATCATGATGCGGCCATCGGTGACGTCGAGGAGACCGGCAAGAAGATTGAGCAGTGTGGTCTTGCCGCAGCCCGAGGGGCCGAGGAGGACCAGGAAATCGCCGTCGTCGATCGCCAGATTGAGGTCGTCGAGAACCGTCAGGGTGCCATAGGTCTTGGTGATGTGCTCGAAGCTTACGCGGGGCATTCGGGTCAACCCTTGATGGCGCCGGCGGTGATGCCCTGGACGAAGAGCTTGCCGACGAAGAAATAGATGACGAGCGGGGGGATGGCGGTGAGAAGAGCGGCGGCCATGTTGTCGTTGTAGCGAACGGTGCCGGTCGAGATGGTGATGAGGTTCGCGAGGTTCACCGTCATAGGCTGGCCGCCGAGGCCGCCGAAGGTCACCCCGATCAGATAGTCGTTCCAGATGGAGGTGATCTGGAGGATCAGGACAACAATCAGGATATTGCCGCTCATCGGCAGGATGATCTCGAAGAAAATCTTCCAGAACGAGCCGCTATCCATCACCGCAGCGCTCATGATCTCCTGCGGAATATCCTTGTAGTAATTGCGGAAGATCAGCGTCAGCACCGGCATGGCGAGGATCGCGTGGATGATGGCGACGCCCCAGATGCTGCCATAGACCTTCATGGCGGCCGTCATCGAGATCAGCGGGAACATGATGATCTGGAAGGGCACGAAGGCGCAGATGAAAAGGACGAAGAGGAAGGGGCCGGCCCATTTGACGTTCCACAGCGCCAGGGCATAGCCAGTGATGATGGACAGACCGATAGAGAGGATCAGGGAGGGAATGAGGATATAGACCGAATTCCAGAACCCGACCTTGAGGCCCTCGCAGCGGGTGCCGGAGCAGGCCGAGTTCCAGGCGTGGTCCCAGGCTTCGAGCGTCCAGACATTGGGCAGCGCGAACATGGCGCCTTCGCGGATCTGCTCCATGGTCTTGAAGGACGTGGTGATCACGACATAAAGCGGCACGCAGAAGAACAGGGCGCAAATAGAGAGAAACACGATGACGGCGATCGAGCGGCCGGTGATGGCCTTCTTCTTGCGCGGAAAATAGGGTGCGCTGCGGACGGCGACTTCGGCGCCAAGGGCCTTTTGGGCGATGGAAAGATGGGTCATGTGCGGGCTCCCGAGCGGCGCTGCTGCCAGGCGGTGAGGAGGACGAGCGGCAGGAAAATGACGGCGGTGATCAGCAGCATGACGACGGCGGCGGCGGAGGCAAAGCCAAGATTGCCCTTGGCCGAGAGGGCCTGGATCGTGAAATAGGCGGGCACATAGGTCGATTGGCCCGGGCCGCCATTGGTCATGGCGACGATCACGTCATAGGCCTTGATAACGCCGAGCGAGAGCAGGATGGCGCAGGTGACAAAGGTGAACTTCATCATCGGGATGATGATCTCGGTATAGAGCCGGAAGAGACCGACGCCATCGAGCCGCGCAGCGCTCCAGATCTCGGAATTGATGGATTTGAGACCGGCCAGCATCAGGGCCATATAGAAGCCAGCACTTTGCCAGACTGAGGCGAGGATGACGCCATACATCGCGGTTTCTGGACGGGCGAGCCAGCTCGCATTGACCCAGGTGAGGCCGATGGAATGGATGAAATGCTCGACGCCCAGTTCGGGATTGAACATCCAGCGCCAGGCGGCGCCAGTGACGATCAACGAAATGGCAAGGGGATAGAGGAATACGGTACGGAAGATGCTCTCGCCGCGCTTTTCGCGGTCGATCATGGCGGCAAGGATAAAGCCGAAGACGATGGCGAGGGCGCTGCCGAGCCCGAGAACGATGAGGTTCTGCAGCGAAATCTGCCAGGCGCTGTCCTTGAACAGCCGCTCGTACTGGCGGCCCCATTCGGACCAGTCGATCTCATATTCCGGCAGGCGGCGGCTGCGCGTCAGCGATAGGTAGACCGTCCACAGAATGGCGCCAATAAAGGCAACCAGTGTCACCAGGCCAGCCGGCACCAATGCCAGTTGGGGTGACCATCGGCTCCACCGAAAGGTCATGCTCGTCCTCCCTTGAACGCCGCGGCGGATTGTTCCGCTCTGTCGACGCGTCAGCTCTTGCAAGCAGTATTATCGTTAAACTAGGATCAGTGGAAACATTTCGTCAATAGTCTTTTCGCGCTCAAAGTGCGGGATGTGATTGGGGTATGCGGCGGCAGCGCGTATCGTTACGAGACGGCAGGAGGGGAAAAACATGCAAAATCAATACGGTATCCCGGCTATGGGATTCGGGACATATGGTAGGAATGGCGAGGCCGGCGTGGAGGCTATGCTGGTTGCGCTAGAGACCGGTTATCGACATCTCGATACGGCGCAAGATTACGGCACCGAGGCGCAGGTGGGCGAGGCGGTGCGGCGATCGGGGCTTCCGCGCTCGGAAGTGTTCGTGACAACCAAGATCAAGACCAGCAACTTTGGCAAGGGCGCGCTGGTGCCGTCGCTGCGAGAGAGCTGCGAGACCCTCGGATTGGAGCAGTTGGACCTGACGCTGATCCACTGGCCATCGCCGAACAACGAAGTGCCGTTGCCGGTCTATATCGAGCAGCTGGGTGAGGCGCATGCGCTGGGGCTGACCCGGCTCGTTGGCGTTTCGAACTTCACGATCGCGATGCTCAAGGAGGCACAGGCAATCCTGGGTGATGTGCCGATTGCCAACAATCAGTTCGAGCTCAATCCACTCCTGCAAAACAAAAGACTCGCAAACTATTGTAAAGACGCTGGTATTTCGGTGACCTGCTACCTGCCAATCGCGCGGGGCATTCTCGGCGAAGTGCCGGAAATCGCCGAGATCGCAGCGCGTCATGGGGCGACGCCGGAGCAGGTGGCTTTGGCGTTCGAGTTTACCAAGGGCTATATCGCCATTCCCACCTCGGGCAAGGCGGAGCGCATTCGCAGCAATTTTAAGGCGACGAGGCTCACGCTGAGCGACGAGGATATTCGCACCATCGAGAGTGTGGATCGTGCTCAGCGGGTCATCGATCCGGATTGGGGTCCTGAATGGGATTGACAGCGTCGCGTCGTCGGATTTAGCTAATCGTATTATCGTTACTACTAAATCGCTCTGCCGTCGTGCAAGAGTGCTCCGCATGCCTGTCGCTTGCGGAAGGAAACAGTCATTGCCGCAATGCCGGCGGGAGGAAACATGAAGGGCATTACCAGTCTCGGACACATCGCGATTAACGTGATCGACCTTGAAAAATCGCTCGACTACTACGTCAACAAGCTCGGCTTTCCCGAAATGCTGCGCCTCAAGCGTGACAATGACGAGACCTGGCTCGTTTATCTGCGCATAACCGACGAGCAATATCTCGAGGTTTTCCCGGGGGCGGAGAACGATCGCGCGCCGGCGAGCTGGCACACCAATGGCATGACCCATATGTGCTGGACGATCGATGATCTCGACGCCACCTGCGATCGTATCAAGGCGGCGGGGATTACGCTTCTCAGCGAGCCCAAGGCGGGTCTTGATGGCAATCGTCAAGCCTGGCTCGAAGATCCCGATGGCAATCGCATCGAACTGATGGAAATGCATCCGGACTGCCTGCAATATCAGGCCATCCGGCGTCTACACGCAGAAGGCGTCTAGTTTAGCGCCGTCTCTCGTGTCTATTCTTGCCCATGATTTTGATTTTCTGGTGTCGTCTTGGCGAATCCGCATATTGGGGGACCAAGGTCCCGCCTCTGGCGTTTCGGTAGGTTGAAATCATGGGCAAACCCACCGTCCGCCTGAAGGACATCGCCGACAAGACGGGATTTTCGGTCAATACGGTGTCATTAGCCCTGCGCCAGAGCCCGCGCATCCCCGAAGAAACCAAAATCCTCATTCGCGAAGCGGCAGACGCGCTCAATTATCTGCCCAATCATGTCGCCAAATCGCTGGTCAGTCGGGAAACCAAGACCATTGGTCTGGTGCTGACCGATATTACCAATCCCGCCCTGACCCAGGTGGCGCAGGCGGTCGAGACGGTGCTGTCCGAACGCGGATATTCGACGCTGTTTGCGACTTCGAACAATGATCTCGAAGAGGAAAAGCGCGTCATCGAAATGTTCCGCTCGCGGCAGGTCGATGGGATGCTGATCTATCCGCGCAGCCATCGTGAGCTCGAACATATTCGCAGGCTCCGCCAGCGCGGTTATCCGGTCGTGCTGCTGGTAGCCGATCCCGATGCGGGGATCGACGCGGTTTGCATCGACGAGCGCCGTGGCGCCTATCGGGCGGTGCGGCACCTGATCGATATTGGCCATAGCCGGATCGGCATCATCGATACGTCCAATCCCAAGGGGAATCTCGAAAAGCGCGACGGCTATAACCAGGCGCATAAGGAGGCGGGGCTGGACGTCGATCCTGAATTGCTGGCCGATCCGCAGGGCAATTCGGTGATCCGAGGCTTTTGGGCCATGGACCGGCTGATGAGCATGCCGGTGCGGCCGACAGCGATTTTTGCCTCCAACGATTCCCTTGCCATCGGTGCGCTGCGTTGGACGCAGAAGAACAATCTGCGCGTGCCCAAGGATGTGGCGATCATGGGATTCGACAATATCGAATTTGCCGAGCATGCGGCGACACCGATTTCCTCGGTGAAATATGAAGTCGAAATGGTGACGGAGCTGGCGGTGGAGCGCCTGCTGCAATTGATCGCCGCGCCTGATGGGCTGCCAGAGCCGCGTGTGACCATGATCGATCCCGAACTGATCGTGCGCGACAGCACGGCGGGAAGGGGCGACTAGATAAGACAGCTCTGATTTTTCGAGAGGAGGCGAAAATTCTAAGCGTGGAAATTACGGGTGTGCGCGAGGCACAGCTTTCGGAGCGGCCGGATCCGCAGGCGGCGGGCGATGTCGTCAAGGTCGAGATACTGGTCGGGCCAATGTGCACCGAGTGGCAATCGTGGCGGGCAGGCAAGCCTGGCCATGAACTCGGACATGAGGCGGTTGGCGTGGTGGTCGATGCGGCGGCGTCGGCGCGGCTCAAGGTCGGCGATCGGGTGATCGCCATGCCGCATTGGGGCTGTGGCAAATGCCCGGCCTGTCTCTCGGGCGAACATATCCACTGCACCGATCAGCGTGATCTCTTGGCGGAAACCGGGTCGAGCTGCGGGCTTGGTGGCTATGCGCAATATCTTATCAAGCCAGATTATCTGCTCTATCCAGTGCCGGACGATATCGAGACCGATCATGCGGCCATGGCGCTTTGTGCGCTGGGGCCGAGTTTTACGGCCATGGAGCGCATGCGGCTGTCGCCGGCTGACACGCTAGTCGTGTCGGGATGCGGGGCAGTGGGGCTTGGGGCCATCGTCAATGCGCGGACGATCGGGGCGCAGGTGATTGCGGTGGAGCTGCATCCGTTCCGGGCGGAACTGGCGCGATCGTTGGGGGCCGAGCATGTTCTCGACCCGCGCGCGCCCGACATTGTCGAAGAAATCCGCGCCCTGACCGGCGGCTATGGCGCCGATGCGGCGGTCGAGACCAGCAATAATGAAGCCGCGCCACCCGTCGTCCTGGAACTGGTGCGGGCCCGAGGGCGGCTGGCCTTCGTCACCTGGAGCGGCGCCTTGCCGGTCAACCGCATCACCGGAAAAGGCATCGACATTTTTGGCTGCTGGCACTGGAACCACGACCAGGCAGGCGATCGCATGATGGACCGCA
>NZ_LAJG01000014.1 GCF_000970455.1 Devosia soli | reverse complement strand
TCATCGATGCGGTAAAGCCAAAGCGCACAAAATTCTCCCTCGAGATGGTGCCCTGGCTCGTGACCGACACGCCGGAAAACTATCTCAAGCTCTTGAAGGCGATCGACCGCGCGGAGTTCGGCGCCCATATTGACGCTGCCAACCTCGTGATCACGCCACGGCTCTATTTCAACACCGGCGCCATGATCCGCGAGGCCTTTGCGCTTTTTGGGGCCATGGGTGGTTTCGTGCCACGCCAAGGATATCGTGATGAAGGGTGGACCGGGCACGATTTCCTTCCATCTCGACGAAGTGCCGCCGGGTGAGGGCAATCTCGACTACCGCGTTTACCTTGCCGAAATTCATAAGCTTGGCCGCGATGTGCCGCTGATGCTCGAGCACTTCGGCGTAACTGAATATCAGCGTGGCCTGCGCTTCATAAAGAGCATCGCAGGAGCGGAAGTGTGATTCCCATTGAGCTGCTCTATGTTTTCAAGGCAGCTGGCCTTTCAAATGAAAATCGCCGCTGCTGGTCGACAGACCAACTTCTTGGAGCAGCCCGGAACGGTGCAACCGTCGGCGTTGACCCCATACGCGCTTGCTACGCCCAAGGCGTTCACATCAATCACGACTTTGGCGTGTAGGCTGTGACCGGCGAGAAAGGGCCGTGTGTCAGTTGCTTCTAATGAATGAGAACGGGCGCATTTTCCCAAAGTATTGCCCTAAAGGCCTAAGCTAGGCTCAATAGCTCCGAACAGCATAATCAGGGCAAGGGGATGGACTGGGTTCGATATCAAGACCGTCATCTCTACTGCACGCTGTCGGTCCATTTCAGGGTAATTGCGGAATGCCGCTAAGACCGCAAGGCGCTTTGTCTCATATGGCCTGAATGGCATTTATCTCGTGCCTTTTGTGCGCCAATTCACTCGAACGGCGCACTACCCGTCGCTAATATGACTCGGGGCGGTTTCTTGCTCGCCATTCCGACGGCGCTAGGCCGGTGGATTTTCTGAACTGCGCGGAAAAATGGAATGGCGAGCTGTAACCCAGATAGCCTGAGATCGCCTTGATCGAGCGGTCGGAATTACGCAGGAGTTCGCATGCACGGCGGATGCGGACATCGGTCTGGTACTGTTTCAGCGAGATGCCGGTGTGCTCGCGGAAGAGACGGCGAAGTGTCGAATAGCTAAGGCCGAGATCGCGGGCGATAGATTCGAGTGCGGGCGCATCGCCGCTTGTTTCCATCAAGGCGCGGCGGGCCTGTTCGACAAGGCGAACGCGCCCTTGCTCGGCGATGCCGCGCGATTGGCAGAGCTGGGCCAAAAGATGCAAGCCGAGGACAGAAAGCGTCGGTTGATGCAGGATAGCGTCTTCCTGAGCCAGCTCGTGCACCCTGCAAAAGATCGCCTCGGCCTCGCTGCCAGCATGCCAAACGGGGGCTTCGATCGGCATCAGGCCCATGGTGAAGACGCGGTCGAAGGCCGGGCCGCGGCATTCGATCCAGCTTTCGACCCAGCCAGTTTCCGGATCCGGGCCAAAGCGATGCCAGACCCCAGGAAACATCAGAATGATATCGCCAGAACTGACTTCATGCACCTTGGTAGGGTCAGGCGATGATTGCAGCTGGCCACGCCCTTCGCTGATGAGCGCAAACTGATAGGCCTGCAGGGTGCGGCCCTTCTCCCAGATGAAATGATGGTCATCGGGATGGCGCACGGGGGGATACACAGAGCCAGGAGGAATCCGCGTGTATCCGGTCGAAAATGCGGTGCAGCCGAGCGCCTCGCAGACGGCGCTATCAGGCAGATAGGTAAAGTAGTCTGTCTCTTTCATGTGATCAGTTTTCGTATGGAACAGATCATTTCCCGAAAGTGGTAGCTACTTCTCGCGCTGAGATCGAGTGTTAATGTCTTTTTCAAGATCAGTTTTCGAATGAGAGCGCTAAAAAGTGCCGCTTCGCCTTCATGTCGAAGCATCGAGGAGAGGCATAATGCAATCTGGCGAGACGCTCCGGTCCTCGGAACGCCCTCTCAAAGTTGGCCTGTTCGGCATCGGCCTCGACGCCTATTGGCCGCAGTTCGAGGGGCTGCAGGCACGCCTTGAGGGCTATGTTGGCAAGGTCGCGGACAAGCTTGCCCGGCCAGGCGTCGAGATCGTCAATCTGGGGCTTATCGACACGCCGCAAAAGGCGGTCGAGGCGGGCCACCAGTTTCGGTCGGCCGATGTGGAAGTGCTTTTTTTATATGTAACGACCTATGCGCTGTCGTCCACGGTTCTGCCCGTCGTGCGGCGCGCTGGTGTCCCGGTTGTGGTGCTCAATCTGCAGCCCGAGCGCGCCATTGACTATGTCGCCTTCAATCGCATGAAGAACCGCACGCGCATGACCGGGGAATGGCTCGCCTATTGCGCGGCCTGTCCCGTTCCCGAGATCATCAACGTCTTCAATCGATCCGGTATCGACGCCCATCAGGTGACGGGCGTCCTCGAAGGCGATGGGCATGTCGATGCCGAAATCGAGGACTGGATCGAAGCTGCGCGCGTTGCCCATGTCATGGCGCATAATCGCCTTGGCGTCATGGGCCACTATTATGGCGGCATGCTCGACATCTATTCAGATTTGACCGCGCAATCTGCGGCCTTCGGCACCGTGGTCGATTTTCTCGAAATGGATGAGCTAGCCCAGGTCCGGCAGAACCTCGATCCCGCCGAGATTGACGCGATGCTGGCCCGCATCGAAAGCGAATTCGAAATCCAGCCGGATTGCGATCCGGCGGAGCTGCGCCGCGCAGCATCGACCTCGGCGGCGCTCCACAAGCTGGTAGCCGCGCATGATCTCGGCTCGATGGCCTATTTCTTCGTGTCGGTGCCCGGTCACGAGCACGAAGATCTCATCTCTTCGGTCATTCTGGGTTGTTCGCTACTGACCGCATCGGGCGTTCCGGTGGCGGGCGAATATGAGATCAAGAATGCCCAGGCCATGAAGATCATGGATGCCTTTGGAGTAGGGGGCTCGTTTACCGAATACTATGCCATCGACTTCGACGACGACGTGGTCCTGATGGGCCATGACGGCCCTGGCCATACCAAGATCGCCCAGGGCAAAACCAAGGTGCGGCCGCTCGAAGTCTATCATGGTAAGGTCGGGCGCGGCGTTTCAGTGGAAATGTCGGTGAGGCACGGGCCGGTGACGCTGCTCTCGGTCATCGAGCGTGAAGGCCGGGTCGAACTGCTGCTGGCCGAAGGCGAATCCGTGCCCGGACCGATCCTTGAAATCGGCAATACCAATAGCCGCTATCGCTTTGCCAATGGCGCGCGCGCCTTCACTGAAGCCTGGAATGCCGTCGGGCCGGCGCATCATTGCGCGGTTGGCGTGGGGCATATTGCCGGGCGCATCGAAAAATTGGCCAAGCTGCTTGGCCTCAAATTCACGCAGGTCGTCTGACCCGCAAAAGATCAACAGGAGGAGAAAGACATGACTATTTTGAGGAGCCTACGGCCGGTGGCCGTTATGCTGAGCGTGATCGGCATGGCGAGCACTAATGTGATCGCCCAGGACGCCGGCATCACGCCGCCGCCGGAGGTGGCGCAGTTCGAAGAAATCGCACCGGGCAGCGGGGAAGGGCTGACCATCGGCTTCACCCAGCTCGGTCTCGGTGTGCCGTTCACCGAAGCCTTGCAGAAGGGCATGGTTGCCGCCGCCGAAACGGCTGGTGTCAATCTCGTCACCTGCGATTCCAAGTTTGATGCTGCCGCAGCGCTCGATTGTGCTCGCCAGTTCCGCACGCAGAACGTTGATGGTCTCGTGACCTTCCAG
Organism: Devosia soli; assembly: GCF_000970455.1. GTDB lineage: Bacteria > Pseudomonadota > Alphaproteobacteria > Rhizobiales > Devosiaceae > Devosia > Devosia soli. The sequence continues at coordinate 917,054 of NZ_LAJG01000014.1, read as the reverse complement.
GCTGATGCTGCGGCTGCCGCAAACATCTGCGCCGAGGGGCCGCAGGTTCCGGTCATCGCCATCGATATCGAACAACAGCCCTGCCAGACCGCCTTTGTGGGCGCTGCCAATACCTATGCCGGTCAAATTGTCGGCTATGCCATCGGCCAGTACTTCAAAGAAAACTTCGACTGCCAGTATGATGCCTGGGTGTCGCTGGAATCGCTCGCCGTTGGTGTCGTCAACGACATGCGCATGGGTGGCATGCGCGAAGGCTTTGCCCAGGTCTGTGGCGAAGTGCAGAACCTGCGTGTCATCGATACCGGTGCCGGCGGTCAGGCCGATACGGCCCAGCGTCAGGTGACCGATACGCTGACTGCCCTTCCTGGCGCACAGAAGATCATCGTTGTGGGCATCAATGAGGACGTGGTGACCGGTGCACTTGCCGCCGCCCGTTCGCAGAACCGCACCGAAAACCTCTACCTTGGCGTGCAGAACTTTGATCCAGGCAATTGCCAGATCTGGACGGCACCGCACTTCATCGCGTCTGCCGCCTACTTCCCCGAAAAATATGCCCAGCTCATCCTGCCGAACCTGATCAAGGCAGTGAAGGGCGAGGAGATCGCCAAGCAGATCCTGGTGCCCCATGAAGTCGTCACCAAGGACAACATGATGCAGCTCTATCCCGAAACGAATTGCTAATCATGAGTGCACCGACTTTTCTCTCCGTTCGTGGAATCAGAAAGTCGTTTGGCTCGGTCAAGGTCCTCCATGGGGTGGACCTTGATCTGCCCGCCGGCTCAGTCACGGCGCTCTTAGGGGAAAACGGTGCCGGCAAATCGACTTTCGTGCGTATCCTTGCCGGCGACCACCACGCCGACGAGGGCAATATTGAAATTGATGGCGCACCGATTTCCTTTCGCTCCGTCGCGCAATCGCGCGAGGCTGGCATCCGGCTCATTGCACAGGAAATAGCCGATGCGCCGACGCTGAGCGTGGCCGAGAATATTACGCTTGGCGCTGTGCCCAATCGGCTCGGCTTTGTCGATTATGGCGCGATGAGGTCCATTGCCCAGCGAGCGCTCGACTCCCTCGGGGCGGACCTGCAGCTCGATGCGCCCGTTTCGAGCTTGCGGTTAGGCGAGCGGCAGATCGTTGAAATCGCCCGCGCCACAGCGGGAGCCTCGCGCTGCCTGATTTTTGACGAACCGACCGCAGCTCTCTCGGATGCGGAAACCAAGCGGCTGTTCGCGCTGATCGAGCGCATGAGATCGCGCGGCGTTGCCATCCTCTACATCACCCATCGTCTCGATGAGGTTTTTGCCATTGCCGACCGAGTCTGCGTGTTACGCGATGGCAGGGTATCGCTCGATGCCAAGGTGGCCGAGGTTGATCAGACGGCCGTGGTTACGGCCATGGTCGGCCGGGCGGTCGCCTCGCATCAAGACCATCATGTCTACGCCGAGACCGGCGCCGCAAGGCTCGTCGAAGTGCGCGGGCTCACCTCGGACAGTTTCTTTAACATAGATGTCGATGTCGCACCCGGCGAGATCGTCGGCATCTATGGCAAGGTTGGGTCCGGCGTGCCGGAATTGGCCGGCGCCATTTTTGGTGCCGTGCCTCACGCCTCGGGCGACATCCTTGTCGACGGCAAGCCAGTGATATTCCGCCATCCGAGCGAAGCCATCGCCCAAGGTTTTGGCTTTCTCCCAGCCGATCGGGCCAGCGAAGGACTTTTGCGCCCACGCAGTGTCGCTGAAAACCTGGCGGCGCCGAGCTGGCGGAGACTGGCACGCGGTGCGTTCGTCTCACGTCGTATCGAAACGTCAGCCTTTGGCCGATGGCACAAGACGCTGAAAGTGCGCTCGCGGCCCGATGGGGCCGAGCGGATCGCGACGCTTTCCGGCGGTAATCAGCAAAAAGTGCTGCTTGGCCGCTGGCTCGAGGCTGGTTCGAAACTTTTGTTGCTGGTCGAACCGACGCGCGGGGTCGATGTCGGCGCACGCCAGGAAATCTACCAGGTGCTGCGCGATCTGGCCCGGCAAGGGCATGGCATTCTCATCGCCAGCTCCGATTACGAAGACATCACTGAAGCTGCCACCAGGGCCATTGTCATGGTGCGTGGGCAGATGGTCGCCCATTTGCCGCAAAACGAAATTTCAACGGCGCGGCTGACCGAAGCTGCCGGAGGGGGCGCTCATGCCTGAAAACGTTCAAGCCACCAGCGCCGTCCCGGCGACCACAATTCGCGCCCGCATGAAAGCTCCCGAATGGGGTGCCCTGCTGATCTTTCTTCTGGCCGAGATCGTTTTCTTTACGATCAATTCCCCTTACTTCTTGTCCTGGCCGAATATCGTCAACATCATCACCGCGCTCTCGATCACCGGCATTCTGGCCGCGGGTGGCACGATCCTCCTCATTGCCGGTCAGTTCGATTTGTCGGTGGGAAGCGGCACTGCCTTTGTGGCGCTGATGTTTGCCATTGCCGCGCAGAGCCTGGGCATCATGCCAGCCGTCGGCGTTGCCGTGCTCGTGGGCGTGGGTATCGGCATGCTCAACGGATTTCTGGTGACGGTGGTCGGAGTCAATGCGCTGATCACGACGCTGGGGACGCTCGCGATTTTCCGCGGGCTGACCCTCTCCATCGGCGGGGCAAGCAGTGTGCGCATCACTGGATTCGATTGGGCCATTGCGCGGCCATTCCTCGATATTCCACTCTCGGCCGTGCTTTTCCTCGTCATCGCTGTCGGCATCGCGGTGCTGCTCTCACGCACCGTCTTCGGTCGCACAATCTATGCCATTGGTGCCAATGAGAACGCCGCGCGCCTCGTCGGCATTCGCACCAAAAAAACGCTGTTCCTCGGCTTCGTCATTTCGGGCGTCTGCATGGCCATTACCGGTCTCGTTAGTGCCTCGCAGCTCGGCTCGACCTCGGGCACGACAGGCACCGGCCTCGAACTGGCCGTGGTCACGGCGATCATTCTGGGTGGCACTTCCCTAAAGGGTGGTACCGGCAGCATGTTCGGCACTGTCTTGGGGTTGCTCATCGTCGGCGTCCTTAACAACGGCATGACGCTGATGAACATAAACTCGACCTGGCAACAGGTAGCGGCTGGTACGCTACTTATCCTGGCAGTGTCCTTCGATCAGATCCGCCAACGCTTCATCCGGGCTTAACGGGACGAGACCATGACCACGAGCAGGGCCTTTCGGATCCTCGATGCCGTCGAGACACCGATGCGCGACGGCTGCGTGCTGCGCGCCGATATCTGGCTGCCCGACGGAGAGGGCCCTTGGCCGGTCCTTCTGCAGCGCACGCCCTATCGCAAGGAAGATGCGTTTGGGACCCAGTATATTTCGGCGATGGAGTTTCGGGCGGCGCTGAAGCGCGGCTATGCCATCGTGATCCAGGACACGCGCGGACGCTACAGCGCCGACGGGAATTTCGAGCCCTTTGTCCATGAGAAAGACGATGGGGCCGACACCATCGCCTGGCTGCGAGACCAAGCGTTTTGCAACGGGCAGGTGGTCATGTTCGGCGCATCTTACGTTGGGGCGACGCAAGTGCTTGCCGCCGCCGGCGATCCGGAGGGCCTCGTCGCAATTTCCCCGCATCTGACGACGGGCCGCCACGGCGATACCTGGACATATCGTGGCGGCGCGATTGAACTCGGCTTCCTGCTGCTTTGGATCATAGAGTCACTCGGCGCGACAGACCTCGAGCGCCGCATTGGCCATATGCAGCCCTCCGAAGTTGAGCGCGAGAAAGCGTTCCTCGCTGAGCTTCAGCACGACCCATGTGCTGCCTTTGCGCGTCTTCCTGTTCTCGATGATCTTCTGATCAACCTCGCCCCGTACGCCGCGGATTGGTTCAATCCAGAGAATGCCGCGGCCTCAATAGCCGATCGCGAGCACCTCGACGCCCTAACGCTGACAAAGGTGCCGGCATTGGTGAGCGCTGGCTGGAATGATCTCTTCCTCGAAGGCGCGTTGGAGCTTTTCACGGCGCTGCGGCAACGGTCCGGTGACATTGCCGATCGGCTGCTGATCGGTCCTTGGTCGCATGGCAATCCATCGGATTGGCAAGGGGATGCATGGCACGGATATTCAGCGTCGACCGCTGGTCTGTCGGACGTGCAGCTCGACTTTTTCGATGCGGCGCGACGGGGCGAAGCTCCGAACACCCCACGGGTTCGCTATTTCCGCTCGGGCTCCAACTCTTGGCACTCGGCCGAGGATTGGCCGTTGCCAGATACGGTGCAGCAGCGGTTTTTTCTCGATGGAACAACGCTCAAGCCAGATTTGGGCGACCTCGGCGGGCAGTTGAGCTATCTGTCAGACACTCTGAACCCAGTTCCAACAGTGGGTGGCGCGAACTTTGTGCCGGGATTGTTGCTCGGGCGAAACTCGGGCCCTAAGGATCAGCGGTCCGTGGAGAAACGAGACGACGTGCTGACCTTCACGTCGGAACCTCTGGCCGAAGACACGGAGGTTACAGGGCTCGTAGAAGTATCGCTCTGGGTTTCCTCGACAGGAAGGAGCGCCGACTGGACGGCGCGTCTCTGCGAGGTTGATGCAGACGGTAGGAGCGTCGGGCTTGTCGATGGCATCTACCGCCAGCCTGTGACAAGTGCGAACCCTGGCGAAGTGCTTGTGCGCCTCGGACACATCAGCCATCTCTTCCGCCGCGGCAGCCGATATCGCCTTCAGGTGGCGTCGTCCAATTTTCCGAGATTTGACCGAAATCCTCAAACGGGCGCATCACCGAGCGCCGCTGGTCCGGAGGATTTTCTCGCACACCACCACACGATACATTTCGGGCCAGAGACACCGTCAGAACTGCGATTTCAGATCAGACATATTGCAAACTCGGGCGGCTAAAATGGTCAAGGGGGCTGCTTAGAACTCTGCGAAGATACCGCAAGTTTCTGTCCACATGCTCAAAGCCGCGTTGGCTCGTGCGACATCGAGAAAAGCCGCGCCAACGGTGCAAATGGGGTGCCTTTTCACACCAAGATTTCCGAAACAGCTGGTTGCCAATCTCATGAGAGCCAGCCTTTGGTGGGGAAACGTAACCCGCAGCACCAGATAGCATCTTTGTGCGACGAGCGGATCACTTGAAACCTCAAGTGCCGTCAAACCCGCGGACGACGCTCGGCATGCAGCGCGCTGGTGTCGGAAGTGTTCCTCAAGGCCTATCGTTCTCGTCCCACGTGGCTTGTTGAACGGGCAGAGCCTTTGGGCAAATGTCCGATAACGCCCCTTGTTTTGCTCGTTCTGTCAATCGATCCCGGGCGGAAGACAAGGACAGGGCCCCGGGCAGTCCGTCCGCTACTGGTGGTAACATGGCGGAACGCCGCTATTATGTCTGAAGGCGCGCCGATGACCCATTTCGGGCCGTCACCTGTCAGTTAGCTTTTAGGCAATAACGTTCAAAAAGCAGACGCTTGCACCTGTGTGAGCCACCGACGGCGGCGCAGCTCCAACGTCTAGGCGGGGCGATAGAACTGCGCCCGGTCCTGCCAGCGCAGGCGCAATCCTGAGGCATCTGGTGTCTGTCGCGTGCCCCAGTGCCGCCGCAGCGTCAGGAGACGAGGGACGGGTTCGAGTTGCAGTTCGGCGCCAACTATCTAGGGCATTTTGCGCTCACGGCTCACCTCCTGCCGCTCCTGCGCCAAGGCAAGAATTCGCGCGTTATCAGCCTTTCAAGTGTTTACATTTCCCTGGTCGCAGGATGCGTGCGATGGCGCATCGAGGATGGCTAGTGCCTACCGACAAGGATAACTTCGGGTTCGCTCAACAGCAACGTTACATCTTGAACGATGGAATTGAGCGCGTCTGCAATGTACTCAGCTTTGCCGGGTGAGATCGATGGGTCAGACACAAGCCGATCCAGTTCCCCATTGAGTTCGACCAAAGTGAGCTTCAGAACCTGCAGTGCCTCGGAATATGCGGCAAGCTCGAGGCGCATCAAAACTCGCTCCAGTCGTGTCCTATTGCCTTTCCTCCACGAACCGTCGGACGTTTAGCGGGCGTGCGAGCGGATGCTGTGTGTGATGGCGTCGCGGATGCTGTCAGTCTGAATTTGTCGACGATCTGATCCAGTTGTCGGGCCTGAGACTCGGTCTGTTCGATTGCGGCGTTCGTTTGTTCAACGAGGGCAGCGTTGTGCTGGGTCATTTCGTCCATCTGCATGACGGCTGCAGAAATCTCGGCAATGGAGGCAGACTGTTCACGGCTGGCACTGGCGATCGCGGACATTGATCCTGTGGTTTCTGTGACCACTGCAAGCAGTTCAAAAAGGCGGTCGGCGGCGGTGCGCACCAGATTTTCGCCTGCCTTGACTTCAACCACGCTTCGCTCGACGAGTTCTTTCACTTCGGCCGATGCGGCAGCCGCAGATTGAGCAAGGCGTCGCACCTCGACGGCGACCACAGCAAAGCCCTTGCCCGCATCGCCCGCTCGAGCCGCTTCGACAGAGGCATTGAGGGCAAGCAGATTGGTCTGGAAGGCAATATCGTCGATGATACCAATGATGTTCGAGATGCGGCTCGACGAGTTAGAAATCTTCTCCATTGCCTCGGTGACCTTGCCCATCACCTGGCCGCCGGCTTCGGCTGACTCGGCCGCTTTTTGAGCTTGGTCCGATGCTGCCTGGGCAAGCACCGCATTCTGGCTGACGGTGCGCGACAAGTCTTCCATGCTGGCCGATGTCTGTTCGATTGCCGCGGCCTGCCGGGTGGTGCGTTCGCTCAGATCATTGGCGCCAGCAAGGATTTCTCCTGTGGCCGTGCGCAGAAGCCCGGACGTGTCCCTGAGCTGCAGCATGATCTCTCGTAGACGGTCGACCAGCTGGTTGGTGTCCGATTTGATTTTCGCAAACCCGCCTTCGAAGTCGGCGGTGATATTTTCAGTGAGGTCGCCTTCCGCAAGCTTTTGCAGAACTTCGCCGGTCAGCTCTGCAGCCCAGGCGACCCTGTCAGCATTCTCCCGGTCGCGCTTTTGCGCCTCAGCCATCACCTGATCGAAATAGACGCTGACGGCCATGTCGATGTCGATCATGACGGATTTTACCATGGCCGACATCGCGACGCCCAGATCGGACACCGCGGCCGAGAGAACTTCCTCATCGTGTTTGCGATTGAAGAGTCCACCCTTGAGCGACTTGATGTGCTCGCCCATGAAGTCACGTGCAAGCTCTGTGACCAGCGTTTCGACGATGACGCCGTTGCCCCCAATATACCAACGTGGTTCGAGCCCGATCTGCGCATGGCGCAGGCCAATGCGTCTGCTGGACTCGACATACGTTGCGTCGAACTTGCCCGTAGCGATCGCAAGCCAATGACCGAGTTGACTGGACTGAGCTCGGTTCATCTGATCCGAGCCAGAGAAGAACCGCGAGACCGCTGGGACCGTTGCAAGCTTCTTGTAGAAGAGGGCCAGGGCTTCGGGAAGATGCTTGGCAATCAAGGGTTCGACCGAACGAAGGGCATCTCGGCCTTTGTTATCGAGACCGATAAAGTCGAGCCGGGCTGTGATATCGCCGTTGTTTCCAGAATGCTCCACCTTCTCGCTCCTGCTCGATAGCCGGCACGCGCCGACGATATGATGTGAAGCCAAGTCTAGGCGACCGTTGTCCGAACACAGACTGCGTCTGCAAACAGGTGTTAAGTTCCATCACGTATTTTAATCTTGCGAGAGGAGGATTCGCATGAGTGAGCATAGTGGCGGCTTCAGCCCGACATCTACGTTCAGCGCCCTTGCGCCAAAGCTAAGAGAAATCTCTAAGTCTGCATGTAGCATCCAGCTTCAGCGGGCAGTCTCTGAAGCGGTTCACTGCATTGGTTTCAAATATTTCGTGTTTGCTTCCTCGATTTCAGCGGAAGAGAACACGAAATTCTATCCGACCATTCACACTCTTCCCGCAAACGTGGTGGATGCTCTGGTAAGCAGGGGGCTTTACCGCTCCAATCCGGTGCTGACCCGCCTTCGCCAGAGCAATGATGCAGTTGTGGTCTCGATGAATGTCGCGGACCCCAATCCTGTGATCGCCGAAGTGAGTAAGTTGCTGGCTCCCTTGGGTATCGTCGGTGCTGCTCTCGTCCCAGTGCTATCGGCCACAGAAAATCTTTCCGTTATCGGCGGTTACTCCTGCGACAGGGTGCCGCCTCCTGGAACGGTTTCATCGCTGAGATTGATTGGTACGGCTACATCACTGCGACTGCTGGAGCTATGCGATCTGCCCGAGCCGCCAACTCTGACGGAGAAGCAGGCGACCATTCTGCAGTGGGCCGCGGCGGGAAAGTCCAATGGCGACATCGCCGAAATCGTGGGGCTTACCCGAAGAAATTGTGAATACCACATGGGCGAGATTTTGCGGAAACTGGGTGTGGCCACCCGCGGACAAGCGATAGCCGCCCTGATGGCGGGTCGGGTTCAGAGCCCCATATCTGCAGCGTCGCGAGAGAAATAGCGCCGATACATCGGCATCAGCGCGGCGCCAAGCGCTGGCGCCCTGCCACCCAGTTTCCCCTGCAGAACAGGTGGATGCTCTGACGTGAGCGTTGGCTTATTCGCGAGGCGCTCACGAACTTTGGTGACAAGTCGCTCACGTATAGGGTCAGGGAGGGCGCCATCGACGATAGCGAGATCTGATTCCAGCATGGCATGGGCGTTGATAATTGCAATTGCGATCGCCCTCGCTGCTGCATCCAGCCATTCCTCGGCCTGCGGGGAAAAGTCGTCCCAGTTCCAGCTTTCCGGCATACCAGGAGGAATGGCCACGCCAGCTTTGGTCAGGTGCTCTTCGAAGGCGTGGATGGAGGCCACTAAATGGACGAAAGTGGGCTTTCCATCGTCACCAGCAATGAGCATGCCTCCCATATTTGCAGCATTTCCTCGGGCCCCCTCCCAGAGCTTCCCGTCTGCAATAACCCCTGCGCCCACGAAGGTGCTGATCAGAAAGTAGGCGATATTCTTCGGCCGCGGCGCCCCCATGGCTACAAGTTCACCCCAGCAAGCGGCATTCCCGTCATTAAATGGGAAAACCTCGAGCCCAGTGGCCTGACTGAGAGCGGCGGCTACGTCCAAATTTTCCCATTTAGCAGCCTCTGCTTTTGGGGCTCCGAGCAGATCGAGATTGCGGAAGATATTCGTTGGCATGGCAAGGCCAATGCCGATAAGGCGGTCACGAAGCGTTTCCGGAACGAGCGTGGCAAGGATCCTAACCAATGACCCGATCTCGCTGAAGATAACGTCCGCGGCGGGGAAAGCGTAGTGGCGGCTGTGCTCGCCCAAAACCTCTCCCGCCAGGTTTCGCAGCACGATCCGATAATGCTGCCACCCTAGCTCACAGCCAATCGTAAAGACACCGTCCGGGTTGAGGTAAATGGGTACCGCCGGCTGGCCGCGCAGCCCTTTCCGGGCCTCTCCCCTGACGATGAGGCCAACGCGCTCGAGATCGCCCAACATCCGGGCGACCGATTGCGGAGCGAGATGAGTGCGCCGAGCGATCTCCGCAGCCGACGACCCGCCCTGGGTCGCTACTGCGGTCAGGACGGCGCGCTCGTTGTTCTGACGAAGCTCCGCTGCCGACATGCGTCTTGCACTGGGGTCAAAGACATCCTGGTCGGTCATACGGTCAATTCACTTAGTCTCGCGTCGAGCCTTGATCGGTCCAATAAGCATGCATCGATTTAACGCACCGCTAATCAACGATCCATCGATGTGTTTGTTTCCAGCGCAAGATTTAATATGCATGGAGAAACAGGAGGCATGGATGCGTGTCGTAATCGTTGAGGACAACCGCACCAATCTCGAGGTGCTTACCCAATTGGTTCGCCGAATGCCGTCGATCTCGGTGGACGGCTTTACAGAGGGCGCTTCAGCGCTTGCCGATGCAAGCGAACAAGCCTGTGATCTCATGATCATCGACAATGTCATGCCGGGAATGTCCGGTCTGGAACTTGTCGTAGCCGTGCGCGCGCTCCCCAGTCACCGGCATGTCCCAATAATAATGATCACCGCTGACGCCGAGCGATCCATACGCCTCGCTGCCATCAACGCCGGGGCAACCGATTTCCTTGCCAAGCCGGTAGACCCGATCGAATTGCGCTCGCGACTGACCAATCTTCTGGCGCTGCGCAGCGCCCAGAACCAGCTCGAGGATCGCGCAGTTCACTTGCAGGCGGAGGTAGACCGGGCGACGGCGCATCTTCAGAAGCGCGAAGAGGACATGATCTATCGTCTGGCTCGTGCGATCGAGGTTCGTGATCACGAGACCGGGGACCATGTCGAACGGGTTGCACGCGTGGCTAGGATATTGGCCACGACCATGGGCTTCGATGCCGATTTCGTTCGGATGCTTTGGCTGGCCGCTCCGCTGCACGATGTCGGCAAGATTGGCGTCTCCGACGCGGTTCTGAACAAGCCCGGTCGGCTGGATGGTGGCGAGCTGACACAAATGAAGCTGCACCCAACTATCGGTGCGGAAATTCTCGCCGAGGGCGACTCCGATATGCTCAGAATGGCCGAGCAAATTGCGCGCTGCCACCACGAGAAATGGGATGGTACCGGCTACCCCCAGGGCCTTGCTGGCGATCAGATTCCCATTGCCGCTCGCATCACTGCCGTCGCCGACGTCCTCGATGCCCTTTGCAGTCCGCGCAGCTACAAACCTGCCTGGCCAGCATCTGAGGCACGCGACGAAATCCTTGACGGATCAGGAACCCATTTCGACCCCGCCTGCGTCTCTGCACTCGAGCAAGCCTGGTCAGAGATTGCTCCGATCTACATTTCGCGTTTCGACGTCGTCGACGCTGCTTGAGAGGTCCCCAAATGAACAGATTGATATCGGCGACTACACTATTCTTGATGATGATCGCGCCAGCAGTGGCGGGGGATCTTGCCCTGCCTAAGGGAGCAGAAATACTGGAGGTAAACGGCTCGATCACCAGCTCAAACGCTGACGGAAAGGCCATCTTCGACCTCGAAATGCTGGATGCCCTTCCCCAGCGCGTCACCAAAGCGACTACGCCTTGGTACACTGGCGAGCACGAATTCAGCGGTGTGATTATCAGTGATCTTCTCAATTATCTCGGCGCGAGCGGGGAAAATGTGACCTTCACCGCTCTCAATGATTACGCTTCGGAGATTCCGATGTCAGAACTGGAAAACCTGCCGGTCATTCTGGCGACCCGGGTCGACGGTGAGGAGCTCTCCGTACGCGACAAGGGTCCGCTTTTCGTGATCTACCCATTCGACCTTGATTCAACCCTTTATAACGAGGTCATCTTCGGTCGATCCGTCTGGCAGGTTGCCTCGGTCACGGTGCACTGAAATGCGCCCCACGATCCTCAAGGCTAGGCGAGCCGTTTCCCGACGGATTGGGCTGGGGATCGTCATTCTCACCATTCTCAGCGTCGGCCTGCTGACGTCCGTGATCTGGCTGTTCGCCGGGGTCAACGAGAGACAGAACGCTGTCCGGGCGAGTGTCCGGGAGGACATGGTCTGGGCAGCCTATCAGGCCGATCGCGAAGCGGCTCGACTCATCGAGGCGATACGAGATGCCTTGATCAGCGGCGATATCGTTCAGGTGTCCAAGCGGTTCGACCTTCTTTACAGCCGCACGCAGCTTATCACTCAAGGCTCCTATGCCGAGATGTTCGGCGCTAATTCTTCGGTTCAGGAACTTGCGTCTGCGGTCAGTGCCCGTATTCACGATCTGCTTCCTGTAATGGATTTGATTGCCGCCGACCCGGAAGAATTTCGGGGCCGAGAGGATAGCATTCTCCAACAGGCCAACATTGCTCGGAAGGCGACTGGGGACCTTCTGGTTTCTACAAATGCAGCGATCAACCTTTTGCGCCTTGCCGAGCGTCAGGAAACTCTGGCTACTTACTGGCGTATCGGCGCAAGCGTGGCGGCGCTGACCATTACCCTGGTTCTGATCGTCACTCTTCTGGGTGTTCAGCTCTTTCACATTTCCCGCAGCGGGAGGGAGATGGAGCTTCTCAGTCGGCGCAATGCGCGGGTAGCAAAGCGCGCCAAGAGTGCCAGTGCCGCGAAATCAGCCTTTCTCGCGACGATGAGCCATGAAATCCGCACGCCGTTGAACGGCATCATCGGGATGACGGAACTACTGAGAACGTCTCGGCTCGACGACGATCAAATCCATCAGGTGGAAACCATTCGCCATTCTGGCGACATGTTGCTCGATGTGATCAACGACATCCTCGACTACTCCAAGTTGGAAGCTGGTGCCGTTCGCTTCGAACCCAAGGCGGTCGATTTGCGGGAGGTCTTCGAGCCTATCGAGCATATGATGCTGCCGCGGGCCGAGAGCGCGGGGCTCAACCTTGTCTTTCAGTATCCCGACGTCAGGTTATTCGCGGACGCCAACCGCCTGCGACAAGTGCTCGTCAATCTGATCGGCAATGCGATAAAGTTCACCCCTGCGGGCGCGGTTGAAGTTAAGGCAAGCGTGTCGGGAGATCGACTGAGGCTGGAGGTCAAGGATACCGGACCTGGCATTTCCAAAGACGATAGTAGCCGTCTGTTTCGCGAGTTCAGTCAGCTCGACAGTTCCAGCACGCGGTCCTTTGGCGGCACTGGCCTTGGATTGGCGATCTGCCGACGATTGGTGGAGGTGATGGCGGGCGACATCGGTGTGGACAGCGTTTTGGGGAACGGGAGCACTTTTTGGCTCGAAATTTCGGCCGGTCCGATTGCGGAGCTCGCCGTTGCCCACTCGCATCATCAGGTCGCCCTTCAAAGAGATTTTCACGGCCGCGTTCTAGTGGTTGATGACAACGCAATAAATCGCGACGTCGCCCTGGGCTTGCTGCGCAAGTTGGGGGTTATCGCGGAAGGGGCCGCAAATGGGCGCGAGGCGATCGCAGCAACTGAGGAATCCCACTTCGATCTCATCCTGATGGATATGCAAATGCCTCAAATGGATGGGCTTGAAGCGACGAGGATCTTGAGGGCGGCGGGTTTGGCAGTCCCGATTGTGGGATTGACGGCGAACGCGTTCGAGTCAGACCGAGTGGCCTGCATCGAGGCAGGGATGGATGACCACGTCGCTAAGCCCGTGACCAGGGACAAACTCATTTCACAACTGTCCAAACACGTTCGTGCGGCGGACGTTTCTATCACGCCTGAACAACCGGCGTTCATCGTGGATGAGGACTATCAGCAAAGCTTGAAAGAAGCCTTGGGCGAAGAGGAATTCATGCGGCTGGTCAGGGAGTTTGTCTCGTCCTCCGAGGTTATGCTTTCACAGGCCGAAAGTGCTGTATCCCAAGGACTTGCAGATGAGCTCGATCGTATCCTGCATACACTAAAGGGTGCAGCTCTGACCCTTGGCTTTCGCTCCATTGCTGATGCGGCACAGGCAGAACGCTCCAAGGAGCTTGGGCTTGTCGCTGTTTCGAATATTCGGGCATTCTGCGCCGCCACAGCAACAGCGGTGGTACCGAAGGCATCGGTCACAGGGGTGCACGGGTAGTGATTGGTGGGCAAGGTCGAGACACCAGCAAGCTGTGCAAGGCCGGGGATTTCGGCATCCTGGGCTCGCGTTCTCTTTCCCTCGAGTGCAGCAGCTGCTTCTCTCGTGCGAGGATCGACGCGAACGTCGTTGATGACCGTGAATTCTCCAAGTTTGAGGCTGTCGATGAAAGAACCATAGGTTCGTAGCGGCAATATCCCGGCCAGCGTCTCCACACCCGCAGCAGTCCAGTCGCGCTGAGTGATAAGGGCCTCCGACACCAGATCGATCGATGAGTAGCCGACCCTGCTGGCGCCAAGCATAGGACCCAATACCGACGCCGCGGCGAAAGCGATGTCCTCGGGTGCTTCCAGATCTCGGATGGCTTGCGTCAACTCGATCGACGCGTCACGACGCTTTCAGCATGTTTCCTTGCTGAAATCTCCAAAACGGTTCCGGTGACCCTCAGGCAACGTCCTGCAGCGTCGAAAACCCCACGTCCCTTTGCTGCAACCCACCGAACCACGCCATCTTCCTTGCCGATGGTGCGATATTCGACGTCGTAAAGGGCTCGCCGGATCGGGTCAGCAGCCGCGAGATAGGCGGCGGTCGTTGCTTCACGATCGTCGGGATGGAGACCGTTGTAGAAGTCGTCCATCGTTACCGGGATTTCTGGAGAGATTCCAAACATCGCCTTCGTGCGCGGCGGCCAAATCAGTTGGTCGTTGACCACGTCGACGTCCCAAAAACCGAGATCGGCATTGTCTACCGCAAGCCGCAAACGCTCTTCGCTCATTGCGAGAGCCGATTGCTCTTCCTGCAGGCGATGCTCTAGACGGACACGGCCGGTGGTCTCCGGCGTGATGTTGAGAATAGCGACGACGGTGCCATGCTCATCGCGCACGGGAGATAGCGAGTAGTTAAAGTAGGCGGTCTCAGATCCACCACCTTGGAGACGCGCCATTACGAATGCAGCATCTTCGAAATATACCGAAGCTTCACCGGCTCGTACGCGGTCAAACTGCGGCTTCAGTTCGTCCCAGATCTCGGCCCAGACAATAGACCCGAGCTGCCCCAGAGCAGCGGGGTGTTTAGCAGCCAGTATTCGTCTGTAGGGATCGTTGTAGATCAACGCGTATTGCGGCCCCGACCAAAGGCAGATCGGAAACGGTGAGTCGAACATCGATCTGACAAAGGTTCGGACAGCGGGAGCCCATCCAATGGTGGGACCAAGGGGAGTGGTCGACCAGTCAAGTTCCCTGGCTAAGCCTCGGACATCACCCTCACCAGCGAATAGTCCCAGTGCGTCCTGTCGCGCGTCAGCTGCCGTATTCAAACCGTCACCACCTGTATATGAACGCGTCTGTGAACCACCGCGTTACAATATAGGGGGAGGATACCTCTGTCAGCCACGATGAGGCATTTGCATTCTCAGCGACCATGGGGTGCGGCTCAGGCTTGGCGCCATTCGGCGAAGGCATCTGTATAGTGCGTGAATAACATGTCGGTATTGAATGGTTTGCGGGACAAAGTCAGCACCGCGCCATAAGACCTTCGTCAGGATTCACCGGGTCAGAACTCACGATCATGCCGATTGTAGTTCATCGTTCTTCTGTCATCGTTCGCTTCGGTTGATATCCCTCTCTACTCGCAAGTACGGTGGCCGCTATTCCCGTTCTGGCGACCAAGACCTGACAGTCCCGCTTTCCATCTGTGGACGCCCCTCAATACGCAAGCGGTTTTTGAAGGTTGCCCGTAGTCGGATGCTGCCATCTGTCCGGCCTCTGATGCAGCGCCAGAGGCTGCGGGCCCGTATGGGAGTTCGTGAACCGGAACCACATCACCCACAGCGTGCTCAAGGCACAGTGGAAAGCCCTGGTTTTCCGATCCCGTCTTACCGACTGTTGCGCCATACCTTCCTTCGACCGACTTCGTCTCCGGAGACCCCTGGTCCGCCTTGGCCTATGCCGCGGCTGCGACCGGAGCTTTGTATTCCTCGTGTTTGACGAGTAGCGCCCAGATGATGCGCGCGGTCTTGTTGGCCAGCGCGACGGTGACCAGCATGCGCGGCCTGCGGGCCATCATCTGCTCAAGCCACGAGCCTGCTGACGCACCACGTAACTTCCGACATGGGCGCCTCCTCGAGTGGTGTGTTCAACACCTCCACTTTGGCACATCGATGCCGGGGGGCGTCCACCCCATCACCCCGTTTCAGCGGTGCGGGACGTGTTTGAGGGGATGGCTGCTCTTAGGAAAGCTCAGAAGCGTCCTGAACGGCCGGAATGGGGCGCTCACCAGAATTCATGACTTGCTAGAAATGACGAGCTTTCCATCCGGGAACTGAGCGGTGAGGAACGCCACGAAGCTGGTGACTTTCGGACTCGATAGCCTGGATGACGCATGCAGCACCCAGACCTCGATGCGGTGATTAATAACGTGTCCCCAGTGCGCGAGGCGTCCCAACGCAGCCTCTTCAGCCACCAGCGACCACGGCAAAACGGCAGCTCCGCGGCCGGCCTGCACGGCCTGCTGGATCATCAGGATCGATGACAGACGCATGACTGGCTGCGGTTGATAGGTCACTGGGCCATCCCCTGCATCGACCACCCAGTCGCGCACCTCGCCGATCCGGCTCATTAGGATCGCGTCGACGGGCCCGCCGGCAGGCGGGTACTTCACCGTTGGGGCGGCCACTAGCACCAGTTCGTCGATGAAGAGGCGACGCCCCACCATGCTCTCTGTCGGTTTGGGATTGGTGCGGATGATAAGGTCGTAACCCTCCTCGACCGGGTCGATAAAACGATCTTCGGCGTTGATCTCGATCTGCAACTGAGGATGGAGCTGTGAGAACAGCGCCGCGGCGCGGCTGCCGGTCGGCTAGCTCGCAAAAATAAAAATGCGAACGGTGCGCCTTCCTTCGGATCGGGAAGTTATTAATGCGGCATCCGCACATTGGAGCGAAATCAAGGTGCTCCGATGCAACTGCCTTCTCTCTTCAAAACCAATGTCCTTGAAAAGCGCGCCTTTCATGCTTTGGCGGCGGTCAGCGCATCGCAGGCAATCATCGAATTTGCGCCGGACGGCACGGTCGTCACCGCGAACCAAAACTTTCTTTCGGTGATGGGATATAGACTCGAGGAAATCGTCGGGCGTCACCACCGGATATTCATGCCGGCTGAAGAAGCTGGTCAATCTTCCTACGCCGACTTCTGGCACGCCTTGAATACGGGGAACGCCCGGTCGGATCAATTCAAGCGGATCGCCAAGTCCGGTGCAGAGGTGTGGCTGGAGGCTTCATACAATCCCCTCCTTGACGATCAAGGCCGGGTGCAGGGCGTGATCAAGGTCGCTAAGGACATCACTCAAGACCATCAACGTTTTGCCGATGCTCAGGGACAGCTTGCCGCGATTTCACGATCCCAGGCTGTCATCGAACTCGATCTCGATGGAATCATCCTGACCGCCAACCAGAACTTCTGCCGTGCGCTTGGGTATGACCTCGGCGAAATTGTCGGGCGGCACCATCGCCTCTTTGTGCCGCCGAGCGAGGCAGGTTCGTCGGCCTATGTCGAATTTTGGCAGACGCTTCGAAGTGGAAAATACCTGTCGGCGGAATTTCGGCGGATTGGCAAGGCCGGCAATGACGTCTGGATCCAGGCCAGCTACAATCCCATCCTCGATCTGAACGGTCGCCCCTACAAAGTCGTCAAATACGCGACCGACATCACCGCGAGAAAGAACGCAGTGAACCAGCTAAGCGCCGCGTTGCAGACCCTGGCAAGCGGCGACCTGACTTGTGTGCTCGATATGGCGCTTCCCCCTGATCTCGAGCCGGTACGGTCGGCCTTCAATCAGTCGGTTCGCCAGTTCGGTGCCGTGATCGGGCAACTGCGGCTGACCTCGACATCGCTCAGAACCGCGACCGGCGAGATCACGGCGGGCGCCAACGATCTTGCCGAACGCACGACACGGCAAGCCGCCGCCCTCGAGGAGACATCCGCAACGGTCGAGCAGTTGACGCAGGCCGTATCGGAAACCGCGACGCGAGCCGATAGCGTCTGCCTTTTGGCCCGGAAGGTGTCAGAAGGGGCCGAAGACGTCGGATCGGTGATGACCGAGGCCAATAGTGCCATGGGTGCGGTATCGGCTCAGGCGGCCAAGATATCCAATATCATTGGTATGATTGACGACATCGCTTTTCAGACCAATCTCCTGGCGCTCAATGCCTCGGTCGAAGCCGCGCGGGCAGGCGAGGCTGGGAATGGCTTTGCGGTCGTGGCTGTCGAAGTGCGGCGCCTGGCGCAGTCTGCGGCCCGATCGTCGCGAGATGTAAAAGAGCTCATCGAACAATCGAATGCGGCGATCGCTCTTGGGACGAAGCTGGTGTCGACTGCGGCCGATCGTTTGGGAGCAATCGTCTCCAGTGTTCACGAAAGTGCAGGGCTTATGGACGGCGTTGCCGGTGCCAACAAGGAGCAGGCGCTTTCGCTTGCAGAAGTGAACAGCGCCGTCCGCAGCCTCGATGAGATGACCCAACACAACGCCGCCTTGGTGGAGGAAACGAACGCTGCGATCGAGCAGACCGAGGCGCAAGCAGAACGGCTGGATGTCTTGGTCGAGCGCTTCAGGCTCGCGGAGACATCGGCCTCGCCACGGCTCAACCTCGTCAGGTCCGTACCATCCTCCGCCCGCGCGCCAACCTCGGCTACTTTCCGCAAGAGTGCCGCTGCGATCGACGCGGATTGGACCGGGTGATGCTCGGCAAAGGCATATTGTTCGACAGCATCCGAGCATAAGCGACTAAAATGGTAGACGAATACGAGGTTCTGGTTGGCGAGCGGCGGTTCGTCCTGTTCATCAAGAGCGAGCTGAACGTCTTTGGATTGCTTAGCCCGCTCACGGAAGCCCACTGCACTTATAAGCAGACTTTCCCTTTGACGCTGTCATCTGGGTTATCCTCCGAAGCCTATATCGCGCTTGAGACCCAAGGTTTCTATTTCGAGCAAGATCGCTGGCAGGCGTCGGCTGACGACGATGGTTCTGCCTTCAGCCAGATTTGGCGCGATTAGAAGCGGACCGTCCTTAGCGCGTGACCCGCTTCACAGTGTCGGCCGGAGTCTCGCCGAAGGCCTCGAGATATTGCCGGTTGAGCCGTGCACCACTGACAAAGCCCCAGGCGGCGGCCGCTGTGCGGACGTTCTCTGCCAGACCAGCGTCCAAATCCGCGTGCAGACCTTCGAGCCTGAAGCGCTGCAAGCGCGCCAATGGCGTGATGCCGGTATAGCGCTTGTAGGCAAGTTGAAGTGAGCGAACGGATATGCCGACGGCTTGGGCCACCTCGGCAACACCGATCGGCTCCCTGGCGTGCTGGCGCATGAAGTCCTCCGCCTCGCGCAGGTTGCGGCTCGAGCTCAAAGGATCGTTCTTGCGTCCCAGAAAGACGCCATTGGCGCTTAGGGAGGATGCAATGATCTCGAGAAATGCGTCCTGACACCGTCTCATTGTGATCGGCGAAAGCTTCAGCAGCTCCTTCTCGGCGAGCAGCATATTGATCAGCGGTGTGAACCCTGAAAGGGAAACTGCCGCCAGATGCGTTCGCGGCAGAACGGCGCAGCTGCCCGAAAACGAGCGGTTCGCTTTGCCAAAATGTTCTCTGACATACCCCTCAATCGACCGCATCGAGGTCGTTACGAAATATTGGGCGTAGTTCTCGGAGAATCGAGCAGTCTCGATGCTCTGAGAATCGGCGATCACAACCTCGCCGCTGCCGGTTACCAATTCCCTGCCTTGGCCTGCATAGACGAGATGCCCTTTCGCGCTGACGGCGCAAATCATCCGCTCGCCGTAGGCGGTCGTTTCCAATGCAAAGCCGCTGGCGGTCGAGGCTTCGCCCAATGCAAAATCGGACCACCCGATGAAATCACCCTGGTAATCGATGATATCGCTGCCTTTGGTGGGGATAGCCCGACAGCCCGATACAAGAGATGTGATTGTCTCGGAAACGATGTCGGCGTTCCTGGACGTGATATGAAGTCGCCCTGATAGTCCCAATGAACTCCCGTCCCCCACATCTGCGCGGCATTCACAACCCACCGTGAACGCTCACGGTTGTAGTTTTAGCTTACTCACCGGGCAAAAATTTAAAATGCCGTGATTGTTCACGAAAGGATGTCCGGCTCTATCATTCAGGTCGAGTGGCGCATAATCAACTTTGGAACGACGGTTTGATTTATGGGCGAAACCTCGCGAAAAGCGCCATCGTCCAGTTGATTGGCGATCTGGATAATAGCCCTGGACAGTTCGGCACGGTCGATGTGGAGGCTGCTCAGCGCCGGGGAGAGGGCTCTGCCCATTTCCAAGCCATCAACTCCCATGATGCGTATCCGCCCGGGAACCGCAAACCCGGCTTTGAAGGCGCCGAGAAGGGCGCCGATCGCCATCAGGTCGTTGAAGACGATCACGGCGTCGAGGTCCGGATGGGCTTCGAGCAGCGCCATGATGGCCATCTCACCTCCAGCCATGGACTCAGCACCATGGACTGTCGCTTCGCTTGTATCGGGGTCTACGAACTGTTTGAAGAACTGGCAGCGTGGTGACGGCTTGTAGGTGCCATCGAGGTGAACGGTGTAGTCGGAATCGATCATGCCGATCCGCTTTGCGCCGCGTTCATAGAGCGCCTCGATGGCGTTCTTCATGCCCGAGCGCATGTCGAGACTGATCGCGTGAACACCGGGCACGTCCGAGCTGCCTTCCAGATAAATCAAGGGCATGCCGTCGGTTGCCTCTTGGAGCTCGATGGCGGGCCGGTTGAAATGTCCAGCCACCACGTCCACTTGCCCTGACAGCGCGCGAACGGCCTCCGCTTCAGATATTCCCTCGGCCGAACTGATAACCACTTGCCATCCGCTGACCCGGGATTGCTCAAGCAAGTCCGCCGCCAGATCGGTAAAGAATGGGTTGCGGAAGGACTTAACTACGAAGCCGATCGCTTTCGATTTGCGGCGGGACGCGAAGTTCCTCGCAAAACGGCTCGGCCGGTATCCCAGGCGCTCGGCAGCCTCCAAGACCTTGCGCTTGGTGTCTTGGCTGATATCGGCCTTGTTGTTAAGCGCCCGCGTCACCGCACCGCGTGAAACGCCGGCGACAGCCGCGACATCATTGATCGAAACGCGTTGGTTGGGCGGGCGTGCTTTGGATACCACGATTGATCCTTAATGTCCGCCTCAGGGCCAGGCGGCTTCTCGTACTCTACACGAAAGCCAGGCGGAAGGCTGACATGACGACCGTCTCCAAGAACGAAATGTGGCATTGGGGAAAGCTAGACATCGATAGCGTGTTGTTTTACTGACGGCGAACCATCTAGATGCGAAGATCTCAGGATCGGCTAGAACTGCTGCCCCCACCGTCGCCAAGCCCCTCAATGCATTGCGCTCGGCCGTTCAGTCCGGTTTCTCCGACAGCAATGCCAATTGCTGCCAGTCCTCAACCCATTACCCCAATTGGGCCCTCGCCATAGCGGTCACAAATGTCCGCTCTTCGGAATTCGCTGGAGCAGGTCAAACGGCCGGAATCGGGCAGGTAACGGACAGGCAGCTTGCGATCCAGCAGCCTCTACACGCTTTTCCAATTTGCCCACAAGCGGATACGGAACTGACGGCAGTCAGATATCTGTGGCCGGTTCGGGCCCGTTTCTGCGTTGGTGTACCGGCCAAGGCGCGTTCTCGCAGGAAATGTCGGTGCCCACGATATCGGATTGCGAGCTGACCATGACATAGTTTCCGGCCGTCACCGACATGGGCCTGGCCAGGCAGCTGCGGCGCGGCGCGGCGCCATGGCCTATCTCTGCATTGTCGAGTGTTGGGAAGCACCATCACGCAAGATACTCGATGGCGCTTTGAGCGGGAATCATGGGAGCCGCCGGGGCGGTAGTGGATCAAACCCGGACCAAGGCCGCGCCCTCCGCGGTGTCATCGTCGCGTAGGTAGGGTTTGCCAAAGAGCTAATATTGCGCGCGGGCCCATTTGAGAATGTCGGTGCGGCTCATGGCGCCGGACACTCTTGCGACCTCCTTGCCGCCGTTGAACATGATCATGGTTGGGATGCCGCGGATGCCGAGCCGCGTCGACAACGCCTGGTTTTCGTCCGAGTTGAGCTTGACGAAACGAAGCCCCGGTTCGGCCTCTTTGGCAGCCGCCTCGAACTGTGGGCCCATGACCTTGCACGGCCCGCACCAAGGCGCCCAGACATCGACGAGAACCGGGATGTCGGACTTGGCGATATGCTTCTCGAGCACGACGGCGGACACATCCACCGGGTGCCCATCGAAAAGCGGACGGCCGCATTTGCCGCAATTGCCCGAGGCGAGGTCACGGCCATCCGGAATGCGGTTGGTCGTGCCGCAATACGAGCAGACGATATGGGTCATGTGTCGGTCTTGTCCTGCTTGACCGCCCGGAGCTTTTCTATGCCGAGCACCTGAAGCGCCAGCTTCTCATAGAAGGGCTCGGCGGTGCCAGAGCGGATCTTGTGCAGAAAGTACTTCTCGAAACCGATCTTGGCGGCATGCACCCACTTGCCCGAACCGGACCAGTTTACATTGCGGGGCGGGATCTGCGGCTGGGCAATGAAAGCGACGCCACCATCGCCGAAGTCGGCAAGGCAGACCGCGTTCCATGTCGGGATAGCCGACGGCTCCTTGCCCGCGATCAGGTTCGCGATGTTCTGGGTTGTCGCCGTGACCATGGATTCGATCATGAAACCGGTCTTGGGGACACCGACCGGCACCGGCGTCTTGCCGACCGGTGGAATGGCGACGCAAACCCCGATGGAGAAAACTTCCTTGAAAGTCGGATTGCGCTGATATTGATCGGCGAGGATAAAGCCACGCGGATTGGTCAGGCCCTCGATGCCACGCACTGCGGACACGCCGCGGAAGGCCGGTATCATCATCGTATAGACCGAGGGGATTTCGTGGGACTGGCGCACCGACCCATCCTCGGCGATCTCGCTGACGAAGGCCTTTCCGTCCTCGAATTTGTCGACCCTGGCATTGGTGATGAAGTGGATGTGTCGCTGCCGCAGCTCGCTCTCGAGCAGGCCCTTGGTGTCACCGACACCATCGAGGCCCAGATGACCGATATAGGGCTCGGCCGTAACGAAAGTCATGGGCACCCGGTCACGTACCCTCGCGTCGCGCAGGGCCTTGTCGAGAATGAAGGCAAACTCATAAGCCGGGCCGAAGCAGGAAGCGCCCTGGACCGCGCCGATGATCACAGGTCCAGGATTGTCGACCAGCCGGTCGGAAGCATCCTTGGCGCCCAGCGCGTGATCGATATGGCAAACCGACTGCGTCCCGGCCTCCGGACCAAAGCCCGGGACCTCGTCGAAGGCGAGCTCCGGGCCTGTGGCGATGACCAGGTAGTCGTAGGCAAGATCTGCACCGTCTGAGAGCGTGATGCGTTTTTCGGACGGATGGACGCGTTCGGCGCCCTGCGGAAAGAAGTCGATATGGCGCCGCGCGAAGACTTCGGTCAGATCGACCTCGACGTCTTCCCGGTCCCGCCAGCCAACGGCCACCCATGGGTTAGAGGGCACGAATCGGAACCGAGACCCCTTGTTGACGACGGAAACCCGATGACTGCTGCCGAGCGCATCTCGCAGCTCATAGGCCATGATGGTGCCACCAAGACCGGCACCGAGAACGACGACGTGAGCCATGTGTTCCTCCATGTCCCACCTTATCGGAGCGCTCGTCGTGAGTTCTTGATCTAGATCACTTTAGTGAACGGTGGCCGACCGGCATTGGCGGGAACTGCCAGACAGCATTCCGCTATGGCCAGCTGTGGCTGATGCTGGCTGCGGTGGATCAATGCGTTGAAACGACATGCTCGTGATAGGTGAATAGGGGACCCTGCAGATCGCTCGAACCCATATTGCCCAAGATGATCGTCGAAAAGGCGATCATCGCTTCAGCAGGCGGTCGAGTTCCTTTTACCTTTGCCTCTGCTTGAGAAGTGGCTCTCGGCCTAGAAGCGGAACTCCGACTTTGTTCGAGAGGGGCGATATCGACGCCGGACGCTGCTCGGTGACGACGACAAAGACGAAATCGCGTGCGCCTTTGGCAGCAGGTCACTGGCACAGCCACCATCCTCATATGGTTGAACGTGAGTGACCGCGGCTGCCTTTTTCGCACCAGCGAATGTCGTCGCCGTGCGAAAATCCATCTTCTGGAACGATCGTACGATCGCTGTGGAGCGAGGGCTAAAGGCTCAACACCATCTTTAGCCCAATCAGGCCAAGGAAGAGTAAAATCATCTGATCGAAGGCTCCGCGACTTAGCTTGCCGCTCGCCCATTGGCCCAATGGCAGGAAGCAGACGATGGGAACGAGGGCAAGCAGACCCTGCAAAAGCCACTCCGGCCGCATGACTCCGGCGATCCATAAAGACGGCAATTGAACGATGGAGAAGGTCAGGAACATCGCTGAAACGGCAAACACGTGTGCCGCTCGATCAAGGTTCATAGAGTGGATGAAGGTGACCCCAATGGGAGCGGAAATGCCCGTTGCCCCCTGGAGCACACCACCACTGACACCGGCAATGGGGCCAAGGCGCCTGGCGAGCGGCAGGCCGAGTGACCAATGCGGTGCGGCAAGGCGCAACGACACATAGGCAAGCAGAATTATGCCCAGTGATAGCACCAGCGCACGCTCGGGCAGGGCTGTCAGGGCCCAGGTGCCAAATCCGATTCCTATTGCTCCCGCGACCAGAAACCACGGCATGAAGACAAGACGCGGCGCATGCGCTTCTTCGCGGAAACGCCAGACCTGCCAGGCGTTGGTCACGATCAGTGGGATAGTCATGAGGCCAACGGCGTGCTGAAGCCCAAAAACTGAGGTGAGTACGGGCAAGGCTATAAGGGGCAACCCCATGCCCGTGGCGCCCTTGACTGCGGCTCCTGCTGAAAGCGCTAAGACCATTATCAGGACGGACTGAAGGTCCATTGCGCGCCTTTCTAACTCTCCTGTTGGTTCAAAATGCGGTGTGATCTCAAGAGAAGCAACGGCTATGTCGCGCATATGCGTACGAAAATCGACCATTGCCAACATGATCAGGAATAACTGATTGGTTACTTATCGGTTGACATAGCCGGTTATGAGCCACAGTCTGGTGTCGTTGGACACCGGAAATATCCGGGTTCTGCATCACAAGGGAGGAAGAATGATGAACAGAAGACGTCTGTTTGTCCTAGCCACAGGCGCATCTGCGCTCTTAGCGGGCACATCTTTGGCTGGCGCACAAGAGTGGAAGCCAGACCGACCGATCAATCTTATCGTACCTTGGGGCGCAGGGGGGTCTACCGATCAGGTTACCCGCGTTACCGCACCAATTCTGGCCGAGGCGCTCGGCGTGGATGTCGTAGTTGTCAACCAGCCGGGGGCCTCGGGAGCCATTGGCACCCAAGAAGTGCTCAACGCTCCACATGACGGGTATACTTGGACAGCGAATGCCATCGCGAACAATGCCACCTATTCGGTCTCGGGCCTGTTAGAAGACACCGATATTGACGACTGGCACATCTACCTTTCCGTCGCCAACGTGCCTGTGGTTAGCGTCCCTGCAAACAGCGAGTTCACTGATTTCGGCCAGTTGCTTGAAGCCTTGAAGGCTCGCGGGCAGGAGATCACTGTTGCCACTGCCGGTATTACCTCGTCGGGTGGAACAGCCATTGCCGCACTGTCGGATGCGGCTGATGGTTTTGAGTACAACATGATCACCTATGACGGCGGTGGCCCTGCTGCCATCGCCACAGCCTCCGGCGAGGCAATGATGACGACACAGCTCGCGGTCGAGCAGACCGAACTGATCCGCGGTGGGCGGCTGAAGGCTTTAGCGGTGTTGTCCGATCAGCCGCTGGTGCTCGAAGGCGTCGATCCGATACCGCCGATCACTGAGTGGATTCCGGACATGGACCTGGCGCCTGACTATTTCGGCATTTTTATTCCTTCCGATGCCCCGGCTGAAGTTTTGGCAACAGTGGATAAGATCTGGGCCGAAAAGGTGCTGAACTCGCCCGAGCTCAAGACTTATGCCGAAACGTTCGGTGCAGTCTTCGCTCCATCCTACGGTGCAGAAGCACGCGCCCTGGCAATGCCCGTGGTGATTCTTGAGGCCTGTTCGTCGGTGGAGCGTGGCGAAGCCGTCAATGATCCATCCACGATCGGCATCGACTGCGCGACGCGTACTGAGACAGGCTTGTAATCGCGCGAATGGCCCGGGCGACTGAGACGCCCGGGTCCAACGTTGGAGGGGGATCGCATGACTGATCAAATCGAGGAGCCGGCGGGGGGCGAAGCGCCCGCCATGATCAAGGCGGATCTTTTGACCAGCCTCGTTTTCATCGTCCTTTCCGCCTCCATGCTCTACGGATCTTGGACCATGGACAGGCTGGCTAATAGACGCATCAATCCAATGACGGTGCCGGGCCTGGTTCCGGGCCTACTTAGCCTGGCGCTTCTAATCTGCGCTATCGCCCTGATGGTTCGATCGGTTCGGACCCCGTCGGTCGGTGGCTGGCTGGATCTAGGCGCTGCCGTCACTTCCCAAGCAGCTCGTCGAGCCGGCATGGTTCTGTTCCTGGCACTCGTCTACACATTGGGACTGGTCGGGCTTGTTCCGTTCTGGTTGGCCACCGGCATCTTCGTCCTGGCGTTCATTCTCGTGTTCGAGGTCTGGCTCGCGGCCCCGCGTCGCACTCTGAGGCAGTCGCTGCCTTGGGCGATAGGACTTGCCGTCGCCACGGCCGCAATCGTCACCTTTGTATTCGAGCGTGCCTTTCTGGTGCGCCTGCCATGAGCGGAATCTGAGCCATGCTCGACGGACTTGGAATGCTGCTGGGTGGCATCACCCACTTCCTCACCCCTTTGTCTCTGTTTAACATCGCCTGGGCCACGCTGCTGGGCATTGTCATCGGCGCTTTGCCCGGACTGACCGCCACCATGGGCGTGGCCCTGCTGGTGACGCTGACCTACAAGATGGCGCCCGATCAGGCGATCTTGTGCCTCATGTGCATCTATTCCGGGGCTATTTATGGCGGCAGCCGCACAGCCATCTTGCTGGCGATCCCCGGCACCCCGGCAAGTGCTGCCACAACGCTCGATGGACATCCTTTGGCTCTTCAGGGACGGGCCGGACTCGCAATGGGCCTGGCAACTACGTCCTCCGCCCTGGGTACGGTCATTGGTATCTTTGCCTTGGCGCTCATTGCGCCGCTCTTGGCCGAGGCTGCGCTTAAGTTTGGCAGTTACGAGTTCTTCTGGCTTGCGCTTTTCGGAGTTGTCATCTCCGGCCAGCTCACGGCGATGGACGATCCTCTCAAGGGCTATATAGCGGGCATATTGGGCCTCATGGTCGCCATGGTCGGCATGGAGACGCTGCACGCCCACCAAAGGTTCACGTTCGGCATTCCAGCGCTCGGCGGCGGTGTCGACCTGATCCCCGCAATGGTCGGTGCCTTCGGTTTTGCCGAGATTTTGGGCGTCATAAAGCGCACGGCGCAGGCGCGTATCGTTTCCTCGAGCGAAGACCGGGTCGTTCCCAAACTCAGCGAAATCCTCAAATACTGGAAAACGACAATGCGCTCAGGTGTCATCGGGACTTTTGTCGGTATCGTGCCGGGCGTAGGAGAGGATGTTGGGGCTTGGGCGTCCTACGCGGCCGCCAAACGCGTCAGCAAGGAAGCGCATCTCTTTGGCAAGGGGAGCCAGGAAGGACTAATCGCTGCCGAGACCGGTAATTCTGCGGTGGTGCCAGGCGCGATGATTCCGACGCTGACTTTGGCTTTACCCGGCTCGGCTGCCGCGGCCGTTCTGATTGCAGCCATGTTCATCCACGGCATTCGTCCCGGTCCGCTGCTCATGACGGAGAGCCCCGATGTGCTATACCAGATCGTTGCCATTTTGCTGTTCTCCACGTTGGCTATCCTGGTGTTCGGGCTTACGTTGACCAAGCCGCTATTGACTGTACTCTCGGTACCAAGAGAACGCCTTATGGCGGTTGTGTATGTTCTGTGCGTCGTCGGGTCCTTCGCAATAACGCAACGCATGTTTGACATTTACGTCATGGTGGCCTTTGGGATTGTCGGGTTTATCCTGCGAGAAATGAAATACCCGATGGCTCCACTAGTGCTGGGGATTATCCTGGGCGACCTGCTCGATCTCAACCTCCGGCGGGGATTGATGCTTACCAATGGAGACCCCACACCGTTTTTCACCCGACCGATCAGCGCCGTCATCTGCCTTATCATCGTCCTCACAATCCTGATGTCTATACCCGCAATCTCAATGCGCGTTAGAGCCCTTTTTGATACTCGCAGGGCTGGCATCGATCGCTAGATAATTCTTGAACTAGTGGGCGTCGTTATTCAGCCATTGCAATAAGGGCGAACGGACCGCTGCTGCCTGATTGCGCCATGCCTGGATGCATCCCAGTGGCGTAACGAATGATAGCGGCTTAGCACTGGCGGCAGCTTTTCGCTGATGATGTCGACAGCACCTTCTGGTGTGCGTAAGGCGTTGGAGCCGTCACGAAACCAAGAGTGCTTGGCCGCATCTTTACCATTTCCTCGGGCGCCGGACTGCGCCCAAGCCTGACTTGCATCCAGGCCGAGTGCGATGCCAAGCACGCCCTGGTTGGTTTGACCAAAAAGCTGGCGCCGGAGCTCGGTCCGCACGGCATTGCTGTCAATAGTGTAGCCCCGGGTTTCTTATTGTACATTCGGGCGACTCAACGCCAGGGGGAGAGCTATGACGAAGAAGGGCAGAAGCGACTGAGCTAATCCATCTATATGCGCCGACTTGGGCAGGCAGAGGACATCGGCAATGCGGTGCTTTTATCGCATCCGAGCAAGCAGGCTGGATTTCCGGCCAGGTGCTCAGCGTTGATGGCGGACGCGCATGACATTTCTGCCGACCCATCTCTGCTAGCTTCCGCGAACAATTGCGTTAATCACCAAAAGGCCGGTGGCACAGTCACAGCGTTCGCTCCTGCTGCCCAATCAGTTCAGAGGCAAGCCTTCGCACTCTTTCAGCGTCATAGTCTGGTAACGCAGTCTCTGCGCGTTGCAAGGCTAGTCTTGAATGTCGACGAGCAGATGGCCCAAATTCATCGGGAGAAAAGCGCTCCGCGGCGATAAAAGCCTTTTGGAGACGAAGGCAGATTTCGACTACGCCGGCGCCATCCCGCGCAATTGGGGTGAAAAGATCGTCGAAAATGTCGGCACTATGGATCGGAGGAACGAAGACGGCGGGGAAGCGCGGAGACTTTTCCTTGGTCGGTCGAGACCAGATCTCGATCAGGCGGACCATTCGCCCGATAACGTCGATGGCCGTGCCAGGATCGTTGATGCCGGGCGAAAGCGCGCGCTGACCAATTTCGGAAAGCACGGATGCGCCAAAGCGAGGATCCTGGTCGAAAGACCGCACGTCGGAAACGGTTATCGCATTGCGGATCGATGTTTCGATATCGTCCCGCTCGGCTCCGGAACACCAAGCCAGGGGTTCGGTCCTGTCCACGAAGTCACCGGGTATTGTGTTGAGATAGATCGGTCCAGCGCCTTCCTCAGTGAGCGCGGAGAGGGCGCCGATATCGATGTGCTGAACATAGCCAATCTCCAGCCCGTGTATTGCTAAAGCGTCCCGCGGGATTTGTTCAGCGTCTAACAAAGGGCTTCCGCCGAGATAGGGATTTTCATGACGTTCGCTGAACGCCTTGGCTGCGGCCTCTTCGACCCGAGCCGTTGTCTCCGTCACACGTCCCAGGCGTGACAGATGATCAATCCAGCGCAAAAGTGTCACTACGATGAGCGCGATGACCAGCAATGTCGCGACGAACAATACCACGCGGCCTTGGGCTCCATAGGCGCCGGTACTGAGAACGATGATGCCGACAAGGCTGAAAAGGAAGGAGCCGACGAAGGTGGACAGCACGTTCTGTGTAGTAGAGTCTTCCATGACCAGACGCGTAGCGCGTGGCGTCACATTGCTTGTCGCTGCCGAATAGGCCGAGACCATTGTGCTCAGCGAGAACGTGGTCACCGTCAGCATGCTCGATGCTATGATCCCCAAGATGCGATCGACGGCATCTGCACCAATCTTGGTGGGTATATCGCTCGGAATATAGGGGTTCAGCGCAATGCCGACGAGAGCGACCACTACAGCCATCAGCGAGAACAAAGTCGCGCGGACCCATATGCGCCGGGACAGTTGAGTTGCGAACCAGAACCAGCGCGATGTCATTTCAATTCATGCTCTGGCGCGCCATGGAGTAATTGAGCCTCAGGCGCATGGGTGAGCGAGAGATAGCGCTCGAACTGCACCAGAATGTCGGCAATCAGCTGGTCGCGATGCATGCCCATTACATCGTAACCCTTGCCGCCGCTTGAGAAGTAGGTCCGCGCTTCAAACCGAAACTCTTGCTTGGTTCGTAATGGGGATATCGAGGCCAGACGTTGCTCGGCGAGGCTGACGCCATAGACAAAGTCGCGTGTTCCCTCTGCAGGAGAGCGCAGGGCAATCGCGCCATTCTCCTCATCCTGAACATGGGTTGCTCGGCCTTTGCTGGTGAGCTCGTTGGCCACCTGTTCCAGCGCCGGTCTGACTTCTTTACAAATGAACTTCTGCACTTCAGCCTTGGTTGGAGCGTGGAGAAGAAGGCCCAGGTGCCGCTGCCAAGTGAGGCCGGCAGCTGGGTTCGCTCCAAGGGCAGGCGCCACCAGGGCGTGGTTCTGCTGGTGAAGATCGGCGCGCATGCCAACGACCAGTGACCAGACCAGCGCGAGCAGTACAAATGTGAACGGCAAGGCACTGGCGATTGTTGCCGATTGAAGAGCACCGAGCCCGCCTGCGAGCAGCAGCGATCCGGCGACCACACCTTCCATTACACACCAAAAGACGCGCTGGGCTGTCGTCGTCTCCGTCTCGCCGCCTGCAGCGATGGAGTCGATGACCAAAGAGCCGGAATCTGACGAAGTGATGAAGAAAATTGCTACCAGCAAGACCGCCAGGGTGGAGGTTAGGCCGGACAGCGGTAAATATTCGAAGAACTTGAAGAGGCCGACTGATATGTCGGAAGCGACGGCCCGGCCAAGTTCACCGGCAGCAATCCCGGTGTCGACGAAGATCGCAGTATTGCCGAACACGGTCATCCAAAAAAACGTGAACCCCGCCGGTATGAACAGGACCGCGGTGACGAATTCGCGCACCGTGCGCCCGCGGGATATGCGGGCGATGAACATGCCAACAAATGGCGACCACGAAATCCACCAGGTCCAATAAAAGAGGGTCCAGGCATCGATCCATGGCGTAGGTTCATAGGCGTAAATGTTGAAAGTGCGTAGAAGAAGTGAATCCAGATAGAGGCCAAGGTTCTGGACGAAGTCTCGCATTAATTGCGCTGTGGGCCCGACCACCAGGACGAAGAGCATAAGCAGGACGGCGACGACCAGATTGGTCTCGGACAGGATTCGAACGCCCTTATCGAGGCCGGTGACAACCGAGATCGTGGCGAGCAGCGTGACCACTGCAATGAGCGGAATCTGCACTTCCGGTCCAACTGGAATACCGATGAGATAGTTCAGGCCAGCATTGATCTGCGATACGCCGAAGCCCATCGATGTAGCGATGCCGAACAGGGTTCCGACGATGGCAAAGATATCAACGGCATGGCCAATCGGGCCGTGTATTTTGTTCTTAAGGAGAGGATACAGGCCTGATCGGATGGTCAGTGGAAGATTGTACCGGTAACCAAAATAGGCCAGCGAGAGCCCGACCACGGCGTAAACAGCCCAAGCATGTATACCCCAATGGAAGAAGGTCACAGCCATCGCCTCGCGGGTGGCCTCGATGGTCCTTGGTTCGGCGGTCGGCGGTGCGAGGAAATGGCTCATGGGCTCGCCGACGGCGTAGAACATCAGCCCGATCCCCATGCCGGCTGCAAACAACATGGCCAGCCAGGAAACGAAACTGAAATCGGGTGTCGAGTCATCCGGACCCAGCTTGAGGCGGCCGTAACGCCCGAAACACATCAGCAGGACGGCTATGAGGACAATGCCGACGGCGAGTAGGTAGAGCCAGCCGAAAGTTTCAAGCAACGTCACCTGCAGTGCGCCAAAGATTTCTTCGGCCTGACTGGGGAACACAACCCCGACCGAAAGGAAGATTGCGGTGATGATCACGGCACCGAAAAAGACGGGCGGGTTGATAACAAACGGCTTGAACAAAAGGTCCTCAGTGACGAAACGCGGGCCTTGTTTGGCCCCAAAGTCAGACTCTCGAGGGCTCATAAAGTTCCAGCATTGGTCTGCATCTTCAACTCGAAACGGCGTGCTGCTGCCGCTCCTGCAAGAGTGCACCGAGTTGCTGTAACCCTCGCTCGACAACGAAATTGGCCACGCAGCCAGCCAGCTGCTCGAAATTGCGACCAAAGTGCAGCGTAGCCTCGCCGCTTCGATTGTCACTATAGTCATGCGCTCCCTAGACAAGCACTCAGGACTGCCTTCGAGCATGCTAGCCGGATAAGGAATGGAGAGCGCGCGACTACAGCGGTGGCGGCTTGGGACTGGCTGTTGTCGAAGCCAGTGCATAAGCCCAAAGACGGTGGCGCCGCTATGAGCGATTGCTGGTCTTTCGAACTCCACGGTTTTCAGCCTTGGAAGTATTTTCGACCAATTGGCGTGCCAGAGCGTGATAAATACCTTCCTTGCACACAAGCCTCGAAATCGAGGTCGCAACTACGCTGCCGACCATTAGCGGGAAGATGAGCGAGTGGTTGCCTGTCATCTCTGTGACGATAACGAAAGCGGTAATCGGGGCTTGCAAGACGGCTGCCAGATAACTGCCCATGCAAATAATGGTCAGTGCGGCAATAGGAATTGGCACGAGGGCTGAAAACATATCGGCGACACCGGCTCCGACGGCCAGCGAAGGCGAGAAGATGCCGCCGGGAATGCCGCTTACCGACGAGAGCAGTGTTGCCAGTAACTTCAACGCCCCAAACCCGCTCGACACGGATTCGCCGGCCATGATCGCCTTTGCCTGTTCAGCGCTTGTGCCAAAGACACCACCGTCCGAAAGAATTCCGCAGACCGCAACGCCCAAGCCGCAGATGGCCGCGAAGGTGACCGGATGTGCCTTTATAAAAGCCCCTATTCTACCGGGTAAACCGCTGGCGAAGGCAGTGACAAATCGACTGAATAACCCACCGAGGAGGCCGCATACAGCGCCCAAGACTAATATCCACGGCCAAGCACCCACACCGACAAGCGCGACTTCTGAACGACCGAAATAGGTGTAGTCGCCCACAATCGCGAGAGGGACGAGGCCGGCTACGATAACAGCGCTGAGAACCAGGCCGCTGGTCTTGATTTCGAAGGAGCGGCTCATCTCTTCGATGGCAAAAACGATGCCGGCAAGGGGCGCGTTGAAGGCTGCAGCGACGCCGGCCGCTCCACCGGCCAATAGCAATCCGGGCTGCCGATGTGGCGAAATGCGGCCCAGCCAGAACATGATCGAGGCACCGATCTGGACCGTTGGCCCTTCACGCCCGGCCGATGCTCCAACGAGTAGCCCACCTGAAAGCAATATCATTTTGGCAATTGATAGCTTGGGCGAAACCAGACGTTGCTTGTCTTCGATCGACTGGAGCTGTCGGGCGGCCATGACCTGAGGAATCCCGCTGCCTTGGGCGCCTGGCACATAACGACGTGTGAGCCAAACCAAAAAGGCAAAGCCAGTGGGCGTCAGAAGGAGGGGCAGGTATGGCCATTGCTGCTGCATCAACGAAAACAGTCGCTGCGCTTCGTCTGCAAGGAAGGCCAACGCCAAGGCAGCCAAGCCGACGGTTAGACCGCCGATGACAAACAGA
This sequence comes from Devosia soli, assembly GCF_000970455.1. Classification (GTDB taxonomy): domain Bacteria; phylum Pseudomonadota; class Alphaproteobacteria; order Rhizobiales; family Devosiaceae; genus Devosia; species Devosia soli. The sequence goes on along the minus strand of NZ_LAJG01000014.1, from coordinate 883,671 downwards.
GTGCGGCGACGAAGGCGAGGGAGCCATATCCGCTTCCAGCGAAGCTTGGTGGCATAGGTCAGGCTGCGATGGGACATGGCCGTCCAGACAAGTGGCGAGACATCGGTCTTAACGGACAAGACGAATGGGTGCTACCCGGCCGAGCCAGCCAATATGCTCATTGGCGCCAATATGCGTTAGTGTGGCAAATCAATGTGGAGCGCGCGCATGGACCCGATCATTAATTTCCTCAACGATATCCTTTGGGGCTATGTCCTGATCTATGGGCTCTTGGCCGTTGGTCTCTTCTTCACCATCCGCCTTGGCTTTGTACAGATCGTCCATTTCCCGGAAATGTTCCGCTCTGTAATTGGCTCCGACAAGTCCGATAGCTCGGGCATTACGCCGTTTCAGGCCCTGTGCACGAGCCTCGCATCCCGCGTCGGTACCGGAAACCTTGCCGGTGTTGCCGTTGCGCTTTATCTCGGCGGACCGGGCGCGCTGTTCTGGATGTGGATGGTTGCGCTAGTTGGGATGGCAACGGCTTATGCTGAATCGACCTTGGCCCAGCTCTACAAGATCCGAAACGAAAGCGGTGACTATCGCGGCGGGCCAGCTTTCTACATTGCGCGGGGGCTCAATGCGCCATGGGCGGGTGCGATCTTTTCGGTTTGCCTGATCCTCGCGTTTGGTCTCGTTTTCAACGCCGTTCAGGCCAATTCCATCGCCGACGCCTTTCAAGGCGCTTTTGGCTTTGACAAGATCTGGGTCGGTATTGCGCTTGCGGCGGTAACGGCAGTCGTCATCTTTGGCGGAATCAGGCAGATCGCCCGCGTCGCCGAACTGGTCGTGCCCTTCATGGCGGTCATTTACCTCGGCGTCGCCCTTTACGTTGTGATCATCCACATCGGGGAGGTGCCGGCCATGCTCGGCACGATCGTCCAAAGCGCGGTTGGCCTGAGTGCTGCGACCGGTGGTATCGCTGGCGCCATGCTCAATGGCGTCAAGCGCGGTCTCTTTTCCAATGAGGCAGGCATGGGGTCTGCGCCCAACATCGCTGCCGTTGCGACACCCCATCCTCATCATCCATCATCGCAAGGGTTTGTGCAGTCTCTGGGGGTCTTCATCGACACCATCCTGATTTGCACGGCCACTGGCCTTATGATCCTCTTGTCTGGTGTCATGGTGCCAGGCAGCGAACTCACCGGCACGCCTCTGACGCAGGCGGCGATGAGTATCCATATCGGTGGTGCAGGCCAGTATTTTATCGCAATCGCGATCCTGTTTTTCGCCTTCACCTCGATCATCGGCAATTATTCATATGCCGAAAACGCCATGACCTTTCTCAAGCTGGGAAATCGACCAGGCCTGATGGCATTGCGGCTGGGTGTCTTGGCCATGGTCGTTTGGGGCGCTTATGAAAGCGTCGCCACAGTGTTCAACGCAGCTGATGCGTCCATGGGCCTGATGGCAACGGTCAACCTCATTGCTATCGTGTTGCTTTCAGGCACGGTTGCGAAGCTGACAAAGGATTATGCCGCGCAACGCAAAGCCGGCAAGCAGCCCACTTTCCATGCCGCAGACTATCCTGAACTCAGCGGCAAAATCGATCGGACGATCTGGACCAGAGACGCTTAAGCCCTTGGTCCTGTGCATTGGCGTCAGCTCGCTCGGCATTGCGTGAACACCATTGCTACTTCCACCGCGACGATAATCGCTACAAGCAAGATATGGATGTGCACAGTGCGTTCTCTCGCTGATCCGAATCTGCCAGGACCTCTGAGCCGGTGGGCACGCAGGCCTTGGTCGATATTTTCGGGCTCGTAAAGGCTGGTACAGACTGGACTGAATCCGAGTGCATGGGCCAGACGAGCGCCCGAAGGTTGGGCGGTGACCCGACTCGTATCAACCAGCATCCGACTTCACGTTCACCCGCGGCCGCGGGGAGGGTGCCTCGATCAGCACACTTCCCGCTTCTGCCTCCAGACGGCGGGGCAGCACGCGCTTTACGCAGTGGAGTTTCCTTCAGTTTTCATCAGACCGGCTTTGCCTGTTGCTCTGGCGCCCGCGCTTGCGATGTGCCGAGCACCAGTGCACCGATCAAGGCCGAGATCAGCGAGCCCAAGAGAACCCCCAGTTTGACTTCGTCTTGCAGCAGCGCGGAATCAGGGAAGGCGAGCAGGCCGATAAAGAGGCTCATGGTGAAGCCGATGCCGCAAAGCAGCGAAACGCCGTAAACCTGCCGCCATGTTGCATACATTGGCAATTCGGCCCAGCCGGCGCGAATGACAAGTGCAGCCGCTGCAAAAACGCCGACCTGCTTGCCGATGACGAGACCGGCCGCGACACCTAGCGGCACCGGATCAGCGAGCTGGCCGATCGACATGCCGGCAAACGATACGCCGGCATTGGCGAAGCCGAAGATGGGCAGGATCAGGAAGGTCACCCATGGCTGCAGACCGTGCTCGAGCTTGTGCAGCGGGGACTCCATGTCATCGGGACGGGTCGGGCTCGGGCGCAGGGGGATCGCCAGAGCAAGTGCGACGCCGGCAAGCGTGGCATGGACGCCCGATTGCAAGACGAAGAACCACAGCATCGCGCCCAGCAGCAGATAGGGCCATAGCATCCGCACGCCGAACCGGTTCATGGCGACAAGGGCCACGATCAGACCAGCGGCGAGCCCAAGGTTCACCATATCGATCGAGGTCGTATAGAAGAGGGCAATGATGATGACGGCGCCGAGGTCATCGATGATGGCGAGGGCGGTGAGGAAGACCTTCAGCGTCGTGGGCACACGCGAGCCCAGAAGCGAGAGCACGCCAAGAGCAAAGGCAATGTCCGTAGCGGCAGGAATGGCCCAACCGTTGGGATGTCCTGTCGGGCCCATGTTGAACGCCAGGTAGATCAGCGCCGGTCCGATCATGCCCCCGATTGCCGCCGAGCCGGGCAAGACGCGCCTAGACCATGTCGAAAGCTGCCCGTCGATGACCTCGCGTTTGATCTCGAGCCCTACGAGCAGGAAGAACAGAGCCATCAAGCCGTCGTTGATCCAGTGATGCACCGAAAGTCCGCCGACATAGGCATGAAGCCCATCGAAGTAAGCGGTTGCGAGCGGGGAATTGGCGACCACAATGGCAAAAGCTGCGGCGACCATCAGGACGATGCCGCCCGATGATGCATTGTTGAGAAAGGCGCGGAGAAGGGAAACGGGACGCGTGGGCGCAGCAGACATTGTCGCCAGCTCCTAAAGACACAGAAGTATGGGAAAGGGGTTCAGGCCGGACGCGGCAAAGTGCGCGACAGCCAAAGAGCGGCCGCGGATTGAAACAAGAATGCAATGATGATGGGGAGGCTTCGGTGAGCCAAGCGCAAGTGAGCCATGGGTCTCTTTCGAGATTGTGTTCCGTTGGCGGCCCGACCAACGTAATCCTGCCCCAAAAGGACACCCAGGCTTGGTCTAGCGACAGACTTTCAAAAATTCAAGCAGAGCTGGCGACATAGACACTGAAAAAGGAAGCGCGCCGAACCGCTTCCGACGGCGATGTCGGCTCATGTTGGTTGACAATCTAAAGCCCCTGTCCGCTTTGCCTGAAGAACCTGGCGTTTCGATACTGCGACCTTTGACCTGTATGATCCAGATCAGCATGCGGCCGCTGTCAATTCCGTCTGTCCTGAGGTGCGCTACCTTCGGAGATGCGCAACCCAGCGCCATGGGCGACACCGTATGTGGTCAGCGCCTTCTCCAGGTGCTGGATGTGATCGGCAGCATGTTCGACAAGACGCTGTCGTTGCCGCAGATGGGCACGAAGGGTTGCCACCTGGGGATCGGGGCGGAAGCTTCCGCGTACCAGGCCATAGCAATGCAATTGCAGCGCGGTTGAGACCGGCCCCGGAGCCTGGCGTGCACCTGCCTTCGTGACGGCTCTCACGCACGGCATCTGCGTTCTGCCCCGACGCATTGTCAGGTTACCCAATCGGACTTGATGGCCGTCAAGATTAAGCTTCGTGGCCGCAGGCAAGATGAGATGGGAGTGTTTCGCGTGCTCCGTCGAAATTCGCGAACTAAACGATAACGAGGTTCGAAATTGAAAGTCAGAATTACGATATTGTCTGCGTTTGCTTTGATCTTGTCTAGTTCCATGGCTTGGGCGGAGCCTGCAATGATCGATGGCGGCAGTAAGGATATGGCGCCCGACGATCTGCAATGTTCAGTCGGCATTTTCAATGCGGACGACATCGATGACCTTGTTGCTGCCAGTTCGGTGACAGTCTACCGTCTGCAAAGCGTCCTTGACTTTGACGAATATGAAGAGCTCTGCAGCGCTATTGACGCCAGTGGCTCAGTCGAGCGCATGCATGCCGCTATCAAAGCAAATGCGGCAGCCTCCAAGTGGTTCACTGACAACGGTATCGATCCAGATTCTACGGTAGTGATCGTCGATAATACAGATGACACTATGGACCTGTACATACGATAGCTAAATGGGCAGTCCGTACAAAACGCCTGCGGAGCATTTTTCTCTGCAGGCGTGTGTGTCGGCAGTAAGATATGGATGGTCGGAAGATAGAAATTTCGAAATTCTACGCGAAATATTGCGTATCCTTTGCCAGAGCATTAAAGAAATTCTGGAAATCGTTATGCGTAATTTTATATGCTTTCTCGGCGACCGTCGGTTTCGCGCTTCCTTGCTGACGTTGATGACTTTAAGCTGGTTTCCGAAAGCGGACGCCACTCGGTATCGCCACTAGTGTCTTTTCGCAGTAGCCGCATCGTTGTCGCCTAGCTGTCATTTGCCGACAAAAGAAGCGCACCAGCGCTCCGCGCTTCGTCTCAGGACACGATCACGGTGAGCGTCTTCGATCCCTTATACCTGTCGGTCCGACTGGTATGCCGTGGCCGTAACCGTTCTGAGGACATGTTCCGCTTGCGCGCAAGCAGCTTCAGTAGGAAGTATCTCGCTTGACCACTTCCTCATCACGGAACCCGCCCATGAAGCGCCTCGTAGCCCTGTTCATCCTTCTGCCAATGCCGGCGATGGCGAACTGTATTCCGCCGTGGCAGACGCATTTCTCCTGCTACATTCCGGAACGGAACGCTCATGCGGAGTTCTGCCGCATCGCGGACACCAACGCACATCCGAGCAAAAAGGAAGGGTACTATTCGTATGTGGTCGGCGCCGAGCCAGCGGAGCTTTACTTCGAGACTGACACGATCGGCTTCTCGGTCAAGGATACCAATATCGACCATCCTACCGACCTGACCATGTCAATGGGCTACATGCGGGATGACTGGGTCTACGCGTTTGTGGTGACGGAAGACGAGCGCATTGGTGGTGACATCAGAGATGCCGAGGTGCGTGTTTATAGTTCGTCTGAAGACTTCTTCAACGACGAAAAGGATGTGGAACAGGCCCGTCTGTATTGCGAGTCGGGGTCGATCATCGCCAACCAAGACTTGATCGCTCCATAGCAACCTGTTTGTCGCCCACCGACCCCATGTGAGACAGTGATGGCAGCCTTCGATGAACCCGACAACTGCCAGTCACCAGTCAATGGCCAAGCATGCGCTCCAAGGCTCCTGGCTGGTCGTGCACGGCCAGCTTGTCCATGATTGTGGCGCTTGCCTCGTTCATGCCGACCAGTTCGACCGCTACGCCCTCACGACGAAATTTGAGCACGGCCATATCGATTGCCTTGACGCCGGTGAGGTCCCATATGTGCGCTCGGCTCACATCGATCCGCACGCGGGCCAGTTTTTCGCGGAAATCGAATGCGTCCTCGAACTGGGCGGCCGATGCAAAGAACAGCTGGCCTTCTACTAGATAGTCACGCTCCCTGCCATCGGCTGAGAGGACCGAGGTGACGCGGAAGATTTGTGCGACCTTCCAAGCGAAGAAAATGCCGGAAAGCAACACGCCTACTCCAACGCCAAGGGCGAGGTTATGGGTGCCAACCACGGTAATGACTGTAGCCAGCATGACAATGCTGGAACGACGAGGGTGATGGCGCAGGTCATTAAGGGACGACCAGCTAAAAGTGCCGACTGATACCATGATCATGATGGCGACGAGTGCCGGCATGGGTACCAGACCTACCCAATCGCCAAGCACCAGAAGCAGGAAGAGCAGGAAGGCCCCTGCGATGAATGTCGAAAGCCGGGTGCGGCCACCAGACTTCACGTTGATGACCGATTGGCCAATCATGGCGCAGCCAGCCATGCCGCCAAAAACGCCACTGGCGATGTTGGCGATACCCTGGCCGATGCTTTCGCGGTTCTTGTCGCTCCTTGTGTCGGTCATTTGATCGACGATCGACGCAGTAAGCAGGCTTTCAAGGAGGCCGACAGCGGCAACAGCGATCGAGGTCGGCAGGATGATCAGAAGCGTTTCCACCGAGAGCGGAACCTGCGGGATCAGCAGCATTGGCAACGCGTTGGGCAATTCGCCCAGGTCGCCCACCGTCCGCGTATCGATGCCGAGCAGCAGTGCAGCGCCGGTCAGAAGCAGGATGCACACCAGCGGGGAGGGGATCGCCTTCGTCACCCGCGGGAAGAGGTAGATAATTGCGAGGCCGCTCGCGATCATAGCGTAGCTTTCCCAGGTGACGCCGATCAGTTCAGGAAGCTGCGCCATGAAAATAAGGATTGCCAAGGCATTTACGAAACCGGTCATGACGGAACGTGACACGAAACGCATTATGTGGCCGACCCGCAGCGCACCTGCGACGATCTGGATAAAACCCGCCAGGATGGTGGCCGCTAGCAAGTATTGAAGGCCATGCTCGCGCACCAAGGCACCGAACAGTACCGCCGTGGCCGCCGTCGCGGCAGAAATCATGGCTGGGCGGCCACCGGCAAACGAGATGACGATGGCAATGACCACCGAGGCGTAGAGGCCAATCTTTGGGTCGACACCGGCAATGATCGAAAAGCCGATCGCTTCGGGAATGAGAGCAAGAGCAACGACGATCCCAGCAAGAATGTCGCCGCGAAGATTGGATAGCCAGTTGTGGCGGAAAGATTGGATGAGGTTCATTGTGGTCCAGACAGCGTTAAAGCCGGGCTTGCCACTCGGCAAGCAGGCATCAAAGGCGGTTTCTACTGGATTGTCTGGCGGATTGGCGGCCAGAAGAGCCACCCGGATTTGCACCGGGTCCGGAGTTATTGGCGCTTAATGCCCGTAAATGCTTTAAAATGCAAGCGACCAAAACGACCCGTAGTTTTGCGTACTCCGCTTCCAAGACGGTTCAATGATCACCGGACGGTCGCCTTCCCATCCCCATAAGCGCCGGGCCGCAATCAACCAGACTCATCTCTGATGTTCCGCCGCTGGCACCAGCTTCAATCCTGAATGCCTGAACTCTTCTCGATCTTGACACAGCCAAATGAATCCATAATCTTCGATATATGGAATCGTTAGATGCAATCGAAGTCTTTGCTGCCCTTTCTCAGTCCACTCGTCTGGAAACCTTCCGTTTGCTCATCAAGCATGAGCCTGACGGGCTTCCTGCGGGCGAGATCGCAAGGCAGCTTGGGGTGCCGCAAAACACCATGTCATCGCATCTGGCCATATTGTCTCGGGCCGGTCTGGTCGAGGCAGAGCGCCACAGCCGGTCGATCGTCTATCGGGCCGTCATCGATCGGGTCAGAGAGATCGCCAGTTTCCTGGTGCAGGACTGTTGTGACGGTCGGCCGGAGCTGTGCGCACCCCTCGTCGCTGAATTTACCCCATGCTGCTCGCCGTCTCCTTCCATGGAGGAAATGATTGTCTGCTGATGGCATCTACAATGTCCTATTCCTGTGCACTGGGAACTCGGCTCGCTCCATCCTGGGCGAGACTTTGATCAACCACTTGGGCAAGGGTCGCTTCCGCGGATACTCGGCAGGCTCAAATCCCAAGGGCCAAGTCCACCCCTTGACCGTCCAGACCTTGCAAAAGGCCGGCATTTTGACCGACGGTCTTCGCTCGAAACCGTGGGACGAGTTCGCAACTGCCTATGCCCCGAAGATGGATTTCGTGTTCACCGTCTGCAACAACGCGGCCGGCGAGGCCTGCCCTGTCTGGCGTGGTCAACCGATGACAGCCCATTGGGGAATCGAGGACCCTGCCGGAGTGGAAGGACCTGATTTCAAGAAGGAAGCTGCATTCGAGGATGCTCTCAAGTTCCTGCGTAACCGTATCGCCGCTTTCATGAGCCTGCCGCTCGCTTCAATCGACCGTATTGCCCTGTCCTCGAAACTGCGGGGCATCGGCGCGATGGAAGGCACCGCCGGCTCGAGTAAAGGCGCGGCATGATAGATTTGCAGCGCCGCCTGGTTGCCGAGGCTCTCGGCACCGGGCTCCTTGTCGCAACCGTAGTCGGCTCCGGCATCATGGCCGAAACCCTGACGATCGACGTTGCTTTGGCGCTTCTTGCAAACACGATCGCCACCAGTGCGATCCTGGTCGTGCTTATTAGCGCACTCAGCCCTATCTCCGGCGCCCACTTCAACCCGGCAGTATCGCTGGTGTTCGCACTGCGGCGGGAGCTGCCGTGGACCAATGCCGGCCTTTACGCGCTTGTGCAGGTCCTTGGCGGCATCATCGGCGCCGTCGTGGCCCATGCCATGTTCGAGCTGCCGTTGTTGCAGGTGTCGGCACATGTGCGGACCGGCGGCGCCCAATGGTTTTCGGAAGGCGTTGCCGCCTTCGGCCTTGTCGTCGTCATCCTTGCTGGCCTGCGCTTCGAGAGGAAGGCCGTTCCCATGCTGGTGGGTCTCTACATAACGGCTGCCTACTGGTTTACGGCGTCGACCTCGTTCGCCAACCCGGCAGTCGCGATCGCCAGGTCTTTGACCGACACCTTTTCGGGCATTCGTCCGCTCGACCTGCCGGGCTTTGTACTCGCGCAGTTCACCGGCGCCATGATCGCACTGACCCTCATGACCTGGCTGCTGCGCGTTCCGAACGCCGGCAACCTCCCCATCAATCCGGAAGACCCCGCATGACCGTCACCATCTACCACAACCCCGACTGCGGAACGTCCCGCAACACTCTAGCCATGATCCGGCAGTCAGGGGTCGATCCCGTCGTTGTCGAGTACCTAAAGACCCCGCCGAACCGCGACCGCATCGTCGAGCTGGTGTCTGCCGCCGGCATGTCCTTGCGCGATGCCCTACGCAAGAAGGACACTCCTTTTGAAGCGCTCGGCCTTGCCGATCCCGGGACGACCGACGAGGACCTGCTCGACGCCATCGACGCCCACCCGATCCTGTTCAATCGCCCCTTCGTAGAGACGCCAGTCGGCACCAGGCTTTGCCGGCCCTCTGAGGTAGTGCTCGACATCCTCGAGAACCCCGAGATAGGGCCGTTCACCAAGGAAGATGGCGAGGTCATCATTGACGCCGAAGGGAACCGGCTTGTCTGATCTCCCCAACGTCCTGCCTGCCGCCTTTGAACTTCCCGATTTCTCCGCGCTTGTGGCGCCGAAGCTTGATTACAAACCCCGCATCCTGATGCTTTACGGCTCGCTGCGGGAGCGCTCCTATTCGCGGTTCCTGACCTTGGAGGCGCAGCGGCTGCTGGAAGCCTTTGGCGCCGAGGTTCGCGTCTTTCATGCCAACGGGCTACCCCTGCCAAACGATGCTCCGGAAAGCCATCCCAAGGTGCAGGAGCTTCGCGAGGCCATGCTGTGGTCGGAAGGCCAGGTATGGACGTCGCCGGAACGCCACGGCGCTATGAGCGCCGTGCTAAAGTCGCAAATCGATTGGATACCGCTCCCCGGCGGCGCCATCCGACCGACGCAGGGTCGGACCCTCGCCGTCATGCAGGTTTCGGGCGGCTCGCAGTCCTTCAATGCCGTCAACCAGATGCGGATCCTGGGGCGTTGGATGCGAATGGTTACCATCCCCAACCAGTCGTCGGTGGCGAAGGCCTTCCAGGAGTTCGATGAGGACGGTCGCATGAAACCGTCATCCTATTACGATAGGGTGGTCGACGTGATGGAAGAACTGGTCAAGTTCACGCTGATCAACCGCGGCGTCTCGCGCTACCTGACTTCCCGCTATAGCGAGCGCAAAGAAGCGGCCGCCAAACTCGAGGAACGGGTCAGCCCCAAGTCGATATAGAATGTGATGGCAAAGCCCTTTCCAACGCTGGCGCCATCTGGGGGGCTCGGCATCACCCAAATCATCGGGTATGGGACGCTCTAGTATGCATCTTAGTGTCCTCAATTCATACGTGGGGAAACAACAGCAGACGGTCTGTTATCCTGCACACTTTGGCCTTCGCGGCGGCCACAGCGCACTGACGGCCTTAGTGAAATCGAAGTGGAACCCTGAACGGCGGGAATGGGGCGCACAAACGACGTAATGTATTGTGGGCGGATCCGTTGGGGGGGGCCGCTCTCACCCTGCTGACTCGATCTCCTAGACGGAGCATCTTTTAAGGAAGAGCTGCTTAAATGGTCCTCTCTTGAGAGGAGCCTAGCATGTCGGGGAAGTCTGTCGTAACCCTTTCGGAAGTCCTTGGTGCGCTGAGCTATGCTCTCGACATCACAGAGGGCCAACCTGTTGGACATAGCCTGCGCTGCTGTTGGATCGGGATGCACATCGGCAAGCGCATTGGGTTGAATGACGCCGCCCTGTCGGACCTCTACTACACATTGTTACTGAAGGACGCCGGCTGCAGCTCGAATGCCGCTCGCATTTGCAAGCTTTACCTTGCCGATGATCTTGGCTTCAAGCAAGCCTATAAGGAAGTCGACACCAAGCTTCCCGAAATCCTGCGCTTCCTGCTCGCCCATACCGCCAAAGATTCCGGTCTGGTGGAGCGTTTGCAGGCGCTCATCAACGTCGCGCGGAACGGCGGGGAGATTTCGCGCGAGCTAATAGAGACGCGTTGCCAGCGCGGAGCCGAAATCGTGCGAAGCATGCGGTTTTCGGAAGCGGTAGCAGAGGGCATCCTGGACCTCGATGAGCATTGGGATGGAACGGGCCAGCCTATGCGCCTCAGGGGTGAAGACATCTCTCTATTCGCACGCATTGCCTTGCTATCCCAGGTTGCAGACGTCTTTTTTATGCGCAGCGGTGTCGAGGGTGTAATGGAAGAGGTCGCCGGACGTAGTGGACGATGGTTCGATCCCAAGCTCGTAGCTGTTCTTCAACAGTTCGCCGGCGACCAGCATTTCTGGTCAACTTTATTGGCAAACAACCTAGACGCCCATGTTGCTCGCCTTGAACCGATGGCGCTTATTCGCCAGGTCGACGATGACTATCTTGACGATATCGCTGCCGGCTTTGCAAAGGTGGTCGACGCGAAGAGCCCTTTCACCGCTGGCCATAGCGATCGCGTGACCCTCTTCGCGGATCTCATCGCCCAAGAACTTGATTATACACCAGAGCGCCGACGTTGGCTGAAACGTGCAGCCCTCCTACACGATATTGGTAAGCTTGGGGTCTCGAACAGTATTCTCGACAAGAACGGCAAACCAGACGCCGAAGAGTGGGCTCAAATCCGACGCCATCCAGAACTTGGTCGGCAAATTCTCTTCAAGATATCGGCTTTCAATTCTCTGGCGCGGGTGGCAGGTGACCACCACGAACGTCTCGATGGCCATGGCTATCCCAACGCGCTTCCGGAAGGTTCCATAGATCTCGACACCCGTATTGTCACAGCAGCTGACGTTTTCGATGCTTTGACAGCTGATCGGCCGTATAGAAAGGCACTCCCCGTGCATACGGCCTTCGAGATTATGGAGCGTGATGTGGGCAAGGGCATCGATCCTACGGTGCTTGCTGCGTTGCAGCGCGGATTCGCTCGTATTCATCAAGTGGCGGAACTCAAGAGCGACAAGGCAGCTTAAATCGGTGGCAATATGAGCCGCAACGAGCTTGCCGGAGGACGTTTAGCTCAAGTTATGCTGCCATAGCCGGTTGATCCAATGCGGCGTAGTGGTTGGCCCCGGCTTCGGCTGGCGGGATATTTCCTATTGGCTCGAGCACGCGCCGGTTGCTGAACCAGTCGATCCATTCGAGGGTGGCGAACACCAACACTTCATAGCTGCGCCAAGCGCCAACGATGTCGAAAAGGACAGGACAACTGTCAGGAATGCGACCACCGTTACAAGGCCCAGCTGGCAGACCGAAGGACAGATCGCGCCCCACACCGTTCATTAACGATAACAGCGTTAAATTCGACCACCGAATTTAACTACCGGGGTCCTGTTGGGTCTATGCGTCAGTTTGTGCTGCCAGCGCTATTTACAATTGCCACCGGCGCTATGGCATTGAGCAGCACCCAGGCGGCGCCAGCAAGGGGTGAAGTCGCTATCGCGTTTCCTCCCTTCACAAGTGAACTGGCTGCCTGGGACATCGTCCGCGCAGCCGGAGGATCCATTGTGGCCCCCACGCGCATACCCAGTGTCGTTGTTGCATTCTCGCCCGACGACGGTTTCCAGGATCGTGCGCGACGGTTAGGCGCGCTGCTATTTTTCAACGCTTCAGGGCTATGTGCCCCTCTGAAAGACACGCCGAAATGAGCATCGAACAAATTCGCCTCCGAGGCGCTTTCTTTGTTGCAGCCGTCGCTCTGGTAATGACCGTTGCGGCGGTAGCCACCGACTGGCTGTTGCAGGGGGGGCTGGGGCCGGCAAGCCTATTGGCCATCACCGGACTAGGTTTCCTGCTCGTTACTTACCTATTTGCCAAGGGGTCGCCGACCTTCCGGTATCTGGCCGTGGCGGTGATGATGGGAGAGGTGGTCGCCATACTGATAGCGGCTCAGGGCCAGCCCTATCAGACCGATATTCACATGGCCTTCTTTGCGGCGCTGGCCGTGTGCGCTCTGCTTTACGACTATAAGGCGATCTTGTTGGGGGCGGCCCTTGTTGCCATCCATCACCTGGTGATGGGCATGACGCTTGAGAATCTCGTCTTCTATGGGGGCGGCGGGCTGGCCCGGGTTCTGCTGCATGCCGTTATTCTGGTGGTTGAAGCTGTGGGCCTGGTATGGATGACGCTGAACACAGGCAAGCTGCTGGTTATTGCCGAACAGCGCTCGGAACAAGCGCAGGCCAGCGCCGATGAGGCACGCAACCTGACAGAGGAAGTGCAACAGGCAAGCGTGTTGAGGCACACAGAACGGGCGCGAACCATGGAACAGCTTTCGCTGGACTTTGGACATGTGGTGCAAGCTGCAGTTCGAGGGGACTTTGGTGTTCGTATCAGCACCCAGTTTAATGATGATGCTCTGAACGATCTGGCGCGCTCCATCAACATGCTGGTCAGCACGACAGGTGAAAGTATCGGCAAAACCGGGCAGGTGCTCTCTCTGCTAGCGGCTTCAGATCTTACAGCACGAATGGACGGCCACTATGAAGGGGCCTTTGCAACGCTGCGCGACGATATCAACACGCTGGCGGACCATTTGAATTCGATGATGGCATCACTCAGGCACTCCGTCGGAACTCTCAAATTGGCGTCCGGAGAAATTCTGACTGGCACCAATGACCTCGCCGAGCGCACCACCAGGCAGGCTGCCTCGATCGAAGAAACGTCCGCCGCTATGGAGCAATTAGCAACCACTGTTATCGAAAATGCCCGCAAGGCGCAGGATGCTGCATCTCGCACTCAATCAGCGGCTGTCCTTGCGGATGAAGGCGGCCAGGTCATGGATCAGGCCACGCGAGCGATGGACCGCATCAGAACTTCCTCTGCCAAGATTTCCAACATTATTGCCTTGATCGACGACATCGCCTTCCAGACCAACTTGCTGGCGCTAAACGCTTCCGTCGAAGCTGCTCGCGCCGGTGAGGCGGGCAAGGGCTTCGCTGTGGTTGCGGTGGAAGTTCGGCGGCTGGCACAGTCTGCCGCTCAGGCCTCAGCCGAGGTCAAGGCGTTGATCGAGCAGAGCGCGATGGAGGTGAATGGTGGTGCAAAGCTGGTGGATAACGCCGCCAAGAAGCTGCAGGCAATTCTTGAGGCGGTACGCGAAAACAGCGTCCTAATGCAGGGCATCTCCTTGGCCAGCGGCGAGCAGTCTTCGGCGATCGCCGAGATCAGCACCGCCATCCGCCAGATGGATGAGATGACCCAGCACAATGCGGCGCTTGTGGAAGAGACAAATGCTGCAATCGAGCAGACCGAGGCCCAGGCAGTCGAACTCGATAGGATCGTGGACGTATTCAAGATCAATGGCGGCAAGCGGCAGTCTCTGCCGCCAAACCAGGCCATGCGAGCAGCCAAGACAGGCATCCACGCCCCTCAGCACAGGGTCAAACCAGCCGCTGGGTCCTACCTGAATGAGGGCACTTCTGCGATTAAGCAGGATTGGAGTGAATTTTAACGGATTTCCTGTCTGACCGACAACCTGAGCAGGGCGCCTAAGGCGCCGCGTGACCTCCTGGTTGCCGTAAAGAGCAGCGCAGGCAACAGTGCCCAGCCTTAGGACTTCGCGCTATCCTCAACGAGCTCGACCGCGCACTTGATACTCTCAAAGGCGCCGACCTGGCCGTGGGGTTCAGCTCAGCCGCGGAGGTTGCTCGAATCCAACGCTCAAAAGAACCAGGCTCCATTGGCCGTGCCTCTATCCGAGCGCTCCGGGCCGACAGCTTCCGCGCAAACCCCGTCAGAATTTTATAGCGGTACAGTGATGAAACCGGATCGGTATCATCCGTCTGGTTAGCGCTTGCGCGAAGACCTGAATATCAGCCTGCCCCCGCACCCCGAACTTTAAGTAGAGCAGGCGTCAATCTTGCTGCCATTTTCTGACAGGAGCAGGAAGTAGCTCCGTTGCCCTCGAGGTTGGAGATCGGTTATGCCCAAAGGACATGTATTCATCGGCACAAGCGTAGATGGCTTCATCGCGCGGCGGAATGGCGATATTGGCTGGCTGACCGGTTTCTCGAGCCTTGGTGAGGACCACGGATACGATGTTCACATGGCGCGGGTGGACGGCATCATCATGGGCAGGGGAACATTCGAGGCCGTCAAGGACATCAAGCCGTGGTTCTACCAAAAGACTGTGCTGGTGCTAAGCCGTACATTGACAAGCTCTGATGTTCCTCAATCGCTGGAGGGACGGGTGGAGTTCATCAATGCCTCACCCGACGAAGCCATGATAATCGCCGAGGAGCGCGGTTGGCGTGGCGTCTATATCGACGGCGGCTCCGTGATCCAGTCTTTCCTCCGGGCAGGGCTGATCGACGACATGGTGATCAGCCGCGTCCCTATTTTGATCGGTGACGGGCTACCTTTGTTCGGTGCTCTTCATGCTGATATCGTGCTCGAGCATGTCGAGACCAGGAGTTTCCCCTCAGGACTTGTGCAGTCGCACTATCGGGTAAAGCGTTAAATGCGCGTTATAATCCTGCTGCCCGCTGTGTTTGATTCAGTCAATCCAGGGTGAGAATTACCTAATCAGGTCGTTCTGGTCGCACAGTGCCAATTCATTGGCTGTAGGGGCCTAAAACAGCTTCGACCACTTGGCTAATCCGGGGGGCAGTCTGAAACGAGCCTTCCAGAAGACTGGCTTTTCGTTGCCTCAGCCGCGGCAGATTTGTACCCGACCCAACATGTTGTCGACCTCATTGCATGGAAGTCGCCAGTCCGCTTCGAAGCCCGTGTAACCAACCAAGTCAGTATCGGCGGCATAGAGGGTGATTGTCAGCCATCCGTAAGCCAGCGTCTGCTATAGTTTGCGCATCGTGCGAAATGGCCAGGCAGAAATCCGCGCAGACCCGTGATGCAAAAAATTCCAGCCGTAAAAGTGGCCGTTTTTATGCCCGCAAGCCGCTTGCAGATAAACTGGCTTCGCGAACTACCAGCCTTTAGAGGTTACGCATCTGATCGTGGACCAAATCAAGAATTCCGGTCGGTATAATGGCGCCGAAGGATGTGTGCGCAAGCTTTTGTTCATCGGTTAGTGCCAAGGTGGATGAGCGCGGGATGTGTCGAGTACGCGCCAAGACCCACCCTCCCAGTTCTGAGTTCGCACGCGTCATTTCAGGCGGTGCCCTCATTCCCACCACACGACTGATTAGCGCAACTCTTGCCGGTCGCGAGCGCTTGCCCTGTGACAAGGAAGCGACACGATGAAATCGACGCTCACATTTTCGGACCTGGCCGACGTCGAAAGTCGGATAAGAGCATCACGCAAGCTTTTACAGGGCTGGCGATGGATGTCGAAGGTGTCGTGTCGCCGGGAGGAGGCGATTGCTCTACTTTTGCAAGAAGCAAAATTCCTGATTGATCTGGGACGTCAGCATCCCGCTAGAGCGGTGGAGATAGGGCGCCTGATCGTGGCGTACCAGCGCCTCGTCGAAGCCATTCGAGCAGCCTCCTGTTCGCAGACAAGCGAGGTAACTCCTTCGAACGAGGACTGAAGATCTGCGACCATGGATCAAATGGACCGATGGCGACACCATTTCAGCCGTAGAGCTGACGCCCACCGAAAATCCAAAGCTGACGCCACATCGTTTGGTCTAACTGTTCGGCCCGATTCACCAGGACAAACGACTGCGATGGCGCTCATGCGCCGGAGCATCCTTCGCGTCTACACAGCCCTAGCTCCTTTTACAGTGTCCAAAGTGCTTGAAACCGCAATGGTGGCGTCGACGATGTGGCTGAGATCAAACCAAATCAATGCCCGTCCGGCCTTTTCAACGCTGGGCTAAGCGACCGTTTCCACTTCTCGCTTTGCTAACTTGTCGCCAGTTGTCATGTCCGCCTCCAGTCGACGTCCGGAAATGCGGTCAAACAGGTGCAGGTCCTGGTTCGGCAGGGTCAGCCAGACAGGTTTTCCTTCGAGCGGGTCGTCGCTGGCGGGCAAGACGACGGACATTTCGTGACCAGCGACATTGCAATAGGCCACACGTGACCCCCCGAGCTCTTCGACGAGATCTACCGTGGCGGGGAGACCTGCACCTGACGTCTCTGCCAGCACGACATTTTCAGGACGAATGCCGAGGGTCACGGGCGATCCTTCGGGTAAGGCGCAGCGGGCGAGGCCCTGCGGATTGCCAGGTGCATCCAGCAGGATCTGCCCATCGGCGCCGACCGTCGCAGGCAAGAGGTTCATGGCCGGGGCGCCCATAAAGCCAGCGACGAAGGCCGATGCGGGTTCCCGATAGATTTCGGTTGGCGAGCCGATCTGCTCGACCCGGCCGCCATTCATGACGATCAGCGTATCGGCAAGGGTCATGGCCTCCACTTGATCATGGGTCACAAAGATCGAGGTGGCATTGAGCCGCTTGTGCAGTTTCTTGATCTCGATGCGCATCTGCACGCGGAGGAGCGCGTCAAGGTTGGATAGCGGTTCGTCGAACAGGAAGACGTCTGGTTCGCGCACGATGGCGCGGCCCATGGCAACGCGCTGGCGCTGGCCGCCGGAAAGCTGGGCAGGCCGGCGATCAAGATAGTCTGTGAGGTTGAGGATTTTTGCGGCCTGTTCGACGCGGACATTACGCTCGGCGACCGGCACACCGGCGAGACGCAGCGGATAGGCAATGTTCTGGCGTACCGACATGTGCGGATAAAGCGCATAGTTCTGGAACACCATGGCGCAGCCGCGGTCGGATGGCTCGATATCGTTCATGACCACGCCGCCAATGGCGATTTCGCCCGAAGTGATGTCTTCGAGCCCCGCGATCATGCGCAAAAGGGTGGATTTGCCACAGCCCGATGGACCGACGATGACGGCGAAATGGCTATCGGGAATGGAGAGGTCGACGCCATGTAGCACGGGCTTGCCATCATAGGCCTTCTTCACGTTGGAAATTTTGAGGTCAGCCATCAGAAGTCTCCCAGAAGGCGTTGGCGGAGGCGCTCTATCGTTGTTGCCTCGAGCCCGATCAGTTCTAGATAGCGCTCCACCGAGCCATATTCGGCATCGATAAAGGCAAGGGTTGCCGCCATGGTTTCGGGCTCGGAGGCCAAGAGGCGCTTGAAGCTATCGGGGTCGGCGCCACGGGCAACGGCGCCTGCGGTTATTTCGGCAATGATCGGCGCGATCAGGGAAGCAGTCTGCGCATAATCCGCGACGATGTCATCGGGTTCTACGCCCACCAGCCCCAGTAATAGGGCTGCGATAATGCCTGTGCGGTCCTTGCCGGCGGTGCAATGAAACAAGACGACGCCTTCAGGCGCTTCGGCGACAAGGGTGAGGACCTCGGCGATCGGTGCCTGACGCGACTGCAACGTCAGCCGATAGAGTTCGAGCAGCAGATCGCCTTCGCTCATCAGATCGGGCGCCAGACCATCAAGCAGGGAAACGTTGTGATAGGCGACGGTGTCGTGGGTCGCAAAGGGGTTCGGTCGGTGTGCCAGCTCATCGGTATGGCGAAGGTCGATGACTGTCTTCACTCCCGTATCGACCAGATTGCCGATGCCGGTTTCGTCGAGCTTGTGCAGGGCATCGGCGCGGAGTATGCGGCGGAACCGGGTCGAACCGTGAGCGGTGGCATAGCCGCCGAGATCACGAACATTGTGCGTGCCGGGAATGGGCAGGTGTCGGGTCTGGTGCATCAGCGAATACCGGATTTCATGAAGGATTGGACGACCTGGCGCTGCAGGACGATGTAGATGAGTAGGACGGGGAGGCTCGCGAGGGTCGAGGCGGCCATGAGCGGGCCCCACTGATTGCCTTCGGCGGTCATGAACATCTGGATGCCGATCTGGATGACCGAATTTTCTGCCGTTCGGCTGAGGAGCAGGGGCCAGAAGTACTCGTTCCAACTCGAGATGAAGATGAGGATGGCGAGCGAGGCGATGGTACCACGGAGGTTCGGCACCAGCACTTCCCAAAGGATCCGCCAATTGCGGGCGCCATCCATACGGGCGGCCTCGATGACCTCCCTGGGAAATCCCCGCATCGCCTGGGCGAGCAGCAGGATAGCGAGAGCGGCTGCGAGATTGGGCAGGATCAGGGCCGCAACACTGTCGAGCAGGCCCATCTGCGCGATGAGGAGATAGTTGGGGATCATCACCACCTGGAAGGGCACGAGCCAGGTGAGGGCGATGGCGGTATAGACCAGCTTGTCGAAGCGGAATTTCCAGCGCGCAAAGGCAAATGCGGCAATGATCCCGGTCAGTAGCTGGAAGACGGTCGAGAGAACCGAAAAGACCAGCGTGTTGATCAACATGCGGGCGATGGGGATCGCGTCGATGGCCTGGGTATAATTGTCGAGCGACATGCTGGTCGGGACAAGGCTTGTCTCGAACATAGCATTAGCGGGCCGGAGCGAGCTGGCCAGCATCCAATAGACCGGAAAGAGGCAAAAGATCGACAGCAGGACCATCAGCACGTGACCGGCCGCCGTATCGAGCCCGGATTTTTCCGAGATGCGACGGAGCGGTCGCGTCGCAATTCGCGGCGCGCGCAAAGCTTCAGTTGTCATGGAAGGAATACCTGTCGATCAGACGGAAGAGCACGAAGGCCACTGCGCCAAAGCCGAGGAAGAGGATGACGGCGGAGGCCGAGCTCCAACCAACCGACATGGTGGAGAAGCCGAAATCCCAGAGGAGGTAGTAGATGTTGGAGGTTGAGCCGAGCGGACCGCCGCCGGTCAACACGTTGATATAGGTAAAACTCCACTGGGCGCCGAGCAGGATGGTCATGACCACGAGAAACAGCACGGTCGAGCTCAACAGCGGCAGGCGGATGTCGCGGACGACTTCCCACTTGCTCGCGCCATCCATGCGCGCCGCTTCGATCAGCGATGGATTGATATTGGCATTGGCGGCCGAGAGGATGAGTGTCGAAAAGCCCATCAGCTTCCAGCCGGTGATCATGATCACAGTCCAGATCGCGACGTTCGGATCGGACAGGAATTTTACCGGGTTAAGGCCGAGACCCTTGAGCGCCTGATTGACGAGGCCGTAGCCGGGGTCGAGAAGCCAGCGCCACACGGCGGCGCCGACGACAGGCGCGATGATCATCGGCACGAAGATGATTGCGCGATAGATGTTTCGCGAACGCTCCGGCAGGTCATGGGTGTAGATGGCAATGGCGAGCGGAATGAGCACGGCCAGCGGCAAGAGGCCGAGGATATAGACCCCGGTATTGCGCAACGCCTGCCAGAAT
This sequence comes from Devosia soli, assembly GCF_000970455.1. Taxonomy (GTDB): domain Bacteria; phylum Pseudomonadota; class Alphaproteobacteria; order Rhizobiales; family Devosiaceae; genus Devosia; species Devosia soli. The sequence goes on along the minus strand of NZ_LAJG01000014.1, from coordinate 863,635 downwards.
TTGGGCAGGGCAAAGATGCGGACATAATTGTCCCAGCCGACAAAGGTCTGCGGAGATGTCGGCAGCATGTTCCACTGGAAAAAGCTGAGGCGAACGGCGTCCACCAGCGGCCAATAGCTCCAGACTACCAGCGTGATGATTGCAGGCGACAGATAAAGCCAGGGCGCCCAGCGCGATTGGGTTATGCGCCGGCGGCGGGGAAGGGCGGCTGCAGCCACGGCCATCGATCGCTCCTTTTTAGAATAGAGGGTGACCCAACGCCGTTCGGCGATGGGTCGCGGGGTTTAGGGCATCAGGGCCTGGGCATTGGCCTGCGCATCAGCGAGCGTCGCCTCGACATCCGCACCGCCAAAGATCGACATTTCGACTGCGTCCATCATCGTCTTGACGATCTGGCGGTAGTTCGGGCCCGGCATCGGGTCCCATGGCTCGAGACGGTCAAGCTGTTCGAGATTGGGGGCGACGAGCGGGTGCTCGGCAACCCAGTCGGCGAGATAGTTCGGATCGGTGACGATGGCTGGACGCAACGGCAGGTAACCGATTTCCGAGGTGATGACGGTGTAGCCATGATCGGAGGTGAGGAACTTCATCAGCTCCCATGCGGCACGCTGCTTGAGCGGGTCGGTGGTGTGGATCGTCAGGGCCGAGCCGGAATTGTTCGGGCGCGTCGGCTTGTCGCCAAAGCGCGGCATGGCCGCCGAGCGCAGTTCGAAATTGCCTTCGGCGCCCTTGACGAGACCAGACTGCAGGGCGCTGGTCTGAAGATACATGCCGAGCGAACCCGAAGACATCGCGTCGACAGCGCCAAGGCCTTCATAGACTTCGTAGACGCCGGCGTCGTTGAGGTCGCGCAGCATCTTGACGGCTTCGACCGCCTCGGGCTCGGCAAATTTCAGCGTCTTGCGATCGCGCGAGATGACTTCGCCATTGTTGGAGCGGACAATGCCCTGGAACAGCCAGTCGACAGCGCTCGGCCCGGTGATGCCGGCGGAGAAGCCTTCGGCGTCGGTCTTTTCTTCGATGGCAAGGGCTGCAGCCTTCAGCTCTTCCCAGGTTGCTGGCGGCGCATCTGGGTCGAGACCGGCTTCACGAAACAGGTCGACATTGTAGAAGAGCACTGGCGTCGAGAACGTATAGGCGAGCCCATAGGTCTTGCCATCGAGCACACCGAGCTTGGTGCCATTGGGGTGCATGCCGGCAAGATGGGCGGTGATTTCTTCGGCTGGCGCGATATCTTCGAGCGCCTGCGCGCCAAAATTGTGAACCGAGAAATCGAGATCGGAAAAGACGGTCTGGACGAGATCGATCGGCTGACCCGCAGCCAGATCGGCCTGGATGCGGCTCGAATCGGCGCTGGAATAACCGATCCCTGTCACGGTGACATTGGGATTGGCCGCCATGAATTCGTTGATCAGCTTTTGCGTCGCCTCGGCGCCGAGACCAGCGGTGGCAAGATTGTAGTTGTAGAAGGTGATGGTGACCGGCTGGTCGATGCTCGGCGCCATGGTCTGGGCGAGCACGGGCGTCGCCGCGGAAAGGGCCAGGAGGCCGGCAAGAAGAGACGTGCGGAACATGGGAGAGGCTTTCTCGTTCGCGGGTTTATTCGGCGGCAGCCGCGGTGTCGGCTTCGTATTTCCTGAGCATTTCGGCCATGTCGGCGAAGCGGAACCCGCCGATCTCGCGGCGCGTCGCCGGCTGTGGCGCGAAGGTGATGGCAAGGCCGGAGGGACGAACCGTGCCGATGGCAAAGGCCGCGCCTTCAAGCATGCGGAGGCCCTCATGCAGCCAGAGCACGTCCGTTGCCGCGTGCTGGCCGATGCCTACCACCGTCGGGATGCCATACCAATTGGCGACGCGATCGTAGTGGATGTGGCCCGAAAGGATGCCGAGGACGTTCTTGCCGGCCACGGCATCGCGCAGCGCTTCGGTGTCGGCGTAGGAGAGCGATTCCCACTCCATCGACGGGTCGTGCGTGTCGAGCGCGGGGGCATGGTGCATGACGAGCAACTTGGGCAGGTCCGCGTGCTGGGCCAGTTCGCTTTTGAGCCAATCGAGCTGGCCCGGTTCGAAGGCGCCGCCGATCTTGTTGGGAACGCTGGTATCGAGGACGATGACGTGAATGCCGGCGATCACCGCGGCATGGTCGTAAGGGGTATCGAGATTGTCGCTGCGGCCGAGCATGGTGGGATAAAACCCGTCGCGACGGTCATGATTGCCGAGCGCGAAGAGGATCGGCATGTCGAAACCGGCCTCGGCGATCAGGCCCTTGAGATTTTCGTAGGACCCGGCATCGCCGCGATTGGTCAGGTCGCCGCTGACGACCATGAATTTGGGCTGCGGAACAAGCGACTTCACGTCGGCCAGAATGCGGCGCAGCGTCGTCGTCGTATCGGAATGGAGATGATCGTCCTCGACGGCGGGATTGCCGACATGGAGGTCAGTGAGGTGAACGAAGGTTGTGGTGTCGGACACGGAAGTCTCCTGTTCTGGCACGGGCCCTGGTGGCCGCTAGCGCGCCGTAACTATCTGGTTCGCCGATCTTTTTTCGCACAGGGCTTGCGCGGCGACGGTCATAAAGCTACCTTCCGACCATGACAGGTGAATGAAGGTTCATTCAGAAAATGGATGTGGTTCCGGATAAGCGCGAGCGGATCCTTGCGGCGGCGGCACGGCTGATCGTGCGCAATGGTCTGCAATGCTCCATGTCGGCCATTGCCGAAGAGGCCAGTGTCGCGACGGGCTCGCTCTATAATTATTTCAAAAACAAGGAAGAGCTTGTCCTCGGTGTCTATGTCCGCGTCAGCATGGAAATGGCCGAGAGCCTCATGCTGGCCGACAAGGCCTCCACGTCTTCCGAGGCCGACCTCGCGAGCTATATCGAACGCTATATCGACTTCATCTGGGAAGATGCCGAGCGCGCGCGTCTCTTCGATTATCTCGACAACAACCCGCTGATCAGTTTCGACGATGCCAAAGCGGTCTTTGGTCCCTTCGTCCAGCATGGCATAGGGCTGATCGAAGCCGCCCAGGCCGCCGGCGCGGTGCGTGAAGGTCTTCCCACCCTGATCATGAGCTTTGTGCGCGGCGCGATCCGCAATGCCTTGAAGCGACTGCGGCAGAAGGGCAGCAAGCTCGCACCCAAGGACCGGCGCATGATTGCCGACATGTGCTGGGCCGCCATTCGGCGCTGACGCGATCACTGGCAGAGCCGATTTCTGACCGCGTCGACCTCGGAAGCCGATAGGCCGATCGCGTCGAGATAGGCCTTGATGCCGCCATGCTTGGTATTGAGCGCTGCGAGAAACCGCTCCATTGTCGCGGCGTCGCTCGCGAGCATGCGCTCGACCTGCATCGGGTCGGAGCCGGTCGACAGGGCGCGCGTACGCAGTTGGTCGATCAAGCCGGTTGCCGAGGAGGTCAGCGCATAATCGGCGACGATATCTTCCTCGGCCACACCGGCATTGGCGAGCAGCAGCGCGGCGACGACACCGGTGCGGTCCTTGCCGGCGGTGCAATGAAAAAGCACCATGCCCAGAGGTGCATTCGCTATAGCGCGAAAGACTTCGGCGAATTGGGGTCCGCATTGGTCGAGAGCGTCGCAATAGCGCTGCGCCATGTCAAAAGACGGGCCCGCCAAGGCGATCGGGCTCAGGGCGTTGAACAGCACGATGTTGCGATAGCCCACACGGTCATGGTCGGCAAAGGGATGGATGTGAAGGCCGGTTTCATGCGGCCCGCGCAGGTCTATGACGAGCACCAGTTCATTCTCGACGAGGCCCGAAAGCCCTTCTGCGGTCAGGGTGTGCAGTGCTTCCCCCCGCAGTATTCGGCGCCATTGCGCGGTTCCGCCTGATGCCAGCGGATAGCCGCCAAGGTCGCGAATATTGTGTGTGTCGGGCAAACGCCAATGACGCATCGCGACCTCCTCTTGTCTTGGATATTTTGTCGATGAAACGGGAGCCGGTTTTGCCGGCTCCCACGGCGCATCAGGGCATCAATGCCTGTGCGTTAGCCTGCGCATCGGTCAGGGTCTGCGCGACGTCATTGGTGCCAAGGACGGCTTCGGTGACGGCTTCCTTCATCATCGACTCCGCCTGGCGGTAATTGGGGCCAGGGAAGGCAACGTTTGGCGTCAGGCGCGAAAGCTGCTCGAGATTGGGGCGGATCAGCGGATGCTCAGCCGTCCACGGACCAAGGAACTTCGGGTCGTCGACGATGTCGAGGCGGAGCGGCAGGTAGCCGATCTTGGAGGTGATGATGGTGTAGCCATAGTCCGAGGTCAGGAACTTCATCAGCTCGTAGGCGGCGCGCTGCTTGATCGGATCCTGCGAGAAAGCGTAGAGGGCCGAACCGGAATTGGTCGGCGCCGTCGGCTTGTCACCAAAGGCGGGCATGGCGGCCACGCGCAATTCCCAATTGCCTTCGGAGGCCTTGGACAGCGAGCTCTGCAGCGCACTGGTATAGAGATACATGCCGAGCTGGCCGGCCGCGAAGGCTTCCTGCGGGTTGGACGGATCGAGGCGGGCGTGGGCGCCGCTGTCGACCATGTCGCGCAGCATCTGCACTGCCTCGATGCCGGCGGGATCGGCGAAGGTCAGCGTATTGCCATCGCGCACTTTGCCGCCGTTGGACATCAGAATGGCCTGGTAGACGAAGGTGCCATCCGCAGGACCATAGGCGCCGGGGAAGAAACCGTCGGCATCGGTCTTTTCGACGATGGCTTCGGCTGCGGCATTCACCTCGGCCCATGTCTTGGGCGGATTGTCCGGGTCGAGCCCTGCCTGACGGAAGAGATCGGCATTGTAGTAAAGGATCGGGGTCGAGAAGGTGTAGGCCAGACCATAGGTCTTGCCGTCGATCTTGCCGAGATCGACGCCGCGCGGGATCAGGCCATCGACGAGTTCGGCATAGCCTTGAGCACCGGCCATGTCTTCGAGCGGCTGGGCGCCGAGGTCGGAGGCGAGATAGATCAGGTCGCGGAAGACCAGCTGGGCAACGTCAGGCTGGATCCCCGCAGCCATGTCGGCCTGAATGCGGGTGATGATCTCATTCGAGGGGACGCCGACGGTTTCCACCTTGATCAGCGGGTTTTCTTCTTCGAACTTGGCGATCATCTCGCGGGTGGCATCGGCCCCGGCGCTCGCGGTGGCGAGGTTATAATTGTAAAAGCTGATGGTCACCGGTTCGGTGATTTCTGCAGCCATTTCGGCGCGGGCTGCCCCGGTCATGGCCGTTGCGCCGAGCGCAAGAGCCGCCAGCTTGAGGAAAGTGCGTTTTTGCATCGAGGGGTGTCCTTTTCGAGGAAAAGCTATTCGGCCGCGTTGGTCAGCGCCGCTTCCTGCTTCTGTCGGAGCAGGGAGAGGTCGTAGCGGTTGAGTTCACGCCGCGTTTGGGGAAGGGGGACGAGCGCCATTGTCAGCCCCGAAGACCGGATCGTGCCGATGCCGAAGGAGGCGCCTTCGACCATGCGGAGCACGTTCGTCGTCAAAATATCGGTGGCTGCGTGCTGGCCCATCCCCACGATGACTGGGATGCCATGCCAGACCGAGAAGCGATCGTGATGGATATGGCCGGACAGAATTCCAAGCACATTCCGACCCTTGAGAAGGGCGGCCAGCTGCTGGCTCTGATCGAATTCGATGGTGCGCCAATGATCCCATGGCGGGGCATCGCCGAGCGCAGGCGCGTGATGCGCAACGATCAGTTTCGGCAGGTCGGCATGGCTGTCCAAACGGCCTTCGAGCCAGGCAAACTGCTCGGGCGTCAGGCTGCCACCGATCTGTCCGGGCGTGGTCGTGTCGAGGGTGATGATATGGGTGCCAGCGATGACCTGATCGTGGTCATAGGGCGTGTCGAGGTCGCTGGTGCGCTCGAGCATGCCCTCATAAAATCCGGGCCGGGTGTCGTGATTGCCGATCGCATAAACCACTGGCAGATCGGTCGCCGCCATGATGGCTTTGAGCTGACGATAGCTGTCGACATCGCCGCGATTGGTCAGGTCGCCGCTCGCCACGATAAAGCTCGGCGTCTGATCCATGGTGTCGATCATCTCAAGCACACGGGCGAGCGTTGCCGAGGTGTCGCTGAACAAATGATCGTCGGGGACTGCGGGATTGCCGACGTGCAGATCGGTGATGTGGATAAAGGTGGTCTCGGCCATAGCAAGCTCCTCGGTTGGAGCCTGACTAAAGCCCTCCCGTCTCAGTGACGTGACGGGATTGGAACGCTGTTTGAAATCGGCGCCACGAACATGGGCGCGGTTGCGGCAACGATCTGCGCGATGACGCTGTCGGCATTTTCAAGATCGATGGCGTGCTGGGTCAGTTCCAGCGTTCTCTGGCGGTTGCGGGTCATCTGCGTCCGCACGCCCAAAAGGCAGGATATCCGGAAGCCGATATCAACCTCGCTCAGCCACGGAGCTATCTTGCGGAAATGCGGGATGAATTGCAGGTGATGTTCGATGTCTTCGATCATCGGTCGAAAGATTTCCGGATGATCACTGGCCTGAGCCAAGGTCGTCATGTGCCGCATGACATTGTAGCTGGACGTGGGATCCAGGCTCCATCGGATAGAGGGGCCGACCAGTGCGGCAATAAGGTCTTCCACCGATGCAGGAGCGGGATGGGTGCGTTGCACTGCACTCTGCAAAAGCCTCAGACGCTCCGCGTTGAGGCGAAGGTAGACCCGCTCCGCCGTCGAGAAGACCAACTGCTGTAGACTGCCGAAGTGATAGTTGACGGCACTGACATTCGTGCCGGCCCGCTGGGTGATCGAACGGACCGTGACTTCGTCAGGGTGCGCTGCGGTCGAAAGCAGATGCTCGCAAGCTTCTCGCAGCTTCACTTGGGTCTGATGCTCCGCCATAGCCAACACATTGGCGATCGCAAATGACAGGCGAATGAAGGCAGACCGAATGTGTGCTATCGCATTTCGCACACCCAGAGCGGTCGGTCGGTTTATCACCTCCTGAGAGCTGGTCTCACAACGACCCGATTTAGTACTTCAAGAGACGTTTGGCTTCCCTTCAAGCCTGCCGCCACACCTCGAACGAGTTGCGAGTTGGTCACAGCGACGCAGTTGCAGAGTTGTTAGAATCAGGCGGCGTTGAACAGGCGCCAGGTGCCGCGACCGGCAGACTTCGCAGCGTAGAGCGCGGCGTCGGCATCACGGTAGAGCGTATCCGCATCCTGCCCTTTGCGCATGGCAATTCCGAGCGATACGCCGATCCTATGTTGGTGCGTTCCGAGTTGAACCGGGTGTCCAAAAGCGTCGATGATTGTCTTGGAAATGCGCTCCATTTCAACACTATCGCGGCTATCGGTGAGAATTGCGAATTCATCGCCGCCGATACGCGCCACCAAAGCGCCGGGCGGAGCGCATTGGCGCAGACGCTCCCCGGTTTTTATGAGGCAGGTGTCACCGTGGACATGGCCGAGCGTGTCGTTAACGGCCTTGAAGTTGTCGAGATCAATGAGGATCAGTGCGCCCACGGGAACGCCGTTTCGCTGACCGTGAAGGTCCTCTATCCACGCATTGAAAAGACTGCGATTGGCAAGGCCGGTCAACACATCTGTTTGAGCCAAGAATCGCATGCGTTCGGCCATGTGCTTTTCTTCCGTGATGTTCTGCTTCATCCCGAAAATCCGCCGGGCGACGCCCTCTACGCCATCTACCGTTGCGGTAATTCGCATCCAGCGTGGGTTGCCCTTGGCGGTGATGATCTGAGCATCGAAGTTGAAGTCGCCACACGTAGCAATGGCCTCGGCCCTGAGTGCCTGCATTTGCCTTGCCGACTCGGGTGAATACATCTTCAGAGTGGTGTCACGGTCGATGTGTGAGTTCCGCGGCAGCTCGAAGAGATCGTACACGCCGTTGGTCCATGTCAGTCGCCCATCAGGCAGCGAGCATGACCAGATGCCGATGCGGGCAGTTGCTGACGCACGCTCCAGAAGACATTGTCGGTGGCGCTCGGCCTCGCGTCTTGCGGCCATTGCGAACTGCCCCGCCAACTCGATGATCCGAGCAAGCAAAATATAGCTGGAATTTTCGCTGCGCGGGCGGGTGTCCCAGAGCACCAGGCAGAGCGGGCGATCTTCTTCGATGGTGGGAATTGGAACAATCAGAAGAAAGGGAGCGAAAGACTGCTCTCCTTGCGGGAAAACCTTTGCGGAGTCATGAAAGAGCGAAGGGACGGGGTCGGAGCAAGGCAAAACGCCCTCGTGGGCGATCCAGCGGCCCGCTTCAAGCAGGCCGACACCGGCGCACGCGGCCAACTGCCGAACGTGACTCATAAAGAGCTTTAGGGACGCTGGGTGCATGGCGACAACACTGGACGATGGCTAAATCAATGGCGATGTCTTGATGAAGTCGCACTCTATCGTCCGCCTCTTAAAACATTGTTTCTTCGTACATTTTCTCTAAGAAACGTTGGAGGGAGCGGCCACGCGAAGATTGGCCCCTCAGCATGAGCCATGCCTCAAGCCTACTTTCCCCGCTTAGCAAGTCCGTTGGGAGCAGGCGTTAACGCCACCGTATCCGCAGACGACCTCATTAGAGCCCTTAGAAACGTCTCGGAATATTCCAAGGGCCGCCGTTGGAGGTTGCGAGACGCTGCACGCGCATACGTCAAGCTGCGAAAATAGTTTCGCTATAAATCGATTGTCTCCGGCGTATTTCGTCGAAACTTGATCCTCGGTCCAAGCCGTAGCTTCTCCGGAACCCATTCGGAGATTTCTAACATGCAAAGCAAGACCAGCCTTTCAAGGCGCCACCTGCTGAAGTGGGCGGGGGCCGGCACGACGGTGGCGATCGCGAGTGCCGTGTTGCCTAATTTCGGTATCAGTGCCGCTTTGGCCGCCGAATTGGGCGATGGCGACATCGGCGTACTCAATTATGCGTATGCGCTCGAACAGCTCGAAGCCGCCTTCTACACTCAGGCGCTTGAGAACCCGTTCGGCAACATGCAGGTCAACGACCAGCGCATCCTACAGCAGATTCGCGACCACGAAATTGCCCATCGCGACTTCCTCAAGCGTGCACTGGGCTCCAATGCCATTCCAGCGCTTGAAGTCGATTTTTCTGCCGTGGATTTCTCAAGCCGTGCCAGTGTTCTTGGAACGGCAGATGTTTTCGAGAATCTTGGTGTCGCGGCCTATAACGGCGCGGGCCAGCTCATCTCCACGCCGGACTATCTTGTTGCCGCCGGTTCGATCGTATCGGTCGAAGCACGCCACGCTGCCGCCATTGCGGACCTCTTGAGACCGTTCAGCGCCGAGGCTGCTGGTCGAGGCAATGTCGATCAGAAGGGTCTCGACAAGGCCTTGTTGCCATCGAAGGTGCTGCCGAAGGCTGCTCCATTCATCGTGACCGAAGTCACCGCTGCCACCTTGCCGTAAGGAATTTCTATCATGAGCAACGACAACACCATTCTCGGCGCCATCGAGCCCGAACTCGTCGATAGCATCGCTTTCAGCCGTCGCGATGTCTTCACGCGTTACGCCAAAGCCGCTGGCATCATGACCAGTGCTCCACTGGTTCTAGCCTTGGCGTCCAATCAGGCGTTCGGGCAAAGTCTGCCGCAGCAAGTTACGGACACGCTGAATTTCGCGCTGACGCTAGAATATCTAGAGGCCGCCTTCTATGAACAAGGCAACAAGTCGGGCGTCATTCCATCGCAATACAGGTCGGTCTTCCGCACCATCGGTCAGCACGAAAACGCTCACGTGAAGCTGCTCAAGGGTGTGCTGGGGTCTGCTGCTGTTGCGGCACCGGGCGTGGACTTCACTGCTGGCGGCAAATATGCTGACGTTTGGGAAAACTTCGACACGTTCCTCGCGCTCAGCCAGACCTTTGAAGATCTCGGCGTCGCAGCCTACAAGGGCCAGGCTGGCAACCTAATCGGATCAAAGGAAATTTTGACCGTTGCCCTGCAGATCCATTCGGTTGAAGCCCGCCATGCTTCTGAGGTGCGCCGCATCGGACTCAAGTTCGGTTGGGATGGCGCCTTCGACAAGCCTTTGAGCAAGAAGGCCGCACTCGCTGCCGCGACACCATTCCTCGCCTGACCACTATTGTGTCAGTATCCTGCCTTGGCCCTGGACCTATCTGGTCCGGGGCCGATCTTTTGTTCATACTGGCTGCTTGGCAAAACCTTTCACGAGGATCGGTCCGGTAGGTCGCCCGGTTGGCGAGCCTGGCGATGGTTCAACGGTAATTTCATAGAGTTGTCCCACATGCGGCGCCGGAAGATCAGGACCAGTCAGCCGCAATGTCGATGCATCAGTGAATGTGCCGAGCGACACTGGGCCGGTATCGGCGTCGGGCAAGGTCCAAACCTCGAGAACCTGCCCGGGCGGTATCACAAAATTATCGAGTGAGATGACGCGAACGCTATCATCGGCAAAAGCTTCGATGATAGCCCCCGGTGTGGCGTCCGCTTCGTTGACCAGAACCGCGATCATTTCCGGCTGCCTGGTGGTGCCGAGTGTGCTGCCAACCATGTAGCCGACGCCGAGCGCCACAACGATACTGGCCGCCGCTGCGAAAGGTAGCCAAGCCCGAGAGGGTGAGGCAGTTGGACGGTTGCGTAGAGCGGCCAAATCAATGGGCGAGGAGCCGAGGCGAGCCTCGATCTTGTTCCAGAGTTCGGGGTTAGGGGGCAGGGCGGCCGCGGTGTCATCGAGGCGGTGAAAGTGGTCCCGCAGCTTGTTCACCGCCTTTGCCAGTTCTGTGTCCGAAGCGATCTCCGCCTCAAAAATGCGGCGTTCATCATCGCCGAGAAGACCCAGAACATACTGCCCTGCCTGCTCCAACTGATCGGATGTCATGCGAGGCACTCCTGCAAAGCCAGAACGCCGCGCCTGATCCAAGCCTTCACTGTACCCAGAGGAGCCTTCAAGGTCGCGGCAGCCTCGCCATGGTTAAGTCCAGTGACATAACAAAGGAGAATGGCTTGCCGTTTGGGCTCGTCAAGCGCGCCCAGACAATGTCGAAGGGCATCGCGTTCCGACAGAGTATCGAAGGCTGCCAAAGCATCGAATTGCCGATCACCCAGGTCTGAAATGACGCCCACATCATGATAATCGACGCGTGCGTCGTCTCGGATGAGGTTCAGAGCTCGGTTGCGGGTCATCGTTGTCAACCATCCGCGAGCGGACCCCCGAGATGGATCAAACTGATCTGCTCGAGCCCAGACGGTGATGAAAACCTCCTGTACGACATCCTCTGCCAGATCACGGCGACGGACGATGCGTTGAGCGATTGCCACCAGGCGTCCTGACTCGTGGTCGAATAGAGCGGCAAGTGCATTTCGGTCGCGGCGACCAATGCGCGCCAATAGGTCTGAAATGTCAGTAACATCCGGCATGAGCATCAGCATGAGCGAGTTCTCTTCCCTTGTCGATTACCCTTGGCTGCGACCTTCAGATGCACTGCCGCGAAAAAAAGTCGTGTGGGCTGCATCCGGAATGCCGTCGTCACGGGTAAGGGGTCTGTAAACGGCGCAAATCTGCGCCGGCAAAGAGGAGACGTCTTATGCTTGCCACGTTCGCCTATCGCAGCATGCTCGCCATTTCAGCGCTCACCATTGGTGCCGGTGCCGCACTCGCTGCCCCAGCTATCGGCCTTTCCGGGAGCAAAACGCTGGTCATGTTCGACACAGAAAGCCTTGAAGTCAGCGGTACCATGGAAGTCACTGGCGTGGATGGCCTTGCCGGGATCGATGTTCGCCCCGCTGACAAGATGCTCTACGGCGTGTCACTGGCCGGAGAGATCGTGACCATCGATACTGCCACGGGTGCTGCCACCGTTCAAAGCACGCTTTCTGAAATGCTGCCGAGCTTTGAGGGCGCTATCGTCGATTTCAACCCCATGGCTGACCGTCTGCGCTTGATGGCAACCGATGGGACCAATTTCCGGGTCAATGTCGATGACGGCGCCGTCACCGTTGATGGCTCGCTGGCGTTTGAAGACGGCGACATGCATGCCGGTGAAACCCCGGCCATTGTTGCTGCCGCCTATATCAACTCGATCGGCAAGCCCGAAGCGACCGCCATGTATGATATTGACGCCACTATCGTTGGTTTGATCCAGCAGACTTCGCCGAATGATGGCACGCTCGCCGCTATCGGCAAGCTCGGTATCGATGGCGCTGACAATTATGCTTTCGACATTGCCGCCACCGAAGACCTGACCAACACGGCCTATCTTGTTGCAGGTTCAACCCTTTATACGGTCAACCTTGAGACTGGTGCGGCAACCGAAATCGGCGCGATCGAAGGCGCTGATGCGTTTACCGACATCGCTGTCCTGCAGTAAAGCTGACCGGCCTCCTTCGGGAGGCCGGACCTTCATCTGCGTCAGCTCATCAAACGGCGAAGGGCACTTATCAGATTGTCCGGGTCGTAGGGTTTTGGGACGAACTCGGCTTCTGCAGGAATTTCATCGAGCCTTACGTGCTTGTAACCGGACGTGACCACGATCTTGATTGGTGGCCATCTGTCGCGCACGGCGGCGGCAAGCTTCAAGCCATCCATTGTTCCGGGCATATCGACATCAGTGAAGACCAGTCGGATGTCGAGATTTTTTGTCAATATGGCTAGAGCTTCGTCGGCGTTAGCCGCTTCACGAACCAGGAAGCCTTCGTTTTCAAGGCGATCGACGATCGCCATCCTGACCAGCGATTCATCCTCAACGACCAGGACTGTTTGTTTCGAGTGCGCCATGTAAACCAGCTTCACTTTTTAAAGGGCTTTGATGCAGTGACGCTTTCCGCATCGGTTTCCAGGACACACCGAACGCCCTCTGGAGCATAATCGATGCTCACTTCTCCGCCAAAATCGGAGGCCAACACCTTTGTGATTAATCTTGAGCCAAATCCGGCTCTGCTGGGCTCTCTTACCTCTGGGCCACCATTCTCAGCCCATCTGAAGACAAATCGTTGTTCGTCTTCCGCCGCAATGAAATCCCACGAGATCGAGACGATGCCCGTCGGGGTGGAAAGTGCCCCATATTTGGCGGCATTGGTGGCAAGCTCATGGATCGCGAGGGCCATGGAAAGAGCCTGCTTCGGATTGAGATCGATATGGCGTCCTAGGACGGAAACCCTCTGCTCATTGGGCAAATGAGGCAGCAGAGCGCCTTCAACAACTTCCCGTAGAGAAGCCGTGGTCCATGTCCGGGTAGTCAGAATGTCGTGTGCAGTCGCCAATGCGCTTAGGCGCGAGCTGAACAGTTGCCGTCTGTCGGCAATGTCTTCTCCCCGTAAGGTTTGAGCGGCAATGGCTGCGACCATGGCAAGGCTGTTCTTGATACGGTGCTGCAATTCGCCGGAGAGGACTTGTTGAGTTGCGATCGATTCCACGAGCGCCAGTTCGGCCTTCTTGAGGTCGGTGACGTCGCTACCCTCAACAAAAATGCCGTTTATCCGGCCGGCTTCGTCGTACATGGGCTGATAGACGAAGTTGAGATAGCCGTTCTGAACCGGTCCGCCCGGGGTATGCTGAAGTTCAATCTGCATACTGCGGCCCACGAAGGTTTCGCCGGTCGTGAACACCTTATCCAAGAGCTCATAAAATCCTTGGCCGTCAATGTCTGGAAAAGCTTCGCGCACCGTTTTGCCAATCACGTCTCGATGCCCGATAAGTTGCCTATAAGCAGCATTGGTGATCTCGAAACGATGCTCGGGACCTGTCAGCACTGCCATGAAGCTCGGCGCTTGTTCCAAAAGCGTCCTGATCCGGTCGAGCTCTTGCCCTCGCATGCGCCCCGAGATGACTTCAGAGGTGATTTCGAGAGCGGTACAGAACATGCCCGCGACTTGGTCAGTCTCGTCATGAACAGGGGTATAGCCGAATGAGAAATGCGTTTCGGTCGGCCGACCGTTTCGCATCATCTGGAATTCGATATCGTCCATGTAGGTCGGGGTGCCGGCATAGGCTGCGTCCATGATCGGGCCGACATCCTCAATGATGTCGGCCCAAACCTCTGCAAACGGCTTGCCCAATGCCCAGGGATGACGGGTGGTGCACATGGGTGCATAGCCATCATTGTAGAGCATGGTGCGCTCAGGTCCCCAGGCGATGAACATGGGTTGCTTGGACGTGAGCATGACCTGCACCAGCGTCCTGAGGCTTCCCGGCCAGGTTGAAGGAGCGCCCAGAGGCGTAGTGGCCCAATCGTAATTACGGATGAGTTCGCCAAGCTCGCCACCCCCGGCAAGGAAAGCGGAATTTAAAGCGACGCTATGCTTACCATCTGCGGTCATGACTTCGGTCCAGATTGAAGCAGTAAGTGCTTGTTTGAGAACAAGTGGCTTTCGTCAAGCCAAACTTACTCGACGCATAGCTCATGTTGCAATTTCATGATGCTTCACTTGGCAACGCTGGGCCGCAGTCGGATTGTTGACCTCTCGTGTCGGATGAGGAGAGCGGTCCGCTACGGAGATTGAGGATGCGTTTCCGGGGCGAAGAAGAGGCTCTGTCCGAGAACAACATAAGTCGGCAGCTGGAATGTCCAGCGACGGTCAATTGAGGTCGCTTGCCGATAGCTGATCGGAGTCATTCAAGCCTGGAAGGCTCATAGAGAATTGCGCGGTGGCCAAACATCAACAGCTCTGGCCGTAGCACTTGCGCTTACCCTCGCCGTCAGGGCAAGGAGCGCTTCGATTGTCAAATTGGATGCTACCCTGGTCACTCGGGCACCAACAGCAATCCGTCGGCGAGTGACTGAAGCGAAACCGGCTTTGAAATCGTGCCTAAAGCAATATCACCGGCATCAGCGGCGATATGGTCCTGCCCTGTTAAAAACAGACAGGGTATTTTTCGATCTTTCAGCCAGCGCGCGGCATGCGGCCCCGTTCGACCATCTGCCAGGTCGACGTCAATGAGCGCCACATCCATCGAATAGTTCTCGAATTGCAGCTTGAGGGCTTTGAAGCTATCCAGGGAACCGACGTAAGTGTGCCCCAAGTCCTCCACCAGTTGCTCGACATGGAACGCGATTAAGGGATTATCTTCCAAATAAAATATTCGCATGCGGCGATTGGCGCTCCTTGTCACAAACGAACGCCTCCCAGCGTTACTGGTTCAGTTCGGCCGAGAAATGTTTCCCTTGGCGGAAAAACGGAAGCCCTCTACTGTGTACTCAAATGTGGGCGGATTGCCGAAAAACATGGTCATGGCAGAGCGCAAATAGCGCGTTCCGTATCCTAGCCGGCTTGGTTCTTTGGCAGGCGGGCCGCCGCATTCTATCCAGGAAAGAGCGAGCTCACCGCTCGTTTGGCTATGGGACCAAATGAGGTCGACATTGCCGTCATCAACTGACAAGGCGCCGTATTTGATCGCATTGGTTGCAAGCTCATGCAGGCACAGCGCAAGGGTCGTGGCTGCTTCGCGGTTGAGCGGTACATCCGGACCAGAAGCGCGAATACGATATGCCCCTTCCCGTCGATACGGCTCCAAGATCAAGGCCGCTACTTCGGACATCGAGACCTGCTCGCCGGCAGCATCGAACACCGTGGAATGGATGCCGGCGAGCGCAGACAGCCGCCCCCTGAAATCTTGCTTCAAATCGGAGAGCGATGCCGCCTGCCTGGCCGTCATCTCGAAGATTGAAGTGACGCTGGCCAAGATGTTTTTGACCCGGTGGTTGAGTTCTCGCCTAAGCTCGACTTCCCGCTCCAGGTTTTCATACAAGTCCTGCTGGCGACGCCGCGCGAGCAAGCCAGATTGGACGCCGCTGATGAGCTCCGCGGGTCTGACTGGCCGGTGATAAAACAGTTGACGCGCCCGCGGCCATACGCGGTTAAGGTGGAGCCTTAACGTTTCGGTTCGTGCGTTCTTATCGAGAAGCACAACGACGGGCAGCTCCGACCAGCTTGGCTGCGCCTCCAGATGCGCGGCCACCGTTTCCAAAACCTCAGGCTTCAACGCCTCATGGGTGGCCACCAGCACTCCGGGGACGCCTCGGAGCTGGTCTGCTAATGTGTCGCTGTCGGTCGCAACGCTGGCGTCGATCTCGTGGGCCAGAAGAAGTTGGCGCACATAGTCCGCATCCCGGCGGTAAGGTGCCAGGATGAGCACCTCCTGCATTTTGCCAAAGCTGAACAGCGGTTCGCTCACGCCTCTGGCAGCGGGTTATATGGAACCACCTTCACGCCGGAACTGTCGATGAGGAGTTCGTGTACATCCAGGTCATGGGGACCGTGACGCTTCTTGACGACCGTGATATTGCGCCGCAGTCGGCCGTCATGCTCGGAAATCCGGAGCAGCAGCACCGTGTCCCCCAGGAAGCTAACGTCGACGTCGATGCCGACATTCTGACCCAACAGTCCGTGTTGAGCCACTATCAGCATCGTCAGAACGCCCGACCGTGCCAGGTATTTGAGAAGCGACTGGATGTCCCTTACGGCCTTGTCGCGATGTGGCACCGAATTGAGATAGCCCGTGAAGCTATCGATGACGACCACCCGGCTGTCCTGTGAGGTCACGATCTGCTGCACGATCTGCGCGAATTCGCCAGGCGAGACATCGTTGGGGTTGAAGTCGCAAATAGTGAGCCTGCCGGCGTCGTAGAACTCGCGCATGTTGAGTCCGAGGCCCTCGGAGCGTCGGAAGAAAGTTTCGAGCCGCTCTTCGAACAGGAACAGCGCGACATGCTCTCCACGCTTCAGCGCGGCGGTCGCATAAAGAGATGCCATCGTCGATTTACCGGTGCCCGCCTGGCCAATCACCAGCGTTGTCGTCCCCGACTCTTGGCCACCGCCAAACAAATCATCGAGTGTGCTCAGACCAGACTTTATCAGTTCCGGCTTGTGCTGCTGAGTGGCTTGGTCTGGCACGATCCGCGGGAATATGACAACGCCGTCGCCGTTGCGGATTGCCATGTCATGGAAGCCGTCAGCGATGGCGACGCCGCGCATCTTGCTCACTTCCATCCGCCGTCGCACCGGACCGTATTCCTCCAGCGTTTTATCGAAACGGATGACGCCATGCGCGATGCCCTCCACTTCTTCGGCGTTAACGCCTTCGCTGGTCTGTGTATCAAGCAGCAAGGCAACTACGTCCCGCTTAGCCAGAAATGCCTTGAAACCGATAAGCTCGCGCCGAAATCGAGGCGTGTCGCCGGTAAGGAGGCGAATTTCCAGAAGGGAATCGTATACCAGTCGCGACGGCTTGTACTCGTCGATGGCACGCTCGATGGCGAGCCGGGTTTCGTCTAGCCGCAGCTCGGCAGTCTGAAAAATGGTCTGGTCGGCCGCGCCGTTCACATCATCCGAGGCTGAAAGTTCCTCGACCCTGATCCCCTCCATAGACCAGCCATGGGAAACGGCAATGGAGGTCAACTCCGCCTCGGTCTGCGATAAGGATACATATATGCAACGCTCCCCTTGCTCGACGCCAGCTCGCAGGAACTGAAGGGCTGCCGTAGTCTTGCCGGATCCCGGTGCGCCTTGCAGCATGTAAAAATTCTTCGGAGGCAGGCCCCCGCGCAGAATTTCATCCAAACCTTGAACGCCGGTGGCCACCGGCTGAGGTTGCTTCGATTTTTTCATCGACGTCCCAGTTGTGCTGCGCGCAACCAAGATGGTCACGATGACATAGTCGCAATCTAAACGCCCATCGGGGATATGGCGAACAAAATCGGAGTACGTCGAAAGGGTAGGCGTGGTTGGTCTCGTGCAGCCATCAGCCTTCTCGGACGTCAGACGCATGAGCCGGCGCTCGCCAGCCACTTGTCGCCTCGTCAACAGCGAACAGATGGTATGTGGCGTGGTCTCTTCGCTAGTTCTTTGGCGGGATTTTTGGAGTTTATCGAGACTTTAGCGACAGATGTTCGTCGCGTCAGGTTTTTGACTCGGGTCAAGCAATGCAAGAGCTGAACGAGAGTATTGCTGGTGACCAATCTAGGGCGAAGGGTGTTGCCATCGCCGGGATGACTTTAACGGGCGCCGGCGACTGGGGACATCGGATGTGCTCTCGCCTGAGAGCGGAGCATGCGATGTCGATCCCTATCGATCCATCAGGGCAGTCTGATACCCCCCGGTCCTGGGAACCTGTTTCAAGCGCGCCGTTCGATCGCACCATTGAACTTGCGGTCATCGATGATGACGGCATACACGCTCTCGTTTTTCCGTGCCGCCGCATTGTCGGTGGGTGGATGGATGCAGAACAAAAAGACAGATTGTCGGGTTTAGAGCCAACACACTGGCGAGAATGGCAGGCTTGACCTGATGCGGTACGCAGGCAGTCGCTCCCGAGGAATGACGTTCCTCACCTTGCCCCGTCTGTTGTTCCGTCCCTGGACTGACGTTCGGCTTCTTCTTCCAATGCGATTGCGAGCGCTTGCCTGGTTTCGTTGTCGGCGAGCAGCTTCAGATCGTAGGCCGCCGCCAGCGCTCCCACAATTCTGGCATTCTCGTCGCGAACGGGAATAGCCGCAACCCGGACCTCACTTGATCGGCCATCTTCGCTGGTGAACACAAATGCGATCCCAGGGTTGACGGCGTCACCACGCAAGGCGCGCGCACCGGGCCATTGCAGGGGTCTGAGTTCGTCCGCGCTTTGAAATCGGCGCATGCGATCAGCGTCTCGGGACGGAATCCTGCTTGGCACCAGGTGCTGCATCGCTTCATTTGCGATGATCATGTTGCCATCCGCATCAACGAGACCGATGCCGAACGGGAGCCCCTTCAAGCTTTGCAGAAAAGCCTCACGCAGCGCAGGATTTCGCACAAACAAGTCTGAATCGAATGCTGTTCTCGCCCTTGCTGCGAGGAGATCGAGGAGCGCGGCAAGATCGCGCTCGGCTGCAGCCGACTTAAGCCGAGCCAGCGTCTCTTCTTCCGTCGCCAACAACGCTGTCATCGTTCGGCGGCGTGCCTCATCCAATGGACCGGCAAGTTTCTGACGGAAATGCTTAACGTTCAGCTCTGCCACGAAGATCCGTTGATCCCATTTCATCACAGCATTGGGACAAGGCCCATCCTCCCGCAAGTATAGCTCCTGGTATCCAAGGTCCTACGATAACGAAAAGGTGAGCTTAACTCTTTGCCCGGCAGGAGTCCTCGAAAATATTTCCAGTCTGAACCAATGACCGGCGTGGCAAAGCCGAGTTGAAAGTGACCAGACACACCGCCAAATAGTGCTTTCGGCCAAAGATAGATCGGGCCACCGGAGTCTTGCGAACCGTCTTGAAGAAGCGGCAGCTTTCACGAGACGTTAGGAGCTTCCTTGATGTCTCGAAAGCGGCGCTTAATAGCCCAGTCTTCAGCGCGCTTCAGAGCGAGCTGGGCGCGCAAGATGTGCGCGACCACTTCCTTCTTCCGTACATGGTGGACAGCACGGCCTTCCGGCCGGAGTAGAGCGGAGACCAGTGGCCTACGGCGGCTTCGGGGGGGCAGGTTTTGAATTGAGGGTCTTCATGCGTGTGCCTGATGAAGCGCGGCCTCCATTTCCACTTCGTGCCATGCAAGATCGCCGGCGTAGCGCCAGGCCATGCGGCCGTCGTCGTCCAGTGCGAAGAGATGCAGCCAGCGATTGTCGAATAGTTCCCGGACGTTTGGGTGGCGCTCGAGGATATCCGTGATCGCGTCGCGCGGCGCCTCTATCAAAACGGAGAGCCGCAGCGGCTCATGAACGAGCCGTTCGCCGTCATGGACAGACTGCCAGGGCAACCCCGCCCGCAGGATACCAGCATTGCCTTCGACCACTCCTATGCCGCCCGTGACGTTGTGTAGGAGCTTGTTGCCAGCGCCGAAAAGTTCGGGCGCAATCGCCGAGCCGTAATATTGCAAGCTGATCCAGCTCGCGACGACGACCGGCGCGGTCAGGATCAATTCCAGCACGCCGAAGTCCTTGTCCATACGCCAGTCATAATCGTGCAGAAAGGCGCGCCCCCGCAGGTCGCGGCCGGCAGTGCGCAACCGCGGAGCCGCGACGAAAGCCTCACAGCCGGCGAGGGCCCATTCGGGCCGTAATTCGGCCCAGTCACGCGCGCGCCGGGTGATATCGGCTTGCTTTTCGGCGCGGGGCAGGCGCATGGCCCGCTCGGCGCGGGCGAGCCTGCCCGCGGACTGCAGCCAGCCTTTGGCGGCTGCAAGGTCGGCGGCATGTTCAGCTGACGGATGATCTTTGTCGTAAATCGTCACGTTATCGGTGGTCGTATCGTGGAGAGCCGCCAGGAATAGCGTGTCGTCAGGAATTGCAATGCCGCGCAAGACAAGGCCGGCGCGCACGGCGGGTTCGTTCAGCAGTGAGGCGAGCAGCCGTGCATTGACCTCGCCCGAATAGCCGCCGCAGGCACCGCAGTGTAGCGCGCTGGCATGCGGATTGTTGACGACATTGGCGCCATGCCCGGCGATCAGCACAAGCTTTGCGAACCGGTCCGTGAGCGACATCGCCCTGAGCACGGTCTCGGCCATGGCGATCCGCTGGTCGAGGCCAATCGCGTCGACTGGCCGTGGCGCCGGGTCGTTCGGCGCGCCGTTGCCGGTCAGTCCCAGCGCATCGCGCAGAAGCTTACCGATATAGACCGGACCCGTCGCCTCGACAAAGGCAAAGGAGGAGATGGCGGCGAGCTTGAAGCGGCCCCAGGCACGCCGCGCACGGGCAGTGATCCGTGCCGCCCGGTCCGCCTGCTCGGTCTGCGGCGTTGGCTCTCCCGAGCAGGTGAAGAGTCCGGGCTTAAGCAGCACGGGCAGGCGGGCTTCCACCACGTCCGAGCCGAAGCGGCGGTGCGCTATGCCCATGCCGAAGAAACCGGCGAAGCCCAGGGTGCTGATGCCGGGATCGAGCGTTTCCAGCGCGCGGCGAAAGATCTCCGAGCGCACGTCGATGCAGAATGCCATCTGCATTGCAGGACGCGACGAAGCTGTCGAACCAGACCCCGTACCGGTGAAGAGGGCCCGTAGCCTGCGCTGGGCTGCGCGCTCAGCAGCCTCCTGGAAAATCGCATCGACGTTATCATCCGGGCTTGTGGCGACCGGTTCGGCGTGGGCCATTGCAGTCTTGTGCCATTGCTGGCCGATTTCCCTTTCATACCGGCGCAGCAACGCGGCTTCCCAGACGAGCCGAATGGCGAGGAGATCGGTAAGCGTGGAATCCGTCTTGCCGGTGAGCTCGGCCTGCCAAAGACGATAACGCGCGAGCTGGCCCCAGCCGCCAAGACCGGTCAGCAGCCGGTGGAAGCAGCTTTCCAGCGCCTCCCCGCACAAGCCCAGCGTTTCGACGGCGTCGATTATAGCGGTCTCGGCGCTTCCCGGTGCGTCCGCGACGGTGCGTGCGAAGCCAGCGAGCCCAACGATCTCCGGGGTCAGGTCATGCATGGCGGCGGTGCGCCAGGAGGAATAGGCACTGCGACCTTCAGGTGTGGCCCAGAGCGCTTGGCCCTGGTCGAAGTGGCCCGCCGCCCAATGGCTGATGCGCTCATCAACAACGGCCTGCCAATCGATGCCGCTGGCCTCGGCTGCCAATTCGGCGACGGACGGCAAAGCCCGCGCCGCCGATCTCTCGACATGTAATGCCCTCTTCAGCGCGGTAACCGTTTTGGGGCGCAGCGATGCGGGCGCCGCATCGAACGCCTCGGTAAGGTCGTCGTCGGTGAGGTCGCCACTTTGATGACGTTCCAGATACCAGCGGCGCGGCATGGTCAGTCGGATGCCGCCGGCACGCTTCAGGCGCGCCGCGGCAACAGCCAGCGGTTCGTTCGTCTGGCCGAGAAACGGATTGACAGCGACGCTGGACGCCAGCGGCCAGAGCGGAGGGATGGCGCGTGCCGCGCCGTCTGCGGCAGCCAAGATCGCTGCGTTGCCGGGAAGGGAAGGCTTGGGTGTGATCATCAGCATGAGGTATCCCTGATCCATGAGCATCACGAAGGCTTGCGGACGGACCATCCGCCCAGCATGCGATCGAGCATGGCATTGACATAAAGTCCGTTGGCCAGATGGACGCGAAGGCCCGCGACTGCCGGGTGACCCGCCCAGAGCGGCAACAGCGCCTGCGCGACCGCAACGAGGCCGAAGGTCAGGACGGCGAGCGCCATCAAGGTCCATTCGAGCCGCCCCGGGGCGGGTGTCGCCGGCAGCACGCCCCCCGTCAGCCATTCGGCTGCCGTCTGGAGCGCGAAGTAGCCGAGCGCGGCCGCAGTCGCATAAAGCGTCATCCTTGTCGTCAGGGCCCTGGGCGCGGCATCGGCCAGGCCCTGGGCCAGGAGATAGGCGACGCCGAAGATGAGGATGGCGCCGAGTGCAAGTGACTGGGGCGACTTGTGCTCTAGGCCGAAGCCGAAGCCGAAAGCCGCACCGATCGCGAAATAAATCGCGAGCGCTAGGACAAAAGCGCGAGCGACGGCGCCGCCATCCGGTATGGCGACGGGACCCGGGCGACGGATGGAGACAATCTGTTCGACGGCGCTGCCCGAGGCCAGGAACGCATGCGCCTTATAAAGCGAATGGGCCACGATGTGGAGCAGCGCCAGAGGGAACAGTGCCAGCCCGCATTGCAAGATCATGAACCCCATCTGTGCCACGGTCGACCAGGCGAGTGAGGTCTTTACCGCCGGCTGGGTCAGCATCACGAGCGCGCCGAACAGGGCTGTAAAACCGCCGACCATCGCCAGCACCGCCAGTACGCCGGGCGCAAGCAGCATGACGTCGGCAAAGCGGATGAGCAGGAAGCCGCCCGCATTGATGACCCCGGCATGGAGAAGTGCCGAGACCGGCGTCGGCGCCTCCATGACTTCCGTCAGCCAGCCATGGGTCGGGAATTGCGCAGACTTCAACAGTGCCGCAAGTGCCAGCAAGCCTGCTGCGGCCGGCGCGTACCAGGAAACGTCGCCCGCTCGCGCCATGGCGTTGATCGCTGCGATGTCGGTCGTGCCGAACGCCATGCTCATCAGCAGCAGCGAGCCAGCCAGCGATAAGGCACCGATGATCGCAAAAAGCCGCTTTTTGCGGGCTGCGCGCTGCGCCCCGATGCGGTGGGGATAAAAAAGTAGCAGCCGATGAAGCGCAAAGCTCGTCGCGATCCACGCACCGAGCAGTTGAACGAGATTGCCGGCCTGAACGAGGAGAAGGACGGCGGCAAGCGCCGCGCATAGCCAGCCCGTGAAGGCGCCCTGGCGGGCTTCGCCATCGAGATAGGTGCGAGAATAGCGCACTACGACCCACCCGACGAATGACACGAGTAGCATCATGGTCACGCTAACCGCGTCGAGCCGGGCAGAGAGGCCGATGCCAGACCACCCAATCAGTGCACTGCCGCCCTGCACATGGAACAGCAGGAGAGCCAACGACGCCGCTGCGATGGCGAAGGCCGTCAAGGTGGTTCCCTCAGCAACTGCCGCTACGAGCGGCGGCCTTCGACCCTGGCGAGAAGACGCAAACAGCGCAGCGAAAAGCAAGAGAAGTGGTGCGGCGAGCGGCAGCAGATTGAGCGACAAGATGATTTCCTGGGTGCAGAAGCGACACATTGCTCTGCTAGCCCGGCCGTCGACTTAAAGAAAATGCATTGTATTCTCATTTTCGTTCGTTATTATCGAACGTAATGGCTGCGCTCAATTATCACCATCTGCGATACTTTCGCGCTGTCGCCCATGACGGCAACCTCACACGCACGGCCGGACGCCTGAACTTGACCCAGTCGGCGCTTTCGGTGCAGATCCGCAAACTGGAGGAGCAGCTGGGCCATAGGCTCTTCGACCGGCGCGGCCGACAGCTTCACTTGACCGAGGCCGGCAGAATAGCGCTCGACCACGCCGATGCGATATTTGCGACCGGGGAAGAGCTGCTCGGCACGCTTCGCGACACCGGCAGGGCGCGCCAAGCCTTGCGGGTCGGGGCACTCGCCACGCTGTCGCGCAACTTCCAGATGGAGTTTTTACGGCCCGTTCTTGGCCGGACTGACATCGAGCTGATCTTGCGCTCCGGCGGCGCCGCGGAGCTTTTGCGCGCGCTGGAAGCGCTGAACCTCGACGTCGTCCTGATCAATCAGGCGCCCGCCGGCGATGTCCTTACGTCCTTCGTCGCGCATAGGATCGCAGAACAGCCCGTCAGTCTTGTCGGCACACCTGACCGGTTCCGTGGCAAATCGAGCTTTGTCGATCTCCTGCGCGAGCATCCCATCATCGTGCCGACGCTGGACAGTAGCGTGCGCGCCGGATTCGATGCTCTCGTCGATCGCCTCGGGGTGCGCCCGCAGATCGTTGCGGAGGTCGAGGACATGGCGATGATGCGGCTTCTGGCCCGCGAAGATATCGGCCTAGCCGTCCTTCCGCCCATCGTCGTCAAGGACGAGCTGGCGGCCGGCCTCCTCGTCGAGGGCGATGAGCCAATGGGAATCACGGAGACCTTCTTCGCCGTCACCATGGAACGCCGTTTTCCGAACCCAGCTTTGAGAACGCTCTTGCAGCAGGGTTCGGCGTAGAACGAACTGGTTCAGCTAATCAAAGGGTTTTGCCGACCTGCTGCATTCTCAAGCATCAGCAGGTGACAGGACTTCGTTTCGGGGTGTTACCTGACGAGTTTGCCACCTGAACGACCTCCACTTGATCTGCTGAACCGTCCGGCCCCATCCATGAAAGGATTTGCCCGGGCCGCAGGCCAAGAAGCGCCGCGCCGTGCATCGACGTTGCTGCCAGACGAAAACTGGCATCGCGCCCATGGTCTCCCGGCAGAACAAGTTTGACCGTGCGTTCAGCACCGTTTCTCGCCTTGTACCGGACGATGCTGTTGAGACGCACGACGTCCGCGGGCAATGCGGCGTCTTCGACCACGGTGGCGCGATCCAATTCGTAAAGCAGGAAGTCAACTTCATCTGCCTGATGTGTGACGTCCGTCAGCGCGGCGGTGGTCAGACGTTTCTGCTCGCTTGCTCCTATCAGTATCTCGGGGGACTGCAGCCAATCGGCCAAGGTTATGGTCGTCATCGGTACGCCCCGTTCGTTTCAGAGTTTGATCCTGCGCCGCTGGCTCGGTCGAAAACGCTGAATAGATGATCTGGTGCTGCTTTGGGGCTGTTATAGTCCCTGAGGCACCAAGGGCATCGGCTGGCAGAACGGGGGCGTGGCCCAGAGCAGGACCGGCAGAACCGAAGTACCTTCACTGCAACCTCCTTAAATGCGAGACGAGTTGGCGAAGGCTTCCAGCAGCTGCTGGCGGTCTTCGAGAGACAACAGTTTGATCGTCATCGTTTCGGTTTTGATGGGGGTCTGCTGCGGCAGGCTATAGCTCAAGGCAGGAACATGGGCTTCTGCCCACTCGCGGAATCGACGCAGCTTGTTGCCGCCGCTGACGGGGAGGGTAACGGAGTACATGAAGGTCATCGTTTGCCTCATCGAGACAGACGCCGTCGACACATGCTGAACATGCGCACTCAAGCGTCAAGAAAATGGGGATGAGTTAGAGCACCCTGGTGCCACTCTTACCTTTGGCAGGTAGCAGCACCAGGCAATCAGCCTGCCGGACGATGACCTGTATCTTTTGGGCGATTGGTAAAAGTATTTGGGCTCATGCGGGCGATCATGGCCATATTTTCTACTTTGTCAAATGCGCGAGGCAGACTGCTTTTCGGACGAACAATAGACGAACGTTATTCTTTCAGGATCGATCGTTTTTCTTGAAGGGCGACCCGCTGGTTTCAAGGCGGTCAATGCCGATACTCCCCTTGCTCGCCATCAAGCCGATGGGACCATCAATGGCGCATGTCCACGCCCACTTCTACATCGTGCGGAAAAAGTCGCGGCCGGCCGCGGTTCCGGTCAAACGCGCAAAGCTTTCCAGTCAGGAGACTTCGCATGCGGGAAGGCGATGAAAGAAGTTTCAGGAGACGCCGGGATACGAACTGCGAAATTGGTCCACGAAACGGTATTTTTGTGAACACCGGTACGCCGTCCGCGATGGGCAGCTGGTACCGGCGAGGCGCCGCTGCAGTAAGCTGAAGAACCACCAAAATCGTCGCATGTTGATGTCGTGGACTAGCTCCTGACACAGTGGCCTGACGAGGGTGGTGGGAAGGGGGGTATTTTCGCAGTGATCCAAGCTTCGGATCATGACGTACGCTCCTCAATGCTTAAGTTCAATTGCCGCGCTTAATTGCCAGTCGACCACCTTAGGGGTTCATCGAGATGTCTGTAATGCCTGTTCTGCTTGTCGTTGAGGACGAAACACTCCTTCATATTGCCATAGAAGACGAGCTGGCTGATGCCGGTTACGACCTTGTTTTCATCTCGAACGGCACGCGGGCAATCGAGGAACTTCATGCAAACGGTCAAAGATTTAAGGCGTTGATCACGGATATTCGCCTTGGGCCAGGTCCCAATGGATGGGAGGTTGCTCATCGAGCGCGAGAACGCCTGCCAAGCCTGCCTGTCCTCTACATGTCCGGCGATAGCGCCTCCGAATGGGCAGCAAACGGCGTCCCAAACAGCGTTATGGTGTCCAAGCCTTTCGCCATGTCGCAACTGGTAACCGCAATTTCACAGCTCATCACCGAAGCGGACATGCGGAGCGCTTGACCCAGGGTGGCGTGGGGCGCGGTGGCTCAAGCGGTGATCCGGGCTCGCTTCTCTTCTTCGGTTTCGGCCAAATGCCGCCTCCTGCCGATAATCGCGTCAGCCGCGACAGATCCAATCGTAGCTGGGATCATGCTTGTCGCTGCCGGTTTCTGGGTGTCTTGACGAAGGACTTGATTGTCCGATGGGAACGCCATCTTGGAAGCCGATGACAGATAGGCTTCAAGCCCGCTGATCCTCTCCGCGAGAGCAAGGCCGCAAACTTGGCACATTCCATCTCTAACACTTGGCCTCTGCTAGATAGTTGTCCAGCACATCGAGGCGCTTCGATCAGCGCAAACTCAGACGTTCAAATCGCGAGGGTTTTGCCGTGTTCAAGATTATTTCTACTCTATCCATTTTGGCGCTCGCTTCGGCAGGCACCGTGCAGGCGCAGGATTTCGTCGCTGCCGGTACCACTCTGAGTGCCGGGGAAAAAGCTACCGTACCATTCCTCATACCCAACGGACCCGAAGTGCCGATCGAACTGACGGTCAGCGCAATCGAAGCAGGCGATATCTCGGACCTCTCCAATTTCGACATTCCAGCCGACTTTGAGGATGCGCGTCCTTACTACGTGCGCTTCAGCTACACCAATCTCGGCCAGGAAGACCTCTCCAACTACCAGGTCGCCGGCTTCGTCGCTTTCGATGCCGATGGCACCGAGATTATGCCTTCAACGACCATGGGCGGCAGTGAACCGTTCACCGCATGCCAGAATACCGCTCCGGCCACGTTGGCCGAAGGCGCCAGTCACGAGGGATGTCTGCTTTTCCTTGTCCCTGATGACGGCGAGATCGCGTCTGTCGGCTATCGCGGCAACTATCGTTTTGAAGAAGGCAAGGACACCGAAGCCGATTTCCCGATTTATTACGATCCTGTTCTCTGGACGAGCGGTGAAGCAGCACCGAAGACCAAAGGCACTTTAGTCGCTCCCGCTACCTAAACTCTTGGGAGACCACTCCGGCTGAATAGGGGCCGCGGCGGCGGTAACGCGTCTGCGGTCCGATCCAGCCAGGGTCAAGATGCTGCGCTGCGCCTCCTCATGAACTTCTCGCGGTCACCGCGTCCTTATCGCATTAGAGGCCCCGTTCATGGGAGGAGAACACGACTTTTTCCTTGGGTCGGTTTGGGCACCTGAACGAACTGGGTTGGGCATGGTCTTTCCGATCTTATCCTCGCGATGTTCGACCAGTTTGAAGGGACTTCGTTGCCTAAAATCGAGCTTTTCGCCGGCGCCCTGTTTTTTGCCGTCGCGGGTGCGGCGACGCTTATGCTCCGGCAACCTCTGGATGTAGCCGGGTGGGTGGTGCTCGTTGCTTGCGTGGCATTCGTCGCGCTTGCCATTGTCGGGATGATAAAGCCAGCCGCGTCCGCGAGGAGAATGCCTTCGACGGTTACGCGCGGACCGCCCAATATGTTCGGGGCCGGTGGAGATCATGTTAGTGCGTCGGCCGGAGATCCGACGACATCGTCTGCAAAGGCAGTACCGGTGGGGACCACGCGCCGGCCGACTATCGAGGATAAATATAAAGCGCCAGCCACTCAGCCAACGGCATCAGAATTGCAAGTGCTAACTGCTACGATCGCCGCGCTCGAAGCCGTTGATGGTCTCAATTCGGGCGAGGTTGATGCGATATCGCTCTGGAAGGCCGTGCAGGAAATAGATCCGGGATATGCCATCGGCATTCACGAGGCCATTAATTCCTTTGCGGCACTGCACGATCTTGCGCGCGCCAATATCGGTCGCATGACCTTTGTTCCGGCGCATACCGAATACGATGGACCGCTTCTTGCCGAAATCACCGCATCGGTGCTGACCTCGCTTGGTCATCCTTTGCGTCGTGAAGACATTGTCGTAACGCTGCCCGCAGACGGAAAGCAGGGAACGGCAAGCATAGCGTTCTCGATCGCAGGTCGAACGGAGACCGTTGAGTGCTCCTATCTCTGGAAATACCCGCCGGCTGATCTTATCCCTGCTCTGAAGCGCTTTTCGAGGAGAGACGATCCACGTCAACTGGTCGGCGCCGATCCGGGCGACCAGACGCTGCTATACGTTGCGATACGTGAGGGATCCATCGGCCATCTGAACGGCCTGCTGCCCGCCGACACCGAACTGTTTTACGAGGCTTGATTGCCAAGGCTGACTGCAAGCTGAATTGCGTCCGTGGATGACGTTGCCCCCAGACTCCTATCCCGCTGAAAGTAGACTCGGAGCGTTGTTTTGGCCGACCTGGCCGGGGAGAGCGAGGGGAGCTGGCGCGGAACTGGTCATTGAGCGGAGCGGCAAATCCCCTCGCGGGTTGAAGGCGTCGGCGTATTCGGCAGGCGTCATCCACAGAAGACGTTCTTGATCAATGCCGGGTCGCCGGGGCCCATATTCACAAAGCCAACCGTCATGTGTCGAAACTGGTGGAGCGCGATAAGGCATCCCAGGTTGTAAGTTCGCGCTTCATGAGGTGCAGCTTTTGCTCCACCAATCCGAGCGCGTCCTCTCCGAGAAACAGACGTGTCGGCGGGTTCTGGTCCTTGACCAGCGCCAGCAACGCGTCGGCCGCCTTGGCCGGATCACCGGGCTGGTTACCGCTCTTGGCTTGCCGGCCCGCGCGGATCGGATCCATTACAGCGTCGTAGTCCGGGATTGAGCGGGGGGTGCGATCCATGGACCGGCCGGCCCAGTCGGTGCGGAACTGTCCCGGCGCCAACGCCGTGACCTTGATTCCGAAGCCGGCCACTTCCTTGCCGAGCGCCTCCGAGATGCCTTCCAGCGCGAACTTCGAGCCGCAATAGAACGCGATTCCCGGCATGGTGATGAATCCGCCCATCGAGGTGACGTTGATAATATGGCCTTGCCGGCGCTCACGCATACCGGGCAGCACGGCCTTGATCATCGCCACCGGACCGAACACGTTGGTGGCAAACTGCCGTTCGAGGTCATCCATCGTAGACTCTTCGACAACGCCCTCGTGGCCATAGCCGGCATTGTTCACGAGGACATCGACCGGGCCTGCGTCCCGCTCGGCGCCTGCGACAGCGTCCGGGATCGCGTCGTATTGGGTAACATCGAGTACGAGCGGGTAAGCCAGATCGTGTGCGAGAGCGGCAAAGGCTTTGGCATCGCTCTCGCGTCGCACCGTGCCGATAACACGGTGTCCAGCCTCGAGCGCGCCCATGGCGAAGGCACGCCCCAACCCGGAGCTCACGCCGGTGATCAAAAAGGTGGTGGTCGCAGTCTCGATCATGATCTAACTCTCAAAATCACGTTGTTATATCATGATATAGATAGGTGGGTGGTATTGATCAAGATGCAGAAAGGTGACGGCGCCCGGGGCGAGGTCGTCCGGCAAAGGGTGATCGAGGCGGCGGAGCGGTTGTTGCGCGAGGGGCGGGCCGACTTTTCGATGCGCGATCTGGCCTCAAGTGCGGGGGTCAGCTTTGCTACCCCATTCAACCAGTTCGGCAGCAAGGCTGGCATCATGCAGGCTCTATCCGAGCGACGGATCGACGAGATGACGCGGCGTTTCGCTCAAACGCCGCCCCTGCCGGATGCGATGAGCCGCGTCTTACTGGCCGTCGATGTGGCCGTTGCCGTGATGCTTGATGAGCCCGATGTCAGCCGGGCGGTAATGGGCTGGCTGGGAACACCCTCGGCCACGCCCGGCCGCGTCTGGGAGCGCTCCAAGGCATTGTGGTCGCTCGCGCTCGGCGACGGGGAAGGCCTCGATGCAACACGGCGAGACGAGGCGCTGCGTCACCTACCAGGTCAGCTTGCCTTTGCGTTTCGCGGCGTCCTGTCCTTCTGGACCGCAGGCGAGGTTTCGAATGAGGCGCTGAGCAGGAATGCAAGAGAGATCAGCGAAGCGCTGCTTCAGCGATACCGGGAAAATGTTCGATAACGCCTAATGGTGGACAGCGGTCTCTATGCCGGGGAGTGTCCGGCAGGGCCCGAACCCTCGCACTTGCCTAGCGCTTTGATCCAACCGTCAAGCTATCTGGCGCAAGCCTTGACGCCAATCTTAGCCTGCGTCACCCAGCGACATCACTTTCAGCGTTTCCTCCCGGATGTCGGCGAGGACGCCGCGCTTTAGCTGCGAGAATTCCGGGCTGGTGACGATGTCGAATTGGCGGGGACGCGGGAGATCGACCGTGAGTTCGCGCTTGATGCGGCCGGGACGGGAAGCGAGCACAATGACCCTGTCAGCAAGAAAGATGGCTTCCTCGACGTCGTGGGTGACGAAGAGAACGGTCACCTTATGATCCTCCCAAACCTTGAGCAGCAATTCCTGCATCATGCCGCGGGTCTGGGCGTCTAGAGCGCCAAACGGCTCGTCCATAAGGAGCAGTGAGGGCTTATAAACCAGCGCCCGCGCAATCGCGACGCGCTGGCGCATGCCGCCCGAGAGCTGCCGCGGGTAGGACTTTTCGAAGCCCCTCAGCCCAACCTCGTGAATGAACTGGCGCACCAGTTCGGTCTTTTCCGGCTTGCTCAGCCGGCTCTTTTCGAGCGCAAAAAGAATGTTGCCTTCGACGGTCATCCATTCAAAAAGGCTATAGCCCTGAAAGACGAAGCCGCGGTCTCGGCCGGGACCCTTAACCGGTTTGCCATCGATGAGGATGTCGCCAAAGGTCGGCTCGGTGAGGCCTCCGACCATGTTGAGGAAGGTGGACTTGCCGCAACCGGACGTGCCGACGATCGAGACGAATTCGTTGGGCGCAACGGTTAGGTCGATCCGGTCGATGGCGAGGAACTCGTCCGCGCCTTCGCCGAAGATCTTGCCCACGGCTTCTGCGCGGATTTTGGGTATGGGCGCCATGGTCATCGATCGGCCGTCCAGCGAAAGAGCGATCGGCCGGTGCGCTTGAAGGCGTAGTCGGTCAAAAGACCCAATAGGCCGATGAACAGCGTACCGAAGATAATGGTGTCGGTCGCAAGGTAGCGCTGCGCATCCATGATGCGGCGGCCGAGCCCGCTTTGGGCGGCAACCAGTTCCGCGACGACAAGATAGGTCCAGGTCCAGCCGATGGTGATGCGGCACGTATCCCAAATCGCAGGCAGGGCCGCCGGCAGGATGATGCGCCAGAGGATCTCGGTATTGGAAAAGCCCAGAGTCTGCCCGGCCCGGATGAGATTGACGTCGATATTCTTGACGTTGTCCATCACCATCAGCGTCATCTGGAAGAAGGTGCCGAGAAAGAGGATCAGGATTTTCTGCTCGTCGCCGATGCCAGCCCAAAGAATGGTGAGCGGTATCAAGGCGACGATCGGCATATAGCGCACCGTCGAGATCAGCGGCTCGAGCGCCCCTTCGAAGAGACGGAAATTGCCCATCAGGATACCGACGGGAATGGCCAGGACCGCGGCACTGAGCCAACCGACGATGATGCGATAGCTGCTGACGGCGGCGTCTTCGAACAGGATGCCGGTCGAGATCTGCCGCCATGCTTCTTCAAGGATGGCGAGTGGGCTGGGCAAGAACAGCGGCTTGACGAGGCCAAGTGCAGTGACCGCGAACCACAGGAGCACGAGGACCACCGGCACGACGAGGCCGGCAGTCGTGAAGACGCGATCCGGAATGGGCTGGCGCAGCCGCAACAGACCTTTTTTGCGGCGCGATTGTCGACGGTCGATGCGACCAGCCGCGGCATTTGCCGCGATGCTCGAGGTCTTGGGCATGCGCTACTCGAAGTTTGAATAGATGCCGGCGTCTTCGCGACGCCGGCCAAAAATTATTGTGCGGCGGCCGAAAGGGCCATGAGATCGAAGAAGGTGTCCCCCGTCGGCAGCGTCTTGACCTCATCGGGGTTGGCTTGCTGCATGATGGAGCCAATCTCTTCGACCGTTGCCTGGAATTCGCCCTTGAGGGCGGCTTCGTTCTCGGCGAGGTCATAGAGGTGCACGCCGGCAAAAGCGGTGTTGAATTCCTCGATCGGGCTGCCGACGGCATCGGCGATGATCTTGCCGCCTTCTTCGGGATTGTCGCGCAGGAAGGTCACAGCCTCGTCCCAGGCCTTGATGATGCCGACGAGATCCTGCTGGTTGCCGGCAATGAAGCTCGTTTCGGCGGCGAGCACGTCGCTGATGAGGCCGGGCTTTTCGCCTGCGGTATAAAGAACCTTGAAGTCCGGGCCCTGGGCGAGGGCTGCCGAAATATAGGGCTCGTAGGTCACGGCCACATCAACGCGGCCAGCGATCAGGGCAAGCCCTGCATCGGCCGCCGCGATCGGCACCGCCTCGACATCGGCAATGGTGAGGCCGTTGGAATTGAGCGCATAATTGATCAGGAGGTCGCTGGTCGAGCCTTTCTCGTAGGCCACGCTCTTGCCCTTGAGGTCGGTGATCGCGGCAACGTCCTTGCCGGCGAGGACCGCGTCTGCCGTCGTCGAGCCGTCCATAATCATGAACGCTTTGAGATCGACGCCATTGTTCATGTTGAGGATGACGGTGTTGGTGGCGGCGGAGATCACCTGGATATTGCCGCTGGCAAGCGCCGCAGCAACGTCCTGGTCCCAGGTGAAGTTGATCAGTTGCACATCGACGCCGTTCTCCTTGAAGAACCCCTTCTGGTCGGCAATCCAGAGCGGACCATAGCCGAGCCAGGGCTGCACACCGATCTTGACCGTTTCAGCGGAAGCGGGGACGGCGAGAGCCGCAAGCGAGAGACCGGCAAGGGCGAGTGATGCAAGCTTCATGGGAGGTGTTCCTTGAGGGGCGCGAAGGCATTGGCAGCATACATGTACGGATTAGCTCAGCTTGAAAAGTGCCTGAGCAGATTCAGTGTCATCCTGCCAACATCGTTTTGCTCATCCGGTCCCGGCAAGGCTCCGAGAAACGAAACCGAGCTGGCCGAAAATACCGATCCTCCCGAAGGGTGGGACAGGAAGGTCATTTCCGCAATCTGGCGCGCGCCGCGTTCGGCCGTGCCACCCTCGTACCAGCGGCCGGGGTCATCGACATAGTCGTCGGGAAAACCCTGAGCTGTCGCGAGAACCACGATGTTTTCAGGCGTGCCGAGCGCAGGATTGGTGCTATCGACCTCATAGCCCGCGGCGCCGCCGAGAACCATCCCGGTATGGCCGAAGGTGTCGCCTACCACCCCACCGAAGAGCCAGGCAAAGGCTGGCTCATGACTGGCGGCGGTACGCGTGAAGGGCAGGGCCTTGCTAAAACCCATCAGGGCGATACCGACGCCGGTCAGGGTGAATTCGCCGCGGCCGCGATCGCGCAGATAGCCGCCCGGCTCGTTGGTCAGCGCCAGGGGCATTTCGGCCAGGGGGCCATCCCATGTGCGACCGGCCTGCGTTGGCCCGCGCCGCAATTCCATCAGGTCATCCTTGAAGGCGACGGCTGCGGCAAAGCCATTGCCGCCGAGATAGGAAAGATGCCCGCCAGTGGCGACATAGCGGCGATAGGCGTCTTCCATGAAGACCGACAGATATTCCGGGTGGCTGCCGGTGATAACGCTGCGATAGGGGCGGAGGAGGGCGAGCCCATTTTCATGCAGATCATGATCGGTGGCGACATCGATCGCGATGCCGTTGCGCGCAGCAAAGGCCAGGAAATGCAAATCTACGGGCAGCAGGTGCGGCGCGCCGCAGAGCGGATAGCTGTAGTCGTCGCGTAGCGTCGCCTTTGGCCGGCGCGTCGAGGCAAGGGATACGCCGCTCGCATCGGAATGGTAATCGTAGAGCGAGCGCAGATTGTTGGCCCGGGCAAATTCGTGGCCGCGATCGGTGCCGATCCATTCATAAAGATGGGGCGGCAGATACTCATCGGCATAGGCGAGATAAGTCGCCGTCGGGGCGATGAACAAAAGCGACGAAGTGGGTTCGGCCGCCGAGACGAAAAAGGGAATGCGCTCTGTGGCTTCGCCTGTCTGGATTTCGATGGCATAGACGCCGGAGCGCGCATCGGCCGGAATGTCGATGGCGAAACTGGCCGGCCAATCGAGCCCCGCCATGTAGGTGTCGTGAAAGTGGACGGCATCGTAATGTGATGGCGTCAGGCGCGGATCAAGGCTCGATCCGTCCCAGCGCGCAGATCGCACGCAAAAGGTTGGATTGTTGTGTAGCCGCAGCGCCAATCCCTCGGACATCATCGGTGCGTCGGTAAAAAGGGTGGGAAAGGTCCACCTGACGTTTCGACCGTCCGCGGTGAGGCTGATGTTGGCCATCCGGCAATTGAGCGTTGGCAGCGCCTCGTCTGCATCCGAGCCGATGATGACTTGGTCGAGCGTCTGGCTGGGCAACTTGCTTGCAAGGGCGAATGGCTTGTCCTCTTCCAGCGTCACGATCCGAAGCTCGCCGCGGCTCAGTTCGAGCATGAGCCACTGGCGCTGCGGCAGATTGCCGACCGAAGCGAGGCTCTCGCCCTCGCGCACCACTAAGTTGACGCCGTCGACGATCGCCAACTGAAACGCGCCGGCCTCGAGCAGCACGCGAGTGCCCTCGTTGCGCGTCAGCAGCATTTCAAAGGACAGCGCCGTAACCGTTCGGGCATGGGCTATCGAAAGCCACGAACCTTGAGAAAAGCGGCGGCCAGTAGAGGCTTGGAGTGGCCTGACCTGCCAATCGAGTTCTGGCATGCCGTCGCGATCAAGTGCGCGGATGCGGACAGTTTCGACATTTCCGGCGCAAGAACAGGACACCATGCGCGTGCGGGCGGTGCCGGTCCAAGGCTCCACAAAGCCTGAAACCGCCAGCGAGGCGTGATCGACGGCGCGCAGCATTGGGCAAGCCTATAATTCGATTGATAACAGGTAGGGACCTAAGCCAAAGCGCGGCCAACGGCCAGACGAACCAGGGCCATGATGCCTCGCTTTGCGGTTTTAATCTGTTCCCGGAAAGGTTCGGAGGCATGCGCCAGCGTTTGTCCACTCTCAGTCGAGCGCCGTTCTGTGGTGCGCTGATTAATTCTATACATCCGGCCTCGCCAAGCTTTACGCTGAACGCGACAAGACAATGCGGACATTGGGAGAAGAACGTTGGAACATAAACGCATGGGAAATAGCGGCCTCAAGGTTTCTCGCCTCTGCCTCGGCTGCATGACCTATGGTGCGCCAGATCAGGGCAACCATCCGTGGACGCTTCCAGAGGATGAGAGCCGGCCTTTCATTCGTCAGGCGCTCGATCTTGGCATCACCTTTTTCGATACCGCAAATGTCTATTCCGATGGCAGCTCCGAGGAAATCGTCGGTCGCGCGCTCAAGGATTTCGTGCGCCGTGAGGACGTCGTCCTCGCAACCAAGGTCAATGGAGCAACGCGGCGAACCGATGCCAATGCCACCGGCCTCTCGCGACGATCCATCATGCGGGAGATCGATGCGTCGCTGGCCCGCCTTCAGACCGACTATGTCGATCTCTATCAGATCCATCGCTGGGATAATGACACGCCCATCGAGGAAACCATGGAGGCGCTGCACGACGTGGTGCGCTCCGGCAAGGCGACCTATATCGGTGCATCGTCCATGTCCGCCTGGCAGTTTTCGAAAGCCCAATATGTCGCCAAGATGAATGGCTGGACGCCGTTCATCTCGATGCAGAACCAGCTGAGCCTTCTTTATCGCGAGGAAGAACGCGAGATGCTGCCGCTCTGCGCCGACCAAGGCGTCGGCATCATTCCTTGGAGCCCTCAGGGCCGGGGACTGCTCACCCGTCCATGGGGCGAGGCCACCGGCCGCTCGGGAACAGACAATGTCATTCCCAAACTCTACGGCGACACTGCCGAGATGGACAGGACCATCGTTGACGCTGTGCAACGGGTTGCACAGCGTCATGGTGTCCCGATGTCTCAGGTTGCGCTTGCTTGGGTTCTCAGCAACCCGCTTGTCACCGCACCCATCATCGGCGCTTCAAAGCCGCACCATCTCAAGGACGCTGTCGCTGCGCTGACATTGCAGCTCGGTTCAGACGATATCGCGGAGCTCGAAGGGTCCTATCGTCCGCGCGCCGCAGTGATCTAGGGACGAGGCGCGAGAAGTGTCGGGGTCAAACGACGCGGTCTAGGCCTCCATCGCGTTTCGACCAGACCATCACGCTTCCGCCGTTCGCGCACGCTCCGATCACGATTGTACATTATCTGGAGAATTTGATGCGATAATGCTTGGCAAAGGCGTGGTTTCGCTCCTACCGTAGGTCAACATGATCGGCAGCGCGGTTCGCGACTGACCGACGGGGGAGGTGAGACTATGGCGATCAGGATCGCGGTGGGGCAGTTCCACGATCTGACCGAAGAGCGTTTGCGCTTTGCCGCGCAAATCGGCGCCAGCGGCATTCAGATGAACAATCCGAACCTGCCCGGCGACCACCGCTGGGAAGAGCAAGACGTTCGCACTCTTGTCGAGCAGGTCGAAGCGGCTGGGCTAAAATTCGAAGCCATCGAAAACGTACCCACCCACTTCTATCACAAGGCCATGCTCGGCCTTGAGGGGCGCGACGAGCAGATCGAGAACTACCAGGCCACCATTCGTGCCGTTGCCCGCGCCGGCGTTCCGGTCCTTGGTTATCACTTCATGCCCAATTCGGTCTGGTCAACGGACCGCTCTGCTAAGACGCGCGGCGGCGCCCTGGCGCGGCAATTCGATATGGCCGTCGTCGAAGCCAATGCCGACAATCTCGACCAGCTCCGCAGCTTCATGCCGACGACCCTCGGTCGGGCCAGCTCCATGCCACTCTTCGGCAAGGACGGTCCCGTCATCACCGAAGACGCGATGTGGGAAAACTATCGCTACTTCATCGAAGCCGTCCTGCCGGTCGCTGAAGAGGAGGGGCTTCGCCTCGCGCTCCACCCCGACGATCCGCCGGTGCCGATGCTGGGTGGCGTCGCGCGTCTCTTCTATCGGCCTGAGGGTTTTTACAAAGCCTACGAGATGGCGGGCCAATCGCCGGCCTGGGCGCTCGACCTTTGCCTTGGCTGTTGCTCGGAAATGCCCGGCGGCGCGGTCAACGTTAACGGACTGGTAACGTTCTTTGCCCCACGCGGTGCAATTGCCTACATTCATTTCCGCGATGTGCAGGGCTCGGTCCCCAACTTCACCGAGTGCTTTATCGGCGACGGCAACTACGATCCCGCCGAGGTCATCGCCCTCCTCGCGCGCCATGGCTTCGACGGATTTCTGCTCGACGACCATGTCCCCAAGATGGACGGCGACAGCAACTGGAACCACCGCGGTCGCGCCCATGCCATCGGCTATATGCAGGGCCTTGTGCGCATGGCCCAATATTCCGGCTTACTCTAGCGGGCCCGTCATTCGGGCCGCTGGTCCGGATGGCTCGATCATCTTAGTCAGGACCAAGCCTCTATGCCAAAAGCGCTTTTTTACATCGGCGGCGTCAATCGCGGCATAGGCTATGTCGCCAAAGCCGCTGGCAAGGGCATTGCTGCTTTCGAGCTCGATCTCGATACCGGTCGCGTCGAACCGCTCGGGATCACCGAAGGCATCGACAATCCAACCTTCATCGCCGTCGCGCCCCAAGGCCAAGCCCTCGCCGCCGTCAGCGAGGTCGACGGCTGGCACGAAGGCTTGGTCACCAGCTATGAAATCAAAGACTTAGCCGGCAGTCTGCGTTATCTCAACAAGCAACCCACCCGCGGCGACTATACCTGCCATGCCGCCTTCGACCGCACCGGCCGCTATGTCGGCATCGCCAACTATGGCGGCCTGCCGATCACCGAAGAGCCCAACAAATCTTTCGCAATATATCCCGCTGACGAGATTGGCCGGCTCGGCCCGCTGATGGCGGAAGTCGCGCATCAGGGCAGGGGGCCAAATGCATCGCGGCAAGATCGCCCGCACGCCCATTGCATCCAATGGACACCGGACAACCGCTTCGTCATCGTCGCCGATCTCGGCCTCGATCGGCTCAAAATTTATCGGTTTGACGCCGGCGCAGGCACCATTGAAGAGCACGGCGAAGCGACATTGCCACCCGGCTCCGGACCGCGGCATTTCTGCTTTCATCCAAGTCTACCAATCGTTTATTGCGTCACCGAGCTCGACTGTGCCCTCGTCACCATGGCCTTCGATGCCGAGGCCGGCACACTTCGAGCTGTCGCCACCACATCGACTTTGCCATCGGGCGGCCATGAGGGCGCATCGGCTTCAGCCATCGCCATTTCGCGCGATGGCCGGCATGTCTATGTCGGCAATCGCGGCCACGACAGCCTCGCACGCTTTAGCACCGACCCGCAGACCGGCATCGCCACCTTCCTCGGCACGACGCCAAGCGGCGGGCGCATCCCGCGCGATTTTGCCTTCGATCCCACCGGTACGATCCTGGTTGTCGCCAACCAGGAAGGCGATTGCCTGACACTCTTTCGCTATCGCCCGGACACCGGCGATCTCGATCCTATCCAGCCGGCCATTGGCGTCGGATCCCCCACCGTCGTCGCTTTCCATCCGCACTTGCGCTGAGCAATCATGAAGATCACCGAGATAAAAATCATCGTCGCGTCTCCTGGCCGCAACTTCGTCACGGTCAAGATCATGACCGACCAGGGCCTTTATGGCATTGGCGATGCGACCGTAAACGGCCGTGAAAAGGCGGTGGTCGCCTATCTCGAAGATCATGTCGTGCCTTGCCTGATCGGCCGCGATCCGATGCGCAGCGAGGATATCTGGCAGTATCTTTACAAGGGCGCCTATTGGCGCCGTGGCCCCATCACCATGGCCGCTATTTCCGGCATCGACATGGCGCTCTGGGACATCAAGGCCAAGGCGGTAAATATGCCGCTTTATCAACTGCTTGGCGGTCGCTCGCGGGACAAGGTGATGGTCTATAAGCATGCGAGCGGCATGGAGATCAATGAGGTCGTCGAGGGCGTTCTTGCCCTTAAAGAGCAGGGACTAGACGCCATCCGCGCCCAGGTCGCCATTCCCGGCCTGCCACCGATCTATGGCACCGGTCCCTCAACCGATCAGGCTGCCGGCGGTATGATCCATCCGTTGCCGAATGAAGAAGTCTGGGCAACCCACAAATATTTGCCGCTGGTGCCAAAGCTCTTTTCCAAGCTGCGCGATACCGTGGGCTGGGATGTGCATCTCCTCCACGACGTGCATCACCGCCTGACGCCCATTGAGGCTGCTCGATTAGGCAAGGATCTCGAGCCCTATCGCCTTTTCTGGCTTGAGGACGCCATTCCGGCCGAACTGCAGGAAGGTTTCCGGCTTTTCCGCCAGCACACGACCCAACCGATAGCGGTGGGGGAAGTCTTCAACTCGATCTACGACACGACGACGCTGATCACAGAACAGCTCATCGACTATATACGCGTCACCTCCGTCCATGCCGGCGGCGTGACCGGCATCAAGAAAATTTTCGACTTTGCTGCGATTTATCACATCCGCTCGGCCTGCCACGGGCCGATGGATGTGTCGCCCGTCGCCATGGGGTGCAACATCCATGTCGATACGGCGATCCCCAATTTCGGCATCCAGGAATTCTCCGGCTACACCGAAGCCACGCTCGAAATGTTCCCGCGCGCCTGGACTTATGATCGCGGCTACCTGCAGCCGGGCGAAGTGCCCGGTCATGGCGTCGATATCGACGAAGCCGTGGCAGCGCGCCACCCCTATCAACCCGCCTATCTTCCCATTGCCCGTCTCGAAGACGGCACCCTCACCAGTTGGTAATCCGGCCATGAAGATCACAGCAATCAAGCCGTTTCCCGCCTGGGTGGGACATCGCAACCAGCTCATCGTCAAGATCGAGACCGATGAGGGCATTTATGGCTGGGGCGAAAGCGGTCTATCTGGCCGCGAAAAGGCGGTTGTCGGCGCCATCGAGCATTTTCGCGAGTTTCTCATCGGCCGCGATCCCATGCGGATCGGCGCGATCTGGCAGGAGCTTTATCGCAGCCAGTATTTCGAAGGAGGCCGCGTCCTCCTCGCGGCGCAATCGGCCATCGACATTGCGCTGCACGACATCAAGGGCAAGGCGCTCGGCGTGCCGGTCTATGAGCTCCTTGGCGGCAAGCACCGCGATGTCATCCCGACCTTCCCGTCGACTGGGAGCCTAGATGGTCCCGAAACCATCGAGCGCGCCAAGGCGCTCATTGCTCATGGCTGGAATGTCGTTCGCTTCTTCCCCGGCGCCTGGGATGACGGGCAGGGTATTTTCGAACCACGCGAATCCATCGGCAAGACCGCGAAGTGTTTGATCAAGGCGCGCGAGGAACTGGGCGACGAGGTCGTCATAGGCATCGATTATCACCACCGCCTCAGCGTCGCGGAGGCCGCAAGCTTTTGCCAGAAAATGCCGTCGGGCACGCTCGATTTCCTTGAAGAACCGATCCGCGACGAGACGCCGGAAGCCTATGAGGCGCTGCGCCGCATGACCGATGTGCCCTTTGCTATCGGCGAGGAATTCGCCAGCAAGTGGCAGTTCCTGCCCTATATCGAGCGCGATATACACCAGTTCAATCGGCTCGATCTCTGCAATGTCGGTGGCTTTACCGAGGCGATGAAAGTCGCCGGCTGGAGCGAAGCACATTACGTCGACATGATGCCGCACAATCCGCTGGGGCCGATTTGCACCGCCGCCACGATCCACTTCTCGGCAGCTGTCGCCAATTTTTCCTGGCTCGAGACGCGCGTTGCAGCGGGTGATCTCTATGGCACCGACCCAGGCTACGGCCTTTTCACCCGGCAGCCCATGCTCGAGGGTGTCACCTATAGGGTGCCGGAGACACCGGGCTTGGGCGTGGAGCTCGATGAAGACAAATTGACCCATGACAGCTTCCGCTTCTGGGAGGCGCCGCACTTACGCCGCCGCGACGGTTCGGTGACCAATTGGTGAGGGCCCGGGCGTGACCGAATACCGGCTGAGCTGG
This sequence comes from Devosia soli, assembly GCF_000970455.1. Classification (GTDB taxonomy): domain Bacteria; phylum Pseudomonadota; class Alphaproteobacteria; order Rhizobiales; family Devosiaceae; genus Devosia; species Devosia soli. The sequence continues at coordinate 822,264 of NZ_LAJG01000014.1, read as the reverse complement.
AGTCATGGCGAAGCGGTGGTGCTCAGCACCGCGGCGGTGCTTGCGGACTGCCGGTTCGACTTGCCCGCCGGTGCCTTTCATCCCTTTGCCCGCGCGCCCTGGATGGGGACGGTGGACGATCCGAATATCATCGGCCACCTGCGCGAGCTAGGCGGGGATTTCGTCTGCGTGCCGTTCGGGGCAGGGCCGGCAGAGCCTATCGGCCCGCGCGCCTGGGCCGATCTCATGACCGAACCGCCGCCCGTGCCTATCCATGGGCCGGCGGGCGACGCGGAATGGTCGATTGTTGAGCAAACCGAGAGCAGCATCACGCTCGGGCTCGATTATCCCGAAAATCACCTCGTGCGGCGGCTGGAGCGCACCGTTTCGGGGCACGAGGGCAGTCCGGTTCTCGAGTCGGAACTGACGATCTATCCGCGCCGATCGGGATCGATCTCGGTTGGGCTTCATCCCATCTTGCGCCTCCCCGAAGCGCCAGGCCGGTTGGAACTCAAAGCTGATTTTGAGTTTGGTCTCGTTCATCCGCGCCTCGTCGGCGACGGCGAAAGTCAGGAGTTTGCGGGCCTCGATAGCGTCCCGTCATCAGATAGTTCCGTGGACCTGTCGCACCTGCCGCTTGAGATGGCCAATTTCAGTGTCCAGCTTTGTGGCATGACCGGACCCTTGCGTGCGATTTTTCTCGATCAGGCCATGGGTATAGAGCTCGACTGGGATCGCGCCATCCTGCCTTCGCTGCAGATCTGGTACACGGATTGCGGCATCGACGGTGCCCCCTGGCATGGCCAATATCGCGGCGTCGGCGTCGAACCGATTGCGTCGGCTTTCGACCTCAATACCGCCGTTTCCACCCAACCCAATCCCATCAATCGCCGCGGCGTGCCTACGGCCGTCGCGCTCAATGCCGGCGTCCCTGTGCATATAAGGCATAGGGTGTCGGCATTCTCTGTAAAGGACTGATCACTAATACAATAATCAATACGCGAGCCGACCGTCACTTCGATAACAGTGACGGAATAAATATTTGTGCGTCTTCAAATAAGACAAAATATATAGTGTTGCAAACGATTTGGTGTTGGCGCAGTATCGATTTCGAAGGTGGTTGTATTCGGCAAAAGATCGAGCCGACCGCCTGGTGAATATAGGCTTGATGACTGCGGTTTGAGGAGATCGCGGATCAAGCTTCACCAAAAGCGATACCGGCTTAGCCGGTGAGAGGAGGCGGATCGGCCGCGAGGGGCTTTGTCACGAGACAAGGCTGTCGGCTCGTCCGCGCATCAAGGGAGAGAGCTGACTAATGTTCAAGTTCCAAACAGTTACCGCAGCGGTGCTGGCCCTAGGGCTGATCACGCTGCCGGTGACGGCGCTGGGCCAGACCGGTGCGCCGCCGCCAACCGAAATCGTGCCGCAGTCGCTGCCGGAGGTAGCGCGTAACGAAACGCTGAACCTGGCCTGGGGCGTTTCGGCGTCTTCGTCGATTGGCACGACCAATCCGTGGGTTCTGCCCGGCTATACGCATCAGGAAGGCAACAACCTGCTGTTCGAGCCGCTGATGTATTTCGGCATTTATAAAAACGAGTTCATTCCGTGGCTGGCCGACAGCATGGAATATACCAAGGACGATTTCACCGCGCTCGAGATCAAGCTCAACCCGATGGCCAAATGGTCCGACGGGGAGCCGGTCACGGCCGAGGACGTCGTCTATACGTTCGAAGGGCAGAAGCAGTATGAAACGCTGCCCTACCACGCCCAGTTCGCCGATCTCGTCGACACCATTTCGGCCAAGGACGAGCACACCGTCGAGGTGACGTTCAAGCAGCCGGCGCCGCGCTTCAAGTTCGAAGTTCTGACCGAAAAGTTCGATACCGGTATCCCGATCGTGCCAAAGCACTGGCTTGAAAAGCAGGAAGACCCGACCAAGGCCCCGGGCCTGGCTGAAATGCCGCATTCGGGCCCCTATGACATCGTCGCTTGGAACGCCAATCAGAAGATTCTCGATCTCCGAGACGATTGGTGGGCCGTCGAGGCTGGTCGCGTCGAGAAGCCGGCGGTCAAGCGCGTCATCGTCGTCAATATTCTCAACCAGCCGATCGATACGGTCGCGCAGCGTCTCGTGAACAACGAGTTCGACTCCTCGGTCGACATGCGTGCCCAGATCATCGGCAATATCCTGCAGCAAAATCCGGACATTCAATCTTGGACCGGCACGGAGTCGCCTTACGGTTATCTCGATTGGTGGCCGAACTCGCTCTGGATGAACGACCAGCTCGAGCCCTATAGCGACGTTCGCGTCCGCAAGGCGATCAGCCTTGCCGTCAATCGCGACCTGATCAACGAAGTGCTTTATGAAGGCGCCGAGATCGCCACGATCTACCCCTTTCCGCTCTATCCCAATCTCCAGACCTTTGCTGATAGTCCTGAGGTCAAGGCCGAGCAGGAAAAGTACAATCCGGGCGCCTATGATCTGGACGAAAGCGCCAAACTCATGGAAGAAGCCGGCTTCACCAAGAATGGTGACGGGCTCTGGGAAAAAGACGGCAAAACGCTCGACGCCACTATCCAGGCCTTCGAAAGCATCCATGGCGACATCGCTCCGGTGCTCTCCGAAATGCTGCGCCAGGCTGGTTTTGACTCCAACGTCAATTTCGGCACCGACGCCTATCAGAACATGGTCGATGGCAAGGCAGGGCTCTATCTCTTCGGCCACGGCGCCAGCCTCTTCGACCCGTTCGAAGCGCTCAATCTCTTCCATGGCCGCTATTCGGAAGCGATCGGCTCATCGGCCGGCAACAATCGGTTCTCGCGCTACAAAAATCCGGAATTCGACGCCATTCTCGATGAGATCGCCCCGCTTGGTTCGGACGATCCCAAGTTCATCTCGGGTGCTGCCAAGGCGCTCGGCATCTACTGGCGCGATGTCATCGACGTACCGGTGATCCAGTGGCTCCATCGTATTCCCTATAACAACCACTATTGGACCAACTGGCCGAGCGCCACCAATGTGGGCATGGGCACGAACGGCGCCTTCTGGGCTCACACAGGCATGCTGGTGATCACCGGCCTCAAGGCCTCGGGCAACTGATCGTCCGATCCCTACGGGATGCGCGCTCTGGTGCGCATCCCACCCATCCAGTGCATCGGGAATAGTCCAGTGAATATACGGATCGTCGCCAGGCGGCTCTTGTTTTTCGTCCTGGTCGTGTGGGCTGCGTCCACAATCGTCTTCTTCATTCCGCGCCTTTCGCCGCGCAACGCCATTCGCGAACGCTTCGGTGAATTGGCCCGAACAGGCGGCTTTTCGCCTGCCGATGTCGAAAAGCTCATCGCCTCGATGCAGCAGCAATTCGGCCTCGACAAGCCCCTGCTCGAGCAATACTGGCAATACCTCGGCAACATCCTGCGGATGGATTTCGGATATTCGCTGAGCCGCTATCCAATGACCGTCACCGACGTCATTGCGCAGTCCTTGCCCTGGACCATTGGCCTGCTGCTCGTCACCACTGTCATCAGCTTCGTGCTCGGCACTATCCTCGGCGCTGTCGCTGCTTGGCCGAAAGCACCGGGCTGGCTGCGCTCCACGGCAACGCCGTTCATCCTGCTCACGGGCGTGCCGCCCGTCATCATGGGCATTCTGCTGCTGTTTTTTATCGGCTTCCGCCTCAAATGGCTGCCGCTCGGCGGCGCCTATTCGGTCGGCATCGTGCCCACCTGGTCGTGGTCCTTCTTCATCGATCTGATGGAGCACCAGATCCTGCCGGCGCTGTCGCTGATCCTTGGGTCGGTGGGCGGCTGGGTTCTGTCCATGCGCGGCATGGGGATCACCATCCAGGGCGAGGACTATGTCAACTTCGCCGAACACAAGGGCCTCACCGGCCGCCGTATTTTCCGCGACTATTACCTTCGCAATGCCCTGCTGCCGCAGGTGACCGGCCTTGCTTTGGCGCTCGGCACGGTCGTGACCTCAGCCGTTGTTGTTGAGGGACTTTTCGGCCTGCCAGGCATCGGCACGGCGCTCAATCTTGCCATTCGCGCCAATGATTTCCCGGTCATCTACGGCATCGTTCTTTTCATCACCATCGCCATCGCCCTTTTGATGACGCTGCTCGAGTTCGTATATCCGCTGCTCGATCCGCGGATCCGGGCGAATTAGGAGCGAGCCATGACCCTGACCTCAGCATCCACCAATCCCGTGGCGCCGAACGTGGCCATCGTCCAGCCTTCGCGCTTGACCCTGACCCTGCGCTATCTGAGACGCAATAAAGGCCTGGCCATCGGCATCGCCATCATTCTGGCGCTGGCACTTTTCACCATAATCGGCCTTCTGGTGATCGACCCCAAAAAGGCTTACCCTCTCTCGGCTGCACTCAAGCAGCCCCCCAGCCTTAAATATCCCTTCGGCACGGATTTCTTCGGCCGCGACTTGCTTGCGGCAATGGTTGTCGGCATGTGGCAGACCGCCTTCATCGGGCTTCTAGCCGGCGGCATCGGCACGGCTGTCGGTGTGGTTCTGGGTTTTCTTGCAGCCTATTTCGGCGGCTGGGTCGACGGCACGATCCGCACCATCTGTCAGATCCTGACACCCATTCCTGTCCTCCTCATCCAGGTCGTCGTTGCCGGGTCGCTGGATAAGCGCGACGTCACCATCGTCACCATGGCCATGATCGTCGCCATGCTGGCCTGGATGGGGCCGACCCTCGTCATCCGCGCCCAGGTTCTCACGATGAAGGAGCGCCAGTTCGTTGCCGTCGCCAAGCTATCCGGCGTCTCCGACCTGGGCATCATCTTCAAAGAAATCCTGCCCAATCTCCTGCCGTTTATCGCGGCGGCCTTTGTGGGGCAGGTGTTCGGTGCCGTGTTTGCGTCATTCTATCTCGCCGTCCTGGGCCTTGGCCCCCTGCGCGAGCCGCTCCTTGGCAACATCATCTGGGCGGCACAGAGCCAGGGCGCCTTCTTCAATGGCTGGTGGTGGTGGCCGCTTGAACCCGCTTTCGCGATGATCCTGATCCTTGGCGCCCTGGCGCTGGTGAATATGGGTCTCGATGAGCTCGCCAATCCGCGCGTCAGAAGAACGGAATAGTCCCATGGTTTCTCTGGTCATGAATTCCGCAGCGAGCGCCAAACCCGCCGCAATGTCCGCCAGCCAACCCGTGCTGCGCGTCAACAATCTTGAGGTCACCTATTACACCGATCTCGGCCGCGCCAAGGCTCTCGACTCCGTCAGCTTCAGCCTGAAGGCGGGACAAAAACTCGGCATGGTGGGCGAGTCCGGATCGGGCAAGAGCACCCTGGCCCTCGCTATGATGCGCATGATCAAGCCCCCTGGCCGCATCGAAGGCGGAGAGGTCATTGTCGGCGATACCGACCTCATGAGCCTCAACGACGAAGGCATGCGCGCCGCCCGGCTCGACAAGATCGCCTATATCCCGCAAGGCGCGATGAACTCGCTCAATCCGGTCATGCGGATCGGTGCGCAAATGATGGATGCGGTCAAATCGCACGTCCGGGGCGAGCGAGGCTCAGCGATCGAGGATCGCTGCACCGCCGCCTTGCGGTCGGTGGACCTCGATCCCGGCGTCTTCCGCATGTATGCTCATGAATTGTCTGGCGGCATGAAGCAGCGCGTCTGCATCGCTATCGGCATACTCCTCCGTCCCAGCGTCATCATCGCCGACGAACCGACGAGCGCGCTCGATGTGGTGACGCAGCGGCAGGTGATGGAGACCATCAACCGCGTACAGGCCGAGATCAACGCCGCCGTTATCCTCATTGGCCACGATATGGGGCTGATGGCGCAGGCGGTTGATCAGGTGGCCGTCATGTATGCCGGGCGGCTTGTCGAAATGTCGAGCGTGCGGGAGATGTTCACCGATCCCAAACATCCCTATTCGCAGGCGCTGATTTCTTCGCTGCCCAATCTCGATACCAAGGGCGTCTTCCGCGGAATTCCGGGCCTTGCGCCCTCGCTGCTACGCCTGCCGAGCGGCTGTGCCTTTCATCCGCGCTGCCCGCATGGGCACGAAGGACTGCAGCGTTCCGTGCGGCCGGAGCCGGTCACCTTGCCTGGTGGCCGCATGGTCGCCTGTCATCTCTATAACGAGGACGGTCATCGCCATGAGTGAAAACCTGCTCGAAATCCGCAAGGTCTCGAAGGTCTACCAGCGTGGGCTGCTCAGCTCGAAGGCAACAGTTGCGCTCAAGCAGTTTTCCCTGACGCTCAAGGAAGATGAGCCCACCATTCTGACGGTGGCCGGGGAGTCCGGCTCAGGCAAAACGACGCTCGCCATGCTGCTGCTGGGTTTCATTACCGCGACGACAGGCGAGATCCTCTACCGGGGCAAGAACATTGCCGGCCTCGTCGGCAAGGAACGAATGGCCTATCGCCGCGAGGTGCAGGCGGTGTTCCAGGATCCGTTTGCAGTCTTCAATCCCTTCTACACCGTCGACCATCTTTTGACCGTGCCGATCCGCCAGTTCAAGCTCGCCAAGTCGCGCGCCGACGGTGTCAGACGAATGGAAGAGGCGCTGACGGCGGTGGGGTTGCGTCCCGAGGACGTGCTCGGCCGCTTCCCCCATCAACTTTCAGGCGGACAGCGCCAGCGCATCAATGTCGCCCGGGCGCTGTTGCTGAAGCCGCGCCTCTTGATTGCGGACGAGCCTGTTTCGATGGTCGATGCCTCGCTCCGTGCCAATATCCTGGAATCGCTGCGCAATCTCCATCGCGATCATGGCGTATCGATCATCTACATCACCCATGACCTGACCACGGCCTACCACGTCGCCGACGATATCGTCGTGCTCTACAAGGGCGATGTGGTGGAAAAAGGCGATGTCGAGAGCGTCATCCGCAACCCGCAACATAGCTACACGCGCCTGCTCGTGGATTCGATCCCATGGCCTGACCTCAATAAGAAATGGGGCGAGCCGCTCAAGCCGCGCGAGACAGTCTAGCCTGCGTTTCACCACCTCATTCGAAGTCTTGACCAATGCTTGAAATCGCTGAATTCATCAGCCCAACGCCTTCGCCAGTTTGGAAACTCGCGCTGCAAGCCGGGGTCAACCTCGCCGTGGGCGGCTTGCCTTTCGACAGCCTAAGACCCGGCGAGCGCCTGGGCGACCTCGCGCCTTTGACGCGCATGAAGCAGACCTATGAAGACGCGGGCTTCGAGCTTCGAGTCATCGAAGCTCGCCCGCCACTCAACAAGGCCAAGCGTGGACTTGACGGGCGCGACGAAGAGATCGACGTCGTCTGTACCTTGCTCGAAAGCATGGGCACGCTCGGCATTCCCGTCTGGTGCTACGAGTGGATGACCGATTTCAACTGGGTGCGCACCAATATGGCGACGCCCTCACGGGGCGGGTCCGTGGTGACCAGTTTCAACGCCGCCGATGTGCCGGAAAATCTCACCAGCAATCCGCCGATCAGCGAAGAAGAGCTCTGGATCAACCTTGAGTATTTTCTCAAGCGAGTCCTCCCCGTTGCCGAGCGAGCCGGGGTCAAGCTCTCCATGCATCCAGACGATCCGCCGATCACGCCCATTCGCGGCGTCAGTCGCATCATGCGTACGGTCGACAACTACCAGCGGCTCGTCGAAATGGCGCCAAGCCCGATGAACACGATCACGCTGTGCCAGGGCAATTTTACGCTAATGACCGAGGATCTGCCGGCGGTCATTCGCAAGTTTGGCAAAAAGATCTCTTTCGTCCATTTCCGCGACGTCAAAGGCGTGCCGACCCAGTTCGAGGAAACCTGGCACGACGCAGGCAAGACCGACATGCTCGCCTGCATGAAGGCCTATCGGGACATCGGGTTCGACGGCGTCTTGCGCCCTGATCACGTGCCGACTGTGGAAGGCGATAGCAACGCCAATGCCGGCTATTCCGCCTTCGGTCGCCTCTACGCCATCGGTTACATTCGCGGCCTCCACGAGGCTGTCTATGCAGAAAGCCAGCCATCATGAAGATCGCCATTACCGGGGCCAGCGGCGGCATAGGCCGTGCCATCTTGGCTCTTGCGGAAGAGCGAGGCCATAGCGTCGTCGGCATCGACCGCGTCGAGCACCCGGACGTCGCCGCCAATACGCAGCGGCGGTTCGTCCTCGCCGATATGGAGGATTATGAAGCACTGCTCCAAGCCTTTGTGGGCTGCGATGCCGTGATCCACATGGCTGCCATTCCTTCGCCCGGCCGTCACCCGGACCATATCGTCCACAACAACAATGTCGTGGGCAGCTACAATGTCCTTCAGGCCGCTGCAGACAATGGCATCCTGCGCATCTGCCAGGCGTCGAGCGTCAATGCCATCGGCCACGCCTTCAGCAAGACGCCGCGCTATGATTATTTCCCGATCGATGAGGATCATCCGAATTACAGCGAGGATCCCTATAGCCTTTCAAAGTGGATCTGCGAGCAGCAGGCCGACGCCTTCGTTCGCCGTTATCCTGGCATGACCATTGCCAGCCTGCGTTTTCATTTCGTTTGCGACGACCGCTCGGTAGCAAAGCGCTACTACGATCCCCATCCTGAAAAGGCCAAGCACCTCTGGGCGTACACGCGCCGCGATGCCGCCGCCGATGCATGCCTTCTCGCGCTGGAAGCAAAGTTTGAGGGGCACGAGGTCTTTTACATTGTTGCGCCTGACACGATTTCGGACGTATCGAGCCGAACGCTGGCTGCAGAGTTCTTGCCCGATGTCGAGATCAAGGGTGACTGGGATGGTCGGCAGAGCTTTTTCAACTCGAGCAAGGCTGAACGTATTCTGGGTTGGCGTCACGGGTATGTCGAAGAGATTTGAAAGGCGACAAGACTAAACCAGCGGTAGTCTGCAATGACTTGCCTTAACGCAGCCACTTCGGGGCAAAGCGCGGATGGCGCAGGCCGTGCTCGAGGAGGACTTGCTCCTGCGAGGTCCTTGGCACGGCCTGCGCTTGTTCTGATTGAACCTTACGATCCCAGTCCGGCTACGATCGCCTTTACCGCGCTTTTCATGCTTGTTGGCGTATCGCCAGTAACGATTGCGCCGAGGAGGGGGGAGGCGATGCCGACCTCGCGCAACGCGACGGCGTCGCTTGGCGTCAGGGCGAGTTGGCTTGGGACGATGACGGGCACATCGACGGCGGCAACGATCTCGGCATAACGTCGAAGGTCTGCCGGGGTCATCGCTGTGCGATAGCGCTCGAAGGGCATGATCGAGGCTTCGATGATGCAGCCGGGGATAGCTGCGATTTTTGTCACGTCCTCGGGCGTGCTGGTCGACGCCAGAGCCGGCATTGGGCGGAGCTTCGATTGCAGCAGGTGCGGCTGCAGGTGATCGACATAGACGTTGAAGCCCTCGAAGCCGAGCGCGTGCAGAGCGTCCATCTCCTCGGCAGTCGGCACGGTTTCCTGGCCTGCCATGACTAAGAGGGGGCAACCGAGCTTTGCCAATTGTTCAAAGAATGGGCGCTCCTCGGCGAAGGAGCCGAAGGTCGTGCCGGTGGCGCGGTGATAGGCGTTAAGGTGGGTTTTGAGCGCATAGGCGCCGCCATCGAGCGCGGCTTTTGCAAGATCGAGGTCGTGCCGGGCGAGCGAAACGATGACGGGAAAGCTGCCGTCGGTGAGCTTTTGATAAAGTGGGGTCGTTGCGTACATCAGTTGATCCTCTGGCCGGTCGTGGCGTCGAAAAGATGGACCGCAGCGAGCTCTGGCAGGATGTGAATGGTTTCGCCGGGGCGGGCGGCGACGCGTTCGCGGAAGACGCCGGTGACGAGGTGTTCGCCAAGGGTCATGGTGACCTGGGTTTCAGAGCCCATCGGTTCGACCAGCGAGACCACGGCGGGAAGACCCTCCGGCGAAAGCTGAAAATGCTCGGGGCGGATTCCATAGCTGGCGGCGCCGGTCGCGGTGACGCCGGCGGGCAGGGGCAGAGTGACGCCGGCGGCCTTGAACTCGGCGCCTTCGATCGTGCCGCCCAAAATGTTCATGGCCGGCGAGCCGATAAAACCGGCGACAAAGAGATTGGCGGGGCGATCGTAGAGCTCCAATGGCGCGCCGATCTGTTCGACCTTGCCGGCATGCATCACGACGATGCGGTCAGCCATGGTCATGGCTTCGATCTGGTCGTGGGTCACATAAACGGTGGTAACTCCAAGGCGGTGGTGCAGCGCCTTGATCTCGCCGCGCATGACGACGCGCAGCTTGGCATCGAGATTGCTGAGCGGTTCATCGAACAGAAACACCTGCGGATTGCGCACGATGGCGCGGCCCATGGCGACGCGCTGGCGCTGGCCGCCGGACAGCTGACGGGGATAGCGATCGAGGAGGTGCGAGAGGTCAAGGATATCGGCGGCCCATTTAACGCGCTCGGCGATCTCGGCCTTCGATGCGCCGCGATGTTCAAGCGAAAAACCCATATTGGTCGCGACCGTCATATGGGGATAAAGCGCATAATTCTGGAACACCATGGCGATGTCCCGGTCCTTGGGCTCGAGATCGTTGACGACCCGATCCCCGATGCGAATGTCGCCCTTGGTGATGGTTTCAAGGCCGGCGATCATGCGGAGCAAGGTGGACTTGCCGCAGCCCGATGGTCCGACAAGGACGATGAATTCGCCATCGGCGATATCAACATCGATGCCATGGAGGATCTGGACGTCGCCATAGGTTTTTTTGACGGAATGGAGGGAGACGGGGGCCATGGATCAGCCTTTCAAACCGGTATGGGCGAGACCTTCGACGAACTGCTTCTGCGCAACGATGAAGACCAGGAGGACTGGGATGGCGGTCATGGTCGCGGCGGCGAGCTGGATATTCCACATGGCGCCGCCATAGGCGTCGGTGAACTGGGTCAGCGCCTGGGGCAGGGTGAACATCTGGGTCGAGGAGAGGAAAACGATGGGCTCGAGGTAGAGATTCCAAGAGTGGAGGAAGGTGAAGATCGCGACGGCGCCGAGCGCGGGCTTGGCGAGCGGGAGGGCGATGGTCCAGAAAATCTTGAACCGGCCGAGGCCATCGACGCGTGCGGCTTCTTCGAGTTCGCCTGGCAGGGCGATGAAAAACTGGCGCATGACGAAGGTGGCAAAGACCGAAGGCGCACCGAAGATCGGCACGAGGATCAGCGGCCAATGGGTGTTGATCATGCCCCAGCCCAAAAACATCTGAAAGAGCGGCACGATGGTGACTTCCGAGGGGATCAGGAGCCCGAGCAGCACGATCATGAAGATGGCATTGCTGAAGGGAAACTTGATCCGCGCGAAGGCATAGCCGGCCATCGAGGAGACGACCATGGTGCCCGCGGTGACGATGGCGGCGATATAGGCCGAGTTCCAATATTGCCGTGCGAAAGGCTGGAGTTCGAAGACCCGTTGATAGGTCGAGAAATCGAAGCGGCGCGGCCAGAGATCGGGCGGGAAGGCGAAGATGTCGCTGATCGGTTTGACCGAGGAGGTGATCATCCACCAGGTGGGGAACACGAAGGGGATGAGCAGCACGCACATCAACCCATAAAGGGCGACACGCAGCCGGGGGGAAAGGTCAGTTCTCATAGAAGACGATCCGCTTGCGCATCTGCCACTGGATGAAGGTGAGCACCGCGACGATCAGGAAAAGAAGAATGGAGAGCGTCGAGCCATAGCCGAAGAAATTGAACTGGAAGGCCTGCTGGTAGAGGTAATAGACCAGCACCGTGGTCGAGACGCCGGGGCCCCCTTTGGTGAGGATGGCGATCTGGGCAAAGACCTGCAGCGAGCCGACGATGGTGATGATCGAGGTAAGGAGGATCGTCGGCGAGATCATCGGCAGGGTGATGCGGCGGAATTGCTTGAAGGGGCTCGCGCCATCGACCCGTGCGGCTTCGTAGAGCTCCTTGGGCACGCCCTGAAGGGCGGCGAGGAACAGGATCATATTGAGCCCGACATTCTTGAAGACCTGCACCACGACGACCGAAATCATTGCGGTGGTCGGGGTGCGCAGCCAATTGGGGCCCTCGATGCCAAAGACAGCGAGGATGCCATTGATGCCGCCATTGGCCTGCAGCAGAAAACTCCAGACGATGGTCCAGGCGACGAGCGAGACCACGACCGGCGAGAAGAACAGCGTGCGGAAGACGACGATGCCTTTGAGCTTTTGGTCGAGCAGCACGGCTAGAAGCAGCGCCAGACTGAGGTTGAGGACGACGAGACCGGCTGAGAAAATGGCGGAGGCGAGCAGCACTGGCGGCAGGTTCGGGTCGCGCAGCAGCATCTGGTAGTTGGCGTCGCCGACAAAGGTGAAGGTGCTCGCCAGTACGTTCCACTCGTGCATCGAATAGTAAAAGACGAGCCCGAGCGGGACCAGCACGAAGGTGATGATGCCCAGGGTCTGCGGCGCAATGAAAAGGAAACCCGCGGCCGCGTCTTTCCGGGCGATGGTCCAGAAGGGGCGTTTTTGGTTTGGGGCGGCGCTGTGATCGGTCATTTCGCCTCGGTGATCGAAGAAAGCTCCCCGACGCAAAGCCGGGGAGCGGATGGGTTCAGCGCATCAGGAGCGGGCTGACGCCCTGGCAGACGCTGGCGAGCACGGCGGGCACATCGGCATCGGCCACCCAGAGGCCATCGAGCGACGCCCGGATGGTCTGCTGGATCTGGGCGAAGTTGGTGTGACCGGCGATCACCTTGCCGTTCGAGATACCGGCAATGACGACGTTTTCGATCTGCTCAGGGGCAAGCAGCGGATTGGTCTTGCCGAGGGTTTCAGCGTTGAGGAGGCTTGCGCGGGCCGGCGGGAAGAACTGGGCCAGCTTTTCGCTGTTTTCCGGATTGGTCATGTAACCGAGGAATTCGACGGCAACATCGGTGTTCGGACGATTGGCGAAGGCGCCGACGGCGGCCTGGCCGATCACCGAATAGGCGCCGGCCGGACCTTCCGGCAGCGGCACCAGATCCCAATCGAACGGATCATCCTTGGGAAGGAGCGAGGCGCGCGAAATCTGGGTGATGGTCATGGCCGCGTCGCCGGCAAAGAAGTCGACATTTTCGCCGGGGCCGGGGAGGGCGCCATCGACGAAGATGGCCTGATGAAGGCGGGTCATGGCGTCGACCATCGGCTGTTCAGTAAAGCCGCAGGTCTTGCCGTCTTCGCTCCAGGCATTGGCGCCCCAGCCGCGCCAGAAGGCGGTCAGGTTCTGCCAGGTCTGATAATTGAAGTCGCGGATGACGAGGCCATCCTTGCCATTGTCAGCGACAGCCTTGGCGGTAGCCAGCGCGTTGTCCCAAGTCCATTCGCCCGCGGCGATAAGTTCAGCTGGGGTTTTGGCGCCGGCTGCCGTCACCAGATCATTGTTGACGAAAACGGCGAAGGGCGACGTCGAGAACGGATAGGCGTACAGCTGGCTATCGCGCGTCCAAAGGGCCGTTGCAGCTTCCGTTACATCAGCGAGGTCGTAGCCTTCGGTATTGGTGAAGGCTTCGGTCAAAGGCGCGAGTGCCCCGGAATTGACGAAGTCGGCGGCGCTGGTTTCAAAAATCCAGGCGAGATCAGGCGGGTTGCCGCCGGCGATCTGGGTGGTCAGCGTCGTCGTATAGTTTTCGAACGGCAGCGGCTCGAAGGTGACGGACACATTGGGGTGCGTGGCCTTAAAGCCCTCGGCGATCTCGTTGAACAGCGCCAGATGCGCCTCGTTGGCGCTCCAGATGGTCATGCGCAGATTGACTGCGTCCTGCGCCCAGGCGACGCCGCCCCAGGCGAGAGGCAGAAGAATGCCGGCTGAAGCCGCCGTGGCTTTGAGCATTGCAAGTCTGGTCATCTTTTCCTCCGTTGATGAGCCGATCAGTAGCCGCGCACGTCCGGCCAGCGGATTTCGACGCCGGCGCGGTAGAGCTGAGCCTGAAAATCTTCGAGTTTGCCGTCATCGGCCTGCACCTGGTGCGGGGTCAGACCATGGTTGAGGCAGTGCGCGGCGAGCATGCCGGCGACTTCGCCCACGTTCCATTCGACCGGGTGCAGGCGATAACAGCCATTGGTGATGTGCGTGGTGCCGAGGTTTTTGCCCGCCGGCAGCAGGTTCTTCACCCGGCGCGGCAACAGCGCGCCGAGCGGGATTTCAAAGGGAGCGGATTCGACGTCGACATAGTTGTCGCCACCGGTCGAGGGGTGGAGGTCGATGCGATACATGCCGATGCCGACGCTGTCGCGATAGCTCTTGGAGAGGCTATTGCCATGCACAGTCATCGACACGTCCTGCTCGACGATGCGCGTGACGGGCAGGATGCGGCGGCTCTCGCGGATATAGGGCGCCATGGCAAGGCCATGGTCGGTGCCGGTGACGTCACCGCGGAGGCGCAGGCCCGGGAAGCCCTGGCCGCCATCAAGGCGCGGAGCTTCGGTCTGGAGCCAATAGAAGACCGAATAGGAGAGATCGGCAGCTGCCTTGAGGTGCTTGGCCTTTTCCTCTTCGGAAACGTCGATGATCGTGCCTTCCATATAGTCGATCATCGGCCAGTTCACGAGGCAGATGTCGGACTGGTAGGCACCGGGCTGGAAATTGCGGCGCGCGGCGATGCGGCGGAAGGTCCAGAGATTGCCGTCGCCCGCATTGCGGCGCTGGTCGGCATCGACCAGCAGCGGATCATCGTCAGGATTGGGCGTGAAGGAGCGTTCGGTGATTTCGAGCGTGCGTGGATGCGGCGCCTTGAAGCCGAGGAGCGGTCCGCCCCAAAATTCAGGCTGATATTTGCGCCAGAAATCGTAATTTTCCGGCTTGTCGATGGTCTGGTCACCATCGACGTGATCGATGGCAAAACACACGGACACGGCCTGCACGTTATCGGGCTGCGCATGATCGGGGGCGCTGGGTTCGCCGGTATCGGACTGGGCCTCAAAACCCTTGGCATATTCGGTGCCGGTCAGCGGCAGGAGATCACCGAGTTCGGTCGCGTCGATCACGTAGGGCGCTGAGCAGACAATTTCGCGCCCGCTATCGCGATGGCGGAGGGTTATCGAACGCACCGTGTCGCCATCGACATCGGCGGCCACGGGGCGGTAGGGCTGCAGGACGGTCAGCTTACCGCCGCCGCGCCAGGGCGCGAGCATGGCTTCGAGCACGGCAAGGCCGACGCGCGGCTCGGCACACAAGCGGCTGACCCAGCCGGCGCCGGGATTGAGATCCCCCCAGGCGCGGCTTTCCGCGGTCAGCGGATAGTTGTCACGATAATACTGGCGGATGCCGCGGCGCAGTTGCTGATAGGAGCGGGTGACGCCGAATTGCTCGACCCAGGAATGCTCGTCGGGCGGCACGGCCTGGCTCGTCAATTGGCCGCCGATCCAGTCGAATTCCTCACTCATGATGACGGTGCGGCCCGAGCGCAATGCGCCGAGGGCTGCAGCGACGCCACCGAGCCCGCCACCAACGATGAGAATGTCTGCGTGAAGCTCTTTGGTCATGTGTTCCGAACGTGTTGGGTAGAAACAGGGCCGAGGGTTTCCCCCTCGACGATGGCGCAATCGAGCAGCACCTGCTCGACCGGGGCGTCATTCTCCACGCGCCGCACCAGCATTTCGGTGGCGGCGCGGCCCATGGCCTCGCGGGGAATGGAGAAGGACGTAAAGCGGCGACCGTGTTCTTCGGCACGGATGTGATTGCCAAGAACGACGATCGAGAGATCGCCGGGAACGCTGATGCCACGATGACGCGCCACGGCATCGACAGCGATGGCATCGGCCAATTCAGTGAAGAAAACGCAGGTGGCGCCAGCTGCGAGCAGCGCATCGAGCGTTTCGCCCGGCGGTTGCCCGACGGCATATTGGGTATGGACGAGCTCTGCGCCCTTCAGAGCCGGCTCGAAGCCGAGCCAGCGATCAACGGTCGATTCAGCGCCCTCAATAAGGCCCATATAGGCAATGCGCCGGTGACCCATTGCTTTGGCGCGCCCGACAAGTGAGGCTGTTGCCGCAACGTAACCGCCACCGACATAGGGCACAGGTCCGTCGGCGTCGTCACGGCGGCCGACGGCGACGAAGGGGAAGTCGCCCGCGACAAGACGGGTCAGTTCGTCCCGATCGAATTGGCGGCCAAGAATGATGCAGCCATCAGCGAGCCTCAGGCGAACGTTGTCGCCAAAAATTCGTCTCTTCACGCCAGCACCGGTGAGCAGCAGCAGGTCATAGCCCAGCTCCTGTGCCGCCTCCTCGATGCCAAGGAGAAATGGGGTGAAAAAGTCCGCCTGGGCAGAGGGGAAGGCCGGCTCGTAGGTGAAGACGCCGAGTATCCGGTTGAGCCCCTTAACCATCCGGCGCGCGACGGGATCAGCGACATAGCCCGTTTCGCGGATCACCTTCTGCACACGGTCTCGCGTCTCGGGAGGTATGCGGTTGGCGTTTTCGGGCGAGCCATTGAGCACAAAAGAGACCGTTGCCTGACTCACGCCGGCAAGCCTTGCGATGTCCTTTTGTGTCAGTCGCTTGGTCGCCAAGCCACCCTCCCGAAAGCTGCTAATGCGTATTAGCGCTGATACGTATTAGCGGGTTAGTAGCGTCGAGGCAAGCGAGATTCTCGCTGTTAAACATATTCAATTTGGGGCAGGGTGGCGGGGCACATGCGGTCACACGGCGCAAGTAATGTATGATGTGGTCGAGCAATGGGCAGACGACTGACGAGCGCTTGCTACGGGGGTGGCTAAAGGCTAGTCAACGCGCATGTCAGATACATTCCGTCCATTCTTCGTCATCATCGCTCTCATCGCGATTCTCGCGATGGCACCTGTGGCTCCTGAAGCGGGCAATATTCTCTTTCTGACTATTGGTCTTGCTTCCATTCTCTTCATGTTTCGTCATGCGGGAAGTGCATTTCGCAGGCCGATTGTATGGGGGATTTTGCTCGGACTGCTCCTTGTCGCGATCGCCTATGTTGTGGGCTCCGGAACATTTCAGGGCCTTATCGGCATCGTCTACTTCGCGCCGCTCTTTGCGATATGGCCGCTCATGGCGATGGGTCACCAGCCTCGGGCGGATGAAACTGCTGCGGGCCTGATGGGGGTCCTGGCCCTGAGCGGTGTTGCCGGCGCTGCAGCTCTTGGCATCAGCGATGTTGCTGCGACCGGCACCACCCGAGCCGGAGGGATTGTTGCCAATCCCATTCACTACGCCGACGTTGCCTTGCTCGCAGGGGCCTTTTCGGTTGCCGGCTTTCTCTTCGTTCGCTCGCCTTGGCGGTTCTTGTTTCTCTTTGGCCCAGCTTTTGCGGCGGTGGCCGTGACGCTTTCTGGTACGCGGGGCGCGATGGTCGCAATGGCTCTCATGTTGTTCGCCGGTTGGCTGACGATGGCGTTAAAGAGGCTGGTCAGTTTCAAGGTTTCCGCACTTGTCATCGTCGGTCTGGCGATAGTCACGGGCTTAGCCGTTTGGCTGGGCGCGAGCCAGTTGTCGGGTGTGCAGCGCGTTCTGACAGACATCGGATCGACTTTGAGCTCGGGTTTGCCGACGGACGATTCAACGTCGATCCGGCTCCAAATGTATCTCGGCGGCCTGCGGGCGTTTCTTGAATCGCCGATTTTTGGACAGGGGCCGCTCGATTTCGTCGCTGTCGCCGATAGCTTGGCTGACGTGCCGTTCGGCGGCGCGCCGCATCTTCACAACGACCTTGCCGATTTTGCTGCAAGTGCGGGTGTGCTTGGTTTGGTTGCCTATGGGCTTTTCATGGCGGCGCCTATTCTTGAGGTTTTGAGGCTTCCGGACAGTCAGAACAGGTCACGCCTTCTGGTGTTGGCGGTGACGCTGGTCACCGGCTTTTTCACCATGGGCCTTACCAATGCCATGTTCGGCATCCTGACGCTGACAAGCTGTTATGCAGGCATTTGCATTGTGATTGGCGTTCTTGCAGACGACATTTCTGCGCAGAGTTGAGATCCAGACCCTCGCAAAGAAGGCGGAGTCTTCGGCATTCTGGCGCGACATTGTTGCTGGAAAGCTCGGCAATTCCTAGGTCAATAGTATAATTTTCTCCTTGCTCATCGCGTCAAGCAAGCCTTAACCTTTTCAAACCCGACCAGATTGATAGAGTTTGTGTCGCTAGACATGAGGGAGGCTCCGATGAGACGGACAGCCAGGATTTTTGCTTACGCCGCGCTTGCTGCTTCGCTTGCGGTCGGGTTTTCCATCACTGCGCAGGCGCAGGACAAGACGCTGATCAACGTGTCTTACGACCCGACGCGCGAGCTTTACCGGGATTACAATGAAGCTTTTGCCAAATACTGGCAGCAGACCAAGGGCGAATCCGTTGCCATTCAGGTAACACATGGAGGGTCCGGATCGCAGGCTCGCACCGTTATCGATGGTCTTGAGGCCGATGTGGTTACCCTCGCGCTCGAGAGCGATATCAATGCCATTGCCGATGCCGGACTGATCCCGCAAGATTGGCGCGGCAAGCTCGAAAACAACAGCGCGCCTTACACTTCAACGATCGTGTTTCTGGTGCGCAAGGGCAACCCCAAAGGCATCAAGGATTGGGGCGATCTCGTTGGCGATGGTGTCGAGGTCATCACGCCCAATCCCAAGACCTCGGGTGGGGCGCGATGGAATTTCCTCGCCGCCTGGGCCTGGGCGCGGAATGCCAATGGCGGGGACGATGCCAGGGCGCAGGAATTCGTCGCCAGTCTTTATAAGCATGTCCCGGTGCTCGACACGGGTGCGCGTGGTTCGACCACCACATTCGTTCAGCGCGGCATCGGTGACGTGCTCTTGGCCTGGGAAAACGAGGCTTATCTTGCGCTTGAGGAACTTGGGCCGGATGCCTTTGATATCGTGACGCCGTCCGTCTCGATCCTCGCCGAGCCTCCGGTGGCGCTCGTTCCCGGAAATGCGGAAAAGAAGGGCAACCTTGAAGTGGCGCAGGCCTATCTCGAATATCTTTATTCCGATGTCGGTCAGGCGATTGCCGCCAAGCATTATTATCGCCCGTTCCGTCCCCAAGCTGCCGCAGCGGAAGACATTGCCCGCTTTGGCGACGTCAATCTCGTGACCATTGAGGATTTTGGTGGGTGGCGCGAGGCTCAACCAAAGTTCTTCGGCGACGGTGGCGTGTTCGACCAGATCTACGCCGGTCCTACGCAGTGATCCAACGCCTGCCGGCTGCGAGGCCGGTAGGCGCCCCGCTAAAAGCTGCAAAAGCAGGAGAAGACGATGGTGCATTTCTTTGGCATTTTCAGTCCCGGCGCGCTGGCCCGAAGCGTTGCGGATGAAGCTCCGGCCAAGGCTAGTTTCTTTGGTGGCCGCTCGAGGGACGAGCGGGATATGACCTCGATGACGCAAGTCGAGCCCGATGCCAGTTTGACTATCAGGCCACAGAATGGGGCTCAGGCGCTTCCGGAAAATTCGCTGCCATCTTCTTTGGCCGCCCTTTCTTAGGGCTTGAGGCTGCTCGATATACCAGTCTTTCAATGATCCCGTGACGGCAACTCTTTGCTTGCCATGGGCTAACGTTGCGCTTCTCCGCAATCGCATTCGACTTGCCGGCATTTGCGTGAAACGAATTTCTATCTTTGCAGTCAATGTCGCCCCGCCTTCGCCTTGCGAAACGCGACTTAAACGATAGAGTTGGCGCGAATTCTGGGCCCTTTCTATGAACCGACCCGTACTGCGCCAGACCGGATGCACCACTAACCGTTTTGGCGCGTTCTGCCCGGAGGAGGCAGCATGATGCGCTTCCGCCAGCCAAGCGTCATTCCCGGCTTTGGGCTGACCCTTGGTTTCACCATTGCCTATTTCTCGCTGATCATCCTCGTGCCGCTCATCGCGCTGGTGCTCCGTTCCGCCGGAATCGGCTGGTCCGGGTTCTGGGCCGCAGCGCTTGATCCGCGTGTGCTTGCGGCTCTCCGCACGAGCTTTGTGACGGCTC
This sequence comes from Devosia soli, assembly GCF_000970455.1. Lineage (GTDB taxonomy): Bacteria > Pseudomonadota > Alphaproteobacteria > Rhizobiales > Devosiaceae > Devosia > Devosia soli. The sequence goes on along the minus strand of NZ_LAJG01000014.1, from coordinate 802,427 downwards.
TCATTGCGGCGGCGATCAATGTCGTTTTCGGCACGCTGATCGCCTGGGTGTTGGTGCGCTATCGCTTCCCCGGCCGCCGCATATTCGATGCCATGGTCGATCTGCCTTTTGCTCTGCCGACTGCTGTAGCGGGCATTTCGCTTACTGCGATCTATGCGCCGAACGGGATTATCGGCCAGCTGGTGGCGCCGCTTGGCTGGCGCATCGCCTATACGCCGATTGGTATCACCATCGCCATGATCTTCATCGGGCTGCCGTTCGTCGTGCGCACCATCCAGCCGATCCTTGAAGAGGTGAGCAAGGAGGTCGAGGAAGCCTCGGCCACTTTGGGGGCAAGCCGCTTCCAGACGATCTCGCGCGTTCTGCTGCCGAGCCTGACGCCTGCCATTCTCACCGGCTTTGCCCTCGCCTTTGCGCGGGCAGTAGGCGAATACGGCTCGGTAATCTTCATCGCCGGGAATATTCCGTTCGTCTCGGAAATCGCGCCCTTGCTGATCGTCATCCGGCTTGAGGAATTCAACTATCAAGGGGCTGCGGTCATCGCCACGGTGATGCTCGTCATCTCCTTCCTCATGCTTTTTGTGCTCAATCTCATCCAGGCCTGGAGCCGGCGGAGGTATGGCTATGGCAGCTAAGTCGCGCCATCTTGCTTCGCCAACAAGTGAACCTGCGTCGGTCCGATGGATGCTGATCCTTGTCGGGCTTGCCTTCATGGCGCTGTTCATCGTGTTGCCGGTGATCGCCGTATTTTCCGAAGCGTTTCGGCAGGGGCTCGGCGCTTATTGGGAGTCGCTGCACAATGCCGATGCGCAATCGGCGATCCGCCTGACACTGATGGTGGCGGCGATCGCCGTGCCTCTCAACGTCGTCTTCGGCGTCTGCGCCTCCTGGGCCATCGCCAAGTTCGAGTTCAAGGGCAAAGCCTTCCTGATTACCCTGATCGACCTGCCATTTTCCGTATCGCCGGTGATTTCGGGCCTCGTTTACGTCCTGCTTTTTGGGTCGGGCAGCATCCTGGGGCCTTGGCTCAAATCCTACGGCATCGAAATCCTCTTTGCCGTTCCAGGGATCGTTCTGGCGACGATTTTCGTGACCTTTCCCTTTGTGGCGCGTGAACTCATCCCGCTGATGCAGGATCAGGGGAGCGGTGACGAAGAAGCAGCGCTCTCTCTCGGCGCTTCCGGCTGGCAAACGTTCTGGCGCGTCACGCTGCCCAATATCCGCTGGGGCCTTCTCTATGGCGTCTTGCTTTGCAATGCGCGCGCCATGGGCGAGTTCGGCGCGGTCGCCGTAGTCTCCGGCAAAATCCGGGGCCAGACCACAACCATGCCGCTGCAGGTCGAGATGTTCTACAACGAATATCAAGGCACGGCGGCTTTTGCGCTGGCGTCGCTGCTCGCCATGCTGGCGCTCGTAACCCTCGTTCTCAAGACAGCGCTGGAATGGCGGTTCGGTGACGAACTCGCTGCCACCGGCCGCGGCCACTGACTGGACCATAAATGGAAGTACGCGTTCAAAACGTCCGCAAGGAATTCGACCGGTTTCCGGCGCTGCACGATGTGTCGCTCGATATCGCCTCGGGCGAACTCATCGCGCTTCTCGGTCCATCGGGATCGGGCAAGACCACGCTCTTGCGCCTCATCGCCGGGCTCGAGCGGCCGACGGCGGGCAAGATTTTCTTTGGCAACGAAGATGCCTCGGAAAAGACCGTGCAGGAGCGCAATATCGGCTTCGTCTTCCAGCATTACGCACTGTTCCGGCACATGACAATTTTGGAGAACGTCTCGTTCGGGCTCGAGGTGCGGCCGCGGGCAACGCGCCCGCCCAAGGCGGAGATCCGCCGCCGGGCTCGTGAACTGCTCGATCTCGTGCAGCTTTCCGGCCTTGAAAAGCGCTATCCGAGCCAGCTTTCGGGCGGCCAGCGGCAGCGCGTTGCTCTCGCCCGGGCCTTGGCCATCGAGCCACGCGTGCTTTTGCTCGACGAACCCTTTGGCGCGCTTGATGCACAGGTGCGGCGCGAGCTGCGCAAATGGCTGCGCGAAATCCATGATCGCACGGGCCACACGACAGTGTTTGTGACGCACGACCAAGAAGAGGCCCTGGAATTGGCCGATCGCCTCTGCGTCATGAGCCAGGGCAAGATCGAGCAGGTCGGCACGCCGGACACGGTCTATGACACGCCGCAATCGCCGTTCGTCTTCGGCTTTATCGGCGAATCGAGCGCCTTGCCGGTGACGATCGAAAACGGCGACATTCGGCTCGAGGGACGATCGATCGGGGTGTCGACATCCGAGCCGAACGGTTCGGCCCAGCTTTATTTCCGCCCGCACGACATCGAGCTGATTGAAAGCGACGCAGCCCTGAGCGGTCACGTGGTCACCAGCCGGCGCGTAGGTGGGACGCGGCGAGTGGAGCTCGACATTGGCGGGGCGCATCGGGTGGAAATCGATCTGCCTTTCGATCATCCGGCAGCCGAGCGAAGCCAGATCGTTTTCAGGCCCCGGCGCTGGACTCTCTTTCCCGACCGTTGACGTCCAGCGAGTCAGTTGATTTGTTGACTTCTTTCGTCATCTTTATTAGTCAGGCGGCATCGTGCATATGCGATGCTGCCGCGGTGATAGTTTTCCGACGCCGGCGGCAGTAGGGTGCTCCTGCCAGGGAACGAAGCCGGATGACTGAATTTCTGCTCAACAAGGGCCAGGCGCTCGCGCTCTTCGCCTTCGTCACCGTGTCTGCGTCCTTTTTTCCGGCAGTCGCCCAAGAGGACGTGACGCCGCCGGCGGTTCCTTTTGATGCGCCTGCGACCGAGGTCGACCTGCCCATGGTTGAGACAGGCTTTGCCGGACATGATCTTTCGCCTTGGGGGATGTTTCTGGCGGCTGACTATGTCGTCAAAGCCGTGATGATCGGGCTTTTGTCCGCTTCGGTCGTCACGCTGATCATCTGGGTTGCCAAAAGCCTGCAATTGTCCGGTGCGCGCGCTAGGGCCAACCGGGCTCTTCGCGACGTGCTCAAGGCCGAAAGTCTCGAAACCGCTGCGACGACCATGGCGGGCAGGCGCGGACTTGGAGCGGCGCTGGTTCAGGCAGCAACCGAGGAAATGGCGGCATCTCAAGACCTGATCGGGCATGTCGATCCGAGCGGCATCAAGGAACGTGTCTCCTCACGGCTCAACCGGATCGAGGTTGCTGCGGGGCGCCGGATTTCGCGTAGCCTCGGGGTTTTGGCGTCAGTCGGTTCCGTGGGGCCGTTCGTGGGACTTTTTGGCACAGTCTGGGGCATCATGAATGCCTTTGTCGGCATCGCCGAGACGCAGACGACCAACCTTGCTGTCGTGGCGCCGGGCATCGCCGAGGCGCTGCTGGCGACCGCGTTTGGGCTCGTCGCGGCTATACCGGCCGTGGTGATCTACAATGCCTTTGCGCGCTCGGTGACGGGCTATCGCCAGTTGCTCACCGATGTGTCGGCGGGGATCGAGCGGCTCGTGAGCCGTGATCTCGACCGCGTGGCGCTTAATTCCAATGGTTCGACCGCTAGGGCGGCGGAATAGGCCATGGCTGGGCGGATCAAGGACGGCGGCGGCGACGATCTCGAGATCAATCACGAGATCAATGTAACGCCCTTTATCGACGTCATGCTGGTGCTACTGATCATCTTCATGGTGGCGGCGCCCTTGGCGACGGTCGATGTCAATGTCGACCTGCCGGTGTCGAACGCGACGCCGGCGCCGCGGCCGGATGAGCCACTGTTCGTGACGCTCAAGGGCGACTTGTCGCTGGCCGTCGACAATGATGTGGTGGCGCGCGAGGCGTTGCAGGCCCAGCTCGATGCGGTGACCGAGGGTGATCGCGAGACGCGCGTTTTTTTGCGAGCTGACCAAGAGGTCGCATATGGCGAGCTAATGGCGATGATGAACCTCTTGCGCGAGGCGGGCTATGTGCGCATCGCGCTGGTGGGTCTGGAAAGCGCCAATGGCGTCGCGGCGCCCGCGGCCGCGCAATGACGCGGATCGGCGACAGTTTTAGTCCCGAAGATTTTTTGCGCACCACGCGGGGCGAACTGGCGCTATGGGTGACGGCGAGCGTGATCGTGCTGTCCGGGATTGGCTCTGGCGTCTGGGCCTATCAACGGTTCGTGCCGCAGGCGGAACCAGCGGGTGAGCCGGCTGGAGCGATAACGGTAGAATTTGCTGAGTTCGTGACCTCGCCGGCCGAGGAAGAGCTCGACATTGCCGAGGGTGCACCGTCGGCGGCTTCGGAGGCGATGCCCGAGACTGAGGCAGAGCCGGACGCCGAGGCAGAGCCAGAGGAAGATCCGGTGGCCGAGGAACGGCCCGCGGAAGAGCCGCCGACGGAGGTCGAACAGACACCGCCAGTGACTGAGGAGCCGCCGCCAGTGGCGGAACCGCAGCCCAAGCCAGTTGCGCGTCCGGCTGCGATTGAAACAACGCCTGAACCAGAGCCGGCGCCTGTCGAGGCGACAGAGCCAGTGATCGAAGTGCCCGAAGTGGACGTTCCGGAACCGGCGGTGGTGATCGAACGGCAGGCCGAAGTGCCGACTGAAGCTGAGCCGGCCGAGGAGCCGGTTGTCGAGGCGGTCGAGCCTGAGCCTGAGCCGGTTGACCCGAACCTGCCGATGCCTGTGTCGATGCCGCAGCGGATTGCCGACATTCGCGCCGAAACGCCGCCGACGACGTTTACGCCGCCACCGCGGAAAACGGCGCCGCCGCCGTCAGCGGCGAACGTTGCGGCAGCGCCGAAACCGGCGGCCGAGAAGGCAGAGCAGGTCGCAGCGCCGCAGCAGGCTGTTTCGGCGGAGCCGAGCGCATCGCAAATCCAGAGCTGGCAGCAGAGCGTGTTGCGCCATCTTGCCCGACGGCAGCGCAACCCCAATGAAGGCCGGCGCGGTCAAGGTGGCGTCGTGTTGCTGCAGTTCCGCATCGATGCCAGCGGGCGGGTGCAATCGGTCAGCATTGCGCAATCGAGCGGATTTCCAGTGCTCGATCAGGCCGCGACCGACCTTGCCTGGGCCAGTTCACCGGTGCCGGCGCCGCCGGCTGGGCAGGAAAAATTCCCGATCGTCATTCCGCTGGAATATCGCGGCAATCGCTAGCGGCTTTAGTGAACCAGCCAACCCCGGCAGAGCCGAGGTTGGAAGAGTTGCGCAGAGATGGGTCGATCAGGCACCGGTGACGCGCCAGATGACGTCGCCGACGTCGTCGGCCATGAGGATGGATTTGTCGGCGGCTACCGCGACGCCGACAGGGCGACCGTAGGAGTATTTCTCGTCGGCGGAGAGAAAGCCTGTGAGGATGTCGCGCGGCAGGCCGGTGGGCTTGCCGTTTTCGAAGCCGACGAAGGTCAGCTTGTAGCCGGAAAGCTTGCTGCGGTTCCAGGAGCCATGCTGGCCGATGGCCATGCCGGCGGGGAAGCCGGGCAGGGTGCCTTCAGGAATCCAGGCAAGGCCCAGCGAGGCAGTGTGGCCGCCGAGGGCGAAGTCGGGGTGGTCCTGCTTCGAGGCGGGGTGCGCCGGGCTCTGCGGCACGCGATCATCGACGACGCCCCAATAGGAATAGGGCCAGCCATAAAAGCCGCCGTCGCGGACTGAGGTGAGGTAGTCGGGCGGCGTTTCATCGCCCAGGCCATCGCGCTCGTTGACGACGGTATAGAGCGTTTGCGTCGTCGGCTCCCAGGCCATGCCGACGGGATTGCGGAGGCCGGCGCCATAAATCCGCGAGGTGCCGGTGGCGATGTCATACTCGTGGATGCAGGCGCGGTTTTCTTCAGCCTTCATCCCGGCATCCCCGATATTGCTGAGCGAGCCGACGGCGACATAAATCTTAGTACCGTCTTTGCTGGCGATGAGGTTGCGCGTCCAGTGGCCGCCCGGCACGAGCTCCATGAGCTTCTTGCCGGGCGTCGTGATCTTCGTCGCAGCGGGATCGTAGGGGTAGGCTAGCAGCGCATCGCTGGCGCCGACATAGAGCGTTGACCCGATGAGGACCATGCCATAGGGCTGGCGGACGTTTTCGATGTAAGCGTGGCGCACTTCGGCAACGCCGTCGCCGTCGGCGTCGCGCAGCAGGGTGACGCGATTGGGGCTCGTGCCTGAAGCGCGGGCGCGTTCCATCGTCACCGACATGGCGTGATCGAAAAGCGAACTTGGCTTTCCCGATTCACCCATGGATTCGGCGACAAGCACATCCCCATTGGGCAGCACATAAACCTGGCGCGGGTGATCGAGCCCTTTGGCGAAGGCGTTGACCTTGAGGCCTGCGGCAGCGGTCGGCTTGTGATCGCCTTCCCAGCCTTTTGCCGTCGGCATTTTCAGCGTCGGGATGGCCCCCTGGGCCTTCGCCTCCGGGATCTTGGGCGCTGCGCCATAGACGGGTGGCTTGCTCTCGCCACCGTGACGGAGCGCTACGGCGACACCACCAATGGCGGCAACGACCTGGGCGAAAATGGAATTGCTCATCGCAGCATCTCGAATGACATGTATGGAACCGACGCGGGCCATCTTATTAGCACGGCGACCGACGCGGGAAAGACCTAATCCCGGCTCAAATCCAATTTGCTGCGAGACAATTTAAGAGGCGGATGTCGCCTCGATATCATCGAGCACCCAGCGTGGGGTGATCTTGCCCTCGCCACGGGAAGCGATGTCGCAATTGCCCTGGACAAAGAAATCCTGAGCGCGAAGGCGAATACTGAGAACCGCGCCGGGCAATGTCGCCTCCACCCATAGCTGGTCGACCGAATTCGCAGTCCTTGGCTTGGCTTCGAGGATCGGGGATGTCGTTGGCAAGCCATGATCGACGGCCCATCGCATGGCTGCCAGCTCAGCCACCTGTGCCGCTTCGGGCGCGTCGGCGCGACCGCGATATGCTTCCAAGTAAATCTCGCCGTTTCCAATTGCATCGAGAAAGGGAACCGCGTCATCCGGCCTCATCCGCCCGTAGCGCTGGCGTGAAGGCAAGACCATCAGCGATGCGGCGAACCGGCAGCCGCCGATATGAGTGGCCTGCACGACGTTGATCCGCTCCGGATCGGCCGCAGCGACAAGCGCCTTGTAGGTCGCAAATCCATGACGGGCGCAGCAGGCGTCGCGGCGGCTATCGGTGCAGCAAAGGATTGTCGTGCGTGTTTCCTGCGCGCCCGCAAACATCTCGCCACGAGTATAGGATCGAACCGCCGCCACCAGCTCCTCGTCGCTGTCGAAGCGGGAGGAAACATTTTCCGGCATGGCGTGGAGCGTCGGCAAGCTTCTGGGTGCTTCGACTTTATCGACCAGCGCAACATGGATGTCAGCGTCATTGGCCGCGCCCAGCGCGTCGGTCAGTGCCGGCGACATGCCAATCGATTCCCATTTCGGCGTTCGCCATTTTCCGCGTGGCCATGCCAGCAGCAGAGCACGTTTTGGCGCATTCCCCAGGCCTGCCAGAGGTTCGCCGCGCTCAAGGCACAGCGCGCTACAAAAGGTATGTTGATGCATGACGCAGCCTGGGAGAACCGATCTGGCCGTTTTTTAATATGACTAAGAACATCCGCTTTTGACTAGCAAAGGCGGGGGGCGCCTTCAAGCCATTCCGATCCGTCAAGCTGCGCATAGCCTGCGAAACGCGGAATTTACCGCTCTTGGCTAGGCTAGCCTTATGGAGCGGGGAGGGTTCCATGATGCGGACACTGCAAGTTGTCGCTGTGCTTGGCTTTTTTACGCTGCTCGGATGCAGCTCAGAAGAGCCGCCCCTGATTACCGGCGGCCCAACTGTGACCCAGGCCATCGACGCCATGCTCGGGAATGGCCGCATCCTGCAGCGCGATGTCACTATTCGGCGCGACCGCGTCCGGCTCGAAGCCACTGGCTGCGCCAAGCACCCCAATGGTGTCGTGACCTGCCGCGTGCGTCTTTATTCGATCGATCGAGGCTGGTCGGCACCCAGCATGGGCCGGTTCACCGAAGCCGGCGGGGCCTGGATCTTCGACTTCTGACTGTCGCTTGCGCGCAACCGTTTTGTTCACAAGGCGTTTAATCAGGCGCCTCGGGTCGGGGCGATCCAAACAGTGGGGTTTACGATATGGGTGACGCAGGTATCGGCTGGATTGCAGCCATCATCATCGGCGGTTTGGCAGGTTGGATCGCATCCAACATCATGAAGACCAATACCGGACTTTTTCTAAACATCGTGCTCGGCATCGTCGGCGCGGCGATCGCCAGTTTCCTCTTCGGGATCATCGGCATCTCGTTCGGTGGCTGGATTGGCTACCTGATCGCGGGGCTCGTCGGTGCGTGTATTCTTATTGCCTTGGTGCGCGCGATAAGGCGCTAGAACCGCGAGAAAGTTTTTGGAAAGGTCGGCAGGGATGCCGGCCTTTTTTTGTTACCTGTGCCATCTCGAACCCCACCCAACCTCTCCCTGATAGGGGGGGCGTATCGAGTTTGTTGCGTTGCCCGCGAGCCACCGCAGATCCCTCTCCCTACCAGGGGGAGGCTACCAGGGGTTAGTCGTGCAGCCGCTTTTCGCCGGCCTCGATGCGGATGGGGAGGACGTTTTCGGCGGGCGGCAGGGGGCAGACGGCGTGCTCGGTGAAGGCGCAGGGCGGATTTATCGCCTTGTTGAAGTCGAGGACGATAGTCTTGTCCGTCACGTCTTCGCCGAAGACGAAGCGGCAGGCGGCGTAGGTCGAATCCTTGGACGTCTGGTCGCGAATGACGAATTGGGGCGCTTCCGGCGTGCCATGGGTGGCGAGCAGTTCATATGTGACGCCATCGCGGGTGAAGACGGCTTTGTGGGTTGCTTCGACATCGGTGGGGATCGACTTGGAGGTGTCGATGGTCAGGCCCTTGGCGGTTTCGAGCTCTACCCAATCGGCGACGATGCGCCAGGTAGGGTCGAGCGGAAAGTATTCGAGCGGCTGCAGCTTTTCTGGGGCGTCCGACGTGGTGTCGCGGACGCGGAGGGCGTTTTCGCCGTTGAGGGTTGTTACCTCAAGGAGGAGATTGCCAGCGGTGAAGCGGGGCGGATTGTATTTGGAGAGTTCGAGAACCTGCGGGGCGCCGTCTTCGGGCGTGTAAGTCACCTGGCCATCGGCGTCCTGCGTGAGGCTGCCGATATGCGAGGGGCCGGACGAGAGGATGATGTCATTGTCGGCGGCGCTGCCGACGGCGACGGTGCCTTCGGCGAGCCAGACGCGGGCGATGATGTTGAGCCAGCCGTTCGGGGCTTTGAGGGCGGCGAGGCGCTTTGCCTGCCACTCGGCATATTCGGTTGCGTAGTCGGTCATGATGAAATCTCGTTGACGGTGAGGCGCGGCACACTGGCAAGCAGACGCTGCGTATAGGGGTGCTGAGGGTTCTTAAGGATTTCGGCGGTCTCGCCGTGTTCGACGATCCGGCCTTTTTCGATGATGACGATGCGGCGGCAGAGGGCTGCGACGACGCCGATATCGTGGGAAACGAAAAGCAGGGTCATCTCGGCGCTGAGACGGGCGAGGAGATCGACGATGCGAGTGCGTGTGGTGAGATCAAGTGCGCTGACCGCTTCATCGGCGAGGAGAAAGCGCGGACGGGCGACGATGGCGCGGGCGATGGCAATGCGCTGGCGCTGGCCGCCCGAGAACTGATGCGAATAGCGGGTGGCGGCGTCGCGATCGAGGCCAACGGCTTCCAGGGCGTCTGCGACCATCTGGCGGTGGTCGCCGTCGATCTTCAGAGAGCGGAGCGGCTCGGCGATGATCGAAAAGATGGTTTGGCGCGGATCGAGGGAAGAATAGGGATCCTGGAAGACGATCTGCGCCTGGCGCCGGAATTGGCGCATAAAGGCGCGGTTGCCGGTGTCGAGGGTTTGGCCATCAAAGGTGATGCTGCCGCGATCCGGGCGGGCGAGGCCGAGGAGGAGGCGGAGGAGCGTGGTCTTGCCCGAGCCGCTTTCGCCGACGAGGCCAACGGTGTCGCCGGGGGCGATATCGAGGTTGATGTCGCTCAGGATTTGTCGATTGGCGCTATAGCCGAAATCGACGTTCTGGACCTGGATGAGGGTCATGGCGTGCCCTCCAAGGCCCGATCGAAACTGCGCGCGGCGGCCAGAAGGCTTTTGGTGTAATCGTGCTGTGGATTGCCGAAAACGTTGGCGACGCTGCCCGCTTCGACGGCCTCGCCCTGGCGGAGGACGACGACGCGGCTGACGGTGTTGGCGACGACGGGGAGGTCGTGGCTGATGAAGAGGAGCGCCATGTTGCGCTCACGCACGAGGCGGTCGATCAGCGCGAGGATTTCGGCCTGGGTGGTCACGTCGAGTGCGGTGGTGGGCTCGTCGGCAATCAAGAGGTCTGGCTTGCAGGCGAGGGCCATGGCGATGGCGATGCGCTGGCGCTGGCCGCCCGAAAGTTCGTGGGGATAAGCGCGGGCGATGCGCGGCGGATCGGGCAGGGCGACTTCGGTGAGAAGCGCGAGGACGGCTTGATCGAGGGCTTCGCTATGGAGCGGCTGGCCGTCGCGCTTGGCGCGGCGGGCGAGGGGTTCGGCGACCTGTTTGCCGACGCGCATGAGTGGGTCGAGCGCGGTCAGCGGTTCCTGGAAAACGATGGCGGCGGCGGTGCCGCGGAGCGTGTTGAGCTGGCGCTCGGGGGCGCCGATGACCTCGGTCCCGGCAAGGATGGCGGAGCCGCTGGCGCGGAGGCCGGCGGGGAGGAGGCCGGTGGCGGCGAGGGCGGTAAGGGACTTACCGGAGCCCGATTCGCCGATGAGGCCAAGTCGCTCGCCCTTTTCGAGGGAGAAGGAGAGGCCGTGGATCAGCGTTTTGCCGCCGGTCGAGACGGAAAGATTTTTGAGCGTGAGGAGAGAGGTCACCGGGAGCGCCTCGTGGGGTCGATGGCGTCGCGGAGGCCGTCGGCGAGGAGATTGACGCCGATGGCGAGGGAGACAAGGGCTATGCCGGGGGCGATGGCGCCGAGGGGGGCGGTATAGACCGTGCCCTGTGCCTCTTGCAGGATGCGGCCCCAGGAGGCGTTGGGCGGCGGCGCGCCAAGGCCGAGATAGGAGAGAGACGCTTCGGCAATGACGGCGAGGCCGAATTGCAGGGCGAAATTGACCGCGAGGGTCGGCCAGATATTGGGGAGAATATGGATGGCGACGATTTTCGGCCAGCTACTGCCCGAGGTCCGGGCGGCGGTGATGTAGTCCATCACCAGCACGCGCTTGGCGAGAATGCGGGTAAGGCGCGCGACGATGGCTGAGAGCGCGATGCCAAGCGCGATGATAGCCGACCATAGATTGGCTGTGTCGCTGGCGGCAACGACCAGCATGGCGATGAGGAGCGTCGGGAAGGCGATGAGGATATCGAGCGTGGCGGCGAGGGCGTCGTCGAGCCAGCGCGTGGCGAAGGCGGCCAGAATGCCGAGGGTGACGCCGATGGCGGCGCCAATTGCGACGGCGCCGAGGCCGACGGTGAGGGCGATGCGGCTGCCGATCATCATCTGGGTGAAGAGATCGCGGCCGAGCCTATCGGTGCCAACCCAGTGGAGAAAGCTAGGGCCTTCGAGACGACCGCCGGCCATGGCGGTCGGGTCATAGGGCAGCCAGACGAGGCTCAGGAGGCCGGCGAAGACGTGGAGTCCGACGAGAATAAGGCCGGCCCAGAGGATGAGCGGGCGACGCTGGCGCTGGGGGGCGGCGACGATTTCGGTTGTCATGCGCGGGCGCTCCCGGTTGAGCGGAGGCGCGGATCGATCAGGCGCTGGGCGATGTCGGCGGCAAAGCCTATGAGGAGGACAAGGAGCGTCGAGATGAAAAGGACGCCCTGCACATTGGGATAATCGCGCTGCTGGATGGCGAGGAGCAGCATGGAGCCGAGGCCTGGCAGCGAGAAAACGCGCTCGATGACAACGGCGCCGAGGAAGGTGCTGGCGAGTTCGATGCCGAGAATGGAAATCACCGGCACAGCGCCGTTGCGGAGGCCATGGCGGATCAGCGCTTCGGGGAAACTGGCACCGAGGGCGCGGGCGGTGCGCAGGTATCGCTGCCGAGCACGTCGAGCGTCGCGGCGCGGACATAACGGAGGAGCGAGGCGCCCATGACGAGGCCGATGGTGAGGGCGGGCAAGATCATGCCGGTGATGGCTTCGTCGAAATTGGCCCAGCCCTTGAGGGGGAAGCCGCCGGAGGGGAGCCAGCGCAAATTGATGGAAAAGAGTGTGACCAGCAGGATGCCCACCCAGAAGACGGGGATGGCGATGCCGAGCTGAGAGATGACCGAGATGGCCGTCCCGTACCATTTTTCGGAGCGGACGGCGGCGAGGATGCCCAAGGGGACGGCGAGGATCAGCGCGATCAAGAAGCCCAGGAAAGTCAGCGGCAGGGTGACCGACATGCGGTTGCCGATTTCTTCCAGCACCGAGGCACGGCTGACAAAGGAGGTGCCGAGATCGAGCCGGGCGATATTGCCAAGGAAGCTGACGAATTGCACGGCGAGAGGCTGATCGGAGCCGACCTGGGCGCGCGCGGCGGCGATCTGCTGCTCGGTGGCGCCGACGCCGAGAAGGGCATTGGCGGGATCGCCGGGAAGAAGGCGCAGGAGCACGAAGAGAACCACCGCTGCGACGAAGAGCGAAGCGAGAAGGATCAGCGTGCGGCGGAGGAGGTAGACGAGAATGGGGAGATTCCTTGCGCGGTATCGGGCGCAATATTAGCGGGGGCGGGAAAGCAAAGCCACCGGCTGTTGGGCCGGTGGGAAGTGTTTGATGGGAATGGTGAGTGACCCCCACCTAGCCTCCCCCTGGGAGGGGGAGGGATTTTTCGAGTTTGTCTCGGCTGCGTCGCTTACCATACACTCGGTGTCATCCCCGCGCAGGCGGGTATCCATCTTGAGATCTCAGGATGGGCCCCGGCTTTCGCCTGGGTGACAACCTGTGGGTGAGAAATCACTCAGCCTTCTGAATGTCGTAGGCGAAGAACTGAGAGTTCAGGCCGTTGACGGGGTAGCCGGTGACGTTGGCGGCGGAGACGACGATCTGGGGGTAGAGGTAGAGCCAGTTGCTGGCCGCGTCTTCAGCAATCAGCTTGTTGGCTTCGGTCAGTTTTTCGGTCTGTTCGGCTTCGGTGGCGGCGGATTCGGAGTCAGCGATCAGCTTGACGACGTCGGGGTTGTTGTAGCCCCAGTAGAAGTCCGGGTTGCCGTAGAAGACGATGTCGCGGTGGTTGACGTGTTCCTGCAGAGTCGCCTGGAAATCGTGGGCCTGGTAGACCTTGGTGTACCATTCATTGGCGGTGATGATGTTGATATTCACCTTGACGCCGATCTTGGCATATTCGGACTGCAGGAACTGCGCGACGATCGGATGGGGATCGTAGTCCGGGGTGTCGAGGGTGAATTCAAAGCCATCGGGATAGCCGGCTTCGGCAAGGAGGGCCTTGGCGCTTTCGACGTCGTAGGCATCGACGCTGGTGAGATCGACATACCATGGGTCGGTCGGCGGCACGAAGGAGCCGATCAGTGTGCCATATTCGCCCCAGATGGAGTTGAGGAGGCGGGCCTTATCGGTAGCGCGCGCGAGCGCCTTGCGGACCTTAACGTTGTCGAAGGGGGCGACGCGGTCGTTGTAAGCCAGGATTTCCTTGGTTGTGGAGGCGCCTTCGGTGACCGTGTAGGCCGAATTGCCCTGGAACTGGGCAAGCGAATCCGGGCTCTGGACCGAGGTGATGATGTCGACGGCGTTGGTGAGCAGCGCGTTATTGAGCGCGGTGGCGTCGGTGAAATAGGTGTAGATCACTTCGCCATTGGTCGGGGCATCGCCCCAATAGGCGTCGTTGCGCTCGAGCGCGAGGGCCGAACCGCGGCGCCATTCGCCGAGCGTATAGGGGCCGGTGCCGTCTTCGGTGGCGGTGATATCGGTAGCGGCGTCGTTGACGATCCAAACATAGGAGAGATTGTAGGGCAGCGAGATCGAGCGCGCCGAGAGGGTGATCACGACCGTCTGGTCGTCGGGCGTTTCGATGCCGGTGATGGTCGAAAGGCTCTTCTTGCGCGAGCTCTTCGAAGCCTCGGCGGTGACGCGCTCGATGGAATATTTCACATCGGCTGCGGTCAGCGGATCGCCGGAATGGAAGGTGACGCCGGGCTTGAGCTTGAAGGTGTAGGTCAGGCCGTCTTCGCTCGTTTCATAGCTGTCGACGAGCTTGGGTTCGACGGAGCCGGCATCGGTCAGCTCGAACAGGGCTTCGTAGACATTGCCATTAAAAGCTTCGTTGATGCCCTGGCCGGCGCCGGCGGTGTTGTCGAGGTTCTGGGGCTCGTAGAGCGAGCCGATGCGAATGGTGGCATCGGCATTGTATTCCTGCGCAAAGGCTGCGGCGGGCAGGGTGACGCCAGCCAAAAGAGCGGCGACGAGGAGGGTTTTGGTGGTCATGAGACGCTCCGAAAAAGGGCTGGCGGGCAGATTAGGGCGTGGCCCGAAATATCTCTATCTGCGCAGTCGACAATCTTGTGCCGAGGGTTCCGTCGATGAGGTATTTTCTACTCTCGGAACGGTGCGAAACAAAACGCCATTTCACTTAGGCGTCACGACAGCTGCGCTCAGGGTTTCCACTATTGTAAAATCTCCCTAAGATTGCACTGTTTTGTCGGGGCAGTGATGATCGAAGAAGACGACCAGCGCGGTTTTGGGGAACAGCCCATGGCGCGGTTCGATGCCGCGACCGACATGCGCGTCGCCTTCTATCGCTTCGCTTTGCAGAGCTACGGATATCGCTGCGCAATCAGTGGCTTGGGCTTCGATCCCCAAGATAAGAATCTGCTTGAAAAGCTCGAGGTGGTGCTGATCCATCCGCGTGAATTCGGCGGCGAATTGGAGATCGGCAACGTGCTGGTGCTCGAATCGCGGATCGCGCAACTTTTTTCGACTGGCGTGGTGAGCGTCGCAGAGGACGGCACGGTGCTGGTCGCCCAGTCGGGTGAGTTACCGGCTGAATTAGAAGATGCGGTGAAGCCAGGGGCAGAGTTGTTTTTGGCTGATGATCCGCTCCTATGGCCGAACGCCAAAAACCTGCAGTTTCATCGACTTACCATTGCGCGCTACGGCGCTTAGCGTCTTCGCTTAGCTGTGTGAAATCGTGGCGACAGCTGGTCTTTTGACCGCCGTGGGTGCAGGTTGGGGCAAACTTCCATACCAGGATTTTGCACCGTGCCCTTTCCAGATCTCACTCATCCCGCGCTCGGCGCCTATCGCAGCAGCGTTGAAATGCCTGGCGATTTTGCCAGTTTCTGGTCGGACACGCTGGCCCAATCGCGTGCGGCGGGCGGCAAGGTCGAGATGGTGCCGGCTGAAACGAGCCTCAAACTGATTGAGGCCTTTGATGTGACCTTTCCGGGGTTCGACGGGCAGCCGGTCAAGGGTTGGTTGCTGTTACCCAAGGCGCGTGAGGGCAAGTTGCCGCTCGTCGTGCAGTTCATCGGCTATGGCGGTGGGCGCAGCTTTCCCCACGAACTGCTGCATTGGGCGGCTTCGGGCTACGCCTATTTCCGCATGGATACGAGAGGGCAGGGCAGCGGATGGAGCATGGGCGCGACGTCCGACCCGGTTGGTACGACGCCGTCGATCCCGGGCGTCATGACTAAGGGCGTGCTCGACAAGAACGACTACTATTATCGTCGCCTGTTCACCGATGGCGTGCGCGCCGTCGACATGCTGCTCGACCAGGATTTCGTCGACGCCGAACGCGTCGCGGTTTGCGGTGGCAGCCAGGGTGGCGGCATTGCGCTGGCCGTCGCGGGCATCGATAGAAGGGTGAAGGCCGTCATGCCGGATGTTCCGTTCCTTTGCGATTACCCCCGTGCGGTGCGGACTGCGGGACGCGATCCTTATTTGGAGATTGTACGCTTCCTAGCTCAGCACAGGGATAAGTCTGCTCAAGTCTTTGAAACGCTGCGCTATTTCGATGGTGTCAACTTCGCGCGGCAGAGCAATGCGGCTGCTTTGTTCTCGGTAGCGCTGATGGACGATATCTGTCCGCCGTCGACAGTCTACGGCGCCTATCAGGCCTTTGCCGGCAGCGATAAAACCATTGTGGAATATGAGTTTAACAACCACGAAGGTGGTGGGCCATTCCAGGATCGCGAGCAGATGAAATGGCTCGGAAAACGGTTCGGAATGGCCTGAAATGAGAAAAACTTGCTTTACTCAAGAAACGCAAATATTGCGTAGTTGAGTGAGGAGGGTCTTTTAATGGCCAGCAAGCGCGCGAACCAAGCCGATATCGCCGAAAAGCTCGGCGTATCCGTGTCGACCGTGTCGCGGGCGTTGGCCAATGAAATCGGTATCAGCGACGCGGTGCGGCGGGACGTGCAACGCGTCGCTCGGATGATCGGGTACAAGAGCAAGCATGTGCCGGCGGTGGCGAGCCTCGACAAGCGCGCCGTCGCCATGGTGCCGCTCAACGGCGCTATGGGCAATCTGACGAGCTTTTATCATGGCATCGTCGAGGGCATGCGGGCCCAGGCAGCGGAGCAGGGCATCGTGCTCGATGTGCGGCTCGTCAACGAGGAGACCGTGACGCTGGATTTTATCCAGCGGCATATGGCCAAGACCGGCGCGAACGGACTCGTTCTGGCGGGGATCGATCCGGACGAGGCGCTGACGCAGTGGGTGATCGACGCCGATATCAGTCTGGTTCTCGCCAATGGCGTCGACCCGACGATGCGGCTGAGTTCGGTGTCGCCAGCCAACTTCTTCGGCGCGTACATGGCGACCAAACACCTGCTCGATGCCGGACATCGCCGGATCCTGCACTACACATATCGGCATCGCCACACCATCATGCAGCGCCGCCGAGGCTTCGAAGCAGCCATGGCGGCTGTGCCTGACGCCGAAGCGACCATTGTCATCTCCAACGAGCATTCGAGCAGCGAACTGCTCGCAAACCTGCTTGCCGGCAAATACGATGTAACGGCCGTGTTCTGCTGGAATGATGGGGTGGCCGTCTCGATGGTAGACGCGCTGCTGGGGCAGGATTCGCCCATGCCCAAGACGTTTTCCATGATGGGTTTTGATGACCTGCCGATTGCCGGAATGGCCAATCCGCGGCTGAGCACGGTACGGGTCGATCGCGAGGCGATCGGGCGTGGGGTGATCCGGCTTTTGGCACAGCAGCTCGAGGGTGAGCGGGCGGTGCAGCACCTTGAGGTTGGCCTGACGCTGGTCGAGGGCGAGACGGTGCATCCCCTGGGGTGAGCGTGAGTATCCATTGCCAGAATGACGCCATTTGATCCCGGCGTCGCCATTGCCGGGCTTGTCCCGGCAATCCAACCCGCCTTCGCATTGACCACCGGGTCAAGCCCGGTGGTGACGATGGGTGGGCATTCTGCTTTTCAGCGACTGCGCTTAGCTCGCCGCGAGGGACGAGGTTGAGGTCCTTTTCCTCACCATCAGGTCAACATTTTTTCCTCCTATGTTGAAAAGCGTCCGGTTCGTTTGGCTCTAAAACGTCCTATCCTTTTCCATTCTCGACGCAATTCCCACAAAATTGCGAAACTTGCATGAATTGCGCAAAAAGCTTGAGTTTGCGCAATATTGTGCATAGGTTTGCGTATGTTCAGGCAGCGGCTTCCCCAAAAAGGGGTAGCATTCCGTTAGCGTTGAGCGCGACGTGAGGGGGAATTGGTGGATCTTCGGCGGTGGAATGTACGGCAGGTTCGAGAGGTGCTGGAAAACGCGCCCGAGTTTGCGCCGTTTCCGCTTACAGGTTCGGCGGAATGGCTGGTGCTGAAGGACCAGCTGGGTGCCGATGTTCTGGCTCACTTGGTGACTGAGGCGGAGGCGGATGCTGTTGCCGACGTGCCGGCGCTTCCGGCGCGGCTTTATCACGAATTTGCCGAGACCGGCCGCCGCGAGGGCTATGAGGATGCGCAGCGGGCGCGTCGAAGCATGCTCTATCGACTCGTCCTGGCCGAGTGGTTGACGGGCGAAGGTAGATTTGCCGCCGCCATCGAGAATGTGCTTTGGGCGCGGCTCGAAGAGACCAATTGGGCCTGGCCGGCGCATGCGCGGGCGTTGGATCGGTTCGACCATCCGACGCTCGATCTGGCAGCGGCGATGACGGCGCTGGATCTGGCCGAGATCGATTACCTCGTTGGTGAGCAATTGTCAGCCAATCTGCGGGATCGGGTGCGGGTCGAGATCGAGCGGCGCGTGGTCGGGCCGTTCCTCAATCGGAACGATCATTGGTGGCTGCATTCGACGCCGCAGAAGCAGGTCAATAACTGGACGGCGGTCTGTGTCGCCGGGGCGGTCGGCGCGGCGCTTTATCTCGAAACGGATATGGGCCGGCTGGCCGAGATCGTGATGCGGGGGCTCCATAGCCTTGCCGATTATCTCGAGACGTTCGACCGCGAGGGTGGCTCGTCCGAGGGACCCGATTACTGGACCTATGGGTTCGGCAATTATGCCGTGCTCGCGCATCTGCTGCATGCGCGGACGGGCGGGGCGCTCGACCTGCTGGAAGGCAATTTCATCCGGGATATCGCGCAGTTTCCGCTGCGGACCATGCTGACCGAAGGTGTCTGGGTGAGCTTTTCGGACTCGGATCACAATCCGAGTTTTCATCCGGGTTTGCTGTCGCTGCTGGCCAAGCAGTTGGATCTGCCGGGGCTGTTGGGCCTCGGTATGAAAAATGACTTTGGCGTGTCGGTGTTCAACCAGTTCATCTGGCCGCTTCGGCAATATGCCTGGCCACTGGCAAAGGCGGAGCCGGCCCGGTTGGGTCTGCATGATTGGTATGACGAGATGGGCTGGATGATCAGCCGGCTCGATCCCAATGAATTAAAGTCGCTGCGGCTGGCCGCCAAGGGCGGGCATAATGATGAGATGCATAACCAGAACGATGTCGGGTCGTTCATGGTGGTTTCGGGTGGCAAAGTGGTGCTGACCGATCCAGGACGCGGGCGCTATTCGAAGGCCTTTTTCGGGCCTGATCGCTACCAGAACATATTCGCGTCTTCGCTGGGGCATTCGGTGCCGGTGGTGAATGGACATGCGCAGGCCGAGGGCAGAGCGCATGCGGCCGAAGTGGTCGATCATGTGCATAATGCTGCCGAGGATCGGCTGGTGCTGGAGATGGCTGCGGCCTATCCGGCTGAGGCTGATCTTGCGCAGTTGCAACGCACGGTAGCGCTGAAACGCGATGTGCCGGGCGGAGCGGTTCGGCTTGAGGATCGCTATGCATTCAAGAGCACCGAAGGTGAATTTCAGTCCGTATTGGTGACGCCGCTTTCGGCGCGTGCCGAGGGTGACGCCCTACACGTCGGCGAGGCGGGGGCAGGTGTGCGCATCGACTTTGATGCCGGCGCGCTCGAAGTGGCCTTCGATGTCCGCAAGACCCAGGAAAAACAATATCAGCCAGCGGTCGATCTGACCCGCATCGTGTTCACGCCCCGGCAGAGGAGCCGGGAGGGACGCGTCGTGCTCGACATCTCGCCGCTCACCTGAGCGGGAGTTCTTGTGGCTGATCCCAGGAGGATGGGGCAGCCGAAATCATCTCCGGTCAAAGCGCCGGAAAAGGGAGGGATCGTATGAGGAAGACCTATCTTGGTTTGACGGGCGCGGTGGCCATATCGGCCATGCTCGCCGCCGCTGGCCCAGTCTGGGCGCAGCAGCAATCGCCCATGCTCGATGCGGCGGTGGAGAGCGGCGAACTGCCGCCAGTGGCCGAGCGGCTGCCGAGCAATCCGCTAGTGGTCGATGGCGAGAGCGTCGGCAAATATGGCGGCACCTGGCGCATGGGCATGCGCGGCGGCGGCGACAACGGCATCATCGTCAAGACGGTGGCCTATGAAGGGCTCGTCCGCTTCGACCATGAGTGGAAGACCGTTCTCCCGAACCTGGCCGAAAGCTGGGAAGTCAGCCCGGACGCCAAGGAATATACGTTTAAGCTGCGCGATGGCGTGAAGTGGTCGGATGGAACGCCCTTCACCACCGAAGACATCGCCTTCACGGTTGAGATCTATAAGGACCCGGACTATGCCGCGGGCAGCTGGATCGACAGCACGACCAACCCGATGACGCTGGAAGTCATCGACGAGCTGACCTTCAAGTTCACCTTCGAAAAGCCCAATGGCATGTTCCTTGAGACCATTGCCGGGACCGATGGCCTGCACATCACGTCACTGCAGAAGAAATACTGTGGGCAGTTCTACCCCAAATACAACGAAAACGCCGATGCCGATGCGCAGGCGGCGGGCTTCACCAACTGGGCGCTCTATCTTCAGGACCGTTGCGCATGGGGTTTCGAGACGATCCGTTTTGCCAATCCTGACCTGCCGGTGCTTTATGGCTGGGTCATCGACCAGCCGCTCAACGCCAATGCGGCGCGGTTGACCTGGAAGCGCAATCCCTACTTTTGGAAGACCGACAGCGAGGGGAACCAGCTCCCCTATATCGACAATATCGATATGCGTGTTTCGGAAAGCATCGAAGAGCTGACGCTTCTGGCGCTCAATGGCGAGATCGATTTCCAGGAACGTCATATCGCAACGGTCATCAACAAGCCGCTGTTCTTCGATGGGCAGGAGCAGGGTGACTATCACCTCGGCGAAGTGATCCCGTCTTCGTCCAATACGCTCGTCTTGCAGCTCAACATGAACCACGACGATCCGGTGAAACGCGAGCTCTACCAGAACAAGGATTTCCGCATCGGCCTTTCGCATGCGATCGACCGGCAGGAAATCATCGACGTGGTCTTTACGGGCCAGGGCGAACCGTTCCAGGTCGCGCCTCGCCCGGAATCCGAGTTTTATGACGAGGAGCTGGCCAAGCAATATACCGAGTTCGACCCTGAGCTGGCCGCGCAGCATCTCGATGCGGCCGGTCTCACGGAAATGAACGGCGATGGCATTCGCCTGATGAGCAACGGCGAGCCGGCCAAGATCACAGTCGACGTCATTTCCGCGCTGCGGCCCGAATGGATCGATATTCTCGAAATCATGCAGCTGCAGTTCCAGGCTGTCGGCATCGAGCTCGAGCTCAACAATATCGATCGCACGCTGTTCTATGAAAAGCGGCCCGGCAACGAATATGATGCGCAGATCTGGGCTGGTGACGGCGGCATCGAGGCGCTGCAGGATCCGCGCTACTACTTCCCGTTCAGCGATGAGAGCGTTTGGGCCTACAAATGGGTGCAGTGGTACAACGGCACGCGGCCTGAAATAGCCGAAGAACCGATCGACTGGGCCAAGGAACAGATGGCGCTTTATGATCAGGTAAAGGCCGAGGCGGACCCTGCCAAGCGCGGCGAGCTGTTCCGCCAGGTGCTGGCGATCACCAAGGAGCAGTTCCCGGTGATCGGCGTGAGCCTCATGCCCAACTCGTATTCGATCATCCGGAACAACCTCAAGAACGCGCCCGAGAGCATGTTCAATGCCTGGCTGTTCCCAACCCCTGCGCCGATGGATCCGGTGACCTGGTACTTCGAATAAGCGGGGCTGTCCTCCAACCCGCTGCACCCCCTCGCGGTTCTCCCTAGCCGCGAGGGGTCTAATCCCCACTCGTCTCCGGCAACGCCGGAGCGCTGCGGAAGGCCCTTTCCATGGTTCAGTTCATCATCCGGCGCCTGATCGCCATGATCCTGACGCTGTTCGCTATCTCCATTGTGGCATTCGCCATTATCCAATTGCCGCCGGGCGATTATCTGACGACCTATATCGCCTCGCTGTCGTCAACCGGCGAGCAGGTCGACCCGCGCGTTATCGCCAATCTCAGGTCGCAGTATGGGCTCGGCGAGCCGTTTTATGTCCAATATTTCAAGTGGATCGGCGGCATCCTGACCGGCAATTTCGGCCAGAGCTTTGAATGGAAACGGCCGGTGACGGAATTGATCTGGGGGCGCCTCGGCAATTCGATGCTGCTCGAAGGCATGGCGGTGATCACCATGTGGCTGATCGCGCTGCCGATCGGCATCTATGCGGCGGTGCGGAAATATTCGCTGGGCGATTATCTCGCGACCGTTGGCGGCTTTATCGGGCTTGCCGTGCCGAACTTCTTCTTCGCGCTGATCCTCATGTACCTCGCCTATACTTGGTTCGGGGTGACGCTGGGCGGGCTATTTTCGCCGGGCTTTGAAAACGCCCGCTGGAGCCTGCCGCGCATCTGGGATTTCTTGAGCCACGCCTGGGCGCCGATCCTGGTTCTGTCGATGGCGGGAACGGCGGAGCTAATCCGCATTTTGCGGGCGAATCTGCTCGATGAACTGAAGAAACCTTATGTCGTGACCGCGCGGGCCAAGGGACTGCCGGAATGGCGGGTGATCCTCAAATATCCGGTGCGGCTGGCGATGAACCCGCTGGTGTCGACCATCGGCTGGCTCTTGCCGGCGCTGGTTTCGGGATCGGTGATCGTGTCGGTGGTGCTCAACCTGCCGACGGCCGGGCCGATGCTGCTGCGCTCGCTGACGACGCAGGACATGTATCTCGCGGGTGCGATCATTCTGCTCCTCAGCGTGCTCACTGTCATCGGCACTGTGATTTCCGACATTCTCCTTGCGCTGATCGATCCGCGCATTCGTTACGGGGGCAAATGATGGCCGTGGATACGATACAGCCGACCATTCATGCCGATCTGCCCAAGGCCCGCGCCCGGCGCGAGAGCCAGTTGGGGCTGATGTGGCGCCGCTTCAAGCGGCACAAGCTGGCGCTGGTGAGCCTTTGGGTCGTGGTGATTTTTTACCTCGTGACGCTGCTCGCCGAGTTTTTGGCACCGACCGATCCCGGGGCCTACAGCGCCCGCTATACTTATGCGCCGCCGCAGGGGATCCATTTCTTTGCGGTCAACGAGGACGGCGGCTGGGAATTCGGGCCCTATGTAAATGGGTACAAGACCGAGATCGACCCGGTGGCGCTGCGGCGGACCTTCGTGATCGACGAAGAAACGCGCATTCCCGTGCGGTTCTTTGCCGAGAGCAAGCCATACATGCTCGCTGGCATCATTCCCATGTCGGTCAAGCTGATGGGGCTCGAGAACCCGCGCGACCCATTCTACATCCTTGGTGCCGATCGGTTGGGGCGCGATATGCTGAGCCGGGTCATCCACGGCACCCGCATCTCGCTCTCGATCGGGCTGGTCGGCGTGACCATGAGCCTCTTCTTCGGCATCGTGATCGGCGGGTTTGCCGGATATTATGGCGGCTGGTTCGATAGCGCGGTGATGCGCGTCGTCGAATTTATCCGCTCGATGCCGACCATTCCGCTGTGGCTGGGACTGGCGGCGGCAATGCCCAAGGATTGGAGTGCGCTCCAGACCTATTTCGCCATTACCCTCATTCTCAGTTTGATCGGGTGGACCGAGTTGGCGCGCGTGGTGCGCGGGCGGTTCCTGTCCTTGCGCACCGAGGATTTCGTCACTGCGGCGCAGCTCGATGGGGCGAGCGACTGGCGCATCGTGACGCGGCATATGGTGCCGAGTTTTACGAGCCACATCATCGCAGCCGCGACGCTGGCTATCCCGGGAATGATCCTTGCGGAAACGGCACTGTCGTTCCTCGGGTTGGGGCTGCAGGCGCCGATCGTGAGCTGGGGCACGCTGCTGCAGGATGCGCAGAATATCCGGACGCTGGCGACAGCGCCGTGGCTTCTCGCTCCAGGCATCTGCGTCGTCATCGTCATTCTTGCCCTCAACTTTTTCGGAGACGGCCTACGTGACGCCGCTGATCCCCATGGCAGGTAAACCTCTTCTTTCTATCAATGACATGTCCATCGTCTTCACCTCCCCCGACGAGCCGGACATCGAGGCCGTGCGGCAGGTGGATCTCACGCTCACGCCTGGCAAGACGCTCGCTCTTGTGGGCGAGAGCGGCTGCGGGAAGTCCGTGACGGCGCGGGCGGTTTTGCGGCTGCTCGACAAGAATGCCGACATTCGGACTGGCGAGATCGTTTATGAGGCCGAGGGCGGGGCGGTGGATGTCGTGCGATTGAAGCCTGATAGCCTCGCCATGCGCGCGATCCGGGGCGCGCAGATTTCGATGATTTTTCAGGAGCCGATGAGCTCGCTGTCGCCGGTCCATACGATCGGCAACCAGATCGACGAAATCATCGTGCTGCATGAGCGGCTGACGCAGAAGCAGGCGCGCGAGCGGACGGTTTCGCTGCTGGATCAGGTAGGTATTCCGGGTGCGCGCGAGCGGGCGAATGCTTATCCATTTGAGTTGTCGGGTGGTCTCAGGCAGCGCGCGATGATCG
Source organism: Devosia soli (assembly GCF_000970455.1). Taxonomy (GTDB): domain Bacteria; phylum Pseudomonadota; class Alphaproteobacteria; order Rhizobiales; family Devosiaceae; genus Devosia; species Devosia soli. Next base: position 778,217 of record NZ_LAJG01000014.1, on the reverse strand, counting down.
CCATGGCGCTCGCCTGTACGCCAAAACTTCTTATCGCAGACGAGCCGACGACGGCGCTCGATGTGACGACGCAGGCACAGATTCTCGATCTCCTTCGGCAGTTGCAGGACGATTTCGGCATGGCGATGCTGTTCATCACCCATGACCTTGGGGTGGTGGCGGAGGTCGCCGACGACATCGCGGTGATGTATCTGGGCGATGTGGTGGAGCAGGGGGATGTCTTCGAGGTCTTCAAGGCGCCGAAGCATCCTTACACCCAGGCGCTGATGAGTTCGGTGCCGCGGTTGCAGCGGAAATCGGAGCGGACGCGGCTGACCCCGATCAAAGGCACGGTGCCATCGCCAAAGGACCGGCCGGTGGGTTGCGCGTTCACCAGTCGCTGCCCGCATGCGTTCGCGCCTTGCCCCACCATCCGGCCCGAACGGACGCCGGTGAGCGAGGGTCATGTCGCGCGGTGCCATCTCCTCACGCATACGAAAGAGGAGGCGCTCGCATGACGACGCTGCTTTCCGTCGAACATCTGTCCAAGGTTTTTACCCTAGGGGGCGGCCTCTTCAAGGAAGGGCGCGAATTGGTGGCGCTCAACGATATCAATCTGACGGTGGAGGCTGGCGAAACGCTGGCCATCGTCGGGGAGAGCGGCTGCGGCAAGACCACGCTTGGGCGCTGCATCATCAAGGCGCAGCCGGTGAGCGACGGGCATGTTTATTATCATAAGGCTGGTGGGGAGAAGGTTGAGCTGACCTCGCTCGACAAGAAGGCGATCAAGCCCTATCGGCGCGATATCCGCATGATCTTCCAGGACCCGATGAGTTCGCTGAACCCCAATATGCGGGTGTTCGACATCGTCGCCGAGCCACTGCGGGTGCACAAGATCTGCAAGGGGCGGGAGCTTGAGGATCGGGTGATTTCGACGCTCGCCAAGGTCGGCATTCCGGCCGATGCGGTGGGTCGTTATCCGCATGCCTTTTCCGGTGGGCAGCGGCAGCGTATCGGCATCGCCCGGGCGCTGGTGCTCGATCCGAAACTGGTGATCGCCGACGAGGCGGTGTCGGCGCTCGATGTGTCGATCCAGGCGCAGGTGTTGAACCTGCTCGATGATCTCAAGGAAGAGTTCGGGCTCACCTACATTTTCATCAGCCATGACCTCGGGGTGGTGAACTATATCGCTGACCGGGTGGTGGTGATGTATCTTGGCCATGTGGTCGAGAATGCGCCGACCGAAATGCTCTTCGAGCGGCCGCGACACCCCTACACCGAGATGCTGCTCGAGGCCCTGCCGATTGCCGACCCGACGCGGCGCAAGGGGCGGAACAAGGAACTCAAGGGCGAAATCCCGTATCTCGGCAATCGGCCCAAGGGGTGCCCGTTTCACACACGCTGCAAATATGCCGAGGACAGGTGCCGGACGGAAAAGCCCGTGCTGCGGCCGATCCGTGGGACGGCCCAGGAGGCCGCCTGCCACTTTGCCGAAATACTCGAATTGAAGGGCGCTTATGACGCGCCGGGGTTTGTGCCGGCCCCAACATTGGTGGATGCCGGTGGATTGCCGGCCCTCGGATCAAGTCCGAGGGTGGCCGGGCAATGACGATGGAGGGGAGAGGCTTGCTCAAAATTGCTGACACATCCCCGATGGTCACCACCCGGCTTGTCCGGGTGGTCCATGACGGAGCGTCCGAAAGACAACAGGAATTTTCGAACAAATGACTTATGATCCGGCCACGGCCAATCCGCTTTTTGGAAATCCGCTCAAGACGCGGGACGATGTCGAGAAGGGGCTGCGCGATCTGTTTCAGCCGTTGCTGCCCTATTTTTCCGAAGGCGGGGCGCGGGTTCGGCTCGATGGGGCTGGGGCGCATTTCGATCGGGCGGCGGCTGATCTCGAAGGCTTTGCGCGGCCGCTTTGGGGGCTGACGCCGCTCGCGGCGGGCGGAGCGGAGTTCGATCACTGGGAGATTTACCGGCAGGGCCTCGCCAATGGCACCGACCCGGAGCACGCCGAATATTGGGGCACGGTGAACGGGACGGATCAGCGGCAGGTGGAGCTGGCGGCGATCGGTTTTACGCTGAAAATGCTGCCGCATCTGGTTTGGGAGCCGCTGCCGCAGAAGGCCAAGGATAATCTGGCGGCCTATCTCAAGCACGCGCGCACCTTCGACTATGCCGACAATAACTGGAAATTCTTCCGCATCCTGGTCGATCTCGGGCTTGAGGAATGCAGGGTCGAATTCGACCGGTCCTATACCGAGAAGTACCTTGAAGAGCTTGAGGGCTTTTATCTCGATGGTGGCTGGTATCGCGACGGCAATGTCCGGCGGATCGACCACTACATTCCCTTCGCCATGCACTTTTATGGGCTGATTTACGCAAAACTCGCGAAGGGCGACGACAAGCGGGTGGCAGACTACAAACAGCGGGCGCGGGAGTTTGCCCAGGACATCCAGCACTGGTTCGACGAGGATGGCGGGACGCTCGTTTTCGGGCGCTCGCTGACCTATCGCTTTGCCTGTGGCGGGTTCTGGGGTGCACTGGCTTTTGCCGATGTCGAGGCGATGCCCTGGGGCGTCATCAAAGGGCACTTCCTGCGGCACCTCAGGTGGTGGAGCAAGTTGCCGATTGCGCATGGCAATGGCGTGCTGTCGATCGGCTATGGCTATCCGAACCTCTTCATGTCGGAGAGCTATAATTCGGCGGGCTCGCCCTATTGGGCGCTGAAGGCGTTCTTGCCGCTGGCGCTGCCGGCCGATCATCCATTCTGGACGGCGGAGGAGGTCGAGGCGGATTTCGATGATGCGCCGGTGCCGCTAAAACATCCGGGCATGGTGAGCTTTCACACGCCAGGCAATGTCGTAGCGCTGTCGAGCGGGCAGCAGAACTGGCAGATGCGGCATGGCGCCGAGAAATATGCCAAGTTCGTTTATTCGAGCCGCTATGGGTTTTCGGTCGAGGTGGATGAGCGGGCCTATCACTCCGGCGCGTTTGATGGGGCGCTGGCGTTGAGCGATGACGGGCGTCACTATCGGGTGCGCGAGACCAATGAGGTGGCGCAGATCGCGGGCGACAAACTCCATGCGGTGTGGAAGCCGTGGAGCGACGTAACGGTGGAAACCTGGCTCGTTCCGGCCAATCCCTGGCATATCCGCGTGCATCGGATCACGACGCCACGGGCGCTGCATGGGACCGAAGGCGGCTTTGCCATTGACCGGGCCGAGTTCAATGCGGACACCTATATCGACGAGAAGGGCCGGGGTGTTGCCAAGAGCAAGACCGATGTCAGCGCCATCGTCTGCCTGGCGGGCGGACGCGACGGGCGGGCGTTCCGGACTTTGCCCAATAGCAATCTGATCTTTTCGAAGGCTATCGTGCCGCAGCTGCATGGTGACATTCCGGCGGGCACGACTGTGCTGGTGACGGCGGCGATGGCGCTGCCGACGGGGCTGGACGCCGAGGCGGCCCTCGATGCCGTACCGGCGGCGCCCAATATCGCCGAACTCGAAGCCTTGTTTGCCCGCGAGGGCGTTGATGTCAGCGCCATATTGGTGCCGGAGCGGTTCTGATGCCTCCCAAACTTCTCTTTGCCATGGCGGCGGACAAGACACGGCATGTGTTTGACGAAGCGAGCCTCGATCGGCTGGCGGAAAGCTGCGACCTGCTGCGGCGAACGCCGGTCGATGGGTTCTCTGACCCAGAGGCGCGGCGGCTGCTAGGCGAGACGGAAATTCTCGTGACCGGATGGGGCTGTCCGATGATCAGCCCGGAGGTGTTGCGGGCGGCGCCGAACCTGCGGCTGATCGCACATGCGGCGGGAACGGTGAAGTATACGATTGATGCTTCGGCCTATGCTGCGGGCATTCGCGTGACGCATTCGGCCGAGGCCAATGCGGTACCGGTGGCCGAGTTCACGCTGGCCTCCATTCTCTTTTCGGCCAAGCACATTTTTACGCTGCGCGATCTTTATCGGCAGGACCCGACGCGCCGTTCGAGCTATGCGCTGGGGGATACCGCGATCGGGAATTTCCGCCGCACGGTGGGCATCGTCGGGGCGTCGCGGATTGGCCGGAAGGTAATCGAATTCCTCCGCAGCTTCGATTTTTCGGTGCTGCTTTATGATCCCTTCGTGCAGGCGGGCGATCCGGATCTGGCCGGGGTCGAGCTGGTGGAGCTCGATGTGTTGATGGCGCGGTCGGATGTCGTGTCGATCCATGCGCCGTCCTTGCCCTCGACGCGGGGGATGATCGGGGCGCGGCAGCTCAAGCTCATGCAGGATGGGGCAACGTTCATCAATACGGCGCGCGGGGCGCTGGTCGATGAGGCGGCGCTGGTGGCGGAGCTGCAGACGGGGCGGATAGTTGGGGTGATCGATGTGACCGATCCGGAAATTCCGCCGGCGGACTCGCCGCTGTTCAGCCTGCCCAATGTGTTTTTGACGCCGCATGTGGCTGGGGCGATCGGGACGGAAAGGCTGCGGCTGGGCCTGATGGCCGTGGAGGAGATCGAGCGGTTCGTGCGGGGGGAGCCGATGCTCTATGAGGTGCGGCCGGAATTGTTGGAGAGGCTAGCGTGATGGAGGATCGCTGGCACCACGCGCGCCTCCAATATCTGACCTGGGACCGTACGCCGGAGGACATCGACAGCGCCGAACACCGCGCGCGGCAGGCGGAGTTGGCGGCGCGGGCTGGGGCAAGCTTTTCGCCAAGTGCCTATGTGGCGGCTGATGCTGCAATTTATACAACGCGGCTGGTGCTCGGCGAGCAGAGCTGGATCGGCGGGCATGCGCTGGTGCGTGGCGACGTCGAATTCGGTGCGCATTGTACAGTCAATCCCTATGCGATGATTTCGGGGAGGGTGCGCTGCGGGGATGGAGTGCGGATTGCGAGCCATGCGTCGCTGATCGGGTTCAACCATGGCTATGACGATCCCGAGGTACCGATCTATCTCCAAAAGCACGAGAGCCTGGGGATCACCATCGGGGACGATGTGTGGGTCGGGGCCAATGCGGTGATTGTCGATGGCGTTACCATCGGGCGCGGGGCGGTGATTGCGGCGGGGGCGGTGGTCAGTAAGGATGTGCCGGAGATGGCCATCGTTGGTGGCGTGCCGGCCAAGGTTTTGCGGTTTCGAGGCAAGGGGCGGCGGGACGAGACGCGAAAACAGCTTGAGGCGCTGGGTAATAAGGCGGCGAGGCAATGGCGCGATGTGCTGGCCGAGAATTTTGATGGCGCGGATTACGTATCGCGCGAGAATGATAACACGGCGCGGAAGAGCAATCGGCACCTCTGCGATGCAATCGAGATTGCGGCCGCGTTTGGGGAAGTGCCGCCGGGGCTCGATGTGGCGGGGACGCTGGCGCGGCTGCAGGCGGTGCAGGATCCGGCGACGGGGCTGTTTCCCGATCCGTTTCAGCCGCCGAAGTCGGGCGTTGCCATGCGCGACGATGGGCTGGCGCTTTATAATGTGCTCTCGACCGGTTACGCGATCGAAGTGCTGGGTGGGCAGCCGCTCCATCGGGTGGAGGCGGTGGAGATTCCGGCGACGGAGCTGCGGCTGTGGCTCGAGGGGCTGACCTGGCGCGAGCGGGCCTGGGGCGCGGGGGCGGCAGTCGATGCGATCGGCACGGCGCTCTATTTCAATGCACGATATTTCACCACTGGGACGACGCGCGAGACGCTGTTTGGCTGGCTCGCGATGAAGCAGGATCGCGGCTCGGGGCTTTGGGGTTCGCCGACGGCGGATGAGGGGCTTCTGCAGCCGGTCAACGGGTTTTACCGGCTGACGCGCGGGACCTATGCGCAGTTCGGTGTTGCCGTGCCGCGGCCGGAGGCAGCGATCGACTCGGTGCTGCTCAACTATCGCAACTATGGCGGGTTTTCGGGGCGGACTTATACGGCATGTAACCTGCTCGATACCGTCCATCCGCTGTTGTTGTGTCTCTGCCAGACCGATCATCGGCGGGCGGAGGCGGAGAGAATTGCGCGCTCGGTCATTGCGCGGGCGGGTGAGCGCTGGATCGATGGCAGGGGCTTTGCCTTTGCCGATGGGCAGGAGCCGGGGCTGCAGGGGACGGAAATGTGGCTGTCGGTGGTGCATCTGTCGGCCAAACTCTTGGGGCTTGAGGATGCGTTCGCGTTCGTACCGCGGGGTGTGCACCGGACGGAAGCGGTGGGGTTAGGGCTATGACCAAAAAAGCGCTCGTCGTATGGGGCGGAATGGAGCTGCATACGCCGGAGCGCGGTGCCCATGTCGTGCGGCAATTGCTTGAGGAGGAGGGTTTTGCCGTCACGGTGACGGCGGACTACGACGCGCTTGGCGCTGAGGATGTCGGCAGCAACGATCTCGTTGTGCCTGTCATTACCGACGGGACGCTGGCGCCGGATAAGATGAACAATCTGATCGCGGCGATCCGGGCGGGGACGGGACTTGCCGGCTATCACATGGGGCTGGCGACGACGTTTCGCGCTAGCGTGCCGTTTCGTTATGCGGCGAGCTGCTATTGGGTGCAGCATCCGGGCAATATCATCACCTACACGGTCGACGTGACGCGGAGCGATCATCCGATCATGGCTGGGATCGAGAGTTTTGAGCACACCTCGGAGCAGTATTACCTCAACTATGATCCGGCGGTTGAGGTGTTGGCGACGACGCGGTTTTCAGGCGAGTTTCATCCCTGGCGCAAGGATGTGGTAATGCCGGTCGTATTTACGACCGTGCATGATCAGGGGCGGGTGTTTTATTCGTCATTGGGGCATACGGCGGATGAACTGGAGATTCCGCAGGTGAGGACGATCCTGAAGCGGGGATTGGTCTGGGCGGCGCGCTAGGGACTTCGTCGCTCCACGATTTTATCGCAGGATATTCCCAAGCTCGTCATTGCTTGTCCGGGCAATCCATTTGGCTGCGGCATGGACCACCCGGTCAAGCCGGGTGGTGACGGTGGCTAAGAGTTGCCTGTCTAGAAGGGGCTATTGCTGCTCCTGCTCGGCCTGGCGACGCAATACTTCCGACTCGGGCAACGCATTGGCATATTTCAGCTCGCGATTGGCCCGGGCCCAGAAGGCGGGATGAACCCGATCGAGCAATTCGGCCGGCGTTGGGGTTAATCCAAGTGAATCGCTCGTTGTCCGGTCGAGCCAGAGAATGACGTTCTGCCGATACCAAGCTGGGATCGCGTCGTCGGTCCAGATCTGGTCGCGGATGATGTCATAGGGTTGCAGGTTATGGGCGGCAAAAAGGCCGGCCCAATAGCTTGGCCACTGCTCATTGACATGACCGACGCCGCCCTGGCCGGGGATGGCAGCGGAAAAGAGCACGGCTGGGGCCATGGCGACGAGGTCGGCAATGAAGCTTTCGGCCCGGCTTGGCGCGAGATGCTCGGCGACTTCGAGGGATAGCACGAGATCGACTTTTGGCCCGGAAAACGGCTGTTCGAGGTTGTGCGGGCGGAAATCGATGGTTGGATCATCTAGCATCTCGGGCCGGACCCAATCGCCTTCGATGCCGACCTTCAGATCGGCGCCTGATGCCGCGAGGAACGTGCCTGTGCCGCAACCAATATCGGCGACGGACGAGCGCTTCAAGCCGCCCGGTAGCGTGCCAAAAATGCGGCTCGCGGCATGGGCGGTATGGCTCCGCCGATCAGAGTAAAAATCGGCGGGATAGAGCGATGTCGGCATCGGATCGAATCTCCTCGTTTCCAGTCTACGCGCGATGCAGCCTGCCGGACCAGATCGTGAAAATTGCCGCGGAACCATGGGAGGGGAGGCCCGTTGCAGGGGCAGCGTCATCTCAAGCAAATTACTGGAGACGAGCAAATGGCTGACAAGCAACTCGACGATCTGTTCCTCGATACACTCAAGGACATCTATTACGCTGAGCGGCAGATTCTCAAAGCGCTCCCGAAGATGGCAAAGGCAGCTTCTTCCCCCGAGCTGAAGGCTGGGTTCGAGCAGCACCATCAGGAAACCGAAGGCCAGGTTGAGCGCCTGCAGCAGGTGTTCGATATCCTCGGCAAGCCGGCCCGCGGCAAGACCTGCGATGCGATCCTTGGCATTCTCGATGAAGGCAAGGAAATCATGGACGAATATAAGGGCGCGACGGCGCTCGACGCTGGTCTCGTCGCTGCTGCCCAAGCCGTCGAACACTACGAAATCGCGCGCTATGGCACGCTCGTGACCTGGGCCAAGCAGCTCGGCCACAACGATATCGCCCAGCTTCTTTCTGAAACGCTCAAGGAAGAAGAAGCGACTGACAAGAAGCTGAGCCAGGTAGCGCTCGCTTCGGTCAATCAGAAAGCCGCTTAACCCACACGGGGTCGCCGATGCAAAAAAACACTGCCATGGCCGAAAGGGTGCGCCAGACGGCCTACTTCCTGTGGCAACAGGACGGAGCCCCTGAAGGCCGGGCAATGGAGTATTGGCTGCGCGCCAAGGAAATGCATCAGCGCGAGCTCGCCTATGACCGCTGGCTGGCCGAAGGCACGCCGGCAGATAGCTCGGAGCTTTTCTGGCACGAGGCCGGAAAGGAAATCGAGGGGAAATGAAAGCGGGCCCGAACGGGCCCGTTTTTTTGTGTGCTCTGCGCACTTTGTAGCGCTGGGGCCCTGCGAGCATAGCTATCCGGGCCTGAGCTGCTCAAAACTCCCCACCGGGGAGTTTTGGCGGCGCGGCGCGCCGCCGCAGCTCAGTCCTTCGCGCGTTCCACGTAGGAATTGTCTTCCGTGAGGATGACGATGCGGGTACCGGCGTCGATGTGGGGCGGGACCATGACGCGGAGGCCGTTGTTGAGGACGGCGGGCTTGTAGGACGAAGACGCCGTCTGGCCCTTCACGACCGGCTCGGTCTCGACGATTTCGAAGGTCATGCGCTGCGGCAATTCCATCGAGAGGGCGATGCCTTCGTGGGTCATGAGGTGAACCTTCATGCCGTCCGAAAGGTAGGCTTTCTGGTCGCCGATGACGTCGTCCGGAACGACGAGCTGTTCGTAGGTTTCGGGCTCCATGAAGTGGTTACCTTCACCGTCCGAATATAGATAGTCATAGACGCGGTCATCGACGTCGGCCTTTTCGACCATTTCAACGGTGCGCCAGCGGCCCAGAACCTTCACGCCATCGGAGATGCGGCGCATGGTGACGTTGGTCACCGAATTGCCCTTGCCGGGATGGACGTTTTCGGCGGTGAGCACCACATGCAAGTTGCCGTCCTGCTCGACCACATGGCCTTTGCGCAGGGACGAGGCGATGACCTTGACCATTTTTCTTCCTTGTTCGTGTCGTTGGCGCGTAATAGAGGCAAGACTGCCTGAGGCGCCCAAAACTGTTGTCGAGCGCCCGATACCCTATTCCGCGCCCTTTCGCCAGTCCGGACGGCAAGAAACCGCATGACCGCTTCCATCGCACCATTGTCCTCGCCCTGGTGGGCGCCCGAACGCCATGCCGACCGGCGGCCGGCGCTTTTGGCGCGTAGCCGGTTCGACGCGCGGGTGCGGAGCTGGTTTGCAGAACGGGATTTTTTGCTGGTCGATCCGCCGGGGCTGCAGCGCTCGCCGGGCAATGAAACGCATCTTCATGCCTTTGGAACCACGATGATCGGAAACGATGGCGAGGGGCAGGCGATGTATCTCCACACCTCGCCCGAATTCACCATGAAGAAACTGCTCGCCGCTGGCGAAACGCGGATTGCGAGCCTGCAGCATGTGTGGCGCAATCGCGAGCGCTCGGCACTGCATCATCCTGAGTTCACCATGCTTGAGTGGTACCGCGCCGGTGAGGCCTATGATGTCATTATTGGCGATACGCTGGAGATCATCGCGCTTTCGGCCGAAGTGACGGGGATCAGGCAGTTCGAATTTCGCGGCCGGGTTTGCGATCCGCGGGCGGAGGCGGAGCGGGTGAGTGTTGCCGACGCGTTTCGGGCGCATGCGGGGATCGATCTCCTAGCGACCATGGACGATGATGGCGTGCCCGATGGCGGAGCGCTGGCGGCGCAGATGTTTTCGGCGGGGCTAGAGGTGCCGGAGGATCGGAGCTGGAGTTATTTGTTCAGCCGGATCCTTGTTGAAAAGGTCGAGCCGCGATTGGGCAATGGGCGGGTCACGGTGCTCGATCGCTATCCGGCCTGCGAAGCAGCGCTGGCGCGGCGCGTGCCGGGCGATCGGCGGGTGTCGGAGCGGTTCGAGGTTTATGCCTGTGGCGTGGAGCTCGCCAACGGGTTTGGCGAGCTGACTGATGCCGCCGAGCAGCGCGTGCGGTTTGCCGCCGAGATGGAGGAGAAGGCGCGGATTTATGGCGAGCGCTATCCGGTCGACGAGGATTTTCTGGCGGCGCTCGAATTGATGCCGGAGGCGAGTGGGGTGGCGCTGGGGTTCGATCGGCTGATCATGTTGGCCACAGGTGCGCAGCGGATCGAGGCGGTGCTCTGGGCGCCGGTCGCGGAATGACGTTTGTCAAATCAGCCAAAGCCTTGGTCGATGCGGGACTGGTGCAAGATATCGGGACGCTCGATGTGGTGGCCGAGCGCTATGCCATCGGCATTACGCCGGCCGTGTTGGACCTCATTGACCGCGCTGATCCAGAAGATCCGATCGCCCGCCAGTTCGTGCCGACTGAAGCTGAACTGCTGACCAAGCCGGAAGAGCGCGCTGACCCAATCGGCGATCTCTCGCATTCGCCCGTCGAAGGGATCGTCCATCGCTACCCGGACCGGGTGCTGCTGAAAGCTGTGCATGTTTGCCCAGTCTATTGCCGGTTTTGTTTCCGCCGCGAGATGGTAGGGCCACAGGGGTTGGGGACGCTGACCGGGCCGGAACTCGATGCCGCGATGGACTATATCGCCGCTCACGAAGAAATCTGGGAAGTGATCCTCACGGGCGGCGATCCGCTGGTGTTGTCGCCCCGGCGGCTGGCGGGGCTGATGGAGCGGTTGGCGAAGATCGAGCATGTGAAAATCGTGCGCTTTCATACCCGCGTGCCTGTGGTGGAGCCGGAGCGGATCGATGAGGCGATGGTCGAGGCGCTGATGTCGAGCGGGAAGACGACTTATCTCGCGGTGCATGCCAATCACCCGCGAGAATTTTCACCCGCAGCGCGGCAGGCGTTCAAGAAGCTGTTCGATGGTGGCGTGGCGCTGCTCAGCCAGTCGGTGCTGCTGCGCGGGGTGAACGACGATGTCGAAACGCTGGCGGCGCTGATGCGCGGGTTCGTCGAGAACCGGATCAAGCCTTATTATCTGCACCATCCCGATCTGGCGCCGGGGACGAGCCATTTCCGGATTGGCATCGAGGAAGGGCAGGCGCTGGTCGCGGCTTTGCGTGGGCGGATTTCTGGGCTCTGCCAGCCGACCTATGTGCTCGACATCCCCGGTGGGCACGGTAAGACCGATATCGGAGCCGCGAAGGTTTCGGGCGGCGATGGGTGTTTTACGGTGCGGGACTGGCGGGGCGGCGAGCACGCTTATCCGCCGGAATAGTACGCGCCGTCATTGCCAGGCTTGTCCGGGCAATTCAGCTTGCGGAGGCATGGACCACCCGGACGGGCCGGGTGGTGACGATGGTGGGGAGATCAAACCCTATTCGACGACGCGCGGATCGACGTCTTTGGAATAATCGACGCCGCCGACGCTGAAGCCGAAGAGCTTCAAAAACTCTTCGCGGTATTTTGGCAGGTCGGCGAGGTCGGCGAGGTTTTCCGTGTTGAGCACGGCCCAGCGCTTCTTGAGTTCGGCCTGCATGGCATTGGACAATTCCCAATCGTCGACGCGGACGCGGCTGGCGTCGTCGAGGACGATCACGCCCTGGAGCTTGTCGCGGAAGAGGCGGTCGATCTGCTGGATCGGGCCTTCGCTCAAACCCATTTCGTCTTCTACCTTGATGAGCAACGTGCCATAGAGCGGCACGACGGGAATGGCGGAGCTCGCCTGGGTGACGACAGCCTTGAGCGCGACGACGTGGGCCGAATTATCGCCATGGGCGGCGCGGATGGCGGCGGCGGCGCGATCGAGATCGCCCTTGGCCTTGCCGAGCGTACCCTTGTGGTAGATCGGCCAGGTCAGTTCGGAGCCGAGATAGGTGTAGTTCAAGGTCGTAAAGTCGTCGGCAAGGACGCCGGCTTCGGACAGGGCCTTGATCCAGAGTTCCCAATCTTCGCCACCCATGACCTTGACGGTTGCCTGGGCCTCTTCTTCCGACGCAGGCTCGACGGAGATTTCGGAGACTTCCCCGGTGCCGGTGTTGAGCGTCTTCGAAGTGACCGCGGAGCCATAGGGCTTGATGGCCGAGCGATAGGTGACGCCGTCCTTGGGATCGGTGCGGACCGGTGAGGCGAGGGAGTAGACGATGAGGTCGACCTGGCCGAGCGTCGACTTGATGGCTTCGATGGTCTCGGCCTTGACGGCGTCGGAGAAGGCGTCGCCTTCGATGGTCACGGCCTTGGCGCCGGCAGCGCGGGCGCGGTTTTCGAAAGCACGGTTATTATACCAGCCGGCGGAGGCGGGCTTGGCTTCGCCTGGTTCACGCTCGAAGGACACGCCGACCGTGTCGGCGCCCGAGCCAAAGGTGGTGACGATACGTGAGGCGAGGCCATAGCCCGTCGAGCAGCCGAGCACCAGCACACGCTTGCGGTCGGATGGGATCGGCCCCTTGATCACGACATGATCGATCTGGCGCTGCACATTGGTGGCGCAGCCAGTTGGGTGGGCGGTGGTGCAGATGAAGCCGCGGATCTTGGGCTCGATAATCATGGGATTTTCTCCTCGATTTCACCAGCCAATAGCCCGATTGGCCGAGGAGTGCTAGCGCCGGGGGAGGAAATCCCCCAGCTGCTGGGGTTCGTGTGCGTGTCAGACGATGATCTGACCGGTTTTGATGGCGGAAACCACGGTCTGGACCTTGTTGACCGAATTGGTCTTGATCATGGCACTGTTGATATGGGCTTCGACGGTGCGCGAGCTGATGGCGAGGATGATGGCGATCTCGTCGCTGGTCTTGCCGATGGCGGCGAGCTGGAGCACCTCGATTTCGCGGGGGCTGAGCCTGATCGCCTCGGTGTGGTGCGTATCGCGCACCGCCGTGGCGTAGACGGTGCCTACATAGCCATCGCAGCCGCCATCTTCGTTGAAGAGCGGCCGGGCGCTCGATGCGACCCAGCGATAGCCATTGCCGGCGACGCGCAGGCGATATTCCACCTGATAGGGGCGCTTGTGCGTCCAGGCGTGAAAGAACGCATCATAGACGTCCTTGCGGTCGTCGGGATGAAGCATTTCGGTCCAGCCTTCGCCAAGGCCTTCTTCTTCGGGCTGGCCGGTGAATTCGACCCAGGCGGGATTGAGATAGAAGCACCGGCCACGATGATCGGTCAGCCAGATCATGAACGGGGCATGCTCGGCGATCTCGCGCACGACGCGCCTGTCATTCGTCCAGTCGACGTCGGACATGCTGCGATCTCCTTTCAGAATGCGACGCGCCGATGTGTTAAACGGGGCAGAAGCGGGCGCGTTGCGTGGAATGAACCGCAGGTGGGCGGGTGGAGCGGTCAGGGCGGTCTTGCTCATGTGATGTCCTATGCTGCGCGCGGCAGCAGCTCCAATTCCATGAATGAAGAGTTTTGGGCGCCGAAGAAAAGCGCCCGGCCGGCAAGGGACGTGCCGAAGCCGGCGAGAAGCTTTATGGCTTCGGTGGCCATGACGGCACCGATGACCCCGACGATGGGGCCGAGGACGCCGAGCATTTCGCAGGTGTCGCCAGGCTCCGGCTCGCCTGGATAAAGCGCGTCGAGCACGGCCTTGCCATCGGCATCGGCGGGAACCACGGTGACGAAGCCATCGAAGGCGATGGCAGCGCCGATGATCAAAGGGCAGACCCCGGCCGAAGCCGCGACGCAGGCGCGCCGGCTTTCGACATTGTCGGTGCAATCAAGCAGCAGGTCGGCGTCTTGCAGACAAGGCCGGAGCGTTGCAGCGCTGGCGAGAGCCTGAATGGGTTCGATCTCTGTCCAGCGATTGAGGCCGGCAGCAAAGGTCTTGGCACTCTCGACCTTGGCTTGGCCGATGGCGGTACTGGCGTGAATGACCTGGCGATGGAGATTGGATTCCGAGACGGTGTCAGGATCGATCAGGGTGATATGGCCGATGCCGGCGCCCACGAGATATTGTAGCACCGGACTGCCGAGCCCGCCCGCTCCAACGACGACGACGCGGGCTGATTTGAGCTTTTGCTGACCCTCGGTGCCGATGCCGCGGAGCATCATCTGGCGGGCATAGCGGCGGCGCTCCTCGGGGGTAATGGCATCGGGCATGGTCATCCTCCCGAGATGGGATCGATTATCGCCACCTGGCTGGCAGCACGGATATCGCTGGAAATGGGGCGCACGACGCCGTCGACGGCGAGCATCAGGTTCTTCCGGAGGCCGAAAGCGAAGTTGAGCCCGTCGTCGGTTTCACGGAGCCAGGCGATCAGATCCTGGCCCGAGACGACGCTGTCAGCGGGGGACACAGTATCTTCGCTGCGGCCGATCCGCTGGGCGATGGTGCCCACATACCGCACCTTCATCATGCGCGCTCCCGGATGGGCTCGGCATGGCTTTCGGCATGAAATATCTCGATTTTTGCATTGCCGGCGCCGGAGAAGCGCTCGACGAGATCGCTCGAGGGGAAGCAATCAAAGAGGGTTTGAAAGAGTTCGAGCGCCGAATGAACGCCGAGCTTGCTGTAGATGCGGGCGCGGTGCAGTTCGATGGTGCGGGGGCTGACCTTGAGCTTGAGGGCAGCTTCCTTGTTACTCTGGCCACTCAGAATCTGAGCGAGGACCTGGGTTTCGGCCGGGGTGAGAAGCTGCAGACCCGAGCGGGCGAAGTTGCTTTTCCAGGCGTTAGGTCCGGTGATGTCGGCATCGCCGTGCATCGAAATCTCCGTTGTTTTCCACGGTTCAGGGACTGTGGAAAGCAACCAATTTCAGCGTTAATCAAACGTTAAACGCTTGCCGCGGCCGGCCCTGGGCCCAAAGTACGGTATCGCCCTGTGCCTGGGATGATGCGCGGTATGTGTTTGATTTGGCGAAAGAAATTGCGGAAAGTAGCTCCAGGGCATCGCGGCGTTTGGCGTATATCCGGTGCGTTAAATAGGCTTCGGTGAGTTGCTTGGCATTCTCATGGCCCGCGAAGATCGCGTCGATGGTGCGCAAGCGAAAGCCGATCGATGCAGCGCGGGCCTTGAGCCGGCCGGCTTCGCTTTCGGCGACGATGGCGAGCGTGCGGAGGTTGTCGATTGTCGCCCAGACGTCGACCAATGGCTCGGTCAAAGCCTGGGAGCCGAACTCGGCAGGGGCGTGGACGAGCGCGACGGCGGCGTCGTCGTCAAGTGCACCGCTGCAATAGGCGAGGGCGATGGTCCCGATCGGCTCCATGCCGAAAGGGGCGCATTCGGCGGCCCGCAGCGCGCCCATGGAGGCGGCGCCAAGGACGCGAACGCCTTGATCGAGGGCGAAAAGGATTTCCTTGTGCCAGACGGCAGCGGCCTGTTCGTAGACGCCATCGATGAGACCGATGGCGGTGGCGCCATCGTCGACGGCGCGACGGATGTCGCCGAGCTTTGCGGGAGGACGAAACACGATATCGTCTATCTGCGGCGGATCCGGCAGCGTAGGGCCAACGAACACGACTTTCATCTCAAAAGCCCAGCGCGTGAAGAGCGCGGTGGCCGGGGCGCCAGTGGGCATTGGGGCCGCGATCTTCGAGGTCATCGCAGAGGACGCGGACGACGCTAAAGCCGAGGTCGTCGGAGCCCAACGAAACGCTGGTGACATCATCGATGCCAGCATCGAGAAGCGCTTGGCCGATATGGTTGAGGAGGCCATCGACGGACGCGGACAAGTAGGTACCGCTTTGGGGGTGATGGACGGGATCGGCCATTGCCAGTTCACTCAAGCCTGGATCCGCGCGATCGGCATAATCTTGAAGCGCGATATCGTCGCGGGCCGAGGCAATGACCGTGACCCGCCCTTGGGCAACTTCGGTGATCGCCTTGACCGCCGCGCGGACGGGCGAAGGATGGGTGCCATAACCGGCCATGAGTTCGAGGCGCGAGCCACGGCCGTCGCCAGCCAGCGCCATGAAGGTCGGTACGGCAATATCGGTCGTCAGGTCGAAGAGCCGCAGCGGGACGCCGGCAGCGGCAAAGCGGGCGCAGAGATCGTCAACGACAGGATCGTTCAACACGGATGGGTCAAAGCAGAGGGCCATCCGCTCGGCCTGTGGCAGGATCGACCAATGCGTTTCGGCGTCGCGCTCGATCAACTCGCACAGCCCGTGGAAAATGGCTTCCGCGGGCGTATTGCCGGACGCAAGGCCATTGGTCGATTGACAAATTCCGGGAAGGTCGGTGGCGTGGCCGAGACGGACGAGATCGAGTGGCACAAGCGTTTCGCGCCGCTCGAAGAGGGCGCTGCCCGAAACCCACTCGATCGCCTGATCGATAGCGAGCGGCGCACCGAGCGGCAGCGAACGGGACGGATTGAACCAGTCGGGGCCCTCAAGCTCGAGATCGGCGGCGCTGGCGCGGATGGTGGCGACCCTTGGATGCTCGGCGATGGCGAATTCGGCCGCTTCCATCGCTGCAGAAACCTTGGCGGCGTCGTCGGAGAGGCCCTTGCCCTGGTTTACCGCCAGCGCATTGGCCGCCGGGCGGAAGGCAGCCCAGCAGGGGATGCCGATGATATCGAGATCGGTCTGCCTGGCGAGGCGGGTGATGCCAAGCTCGGGGAACTTTGCCTTGACGGCGGCGAGGGTCGCCTGCAGGGGAGCAACCCGATCGAGGTGATCAGAAGTCAGCACGGCAGGCGCCCCTCTCGCGATCAGGCAGCGACGAGCGAGCAGAAGATGCAAGCGGCGGGCGCGGCAGCCGGGGTCACATTGACCGTGGTGTGGCGGCGGGCGCGCTGCTTGAGCTGCACGACTTCCGACTTGCCGGTGGCAGGATTGCGGACGGTGACGGTCGAGCCGTCTGAGCTGGGGGAAACGACGAAGTTCATGGCACTCTCCAGGTTTAAGGGAACATGGAGAGGGTCGCGCTAGCGGCCGGATTTGGCGAACGTAATCACCGCAAGGAAACTACTACTAGGTAAAGCCCGCAAGGCGCATGGCATCGAGATATTTTTCCCGGTCGGCTTCGTTCCGAAGCGGCATGAGCTTGCGCCATTGGTCGAGCCTGAACTCGGGCTGACGCTGCAAGAGCTTGTTGCGATAGATCCGGGCGGTCTCGGCATCGCCGGCCTTGGCGGCAACGGCGGCCACGAAGCGCGCTGCGGGATCGGGGTTCTTCATCTTCCAGAGCAGCTGCAGCGCTTCGTCATAATTGTCGACGAAGAATTCGACAGTGGCAGCGATCCAGTAATATTCGTCCGGCGGGAGCGGATTGAGCTCAAGCGCCGAGCGGATGAATGGCTTCGCCTTTGCCGCTTCAGAATTGTGGACCAGCGTATCGGCGTAATTCTGTAGCAGGTCGGCGTGGTGCGGGGCCCGATTGAGCGCCGCTGTCAGGTGATCAAGCCCTTCGTCGAGATCGTGGCGATAGACAGCGACATTGCCCAGTTCGCGAAGGCCGCTCGGCTCAAGCGGATCGATGGCGACAGCCTGCTCGCCGAAATCCCAGGCCTGATCGAGGAGGTCTGCCTCTTGCCGGCCAAGCAACAGCCATTCGAGAGAAAGCGTGCGCGACATCATAGCGAGGGCCGGGGCAAAATTGGCATCGAGTTCGGCGGCGCGGCGGAAGGACTTGCGCGCCTTGCGCACGGTCGGCAGATCGAGCGTATTTAGGTGTTCGAGCCCCAGCAGATAGTGGACATAGGCCGAGGCATTGCCGGTGCGCCGAAACGTTTTGAGTTCACTCGTTTCGATCGAACCGCTGACGCCGCGGACGATGGCGGCGACGATGTCGCTATAGCCACGCGACATGGACGTGGCCGAAAGGCGGAAATCGTCGCCGAAGAGCACCTGATGGGTGCTGAGCCGGGTAAGGCTGACGCCAAGTCGGAAGGCATCGCCATCGGATGAGAGAATACGGGCGGCAAAGACATAATCGGTGCCATAGGCCGCCAGATTGGCGGAGCCGAACCCCTTGGCCAATTGCCGGGCCGTATGGGGCGCAAACACCTGGAAGGTGCGCTGCTTGCAAAGGCCGATGGTGATGTCGTCGATGAGCGGCGGCAGGGCGGCATTGAACGCGGACGGACGGTTTTCCTCGGGCGCAAGGACCAGGACGCGCGGCAGGCTGCTCTGCGGCACGGGCAGTTCGTCGATTATTGGGCGCCAGGCTTCGGCTCCCACCGGTTTGCCGAGAAGCTGCATGACCAGAGCCCGGGTTTCGAGCTGCGGGGTCACGTCGAGCTCGCTCATGAGACGGCTGGAGAACTCTTCGAACTCGTGGGAGACCGCGGCCGGACCATCGCTCTGGGCGGTCCGCATCAAGAGCGCGCGCTCGACCTGCTCGTCGAACGGAAACTGGCGGGAGAGGCGGAGCAAGGCGGCGCGCGCTTCGGCGGGATCGGAAGCTGCCTGAGCCCGGAGGACCAGATCGCGATATCTCGCGCCAATTTCCGCGCGCGCATGGGCGAGCCAGGCCTCAAAGCCTTCGCCACCTCGAATTTCTGCCCCCTCTAGCAAATCGCCGCGATAAAGACTTTGTATCGTCTTGAGCTGCGGCGCCTTTTCGACCTCGCCGAGACCGAGAAAAGCGTCGACGTCGGACGGCAGACAGGTGGCATCGCGCCAGATACGGCGGGCATCCCAGCGCAGCAGACGCATGTCGGGCGCTTCGTATTTCTTGAGGCCTGTCAGTAGGACACGCAGATTGCCGAGCGCGCTGGCCTTGTCGCCATCCCAAAGATTTGTGGCTACCGTTGCCCGCTCCAGCGACCCCTTCGGGGCCAGAGCGAGCATCGCCAACAGAGCAAAGGCCTTGATGGGTGGTCTGGCAATGGTTGGGTCAAGGTCCAGAATAACCTGACCGAACAGCCTCAACATTAATCAAAAATCCAGAACGGGGCCGAAAACATTAACATAGTATAATGTTTAACTACCTGTGTCGATCATCCGGCATAATTGCCGGCTCAGGTCTTGGCGGGGCCTGCTGGAAAAATTCCCGACATCACCATGAACCCCGGTATGCGGCGGACGCGGTCGGTCCAGCGGCGGAGGGCCGGATAATCCTGGCGGGAGATGCCGCCTTCTTCCGATAGCATGACATAGGGGAAGCAGGCGATGTCGGCCGTAGTCGGATGGGCCGGTGCGCAGAGCCAGTCGCGGCCGGCTTTTTCGCCGAACCAGAGATGTTCGTCGAGAATGCGGAAGATGCGATGTGCGCCCTTTTGGCTTTTCTCGATATCGAAGGGATAGCTGTAGCCGAGCGCGAGGCGCGCCGCCGAAGAGGTCGCGCTGATGTCATCGGCAACCGCATGCCAGCGGAGGATTTCGGCGGTGACAGCCGGATCATCGGGAAACCATTGGCCCGATGTGTCGTACTTCTTGGCGAGGTAAGCGAGGATCGCGCCGGAGTCCGACAGGACAAGATCGTCGTCTTTCAGCACCGGCAGTTGGCCGAAGGGATTGAGGCGCAGGAACCAGTCGGCCTTGTGTTCACGACCGGGGAAAAAATCAACCGGATGAATCGCATAGGGCACGTTGAGAATGTTCATCAGCAACCGCAGCTTGTAGCAGTTGCCCGAGAGCTCGAAGTCGTAAAGCGTTATGGTCATTATCAGATATCCAGAACCAGGCGGCCAGACTTCGCGCGGCTGACGCAGGTCATCATGCAGGTGTTCGAGGCTTTCTCGGTCTTGTTGAGATAGACGTCCTGGTGATCGACCTCGCCCTCGATGACGCCGGTGAGGCAGGTGCCGCAGGCGCCTTGCTCGCAGGACGACGGGACGGTCAGGCCAGCCTCGCGCATGGTTTGCAGGATCGTGCGCCCGGCCGGGACGTGGAGCGTTAGGGCTGAGCGGGCGAGCTCGACATCGAAGGCCGAGGAGGCGTCGATGACCTTGTCGTTCTGGAAATATTCAAAATGCACGGCGTCATCGGGCCAGCCGAGCGCGGCTGCGGTTGCCTGCACCATTTCGAGCATGGCGCCGGGGCCGCAGATATAGACGTGGTTGGCGAACTGGTAAGGCCCGAGCACCTCGGCGACCTTGGCCTTGATGGCTTCGCGCGTGAAGCCGATGTGGCGGTCGACGCGGCCGTGGAGCACATCGAGTTCGCTCGAAAAGGCCATGGTTTGGCTGGCGCGGGCGAAATAGTGCAGCTCGTAGTTGAGGCTCGACTTGTCGAGGAAACGCGCCATGGAAAGGAGCGGCGTGATGCCTATGCCGGCGGCGATGAGCACGGTGCGGGTGGCGTCGCGGCGGAGCGGGAAATTGTTGCGCGGCTCGGATATGGCAAGCACGTCGCCCTCGCGGACGGTTTCGACCAGGACTTTTGAGCCGCCCTTGGACGCGCTCTCGGCCTTGACGCCGATGGTGTAGCGCATCAGGTCGCCGGGACCGTTGGTCAGCGAATATTGGCGCACGAGGCCATTGGGCAGGTGCACATCGATATGGGCGCCGGGCTGGAAGGTCGGCAGATGCTTGCCATCGCGGTCGGCGAGTTCGAAGCCGATGACGCCATCGGCGGACTGCCACTTGCGTTTGACGACGACCGGGAAGGTATTGCCGCGCGGCACGGCAATGTCGGGCATGGTCGAGAGTTCGACCGAGACTTTTTCAAAGACCGGCTGCAGCGGCTCGGGCGCGGGCTTTTTCGCCGCGGCGCGTTCGAGGCTGTCGCGCAGCTTGGTCAGTTGCTCGTTATAGTAGCGCAGGGTCGCGATCTCGTCGGCCGGCTTTTCCGGCAGTATGCCGCGGATCACCGAGCGGGCAGCGTCGACGGGCTGGACGAAGAAACGGGCGCTGCCGAGCGTGACGGCGCGGCCGGGGATGAATTCGACGGACTGATCGTCGGGCGCGAGGCGGGAGAGGCCGGCGAGGACGTCTTCGGGCGTGGCATTGACTGGCACGGGGCGCAGCGCGAACCAATCGTGGCCCTCGGCGCCGGGGAAGGGGGCGAAGCGTTGGTCGTCGTTCGCGGCGGACCAGACGAGCCCAAAAGCTTCTCGGACGGGATATTTACGGTTTTCGATGCGGCGGGCGGGGGCATCTGCCGGGTGGGCCGGAATATAGGTGCAGCCGGCCGAGCGGTTGGCATAGCGCCAGCCGTGATACTGGCATTTCAGCTCCTGGCCCTCGTTGATGCCGATGGAGAGACGCACGCCGCGATGAAGACAGCGGTTTTCCCAGGCGTTGACATTGCCATCGTCAGCCCGCCAGACGGCCAATTCGCGGCCCAGCAACTGGCCATGATAGACATGGCGGAAGGGCAGGTCCTCGCTCGAGGCGATGGGATACCAGGTGGGGTCGGATAGACTGAGGGGCATTGTCGATCAGATCCAAAAGTTTGAGGATCGCGCCACGATCGAAATTATTGGTCACGATTGCCACCCTGGCGTACGGGGTGTTTCGTTTTTTGCTCGCCGTCGTTTGGCGATCAGCTCGCCTGCGGGATTACGCCGTAGGTAATGCCCTTCTGGCTCAGCCAGCGGCGATAGGCGATAGCCGACTTATCGGCGCGGATCGGCGTTTCGGCGCGCGGGTCGAGCGGCAGTTTCTTGGGGTATTGATTTTCGAGGATCGGCTTGTCCTGGCCAAAGATGGTCTGCTGGAAGCGGCGCAGGTCGGTGATGGTCGAGGTCGAATCGATCATCGATTGGAGAAGATGCGCGCGGCAGGTTTCCTCGGTCATGGGCTGGAGGAAAATGCCGATGACATCGCGGCGGCTTTCGTCCTCGGGGCAGGATTTATAGAGCACCGAGCAGAAGGGATGCGGCACGCGATAGACGTATTCGACTTCCATGGCCTGGGTCGCCGATTTGGCTGCGCGCGGCTGCATGAATTTGCACTTGGTGGCCAGCACTTCGTCGCGCTCTTCGGAGACTTCGACGTCGTATTCCTTGACCTCGGTGTGCGGCTCGGAGCCGAGGATGTCGGTGTGGACGTATGGGAAGTGGCCCATGTCGAGGAAATTTTCGACGGCGCGGGGGGCGGAAACGTGAATGCCTATGGAGCCGCAGCTCATATTCACGCGGTCAGCTTCGGCGAATTCAGGGATCGGGAAGAGTTCAGCCGACGGCGTGCCGAGGCAGGTCCAGGTATAGCCATAGGCGGTTTTGACGGGCAGACGATCGAGCACGCTGTCGGCGTCAATATCATCGCCGTTTTCCTCGTCAGTCGCGAACCAGACAACCGGCTCGCCATCGAGCCCGCGCGTCATGGCGAGGCGGCGATCGAGGAGGAGCGTCGTTTCGATGAGGCCGATCTTGAGCTCGTCGGTGGCGGCAACGACGTGCCAGAGATCGCGGGTGATGGGGTCTGGGGCTTTGGGCATGGGCGTGCTTTCGAGGTTGGGGCGAGAATAGCGACCTCGGGTCGACGTGCCAAGAAAAAGTGCGGAGAGGGATGGGCGGTTAAGGATTGGGCAGCCCCATCGTATTCCCCGCCTGCGTCATCACCGGGCCTGTCCCGGTGATCCATGCGATATCCCGGTTCGCGCGGAGATGTGGATTGCCCGAACAAGTGGGGCGATGACGATAGGGGACGTTTCGGCTTTCGTGTCTTGGATGCGGTGACTAAAACGGGGTGAGGGAGAGACCAATGACTGATGATATTTCGCCGCGCTTTGCTCAAGACCTAGTTCGAAGCCAAGTCGATCTGCGGTTGGCCGAGGCTGGCGCAAGCGAAGCGTCACGGGCAGCTGCTGTCAAGGCGATGCTCCATGCCTCGCTGGTCGGCGTCGATAGCCATGGCGTCAGGTTGACCGGACACTATTGCAAGATGCTGGGCGGTGGGCGGCTCAACAAGAATCCGCAGTTGAAGGTCGCCAAGCGCGGGGCGGGGAGCGCGCTGATCCATGCCGATGATGGGCTCGGGCACTATGCGGCCTATAAGGCGGTCGAGGTTGGGATCGACTTGGCGCGCGAGGCTGGTGTCGGGGCTGTCGGCATCCAGCATTCCTCGCATTTCGGGGCGGCGGGCGCCTACGCACTGGCAGGTGCGGAGGAGGGGTTTGTCACCTTTGCCACCACCAATACCGATTCCATGGTGGCCCTGTTCGATGGGGCGCAAAAATTCCACGGCACTAACCCGCTGGCCTTCGCCGCGCCGGTGCCGGAGGGCAGGCCGTGGCTGCTCGACATGGCGACGTCGTCCATTCCGCTCAACCGCGTCCTGCTGCATCGCTCACTGGACAAGGACTTGCCGGAAGGCGTCGCGGCAACGCCGGATGGGCAACCGACGACCGATCCGCATGAGGCGGACATGCTGCTGCCGCTTGGCGGGGTGGATTATGGCTACAAGGGCGCGGCGCTGGCAGGGGTGGCGACGCTGTTTTCAGCGCTACTGACCGGGACGACGCTCGATGGTGATTTCATCCCGATGTATGGCGGGGACGATATTTCGACACCCCGTAATATGGGGCATTTCGTTTTGGTCATCGATCCGGACAAGTTCGCTGGGCGCGACGTATTTTTGCGCGCCATCGGGAGGTATCTCGAGAGCCTCCGCGGATCGCCGGTGCGCGAAGGTGGGCGCGTGATGGCGCCGGGGGATCGGGAATGGGCGGAGATGGATAAGCGGAGGGCAGAGGGGATACCGCTCGATCCGGATACAGTGCGGTTTTTGGGACTGGCGTGATATTGGTGAGCCACCGGCGCGATACCTCCCCCTTGATGGGGGAGGCTAGGAGGGGGTGGTCACGTCTCTCCGCCCAATGTTTGGGTGGCTCCCGTCAGCCCCTCCCGGCCTCCCCCATCAAGGGGGAAAGTGGGCATCGAGCTTGTGGAAAATACAGAGGAAGCTCAATCTTCCCGGTAAATATCAAAGGCCCCGATCGCCTGCGTTGTTGCCATCAGTTCGATCTTGTTGACATTGACGTGCGCCGGCAGAGTCGTTGCCCAAAAGATGCTTTCGGCAATGTCGTCGGCATTCATGGCCTGGGTCTTGGAATAGGGCGCAGAGGCCTTGCTCTCGTCACCCTTGAAGCGGACGAGTGAAAATTCGGTTTCGGTCAGGCCCGGTTCGATATTGGTGACGCGAACCTTCTTGCCCTGGAGGTCTGAGCGCAGGTTGAGCGCGAACTGCTTAACGAAAGCCTTGGTCGCGCCATAGACCGAGCCGCCGGGATAGGCATATTCGCCGGCCACCGAGCCGAGGGTCACGACATGGCCGCCGCCGCGGGCGATAAGACCCGGCAGCAGCAGACGGACTGTGTAGACGAGGCCCGAGACATTGGTGTCGATCATGGTCTGCCAATCATCGAGATTGGCTTCGGCCGCTGGCTGCAGGCCAAGGGCGAGACCGGCATTGGCAAGGACGATGTTGACCGCATCGAAAGGCGCAGGAAGTTCGGCGATCGCCTTTTCCATGGCGGCGCGATCCTGCACGTCGAGGGCGATGACGTGGCAATTGTCGGGGCCGAGTTCGGCCTGCAGCTTTTTCAGTCGATCCTCGCGCCGGCCGGTTGCGATCACCTTGCCGCCGGCGGCAACATAGCGGCGGGCTGCGGCCTCGCCGAAGCCGGAGGTGGCGCCGGTGATGAAGACGACAAAGCGGCTGGGATCGAGCAGCTGGTACATTTTTCGGTCCTGGAGGAATGGTCGAAGGGGAGGGGTGCAGGGTGGACCGGCGGACGTGCTGGCGTCAACAGACGAGGGGCATCGCATAGCGGCGACCGCTGATTGATAGCGTTGCCGATCGGCCACGCATCCGCCTTTCGCACCACCAAATTCGTGCCCGGCGCTTGCCCCGCGTCGCAATGCGGCACTAAAGTCGCCGTGAACGCATCGCCCCTTGGGCATGCGGCGGAGGGTTAACCCAATCTTTCCTGCCGCCCCTTTATTCTCAGCTTCCGCCTATTGGTTGAAGCGTAACGGTCGGGAACTGGTTCACTGCAAAGCGCGCGTTGGGTATTGAGTATTGGCGCCTTGTGCATCGCCGCGGCCACGTTGTCCGCAGCGGTCGGGCCGGCCTATGGTTTTGAAATCTTTGGCATGAAGTTCTTCGAGGACGAGACCGAGGAGTCCGTCATCGCCGATCCCCAACCCTATACCGTTACCTTTTCTTCGAGCGAAACCGGTGCGGTGGAAACTGCGGCGCGCAATGCCTCTTCGCTCATCGCCGACGAATCGGAACCAGCTTCCGGTGCGGCCGGGCTCATCGCCAAGGCGCGGGGCGATTATCGGCGCATCGTCGCGGCACTCTATAATGAGGGCCATTATGGCGCGGCCGTCAGCATTCGTATCGGTGGCGTCGAAGCGGCCAACCTCGCGCCCGACGTCAATTTACCAGATCCGGTCGATGTCACGATCGCGGTAAGTGCTGGACCGCTCTTCACCTTCAACAATGTCGCCATCGTCAATCAGGCGCCGTTGACCAGTGATCCCGGCGATGAAGTCGAGCTGCCGGTCATGCGGGGCTATGGCGCGGGACAGATCGCGCGCTCCTCGGTGATTATTGCCGCCGAGCAACTTGCGGTACAGGCCTGGCAGCAGCAAGGCTACGCCAAGGCGGAAGTGGTCAATCGCGAGGTCATCGCCGACCATGCGCGCCAAACGGTCGATGTTACCATTACCGTTAATCCCGGTCGCCTAGCCGCTTTCGGCGATATCACGGTGACTGGTGCGGATCGGATGAATCCCGAATTCGTCCGCCAGCAGACCGGGCTTGCCGTCGGCCAGGAATATGATCCTGATGACATCGAGCGGGCACAGAAGCGGCTCGACCGGCTTGAAGTGTTTCGCGCGGCGCGGTTCCAGGCGGCGCAGGATATCGGCGCCGACGGCCTCTTGCCCTATCAGTTGATTGTCGAAGAACTGCCAGGCCGGCGCTTCGGGGCCGGCGCCAGTTTCTCAACCGTCGACGGGCTCGGCCTCGAAGGCTATCACCTCTGGCGCAATCTTTTCGGGCAAGCCGAGCGGCTGCGGCTCGATGCGCGCGTGGCGAGCATCGCCTGGCCTGTCGATACGGCGCAATTCGACTATTTCTTCGGCGGTACTTTCACCAAGCCCGGCTTCCTGACCCCCGACACCGATCTCGTCGCCGCTATTTCGGCCGAGCGGACGATCTATCCCACCTATACCGAAACCTCGGCCATCGGCCGCGTTGGCCTGACCCATTACCTTTCCGACCAGCTGACGCTCGAGGGCGGAGCGAGCTACAAACGCGCGCGCTTCGACGACGTTTTTGGGACCCGCGACTTCTCGACGCTCGGTGTTTATGCCGGAGCGACATTTGACGGACGCGACAGCACGGTTGATCCGACCGAAGGAATTTATGCCTCGGGCATGGCGGAACCTTATTACGACTTCTCCTTCGGCAAGATGGGCCTGCGCCTGACGGCCGAAGCACGGACTTATTTCGGCTTTTCCCAAGACGATCAGTTCGTGCTTGCCGGCCGCATCAAGGCGGGCGCGCTGCTTGGGCCCGGCCTCAATGAAATTCCGCCCGACAAACTGTTCTTTGCCGGCGGCGGTGGTTCTGTTCGCGGCTATGGCTACAAGTCGATCGGCGTGGACAATGGCAATGGTCAGGTCACCGGTGGTCGCTATCTGCTCGAAGGCTCGCTTGAAGCACGCGCCAAGGTGACCGAGAGCATCGGTGTCGTCGGCTTCATCGATGGCGGCTATGTGGCGGCGGATAAATTCCCGGGCCTTGAAGACCTGCGGCTCGGCGCCGGTATCGGCGCGCGCTATTATACCGGGCTCGGGCCGCTGCGGCTCGATCTGGCCATTCCGCTCAACAAACGGGCAGGCGACCCTGATTATGCCATCTATGCCGGCATTGGGCAGGCATTCTGATGGCTTGGTCTCGCACGCATCGCCGGCTTGCCTTTGTCGGCCTCATCCTGGTGCCGATGACGGCTATTCCCGCGACCCTTTTGGCGCAGGATGGGTCCGAAGAGGAGCAGAAGGACTGGCTCACCAGTTTCGTTCAGGACCGGCTGTCGACGCCCGAGCGGCAAATCAGCCTTTCCAATATCGATGGTGCGCTGGGGTCGGACGTGTCGATCCGCGAGATCACCATTTCCGACCAACAAGGCGTCTGGCTGCGGGTCAATAATGCGAGCCTCAACTGGAGCCAGGCGGCCCTGTTCACCGGCCGGCTGCAGGTCAATTCGCTGAAGGCGGATTCCATCGAATATATCCGCAACGCCATTCCCGCCGAAGGCGTCGATCTGCCGCCGCCGGAAGCGGGTAGCTTTTCGGTGCCCGAATTTCCAGTCGCGATCGAGCTCGGTGAGCTTTCCATTCCCAAAGTGACGTTCGGCGAAAGCGTCTTCGGGCTGGGCTCGGAAATCTCGCTTGCCGGTAATCTCAAGCTCGAAGGCGGCAATCTCGATACGACGCTCGATATCGTACGGCTTGACGGGCCCGGCGGTACGCTCGATCTCGACGTCACCTATACGCAAGCCAGCAATGAGATCGATCTCAACCTCGACCTCAATGAGCCGGAAAACGGCGTGCTCGCCAATCTCCTCAGCATCGAGGGGCGCCCGGCCATGCAGCTGACGCTGGCCGGGAAGGGGCCGGTAGCGGACCTGCGCGCCGATCTTAATCTTCTCGCCAATGGGCAGACCGTGCTTTCGGGCGGATCGACCCTGACCCAGACGGCGGACGGCTTGGCCTTTAACGCCGATGTCGGCGGGCCGCTTTCGACCCTCGTTGCCGAGCAGTACCGCCCGTTTTTCGGCGCGGATACCCGTCTCTCGGCCGATGCTCTGGTGCGGAGTGCTGGCGGCGTCGATCTGACCAATCTGACGCTGACCGGCGGCCAGCTTGCGCTCGAAGCCAGCGCGGCGACGACGCCGGATAATTTCCTGTCGCGCCTCGACTTGACGGCCAGCATCGCCGATCCGGCAGGTGGGCTGGTCACGCTGCCGGCGGGCGGCAATCCGCAGGTGCGCTCGGCGCAGCTTACGGTGGATTTCGGCGAAGGCAGTTCGGAGGATTGGCACGCCAATCTCGGCATCAAGGACTTGGCGACCGCCGATTTCGCAGCGACCGATGTTGGAATGGCGCTGACGGGTGTTGCCAGCAACCTTTCCGATCCCGCGACCCGCATGGTCACCTTCAACGGCGACGGGTCGATTTCGGGCATTTCGGGCGACAAGGCTGTGATGGCAGCGCTCGGCGATTCGGTGGGCATAGGTCTTGCCGGTCTCTGGAGCGCCGGCCAAACGATCGAATTGGCGCAGTTGCGTGTTGTCGGCGAGGCGCTGACCGCAGGCCTTTCCGGGAATGTCGATGCCTCGGGTTTCCGCGGCCGCATTGGGCTTCAGACGGACAATATCGCGCCGTTTTCCGGTCTTGCCGGACGCGAATTGACAGGTCGGCTGTCGCTCGACGCCGAAGGCACGCTGGCCTTTATCGGCGGCGGCTTCGACCTTACGTTCGATGGCTCGGGCACCAATCTGACGATCGACGATACGACGGCCGATGCCTTGCTGGCCGGTGATGTGGCGCTGTCCGGGCGCCTCGCTCGCACCGAGGCGGGGATCGTCGCTGACGATTTCGCCATCACCAATCCGCAGGTGCAGTTCAGCGCCGATGGCGTTTACGGCACGGCAGAAGCGAATTTTGCCGTCGCGCTCAATCTCAGCGATCTTGGCCTCCTTACCCCTGAAGCATCCGGTGCACTCACTGTGCGCGGCACGGCCAAATCGACGAGCGCCGAGGCGCCGGTGGTGCTGGCGCTCGATGCCAATGTCGCCAGTGGCACCCTCGCCGGCCGGGGCCTGCGCGATGCGCGCCTGGGGCTCGATCTCGACGTCCTGTCCGGTCGCGTCACCGGCAGCGTCGATGGCGAGGCGATGCTGGACGGTTATCGGGCCACGCTCGGATCGCAGATCGCTGTCGATCAAGTGCAGCAGGCGCTCAATGATCTCAGTTTCGAAATCGCCGGCACGCGGATTTTCGGCTCGGTTAACCGCGCCGTCGAAACGCAATTGCTGACGGGTCGCCTGGATGTCGTCGCTCCGGATATCTCGCTTGCCGCAGCTTTGGCGCTGACGGAGGCTTCCGGCAGCCTCAATGCCGCGCTCGAGCTGACGCCGGTCGATGGCACGCAGCAGGTTGGCCTCACTGCAAATTCCACCGACCTGCGCATCAACGACATCGCCGTGGGGCGAGCCGAGATCGCGGGCACGGTCAGCGATCTCTTCGGCGTGCCGGCAGCGAACGGCACCGTTTCGGCCAGTGACATCGTTGCTGCTGGCACAACCGTTACCTCGCTCAACGCCCGCGCCAGCCAGAGCGGCGATACGACGAACTTTGACGGCGAAGCCGCGCTCGGTACGGGCACGCGTGTCGATCTTGCCGGTGCTTTATCCCCGGTCGATGGTGGCTATCGCGTCGCGCTTGATCGGGCAAACCTGACCCAGGGGGCGATTGCGGCTCGGCTGTCCAATCCGGCAGCGCTCGTCGTTCGCGGCAACAGCGTCGCCCTCGACGCGCTGCGCTTTGATGTCGGTAGCGGCAGCATCACGGCGACGGGCACGGCCGGCAATGACCTCGATATGGTCGTCGACATTGCTAGCCTGCCGCTCTCGATCGCCAATACCATCGTGCCAAGCCTTGGGCTGGCGGGTACGCTTGATGGACGCGCCACGATTTCGGGCTCGGCGAGTGACCCGCAAGTGCGCTTTGAGGCGCGGGGCGCCGGCATCAATGCGGCAGCGATCCAACCTTTCGGTATTGCACCAGTGGCGGTTTCGGCGTCGGGCAGCTTTGCCGGCGGCGCGGTAGCGCTCGATCGTCTGGCAGCCAATGGCGCGGGCGGTCTCTCTGTTGCCGGCTCGGGTCGCGTGCCGCTTACGGGCGGTGGTCTGTCCCTGACGCTCAATGGTTCGGCGCCACTCGCGCTTGCCAATCGCTTCGTTGCCGATCGGGGCGGGCAATTGTCGGGCACGGCCAATTTTGACGCGCAGGTTTCTGGAAGTCTCGCAGCCCCGCAGTTTGGCGGTACGGTGTCGGTGAATGGCGCAGGCTATGTCGATCCCGAACTCAACCTGCGCCTCGCCGGTATCACCGGCCGGGCCAGCCTTGCCGGTACCCAGGCGCGGATCGAAAGCCTTTCGGCATCCCTTTCGAGCGGTGGGTCGGTGACGGCCTCAGGCACCATCGGGCTTACCGGGCAGTTCCCGGCCGATCTCAACGTGGCGCTCAACTCTGCGCGCTATTCGGATGGCGAAATTTTCGTCGCGACGGTCTCGGGTGGGTTGACGCTGACCGGCAATATCCTCGGCACGCCCTTGCTCGGCGGCACGCTCAATATCGAAAATGCCAATATCACCGTGCCAGAAGGGCTCGGTGGTGGCGCGCAACTGATCGATGTCGAACATATCAATACCCCGCCCGCCGTCAGTCAGACGCTGCAACGCGCCAAGATCGATTCAGGCGGTGCGCCGATCCCGCAAACGCGTTCGCCCGGGCTCCTGCTCGACGTGACGGTCAATGCCCCGAACCAGATCTTCATCCGTGGCCGCGGGCTCGATGCGGAAGTGGGCGGCTCGGTGCGGCTTGCCGGGCCGATCAACAATATCCAGCCGGTCGGCGCCTTCTCGCTCGAGCGCGGGCGCCTCTCGGTGCTCGGCCAGCGGCTCGACTTCGAGACCGGTACGGTGACGCTGGTCGGCGATCTCGATCCGCAGCTCTATTTCCTGGCCCGGA
Source organism: Devosia soli (assembly GCF_000970455.1). Classification (GTDB taxonomy): domain Bacteria; phylum Pseudomonadota; class Alphaproteobacteria; order Rhizobiales; family Devosiaceae; genus Devosia; species Devosia soli. The sequence goes on along the minus strand of NZ_LAJG01000014.1, from coordinate 747,432 downwards.
CCGAGGGCGAGAACATCACGGTATTCGTAACCATTTCGGGCCGCGCTTCGGCGCCGGACGTCAGCTTCAGTTCCAACCCGGTTTTGCCGCAGGACGAAGTCTTGAGCCGTCTGATCTTCAAGCGCTCGATGGGCGAATTGAGCCCGCTGCAGCTGGCCCAGCTTGCCGGAGCGGCAGCTGAACTCGTCGGCGGTGGGGGCGGGGGACTCGTCAACGATCTGCGCGGTGCAGCAGGTCTCGCCGATCTCGATGTCGTCACCGATGCCCAGGGCAATGTCGGGGTGCAGGCCGGCACCTACCTCCAGGACAACGTTTATCTCGGCGTGACCGCCGGCGCGAACGGGCAATCAAAGGTGACGATAAACCTCGATGTCACTGACGGTCTCGTCGTGCGCGGCGCGGCGGGGCAGGACGGCAATTCAAGCGTCGGTGTGTTTTACGAACAGGACTATTGATGAGCTATTGGGACGAGCGCTACAGCACGCCCGACTATCTCTTCGGGGAAGAACCCAACGCCTTTCTGGCGGCGCAAAAGCCGCTCTTGCCTTCAGCGGGCAAGGCCCTGGCGATTGCTGATGGCGAAGGTCGCAACGGCGTCTGGCTGGCCGAGCAGGGGCTCGATGTGCTCTCGCTCGATGCTTCCCCCGTTGGGCAGGAAAAGGCCAAGCGGCTTTCCCAAAAGCGCGGGGTTTCGCTCGAAACGAAGCTTCAAGACATCTCGGCCTTTGACTGGCCGTCCATGCAGTTCGATGTCGTGGTTGGCATTTTTTTCCAGTTCGCCGGGCCGGCACTGCGCGACGAAATCTTTGCGGGCCTCCGGAAGACGCTGAAGCCAGGCGGCCTGCTCATCATCGAAGGGTACGGTGTCCGCCAGCTTGAGTACAAGACCGGTGGGCCGAGCCAGATCGAGAACCTTTATACCAAGGCGCTGCTGGCCGAGAAATTCGCTGGCATGGACATTTTGCACCTGCGCGAGCACGACAGCGAAATTGCCGAGGGTTCGCGCCATGTCGGCATGTCTTCGCTTGTCGATCTTGTGGCGCGCAACCCCGCATAACGGGTAGACCCCGATATCATTCCGTCGTCATCGCCCGGCTTGTACGGGCAATCCAGATCGCTGAGAAATGGACCACCCGGATAAGCCGGGTGGTGACGAACGCTGAGGCGTCTGAAGTAGCCCCTGCCTTTATCAGCTCGCGCCGCCCGTCTTTGCGGCTTTTTCGGCATCCCACCACCAGATGGTGGGAAAGCCATTGGCAAATTCTGGCAGTGTCTCTGGATGGCTGAAACGGTCCCAACGTGCGGTGCGTGAGTAGCGTAGCGCATATCCCGGCACCACATAGTGGTGCGAGAGCAGCACGCGGTCGAGGGCTTCGGTTACGGCGAGCTGGGTGTCTCGGTCTCCAGTGGCGACAAGCTTGTCGATCAGCGCATCGATGGCAGGATCGGCTATGCCTGCATAGTTGCGCGAGCCCTCTTCAGTGGCGCTCGAGGAACCGAAGAAGAAGCGCTGTTCGTTGCCTGGCGAATAGGACTGGGTCCAGCCTCCATAGATCATGTCATAGTCGAAGCTGCGCAGCCGGTTGATATATTGGGGCGTGTCGACCATGCGGATGTCGACGCGGACACCGATCAGCGCCAGATTCTTTTGGAAATTGGCGGCAATGGCTTCGAGCGTCGGCTGGTGCATCAGGATTTCGAATGAGAGCTGCTGGCCATTGGCATCGACCAGTTGCGAACCGTTGAGCGTGTAGCCCGCCTGCGTGAGAAGGGTCAGCGCCTGGCGCAGGTTTTCACGCAGCTTGGTCGGATCGCCGCTGACCGGATTGACCGGGATCGGCCCGAACGCGGCTTGGGGCACGTCGTCGCGCACGCTGTCGAGGATGTCGACGACCTCGCCCTGCGGCTCGCCCTTGGCGGCAAAGGGCAGGCCGAAGAAGTATGAGTTGATGCGCTCATACTGGTTATAGAAGATCGTGTTGTTGAGCTCTTCGAAATCGAAGGCGAAGTTCAGCGCCTCGCGCACGCGTTGGTCCTGGAACTTTTCGCGGCGCAGGTTCGGGACAAAACCGACCATTTCCCCGCGGCCGTTATAATCCTGCGGGAATTCCTCCTTGATCACCCGGCCGTCGGCAACAGCGGGAAAATCGAAGCCGGTGGCCCAGCGGCGGGCAGTATATTCGTTCCAGAAGTCGAACTGGTCGCCCTTGAAGGCCTCGAACCAGACGGCTTCGTCGAGGAAATATTCGTAGCGGATTTCATTGAAATTGTTCGCGCCGATCTGGGTCGGATGGTCCTTTGCCCAATAGTTCTCGACGCGTTTATATGTGATCGAGCGGCCGGCTTCGAAGCTTGCGATCTCATAGGGGCCGGAGCCGAGCGGCGGCTCCAGCGTCGATTCACCCAGGCTGCGCTTATTGCCCTTGGCGTCGGTGCCCTCCCACCAGTGCTGCGGCATGACCATGAGCTGGCCCAGGATATGGGGCAGTTCGCGATTACCGGTCATGTCGAAGGTGAAGGTTACTTCGCCGGGCGCGGTCACTTCGGCCTTGGTGATGTTGGCATAATATTGGGCATAAACGGGGCTCAGTTCGATCGACCTTTCGAAGGACCAGACGACGTCCTCGGCCGTCACCGGCTCGCCATCGTGCCATTCGGCATCGGGGTCCATGCGGAAGGTCACCGCGCCATAATCGTCGGCAACCTTCATGGCTTCGGCGAGAAGCCCATAGGAGGTGTTCACCTCATCGAGCGACGGCGTCAGCAGGGTTTCGTAGATGAGCCCCACTCCGCTTGCGATTTCGCCCTTTGGCAGGATGGGGTTGAAAGTATCAAAGCCGCCACGATCGCCGAGGCGCACCGTGCCGCCCTTGGGCGCATCGGCATTGACATAATCGAAGTGGGCAAAGCCCTCGCCATATTTGGGCGTGTCTGTGAGACTATCGGCATGCACCCAGATGCCCGTGGGGGTCTGGGCGTGGGCAGCGCCGGCAAGCCCGATGGCGAGAAGTCCGGCGGTGAGCAGTGTCGAGAGCTTCATGGGGCGTGCTCCTCCCTGTTTGCAACGAGGTTAGTCGCTTTGATCGGCGGGGGACAACCCGTCGGCGGTGGTTTCGATGTCGAAGGCGGCAGCCAGCAACTGGCGCGTATAGGGATCATGCGGGCGGGCGAAGATGGCGGCGGCAGGTCCCGCCTCGACGATCTTGCCGTTGCGCATGACGACCAGCGAATGGGCGAGCGCCTTTACGACGCGCAGGTCATGGCTGATGAAGAGATACGTGAGGTCGCGCCGGCGCTGCACATCGCGGAGAAGATCGATGACCTGCGCCTGGATCGAGATGTCGAGCGCCGAGGTCGGCTCGTCGAGCACGAGAAAGTCGGGCTCGAGCACAAGGGCGCGGGCGATTGCAATGCGCTGGCGCTGGCCGCCGGAAAATTCGTGCGGATAGCGGTTCGCCGAGGCCGGATCGAGCCCGACTTCGCCAAGCACCGCCACGACGCGCGCCTCGCGGTCAGCTACGGAGAGTTTCGGCATATGGACCTTTAGACCCTCTTCGACGATTTCGCCGACCGACATGCGCGGGCTCAGCGAGCCGAAAGGGTCCTGGAAAACGATCTGCATATGCCGTCGCATCGGCCGCATGGCCTTGGCCGTTCGGCCCGATATGTCCTGCCCCAACATCACGATCCGGCCCTTCGAAGGAATGAGCCGGAGGAGTGCATAGCCGAGCGAGGATTTGCCCGAGCCGCTTTCGCCGACGACGCCGAGCGTTTCGCCGCGATGGATCGCGACATCGACGCCATCGACGGCGCGAATATGCCCGACCGTTTTGCGCAGGAGCCCGCGCTTGATCGGGAACCACACCTTCAAGTCCTTGGTCTCGACCAGCTTAGGCGCGCCGCTCTTGGCAAGCACCGGAGCGCCCTTGGGCGCGGCGGCGAGGAGCTTCCTCGTGTAAGGATGCTGCGGCTTGATGAAAATCTCGGCGACCGGGCCGGTTTCAACGATCTCCCCGCCCGTCATCACACAAACCCGATCGGCGATCTTGCGCACGATCGTTAGGTCATGGGTGATGAAGAGCATCGCCATGCCGTGCTGCGCCTGCAGCTTCTTCAAGAGTGTCAGGATCTGCGCCTGTACGGTGACGTCGAGTGCCGTCGTCGGCTCGTCGGCAATGAGGAGCTTCGGATTGTTGGCAAGCGCCATGGCGATCATGACGCGCTGGCGCTGGCCGCCCGAGAGCTGATGTGGATAATCGTCGAGCCGGCTTTGAGGGCTCGGGATGCCGACTTCAGTGAGAAGTTCGATCGTGCGCTTGCGCGCCGCGGTCTTGCGCAGACCCTGATGCACCGCCAGCACTTCGCCGATCTGCTTGCCGATGGTGTGGACCGGATTGAGCGAACTCATCGGCTCCTGGAAGATCATCCCGACATCGTTGCCACGCACTTGGCGCAGTTGAGCGTCAGTCGACTTGGTGAGGTCCTGGGCGCCGAGAGCAATGAACCCTTCGATGCGGGCAGACGCCGGCAGCAGCTTGAGCACGGAGAGCGCCGTCACCGACTTGCCCGATCCGCTTTCCCCGACCAGCGCCATAGTTTCCCCCGGCGCGATATCAAAACTGACCGTCTTCGCCGCCTCAAAGGCGCCGAAACGGATGGTGAGATCGCGGACGGAAAGGAGGGGCGCCGTCATTTGAACGTCTTTCGCGGATCGAAGGCGTCGCGGACGGCTTCGCCGATGAAGACGAGCAGCGTCATCATGATGGCGATGGTGAAAAAGCCCGTCAGCCCGAGCCAGGGGGCCTGGAGGTTGCGTTTGCCCTGGGCCAGCAGTTCGCCGAGCGAGGGCGAGCCGATGGGGAGGCCGAAACCAAGGAAGTCGAGCGAGGTCAGCGTCGTCACCGAGCCCGAAAGAATGAAGGGCATGAAGGTGAGTGTCGCGACCATAGCGTTGGGGAGGAGATGGCGCCACATGATCACGGCATTGGAGACGCCAAGGGCGCGGGCCGCGTTGACATATTCGAAATTGCGGGCGCGCAGGAATTCGGCGCGGACGATGCCGACCAGCGCCACCCACGAGAAGAGCAGCAGGATGCCGAGCAGCACCCAGAAGCTGGGGGCGATGACGCTCGAAATGATCAGGAGCAGGTAAACCGAAGGGACTGAGGTCCAGATTTCGATGACACGCTGGGCGATGAGATCGATCCAGCCGCCGAAATAGCCCTGAACGGCGCCAGCGAAGACGCCGATGATCGAGGAGAAGACGGTCAGTGTCAGGCCGAAGAGGACCGAAATGCGGAAGCCGTAAACGAGGCGCGCGAGCACGTCGCGGCCGCGGTCGTCGGTGCCGAGCCAATGATAATTGCCGAGTTGACAATTAGGATCGGCGGTGCCCTGCGGGTAGCGCGAGCAGAACTGATCCCAGCTCTGCATCCAGCTTGGCGGATTGGTGCCGGAAGAGGGGAGGTAGCCATCGACGGTGTCGTGGCTGAAGCGCACCGGGGGCCAGATCGACCATCCATTGGCAGCGATTTCATCGGCAATGAACGGTTGGCGATAGTCCGTCGTCGCGAGAAAGCCGCCGAATTTTGCTTCGGGATAGGTCACAAAGGCAGGAACCAGCAGTTCGCCCTTATAGGAGACGATGATCGGCCGATCGTTGGTGATGAGTTCTGCGCCGAGCGTCAGCAGGAACAGCGCGAGAAAGATCCAGAGCGACCACCAGCCGCGCCGATTGGCGCGGAAATTGGCGAGGCGGCGCTGGTTGAGCGGCGACATGCTCATATGTCGCGGCTTTCAAAGTCGAGCCGCGGGTCCACCCACATATAGGCAAGGTCGGAAATCAGCCCGATGACGAGCCCCAGGAGCGAGAAGATATAGAGCGTGGCGAAAACCACCGGATAGTCGCGTGTGGCGATCGATTCAAAGCCGAGGAGCCCGAGGCCATCGAGCGAGAAGATGGTTTCGATGAGCAGCGAGCCGCCGAAAAAGGCGCCGATGAAGGCGCCGGGGAAGCTGGCGATGATCAGCATCATGGCATTGCGGAAGACGTGGCCGTAGAGCACGCGGTTTTCCGTCAGCCCCTTGGCGCGGGCAGTGACGACATATTGCTTGGAGATTTCATCGAGAAAGGAGTTCTTCGTCAGCAGCGTCGCGGTAGCAAAAGCGCCAAGACCCATGGCGGTGATCGGCAGCACCAGATGCCAGAAATAATCGAGGATCTGGCGCCAGAGCGGGAAGCTGGCAAAGCCGGGCGAGGTGAGCCCGCGCAACGGGAAAATCTGCCAGAAACTGCCCCCGGCAAAGAGCACGACAAGCGCGATAGCCACGAGAAAGCCGGGAACCGCATAGCCGACGATGACCACAGTCGAGGTCCAGACGTCGAACCGGGAGCCGTCACGCCGTGCCTTGGCGATACCGAGGGGGATCGAGATGCCGTAGGCGATGAGCGTCATCCAGAGCCCGAGCGAGATCGAGACCGGCATTTTTTCGAGAACGAGATCGATGACAGAAATGTCGCGATAGTAGCTCTCGCCGAAATCGAAGCGCAGGTAATTCCAGATCATGGAAAAGAAGCGCTCAAGCGGGGGCTTGTCGAAGCCGAACTGCTGCTCGATGCGGCTGACGAGTTCGGGTGAAAGCCCCTGCCGCCCGCGATACGTGCCGCCGGACTGTTGAGAATCGCCAGATGGTTGGGAAAGCGTCTCTTCCCCGCCACCGGTCACGCGCTCGGCGAGATCGACATTCTGTCCGGAAATATTGGCCAGGGCCTGTTCGACTGGTCCGCCCGGGGCAAACTGGGTGATCACGAAAGAGACGGCCATAATGCCGAAGATGGTTGGAATCATCAGCAGTAGTCGGCGGATGATATACGCGCCCATCGCGGCTCCGAGGCTGGCTACGCCCTTTTGTGTGACCCCGGCTTGGATTTGGGCAAATCACCTTGCGGTGACGGGGTTTGGCCGAATCCAACATTTGTGTGACGGTTTGGCAATCGCACTTGCGCCCCAGGCTTCAGAATTGACTTATTCTGTGTATTTGGCTGGGGATAGTGGGTCGCAGGTCAAAGGAGTGGGCATGAAATTCGAGACGATTGCGCAGGTGCGCGACGCCAATGTAGCGCGAATTGTCCGCGTGGCGCTCAGAGCCCATGGCTTTCATCCGCTCGAGCCGGGCGACGGCGGACTGCCGGGGGTGCCCAATCTCTTCGGTCCAGAGGGTGAGGGAATCGATGTTCCGGAATCCGAGGTTGCCGATGCAACACTTCTGGTCGGGGAGTTGTTGAAGGACATGAATCGCACCGATACCTAAAATAGCCACGAACACAGTCGAGGTATTATCAGCGGGACGGGCGTTGAACCCTTGGCGGGCTTGCGTTAATAAGCCGCCTAAAGAGTTAACTTCCATTAAGCCTTCGGGCAGGAGTCACCAATGAAGGTTTGGATGCGCGGAGCCACCACCGCATTCGGATTGGGTCTCTCGGCACTGGCGCTGGCCGCCTGTTCCACGACCAGTCAGTCAAATACCGCCAATCTCAACGTCGTGCGTCCGCCACAGCAGCTGGCCCCGGTCCAGTCTTCGAGTGTGCAGCAGGGCACGCTTCCGGCGATCGGCGCTACAGGCACGCCGGCGCCCGGCCTTTCCGGCACCCCGGTCCTCGGCGGCGCTCCGGCCATGACCACGGCAACTGCCACGACGACCGCGCCGGGCCTTGGCACCAACAGCTCCATCGTCAATGTCGGCGCGCCGACTGCCGGTTTCTCGGCAGGTCCGGAAGGCGTCTGGACCGTGACGGCCGGCGCGACCACGTGCCAGCTCAATCTCCCCATGACTGCCAAGACCGGCACGAACTATTATCGCGCTTCGGCGCCGGGCTGCACCGTGACCCAGATTGCCTCGGTCACCGGTTGGCAGCAGGTTGGCAGCCAGCTCCAGCTTTATGATGATAACGGCAATATCGCCGCCTTCCTCGCTCCCTCGGGTGGCCGCTATATCGGCACCATGGGCGGCGGCCAGGCGATCTCGATGTCGCGCTAAGCATATGGGCCGGTCCTCAGTGACCGGCCCTTTCGTGTCCTCTACGCGCACCTCACGCGCGCATTGTCACCCCCGCGAAAGCGGGGGCCTCTGTTTTGAACGGAGGTTCCTTCTTGCGCAGGAATGACACCGTGAGTGAGTTGTCCCGGAACTCCCGATGCCTCCTGATCAAACTCCCGTCCGCTCGGCTTATCTCGACCTCGTCGTCCGGGGGGCGCTGACGAGCGATCCGGCGCAGGTCGAGGCGACGGCGCATTTCGATCGGATCATTGCCGACCTGACAGCGGCCAGGCCCAAGGGCCTCTTCAGCTTGTTTCCAAAGCCGAAGCCGGTGCGGGGACTATATCTCGTCGGCGAGGTCGGCCGCGGCAAGACCATGATGATGGACCTGTTCTTCGGGGCCTTGCCCATTCGCGAAAAGCAACGGGTGCATTTCCATGAGTTCATGGACGAGGTGCATGCCGGCATCTCCGCCTTCCGCAAGAGCGCGCGGGGCAGGGGGGACGATGCCGATCCGGTCGAGGCTGTCACGCGGCCCCTTCTCAAATCCGGGCTGCGGGTTCTCTGTCTTGATGAATTCCATGTCCATGACATCACCAATGCCATGCTGCTCGATCGATTGTTCGAAAAGCTCTTTGCCGGCGGAGTGACGCTGGTCGCCACCTCCAATGTCTTGCCGGACGAGCTTTATAAGGATGGGCTCAACCGCCAGTTGTTCTTGCCCTTCATCGCCCGGCTCAAGGAAGAGACCGAAGTCGTGGTGCTCCATGCGGCGCAGGATTATCGGCGGCTCAAATTTGCCGGCCAGCAGGTCTATGCCTTTGGCACAGGACCTCAGGTGCGCGCTGTCATGGATCGGCTCTGGCTCAGAATCACGGGTGGCGAGCCGGGGCAGCCAGGCGTCGTCGACAGCATCGGCCGGCAGATCCCGGTGCCGCTCCAATCGATGGGCGCGGCGCGCTTCAATTTCGCCGACCTTTGTGAAAAGCCCCTCGGCACGCGCGATTTCGTCCGCATCGCGCACCAGTTCGATTCGCTGATGATCGATGGCATCAAGCAGATGGACCGGACGCGCTCGGATGCCGCCAAGCGGTTCATCCTGCTCATCGACAGCCTCTATGATCGTGGCGTCAAGCTTGCCGCAAGCTTCGAGGCACCCCTCGATCAACTGGCCACCGACGACAAGACGGCATTCGAATTTCAGCGAACCATTTCAAGGCTTAATGAAATGCAGTCGGAAGAGTATCTGGCCAAGGGGCTGCGCGATGCAGTTCCTCTCGAGGCACATGCCTGATCCTACTTGCCCAACGGGCATTCCCCCTTCGCCCATCAGCAAGGCTGATTTGCAGCTTACGACGAAGGGTTCACTTGCCCGGTTTGCCCGACAGGGTTAAACCAGCGCCAATTCAACGCAGTCCGGGATGAGAACTTATGGCGCGCAAGAAGATTGCCCTAATCGGTGCGGGACAGATCGGCGGAACGCTGGCCCTTTTGGCGGCCCAGAAAGAACTGGGTGACGTCGTGCTGTTCGACGTGGTCGACGGCGTGCCGCAGGGCAAGGCTCTCGATATCGCCCAGTCGGCTCCGGCCCAGGGCTTCGATGCCGTCATGAAGGGCACGTCCGAATACAAGGACATCGAAGGCGCAGACGTCGTCATCGTCACCGCCGGCGTGCCGCGCAAGCCCGGCATGAGCCGCGACGACCTTCTCGAAATCAACCTCAAGGTGATGGAACAGGTCGGCGCCGGCATTGCCAAATATGCGCCGAACGCCTTCGTCATCTGCATCACCAACCCGCTCGATGCCATGGTATGGGCGCTGCAGAAGTTCTCAGGCCTGCCGACCAACAAGGTCATCGGCATGGCCGGCGTGCTCGACTCCTCGCGCTTCATTCACTTCATCGCCGATGAACTCAAGGTTTCGGTCGAAGACGTCAATGCCTTCGTGCTCGGCGGACACGGCGACACCATGGTGCCGCTTGCGCGCTATTCCACCGTTGCCGGCATTCCCTTGACCGACATCGTCAAGATGGGCTGGCTCAGCAAGGAACGCCTCGACGAAATCATCCAGCGCACCCGTGATGGCGGCGCCGAGATCGTTTCGCTCCTCAAGACCGGTTCGGCCTTTTATGCTCCGGCTGCTTCCGCCATCGCCATGGCCGAAAGCTACCTCAAGGACAAGAAGCGCATCCTGCCTTCCGCCGCGTTCCTGTCCGGCGAATATGGCGTCAAGGATACCTATGTCGGCGTCCCGACGCTGATCGGCGCCGGCGGCGTCGAGAAGGTCGTTGAGATCGCGCTCAACTCGGCCGAACAAAAGGCCTTCGACAAGTCGGTGGAGGCCGTCGAAGGCCTCATCGAAGCCTGTAAGAAAATCGCGCCCAAGCTGGCGTGACGACAGACAAGCCGCTGGCCCCGCCGGCGGCTTCTCCCTTTCCGGTCTCTAGAATTGTCCGGTTACCTTCTGCCCATCCAAGGGGAAATCAATGAACATCCATGAACATCAGGCCAAGGCGCTGCTGAAGGAATATGGCGCGCCCGTCGCTGAAGGCGTCGCCATTTTCTCGGCCGACGAAGCTGAAGCTGCAGCCAAGTCGCTGCCGGGGCCGCTCTATGTGGTCAAGAGCCAGATTCATGCCGGCGGCCGCGGCAAGGGCAAGTTCAAGGAACTCTCCCCGGACGCCAAGGGCGGCGTGCGCCTTGCCAAGTCCGTCGAGGACGTGGTGGCCAATGCCAAGGAAATGCTGGGCCACACGCTCGTGACCAAGCAGACCGGCGAGGCCGGCAAGCAGGTCAACCGCCTCTATATCGAAGACGGCGCCGATATCGCCCGCGAGCTCTATTGCTCGCTGCTGGTCGATCGCGCGACCTCGAAAGTGTCCTTCGTCGTCTCGACCGAAGGCGGCATGGATATCGAAGCCGTTGCCGAACACACGCCTGAAAAGATCATCACCGTCGCCATCGATCCGGCAGCGGGCGTCACCGATGCCGACGTTGCCAAGATCAACGACGCGCTCAAGCTCGACGGCGCTGCCGCCGACGACGCCAAGTCGCTGTTCCCGATCCTTTACAAGGCCTTCACCGAGAAGGACATGAGCCTTCTCGAAGTGAACCCTTTGATCGTTATGGAAAACGGTCGGTTGCGCGTTCTCGACGCCAAGGTCTCGTTCGACAACAACGCCGCCTTCCGTCACGAAGAGCTCAAGCCGCTTCGCGACCTGACCGAAGAAGACGCCAAGGAAATCGAAGCGTCCAAGTATGATCTCGCCTATGTCGCCCTCGACGGCAATATCGGCTGCATGGTCAATGGCGCAGGGCTTGCCATGTCCACCATGGATATCATCAAGCTCTATGGCGCCGAGCCGGCCAACTTCCTCGATGTCGGTGGCGGCGCTTCCAAGGAAAAGGTCACCGCGGCCTTCAAGATCATCACGGCCGATCCGGCGGTGAAGGGCATTCTCGTCAACATCTTCGGTGGCATCATGCGCTGCGACGTCATTGCCGAAGGCGTGATCGCCGCGGTCAAGGAAGTCGGCCTGAAGGTTCCGCTGGTGGTTCGCCTCGAAGGCACCAATGTCAAGGAAGGCAAGGCCATTCTCGACAATTCGGGCCTCGACGTGATTTCCGCCGATGACCTCGACGACGCCGCCCAGAAGATCGTTGCCGCCGTCGGCAAAGCCGCCTGAGCGCCCTCTAGAAGAGAAAAACCAATGTCTATTCTCGTCAACAAAGACACCAAGGTTCTCGTGCAGGGCCTCACCGGCAAGACCGGTACCTTCCACACCGAACAGGCGCTTGCCTACTATGGCACCAAGATGGTCGGCGGCGTGAACCCGAAGAAGGCAGGCGAAACCTGGACTTCTTCGCTCGACGCCACGGCCCAGCTCCCGGTCTTCGCCTCCGTTGCCGAAGGCAAGGAAAAGACCGGCGCCAATGCCTCGGTCATCTATGTGCCGCCTCCGGGCGCTGCTGCCGCCATCGAAGAAGCGATCGACGCGGAAATCCCGCTCATCGTCTGCATCACCGAAGGCGTGCCGGTCATGGACATGGTCCGCGTCAAGGCAAAGCTCGAAAAATCCAAGTCGCGCCTCATCGGGCCGAACTGCCCCGGCGTCCTGACCCCGGAAGAATGCAAGATCGGCATCATGCCGGGCTCGATTTTCTCCAAGGGTTCGGTCGGTATTGTTTCGCGTTCGGGCACGCTTACCTATGAAGCAGTGTTCCAGACCACCAATGAAGGTCTCGGCCAGACGACGGCCGTGGGCATCGGCGGCGATCCGGTCAAGGGCACCGAATTCATCGACGTCCTCGAAATGTTCCTCGCCGACGAAGCCACCAAGTCGATCATCATGATCGGCGAAATCGGCGGTTCGGCCGAAGAAGAAGCTGCGCAGTTCCTGATCGACGAAGCCAAGCGCGGCCGCAAGAAGCCAATGGCTGGTTTCATCGCCGGCCGCACGGCGCCCAAGGGCCGTACCATGGGCCATGCTGGCGCCGTAATTTCGGGCGGTAAGGGTGGCGCGGAAGAAAAGATCGCAGCCATGGAAGCCGCAGGGATTCGCGTTTCGTCATCGCCTGCCCGTATCGGCAAGACCTTGGCGGAAGTGCTCAAGGGCTGAGTACGTCACTCCCCACCCAGCCTCCCCCTGATAGGGGGAGGGACAATGCGGTGGGTTTGGCGCGATTTAGTCAGGATCTCGATTGATCCCTCCCCTACCAGGGGGGGGGTTAGGTGGGGGCTTTCTACCCACCGAAATGCCCATCTGCGACCAATGTCGGTCGCGCTTCGGTCACGGTTCGGTGTTAAGCCTGCTGGCAGGCGACGAAAATTGTAGTGTGAGCCGCGGCGCCTGCTCAGGGCGCCGCAAGTCTTAACAAGATACAAAGGAAAAGCGGTCAATATTCCCCAACTTTGGGTGGCCGCAGTGAGAACCGGCTCTCCGCCGGTTTGTTGAGAAGGATGACAGGACGCAAGGTCCTGCGCAAAAAGCGATGACACGACAGGAAAAGAACGACGCGTTCTTACTGACCTCGTTCCTCTATGGGGGGAACGCCGACTACATCGAACAACTCTATTCCCGCTACAAGACGGACCCCGGCAGTGTCGACACGACATGGTCCAGCTTCTTCTCCCGGCTCGATGACAGTGATGGCATCGCCGAGAAGAACGCAGAGGGCGCGAGTTGGGGGCGCAAGGACTGGCCGCAGGCGCCGAGCGGCGACCTCGTCGCTGCCTTCGATGGCAATTGGGGTGAAGTCGCTCTCAAGGCGGAAAAAGCCACCGCCAAGAAGGCCGCTGCCGAAGGCAAGCCCGCGCCGAGCACCGCCGATGTGCTGCAGGCGACGCGCGATTCGATCCGCGCCATCATGATGATCCGTGCCTACCGCATGCGCGGTCATCTGCACGCCGATCTCGATCCGCTCAAGATGAAGGCCGACGAGCCAGCGCCGGAGCTCGATCCGCGCAGCTATGGCTTTACCGAAGCGGATTTCAGCCGCAAGATCTTTATCGATAACTATCTCGGGCTCGAATACGCCACCATCCCCGAAATGCTGGCGATCCTGCAGCGCACCTATTGCGGCACGGTCGGCATCGAGTTCATGCATATCTCGGATCCTGAAGCCAAGCAGTGGATTCAGGAACGCATCGAAGGACCGGATAAAGAAATCACCTTCACTGCCGAAGGCAAGAAGGCGATCCTCAACAAGCTGATTGAGGCGGAAGGCTTCGAAAAGTTCCTCGACGTCAAGTATACCGGCACCAAGCGCTTCGGCCTTGACGGTGGCGAAGCCGCCATTCCGGCGCTCGAGCAGATCCTCAAGCGCGGCGGCGCCCTCGGCATCAAGGACGTCGTTCTCGGCATGGCCCATCGCGGCCGTCTTAACGTCCTCACCCAGGTACTGCAAAAGCCGCACCGCGCTCTCTTCCACGAATTCAAGGGCGGCGCCTTCTATCCCGATGACGTCGAAGGCTCGGGCGACGTAAAGTACCACCTCGGTGCGTCTTCCGACCGCGAATTCGACGGCAATCGCGTCCACCTGTCGCTGACGGCCAACCCGAGCCATCTCGAGATCGTCGATCCCGTCGTGCTCGGCAAGTCGCGCGCCAAGCAGGATCAGCACATTTCGCCCAACGGCAAGCTGATCAACATCGCCACCGATGGCAAGCCGGACCGCTCCATGGTCCTGCCGCTTCTCATCCACGGCGATGCGGCCTTTGCCGGCCAGGGCGTCATTGCCGAATGCCTTGGCCTTTCGGGGCTCAAGGGCCATCGTACCGGCGGTTCGATCCATCTGGTCATCAACAACCAGATCGGCTTCACCACCGCGCCGATGTATTCGCGTTCCTCGCCCTATCCGACCGACGTCGCCAAGATGATCGAGGCCCCGGTTCTCCATGTGAATGGCGATGATCCGGAAGCCGTCGTCTTCGCCGCCAAGGTCGCGGTGGAATACCGCCAGAAGTTCGGCAAACCTGTCGTCATCGACATGTTCTGCTATCGTCGCTTCGGCCACAACGAAGGCGATGAACCGAGCTTCACCCAGCCGCTCATGTACTCCAAAATCCGGAGCCACAAGACGACGCTGGAGCTTTATGCCGAAAAGCTGATCGCCGAGGGCGTTCTGAGCGCTGACGATGTCGAGAAGGCCAAGGCTGACTGGCGCGCCAAGCTCGAAGCCGAGTTTGAAGCCGGCCAGGATTATCGTCCGAACAAGGCCGACTGGCTCGACGGGGCCTGGAAGAATTTCAAGCCTGCCCAGGACGATGGCGCTCGCCGCGGCGAAACCGGCGTTCCGCTCGAGCGGCTTATCGAGATCGGCACCAAGCTGACCAAGGTTCCGGCGGATTTCAATGTTCACCGCACGGTCAAGCGCTTCCTCGACAATCGCCTCGGCGCGATCGAGTCTGGCGAGGGCATCGACTGGGCAACGGCCGAAGCCCTGGCTTTCGGTACTCTTGTCACCGAAGGAAATCCGGTTCGTCTTTCGGGCCAGGATGTCGAGCGTGGCACGTTCAGCCAGCGCCATTCTGTGCTCAACGACCAGCAGGTTGAGAACAAGACCTTTACCCCGCTCAACAATCTCGATCCCGAAAACCAGGCGCGTTATGAAGTCATCAATTCGATGCTTTCCGAAGAAGCCGTCCTTGGTTTCGAATACGGCTATTCGCTGGCCGAGCCCAAGGCGCTGACCCTTTGGGAAGCTCAGTTCGGCGACTTCGTGAATGGTGCGCAGGTCGTCATCGACCAGTTCATCTCCTCGGGTGAGCGCAAGTGGTTCCGCATGTCGGGCCTCGTGATGCTCTTGCCGCATGGCTATGAAGGGCAGGGGCCGGAGCATTCTTCCGCACGTCCCGAGCGCTTCCTGCAGCTTTGCGCCGAAGACAACATGCAGGTGGCCAACTGCACGACGCCGGCCAACTACTTCCATATCCTGCGCCGGCAGCTCAAGCGCGACTTCCGCAAGCCGCTGATCCTGATGACGCCCAAGAGCCTCCTGCGCCACAAGCGCGCTGTCTCGGGTCTCGTCGAACTTGGCCCGGACAGCGTCTTCCACCGTCTTCTCTGGGACGATGCCGAGGCGCCGGGCCTGCCCAAGACCACGATCAAGCTCGCGCCCGACGAAAAGATCCGTCGCGTCGTGCTTTGCACCGGCAAGGTCTATTACGATCTTCTGGAAGACCGCGAGAAGAAGGGCATCGACGATGTCTATCTGCTCCGCGTCGAGCAGCTCTATCCGTTCCCGGCCAAGGCGCTGGTGGACGAGCTGAGCCGCTTCCCCAATGCCGAGATCGTCTGGTGCCAGGAAGAGCCGCGCAATATGGGCGCATGGACCTTCATCCAACCCTATGTGGAATGGGTGTTCGACCAGATTGGCCGTGAATATCAGCGCGTCCGCTATGTCGGCCGCAAGGCTGCCGCATCGCCGGCAACCGGCCTGATGCGGACCCACCTGGCACAGCTCCAGGAATTCCTCGACGAAGCGTTTGCCAAGTAAGCACAAGATAAAAGGATCACACTATGTCGACAGAAATCCGTGTGCCGACGCTGGGCGAAAGCGTCACTGAAGCGACCATCGGCCAGTGGTTCAAGAAGGTTGGCGATACCGTCAACGCCGATGAGCCCCTGGTTGAACTCGAAACCGATAAGGTGACCATCGAAGTGCCGGCCCCTTCGGCTGGCGTGCTGGAAGCCATTGCCGCCAATCCCGGCGATACCGTCGATGTCGGCGCTCTGCTTGGCGCGATCGCGGCTGCAGGGGCAGGTGCTTCTGCGCCGGCCGCTGCTCCTGCCGCCGCTGCGCCGGCTCCGGCCAAGACCGAAGTGCCGGCGGCCAATGCTGCCGGTCCTGAGCCGATCAAGCCGGCTGCAACCGACCGCGCTCCGGCCCCTTCGGCGCAGAAGCTGATCAACGAGAATGGCCTTGATGCCAATGGCATCGGCGGCTCGGGCAAAGCAGGCCAGGTGCTCAAGGAAGACGTTTTGGCAGCGCTCTCGCGCGTTGCAACGCCTGCTCCGGCAGCGCCTGCGGCAAAGCCAGCCGAAGCCAAGGCGCCGGCGCCCGCGCCCCGTGCTCCGACCCCTGCCGGCGACGCCGAGCGCGAAGAACGCGTCAAGATGACCCGTCTCCGCCAGACCATCGCGCGCCGCCTCAAGGACGCGCAGAACACCGCTGCCATGCTCACGACGTTCAACGAAGTGGACATGAAGCCGGTCATGGACCTGCGCAATTCTTACAAGGAACTCTTTGAGAAGAAGCATGGCGTCAAGCTCGGCTTCATGGGCTTCTTCACCAAGGCCGTGGTTCATGCGCTCAAGGAAATCCCGGCCGTCAATGCCGAGATCGATGGCGACGACCTGATCTACAAGCAGTACGCCCATATCGGCGTCGCGGTTGGCACCGACAAGGGCCTCGTCGTCCCGGTTGTCCGCAATGCCGACCAGATGTCGATTGCCGAGATCGAAAAGGAAATCGGCAATCTCGGCAAGAAGGCCCGCGATGGCGCGCTCTCGATGGCCGACATGCAGGGCGGCACCTTCACCATCTCCAATGGTGGTGTTTATGGCTCGCTGATGTCGACGCCTATCCTCAACGCGCCGCAGTCTGGTATTCTTGGCATGCACAAGATCCAGGAGCGCCCGGTCGTCGTCGGCGGCCAGATCGTCATCCGCCCGATGATGTATCTTGCCCTCTCCTATGACCACCGGATCGTCGATGGCAAGGAAGCGGTCACCTTCCTCGTTCGCGTCAAGGAAAGCCTCGAAGCGCCCGAGCGTTTGGTGCTCGATCTCTAGTAGAGCGATCGGTTTGTCCGATACGTCATGCGAAAGGCCCGCTCAGGCGGGCCTTTTTGTTGTGCTAACCAAACCGTGTTGTCGGATGGGCTCGATGTTAACGTACTGTTAGCAGGAGAGGGCCCTATGCATAGCGTAGTCGTTGAACTGTCACACGCCTCGGAGATGCGGGTTGCGTTTTTGTCTGACCCTGATCGCTGTCCTTTTGCTTCCGGTTATCCCCGCCCTCGCACAAGACGATTCTGCCAGCAATGAGCAGCTCGTCGGCGAGCTCATGGCCTTCCACGGCTCGCAGGCCATTGTCGATGTGATGACCACCCATTGCTACGAAACCACCGGGCTCGATGGCGCCTACAAGACTGCCGCGGACAACTGGTATCTGCGCAATATTGGCTTTCTCGATCTCGCCGATCGCGTGATTGCCATGCTCGGCGGCGGCTCGGAAGGGCAACGCAAGGCGGCAGAGACCTATGGCGGCTCGCAGATCATGACCGCCTATAACCAGGCCGAGAGCAAGGACAGCTTCTGCCGCGCCTTCCTCGAACAGGTCGAATCCGGGGCGCTCGATATCGACCAGCAATTGCCCGATCCGCTGCGCCGCGCCCAGCAAATCTCGGCAGCTTCCTGATCCAGAACGGATTTCGTGCGTTGCTCTAGCGCGTGCTGGAGGATTTCATGAGCATCGAACTGACCCTGCTGATTTGGAGCGCTGCGCTCGCCTTTGCCTATGTGCTCGTCCAGTCGACGGCATATCGGCTCGATTATGGATTGCTGCATGCCGGCTCGCAGCGCGACGATGAACGGCCACCCAACAAATGGGCCGGCCGCGGCAACCGTGCCCTGCGCAACTTCCTTGAAACCTATGGCATTTTCATCGCGCTGACGGTCGCGACCGAAATTGCCGGGCGCTCGGACGGTTTGACGCAATGGGGCGCCCAGATCTGGTTCTGGGCACGTTGGGTCTATATCCCCGCCTACTTCATCGACGTGCCTTTTGTCCGTTCCGGCGTTTGGACCGTATCAATGATCGGACTCATCATGCTTTTTATCGGCGTTGCCTTTTAGGGCAGGGGCCTTGCCGGGCGGCGCATTGCCGCCCGTGAGCCAGTGGTGTAACGGTTTGCCGCTTAGTTCGCGGTGAAACCATGACCTTCCCCTGGTTTGAATTTGCCGGCCTCATGTTGGCCTTTGGCATCAATGCCGTTATTCCTGGCGCCGATTTTGCCATGGTGCTGCGCCAGTCGGTGGCGCATGATCGCCGCGCCGCGCTTTTCACCTCTGCCGGGATTGCCACTTCGATCCTCGTTCATGGCACCTATACCCTGCTTGGCGTCGGCGTCATCGTCGGCCAGTCGCTGCTGTTCTTCAACATCCTCAAATGGTTGGGCGCGGCCTATCTCGTCTGGCTGGCGATCGCCGCTCTTCGCAGCCCGCCGCCCCAACCGCCGACCGAGCTCGATGCTCTCGGGGCCAAGCGCGGCGACATGGCCGCCTTTGCGCTGGGCTTTCTGACCAACTTGCTCAATCCCAAGGCCGTGCTGTTCTTTCTGGCGCTCTTTACGTCGCTTGTTTCCATTCACACGCCGGGCGAAATAAAAGTTATCTACGTGCTTAGCATGAGCCTTATGCTTTTTGCCTGGTTCGCATTGGTGTCGGTTTTCTTTACGACCCCTTCGGTGAGACAGGGCTTTTTCCGAGTCGGCCGGTGGTTTAATCGGGTTACCGGCATTACATTTCTGGCGTTGGCTGTACGCGTCGCGTTGGCACAGCAGCGCTAATTTCTGAGGCTAAGAGAACCATGGCAGACCAATTCGACCTCGTAGTGATCGGCTCCGGCCCCGGCGGCTATGTGGGCGCCATTCGCGCCGCCCAGCTCGGGCTCAAGGTGGCCGTGGTCGAGAAGTGGGCGACCTTGGGCGGCACCTGTCTCAATATCGGCTGTATCCCCTCCAAGGCTCTGCTACATGCCTCTGAGCTGTTCGAAGAAGCCGGCCACGGCTTCAAGAACCTCGGCATCGACATCCCGGCGCCGGTGCTCAACCTGCCGCAGATGATGAACCATAAGGCGGACGTGGTCGCGTCCAATGTCGGCGGCGTCGACTATCTCTTTAAAAAGAACAAGATCACCGTTTACCGCGGCACGGGCTCGATCCCTGCTGCCGGCAAGGTACTGGTGACCCCGCAGTCCGGCCCCGCAACCGAGATTGCCACAACCAATATCGTCATCGCCACCGGTTCGGTTTCAGCCAATCTCCCTGGTATCGAGATCGACGAGAAGACCGTTGTCACCTCGACCGGTGCACTGACGCTCGATAAGGTGCCTGAACGCCTGCTGGTCATTGGTGCTGGTGTCATCGGCCTCGAACTCGGTTCCGTCTGGTCGCGTCTAGGCGCCAAGGTCACCGTGGTCGAATATCTCGACCGCATCCTGCCTGGCATGGACAGCGAAGTCGCGCGCCAGTTCCAGCGCATGCTGCAGAAGCAGAACATCGAGTTTAAGCTCTCGAGCAAAGTTGCAGGCATCGACAAGCAGGACGATGGTTCGCTCAAGGTTCGCGTCGAACCAGCCAAAGGCGGTGAAGTCGAAGTGCTCGATTTCGACGTGGCGCTGGTCGCTGTCGGCCGTAAGCCCTTCACCGAAGGCCTCGGCCTTGAAGCCGCCGGCGTCGCCCTCGACGAGCGCGGACGCGTGCGCGTCGATGCGCATTTCAAGACCTCGGTCGACGGCATCTACTCCATCGGCGACGTCATTGCCGGTCCGATGCTCGCCCACAAGGCCGAGGACGAGGGTATCGCCATTGCTGAAATCCTGGCCGGGCAGGCGGGCCATGTGAACTACGCCGCTATCCCTTCGGTCGTTTACACCAATCCAGAAGTCGCTTCCGTCGGCAAGACCGAAGACGAGCTCAAGGCCGATGGCGTCAACTACAAGATCGGCAAGTTCCCCTTCACTGCCAATGGCCGCGCCAAGGCGATGCTGGCGACGCAGGGCTTTGTGAAGATTCTCGCCGATGTCGAGACCGACCGCGTCCTTGGCGCCCATATCGTGGGCAAGAATGCCGGCGAGATGATCCATGAGCTGGTGACTCTGATGGAATTCTCCGGCGCTGCCGAAGACCTGGCACGGACGACGCATGCCCACCCGACGCTGTCGGAAGCGGTGCGCGAGGCGGCCCTGGCCCTGGGCGATGGTGCGATCCACATCTAGTCGCACATACGCGCAGATAGCCAACGAGCCGTAATTGCCAGGCTTGTCCCGGCAATCCATCTCACCGCCGCATGGACTACCCGGACAAGCCGGATAGCAACGAGCAGGCTCGATTGTGGACGAAAAAAGAAGCGTCGCAAATCGCGGCGCTTTTCTCTTGTAATGGAAGTCATCATACAAATTTGCGCAGATTGTATGTTGACTTGTACTTTTGGCTTCCATACCAGTTAGGCAGGACGCGGGCCTGAGGATGGCTCGGCTGTCTCCGATCGGCAAGTCCGGTCGTGCATGTGCAGTGCGGAGGGCGCTGCCGTGCTTGATATTTGGGAGGACACCAATGTTTCATTTGCCAAGGATGGCGGCTGCGGCCGTCGTCGCGACTTCGCTTATGGTTTCGGCCGCCAGCGCCCAGACGGTGCTGCGCTCTTCCGATACGCATCCCGATGGTTATCCGACTGTCGAAGCGGTGAAAAAATTCGGCGAACTGCTGAGCGAAAAGACCGATGGCCGCTATTCGGTGGAAGTGTTCCACTCCGCCCAGCTCGGTCAGGAAGCCGACACGATCGAACAGACCCAGTTCGGCGTGATCGACATGAACCGCATTTCGATCGGCGCCTTCGGCACTCAAGTGCCAGAAGCCACCGTCACCCAGCTGCCCTATATCTTCCGCTCAGCCGACCACTTCCACAACGTGCTCGACGGTCCGATCGGCGAGGAAATCCTTGCAGCGTTTGATGCTGTCGATGTCGTTGCTCTCGCCTTCTACGATGGTGGCGCTCGCTCGTTCTATAACAGCGAAAAGCCGATCACGTCGCCTGAGGATATGGCGGGCCTAAAGTTCCGCGTTATGCAGTCGGACATCTTCGTCGACATGGTCGGTGCCCTTGGCGCCAATGCTACGCCGATGCCCTATGGCGAAGTGTACTCTGCCATCCAGACCGGCGTGATCGAAGGCGCTGAAAACAACTATCCGAGCTATGACACTGCCGGCCACGCGGAAGTCGCCAAGTATTATTCGCTCGACGAACACCTGATGGTTCCGGAAGTTCTCGTCATCTCCAAGGTCGTGTGGGACGGTCTGACGCCAGAGGACCAGGCTCTCTTCCGCGAAGCGGCCAAGGAGTCGGTCGCCATCCAGCGTGATCTCTGGGCCAAGAAGGAAGTTGAATCCAAGGCTGCCGTCGAGGCGCTTGGCGCGACCATCAACACGGTCGACAAGGCTCCCTTCATCGAAGCGATGAAGCCGGTCTACGACAAGTACGTCACCGACCCGAAGCTGCAGGACCTGGTTGCCCGAATCCAGGCGACCGAAGGCTGATGTGAAAGAGGGCCGGCCCTGATGGGTCGGCCCAGCTTCGCGGGGGATTTGTCCATGAAAGACCGGCTCTTGAAGGTCAGCACCGCGCTCGGTGCGCTATCCAATCTGGCCCTCTGGATCGCGGGCATCGGCCTCGTTGCCATGACGATGATCGTCGCCTATCAGGTCTATATGCGCTTCATCGTCAATTCGTCGCCGCCCTGGACTGAAGCTGCTTCGATCATGATCATGAGCTGGTTCATTTTCCTCGGCGCCGCCGTCGGTGTGAAGGAAAACTTCCACATGGGCTTTGACGTGCTGCTCTACTTCCTGCCCGCGGGTGCAAAGCCTTGGCTGCGGGCGATCAGCGATCTGGCCGTTTTCGCTTTTGCCGCGGGCATGGTGTTTTACGGTGGCGAACTGGCCCTGCGCGGATGGGGCGTGCGCGTCCCCGTCATCGGCCTGCCGCAGACCTTTACCTATCTTCCGATTGTCCTCTCTGGCTTCCTCATGTGTCTCTTCTCGCTCGAGCGCATTCTGCTGCGCGCGGCTGGCGTGAATGTCGATGACGTCGAGGCCGATGCCACGATGACGGCGGACTGAGGACAACATGGAATACTGGATTCTCTTCGGCGTCTTCACGCTGCTTATGCTGGTCGGCACGCCGATCGCCTTTTGCCTCGGCATCGCGAGCTTTGCCACCGTCGTCTATATCGGTCGGCCGGCCATCGTCGTCTTCCAGCAGCTCAATTCCGGCGTCTCGGCCTTTACGCTGATGGCCATTCCGTTCTTCATTTTCGCCGGTGATCTGATGATGCGTGGCGGCATTGCTGCTCGCATAATCCGATTTGCAGGCTCGATCGTCGGCCACGTTCGTGGCGGTCTCGGGCAAGTCAACATCGCGGCTTCGACGCTTTTCGGCGGCATTTCAGGCTCTGCAGTGGCCGAGGCTGCCGCTGTCGGCGGCATCATGATCCCGCAGATGAAGGCGCGCGGCTATGGCGCCGATTACGCCGTCAACGTCACTTCGATGGCTGCGCTGATTGCGCTGCTGCTCCCACCCAGCCACAACATGATCATCTATTCGCTCTCAGGCGGCGGGCGCATTTCGATCGCCGACCTTTTCACGGCCGGCGTCATTCCCGGCCTGCTGCTTGCTGCAGCGCTGATGGTCACAGCCTATATCGTCGCCGTTAAGCGCGGCTATCCGACGGAGCCCTTTCCAGGTTTCAGCAAGGCGTTCCAATATTTCCTGATTTCGATCCCCGGCCTGATGTTGATCGGCATCATCTTCGGCGGCGTCCGCTCCGGCATTTTCACGGCCACGGAGAGCTCCTGCATCGCGGTGATCTACGCGTTTCTCGTGACGCTGATCGTCTATCGCACCATGAGTTTCCGCGAATTCGTTCATTGCGTCACCGGTGCGGTGCGAACGACGGCGATGGTCCTTTTTATCATCGGCGCCGCGGCCTCCTTTGGCTGGCTCATGGCCTATCTCAAGGTGGCGCCGATCCTAACCGAAGCGATATCGCAGTTGACGACCGATCCGCTGATGGTCCTCTTGCTGATCAATGTCTTGTTGCTCTTGCTCGGCACGTTCATGGACATGGGCCCGCTGATCGTCATCACGACGCCGATTTTCCTGCCCATGGTCACCGCTTTCGGTGTCGATCCGGTGCATTTCGGGGTGATCATGATCCTCAATCTCGGGATCGGCCTTAACACCCCGCCGCTCGGCCCGGTGCAGTTCGTGGCTGCTGCGGTGGCGAAAATAACCGTGTGGGATGCGATGAAAAGCGTCTGGCCATTCTATCTGGCGGGGCTCATCGTCCTTGGCCTCGTCACCTATGTGCCGGCGCTATCCCTATGGTTGCCGAGCCTCTTCCGGTAGTGTCATGTCGCTGATCGAAGTCATCCCGCCAGCCCGAAAACCCAAGCTCGCCGATATGGTCGTCGACGCGCTCAAAAGGCGCATCGGGGCCGGCGAGTTCGCGCCGGGAGCGAAGCTGCCGACCGAAAACGAGCTGACGGTGCATTTCGGGGTGAGCCGCACTGTGGTGCGCGAAGCCATCGCGGCGCTGGCCGCGGCAGGCACGGTGCAATCCCGGCAGGGGGCAGGGGTCTTCGTGATGGCCAATGCCACCAGTGCTTTCACGGCAATTGGCGGAGAGACATCCAATAAGATCTCGGTAGCGCTCAACGTGCTCGAAGTGCGCATGGGTATCGAAATCGAATCCGCCGGCCTTGCCGCGCAGCGCCATAGTGCAAGCCAGGTTGCGGCAATCCAGGAAGCCTGGACGGAGTTCGGACGATTGCTCAAAATCGGCAATCCAACCGGCAAGACCGATTTCGCCTTCCATCGCGCCATCGCCGCGGCCACCAATAACCCGTTCTACCTCGAAGTGCTCGATGCGCTTGGTAGCCGGACTATTCCTTGCGACGTTGCGTCGCCCTGGGGCACCGAAAGCGTCTTGACCTATGAGTACCAGGTCGGCCTTCACGAGGAACACAAGCGCATCCTCAATGCTATTGCCGCCCAAGATGCGGACCGGGCGCGCGAGGCCATGCGCGAACACCTTTCGCGTAGCCAGGATCGCTACCGCAAGCGCCTTGCCGAACAGGCGAGTGACCACTGATTTTCCGTTTCCGGAGTAGTTTATGAGCACCGAATTCGACATCCGCCATGCCATCGATCCTGTCAGTGCCGCCGGCATGGGCACGGCCGAACTGCGCGAAAATTTCCTGATCGACGATCTATTCGCAGATGGCGCGGTGCGTTGGACCTATACGCATTACGATCGCATGGCTGTGGGCGGAGCGGTGCCGGCCTCGGGAGAGCTTGTCCTTGAAGTTATCAAGCCCACCGGGACTGCCAATTTCCTCGACCGGCGTGAGCTGATCGCCGTCAATATTGGAGAAGCGGGCACGATCACCGTCGACGGGACTGACCACGCTGTCGGCACGCGCGACATGCTCTATGTCGGCATGGGCTCGAAGGACGTACGCTTCTCAGGCGCTGGCGCAAAGTTCTATCTCCTGAGCGCTCCGGCGCACGCCTCGCATCCAACGACGCTGTTGCAGCAGTCGGGCGCCAAGCGGCTTGACATGGGCAGCGCGGAGACGGCCAACGAACGTTCGATCTATCAGTATACGAACAGCCTCAAGAGCTGCCAGCTGGTCGTGGGGCTGACCCAGTTTGCTCCAGGCTCGGTGTGGAACACCATGCCCGCGCATGTGCACGACCGGCGCATGGAGGCCTATCTCTATTTCGACCTCAAGCCCGACGCCTTCGTCGTGCATCTGATGGGTGAGCCGGATGAGACACGGCACATGATCGTGCGGAACGAGCAAGCAATCTTGTCTCCGCCATGGTCCATCCATGCGGGCGCCGGCACTGGGTCGTATACGTTCATCTGGGCCATGGCCGGAGACAATATCGACTATACCGATGCAGAGAAGGTGCCGATGGAGGATCTGCGCTGATGGATCTCGGCGCATTCAGCCTTTCCGGTAAGACCATCATGGTTACAGGCGCCAATACCGGTATCGGTCAGGGCATTGCCCTTTCCATAGGCAAGGCCGGCGGGCGGGTGATTGGCGTCGGTCGCTCATCGATGGAAGAGACGGCTTCGCTGATGCACGGTCAGGGTGCGGACTTTGTCGAGGTGCGCGCCGATCTTGGTTCGACCAAGGACGCCCAGAACATGTTCGATACAGCATGGGAAAAGCATGGTCCCCTTGACGGCCTCGTCAACAACGCCGGCATCATCAAGCGCGTCGATGCCGTGGATTTCACCGAAGCTGACTGGGATGCGGTGATGGACATCAATCTCAAATCGATGTTCTTCCTCGCCCAATCCCTAGGTCGCAAAGCCTTGGCGGCCAATCAGCCGGCGCGGATTGTGAACATCGCGTCGATGCTCAGCTTTCAGGGCGGCATTCGCGTCGCAAGTTACACGGCGTCAAAGAGCGGCGTCCTGGGCATCACCCGCCTGCTCGCCAACGAATGGGCAGCCAAGGGCATCAACGTTAACGCCATTGCCCCGGGCTATATCGAGACCAACAATACCGAAGCGTTGCGCAGCGACCCCGATCGTTCGGCATCGATTCTCGGGCGTATTCCCGCAGGACGCTGGGGCGTGCCCTCCGATATCGGCGACGCAGCGGTTTTCCTCCTCGCTCCCGCTTCCAACTACATGCATGGCGCCGTCATCCCCGTCGATGGCGGCTGGCTCGCAAGGTGATCCAATGACTGAACAGAAGTTTTTTGCCCAACCCAACGAGACCGAATGGACGGAGCTGGCGCCAGGCAATACGCGCCGGGTGCTGATCCATACGCCTGAGATGATGCAGGTCGAGTTTGGCTTCGAGAAAGGCGCCGTCGGCGCGCTGCATAGCCATCCGCATATTCAGGTGAGCTATGTCGCCGAGGGGAGCTTCGAGGTAACCATCGACGGCAAGACCGAAGTCGTCGGGCAGGGCGGCAGCTTCATCGTGCCGTCAGGTTTGGTGCACGGTGTCCTCGCGCTGGAAAAGGGCCGGCTGGTGGATGTGTTCACGCCGCATCGGGCGGATTTTCTCTAAGGTCTCGGGGTCATCCCTGCGAAAGCGTCCGTTGCCAAACAGAGGCTTCCGCTTTCGCGGGGAATGACACTGTTGGCGGAGGCGCATCAATGCAATGCCTCCAGCATGGCAGCATAGGCCTCGTCATGTTTGCCAAACCAGTTTGGCCTGCCGGGCTCTGTCAGTCTCCCACGTCTTGGCGGGATATAGCTGTAAATTTTTCGCACTGGTTCTTCCCGCCACTGCAGATTGAACGCAGCAAACTTTGGGAAAAATTCCATCTCCGAATAGGGCAGGTGATCGTGCACCCACCAAGCCATAGCTTCCCAATCGCCGGTTTGCTCAAAGTATGAGATGAAGCGGTTGACGACGATGCACGCTGTTGCGCCCATCCGGCCGGCACTGTCGCGCTTGTCCCAGATGTGATGAGCGAAGTTTTTCTCGTTGATTGCACAGTTGAAGCCATTGTCGTTGCCAAAGCGATTGACCTCGGGCGACCGATAGGACGAGCGCACCGAGAGGCGGCCGAATTTATCCTGCAACGGCTCAAGCAGGTCTTCGCAGAGCCGTGTCCCAGCCGCGATCGCGAGATCCGGATCGGCGGGAAGGTTTTGAAAGCTATTGATGACGGCGATTTCCGAATAAAGAAAATCGCGCATGAAGAAGCTTGGCGACAGGCGCACGCGCCCGAAGTCTTCAAGAGCTTTTACGGTTTTCGGCTGACGCATGGGAGAAGTCTCTTCCGGCTCTGGACGCAGCATGGTGCTGCTGTACCTTGGCGACGACAACCCGATTTGGACGCGCCAGGACCGCCATGCTGATCGTCATGTTTTATATCGCCATTACGGCCGAAGCGATGACGGCGGCGCTGGCGGCGGGCCGCCGCAACATGGATTGGTTCGGCGTCTGCCTGATAGCCTGCGTCACGGCTCTGGGCGGCGGTACGCTGCGCGATATCATGCTTGATCACTATCCGCTCTTTTGGGTGCGGAACCCGTATGTGCTGCTGCTGGTCTGCGGAGCTGCACTGCTTACCATTCCCTTGGCACGCCTTGTGGATCGCCTTAAATGGCCGTTCCTGCTGCTCGACGCACTGGGCCTCACCGTCTTCACCGTCATCGGCTGCAATATCGGGATCGAGGCGGGCGTGCATCCGATCATCGTCATCGTTGCTGGCATGGTCACGGGAACGGCCGGCGGCATTTTCCGCGATGTGCTCTGCAATGATATCCCGCTGATCTTCCAGGGCGAGCTTTATGCCACCGTGTCGATGGTAGCGGGCGTGATCTATTTTCTCGGCATCTCCGCGGGCCTGCCGGCAGACCTCATGGCCATTCCGGCTATGGCGATCGGCTTTGCCCTGCGTGTCACCGCCATCGCGCTCAAGTGGGAAATGCCCAAATTCGTCTTCGACCGAAATATGCGCAAATGACACCGCAGCGGATCGTCCTGTCCCGCCGTGCCGGCTTTGACCTGCAGGCGATTTCGCAGGCACTCAACGGCCTTCCGGCGCAATCGGTGGCGCGGCCAGGGCCATGGGGGAATCCTTTCAGCATCGACACCGTGGCCGCTGAGACTGGTCTTGATCGTGCGAGGGCGCAGGCGGAAGCCGTACCGCGGCATGCAAGATGGCTGGGCGGCGAGATCGAGGCGGATCGCCAACGGCCATCGCTCGAGCAGATTCGTACAACGCTCGCGGGCAAAAACCTCGCCTGTTGGTGCCGTCAAGGCATGCCGTGCCACGTCGATACGCTCATAGCACTCGCGAATGGCTAGTGCTTTGTGCTAGTGAGCTACCATACAAGAATGGAGTTCTGACTGTGCGACAGACCTGGCGGTGGTTCGGCCCCAAGGACCTTTGCTCGATCGATGACATCACCCAGGTCGGTGCCGTTGGCGTCGTTAGCGCGCTACACCATGTGCCCAATGGCGTTGTCTGGACCAAGGACGAGATCGCCAAGCGCTACCAGGAAATTGGCACCCGTAAGGACGGGTCGCCGTCGGGCCTGACCTGGGATGTGGTGGAAAGCCTGCCCGTCAGCGAAGACATCAAGAAGCAGAAGAACGATTGGCGCGAGCATATCGCCAATTACAAGATTTCGATGCGCAATCTTGCCGAGAGCGGCATGGAAGTCATCTGCTACAATTTTATGCCAGTCCTCGATTGGACGCGAACCGACCTGCGGTGGACCGTGCCCAATGGCGGCTCGTGCATGCGCTTCGACATTTTCGACTTTGCCGCCTTCGACATCCATATTCTGAAGCGTCCCGGCGCTGCTGCCGACTATACCAATGCCATTGCCGACGAAGCGGCGCGGCGCTTTGGCGACATGAGCGAGGACGAGAAGAGGCAGCTCGGCCGGAATGTGACCATGGGGCTGCCGGGTTCGACGGAATCGATGTCGCTTGAAGACGTTCAGGCTCATCTCGACGAATATGGCAGCATCACACGTGACCAGCTCCGCGCGCACTTCGTCGATTTTCTCGAAGAGGTGGTGCCGGAAGCGGAAAAACTGGGCCTGCGCCTTTGCTGCCATCCGGATGATCCTCCGTTTGCGCTGCTCGGCCTGCCGCGGATCATGTCGACCGAGGCGGACTACAGGTATATACTCGACGCTGTGGATAGCTCTGCCAATGGCATGACGCTCTGCTCGGGCTCGCTTGGCGCGCGACCGGACAATGACCTGCCGGGAATGATGGAGCGGTTTGGGCCGAAGGTTCATTTCTTGCATCTGAGGAATGTGAAGCGCGACAATGACGATATCGTCGGCTCGTTCTTCGAGGCTGAACACCTGGCCGGCGACACCGACATGGTGGCGCTGATCGCCGCTATTGTCCGCGAAGAACGGCGTCGCAAAGCAGAGGGTCGCAAGGACGCGATCATTCCGATGCGGCCCGATCACGGGCAGGATATTCTCGACGATCTCGGGCGCCGGGCGCAACCGGGCTATCCGACGATTGGCCGGATGAAGGGCCTGGCCGAGCTGCGCGGCGTGATGATGGCGCTGGAGCATGCCGAGGTTGGTCTCGGCAGACGTTAGTCTTCGAGGAGATAACTACCGGCGCGGCCAGGAAGTATCTCGGTGCCGACGATCTTGGCGACTGCCGCGCCGGCTGCAACGTATTTTGCCGAAGCGCGGGAAAGGATGAAGCCGTCCGTCCCGGCCCGTATCGGCGTGCGGGCCAAGAAAGCCTCCGGTCCATCCATGGCGATCAGGTCGGCGACCACGTCGCCGGCGGTCACGACGTCGCCCAGTTCCACGCGATAGGCGAGGAGCCCCGGCCGGTCGGTGCGCAGCACTTCGGTCGCTTCAAACGGCGTGGGCGGTGGAGCGCCGATGGCAGGGCTGGAGACCGGCGCCTCGATCCACCCGCGGCCGGCGAAAAAGTCGAAGAGCCCCTGCGCGTCCAGCCGGCCAAGACTGTCGTGTGTATCCGCTTGACCGCGATACTCAAGCGTTGCTGCTTCACACGCCATCGGGATCGGAAAGCCAGGATTGGCTTGCTGCGCCTTTCGGTAGAGGCTGGGCAGAACCTCATCGAACGAGCCGCCACCGCTATCTTCCGCGGTCAATGTAGCGGCAACACCCATCCTGTCGGCCAGATCCTGCAGTCCAGGCATCAGTTCTGGCGAGGTGAAGATATGCATCAGGCTTTCGTCGTCGCAATGCAGATCGAGCACCAGATCGGCGTCGTAAGCCGATTTCATCACGTGGAGACGAAGTTTCTGGGCGGCGGTGACGGGCCGTTGGGCGTCGAGCCAATTGCCGACAGCCTTGCGGATGACTGAGATATTGGCATCTGCATCCGGACCAAACTTGCCCGCTAAATCTTTGGCTATCACGGGATAAAGATCAGGCCATCGGCGGTTGTAATTGACGCCGGTCTCAAGATCGTATCGCCCGATATGTCGGTGGAGAACGCGGGTCGATAGACCGAGGGGATTGACCGACGGGAAAATGAAGAAGCGGGCACGGAGCTGGCCTGCTTGATCCGCCTCGCGCAGCTTGGGCAGCAAATGATGGATGGCAATGGTGCCCGGCTGCTCGTCGGCGTGAAGAGCTGCTTGCATATGCACCTTGATCGGCGCGTCTTCTGGGCCTGCTGAGTACCAGTGAAGAGTGGTTTCTTGGCCAGGACTGTCGCCGGCAATGGCCAGCGTATGATGCTCGAAACTCACGCCGTCACCTCAGCCATCTCGGTGCAAAGCGCAGGCGCGGCTGTGTGGGCAGATGCCTGATGAGACGTCGGTAGACGAGGCCGAAGAGGAAGAAGATCACAAGCGAGACTGTGAGAAAGTAGAGCGCTGCGACAGAAAAATGGAGGAAGGCATTATAGTCGCCTTCGACTAGGGTCTTCGCTGTGATCATCAGGTCGGCCTGCGCGCCGATGACAGGCAGCGCGAAATAAACGATCGCCGTGGCATGAAAGAGGAAGACGACTTCATTGGTATAGGCGGGCCAAGCGAGACGAATGAGATTGGGCCAGACGACGTGGCGGAATTGCTGTCTGGGCGACATACCAAAGGCGCGCGCGGCTTCGACCTCTCCGCGCGGCACGGCGCGCAGGGCGCCGTAGAAGATTTCAGCGGTGTAGGCGGCCGTGTTGAGGATCAAAACAAGCGGCCCCATGAACAGTGGGTGGAGCACGAAGCCGGATATGCCCCACGGCTTCCAGAGCGCAATGTTGAGCGACAGCGCCAGGGAATAGAACATGAAGAACTGAATAAAGAGCGGCGATCCGCGAAAGGCATAGATATAGCCGCGGGTCAGCCGGTTGATCACCGGATTGGGCGAAGCCTTGCCGAGCGCGAGAAAGATGGCAAGCACGAAGCCGATGGGGATCGAGGCAGCGGCAAAGTAGATGTTGAACATCACCGCCGGCGCCATGATCGCGAGGTCGTTTAAAAAGCCCTGCATCAGGTGCGCGCCTCGCTCAGCATGCCGCGTCCAGCCCGGCGCATGATGGCTTCGAAGGCGCGCTCGGAGAGCCAGGTAACGAGAATATAAAAG
Source organism: Devosia soli (assembly GCF_000970455.1). Classification (GTDB taxonomy): domain Bacteria; phylum Pseudomonadota; class Alphaproteobacteria; order Rhizobiales; family Devosiaceae; genus Devosia; species Devosia soli. Next base: position 716,020 of record NZ_LAJG01000014.1, on the reverse strand, counting down.
ACGAAAAGCACGAGATAATATCGCCACCGCCAATCTTCGTGCACCAGGCCTACGGCAGGCAGGAAATTGGGCGCACCAAGGCGATCGGCCCAGAGCACGATATCGGCGATCTGAAGCAGCGAGAGCAGCGAGGTCGCCTTGATGATCAGCATCCAGACATTGGAGAGGCCGGGCAGGGCATAGACCCACATCTGCCGAATGTGGATGCGCCAAAGCACCTGGCGCGGCGACATGCCATAAGCGCGAGCAGCTTCAAGCTGGCCGGCGGGCACCGAGCGCAGGGCGCCATGAATAACGTTGCTCGCAAAGGCCCCATAGACAAGGCCAAGCGAGACGCTGGCAAGGATCAGATACTCCGTAGTGCCCAAAAACCAGTTGGCTTCCTTGCAGGGTGGCCAAGCTGCGGTCTGTGCGGCAATTGCGGCTGGCGAGCAGACCTGCGTGGAAATGAGCCATTCGACGCCTTGCTCGAAAGCGAGCGGAAAGAAGAGGAAAAACAGCACGTCCGGCACGCCGCGAACGATCGAGGAGTAAATGGTGCCAAGGAGACGAAGCGGGAAGAACCGAGAGTTCTTCATGGTTGCGCCGGCGAGGCCGAAGACCACCGCCAGCGTACCACCCATGAGGGCGGCGAAAATGGTGAACTGGAAGCTCGCGTACCAGGTCAGATGCTTGCCATTGGTCAGATAGCCGAACCAGAAGGCGATGTCGTCAATCATGTGGCGGGTACCAGTTCAGGGGCGAGCGAGGGGCTGGGCCCCACGCTCTGGCAAGGCCTTATTGGGCAAAGAACGGCCCGCGGCCATCGAACCATTTGGCAATGAGTTCATCGACCGTGCCGTCGGCCTTGAGGGCAGTGATGGCGTCGTCCAGCGTCTTCTTGAGTTCCGGCTCGTCCTTGCGGATGCCACCGCCGATACCTTCGCCAATTAGGACGTCTTCGCCGACGAAGACGATGGCGCCGCCCGAGGCGTTGACGACGGGGTCGAGATAGGCGCCGTCGGCCAGGATGGTATCGAGATTGCCGGCAGCAAGGTCGGCCATAGCCTGGTCAGCGGTGGTGAAGGTGACGATGGTGTTGTCGGCAGCGTAATTTTCCTCGGCATAGGTTGCCTGGATGGTGCCGCCCTGAACACCGATGCGCTTGCCGGAAAGGGCCGCAAAGTCGATCTCGGTGCCTGCAGCGGATGCGAACTTGGACGGATCAGGCGGGAAGTAGTTCTGGGTAAAGTCGATTGTCTGGCGGCGCTCTTCAGTGATGGACATGCCGGCCATGATCAGATCGTAGTTGCCGGCGAGCAGGTTTGGGATGATCGAATCCCAATCGTTGATGACCCATTCGCAGGTGATCTTGGCCTGCTCGCAGATGGCGTTGCCAAGATCGATCTCGAAGCCAGCAGGCTTGCCTGCTTCATCGAGAAAATTCCAGGGTGCATAGGCGCCTTCGGTAGCAATGCGCACGGTATCCTGCGCCATAGCCGACCCGCCGAGGGCGAGAGCGGCAATTGCTGCCAGCATGATCTTCTTCATCGATATCTCCGTTGCGTTTGACGTTGCGTGTCGGCCCGATTGTCCGGGTCTTTGAAAGGCGGCTAGCCGTGGCTGGCCGCGTTGAGAAACTGTTTCAGGCGTGCCGATTTCGTCGCACTGAAGACTTCGCCAGGCGTACCTTGCTCTTCGATCAAGCCATGATGGAGGAATATGACCTTATCTGAAACGGAGCGCGCAAACTCCATGTCGTGGGTGACGAGCACCATGGACCGGCCTTCATCGGCCAGCACCTTGATGACCCGCAGAACTTCGACCTCTAGTTCGGGATCGAGCGCCGAAGTCGGCTCGTCGAACAGCATGACACGTGGATTGATGCAGAGGGCTCGCGCGATGGCGGCGCGCTGCTGCTGGCCGCCTGAAAGCTGGGAAGGGTAAGCATCGCACTTGGTGCCGATGCCTACCTTATCGAGCATGGCCCGGGCTTCGGCTTCCACCTCGGCGCGCTGGCGGCCCTGAACCACGAGCGGCGCTTCCATGACGTTCTGCAGCACGGTCATATGCGCCCAGAGGTTGAACGACTGGAATACCATGCCGAGTTCGGAGCGGATGCGGCGGATCTGGGCTTCATCGGCGACCTGACGGCCCTGGCCTTCGCCGCGCAATTTTATCGTTTCGCCGTCGATCAGCACGTCGCCCCGGTCCGGCACTTCAAGCATATTTATACAGCGAAGTAGCGTCGATTTGCCGGAACCGGACGAGCCGATCAGCGAGATGACCTCGCCTTCTCTGGCTGTGAAGGAAACGCCCTTGAGCACTTCGAGCGCTCCGAAGGATTTGTGCAAATCGCGCAGTTCCACGACCGGCGATCCCCCCGCCTTGGGGGGTTTTTCTTCCTGCATGCTCACCAAAACCCCAGAGCGGGGCGCTTCCTGAATGGCGATTGCCTTATTTTGAGGCTGGCAACCTCGACCGGCGTCAAGAAAAGCAAATGGCGGTCAGATAGCAAGGGGAAAAAGCGAAAGTGCGCACACACTTGGACTTGCGGGCGAAACCGGGCACAAGGCACGAGCCGTCATGAAGGGTTCGCCATGTTCTTTATCGCGTCCAAGGTTTTCTGGATTCTTGCTCAGCCACTGAGCGTGGTTTTCCTGATCGTGCTCATTGGTCTGATCTTGGTGCTTATTGGGCGAAGGCGACTTGGCGTTGCCGCGCTTGTCATGGGGCTCCTTGTGCACGGAACGGTGAGCTTCACCAATCTGGGGTATTTGATCCTGCAGCCGCTCGAAGACCGGTTTCAGGCTCCGACAAATCCGCCGAGCGAGGTCGATGCCATCATCATGCTGGGTGGCGCGACGCTTGGGCGTCCAAGCGCCGCCCGTCAGATCGCCGAACTCAACGACGCGGGTGATCGATTGACGACGACGCTCTGGCTCGCCGGACAATATCCAGCTGCCAAAATCCTGATCAGTGGCGGGAGCGGGGTGATGAGCGGTGAAGGAGAGGCGGAGGCGACCACGGCGCAGCGCTTCTTTCTCGCGCAGGGGATTAACGCCGGTCGTCTGGTGCTTGAAGGGGATTCCCGCAATACCGACGAGAACGTCGCCAACACCAAGGCTTTCCTTGACGCAGATGCCGATCGATTGATCCTCGTTACGTCGGCTTTCCACATGCCACGCTCCGTCGGCATCTTCCGGAAAGCCGGGATCGAGGTCATTCCGTGGCCGACGGATTATCGAACGCCCGGTCCAGATAATTTTGGTGTCGATCTCGCCAACCCGGTCCAGAATCTTTTGGTGTCGACCGTGGGGATAAAGGAGTGGATCGGATTGTTGATCTATTATTGGACAGGCAAGACAACCGAATTGCTGCCTGGCCCATGAACGAAAAGGGCGACCCGCGGGTCGCCCTTTGTTCGTCGTCAAGCTGGTTTAGGTTCGACGGAAGAGACCGATGACCAGCGAGATGACCAAGAAGGCAAGGAAGAGGAAGAACAGGATTTGGGCGATACCAGCCGAAGCGCCAGCAATGCCACCGAAGCCGAGTACGCCTGCAATGAGAGCGATCACAAGAAACACGAGAGCATAATAAAGCATTTCTGCCTCCAAGTAGTTGTCTTGCAAAGAAAACGCTTGGTTTCGACTGCGGTTCCTGAAGCAAAGAAAAAAGCCGGCAGAGCCGGCTCTGAAGTTTGCATGGGACAGACTGAATTCACGCCGCAGCGCGCGAGCCCTCATCGAAGAACAGGGCCTGGCTGATCAGGGCCTTCACCATGTCCGGATTGAACGGCTTGGTGACGAGGAAAGTTGGCTCCGGACGTTCGCCGGTGAGAAGGCGCTCCGGGAACGCGGTGATGAAGATCACTGGCACCGAATGGGTGTTGAGAATGTCGTTAACCGCGTCAATGCCGGAGCTGCCATCGGCGAGCTGGATATCGGCAAGGATCATGCGCGGCTGGGTCTGGTTGAACAGGTTTACCGCTTCCTTGTGGGTGCGGGCGACGCTGACGACCTTATGGCCGAGGCTCTCGACCATCTGCTCGATATCCATGGCGATCAGCGGTTCGTCTTCGATGATCATGATCTCGGTTGCCACCTGGCGCGAAATCTCATGGGACGCTTCATCGAGAAGACGGGAAAACTCTTCGTCGCTTACGCCGAGCACTTCGGCGGCCTGCGCATGTGTGAAGCCTTCGACGGCGACCAGCAGAAATGCCTGGCGGGGGCGGGGCGAGAGGTTCGCTAGGTTCTTGGCGGCCCGCTGTTCCCAAGCGAAGGTCGAAACCGGCTCGGGCACGTCGACTGCTGAAGATGTAAACAGGGCGGAAAAAAGCTTGTAGACCGCGATGCGGTCGGTCGACGCTTCCGGGAAAAGCGAAATGTCTGCGATCAGCGCTTCTAACGTGGCTGCGACGTACGCATCGCCAGACGTCTGCGACCCTGTAACCGCCCGGGAAAACCTCCGGAGGTAAGGCAGGTGCGGCGCGATCCGCGTGGACAGTGACATGTATGAAACTCCAGTGACGCTTTGAGTCCGTGACTCCACGAGATGACTAAATGGAGGGTCTGAACAAAAGTTCCAAAGCTTTCGGAACTTTTTTTGTAGCGGCGAATTCCTACCTCGGAAAAGCGGTAGAATTTCCGCGGGGCGAGCGTCGAGTATGAAGAAGGAAAATCCTGTGAACCATCAGCGCATGCGGCTGCAGCCGGATGACGGTCTTGGGCCGACCTCCGATATTGGTTCGCGGCTGAGAGCACTTTATGGTGCCGTGCAAGAGGAGGGCGTGCCAGACCAGCTGCTCGACCTCCTCGAAAAGCTGGATAATGCCGAACAGGCACAGTCCAAACAGACCACCTCTCAGGGTGGAGAATAAGCGTATGGCGACCGAATCGACGTCGTTCAAGCGCGAGATGCTGGCGACATTGCCGAGTCTTCGTGCGTTTGCCGTGTCGTTGACCGGCAAGCACGACAAGGCAGACGACCTTGTGCAGGATACCGTCATGAAAGCTTGGGCCAAGCAGTCCAGCTTCGAGATGGGAACCAACATCAAGGCCTGGCTCTTCACCATCCTCCGCAATGAGTTTTATAGCCAGATGCGTAAGCGTGGCCGCGAAGTTCAAGACAGCGACGGCGCCTTCACGGAACGTCTTTCGGTTCATCCGTCCCAATATGGACTGATGGATCTAGAGGACTTCAAGAAGGCATTGTCACAGCTTCCGGACGATCAGCGCGAAGCGATCATCCTTATCGGAGCTTCTGGGTTTTCCTACGAGGAAGCTGCAGAAATCTGCGATTGCGCCGTTGGAACGATGAAGAGCCGCGTAAGCCGGGCCCGTGCCCGTCTGCAGGATATGCTCAAGGTTCATGGCGAATCTGACTATGGACCGGATGCGGTTTCTACCCAGGTGACCACAAACAATCATTCGTTCTGAGGCGCTAACGCCTCAGAGCAGTCTCGACAGCCCTGATGAAGTCAGGGGTTTGCATTGGCTTTACTAACACGGGCGTGCCGGCGAGCCAGTTAAGGCTGCGCGGCAGGTCCGTGTCAGCCGTCACCGCAATTACCGCAATGCCGAGACGGATCAGTTCGCCGATAAGCGCAATCTGCTCCGGCAGGTCGTTTTCAACCTCGATTATGGCCAAAGCACAGCCTCGCCACTCTGGCTCGATTGAGCGTGCCTGCGCGGCATTTTTTGCGATCGTCACCTGCCCGGGCGAGAATTCTGCCAACAAATTCTCGATGTCGAGCGCAATCAGATAGTGCGCTTCGACGATCAGGGCAGGCCGGCCAGCAAGCATGGGGGGTCCTCTCTAGGGCGAGGACGCTTTTGCGGACGAGGGGTCTGACCGTCATTTAACTAAGACATGTTCGGCTGGCGAAACATGCAAGGATTGGAACGACTTGCGTCTGGGGGCGTTGAGGTCCAGCGTCACTAGAGGATCGAGACTTGAGCCTCGTTCTCCCCAGCACGGGTCGCAGGGTCCCGTGCGAACAATGTCCCCTGCGAGTTTTGCCGCACTTCCGTGATTTCACCGTCCGAGAGCTCGATTTTGTTTCGAGCTTCAAACGTGGCGAGCTGGTTGCGGAGATGGGGTCAACCATCTTGGCTGAAGGGAGCCTGAGCCCGCACCTTTATACGGTGCTCTCGGGTTGGGCTTTTCGCTTTAAGAGCCTGCCAGATGGTCGCCGGCAGATCCTCAATTACGTTTTGCCAGGCGATCTCGTTGGGCTGCAAGGATCAATCACAGGCGAAATGGAGCATTCGGTTGAAGCATTGACGCCGATGATCCTCTGCGTCTTCCAGCGCGACCGTCTGGACGAATTGTTTCAGGGATATCCTGGCCTCGCCTTCGACGTTACTTGGATCGCCGCGCGCGAAGAGCGGATGCTCGACGAGCATATCCTGAGCCTCGGCCGTCGAACTGCAATGGAACGGGCTGCTTATCTCCTGGCGTTTCTCCACAGCCGTGCCGAGGCGGTGGGTATTTCCGGCACTACGCCATTGCAGGTGCCGCTGAGCCAGCAGCATGTTGCCGATACGCTCGGCCTGTCGATCGTTCACACAAACAAGACACTGCGGAAATTAGCCGACCGGAAACTGATCCGCTGGATGGATCGAAGTTGCGAAATCATCGATCCGGAAGGATTGCAGGAATTGGCTGATTGGGAAGCGCCAGCAGAGCGCAAACGCCCGCTAATATAAGGGATTGAGCCTCAATGCTGCCATTGCAGCATGTGAAGCGATGGACTTACGATGATGGACAGCCAGACTCGAGGGGAGAGTCGCAAGACTGTGTGGATGAGCGCGGTGGGACAAGGATCAACCGGCCTGCAGGCGGCGGTGTTCGGGCGGCGTACGGTCAGACGTATTGCCATCTGGGTTTCGCTTGTCCTTGTCTGCTCGGCAGCCTTTGTGTCACTGCTGCTGCTGCAAGGGATCGAGCGACAACTCAACGATATTACGAGGACTTACGCAGTCCGTGACACAGCGCGCGAATTGTCAAGTGCCATGAGCCAGGCCGAAGCGAGCCAGCGCGGCTACATGCTGACTCGCGACGCGCAGTTTCTTGAGCCCTATAATGCCGCAGCCGACACGATCGACGCACATGTCGCGGCGTTGCTCGAAATGACGTCGGATGACCCGACCCAAGCTGAGCGCATGCGCAGCATTACTGGTGACATAGCCGGCAAGATGGCCGAGATGGCGCGTACGGTCGAGTTGGTCGCCACGCGCCGGCAGGAAGAGGCGCAGAGCCTTACCGAGACCGGCATGGGCGCGCGAATGATGAGCGAAGTTCGCAATACGCTCGAAGTGTTTATTGCGGAAGAGAACCAAAAGCTCGTCGCACGCAACGACGCTATCGATCAGTCGCGCATCTGGCTTGTGGCCATGATCATAGCTTCGTTGGCGGCGGCCGTAAGCCTTGCTTGGGCGTTGATGTCGCGCACGCAAAAACAGGTTAGCGCCATGGCGCAGCGCCATCGCGGGCTGATCAACCAGAACGAAGCTCTGGAAGCTGAAGTCGCCGAGCGTACCCGCGCTATCGAGGAGGCTCGCGCCCATGCAGAGCGCGAGCGTCAGCGCGTCGAGGCGCTGCTGCAGGACACGAGCCACCGCATCGGCAATTCACTTGCAACGGTGTCATCGCTTCTCGCCCTGCAGTTGATGCGGACCCGCTCGGAAGAAGTGCGCGTTGCGCTTGAGGCGGCACGGCTCCGGGTTCACGCGATAGCGTCGGCCCATAGACGGCTGCGGCTTGGCGACGATATGGAGTCTGCAAGCGCGCAGGATTTTCTCAGCGCTGTGCTGGAAGATATCGCGACAACACAAACCGATTCGGGACGGATATCCATCGAGGGTAAGATTGACGGGATCGAGGTCAGTGCACGCGACGCGACGACGCTTGGTATCCTTGTCGGGGAATTTGTCACCAACGCTCTTAAGCACGCCTTCCCCAATGGTCGCCGCGGTAAGGTGGAGGTCTCCCTTTACCGTGACCCGGACGGCATCCCGACCCTGCTGGTCGCCGACAATGGCGTCGGCATCTCAGGAGAGTTGGGCGAAGGCGGGCTCGGGTCCGTTATTATCCGACAGCTCGCGGGCCAGTTTGGTGGCACGCCGCAATATACCAGCGGCCCAGGAACTGGGTTGAGAGTCATCGTGTCCTTGCCTGCTTTGACCAAATCACAAACAACGCCGGTTAATACCGCCGTGGAGTAATTTCGATGCGCATCGCCGCTATTCTGAACCGCGAAAGCGGGACGCTGCGCACCATGGATATCGATAGCTTCTGCAAAGAGGCCGTGGATATCTTCGCCAAGGCGGGGCACGAGCTCACCTGCAAAGTGGTGACGGGCAAAGACGTCCTCTCAACGATCGAAGAGTTGGCAGACGATGACATGTTCGATGCCATCATCGCGGCCGGAGGAGATGGCACGATCTCATCGGCAGCCGCTATCGCGCATGAGCGTGGCAAAACCCTCGGGCTTCTGCCTGCCGGCACCATGAACCTCTTTGCGCGCGCGCTCGGTGTGCCATCGGACATAAGCAAGGCGCTGCATGCCGTAGCGCAAGGACGCGTCGGCAAGATCGATCTGGCTACCGCCAATGGAAGACCATTCGTTCATCAGTTCAGTGTCGGGATCCACGCGCGACTGGTCCGGATAAGGGACAGTATGACCTATGGCAGCCGACTGGGCAAAATGTTTGCAAGCCTTCGGGCTATCGCAGCGGCCGCGGTCAATCCTCCGCGATTTGAGGTTGAATTCGAAGACGGCTCCGGACGTCACAGGCGTGTCGTTTCCGGAATCGCCGTGTCCAATAACCCGCTCGAGGATGGGCCGATGCCTGTCGCCGAGCGACTCAATACCGGGCAACTAGGCGTCTACTTTGCGGACAGTGTCACGACGGGTGAACTGGTGAGGCTGGTTATCGACGTTTTCACCGGCCGTTGGCGTGCAAACCCGCAGGTTACGGAGATCAAGACCAGCGGTATGGTGCTGCAGTTTCCCAAGCGGAAAGGCGATGCACGGGCGGTCATCGACGGAGAATTGATTGAGCTCGACCGACGGGTCGAGCTCAAAATTTTGCCGCAGGCGCTTTCGATGATTTTGCCGGCCAAGCTTGACTAGGTGTCGGAGCCTTTCTTGTGGCGCAGCAAGGTTAAAGCCGTAATGGCAGCAGCTGGTATGCCCAGCTTGACCAGAAGCGACGAGCGGGACAGCAACGGCAATGCAGTTAGCGCTGCAGTCGTGATATATGCGCTGGCGTCCGTCGTCCGTTTGCGTTCGGCGATATATCGCCGACGGCGGCTTTCGCCGATCGACAGGCCGATAAAGAAGAGCAATGCAAGCGCAATAAAGGCGCCTGCCATGACCAATGTCGCCGGCAGCAGACCGATCACATCAACAAGAGCGATGTAACCAGCCGCGATGAGGAATACCATGCCTATCGCTGCTGATAGAGCGATCAGCGCATAGACGATGACCAGCGTTTTTACACGCTGGCCGAGGCCCTCAACCTCAAGGCCGAGAAGGCCTGCAAGTGGCATCAAAAGCCCAAGCATCAGCGCGTCAGTAGTGCGAGGACAAAGCCTACGCCCAAGGCAGTTGCAACAGCGGTCAGCGGCTTTGCGCGGATGGTTTCCTTGAGCTGCTGCTCATATTCGCCAGCTTGGTCCTGCGCCTCTTCGACCATATGCTGGCCACGGCGCTTGAGCTGACGGATTTCGGTTTCCGCGATATCGCGCACTTCGTTTGCTTTGTCGCCGGTCAGTTTCTTGAGCGTCTCGCCAATGGACTTGAGATCGCTCTGAAGCTGGGCAACCTGTGCTTCCAGTTCCTGCTCGCGGCTTTTTTCGGTGACGCGGGCTGCGGCGCTAGCAGCAGCTTTACGAGCGGCAGAAGGCGCCATGTCGGTAGTCGAGGCCATGTAATATACTCCCGGTTTTGCTTGCTAAAGAACGCCCAAGAAGGACGTTGGTTGCGCGCGCATGAAAAACAGAAAGCCCCGATGTGACGTGCACATCGGGGCGTAAGCGCGAACCGAAAGGGGGGCGACTGTCGGTTCGCTGGGCACTTTACGCACAGGGCGACCGGCTAGGCCGGCGTGCCTCTAGACGGGTGACACTAAATCCGGCCCATCAGGACCAGGATCAGCACCACAATCAGGACCACACCCAAAATGCCTGAGGGGAAGTAGCCGAAACCGCGGGAGTAACCCCAGCTCGGCAGTGCACCGATCAACAGCAGAATGAGAATGATAATTAGAATTGTGCCGAGTCCCATTAGACCCTCCTTACTCACGGCGTTGCCGGCGCCAATGTTCGACCCATTTCTGGTCCGGCAGGGAAACTGGGCGCGGAAACGCCCAGCAGAACTCGTTAAAGAAGCGCCACAAGCAGCGCCGCAGCAGCGACAAGGATCAGCGTCGCCGGGAGTAGCGCGCGCATGACTTCGCTAAAGTGGGTCGTGCCGTCATAAGCCTCAGCGCTCCACACCATGGTGGACCGGCCGGCATTTTCGAGCGCACGAATTTCTGCCTGTGTCATCTTGCCTCCAGCGCTCCGCTGTCGCGAAGCTGTTGGTCAATGCGCCTTGCTCGGCGCTGTGTGACCTATGAACGGAGGGAAAAGAGTTTGGTTCCGCCGGTTTATTCGATGCGGACTACATCCACCGACTGGCGGGTCTCATGGGACCCATGGGTGCGCAAAACGCCGACGATCGGGGAGATGTCTGCGTAGTCTCGACCGTGACCGATAGCGATGTGATCGCCGCCCGCAACCATGGCATTGGTGGGATCAAATTCGATCCAGCCCATATGCGTGCCGCACCAGACGCGGACCCAGGCGTGCATGGCATCGGCGCCGTCCAAACGCGCCTTGCCCGCGGGCGGATTGGTGCGGAGAAAGCCGGACACGTAGCCTGCTGGGATGCCAAGGCCACGAAGGCCCGCGATCATGACGTGGGCGAAGTCCTGGCAGACGCCCTTCTTTAAGGTGAAGGCTTCAGCCGGCTTGGTCTCGACGTCGGTTGCCTTGGGGTCGTATTCGAAATCCCTGTGAATGGCGAGGCAGAGCGCCATGGCCATGCCAAAGATGGTTTCTGCCTTGGTCGTAACGGTTTGAACATAGTCGGTGATCGCCGGCACGATCTGGACGCGTGGCGAGGCGGCCAGAAAATGCTGCGGACTGTCGGGTTCAACCGACCAGAAGCGGGAAATCTCCAGCCCGAGCTTTTCAAGGCTTGCGGATAAATCCGCCTGGCCTCGGCGATCTTCAACCTGGACGCGAGCAGTTAGCCGGATGTCGAGCTTTTCGTGCGGATCAACGAAGGTGACGTCACTGACCGTATTGCCGAAAAAGTCGACGAAGCTCGTGACCCGATGCGGGGTAGGAGAAAAAGACAAGGAGGAAGCAACGACGCGCTGCACTCCAGGCATTGTCGATGGTGCGACGCGAATATGGTGCCGCCCACCGTGGACAGGCGCGTCGTAGTCATAGGTCAGGGTGAGGCGAACATCGTAGAGCATCAGGTGAAGTAGTGCCCTGCAACAAGGCTCGCGAGAAGACCGATCTCGCCGGCGATACGCTCAAGCTCTTCAGGCGTGACGGCCTGTGGCTCCGCGATGATGAGTGCAGTCTGGAGCTGCAATGCGGTCTTGGCAACCGTTGAGAGTTGGCCGTCGCGGATGCCGCCGGGCAGGGCTTCGAGCTGGGTGCGGAGTTCGGTCAACTGAAAGAGAACCGAACGCGGGTTGAGAGGGTCGAGAACGAGAAGGTCGATGGCGCTTTGAGTGCCTGCGGTCACCGAATAGCGGCGGCGATGGGACATGACGCTGTCGCCGATCTCAAGCAGCATTTCGAGCGAGCCGTCGGGTGCATCCTCGCCGGTCAGCCAGCCGGCAATGCGCGAAATCTGGATGGCGCGCTCCAGGCGACGGCCGATCTCGAGGAAGCGCCAGCCGGCAAAGCGGTACATATTTTCATGCACGAGGCCTGAGAAGCCTGCAAGTTTGCGCAGGAGCACCGTCATGGCGCGCGTCGCATCATCGCCGGTCTGGATGCGCGTTGCAAAGCGTTGAGCGGTCTTTTGCAGATCGTTGAGGGCGAGCCACCCGTCGGGCGAGAAGCGGTCACGGATTTGCCCGGCGCTGTGAACGGCGCTGTTGATCGAGAGCAGCAGGCCATGCGGCATGGCCTCAGATGCGTCGACATCGATGCTTTTCAAGAATTCGGCGCAGTGCGTCAGGATCGGCAGGTCGGGCTTGGAGAGTTCTGCGAGGCGGGCGTTATAGGCCCGAAGAATGCGGACCGTGGCTTCGCACCGTTCGGCATAGCGGCCTAGCCAGATTAGGTTGTCGGCGGCGCGGCTCGGCAGGCTGCCGGCCGAATTGCGGACCAGCTTGTCGCCTTCCTGCGGCAGGAGCGAGACCTGCTCGACGGGCTTTGATGAAACAACCCAGACGTCGGCGGCCTGTCCACCGCGCTGCATGGCTAATGCCGTTGTGTCCGGGGTTGAACCGACGCGGGCAAAGCCGCCCGGCATCAGGCCCCAGCCTTCCTGGGTGCGCGCGGCAAAAACGCGGAGCGTGATTGGTCGCGGCTCGAGCTTACCTTCCTGATAAACCGGCGCTGTCGATAGCCTCACCGGCTCCTGGCCGACATAATGGCGGCCATGGGTGGCGATGCGGTCCTTGAGCTGGGCTTTCTGCGTCGATGTCATGCTGCCGCCAAGCGCAGTGCCGCGGAGATCGTCGAAGGGCAGGGTTGTGGCGAAGGCCGGACCGATCATCAGGGCGTCGAAATTGTCGAGCACATATTCGCGCTCAGCGGCTTGGCCGCACCACCAGGTGGCGATCTCGGGCAATTCGAGACCGGCGCCGGTAAGGTGTTTTGAGAGGCGCGGCATGAAGGCCGATAGAGCGCGAGTTTCGAGAATGCCCGTGCCGAGTGCATTGATCATCGAGATCGAACCGGAACGGACTGCCTCGACCATGCCGGGCGTGCCGATGCGGCTGTCGTAGCGCAGTTCGAGCGGGTCAACGAAGCTGGCATCCATGCGCCGCCAGAGGACGCTGACCGGCTTCAGCCCGGAGACGGTACGCACCATAACCCGGCCCGCCTCGACGACAAGATCTTCGCCTTCGAGCAGCATCAGCCCAAGGTAACGCGCGATATAGGCGTGCTCGAAATAGGTTTCGTTGAGTTGGCCCGGCGTCAGGATGCCGACCCGGCCACCGTCGGGTCGCGACTGAGCGAAGAGGTGATCGCGGAAGTCGCGGAAGAAGCCGGCGAGCCGATGAATGTTCATCTCGCCATAGACGTCGGACAGCGCGCGTGTGGTAGCGACGCGGTTTTCCAGTGCGAAACCTGCGCCGGACGGCGCCTGTGTGCGATCGCCGAGCACCCACCAGCCACCGTCAGGACCACGGCCAAGTTCGAAGGCGCAGAAATGCAAAAACTGCCCGTTTGTCGGTTGAACACCAACAAGCGGCCGCAGAAATTCGCTGTTTTGCGCGATCAGCTCTGGCGGCAAGAGACCTTCCTGCACCAGGCGATTGTCGCTGTAAATATCCGCAACGATGCGTTCGAGCAGTTCGACGCGCTGGATGAGGCCGCGCGACAGCGTGCGCCATTCGGTTTCGTCGATGAGAAGAGGGATATGCGCCAGCGGCCAGGCCCGCTCCTTGCCAGCGGCGCCGTCATATTTGCGATAGAACACGCCGGCGTCGCGCAGATACTGATCTGCGCGCTCGAACCGGGCTGCAAGCTCGGCCGAGCCCAGCGAATCGAAGGCGCCCATGAGCCGATCCCAGCCCGGGCGCAGCTTGCCGGCGGCGTCGATCATTTCGTCCGGCACGCCCGGCAGCAAGTGATAATCCGAGATGATGCTCGGGCTGGGCCGCGGGGCGCTGCGGGGTTCGGAGGTCCGCTTGGTCATGGCGTTCAGGTGAACCGGGGCGGTCGCCGGAGATCGAGCGTGAGCGGAAATTCGTCCGCCGGCCGCTCCGGGCGGTAGGAATAGGTGCCGGGCGTATAATTGTGCGGCACGAAACGCGCAAGCCGCCGTGCCTCGGCCTCGTTGCCATTGACGGGGAAAGTCTCGTAGTTGCGACCGCCTGGGTGAGCGACGTGATAGACGCAGCCGCCAATGGCCTTGCCAGTCCATTTATCGAAGATGTCGAAAACGAGTGGCGCGTGAACCGGCATGGTCGGATGCATGCCGGAGGCGGGTTGCCAGGCCTTGAAGCGGACGCCGGCGACCGAAGTGCCCATGGTGCCGGTAGCGGTCAGCGGCGTAGCGCGCTCGTTGCAGGTGACGGTATAGCGCTCGGGATTTGGCGCGGTGAGCTTGACCTGGAGACGTTCTACGGAGCTATCCACATAGCGCACGGTGCCGCCGATGGCCCCTTGTTCGCCCATGACGTGCCAGGGCTCAAGTGCTTGACGGAGTTCAAGTTTTACGCCTTCGACTTCGACTTCGCCACAGAAGGGGAAGCGGAACTCGAGCTGGGCTTCGAACCAAGCAGGATCGAAGTCGAAGCCGCTGCGGCCAAGTTCGGCGAGCATGGCGAGGAAATCCTGCCAGACGAAGTGCGGCAGCATGAACCGGTCATGGAGCGTCGTACCCCAGCGGACGAGGTCGCCCTGCGCAGGATTTTTCCAGTAATGCGCGACGAGGGCCCGGATCAGCAATTGCTGGGCAAGGCTCATGCGGGCATTGGGCGGCATTTCAAAGCCACGGAATTCGACGAGCCCGAGCCGGCCGGTGGGGCCGTCCGGGGAATAGAGCTTGTCGATACATATTTCCGAGCGGTGGGTGTTGCCGGTAACGTCCGTCAAGAGATTGCGGAAGAGCCGGTCGGTCAGCCAGGGCAGGGGCGGTTGGCCCTGGTTTGGCGCCGGTACCTGGGCCATGGCGATTTCGAGTTCATAAAGACTGTCGTGCCGTGCCTCGTCGAAGCGCGGGGCCTGGCTTGTCGGCCCGATGAAGAGACCCGAGAACAGGTAGCTCATCGACGGGTGGCGCTGCCAGTGGAGGATCAGCGACTTGAGAAGATCGGGTCGGCGCAGGAACGGGCTGTCATTGGGCGTCGCGCCGCCGACGACGACGTGATTGCCCCCGCCGGTACCGGTATGCTTGCCGTCGATCATGAATTTGTCGGCGCCAAGCCGGCTCTGGCGGGCTTCCTCATAGATGGCGTCAGTCGTGGCGACGCAATCGTCCCAGCTCGCGGCAGGGTGGATGTTGACCTCGATGACGCCTGGATCAGGCGCGACCCGAATGACGTTTAGACGCGGATCGTGCGGAGGCGGATAGCCTTCGACGTGGACCGGCTTGCCAATCGACTTGGCGCCGGCCTCGGTGGCTGCGATGAGTTCGAGGTAATCTTCGAGCTTTGCTACGGGTGGCAGAAAGACACAAAGGCGCCCGTCTCGCATCTCAACCGTTAACGCCGTGCGTACCGCTCCGTCGATTTCGTTAACGACCTGCGGGCTGATCTGTTGGGTTTCGGACGTGGGAATGAAGCCCGTCGTCGGCTGGTTTCGCGCGCTGACCAGCAGCTCCGCCGGCTCAGGCAATGGCGGGTGCTCGATGCCCGGATCATCTGGAACGACATGGGGATAACTGGTGGTCGACAGATGCCGCAAACTGCCGAGCGGCAGGCGATAGCCGGCGGCGCTATCCCCGGGGACAAGATATAATTTGCCTCGGCGGGTGCGCCATTGCTCGGTGGTCCATCGCGCTCCGGTGGCCGTGGCGTTCCACCGCTGGACGGGCAGTACGAAGCCCGTGGGATTGGACAGGCCACGGTTGAACACCGTGGCAATACGCGCGCGTTCTTCGGCATCGGCGAGCTTTGAATTGTCGGGATCGACATTTTCGGGAAGCTTGGCTTCCTTGAGGATCCATTCGCCCGGATCTTCGTAAGCAGCCGCAATGGTTTCGCTGGTAATGCCGAGATTTTGGGCGATGGCGCGGGTCAGCGCCTCGGCGTCCGCTGCCGTAACACCGTAGTCGGTGCCTTCCTTGGCGATAAGGTTTTCATCGGACCAGACGGGCTTGCCGTCGACCCGCCAGAACAGCGAGAAAGTCCAGCGCGGGAGCGTTTCTCCGGGGTACCACTTGCCCTGGCCATGGTGGAGCATGCCGTTTGGCGCAAAGCGCTTGCGCAGGCGACGAATGAGCGTATCGGCAAGCCGGCGCTTGGTCGGGCCGACGGCACCGGCATTCCATTCGTCGGCCTCGAAATCGTCGATGGAAACGAATGTCGGCTCGCCCCCCATGGTCAGCCGCACATCTTCAGCTTTCAGGATAGAATCGACCTTCTGGCCTAAAGCATTGAGGCGGTTCCAGCTTTCGTCTGAAAACGGCTTAGTGATGCGAGGGTGTTCGGCAACGCGGGTCACTTTCATGTCGAAGGCGAAATCGACTTCGGCAAAGGTCGCGGTGCCCGAAATCGGGGCGGCGTTGCGATAATGCGGCGTCGCAGCGAGCGGCACATGGCTCTCGCCCGTGAAAAGCCCGGAGGTCGGATCAAGGCCGATCCACCCCGCGCCGGGTAGATAGACTTCGCACCAGGCGTGGAGGTCGGTGAAATCGTAGCTTGTTCCGGCCGGGCCATCCAGCGCGACAAGATCGGGCTTGAGCTGGATCAGATAGCCGGACACGAAGCGCGCCGCAAAACCAAGGTGACGCAAGACGTTGACGAGCAACCAGCTCGAATCGCGGCAGGATCCCTTGGCATTTGTCAGCGTCTCCTCCGGTGTCCACACGCCCGGCTCCATGCGGACGATGTAGTTGATCGTCTGTTGCAGCCTGGCGTTGAGCTCGGTGATGAAGGTCACCGTGTTGCGCGGTCGCTTATCGAGATTATCGAGGAAGCGGGAGAGAGCGGGAGTAAGCGGCTCGGCGCGGCGATAGATCGAGAGGTCTTCGCGCAGGTCCTCGGGATACTCGAAGGGCCAGGTCTCGGCGGATTCCTCGACGAAGAAGTCGAAGGGATTATAGACCGTCATGTCCGCGACGAGGTCGACTTCGATCTTGAGTTCGGTGACCGGCTCGGGAAAAACGAAGCGCGTCAAGTAGTTACCATAGGGGTCCTGCTGCGTGTTGACGAAGTGCAGATCTGGCGAGACACGGAGGGAGTGGCTCAGAACCTTGGTTTTAGAATGGGGCGCGGGCTGCAACCGGATGATCTGCGGACCCAGGAAAACAGGGCGGTCATAGCGGTAATGCGTCAGATGATAGATTGCGGCTTTGATCGACATTGCTACGCGTCGCTCGCTCCATGGCCACAGATTTCAGCTTCCCGAATATGAGCTTATCGGCGTTTCCCGACCTTGAACAGGCTGTGAATCGGGTAGCAGTCCGTTAACTCCGAGCGCTTGTCGACGCCATTTTGGTTACGGCCATGCGGATATCGCGTTCGGTATCGCGCAAATGGAGGCGCATCGCCTCGGCAGCCGCCCGTCCATTGCCCTCTCGGATACAATCAAGGACGCGCTGATGGGCCTCGATGGTGTCGCGAGGCGTGTGACCGCGGAAGGCGTGACCGCGCTGGCTGATGTAAAAACCCTCGCGAAGGGGAATCGCCATGGCCTCGAAGAGATATCCCAAAACACGGTTACCGCTCGCAAGCGCCACCGCCTCGTGAAAGCCGAAGTCGCATTCGTGGAAGCGCGCCTCGGTCGCCTCGTCTGCGAAGTCGGCGGAATCACCGATCGCGTCGCGCATGCCCTGGAGGGCGTTTTCGATGGCGGTGACCCCGGCCCGGTTGGCCCGTTTGGCTGCCAAAGTCGCCGATTGGACTTCCAATGACAAACGTACCTCAACAAGGTCGAAAAGACCCTTAGGGTCGGCCCTGACGAGCGATGTCAGGAAGTCTGTGAAGGCGGATCCGTCGGGCTCACGCACCACCGCACGGCGACCCCGCGAAAGCTCCAGAAGGCCCCGGCCGGCAAGGAGTTTTACCGCTTCGCGGATAGTCAGACGGCTGACCGAATAGCGGTCCGCCAGTTCCGCCTCGCTGGGCAGGCTTTGGCCCGGCGCCAACTCTCCAAGGATCACCTGCGCCAGATCATCGGCCACCGCGCTCGCGGCGCTGCCGTGATCGGGGCGCGTCTCGCCACCCAGACTAACCACATATCCTCCAAGGTATCAGATACCTTTGACTCTACCTGCCGGTTTTCCGGACTGTTGAGGGCAGAGTCCTGCACGACTTTCCCGGACGTTAGCGTGTGATGGTTAAGACAGCAACGGCCAGAAAGCGGGCGTTCTACGCCGAATTTTATATCTTCGACAATCGAAAAAATAACCGTGTGCAGAACTACCCCGCTTTACATGCATATCTGATTATCCTAATTTCCTGCCCGTGGCCTTGAAAGGTCCAAGGCGGCAGCCAAGCCGCCCGAGCAGGAGGACATCATGCAGTTCCATCCCGGTTGCCGGCGCCAGGCCGGCAAGGTGGGGGCATCCCGATGGGCGATGGGCGCTGGCCCGTGCCGCGCGGGTGGCAGGAATGAATTGGCCTGATCGAACAAGACCACGACGAACACATCAACCATCTCGAAAAATCTAAGGGAGTCGAGACGTGAAGGTTCTGAAATCAATCGCGACGCTGTTTGCCGCCGGTGCCCTGTTGGCCACCGCTGCGACCGCCGCCTACGCCCAGGATAAGGGCCAGATCGGCATTGCCATGCCGACGCAGTCGTCGCTCCGCTGGATTTCGGACGGCAACGAGCTCAAGACCGCGCTCGAAGGCAAGGGCTACACCGTCGACCTGCAGTATGCAGAAGACGACATCCCGAACCAGCTCGCCCAGATCGAAAACATGGTCACCAAGGGCGTCAAGGCTCTCGTGATCGCCTCGATCGACGGCACCACCCTGTCGGCCGTGCTTCAGCAGGCTGCCGATGCCGGCATCAAGGTCATCGCTTACGACCGTCTGATCCGTGAATCGGGCAATGTCGACTACTACACCACCTTCGACAACTTCCAGGTCGGTGTGCTCCAGGCCAACAGCCTCGTAAAGGGCCTCAAGGAACGCTTCGCGGACACCAAGCCGTGGAACGTGGAACTCTTCGGCGGCTCGCCGGACGACAACAACGCCTTCTTCTTCTACGACGGCGCGATGAGCGTTCTGCAGCCGATGATCGACTCGGGCGACATCGTGATCAAGTCCGGCCAGATGGGCATGGACCAAGTCGGTACGCTGCGTTGGGACGGTGCGGTTGCCCAGGCTCGCATGGACAATATCCTCTCGGCCAACTACTCGGACGGTTCGCGCGTTGACGGCGTTCTCGCCCCCTATGATGGCCTGTCGCGCGGCATCATCTCGTCGCTCCGCGGCGTTGGTTATGGCTCGGGCGACCTCGCATGGCCGATCATCACCGGCCAGGACGCTGAAGCTCCGTCGGTGAAGGCAATCATTGCCGGCGAACAGTATTCGACCATCTACAAGGACACCCGCGAACTGGCCAAGACCACTGCCGACCTCGTCGACACCGTGGTTTCGGGCGGCACGCCGGAAGGCCTCGACACCACCACCTATGACAATGGCGTCAAGGTTGTGCCGTCGATCCTGCTGACCCCGTATGAAGTCGATGCGACCAACTACAAGGAACTGGTCGTCGACTCGGGCTACATCAAGGAAGAAGACCTGCAGTAAGTCCTGCAGACTGACGAACAGGGGCTCCGCGGTGACGCGGGGCCCTTTCCCGTAAACGGGAGCGGGACGCAAGCCAGGACAAGCGGACCGGGCGCATACGAGAAAGCGACCTATGACCAAGACCATTCTTGAGATGCGCAGCATCACCAAGACCTTCCCAGGCGTCAAAGCGCTGTCGGACGTCAATCTCGACGTTCGGGAGGGAGAAATCCACGCCATCTGCGGCGAAAACGGCGCCGGCAAATCCACCCTGATGAAGGTGTTGAGCGGCGTTTATCCCCACGGCTCCTATGAGGGCCAGATCGTCTATAATGGCGAAGAACAGCATTTCCGCACCATTCGCGACAGCGAGCGGAAGGGCATCGTGATCATCCACCAGGAACTCGCGCTGGTGCCGCTGCTCTCGATCGCCGAAAACATCTTCCTCGGCAACGAACAGGCCAAGGGTGGCGTCATCGACTGGGACGAGACGCGCGACGGCGCGCGCAAGCTCCTGGCCATGGTGGGTCTCAACGAAGACCCCGACACGCTCGTGACCAATCTCGGCCTCGGAAAGCAGCAGCTTGTCGAGATCGCCAAGGCGCTCTCCAAGCAGGTGCAGCTTCTCATTCTCGATGAGCCGACTGCCTCGCTCTCGGAAAAGGATAGCCAGGCGCTGCTCGACCTCCTGCTCGAATTCAAGAAGCAGGGGATCACCTCGATCATCATCAGCCACAAGCTCAATGAAATCTCGCGTATCGCCGACCGCGTGACCGTGATCCGCGACGGCCGCACGATCGAAACGATGGATACCAACGAGATCACCGAGGATCGCATCATCACCTCGATGGTTGGGCGTTCACTCGAAGATCGCTACCCCAATCGCGAGCCCAAAATCGGCGAAACGATCCTCGAGGTGAAGGACTGGTCAGTCTATCACCCCCAGCATCGCGACCGCCAGGTGATCAAGAACATCAACATCACCCTGCGCAAGGGTGAAGTAGTGGGTATCGCCGGGCTCATGGGCTCGGGCCGCACCGAATTCGCCATGAGCCTTTTCGGCAAATCCTGGGGGCAGAAGATCACCGGCGACGTGATCATGAACGGCAAGAAGGTCGATACCTCGACCGTCGAACGGGCCATCCGGTCGGGTATTGCCTATGCCACGGAAGACCGCAAGCATTTCGGGCTCAACCTCATCGACCACATCAAGCACAATGTGACGATCGCCAACCTGCCGGGGGTGTCGCGCTGGGGTGTCATCGACGATCTCGCCGAGCTCGATGTCGCCAACGATTATCGCAAGAAGACCAATATCCGGTCTTCGAGCGTCTATCAGGTGACCGGTAATCTCTCGGGCGGGAACCAGCAGAAGGTCGTGCTCTCCAAGTGGCTCTATGCCAACCCGGATGTGCTCATCCTCGACGAGCCCACCCGCGGCATCGACGTCGGCGCCAAATATGAAATCTACACGATCATCAACCAGCTCGCCGCACAGGGCAAAGCCATCCTGGTGATCTCTTCGGAAATGCCCGAGCTGCTCGGCATTACCGACCGTCTCTATGTTATGAATGAAGGCCGCATCGTGGGCGAAATGCCCACCAGCGAGGCGAGCCAGGAAAAGATCATGCGCTCGATCGTACGCGCTGAAGGAAAGGCATCATGACCGTTCAAACTGCACCGACCGGTACCGCGGCCGATCAGGCCAAGTCCAAGGAACTGAGCTTCCTGGGCGCGTTGCAGGCCAATATGCGCGACTATGGCCTGTTGCTGGCGCTCATCCTGATCATGGTGTTCTTCCAGTATTTTACCGCCGGCGTGCTCTTCAAGCCGGTGAACCTGACCAATATCATCCTGCAGAACAGCTATATCATCGTGATGGCGCTGGGCATGCTGCTGGTGATCGTGGCGGGTCATATCGACCTTTCGGTGGGCTCGGTTTCCGGCTTTGTCGGCGCACTTGCGGCCATGCTGATGGTCGGCTGGCGCTTCCCGCCCGAATTCGCCTTCCTCGCCAATCCGATCGTTGCCGGCATCATCTGTCTCGTCGTCGGCGCCATCATCGGGGCGGCACAAGGCTATCTCATCGCTTATCACAAGATCCCCAGCTTCATCGTGACGCTGGCCGGCATGCTCATCTTCAAGGGCCTGTCGCTCGCCATCCTCGCCGGCAAGTCTGTGGGTCCGTTCCCGGCTGAGTTCCAGCTGCTTTCGGCAGGGTTCATTCCCGACGTGATCGGGCCGACGACGCTGGTGGCTGCCAGCGAAGGCGTGCAGCCGCTCGTCCTGCACACGACGACGATGGTCATCGCCATTCTCGCCGTTGTCGGCACGGTGTTCTTCGCCATCCGCAGCCGGGCGCGCCGCAAGGCCCGTGGCTACGACGTCGAGCCGTTTAGTCTGTTTGTCGTCAAAAATCTCGTCATCGCAGCGCTCGTGTTGTTCTTTGCCTATATGCTGGCCTCTTATCGCGGCCTGCCGAACGTGCTCGTCGTCATGGGTGTCCTCATCGCGTTCTTCGTGTTCCTCACCAAGCGCATGACCTTTGGCCGCCGCATCTATGCCCTCGGCGGTAACCTCAAGGCTGCCGCGCTTTCGGGCATCAAGACCGAACGCACGACGTTCTACATCTTCGCCATCATGGGTGCGCTCGCCGCTCTCGCCGGCATGATCTATGCCGCTCGCCTCAATTCGGCGACGCCGAAGGCCGGCCAGGGGCTCGAACTCGACGTGATCGCGGCCGTGTTCATCGGCGGCGCTTCGGCACTCGGCGGCGTCGGCGCCGTGGCCGGTGCCGTGATCGGCGCGTTCATCATGGGTGTGATGAACAACGGCATGTCGATCATGGGCGTCAACATCGATTGGCAGCAGATGATCAAGGGCGTCGTGCTGCTCGCAGCCGTGTTCTTCGATCTTTATAACAAGAACCGCTCGGCCTGATTTTTCGGGCTTTAGAGGTTGGGGCCGTCGGGGAAACCCGGCGGCCCTTTTTGTTTTCAGGCGGGGCCTTCAGCTGCCATAGCTTTGGGCGACGTCGAGGACCCAGGTGATGCCGAAACGGTCTGTGAGCATACCGTAGAGTGGCGTCCAGCCGGATGGGGCGAGCGGCTGGATGATCGTGGCGCCCTGGCTTAGTGCGTTCCAATAGCGCGTGATTTCATCAGCGTTGGAGCCGCGCACCGAAACGAAGACCGGCGAGATGCCGGAATCGAAGGGGCGGGCGGCAGGGACGTCGAAAGCCATGATGCGAAAGCCTTCGGGGCTTTCGACTTGTCCGAAGGCGACGAGGTCGGCTTCCTCAGCAGGGAATGAGGGGTAGGCTTGGCTGTGCGTGGCGACCATGAGCTGGCCGCCGAAGATGGACCGGTAAAACTCCAGAGCCTCGCGCGCTTGGCCGCGAAAATTGAGATGGGTGGTGGTGGTGATGCTCATGGCGTCGTCCTTGCTGAAGTGATGACGCTGTTGTAACGCTACCCAACTGACAGTTTCCGGCAGTTGAACATGGCGCGATCCGATCGACTATTGAGGTTGCTGCAGGCCATGCGCGTGATGCCGGCGCCGATCACGGCGCAACGGCTGGCAGAAGAGACAGGCGTTTCGCTGCGCTCGCTCTATCGCGATATCGACAGCTTGCGGGCGGCCGGGGCGCGGATCGAGGGCGAGCGTGGCTATGGCTATCGGCTGATCGAGGATTTTGCGCTGCCGCCACAGACGCTGACGCGGGCCGAGATCGAGGCGCTGGTTCTGGGCTTAAGCGAAGTTCGCGGCATGGGGGACAAGGCGCTCGCGGATGCGGCACGTTCGGCGCTCGCCAAGATCTCTGCGACCCTGCCCGATGAGGCGGAGCAGCAGGTGCTCCATGCCGTGTCGCTAGTCTATCGACCCGAGCCGCGGACGGTGGGCGTCGATCTCGAAACGCTGCGCGAGGCGGCATGGCGCGAGCGGGCGGTCGAGATTGCCTATGTCGATCAGCATGGCGCCGAGAGCGAGCGCACGATCTGGCCGCTGGCGCTGGTCTATACGGAGAGGACACTTTCGGTACTGGCCTGGTGCTGCTTCAGGCAGGATTTTCGGATTTTCCGGGGCGACCGGATGCGGGCCGCTCGGGTGACCGGCGACAGTTTTAGGCCAAGACGCGTACCGTTGCTGCGTGATTATCTAGCGCGGCTCGAAGCGCGAGACAGCGCTTGATCACTCCGCCGGCTCGGGGCCCTGTTCGAGATTGTCGAGTTCGCGTTCGAGCTTTGCCTCTTCCTCGGCCTTCGGTGTCGAGAAGCGGGCGAGGAGGAGGTAGGCGACGGGGGTGAGGTAGAGCGTGGCGATGGCGGCAAAGCCGAGGCCGCCGACCATGACCCAGCCGAGCGCCGCGCGGGCTTCGGCGCCGGCGCCGGACGCGAGGACCAGAGGGACGCCACCCAGAATAGTAGCGATCATGGTCATCAGCACCGGGCGGAGGCGGATATTGGAAGCTTCCTCGATCGCTTCGGCGACCGACATGCCACGGTCGCGAAGCTGGTTGGCGAATTCGACGATGAGGATGCCGTTCTTGGCCATGATGCCGACGACGAGGACGAGGCCGATCTGGCTAAAAATGTTGAGGCTGCCGCCAGTCAGGAGAATGGCCCAGAGCCCCGCGGCAACGCCGAAGGGCACGGTGGCCATGACGATGATGGCGCTCCAGAAACTTTCGAACTGGGCGGCGAGGACGAGGAGGATGATGACGAGCGCAAAACCGAAGGTGAGGAAAAGCGCGTTATTGGCTTCGCCGATAGTCTTTGCTTCGGCGAGCGGCAGGATAGAGGTGCCCTGGGGAAGGAGCGGCGTCGCGATCTTGAGCAGCTCGCTATAGGCATCGCCGAGCGCCAGTCCACCTTCGAGGCTGGCTGTGACGGGAACGGAGCGGCGCTGCTGCTCGCGGCGGAGCGAGGGTGGCACGGGAGCTTCCTCAATTGTGGCGATGGTCGACATCGGCACATAGCGGCCGTCGCCGGTGCGCACGAAGAGTTGTTCGAGATCTCTGGGATCGTTGATTGGGTTGGTGGTCGAGAGCATGCGGATCGAATAGCTCTCGTCGTTGATGAAGATCGAGCCGACATCGGAACCATCGATCATCGCCTGCATGGTGGGGGCGAGGCCGTTGATGTCGATGCCGAGCGCATCGGCGCGGGCGCGATCGACCGTCAGGGTCAGTTCGGGTTGGGTGGTGTCGAAATTGACCGAGACCTGGCCAAACCGGCCATCGGCCTCCAGCGCGTCGGCGATGGCTTGGGCGGTATCGGAGAGTACCGCGTAGTCCGAGCCGGCGACGGCGAACTGCAGCCCTGAGCCGCCGCCGCGAATGCCGAGGCTGTTGCCCTGGCTGACGGACGCCCGGACGCCGGGAACCTGAGTCATCAGCTGGTTGATTTCGGCGGCGATCGTCTGCTGGCTGCGCTCGCGTTCGCCCCAAGGGGCCAGGGTCAGGGTGATCGACCCACCATTGCCCCAGCCGGAAAGGACGAAGACCGAGCGCACTTCACCGCTTTCGACATATGGCTGCAGCATGGTTTCGACCTGGCTGAGGCGCGTGCGGACAAAATCGAGGCTGGCCGTATTGGGCGCCGAGATGCGCAGGTTGATGGCCGAGCGGTCTTCGGAGGGGGTAATTTCCTGCCGCAAGGCGCCGTAGACATAATATGCCGAGCCCGCAAAAAGGACGGCTACCAGGATGACGACCAACGGATTGCGCAGCGCTGTGCGCAGGGTAAAGCGATAAAGGCTCGCAAAGAGCCGCCCGATGGCGGCGAAGGGTCCGCCGGTGTGTTCCTTGTGATCGTCCCGCAGGAGGCGCGAGGCGACCATCGGGCCCATGGATAGGGCGACGACGCCGGAAAGCATCACGGCAATGGCAAGGGTATAGCCGAACTCGCGGAAGAGGCGGCCGGTCTGGCCTTCGAGAAAGCTCAAGGGCACGAAAACGGCGACGAGGGTGAGCGTCGTGGCGATAACGGCAAAGAACACCTCCTGCGTGCCGAGGACGGCGGCGGCGCGCGGGCCAGCGCCCATGTGCTTTCGGCGCATGATGTTTTCGAGGACAACGATGGCGTCGTCGACGACGAGGCCGGTCGCCAGCACCAGCGCCAGCAGCGTGATGATGTTGAGCGAGAAGCCAGCCAGATACATGCCGGCGACGGCGCCCAGGAGCGCGATGGGCATGGAAATGGCAGGGACGATGATGGCGCGCCAATCGAGGAGGAAGAGATAGATGATGCCGACGACGACGACGAGCGCGACGATGAGGGCGATCTCGACTTCATGGAGCGCGCCTTCGATGAAGATGGCTTCGTCGCTCGAGATCTTTACCGTGACGCCTTCGGGGAGGGTCTGGTTGAGACTATCGACCGCTTCATGAACCGCGTGGGAAATCGAAACGCTGTTGGACTGCGCCTGGCGGACGATGCCGAGGCCAATAGCGGGCCGGCCATCGGCGCGAATGGACGATGTGCTGGCGGCGGCGTCGAAGACGACGCTCGCGACATCGCCGAGGCGAGAGCGGCCGTTGATGATGATGTCTTCGAAATCCTTGGACTCGCGGATTTCGGAAATGGCGCGGACAGAGATGTTTTGATTTGGGCCGTTGATGGAGCCGGCGGGGGAATCGAATGCAACGGTGCCAAGCGCAGTGCGGATATCGGCGACGGTGAGGCCGCGGCTCGCGAGTTTGACGGGGTCGATATCGACTTCGAACGCGGTGGTGCGGGTGCCATAGACCTGCACTTCGGCAACGCCTTCAACAGCAGCCAGCCGCTCGGTGATGATGCCATCGACCAATTCGCTGACCTCGCCGATGCTCAGGCGATCGGACGTGACGGCAAGCTGCATGACCGGCTGGGCATCGCTGTCGGCCTTGAAGATGGTCGGCGCTTCCACATCATCGGGCAGGCTGCGCGTGACGCGGCTCAAGGCGTCGCGCACGTCTGAAGTTGCGATATCGAGATTGGTGTTCTCGGAGAATTCGAGCGTGACGCGGCTCTGGCCGACGGACGAACTCGAGGAAATCGCCGTGACGCCCTGGACGCGGGCGACGGCACCCTCGACAATGGCGGTGACTTCGCGGTCAACGGTTTCGGCAGCGGCACCAGAAAAGCTGGTCGAGACAGAGAGCACGGGACTTTCGACGCGGGGGAGTTCGCGCACTTCGATGCCGAGGAGGGCGGCGAGGCCCCCGACCATGATCAGTGCATTGATCACCACGGCCATGACCGGACGGCGGACAAAGAGGGTGGCGAGAGCGCCGCCGCGTTCGTTCTTGCTGGCGATGGACATTCTTGTTCCCCTCAGTGTCGGTCGGTGCGATGGGGTAGGGCTCTGGGGCGCAACTCCCAACTAGCCTCCCCCAGTAGGGGGAGGGATTGGTGGCTTACGGACTAGCAGCTTCTGCAGTTTGACCGCTGCCGTCCGGTCCGTCGAGCAGGGTGACGTTGGCGCCTTCGCTCAACTGCAGGATGCCCTCGGTGATTATGGCGTCGCCCGGCTTGAGATCGGCGCGAACGAGGACGCCATCGCTGTTGCGCTGAATAATTTCAGCCGGCACGCGGACGGCCTTGCCTTCCTGATAAGTCCAGACATAGGAGCCTTCGGCAGACCAAAGGATGGCGAGCGGATTGACCGCCGGATATTCCTCGCCGGGGAAGTCGACTGCAACGGTAAAACTCATGCCGGCGCGGAGGAGCCCGTCGGGATTGGGGATCTCGGCCTGAACCTGAAGCGTACGGCTTGCCGGATCGATCCGGGTATCGATGGCGGAGATATCGCCGGTGAAGGATTGGCCGGGCAGCGCGACGGCGTTGACGGTGACAGGCATGTCGGGCGTGAGCTGGCCGGCATAGCGTTCGGGCACCCAGAAATCGATGAGGATGGATGAAGTATCGTCGATCGAGGTAACCGTCGTCTGGGCAGGCACATAATTGCCCGGCGTCACCCGGATGAGACCGACGGTGCCAGCGATCGGGCTCGTGATGGTGCGGCGCGAGAGCGCGACCTCGGCATTGCGCAGTTCAAGTTCGGCATTGGACGCGCTCAGCTGTGCAGCCGAGAGGGCCGTGCCCGCGACGACATTGTTGCTTGCGAGGCCTTCTGTGCGGGTGAGGGTTGCCTGGGCGTCATCGACGGCGAGCTTTGCCCGGTCGAACTCGATTTGCTCGGCGGCAGAATCGAAGCGGGCGATGATATCGCCAGAGGCGACAACCTGACCGGGGCGGACCATCACCTCGGTCAGTTCGCCAGCCGAAGGCGCCGTGACCGTGACGGAGCGGACCGGAGTCCCTTCGCCGATGGCTGAAAGCGTGTCATTGATCCGGGCCATGGTGACGCCAGTGGTGATGACATTGGTGACGCGACCGCCGAAGCCACCCGGACGGCCAGCGCCGCCGCCTGCGGGTGAACCGCCCTGGGCCTGACCACCAGGCCGACCGCCCTGGCCGCTGCCGCCGGGGGGCTGACCGCCCTGAGCCTGAGCGCCTGGGCGGCTGCCTTGGCCGGCGCCGGCGGGCGGGGACCGCGTTTCATCTTCGGCCGATGCCACTTGCGGACCGAATGGCAGATTGATCCCGGCGCGGGCCAGGGTTTCGGGCGCGCCGGGCGCGAAATAGAGCCAGGCGAAAGCCGCGACAAGCAGCACGGCAGCGGAGGCAAGCAATTGCCGGATCAACGAAAACCTCAAATCAGCGAGCAGGATTATGCCGTGACCGTAACAGGTTGCGCCTTCAGGCCAAATTACAATGCGGTAACGTCTTTTCGATCAATCTTCCTGAAGGGGACAAGTTCGGAGCCCGCACAATAGCAAAAATTGCACTGGCGCAGCGGCAGACACCTTGCCGGGCGGGCAATTTTGGATTTACTTGCAAAAGCGGGGGCACTTTGTCTCTTGGGGGAAATCATGAAGATGATCGCGGCAGGCCTAGGGCTTGCCTATTTGCTCGTGAGCGTCAACGGCGCCGCGGCGCTTGATCGGCGCGTTCAGATCAACAACAACTCATCCTACGACATCGTCGAATTCTATGCTTCGAACACCGGCACCAAGTCGTGGGAAGAAGATATCCTTGGCAAGGACATCCTGCCGGCCGGCCACAGCGTCGTCATCAATATCGACGACGGCAGCGGCTATTGCAAATACGACTTCCTCGCCGTGTTCGAGGATGGCGACCAGGTGACATCGGCAAACAACAATGTTTGCGAGCTTAGCCAGTTCAACTTCACCGATTGAGGTAATAGGGCAGCCTGGCGCAGGCCGGGCTGCCTTTCAGCTTTCGACTTCTGCATCGGGGCGCGAACCCCATTCGGCCCAGGAGCCGTCATAGACGGCAACGGTCTTGGCGCCGGCCTGTTCGAGGGCAAGAGCGAGCGTCGACGCGGTGACGCCTGAACCGCAGGACGTGATGATCGGCCGATCGAGATCGACGCCGCGCTCGGCAAAGAGCTGTTTGAGCGCCTCGGGCGATTTGAGCGTGCCATTTTCCGACAACAGGCTCACAGGAACATTGCGGCTATTGGGAATATGACCCGAGCGCAGGCCGGGACGCGGTTCCGGCGCTTCGGCATGAAAGCGGGGCGCAGGGCGTGCGTCGAGAATGTGCGCGGCTTCATCCTGGCTGCGGGCCCGCACGGTATCGAAATCGGCAACGCGCGCCTGGTTGAAATTCGGAGTGAAACGCGCAGCAGGCTTGGCCACGAGGCCTGCCTGCAGCGGACGCCGCTCGGCGCGCCATTTCGGGCCGCCACCTTCGAGGATATGCACCTTTTCGGCGCCGAAAACGCGAAACGTCCACCAGACACGAGGGGCACTGAAGAGGCCGAGCTCGTCATAGATGACGATCGTGCTGTCATCGCCAATGCCCAAAGCGCCGACCATGCGGGCGAAATCCTCTGGCGCGGGAAGCATGTGGGGCAGATCGGACGAGGTGTCGGCTATGCCATCGATATCGAAGAAGACCGCACCTGGGATGTGACCGGCCAGATATTCGGCCTGGGCGTTACGCGAAGCATTGGGCATGTGCCAGCTGGCGTCGACGACGGCAATACCAGGGTCGCTGAGGTGGGCGGCCAACCATTCAGTTGAAACGAAAGGGCTTTCCATCGCGCGATTCCTCGTTGCTGAGAGGCGACAATGGCGCTGCGCCGGGCGGCGGTCAAAGGGTAAATCGGCGCGGGAGGTATGCGGGTGGCGATTGCTGTTGAGTGACTTTATCGGTGATCGTCATTGCGCGGCTTGTCCGGGCAATCCGACTTGTGGCGGTGTGGACCACCCGGAGGAGCCCGGTGGTGACGGCGGCTGAAAGAGTCCCGGCCTGTCGATTGCAGCATCTGAGGATGGGTCCCGGCGTCCGCCGGGCTGACAGCTGGTGGCTGTGGGGGATAGGCGCCTTATGCGCCGAGGATGAGAAGGTCTTTCTGGGCAAGGTGGAGGGTGACAGTGTCGCCTCGGTGAAGGGGGGCGGTCTGGTTGTTGAAGGTGTCGATATTGATCAGGGTGCCGCCGACGTCGACCCGGAGCCGTTGGACCGAGCCGAGGAAGTGGAGATCGGCGATGATGCCAGTAAGGGTCAGGTCGGTTTCGGGACGGGGGGCGAGGGAGATAAGCTCGGGGCGGATGGCGCGTTCGCCGGATATCCCGGGGATGACGCCGGTGGGGAGCGTGTTGAGCTGACCGACGAAGGTCGCGACAAAGCGGGTCTCGGGGCGATTGTAGATATCGTGGGCGGCACCGAGCTGCTCGATATTGCCTGCGTTCATGACCACGATGCGATCGGAAATCGACATGGCCTCTTCCTGATCGTGGGTGACGAAGACGGTGGTGATGCCGAGATCGCGCTGGATGGCGCGGATTTCTTCGCGGAGGGAGACGCGGATTTTGGCGTCGAGAGCAGAGAGAGGTTCGTCGAGGAGGAGAAGGCGCGGTTTTGGGGCGATGGCGCGGGCGAGGGCGACGCGCTGCTGCTGGCCGCCGGACATTTCATAGGGGTAGCGCTTTTCAAAGCCGGGAAGGCCGATGAGCTTGAGCATTTCATCGACACGGGCGCGGCGCTGATCGGCGGGCATGCCGGCGATCTTGAGGCCAAAGGCGATGTTTTCTCCGACGGTCATATTAGGAAAGAGCGCATAGGCCTGGAAGACCATACCGAGTTTGCGCTGATTGGGCTTGAGATGCGTGATGTCTTCGCCATCGACGCGTATGGCGCCGGAGGTGGGGCGTTCGAAGCCGGCGATCATCCTGAGGATCGTGGTCTTGCCGCAGCCGGAGGGGCCGAGGAGCGAGATGAACTCGCCCTTGTCGAAGGCGAAATTGACGCCTTTGACGACCGTGTTGGTGCCGAATGATTTGACGAGGTTCTGGACTTCGAGAAAGGCGGGCATGTCAATCGGTCCGGGCGGAAGTGCGGGGGGCAAAGCGGCCGAGCACGTTGATCATGCCCATGGCGCCCCAGGTGATGATAAAGGAAATGATGGCCAGCGCGGCGGGTTCATAGGCCCGATTGGTACCAATGCCAACGAGATAGGGGCCGAAGGCGGGGCGGTTGAGGAGGCTCGCAATGGTGAATTCGCCGATGACGATGGCGAAGGTGAGGAAGGCGCCGGAGAGGATGGCGACGAGGATGTTCGGCAGGATGATCTTGCCGATGATCTGGAGCTGGTTGGCGCCCATGATCTGCGCGGCTTCGGTCAAGGTGCCGATGTCGATGGTACGCATGCCGTTGTCGACCGCCCGGTACATATAGGGCATGGCGAGGGTGACATAGGCGCAGGTGAGGAGAATATCGGTTCCAAGGACGGAGCCGGTAAATGGGATCAGGGAGCTCGAGCCGTAGAGGCGGATATAGCCATAGACCAGCACCAAGGCGGGGATGACCAGCGGCAGGAGCGTGACGAATTCCATGAATGGGCGCAGCCAGGGCATGCGCAGGCGGACGAAATATACAGCCGGAACGACAACGAGAATGCCGACGACGATGGTGAAGAGGCCGACTAGCACGGAATAGGTGAAGCTTGCGGCAAACTGCGGATCGGAAAAGACCGATGCATAGGCGTCAAAACTATATTCGCCGCGTCGCATGCGCAGGGAAAACTCGAACGTGGCAGCCAGTGGAATAATGAAATAGGCGGCGCCGAGGGCGAAGACGAACCAGGCCCAGAATTTTTGGGACTTCATTTCATCCACCTCTCGGCGCGAGCGGCGACAGCGAGATAGATGACGTTGGCGAGCGAGGTGATGAGGATCATGCCGACGGCGAGCGCAGCGCCGAGGCCAGGGTTTTGCAGGGCGTCGCCGCGGATCTGATTATAAAGCAGCACGGTGACGATGTTGAGGTTGGAGCCGGTCAGCGCCCAGGCGGTGGCGATGGCGCCGAAGGCATTGGCGAAGAGGAGGCTGAGGGTGCCGAGGACGGAGGGCCAGAGGATTGGGAAGCCGATATAACGCCAGAACTGCCAGGTAGAGGCGCCGAGGGTCTGGGCTGCCTCGTTCCACTCTTTCTTGAGGCCATCGATGGCGGGGGCGATGGTCAGCATCATCAGAGGGATCTGGAAGTAGAGGTAGGTGAGCGTCAGGCCCCAAAAGGAGAATAGGTTGAAGCCGCCCTGACGGTAGATATCAAAGCCGAAGAGCGTGCGGATGACGATGGTTGCGAGGCCTAGGCGCCCGAGGGTGGCAATAAAGGCGAAGGCAAGCGGCACGCCGGCGAAATTTGACGCGACACCGGAAAAGGTCATGACGGCGGAGCGGAGGCCGGCGGGCAGCTTGCCGCGGATGATAGCAAGGGTGATGGCGAGGCCGCAGAGCGCGCCGAGAATGGCGGAGGCGCCGGAAACGCGGATGGAAATCCAGTAGGCAGCCATGATCTGATCGGTGAAAAGGCCGGCGATGTTTTCGAAGGTGAAATTGCCGGCGCGATCGGTGAAGGCGGCGCCGAGGAGGGAGAGGGTCGGCAGGAAGAGGAACATCACCGCGAAGAGGACAAAGGGGAAGACGGCGAGGCTGTCCCAGGGGATGCGGCGTTTGGCGTTAGATGCGCTCATGTTGATTGGGGCTACCCCCTCCTAGCCTCCCCCTGGGAGGGGGAGGGACCGCGCGGTGTGGGCGGCGCGATGTTGCCTCAGTCTCGATGTGGCTCCTCCCCCTATCAGGGGGAGGATGGGTGGGGGTACTGCAGCCCAGATCACTGGCTGTCATCCCGGCGAAGGCCGGGATCCATCTTGAGATCTCAGGATGGGCCCCGGCCTTCGCCGGGGTGACATTCAGTGGATTGAGCAACAACAGTCAGCTTACTGAACCGAAGCGCCGACGGTAGAGTCCCAGCCGCCGGTGATGGTGGCTTTGTTGGCGTTCTGCTCTTCGATCGAGGGGAAGACGGCCTTGGCGTAGTTTTCGGCGGCGGGAAGCTTGGCCATCAGATCTTCAGGCAGCTTGCCGGCATCGGCGAGGGCATTGAAGCGGATCGGGTGGCAGTAGCCAGCGAGCCAGCCGAGCTGACCTTCGTCGGAATAAAGGTATTCCATCCAGAGTTTGGCGGCATTCGGGTGGGGTGCGAAGGCCGAGATGGCCTGGACGTAGACGCCGGCGACAACGCCATCGGACGGCACGACGACTTCGATCGGCGGGTTGCCGTTGAGGTTGTCGCGGGCGGCGAGGAGGTTGTAGTCCCAGTTGATCGCGATCGGGGTCGTGCCTTGGGCGATGGCGGCAGCTTCGGCGTCGACGGGGACGAAATTGCCCTTGTCGTTGAGCGCCTTGAAGTATTCAAGGCCGGCCTGGGCGGCAGCGTCCTGAGCGGCGCCGGTGGAAAGACCAGCGGCATATACGGACATGATGGCATTGTTGGCGGTGCGCGGATCACCCGCCAGTGCGACAGAATTGGCGAACTCGTCCTTCATGAGGTCGGCCCATGAGGCCGGGTTGTCACCGGTGATAATGTCCTTGTTGATGCCGAAGGCGAGGACGCCATAATAATCGCCATACCAGAAGCCATCGGCGTCCTTGGCGTCATCCGGGATTTCGTCCCAGGTAGAGACCTTATAGGGCTGGAGGAGGCCTTCATCTTTGGCCTGCGGGCCGAAAGCGAGGCCGATATCGAGCACGTCGGGGGCCTGCGGTCCGGTATTGCCCTTGTTGGCGCGGACGGCTTCGAGCTCGTCGGCCGAACCCGCGTCGGGGTTGAGTTCATTGACGGTGATGCCGGGATACTTGGCCTTGAAGCCTTCGATCACGCCGCCGTAGTTGCACCAGGAATGGGGCAGCGCGATCACGGTAAGCTGGCCCTCGGTCTTGGCGGCCTCGTAAAGCGCGTCGAGATCGGTCTGGGCGAAAGTCGGAGCCGCGAAGCTGAGCACGGTGAGAAGCGAAACCGATGCGGTCAGCGCAGACTTGAACGTCATTCTTTGTCTCCCTGAATGAGCAGTCGCTGGCCCTCCACAAGGAGAGCGGATGCGAACGGGCGAGGGAGTAGAGAGGTCAGATGACAGTGCAATGACAGGTCTGTGACGGTGCGGATTCGCCATTGACGGGCGATAATGGCCGCAAGTTCAATCGATTGCGCTCATCTGCCCATCTGCTCGCGTCCTCCCAGCCGCAGGGTGAGATTGCCCAATTGTGACAGTCTCGTCCAGATGGTCAAAAAATTTCGGGGGGGAAGGCGCTTTGGCATACGCTGGGCGGCACCCTCCCTTGACGGGGAGGGTTGGGGAGGGGTGCTCCCGATCTCTGGCATTGCGGCTCCCGCACCCCCTGCCATCCTCCCCCGTCGAGGGGGAGGTGCCGGGCCGGTGGTTGCCGTTGGCGCAAGAGCGCTCTCGACTCCCGTCTCGCAACAGACGATGTTTCCCGCCGCGTCGACTAACGAGAGTGCCCAACCTATGGCCTATGGCGTTCATGCCTACGCGGATGATCCGCGCAATGCTTCCATTCTGATTGCCGTCAATGACCAGTTGATGCCGCGCGACAAGGCGGTGGTGTCCGTGTTCGATTCCGGGTTCGTGCTGGGTGACGGGGTTTGGGAGGGGTTGCGGCTCCATAAGGGCGGGATTCCGTTTTTGTGGGCGCATCTGGAGCGGCTTTATGAAGGGGCGAAGACGCTCGACTTTTCGGTCGGTTTGACGCCGGACGCACTGGTGAAGCGGATTTTCGATTGTCTTGCGGCCAATGGCATGACCGATGGCGTGCATATAAGGCTGATGGTGACGCGGGGGATAAAGGCGACGCCCTATCAGGATCCGCGGGTGACGATCGGGGACGCGACCATCGTCATCATTCCCGAATACAAGGCGCCGTCGCCAAAGCCTGACGGTATTTCGCTCTTTACCTCGACGATCCGGCGCACGGCGCCGGATATGCAGGACCAGAAGCTCAATTCGCATTCCAAGCTCAATTGCATCCAGGCCTGCATCCAGGCGGCGAAGGCAGGGGCGGATGAGGCGCTGATGCTCGATCCGCAGGGGTTTGTGGCAACGTGTAATTCGACGCACTTTTTCATCGTGCGGCGGGGCGAGGTGTGGACGTCCACGGGGGATTATTGCCTCGGTGGGATTACGCGCGGGAACATTATCCGCGTGGCCGAGGCCGCCGGGATCACGGTGCGGCAGAAGAATTTTTCGCTGACCGATGTCTATGGGGCAGACGAGGCGTTCGTGACCGGGACCTTTGCGGGGCTGACCTCGGTACGCGAGGTGGATGGGCGCAAGATGGGACATCCGCTCAAGGGGCCGGGGCCGATTCCGGGAGAAATGACGGCGCGGTTGGCCGGGCTTTATCGGGAACTGATCGAAGCAGAGACTTTTAGGCCATGAGCGAGGTCATGCGAATTGCCATGTGGTCTGGGCCGCGAAATCTCTCCACCGCGATGATGCGGAGTTTTTCTTCGCGGGCGGACAGCTTTGTCAGCGATGAGCCGTTTTATGCGGCCTATCTGAAGGCAACGGGGATCGTGCATCCGATGCAGGAAGAGGTGCTGGCGTCGCAGCCGCAGGACCCCCAGGCGGTGGTCGATTATATCCTGGGGCCGGTGCCGGGCGGTAAATCAGTTTGGTATCAGAAGCATATGAGCCATCACATGATCGAGGGGTTTCCGCTCGATTGGATGGATGAGGTGACCAGTATTTTCCTGCTGCGGGCGCCGGAGCGGGTGCTGGCGTCCTACGCGCAGAAGCGGGAAAGCGTGACGCTTGCCGATATCGGGTTCGAGGGGCAAGCGATGCTGTTTGATCGCGTGGCGCAGCGGACGGGCAGGGCACCGGTCGTGGTCGATAGCGATGATATCAGGCGCGATCCCGAGGAGACGCTGCAGGCGCTTTGTGCGGCGATCGGGCTTTCATGGGACCCCGCAATGCTGAGCTGGCCAAAGGGTGCGCATCCGGAAGACGGGGTTTGGGGGCCACATTGGTATAACGCGGTTTACAACAGCACCGGGTTTTCGCCGCCGGACGAGATCGGGGTGCTACCAGGGGAACTGGCAAAGATCGCGGATGAGGCGCGGCCGTTTTATGAGCGAATGCGGGGGTTTAGGCTTGGGGCGTGAGGTTTTGATTCAGGGTTAGCAGTGGTGGCGTCGAGACCCCCACCTAGCCTCCCCCTGGTAGCGGGAGGGACCGGCTGGTGGCTCGCGAGCGGCGCGGCGGTCTACAGCCATAGTTTCCCGCCTAGGGCGTCATTCCCGCGAACGCGGGAATCCATCTTTGAGGAAGAGAGATTCCCGCGTTCGGGGGGAATGACGCCGTGGTCTTGATGCGAGCGGATCAGCTCTAGGGAAGAAAAGTTAAAACAGTGGCGCGGGGCCGGAGCTCTCGCGGAGGACGAGTTCGACGGGCCAGAGTTCGTGGATTTCGCTGACGGGTTTGCCGCCGAGGAGCTGGAGCAAGAGTTCCGCGATCCTGGCGCCGGCCTGGCGGATAGAGGAGCGGGTTGTCGACATGGTGGGGTACATGTTGTCGGCGTTGAGATAGGGAAAGACGTCGTCGTGGGCGATCATGGAGACGTCGGTGCCGAGTTCTAGTCCGGCTTGGCGGATGGCGCGGAAGACGCCGAGGGCGGTCATCATCGAGCCGGCGAGGAAGGCCGTGGGGCGGGGCCGCAGTTCGAGCATGGATTGGGCCATGCGGAAGGCGACTTCGTCGGTAAAGGCCGAATTGCCCACGAGCGCCGGATCAAAGGAAACGCCGCGGGCGGAGAGGGCGGCCATATAGCCGAGTTCACGGTGTTCGGCGAAGGTGCGGCCCTTGACGCCATTGAGAAGCGCGATACGGCGGTGGCCAAGGTCGAGCAGATGGCTCGTCGCACGCTCGAGGCCGCCGGTATTGTCGATGTCGAGCCAGGCGACCGCGCGCGTCGAATTGGTGCGTCCATGAAGCACGAAGGGGATGTTGAGATCCATCAGCAGTTCCGCGCGTTCGTCGTTGAGCGTTGGGGAATGGAGGATCATGGCATCGACCCGCTGGCTGGCGGCGAGGCGGCGATAGGCGGCCAATTCTTCCTGTTGGCTCGCGACAGTGGTGACGACGATGTCGATATCCTGCGTTGCCATGCGGCCGCCGAGGCCGGAGAGAAACTCGGACATATGGGGGCCGAGTTCATCGGCCCCGCGCAGGACCATGCCGACGGCACCGGCGCGACCCGTCGCGAGACGCAACGCACTCGCATTGGGGCGATAGCCCATTTCGGACGCCGCCTCGGCAACGCGCAGGCGCGTTGCTTCCTTGACTTCAGGATAGCCGTTGAGCGCGCGGCTAACCGTTGTTTGCGACAGGCCGAGATGTTCGGCGAGGTCTTTCAATCTCATAGCGGCTCTTGGCCCGGCAGGTCTGGCGTGCGGCTTTCATGCAATAGAGCCGTTGATATGCCTCGCCTTTGGGGCAGGCCGTGCTCTTTCACCAGAGCCTCGACCCAACTCCTCCGAGCCATATTCAAAGCGATTTCAATTTTTGATGCAAGAGGCTCCCAAACTTCAAATTGTTTGAGGTGCGTACATCAGGGCAGGGTTATCGAAATTAACCACTGGCAGATTGGAAAAATCGATAAGTGATTGAAAAATAATATGAAAACTCATGCTGCATTAAAAAAGGTAAAAATACGGCGCATTGGCTGCTTGACAGTTTTTCGGCGCTCTGGTTCCTTTTAATCCAAAGCGCTTTGAAAACACGTCAAGTTAATGGCTGTGGCGGAGCGCTTGGGGGAGAAGAGGGCTGGCCTGGCGCTATCGCCGGGCGTGACGGCATGTCTCCCCAGGCTAAATCTTTTGGGAGGACTTCCAATGACGTTGAACAAGCTGCTCGTTGCAATGATGGCGAGCGTGACGCTGGTGGGCGCTGCCCAGGCGGCCGATCTCTCGATCGTTTCGGGCGATACCGGCAATGGCCTGGCGTTCCTGCGCAGCCAGCTCGACAAGTTCGAACAGCAGACCGGCAACAAGGTCACCGTGGTGCCGATGCCCTCGTCCACCACCGACCAGTTCGGCCAGTATCGCCTGTGGCTCGCTGCCGGCAATGCCGACATCGACGTTTACCAGACCGACGTGATCTGGGCGCCGCAGCTGGCCGAACACTTCACCGACCTGACCGAAGCGATGAAGGATGTCGTGGGCAACCACTTCCCCTCGATCATCGAATCCCAGACGGTCGACGGCAAGCTCGTCGCCATGCCGGCCTTCACCGACGCCCCGGCGCTCTACTACCGCAAGGACCTGCTCGAAAAGTACGGCAAGTCGGTTCCGACCACCTGGACCGAACTTGAAGCCACAGCCAAGGAAATCATGGATGCCGAGCGTGGCGCCGGTGCTTCCGAACTCTGGGGCTTCGTGTTCCAGGGCAATGCCTATGAAGGCCTGACCTGCGACGCACTTGAATGGGTCGTCTCGAACGGCGGTGGCCAGATCATCGAAGCTGACGGCACCATTTCGATCAACAACGAACAGGCTGCCGCCGCGATTGATCGCGCTGCCGGCTGGGTTGGCACGATCGCGCCCGATGGCGTCCTTGCCTATATGGAAGAAGAAAGCCGCGGCGTGTGGCAGCTCGGCAATGCCGTGTTCATGCGCAACTGGCCCTATGCCTATGCCCTGAGCAACGGCGATGACTCTGCCGTCAAGGGCAAGTTCGACGTGGCGCCGCTCCCCGCCGGTGACGGCGAAGGCGCACGCTCTGCGGCTACGCTGGGCGGCTGGAACATGGCCGTTTCGAAGTACTCGCCGGATCAGGACGCTGCGATCGAGCTCGTCAAATTCCTCGCTTCGGAAGAAGTGCAGAAAGAACGCGCGATCAACCAGTCGAACCTGCCGACGATCCCGGCGCTCTATGAAGACAAGGATGTGCTCGCCGCTTCGCCCTTCATGGCGAACTGGAAGGCTATCTTCGAACAGGCCGTGCCGCGTCCGTCGGCTCCGACCAAGACCAACTATAACGAAGTGTCCTCGCTCTTCTGGAGCGCAGTACACGATACCCTTTCGGGCAATGGTACGGCCGCAGAAAACCTCGAAGTGCTCGAGGCCGACCTCAACGATCTCAAGGGCGACGCCTGGTAAGTCCTCCCGGCGGTCCTAACGAGCGGGCGGCCGGGATTATTCCCGCCGCCCGCTTGCACTTCATTTAATTCCTGGGAGGACACGATCATGGCGACCGATGCGATGGCGCCTGTTGCAACGGCCAATGTGCCGAAGGCGAAATCGGAACTGATGCAGCAACGCGTGCGTGCCGCACGGCTGTTTCTGATCCCCATGTTGGTCGCGCTGGCGATCGTGGCCGGTTGGCCGCTGCTGCGCTCGATCTACTTCTCCTTCACTGACGCAACGCTGA
The DNA here is from genome assembly GCF_000970455.1 of Devosia soli. Classification (GTDB taxonomy): domain Bacteria; phylum Pseudomonadota; class Alphaproteobacteria; order Rhizobiales; family Devosiaceae; genus Devosia; species Devosia soli. Next base: position 676,574 of record NZ_LAJG01000014.1, on the reverse strand, counting down.
ACAATCTTTATGGAGCCGAGTGGATCGGCTTCGGCAATTACCTGCGCTGGACCGTGCTCGAAAGCGGCACGGTGCGGTATCGCGGCGTGCTTGCGGACCCCGACTGGTGGAACGCGGTGTGGAATACCGTGCGCTTCGCCTTCTGGTCGGTGCTCTGGGAAACCGTGCTCGGCATGATCGTGGCGCTGGTGCTCAACGCCGAATTCAAGGGTCGCGGCATCGTCCGTGCGGCTATCCTCATCCCGTGGGCCATTCCAACCATCGTGTCCGCGCGCATGTGGAGCTGGATGCTCAACGATCAGTTCGGCATCATCAACGATCTCGGCATGAAGTTGGGGCTGCTTGCGGCGCCAGTCGCTTGGACGGCATCGGCCGATACGGCGATGACTGCCGTCCTGATCGTCGATATCTGGAAGACGACGCCGTTCATGGCGCTGCTCATTCTCGCCGGCCTGCAGATGATCCCGCGCGATATCTATGAAGCGGCCGCGATCGATGGCGTGCATCCGATCAAGCAGTTTTTCCGGATCACGCTGCCGCTGGTGCGGCCGGCGCTGATGGTGGCGATCATCTTCCGCGTACTCGATGCGCTGCGCATCTTCGACCTCATCTATGTGCTGACGCCGAATTCTTCGGCAACCAAGACCATGTCGGTTCTAGCGCAGGAAAACCTCTTCCAGTTCAACAACTTCGCCGAGGGCTCGACGCAATCGACGCTGCTGTTCCTGATGATCGCGATCTTCACGGTGCTCTACATCTGGCTGGGCCGGGTCAATTTTGATGGGGGAGACCGCTGATGGGTGCGACCTTCGACCTCTGGAAACTCACCAAGACGGTGCTGTTTTACGCGCTTGTCGTGTTTATCGTCGTGGTGTCGGTTTTCCCGTTCTACTACGCGATCCTGACGAGCCTCAAATCCGGCACGGATCTCTTCCGCGTCACCTATTGGCCGACTTCGTTCAGCCTCGACAACTTCCGGCAGGTGTTTACGCAGGGTGAATTCCCGCGCAACCTCCTCAACTCGGTCTTCGTCGCCTCGGTGACGGTGATCCTCGCGCTGTTTCTTGCGATCACCGCATCCTTTGCTCTGAGCCGCGTGCGGTTCCGGGGGCGGAGCCTGCTGCTGATGACGATCCTGGCGGTGTCGATGTTCCCGCAGATCGCCGTGCTGGCGGGTCTCTTTGAAGTGATCCGGTTCCTCGGCATCTACAATACGCCCTGGGCCCTGATTTTTGCCTATACGATCTTCACGCTGCCATTCACCGTCTGGGTGCTGACCACCTTCATGCGTGACCTGCCGGTCGAGATCGAGGAAGCAGCGATCGTCGATGGCGCGACGCCTTGGGTGATCATCACGCAGGTGTTCATGCCACTGATGTGGCCGGCACTGGTGACGACGGGGCTTCTGGCCTTCATCGCGGCCTGGAACGAGTTCCTTTTCGCGCTGACCTTCACCGTTTCGAACCAGACCCGTACCGTGCCGGTGGCCATTGCGCTGCTTTCAGGCGGATCGCAGTATGAAATCCCCTGGGGCATCATCATGGCTGCCTCGGTCATCGTCACCGTGCCGCTCGTTGCACTGGTGCTCATCTTCCAGCGTAAAATTGTCAGTGGTCTGACCGCCGGCGGCGTCAAAGGCTAAGGGGTTCCAAAAATGGCATCTATCGAACTTCGCAATATCAAGAAGTCCTTCGGCGCTGTGAACGTCATCAAGGGCGTCAATCTCGATGTAAAGAAGGGTGAGTTCATGGTGTTTGTCGGGCCCTCGGGCTGCGGTAAATCCACCCTGTTGCGCCTGATCTCGGGGCTTGAAGACATCACTTCGGGCGAAATGCTGTTCGACGGAAAGGTGGTCAATTCGCTGACCCCTTCCAAGCGCGGCATCGCCATGGTGTTCCAGTCCTATGCGCTTTATCCGCATATGACGGTTTACGAGAACATGGCCTTCGGCCTGAAGCTCGAAAAGGGACACTCGAAGGACGAAATCCGCAAGCGCGTCGAGCGGGCGGCGGACATGCTGCAAATCCGGCAGTATCTCGACCGCCTGCCCAAGCAGCTCTCGGGCGGGCAGCGCCAGCGCGTGGCCATCGGCCGCGCGATCACGCGTGACCCGAAGGTGTTCTTGTTCGACGAGCCGCTGTCTAACCTCGACGCCGCGTTGCGCGTCGCGACCCGGATCGAGATCGCCAAGCTTCATGAAGAAATGAACGACGTCACCATGATCTACGTGACGCACGATCAGGTGGAGGCAATGACGCTGGCCGACCGAATCTGTGTGCTGCGTGATGGTCTCGTCGAGCAGGTCGGCACCCCGATGGAACTTTACGAGCGGCCGGACAGTCTCTTTGTTGCCGGCTTTATCGGGTCGCCCAAGATGAACTTCCTGACCGGAGAAAAGGCGGCGGCGCAGAATTGCACCACGCTTGGCATTCGCGGCGAACACATGACCGTGTCGCCCGATGGAATCTGGGAGGGCACTGTCATCCACACCGAAAATCTTGGTGCCGATTCCTACGTCTATCTCGAAATGGGCGAAGAGGAGCCGGTAGTCGTGCGTCTCGATGGCGCTTCGGACTACCAGAGCGGCACCAAGCTGCGCGTGTCGCCACAGCCGGAAAATATCCATCGTTTCGACGAGGCCGGCAAACCGATCCGCTGATCCAAAATCGAGGGTGACGGTCCCAGCATCGTCATCTTTCCCGTCCAATCTGTCGCTGCCGCGAAAGCGGGAATCTCCCCGAGAAAGGAGATTCCCGCTTTCGCGGGAACGACGTCAAGAAACCGACCCAATGGCCAGCGCCTCCCCGCTGCGCCGGGAAATTAGGAGAATAGCCATGCCGATCCGTACCCTGGTCTGGGGCGAAAATGTCCACGAGCAGAAGAACAAGGTCGTCGCAGAAAACTATCCAAACGGCATGCACAACCAGATTGCCTCGCTGCTGAAGCAGGACGGCAACCTGAGCGTGAAGACCACGACGCTGCAGGAGCCGGAACACGGCCTGACCGATTCGGTGCTTGCCGAGACCGACGTGCTGCTCTGGTGGGGGCATGCGGCGCATGACAAGGTCGATGATGCTGTCGTCAAGCGCGTGATGGAGCATGTCTGGCAGGGTATGGGCCTGATCGTCCTCCATTCGGGCCACCACTCCAAGGTGTTCAAGGGCCTGATGGGATCGCCGGCGAATCTGCACTGGCGCGAAGCGGGTGAACGCGAACGTCTTTGGGTCGTCAATCCGGGCCATCCGATCGCCAAGGGCCTGCCGGCCTACTTCGAGCTCGAATATGAAGAAATGTATGGCGAGCCCTTCACCGTGCCGGAGCCGCTCGAGACGGTTTTCGTCTCCTGGTTCCAGGGCGGCGAAGTGTTCCGTTCGGGCCTCACCTATCGCCGTGGCGCCGGCAATATCTTCTATTTCCGTCCGGGCCACGAAACCTACCCGACCTATCACGACGCCAATGTCGGCCAGGTGCTGCGCAATGCGGTCAACTGGGCCTATAGCGGGGATCGTCACGCGCACCTGATGAAGGCGCCGAATACCCCGGTCGGCGAAGCGATCGAAAAGATCGAGGAACGTGGCGCCAAGCTGAGCGCGGCCGACCATGCGGGCGAAGTGAAGAAGTAGAGACGTGTTCGTCTGTCGGTTGCCCGGCTTGTCCGGGCAACCTGCGGACGGTACTAGCGTGTCACTGGATCGCCCGGACAAGCCGGGCGATGTCGACGGGACAGGTATCGAGGCTCTTTGCAGCTTCGACTAGTGAAACAATCAGACGGTCGTTGTGGCGGCCAAGGAAATCAGAAGAATGCGTATCCTCATTCTGGGTACCGGCGGCATGGCAAACCAGCATGCCAAGCATTTTGCAGCGATTGAGGGCGTGACCCTGGCAGGTGGCGTGGACGTCGATCCGGCACGCGTCGAGGCGTTCAACCAAACGCATGGGATCGAGCGTGGCTTCGGTTCGCTCGATGCGGCGCTTGCCTGGGGCGAATTCGATGCCATTGCCAATGTGACGCCGGACAGCATTCACCATCCGACCACCATGGCGGCGCTGAATGCAGGCAAGCACGTGTTCTGCGAAAAGCCGCTCGCGACCGATTATGCCAAGGCCATGGAAATGACCGAAACCGCAGAGCGGCTCGGCCTCATCAACATGGTCAACCTGACCTATCGCAATGTGGCGCAGCTGCAAAAAGCGCGCGAGATCGTGCAGTCGGGGCAGGTGGGCACCGTCAAGCATTTCGAGGCGAGCTACCTGCAGAGCTGGCTGGTCTCGAAGGCGTGGGGCGATTGGCGCACGGAAAGCCAGTGGCTCTGGCGCCTGTCGAAAAAGCACGGCTCCAATGGCGTGCTTGGCGATATCGGCGTTCATATCCTCGATTTCGCAGCCTATGGCGCGGGCAGCGATTTTTCCAAGGTGTTCTGCCGTCTCGAAACGTTCTCGAAGGCCGAGAACAACAAGATCGGTGAGTATGATCTCGACGCCAATGACAGCTTCGCCATGACGGCGCAGCTTGAAAACGGCGCGCTGGGCGTGATCCACGCGACACGCTGGGCGACGGGGCACTTCAACGAACTGCGCCTTCGCATCTATGGCGAAAAAGGTTCGGTGGAAATCCAGCATCGGCACGATTGGTCGAAGCTGCTGACCTGCCTCGGCGACGACATCGAAACAGGCACCTGGACGGAAGTTGCCGTCGATCCGGTGCCGACCAACTATATGCGGTTCGTCGAGGCTGTCCGTTCGGGCCAGAACCTTGAGCCGAGCTTCCGCCACGCGACAAATATCCAGAAGGTACTGGATCTGGCGACCGTCACGGATCGCGACCGCAGTGAACATAAGGTCTGAGGCTTATGCGCCGGGAATTTCCCGGCGTTTTTTCAACGCCATAGTAGATGGCGTCAACCTGCGGCTGTTTGCGATTGGCGGATGGGCGTCGTTTGAGCGCAATGCCCGACCAGGCGGCGGTTATGGGAGTTCTTGCCTCCACCATGAAAAGGCCCGGCAGAGCCGGGCCTTTTCATTTTTCGTTCCGATCAAGCCTGATCGTCGACAAAGACGAGAAGGGTGCCGTCCATGTTGCCCTTGAGGGCCACGACGTCGGAAGCCGCGTAGCCAGCGGCGTCGAGCTTGGCGCGGATGGCTGCGTTGTCGTCCACCGCTGCGGCAAGACTCGCATTGTTTTCGAGCGAGATGGTCTGGCCCAGGACATCGGCATTCACGCTCGAGACCAGCACGATGCTGACGCGCGAGCTATCGAGGTCGCGCAGGTCGATCCCTGCGGCTGCGTTGTTGGTCGAGGTGACGGCGACGTTATCGCCAGCATTGACCACCGCGTTGCCATTGGCATTGGCGCCAGCCGACGCGCTGCCAGTGGTCGAGGGATTGGCCACAACACTCGTGTTGCTCGTCACTGCAGCATTGGCGCTGGAGCCGGACTGCAGGCCTGCGCCGATCGAGGTGTTGCTGCCGATCACAGCGCTGGTGCTGTCGCTATTGGCGGTGATGTCTGTGCCGAGATTGGCACCGGCATCGAGGCCGGAATTGCCGGCGCTCACCGAAACGGTGCTGCCGGCATCGGCGCCGAGGCTCAGATCACCCTCGGCGAGGGCGGGAAGGGCACTGGTGGCGAGAAGAGAAGCGAAGGCAGTAGCAATAAAAGTACGTTTCATTTTCAAACACCTCTGTGGGTCTATGCCCCCCACTTGAGACGGCGGGATGAACGAAACGGGAGTCGCGAGGTTGCAAGAACGTTGATCACAAAAGAACCGGGGCGATCACACTTGCAAGATCGGGGTGAGCTACCGATCTAGTCGTCGAGCATTTCCACGGGGGCATCGATGGACATCGTCTGGGCAATCATTGTCGGATTTTTTGCAGGGATGATCGCGAAATGGCTGACGCCGGGGCCGAACAAGCCGCGAGGATTTATCCTCACCACGGTGCTGGGTATCGTAGGCTCCGTGGTTGCGACATGGCTCGGGCAACAGATTGGCTGGTATGGGCCAGGGGACGGAGCGAATTTCATTGGCGCCATCATTGGCGCGATCATCGTGCTTCTCGCCTGGGGCCAATTGGCGCGACGGACCTGAGCCAAAAGAATAGGGCGCCCGGTGGGGCGCCCTTCGTGCTTTTTGGTTCGCTTATTTTATCGTGATGCGGCCATCGGTATAGGGCGTGTATTCGCCGCCGAGCTTGGCAAGGTAGTCGGCCACGACCTGTTCGAGCGGCGGGCCGAAGTCATAGGGATTTTCGCCCGAGGCGAAACTTTCAAAGCCGTCGCCGCCGCTGCGGACATAGTTGTTGGTGACGACGGTGTAGGTGGCGTCTTCATCGATCGGCACCCAGGTGTCGCCTTCGCCCTTGACCATCACTTCGCTCACGCGCTCGCCGGCAGGCTTGGAAAGCGTGTAGGTGTATTTCAGCCCGGCAACCTGGGCGAAACGACCGGCGCCGTTCTCGACATCGCTGACGCCGTTTTCGAGGGCCTCAACGACGTCGGCACCGCTGACCTGCACAGTAGCGAGAGTGTTGGAGAACGGCAGGACCGTCAGCACGTCGCCGACGGTGATGTCACCGGCATCGATGGAAGCGCGGATGCCGCCGCCATTCTGGAAGGCGATGGTGGCACCCTGATCGGCGACGCGGTCGAGGATGGCATCGGCAAGGAGATTGCCCATGGAGCATTCCTGCACGCGGCAGACTTCGCGGGCGCCTTCGAGCTTTTCGGTAGTGGAACCGATGACCTGGCTTGTTGCCTCCTCGATCGGCGCGGCAAGTTCGGCCAGCTGGCCCTTGAAGTCTTCATCGGCGTTGACGGAAGCGTCGATCAGGTAGGGTTCGCCTTCGGCCTTGGTGACGACGCCGTTATCGTCCCAGGTGATCGCGATGTCGCCGAGATATTTGCCATATTGATTGGCCTGAACCACCGGCACTTCGACGCCCTCAGGGTTCTTGACCATGGTCGGATAGGGGCCGGCCGCGCCTTCGTCGGTGTTGGAAAGGAGCGTGTGGCTATGGCCGCCGACGATCACATCGACGAGCGGCAGCGAAGCGGCAACGTTGAGATCTTCGGTGTAACCGATGTGGCTGAGGAGAATGATCTTGTTGACGCCAGCGGCGTCGAGCGCTTCCGAGGCGCCGCGCACGTACTGGATGACGTCATGGAACTCGACATCGCCGGGCGAGGCAATTTCGGGAGTGTCTTCGGTGGTAGCGCCGATGATGCCGATCTTTTCGCCGCCGACTTCGACGACGATCGAGCCCTCGATCTTGCCGCGCAGGCCCTCATCCTTGGTAACGTCGAAATTGCCGCCGATGATTGGAAATTTGGCCGCTTCGATGAATTTGAGGAACTCTTCCGGGCCGTCGTCAAATTCGTGGTTGCCGGTGGCAACGACGTCAAAGCCCATTTGATTGAAGAAGTCCGAGACGACCTTGGACTTATAGGTCGTGTAGTAGAGCGAGCCCTGGAAATTATCGCCGGCCGAGAGCAGGAGCGAGTTACCATCCTGATACTTGGCGCGGGTGTCGTCGATGATGGTCTTGAGGCGGGCGATGCCACCAAAGCATTCGCCGGCAGCGTCAGTGTCTGCGTCGCAGTTCGAATCCGATCCGGTGATCGGGTCGAAGCGCGAATGGAAGTCGTTGATGTGCAGGATGTTCAGCGTGAATTCGGCATGGGCGGCAGTCGAAAAACCGGCGCAGAGCGTGAGCGCACTAGCGCTCAACAAAAGTTTCTTCATCCCTGTTGTCCTTCTTGCGGTGAGCAAAGCCTGCTTCGATCGCTGGTTTCCGGCGCGTTTCCGCGCTGGACCGGCGAAGCATGGACAAGAGTTAACCAGCTAATTGTGACAGTGGAAAGTGGTTGCCGGGCTCAATTTCCTCAGGCCGGCATGGTCAAAACACCGCTTAAAATCGAGGCGCCGAATGGGCTTTCAATACCAGCTCAGTCGGGTATTCTCCGCCCCGTTGATTTGAGGGGGAATACCCGATGCGCAGTGCGTTGATCGTTTATGGCGGCTGGGAAGGCCACGATCCGGAAGAATGCGCGACGATCTATCGTCGCTGGCTGCACGAGGATGGTTACTCGGTGCGGACGGCAACCGAAACCAGCGCTTTCGCCGATCCCTCGATCCACGACCTGTCGCTGATCATCCCCATCTTCACGATGAGCAAGATTGCCAAGGACGAGGTGGAAAACCTCACCAAGGCAGTGCAGAACGGCGTCGGCCTTGCCGGCCATCATGGCGGGATGAGCGATGCGTTCCGCGAGGCGGTGGACTATCAGTTCATGGTTGGTGGCCAATGGGTTGCGCATCCAGGCAATATCATCGACTACACCGTTGACGTGACCAAGCCGGAAGACCCGATCATGGCGGGAATTCCGACCAGTTTCCCTTACAAGTCAGAGCAGTATTACATGCATGTCGATCCCTCGAACGAGGTTTTGGCGACGACGACCTTTACCGGCGAGCATGCTGCATGGATCAATGGTGTGGTGATGCCCGTCGTCTGGAAGCGCCGGCATGGCAAGGGCAAGGTGTTCCACATGACGCTCGGGCACCAGGCCAAGGAATTCGAGAACGCCAATATGGCAACGATCATGCGGCGCGGCATGAACTGGGCCGCGCGTGACGAATAGGCGTCCTATACGCCTTTACTCTGGATCAAGATCGGCTCGGACCCCTGGTTGTCTCCCCGTGTCATCCCGCGGATGCGGGGACCTCAGCTATATTGCCCTGAGCAGAGGTTCCCGCTTCCGCGGGAATGACGGTAGCTTTGGCTACCAGCGCAACAGTGTCCGGCCCAAGGCGGCCCCTAGCAGCGCCGTAAGCCCAATCCCCAGCGAATACCAGACGGCGATGAACATCATGCCGGTTTCGCCGCAGTAGAAGGCATAGACCCAGGCGCCAAAGCCACCGGCGACAAGGCCAGCCGCGAGGCCGGCCATGGCAGGCGAGCGCGGCGCAAGGCGGCGCATGGCGGCGAGCAGCGCAATGAGCACGGGAAGGGCAGCCAGCACGATCAGCCATGGGCAGACCATGGCCGTGCGGCCCATGAGCATGTCCATGGGCCAGTCGGCGCGCATCCACATCATGGTGCCGGAGCCAAGCGCCATAAGGGCGAGAAGGCCGGCACCCACCAGCGGCCAGATGATCCTGCCATCGGGACGAACGAGAACCGGAGCGGCGGCCAATCCAAGAAGGCCAAGAGCAAGGGTATAGCCAAATTTGGTCCAGAACATCGCGACGCTATCGGCACCACCAAAGGTGCGGCCAAGCATCAGGTCAAAGACGAGATAAGCCCAGAGGACGGTCACCAGCATGCCCATCAGCAGGGAGAGAAGAATGCGGCGCTCGACGGCATGGCGGGGGGTGGGTTCTAGATCAGCGGCCAGGCGAGCGATGAGATCGTCGGTCATTTCTCGCCTCCGGCAAATCGGGCCATCAGCGCCTTGAGGCCGCGATGGATAGACACTTTCGCGGCTGTTTCGGTCATGCCATGGCGCGCGGCGGCCTCGGCGATGCTCGCGCCTTCGAGCCGGGTCTGGCGAATGAGGTCGGCCGTGCGCGGGGAGACGTCGCTCAAGACCGCGTCGACATCGAGGCGATCGGCAGCGTTGGCGCTGTCGTCAGCCGCAAAGACCGGAGCGTCGTCTTCGAGCGGGACTGTGGGTCGGATGGCGTGGCGACGAACGTGGTCGACGAACTTGTGGTGCGCGACGGCATGAAGCCAGGCCGTAAAGGGGCGGGCGCGATCATAGGTCATGCGCCGCGTATGTACGGCGAGCAGAGTATCCTGCACGAGGTCCTCCGCGTGCGAAGCGTGAGCGGGACTAAGCCGCCGCGCAAAATAGGGCCGCAGGTAACGTGTCAATTCCGAGAGCAGCTGACGATAGGCTGCAGCATCGCCATCAAGCGAAGCCAGCATTAGCGTGCGCAGCCGTGTCTCCGTTTCGTCCGCCTGCATTCAAGGCTCCATTCGCCACATGGCCCGGTGAGGTTACAGTGGCGCAAAGAAATTGCGAGGGGCACGTAACGCAGACTTCTCTTTTGGCGAATGGCGTTTACGAGCCAAACGCATAACGTTGACGTGATGGCGAGCAAATTGCCGATGCGCTACCGTTACTTGAAGCGGAGCAACCGCAAGCGGGGGACAGGATGACAGAGCCGGGAGCAGCGCGCCCATCAAAAGGGCCGCTGGTTTATCGCCAATCGATCTGGACGCGCGTGACCCACTGGGTCTGGGCGATCTGTCTTTTCTTTCTGCTGCTCTCGGGCCTCCAGATCTTTAACGCGCATCCTGCGCTTTATATCGGGCAGCAGTCGGGCTTCGAGTTCGATAATGCGGTGCTCAGGATCGGTGCGGTTAATACACCCGATGGCCCGCGCGGGCAGACGACTGTGTTCGGGAAGACTTTCGACACGACCGGCGTGCTGGGCATGAGTGGTTCGGCCGAGCAGCCTTCCTTTGTCGGTTTCCCGGGCGCTGTGACAATCCCGTCCTTTCGTGATCTAGCGACGGGGCGCGTGGTTCATTTCTTTTTCGGCTGGGTGTTTGTCGGCGCGCTTTTCGTCTGGTTTCTCGCAAGTTTCATTAACGGTCATTTGCGGCGCGATATCTTGCCAAGGGGGCAGGACATTACCGGCCTGCCGAAAGACGTCGCCGACCATGCGCGGTTCAGGTTTCATCACACGCGCCACTATTCGCCGCTGCAGAAGCTTAGCTATTTCGGAATTTTCTTTATTCTGTTCCCGCTGATCATTCTCACGGGCCTGACCATGAGTCCGGGCATGGACGCGGCCTGGCCATGGCTGCTCGACCTCTTTGGCGGGCGGCAGACGGCGCGGACAATCCATTTCGGCGTCATGGTGCTCCTGGTGCTGTTCTTCATCATCCATATCGTGATGGTACTGCTCGCCGGGCCACTCAACGAACTACGCTCGATGATCACCGGGTGGTATCGCACCAGCCCCGGTACGCTGCGCGAGGAGGGCGATAAGCCATGAGCAATCTCATTCTCAATCGCCGCCGCCTGCTGGTGGGATCGGCTGCACTTGGTTCGAGCCTGGCGCTATCGGGCTGTGACCAGTTCGACTTTCTCGGACAGCGGGGCAATCCGGCGCGGCAGGCGCTCGAGCAGGCCAATGTTCTGACCTATAAGGCGCAGCGGGCGCTGATCGGCGAGCAGACGCTGGCGCGGGAATATTCGGCGAGCGAAATCCGCCAAGGCATGAAACCGAACGGTTCGACCGAGCCGACGACGCCCGAATACATGTTCCTGCGGCAGGGGAACTTTGCGAACTACAAACTGACCATCAAGGGCATGGTCGAGCGCGAGGTATCGTTCACGCTCGACCAATTGCGCAACATGCCGGCGCGCAGCCAGATCACGCGGCACGATTGCGTCGAAGGATGGAGCTGCATCGCCAAATGGACGGGGACAGCGCTTGGCCCGGTGCTCGATATGGCCGGGGTGAAGCCCGAGGCGCGCTACTGCGTCTACCATTGCTTCGACAACATCCAGAAGACGCTTTCGGGCGAGATTTTCTATTATGAAAGCTCGGATCTGGTGGACGCGTATCACCCTCAGACGATCCTTGCCTATGGTCTCAATGACCAGGTGTTGCCAGTCAGCAATGGTGCGCCGGTGCGGCTTAGGATCGAGCGGGCGCTCGGGTATAAGCAGCCGAAGTACCTTCACACGATCGAACTGGTGGATGACCTTACGCCGTTCGGCATGGGGAAGGGCGGGTATTGGCCGGACAATGGGTATGATTGGTATGGGGGGATTTAAAGCCGCGAATTCGTGGCTCACATCAGCCCTCCCATCCTCCCCCAGAAAGGGCGAGGTGTTTTATCGAGCGTATGGCTCGGTCTCGCCAAAACCGGTAGCCGGCTCGTTCTTCGTGATGAGAGAACCATGCTGGGTCGAGCTTGCCCACAATGCACCCTTGCGCCTACCACACTTGCCTTTTGAGACTATTTCCCCCATATGGAGCGCAGCGTTGCGGCATTGAATGCCGCTAACGGGCTTCTCTTCTTACTCAAGCGGTGAGCGGCGAAGTCACCCCGGATAGCAACATTGCTCCGGGTTTGAGCCAGCACCCGCGCGATAATCCCTATCGCCCGATTGCATTTACTTTGATGGCGTCGCGCTGTGCGTGATGCCCGCGCAGCTTTGCGCATCACGAAAGATCCAGATTTGACCGATTTTTCCAGTCTCGGCCTACCACAGACTCTGCTCGACAGCCTCAAGGTTGCCGGCTTTGAGACACCAACGACTATCCAGACCCAGTCCATTCCGAAATTGCTCGAAGGCCGGGATATGCTGGGCATAGCCCAGACCGGCTCGGGCAAGACGGCGGCGTTTGGCCTGCCGATCCTTGCCGGTATTTCCGAACTGACCGGCCGTCCGCGGCCGATGACGACGCGTGCGCTGATCCTGGCGCCGACGCGCGAACTCGCCGTGCAGATTGACGAGAACATCCGCAAGTTTGCCGGCTCGAAAATGAAGCTCGACACCGTGCTCGTTCTCGGCGGCGTGTCGCGCTACCATCAGGTGCAGAAGATCGCCAAAGGCGTCGACGTTGTCGTGGCAACGCCGGGACGCCTCAAGGACCTGCTCGACGACAACAAGATCCGTCTCAACGAGACGCGCTGGCTAGTGCTCGACGAAGCAGACCGTATGCTCGACATGGGCTTTATTGCGCCGGTGAAAGCGATCGCCAAGGCTATAGGTCTCCGTCGCCAGACCATGCTTTTTTCGGCCACGATGGCTCCGGAAATCGAAGATCTTGCCAAGGGACTTCTCAAGGAACCCGTGCGCGTCGAAGCGGCGCCCCAGGGCTCGACCGTCGTCAAGATCGATCAGCGCGTCATTCTCTCGGGCTCGAAGGCCAAGCGTGGCGTGCTCAATGGCCTTCTCGAGGATGAGAAGGAAGGCATGGAGCGGGTCATCGTTTTTGCCCGCACCAAGCATGGAGCCGATCGCGTGGCCAAGAACCTCGCCATCGACGGGCACGAGGCTGCTGCTATCCACGGCAATAAGAGCCAGAATGCCCGCCAGGCGGCGCTCAAGGGCTTTTCCAGCGGCAATGTTCGCATTCTCGTTGCGACTGACATCGCCGCGCGCGGCATTGACGTGCCCGGCATCACCCATGTGGTCAACTATGACCTGCCGGATGATCCGGAAAACTATGTGCACCGCATCGGCCGCACGGGCCGCAATGGCGCGACCGGCATTGCCATCACGCTCTGCGATGGAACCGAGCGCTCCAAGCTTCGCGATGTCGAAAAGCTGATCCGTCGGACACTGCCGCTTTCGGGTGACCTCAATATGGTCGAAGAAGCGACGGCTTCGGCACCGCGTCAGCCGCGCCACCTGGCGGGCGCGCCGGGTGGCCAGCGCACTGCGCGCAACCCGAAATCGAACAGCCAGCGCAAGTTCAACACGCCGCGTCCAGGGGGCGAGCGTGGCAAGGGTGGCGGTCCCCGCGAGGCTGGCGCTGCGCGCGACGCCAGTGCTGGTCCGGCCCGTGACCCGCGCAACCCGCTGGCGCCGGTCCGTTCGGTGAAGCCGCCGAGGGCAGATGGGCTCAAGGCCAAGCCGCGCTGGACGACCGCGGCGAAGAAATCGGCGGCGCGCACCCGCCGCGGCGAAGGCTAATGACAAGGGGCGGCCCAGCGGCCGCCCTTTTTGTTTTTCCTATGCTGTCTCTTGCAGACATGGCGACAGGGTTGGCGATCAGGCCACCGAGGCCATGTAGATCGTGTCCTTGTCGATCTGCGCCTGATCCTCGATGCCAGGGGACAGGCGCTTGAGGAAGGATAAGGCCCAGTCGTCGACATTGTGCTTGATGGCTGCGGACCAGAGCGCGCGCCAACGATCCTTGCGTTCTTCGATCGGCATATCGAGCGCCATGCGAAGCGCTTCCGCGGTCTCGTCCGTGTCGAAGGGATTGACCAGAAGCGCTTCGGGAAAGATTTCGGCTGCGCCGGCGAAGCGTGAGAGGATCAGTACGCCGGGATTTTCCGGGTCCTGCGCGCCGACATATTCGTGGGCGACGAGATTCATGCCGTCGCGCAGCGGCGTGACGAGGCCGACGCGGGCGAGGCGATAAAGACCGGCCAGGCTGGGCTGACCATAGGCGCGCTTGACATAGGTGAGGGGCGCCCAATCGGGTTCGGCAAAACGACCCATGACCCGACCGGCCATCGCGTCGAGCGTGTCACTGGTTTCCTGATATTCCTTGATCGTATCGCGCGAGGGCGGCGCGACCTGCACCATATGGACGTTGCGGCGGAAGCGCTGGTTGTTGGCGAGGAGCTTTTCATAAGCTTCGACACGTTGCGGCAGGCCTTTGGAGTAATCAAGCCGGTCAACGCCCAGGATGAGGCTCTGTTCGCCTAGGGCGCGATGCATGCGGTGAATCATCTTCTTGCCCGCAGGGCTCGTTGCGAGGCGAGCGAAGGCTTCCGGATCGGAGCCGATGGGGAAGGCGGCGATTTCGGTTTTGGAAAAATCGATCGCCTCGGCGCTTCTGCCCCCAAAGGTCGAAGGCGCCTGATGCTCGGCAAAATCGGTGAAGGCAGCGACATCGCGATTGGCCTGCATGCCGATGAGGTCGTAGCGCGACAGGTCGCGCATCAGCTCTGCGTGGTGAGGAATGGCATAAAGTGCATCGGCGGTGGGGAAAGGGATATGGAGGTAAAACCCGATGCGGTTCTTGGCGCCGAGTTTGCGTAATTCGCTGGCGAGCGGGATGAGATGGTAGTCGTGGACCCAAACGACGTCATCGGGCTTGAGGAGTGGCTTGAGTGCTTTGGCGCACTGCTGGTTTACCCGCCGATAGCCTTCGTACCAGTAGCTTTCGATGGTCGCGAGATCGAGACGCAGGTGAAAACTGGGCCAGAGGATGGAATTTGAAAACCCAGCATAATAGGCGTGGTGATCTTCATGGGTGAGATCGATCTGGGCTACTTTGAGCCCGTCGATATCTTCAAAACGCGCCTTGCTTTCCGGCGTCTCGGAGAGTTTTCCTGACCAGCCGAACCAAAAGCCCTCATGGTTGGCCAACACTTTCCGAAGCGCTACGGCCAAGCCGCCGGCTGCAGGTCCCTTGCCCGGTGTGCGGTTTGAAACGATGACTATACGGCTCATGGTCGGCCCCCTTACTAGAAATGAATTTGGGCCGGGCGCGAGACGCCCGGACCGTGTCTTACTCAATCTCCGCCAGCCGAACGGATCAGTGTGCGGTGTCGGCGAGCAGCGGCTCGTCGCGGTGTGACATGTCGCCAAGTCCCCTGATCAGGGCATGGACGGAGGCGACGTCAGCGATACGCATGCGGGCAGCCGTGTCGCCAGGCCCGAGCTTGATGCCGACGCCGCCGAGTTCCTGGGCGGCACGGAAGGCGTCCTCGTCGGTCCGATCATCGCCAATGAAGATCGGCGTGCGACCAAGGAACGGCTCTTCCTGCATGAAGGCGCGCAAGGCAGCGCCCTTATCAAAGCCGATCGGGCGGGCCTCATAGACCATCTTGCCTTCGATCAGCGAATATTCGGGATGATCGGCCAAAATTTCTTCGAGGGCCTGCTGACAGATGCTCGCAAGGTCGGGGGCCTGACGATAGTGGAGTGCGACGGCGCCGGGTTTGGGCTCGATCAGCAGTTCCGGATGCGCCATGGTCAGGGGCTCGATGGCGCGGGCAATCTCTTCGGCGCCGGCGATGAGTTCTCGGTCGAGTTGTTCCATCGAGCCATCGGCACGCCGGCGCTGGGCGCCGTGGGCACCAGCGATGGGAAGCTGGAGCGGCGAGAGGAAACGATCGACATCAGCGATCTCGCGACCGGTGATCACCGCGAAGGCATGTTCGAACTCGCGCGTTGCGCGGTCGATTTGCTCGGTCAGATCGCTGGGGATTTCGACAGCGTCCGGTGTCTCGGCGATATCGACTAGCGTGCCGTCAAAGTCAGTAAACAGGGCTAGCCGCGGAAGCTCGTTGCTGCCCGAAAAGAGGCTCTGGGACATGACGGGTCCTATGTTGCGTTGATATCAGGTCATCGGGTCAACGCCACCACGCGCAAAAGGTTCGCGCCACATGGCAGCCACGGACGCGGCCAGAATATGAACGCAGGTGAAATCACGCATTCGTGAGCCATTCAGTGATGGAGCGATATTGCTGTCTCCAACGTTGCTAGAGCAATCCCGATCGCGGCCTCGGGAATTCCAACCTGAGGGAAACTAAGAAGAAAATGCGTCCTATCCTGTCCAAACCCGCCCAGTCCCAGCTCATGCTCTCGGCCCTGTTCGTTGCGGCACTCAGCTTTATCACGCTTGCGGCATCCTTCGCAGAAATGCCTGCGGACACCGTTGCTGCTACGGTGATTTCCAATGAATAAGGCAGGAGCGCCAGTCGGCGAACGCCCCAATCTTGACCTTTGGCGCTGGGTTCAGCCTATGCCGAAGGTGCAACAGGCTAATTCGCAAAGCCCAACCACCCGTCGTCCGCTGCGTTCGCTGCGCAAGGTTCAGGCGAGCGGGATGCCCTTCCTGCCCTTGTTACGTTGATAGACTGCCGAGAGATCGGCGTAGGCAGCGCGCAGATCGGCTAGCCGGGCAAGGAGGGTCTCCTTGTGGCTTCGATCAAGACCCGCCACCAGTTCTGTAAGGCCATGGCTCGTGAAAAAGGCATTGCTCCGATTGTAGAGCGGCCTGCCGGGTGCAACGGCGCCCCTATCCGGGTCGGGGACGGCATAGATTTCCTGCAAGATTTGGATGTCATAGGGTATGCCGAAGCTGTCGCGGCTGTCCTCGTAGCTGAAGAGATAATAGAAATTATCAAAGCCTGACCACGTGATGCCCGAGAGGCAGAGCGAACAGGGCTCGTGGGACGTCAGGAAGATACAGTCCTTGATTGGCGGGCGCTTATCCGCGGACAATTCGAAGAAGCGCTTTATGGCGTGCATTTCCCCGTGCCAGAGCGGATTTTCGGTCTCGTTGTTGGTTTCGGCGACAATGACGGAAAGGTCCGATTTTCTGAGGATCGCCGCTCCGAAGAGTTTGTTGCCCTCCGCGACGCCATGTGCCGTCATTGGCACGATGTCGTGCTCGATGACGTCGAGGAGGCGCGAGACGAAGTCCGCGGTTTCCAATGTCATTCTCCGGTGCGCACAAGGCCGATGAGCGGCACTCCAGCGGCATCGAGAAGGCGGAGGCTGTCGTCAGTGCGCTCATAGCCGTTGACGGCGCCGAGCGCGGCGAAAAACTGACCTTCCTGTGTCATGAGTTCGGGCGTGCAGGCCTTTCGCGTCGCAGCAGTCACCCCGAACTGGACTTTTGCGCCCTCGATCGTTGCTTGCGTGAAATAGTCATTGCATCCTGCATGGCCTCCGGCGCGCAGGTCGGGCGCGATTGAGAGTGTGACGGGGCGCGCACCCGACACCGGGCTGCCGCCAATGCTCGTCACATGCCAGATGACGCCGACCAGTGCTTCGTCGACGATGGGCTCAGGCTCGGCAAGGTCGATATCTTGGCGCGTGACGACGACATGGACCGGTTGGTCGAGTGTCAGATCGACCGGGACCGCGGCTGCATTACGAAAGAGCACCTGGGTGCCTTTGCGGATCTCGGCGACAATCCCTAAAGATCGATCGGACGCAGCGAGATCGCTGCGGATTGCCAGAGAGAATTGGATCGGCACCTGGCCGCCAGAAGGAATGGATGCGCCCGCACCGACAACCGCCTCGCCATTGGGCAGCGTGACGAGGCCTATATGGAGCGTCGAGCCAGTCGGCAGCGCCATGCGTTCGCGATAGGTGACGTCTCCTGAAATCAGGCGGTCATCGCCGACAGCAGGGCTAATGACGCACAGCATCACGATCAGAGCGAGGAGCCGGGTCAGCATGGGCATTCTCCTGTTGCCTGACCAAGACTAACCCAACGGCGCGACGCATGCGAGTTGAAGCGCCAGAAGCGGTTAAGCACCCCGTTCGCGATGGGTAATCAGCAGCGGCGGGTCGAGCACGAATTCCTCGAGATTATTGCCGTCTCCGCCCCGATCGACGACCAGAAAATCCGTTTCCCTATCCAGCACCGTCAGCACGCCGTGCCAAGTGTTCATGGCGATGTTCACGCCTTGGCCCGGACCCGGGAGAAAGACGCGGATATTGGACGGCGTGCCGCTGGCGTCCTCGGCGACGACGACGAGCCAGTGGGCTTCGGCGAGCGGATAGAAAGCCTGGCTGCCGAGCGGATGGCGCTCGACAAGGGTGAGCTTGAGCGGGAGGGCGTAGGGCTGGCCGCGGAAGATCGAGATCAGCGGACGCGGATGGACGCCGCCGAGTTCGACGCGGGCTAGATCATGGAAGCGCTCGGTTTTGCCGGCATTGATCGGGTAATGATGCGCGCCTTCGATCTGGATGACCTGACCAAAGGGGGCAAAGGTTTCCGCGGTGAGTGGCTCGATGTAGATGATGTCGGTCATGGTTCAGAACGGCAGCTTAGCGTGGCGGTTGACGTCCTTATAGAGGAGATACCGAAAGCGCTCGGGCCCTGCGTAGCAGGCTTGCGGACAGAAGGCGCGGAGCCACATGAAGTCGCCGGGTTCGACCTCGACCCAATCCCGGTTGAGCCGGTAAACTGCCTTGCCCTGCAATACGTAGAGGCCGTGCTCCATGACGTGAGTTTCTTCGAAGGGGATCACCGCGCCAGGCTCGAGGGTGACGATATTGACGTGCATGTCGTGGCGCAGGTCGGAGGGTTCGACGAAGCGCGTCGTGCCCCAGGTGTCCTTGGTGTCCGGCATCCAGCGGATGGGTTCATTCTGCTCATTGGTGACGAAGGGCGCGGGAATGTCGACGCCATCGACTGCTTCATAGCGCTTGCGGACCCAATGGAAGCGAGCGGGTGCTGCGCCATGATTGGCGAGCGTCCAATTGCAGCCGGGCGACAGGAAGGCATAACCGCCCTCCTTAAGCGTATGCGTCTCGCCTTCGATCGCGACGTCGATCTGGCCAGCGACGACGAAGAGTACGCCTTCGGCTTGGGGATTTTGTTCCGGGTGCTCGCTACCACCGCCGGGAAGGACTTCCACGATGTACTGCGAAAATGTCTCCGCAAAGCCTGACATCGGACGAGCGATCACCCAGAGGCGGGTCTCGCGCCAATGCGGCAGGTATGACGTGACGATGTCGCGCATGACACCATGCGGGATCAGGGCGTAGGCCTCGGTGAAAGTGGCGCGGCCGGTGTGAAGGGCCATCTGGTTTGGAAGGCCGGCGATGGGGGAGGCGTAGGTCGTTGCCATAGTCTCGGGTCAGATGCGGGACGATTCCACAAAACACTAGAGCGGATTGGTGGACGAGGCCATGCCTGTTATTCGCTGGGTGTGCGCCGGCTCGAGCTCGCCTCACGCGATGTTAGCTGTCCAACGCTTGTTTCGCGGTTTCGCGCAGAAGCGCAGCTCGCCTACGAAGACAGTTCGGCCGCAGCGCGTTCGAGCGTGGGAACGGGATCGGTAATGACGTCGCCGTGGCTGACGACGATATGGCGTAGATCGGGGACTTTCGCCCATTCTCGAAAGGCTGAAGCCAGGGCTGCCTGGTCCTTGACGAAAAGACGTTTGCCGATGCGGGGCATGCGGGGATGATCGACCCCGAACCCCAATAGTCTGGCCATGATGTGCGCGCCGATGCCATGAGGGTGCCGGACATTGGCAAGAATATCGTTGACGATCAGCGTCGTTCCCTCCTGCCGCTTGACCCAGAGAACGGCTTCTTTGTGGCCACGCCTGGCGCGCAATTGAGGTGCACGGCATCGTCCGCGAGGACGTCGTCGACGCCGTCCACCGGAACTGCCTCTTCAACGGCCTCCCTGGCTCCGCTGGGGCACACCACTTTGGCTTCAGGATAGCGTTTTTTCCAGGATCTGATGTCAAGCCGATGGCCGACGCCCAGGACGATCAGCAAGGCTATCTTTCCCATCGCCTCAAGCTCGGCCATGTGAGGCTCATCGAGCGGCATAGGGCTCCAAACCGCTACGCGATCGCCGGATAATGCGACGGCAGTCATGCGTCGCGGAAAGTTGCCCAGCGGCATTTTTATCTCTCCAGCGATGGTCAAAATACCCTCGCCGAGCGATAGCCAGTCTCCGTGCGGCTGAACCACCCAATTGTCATTGAACTTGGCCATTTGCGACCCCATTCGAGGATTTTCCTCATAACGACGACGCTAGTTTTGGCGTTCCTCAACGCCGTGGTCAGGGTGGCAGTACGTCCAAGTCCCTGACCCGTCGAGGAAAAAGCCTGGATGAGATATTGTTTTTATATTTTCGGCACTTAAGCGAAGCTTTACCATAATTGGTTCATGCTGGCGGCCAATGATCTAGGTCAAGGTCTGGGAGTCGTGGCCGGTTCATATTTTTGAGCAACGGCGTCCTTGGCAGCACACATGCACAACCAGAAATCATCCCTTCAGTCCCGCTTGGATTTCATCGGCATCGATGAAACAGCACTCGAGCGTCTTGCCGGCATCGAGAGCCACATTCTCGCGCATTTGCCGGAAGCATTGGAAAAGTTCTACGCCAACATCTCCCAAGTGCCTGCCGTTGCCAAATTCTTCGACGGCAAGCGGCAGATGGAGCGGGCCCAATCGGCGCAGCAGGGACATTGGACAGCCATCGCCGCGGGCAGGTTTGACGAAGACTATTTCGAGGCCAGCACAAGGATAGGATTGCGTCACGCCCAGATCGGGCTGGAGCCGCGCTGGCATATCGGCGGCTACGGCATTATTTTCGAAACGCTGGTGCGCGGCGTAGTCCATGACCTGATGGCGGAAGCGCTCACTCCGAAGACAGGACGGTTCGGTCGCAAGATTGCGCCGACGCCCGAACAGCTCATGGCCGATGCGGACCGCATGGCGGGCGCACTGGGCGACATGCTTAAATCCATGCTGCTCGATATCGACATCGGCGTCTCCGCCTATTTCGAGAAGCTGACCAGCGAAGCTCGCGCGGCCGAAGATGCTGCCAAAGCCAAGATCGATCGCGCCGTGGCGCTCACCGGAGAAGTGCTCAAGGACGTATCCGGGGGCGATTTGACCGCGCGGATCACGGCTGATTTCGAGCCCGAGTTCGAGCAGATCAAACACGACACCAATGCGGTTGCCGAAAAGCTCAACCATATCGTCACGCAGCTCAAGGCGACGTCGCGCTCGCTCAAGTCGGCGACAGGGGAGATTTTGTCTGGCGTCAACGACCTGGCCGATCGCACGACGCGGCAGGCGGCAACCATCGAGCAGACTTCGGCTTCGATCGAGCAGCTCTCGACCGCCGTGGTGGAGAATGCCAGCCGCGCTGCTGCGGCAAGCCAGAAGGCACAGTCGGTGTCGGGCAGCGCGACACAAGGCGGGACCGTGATGCAACAGGCCAACGAAGCGATGACAGCCATCGAGGCGAGTTCGGCAAAGATTTCCAGCATCATCGGGCTCATCGACGACATCGCCTTCCAGACCAACCTTCTGGCGCTTAACGCTTCGGTCGAGGCTGCGCGGGCCGGAGATGCGGGCAAGGGTTTTGCCGTTGTAGCGGTGGAAGTCCGGCGTCTGGCGCAATCGGCGGCGCAGGCCTCCAACGAGATCAAGGCGTTGATCGAAGCCAGCGCGCTCGAAGTTCAGTCGGGCTCCCGGCTGGTCGGTAAGGCTTCGGAAACGCTGCTCGATATTCTAGTCGGGGCGCAGGAAAGCGCGGAGCTGATCGACACTATCGCCCAGGTCAACAAGGAGCAGTCTGCCGCTCTTGCGGAAGTTGCCGTCGCCGTCCGGCAGATGGACGAGATGACACAGCACAATGCGGCGCTGGTCGAAGAGACCAATGCGGCCATCGAGCAAACCGAGGGCGAGGCTGCCGAACTCGACCGGATCGTCGACGTCTTCAAGATCGAGAGCGGCGACCAGCGGCTGACGGTGCAGACGCGTCAACGCGCCTCTTCAGCGCCAAAGATGGGCAGTCGCGCGGTTCAGTCGAAGGTTCAGACCGCCACCAAGTCCTACCTTAGCCATGGCAACGCCGCGCTCGAGCAGGACTGGAGCGAGTTTTAAGGCACAGCTCCTGATTGGGCGAGGCTGCCGGCCTCGCCGCGCTTCTCCACCTTGCCAATGACTATCCGCTCACGACAGCGCAGCGGCAGGCTAACGGCGGCCGCGTGCCAATCCGAAGTAGACTGAGCGTCGGTGCCGATCCATGGTAGACGAGCGTCATCTCACAACCTGACTTTTTCTCCCAATCGAGGCTGCCGAGCGCTTTTGACGATCGTCAAAGCAATGGCCGCTCGTGGCTCGATACTCCCGCGGGCGAAGGCTTCTTGCGCCTTCGTTGTCCTAAAGGAGAAACTAGATGCTTAAATTATTTGGCACGGCCGCCCTGGCCACGGCTATCGCGATGTCGGGCGCAATAGCGGCGGATATGACCGCCACCGGCACCATCAAGACGATGGATGCCACCAAGTGCACCGTGGAACTGTCGGATGGCCACACATATCAGTTCGCGCCCAAGTGCGATTTTTCAAAGCTGAAGGCCAATGAAAAGGTAACCATCACCCATACGATGAAGGGCACCACCTATGAGGCGTCCAAGGTGACGGCAGGCTGAAGCCAGTCACCGCGCGCATTCCATTCGTCGGAGTGGACAACCGGATTGAAGGGCTGGTCTGGGGCGCGGATGCACCGGGCCAGCGCGGTTAGTAAGCGGGTGCCTCTGGCGATGCGCGATGAGGCCTTGGGATTCTGGCCATCACAGGTAGGGGTGCACGCCTGGCTGAAATTCGGATGCGCACAGGGACAAGCGCGGCGACGCAGCTGACGATCGGTGGCATTGACGAGCCGACCAACAAATCCTTAGCCGAGCTGTTCACCGCTCTGGGGGCATCGGTCCATGGGCTGAGCTCGAGGGAAGCCCGCGACGACTTGCCGCAAATGGACCCAACCTCATCGAGGAGCCGCGGCGCCAGCTGCTGATCGTCGATCTTCTTAAACGATTTTCCAATCCGCTGGTGCTCAGGCTCCTGTTTGCGGCATCGATCGCGGCGCTGACCCGCGAGGGCGCCAGCTTTTTTATCATCACCACCATCGTTGTATTGTCGATCCTGATCGACTTTGTCCAAGAGCATCGTGCGGCTACAGCAGCAGAAGCCTTGCGTCAGCGCGTGGCGCTCCGCGTCAGCGTCTTGCGAGATGGAAATGAGCGGGAGATACCCGCCGCAGATATGGTGATCGGCGATATCGTCCTGCTCTCGGCGGGCGCTCTCGTACCGGCCGATTGCCGCCTGACCGAAGAGCGCGACCTTTTCGTCAACGAAGCCTTGCTCACGGGCGAGCCCTATCCGGTCGAAAAATCGGCCAGCGAGCTGGCGCGAGGAGCGGCAGAGGGCGCTACGCCGGAAAATGCCGTTTTCATGGGGAGTTCGGTCATCAGCGATGCTGCAAAAGCACTGGTGATTGCGACCGGAAAGTCGACGCGCCTTGGTGCGATTGCGGGTGAACTGCGCAAGGAAGCGCCGCCCACGGCTTTCAACTTGGGGGTACGCAAGTTCGGCACGCTGATCGTCCGGCTTACGCTCGCACTGGTGCTGTTCGTTGTCTTAATCAACCTACTCTTTGATCGGCCGGTGATCGAATCTTTCCTATTTGCTCTCGCGCTGGCAGTGGGGCTGACGCCGGAGCTTATGCCTATGGTGATTTCGGTCACCTTGGCGCGCGGCGCCATGCGCATGTCGCGTGCCGAGGTCATCGTAAAGCGCCTTTCCGCCATTCATGATCTCGGCGGCATGGATGTCCTATGCAGCGACAAGACCGGCACACTCACGGAGGCTCGCATCAAGCTTGTCCGCGAGCTCGACATTGCTGGAAACGAGAATCGCGAGGTGCTGCGCTGGGCCTACGTAAATGCGGCGTTCGAAACCGGGCTGAAGAGCCCGCTCGATGCGGCCATCCTCGACACCACGCCGACGGATTGGGATGGCTGGCGCAAAATCGATGAAGTACCTTTCGATTTTGAGCGGCGGCGGGTTTCGATCCTCGCCGAGCGGGACGGCCGGCGCTTCCTGATCGTCAAAGGCGCTCCGGAGGACGTGCTCGGCCATTCCTCGACCTATCGTGTTGCCGGCAATGATGCAGCCCTCACGCTCGATGACAAGGCCCAGGCCATGGCGCGCGCGACTATCGAGCAGCTTGGCGATGAAGGTTTCCGGCTGCTGGGTGTCGCATGGCGCGAAGTCGAGGCGGATCGGACGCATGCCGGCATCTCTGACGAGAACGAGCTGTCCTTTGCCGGCTTCGCCGCCTTTCTCGATCCGCCAAAAGACAGTGCGCGCTCGGCGCTGGAAGCGCTTTCCCATCTTGGCGTGACGGTGAAGATCGTCACTGGAGATAACGAGCGGGTGACGCGACATGTGTGCGCAGCGCTCGGTATCCCGATCGACGGCGTCATCAATGGTCCGGAACTCAATCGCCTTAGCGACGAGGCACTCTCCGCACGTCTTTCGGGAACAACCCTTTTCTGTCGCGTCACGCCGCCGCAGAAGGCGCGCATCATCTCGGCCTTGCGCCGAAGAGGTCATGTCGTCGGCTATCTCGGTGACGGTATCAACGATGCACCGTCCCTTCGCGTAGCTGATGTCGCGCTTTCAGTCGAAAGCGCGGTGGACGTCGCCAAGGAAGCGGCATCGATGATCCTCCTCAAGCACGACCTCTGGCCGAGGGGGTGCGCGAGGGCCGGCGCACGTTCGCCAACATCATGAAATATGTGATGATGGGCACGAGCTCGAATTTCGGAAACATGTTCTCCATGGCGGGCGCGTTGGTCATCCTGCCGTTTCTTCCCATGTTGTCGGTTCAAATCCTCCCGTGATAAGCAAAGATGACGGGCTTATTGCGCGTGAAGAGGCTATCGAAATCACGGTCGCTCAAACCGTGGGGATGCACTTCTGCAGGCTGCAAGCCATCAGATCGACGACGTTGACGACGCGGATTTTCAAGAACGGCAGCTCGTGCCGCAGGAGATCGGCCGCGGCAAGGATTTCGAGCGTCGGCACGTCTCCGGCTGCGGCGAGAACGACGTCCGGCTCACTTTCTGCGGGTTCGGTGCCCGCCCAATCCCAGATGCCAATGCCGGCCTCACAATGCGCCGTTGCTTCCGCCAACGTGAGCCATTGAGGTGCGGGTTGCTTGCCCGCAATGATGACGTTGATCCGATCATATGTGCGCAGGCAGTGGTCGGTGACCCAAAGGAGGCAATTCGCGTCTGGCGGAAAATAGACGCGGACGATATCGGCCTTCTTGTTGACGACGAGATCGATGAACCCCGGATCCTGACGCGAAAAGCCATTGTGATCCTGGCGCCAGACATGGGAGGTCAGGAGGTAATTGAATGACGCAATGGGTTTCCGCCACGGCAGCGCGCGCGCGGACTTGAGCCACTTGGCGTGCTGGTTGAACATGGAGTCGACGATGTGGATGAAGGCCTCATAGCACGAAAAGAAGCCATTCCGGCCGGTCAGCAGATAGCCTTCGAGCCAACCCTGGCACATCTGCTCGCTCAGCACTTCCATGACGCGGCCAGACGGGCTTATGTGCTCGCCGTAGGCGAATACCGGCTCCATCCAGACCCTGTCGGTCACCTCGAAGACCGCATCGAGCCGGTTGGAGGCAGTTTCGTCAGGACCGAATAATCGGAAATTGGCGGACGCCTGATTGAGACTGAAAACATCGCGCAGGAACCGCCCCATGATCCTTGTCGCCTCTGCCGACACTGCGCCGGGGCCCGGAACATCGAGCGCATATGTTGCGGGGGGCGGGAGCCTGAGTTCCCTGCGCAGTGCGCCGCCGTTTGATCGCGGATTAGCGCCCATGCGGCTGTTGCCTGTGGGCGTAATGCTCATCAGGTCAGGCAATGGTGTGCCATTCTCGTCGAAGAGCTCCTCTATAGCGTAGCTGCGCAACCATGTTTCGAGCACGGCAAGGTGCTCTGGATTGGTGCGAACTTCGGCGACCGGCACTTGATGAGCGCGCCAAAAGTCCTCCACCCGTTTTCCATCGACCTGTTTAGGGCCGGTCCAGCCCTTTGGGCTGCGCAGGATCAGCATAGGCCAACGCGCTCGATCTGAAGAAGACCCGGATCGTGCGCTCGCCTGGATGGCAGCGATCATGTCCGCCGCATCGTCGAGGGCTTTGGCCATGGCCTGGTGCATGATCATGGGCTCGCTGCCTTCCACCCAGAGCGGCTCATGCCCAAGCCCGCGAAAGTAGTTATTGAGTTCGCCGTGTTCGAGGCGGGAGAGAACGGTCGGTCCGGCAATCTTGTAGCCATTGAGATGCAGGATCGGCAGCACCGCGCCATCGCGAGCGGGGTTCAAAAACTTGTTCGATTGCCACGACGCCGCCAGGGCCCCGGTCTCGGCTTCTCCATCGCCGACAATGCATGCGACGATCAGGCCCGGATTGTCGAAGGCCGCACCATAGGCATGCAACAACGAATAGCCGAGTTCGCCACCTTCGTGGATCGAACCGGGCGTGTCGGGCGAGGCATGGCTTGGCACACCTCCTGGAAAGGAGAAGCGGCGGAAAAGACGGAGCATGCCTTCTTTGTCCCGGCTGACGTCGGGATAGATCTCGCTGTAGCTGCCCTCGAGCCAGCTATTGGCGAGCAGCGCCGGCCCGCCATGGCCGGGCCCGCAGACGAACAACACGTCGAGGTCTCGCAGGCGGATGAGGCGATTGAGGTGCGTATAGATGAAGTTGAGGCCCGGCGTCGTGCCCCAATGGCCAAGCAGGCGTGGCTTGATGTGTTCGGCACGAAGCGGCTCTGCAAGAAGCGGATTGTCGAGCAGGTAGATCTGCCCGACCGACAGGTAATTGGTCGCGCGCCAATAGCGATCGAGCAGGTCCAAATCATCCTTCGAGAGCAGGGACAAACGATCAGCCATCTTCGGTTTCCGCGTTCGGGTTCGGGCATTATCGCCGCCCTTCCGTACGGATAGTTGCTTTTCGTCAATACGCGCCCTGTGCGGAGCGCCACAATCAGGGGCTCACAGAGATGGAGACAACCAATGGACGCCGCACTCCGTACCAAAATCCTCGACCTGCTCGACAAGCACCGCATTCTGACCCTTGCGACGCTGAGGCCCGATGGTTGGCCACAAGCGACCACGGTGGGTTATGTCAGCGACGGTTTGACGCTCTATTTCATGACCGGGAAGGAGACACAAAAGGCCAAGAACCTGGCGCGCGACAACCGCGTGTCGCTCACGGTCGATAGCGACACAGCCGACCCCACAGCCATCACAGGGCTATCGATGGCTGCGCGGGCGATATCGGTCTCGGACAAGGCGCGGATACGCGACGTGCTGTTCACCGAGCTTCCCAAGAAATACCCCGAATATACGGCCTCGATGAAGGACATGGATATTTCCGGCGTCGCCGTGTTCGAACTCCGGCCAGAAGTCATTTCCGTGCTCGACTATTCCAAGGGCTTTGGACACGCCGACATGGTCACGATCGGCGAGGCGGATCGGCGGGCTGCATAGAGGTGCTGTTTTGAAGCGAATGGAGCCGACAGCCAAGGTCTGGCGGAGACATCGCAGGTCCCAGTGATCATTCGAGGCATGGCTTCAGCAGATGCAAAACCAGCGTACTTCGGGAAGGATGAGCACGACCTCGAAGCTGCAGAATCGAAAGATGCCGCTAAGGTTCGGTTAGGGTTACCGATTTTTCAACTTTTGATCCCATGGTTGAAGACATGAGTAACCTTGGTGCATCGCATTTTGTTGGATCGCATAACTGGCTGCAGCATCATCTGCCGTGGCTGGCGGCCCTGACATTGTTGATGGGCATGCTTCGTGACGAGCCAGTCTTTAAGGCCGATCCGGATGGGTGGAATGGGTAGGGCGGTCGGCCCCACCCGTCATGACCCTAGGGCAGCACGGCCTTGAGCCGGAGAAGTGCGATGCGCTCGACCTGTGCGCAGGCGGTGGCGAATTCTTCTTCGGCCGAATTGGCGAGACGCTTCTCGAAATTTGCGAGAATGCCCGCCTTATCGTGGTCGCGCACGGCGATGATGAAGGGGAATCCGAACTTTTGAGTATAAGAATTGTTGAGCGCAGTGAATTTTTCGCGCTCGGCATCGGTCAGGGCGTCGAGGCCGGCTGAGGCTTGCTCGGCGGTGGAGTCGGCAGTCAGGCGCTTGGCGGCGGCAAGCTTTCCGGCGAGGTCCGGATGGGCGCGGAGGACGGCGAGGCGTTCCTCGGGCGTTGCCATGCGGAACTGGGTGCGCAGGGCGAAGTGAAGGCCGATGGCGGTGTCATTGGCGGGGGCGAGCTCGCTTTCCCAGGCGAGTTCGGCGATCCAGTGCGAATGCTCGAAGATCGATCCGTAACGCGAGACGAACTCGTCTTTGGGCAGCTCGCTCGGCACGACTTCGGGCGCGGTGTAGGGATGCTCCTTGGCCCAGTGCCGGGCGATCTCTAGACGAGTCGGGACCCACACTTTGTCGAATGTCTTGATGTAGTCCACGAACTTTTTCAGGCCTTGGAAGCGCCCGGGCTGGCCGACGAGGCGGCAATGCAGCCCCAGCGACATCATCTTGGGCGAGCCGGCCTGGCCTTCAGCGTAGAGGCAGTCGAAACTGTCCTTCAAGAACTGGAAATATTCTTCGCCGTTGTCGAAGCCGGGGCCGGTGACGAAGCGCATGTCATTGGTCGAGAGGGAATAGGGGATGATGAGCTGAGGGTGCCCGTGGATGAATCTCCAATAGGGTAAGTCATCGTCGTACGTGTCGGAAATGTAAGCAAAGCCACCGTAGTCGGCGACGAGATCGACCGTGTTGAGCGAGGAGCGGCCCGTGTACCAGCCAAGGGGGCGGGAACCGGTGGCAAGGGTATGAAGGCGCACGGCTTCTGCAATCTGACTGCGCTCTTCGTCGAGCGACATGTCCTTATGCTGCACCCATTTGTAGCCGTGCGAAGCGATCTCCCAGCCGGCCTCCTGCATGGCGGCGAGTTGTTCGGGAGCGCGCATCAGGGCGGTGGCGACGCCGTAGATGGTGACGGGCAGGTTTGCCTCGGTGAAAAGGCGATGGAGCCGCCAGAAGCCGGCCCGGGCGCCATATTCGTACATGGACTCCACATTGGCATGGCGCTGGCCGGGCCAGGGGGCGGCGCCGAGCACGTCGACCAGAAAGGCTTCGGAGGCGGCGTCGCCGTGGAGGATGTTGTTTTCGCCGCCCTCTTCGTAATTGAGCACGAATTGTACCGCGACATGGGCGCCTCCCGGCCAATTGGCATTGGGGATGTTGCGGCCATAGCCTTGCATATCGCGGGGGTAGCGGTTCATCGGCGGTCTCGTTCAGTCGTGGTCGATTTCGTCCAAGCTAAGCGCAGGATGGGTGATTGCGCCAGCACCATGAGAAGAGCTCATGGGGTTTGCTTCAAATTGCGCCGGGAAGCTGCACGCCCTCAAAATAGCTCTTGGCGTGGTCGAAGAAGATCGCGGGCGCCAGATGAAGCGCAGTGCCGGAGCGGACGAGGATGCCGAAACGGTTGGTCGGGAGGCCGCCGCTCAATGCATTGAACACAAGGCGACCGTCGGCGATTTCATTTTGCGCGCCGATGGGCGTCATGATCGAAACGTAATGGCCGCCAAGCGCGAGCTCGACCAGCATGCGGATGGAATTGGCCTCGACCATGGGCGGCAGCATGCCGGAGCGGCGGAGGAAGGGCTCGATGACCTCGCGGATGGAGATTTCGGGTTTGGCGACGGCGAGCGCGTGATCGAGGCACTGCTCCATGGTGAGCTTTGGCGCGCCGGCGAGGGGATGGTCCGGGACCATGACGGCGCCGATATGGACGTCGCGGCGGAAGGCGATGTCGACCTGGCGATGGGGTTTGGCGAGGAAGCCGAAGCCGATGTCGATGCGCTCTTCGGCGAGCCGTTCGATGACTTCGCTGGAGGATACTATTGAAATATCGATTGTGAGGCGCGGGTAGCGCTGACCAAAGTCCGAGATCAGGCGCGGCAGGAACGAGAGGCCAACGCTTTCGACGGTGCCAATGCGGACCACGCCGGCCCTGACGCCGCGCAACAGTTCGATCTCGGAGACGGCGGCTTCCATCGGGGCGGCGAGGCGGCGCGAATGACGGAAGAGGATTTCACCGGCAGGGGAGAGGCGCATGCGGCGCTTGTCGCGGAGGAAGAGCGTGATGCCGAGGGCGTCCTCCAGCTGGGCGACCTGACGGGTGACGGCGGAGGAGGCCACGTTTAGACGGCGGGCGGCTTCGCGGATGGAGAGATGGGTAGCGACGGCGTTGAAATAGAGGAGGGATGGCTGATGAAAGACGCGGGCAAGGAGCCCAGCGGAAAGGGCGTGTTCGCGAGGGCGATCTTGCAGCGGCTTTTCGTTTGCGTCTGTTGCCATATCGGCAGCATAGTGCTCCCAATTTGAGAGTATCAAGAGCAGAATCGCGGTTCTATGGTGCTCTTAGGGGAAACGAATAACGCATGCCGGTCTGGAACGGCCCCACGTTCGGACGGCGTGCTTAGGAGCAGCATATGGCCGGCGGACGCCTTACCACTCACGTTCTCGACACGATGGCGGGCAAGCCGGCGCGCGGCATGCGGCTCGAACTGCACTTCGTGCATGGCGACCACACCCATCACCTGGGCGACAGCTACACCAATGCCGATGGCCGGGTGGACCAGCCGCTGCTTGCCGACGACCAGTTCCAGCAAGGCGAGTTCGAAATCCGCTTTCATGTTGGGCAGTATTTCGAGCGGATCGGGGTCGAGGTCGAAACGCCGTTCCTCGATGTGGTGCCGATCCGCTTTACGATTTCCGAGGACAAGCACTATCACGTGCCGCTGCTCGTCAGCCCCTTCGCCTATTCGACCTATCGGGGGAGCTGAGCGATGGTGGAAGTTGCAAACGCAATCCGGTTTCTCCTCAATGGCGAGGAGGTCTCGCTCACCGATGTGGCGCCAGACCTGACGCTGCTCGATTGGCTGCGGCTGGAGAGACGTCTGCGCGGCTCCAAGGAAGGCTGTGCCGAGGGCGATTGCGGGGCCTGCACCGTGCTGGTTGGCCGGCTGATAGGCGACGAGATTATTTATGATGCCGTGACGGCGTGCATCCGGTTCGTCGGAAGTCTCCATGGCACGCATGTCGTGACCATCGAGCATCTGCGCGGCGAGAATGGTACGCTGCATCCTGTGCAGCAGGCGATGGTCGATCATCACGGCTCGCAATGCGGGTTCTGCACGCCGGGTTTCGTCATGAGCCTTTATGGGCTCTGGATGCGCGACCCCAGCCCGTCGCGCTCGGCGATCGAGAAGGCGCTGCAGGGTAATCTCTGCCGCTGCACGGGATATGCGCCGATCATCCGTGCCGGCGAGGCGATGGGCACTTATGGCCAGCCGCAGGGCGATGTGCTCTGGGCTGAACGGATTGCCGTCAAGGGCAAGATCAAGGCGCTCAACGATGGGCGCCGCGTGGTGATCGGCGAGGGCGACAGACAGATCATCATTCCGGCGGGCCTTGATGATTTCGCTGAAGTCTACGAGGCTAATTCCAATGCGCGGATCGTCGCCGGCTCGACCGATGTCGGGCTGTGGGTGACGAAATTCATGCGCAATATCGGGCCGGTGATATTCATCGGCCATCTGCAAGAATTGAAGCGTATCGCCGAGAACGCCAGCGAAGTGCGTTTTTATGCAGGCGTCACCTATTCTGAAGCGCTGCCGGTCATTCAGGCGAATTTTCCGCAGCTGGGCGAACTCTGGAACCGTTTCGCAGGTGAGCAGATCCGCAACATGGGCACCATCGGCGGCAATATTGCCAATGGCTCGCCCATCGGGGACACACCGCCGCCCTTCATTGCGCTCGGGGCGAAGCTGCATCTGCGGCGCGGCGAGCATCGGCGCGAGATCAAGCTGGAGGATTATTTTCTTGCCTATGGCAAGCAGGATCGGCAGCCGGGCGAGTTCGTCGAGAGCGTGACGCTGCCGCTGCTGCCGGCGGGCGAAAAGTTTGCGACCTATAAAATCTCCAAGCGGCGCGAGGAGGATATCTCGGCGCTATGTGGCGCGTTCCGCATATTCGTCAACGATGCCGGCACTGTCGGCATGGCTCGGATTGCCTTTGGCGGCATGGCGGCGACGCCGAAGCGGGCCAAGGCGGTGGAGGCGGCGCTTGTCGGTAAGACGTGGACGATGGAAACGGTTGAGGCAGCCGTTTTGGCTTTCGCCGATGATTATCAGCCGATCAGCGATATGCGCGCTTCGGCGGAATATAGGTTGCTGACGGCGCAAAACTTGCTCAAGCGGTTTTTCCTCGAAACGTCCGGGCAGGGCGAGCGGCTCAAGCGGGAGGTGGCGTGATGAACAAGCATCAGGCGCCGATCAATCTATCCGTGCTGCATAAGGCAACGCGCCACGATAGCGGACCGAAGCACGTCACTGGCACCGCTGAATATATCGACGACATCGTCGAGCCTGTCGGCACCATGCACGCCTACCTTGGGCTATCGACCGTGGCGCATGCCGAGATCGCGGGCATGGACTTCTCTGCGGTGTTGAAGGCGCCGGGTGTCATCGGCGTCCTTACAAATGACGATGTGCCGGGCGTGCTGGATATAAGCTCGGCGCATATGCATGACGAGCCGGTCTTTGCCGATGGCGTCGTGCATTTCTGGGGGCAGCCGATGTTCGCGGTGGTTGCCGAGACGCGCGATCAGGCACGGCGGGCGGCGCATCTCGTCAAGATCGATTATAACGAACTGCCGTTTTTTACCGATGTGCGCTCGGCCCAGGCAGCTGGTGGGAAGCTCGTGACGCCGCCGCTCAAGCTTGAGCGGGGCGATGTGAAAACTGGCCTCGCCGGCGCGCCGCGCCGGGCCAAGGGCGCGATCACCATTGGCGGACAGGATCACTTTTATCTCGAGGGTCAGATTGCGCTCGCCATTCCAGGCGAGGACGAGGACGTCACGCTGTTTTCTTCCACCCAGCATCCGAGCGAAATCCAGCTGATCGTGGCGCAGGCGCTGGGCATCCGGCACAATGCGGTGACGGTCAATGTTCGCCGCATGGGTGGCGGTTTCGGTGGCAAGGAAACGCAGGGGAATCTCTTTGCGGTGGTTGCGGCGCTGGCGGCAAAGAAATGGAACCGCGCCTGCAAATTGCGACCCGATCGCGACGACGACATGAGCGCGACCGGCAAGCGACATGATTTCGTGGTCGATTATGACGTTGGCTATGACGAGACGGGCAAGATCCATGCGGTGGATGCGGTTTATGGTGCGCGGGCCGGCTATTCGTCAGACCTGTCGGGGCCGGTAACGGACCGGGCACTGTTTCATTGCGACAATGCCTATTGGTATCCGGCGGTGAGGGCGCGGTCGGAGCCGCTTTATACCAATACCGTCTCCAACACCGCCTTCCGCGGCTTTGGCGGGCCGCAGGGCATGGTGGGGGCGGAAAGGTGGATCGAAGACATTGCCTATTCGCTGGGCAAGGATCCGCTGGAGATCCGCAAGGCCAACTTTTATGGCACCGATACTGATAATGTGACGCCCTATCATCAGGTGGTGGAGGACAACATCATCCACCGCGTGGTCGAGGAGCTTGAGGCTTCATCGGATTATCAGGCGCGGCGGCAGGCCATCCTCGCGTTCAACAAGACCAGCACGATCCTGAAAAAGGGCATTTCGCTGACGCCGGTGAAGTTCGGCATCTCCTTCACCGCGACATGGTACAATCAGGCTGGTGCGCTGGTGCACGTTTATAAGGATGGTTCGATCCATCTGTCGCATGGCGGCACCGAGATGGGGCAGGGGCTCTATATAAAGGTCGCGCAGGTGGTGGCCGATGCGTTCGGGGTAAACCTCGACACGGTCAAGATCATGGCGACCTCCACGGGGAAGGTGCCTAACACCTCGGCGACTGCGGCTTCGTCCGGCTCCGATCTCAATGGTGCGGCAGCCTACGATGCTTGCCGGCAGATCAAGGAGCGGCTGGTCGCGCATGCGGCCAAGCTCCATGAGATGAGCGAAGCCGAGTGCGAATGGGTGCAGGGCGGTATTCAGGCTGGCCCAAAATTCGTGCCCTTCGCCGAACTGGCGATGTCGGCTTACATGAACCGCGTGCAGCTTTCGGCGGCGGGCTTTTACAAGACGCCCAAGATTCACTGGGACCGGGCGACTGGCCGCGGGCATCCGTTCTATTATTTTGCTTACGGCGCTTCGGCGAGCGAAGTTACGATTGATACGTTGACCGGAGAATATACCGTCGACCGGGTCGATATTTTGCATGATGTCGGCAAGTCGCTGAACCCGGCGATCGATCTGGGCCAGGTCGAAGGCGCTTTCGTGCAGGGCATGGGGTGGCTGACGACGGAAGAGCTCGTTTGGGACGCCAAGGGGCAGCTTCGGACGCACGCACCGTCTACCTATAAGATACCCCTCGCGAGCGATGTGCCGCCGATTTTTAACGTGAAGCTGGCAGAGTGGTCGGTGAACAAGGAGCCCACGATCGGCCGATCCAAGGCGGTGGGTGAGCCGCCGTTCATGTTGGCGATGAGCGTGCCGGAAGCGCTGGGCATGGCAGTGGCGAGCGTGGCGGACTACAAGATCGCGCCGCAGCTCAATATGCCGGTGACGCCGGAGCGGGTGCTGATGGGCGTCGAGCGGATGAAGCGGGAGGCGCGGGGGTGAGATTGGGCAGCGTGTTTGCCGGACCCCCACCTCGCCTCCCCCTGGAAGGGGGAGGGACGCAACTGTGCATATGGCGGGATGATGCCTCAAACACCGTTCTACTCCTCCCCCTTGTAGGGGGAGGTTGGGTGGGGGTGCAGAAGCAATGACCTCCACCGCCCTCGAATCCTTTCTCGCTGCCAATCCCGACATCATTGCCTGCGAACTGACTTCGGTCCGTGGTTCCTCTCCGCGCGAGCAGGGCACCTTCATGCTTGTCGCCCTCGGCGCCATTTACGGCACGATCGGCGGTGGTGCGCTTGAATATATGGTCATCGACCATGCGCGGCGGTTGATTGCCGAGGGGCGCGCCGAGGCAGCGATGGAAGTGCCGCTGGGGCCGGAAATCGGGCAGTGTTGCGGCGGGCGAGTCAATGTCGCGTTGCGCTATGCCGATGCAAAAGTCCGGCGCGATGTAATAGCGCGGACGATGGCTGAGGATGCCGCGACGCCGCGGGTCTATGTGTTCGGGGCCGGGCATGTCGGGCGCGTCCTTGCTCAAATCCTCTCGCTCTTGCCCGTGCGGGTGCAAGTCATCGATACGCGCCAGGACGAACTCGATCTCTTGCCCTCAGGCATCGCCCATCGCCGCGTGGCGATGCCCGAGGCTGTCGTGCGCGCCGCGCCGCGCGGTAGCGCCTACGTGATCCTCACCCACGATCACGCTCTTGATTTTCTTATTGCCAATGAGGCGCTCGCAAGGCTCGACAGCCCCTATGTTGGTATGGTTGGCTCGAAAACGAAGCGGGCGAAGTTTGCGAGCTGGTATCTGGAGCAGGGCGGCCAAAGAACGGCATTGGAGAGATTGGTGTTACCCATTGGTGCACAAGGGCTTGGGGATAAACGGCCATCGGTGATCGCGGCTCTGGCGGCGGCCGAAATTATGGTCCAGATTAGGCAACGGGAAGCTACTGACGGGTGCGCGTCCGCCCCTTCGCGAGAAAGGGTGGCGAGTGGACTCTAACATGCCCAATCGGCTCGAACTCACCGGCATCACCAAGCAGTTTCCCGGCGTTTTGGCCAACGATCACGTATCCTTCTCAGTAAAGCCGGGTGAGATCCACGCGCTTCTGGGGGAAAACGGCGCCGGCAAGTCCACCCTCGTCAAGATGATCTACGGCATCATGCAGCCCGATGCCGGCGAAATCCGCTGGAACGGCGAGCCGGTCGTGGTGCCCAATCCCAAAGCCGCGCGCAAGCTTGGCATCGGTATGGTGTTTCAGCACTTTTCGTTGTTCGAAGCGCTGACGGTGCTCGAAAACATCGCGCTCGGGATGGACGCGAAAATTCCATCGCGTGAGCTCGAAAGCCGTATCCGCGAAGTCATGCAGACCTATGGCCTCCTGCTCGATCCGCATCGAACGGTGGCAACGCTTTCGGTCGGCGAACGGCAGCGCATCGAGATCGTGCGCGCATTGCTGCTCAATCCGCAGCTATTGATCATGGACGAGCCCACCTCGGTGCTGACGCCGCAGGAAGTGGAGCAGCTCTTCACTGTGCTTCGGAAGCTGGCGGCCGAAGGCTGCTCGATCCTCTACATTTCGCATAAGCTCCATGAAATCAAAGCCTTGTGCGATACCGCGACGATCCTGCGCGGCGGCAAGCTTGTCGATACGTGCGATCCGAAGCAGGAAACCAGCCGATCGATGGCCGAGAAGATGATCGGCACGGGTCTGCGCGATATCGTCAAGGGTGAGGGCAGGGTCCTTGGCCCGCCCAAACTGGTGGTCAATCGGCTGCGCACCGGCAAGACCGGGCATTTCGATGTGCCCGTCGACAATGTCAGTTTCACTGTTCGCTCAGGCGAAATTCTCGGCATTGCTGGCGTGGCCGGCAATGGGCAAAACGCGCTGCTCGATGCGCTCTCGGGCGAGATCATCGGCGATGATCGCGAAGCGATCACTATCGATGGCTACGGCATCGGGCTGATGAACACCACCGAGCGACGCAAGCAGGGGCTTTGCGCGGTGCCCGAAGAGCGCAATGGTCACGCTGCCGTCGGCGATTTTTCCCTTGCCGACAATTCCGTGCTGACGGCGCGCGATCGTCTCGGCATGGTCGTGATGGGTCTCATCAATTCAGGCGCGGCAAAGACTTACACTGGTAAGGTCATTGCGGACTTCGCCGTCAAGGCACTGGGGCCGGCGTCAACTGCCGGCTCACTCTCGGGTGGCAATCTGCAGAAATACATCATGGGCCGCGAAATTCTGCAAAAGCCTTCGGTGCTGGTCGTCAGTCAGCCGACCTGGGGTGTCGATGCGGGTGCAGCGGCGGCCATCCATCAGGCGCTGGTCGATCTTGCGGCGGCCGGATCGGCAATCGTTGTCATCAGCCAAGACCTCGATGAACTGCGGGCGCTCTGCGATACGCTTGCGGTGATCAATATGGGACGGCTCAGCGAGGCGCGGCCGGTCAAGGATTTCAGCATTGAAGAGATTGGCCTCCTGATGGGCGGCGTCCATGGGACGACGGAGGGCGCAGATGCAATTCCGGCTTGAGAAGCGCCGCGAACCGTCGCGGTTGATGAGCTACATTACCCCGTTTGCCGCGGTGCTGCTGACCATGGTGCTCGGGACCGTGATCTTCTCCCTGATCGGGTATGATGGCCTCGGGGCGGTTCGCGAGATTTTCCTGACTCCGCTGACCAATAGCTACAAGTGGCAGGATCTCGGCATCAAGGCCGCGCCATTGATCATCATCGGTACGGGCCTTTCCATTGCCTATCGCGCCAATGTCTGGAACATCGGCGCCGAAGGGCAATATGTGATCGGCGGCCTCGCGGGCACAGGTATTGCCCTTCTTACCTACGGCATGACTGGGTGGTGGATCCTACCACTGATGGTCCTGGCGGGCATCCTCGGAGGCATGGCTTATGCTGCCATTCCGGCATTCCTGCGCACACGGCTCAACGTCAATGAAATCCTGACAAGCCTCATGCTGACCTATGCCTCGGTGCAGCTCATCTATTACCTTATCCGCGCGCCCTGGAAGGACCCGATGGGCATGGGCTTTCCGCAGACGCGACTGTTTTCGGAGGCGGCCCGGCTGCCCACGATCATACCGGGCACTATCGTGCATCTCGGCGTGCCGATTGCGGTGATTGTCGGGATTGTCGCCTGGTTCATCATGACCCGATCGGTCTTCGGCTATCGCATGCGCGTCGTCGGTGCTGCGCCACATGCTGCACGCTATGGGGGCTTCTCGGAGAACAAGACCATCTGGCTGGCCATGCTGGTCAGCGGGGGCCTTGCCGGGCTTGCGGGAGTGCTCGAGGTCGCCGGACCATTCCAACGGATGGTGCCGGGCTTTCCGACCAATTATGGGTTCACGGCGATTATCGTCGCCTTCCTCGGTCGTCTTAACCCGCTGGGCGTGATCGTTGCCGGCGTCGTCCTCGCTATCACCTTTGTGGGCGGGGAAGTGGCGCAGACGACGATTGGCTTGCCTAATGCGGCGACCGGCATTTTCCAGGCGATGATGCTGTTCTTCCTTTTGGCCGGGGACATCCTGATCAAATACCGGTTGCGCCGCGTTTCGCCGCAGCCATCGGTGGGGGCCGCATAATGGAGCT
Source organism: Devosia soli (assembly GCF_000970455.1). GTDB lineage: Bacteria > Pseudomonadota > Alphaproteobacteria > Rhizobiales > Devosiaceae > Devosia > Devosia soli. Next base: position 638,215 of record NZ_LAJG01000014.1, on the reverse strand, counting down.
GACGCTCGCCATTCTGATCACGGTGGTCGGTGCATCGACGCCAATCCTCATCGCAGCGCTTGGGGAACTTGTCGTCGAGCGGGCAGGGGTGCTCAATCTCGGTGTCGAAGGCATGATGCTGATCGGCGCCATCGCCGGCTTCGTTGTCCAGTTCCACACCGGCAATCCCTATCTGGCGCTGCTCTGCGGCGCTGCTGCCGGCACGGCGGCCTCGCTGATCTTCGGGTTTCTGACCCTCTCGCTTTCTGCTAACCAGACGGCGACAGGCCTGGCGCTGACCATCTTCGGCACGGGTTTTTCGGCGCTTGCTGGTTCGTCCTATTCGGCGCGTCCTGTGACGCTGATGCAGCCGCTCTTTCCCGCAGATCTCGCCACCCATCCGGTCCTGCGTGTCATTTTCGGCTATTCCTTTCCGGTCTACTTCTCCTTCGTCATGGTCGTCGCCATCTGGTACTTCCTCCACAAGACACGCGCTGGGCTGATCTTGCGCGCTGTTGGCGAGAATGACCAATCGGCGCACTCGATCGGCTATTCGGTGATCGGCGTTCGCTATCTCGCCGTGATGTTCGGCGGCGCCATGGCCGGCCTTGCCGGGGCCTGTTTTCCGCTTTTGCTGACCCCGCAATGGGCCGAGCGTATGACGGCGGGGCGCGGCTGGATCGCTGTGGCGCTGGTGGTGTTTGCCTCGTGGAAGCCTTTCCGGCTGCTCGGCGGCGCTTATCTGTTCGGGCTGGTGATGACTATGGAGCTTTATGCCAAGGCCGGGGGCGGCCCGCTGAGCGCCGTGCCATCCGAGCTTTGGGCAGCTCTGCCCTATCTTGCAACCGTCGTCGTGCTGGTCCTCATCTCGATCCGCCGCGACGCCTCAACCAATGCACCGGCATGCCTCGGCAAGCCGTTTTTGCCCGCCAATTGAGATGACACCGGAACGATCGTCTCAATCAAGGAACGTCAGTCAGGAGAAACATCAGATGACACTTTCGCGTCGTACATTCGTCAAGGTCGGTGGTGCCGCCTTGGCCATGCCGCTCTTGGGCTCGCGCGCCTTCGCGCAGCTCGAAAAGATCAAGATCGGCTTCATCTATGTCGGTTCGATCAACGACAATGGCTATAACTATGCCCATAACCAGGGCCGCCTTTATGTCGAAGAACAGCTCGGCGATAAGGTCGAGACGGTTTATGTCGAAAACGTGCCGGAAGGCCCGGACTGCGAACGCGTCCTGCGCGAACTGGCCCAGCAGGGCTGCAACCTGATTTTCGCAACGAGCTTCGGCTTCGGCGACTCCGTGGTCAAGGTCGCTCCGCAGTTCCCGGATATCGCTTTCGAGCACGCAACTGGCTACATGAGCGGCCCCAATATCGGGCTTTACAATGCGCGCTTCTATGAAGGCCGTGCGGTCTGCGGCACGATTGCCGGTCACATGTCCAAGACCGGCAAGGCGGGCTACATCGGCTCGTTCCCGATCCCGGAAGTGGTCATGGGCATCAACTCTTTCGTACTTGCTGCGCGTAAGGTCAATCCTGAGTTCACGATCAAGCCGGTTTACATCTCGACCTGGAACGATCCGGCCAAGGAAGCTGACGCTGCCCGCGCCATGATCGATCAGGGCATCGACATCGTCGCTCAGCACACCGACGGCCCGGCTGCCCTGCAGGTTGCCGCCGAACGCGGTATCGTCGGTGGCTTCGGCCAGGGCGCAGATATGAGCGCCTTTGCTCCGGACACCCAGCTCACCGCCATCATCGACCACTGGGGCCCGCACTACCTCGCCTCTGCCGAAGCCGTTCTGGCCGGCACCTGGGCGCCTGGCAATACCTGGGAAGGCCTTAAGGAAGACGTGGTGCAGATGGGCCCGTACGGCGCCAAGGTGCCGGAAGACGTCCGCGCTGCTGCTGACGAAGTAAAGAATGGCCAGATCGATGGCTCCTTCCACATCTTCACCGGCCCGATCAAGGACAACACTGGCACCGAGCGCGTTGCCGCTGGCGTCACCATGACCGACGCTGAGCTCTTGAGCATGGACTGGTACGTCGAAGGCGTCGAACAGCCGGCGTAAGCCGGGCTGATAGGCAAACTGGAAAGGGCGGGCTGACGCTCGCCTTTTCTTTGTCGGCCGCCGAATATGCGGTGGTTGCCTTCTCCCCTCGCGGGAGAAGTTGCCCGATGGGCGGATGAGGGGTCCGCGTTTCGGCGACAAGCTCTTCTGCGGAGGAGAGCACACCTCACGCTGGATTTCGCTGGACGCGAAAGTCCTGTTCCTCTCCCGCAAGAGGCGGGGGCAGAGTGGAGATTGGGATAGATGGGCGATCTTGCAATTTTCTATGAGTGGCTGATGTTTGCCGTGCGGTGGTTGCACGTCGTCACCGCCATAGCCTGGATTGGGTCTTCGTTCTATTTCATCGCGCTCGACCTCGGCCTGCGCAAGACGCCGAGCCTGCCACCGCTGGCCCATGGCGAGGAATGGCAGGTGCATGGCGGCGGATTTTATCACATCAATAAATACCTGGTGGCGCCGGAGTTTTTGCCGGAACACCTGACCTGGTTCAAATGGGAAAGCTACTGGACCTGGATGAGCGGTGCCATGCTGCTGGCGCTCATCTATTACGTCGGCGCCGACATCTATCTCGTTGATCGCAATGTGCTCGATATCCCGAGCTGGGGGGCAATCCTCTTATCGATCGGTTCGATCGTGCTCGGCTGGGTGCTTTATGATGCTCTCTGCAAATCACCGATAGGGCAATCGACCACTGGGTTGATGCTGGTGCTGTTCGCGATCCTCGTTGCCGCAAGCTGGGGCTATACGCAGCTCTTCACCGGCCGAGCGGCGATGCTGCATATGGGCGCGTTTACAGCGACCATCATGGCGGCGAACGTTGCCATGATCATCATCCCGAACCAGAAGATCGTGGTGGCCGATCTCAAGGCGGGAAAGGTGCCCGATGCAAAGTACGGCAAGATCGCCAAGCAGCGGAGCCTTCACAACAACTACCTGACGCTGCCTGTCATCTTCTTCATGCTCTCGTCCCACTATCCTTTGGCTTTTGCCACGCAGTGGAACTGGATAATTGCTTCGCTGATCTTCCTCGTCGGCGTTGTCATTCGGCACTATTTCAACACGCGCCACGCGCGAAAGGGCAATCCGCACTGGACCTGGGCCGTGGCGGTCATTCTCTTTATCACCATTGCCTGGCTGTCGACGGCGCCAAAGTTGCCTGGGATCGATACGCCAGCAGTTGCCAGCGCGACAGGCGAGCGCTTCATGGCGACGGAACATTTCAAGCTGGCGAGCCAGACCGTCCAGACGCGGTGCTCGATGTGCCATACGGCAGAGCCAGTCTGGCCAGGGGTTTATGAGGCCCCGAAGAATGTCATTCTGGACAATGACATCGCCATTGCCAACCACGCCAAGGACATCGCCATGCAGGCAGGCTACGCGCACGCGATGCCGCCGGGCAATGTCACCGAAATGACCGCCAAGGAACGGGCAATTCTCGTTCAGTGGTTCCGCGAGGGTTCAGGCTCGTGAGCCGGACTATCCTACGTGGGCGCGTGCTCAGCTTTCATCGCGCGCCCGACGGCATCGACGATAAGGACAGCTACCTTTATCTCGAAGACGGTGCCATCAGCGTCGAGAATGGGACTATCGTCGCGGTAGGCGCTTTTGCCGGGGCGGAAACGGGCGATGCGGCGATCATCGATCACCGGCCGCACCTGATCATGGCCGGCTTCATCGACATGCACCTTCATTATGTGCAGAGCCACATGATGGCGTCCTATGCCGGCTCGCTTCTCGATTGGCTCAACACCTATACCTTCATCGAGGAACAGAAATTTGCCCAGCAGGGCCATGCCGATGCGGTCGCGGTCGATTTTTATGACGCGCTGATCCGGCATGGTACGACGACGGCGGTCGCTTATTGCTCGAGCCATCCGCGCTCGGTTGATGCCTTTTTTGCCGAGGCGCAGCGGCGCAATATGTTGATGATCGGCGGCAAGGTGATGATGGACCGGAATGCGCCGGAGGAGCTGCTGGATACTGCGCAATCTGGCTACGACGACACCAAGGCGCTGATCGCGCGCTGGCATGGGCGGGGCAGGGGGCTTTATGCTATTTCCCCGCGGTTTGCCATCACATCGACGCCTGAGCAAATGGAGATGGCACGGGCGCTCGTTGCCGAGCATGGGGACTGCTATGTGCAGACCCATCTCAGCGAGAATGACGCCGAAATCTCATATTCCATGGAGCTTTATCCCGAGGCGCCGGATTATGCGGGGATTTATGAGCAGTACGGACTTTTGGGATCGAGGACGCTTCTAGGGCACTCGATCCATCTCAATCACCGTGAGACGGCAGTGATCGCGGAGACCGGCTCGGTGGCGGTGTTTTGTCCGACCTCGAACCTCTTTCTCGGCTCCGGACTTTTCGATCGCGAGCGGCTTCTCAAGCATGGGGTGCGGATCGGGCTTGCGACGGATATCGGCGCGGGGACAAGCTTTTCCATGCTGAAAACCATGGACGAAGCGTTCAAGGTGCTGCAGCTGCGCAAGCAGAGTTTTAACCCGCTCGCTTCGTTTCACCTCGCGACACGCGGCAATGCCGAGGCGCTAGGCCTCGCAGAAACGATTGGCAGTGTGGCGCCTGGACGCGCGGCGGATCTGGTGGTGCTTGACGCGCGGGCAACGCCGACCATGCGTATGCGGATGGGGTCGGTCGAAACGATCGTGGAAGAACTCTTCGTGCTGCAGACGCTTGGCGATGATCGTGCGATCGCCGAGGTCTATGTTGCTGGCGCAAGGGCGAAGTCAACTTTAGGCGGGTTGTGACACCGCCTGCGATGGCCTAAAGCTGTCGCCAAACTGTTATCGAGAGGTTCCAGGCATGAGCGACTACCTGACGAAATCCGGATTGTCCGTGCATCATTTGCTGGTGGATTTCGTCGAGAAAGAGGCGCTTCCCGGGCTTTCGATCACTGCGGACCAGTTCTGGAGCGGCTTTGCCGGGCTGGTGGCGACTCATGCGCCGACCAATGCGCGGCTGCTGGCCAAGCGCGACGATTTGCAGAGCAAGATCGACGACTGGCACCACAAGTATGGGCCGGTTGCCAACAATCCGCAGGGGTATGAGTTCTTCCTCAAGGATATCGGCTATCTCGTTCCAGAGCCTCAGGATTTTACGATCGAGACGACGGATCTCGACCCGGAAATCTCGAGCCTTTGCGGGCCGCAGCTCGTCGTTCCGGTGTCGAATGCGCGCTATGCGCTCAATGCCGCGAATGCGCGCTGGGGAAGCCTTTATGATGCGCTTTATGGCACCGATATCATTGGGCGCGAGGGCGATCTGGCGCCGGGGAAGGGCTATAATGCCGCTCGCGGTGCGGCGGTCGTGGCGCGTGCAGCGCAGTTCCTCGATGAGGCATTTCCGTTGGCAACCGGCAGCCATTCGGACGTTATCGGGTACCATCTCGTTAACATCGACGGCGTGCGGCACCTGCAAGTCGATACTGCCGCCGGCCGCACTGGCCTACGCGACCCATCGAGCTTCGTCGGCTTTGCCGGAACCGAGGAAAACGGCGAGATCGTCCTCCGGCACAATGGGCTGCATGTCGTTCTGATCATCGACCCAAAGAGCCAGATCGGGTCGGCGCACAAGGCGGGGCTTTCCGACGTCGTCGTCGAGGCGGCGCTGACGACGATCCAGGATTGCGAGGATTCGGTCGCGGCGGTCGATGCCGAAGATAAGGTCGGGGTTTACCGCAACTGGCTCGGCCTCATGACCGGGACGCTCGAAGACACGTTCGAGAAGGGCGGGCAGACGATTACCCGCAAGCTCAAGGCGGACCGGACTTATAAGGACACCAATGGGCAGCCGCTGGTGCTTAAGGGGCGCTCGCTCCTGCTGGTGCGCAATGTCGGCCATCTGATGACGACCGATGCGGTGCTGCTCGATGGCAAGCCGATCGGCGAAGGGCTGATGGATGCTGCTGTGACGGCGCTTTGCGCCATGCACGACGAGGGCAACAATTCGCGCACCGGCTCGATCTATGTGGTCAAGCCCAAGATGCATGGCCCGGAAGAGGTGGCTTTTGCCTGTGCGATCTTTGCGTCGGTAGAAGGTTTCCTTGGCCTCAAGCCGAATACGATCAAGATCGGCATCATGGACGAGGAGCGCCGGACATCGGCCAACCTCAAGGCCGCTATCCATGAAGCGCGCAGCCGCGTATTCTTTATCAATACCGGGTTCCTCGATCGCACCGGCGATGAAATCCATACCTCGATGGAAGCGGGCGCCGTCTTGCGCAAGGACGAGATCAAGTCCGAGCGCTGGATCAGCTCCTATGAGGACCGCAATGTCCTGATCGGACTTGCCTGCGGCTTTTCCGGGAAGGCACAGATCGGCAAGGGAATGTGGGCCCGGCCGGACGACATGGCGGCGATGATGGACGCCAAGATCGGCCATCCCAATGCCGGCGCCAACACAGCCTGGGTGCCATCGCCAACTGCGGCGACCCTCCATGCATTGCATTATCACCAAGTCGATGTGTTCGCGGCGCAGGCGCGCCGCCACAACCAGGCCGTTCCGCCGCTGTCGGACTTGTTCTCGATGCCGGTGCAGGTGCCCTATTCCTTGAGTCGCGATGAAATCACCCGCGAGCTCGAAAACAACGCCCAGGGCATTTTGGGTTATGTGGTGCGCTGGGTGCAGCAAGGGGTCGGTTGCTCCAAGGTGCCGGACATCAACAATGTCGGCCTGATGGAAGATCGCGCCACGTGCCGCATTTCCTCGCAGGCAGTGGCCAACTGGCTGCGTCATGGCCTGGTCAGCCGCGACGAGGTAACTTCGGTCTTCGAGCGCATGGCCAAGGTGGTCGACGAGCAGAACGAGGGCGATCCGATCTATCGGCCGATGGCGGAGAACTACCAGTCAGTGGCGTTCCAGGCCGCGCTCGACCTGGCGCTCAAGGGGGTCGACCAGCCAAGCGGGTATACCGAGCCGATCCTCCACGCTGCGCGCCGGAAGGTGAAGGCGCGGGACGCGAAGTAAAGGTCAGATCTTGTAGGTGGGCAGCGTGATCGCGGTGCCGGCATGGAAGATTTCAATGTCATTTGGGACCAGGGTCGCTGCCGTGTTGATCGGCTCCCCCGAGCCCGGATTGCGCGCGTAACGCGGATGGGCGCCCGAGGCGATTAGAAGCCGAAGGCGATGGCCGGGCAGGAAGCTATGCGCGGTCGCGTGGAGCTTGAGGGTCAGGGCCAAGCGGCCGTCGCCGTCGGGTGCGGTCTCTGGGGTGACGTGCAAAAACCCGTCGCAGATGTTGCGCGACACGCCGTCCGGGCCGACATCGCATAGGCGGACAAAGAAATCGACGTTGGGCAGGCTTGAGCGCGCTGCCAACCTAACTTGGCACTGCCCGATGATCGTCAGCTTCTGAAGAAGGACCGGACCGGTATAGGTCAGGACGTCGTTGCGGGTTTCGAGCGATGCGTTATCGACCGCGCCAGCCCCGGTGAAGGCGAAGATGGCGCCGCCAAGGTTCGGCGTCGGATCGTTCGGGTCATAGCGATATCGGTCACCGCCGTCGCTGTCCGGCGACTCTGAAAGTCGGCGTTCAGGGCCGATAGAAAGCGTGATCGGGTCAGAAGACCCTGGCGGATAGCGATCGAATTCGTGCCACTCGTTTATGCCGGAAATGTGGATACGCACGGGATTGCGGCGGAGTCCGGAGGGATCGCCAAGCAGTTTGGCGCGCATCCAGATGATGGTCTCGAGAAGATTATCCCGCTGCAGCTCCTCGGCAATGTGAAACCAGGTGCCAATGGTGAGATAGGGCGTATGACCAAGCGCGACGAGCCGCTGATAATCTTCGAGCAGCGGGTCGAGCATGAAATCGTACCAGCCGGAGATAAAGTGTACCGGCGGGGTGGATTCCGAAAGACGATGGCTATGGTCGATCTCGGTCCAGAACTCGTCGCTGCCGATCGCGTGTTCAAACCAATAGCGCCAGAACGGGATCTTGTGGCCGACTGCGATTTTGTCGGCTTCGACGAGCGGCAGGACGCTGGCTGCGCGTTCTGTGCGGCGCTCGATATCTCCGGAGAACATGCGGGCCGCGGTGGCCAGGGGCCGGGTTCGGAGGCCTTCGATGACCTGGACCCAGGATAGCCAGAGATTGAGATGAAAGGCGCCAGAGGGAAAGACAACCGGGCGAAAGTTGGAGGTCGTGACCTTGGTGGCCATGGCCGATATCGGGGGCAGGGCATCCGAGATCGCCCATTGGGCATAGCCGAGATAGCTTGGCCCGGTAAGGCCGATGCGACCGTCGAACCAGGGCTGTTTTTCGATCCATCTCAGCGTTGCGAGGCCATCGGCGCGCTCGTTGGAGAAGGGATCGAATTCTCCGCCTGATCGCTCCGTGCCGCGGCACGCCTGAATGACGACATGAAAGCCGCGCTCGGCATAGGCTTCGCAGACGGCTCCAAAGCCGCGGCGACCATAGGGCAAGCGCATCAGTATGGTGGGATGTGGGCCTTCGGCTTTTGGAGCATAGTGATCTGTCTTGAGGATGACCCCATCATCCATTTCCAGCGAAAGGCCGCGAGTTTTCTTGACGGCGTTAAGTCTGGGCGGCAGGTCTTCGATCCAGGCGAGATAGAGTGAAGAGAGGCTCATCGCTCAGCTCACGAAATCGAACTTATCGACGTCGAAGAGACCGCGGTCGGTCATCTTGAGGTGCGGGATGACAGGCAAGGCGAGGAAGGCGACCTGGAGGAACGGTTCCGGCAGGACGCAACCCAGGTCTTTTGCTGCGTCGCGAAGTTCGTGAAGGTCGTGTGCCACGTCTTCGAAGCTCTTGAGACTCATGAGCCCCGCGATGGGCAAGGCGAGCTCGGCGGTCACTCGACCGCCATCGGCAGTGACGAAACCGCCGCCTAGTTCGATCAGCCGATTGACCGCCACGGCCATATCTTCGTCGGTTGCGCCGACCACCGTGATATTGTGGCTGTCGTGGCCGACGGAAGAGGCGATGGCACCGCGCCTGAGGCCAAAACCGGTGACGAAGGAGCGGCCGATATTGCCGTTCTTGCCATGGCGCTCGATGACGGCGACCTTGATGACGTCGGCTTCGAGATCGGGCTGCAGGCCCTTGTCGGTGGTGGCGAGCGTCGCTTCCTCACGGAAGGTCAGAATGAGACCAGGCTTTACGCCGATAACCGGGACACGGTTCTGCCCGGGCTTCGGCGCGGTGACGAAGGCTTCGGCGGTGACTGGCTTGGCTTTAACGGAATTGAGACCGACCGGCTCCACGGTGCCGCGCGTATCGAAGAGTCCGGTGTTCACGCGGCGGCCGGCAGCAATGACGTCGGAGACGCGGCACTCTTCAAGGCTATCGACGATGGCGATATCGGCGCGCCAGCCGGGACCCAAGAGCCCGCGATCCCGAAGCCCAAAGATCCGCGCGGCCGAATGGCTTGCCGCACGATAGACGTGGTGAAGCGGCCGGCCGATGGCAATCAGCCGGCGAATGGAGCTATCGAGGTGGCCTTCCTCGGCGATGTCGAGGGGATTACGATCATCGGTGCAGAGCGCGACGAAAGCGGAGGTGTTTTCGTCGAGAATTTCGGCCAGCGCCGTGAGATCCTTGGAGACCGAGCCTTCGCGGATGAGGATGGCCATGCCCTTGGCCAGCTTTTCGCGCGCTTCGCCTGCCGTCGTCGCCTCGTGGTCGGTGCGGATGCCGGCCGCAAGATAGCCGTTGAGACCCTGGCCGAGGAGCAGCGGCGCGTGGCCATCGATGTGACCATCTTGATAGGCGACGAGCTTGGCGAGGATGCCTGGATCGGCGTTGAGGACGCCGGGAAAATTCATCATCTCGGCAAGGCCAAGCGCCTTGGGATGGCTGCGGAAGGGCAGGAGGTCGTCGATCTCGAGTTGCGCACCCGCCGTCTCGAAGGGCGTGGCCGGCACGCAGGAGGAGAGGTTGACCCGCACATCCATGATGGTGCGCTCGGCGCTCTCTAGGAAATAGCGGATGCCTTCTGCGCCCAGCACATTAGCGATTTCATGGGGATCGCAGAGCACGGTGGTGACGCCATGAGGCAGCACGCAGCGATCGAATTCGAGCGGGGTGACCAAAGACGATTCAATATGAAGATGCGTATCTATGAAGCCAGGCACGGCAAAGCGGCCGCTGCCATCGATCTCGGACTTTCCTTCGTATTTCGCATGCGTGCCGACGATGCGATCTCCGACGATGGCGATATCGGTAACGGTGACTGCGCCGGTGATGACATCGAGCATGCCGATATTGCGAATGACGAGGTCCGCCGGCTCCTTACCCTGTCCGGCCATGATCATGCGGGTAAGAAGGGCGGGGGTGGTCATCGATACGGTCTTTCGGCTGGTCATGCCGAAGCTGGGCCGGGTTGCCGCTTGCGTCAAGCCCTGCGACGGAACCGCGTTGTGCGGCGGGCGTTGGATTTATCGAAGCTTTTTCGAGAGGGCACCCTGAATGCAAACCTACGATCCCAAGAAGTCGACAACGGAAGCGCGCCAGGCTAGTCCGCGCAAGATGAATTCGCGCGTGCTGGTGTTCTCGCTCATCGGCGTCGTCGTCGCCTTCGTCGTGATCTTCATCATCTACAGCATGGCCATGCCGGCGCCGACGACCTGACGCCGCGTGTTATCGTCCAGGATTACATCCAGCCCCGCAATGCCCACGTGCAATGCGGGGCTTTGCTATGTCTGGAAGACCGTGCGCCGATAGGATAGTGATCGGCAAAACCGGGATGGAGGTAAGCATGGCCAGGGTTCGCGCGCTGGTGCTGGAAAAGCAGCATGAACTCAATCTGCGTGAGATCGATATGCCGCTCGAGGTGGGCCCAGGCATGGTGCGCATTGCCATCCACACGGTCGGCGTCTGCGGGTCGGATGTCCACTATTACACCCACGGCCGGATCGGGCCGTTCATCGTCAACGAGCCGATGGTCTTGGGTCACGAGGCTTCAGGCACGGTGGTCGAGGTTGGTGCGGGGGTCAGCCACCTCAAGGTGGGTGATCGCGTCTGCATGGAGCCGGGCATTCCCGACGCCAATTCGCGCGCCAGCCGCCTCGGCATGTACAATGTCGATCCTGCCGTACGGTTTTGGGCGACACCTCCCATCCATGGCGTGTTGACGCCCGAAGTCGTGCATCCGGCCAACTATACGTTCAAGCTGCCGGACAATGTGAGCTTTGCCGAAGGCGCCATGGTGGAGCCCTTTGCCATCGGCATGCAGGCGGCGACAAAAGCGCGCATTACCCCGGGCGATACGGCAGTGGTGCTTGGCGCCGGCCCCATCGGCACGATGGTGGCGCTGGCGGCGCTCGCAGGCGGCTGCGCGCGTGTTATCGTGGCGGACCTCGCCCAGCCCAAGCTCGACATCGCAGCGCGCTACCAAGGCATCATTCCGGTTAATATCCGTGACACGCCGCTGGCCGAGAAGGTAGCCGAGGTGACGGAAGGCTGGGGTGCCGATGTCGTTTTCGAGTGTTCGGGCGCCCCGAAGGCCTGGGAAACGATCATGGACTTGCCGCGCCCCGGTGGATGCATCGTCGTGGTGGGGCTGCCGGTCGAGCCGATCAAGGTCGATATCGTGGCCGCCTCGACCAAGGAGCTGCGGATCGAGAACGTCTTCCGCTATGCCCATCAATACGACCGGGCCATCGCGCTGATCGGTTCGGGCAAGGTCGATCTCAAGCCGCTGATCTCCGAGACCTTCGCGTTCGAGGACGCCAAGCGCGCTTTCGACCGGGCCGTCGAAGCCCGGCCGAGCGACGTGAAACTGCAAATTCGCGTGGCCGATCAAGGCTAAAGCCCGGAACCAACCCGTCCCTCTCCGATTGTAACCAAAACGTCGCAATCGGACAGGGGACGCAATGGATACCGGCAATAGTTTCGGCATGACCGAGACCTATCTTCCCGAGCACATCATGGCCATCCGGCTGGCCATCGCTGCCGTGCTCGGGGCCATTATCGGTTTCGAGCGGCAGATCCGCACGGCAGAAGCAGGGCTGCGCACGCATATCCTCATCGCCGTGGCGGCTGCGCTTTTCACCATCCTGACCTTCGAGATCTTTCACACGATCGAAGTGGGCAATGGCCAATCCGATCCGATCCGTGCGGTGGAAGCGGTTACGGCAGGCATCGCCTTTCTGGGGGCGGGGGCCATTTTCCGCAGCGGCGGCACGATTCAGGGGCTGACGACGGGCGCCGGCATGTGGCTGGCGGGGGCGGTGGGCGTGGCGAGCGCGCTCGGCTTTTATACGGTGGCGGCCGGAACGACGATTCTAGCGGTGCTGGTGCTGGCAGCGTTGCGGGCGGTGTCGCATCGTCTCGTCGGACGCAGGGCTGGTGGGGACGAATTTACCGCAATGGACGAAGGCGCGAGGCCGCGGGGAGAAGCATGAAAGATACCGGAGCGCTGAGGGACGTCGCGCTGCCCGGTAAAATGCTTCTCCCCCCGTACGACCGCGATCGGGAGGTATCGCGGCCGTGCCTCCGCGCCGGCCGTTTGGAGCCGAGCCGGCGCACCAGGCATCGACGGTGCAGATCGATGCCTTGTCCAGAGGGCGGAAAGCAGCATTTGGGAATGCAGCAGCCCGAGTGAACCCGGGCCATGCAATGCCGCCTTCCGCCATGGCATGTAACCTGTGGACGCAGGAGCTACATGCCAACAGCGTCCAGGCGCGCGTTTCGCGCCCGGAAATCGAGGATGCCAGCCAGTTCGCGCCGATAGGCGTCGCGTTCCGGTTGGCGGAAGAAAACGGCCGCGGCGCCGTCTTCTAGATATCTGGTTCGCTCCGCCCGATCCGTGGGCGGCACCATGACGACGGGCGTTACGCCCTTGTCGTATAAAGTCGCCGCGTGGCGACGGAGGAAGTCCAGCGTCGCGCCACTGTGAGCCCTGAGATCGACCACCAGTAGATCGGGCCAATTCGCCCTTGGGTCATTGAGCACACGGGCCAGCTCTCCGCATGCCTCGATCTCGCCGCCCAGATGTCGTGTATCGCCGACGCCGAATGCCGCTATTGTCCTTGCGAACAGATAAGCGGAATGGTGATCGTCATCGACGAGCCCGATAAACGGGACAGGGTGCAACGGGGTTATCAACGCTTACCTCTTGCCCAAAAACGATCGGGCAATGACACTCGTGCAAACTCTCCAAGGCCGCCGCGGCTTGAAGAGTGCTTCATATTCAAGGATGTACACAGGAGCCGGCAGGGCCTAGACGCCGGCAACGCGTCGCGTTCACGGAACCGACACCGGCCTAATGACCGCATCGGGCGGTCGCGGCTAGGCAAACTCGCGTAAAATTCACGTAACCTGCGCTTGCGTTTTACATGTAAGCGGTATCACTTAACCTCTGGATGGGGGTTAAATTGTCAGGAGACGCACCAAAGAGGGATGCGGTGCTAGCCGCACTCGACCGGCTAACGACTTGGTCTGAAATGGCCAGATCGCCGCAGCTGATGCGTTTCGTCGACTATATCGTGCGCAAGACGCTCGATGGCGACAGTCAATCGATCAAAGCTTATTCCATTGCCGTGGACGTGTTCGGCCGGCCAGCCGATTTCGATCCGCAAAGCGATCCGATCGTTCGGGTGCAGGCCCGCCGGCTGCGTGGTTTGCTCGATCAATATTATCGCGGGCCTGGCGGGTCGGACCCTGTGCGAATCGAGCTGCCCGTTGGCCGGTATGTGCCGAACTTTATTGCCTTGGATGTTGCGCAGGCTCAGGCCGAAACACAGGCCGTAAGCGAGGGAGCGATTCCGGGAGCGCCTGCGGCAGCAGGATCGGTCTCGCCAGGGCAGATTACCGTCTCGTGGTTCGTGCTGCTGTTCATCACGATCGGCATCGGCATTCTTGCTTATTCAATTTCGAACTGGGGGCCGCGGCCGGCTTCCGTAGGCGTTACGAGCAACGCGATCATCCAGCCTAACCTGACAATCATGGAATTCCAGAGCCTGACGGGCGACGCGTCGATTGCCGCCGCCGTTTCGGGGCTGGCGCTCGAGCTTGTCGATCGCATGCGGCCGCTAAGTTTTCTCACCGTTGGCTATGGAGGGCGGGGCGATATCCCAGACACAGTGGCCGCCAGTCATGGCTATGTGCTGACGGGCATCGTCAGGCGCGATCCAGCAGAGCCTCAGAATGTCCAATATAGCGTGGTCCTCACCGATCTCTCGTCCAATAGCGCGATCTGGAATCGGTCGTTGACGCTGCGGCAGGATCAATTGGCAGATCCGAACCGCATCGATCGGCTTTCGACGGATCTCATGGACGTGCTCGGCAATCCGCGTGGCCCGCTGCATATCAAGGCGCGAAGATTTCTGGCAAATGGCAGTATTGCCGGCAGCGAAAATCTCTATCTCTGTCGCCTGCTTTTTACGATGTATCGCGAGACTTCGACGATCGGCGCGGCAGAACGGACCAAGGATTGCTACGCGGCGCTGCCTCAGGCCGACCAGGAGACAGCCATTGCGCTCGCGGCGGTTGCGAGCCTCATAGCCGAGACGCAAGCGGTGGGGCGCATTTCAACGTCGGAGCAGCTTGAACGCTACGGCAATGCAGCGACGCTTCTAAGCCAGGCGATCCGCACCGATCCCACAAGCAGCTTTGCCTGGGAGCAGCGGGCGCGGCTTCATGAAACCCTCGGCGAGCACGAACTGGCCGAAACTGCTTATGGAACGTCTCTGCAGATCAACCCGTCCAATATCGACGCGCTAGCAGCCCATGCGCGGCATCTGGCCTTCATGGGCAATCTCGATCAGGCGGTGCCGATGGCGCAAAGGGCGATCGATGTCTATTCGATCATCCCGGATTGGTACTATGGCGTTCCGACGCTGGCGGCGCTGCGCACAGGCGATTTTGCCAAGGCCGCGCTCTATGCCCAGACCTATTCGCGCGCCGACCGAGAACTCGGCCCGATCCTTGCGATCATTGCAGCAGAGGGCATGGAAAACGAGGCGCAGGTGGTTCGCGAATTGCCGCGCGTGCTCGACGTTCCGGCTTTCCGTAATGCCGGGATCATCACGCAATTGCGACGGCGGGTGCCAGATAACGAGTTGCTCAATCGCATCCGCACGGCCCTGATCGAGGCAGGTGTCCCGCCCCTCGCACTGGTAACTGCCTTCTAGCGTCTAGTGCGTGCTCGAATGGCTGAACAGATTGATTACCAGCACGCCCGCAAGGATGAGGCCGATGCCGATCAGGGCGGGCAGATCGAGCGATTGGCCATAGGCGAAAAACGCGATGATGGAGACGAGAATGATCCCGACGCCCGACCAGATCGCATAGCCGATCCCAACCGGTATGGTCTGCAGCGCCAGCGAGAAGAAATAGAAGGTGATGCAGTAGCCAATAACCACGACGATCGACGGCGCCAACTGGGTGAATCCGGCCGACGCGCGGAGGAATGAGGTAGCGATGACTTCGCCGACGATTGCGATCGCCAGATACACCGCCCCGTTCATGGTGTCGTGTCCTCGAAATGGATGCGGCACAATTCGACGAATCGGGCGCCGCGCTCTTCGAAATTCTTGAACTGGTTGTAAGAGGGAGCGCCGGGAGAAAGGATCACGGTGTCAAAGCGCGAGCGGTCACTGGCGAGGCTCACAATGGCCGATTCCAAGTCGGGCACTTCCGCCACATCGATGCCCGGTGCAGCGTCGCGCGCAGCCGAGGCCAGGCGCGCGCCGGTTACCGGCAGGGTGACTAGCGTCGTCACACCGCGCTGAGGCAGAAGGGTTGCGAGTTCGCCGTAATCCTGTTCGCGCTCGTGCCCGCCAGCGATGAGCGCGATGCGCCGCCCGGGATAGGCTGCCAGCGCGGCCTTGGTGGCTTCCGGCGTCGTCGAGATCGAGTCGTTGACGACGGTTATGCCGCCAAACCGGTGCTCTTCAAGCCGATGGGGTAAGGGCCGGAAGGCTGCGATACCAGCGACGATGCCGTCTAATGTCGCGCCCACGGCAAGAGCAATCTGAGCGGCGAGAATTGCATTATCGAGATTGTGGGAACCCTTGAGGCGCGAGCGCGCGACGGCGCTTTCGACGATGATCGCCTCTTCTTCGTTCAGGTCGCGCACGAGCCGGCGGTGATCCCGCACGGCCATGGCGACACGGGCATTGCCTGCAGCCGCCTGCCCCAGGGCGACTGCGAAGCTGCCGTCGCGGTCGACGAGATTGAGTTTGTCCGAATAGTAGCGTTCGACCGAGCCATGCCAATCGACGTGCTCGGGATAGAGATTGGTGATAGCCGCGATATCGGGCAGGAAGGCCATGTCGGCAGTCTGGTAGCTGGATAGTTCGAAGACGACGATGGCATGCTTGTCGGCGATTTCGAGCGGGGCGAGGCCGACATTGCCGGCGAGGCCAGCGTCGAGCCCGGAGCGCGCCAGCATCAGATGCACCAGCGTCGCCGTGGTCGATTTGCCCTTGGTGCCGGAAATGGCGATGACGGTGCGGTTCGCGCGATAAGTCGCGCCCCACAGGTTCAAGTTGGACGTGACCGGAATGCCAGCAGCGGCCGCCTCGGCAAAAATGGGCTTATAGCGCGATACACCTGGGCTCTTGACGATCGTTCCGAACTGCCGTGCTGCAATGGCTGCGGGCAGATCCGACGCCGCGATGGCAGAGGTTTCCGGGATGTTGGCGACGCCTGAGTCGACCGTAACATAGACAGGCAGATCAGGCTGGATGCGCTTCAAGAATTGCCGAGTCGAGAGAGCCTCGCGACCTGCGCCATAAAGCAGAACCGGTTGGTCAAACCGCATAGGCGGCTACCTTTGCGGCAAGGGCTGGAGGAATGTGGTGGTCCCGGCTGTCGGTGAGGCATTCGGCCATGGCAAGCTGCAGTTTTTCCTCGCCATACTGGGCAAAAAGGTCCGCCTTGATCGACCGCACGATCGCGTCCTCATGCCAATCGGCATGGCGGGTCAGCGTATAGAAGCACGCCGCCGCTTCGAGAATTTCTCCGACGCATTCCCAGGGCTTTTGACCGGCAAGGCCGGCGAGCTCGCGGAACGAGCGTTCGTTCGCCGGGATATCGAGCAAGTTCTTGCCGAAAATGCGCAACAACCGTTCCTTGGCCATGAAAGGCGCAAAGATCAGGAAGACAAAGTGGCATTTGGGGCATTCGCCGCACCAGAGCGGACCATCGTGACCGGAAAGCCGGAAATTACGATTGCAGCTCGAAAACACTGCGTCGAAGCGGTCGCCATGCGCGAAAAGCGATGCGATCCGTGCCTCGGAATAAGGGCGGAGCAGCGAAAAATATTTGAGGGCGCCGCCAGTCGCATTGGCGAGCGTATCGGCGATCAGCAGTTCAAAGCCTAGAGACTTGGAATATTGATGGTTGGTCTCGCGGCCATCGAACTCGACGTTTCCTTCGCTGGCGGAGCGCTCGTTGCTGAGGACGATCTGATCGTAGCCGAAAAGCAGGGCGCAGAGCGAAGCGATCATCGAATTGATGGCGGTCGAGGGCACGTGGCCGTTGTAATAGCCAGGCTCCTTGCCAAGTCGGATCATTTCCGCATCGAGCGAGCGCGTCACATAAAGCGGCTCGCGGCCGATCGCCTCGACCGATGTCAGGATTGGACCCTTGGGATTGACCGCAAAAGGCGTGAAATCCATCCCGACATGGCTCAGCAATTCAACGCTGACGAGCGAATCCTTGCCCCCGCCGATCGGCAGCAGCGTGCGTTCGGCCAAGCCCGGCGCTTCCTTGCGCGGGACGGAGTCGTCAGGAACACTGAGGCGCAAGCGGCCAAAGCGCGCCAGGTCGTTGCGTGCGTAGAATTCGCCGAGCCCATTTTCATAGACATCGATGACGAACGCACGCTCAGCTTCGCTTAGCGGCAGACCGGCGGCGATGTCGAAGGGGGCGCGCAGCTTGAAATAGCTGACGCCGAGGACGAAGGCCGTCAGATCGAGCAGCTTGC
The DNA here is from genome assembly GCF_000970455.1 of Devosia soli. Taxonomy (GTDB): domain Bacteria; phylum Pseudomonadota; class Alphaproteobacteria; order Rhizobiales; family Devosiaceae; genus Devosia; species Devosia soli. Next base: position 620,238 of record NZ_LAJG01000014.1, on the reverse strand, counting down.
GGAACGCCGGCGTTGCTGCCCGCTCACGCTCCGCAACGGTCGGCAGCCCGAGGATTTCGGTAAAGGTCAGATCGCCCAGGCGATAGGAAAAGCGGGCTTCTCCGCTCTCAGGGTCAAAACTGGGGCGATCGATATGAAACGTTTCGGTCACGGGCAACTCACGCGGCTTTCACAAACCATATAGGTGATTTGTGGCAATGCCAGTAGGCCCGATCGTGAACGGCGTTTCAGATGTTCAAGTTCAGTGGATCGCGCCGACCAAAGTGGCGTTGCGCAATTCCATGGGCGCTATCAGCCGGCTATGCGCCACGACCACCGAATGCAGGCGTCCCTCGATCTGGCGGGCCCAGAAATCGAGGAAGCCCTTAAGTTCGGGAAAGCGCGGGGCGAGGTCGTATTCCTGCCAGACATAGATCTGCAGGAGCGAGGGTTGATCAGGCAGGTGATAATGAATCTTGGCCGTGGTCAGGCCATAGCCTTCCATTTGCTTGAGAAACGCACGATCTGCCATTCTTTTCTCCGAGTGAGTGTGCTTGCCCGATAAAGAGCAACACAGACAGTCGGTTAGGGCAAATCAGCCCTCGGCCTCGATGAGTGCCAAAAAGTGGCGAGGAGCTTGCCGCAGTTATCGCGTCAGTAAATCCGCATCTGCATGCGCATGACGATATCTGTTCCGATGCGCTGGAAGCCATATTCGCGCATGGTGCAGGACCAGCCGTTGCCGACCTTTTCGATGCGGAAGAGATTGTATCGCGCCGGATCGTCGAGCGTGCCGCCCTGGGCCGAGCTTGCCGCCGCAACGCCAATCACCGGGACTTCATGATCCTTGCCCGGGATATGGTGGATCGAGGAGCGGTGGGTGTGCCCGTGGAGCACGAGTTCGGCGCCACGGTTGGCGATAACCTTGCGGAAGATGCGGTGTCCCTTCAAGCCGAAGGAGGGATGCTGGAGTTCGGCATTGGGCGGATGATGAATGAGAACGACGCGGAAATAGCCGGCGTCGCCAAGAATCTGCAGCATGCGATCGAGCCGGGCAGCCTGCTTTTCCTCGAACTTGCCGACGGCAAGAAAGGGTGGCGTGGGCACGGCGCTCGAACATGAGACGATGGCGAGATCGCCGACGCGGCGGACGAAGGGAAAGGTTTCCCCTTCAAGCGTTTCGCCCTTGAGATAGTCACCCCAATTATCGACAGCCAGATCAAGCGCGCCGGGCACATAGGCATCGTGATTGCCCGGACAGACGGCGATGCGATCGCTTTCGCCCAAAAGCTTGAGCCATTCGCCCGCGCGCTCAACCTCGGCGGGCAGGGCGAGATTGACGAGATCGCCGGTGACCGCGGTGAAGTCGGCGTTCTGTTCGCGCATGTGCGCGACGAGCCGGGTCAAGGTCTCGGTATTGAGTTCTCCGTGGCGCTTGAGCTTCCAGTTAAGGTAGCCGGTGAGGCGTTTTCCAACGAGGTCTGAAAACGCGACCTGGGGAAGGGGGGCTAGGTGCAGGTCTGAGATGTGAGCGAGCGTTATCATCGGCAGGGGTTTTGCCAGAAGCTTCTACTTGAGGAAACGGTCAATCGATCTGAAGGGGTTGAATTTTCCCGCAATCGTCTGCTCCGGCCGCATGCAAGTGGTTCCCAACGCCCCGGATCGCGGCTTGGCTGCATGTTCGGGCCGAAAAAGCACTCTCGACTTTTCCGGCAGACTCGCTACCCCTCGCGTCAGTCTTCGGAGAGCCGGCCATGATGAACCGATTCCAGCGCGTGCGCGCCAAGGTGTTTCTCACCATCATGGGGCTGTGGCGCCGCATGACCATCGGCACCAAGGTGATGATGATCGATGGCAACAAGGTCTTTCTGATCCGCCATACGCTTGTTCCCGGCTGGCAATTTCCTGGCGGAGGGATCGAGCCGGGCGAAACGGCAGAAGCCTCGGCTGCGCGGGAGGCGCTCGAGGAGACCGGATACAAGATCACCGGGCCGATGGAGCTTTTCGGGGTTTATCACAATTCGAGCTCGGTTACGAACCGGGATCATGTGCTGCTGTTTATCGCCCGCTCGCACGAATTCGTCTTCGAGCGGAAGAAGGATCACGAGATCGCCGAATGCGGCTGGTTCGAGATCACGAAATTGCCGGAGGGGGTGACGCCGGCGACATCCCAGCGCATCGACGAGGTTTTCGACGGCGCGCCGAAGCGGGAGATCTGGGGATATTAGAGGGCAGGGTCAATTGCCCGGACGAGCCGGGCAATGACGGCTAGTCGATGAACGATAGCTTGGGCCCGACCGGGATGATGCGGTGCGGGTTGATGGTGGTGTGGCTCCAATAATAGTGCGTCTGGATGTGGTCGATGTTGACCGTTTCCTTGACGCCGGGAACCTCGTAAAGCGCCTTGAGGTAGTGCGAGAGGTTCGGATAGTCCGCAATCTGGCGGATGTTGCACTTGAAGTGGCCGTAATAGACCGCGTCGAAGCGCACAAGGGTCGTGAACAGGCGCCAATCGGCTTCGGTGATGCTGTCGCCGGTCAGGTAGGCGTTGTCGCCCAGCAGGCCCTCCACCCAATCGAGCGCCGCGAAGAGCTTGTTGGCCGCTTCTTCATAGGCGTCCTGGGTCGTTGCGAAGCCGGCTTTGTAGACGCCGTTGTTGATGTCGTCATAGACGCGGGCGTTGATCGCGTCGATCCGGCCACGCAGGGTTTCGGGGTAGTAGTCGTCGGTGTTGCCGGTCAGCTCGTTGAATGCCGAATTGAACATGCGGATGATCTCGGCACTTTCATTTGAAACGATCGTGTTGGTCTTTTTGTCCCAGAGAACCGGGACGGTCACGCGGCCGGTATAGTCGGGCTTGGCGGCGGTATAGACCTCGTAGAGGAAGTCCTTGCTCAGCAGGGTATCGCCGGTCGAGCCTTCGTCCTGCTTGAAGCTCCAGCCGGTTTCATCGGGCATTTTCGGAGAGACTATCGAAAGCGAGATCAGGCTTTCCAGCTCCTTGAGCTTGCGGAAAATCAAGGTGCGATGGGCCCAGGGACAGGCGAGCGACACATAGAGGTGATAGCGCCCGGCTTCGGCTGCGAAGCCGCCTTCGCCCGATGGTCCGGGGCTGCCGTCGGCCGTCACCCAATTGCGGAAGCCGGACTGAGACCGGACGAACTTTCCGCCGGTCTTGCTGGTGTCGTACCACTGGCTCGACCATTTGCCGTCGATCAATTGTCCCATAACTGGTCCCTTTCGGTCATTTTGCTGTCGGCTTTCACGGCTCAAGTGCGTGACACACGCCGCGGTTGCGTCTTGTCCATCACTTAAGAGGAGAAGGCGGGCGCGATAAGCCATCGCGGGTGCAACAATGCGTTGTGCATTTTGGTTACACCGAAACCATCCGCTGCAGGAATTTCTCCCATGATGCAGATATCCCATTTACGTCACCCCGGGCCGATGCTAATGCGGATTCAGACGTGGAGGCGTCCAGGATGGTGAAGGTTTTGCAGGTTAGCCGACGATCCTAGTTGGTCGTATCGAATGCGGTGCCCTCGGGCTCGGCCGCTTGTCCCTGCGCATACCTTTCCTGGAAGAAACCTATGACCACGTCCCTTGCGGCTGATGCCGTCGCTCCTTTGTCTGCTCCTTCCGGCCAGCCCGTTGTTCGCCCGGCAACACCGGCCGACGATGCGTTCGTCGAAGATCTTCAGGCGATCGCCTTCGGTCCAGGCCGGTTCGCTCGTACCGCCTTTCGGGTGCGGGAACGCTTCCCGATCGATCCGACGCTTAGCCTGATCTCGGAAGTCGATGGGACGCCATCAGGTTCGGTGTGGATGACGCCGATCAGCGTCGGCGGGATGAAGGGCTATCTCCTGGGGCCGCTTGCCACCCACCCCAACTTTCGCAAGCGCGGTGCCGGCAAGCTGCTGGCCAGGGAAGTCTCGAAGCGTGCCCTGGCGCGCGGCGAAGGGCACTTCGTGCTGCTCGTTGGCGATCAAGACTATTACTGCCCGCTCGGCTGGGTGCCGACGACGCCTGGCAATATCCAGTTTCCCGGTCCGGTCGATACAAGCCGCGTCCTGCTTTTGGCCGACGATCCGGACCTGGCCAAGACGCTGACGGGTTCAATCGCAGCGTTTGACGCGGGCAAGTAGGTTTTCTCGGCGAGCGCTTGCTGGCCCTGAGCTCCGGGCTCTCCTTGCCGCATCTGTTGCACCCTCGGGTCGACCCGAGGGTGATTAGCTGCAAGGGCTTGGGCACTAATTTGAATGCATCGCGTTGTTTCCTCGCATAAACTCCTGCGTGCGATGCTGAATCATCCAGACTTCCCGCCCCATTCATCGATCATCGAATTTCTCGCCGAGCGCCTGCTCGAGGCTCCTCCGGCCGTGCCTGCGCTAGGCAAGCTCGTGCCTGATTGGGAGCCGCTCGAGCCGTTTTCGCGTCCGCCAAAGCCTGCCGCGGTGCTGATCGGGCTTGTGCGCCGCCCCGAAGGACATACGGTTCTTTATACCGAGCGCTCGCCCGACCTGCGCTCGCATTCGGGCCAAGTCGCTTTTCCCGGTGGCAAGATCGATGCCGAGGATTCCGACGCCGGTGCAGCGGCACTGCGGGAAGCGAATGAGGAAGTCGGACTGTTGCCCGCGGAAGCGCGAATCATCGGCTACATGGAGACCTATTTCACCGGCAGCAATTATCTGATTACGCCCGTCGTGGCAGAGATCGATCCATCGGGACCTTTCGTGCCCAATCCTGGGGAGGTGCATTCGGTGTTCGAGGTGCCATTGCAGCGCATTCTCGATTCCAAAAGCTATGGCCACTTCCGCATCAGCCGTGGGGGCAAAGAGCATTCTACCTGGCAGATCGACCATGATGGCCACACTATCTGGGGCATCACGGCCAATCTGACGCGGAAATTCCGCGACCTGGCGCTTGGCGAGGACGCCGCGTGATTCCTGACAAGCTGCCCGCGTCAGAATGGCTGGAGCGCCCGGAGACGCAGGCGATCTTTGCCATGCTCGATGGCGCAGAGGGCAAAACGCGCGCTGTGGGCGGTATCGTTCGGGATAGCCTGATGGGACGGCTGCGGCCCGATACCGACATCGACATGGCAACGGAGCTTCTGCCGGTGACCGTGATGCAGCGCGCGAAAGCTGCAGGCATTGCGGCCTATCCGACCGGGATCGATCATGGCACGGTCACGCTCAAGCTCAATGAGACAAGTGTCGAAGTCACGACATTGCGCCGTGACGTCGAAACCGATGGCCGGCATGCCCAGGTCGCCTTTGGCACGGACTGGCGTGAAGACGCAGAGCGGCGTGATTTCACCATGAATGCGCTTTATGCCGGGCCCGATGGACGCTTGTTCGATCCTTTGGGCGGGGCAGGGGACGCGATCAACGGGCGCGTGCGCTTTATCGGCGAGGCCAGCCAGCGCATCGCCGAGGATGGTCTGCGCGTCTACCGCTTCTTCCGGTTTTCCGCGAGCCATGGCGGCCAGCGCTTTGACCCGGATGGACTTTCCGCCTGTCGAGCGGCCAGCACAAGACTCGATCATCTCTCCGCCGAGCGCGTCGGCAGCGAAATGATGCGGATGCTCGGCATTCCGAAGGTGGCAGTGACGCTGGGGGTAATGAGCGAGATTGGCCTCCTGCCGCTCGAGCGCGAAACCCTTGAAGCGTTGGTTCGCTATGAGACGCTCGGCGGTCAGAGTGCGCCGACGCGCCTTGCCATTCTCGGCGGTAGCGACCTCGATAACTGGCAGGTGTCCTGGCGTCTCTCCAAAGCCATCACAGAGAAGGCCAGGCGTATAGCCGATGCGGCGTCGCTCGTGGCCGACGAAAAAGTGGCGCTTGGTGTTTACCGTTTCAGAGAAGATGCGATCGAGGGACTGGCGGCGGCCGCGTCACAGGATGGCTGGCCGCGTGAGCGGCTGATGGAAACAGCTCGTGAACTCGGACGCCTGCCGAACCCTGACCTGCCGGTCAGCGGCAAGGACTTGATCGCTCGAGGATTGAAAGCCGGGCCAGACCTCGGAGTGACTCTGGCCCGGCTCGAAGCGCTGTGGGTCGACAGCGCATTCGATCTGACAAAAGAAGAGCTGCTCGCAGCAGCTCTTGAAACTTAGTGCTTGGTCGCGCCGCTATCGACGTCGACGATGCGTTCCTTTATGCGCTCGACCATGTCGGGGCGCACTTCGGTTTCGCCATGATAATTCTTGAGGTTCTCCACCGCGCGGCGCACCACTTCTGCTTCGCTTTCGGCCTCGGCCTTCCAGGTCGAGCCGGGGATCAGGGTACCTGAATCAAAGCGCTTCATTGCACTTCCTCCTTCGCTCATTTGGTCAGCCTCAACGGCCCGCTCAGCGCGTCGGTTCCGTCAATCGTCGATAAAGGTGCCCATCTGGCTGAGGCCTTCGAGCCAGGTGCCATCCTCGCCGCGCACCACTTCGCGCGGCAGTACGCCACTTTCGGCAGCGATCGCGTCGGCAAGGCTCCGATCATGGGTCACGACCCAAATCTGGCTGCGCTCCGCTGCCTTGACGATCATGCGCGCCAGCACCGGCAGGACCGAGGGATGAAGGCTCGTTTCGGGCTCGTTCAGTGCAATGAATGGCGGCAGACGGTAGGACATCAACGCACCGGCCAGGGCCAAAAACTGAAGTGTGCCATCGGACAATTCGTGCGGTCCAAAGATGCGCTTGGGCATTTCAGGATAGCGCAGACCAAAACTGGCATAGTCGCCCACCGGTGGCACGAACAGCTCCACGCCAGGAAACGCATCGGCAATGGCGGCATCGAGATCGACCGTATCCTGCCGGATATGCCGAAGCGTGGCGAAGACGGCGCCGAGATTTCCGCCGTCCGAGGCCAGGGACGGTGCGGTGATGGCATGAGAGGCCCGCCTCAGATTCGAATCGATATCAGTGCGGAAGCCGTGGAAAAAGCGCCAGTCCTGCATGGTATCGCGGAGGCGTGCTATTTCCGGGCGTCCACCAAGCCGGGCGAGGGCAGGTTCGCTGGGCAGGAGATCTTCGTCCGCAACCTCGCGACGGCCCTCCGCATCACGCGCCCAGGCGATATGTCCCTTCCGCTCCATCAAAGACACCGACTTGCCGCGGTGACGCAGAGCAAGCAGTTCGCTTTTGATCTGCACTTCATTGGGAAAGGCTGCGACCGCTTCGGCGGGTGCGAAGCCGAGTTCGACGCGATAGCGCGGACCTTCGGCAAAGCCTTCGATCTCTTCGAACTCGGCTTCGAGAACAAGACGATTGCTTTCGCCGGCACGATAGCCATCGGTACGATACATGGGGTCGAAGCTGCCGTCTTCGGTGAGATTTCTGCCCCCCGCCCAGAAGACCGAAGCGAGGCCACCTTCGCGCGCAAGCTCCTGGGCGAGCGTGCCTTCGGCCACCGATTGAAGGAGTTCAAGCGAGCGATAGAGGTTGGTCTTGCCAACGCCATTGCCGCCAACCAACACGGTCAGTTGGCGCAATGGGAAGCGGATGCGGCGCACCGAGCGATAGCCGATGATTTCGAGCGCCGCGAGGGTCACGTCACGGCCACTTCACTGCTGGTGGCATGGAAGACAGGATCGAGTTCACATTGCCGCCAGTCTTAAGCCCGAAGGTCGTGCCGCGATCGTAAAGCAGATTGAATTCCACATAGCGTCCGCGACGCACCAATTGCTCATCGCGATCGGCTTCCGTCCAGGGAGTCTCGAAATTACGGCGCACGAGTTTGGGATAAATGCCGGCAAAGGCTTCGCCCACCGCACGGGTGAAGGCGAAATCGGCGTCCCAGTCGCCCGAATTGAAGTGATCGTAGAAGATGCCGCCGATGCCCCGGGGCTCGTTGCGGTGGGGCAGGAAAAAGTACTCGTCGCACCAGGCCTTGAACCGGTCGTAGTCGACGCCGGGATGGCTAATGCAGGCCTTTTTCATGGCCGCGTGAAATTCGACCGTATCCGGATCGTCCTGGGTGCGCCGACGATCGAGCACGGGCGTCAAGTCGGCGCCGCCACCCCACCATTGCTTGCCCGTGACGATCATGCGCGTGTTCATGTGCACGGCCGGCACATGCGGATTCCAGGGGTGGATGATCAGCGAGATACCCGAACTCCAGAAGCCAGCACCGGCTTCGGTTCCCGGCATCTGCTTGGCAAAATCTTCCGAGAAATGACCATGGACGGTGGAAATGTGGACGCCGGCCTTTTCGAAAACGCGGCCATGGAGCATCGACATTTCCCCGCCGCCGCCCGCAGCACGATCCCACGGCGTGCGGACGAATTTTCCCGGTGGCATGTCGGCGTTGGGACCGGTCACATCGGCTTCAAGCCCTTCGAGGGCGGCGCAGATCCAGTCGCGAAGCGTGCGGAACCAGGCTGAGGCGGTGGTTTTCTTGGTGTCGATATCGGCGGGGAGGGTCATAATGGGGAAATGGACTTTCAGGAAAGCTCTGTAAAGCGGCCAATCTGTCTCATGGCCTCGCCAACTATCATTCCGCCGGCAAGCGCAACATTGATCGAGCGCAAACCGGGACGCATCGGAATGCGCACCTTGAGTTCGCAGAGATCGGCCACGGCCTGCGGCACGCCAGCGCTTTCTCGCCCGAGCAAGAGAATATCGCCGCTCTTATATTCTGCCTCATAAGCCGATTTGCTCGACTTCGTCGTCAGGAGGACAAGGCGCCGGGATTCGTCCTTTCGCCAGGCGTCGAACTGCTGGAAGCTGTCGTGCTGACGGATGGCGGCCTGATCGACGTAATCGAGACCGCCCTTGGCAAGGTTACTCGGCGTGATGGCAAAGCCGGCAGGGTGGATAACGTGCAATGTCAGGCCCAAACAGGCGGAAAGCCGGATCAGGGTGCCGGTATTGTGCGGAAAATCGGGCTGGTAGACGGCAAGGTCGAGGGACAAGAAGCTCTATATCCGGCGCTGGCCGGACCCTGAGGCGCAGAACAGCGCTACGATATAGTGCGATCAAGGCAAACTGTCATCCGCCGTGCACTGGACAAGCCCATCCGAGAGTGCAAAAAGAACCGCAACTGACGGACCGCTTGAGGGCGGCTGGCTTGTCGATTCTGCTTGAAGTGGTCGAGGGCTGGGGCCGGTTCCGTCATTTGTGCATCGTACGGGGAAACGGACTTGTCCACGCAAGCAGAACATACAACCACCAACCGGCGGGATTTTCTCTTCGTCGCCACCGGTGCCGTCGGGGCTGTCGGCGCCGCCGCGGTGGTTTGGCCGCTGATCAACCAGCTTAATCCGGACGCGTCCACGCTGGCTCTCGCCAGCATCCAGTATGACGTGTCCCCGATTGCCGAAGGGCAGTCGGTGACCATCACGTGGCGTGGCCTGCCGGTTTTCGTGCGCCACCGCACGCCCAAGGAAATCGAGGAAGCGCGCGCCGTGCCGCTGAGCGACCTCAAGGATCCGGCGACCGACGAGTCGCGCGTCAAGGAAGGCCACGAACAGTGGCTGATCATGATCGCAAACTGCACCCATCTCGGTTGCATTCCCACCGGCCAGGCCGGTGATTTCGACGGCTGGTTCTGCCCCTGCCACGGTTCGCACTACGATTCCTCGGGTCGCATCCGCAAGGGTCCGGCACCGGCAAACCTCGTCGTGCCGCCTTATGAATTTCTCAGCGATACGCTGGTCCAGATCGGTTAGTGGGGGCTTTTCCGATGTCAGAACATTCGACTTACGTTCCGGGAAGTGCCGTTGAGAAGTGGCTGGACGACCGCCTGCCGGTAGTGCGTTTCGCCAAAGAACATCTCATGGACTTCCCCACGCCGAAGAACCTCAACTACTGGTGGACCTTTGGCGCCATTCTCGTGATGTGCCTCGGCGTGCAGATCGTCACCGGCATCATCCTTGCCATGCACTATGCGCCAAATGTGGCGTTGGCCTTCGACTCGGTTGAGCATATCCGCCGTGACATCAATGGCGGCCGCGTCATCCAGGCGACCCATGCGGTCGGCGCCTCGATGTTCTTCGTCGCGCTCTATATCCACATGTTCCGCGGCCTTTTCTACGGCTCCTACAAGGCGCCGCGCGAGATCCTCTGGATCCTCGGCGTCGTGATTTTCCTTCTCACTACCGCGACCGCGTTCATGGGCTATATCCTGCCCTGGGGCCAGATGTCGTTCTGGGGTGCGACGGTTATCTCGAACATCTTCTCGGCGATCCCGATCGTCGGCGACAGCATCAAGCAGCTCGTGCTCGGCGGCTTTGCGGTGGGCAATCCGACGCTCAACCGCTTCTTCTCGCTGCATTACCTCCTGCCGTTTATCATCGCGGCAGTGGTGGGCCTGCACATCTGGGCGCTGCACGTTCCGGGTAACAACAACCCGGTCGGCGTCGACGTCAAGGACAGCCGCGATACCGTGCCCTTCCATCCGTACTATACGATGAAGGACCTCTTCGCGATGGTGGTCTTCATGATCCCCTTCGCCTGGTTCGTGTTCTTTGCGCCCGATATCCTGGGGCACCCCGACAACTACATCATGGCTAACAGCCAGGTGACGCCGGCGCACATCGTGCCCGAATGGTATCTGCTGCCGTTCTACACCATCCTGCGCGCCATCGACTTCAATGTGCTGTTCATCAACTCCAAGCTCGGTGGCGTCATCGCCATGGGCGGCGCCATGCTGTGCCTCCTGATTGTGCCGTGGCTCGACACCTCCAAGGTGCGCGCCGGCACGTTCCGCCCGATGTTCAAGTGGTTCTATGGCCTGTTCGTGATCAACTTCATCGCCCTGATGTACCTCGGTGCGCAGGAAGCGGCGGAGCCCTACACGACGCTCGCCAAGGTCTGCACGGCGTACTACTTCATCTATTTCCTCGTCATCCTGCCGGTCCTGTCGCGCATCGAAACGCCCAAGCCGCTGCCCACCAGCATTTCCGAGAGCGTTCTCGGCAATAAGGCACACGCGTGATCGGGTCAGTGAAAATGAACATGCATAAGCTCATCATCGCTGCCGCCGCTCTCGTCGCCGGCCTCGCCATGGCTGCTCCCGCCCACGCGGCGGAAGCGGGCCCGCAGCCGGAACGCCAGGCCTGGTCCTTCGGCGGAATCTTCGGCACCTATGACACCAACCAGCTCCAGCGCGGTTTCCAGGTTTTCCGCGAAGTCTGCTCGAGCTGCCACAGTGCGCACCTGCTCGCCTTCCGCAACCTGATGGAAGAGGGCGGCCCGGAATTCTCCGAGGCCCAGGTTCGTGCGCTGGCCGCCGAATACGAAGTTGCGGACCCCACGACCGAAAGCGGTCGTCGCCCTGCCGTTCCGGCCGATCGCTGGCCATCGCCATTTGCCAGCGAACAGGAAGCCCGTGACGCCAATGGCGGCGCGCTGCCGCCGGACTTCTCGGTTCTGGCAAAGGCCCGCGGCGTCAAGGATCCGTTCCCGACCTGGATCTTCAATTACTTCACCGCCTATCAGGAAGGCGGCCCGGACTATATCCACGCTCTCCTCAATGGCTACCATGAGGAAGTGCCGGAAGACGCGCCGCACAATTCGGACGGCACGCCGTTCCAGCTTCCCGAGGGCAAGCACTACAACGACTACTTCCCGGGCCACGCCATCGGAATGGCGCCGCCGCTGGCCGATGGTTCGGTGGACTATGCCGAGGCCGAGAACGGCGCCGGCGTGCCAGAAACGCTCGAGCAGTATTCGAGCGACGTTTCGGCCTATATGATGTGGCTGGCCGAACCGCACCTCGTCTCGCGCAAGCAGACCGGTTTCGTCGTGCTGATTTTCCTCGTGCTGTTTGCTGGCCTCATGTGGGGCACCAAGCGCAAGCTTTGGGCTGGTATCGAGCACTGACCACCGGCCACGCGGGATCGCCCCGATGGGGCGGTCTCGGGCGGGATAGTCCAAAGAACTCGGTTTACCGGGATTTGGGTAAAGTTGGGATTAGGGGCCGCGAGGCCCCTTTTCTTTTGCTGGTGGACCGTGTGTGGTTGGCCAATTTGGGCGGCATGTCCCCGCCTATCTTCCCTCTGGAGGGGCACTGTGCACCGGGATTGTCGATAGCATGCCTTCCCAACCACGGTGTCATTCCCGAGAAGGCGGAAACCTTGTTTCAAACGGAGGTCCAAGCTTTCTCGGGGATGACACGGTGGAAATCGGGAAGGCCGCATGGGTCCAAAGTGAATGCTCCCGACTGGAGGGGAAGAAACTTGGCAGTAGCTCGTTATTGCTTTGGCAAGATCGATGCCTTCGTGACAGTGGTGCGAGCCGGTGGGGGAGGGCCTCTTCTTGTCGCTCGCTTTTTACCCTCACATTGGCTCTAGCCTCTTGTCATTCCCGTCCCCAGCCGCAATATGAGGCACAAACCGGTTATCTGGAGGAGCTTGCCTTGTCCGCCATTCGCCTGGCTGTCACTGTCGTGTCTGCCGCCGTGACCATGAGCCGCCATCCCGTCGTGCGCGCGGGCATCCATGCGGTGGCCAACAATCCCAAGGCTCGCGAAGCTGCCGTCACCGCCACGCGCAATGTTGCCTATAATGCCGGCGTTATCGCTCGTCACATCGTCGGACGCCGCACTCCCTGATTTTTCCCAGTCCATAGGCCCTCCATGTCGCTCGACCTGAAGTCGCTCGTCCGCACGATTCCGGACTATCCCAAGCCGGGCATCCTCTTCCGGGACATAACCACGCTGATCGAGCACCCTGATGGGTTCAAGGAGAGCGTCGAGCGTCTGGCGGAAGCCCATCGTGGCATGGGCTTTACGCATGTCGCAGGCATCGAGGCGCGAGGGTTCATCTTCGGTGCCGGTGTGGCGATCGCGCTCGGCGTCGGCTTCGTACCCGTGCGCAAGCGCGGCAAGCTGCCGGGCCATACGATCGGGCAGAACTACGCGCTCGAATACGGTGTCGACACTATCGAAATCCATGCCGACGTGTTGAGCAACGTCCATAAGGTTCTGATCGTCGACGATCTGATCGCCACCGGTGGTACGGCCATTGCGGCAGTTAGCCTGATCCGCCGGGCCGGGGCGGTCTGCGACCATGCCGCTTTCGTCATCGACCTGCCCGATCTCGGTGGTGCCGATAAGCTGCGTGCGGAAAAGGTCAATGTGGCGTCACTAATGGCGTTCGAAGGACACTGAAGAAGAGGCCCGCCGTACCGCGCCTCTCCAATGCTTGGCTTGTCCAAGCAATCGATATTTTGAAGCCGTGAACTTTTAGGCCGCGCTCCTAGTGGGAGGCGGAGAACTGCTCAGACGGACGCCAGTTACCAGTTGTTCCGTCCATCCATCTTCTCGATCCTGATCCCGGACCAATCGATGTCGTCGATTGTATTGAGGTTGACGGCATAGATCCGCGTGGTCGGTACGACGCCGGGATCGCCCTTGGGCGAGCCATCGGCATTGTAGGCCGACGACCAATCAGGCGAGCTGCCCCAGGTGTGGATGCCGCAATTGGAGCAAAAGTGGTGCTGATTGAGCCCGCCGCTCGCAGAATACGGCTTGTCGGCTTCGAGCGAGCCGAAATCGAGTTCGCCCTCGCTGAAATAGGCCCAGACAGCCCCGGTGCGCTGGCAAAAGCTGCAATTGCAAGTCTTGGCCTCCGTCGGCAAACGGGGCAGGGTGATGCGCGTGGCACCGCAATGGCAGGTGGCAGTCAGCGTCATGGGTCTCTCCAGCAAGGAATACCCAAAAGTACGATGGGGCGCTGACAGGACGTGTCAGCACCCCGAAATCAGGCGGCTGCCATGGTGGCGATCCGCGGGTCGACGAGGCAAAACTGGTTGCCTTCGGGATCGCGCATGACGGTATAGGTGGGTAGAACGCGGTCGACCGTCGCCCCGGCTTCGACGAGCCGTTCGACCTCTGCGCCGCGATTGTTCACCTCGACGTCGAGATGCACGCGGTTGTTGTCATAACGCCGGCCATCGACATTCTGAAAGCAGAGCGTCGGGCCAGGGCCATCGACCATGACCGTCGTGTCGGTCTCCGGCGTAAGGCCCAGCGCGGCGAGCCGGGCAACTTCTTCGCCGTCATAGGGCCGCACCTCATAGCCGTCGAGAATGGTGGCCCAGAAACGGGCGAGATCGGCAGGCTTGTCGCAATCGAAGACGATTTCGTGGAGCACACCCATTTGCGCTTCTCCTTTATCGTTGTCACATTTCGGTAACCATCAAATGCGGCAAGTTCCGGGCCTCGGTTTTCCGGGGTGACCCGGCGCCACAGCGCCGGGTCGTTCGATCAATGTCGCGTTCCTTTGTGCAGAAGCTTTTCGAGCGAAGGCAGAGCCGGCTTAACCGACGCTTCTGCGGGCTTGGCCGCCTTTGCCGGTAGCTGGCCTTGTTGCGTGCCGTGGCGCGGCACATTGCGGTTGTGATTGATCGGTTGTGGGCGTTGGAACATGTTTTTGGGCATGGGGAATCCTTCCCGCCAAGCCAGGGCTTGCGCAGGTGAATGAAGTTGGCGCGGCAAGACACGCACGAAAAGGCTGCCGCGCGGATGCGGAAAACTGACGACGCCGATGGCGGTGCTGAGAATATGGAGAAGAACTAAGCCGTCCGAAGATCGACCATCGCAACACGCGCCATCATGACATGCCGGTCCCCGATGCGGAGATGCCGAGACAGGCCAGAAGCGTCCGATGCGTGGTTTCAGATCATTTGCGGACAGGGCCTCCAAAGGAGCGTTGCCGCACGAGAATAAAAAACAAGGCGGCCGGGGTCAACCCGGCCGCCTCGATGTTTGGATTGTCTGACCCGATCAGGGCTCGAGCTGACCCTGTTTCGGGTCCTCCTCGGCGCTGATATTGGGCTCGTTGCGGGTCTTCCACAGCGAATAGAAGATACCGCCGGCGAGAATACCGATCGTCATGGTCAGCGAGATCGCGGTCGGCACATGGTAGCCGAGCGGTACGAGACAGATCTTTATGCCGATCAGCACGAGGATGATGGCGAGCGAAATCTGCAAATAACGGAAGCGGTTCATTGCCGCGGCAAGCGCGAAATAAAGGGCGCGCAGGCCGAGGATGGCAAAGATGTTCGAGGTGTAAACGATGAACGTATCCTGCGTGACCGCGAACACGGCCGGCACGGAGTCGACGGCAAAGATGAGGTCGACGATTTCGACCATGATCAGCGCTACGGCGAGCGGGGTCAGCCACGTCACGAGCTTGCCGGTGACCGGATGCGGCTGCTTGACGGTGAAGGCCCGGCCATGCAGTTCGCGCGTGATGCGGAAGCGCTTGTTGAGGAACTGGAAGATCTTATTGTCTTCCATGTTCGGCTCTGCATCCTCGTGGCGGAACATGCGGATCCCGGTGAAGACCAGGAAGGCGCCGAAGAAGAATAGAATCCAGTTGAACTGGTAGACGAGCGCCGCGCCGACGCCGATGAGGATGGCGCGGAAGGCGATGACGCCCAGAATGCCCCAGAACAGCACGCGGTGCTGATAGAGCCGGGGGATGCCAAGGAAGCCAAAGATGGTGGCGATGACGAACATATTGTCCATCGCCAATGACTGCTCGATCAGGTAGCCGGTGAAAAATTCAAGCCCAGCTTGCGAGCCGCGCTGGAACCAGACCCAGGCGCCAAAGGCGACGGCGATGAGAACATAGAAGCCGTAGAGCAGCAGGCTCTCCTTGGCTTCGATCTCGTGTTCATCCTTGTGCAGAATGCCGAGGTCGAAGACAAGAAGACCGATGACGATCGTAATGAACGCCACCCAGAAATATATCGGTGTACCGAGAAAATCGCCCGATAGGGCGGCAATAAGCGAATCCATTCGCCGGACCTTCTCCATGTGACTTGGTGGAGCAGCTCCGACATCGCCATGGGGGACCATGACCAGAGGGGCCCGGCGCTGCCCCTCTAAAATGCGCAAACCGCAGAAAAGTTCAAGCCCCCTCTTTAGGAGCAGAGATGCGGCGAATGAGCCCTAGTTCTGCGGCGTTGCAGGTGGGTTGCCGGCTGGTGGCGCGCTACGGAAGGCTGGCTTTGCGGCCGTCAGGTCGACGGGAATCGTCACGGTCCCCGAAAGTGCGCTGGCCGCATCGCCGGTAACAGCGAGCGTCTGTTGGGCGAGTTCGGCATCCGTGTTGTCGCGAAAGACCATGTCCCTCGCGATGCTGATCCGGGAAAGATTGCGCGTGCCGTTGCTGTAACGGCTGTCGGCCGCATAGACATCCGCAGAGACATCTTCCGGCAGAGCGATCTGGGCGGTGAGGAGCGATGCGTCTCCGGCCACGGCACTCTCGGCGCTTTGGAAAATTTCGAAATGGATATGCGGCCAACGTCCATCATAGCAGCCGGGAAAAATGGTGGTGAAACGCACCTTCCCATCGGCATCGGCAATGCCCACGCCGCGGAGATAATTGGCGTCCGGCGTGTCATAGAGCGAATAATTGCCGGTCGTATCGCAATGCCAGATGTAAATGGCATGGTTGGCAAGTGGGGTGCAGCCATCGGCGTTGACGAGAGTCAGTTCGAGGTCGAGCTGCGCGCCATCCGCGACCGGGGTCAACGTGCCGAACGAAGGGCGTAGATCGGTTCGGATAATGCCTTCTTCGGTCAAAGCGTTGACGACCTGTCCGCTGCGGACGTTGGAGCCATCGGCCGGGTAGGGTCCTGCGGTTTCCCAAGGCAGGGCGATGCATTCGAGCGCCGATGCAGGCAGGCCGGACAGGGCCACTGCACCGACGCCGCCGAACATTGCCAAGAGCTGTCGACGGCTCACGAGCCGCGGCAGGTCGTGGTGAAATCCGAGATCGTGGTCTTCCTGGTCGTGATGCATCTAGTGTGTCCCTTCGCTGCAGTGAAACAGATCGAGGACATGCGCCTCGCCTGAGGCATTCAACTAGCGGCCGGAGCCTGACAGGATGGCTACCGGCAGATGAAATCTTGGAAAGGTCAGCGTGGCGTACACAGCATGACGATGGCGTCGGCGGTTTCGAGCTGAACCGCGACGCCATTGACCGGGTCTTCGACTGTCCGCGCGGCCTGGATTCCCGCATTGGTGCGCAGGTTGCCGTCGTTGATGCCGACGCCATCCTGATAGGGTGTCAACGTACCGGTGCCCGAATTGGGGTCGCCTGCGGTGCGCGAGGCCCAGCCATAGACATTGCCATAGATCGTGAGGATACCGACGCGATTGGTCGAGGCATCCCGGCAGGACCAGTTGCCCTGATAGATCTGCGCCATAGACGGCACGGACAGGGCGGGGAACAGCAAAAGGGCAAGGGCGAATCGGCGCATGCAAGGAGAGTGCCGATGCGTCCCCTCGCTTTCAAGCCTTCCGGCGCACAAGCGGTCCGATGAGCGGCAGATTGGTGAGTGCCAGCAACAGTTTCAGTTTTAGCGGCATGCGAAAGTCGCGCAGCTTCGAAAAGCCCACGATTTCCGCGCGATAGACGAGTTCACCCCGCTGGTTGGTGGCGGTCAGCCGGTTGAACAGCAGGCCCCAGCCGGGCAGAGAATTGGACGGGCGCTTGTCGGTCACGGCAAGTTCATAGGTCACGGTGTCGCCTGGGCGAACGGGAACCTTGAACTCCATGGCGTTGACGCCGGGCGATGGGCCGGAAACGCCGGGCTCCTGACCTGCCGCGCGCAGGCGGCCGGCTTCGGCATCCAGCGCGTCTACCATCTTGCGATGGCCGACACTAACCGTGTGCCAGCCGCTCGCGACCAGCCCGCCGAAGTGGCTGTGCCTGGCCAGGCCGGGATCTGTATGGAAATATTGCGGATCGTAGAGCTGGGCGAAGCGGATGATCTCTTCTTTGCCGAAAGTGTGGGCGCCGAGCGGGAACACTTCATCGATGACGATGTCTTCGAACCAGCGGGTCATGCGGCGACCTCGCGGCATTCGACGAGGTTGGCGAGCCGCATGGTCAGAACCTGCTTATCCTTCTGATTGCGAATATCGAAGTCGAGCGTGACAATCCCCCATCGCGGGTGGCTGCCGGAGCGGCGCAAGGCGGCGATCGTCACGGTGCCGCCAATGGTGTCGCCGGCCATGACCGGGTTCTTCCATTTGAGATTTTCAAAACCCAGCCCGCCGCAGGATGCGATTTTGGAGAGGAAGCTGTCGACCAGCATGCGCAGGCTCAGGGCGCCTGTTTGCCATCCGCTGGATGCCAGGCCGCCCAAGAGGCTTGCTTTCGCCGCGGCTTCGTCGAGGTGAAAGGGCAAGGGATCAAATTCGCGCGCGAAGGCGAAGATCATCTCCCTGGTCACAGTCGCATGCCCGAGCGTGATGATTTCCCCAACGGACAGATCCTCAAAATGCCGCCGGTCTTGCGTGACAGGATTGGTCATCGTATTTCCCTATACGTCAACCTTACTTGTCGCATTTCCTGAAATGCTGGGCAAGCCGAGGGACACCCGCTGTCGCGGCGAACAATGCAATCGCGGCTCGATAAAATGCGCGCGTAATATTGGGGCAAATCCACATTGGAGCGGCGCGATCGTTTGCTATAGAATTCAAACGGACCGAATTGGCCGACCGAAAAGAGCTGCGCGTGCCTGATTTCACCGAAGAGGCCCGGATCGTCCGCGAATTGCTGCGGGCCGGGAACGGTCCCGATCCGTTTTCTTCGGCGGTCCGCACAACGCGCATGCCCATGGTCATTACCGATCCGCGGCAGCCCGACAATCCGATCGTCTTTGTCAACGCGGCTTTCGCTCTGCTGACCGGCTATGGCCGCAGCGAGATCATCGGAAAGAACTGCCGCTTTCTCCAAGGGCCAGACACGGACCTGGCGGATGTCGCCCGCCTGCGCGAGGCCATCAGGGCGCGCGAGGCGATCGAACTTGATCTGCTCAACTACAAGAAGGACGGCACGCGATTCTGGAACCGCCTCCTTGTTTCGCCTGTGTTTGGCGATGATGGTCAGCTCACCTATTTCTTTGCTTCGCAGCTCGATGTGACGCTCGAGCGCGAGCGTCTCGTGCAGTTGCAGCGCGATCGCGATGCGCTCGAGATTGAGGTAGATCGCCGCAGTGCCGAATTGCAGGCGAGTGAGCAGCGATTGCGCATTGCGCTGAGCGCCGGCAAGCTTGGTATCTGGACAATAAACCTCCAAACCATGGAGTTGACGGCGTCCGATATCTGCAAGCAGATCTGTGGCCGTACGCCCGAGGAGCCATTGTCGCTCGAGGAATTGCGCGCCTCCATCCATCCCGACGACCGGGTCGTCCACTTCGAGGCCATCGATAGTGCCATTGCGGACGGAAGTCTGCTCGATGCCGAATATCGCCTGTTCTGGCCCTCGGGCGAGATGCGCTGGGTCCAGATCCGGGGGCAGGCGAGCTATGCCGAAGACGGAACGCCGATGTTCCTCACTGGCACGACGCAGGACATCACTGAGCGGCGCGAAGCGCAGGCGCAGCGGGCACTGCTCGCGCGCGAGCTGAGCCACCGGGTCAAGAATACGCTGGCTTCGCTTCAGGCAATCGCCACCCAAACCCTGCGGCGCGCGACGTCGCTTCAGGACGCCAATATGGTTCTCTCGGCGCGCATTCAAGCTATGGCGGCAGCAACGGACCTGTTGATCAGCGAAGATTTTGGGGATCCAACCCTTCGCGCTCTTATCGAACGGACCCTCGCGCCGTTCGGGATCGACGATCGGCAACGATTTGATCTCAATGGGCCCGATCTGAGCCTGCCGCATCGGTCGGTTTCCGCTTTCGCCCTGGCGCTCCACGAACTGGCGACCAATGCCACAAAATATGGCGCGCTCTCGAAAGACGGTGGCCGCGTTCACGTCGACTGGTCCAAAGACGACATGGGCCTGATGCGCCTTGTGTGGCGCGAAATCGGGGGGCCGGCAGTCGAAGCGCCAACCAAGACCAGTTTTGGTACCCAGCTGATCCAGCGGTTGCTTTCGGCCGAAACCGGCGGCAGTGCCGAGATCATCTTCGATCCTGGTGGCATCGTGTTCATCGCGACGACGCGGCTCGATGACAACGAGGACTAGCAGACCAGCGCCTAGGGCGTAGACGGGATTTCTGTCGCAAAGAGGCGATGGCGCGAACCCGCCAGATGCTCCCGCATCAGCCGCATTGCGAGATCGGCATTGTGATCGCGCACAGCCTCGAAGATTGCCGTGTGTTCGACAAGCACATGCATGAGCCCGCCCTGGGTGCTCTTGAGCGACAGCCCATGGAGCCGCATGCCGACAGCGATATGCTCTTCAAGTGCCTGCATCGCGGTGACGAAATAGGGGTTTCCGGAGGCCTGGGCGATGCTGAGGTGAAACATGAAGTCAGCATCGGCGCGGTGGGCCTGCCGGTTGGTCGCATCGCGCAGGAGATTGAGAGCAGAGCGGATCTTTTCCAGCGCTTCGGGAGTCGCGCGCGTTGCCGCCATGGCTGCGGCCTGCGGCTCGATGGTCAGGCGGAAATCATAGCAGTGCTGGAGGTCGGAGAGGCTCTCCATCTGCCCGAAGCCGAGCGGCTCGCGAATGCCCTGTTCGCGCACGAAACTGCCGGCGCCACGGCGCGAATAGATGAGGCCCTGATCCTTGAGCCGCTGCAGCGCATCGCGCACGACGGGCCGCGACACTTGGAATTCGGCGGCCAGGGCATGTTCGGTCGGTAGGCGCTCGTCGACGCCATAGGCGCCGGATTTTATGGCGCGCTGGATGCGTTCAAATACCGTATCGGCAAGGTTGCGGCGCCCGGTCAGACTATCAGACATGGTTCTGCACTGAGCTCCCGGCGCTGAGATATGGGGCGGTCAATCGGACGAGCGAATCCGGATCGCCAAAACCGCCCGATTTAGTGATCACAGTCAAGCCTCCGGCCCTGGCAATGGGCAGGCCCGGTAAAGCTTCCCCCAGGACTTCGAGAACACCGATGCCCAACTGCTCAAGAATGACCTGAGCCGTTGCGCCGCCGGAAAGGATCAGCATTGAACCGTCGGCAGGGGACAGGCGGGCGAGCGTTTCGCCAAGCGCCGTCGCCACGGACTTGCCGTCTACCGGCGCCTGGCCGGGCGTTGCCTGGACGATCGTAATGGCCGTCGCGCCTGGCGCCTCTTTGCCATGCCCGTTCGGCGCTGCGAGATAGCGGATGTCCGCATGCTGCGCTCGAAGCAGGTCGAGTTGTGCGAGTGTTATCGGATCGGTCGAGCCGATAACGCAAAATACTTGTCCCTTTGGTAGCGAAATATCCGGCTGCTGGCCTTTTGGTGCCATCGCCTTGGCCATGGCTTCAGCGAGACCGCGCGCGCCAATAGGGAGGTCGAATTGCTGCTCGATGGCGCGTTCGATGTCGTCCTGGCCCAAGATATCGGGCAGCAAGGCCTTGGCGGCATGACGGCCGAGACGTGTTGCTACGTCGATCGGCTCGGCGACCCCAAACCCACCGATCTTGCCGCCCTTCATCCAGCGCCCAAAGGCGGGAATGGCTGGCACGACCAGACTGCGTCGATGGGGAATTGCGTCAAGCTCGGCGGCAATATTGCCCTTGAAGCGGGAGTCGACTTTTTTGAAGAGCGGCGTACCAGGCGGCAAGGCACCGACAACACCACGGACCGTATCGCGGGCGGCCTCCGGCGCCATTTCGCGGCTATCAGTCGAGATGCCGACGATATGTGCGCCCGACGCGATCGCCTCGGACAGGGCAGCGACGCCCAGTGCTACCGAAGTCGACATTCCCCGCATTGCGAAGGGTGCTGCGGCATCGAGCGCGCCGGTTAAGTCGTCGGCAATGATTACCCGCTCAACCATGGGTCAGGCTGGCACGCCTTTCGGCCTGCACATCCGGATCAGGATCGAGATTGGCGGCCAGCAGACGCTGCGTATAGGGATGCTGCGGCGCCTCGAAAATCTGGGCTGTCGGACCGCGCTCGACGATCTCGCCCGATTTCATCACGATGACCGTATCGGCAAAATCACGCACGACGCCGAGATCATGCGCAATAAACAAGAACGAAATCCCCAGCCGCTGCCGCAAATCGTCGAGCAGCGCGATCACTTGGGCCTGGATCGACACGTCGAGCGCCGATACCGCCTCGTCGCAGATGATCAGTTCCGGCTCAAGCGCCAGGGCGCGGGCAATGGCGATGCGCTGGCGTTGACCGCCCGAGAACTGATGGGGATAGCGATCTACATGTTCGGCGGATAGCCCAACCTGTTCCAAAAGCTCTATGACCTTGGCCCGGCGCTTGCTCTTGTCCGGCATCAGCTTGTGAATATCCCAGCCTTCGGCGATCAGCTGATAGACGGACATGCGCGGATTGAGCGATTGCGTCGGGTCCTGAAACACCATCTGGATTTGCCGACGCACGCCCAGAAGTTCGCTGCGGCCCATAGTGATGAGATCACGGCCCTTCCAGAGCGCTTCGCCGCTATCGGCCTCTTCAAGCCGAAGAAGCGTGCGCGCCAGGGTCGATTTGCCTGAACCGCTTTCCCCGACGACCGCGAGGCTCTGGCCGCGCGCCAGCGTTAGCGACACATCCTTAAGCGCAGCGAAACTGCCATAGGTCTTGTTGAGCTTTTTCGCATCGAGCAACAGCGGCGCCGCCGGATCGAGCAGCTTAATTTCGCCCTTGCCCGGCGCCGCATCGATCAGCTTGCGCGTATAGGCATGCTTGGGATTGTGATAGACCTCGCGGGTTAGGCCTGCCTCGACGATTTCGCCCTTGTTCATGACGACGACGCGATCGGCGATTTCGGCGACGACACCGAGATCATGGGTGATCAAAACCAGCGCCATGCCGGTTTCGGCCTGCAATTCCTTGAGCAGCGCCAGCACTTCGGCCTGGATAGTCACATCGAGCGCCGTGGTCGGCTCGTCAGCGATCAGGATATCGGGCTTGAGCATCAGCGCCATGGCGATCATCAACCGCTGGCGCTGGCCGCCGGAAAACTGGTGCGGATACTTGCCCATCGCCTTTTCAGGCTCAGGGATGCCCACACGCTTGATCAGCTCCAGGGCGCGGGCGCGCGCCATGTCGGCAGGTCGGCCATGGGCTGTCATCATTTCCACGATCTGCCATCCAACGGTATAGACGGGGTTGAGATGGCCCAACGGGTCCTGGAAGATCATGGCGATCTTCTTGCCATTAAGCGCCCGGTGCGTCTCGTAGTCGACCTTCAATAGGTCCTTGCCCTCATAGATGATTTCGCCCGAGACGATCTCGGCGGGCGGAATATCGAGAAGGTTCATCACCGCATTGGCCGAAACCGACTTGCCGGATCCACTTTCCCCGAGGATCGCGAGCGTTTCGCCGCGGCTGATCGACCAGGAGACGTTTTTGACTGCATGGACGGTGCCGCGGGCGGTGTGAAAATCGACTGAGAGATTTTTTACACTCAGCAGGGGCTCAGACATTCTTGGTCTTCCTTGTTTCAAGGCGCCAGCGCTGCGCGGGGTCGAGCGCGACACGCATCCAGTTGGACAAGAGGTTGAGCGAGAGGGCGGTGATGACGATCATCAGGCCCGGCCAGAAGGCCAGCCACCAAGCGGTGTTGAGATAGGGCCGGCCCTGCGCCACCATGAGGCCCCAGGTGATATCGGGCGGCTGCACGCCGATGCCGAGGAAGGAAAGCGAGGATTCGGCCAGCATGACGAAGGCGAAGTCGAGCGTTGCAATGGTGACGAGCGTCGGTGCGACGACGGGCAGGATGTGACGCAGAATGATGCGGGCATGGCTCGCGCCCATGACCGTTGCCGCCTGCACGAACATGCGCTCGCGCACTTCCAAAACTTCAGCGCGCGTTGTGCGCAGGTAAATCGGGATGCGGGTGATGGCGAGGACGAGGATCATGTTGGGGATCGAGGGCCCCAGCACATAGAGCACCACGACGGCGATCAGGAGCGAAGGGAAGCTCATGATGACGTCGGCAAGCCGCATGATCACCTGCGAGGTGGTCTTGCCCATATAGCCGGCAACAAGCCCGAGCCCCGCGCCCACGACCATCGCAGAAAGCACCGTGCCGGCGGCAATCAGTATGGTCGAATGCGCGGCAACGATCATGCGCGCCAGCATGGGGCGCCCGAGCGAATCCCCGCCGAGGAAGAATTCCCAGCCGCGCTCGAAGCTGAAGGGCGGGAAATTGCGGCCGCGCAGGTTTTGCTTGGTCGCCAGATCTCCCAGCAAGGAAGGCCCGAAGAGTGCAAACAGCACGATCAGCAGCAGAACGACGGCTGCGACAAACGCCAGCTTGTCGCGCCAGAGCATCGAGAACAGATTGGGTCCGCGCGCGGTTTCGGGAGCGGGCTTGGCGATCGAAAGGTCAGCCATGATGCACTCCTAGTGCCGAATCCGCGGATCGAGCAGCCCATAGGCCAGATCGATCAGGATGTTCATGATGAAGATGGCGACGGCAGTGACCATGATGGCGGCGAGCACCACGTTGAAATCGCGCTGCAGGATGGAGTCGATCATCAGCTTGCCGACGCCGGGAAAGCCGAAGATAGTCTCGACGATCACCGCTCCATTCAGAAGCGCGGCGGCCTGGTCGCCGATCACGGTGATGACGGGCAGCATGCCGTTGCGCAGCGTGTGAACGAAGATCAGCGGCAGGTTTTTGACGCCCTTGGCGCGGGCCGTCTTCACATAGGGCGCGCCGAGCGCTGACAGCATCGAGCCACGCACCACCTGCACGACGAGGCCGAAGGGGCGGATGAAGAGAACGGCAATCGGCAGAACCCAGTGGAGCGGCGTACCGACGCCCGATGTCGGCACCCAGCCAAGGCCAATCGAGAAGACGACAATGGCCACGATAGCGATCCAGAAGTCCGGAGCCGAAGCGCCGACGAGGGACACGATGGACACCAGCCGATCGAAGAACCCGCCGACATTGAAGGCCGCGAGCGAGCCAAGAACGATTGCTGTCGTGATGACGAGGCCCATGGTGATCAGCGCCAACGGCAGGGTCCAAGCATAGGCTTCCAGCACGACGTCGATGGCCGGTCGCGCCTTGCGCAGGCTCTCGCCGAAATCGAAATGCAGAAGGTCCCAGACATAGCGGGCGAATTGCTCGATCAGCGGCAGGTCGAGCCCGTGGAGAGCTCGGAATTGCTGCTTCATCTCTTCGGTCGCGTCGATCGGCAGGAAGAGAACAGCCGGGTCACCAGTCAAGCGCGAGAGAAAAAACACCAGGATCATCAAACCCAAAAGGGAGAGAAGGCTGGCTATTGCGCGCTGTCCGATCATTTTGGTCATGCCGGTCACCCAAGATTTGCTTTCAATTGCAGAAGTGCCGGAGAAACCCCCGGCACTTCCAGATCAAGACCTTGGAACGGGCCTTACTTGAACCCGATTTCGCTCAGCTGCAGCTGCTGATTGGTTGCGATGGTCGGGGTGAAGTCGAGACGTTCGCTGACGCGGCTGAGACCAACCATGTGGAACAGGAGGACGTCGGCGACGATGTCGTCGTGGACATACTTGAACAGTTCGGACCAGAGCGCAGCACGTTCGTCGCCGGTAGCCGCCGAAGCGCGGGCGATCAGGTCGTCGACCTTGGGGTCATTCACACCGGACTGCGTACCCTGGCTGTCATACTTGAAGAACATCGAGAAGACCGGGTCGCCGCGGCTATTGTCGTGCTGGGCGAGAACCAGGCGCGTGCCTTCGCTTTCCGGGTAGGGCCTGGAATAATACTGCTCGTGTTCGGCAACTTCCACCATGCGCAGCGTGGCGTTGAAGCCGACATCGGTCAGCATCTGAGTCAGCGCTTCGGCGACTTCCGTGACGTTGGGGAAGTTTTCGGTGCGGGCGATGATTTCGATCGGCAGGCTCGTATCGACGCCATCGGCCTTGGCTTCTTCCAGCCACTTCTTGGCCTGTTCCGGATCATAGGCCAGCGGGCTCAGTTCAGCGTTCCAGCCAAGGGTCGTCGGCGGCACCATGGCAACGGCCAGTTCAGTGCCTTCCGGCAGCACGGTGCCGATGAAGGCTTCGCGGTCGATCGCGGCATTCATCGCCTTGCGGACGCGAATGTCATTGGTCGGCGCGTCCTGGTTGTCGATGCGCAGGTAGACTGTTTCGGAATTGAGATAGCTGAAGTCAGTTGCCGGATTTGTGGCAACTTCCGCCGTGATCTGCGGCGCGATATCGGCTTCGCCGGCTTCGACCATTGCGGCGCGAACGGCTGGCTCGGAGCGGAACACATAGGTCGCCTTGGTGACTTCGGGCTGTTCGCCCCAATAGTCGTCGCGGCGATCGAGAACGATCTGCTGGCCGGCCGTCCAGTCGGTGAGCTTATAGGGGCCGGTACCGATCGGATCGCGCACGAATTCCATCGGCGTTTCCGAGGGAACGATGGTCACAAGGCTCATGAGCAGCGGCAGAACGGGCTGAGCCGGCTCGGCCTTGATATCGATCGTATGGTCATCGACGACGTTGAAGGTCAGGGCCGTGTCAGCGAAGTAGCGCTTGCTTTCGCAGGTGATCTGGTCCGAGAAGACGCGATCGAACGAGTGCTTGACGTCATTGGCGTCGAAGTCCGTGCCGTCGGAGAATTTCACACCCTCGCGCAGCTTGAACTGCCAGGTGCCGTCACCCTTATCTTCCCATGATTCAGCAAGGCGCGGCATCAAGCCCTTGTCGCCGCGGACGTCGAGTTCGGTGAGCGTTTCGCTGATGTTCTGCAGGATGACGCGGCCGATATTTGAGCGCGTTGCCATGCAGGGCTCGACGAGGTCGAGCTCTTCGCTCAGCACCACGGTGATGTCGGTATCAGCCTGCGCGAGGGCAGGGGCGATGGTCGTCGACGCCAGCAGGGCGCCAACCAGAATCGGCTTAAGCAACAATGTAACCTCCCGTCGCAGCTAGACGCGTCACAGGCGCCGCTGCGGGGAGCGCCCATGCAAATATCCTCCGGATGGACTGCGTCCTTCCTTGGACAAAACTAACTCCATTGTGCCAATAGTTGTCAAACCAAAATTTTAAGGCTTTCCAAATCTGTTTTATAACTCAGTCTAAAGCGTTGCAAAATAGAGGTTATTTCCTGATTCAAACCATTGTAGATTGTCAAATGGTTCTAATAAGAACTTGACAACATATAACGGTGAGTGAAGTTTGCGGCCCAACTAGAAGAAGGGGAGAGGCATGTCGCCGGACGAAATCGCGGCTCGGATGGATGGTCGCCTGACCGATGTTGGCGGTGGGCGCTTCGAAGCCTTCCTGCCTTCGCCCATGGTTCAGAACCATGCTGCCTTCATCGAATTGTTGGACGACGGTGCGCTCGCCTGCCTCTGGTTCGGCGGCACGCTCGAAGGCAAATCCGACATCTCCATCTATGGCACAACCCTCGCCTCCGGTGCCGACAGCTGGGGTCCGTCAGTGCGCCTCAGCCACGATCCCGATCGTTCGGAACAGAATCCCGTCCTCTGGCGCAACGGCAAGGGTGAGTGGCAGCTTTTTCACACCGCCCAACCCTCAGGCAATCAGGACGAATGCCTCCTCCGCGCCCGCCCAATCTCGGTCGAAAACGGCGCATTGTCCGGCGCTGAGCCGCGCGATCTGGACCTGCCCCTCGGCAGTTTCATCCGCGGCCGCTTCGTGCGCCGCAGTGACGGCGCCTGGATGATGCCAATCTTCCGCTGCATTTCACGTCCTGGCCAACGCTGGAACGGCAGCCACGACACGGCCGCCGTCGCCGTAAGCACCGACGAAGGCCAGTCTTGGACCATGTCCGAGGTCTCCGGTTCGATAGGGTCTGTGCACATGACGATCGTGCCGCTCGATGGCGATCACATGGTCGCCTTCTACCGCCGCCGCCAGTCCGACTTCGTGCATCGGTCTGAAAGCCTCGATGGTGGCGTGACCTGGTCCGCGCCAGCGCCGACCGATGTGCCCAACAACAATTCGTCCATCAACGTCATTCGCCTGGCCGATGGCCGCCTTGCCATGGTCTGCAACCCGATTTCATCAGCCACTTCATCGGATCGCCGCGCCTCGCTTTATGACGAAATCGAAGAAGGCGACGACCGCCCTGACGCTACCGGCGGCTGCTCGCCGATTTGGGGCGTGCCCCGCGCGCCCATGACTCTGTGCGTCTCGACCGATGGCGGCCTCACCTGGCCCATCCGCCGCATCATCGACGACAGCCCCGGCACGTGCCTTTCGAACAATTCCGTCGATGGGCGGAATAAGGAACTGTCCTATCCCTATCTGCTGGAAGGGGCGGACGGCGCATTGCACGTCGCCTACACCTACTTCCGGCGCGCCATCAAATATGTCCGTCTCCCCGCGGGATGGATCGACGGAGAACACTCGTGAGCGACATCATCGGCATTACCATGGGCGACCCGGCTGGCGTCGGTCCCGAGATTTCGGTCACGGCGCTCGCAGAAATGAGCGCCGAAGACCGCGCCCGCACCCGCCTATACGGCAATCTGGCGACGCTTGAAAAAGCCCGCGATGCCGTTGGCGTGGCGCTCGATCTCCAAGGCCTCGTCGTCGACCTTCCCATCGAAGGCGGCCCTCTGCCTTGGGGCAAGCTCGATCCGCGCGGTGGCGACGCCGCCTTCCGCTTCATCGAGAAAGCTGTCCGCGACGCTGAGGCTGGTGCGATCGGGTGTATCGTCACTGCCCCGATTAACAAGGAAGCGCTGAACCTTGCCGGTCACCATTATGACGGCCACACCGGCATGTTGGCGCACCTGACCGGTCAAAAGACCGCTTGGATGCTGCTTGGCTCGGATCGCCTAAAGGTGATCCACGTCTCGACCCACGTGTCGCTCAAAACCGCCATCGACCGCGCCACGCCCGAGCGCATCCTCGCCACCATCCGCATGGGCAACGACCACCTCAAGCGCATCGGCTACGACAATCCGCGCATTGCCGTAGCAGGCATCAATCCCCATTGCGGCGAAAGCGGTCTATTCGGCAATGAAGACGATCTGCAGGTCGTCCCCGCCGTAGCGCAGGCCAAAGCCGAAGGCATCAATGTCGTCGGCCCGATCTCGGCCGACACTGTCTATCACCGCGCCTATAACGGCGCCTTCGACCTCGTCGTCGCGCAATATCACGATCAGGGCCACATCCCGATCAAGCTCGTCGCCTTCGACACCGCCGTCAACGTCTCGCTCGGCCTCCCGATCGACCGCACCTCGGTCGATCACGGCACGGCCTTCGACATCGCCGGCACCGGCAAGGCCAACCACACCAATATGCAGTCCGCCATCGCCTATGCGCGACGGCTCGTTTCGGGGAAGAAGTCATGAATCCCGCCAAGAACCTCCCCGTCTCCGGCGTCTTCTGCGCCTCGGCCACGCCCGTCCTTGAAAATGGCGCGCCCGACCACGCCGCCTTCGCCGCCCACTGCAGGGCGCTGATCGAGGAAGGCTGCGATGGTGTTGCGCTTCTCGGCACTACCGGCGAAGCGAACTCGTTCAGCATCGCTCAGCGCCAAGAACTCTTGGAAAAGGTCATCGCAGCGGGGCTTGATCCGCAGCGCCTGCTCCCCGGCACGTCGCAGACCAATGTTCCGGATAGCGTCACGCTCTTAAAATACGCAGTCGAAGCCGGTGTAAAAGCCTGCGTCGTCCTCCCACCCTTTTATTACAAGGGGGTAAGCGACGAAGGCCTTTTCCGCTTCTATGCCGAACTCATTGAAGGCGTCGGCAGCGATGACCTGCGCGTCATTCTCTACCACATCCCGCCCATCGCCCAGATCGGCATTTCGCTTGAACTGACGGCGCGCCTCCGCGAGGCGTTTCCCGGCGTCATCGTCGGCGTCAAGGATTCTTCGGGCAAGATCGAAAGCATGGAGGCCTTCGCCACGGCCTTCCAGGATTTCTCCGTCCTTGCTGGCGCCGACCCGTTCATGCTGCCGCTGCTGCGCTCGGGCGGGGCAGGGTGCATCACCTCGAGTTCCAATCTTATCGGCAAACATCTGCGCGTCGTCTTCGACAACTGGTTCGACGAAACCAAATCGGCAGAAGTCGACGCCGCACAGGCGCGCATCAATGCCTGGCGCGATCTCTCTAACGCTTATGTGCAGCTGCCGACCATCAAGGCCATGCTCGCCAAGCGCCGCAACCACGCCGGCTGGACGCGCGTCCGTCCGCCGCTGGTTGAACTGACCGGTGTCGAACTCGACAAGGTCTGGGCGAAGATGGCTGAGCTGGAGGCGCAGGAAAATGCCTGACACGATCCTCTCCATGGCACGGCCGATCACGCTGGTGCAGCCAGCCCGCCTTGAAATTGGCGCCGGCGCCGTCTCGCGCCTTGCTGATTGGGCCGAAGGGTACGGCCGCGTTTTCGTTGTCGCCATGGCACCAACGGTCGGCTTTGTCGATCGCATCGGCCTTAACGGCGCCGTTGAAACCTTTACCGATATTCCACCCGAGCCCGATCTTCCGGCAGTAAACGCCGTGCTCGAGGCCGCCCGTGTCTTAAGGCCCGATCTCGTCATTGGCCTTGGCGGTGGGTCTGTCATGGACGTCGCCAAGCTCGTCGCCGTCCTCTGGGACAGCGAGCAAACCGTGCTCGACGTCGTCGGCGTCAATAAGGTCAACGGCCGCCGCACTGCGCTCGCCCAGGTGCCCACCACGTCCGGAACGGGTTCGGAAGCGGGCATCCGTTCGCTCGTCACCAATCCCGAGACGCTGGCCAAACTCGCGATCGAAAGCCGACATATGCTGGCCGATATTGCTGTGCTCGACCCGGAACTGACCTATTCGGTTCCTTCGGCCGTGACTGCCGCCACCGGCGTCGATGCTCTCGCCCACTGCGTTGAAGCCTATACCAGTATCAAGGCTCATCCCCTGATCGATGGCTATGCGAGCCTCGGGATCGAACTCGTGGGGAAATATCTCAAGCGCGCCGTTGCCGATGGCACCGATACCGAAGCGCGCGCGGGCATGATGCTCGCCTCCTACTATGGCGGCATCTGCCTTGGGCCGGTCAACACGGCCGGCGGCCATGCGCTCGCCTATCCGCTCGGCACGCGTCTCAAGCTCCCGCACGGCCTTGCCAATGCGATCATCTTTCCGCATGTCCTTGCCTTCAATGCCGGCACTCGGCCTGAAAAGACGGCGGCTGTACTAAAAGCTCTCGGGCTTTCGAGCCCTGCCGATGAACGCATTGTTGTTGATAGGGCGCACGACTATTGCCGGTCTCTCGGTGTCGACATGAGCCTCAAGAACCATGGGGCCAAGGAGGCCCAGCTTCCGCTTTGGGCCGAGGAAGCCTTCGCCATCAAGCGTTTGATCGACAACAATCCGCGCCCGATGACCCAGACCGATATCCTCGCCATCTACCAGGCAGCTTTATAATCGTTCACGCGCCCGGCTGGACCGGGCGCGCTTTGCCGGGCTAAGTCTTGCACCAGTGATTTAGCCAGGATGCCCCATGACCGATACCGTCCTCGATCGTTTCCTCCGCTATGTGGTCATCGATACCCAGTCGGATGGAGCGTCTCCTACCCAGCCCTCGACCGAAAAGCAGAAGGATCTGCTGCGCCTTCTCGTGTCCGAGCTGCAGGCGATCGGGCTAAGCGATGCGCATATGGACGAGAATGGCTATGTCTATGCGACCGTCCCGGCCAATACCGACAAGACCGTGCCGGTCATCTGCTTCTGCTCTCATGTCGATACGGCGCCCGATTTTTCGGGCACTGGCGTCAAGCCCCAGATCATCCGCAACTATGCCGGCGGCGACATCACGCTGGTGAGTGATACGAGCCGGGTCATCCGTGTGGCCGATCATCCGGAGCTCGCCAATCAGCTCGGCAATGACCTGATCACGACGGACGGCACGACCCTGCTCGGCGCCGACGATAAGGCGGGGATTGCCGAGATCGTGACGGCCGCCGAAATCCTGCTCAAGGACAAGTCGATCCGCCACGGTACAATCAAACTGCTGTTTACGCCGGACGAGGAAATCGGTCGCGGCGTCGACAAGGTCGATTTTAAGACCCTGGGCGCGGACTTTGCCTATACCATGGATGGCGAAACCGCCGGCACCGTCGAAGACGAAACCTTCTCCGCCGATGGTCTCGATATTTCCATCAAGGGTGTCGCCATGCATCCCGGCTTTGCCAAGGGCCGGATGGAAAACGCCATCAAGATTGCCGGGGAAATCGTCGCGCGCCTGCCGCGTAACGTCTCGCCGGAAGCAACGGAAGGCCGCGACGGTTTCGTCCATCCGGTCGCTATCAGCGGATCGATGGAGAAGGCGGACATCGCGATGATCGTCCGCGATTTCACCGAAGAAGGACTGCGCGAAAAGCACGCCATGGTCGAGGATATCGCCAAGGCTGTGCTCGCCAATTATCCTGGTTCCACCTACGCGATTAGCGTGCGCGAGCAGTATCGCAACATGAAGCAGGTTCTCGACCAATATCCGCAGATCGTTGAAAACGCTGTGGAAGCGGTTCGCCGGGCAGGCATGGAGCCGAAACTCAGCTCGATTCGTGGCGGCACCGATGGCTCGCGGCTCTCCTTCATGGGTCTTCCCACAGCCAATATCTTTGCCGGTGGCCATGCCTTCCATTCGCCGCTCGAATGGATCAGCCGCCAGGAT
This sequence comes from Devosia soli, assembly GCF_000970455.1. Lineage (GTDB taxonomy): Bacteria > Pseudomonadota > Alphaproteobacteria > Rhizobiales > Devosiaceae > Devosia > Devosia soli. The sequence goes on along the minus strand of NZ_LAJG01000014.1, from coordinate 587,821 downwards.
ATGGAAAAGGCCGTCGCCACAATCGTCGAGGTGGCAAAGATCTGGGAAGAGCGGGTCTAGCCGATCGTATCTTTACGCATCTGGCTCGGCGTCATGCCATAGGCCTTTCGAAAATGCTCGTAAAACTGGGTCTGGCTGACAAAGCCAGACTGGAAAGCGACATTGGCGATGGAGAGGCTGCCATCGAACAAGAGGCTGCGCGCGCGAATCAGGCGCATGCGCGTGACGAACTTCTGCACTGAGATGTGCATGACCTTGGTGAAGAGGTTCGTCGCGTAATTGGGGTGAAGACCGACGACGCGGGCAATATCTTCGGCTGAGAGCGGGTCGGTGATGTTTTCGACGATGTGCCGTACCATGCGAACCACGTAGCGCACCGGCGTGGTGGTTCGCGTGCGCGTACCGGATTTTTCGAGCCAGGCCGGGAGCAGGGTATCCCAACCTGTGATTGCCGCGCGGCGAAACATGGTGCCGATTTCGGCGCGCACCAGGTCGGTGCGGAGTGAACTGCCGCTCCGATAGTCTCCGTGCCAGCGTTCCAACGTATCGAGCCCGATGCATTCGGGGGTTAACTGGATGACGCCGCCGCCCATCAGCGTTTCGGTCAGCCGGCCGAGCTGCGGCATTTCGAGAAACGCGTCCATCGGCAGGTAGATGTTGAGCTGCCGGCCCTCGCCGATATCGTGCAGCGCCACGGTCTGGTGCGGGATGCCGGCCCAGAAGGCGACAAGCCGATTGGCCTCGACCGTGACTGGTCCGCCATCGAAGACATAGTCCATGTGCCCGCTGGTCAGCCAGTTGAACTCGATATGACCATGGCTATGCGGCGCCGCCATGATCTGAGGCGGGAAAGCTCGAATTCCGAAGCGGCCGAAGGCCTTACCCGAAGCGTAAAAGCTGCGGTCCGGGCGCGGGGTCGGGCGGGGCGCCTTTTCGCGCTGGCGTGTGGGCGCCGGCAGATCGCCAACAATCATACTTATCCCTACAGGTTCTTAGAAAACCGGAATTAGTCTCTATCATTCCGGATTGCTTCGGCGCTGGCAAGTCGTAGGTTGGGATCATGCACGGGGTCGTGGGCTAGTGGGAGTGACTGGCTCGTTGCGCATCAAGCTGCCCTGTTGCGAAGGGAGGTTCTATTGAGAAAGCCAATCTATGCCCTTGGCGGGGCAGGCCTTTTGCTATCCGTCTCCATGCTGGCGCTGCCCGCACAGGAACTGACGGGCGAGCTGCCGGATCCGCCGGAATTCGCCGCGCAGAGCGAGCCGGTGTTTGTGTCCATCAGCGACATTCTCGAATATAAGGCGCTGCCGGAATATCACGAGCCCGACTGGGTCACCTCGAAATATGTCGAGGCCGGCACGCTGCCGCCGGTGGCCGAGCGCCTACCCAAGGAGCCGATGGTCTATAAGGCGGGCAATATGCCCGATGGAATCGGGGTCTATGGCGACACGATGCGCCACGTGATCGGCGGCCGGCCGGAAGGCTGGAACTATATCGGCGGGCAGAGCCAGGGCTGGGGCGGCATCGATATCGGCCTTTCCGAATGTCTGACGCGCACGGGGCCCCTGTTCGAGGTCAAAGCCGAAGAACTCGAGCCGATGCCGAACCTGGCCAAGAGCTGGGAATGGTCCGAGGACGGGCACGAACTGACCATGCACCTCATCGAGGGCGCAAAATGGTCTGACGGCGACCCGTTCGATGCGGAAGACGTGATGTTCTATTGGAACGACAACGTCAACGATCCCAACGTGTCTCCGCTCAACGGCGCGACGCCAGAAACCTTCGGTGTCGGCACGACGCTTGAAGAAGTCGATCCCTATACCATCAAGTGGACTTTCAAGGACGTCCGGCCGACGCAATATCTCTATGCGATGGCCTATGGCACTTTCTGCCCCGGCCCGAGCCATATCCTCAAGCCGCAGCACCCCAAATACAATCCAGACAATACCTACGAAGAGTACAAGAACGCCTTCCCGCCCGAATATATGAATATTCCGGTGATGGGCGCCTGGGTGCCCGTCGAATATCGCCCGGATGACATCATCGTCATGCGGCGTAATCCTTATTATTGGAAGGTCGACGAAAACGGCAACCAGTTGCCCTATCTCAACGAGATGCACTATCGCCTCTCGACATGGGCCGACCGCGACGTTCAGGCCGTTGCCGGTTCAGGCGACTTCTCGAACCTCGAACAGGCCGAAAGCTATGTCGAAGCGCTGCGTCGCTCGGCAGAAGACACCGCTCCAGCGCGTCTCCAGTTCGGTGCACGTACTATCGGCTATGCACTGCGCATGAACTTCTCGGCCAATGGCTGGGGTGAACCCGACGCGCGCGGCCAAGCCGTCCGCGAACTCAATCGCAACTTGGATTTCCGCAAGGCCGTCACGATCGCCGTTGACCGCCAGCGCTTGGGTGAATCGCTGGTCCGCGGTCCTTTCACCGCCATCTATCCGGGCGGCCTCTATGCCGGGACGACCTACTACGATAAGGCATCGACGGTCTATTATCCGTACAATATAGAAGCGGCAAACACGCTGCTCGATGGACTGAACCTCGTCGATACCGATGGCAATGGCATCCGCAACTTCCCCGAAGGCACCGCTGGCGGCGCTGATGTGGAAATCACGCTGCTCGCCAATACCGACTACGGCACGGACACCAACCTCGCTGAAGGCGTGATCGCGCAGATGGAAGCGCTGGGAATCCGCGTGATCGCCAACTTCCAGTCCGGTACGGCACGTGACGACATGGCTCAGGCCGGTCAGTTCGACTGGAGCGTCGAGCGCCAGGGTTCGGAAATGGTCTCGGTGGTACAGGGCACTGCCTCGCTGGCCCCGACGGGTCCGCGCACCAGCTACTTCCACCGCGCCGGTACCGATGGCACGCTGGACCTTTTGCCCTTCGAGCAGGAACTGGTCGATGTGGTCAACAAGTTCATCGCGACCAGCGACAATGCCGAACGCGCCGAACTGATGAAGCAGTATCAGCGGATCTACACCGAGAACGTCTACTCGGTGGGTCTGACCCAGTATCCGGGTGCACTGATCATCAACAAGCGCTTTGCCAATATCCCGGCTGGTGCACCGATCTTCATGTTCAATTGGGCAGAAGACAACATCATCCGCGAGCGCGTCTTCGTGCCTGAAGACAAGCAGGGCGACTACGAGCTGCATCCGGAAACCCTGCCGGGCAAGCCGGGCGGCGCAGGTCCCGTCTGACCCAAGCGGCGAGGGGCGGCGCGGTCTGCCCCTCCATTACCCCTCGGCGGCGGGTTCGCCTGCCGCCGAGTATGGGTCCTGAAGTTTCCAAGAGGCCTTCATGCTTCGATTTCTAGCATTCCGAATATTGGGCGCGATCCCGCTGCTGTTCCTGCTCAGCGTCGTGACCTTCGCCATCATTCAGGCGCCTCCGGGCGACTATGGCGATACGATCCGCTCGATGCTCATCAATCAGGGCGGCGTTCCTGCGCCACAGGCCGAAGCACAGGCTGAGCTTTATCGCCAGGCCAATGGCCTCAACGATCCGATCATCGTGCAATATTTCCGCTGGATTACCGGCATCGTGACGCGCTTCGATTTCGGTCACTCGTTCTTTTACAACAAGCCCGTCGGGCAGGTGGTGATGGAACGGCTTCCGGCCACGATCGCGCTGGCGCTGGTGTGCCACGTGCTGGCCTCGGTGCTTGGCATCGGTCTCGGTATCGTTGCGGCAACGCGCCAATATTCCTGGGCCGACACGCTCCTTGGCATCGTGTCCTTTCTCGGCATGACGATCCCGCGGTTTTTGCTCGCGATCATCATTCTCTATCTCCTGGTCTTCAAACTCAACGTCAGCGAAGTGGGCATGTTCTTTTCGGCCCGCTATGGCGGGGCGCCCTGGAGCTGGGACAAATTCGTCAACCTCGTCCGGCATGTCTGGCCAGTGGTGTTCATCGCGACCTTCGGCGGGTTGGCATACAATATGCGCGTGATGCGGGCCAACCTGCTCGACGTGCTCAATTCCCAATATGTCGAGACCGCGCGCGCCAAGGGCCTGCCGGAAGGCGCCGTGATCATGAAGCACGCCGTGCCGAATGCATTGCATCCGCTTGTGGCCTATCAGGGCGTGGTTCTGCCTTACATGCTGACCGGCGAAATTGAAGTCGCCATCGTTTTCGGGCTCGCGACCGTCGGACCGGCGATTGTGGGCTCGATGGGTGTGGGCGACGTCTATGTCACCGCCACCTTCATGCTGGTGCTGGCGACGACGCTGATCATCGGCAATATCATCGCCGATCTGCTGCTTGTCGCCCTCGATCCGCGTATTCGCCTGGGAGGTAAAGCGGAATGAGCAAGACCGATATCCATTCCTCGATCCCGCTGCCGACCGATACCGCAGGCGGACCCGTGCCGACCCCGGCCGAAGAAGCCGATGTCGCGCCGGTCGTTGGCCGGTTCGGCTCTGGCAACGAGACTTACGCTGCGCTCGTCTGGCGCCGGTTCAAGCGCTCGCCGATGGGGGTGATCGGACTGGTTCTTGTCGGCCTCCTGCTCTTTGTGTCCATCTTCGCCGATTTCTTCGCGCCGATGGACCCCAAGGCAACAAACCTGCCCTTCGCGCCGCCCGATGTCGTGGCTTTTCAAGATCAAAGCGGCAGTTTCAGCCTGATCCCGCATGTCTATCCGATCGGGGACACGGGTGAATTCGACCCGATCACCTTCCAGCCCCTGACGGGGCCGGTGCTCGACAATCCGACGCCGACGGGGTTCTTCGTCCAAGGCTATTCCTACAATTTTCTCTGGTTCATTCCGTCCAACATCCATTTCTTCGGGTCGACCGATGGCCGGCCGCTGCAATTGCTCGGGACGGATAAATTCGGCCGCGATATCCTTTCGCGTGGGATTGTCGGCTCGCGGATTTCGCTGACCATTGCGCTTGTCGTGGTGGCGCTGACAACGATCGTCGGCACGCTGGTCGGGATCACCTCGGGCTATATCGGCGGACGGCTCGATGCCTGGGTGCAGCGGTTCGTCGAATTCGTTTTGGCCTTCCCGCAATTACCGCTTTATCTCGCGCTCACCTCGCTCATTCCGGTGACGGCGCCCTCCAATGTGTTTCTCAGTTTCGTGATCTTCGTGATGGCGGTGCTGGGTTGGGCCCAGCTGAGCCGCGAGGTGCGATCGAAGACTTTGTCCCTCGCGCGGATCGAATATGTTCGCGCCGCCATCGCGGTGGGTTCGTCGGATGGCCGCATCATCACGCGGCATATTCTGCCCAATGTGTTGAGCCACATCATCGTCTCCATCACACTCGCGATACCGAGCGTCGTGCTGCTTGAAAGCTTCCTTGGCTTCCTAGGTTTTGCGGTGAAGCCGCCGCTGATTTCCTGGGGGCTGATGCTGCAGGATACCGGCACCTTCTCGGTGATCGGCTCCTATCCTTGGATCCTGTCGCCGGTAATCTTCGTGCTCATCACCGTCTTTGCCTTCAACGCGCTGGGCGATGGCCTGCGCGATGCGATCGACCCCTATTGAGGACGCGACCATGACTTCAATCGATTTGGCGCCTCCGGAACGGCACGATCTTGGTAACCATGGGCGCGAGCTGATCCTTGACGCGCGCAATGTGCAGGTGGATTTCAAGGTCGAGGGCGGCGTCGTCAATGCCGTGCGCGACGTCTCCTTCCAATTGCACAAGGGCGAGACGATCGCGCTGGTGGGGGAGAGCGGTTCGGGCAAGTCGGTGACGGCGCGGACGCTGATGAAGCTGCTGACAAAGCGGGCTACCATCGGCAAGAACACGCGCATCACGCTGTCTGGCAAGAATGTCGTTGCCATGAGCGACAAGCAGATGCGCAAGCTACGCGGCAATGACATTGCCATGATCTTTCAGGAGCCGATGAGCTCGCTTAATCCGGTCTATACGATCGGTCAGCAAATCTGCGAGATCATTCATCTGCACAATCGCGTTTCGCGTGCAGAGGCGATGAACCGGGCGGAAAAGCTGCTCGAGGAAGTGCAAATCCCCGAACCGCGGGCGCGTCTTAACAACTATCCGCACCAGCTTTCGGGTGGGCAGCGGCAGCGCGTGATGATCGCCATGGCGCTGGCGAACCGGCCCGATGTGCTGATTGCGGACGAGCCGACGACGGCGCTCGACGTGACGGTGCAGGCGCAGATCCTCAATCTGATCAAGGACTTGAAAGACAAGTATGGCATGGCGGTGATCCTGATCACCCATGACCTGACCGTGGTCCGACAGTTTTCGGACTATGTCTATGTGATGCAGAACGGCCGCGTGCAGGAGCACAATGCGACCGAGGCGCTGTTTGCCAATCCGCAACATGCCTATACCAAGCATCTGCTCGCGTCCGAGCCCAAAGGGACGGCGCTGCCGCTGACGGACGGCGCGCATGACACGGTGCTGGAAGGCAAGGAGGTCAAGGTTGCCTTCACGCTTAAGCGCGGTGGACTGTTCAATCCCGATTTCTTCGAACTGAAGGCCGTTGATAATCTCGACATCAAACTGATGCGCCACGAGACGCTGGGGATCGTGGGCGAAAGCGGCTCGGGCAAGACGACGTTTGGCCAGGCGCTGATCCGCCTCATTGGCAATCAGGGCGGGCAGATATTCTTCGACGGGCAGCCGATCCACGACAAGGACCGCGCGGCGATGCGGCCGCTTCGGAGCCGAATGCAGATCGTGTTCCAGGATCCGTTTGCTTCGCTCAATCCGCGCATGTCGATCGGGCAGATCATTGCCGAGGGGCTGATCGTCAACGGTATCGGCGCCAATAGCCGCGAGCGGACCGATCGCGTGCGGCAGGCGCTGCGCGATGCCGGCATGCCGGACAACATTCTCAACCGTTTCCCGCATGAATTTTCGGGCGGTCAGCGCCAGCGTATCGCCATCGCCCGAGCTATCGCGCTCGAGCCCGAATTCATCCTTCTCGACGAGCCCACTTCGGCGCTCGATCTCTCGGTTCAGGCGCAGATCATCGATCTTCTGCGCAAACTGCAAAACGAGAAGGGTCTCTCCTACCTCTTCATTTCGCACGATCTCAAAGTCGTGCGGGCCCTTTGCCATCGTGTGATGGTGATGCAACACGGCAAGATCGTGGAGCAGGGGCCCGTCAGCGAAGTCCTCACCAACCCCCAAACCGAGTATACGGCCCGGCTGGTTCGCGCCGCATTCGAAATTGCCGCCTGACGACTGGAGTACTTTCCCAAATGGCAAATCCAAAGATCACCTTTATTGGTGCTGGCTCTTCGGTGTTCATGAAGAACATCGTCGGCGATATCCTGCAGCGCCCGGCCTTGGCCGGCGCCCAGATCCGCCTCATGGACATCAACCCGACGCGGCTCGAAGAAAGCGCCATCATTGCCAAGAAGCTGGTCGCCACGCTCGGCGTCCCGGCTACGGTCGAGACGTTCTCGAACCAGCGCCAGGCGCTCGATGGCACCAATTTCGTCGTCGTCTGCTTCCAGATCGGCGGATACGAGCCATCGACGGTCATCGATTTCGACGTGCCGAAGAAATACAACCTGCGCCAGACCATCGCCGATACGCTCGGCGTCGGCGGCATCATGCGCGGGCTGCGCACCGTGCCGCATCTTTGGAGCATTTGCGAAGACATGCTGCAGGTCGCGCCGGACGCGATCATGCTGCAATATGTCAACCCAATGGCCATCAATACCTGGGCGATCTCGGAAAAGTATCCGACGATCAAGCAGGTGGGCCTCTGCCACTCGGTGCAGGGGACGGCCATGGAGCTGGCGCACGACCTCGACATCCCCTACGAGGAAATCCGCTACCGCTCGGCCGGCATCAATCACATGGCCTTTTATCTCAAGTTCGAGCACCGCCAGCCGGATGGCTCTTACAAGGATCTCTATCCCGAACTGCACCGGGCCTATCGCGAAGGCCGCGCGCCCAAGCCAGGCTGGAATCCGCGCTGCCCGAACAAGGTGCGCTACGAGATGATGACGCGCCTGGGGTATTTTGTCACCGAAAGCTCCGAGCACTTCGCTGAATATACGCCCTACTTCATCAAGGAAGGCCGCGAAGACATCATCGAAAAGTTCGGCATTCCGCTCGACGAATATCCCAAGCGCTGCGTCGAGCAGATCGCCAAGTGGAAGCAGACTTCGGAAGACTACAAGAAGGCCGACCGGATCGAGGTCAAGCAGTCCAAGGAATATGCCTCATCCATCGTCAACTCGGTCTGGACCGGTGAGCCTTCGGTGATCTACGGTAACCTGCGCAACAATGGGGTCATCACTTCGCTGCCCTATAATGCGGCGGTTGAAGTGCCGTGCCTCGTCGACGACAATGGGTTGCAGCCGACCTATATCGGCGAATTGCCGCCGCAGCTCACCGCGCTGATCCGCACCAATATCAATGTGCAGGAGCTGACGGTCCGCGCGCTGATCGAGGAGAACCGCGAGCATATCTATCACGCCGCCATGATGGACCCGCATACGGCCGCCGAGCTCGATCTGGATCAGATCTGGAACCTCGTCGACGATCTTCTCGAATCTCACGGGACCATGCTGCCTGAGTGGGCCCGTGGGCCGCGCAAGCAGCGCGTGGCTTAAGGCGCCGACTAACCGCAACCGTCACCACCGGGCTTGTCCCGGTGGTCGATGCGGAGACGGAATGGATTGCCGGGACAAGCCCGGCAATGACGGTGGGATGGGGTCTGGTGCTTTTTCTGCGTCATTCCCGCTGTTGGGGACCTGAGATCGTGATTGGACCTCGGCGCATAAGCGTCGGGGTCTCTAGTTTTGGCGGTAGGGGAAGGTGAGCCACCAGGGAGGCTAGGGCTACTCGCCCTTGCCGAACAGCTTGTTGAGCATGTCGGCCATTGGGCCGGATTTCGGGACTTCGACTTGCGGTTTGCTGGTGCGGGCCTGGCGGATGTGGCTTTGGGCTTTGGGCGCTGGTTTTGTCTCTTCGCCGCCCTTTGCCGCTAGCGCAAGTTTGTTCATGAAGCCGGCGTCGTCCCCCGCGAGCAACATGCCGGTGTGGCGGCCGATGTCGTCGAGGAGGGGCTCGAGCCAGGCCTTGTCCGCCTTGGCAAAGTCGCCGAGGACGTGGTGGGTGACGAATTCCTTGCCTGGGTGGCCGATGCCGAGGCGGACGCGCTTGTAGTCGAGGCCGATCTGCGGGTCGATCGAGCGCAGGCCATTGTGACCGCCATTGCCGCCGCCGACCTTGACCCGCACCTTGCCCGGCGTAAGGTCGAGTTCGTCATAGAAGACGATGATGTCGGCGGGCGGTATTTTGTAGAAGGTCGCGACCTTTTGCACGCTGTCGCCGGACTTGTTCATAAAGGTCTGCGGCTTGAGCAGCAGCACGCGCTCGGAGCCGATGGAGCCTTCAGCAAGGAGGCCGGAGTGTTTGGACTTCCAGCCGGAAATGCCGTTCGCGCGCGCAATGGCGTCGATGGCCATGAAGCCGATATTGTGGCGATTGCCTTCGTATTGGCCGCCCGGATTACCGAGGCCGACTAGCAGTTTCATGGCATGCTCGTTCTGGATTGCGTTCTGGCATAACGCACAAAAGGGGCAAAAGAAAAGGGCGACCCGGAGGCCGCCCTGAACGCTTGGAAAGCCTGGGGCCGATTACTCGGCGGAAGCTTCGCCTTCGGCTGCGGTTTCTTCGCCGTCAACGCCGCCGCCAGACTTGAGAGCGGACGGAGCGACAACGGTCGCGATCGTCACGTCTTCTTCGTGGCTGTGGTCGGCAGTGCCCTTGGGCAGCTTGATGTTGGAGATGTGGACGGTGTCGCCGATTTCGAGGCCCGTCAGGTCAACGGTCACGAATTCGGGGATGTTGTCCGCATCGACGGTCAGATCGAGCGTGTGGTGGACGATGTTGAGCGTACCGCCACGCTTCAGGCCGGGGCTCGCATCTTCGTTTTCGAAGTGAACCGGAACCTGAACGTTGATCTTGGCGCCCTTGGCGACGCGCAGGAAGTCGATGTGGATCGGCTGATCCATGACGACGTCGAGCTGGTAGTCACGCGGGATGACCTTGTGGATCGTGCCATCGACGTCGAGGTCGAGCACGTGCGACTTGAAGCCACCGGCATAGATGAACTTCAGCGCGTCCTTATAGGCCACGGAAACGGTGACGGGGGGCTTCTTGTCACCATAGATAACAGCGGGAACGAGTCCCTGACGACGAGCTTCGCGAGCGGCCCCCTTGCCCACTCCGTTACGCGCCTGTGCCTTGAGCACTTTGGTCTCAGCCATGGAAAGCATCCATTGGGTTGGTGTATGGCGTCATCACAACGGCATACGCGCCCGTCCTCCAGGGGTGACGAGCGCTTCATGAGGCTGGGCTATAGAGGAAAGGCGGAAGGGGAGCAAGGCACGACGTTATTTCCGTCTCGGATAGACGAAAATATTTATCGGTTTGCCTAGTCGAAAAGGCTCGAAACGCTCTGTTCGCTGGCTGTGCGGGCGATCGCTTCGCCGATTAGCGGCGCGATGGCGATACGGCGGATATTGGCGGCGTTTTTTGTCGCCTCGGTCTCCTGAATCGAGTCGGTGACCACCAGTTCCTTGAGCTTTGAGGCGGCAATACGCTCTGCGGCGCCTTCAGAAAGCACACCATGGGTGATGTAGGCGGAAACTTCGCGGGCGCCGGCCTTCAGCAACGCCTCGGCGGCATTGACCAGGGTTCCGCCAGAATCGACAATATCGTCGATGAGGATGCAGGCCTGGCCCGAAACGTCGCCGATGATGTTCATGACTTCGGAAACGCCGGCCTTGGGGCGACGCTTGTCGACGATGGCGAGATCAGTGCCGAGGCGCTGAGCGACGGCGCGAGCGCGGGCGACGCCACCAACGTCGGGCGACACGATCATGGTGTTGTCGAGCTTGTAGTTGTCGAGAATGTCACGCGTAATGATCGGCGCGGCATAAAGATTGTCTGTCGGGATGTCGAAAAAGCCCTGAATCTGCGCGGCGTGCAGATCGAGCGTGATGACGCGATGGACGCCAGCCTCGGTGATCAGATTGGAGACAAGCTTGGCTGAAATCGGGGTGCGGCCGGCGGCGCGGCGGTCCTGACGGGCATAGCCGAAATAGGGGAGCACTGCGGTGATGCGACGCGCGGACGAGCGGCGCAGCGCATCGGTCAGGATCAGCAACTCCATGAGGTTGTCATTGGCGGGATAGCTTGTCGACTGCAGCATGAAGACGTCTTCGCCGCGGACGTTTTCGTGAATTTCCACGAACACTTCCTTGTCGGCGAAACGCTTCACCGTGCAATCGGTCAGGGGCAATTCGAGGTAGCTGGCGACAGCCTGGGCGAGGGCACGATTGGAATTGCCAGTCACCAGTTTCATGAGTCGATCCTGTCTCAACCAGTCCCGGGGAGGCAGGACCTTCCAGTTTCGCGGGCAGCTTTATCGAGTCATTTTTCTGACTGCAACGCCCCAATGGTCTCATGCGTAAATTTAGGCCTAAGCAAGGCCGATGACTGCAATCTGCCGGCCGGTGCGCGTTTTCTGGTGGGTGGCATAGCGGTGCGAGAAAAACCGCTCCGGATCGGCATAGGTGCATAGTCCGGTGTCGACGACGTCAGCGACGCCAAGATCGACCGCTTCGCTTGCAAGATAACGCGGCAGATCGAAGTGCGCCTTGCCCGATGGCGGGGTCGAAAAGAATGCCTCGGCCTTCGGATGGAGAGTCAAGACTTCTTCTTCAAAGCTCTGGCCAACCTCATAATTTTTGCCGCTGATCGTCGGGCCGATGGCGAAGTGGATTTGCGTCCGCTGGGCGCCGAGCGCTTCCATGGCCAGGACGGTATTTGTTAGAATGCCGTCAACGGCGCCGCGCCAGCCAGCATGCGCCGCGCCAACGACCCTTGCCGCCGGGTCGACCAGCAACAGGGGAGCGCAATCGGCAGTGAGGATGCCGAGGAGCATGTCCGTACGGGCCGTCACCAGAGCATCGGCCTCCACAGTCTTTTCAGGCAGTGCGCCATCGGCAATCGTGACAACGCGATTGGAATGGACTTGCTTGACCGTCACGAGCGGCTTTCCGCCTAAAGCCTCGCTGACCAGCGCTCGGTTTCGATCAACTGCATCGGGCACATCGCCAGTTGCGTAGGAGACGTTGAGGCCAGCAAACTCGCCGCTCGACACACCACCGCTGCGGCCGAAAAAGCCGTGCTGCACGCCAGCGTTTTTCAGCGATGGCACCTGGGCGAAGCTGATCACGACACGAAACCCGGTGGGACGAGGCCTGGGCTATGGGCGCAAAAGGCCTTGAAGATTTTGCCCATCTGGTCGTCCGCGGTCAGCCGCTCGTAAGCGACGCGAATGTCGTCGGCAGAACCCGGATTTGCCCCAGTCAGTGCCTTGGCGCGTTCGGCAATGCCGAGCCGAGTGAGAAATTCGCCTTGCGTTGCCAAGGGCTCGACAGCCAGCCCGACTTCACGCGCAACCGCAGCCAGAATGCCGAAATCGACATGGGCAGAAAGATCGGTCTCGCCGGGATTTTCGAGCACGTCGGCAAAGGCATGGTTGCGCACGCCTTGCAGCGTTTCGCCGGTCTGGGTCTGGGCATAGCCATAGTCGATGGCCAGGATTGAGCCGCCCTGCGTGCCGACAATCTTGGCAAGGCGTGACATGACTTCGCTTGCGGCAAAACAGACTTCGAAAACGCTTTCATTTTCGGCGTTGGCGATGACATCCGGCATTGATGTGGCCGGTATCGGTGTTGGCGACAGTCCGAACACGCGCTTGCCGTCCGAATGGCCCACCAGACGCTCGTGCCAGCCGTCATCCTTGCGCACGAACTGGCGGATCGGCAATGCGTCGAAAAACTCGTTGGCAACGATGAGCACCGGGCCATCGTCAAATTGCTCAAAGTTCTCAAGCCATTGCGGCTCATAGCTCTCAAGCCGATTCCGCTGCTGTGCCGTCAGGGCGGGATTGGTCTCGAAGAGTTTCAACTTCAGCGCATCGCGGAAACCGGGTGCCCTGCAAGCAACGCGCAGGATGTCGGCCATGAGCGTTCCGCGCCCCGGCCCGAGCTCGACAAGATTGAAGCTCTTCGGCTCATCCATCTGTTGCCAGAGATTGACGAGGTGAAAGCCGATGAGTTCCCCGAACATCTGCGATATTTCGGGCGCGGTAATGAAATCGCCCTTGGCTCCGAGTGGGTCGGAACCCTTGTAGTATCCCTTGGTCGGATGGGTTAGGCAGAGCCCCATATAGGTCGCGAGAGACATCGGACCGTTGGTCGAAATCTGCAGGTCGATCTGTTGAGCAAGAGTGAGTTCGGTCGGCACGGTGGGGCTCCTATGCACGCAACTTGCTGACAGGACGCGTGATCGCATGGAGGACGAGAATGAGTCCGCCAATGAGTATGGGTAGGCTGAGAACCTGGCCCATGGTCAACCAGCCGCCGTAGAGGTAGCCGATCTGCACGTCCGGCAACCGCACGAACTCGACCAAGATACGCGCCAGCGCATAGCCGATGGCAAAGATGCCGGCCACGAGACCCGGCTTGCGGAGGGCGTAGAAGACGTGCGTTGCAATGCGGATGATAAGAAAGAGCAGAAGGCCCTCTAGGGCAGCCTCATAGAGCTGGCTTGGATGGCGCGGTACCGCGAGCGGATCAGTCGGAAAGATGATGCCCCACGGCAGGTTAGTCGGCGCGCCATAAAGCTCGGCGTTGATAAAATTGGCGATGCGCCCGAGCATGATGCCGATAGTGGCAACGGCACCAAGAAGATCGAGGGAAGAGAGCCAATTCCCCTTCTTCGAGATCGTGAACAGAATGGCGGCCAGCATTAACCCGACCATACCGCCGTGATAGGACATGCCGCCGTCAAGGGTGTTGATGATCTCGAGCGGGTTAGAAAGATAGTAGGGCAGATTATAGAAGAGCACATAGCCGGTGCGTCCCCCAACCACGATCGCGATCATGGCCCAGAAGGCAAAATCCCAGATGTCCTTTGCGGGGAAGGGCGGGGCGCCCTTGTACCATAGCCGCTCATTGCGCAACAGCAGATACCCATAGCCGGCGCCAAGGATCACGCCGAAGAGGTAAGCCAGGGCATACCAACGGATGGCGATCGGACCGATGGAAAAGGCGATGGGATCGATATTGGGAAAGGGCAAGGCTTTTCCTTTTCCGGCAGCGCGGGTGCAGGGTGAAAGAGCCCTAGCCTTGGTCTGCTGAGGTCGCAAGAGGGCAGGCAAAGAAAGGCCCGGAACTGCCCTCTTGAATTGGTCTCTTACGCTGACGGATCGTGGGCTTAGCCGTTGGTGCGCAGGCTTGACCGCCCGCCGTCGACCCTGAGGATCTGCCCGGTGATCCAACCGGATTGATCAGAAAGGAGAAAGTCTGCTGCTGCGGCGCTGTCCTCCGCGGTGCCGAGCCGGCCAAGAGCGTGCAGTTGCGCAATAGATTTTGCCATTGCCTCGTTCGATGTCAGCGCCTCGGCCAGTGGAGTTGCCGTCAAGGACGGCGCAATCGCGTTGACGCGGATTTTGGGAGCTAGCTCCGCCGCGAGTGCTACGGTTAGCCCTTCAACCGCTCCTTTGGCCATGGAGATGGACGCATGACCGCTAAAACCCTGCGCTACGGCGACGCTCGAGAACAATACAATGGAGCAAATGCCGTCATACACTTTGAGGGCTGGCAGCGCCGCTTGAATGGCGATCGCTGCGCCTTGCGCATTGATGCTGAAATCCCGAGCGAATTCGTCTGCGTTAAGGCGCGCCAAAGGCTTGAGATTGATCGTGCCGACGCAATAGGCAAGGCCCGCAACCGGACCGGACGCTTCCTGAACCGCGCTCGTCAGGGCCTGCACATCTGTGACATCTGCCTCAGACCACGTGCCATCTAACTCGCTAGCAAGACTAGCGAGCTGGTCGGTCTTGCGGCCGATCAGATGAGGCGACTGTCCTCGGGCTGCAACCTTGCGGGCAAGCGCAGAACCGATGCCGCCTGTGCCGCCGACGATGATAATCGTTTCGCTCATTGCTACCTCCGCTTACCGAAGCTACGGATGGCGAAACGTTTCGGTTCAGAGGCAGGCTAATCGGGACTCGGTTCGGTCCAGCATGTCCGCTGTTTCCATTCCAGCGCAGCCTCGTAGATCAGATCGAAGACCGGGTCCTTGATGTCATAATAGGCGCCCTGGTCTTCCGGGAAGAAACCCGCTAGCCGCTGCTTGATCAGTTCATAAGCTCCCGCGCTTACGGGATGACAGCGGAGATAATCGCGGCAGAGGAGGGGGAACTGCTGATTGAAAGCGCCTCGCCGCCGAATGTGGATATGGGCGCGCCGTGGCTCCTCAGACACGAAAAGCCATTTGCTCAGTTGCGCCGCAGGCAAATCCATAAATGGCGGGCAATGATCGGACGTGTGCCCGCCCCGGCGAAATCCTGCACCGACAAAAGCCGCGAAATCGACGCGTTCTAGATCCTCGACGGTTATCTGGATATCGATCACGTCCTTGGCGGCTAGGCCTGGCACGGCCGTGGAGCCAATGTGATGCAAATAGGCTCCTTGAGGCGCGAGGGTCAGGAGTTTGGGCTTCAGCGCCAGAAACTCGTCGGGCCATGAAGGATTTGCGTCGGTGATGATGATCGGCATGTCGTTTCTCCCCAGAAGTTGATGGCCGAGGAGGGGCTAGAATACAAGTCTCGGTCCAGCCGCGGCCATTCGCTGCACTGGTCAAGTCGAGCAAGCTGCCTTACATAGAAGCCATCGGCAAAAGCAAAACCGGATAGAGCCATGACGCAGAGCACCAGCAGGATTTTCGACGGCATCGGCCGGATCATGAACGAAGCTGCGGGTGTCGCCGATGGCGTGCGGCGTGAAGTCGAGACCGTTGCAAAGTCCCAGGCCCAGCGCATTGTTGCTGACATGGAATTGGTCAAGCGCGAGGATTTTGACGCGCTTCGCGAACTCGTGCAGGTGCAAGGCGAAGAGATCGATGCTCTGCGGCAGGAAATCGCTACGCTCAAGGCTGCCAAGCCCGCCTAATTCTCCGATCCTTGCGGATGTCGAAGCCTTCTGTCGCACGGAGCCGTCCTTGATGACCTCGTGCGCTCTTTCACGTGGCTGAGTTCGTCCGGACAGTTTGGGCTCAGCGCTCCCCTCGCCACAATTATGGTTAACGGATGGTTACCATCATCCACAGGAGATTGCCCCGCACCGCTCCCTGAATCATCAATGACGTGTAGGCTTCTGGGAGTGGACGATTCGAAGGCCGGGAGGGCGCTCGAGCGAGGTCCGCTTGCCAGCACGGAACCGGCCCATGTCCCTGATTGAATTCGAGCCCGATCGTTTGTCCCACCCGGTGGACCTGGTCGAGCATATCGCTTCGATCAACGACTGGACCTTTGAGCGACAGGACGCCGATGAGATTTCCATCTCCGTGCGTGGCGGCTGGAGCGATTACCATGTCTCGTTCAACTGGATGGAGGATCTCGAATCCCTCCACATCGCCTGCGCCTTCGATCTTAAAGTGCCTGACGGGCGGCGCAATGAAGTGCGGCAGCTGATCAGCCTTATCAACGAACAGCTCTGGATCGGGCATTTCGATATCTGGAACAAGGAAGGCGTCGTGCTCTTCCGCAATTCGCACCTCCTGACCGGCGGGGCGGATGTCTCGCCGCTCCAGTGCGAGGCGCTCTTGCGTTCAGCCACCGATAGCTGCGATCTTTACTACCAGGCGTTTCAGTTCGTCGTCTGGGCCGGTAAATCGGCTGCCGATGCGCTGAGCCATGTCATGTTCGAAACGGTGGGCGAAGCCTGATGACTGATCTGCGATCGATTGGCCCGGTCATGCTGGTTGGCGCGGGCAAGATGGGTACGGCTCTCGCTGCAGGATGGCTCGATGCTGGTTTGCCGCCAACCAATCTCGTATTAGTCGATCCGCGGCCGACCGAAGACGCAAAGAACTTCGCGGCCGACTATGAGCTGACTATCCACCCCGAAGCAGTGGGACTTATGCCAAATGTCCTGGTGCTCGCCGTCAAGCCGCAAGTGATCAACGAGGTCATGGCGGGGTTGAAATCCGTCATCGGCCCCAAGACGCTCATCGTTTCCATTGCGGCCGGCATTTCGTTGGCGCAATTGGCGGCAGGGACGGGGACCGATCGCGTCGTTCGGAGCATGCCCAATACGCCGGCACAGGTCGGCAAGGGCATTACGGGCGTCGTTTCGGGAGCAGGGGTCGATAGTGCGGGCAAGGGCGCTGCAGAAGCCCTGCTCAAGGCGGCCGGAAGCGTCGTATGGTTTGAAAAGGAAGGCGATCTCGATGCGGTGACCGCCGTCTCAGGATCGGGTCCGGCCTATGTGTTCAATCTCGTAGAGGCTCTTGCCGCCGCCGGCGTCGCGCAGGGGCTCGAGGCGGGTGTCGCGATGATTTTGGCACGGCAAACGGTGATCGGCTCGGCGGCTTTGCTGGAAGCTGATCCCGCCCCGGCCAGTACGCTTCGGCAAAACGTCACCTCGCCCAACGGCACAACCGCCGCGGCATTGGCGGTGTTGATGGCGCCGGACGGGCTCGCGCCGCTCATGGAGCGCGCAGTTACGGCGGCGCGGTTGCGCAGCGAAGAGCTCGGCAGGGGCTAAGCTCGCGGCTTGGCGTTTCGCTGGTTAGCAAGCCGCGTGCGCAGCGCTTCCATATGCTGGATCACCAGCGGCTCGCGGCCATCGGTCCGGTTGGGAATGGTGTCGAGCAGCATGTTGGCAGCCAGCAGATCCGCTGGGCGCCGCCTCAGTTCGAACCGCTCGGCGTGCGCGTGGGCCAGCGCCAAACCGATGGACGCATCTGTCGGATAATGCGCATCGGCAAAGGTGAGAATGTTGATCGCTCGATTGATCAAGCGATCAATGCGTTGCGTGTCATCGCCCGTCTTTGTTTCACTGAGCAGCAAAGCGCCTAGCCCAAGACTTGCGGCGCGCAGGATTTGCAGGTTTTGCTTGATGGCCGGATCCCGCAGGACCGTTTCGTAGCTCCAGATTGCCTCGACTATTTCGCCCTGGTCTTCAAGGCGATGCGCCTCATTCAAGTACTCGTCCAGACTAAAAATAGACAACTCCTTAACGTTGCGCCCTGAGAAAGACGTCGCAACTTGGAAAGAGTGCCGAACAAGGTGCTGATGGACAAGCCTATTTCGTCAGTGGTGACTGAAGATTGATCGTCAGGCTCAAGCGGTCGAGCACAGCGTGATCGCTTGGGTCGACCATCGCCACGAGGAACTGACGGACCATTCTTGCACCCTCAGGCGGCAGTGCCCCGATCGCCGCGTCGATGCGGCTAGCCTGCGTCGCCGAGAGCGTTGCAAAGAATGTACGGCCCTTGTCCGTCGCAAACAGGAGTCGCTGCCGGCGATCGGAATGGCCGGTCTTTTGCTCGACATACCCGTTGTCGAGCAATTGCCGGAGGACGCGGGCCAGACTTTGCTTGGTGATTTTTAGGATGTCCAGTAGGTCCGCGACGGGCATGCCTGGACGAAGATTAACGAAGTAAAGCACGCGGTGGTGCGCCCTTCCGAAGCCTTGTCGCTCGAGGAGAGCGTCCGCGTCTCCAGTGAAGTCGCGATAGGCGAAGAAGAAGAGCCCCATGATATCAAGTGGCAAACCAGACTGTGCCAGATGACCAGAATTTATGTCAGCCTTGTTGACATTTTTTTGGTTCTCTGGCATTGTCGCTCCATCACACCGGCGTTCCGTCTTATCCCAAAGACATTGTGGTTTGCCAAGGGCATGGCCCTTGGGGCATGATCGAATGGACGCATGTTACGTGTGAGAACGGCAATAAGACTTTGGAGAGGATCATGGCAGGCGTGCCCATGGACCAGCGCGATGGCTGGATTTGGTTCGACGGCGAACTCATACCGTGGAAGGACGCGAAGATTCACGTGCTGACGCACGGGCTTCATTACGCCAGCTCGGTATTCGAAGGCGAGCGCGCTTATGGCGGCGAAATTTTCAAGTCGCGCGAGCACACCGAACGCATGATCCGCTCGGCGGCAACGCTCGACATGCCTTTCCCCTATTCGGTCGATGAGATCGAAGCGGCCAAGCGCCTCTTGCTCGACAAGAATGGCCTCGTTGACGCCTATGTGCGTCCGGTCGCCTGGCGCGGTTCGGAAGAGTTGTCCGTACCGGCGCGCAACAACAAGGTTCATGTCGCGATCGCCGCATGGGTCTGGCCAAGCTATTTCTCGGTCGAGGAAAAGCTCAAGGGCATTCGCCTCGAATGGAGCAAGTGGAAGCGCCCGTCGCCCGAGACGATTCCGTCCTCCGCCAAGGCTGCGGGTCTTTACATGATCTGCACGCTTTCCAAGGACCACGCGATGGCCAATGGCTATGCCGACGCGCTGATGCTGGATTATCGCGGCTATGTGGCTGAAGCCACTGGCGCCAATGTGTTCTTCATCAAGGGCAAGGACATTACGACCCCGACGCCCGATTGCTTCCTCAACGGCATTACGCGCCAAACGCTGATTGCGCTGGCCAAGGAGAACGGCTTTACCGTTACCGAGCGGCATATCGGTCCAGAAGAGCTTGGACAGTTCGACGAATGTTTCCTCACCGGCACTGCCGCCGAGGTCACACCCGTTTCGCTGATCGGCGACAATGTCTTCACGCCAGGCGAAGGCTGCCGCACGTTGATCGATGCCTATTCGGTGGCCGTGCAGCCAAAGCGCGCCGCAGCTGAATAAGTATAGCTAAAGTACGAAGGCCGGGTTCAAGACCCGGCCTTTTTCACGTCCAGCGTTCGCGCGCTGCGTCGTCTGCTGCCTTGGCCTCGACCCATGCCGTGCCCGCCTCTGTTTCTTCCTGCTTCCAGAAGGGCGCGTCGGTCTTGAGGTAATCCATCAGGAACTGAGCACCGTCAAAAGCCGCCTGACGATGCGAAGCGAGAGTCATCACCTGCATGATCGGCTCTCCAGGCACCAACCGACCGTAGCGGTGCACGATCGCCGCATCGATAAGGCTAAAGCGGTCGACTGCAGCAGTACGGATCGCGGCGATCTCGTTTTCCGCCAGCTCCGGGTAGCATTCAAGGATCAGCGCCGAAATTGGCCGGTCTTTTGTCGATCGCACCATGCCCGTGAAGGTGACAGCGGCGCCGGCATCGGGGTGATCGGACTGAAAATCGTGCAGGAGTTTGCCGGGATCGAAGGGCAGGGAAGAGATGACGATCATGCTCACCCACCGGTCATCGGCGGCAGGATTGCAATCGTATCGTCATCGGTAATGGCGGTGTCCCACGAAACGATGCGGGCGTTTCGCGAGAGCTTGAACTGCTTGGGATTATCCATGGCCAAGTCGAGGGCTTCGTCGTTGGCGCGGAGCCAGGCGACCAACTCGGTCAGGGTGGTGATATCGTCGGGCAGGTTGATATCATCGCTCGCGCGATTGAGGCGTTCGCGAAGCCACGCGAAGTAAAGGACTTTCATTTGGCGGTGGTGCCGGACAGATTGGGCCAGGACGCCCGCAGATAGTTCCACCCAGTCCAGAGAGTGATGGCGCCTGCGACCCAGAGGATGAGATCCGAGACAAGACCGATGCCAGAAATCAGCGGCTCGACCAGCACGACCGCAAGGGCGACGAGCTGGATTGTCGTCTTCCATTTCGCCAGCTTGCTGACCGGCAGAACCACGGCGGTGCTGCCAAGAAATTCGCGGAGCCCGGAAATGAAGAATTCGCGGAAGAGAATGGCGACCACCGGGACCATGTCCCAGCCAGAAAAACTGCCGCTCCAGGCAAGCGCCGTGATCAGGATGCCAACCAGCAACTTGTCGGCAATGGGATCAAGCATGCGCCCCAGGTCGGAATACTGATTCCAGGCGCGCGCGAGATAGCCATCTACCCAGTCGCTCGCCGCCGCGACGACGTAGATCAACACGGCCACAATGCGCATTGTGCTGTCGCCGCTCATCACCAACCCGACAATTGGGATGATGGATGCGATCCGGGCGATGGTGATGACGTTCGGGACAAGCGTGAGCGGGTTTCTGGCCATGCGCGGAGAGAACAGGAATGGGGACGGGGGGTCAAGGGAGATCGCCGTTCACCCCCTTCCAACCACCCCCATCCAAGGGGAGGTGCAGTGCGTGCGCGGGAGAAACTACGCGACAGCCTGATTGGTCGCTGCACTGCGCTTTTCAACTGCGTCAGCGAGAGCTTCGAGCGTCGTGACGGTCGTCTCCCAATCGATGCAACCATCGGTGATCGATTGGCCGTAGACCAGATCCTGGCCGGGGACGAGGTCCTGACGGCCGGCGACGAGGTTAGATTCGATCATGACGCCGATAATGCGTTTGTCGCCAGAAGCCATCTGAGCGCCGATATCGGCGAGGACGAGGGGCTGGTTTTCCGGCTTCTTGGACGAATTGGCGTGGCTCGCATCGATCATGATGGCCGGTTTAAGGCCTGCTTTGGTTGCCGCCTGCGCAGCTGCCTCGACACTGGCGGCGTCATAATTCGTAGTTTTGCCGCCGCGAAGGATGATGTGGCAATCTTCGTTGCCGGTCGTCGCGGCAATGGCCGAGCGCCCGTCCTTAGTAACGGCCATGAAATGGTGTGGCTGAGAGGCAGACAGCACCGCGTCAAGGGCGATCTTCACGTTGCCGTCGGTGCCGTTCTTGAAGCCGACCGGACAAGAAAGGCCCGACGCCAGCTCGCGATGAATCTGCGACTCCGTCGTACGCGCGCCGATCGCCGCCCATGAGACGAGATCTGCAATGTATTGCGGCGTCGTCATGTCGAGGAACTCGCAGGCGGCAGGCAGGCCGAGATTGGCAATATCCAACAGGAGCGTACGCGCAGTGTGCAGACCTTGGGTGATGTTGAAGCTGCCGTCGAGATCGGGGTCGTTGATGAGCCCCTTCCAGCCCACAGTGGTGCGGGGCTTTTCGAAGTAGACGCGCATGATGATTTCGAGCCGATCGCCGAGGGATTTGCGCAAGGCGACGAGGCGGGTGGCATAGTCCATGGCCGCCTTGGGATCGTGAATGGAACAGGGGCCGACGATGACGGCCAGACGATCGTCCTGTCCCGTAAGGATATTATGGAAATCGTGGCGGGCGGCGATGACGGTGCGGGTGGCAGCGTCGGTGCGCGGATGCTGACGCATGACCTCGATGGGCGTGGTCAGCGGTTTGATTTCGGTGATGCGGAGGTCGTCTGTGGATTTGAGCATTTCTTAGTCCTCGGAGTGGTTTTCGAGGGGCCAAGAAAAAAGCCGCCTCGGAAGTCGGGCGGCTGGCTTGCGATTTGGGTCTGGTCTTGTCGGGATCAGGACACGCGCGCGATAGCCTCCGCCGGGAGCGGATAGCTAAAATACCAATAAAAGGTCGCTGCGTTGATCATGGCGGGGAAGCTAGCCGAGGAGTTGGGGCTTGTCGAGTCCCGACTTTAGGAGGGGGCGTGGCGCTAGTTTCGCATCCGCCGTCTGTCATCCCGGCGAAGGCCGGGATCCATCTTGAGATCTCAGGATGGGCCCCGGCCTTCGCCGGGGTGACAATCGAGAGTGGGAATGACGCGGTGTAAAAGTACGAGCTAGCCGCCCGCGCCCTGATAGTTTTGGATGCAGTGGCGCCAGTGGAGGGCTCCGAGGGTGACGGCTAAGGGGCCAGCGAGGAGGGATGTCAGTGCGGCCCAATCGCCGAGGAGGGGGACGGGCCTGCCCAGGGTTACCGCGACCGGGACGAAGGCGAGGAAGCCGAGCGGGGCGATGGTCAGCATCAGGATCTGGAGCGGGACAGGGAAAATGTTGAGCGGGTAGCGGGCCAATTCCCAGAAGCCGAAGAAGATCGAAAACAGGTGTTTTGAGCGGACCCAGACGAGCGCTGTGGCGCCGATCATGGTCATGATGGCGGCAGTGACCATGGCGGCGCTGAGGAGGCCCGCGACGAAGTATAGCGCTGTCAGGATTGACCAATCGACGGCAACTTCGGTGACGGCCCAAGCCATGAGGCCGACGGCGAGGATGATGTGACCGGCATAGCCGATGTTGAGGCCGGAGAAGACGAGGTAAACCCACGGACTAACGGGCTTGATGAGGACGGCGTCCAAGGTGCCGAGCCGCACCTTTTCCTCGATGTCGCGGAACTGGGTGAAGCTCAGCGATGCACCGAGGGAATAGGCGAGGAGATGGAAGGAGAGGAGCAGCGCCATTTCGCTCCAGGTCCAGCCGCCGAGATTGCCGAAGCGGAGAAGCAGGAGGGCGATGGCCGTATAGGTGGCGGCATAGCTCAGAGCCTGGGCGAACCACGCGAGCAGCATGGCACCGCGATATTCCAAGCGGGTGCGCACATACATGCGGACGAGATGGGGGACGACCGCGAGGGAGCGGGACATTTTCTAGCCTCCCTGTACGATGAGTCGATGGCGCGCCTTGGCCCAGAGGGCGAGCACGGCGGCGCTCAGCACCGTGAGCCAGAAGAGGCCGATGCCGAGATGGAGCCAGGTGGCGGTGACGTCGAGTTTGCCGAGGTAGACTGCGGCCGGATAGTAGCTGATCCAGGCGAAGGGCAGGTAGCCGAAGAGCGTGGCGAGCGGAGTCGGCAGGAACCAGAGGGGAATGATGGCGCCAGAGAAGAGCGACATGATCGCCATGAGGAACCATTCGAGCGAGAAGGCGGTGAGCAACCAGAAGGCGAGGAGGCCGCAGAGGCATGCGAGGATGAACAGGATCAGCCAGGAGACGGCCCAATAGGGGAAGAACATCAGGCCGTGGAACAGGCTGGCAGGCGGCAGGAGGCCGACGGTAAAGCCGACGATGAGGGCCACCGGGACAACGATGGCGACGCATTCGAAGGCGAAATGGCCGGAATGGGTGCTGAGGAGATAGCTCGGGTAATGGAGGGGTTTCAGGAGAAAAACTGCCACGTCGCCAGTGCGGACGGCGTCACCCACATCATAGAGGACGCGCGAATATTCCCAATAGAGCAGCGGGCCTGAGAGCAGGGCATAGGTGACCATTTCGGGCAGGGTGATGCCATCGACCTGGGCTGCGCCGGCAAAGGCGGCCGTCAAGATGGCTATGCGCGCGAAAATGCTGACGAGATCGCCGAAGGCGCTGGCCCAAACCTGGTTGCGATAGACAAGGCGCGACTGAAAGGCTGTGAGCGCGAAGGCGGGATAGGAAGCAGCCCTCATGGCCTAGCTCCCGCGAGGGCGGGTTTATTCTGGTAGAAGGTGCGGATGACCTCTTCAATATTGGGCTCTTCGAGTTTTACGTCTTTCAGATCATGGCCGGAACCGAGTTCTGTCAGAACATCGAGGATAGAGGTCTGCTGGCTTTCGAGCAGGAAGTGTTTTGCTAGGCCCTCGTCGGTGACCAGTTGTGCGGTTTTGAGGGTAATCGCGCCCGGGTCGGTGCCGAATTCGAGCTTGAGGCGGCGGCGGGATCCGAGGGCTGTGCGCAGGTGCCGCAGCTCGCCATCGAAGAGCAGTTTGCCATCGTCGACCATGATGAGGCGAGGGCAGATTTCCTCGATGTCGACGAGATCGTGGGTGGTAAGGATGATGGTGGTGCCGCGCTCGCGATTGACCTCGGCGAGGAATTTTCTGACCACGTCCTTGGCGACCACGTCGAGGCCGATTGTCGGTTCGTCGAGGAACAGGATTTTCGGATCGTGTAGCAGCGCCATGGCGATTTCGGCGCGCATGCGCTGGCCAAGGCTGAGCTGGCGGACGGGGCGGTCGATATAGCCGGCCATATCGAGCATGCTGGTGAGGCGGGCGAGGTTGTCGGCAAAGCGCGACGCCGGGATATCGTATATGTGGCGGTTGAGGTCAAAACTATCGCGCACCGGCAGATCCCACCAGAGCTGGCTGCGCTGGCCGAAGACGACACCGATTTCGGCGGCATTGGTGATGCGATTGGAATGGGGCTCGCGGCCGAGGACCTCCACCGTGCCAGACGATGGCACTAGGATGCCTGTCATCATCTTAATCATGGTGGATTTGCCGGCGCCGTTGGGGCCGAGATAGCCTGCGGCTTCGCCTCCCTCGATGGCAAAGGAGATGCCATCAACGGCGCGCACCTCGGTATGTTCGCGGGAAAAAAGGCTCCGAAGAGCGCCGCCGAAGCCCGACTGGCGTTTGGGCTGGCGAAAAATCTTCTCGACCGAAGACGCCGCGATGATCGCCATTTCTTGCCCTCCCCAAAGCGGGTCAAGGCTAACCGATTCTCGGGGCGTGGTAAGGGGATAGAAAAAGGCCCGCGGGCTGAGCGCGGGCCTTGGGTATTACATTTGGGCTTTGCCGGTTTCGCCCATATCGGGCTTGGCGCCCGTGGCTGCCGCGAAGAGCATTTTTGCGCCTGCGATGAGCGTGTTCGGGCTGTCCCAGACTTCACCCTGGTCCGGTGTCACCTTGAGCAGGCGGATCTGCGGGTCGTTTTCGTCGTCCCACCAGGCCTTGTCGAAGCTTTCCCAAAGCTCGGCGATCTTGGCGCGGTCGTTAGAAACGACAGCGTCACCTGCAATGACAGCGTATTTGTGCCCGCCATTGTCTGCCCAGGCGAGCGAAACGTTGGGATATTCTTCGATCTCATCGAGCTTGTGGCCTTCGAGGTCGGTCAGGAAATAGATGGCGTCTTCTTCGCGGCGCACACGTGCAGACATGGGACGGCTGCGCTGATTGCGGCCATCCCAGGTCGTCAGCATGCAGATGTCGATCTTGTCGGCGAGCTCCCAGATGCGGTCGATAGCTTCGTCCTGGGAGAGGATGTGATTGTTGTCGTCGGTCATGGTCGAGCTCCTGATTTGGTCAGGAGCGGAACGAGTTCAAACCGATGAGGTTGCGGCCGGGAACGCCGGCAACGATCACATCGCTCGGCGCGCTAAGGTTCAGCCGGCCATATTGAATTGCTGAAGATGGAGAATGGTCACCTCGCCATCCCATTCCGGCCAATGCTTGCGGTGAAGCTCGACGAAGCGTTCCGTCCAGCGGACGATTTCGGCATCGGAATCGAGCTCGTAGATCGCGTAACCGCCGACCATTTCCTTGGCCTCGGCAAAGGGACCATCGGTCAGCAACTGGCCTTGGCGAGTGGACACCGTGCCGGCCAGAGACATGCCGCCGGTTTCGGTCATTCTGGCACCAGCTTCCATACCCAGTTGCACTATCGCCTGCATCAGCGCCTGTGGCGGCTGGCGCGCGACTTCGGGATTGAGGGTCTTCACCATTGTCAGGAATTTCATCGGAGGCTCCAATGTTGATCTAATGACGCGACGCGCGAGGGTGGCAGATTTCGACACCGGTCCGACATTTTTTCAACTTTTCGACGCTCAGGTCCGGTTGAAGTGGTCGTAGACCAGTTGGGCCATGGCCTTCGAAATACTCGGTACGCTTTCGA
Source organism: Devosia soli (assembly GCF_000970455.1). GTDB lineage: Bacteria > Pseudomonadota > Alphaproteobacteria > Rhizobiales > Devosiaceae > Devosia > Devosia soli. The sequence continues at coordinate 561,472 of NZ_LAJG01000014.1, read as the reverse complement.
GATCGAGGAGGCTGGCGCGCGCCACGGCCTTTGCCGATCCGAAGTGATTGAGCAGAGCGCGTTTGCGGGTCGGTCCGATGCCGTCGATTTCGTCCAGCGGGTTTTTGACGACATCCTTCTTGCGTTTGGCGCGATGGGTGCCGATGGCGAACCGGTGGGCTTCGTCGCGAAGCCGCTGGACATAATAGAGCACGGGATCGCGATGGGGCAGCATGAAGGCGTCCTTACCTTCCATGAAGAATTTCTCGCGCCCGGCGTCGCGTTCTTCACCTTTGGCGATGCCGATGAACGTTACTTCCTTGGGGAGATTGAGTTCGGCAATGACCTGCCGAACCGCGTTCAATTGACCGGCCCCACCGTCGATGAAGACCACATCGGGCCAATCGGGCATGCCGGTCTGTTCGTCTTCGGCATCGGTTTCGCTTTCGGACGCGAGGCGCGAGAAGCGGCGGGTCAACACTTCGCGCATCATCCCAAAGTCGTCGCCAGCCGTGATATCGGAGCGGATGTTGAAGGTGCGATAGTGTTTTTTGGAAAAACCCTCTTCGCCCGCGACGATCATGGCGCCGACCATGTTGGTGCCGGAAATGTGGGAGTTGTCGTAGACCTCGATGCGGCGGGGAGGCTCGTCGAGGCCGAAGCAATTGGCGACGCCTTCAAGAAGGGTACGGTTCGATGCGCCCTCGGCGAGTTGGCGACTGAGCGCCTCACGAGCGTTCTGGAGCGCATGATTGACCAGATCGCGCTTCTCGCCACGCTGCGGTGTCTCAATGCGCACCTTATAGCCCGCGCGACTACGCAGCGCCTCCTCGATGACGTCGGGTTCGCTGAGTTCGTGGCTTAACAGGACGAGACGCGGCGGGGTGCGGTCTTCGTAGAACTGGGCGATAAAGGCTTCGAGGACTTCGGCATCGGACAGGGTGTCATCGGCTTTTGGGCGGAAGGCATGGTTGCCCCAGTTCTGAAAGGCGCGGAAAAAGAACACCTGAACGCAGAACTGGCCGCCTTCGTGATGAATTGCGAAAACGTCGGCTTCCTCGACGCTTTTTGCAGTAGCATCGCCCTGCGACTGGATAAGAGCAAGGGCGGACAGACGATCGCGCAGAAGTGCCGCGCGCTCAAAATCGAGTTCTTCTGCTGCCTTGGCCATGTCGCGCTGCAGATGATCGCGAACCGATTGCGATTTGCCGGTCAGAAACAGGCGCGCGTCTTCGACCAGTTCGCCATAGGCCTCAAGACTGGTTTCGCGCGTGCATGGCCCAGCACAGCGCTTGATCTGGTATTGCAGGCAAGGCCTCGTCCGGGCGGCATAAAAGCTGTCCGAGCAGTTGCGCAGCAAGAATGCCTTTTGCAAGCTCGCGATGGTGCGCCCGACGGCGGTCGCCGAAGCAAAGGGGCCGAAGTAATGTCCCGGACGACGGCGGCTCCCACGATGCTTGGTGAGCTCGGGCGCCTCGTGATCCGTAGCGATCAGGATATAGGGGAAGCTCTTGTCATCGCGCAGCAGGACGTTGAAGCGCGGCTTGAGACGCTTGATGAGGTTGGCTTCAAGCAGCAGAGCCTCTGCCTCGGTCTCGGTGCGCACGAACTCCATCGAAACCGTCGCCATGACCATCCGCTGAATGCGTACGGAGAGGCCTTCGGGTCGCGTATAATTGGTGACGCGGGACTTTAAGCTCCGCGCCTTGCCGACGTAGATCACCTCGCCGTTTTCATCGAGCATGCGATAGACGCCCGGCGCCGAGGGCAGGGTGCGGACGAAATTTCGGATGACCTCCGGACCGGAGGGGACGGGAAGGCGCGTTTCGGTATCGGTCATTTTCGAGGAGTTGGGCCCCTACGGGCCGGATAATCCAAATGCTTGCCGCCATCGAGCGCGAGCATCTGGCCCGTGAACGACGACATGGAAAGAATAGCGAGTACGCCTTGGGCGATCGCTTCGGGATCGGCGTGACGCTTGAGCGGTAGCGACTGGATGCTCTCTTTGAAGTCCGAGTCGCTTTGGCCGGAATGGGGCAAGACAGGTCCTGGGCCGATGGCATTGACCCGGATCGCGGGCGCGAAGGTTTGCGCCATGGTCTGGGTGGCCGTCCAGAGAACGGATTTGGAGAGGGTATAGCTGAAATAAGCCGGGCTCGGATGAAGCACCCGCTCGTCAATCATGTTGATGATATTTCCCTCAATGCCAGCGGGCAGTTGGCCTGCAAAGTCGCGAGAGAGAAATATGGGTGCTTCGGCGTGGATCGAAAAGTGTTTGTCCCACGTCTCGTCGATCACATCGCGGCTACTGTCCGGCTCGAAGACCGAGGCATTGTTGATCAGAACAGTGAGCGGGCCGAAAAAACCGGCAGCCTTAGCGATGAGGCTTTCCCGCGCGTCACGGTTTGCCAAATCCGCCTGCAGCGAAGCTGCTCGGCCCCCTTGGGAGGTGATCTCGTCGACAAGCGTCTTCGCTCCTGCGGCGCCCGATCGGAAATGGATAACCACCGGGTAGCCCGCGGAGGACAAAGCACGGACGATCGCTGCGCCGATACGGTCACTGGCGCCGGTGACGAGGGCGGGACCGGGTTGATTCGTTCTGAGCTGAGACATCGGCAGGACAATAGGCCGGTTCGCCGGCCCCCTTCAATCATGGATCGGATAGGAGAACAACTACATGCCGACGCGTGACGGCGTGTTGGACCAGCCCGCTGACAGAAGCCGGCAGCAGGACATTGTGAGCGCCTCGCAGCTCAGGCGAGAACCTCGATGGTCAGCATTGAGCGCTTGCGGTAGCGTGCGGGTGCGCTGCACGGATGCAAAGCGCCACATAGCCTTCCGGTGACCATGCCTCCCTCTTCGCTTCATGCTGCGGAAAACCGCGGCCGTGCCATCGCTCTCACGCTGACGACAATCGCAACTTTCGGCATCCAGGATGCCGTGGCCAAATTGCTGGTGCAGGAATATTCCCCGTTCCAGACGACGATGATGCGCTATTGGGGCTTTACCATCTTTGCCCTCGTGATCGTGGCGAGGCAGGCGCCGTTGCGGCAAGCGCTGAGATCGAAGATGCCCAAGCGGCAGATCATGCGGGGCGTCCTCTTGATGGCCGACATCTGGTGTTTCGCGATTGCGCTGCAGACCGTTCCTTTGGGCGAGTTGCAATCGATCGTGATCGTCTATCCGTTGCTGGTGACGGTTTTTGCCATTCCTCTGCTCGGCGAGAAGGTGGGCATTTTTCGTTTTGCGGCAGTGGGGGCGGGGCTTGTCGGCGCGCTCGTCATCCTCCGGCCAGGCGGTGTGCCGCTTGATTGGGGCGCAGGTTTTGGTCTCGCCTCGGCGACGCTCTACGCGCTCTATATTGTCCTGACGCGCCAGGTTTCGGGGGCCGATAGCGCGGCGACGAGCCTTGCTTATGCTTCCGTCGTTGGCCTCGTTATGTCGAGCGCCGTGGGCTTCTTCTTCTGGCAGCCAATGGCCTGGCCCGACTTTGCCATGGTCATCCTCACCATGGCGACGACGTGCATAGGCCATGGTCTCATGGTTTATGCCCTGACGATGGCGCCAGCCAGTGTGCTCCAGCCCTTCAACTATTTCTCGCTGCCTTGGGCCATTGTCCTCAGCATCGTGATCTTCGGGCAATGGATTGATCCCATTTCGCTGCTCGGCGCAGGCATCATTGTCATTGCCGGGCTCATCGTGATGGCCCGGGAACGTCAGAAGCGCGTACCGGTCGTCGGGGTGGCGCCAGTCGGCGAAGAATAATTCAGGCGAAAAAGCGCGAAATCCAGACGCCGGCGGCTGAACTGACGGCGGTTAGCGTTGTCCCCCAGGCCATGTCGACCGCAGCAACCTTCGGCGAGAAGCCGGAAATGGTCGAAAGATTGGTCAGGTCATATGTGCCATAGGCAACAAAGCCGAGGACAGCGCCATAAAGGAGTGCTTTGACAATGTCGCCGTCGGCAGGCGCGGCGACCAAGACAACTACGCCCGCGACGTAGGCCAGATAGAAGAGGCCGGCGATGACCAGGTTGGGACGATCCTGCATCAGATCGCCCAGCTCGGGCATGTAGAAATTCTTGCCCATGGTCGAAAGCCAGATGAAATCGAGCGGGAAAAAAACCAGCGCGACGGCGGCGTAAAGGATCAGATACTTGGTCACGGCTAGCCCCTCGGTGTGAATTGAAAGTTGAACGTCCAGCCAAGCGTTGTGGATCACTTGCACCACACCGCACGAATGGGCATGTCATGGGTCATAGAAGGGGGCTGATATATGTGGCTCATACAGATTGCTTTGGTGCTGATGCTGATCGGTGGAGGGTGGAGCATCCTCAGCCGTGGCAAGGTCACGCGAACGCGCGAGGCCCTGACGATGCGCCGCGTCGATGCTTACATCGAGACCATCCGGCGAGAGCGCACCAACCGTGAGCTTGTTGCCATGAGCGATAGTGAACTGCGGGACCTGCTGCATGCCAGCGCGCACAATTATCGCCAGGCGCTGCTGCGGCGTGGTTGGATCTTGTTGGGCGCGGGGGCAGTCACGTTGTTTTCCGCGATCGTCATCGCCAGCCAGGACGGTTGGCGCGGGTTTGGAATCACGATGGCGGTGGGCGCGGTCGTCGCCTACGGGCTTAGCGAATTTCTTGCGCGGCGGGCGAGGCTTCCGCTTGAAAAGCACGGCATTGAAGTCGAACGCCTGACCGTAGACTGAAACACCGGGCGCGACGGCCCGGTGTTGCAAGTTTGCGTTTGCCGGTTAGCTGCCGGCGCAGAAGTAGCCGTTGGGGCCGTTGAAGCAGAAGCTGGCGCCAGGACGGGTCGGGTAGGGCGTCGGATAAGGACGCGATGGGCCAGGGTTCCAGTGCGGCGGTCGCGGCGACGGGTTCCAATGCGGCGGCCGGGGTGGACGCGGGTTCCAGTGCGGCGGCGGCGGCGGATCATAGTCGTTCCAACCACCACCGTTGCCGCCTTGGGCCAGGTAGTTTGCCGAGACCCAGCCATCCGGGCCGCGCTTTTCAACAAAGCACCAGCTGCCTCGGCAGTACTGGATATCGACCCGTTCGCCACGGCGCAGGGCGTCGACAACGGCATAGCCGGTGCCCGGGCCGGAGCGAACATTGACATTGCCGGTTGCAATCGCAGGAGCGGCAAAGGCCGCTGCCGTGGTCGCGAGCACGGCCATGGTGGCGAGGCCGGATGCGAGCAGTTTGCGATGTGGAGCCATTCGAAATCTCCTTACGTGTGGTAGCTTGTTATGCCTGACACCTATTAAGCGCATCCCGGATGAACCCAGACTGAACGGAGCCTTTAGATTCAGGAAAGCCCTTCCGGCACCAAGCGATAACGCTTGGATTGAAAATGCGCGAAACTCGTTGGCGTTGCCCCGGCCCCAAGGCCGCCGTCAAATTTGTAGAAGTTCGGTGAACCGGCGCAGAATGTTGCCGAACTTCCGGCGCTGTTTGGGCTTTAGTTCGCCCATCAGCGCCTCTTCGAGCTGCGCCCAGTGATCCGCAAGGCTGTTCCGGATACGGATCCCGCGATCCGTCAGCGCGACGCCGGGTACCAACTCCGGACCCACGGCTCGGCGTTCGATCAGGTCCCGCTCGATCAGACGCGACAAACGGTTGATCAAGTGCTCGGACGGGAGGCCCAGCTTTTCAGCCAGATCGATTTCCGTCGCCCCAGAGCGGCCGAGTTCAAAGAGCACCGCATCGTCGCCAGGCTCCAAACCACGTTCCTTGAGCGGCACGAGAAGTGCCTTATGCGCCATTTGGCCGGCAGCGATGAGCCGATAGAGCGCGGAATTTGGTGACGGTTTGGACATGAGCGGAAAAATAGTCCGAACTCCCGTGGCGCGTCGATGACGGTTCCATCCTATCGTTAATCAGGCAACGACCAAGGGGCGTTATTGTTCACTCTTTGCAGATGAGTTATGCGTGGATTGCCGAGGCCTGGCAGCATAATGCTCCGAGGCGAATGCGGGTGGACGCGAGGCGTCTGATCTTTGAGTGGAGGCCAAATTGCAGGATCTCGCCCGCATCCGAGCTTTCGTGCAAGTCTTTGACGCGGGGGGGTTTTCCTCTGCAGCAAGATTGCATGGACGATCAAAGGCGCTGCTCAGCAAATACGTCACCGATCTTGAGGATTACCTCGGCGTGAGGCTGATGAATCGGACGACGCGGAAATTGAGCCTGACCGAAGCAGGGGAGGCCTATTACCGCGAGGCTTCATCGCTGCTTCAGCAGCTCGACGACCTCGACGCCACGATTACCGATCAGACAGCGGAGCCACGTGGCATGCTGCGCGTATCGGCGCCCCGTAATTTCGGCGAGTCGACGCTGGCGCCGGCAATCTTCGAATATCTCAAAAAGTTCCCGAAAGTGGCGCTCGATCTGCGACTTGAGGACCGCTATGTGGACCTCGTCGATGAGGGTATCGACGTTGCCTTGCGCATTTCGACCTTGGCGGACTCCTCGCTGATCGCCCGCAAGATCGCCGACATGCATGTGGTGGTGGGGGCGGCGCCGAGCCTTCTCAAAACGCTAGGCACGCCAAAGCATCCGGACGATTTGCGGCACTTGCCCTGCATCGTCGACGTCAATCTCCAGGGTCAGTCGAACTGGCGCTTCATCGAGAATGACAAAACCATTTCAGTGCCGGTAACCGGCCCCTTGCGGGTCAACTCGCCACTCGCCGCGCGCACGGCAGCGGTCATGGGTCTTGGTTTCGTCGTATTGCCCTCCTATCTCGCCGATCCGCTGGTTGCGAGCGGAGAACTCGTGCCAGTGCTGCAGGGCTTCTTGCCGACAGGACAGACGTTGCAGGCGGTTTATCCCCATCGTCGTCATCTGGCTGGTAAAGTCCGGGCGCTGATCGACCATCTGGTGGACTGGTTCGCCACCCACCCGATTAATTGACGGAATGTCTGGCGTGAGTTTTTCGCGACTCGTTTTAGGAGCGGCACACTTTCTTGCCGCGATCGTGGTTTTCCTCGGTCTCGCTCAGCCCGCGATTGCTCACCCGCATATCTTCATCGATGCCAAGGTTGACGTCGTCTTCGATGCGCAAGGCCGGATCACCGGGCTCCGCCATCACTGGACGTTCGACAGCGCCTTTTCGGTCTGGACAGTGCAGGGGCTCGACAAAAATAACGACGGCTCTGTCGACAGCTCCGAACTGCAGGAGCTTGCCGACGAGAACATGGTCGGCCTGGCGGACTATGGTTTTTATACGTTTGCGGGCGATGGCATGGCCTTCGCGGCGGCTGGCGACCAGAAAATGGTCTACCGGGACAATCGCGTAACGCTCGATTTTTCCATCGACGCCGAAGAGCCGGTAGCCCCCGGACACCGCTTCGAACTTGGCGTCTATGACGCCGAGTATTACGTCGCGATCGGCTTTGCCGATGTGGGCGATGTGACTCTCGTCAATGCGCCAGCCAGTTGTGGAGCGGAATTGGTACCGCCGCAACCGATGGATAAGGCGACTGAAGAGCGGCTCTATTCGCTGGGTCCTGAAGTTCTGGAGCTACCGCCTGATCTCGCTGCGGCGATGCGCGGCACACAGGGGATGATCGTTATTTCCTGCGCCGAAGCACCGGCACCAACGACAGCCCTCGAAGCGACGGAACAGGTTGCCGTCAGCCGGCCCTCGGCCCCGTTTGGCGGTCCCCCGCCTGAACCGGGGTTGAACCTGCCGCGGTCGGGTTTTTTTGGTTGGCTGCAGGATCAGCAGCGGGCGTTTTATGGTGCAATGACGCGTTCGCTCGACGCTTTGCGTAACGACTGGACGGCCTTTTGGGTCCTTGGTGGATTAAGCTTTCTTTATGGCATCTTCCATGCTGCCGGTCCTGGCCATGGCAAGGTGGTCATCTCGTCCTACGTCTTGGCTAACGAACACCAACTGCGCCGCGGCATCGCGCTCAGCGCCGTCTCGGCTTTGCTTCAGTCCCTTGTGGCCATCGCTTTCGTGCTTGTGCTGGCGGGCCTCTTGCGCCTTACCAGCACGGCGATCGGCGATGCAGCGCATTGGGTTGGCGTTCTGAGCTATGGGCTCGTTGCAGCGCTCGGCGCCTGGCTCGTGATCCGCAAGATTTTCGGTCTCGGACACCATCACCACCATGCGCCGGAGGCGCGGCAGGACATCTGGCATGATCACGCACATGAAGACCACCACCACGACCACGACCATCCCGAGCACATGCATCATGCCGTCTCGCCGGCAGATTTGAGTGGCAATTGGCGTGAGCAACTTGGCGTGGTGCTGGCCGTGGGGCTGCGGCCCTGTTCCGGGGCGTTGGTGGTCATGGTCTTTGCGTTGTCGCAGGGTTTGCTGGCGGCCGGTGTCGCTTCAGTGCTGCTGATGGGGCTCGGCACGGCCATAACGGTCGCGGTTCTGGCTTCGCTCGCCGTGGGTGCCAAGGGGTTGCTCGGCCGCCTCGGGGGCGAAGAGAGTGTGTTGGCGCAGCGGATCGTCTGGTGGGCAGAGCTCGCCGGTGCGGCTTTGGTGCTGCTTTTCGGCATTCTACTCTTGATCGCGAGCCTCTAGCGCGACCCAGTGCCGCCTTGCGGCGGGGCGAGAAGCGGCTATGGTGCGGCCAAATTCAGGACTCATTCCAAGACCGGCCCCCTAAAATGTCCGAGCATCTGCCCAAAGATCATCCGCCCGTTCCGAAGCAAAAGGTGGGCGTGCTGCTGCTCAATCTCGGTACGCCTGATGCAACCGATTTCTGGAGCGTGCGACGGTATCTCAAAGAATTTCTGTCCGACCCGCGCGTGATCGAGACCAACAAGTTCATCTGGTGGCCGATCCTTAACCTGATCATCCTAAATTTCCGGCCGCAAAAGGCGGGGCATGCCTATGCGCAGATCTGGGACAAAGAGCGCAATGAGAGCCCGTTGCGGGTGATCACACGGGCGCAGACCGAGGCGCTGGCGGCGCGGATGTCGGGTGACGGCGTGATGGTCGAATATGCCATGCGCTATGGCAATCCTTCGACGAAAAGCGTGCTTGAAAAGATGCAGGCGGCGGGGTGCCAGAAAATCCTGCTGGTGCCGCTTTATCCGCAATATTCGGCGACGACCACCGCGACGGCGAACGACAAGGCGTTCGATGCGCTCAAAGAAATGCGCTGGCAGCCGGCGGTGCGCACGGCGCCGGCTTATTTCGAGGACCCCAAATATATCGAAGCGCTGGCCAATTCGATCCGTGACGGCGTCGCCAAGCTCGATTTCGAGCCCGATGTGGTGATCACCTCATATCACGGCATGCCGGTGGAATATCTCAAGAAGGGCGATCCCTACCACTGCCAGTGTTACAAGACGACACGGCTGGTGCGGGAGTATCTGGGCTGGCCGAGGGAAAAGCTGATGGTCACGTTCCAGAGCCGCTTCGGGCCGACGGAATGGCTGCAGCCCTATACTGACAAGACGCTGGAAGCGTTGCCGGGGAAGGGGATCAAGAAGGTCGCGATCCTGGCGCCGGCGTTCTCGGCGGACTGTATCGAAACGCTCGAAGAGATCTCGATGGGCGGCAAGGATACATTCATGGAGGCGGGCGGGGAGAACTATGCCTATATCCCGTGCCTCAACGACAGCCCCGGCGGCATGGACATGATCGAGGCCATGGTGCGCCGGGAGCTGAGCGGCTGGCTCTGAAGCCTAGAACAGCTTCTGCTCGACTGTCGGGTTCGACAAGAATCCGGGCGGGGTGACGGCGATCTTGGCGGACCAGCCGACGATCCAGGCGGCGTCTACCCAGCCGAGATCGGCGACGTGGCACCATTCGTCATCGGTGGTGCAATAATCGAGCAGCACCTGCGTGCCGTTGGTCAGGGCGCCGATGATGCGGTATTGCGAGCCGGGGCCGGTGCGCACGGCGACATTGCCGCCCGAAACCTGGGCGATGGGCTCAGCCATGGCCGGAGTGACGGCGAGGGCGGCGAGAAGGGTGGCGGCGGCAAGGGTTCGCATCGGGGACGCTCCGGATCGACTTTTGAGGTAAATGGCCCCAAAGCGGGCTGGTTGCAAGCCCGGCCTCAATACCGGATCGGGCGCTTGCGCTTGATCTCGGCGATGCGCTCGGTGTCGCCGGCGCCGAGATAGCGGCCGCGCTCGAGGATTTCGAGGGTGAATTCCTCGTAGGTGAGACCCAGCATCGCGGCGCGGCGGGCGCGGAGGACGGCGATGTCGTAGGGGGCGTCGAACGCCTTCTTCTTGGCGGCGGCCCATTCGAAATAGCGGCCGATGCCGTTGCGGCCCCAGGGTGGTGCATCGTCGTCGAGCGGGGGACCGCCATTGGACAGACGATCGGAAAAATCAGCGTCACTCATGAGGCGAGTGTGCCGCGCGCCGCCGGACGCGTCCAACGAAGCTTTCTTATTGCGGTGATTGAGCCGTTTGATCGGACGTGCCGAAACGCCGCCCGGCCTTGCGGCTTACGGTGACACGGGTAACGGGCGGCCTTTGGGCCTTCCGACTAGGGTAGAACGGTCCAAGGGCCCGTCACAGGCCAGAGTTGCCAGCGGGTCCGGTTCAGGCATACCCTGTTTTTCTGGTATGGCTGCCGCATTCTTATCCCCACCCGGAGGAACGCCTTCCCCCACCGGCCATTCCGCCCGGCCCTGCGTAGGGGCCGCGTGACTGACGGAACGGGGGCAGTATGGCGCAGGTTTTCCGGGGCGGGGATAAGCTGCATAAGTTTCTTTTCTGGCGTCACAGATGCTTCGATGGAAAGCCGTCGGCGTCGAGCGCCGGGGCGTAGACGCGCTGCGCCGACCGCAGCCCGTCCGCCGTATAGCGGGCATAGCGCTCCTCGAAGGTCAGGCCGGCGGCGGTGAGCCGGGTGACGAGGATGGCGAGGTCGGCCATGGTAAAGGTTTCGTCCTCGACGAGAAGGCGAAAGCGCGGCAGGCCATGCTCGCGCGCATAAAGGCGGTTGGCCAGCGTAATCATGCGATTGCAGGCGCGGATCGTCGAGAGGCCCAGGGCGCCGCCGGGCTTGTTGAAGCGGATGACATAGGACATCGCCGTGACGTCGCTCTGCAGGCGATTGTAATTGACGATGCGCCGATCGCTCAAAATGGGTCTGCCGCTCATTGCTGCCTCCGTTGCCGATTGAGGAGTGTGCGCGGCGCCGGAGGGGGAGGGGATAAATCCCGTGGCCAGACGGGCCGGACCGGCACTAAACTGGGGCTGGAGCGGAGGAGGCACACATGAGGGGTTTGCGGCATCTGGGATTTTTGGCGATCGCTGCCGTGGCGTCGGGAAGCGCTGTCGCGGCAGAGACGCTGCCCGAGGGCTGGCACCTGCAGGTGGACGATTTCGGCGGCGCGCCCGAACTGATCCTCGCCTGGTACGAACCGGGCACAGGCGACGTCAAGGCGGCGGTCAGCTGCTCGGAGGGCTTTGCCGACGTGGTGCTGACGATCTATGTCGACGCGCCAGCGGCGGTCGATGCCGCGCCTGTTGCGGTTGTGCTCGAGAACGAGGGCACGCGCTTCGCATTCGAAAGCCCGATTGTCGACTATAACGGGTTTTCAGTCGGGACCATCACGCGCTTCGGGCCCGAGCTGACGGCGCTGCTGCAAAGCGGGTTTTCCGTCACCCTCGACGGGGTGGAGCATCAAAAGTTCGACGCCAAGAGCGGCAAGGGCGAAATCGACCGGATCCTTGCCGCCTGTCCGGCAGACTAGGCATGGACAGGACCGTCCACATCTATACCGATCACAGCCCGATCAGCATCCTGCTGGTGGTCATAAAACTCGCGATGGTGGTTTTCGGGGTTTTGTTGCTGGCGCAGGCGTTTTCGCGGGGCGAAGCGGGAGAGGTGCTGTGGCTGGCGGTCGTGTTGATCGCCGGCGGCGCGGTGTTCGGCGGCTACGACCTGATCAAACTGCTCGACCGCTCGCCGCAGCTGACCATGTCGCCGGACGGCTTAGTCGATCATCGGGCTGGTGTCCCAAAGGTCATTCCCTGGGAGCATTTTCGTGCGCTCGGCTATCGCAGCGGCAGCCAGTCTTCGGGCTGGACGCTGGAGATTTTTCTAGAGGATGGCGGCCATGTGCTGGTGCCGGCGAGCCATCTGGCGGTGAAGCCACGGGAGTTGGTGCGACTGGTGCAGGACTTTGCGCCGGGGGCGGAAGTGGATCGGCGGTTTAGGCTTTGGTTGGGGTGAGATCGGGAGGCGTGTCCTTGACCCCCCCCATGACGGCGCATACCGCGCGATGAGCGGAAACCTCCGAGAATGCCGAGTAAATCTGCGAGGTGATTGTGAAATTAGTAAATGCTGCTATGCAAACCTGAAGGTTCATATTGGGGGATGTTGTGAACGAAGACAGGTTAGCCGAAGCTATTGAGCATGCCATTTCGGGCTCGGCGATATGTTTCTTGGGGGCAGGTTTCTCAACGCTTGCGGGAGATAGTGGTGGGACCAGGAAAGTTCCGAGTTCGTCTGAATTGACAGACGAGCTCTGGAAGCTTGCAAATGTTCCGCCAGAGCCTGGTTCTAGCCTTACGGATATTGCCGAGTTCTTTGAGGCGAATTCACGAGGAGCGGAACTTGCTGCCTATCTCGGAAAGCGTCTCACCTTTTGCAAACCTGCCCCAGTGCAGGAAACGATACTTAACCTGCCATGGCGTGCAATTTTTACAACGAACTTTGACGACATAGTCGAGCGCGCGCTGCCGGAGGACAAAATACAAGTTGTATCTCCCATAAGGCGTCCGAATTTTATACTTACTGACAAAATTCCTCTATATTATCTTCATGGTCGCGCTCTTGATTTATCAGAGAGGTCTGGAGTTGCTAGCTTAGTTCTCTCAGAGTCAAACTATCTTGATGTTAGAAGTAAAGATTCGGATTTGTACGCGGCATTTGTAAATGAAATTCATGCCGCTTCGCAGATATTCTTTATTGGTTATTCTGTGCGAGACACGGAAATTGCGTCCCGGATCGTGACGTTAGGCGACAGTCTACGACGTAAGTCCGTGGTCATAGCGAAACCAGGTCAAGGGGCTGTCGCGAATGCCCGCTTGCAGAAGTTTGGCGATATCGCTGGCATAGGTGTCGAGGGGCTCGCGGCTGCTTTGGAGGCGCAAGCGCACGAGCCGGTAATAAGAGACTCGGGGCTTGTGTTCCTGAAGGCCGTGGAACGGCCTGAGCCGGTGACTGAAGTCACAAAGGGGGACGTTGATAGTCTAATTCTGACAGGCGAATTTAATCGCGATTGTTTCAGCGCTCAGCGTCGGAAGATAGATCCTTCGGACGTGTACTGTGTCGACCATACGTCCAAAATTGGGGAGATTTTGTCACCGAAGACCCGTGGCGTTAATCGATTTTTGATCACATCAGATATTGGCAACGGGAAGTCCACCTTTTTAGGGCAACTTACGGTGTGCGCGATAGAAGATGGATTTTCTGCGTACATAATAGATTCTACGCTAATTGAAATTTATCGCGATGTGGATACGATTCTTTCAAGAAAAGAAAAATGCATCTTTATTGTTGATGATCTTATAAGATATCGAAACATATCAAAATATATTGGAGAGCGTCTGCATGATAGCGCAATTTTAGTTTGCACTACACGCGATAGTTTTGGTTCGCTGAAGTTCGGCAGGGCAACTGAATTGCTTTCCGGTGCTGTTCGGGAGGTGGCGCTGGATCGGTTGAGTGCAGATGAACTAAACTCGTGGGATCAGTTTCTTGAACGCTGGGGTTATTGGGAGCAGCGGATTGAGATGAGCCCAACTGAGAGAGTGAAATTTCTCAGCGAAGATTGTGGCGCTGAGAATAGATCGATTGTCGTTTCGGTCTTTCAAAGTTCCAGCATTTCTAAGAAGATCGCAAATATAGTAGATTTTTTCCTCAGGAATAACGAAGAACATCTTACCCCGTTTGTGGCAATACTGGTCGCTTCGCTCTGTCAGAAGCACGTGCGCTGGGATCAGATTGTCGCTTGGCTAAATATTGATGAGGATGGGTTTAGATCTGCTCTAGCGAAAGATGATATTTTCGATTTCCTTTCTCCAAATCGGAATTGGCACTTGTTTACGTCAGCGCAACTAGCTGATCACATATTCAGAAGGTTCGATCTGAATAAAGACGTTATTGTTGATGTCTACTCGCGGATCGTCCGTGAGACCGCCTATAGTTCGAATGACTCTAGATCAGGTGGGGATTCACGAGAGAATCTAAAGGAACTTATGAAGTTCCGCTTCCTAACTCGCTTGTTTGGCGAGGGCAGCGACGCAGCAAAGACTATTGAGGCCGTGTACAGTCGGCTGTCTAAAGTTAAAAAAATTCGGCTGAACGATCAGTTCTGGTTGCAGTACGCTATGTCATGTATGGAAAGGAAAGACATCCCGGACGCTGAAACCTATCTCAACACTGCCTTAGGTTTAGCTGAAAAGAAGGGGATGGACTATGATGACGACCAAATTATTGATCAGCGAATTCGATTGCTACTGATGAAAAATGCCCAGCCGTCCTACAAAATTAAGGAAGCTGAAATTTCTATTGCACTCGAAGATCTGACATCCTCCTTGGCAAATCCATTGCAGACAAAAATATATCCTATCAGATCTGCGACATATATTTTGGAATTGTTGGATTCAAAAATAGACGAGATTGGAAGAAACACTATGTCTGAAATTGGCATTGTTCTAGACACGATGAAATCGATTTTAGACGATAACAAGCAGTTGCCAAAATCTCAACGGGGAGAGACGTCAAAATTGCGCGAACAAGTGCGTCGGGCGCGCTTGGTAGTTCAGAACAGTTAGCGTGCGTTTTCCATGACGCTTGCGCACTAGGTAATCCAGTCGACAGATCGCTGCACTGGGGCGATCTGTCGACGGATAGCCGCATACGCTTGACTCCGGAATATTCCTAATCCACTTCCCCCGACAACGTGTCCAGCTCCATCTCGCGGAGCCGCTTGACCTCGTCGCGCAGTCTTGCTCGGCCATTCGAGCGCAGCTCTCATGGCCTTCTCGCCTCAAATCGCTCCACTGGAGCGATTTGCCGGACGTTGTCCGGACGCCTCGAAGTCTCGAAAATTCGAGAAAGCGGCTTAGTCGACTTCGCCCGACAGGGTATCGAGCTCCATTTCGCGGAGGCGTTTGACTTCGTCGCGGAGCCTTGCAGCCTTCTCAAACTCAAGGTTCGTCGCGGCCTCGCGCATTTCGCGTTCGAGGTCTTTGATGACCGTCGCAAGGTTGTCTCCGGTGACGACCTTCTCCTTGCCGTCCTTGCCTTTGCCGATGCTGATCGTGACGTGGTCTTTTTCGTAGACGCTGTCGACGATGTCGTTGATGCGCGCCTTCACACTTTGGGGCGTGATGCCGTTGGCTTCGTTATAGGCGATCTGCTTTTCGCGGCGGCGGTTGGTTTCGGCGAGGGCGCGTTCCATGGAGCCGGTTTCCTTATCGGCATAAAGGATCACGCGGCCATCGACGTTGCGCGCGGCGCGGCCGATGGTCTGGATGAGGGAGGTTTCCGAACGGAGGAACCCTTCCTTGTCGGCGTCCAAAATGGCGACGAGGCCGCATTCGGGAATGTCGAGACCTTCGCGGAGGAGGTTGATGCCCACCAGCACGTCGAAGGCGCCGAGGCGCAGGTCGCGGATGATCTCGATGCGCTCGATGGTGTCGACGTCCGAGTGCATGTAGCGGACCTTTATGCCCTGCTCGTGCATGTATTCGGTGAGGTCTTCGGCCATCTTCTTGGTGAGCACCGTGCAGAGGGTGCGATAGCCCTTGGCGATGGTCTGGCGGATCTCGTCGATGACGTCGTCCACCTGATGGGTGGCGGGGCGGATTTCGACCGGGGGATCGATGAGGCCGGTGGGGCGGATGACCTGTTCGGCAAAGACGCCGCCGGCCTGTTCCATTTCCCATGAGCCCGGGGTGGCCGAGACATAGACCGATTGCGGGCGCATCGCGTTCCACTCCTCGAAGCGGAGGGGGCGGTTGTCCATGCAGGAGGGGAGGCGGAAGCCGTATTCGGCGAGCGTCGCCTTGCGCCGCAAGTCGCCGCGATACATGGCGCCGAGCTGGCCGATGGTGACGTGGGATTCGTCGACGAAGACCAGCGCATTGTCGGGCAGGTATTCGAAGAGCGTCGGGGGCGGCTCGCCGGGCTTGCGGCCGGAGAAGTAGCGCGAATAGTTTTCGATGCCGGCGCAGGAGCCGGTGGCTTCCATCATTTCGAGATCAAAGAGGGTGCGCTGTTCGAGGCGCTGGGCCTCGAGGAAGCGGCCGGCGCCGTTGAGCTCCTGGAGGCGCGCGGCGAGTTCGGACCGGATCATCTTGATGGCGCCGGTGGTGGTGGCGCGCGGGGTGACGTGGTGCGAGTTCGCATAGATGCGGATGAATTTTCGCTCGCCCACGGTCTTGCCGGTCAAGGGATCAAACTCGACGATCTTTTCGACCTGGTTGCCGAAGAGCGAGACGCGCCAGGCGGCGTCTTCATAGTGGGACGGGAAGATTTCCACGGTATCGCCGCGGACGCGGAAGGAGCCGCGGGTGAAGCTTTGCTCGTTGCGCTTATACTGCAGGGCGACGAGCTTTTGCAGCATTTCGCGCTGGTCGATGGTGGCGCCCTGGGAGACATCGACGATCATGGCGGAATAGCCTTCCACCGAGCCGATGCCGTAGATGCACGAGACCGAGGCGACGATGATGACGTCGTCGCGCTCCATCAGCGCCCGCGTCGCCGAGTGGCGCATGCGGTCGATCTGCTCGTTGATGGTGGATTCCTTCTCGATATAGGTGTCCGTGCGGGGGACGTAGGCCTCCGGCTGGTAGTAGTCGTAGTAGGACACGAAATATTCGACGGCGTTTTCCGGGAAGAAGTGCTTGAACTCGCCGTAGAGCTGGGCGGCGAGGGTTTTGTTTGGCGCAAGGATCAGGGCCGGGCGCTGGGTGCGCTGGATGGTCTGGGCGACCGTAAAGGTCTTGCCCGAGCCGGTGACGCCGAGGAGGACCTGGTCGGTTTCGCCATTCTCGATGCCTTCCACGAGTTCGGCGATGGCGGTCGGCTGGTCGCCGCGGGGGACGTATTCGGTCGCGAGCTTGAAGGCTTTGCCGCCTTCGAGCTTGGCCGGGCGCGCGGGACGGTGGGGCACCCAGGGGGAGGAGCCTTCCACCTCCTTGCGGCCGTGGAGAATGATCTGCTCGAGCGCCTTGACCGTGGCGGTGATGCCAACGGTCTGGGCGTTCTCGAGGGATTCGCCCTTTTTGGCCTTGTTCTTCTTGACCGAGGCGTCGAGGGCTTCGCGGAGTTTTGCCTGCGCTTCGGGATCAGCGGCGGCGGCGCGGGAAATCTCGCGCGCGGTGACCTTCTTGCTCGGCATATGGCCGAAGCCAGCCTGCGGGGCTTCGCCGAAACCGTCGAAATCGACGCGGTCGACCGAGTTGATCTTGGTCTTGTTGGTTTTGGGCGCCATGCCGGTGGCGGTGTCGTAGTTCGCCTTGGTGGTGCGGCGCTTTTCGAGCGCGGTTTTCGGCTCTGCCTTTTCCGCAGCCTCGGCGCGATCGAGCGCGCGCTTGTTCTTCATGCGCTCGGCATAAAGGGGCTTACTCGCCTGGATGTCCTCGGCCTTTTCGATTTCGGCGAAGAACTCGTCGATGGAAAATTCGGCTTTGCCGGGGCGTGTGGACTTGGGGGCCATGGCTCTTCTCAGCAGGACGGGGACGGGCAGGAGAACCCATAGATGGGGGTCCTGTCAGCCAATGTCAGCAGGGGGAACGGAGTGCAGTTGTTAACATATTGTGAACGGAGAGGGAACGGCGGAGAGGCAGTCGCAACCTTAATAAAATGCGACGGCCCCTGTTAGGTTCACATTCGCCACTAGCGCGCCTCTTGAAAGGATGAAGACCTTCATCGAGCGGCGCAAGCAGAAGCGCCTGGCGGTCAATATTCCGGCGAATGTGGTGAGCGAGGATGGGTTGAAGCGCCTGGCCGTCGCCATCGTCGACCTGTCGCCAGCCGGTGCGCTGATCGAGTTGCCGGCAGGCGAGGCGCTGCCAGGACGCTTCACGCTGCTCTTCGAACGGCAGATGCAGAGCTGCCGGCTCGTATGGACCCATGAGCAGTTCAGCGGGGCGGAGTTTATGTAGAGCCAGGAATTGGCTTGAGAAGTCGACGGAGCAGCCGCTGGCGAAGTTGGTTCGCGGCAGATTTTGACCTTGCCGGTGCCGATGATCTTGACGGGCCGATGTTGGCCGCCGTTGCCGATGCCCAAGGAACTTGCGGACCATTGGCCCCGCTGGTGGCACTGCCACGCTAAGCGAACGCGGCACCTCTGCCAATGAGCACCTTGGCGGTCAAGACGGTAGCGGCGACAGTGAAAATCCTGGTCGTTTCAGTTTCCCTCAAACTGCGGGTTAGGTCCTCCGCCCCTCCCGCTTGTTGAGGCCGGCTGGCGTCCGATCGGCTGAACTGCCTCTGAATGCTGCGTTTCAAGAACCGACTGACCACATTGCTGATGCGCAGAAATGGTATTGACCTAATATCGTCTATAAAATAGATGATCTGCATTGAAGATTTTATGGAGAGCAGACGATGCCTTCGATTTACCGCGTTGACGCCAGTATCCGCCTCGACGGTTCCGTCAGCCGCGCCGTGGCCGATACGCTTGAAAGCGCACTCATGGCGGAACTGAACGGCGCAGATGTCATCAGGCGCGACGTGGGGCTGACGCCTCTGCCGGCGACCGCTTGGGCTGGGGCAGTGTTCGGGCCGTATGTGCCGGCGGAGCAGCGCACACCGGAGCAGGCAGAGGGTCTTGCACTGGCGCGGCAGCTTGCAGATGAACTGCAAGCCGCCGATGCGGTAATCTTCGCCGTACCGCTCTACAACTTCGGCGTTTCTCAGCACTTCAAAGCCTATGTCGACCTGCTGCTCACCGAGCCGCGCTTTGCACCGGGCGCCACGCCAGCGGTTGCGGGTCGTCCTGCGCAGCTGATCATTACGCGGGGCGGTGGGTACGGGCCGGGCACGCCGCGCCATGGCTGGGATCACGCAACGGCCTGGTATCGTCGCATGCTGGCCGATGTGTTGAAACTCGACCTCGAGATCGTCGAAGTGGAACTAACGCTTGCCGATGTCACGCCAGCGATGGAAGCCCTGCGCGGCGCTGCTGCGGAAAATCTCGCCAACGCCCATTCGACCGCGCAAACGCAGGCCCGCGCGCTGGCACGCCGGCTTGCCGACAGCACGGTTCTCGACTTGGCGGTTGGCGCCCGCTAAAGAGAGGTCATGAGCAAAGCCGAGCCGAAAGACCACGAGTTCTTGTCTGCTGCCAGCCTTGGTTGGGCGTTGGCGAAGCTTCTGCGCGATTATCAAAAGCAGGTCGAGGCAGCCCTCAATGGGCTGCCGGGCGGCTCGCGATCATTTCTGGTCATGTCGATCGTCGATCGCGAAAGGTGCCAGAGCCAGATTTCGATCGCCGAAAAGATCGGGCTGGACAAGACGACGTTGACCTATCTACTCGATGGGCTCGAAGGGCAGGGCCTTATCAAGCGGGTGACGGATCCCAACGACCGGCGCAGTCGCCATATCGTTCTGACCGAGCAAGGCGTCAAGGCGCTTGCCCAGCACAGCAAGGCAGTCCAGGCGGTTGAGCACGGTCTCTTGGCCCGGCTCGGGGGCGATGAGGCGAAGCTCTTTCAGACCTGGCTGTTTCGCGTGGCTGGGGTGGGCGAAGGGTTCAAGCCGCCCCTCGACGAAGCAGAGACAGCGGAGATTTGCCGCGCTTCGCTCGCGAGCGAAAGCCGATAGGCTTCATGGCCAAGACGGGCTGGGAGACACTTCGGCAGTGGGGCGCGGATGCGGAGCGGGTCGAGCGCCTGACAGGCGGCAGTTCCAACGATGTCTGGAGCGTGCGGATCGGCGGACGCCTCGCGGTGGCCCGGCTGGGCAAGCGGAGCGACGCCGACCTCGCCTGGGAAACCGAACTGCTGCATCATCTCGATCGCAACGGCCTTCATGTGCCGGTGCCAATTCCTGCAGCGGATGGCCGACCGTTCGTCGATGGTCTTGTGGTCATGCAGTACATGGAAGGCAGTCCGCCGGAAACGGAGGGCGATTGGGAGCGTGTAGCTGCGACCGTCCGGCATCTGCATGAACTGACACGGGCATGGCCGCAGCGGCCGGGCTGGCGATCCTCGCTGGATCTGCTCGTCCAGACTTCCGGCACCCGTATCGATCTCACTGCCATGCCGGCTGAGGCGGTGACGCGGTGCCGTGCGGCATGGGCGCGGATGCGGGGCCGGCCGATGAGCGTCGTTCACGGCAATCCCAATAATCCGGGCAATGTGCGCATGACGGCGGATCGGGTTGCGCTGATCGACTGGGACGAGGCGCATGTCGATGTGTCGGAGCTCGATCTGGTCTTGCCGCATAATGGGGCAGGGCTGGTGGGGGTCGAGCGCGACAAAGCCGAACAGGCAGCGGCGGCATGGGAGGCGACGGTCTGCTGGAAAGACGACTATGCCGAGCGCCGGCTGGCCGAGGTTCGACCGGTCGCGCAATAGTGCGCGTCAGCGCGAGAGCCAGCGATTGAGGCTATCGAGCGTTTGCATTCCATATTCGACCGCGCCAAAGCCGATGACCACCTGGCGGCGCGCGCGGCTCGGGTGGAGCTGGCGCATGGTGAGGATGGTCTTGCCATCGGCCTGGACATCGAAGGTGACGGTCACGCGGAAGCGGTCGGGATCGTTCGGGTCTGGCGTGCCGTAATTCATGACGATGCGTTCGTTCGGCACGATTTCGACGAAGTGCATGAGGCCGGGAAAGCGTTGAGGCTTGCCTTCGAATACGCCGACCATGTCGAAGCGCCAATGGCCGCCTTCGCGGATATCGGCTTCGTGGGTTTCGATCTCCAGACCGTCGGGGCCATACCACTGGGCGAGCGCTTGCGGATCGAGCCAGGCGGCGAAGACCTTTTCTCGCGGATGCCGCAAGACCTTAACGAGGACGATCTCGCGATCGAGTGACCAGGTGTCAATCATTGTCGCCACGGCGATCTTCCTTATCGGTTTTATCGAGATAGGCTTCGAGCCGATCAAGCCTTCCGGCAGCGCGGCGGCGCTCGGCTTGCATCCAGTCGGCCGCTTCGTCAAAGCGCGACTGGACCAGGCGGCACCAGCGGCTGCGGCCGCGCTTTTCGCTGGCGATCAGGCCGCAATCTTCAAGCACTTTGAGATGTTGCGCGAAGGACGGCAGCGCCATGTCGAAGGGTTCGGCCAGGACGCTGACCGGTATTTCACCATCGGCGAGGCGAGATATCACCGCGCGACGGGTGGGGTCGCTGAGGGCATGAAACGCAAGGTCGAGGGGCGTTGAGTGATAGGGCATGAGAAAGAGTAGGGCGGGGCTTCGGCGCGGTCAATGATAAAAAGGCAGTTGCCTTAGTGTGGAGATAGGAATATGAAGGTAAGTACCTTAGTGATGACGAGAGTTGGAGGATGTAGTGGCTGTTCGTGTAGACCTGAACATCTCGCTGGATGGCTTTGCGACAACGACGGATCAAACGCCGGACAATCCATTTGGGGAGGATTGGGGACGGCTGGTTGCGGCCTATGTTGCTACGCGGACATTCAAGGAGCGGGTGTTCAAAGATAAAAGTGGCGCGGGCACGACGGGTGTCGATGACAAGTATGCCCGGGCTTATTTTGAGAATATCGGCGCCGAGATCATGGGCGCTGGCATGTTCGGCTTCAACAACCATCCGGACGATCCGGACTGGAAGGGCTGGTGGGGCGACGAGCCGCCGTTTCAGTGCCCGGTCTTCGTCCTTACGCACAGGCAGATGGCGCCGATCGAGATGCTTGGCGGCACGACGTTCCATTTTATCAGCGCGTCGCCGGAAGAGGCGCTTGCCAAGGCTCAGGCCGTGGCCGGTGGCAAGGACGTGCGCATCGGTGGTGGACCGACGACGGTTCGTGCTTTTCTCAAGGCAGGGCTCGTCGACCAGCTCCATGTGGGAATAGCGCCGATCATCCTCGGCAGTGGCATCCGGCTTTGGGATGACTTGCGTGGCTTGGAGCTTGGATATTCGGTCAGGTCCGAAACGGCGGAAAGCGGCGTCGTACACCTGATCTATTCTCGCTAGAAAACGGTTGGCCGCTCGCTGACAGCGGGCGGCCGTGATCGATCACTCGGCAGGCTGCATGCGCGCGCTGCCGCGATGGGCCGGCGCGAAGAACACATAGGCCGCGATGAGAACGCCAGCGGCAGTCAGCAAGGAACCGATCGCGACGAATGGCTCGGCACCGGTATTGCCCTTGAGCAGCAGATAGAGCGCAACGCCCATCATGACGACGCCGACGGTATAGATCCAGAAGTGTATCTTGGGCAGCAGGCCTTCGGCCTTGGCCGGATTGAGCGCGTAGTACCCGCCGAAAATGGCGCTCGTGACCCAACCGAGCAGATTGATATGGGCATGTGCGCCGATGACGTCGTGGTTCTGGCTGATCGACATGGCAAGGCCGAGACCAATGCCGGCGATCAGGAACAAAATCCCGGCGCGAAAGAAGAGATGCGAAATTGCAGGCATGATGATTTCCCCCGAAAGCCGGGCGGATAGTAGACTCTCAACATCCGCGCGGCGGAGCCATAATAACGATTTCGCGAACACTTTGCCAGCGACGCAGCCGGAGCTGACCCGTTGAGTTTAGACGTCTCCCGATGATGCCGGGGAAGCAAACCCGTCGCCGCCGATGGTTGCCGGTCTGGCCGGTCGAGTTGATCTGGCGCTGCGATTTTGTGACGGGGTTGAGGGCGAACATTACCGATCTTGCCAAGTGTTCATGCTCTCGCAATCTCAGCAATAGGCAGTGTGGTCTATGGTCGCGTTCATGCCGGTGGTGCCGGCTTCCCATGCAAGGAAAGACAATGAACACGATCTCCAAAAAGACCCTGGCGGCACTGATGCTGACCGCAGTCGGCCTTTCCGCCGGAGCTCCTGCCATGGCACAGCCCGTGCCGCCCGCTCCCGATGCCACTGCCAGCCAGCCGGAAGCCGGTCCGGAAGGCGGCCCGATGCGCCATGACGGCGGCCCGCGTCGTCCCGGTGGCCCGGGCGACCTTCTCGATTTCGGCCGAGGCGGCGAGGCGATCGAGGTCGCGCTTGTCCGGCTCAGCCACCGCCTGACGCTGACCGAGGAACAGCAGGGTCTGCTCGATACGCTCAAGACCGATGCGCTGGCAGCTGCCGACGATTTTGCCAAGGCAACCGAAGGCCTGCGGCCCCAGCCTTCGGCTGAAGGCGCAACGCCGACGCCGCCGAGCCTCGTTGACCGGCTCGATGCACGCATCGTCATGGAAAAGGCGCATGTGACGGCACTTGAAGCCGTGAAGCCAGCGGTGACGGCGTTTTTCGACAGTTTGACCGATGAGCAGAAGGCACAGCTTCAGCCCCAGGGTCGTCGCGATGATGGTCCGCGCAGCCCGAACCACAAGGGTGGACCGCGTCACGGCGTCGGCGGCTAAGCCTTAAGTCCGCTCCCGCATTCCTTCGGTGGGGGAGCGATGAGCGACAGGGGGCCTGTGCCCCGAAGCGGTCCTTCCTGTCGCCAGACCCCGGCTCTCAACAGCCGGTGCCGGTAGAGCATTTGCTCGCCTGGCCTCCGACCCAAATTCGTCTTGCCGGACGAATTGACCTTCGGGTGGGTCGGAGGGTTTGCTTTTGTCGCGTGGTCGACTACCAATCGGGCTTCTGATGACGGACCCGACATGACCTCCCTGCCTCTTGATCCTCAGCGCATCCGCGCGCTTTTCCCCGCCTTCGCCGAACCGAGCCTGCAAGGTCAGGCGTTTTTCGAGAATGCCGGCGGGTCATATACGGCCAAGACGGTGCTCGATCGGCTCGAGCACTATTATCGCGCGACCAAGGTCCAGCCCTATGGGGTCTATCCCGCTTCGATCGAAGCCGGGGAGGCCATGAACCTGGCCTATGAGCGCATGGCCGAAGCGCTGAACGTTTCGGCGGACTGGATCCATTTCGGGCCATCGAGTTCCGCCAACAGCTATGTTCTGGGCCATGCCTTTGGCGGCTGGCTCAAAGAGGGCGACGCGATCGTCGTTACCAACCAGGATCACGAAGCCAATAGCGGCGCCTGGCGCCGTCTGGCGTCGCGCGGCATCGAGGTGCGCGAGTGGAACGTCGACGGCGGGACTGGACGGCTGTCGCTCGAAGCCCTCGACCGAGTGCTCGATGGCAAGGTCAAGCTCGTCGCCATGCCGCACTGTTCAAACATCGTGGGCGAAATCAATCCCGTCGAGGCGGTGGCCGAGCGGACGCGGGCGCTTGGGGCAGTGCTTGCGGTGGATGGGGTCAGCTACGCGCCCCATGGATTGCCGGATCTCAAGGCACTCGGCGCAGACATCTATCTGTTCTCGGCCTACAAGACCTATGGGCCGCATCAGGGCGTAATGGCCGTGCGGCCTGAACTTGCGGCGCAGTTGCCCAACCAAGGGCATTTTTTCAATGACGCCAAGCCGCGCTATCGACTGACACCTGCGGGACCTGATCATGCCCAGATCGCGGCTTCGGCCGGCATCGCAGATTATCTCGAACAGGTTGCGGAGATTGCCGGTCGTGAGGGCAACCCGTTCCGCCGGGCCCACGCAGCAATGCGGGCGCAGGAAATTGCTTTGGCACGGCCGCTGCTCGACTATCTCAACGGGCGTAACGACGTGAAGCTCATCGGACCCGCAGATCCGGAGGTTCGCGCCCCCACCATTGCGGTGCATCACGCCGAGCCTGGTGCGGTCGTTGCCAAGCGGCTTGCCAAGCACGGGATCATGGCGTCGGGGGGCAACTTCTACGCCTGGCGCTTGATGGAAGCACTGGGCATCGATCCGCAACACGGCGTCCTGCGGCTGTCGTTCGTGCATTATACGAGTCCCGAGGAAATCTCGAATCTCATCAAGGCCTTGGATGCTGAGCTTTAGGGAGTGATTCAACGCCTCAGGTCGTCGGCCTCGGGCTAATCCCGAGGCCGTTTCGCTTGGCCTCGATCAAAGTACAGAGCACGCCGGTGACGGCCGGTGGGAAACAAGAGTTAAAAAATGCCGCGTCCACTTGCTGCCTTGCTGCTGTTGTTGTGCACCATGTTCTGGGGCTTTGCGTTTGTGGCGCAGAAGTCGGCGATGGATTCCATCGGGCCGCTGAGCTTTGCCGGGGTACGCTATATAATCGGTGGGCTTCTGGTGCTGCCGCTGGCGCTATATGAGTGTCGGCGCCGGAAGGTGGCACTGACACCGCGGCATTGGTCGCTCATCGCGGTGCTGTGCCTTGCCTTCTTTTTTGGATCCTGGCTTCAGCAGGCGGGGCTTTCGACGACGACTGCGACCAATGGCGGGTTTTTAACCGGGCTATATGTCTTCTTCGTGCCGCTGATCGGCTATTTCGTTTTCCGATCGCGGCCGCACTGGATCGTTTATGTCGGGGTGCCGCTGGCGCTGGTGGGCATCTACTATCTCAACGGGGGCGGGCTGCACACCTTCAATTCGGGGGATTGGCTGATCGTCGGCAGTGCCGTGTTCTGGGCCATGCATGTCTTGACGCTGGGGCACTTGGCTAACGAAACGGGACTGCCGATCTTTGTTTCGGCAATCAGTTTTCTCGTGGCAGGAACTTTGGCGGCCTTTATCGCGGTGCCGACCGAAGCGCCCACACTGGCCCAGATTTCCGGAACCTGGATGCAATTGGCTTACGCGGCGGTTCTCTCGACGGCGGTCGGCTTCACGCTCCAGGCCGTGGGCCAGCAATATGTGCCGCCGGCCAATGCGGCCATCATTCTTTCGGCAGAAAGCCTTTTTGCCGCGCTCGGCGGAGCCGTGGTGATGGGCGACCGCCTGCCGCCTGTCGGCTATTTTGGCGCTGCGCTGATGTTTCTCGCGATCGTCATGGTCGAGACGGTGCCAGCACTGATCGCCCGGCGCCAAGTTCATGAACCGCGATCGACTAATTGAGGCTCACTGGCCGGCGTAACGATACATCTGGTACGTACGGCAGACGATAAAAGCGACACAGCCCTTGAGCGTGATCTGGTCGGGGCCGACCATAGTGATCGTGCCGCCGGCCTTCTGCCCATAGATGCTGAGGTCGCCCTTCCACTGATTGGGCTTGGTCTGGCGCGCATGATCGATGAGCATGGTGTTCAGATATGGCAGGTTCTCGGCATTGTCTGCGCCGTTACCGAGCCAGATTAACTTGGCGCAGAGCTGGCTGCCATCGCCGCACAGGGTGACTTCGTAGCGCGAGTCGCGCATCTCGATCTCCCAGATGCCAGCGGGAGAGGCCAACGCAGGCGCCGCGATGAGGGCTGCGAGAGCAAAGGCGAAATGACGGGTAAAACGGAACATCAACAATCTCCACCGATGCTGCGATACTGACTGCCGCTGCCTGAATGCCGGCTGAACGAGGGCGGTCATCAGGGCGTCATCAAAGCGATTTAACCTACACCGACTCCGGGTTCCCCATGCATGCCGGAGACGCCTCGCACGCCCCAGGACCGCGAGGCGACCCAAGGGTCCGATGGCCTTTGCCGCGTGAAGCCTGGCCGCCTGCGGGCGGCCTTTTTTGTGGAGCGATCAGAATCGACCTCGCCCCCGCGCCGCCGCTGCGCCAAAAGGGGGGACCTTTTCGGGGCAGACGATGGCCAAGCTCTATTTTTCCTATGCGGCGATGAATGCGGGCAAGTCGACCTTGCTTCTGCAGGCCGCCTATAACTATCGCGAGCGTGGCATGCGGCCGCTGCTTTACACCTCGGCGCTCTATGCGGAAGGCGAAGTGGGGCTGATTTCGTCGCGGCTCGGGATCAGCGAACAGGCCGAACTCTATTCGCCGGGCGACGATCTTTATCAATCGATCCGCGACTTCGAGGAAGAGTCCAAGGTCGATTGCGTTTTCGTAGACGAAGCGCAGTTTTTAGCGCGAGATCAGGTTTGGCAGCTGGCGCGCGTTGCGGATCGCCTCCGCATTCCCGTGATGTGCTTTGGGTTGCGGACGGACTTTCAGGGCAAGCTGTTTCCCGGCTCCATGGAGCTTTTGGCCATTGCCGATGTGTTGCGCGAAATCCGCACGATCTGCACCTGTGGCGCCAAGGCGACCATGGTGGTGCGCCAAGGCATGGACGGACGCGTGCTTACCGATGGCGATCAGGTGGCGATCGAAAAATCGGTCTATCTTTCGCTCTGCCGCAAACATTGGGAAGAGGCGGTGGGGCGCTGGCCAGTGAAAGGACCCGATTGATGGAAACGCTTGCAAAAGAACCCAAGGGACAGCTCACGATCCGCACGCTCGCTATGCCGGCGGACACCAATCCGGCTGGCGATATCTTTGGCGGCTGGGTAATGAGCCAGATGGACATTGCGGGCGCCATTTCGGCCGTCGAGCGTGCCAAGGGCAGGGTGGTGACGGTGGCTGTCGAAGCCATGACCTTTATCGCGCCGGTCAAGGTTGGCGATGTGCTTTGCGTTTATACGAGCGTGGAAAAGGTGGGGAACACGTCGATCACCATCGGGCTTGAAGCGTGGGTGCGGCGCAACCGGCTCGATGATCGGAAGAAGGTGACGGAAGCGCGGTTCGTCTATGTTTCGCTCGACGAAGACGGGCAGAAGCGGCCCATACCGCGCGACTGAAACTTTCCCATTCAGCCTGCGTTCAGGCAGCGTGCGCGAGAACTGGCGCCACACCTGAGACTATGCCCGGAGGGCTGATCCCATGAAATCCATTTTCGTCGCTGCTGCCACAGCTTTTGCTCTGCTGGCCGGGGTTTCCGCCGCCAACGCGGCGCCGGCCTTTGCCAATAGCTCAACCGATCTCTATCAGGGTCCAGGCACCCAATATCAATATGCCGGCTCGATCACGAAGGGCACGCCAGTCGATGCCAATTGCAACGGCAGTGGCTGGTGCCAGATCAGCGGCATGGGCGGCCGGCTTTCGGGCTGGATGGCCGAGAATGCACTAAGCTTCAGCGCGCCACCTCCTCAGCCTCAGCCCCAGCCCCAGCCGCAACCGCCGCGTCCACAGCCGCAGCCCTGGCCGCAGCCGCAACCGTGGCCCCAGCCTCAGCCGCCCCGGCCCCAGCCGCCGGTGTACGAGGAGGCAGGTGCGTGCTTCTACACCGAGCGCAATTTCAACGGGGCATCGTTCTGCCTCGATGAAGGAGACGAGTATTCGCGGCTGCCGCGCGAATGGAATGATCGCATCCGGTCGGTCGAGGTTTTTGGCGGTGCGCGGGTCGATCTTTGCGCCGACAACAATCTCTATGGGAATTGCGTGACGCTGCGTCGCGACACGTCGCGCCTGCCGAGCGGCATCGATCGTCGCGTGTCTTCGCTAGAAGTCTATTGAAGTCCTGATTCTGAAGCGGCCCGGAACTCTTTGATTGTCCGGGCCGTTTCTTGATCGCAAAGAATTACCGTGCCGGCACGTTAGAGCGTCAAACATCCGGACACGGTTTAAGAGGGAAACGTCATGAACCGCCATACCCGCAAAACCCTGCTCAATGTGACCACCGCCGTTGCGGTGGCAGCGACTGCGCTGGTCGTCTTCCTGCCCGCTGCGCAGGCTGCTCCGGGCACCGTGACCAGCAACGTCAACGTGCGTCAGGGTCCGGGCACGAACTATGCCGTGGTCGACACGGTTCGCCGAGGCCAGCAGGTCGACGTGCAGCAGTGTCAGGGCTCCTGGTGCTATATCGCCAAGCCCGGCCCCGATGGCTGGATTTCGGCGCAGTATCTGGCTGCCGCAGGCGGCGCTCCGGTCAATCCGGGTCAGCCGGGTATCTCGTTTGGCTTCAATCTCGGCCCCAATGGTCCGAACGTGAACATCGGTGTCGGCAACCAGCAGCCGCCGCGTCCGCCGCGCCCGCCGGTAGTGCAGCCACCGCAGCCGACCTTTGGCGAAGTGTGCTTTTATGATCGCAGCCGTTTCCGCGGCGAGAGCTTCTGTCTTGAGAGCGGCGACAATGTCGGCGATCTTGCCGCCTGGACCGATCGGATCTCCTCGATCGAGAACGAGGATGGTCTTGCCGTGCAGGTCTGCTCCGAGCCACGCTATCGTAATTGCCGGACATATACGACGAGCGCCAGCTCGCTCAACGATTTCGACGATTACATCGCCTCCATTCGCGTTCAGTAATCAAAGCGGCGCCGCAGAGATGCGGCGCCGTTTTTGTCTTTACCGCCAAGGCTTGGCCGGCCCCCAGCGATAAGATAGTGTCACGGCGTCTCGCTTGGTGGATTCTGTGATGAAGTCGTTTCTCCGCGCTGTTCTTTCCGTCGGTTTCGGCCTTTCCTTGCTGATACCGGCTTTTGCGTTTTCCGATGTCGGATCGCACGGCTGGGCACTGCAGGATTTGACGCTGCGCACGGGGCCGGGGGCGGCCTACGAAGTTTCCGGTGAAGTTGCGGAAAATAGCGCCATTCGGGTTCTCCGCTGCCAGGTGAACTGGTGTCTCGTGGACAATGGCCCCGATCGCGGCTGGACGAGCCGCGAGCGCGTCGGTTTCGGTAAAACGCCTGAAGGCCCGCTTTTTTCAATCCAGCCGGATTATCCTGCCGGCGGCCCGGGCAGCGTGTGCTTCTACGAAGGTCGCAATTTTACCGGCGCTTCTCTCTGCGCGAAATCGGGCCAAGTTTTCACTGACCTCAAGCTTTATGGTTATGACAACCGCTTCTTGTCGGTCGAAATCAACGGCAACGTTTCGGCAGCGGCGTGCCGGGATCGCGGCTTCCAATCCTATTGCGAGCGGATCATCGAGAGCCAGCCGGTGCTGCACCAATATCTTGCTCGCAACCTTTCTTCGATCCGCGTCTACTAGCGGGTTTATTCGAGCCAAAATTTTTAAACGCGGCGGGTGTTTCCCGCCGCGTTTGCTTTTTGCGCCGAACATCGAGGCGTGCTGTCACGGATCGCTGGCCGCGGTGCGACGCGGACACAAAAAAAAGCCGGCATAGGCCGGCTATAAGGCTTTGGAGGGCAAGAAGTAGTCGCACCTTAGCGGCCGGCGCGCGGCGTATTGCCAGTGGATAAGGCAACGCGGCGGCGGGCAGGTGCTGACGAGGGAATGTGATTGCGCCAGACGGATCGGCCGACCTCGAACATCATAGCGAGGATCAGCAGCGTGACCGGGACCATGAACACGGCGACCTGCGTATCAGGCTGAGCGGCGATATCGGCAGCCACGGCCGGGCTGACAGTCGATGCGATGGCAGCGGCGGCTGCAGCGAACCCAAGAATACCGGAGACAATCGCCAGAGGGCGTTTGAAACTTTTACGGGCAGGGGACGTAGATAAAGACATGGGACCAGCGTCTCGCAGTTCACTAGCAATGATCTCAGGACACCATGGAAATGGGGTTCCACTGTGACCCAATAGGGTGACGGCCTGACGATTTGGTGGCGAAACTGTGACGCCGTTGCATGGCAGGAGGCCAAGATCTTGTTTGCAAAGATTTTTCTGTCGATCGTGTTTATGGCGTCAAGTTGGGGCGCGATGGCTCAAGAGGACACCGCGCCTTGGCAGGCTGTGGTCACCGATCAGATCGACGCATTAAAGGACGGTTCGGTACGAGCCGCCTTGGATCTTGCGGGTGCCGGCTTTCGCAGCAGCTATGATGATCCGAACAAGTTCTTGAGCGACATTTTGCGATCAGGATATGGGCCGATCGTCGAGTCGCGTTCATTCGATTTCGGGCGGTTCGAGAAGACCGAGGGCGGCTTGGTGCTGCAAGTGGTCAATCTCGTTGGCCAGGATCAGAGCCTTTACGAGGCCGTCTATCAGATGGTTGATGAACCCAATGTGGGCTGGCGGGTACAGGGGGTAGTCCTGCGCAAGGTTCCGGGGCTGGGTGTGTGAAGCGCGCTACGCTCCGGCACTGAGCGGTTGCCGGGCCCGGGCTGAATGCTTATTGATGCCACCGGCATTTTCGGAGGCATGCATGGCTTTTGTTTCGGACGCACTTGGACGCGTCGCCACATCGGCGACAATGGCGATCACGCAGAAAGCACGCCTCCTGGCAGAAGAGGGCCGTGACATCATTGCGCTCTCTGCCGGCGAGCCGGACTTCAATACCCCGGAACATGTGCGCGACGCCGCCAAGAAGGCTATGGATGAGGGGAAGACGCGCTACACCAATGTCGACGGCATTTCCGAACTGAAGGAAGCAGTGGCGCGCAAGTTCAAGCGCGACAACGGGCTGGACGTCACGGCGGCGGATTGCTTCGTGTCCTCGGGCGGCAAGCAGATCATCTTCAACGCTTTATTGGCGACGCTTAATCCGGGGGACGAGGTCGTCGTGCCGGTGCCCTATTGGGTCAGCTATCCCGAAATCGTGCGGCTCTGTGGGGCGGAGCCAGTGTTTGCGGTCGCGGACGCGTCGACAGGGTTCAAGCTGGCGCCCGAAGCACTCGACGCCGCGATCACGCCCAAGACGAAGTGGCTGATCCTCAATACGCCTTCCAACCCAACGGGGGCTGCCTATACTGCCGAGGAATTGCGGGGCTTGGCCGACGTTTTATTGCGCCATCCACATGTGCACATCCTGACCGACGATATCTACGAAGTGCTCGTCTATGACGGCGGAACATTTGCGACGATCGCGCAGGTCGAGCCGAAACTGCAGGCGCGGACGCTGACAATGAATGGCGTATCGAAGTCGCACGCGATGACGGGCTGGCGGATCGGCTATTGTACGGGGCCGCGGCCGCTTCTCGCGGCAATGACGAAGCTGCAGGGGCAATCGACCTCTAACCCCACGTCGATCTCGCAATGGGCGGCGGTCGCAGCGCTGGATGGGCCGCAGGCGTTTCTGGCGGATTGGCGGCGCGTGTTCCAGGAGCGGCGTGACCTTGTGGTCCAGGGGCTCAATGCCAATACCGGGCTCGACTGCCTTACGCCGCAGGGCGCGTTTTACGTTTTCCCTTCGTGCAAGCGGCTCCTGGGCAAGACCAGCGCGGGTGGCAAGGTGCTCAACACGGACGAAGATTTCGTCATGGGGCTGCTCGAGGAAACCGGAGTGGCTTTGGTGCATGGCACGGCATTTGGGCTGCCGGGACACTTCCGGCTGAGCTACGCGGCGAGCAATGCGGAACTGGAAGAGGCCGTTCGACGCATTCAGCAGTTTTGCGCGGGAATATCCTGAGCTCTGGCGCTGCTGCAGCCGCATGGTGACTTAGGTCGGCGGATGCGGAGGCGAGATGGATCGCCGGGACAAGCCCGGCGATAATGACGATGGTGGGGAGGGCGTTGTTCCGGCCGGGCTTCAGCCCAAAAGTCCCACGAGTCCGCCGGAGCTTGAGTTGGCCGAGGTGTTGGAGCTGAGCTGGTTGAACATTTCGAGCAGCTTGTTGGAGGTCGAATAGTTCGCGACAGCGGCTTCATAGAGCTTGTCGGACCATCCTGCGGCCTGGCGTTCCTCGGGGCTAAGCGAGGAAAAGGCAGATATGACGTTCTGGCTGAAGGCTGTCGGGTCGCTCGATTGGCCAGCCGATTTGAGCCCGGCCATGAGCACAGCGCTCGACTTGCTGCGCAGCTGCGCCTTGGCAGCGGCGACTTCCTGGGACGAAAACTGGCCTTCCTCATCGAGCACGATGGCGGAAAGCGATCGACTGGAGAGACCCGAGAGATCTACATAGGTGCCGGCTGCGGCATTTGCCTTGAACGAAGGGACGCGGCCCGCTGCGTGGATTTCGGCGATGCGCTTGTCGATGGCGGCACGGGCATTGGTGGCGAGCGTCGCCATCGACTGATCGAGCGCGCCGCGGGTTTCAAGCAGGTCGATATAAGTTGCGACCGGATCGTTCTCGCCGGCTTCCGGCAAGGCTTTTGGATCCTTGTCGAGTTGCTTGAGGCCTTCGGTAACCGCCGCACGCGCCGCCTTCCAGTCGTCGCTGGCCTTTTCTTCAGGCCCCAAGGAATCAAGAAAGCTAGCGGCGGCGGTGTAGAGGTTGGTGTAGCTGCCAGTGACGCGGGCGATTGCCAACGGTCCGGCGAGGGCCGCCTCCATGCGGCGCTGCATTTCGAGCTTGGCGGCTTCGCGCTCATCGGCGGTGAACGTGCTGTCGCTGGCGATGGCGTAAATCTCGCGGGAATCAAGACTCGAGACATCGAGCGCCAGCTCGCCGTTTTGCAGCGGGGATTTTCGGCCGGCGGCTTCCAGGAGTGCGGTGAGCTTCTCCCGCGCGTCGACGAGAACGCTTGCATAAGACCGCTCCCCCAAGGCTGCCTTTGCGGCATCGGAGAGCGTGATCGAGGTTGCGGCACTCGTGGTGCTGGAAGAAGCCGCGCCGGCGGCAGAAGCGCTCATGGCCGTCGTCTGGCCTGCGCTCGTCGCTTGGTTCGAGCTCGTGGTCGAATAGGCCGAGTAATAGGTGGCAGCGGTTATGGCGACCATAGGGGCATTCTCCTTGCTGAAGAGAGTTAAGCAAGGGTTATGCCGAAAAATTCCGTAGTGGTATCAATGCTCTGAGTTGCGGAGGATGAGCAAGCGGCAGTTTTTGCCGGGTCAAATCTGTCGGGCTGCTGAAATGAAGAGGCCCCACCCGAGGGGATGGGTGGGGCCAGGGGACAACGGCAAGCCGCTGACCTTGGAGGGGCGGGCACCACGTACACCGCCTTCACGCACTACTATCCGCCGCCGGTGATGCGCACACAAACGCGCAATCGGAAGGTCTGCCATGCAGAATTGGAAAGAAAAAAGGCTCCAACCGAAGCTGGAGCCTGAATGCTTAAGGCCGAAGCCAAATCGCAAAGTATGGCCCGGACGCAAGGGAGGAGGATTTGCGTCAGACCGGTGGGCTACAACCGAGGGAGGAGGATTCGGTTACAACCCGGTGCCGAGCGTCGCGGGTCCTAGGGAGGAGGATAAGGAGCGGCGCCGCATCGACAAGACCGAATATAGATTTTGACCCGTTGGTCAGCAATGCATGAGCGGGAATGCCAGCTATGCATTAGGCACAGCGACAATCTGTCCAAAAATTGGGCAGCTTGTATGGTAGGGCAGAGGGAATGGCGGCGTTCTGAAGCGGAAACGTTGTTTGTGCAAGTAAGGACGCGGTGAGGCGGATGCAGGCGTATCCAAACCGGTGTCGTTTCAATCAGTGGTCGTTCGATCGGTTGCTTGCCAGAAAAAAAAGGCCCCAACCGAAGTTGGGGCCTGATGACTGGGCCGAAGCCAAATCGAAAGTGGGGCAGAGGCAAGGGAGGAGGGTATGCCGTCTGCCGTGAGCCTTGGGTCAGGGAGGAGGAGAGACCCGCAGCTCGGTGTCGCGATACGGGGTCCGAGGGAGGAGGAGTTCGGAGCGCGTCTCAGCGACACGCCCTATATGTACTCTACTGACTTAGTAGGCAATCCCGTGACTGACATGTCAGCCATGCATTTTTGCAGGGCTCGCGGCGCAAAGCGGCGGAAGACGCGCCCACCGATGCAGCCAGAACATGGATTGATGAAAGGAGAAAAAGAAATGGCTTCGCCCGAGGGGAGAGCGAAGCCATTAGGAGGGTCGGGCCGAAACCCGAAGGAGGGAACGCAGCGCGATGCAAGGGAGGAGGAGAAACAACCGCGCTGTGATGTGCTCGATATATGGGCGGCTTGCTTATTCGCCAACCAGGTATCTGACATGTCAGGCATGCATTTTGTGCATGCTGGAGCGAATACCATAACAAATTCAATGGCAAAGCCACACGGTGTGACGTGCTGACGCAGCCTAATTGCTGGGCGATGTGGGCAAAGCAGCTGCCAAATTTGTGCGCATCGTTGTCTGGTCGATCAGCTCGATATCGTCGAGTTGCCAAAACGACGGCGTGTCGTTTGACGGGACGAGGACGAGTTTGTCGGTGTAGTTCGCATCAGGGGAGGAAGCGAAGCTGTACCGGATCTCGACGCCTGCCCGATCAGCTGTCTTGGTCACGGGCCCAACGGCGCAGCCATCCGCATAGTCTTGCCAACTACGCCACGGAAGGCCATCACCGAGCGGTGGCTTTTCGTCCGGGAACGCCCTTTCTGCCGCGGCGTTCCTTGCGCGGGCTTCAGCGATGAGACCCGCTAACCACGGGGTAAGGTTGGCTTCAACCTCAGCCATGTCGCCAGCGACGCTCGCTTTGCAAAAGAGCTGGCCGAAGGCCTCTGGCGTCTCTGGACCTGCCGCATGCGCCGCGAGTGGCATCAGCAAAAGCGGCGCGCAGGCTATGGTCATACCAATTTTCGTCGTCTGCCTCCCTGGGCGCTCAGCCTAATCCAGCGCGGCAAATTCGGCGAGTGCCGTCTCGAAGTGGCCCAGATGCTCGACGCGGCGATAACGTGGATCATTCGTTGGTTCTTCGGCGTGCTCATACGACCAGGTGAGGTCGTGTGGCACATAGACAGCGAAGGCTCCCGCGCCGAGGGCCGGCAGTATGTCGGAGCGCAATGAATTTCCGACCATGACGGTATGCGCCGCGCCGTCGGTGTGCTGGGCGAAAATTCGCTCATAGGTGGCGACTGTCTTGTCGGTGACGATTTCGATGGCGCTGAAATATTCGGCAAGTCCTGAGGCTGCGAGCTTGCGCTCTTGATCGAAGATGTCTCCCTTGGTCACAAGGATCAGGCGATAGCGCGACTGGAGATGGTCCAGCGTCTGATCGACATAGGGCAAGGTTTCGATGGGATAGCTCAGCAGTTCGCGGCCGGAGGCCAGGATCTCGGCGATGATCGTGCCGGGGACGCGGTGCGCGGTGACCTCAAGGGCGGTCTCGACCATGGAGAGAGTGAAGCCCTTCATGCCGAAACCATAGAACTGCAGGTTGCGCGTTACGGCAGCGACGAGGCGATCGTTGAGGTCCGGGGTGTCCGTATAGGGCGCCAGAAGATCGGCGAAACGCTGCTCGGTAAGGCGGATGAACTGTTCGTTTTGCCAGAGCGTGTCATCGGCGTCGAAGGCGATAGTGGTGATGCGGGGCAATTGCTGACTCGCGGTTTCGGGCCCGCCAGACCCTCGGGCGCGCGCTCATAGGGAGAAAGCGGGGGATTTGGGAAAACCAGCCTCTGCCCTCCGCCTTGGCGGGGTGGCTTTATGTAATTCAAGTCCGGGGAGGACGGACCTCAGAAGCTCCATTCCCTGGCCTTCGAGACCAAGAAGTCGCGGAAGACGCCGACGCGCTTGGAGTTCTTGAGGGCCGGCGGATAAACGAAATAGGCTTCGTAGGCCGGCAGCTCGACCTCGGGCAGGACCTGGATGAGCCCGTCTTCCTTTTCGGTGACGTAGGCCGGCAGCATGGCAAGGCCTATGCCGGCCCGACAGGCCTGCATCATGCCGTAGATGGCATTGACCTTGAGGACAGCGCGGCGCGGGCTCGATTCCGAGCGCCCAAGCCGCTCGAGATAATTGATGTCGCCGAGATATGAGGGCACCGGCTCGCCAAAACTGATGATGCGGTGATTATCGAGATCATCAAGCGAGCGCGGCATGCCATGTTCGTCGACATAGGAATTGCTGGCGTAGAAGTAGTTGTGCACCGTGAACAGCTTGCGCTGGATCATTTCGGACTGATTTGGACGGTGCAAACGAATGGCGACGTCCGCCTCGCGCATGGCGAGGTCGAGCTCGGAGTCGTTGAGGCGGATTTCGAGCTGGATCAGCGGATAAAGCTTGAGAAACTCGTCGAGGCGGGACGAGAGCCAGGTGGAGCCGATGCCGACCGTTGTCGTAACGATCAGGGGCCCGGTGGGCTCATCCTGACTTTCCGACATCTGGGTTTCGACCTGCTGCAGCTCCCAGTGCATGCGGTGCGCAGTGCGGAAGAGCTGCTCGCCGACTTCGGTGAGCACAAGGCCGCGGGCGTGGCGAATAAAGAGTTTGAGCCCGAGATCGTCCTCGAGTGCCGAGATCTGCCGGCTGACGGCTGATTGGCTCATGCCCAGCTTTTCAGCGGCATGGGTGAAACTGCCCGACTCGGCGGCCGTGTGGAAAATGCGGAGCTTGTCCCAATCGAGCATGTTCTTGACGCTTTCTCGTTAACGGTCAGCCAGTCAGCAGGCCGCCCGACTTAGCGAAAAGTCGGGCAGGGATTATGACGAAGTTACGCATTTCACAGAACATACTGTTGCAGCCTATTCCGCTGCTTCTGCAAGTTCGTGTTCGGCAAGGTAACGTTCCGCATCGAGCGCGGCCATGCAGCCCATGCCGGCGGCAGTCACCGCCTGGCGATAAACATCGTCGGTCACGTCGCCGGCCGCAAAGACGCCGGGGATATTGGTCTGGGTCGTGCCCGGCTTGACCTGCAGATAGCCACCGGGCTTCATGTCGAGCTTGCCGGAGAAGATCGAGGTGGCCGGAGCGTGGCCGATGGCGACGAAGACGCCGTCGATCTTCTGTTCATAGACGCGTCCGGTCGCGTTGTCCTTGAGCATCACGGCATTGACCGATGGCGGCATGGCCTGGCCAGCAACTTCGACGACCTCGTGATGCCACCGAACTTCGATTTTTGGGTGCTTGAACAGGCGCTGCTGCAGAATGCGCTCGGCGCGGAATTCGCCGCGGCGATGCACCATGATCACCTTCTCGGCAAAATTGGTGAGGAACAGCGCTTCTTCGACGGCCGTGTTGCCGCCGCCGACTACGAGCACTTCCTTGCCGCGATAGAAGAAGCCATCGCAGGTGGCGCAGGCGGAGACGCCGAAGCCCTGGAATTTCTGCTCTGAGGGCAGGCCGAGCCACTTGGCCTGAGCGCCGGTCGCGATGATCAGGCTATCGGCAGTGTAGGTGTCGCCGCTGTCGCCGGTGAGTACGAAGGGGCGGCGATCGAAATTGACATGGGTAATGATGTCGTTGACCATCTTGGTGCCGACATGCTCGGCCTGTGCCTTCATCTGGTCCATGAGCCAGGGGCCCTGAATGACGTCGGCAAAGCCGGGATAGTTTTCGACATCGGTGGTGATTGTCAGCTGACCGCCTGGTTGAAGGCCTTGAATCATCACAGGTTCGAGCATTGCCCGCGCGGCATAGATCGCTGCGGTGTAGCCGGCCGGGCCGGACCCAATGATGACGACTTTCGCGTGCATCGCGACGCCTCTCGACAATAAGGAAAACTCCCTCGGGCTCTACTTAAGAGCCGAAGGGGATATGATTCAAGGCACTCGTTCTCGTGCGCTGTCCGAAGATCCGCGATTGTGCCGGAAAGACACAGGATATTGGATCGGGACGCGCGATCGGCGCGTCAGATATACCGGATCTTGACGATTTCGTAGCTGCGCGAGCCGCCGGGGGCCGCGACCTCAAACGAATCGCCTTCCGCCTTGCCGATCATGGCGCGGGCGAGGGGAGAGGAAATCGAGATGCGGCCGGCCGAAGCGTCGGCTTCGGGGTCGCCCACGACCTGGAAGGTCTTTTCTTCTTCGGTATCTTCGTCGACATAGGTGACAGTGGCGCCGAACTTGACGGATTTGCCGGACAGCTTGGTGACATCGATGATGTCGGCGAGCGCCAGAATGGTCTCGAGTTCCTTGATGCGGCCTTCGTTGAGGCTCTGCTGCTCCTTGGCGGCCGAGTATTCGGCATTTTCGGACAGATCGCCATGGGCGCGGGCTTCCGCAATAGCGTCGATGATGCGACGACGCTCGTTGCTGGTGCGGTGCTCGAATTCTGCAGTCAGGGCCTTGTGACCCTGCACGGTCATCGGGATCTTATCCATGTCGTCTCGCCTCCAAAGGCATCGGCAAATGAATCCGGCGCGCCTTGGCATTTCCGCTGGAAAGACCGCCGCGCGCCATGATCAAGTTGTGGGTGGCGACGGTCCCTCGACCGGCGCCTGGCATGATGTCTCCCGCCAAACGCGTTCGGCCAAAGCGTCACGATAAGTCTTGGGGGAGATGCACCGCAACTTGCCCGCCAAGTGCTCTGCGGTCAAGCCGGTGTGTGATGAGGACTTCGGTCCTCCACCGATGCTTTCAAGAAGCGTAGTCAGGCGCAACGCTCGACCAGGCGGCATCGGCAAAAAGGGATGCGATCCGTTCGGCCTCGGAGGCTTCGGGTGGAGAGGCGTAGTGGAGGTAATCGTAGGCCGGACCGAGCATAAGCGCGTGGGCCACGGAAAAAGGCAGCTTGCGAACGGCTCCGGTCGCCTGCATAGCCGCAAAGCTCGACGCGGCTTCAGCGTGTTCCGAAGCGACATGGTCTCGGACGCCGGCCAGCTCGGGATCGTGATTGGAAAAGCTCCGTATTTCGTCCAAGAGCCGGCTTAGGTCTCGATTGGCGAGGCCCCGTTTTCACCAGCCCGCCTACCGACGCCTTGATCTGAGCTTCCGCAGATTGATCCGGGCTGGCCGCAAGACCTGATCATCCACCAATGGCTTGCCGCAACAGCGCCTCGACGATTGCGCTTTTGCCCGGCTAGCCCTTTACGGCAAAATGAAAGGGCGCGACCCAAAGGACGCGCCCCTCACAAAGCTGAAGACCTTCAGGCTCAGGAGGCTGTCAGATTGTCGGCAGCGGACTTGCCGGTCCGCTTGTCCTTGACGATTTCGTAGCTCACCTTCTGGCCTTCATCCAGGCCGTTCAGGCCCGAACGCTGGACAGCGGAAATATGGACGAAAACGTCAGCCCCACCCTCATCAGGCTGAATAAAGCCATAACCCTTTTGGCCATTGAACCACTTAACTGTGCCCGTTGCCATATGCGCGTTCCCTCGTGCAGTCGCTTCTGGAAGGTCCCCGTCAATGCACCTGACTGAGACCTAGATCATATCGAAATATCGGAAGATGACGTCAGCAACGGCGAATGGCATTCGCGTTTATAGATCAGTCGGCCGCAATATTCGATCCGGTCACCCTAGCGTGAAAAGTTCGGAGCATCAATATGCGCTTTTTGCAACAAAAAAGGCTCGGCAGAACTAGCTTTCTGCCGAGGACTACTTGACGCCGGATCGTAACATCTCGGTTCCCTGGGCGGGGCGAGACTGGTGGATGCAACACGCCGAAAAGGGAGGTGCGTGTTCCCAGGAGCAATGTGCTCCACGAAGATGACTGCAACTGTAACGCAGTGGGTTCGCGAGCAAAAGTCCCTTCCTCGACTTTACGCAGTTGAACGCAAGCATTTGACTTGCCAATGTCGACGATTTCCGGCACATCCCGCGCGCCGCCGAGATGGGCGGTTTTCTTGAAAGATCGTCGTCTTGGCCAAGGCGTTTTACTCATCCGGCGATGTCCTTGCCGACCGACGGGCAGATTATGCCCGAATGCTGGCCGAAGGCGGCGACCATGCCGCGGCGGCCGAGCTCATGGGCCAGGCGCTCGAACTGGCGCCGGAATGGGCGGCGGGCTGGGACCTTCTAGGTAGCTATTGCGAAAAAAGCGGCGACGTTTCGGGCGCGATTTCGGCCTGGCGGCGGCTCGAGGCGCTCGACGACGAGGGCGTTTTCGGCGCGCAATTGAAGCTTGCGGCGCATGATGCGGGCGCTGCGAGCGAGGGTACCGCGGTGAGCTATGTCGAAGCGCTCTTCGATCAATATGCACCCCAGTTCGAAGATGCGTTGGTCGGCAAGCTCGGCTATCGCGTGCCGGAAATTCTGGACGCGATGGTGAGCGAGGAAATGGCGCGTTTGGGGATCGTGCGGTTTGCCAAGGCAGTCGACCTCGGATGCGGAACGGGCCTCATGGGAGAGCGGCTGCGGGCAAAGGTCGATTTTCTCGAGGGCGTCGACATTTCGGCCGCGATGATTGCCGAAACGGCACGAAAAGGGATTTATGATAGCCTGCAAAAGGCTGAGCTGGTAGCAGCGCTCAATACGCGGCGCGCCGAGGCTGACCTGATGACGGCTGCGGATGTCTTCATTTATTGCGGTGCGTTGCAGCCGGTGTTGGCGGCTCTCGTGCCGGCGCTCAAACCGGGCGGACTCGTGGCCTTTTCACTCGAGGCGCACGATGGGGACGAGGCGCTCTTCTTGCGGCCGAGCCTTCGCTATGCACATGGGATTGCAGCCACGCGGGATGCGTTGGTGGTGGCGGGGCTCGATATTCTGCGGTTCGAAACCGCTGTGTTACGCATGGATCGTGGCGCTCCGATTACCGGCATTCTTGTCGTGGCACAAAAGCCGGCTGTCGAGCTGACGGCTGCCAACGACTGTGAGGCTGGCGACCACGTCGCGGCCTAGCCAAATCTCTCTTCGCTTGGCACAAGGGAGCGTCCGACTGGAGGCTCCGCATGAACAGCATTCGCCACGATTTTCGCTCTGACACCGTTACCAAGCCGAGCGCCGGCATGCGCGCGGCCATGACTGCGGCCGAGGTGGGCGACGATGTCTTTGGCGACGATCCGACCGTCAATCTGCTCGAGCAGAAAATGGCAGGATTGGTCGGCAAGGAAGCGGCGGTCTTTGTGCCTTCGGGTACGCAGTCGAACCTTCTGGCCCTGATGAGCCATTGCGAGCGGGGCGATGAATTCATCGCCGGGCAGAATGCGCATCTTTACAAGTACGAGGGCGGAGGCGCCGCGGTACTCGGCTCGATCCAGCCGCAGCCGATCGCGCATCGACCTGATGGGACCATGGACCCCAAGGATATCGAAGCGGCGATCAAGGCGCCGGGCGACAGCCATTTTGCCATCACGCGGGTGATTGCGCTCGAAAATACATTTGGCGGACGGGTATTGCCGCTCGACTATATGCACGAGGTTGGCGCGATCGCACGCAAGCATGGCTTGGGTCTGCATCTTGACGGCGCCCGCGCGTTCAACGCCGTGGTGCGGCTTGGCGTTGGCATCTCCGAGTTTGCGCAGCCTTTCGATACCGTTTCCATCTGTCTTTCGAAGGGACTTGGGGCGCCGGTCGGCTCGGTGCTCGTGGGCCATAGACACCTGATCGACAAGGCGCGGCGCTATAGGAAAATGCTCGGCGGCGGCATGCGTCAGGCGGGAATTTTGGCCGCAGCCGGGATCTATGCGATCGAGAACAATGTCGGGCGGCTGGCTGACGATCATCGGCGGGCGAAACTGCTGGCGGACGGGCTAATGCAGCATAAGGTGCTGAAGGTGACGGCGCCGGACACCAATATTTTGTGGGTCGAGGCAGAGCCAGAGCTGGGTGAAAGGCTAGGCGATTATCTCAGGGACAATGGAGTTGGCATCACAGGCCGCTATGGTCAGCAGCGGTGGGTGACGCATCTCGATGTCAGCGATGAGGATATCGAACGGGCGCTGGACCTCGTCGACCGGTTCTTGGCGTAAGGGAAGGCAGAAACCCGGGCAGCTTTACCGCCGCACTCTGCATTAGGGTTCTCGGCGCAGCGACACGAATGGGCCCATGCTCAAAGCGATTTTTGTCTATCTTAGCGCGATCAAGTGGTCGATTATCGCCTTCGTCTTGTTCCTAATCGGTGGGTTTGCGAGCCTCGGGATGCTGGGCATGGCGCTTTACGGCGTCACTTTTCCTGTTGTCTCGCTGTT
The DNA here is from genome assembly GCF_000970455.1 of Devosia soli. Taxonomy (GTDB): domain Bacteria; phylum Pseudomonadota; class Alphaproteobacteria; order Rhizobiales; family Devosiaceae; genus Devosia; species Devosia soli. The sequence continues at coordinate 519,058 of NZ_LAJG01000014.1, read as the reverse complement.
CTATCCGCCACTGGCTGAATGGAACGGACCTTGGGTCTGGCCCGTGCTGGTTGGTGTCGGGCTGATCTGGCCATTAAGCTTTCTATTGGCGGGTCCGGTCGGCTTCGCCCTCAAGCGACGCGGGTTGGGCGATTGGCCGCGCCGAGCGGCTTATATGAGCGTCTTGTGGGTGGGCGCAGTCTTGAGCTGGCTCATCGTCCTTGCTGGCAACTTTCCACGCTAAGATCGCATGCCACCGCGTTTTTGCCACTTCACTCATCAACATCTCGATAAACGAAGAGGAGTAGGGATGATGATCTTTCGGGTCATGAGCGTAGTTTCCGCAATAGGTCTGGTGGCTACACCGGGCTTGGGGCAGGAGGATGTCCTGATCGACTACAATGCCTCGAGTGCGCTCGAATCGGCCGATCCTCAGCAATGGAGCGACATTGCCGACGAGATTGGCGGCGACGTCAGCGTTTTGGGTGAGGTCACCGGATCGTTCACGGCTGGTGGCGTTGAGCAGGTCGCGTATCTCGTCAGCCACGGTGCGCCAGTTGCTGCGGACCCGTTTCCGAAACTCGACCAGCGGTTGGTCATTTTTAACGGGAATGCGGAGGTCGCTGATTGGGCATTACCGGAAGATTCTGCGTTCGCGCGCCCGGTCGCCGCTACTGATTTCGATGGTGACGGCATCGACGAGATCGTGGTCGAGGGCAGCTTTTACAACATGGGCACGCTAGCAATCGGGCTGAGCGCGATCAAGGTTGGTGAAGCGCCTGAAGTGGTACAAACGCTTCCCGATGTTTATATCGACAGTTGCGATGCCAGCGCCGGCCAGCGCAGTATCGAAGCGAGCGTGGTGCGCGTCGTCGAAGGAGCACTTTCGGCCGAAACGACGACGCACGATTGCTCTCGTTAGCCGGCACGCCAGTACGCGTGCAAAGCCCTGATGTCGCCAGCCGTCAGGAGCGGCATTGCGGCTGAAAGGCGCTCAACGGACCAATCCCACCAGTTCATTTCGAGAAGGAGCGCGATGTCCTCTTCCGAGAAGCGCTTGCGGATCGGCTTGGCGGGGTTGCCGCCGACGATGGTGTAGGGGTCGACATCCCTGGTGATGAGGGCGCGGGTGCCGAGGACGGCACCGTGGCCTACCTTGATGCCTGGCATGACGACGACTTCAGAGCCGATCCAGACATCGTTGCCAATGACCGTGTCGCCGGCTGGTTGGTAAGCGTTGTTGGCGCCGGCAAATTCGGGCGCGTTGGGCACAAAGGCAAAAGGGAAGGTCGAAACCCAGTCGTTTCGGTGGCCCTGATTTCCGGCCATGATGAAGGCGGCGCCAGAGCCGATGGAGCAGAAGGCGCCGATGACGAGGCGATCAACGCCCGGCGTGGTCATCAGGTAGCGGGCGCAGTCATCAAAACTGTGGCCGTGATAATAACCGGAATAATAGCTATAGCGACCGACGACGATGTTGGGATTAGTGACCTGCTGATCGAGCGGGATGCCGAGAAATGGGCTTTCGAAATAGTTGTTCATGATTGTTCCATGAAACAGCGGCCGCAGGGCGGCACCGTGGTTACAGACTGTTGGGGAACCGGAGGGCGCGCAGCAGCCAACGCCGGCGCGTGGAGCCGGTTGAAAAGGCGTTCCCTCGGGCGCGTCAGGCGTGCAGGAACGCTATGGAGCTGCTTCGGTCTGTGAGCTTCATGGTGGGTGTTTGGTAGCGCGGGAGAGCGGGGCGTGTCTAGTGTTCACTCACGCCTAGCGTTGCCAAGACCCTTTGAGCCTAGTGGCGCTACCTCCCCCTTGGAAGGGGGAGGTGAGTTCGTGCCAGTGTCAGGCCGCAAAATATTCCTGGAGGGCGCGGACCTGGAGGCCGCCTTCGCGGAGGGCAACGATGCCTTCGACGGCGGCGAGGGCGCCGTCGATGGTCGTGTAGTAGGGGATCTTTGCAAGAAGTGCCGTACGGCGGATGTCGCGGCTGTCGGAGATCGACTTGAGGCCGTCCGTCGTGTTGATCACCAGCTGCACACCGCCGTTCTTCATAGAGTCAACGATGTGCGGGCGGCCTTCGAGGACCTTATTGATCTTGGTCGCGGGCACATTGTTGTCGACGAGATAGCGCTGGGTGCCGCCGGTCGCGAGGATTTCAAAACCGGCTTCGACGAGATGGCGGGCCATGTCGACGATGTATTGCTTGTCGTCGTCGCGGACTGAGATGAAGGCCTTGCCAGCGGTCGGGACCTTTTGGCCGGCGCCCATCTGGGATTTGGCGAAAGCGATGGCGAAATTGTTGTCGAGGCCGATGACTTCACCGGTCGACTTCATTTCCGGGCCGAGAACCGTATCGACCCCGGGGAAGCGGTTGAACGGGAAGACGGCTTCCTTGACGGCGATGTGCTTGAGCTTCTTCTCGGTGAGATTGAAGCTGGCAAGTGTTTCGCCGGCCATGATGCGCGAGGCGATCTTGGCGATGGGTTCGCCGATGACCTTGGCGACAAAGGGCACCGTGCGCGAGGCGCGCGGGTTCACTTCGATCAGGTAGATCGTGCCGTCCTTGTAAGCGTACTGCACGTTCATCAGGCCGCCGACCTTGAGGGCGAAAGCGAGCTCGCGGGTCTGGCGCTTGAGTTCTTCGATGACTTCGGGCGGGAGGCTGCGCGGGGGCAGGGAGCAGGCCGAGTCGCCGGAGTGAATGCCGGCTTCTTCGATGTGCTCCATGATGCCGGCAACGAAAACGTCCTTGCCATCGCAGAGGGCGTCGACGTCGATTTCGATGGCGCCGGAGAGGTAAGCATCGAACAGCAGCGGGTTGTCGGAGAGGACAGAGTTGATCTGGCCTGTCCGGTCATTGGGGTAGCGCTGCAGGATATCAGGCGGCACGAGGCCGGTCAGCGTGTCCTGAATGTAACGCTCAAATTCGTTCGCGCTGTGGACGATGGCCATGGCGCGGCCGCCGAGAACATAAGACGGGCGGATGACCAGCGGATAGCCGAGGCGCTCGGCAACAAGGCGTGATTGTTCAAGGCTGTAGGCGATGCCGTTCTTGGGCTGAGTCAACTCGAGACGGTTGAGGAGCTTCATGAACAGATCGCGGTCTTCAGCGAGATCAATTGAGTCAGGCTGGGTGCCGAGGATCGGCACGCCGGCCTTCTGCACGGCTTCGGCGAGGTTGAGCGGGGTCTGGCCGCCGAACTGCACGATGACGCCGTGGAGGGTGCCGTTCTGCTTTTCGCGCAGCAGGATTTCGATGACGTCTTCTTCGGTCAGCGGCTCGAAATAGAGGCGGTCGGAGGTGTCGTAATCGGTCGACACGGTTTCCGGATTGCAGTTGACCATGATGGTTTCGTAGCCGGCGTCAGCCAGAGCGAAGGCCGCATGGCAGCAGCAATAATCGAACTCGATGCCCTGGCCGATCCGGTTGGGGCCGCCGCCGAGGATGACGACCTTCTTGCGATCCGACGGGCGTGCTTCGTCGTCGACCTTGCCGCCAAACGGTGCTTCGTAGGTCGAATACATGTATGCCGTCGGCGACGCGAATTCGGCAGCCGAGGTGTCGATGCGCTTATAGGCGGGGCGCACTTCGAGGCTGTGGCGCAGCTTGCGGACGTCCGAAGTTTTTACGCCAGCGAGTTGGGCAAGGCGAGCGTCGGAGAAGCCCATGGACTTGAGCATGCGAAGGTTGGCAGCGTCTTGGGGTAGGCCAAACTGCTTGACCTTGGCTTCGATGTCCACAATGCCGCGCATCTGCTCGAGGAACCAGGGGTCGATCTTGCAGGCTTCAAAAATGTCTTCGTTGGAGAGGCCGAGGCGCATGGCTTCGGCGACGTGAAGAAGACGGTTGGGCGTCGGCGTGCCGAGAGCGGCCTTGATGGCGTTTTTGTCTTCGCCTTCGCCGATGCCCGGAATGCCGATTTCGTTGAGGCCGGTGAGGCCGGTTTCAAGCGACCGCAGCGCCTTCTGCAACGATTCCTGGAAGGTGCGGCCGATGGCCATGGCTTCGCCGACCGACTTCATCGACGTGGTCAGGCGGTTGTCGGCGCCGGGGAACTTTTCAAAAGCAAAGCGCGGAATCTTGGTGACGACATAGTCGATGGTCGGCTCGAACGAGGCTGGGGTGGCACCACCCGTGATGTCGTTTTCGAGTTCGTCGAGCGTGTAGCCGACGGCAAGGCGGGCGGCGACCTTGGCGATCGGGAAGCCGGTGGCCTTGGAGGCGAGGGCCGAGGAGCGCGAGACGCGCGGGTTCATCTCGATGACGACCATGCGGCCGTCCTTGGGGTTGATGCCGAACTGAACGTTGGAACCGCCGGTTTCAACGCCGATCTCGCGCAGGACCGCCAGCGAGGCGTCGCGCATGATCTGATATTCCTTATCGGTCAGCGTCAGGGCCGGGGCGACGGTGATCGAGTCGCCGGTGTGGACGCCCATCGGATCGATGTTTTCGATCGAGCAGACGATGATACAGTTGTCCTTCTTGTCGCGGACAACCTCCATTTCATATTCCTTCCAGCCAAGGACGCTCTCTTCGACGAGCACTTCATTGGTGGGGGAAGCGTCGACACCGCTTTCGACGATGGCAAGGTATTCTTCGCGGTTGTAGGCAATGCCGCCGCCGGTGCCGCCAAGGGTGAAACTCGGGCGGATAATGCAGGGGAGACCGATCACCTCAAGCGCCTGTAGCGCCTCGATGGTGTTGTGGGCAAGCATGGAGCGCGGGGTATCGAGCCCGATCTTTTTCATGGCATCGCGGAAAAGCTCGCGGTCTTCGGCCTTATCGATGGCTTCAGCGGTGGCGCCGATCATCTCTACGCCGAACTTGTCGAGAACGCCCATCTTGCGCAGCGACAGGGCGCAATTCAGCGCTGTCTGGCCACCCATGGTGGGGAGGAGCGCGTCGGGGCGCTCCTTTTCGATGATCTTGGCGACCACTTCAGGGGTGATGGGTTCCATGTAAGTGGCGTCGGCGAGATCCGGGTCGGTCATGATCGTCGCCGGATTGGAGTTCACCAGAATGATCCGGTAGCCCTCTTCCCTTAGCGCCTTGCAGGCCTGGGTGCCGGAATAGTCGAATTCGCAAGCCTGCCCGATGATGATGGGGCCCGCGCCGATGATCAGGATCGATTTGATGTCGGTACGTTTTGGCATGGCGCTCGCTCTCTAACAATTTGGAAGCGGGCGAGGGGAGGAATCGCCCGGACACACCCGTCCGCGCGAAACCCGCACGGCAACTGAGCGCTGCAACGCGGGGAAGAAGACCGGACATGGTGGTTAGGAGGGCTGTCTAACCGAAGAGTCGGGATAAGGGAAGGGGCTCACGCTTGGCTTCAGTGCATTGATGAGAGGAAAGAACGGTCGTTGACAGACGTAACGAGGAGGCGCATGCAGCCGGGTGCGACGCGTGTTTTCACCGTTCAGAAAGAACCATCATGAACCCCGACAGTCGAAGTCGAATTCGACAGTGTTTGACGGCCTGACGTTCTGACCAAGGTCAGCTCCGGTGGGCCGCAATTGCCTGACCAAGAGGAGCTGCCATGCTGCGCATCTACACGCGTACCGAAGACAAGCTTGTGCCGTTCGACGCCGAAAAGAGCGGCGGGCTGCCGATCTGGCTCGACCTGATTTCGCCGGAGGCCGGAGACGTGGCGCGCGTCGAGCAATTGCTGGGCGTTGCCGTGCCTAGCCGCGCAGAAATGGAAGAGATCGAACTCTCGGCCCGGCTCTACGCAGAGAATGGCGCGCTGTTCATGACCCTGACGGGCCTTGCCTATCTCGACACCGAAACGCCGATCAAGACGCCGATCACCTTCATTCTCAAAGGTAAGACGCTGGTTACAGTTCGGTATGCCGAGCCCAAGCCTTTTCTCGCCTACACGAACCGGGCCCAAAAACCCAATGGCTCTGTACACCGGTCTGGCGAGGAGATCATGCTTGGCCTCATCGAAGCGATGATCGACCGGACGGCCGATGCGCTGGAGCGGATCGGCAACGAGACCGACGGCCTTTCGCGCAGCGTCTTCAAGACGGCGCAGGCAAAGACCAAGGCCAGCACCAAGACCCATGACCTTGAAAGCGTGATTTCGCTGATCGGCAACAAGGCCGAACTTCTGACCATGATCCAGGAGAGCCTCGTAAGCATTTCGCGTCTCGTCGCTTACTATGCAGCGCTCGAGGAAAATGCCGGCGATAAGGAAAGCAAGCATCTGGTGCGACTGATCCAGCGCGATGCGAATTCGCTTGGCGAACACGCGCGTGCGCTTTCGGCGCGGCTTGGCTTTCTGCTCGATGCAACTCTTGGGGCGATCAATCTCGAGCAGAACCAGATCATCAAAATCTTTTCGGTGGCGGCGGTGGTCTTCCTTCCGCCCACCCTTGTCGCCTCGATCTACGGCATGAATTTTCAGTTCATGCCCGAGCTCGGATGGCGCTTCGGCTATCCGTTCGCCCTTGGACTAATGGTGCTGTCGGCAGCGCTGCCATTCGTCTATTTCAAGAGGAAAGGTTGGCTCTAGTGCTTTATCAGGAGCGCCTTAAAGCAGCGCTGGCGGGATGAGCAGCATGCTCTGCCCATAAATGACCCAAGAGTGGCCCAATGAGTGCCTTGATGCTCGCCTCACATGGACGTGATCATTATCGATCAGAAATTTTCAGACGAGGTAGACATGAAGAACTTGCGATTTGCTGCTCTTGCTGTCGTTACGGCCATGGCTTTGGCAGCTTGTGGGGGAGATGCTCCACCGCCGCCAGCCGATGCACCAGCTAACACTACCGCAACCCCACCAGCGACTGATCCGGCGACGCCGGCGACGACGCCTCCCGCTTCAAACTGAGCGGCTCAATCGCCCCGGCTTCGGCCGGGGCTTTTGCTTTGTGCTCAAGCCGCGACGGCGAGCAACTGGCCTTCAAGTGCTGCCACTACCGCATCGAGAGAATAGGGCTTTGGTAGGAAGACGGCACCGGGCGGAAGATCGGCCGCGGTCGGCGTCACGCCGCCCGATACAACGACGATTGGCAAACCAGGCCGGTAACGGGCGGCAAGACGGGCGAGCGCCAAGCCATCCGGACCATTGCCGAGTTCTATGTCGGTGATCAGGGCGGAAACGGAAGTGTCGATGAGACGCATGCCGGTTGCTGCACTTGTGGCCGACACAGTTGTGTAGCCCAACTCTTCCAGCTGATCGCAAAGGTCGAGCAGCAGAAGCGGATTGTCTTCGACGACCAGGATTTTCGAGAGTTGCGGCATCAGGCTTCCCCATTGCAGACGAGGAAAGAAGCCGGAATGCCATGGTTCGTTGCATGCCGACAGTGCATGGCTGTCAGCATGGTTAGCATTTTACTAAAATCCGACCGACTAACGCGCGCGCGAGGATCAGAGTTGCGCGCGATAAAGCGCGACTCTTATGCCACCATGAAGAACTGGCGGCAGAGCCGCCTCGAATTTGAGGCCGGTCGCTCCGGCGAGGTTCTTGTCCGCGGTGATGATGCCGATCCGCCAACCTTTGAAGCGTGTCTTCAAAACGACGCCAAGCATTCGATGCAGCGTGACGAGCGGGGCCTTGTCGCCGATGCGCGTGCCATAGGGCGGGTTGAGGATGACAAGCCCTGGCGGGCCCGGGGGTGGCTCGAGGTCTTCTATTGATGTTTGCTCGAAGCGCGTGATGCCATCGACTCCAGCTCGGATCGCGTTTTCGCGCGCCATGCGGATGGCACCTGGGTCGCGGTCCGAACCGTAGAAGGTGAGGTCCGTTGACTTCGGCGTGGCTGCAGAGCGAAGGGCCGCAAATGCACCGGCATCGAAGGACGGAAGGTGTTCGAAGGCGAACCTGCGCTCGCGGCCGGGCATTAAGCCGGTGGCGATCTCCGCGGCTTCGATGACGAATGTTCCGGAGCCGCACATAGGGTCGAGGACAGTCTGGCTGCCATCATAGCCGAGCTGGCGGAGGAAAAGGGCAGCCATGGTTTCGCGCATCGGCGCCTTGTTGACCGCTTCCTTGAAGCCGCGCTTGTGGAGCGATTCGCCGGTCGTATCGATGCTCAAGGTCACGAGGTCATCCTCGATCCGCACCATGATCCGCAAGGCGGCGTCTTCGACTATCGGCGCACCGAACTCCTCCGCAATGGCCGTTGCCACGCGCTGGGCGGCGGCTCCCGCGTGATAAATCCGTGAGCGCTTGCAACTGGCCTCGACGCGCAACGGAATGTCAGGGCGGAGGACCTTTGCCCATTCGACCTTTCGCGCGCGCTTATCGAGCTGAGCCAGGTGCATGGCGCGAAATTCGGCGAAGCGGGCGAGGATGCGGGTCGGACCGCGAAGAACGAGATTTGCTCGCCAGACGTCCGGCCAATTGCCGGGAAAGGTGACCCCGCCGTCGTTGACGGTTACGCCCGCAAAGCCGGCTTCGAGGGCCTCGGCACGGAGGGGGGCTTCAAGGCCTGGCGTGGAGACGAGAAAGATAGGGAAGCTGGCGGTCATGGTCCAGCACTAGCCTTGCGGTGGCGCGACGGCAATGGGGAGCGTTGTCACGCCGACGGTCTGAGTGCTCCCTCGGTTTCACCCGAGTGGCTCATCCGAAGGTCGTCGCTTCGCGTATTGCGGGGCGATGTGAAGCGTCCTCAGGTCGAACCCACGAATAGCGGAAAGGGGAGGTCGCTGCTCCAGCGCGCTCTCAAGCCTTCTCGATCAATTGTTGATCGAAAGAATGCCCCATTGGGTGTTGTTGCACGCGTCGTCGAGACAGATGTTGGTGATCCACATGGCGCCATTGGCGAGGCCGACGCCCTCGGAGGTGACGATCAGATCGTCAACATCCTGGCCCGCGATTGCGTCGATGGTTTCCTGCAGCATCAGGCTATCGAAATTGTCGACGAAGTCCTGCTGTTCGAGGATGTCGTAGGTCTCGCCATTGGCATTGACGGTCATCGGATAAAGGCCGTAGCCGGCAATGTCGACCGGGTTGAACATGGCCGCGTCCTGAACACCTGAGAAGACCTCGAAGAAGCCGTCGGCATCGCCGTGGATGTTCTCGATATTGGCGTAGATTTCTTCTTCGCTGGCCGCGGCGGGCAAGAGCAGAGCGAGCGCGATGAGCGCGGTTGCGGCAGTGCGCAGCATGGAAAGCATCCCTCGAAAGCCGCCTCTTGGTCGGCAATGCCAGAATGACGGTGAAATCGCGACGAGAGCAAGTCGCCCGGCAAAATATACCCGGCGTTAAGCCTGGCCCCGCATATTGAGCGGGCCGGAGAAGGCAGGTTTGGTCGGCTCCCCGCTTTAGTTGGTATTGCGTTCAGGTCGGGTCCATGCGTCTCATTATCGGTATTATCTTTGTGTTCGCGTGCGTGCTCGGCGGCTATGCGGCGATGGGCGGACACGTGGAGGTCCTCTGGCAACCCTTTGAATTCGTGATCATTCTTGGCGCTGCCATCGGCGCCTATATCATCGGCAATAGCGGCCGTGTGCTGAAGTCGACCATCGGCATCTTCGGCACGCTGTTCAAGGGTCCGCGCTACAACAAGGCAGCCTACGTGGAACTGCTGGGCCTGCAGTTCAGCCTTTACAAGCTGATCCAGGCCAAGGGCGTGCTCGCCATTGAGCCGCATATCGAAAATCCGCACGATTCCGAGCTCTTCAATCGGTTCCCCACCTTTGCCAAGAACCACCACGCGGTGGAATTCATGTGCGACTACCTGCGCATGGTGACCATGGGCACGAACAATGCCCATGAAATGGAAGCGTTGATGGATGAGGAACTTGAAACCCATCACCAGGAACAGGAACAGCTCGTCGGCGCCATGCAGGCTCTGGCTGACGGTACGCCGGCTCTCGGCATCGTCGCCGCCGTGCTCGGCGTTATCAAGACCATGGGCGCCATCACCGAGCCGCCCGAAGTTCTCGGTCACCTCATCGGCGGCGCACTCGTCGGCACCTTCTTCGGCGTGTTTGTGGCTTATGGTTTCTTCGGCCCCATGGCGCAATCGCTCCGCGGCATCTTTGAAGCCGAGAGCAAGTATTTCCTTTCGATGAAGGTCGGCCTTCTTGCTCATATCAGCGGCCAGCCGCCGGTGATGGCCGTGGAGTTCGCCCGCAAGGCGCTGATGAGCGATGTGCGTCCGACCTTCAATGAAGTCGAAGAAGCCACCGCCGCTCTGCCGGCTGCCACCTAAGTTTCCGTCTATCTAGGCCGCGCATTCCCTGAGCGGATAGTGCGGCCTTCACGCTGCCAAGGGGCACGTCATGGCCAATTTCGAACAGCCGATCATCATCAAGAAGGTCAAGAAGGGCGGGCATGGACACCATGGCGGCGCCTGGAAGATCGCATATGCCGACTTCGTGACGGCCATGATGGCCTTCTTCCTGCTTATGTGGCTGATCAACATGACGACGGCCGAGCAGAAGCAGGGGCTTGCCGATTATTTCTCGCCGCCCTCCATCAGTCTTTCTTCGAGCGGCGCGGGCGGCGTGATGGGCGGCCAGGCCATGGACAATGCGGGCTCGAGCATGTCGGGATCGGCTTCCGACATCACCGCACAGGAGCCAGCCGCTGCAGCCGATGCGGTGACTGGAGAGGCCGAGCTCAGCGTCGGCGGCCAGGCGCGCGAAAATGGCAGCGAGCTCGAAGCATCGAGCGATTCCGAATTCAATCTCAAATCGACTGACTCCGAGGAATTCCACTCGGCAGCAGCCAGCATTCGGCAGGCTTGGCAGTCGATGCCCGAACTAACGCCGTTCCAGGATAATCTGATCGTGGAAGAAACCGAAGACGGTCTCGATATCCAGATCATCGACCAGCAGGGCCGGCGCATGTTTCCGGAAGGGTCGAAGTATCCGCTCGAGACGACGCGCGCGGCGATCGCGGCAATGGCGCCGTACTTGCAGCAGCTCAATGCCCAGATGACGATCTCGGGGCATACGGCGGCTGGCGGTCGATATGAAAACCCGCGCTATGGGGCTTGGGAGCTGTCGGCCGACCGAGCCAATGTGGTGCGTTCGACGCTTGGCGAATTCGGCGTCACGGACGATCGCTTCAAGTCTGTCGCCGGGCGGGCCTCGGACGAACCGTTTTTCCCGAACGACCCCTATATGGCGGCGAATGAACGCGTCAAAATCACCGTGTTGAAGACTGCGCCACCCGTGCCGGCCAGCCTCAAGCCGTAAAGGCGACAGGGCGCGGAACGCGCCGTGTCCGTTGCACGTTTGAATTTCTCACACCATTCGTGAGAAGCGTCATGTTGCAGCTTTTGCTTATCCTCATCGTCATCGCCCTGGTTTCGGGTGCCATGGGCTTTACCGGTATCGCCGCAGGCGCGGCGGGCCTGGCCAAGATCATCTTCGTGCTGATGCTGCTCGGCATCGGCCTGATCGTCATCCTTGCGATGATGGGCCTTGCGATCCTATTCTAGCAGCAGCTTGAAGCCTTCATGGCTCTGTTCGAAGCCAAGCTTGCGATAGAAGCGATGGGCATCGACACGAATCTTGTTCGACGTCAGCTGGACCATGCCGCAGCCAGCTTCGTGGCAACGCTCGACGGCCCAGTGCACCATGTCAGAGCCGAGGCCCTGGCCGCGGCGATCGCTGCGGATGTGGACGTTTTCCAAGATACCCCGCTTCATGCCGAAGCGCGGCAGGCCCGGTAGAAAGCTGATCTGCAGCGTGCCGACGGTTTCGCCAGCCTGTTCAACGACGATCAGCCGATGATTTGGATCGGCCGCGATTTCATCGAAGGCAGCGCGATAACGAGGATCGTTGAGGGTATCCTGATCGAATGGCGGCGTATCGGCCCCGCGCGCGTCGCCAGCGTGACAAAGGGTCAGGATGGTCGCGATATCTTCTGGTCGGGCGTCGCGAAAGATCAGATCAGGCATGTCAGCCTCGTTTTGGTGAAAGCGCTCGCGCAGCCCCTAGCACAAGCAGAGCAATCACGGCAGGCACAAGCGCCATCCAGGAGAAAATGGCCAGTAATGCCCCTGTGCCGGCCCACATGATGGAGACGAGCGCTTCGCTGATGGTAGCGGCGCGTGATGCGACCTGGCGGCGGCGGAACATGGCGCGACGCATGGGCACGCGAAACCAAATCTGGATCGCGGTTGCCGAGGTGGCAGAAAGCACCGCGCAGAAGCAGGTGACTAAGGCAATGGCCCAATCATTGAGCGCGAGAAGCAACAAGAGCGGGAGGAGCGCGACGCCGACGACGGCCAGCACGGCTTCGATCTTGGCGCGAAGGATTTGACCGGCCGAAACCGGCGCTGTGGTGACAAGATCGTAGGCATCTTCGCCGGAAAGGGCGAGCCAGGCGAGCCCGCCTGCCAATTGCCCGGCTGCCATGACGATGACCGGGACAATCACGACGAAGGCGCCAGCGCCCTCACCATAATTGACCCAGAGGAGAAGGGCAGGCGGCAGCAAATAAAGCATCTGCATCAGCGTCTGCGAGAGCAGCCAAGGGTCGCGCTGCAGCAGTCGCCATTCCTTGCGGCGAAGAACATCGCGCGAGCTTCGACCTAAGAAGAGGTTTTTAGTTTTTGCGAGGCGGCCCCGGGCTTGACCCACGCCAGCTGCAGCGACGGCGAGTTGGCCGTAGCTCAGTGAGGAAAAGGCTGTCACGGCAGCGAGGATTGCAGAGCCGATAAGGGCTGTGACAAGAGCAGCGGTGCCATCGCCCATGACGGCCTTGGCCGGCAGCCAAAGCCAATTGTCGAGACCGGGTAAAACCGCAATGAAATCGGCTGAGCCGAAGACGGCAAAGCGTGAATAGCTGTCGAAGGACAGGATGGCGACTGCCTGCATACCGATGACGAAGCCGGCGCCGATGATGGCGGCCAGGATCTGGGCGATGAGTCGCGTTCGTTTTGGACCCACGAGGCGGAAGAGGGCGATGGTCAGCAAAATTGCGATTGCGACCGACAGGGCCGAGGAGGCGGGCAGGACGAGATAGGCCCAGAGCCAGTGCGGACCGGCAAAGACTACCAGCATATTGACGATGGGGCTGGCGAGCAGAGCGCTGAGGAGCGCCGTAGAAAAGGCGACGGCCCCGGTTCGGACGGCAAAGAGCGTGCGCGTCGAGGCAGGGGAGGAGAGGATCAGATCAAGGTCCGAGCGGGCATAGTAGACGCGAGTGACCGCTTCGAGAGCTTGAGACAGCATGACCGAAAAGAAGAGAAGCCCGACGCCTGCGACCATGGCGAGTGTTGGTTTGTCGTCCGGAATTCCGGCCGCTACGGCAGGGCCGATCAGCGAGCCGGCGATCAGATGAAGCAGGGCATAAACGCCGATGCCGCCCGCAAAGAAGCCAACGAGGCGAATGCGATGGCCACCAGAAATCATGGCGATGAAGTCGCGCCAGGCAAGTCGCAGTTCGTGACGGGCGAACCAGGGGAGGGTGGCGGGGCGAAGCATCATGGAGTTGCCGGTGGCGGCGCGACGAGTTCGAGGAAGATTTCTTCCAAGGTCGACTCTCGGCCGATGGCACTGCGCAGCTGAGCGAGCGTCCCTTCTGCGACTAGTTTGCCGCTGGAAATGACGCCGATGCGCTGGGCCATGCGCTCGGCTACTTCAAGAATGTGCGTCGTCATGATGATCGTGACGCCCTGCGCTACTTTCTCGAGCAGCACGTCCTTGACCTGTCGGGCCGAGCCGGCGTCGAGTCCGGTCAGAGGCTCGTCAAGGATGATGAGCCTGGGATCGTGGATCAGGGCGCCGGCCAGTGCCACCTTTTGCAACATGCCCTTGGAAAAGCCGCCGCAGAGTTCGTGCGCGTGGGCGGTGAGGCCGAGTAGATCGAGAAGGGATTCTGCCTCTTTACGGGCTTTCGAGGGTTCGACCTGCCAAAGTCCAGCGACGAAATCGAGATATTCGAGTGGCGTCAGTCGATCATAGACCATGGGCTCGTCCGACACCCAGGCAAGTAGACGCTTGGCGGCAACAGGGGCCGCACCAACGTCGATGCCAAAAATTTCGATGGTGCCGGTATCGGGCGCAAGGAGGCCAGCGACCATGCGCAGGATCGTGGTCTTGCCGGCGCCATTGGGACCGAGGAGTGCATAAAATTCGCCGGCAGAAATAGTGAGATCAAGGCCGATAACGACGGGGCGGCCGAAGCTTTTCGAAAGGTTCCGGATAGCGAGCGCAGGCGTGGACATGGACACTCCGAAAGCGAATGCCGCCAGACTAGATCGGCCGCCTTGCTGGCTGGTGAATCGGAAACATCGACATGTGCGGGAAGCAGGGTTGCATGAATGGCGGATTGTCGCGAACCGGCGGGTACGGCAAGGCTTGAAGGCAATGGAGCCGTCAAGAGTGACGCTCGGTTCTTTCTGCCCGCCGCCTGGCGGAGCTTCTTGCTTCCTGGAGTTGTCCATGACGAATGGCGTTGCCGCACAAACCGGCCTTAGCGGGCTGGCGACAAAGCTCGCGATATTCGCGATGGCGATCGGTTCGTTTGGCATCGGGACCGGCGAATTCGCGATCATGGGGCTCTTGCCCAACCTCGCGCGCGATCTCGCGGTAACCGAACCGGAAGCGGGGCATGTGATTTCTGCCTATGCGCTGGGGGTCGTTGTCGGAGCGCCGCTGATCGCGGTGTTGTTCGCCAGGGTGCCGCGCAAGCCGCTGTTGCTGGGCTTGATGGGGCTTTTTGCGCTGGGGAATTTTGGCAGCGCTGTGGCGCCGGACTATCTCTCGCTCATCGTCATGCGGTTCATCTCCGGCCTCCCGCACGGAGCCTATTTTGGCATTGCTGCACTAATTGCTGCATCCATGGTCGATGTCGGTTATCGAGCGCGCGCCGTCGGCCGGGTCATGCTGGGCCTGACGCTCGCAACGCTCATCGGCATGCCGCTTGAAACCTGGCTGGGACAGGGCCTTGGCTGGCGACCAACGTTTTTGGCGGTCGGTATGATCGGTGCCTTGGCTGTCTTGATGGTGATGCGGTTCGTACCGGTCATACGCGCTGCGTCAGGCGCGAGCCCGCTGCGTGAGTTGGGGGCGCTCAGGCGACCCCAGGTCTGGCTGACGCTTGGTATAGCCGCGACGGGCTGTGGCGGCATGTTCTCGGTCTTTACCTACATCGTGCCGCTTCTGACGGAAGTTACCGGCGTTCCGGCTGTGTGGGTCCCGCTGGTGCTAGCACTCTTCGGCGTCGGCATGACGCTCGGTAACGTACTCGGCGCCTATATGGCGGATCGGGCGCTGATGCGGACCATTGGCGGCATGCTGGCGTTCAACATTGTCAGCCTCGCTGCCGTGCCATGGATGGCGCTGACCTGGCCAACGGCTTCTATCAGTGTTCTCGGTGTTGGCTTCACCGTGGCGATCGGTACAGCGCTGCAAACGCGGCTGATGGATGTTGCGGCGGACGGGCAGACGCTTGCGGCAACGCTCAACCATGCGGCATTCAACATAGCCAATGCGCTCGGCGCGCTCTTTGGGGGCATGGCCATTGCTGCCGGAATGGGCTGGGCGTCCACGGGGCCGGTTGGGGCACTGATGGCGGTTGCCGGGCTGGCTCTCTTCGCTGTCTCTGTCTGGCTCGAACGGCGTGACAGCGATTGGACGCCGGACGCGATACCGGCGGAATAGAGGAAAGGGCGCCCAAGGGGCGCCCTAATTGTTTTCAAGCGACAGTCAGCTTGACGTCGACATTGCCGCGGGTGGCATTGGAATAGGGGCAGACTTCGTGGGCCTTATGAACGAGGTCTTCAGCCTGAGCGCGATCAAAGCCGGGGATGGTCACCTTGAGTTCGACGGCGATGTTGAAGCCCTTAGCGCCTTCATTGGCGTTTTCACCGAAGGAAACCGAAGCGTCGATCGTGGCTTCATCGGGGATCTTGACCTTTTCGCCACGGGCGACGGCCTTAAGCGCGCCAAGGAAGCAGGCAGAGTAGCCGGCTGCAAAGAGCTGTTCGGGATTGGTGCCCGGACCGTCATTGCCGCCCATGGCCTTGGGCGTATCGAGCGTCACGGCGAGACGGCCATCATCGGTCTTGCTGGTGCCGGTGCGGCCACCGGTGGTGTGAGCGTGGGCGGTATAAACTGCGGACTTGATGGCCATGACAGGCTCCTTTGGTTACGTGAAAATTTGATAGTGCACAATTGAATTGCGTGCAAGCGAATTTTGTATGATAGTTTTGCCTAACGAAAGGCGTTGACCATGGCGACGACGGACAATCCACTGAGACTCGATTCCATGCTGTGCTTCGCCGTGTACGCTGCCGAGCACGCCTTCACCCGGTTCTACAAGCCGCGGCTCGACGCGCTTGGCCTGACATATCCGCAATATCTGGCGTTCCTGGTTCTCTGGGAACAGGACGGACTAACCGTTAAGACGCTGGGGGACAAATTGTTCCTCGATTCCGGCACCGTTACGCCGCTGCTCAAGCGGCTTGAGAGCCGGGGCTTGGTGCGGCGCCAGCGCGACGAGGACGACGAACGGCTTGTGCGTATTTTTCTTACGGACGAGGGCAGGGCGCTGCGTAAAAAAGCGCTGGCCGTGCCGCTAGCAGTCGGTAAAGCGCTCGGCGGGAAGAAAGAGGACGGTGACCAGCTCCGCGACGCTCTGCACGTGCTTCGCGAGAGGCTGGATGCGGCAGAATAGATCAGCGGAAGCCCACGGCGTCGACTTGTCCGGAGCGGCAGCCGCCATCAGCCGGGCTTGCGCCGGCAATCAGGTTGCCGAATGACTCCGAACCATCGATATGGCCGGTCAGCCCTATTGTCAGTTCGGTGATGAGAATGCGGTTGCCGTCCTCCGCGCAGGTTATGCTGACGCGTTCTCCCGCACCTAAACCGAAACTCTGATCGAAGGCGGCTCGAATTTCCGTGAGGGTGATGCGCCTGCCGATACTGTTGGCAAAAAGCTCGGCCACCTTTGACGCATTGAGCGCCCGCATCAGGTCGAGTGCATCGCTGAAATAGGTGCGCTGGTCGGTGCCGTAGCAGGTGCCGTGCTTGGTCCATTCGTGCCGGTCGAGGTTCGACTGGCTGCCGGGCATGACTTCGTCGAGCTCGCGCCGAAGGGCGAGCGTCAGATCCAGAGGCGGCAGGTCTCGCCAGCGACCTTCCTCACTCGCGTACCGGTCGGACCGAGAGACATTGCAATATTCGTTGTCTCGCGGCTGCGGCCAGAGGCCGTGTAAAGTGAAATTGGTCGCCTCGAAGCTGTTGGCTCTTTGTGTGCGGCATTCGGATTTGCTCGGGCTTGTCTCGCAAAAGGCGGGCTGCCAGTTGACTGCCAGAATGTATTGGGTGCCGCGATAGCTCGGCTGTGCGGCGGGAGGCGTTTGGCCAGCAGTCTGGGCGGATTGTGTGCCGCAATCGACCGATACCCAGCGGCGGTCGGGGTCCGCGCCAGGCACGAGGATCCAGAGATGGGTGGGTGCGGCTTTGTTGCCGGCAATAAGATCGTAGGTCGTGCCGGGCTTGGTGGTGATCCCGCCCGGATTTGTTTCGCGGCTGATCGACTGCAGGGCCGGGCATGCCTTGGTGGCGGTGAAAAATCCCGTGAGCGGCACCTCGGCGTGGGTCGGCAGCACGAGCAAGAAGAGCAGCAGGGTAGAAATAATCCGCAGCATTTGCCCTGCCTAAAGTTCAAGCTGTTGGTGATACCGGTATGTCCGGGAGAGACATCTATTCACCCCAGGCACCACCGGGACAAGCCCGGTGGTGTAGATCAGCGTTTCAGAGCGTGATGCGGTAGATGCCGAAACCTGCATCGTCGGTTTCGCCGGTCGGTTCGATCTTGACCGCTGTGACGTCGGCCACATGCTCGGCTGCCTTGGGGCCGGTCGCGAACAGCACTGTCGTGTCGCCGATCGGGGCAAGGGACCAGTTGCTGTCGGCCTTGGGGTCGATGGTGCCGTTTTCAATGATAAACCGGACGATGATGTCGCGGTTAGTATCGGGCCCTTTGAAGATGATTTTATCGGCGCCGATGCCCGGGAAGGTGCCACCGCCGCCGGCGCGATAATTGTTGGTGGCGACGACGAACTTTTGCGCCGGGTCGATCGGTTTGCCATCGTACATCAGGTCGACGATGCGGTTGGCGTCGGGATGGATCTCTTCCTTGCCGTCTGACGAGTATTTCGACGGCTGGGTGAGGTCGATCTTGTAGCTAACGCCGTCGATGACATCGAAATTATAAGACGGGAAGTCGAGGTTGATGAGTTCGGCGTCTTTTGCGCCGGGTTCGACCTGATTGAAGATACCGGCCGAGCGCTCGAGCCAGTTTTTGACGTCGGCGCCGGTGATGGAAACCGCCTGGATGGTATTGGGATAGAGGTAGAGATCAGCCACGTTCTTGATGGCGACCGGGCCGACGGGAACGTCGGTGTAATAGTCCGGGCCGCCACGGCCGCCGGACTTGAAGGGTGCGGCAGCCGACAGAAGCGGCAGGGCTTCCCATTCGGTGCCCTTCATCATTTGCTCGATATACCAGGTCTGAGCCTGCGAGACGATCTGGACGGACGGGTCATCGGCTACGAGCGCGAAGTAGGAGTGAAGCGGCGCGGCGGTTTCACCGACTGGGCGGCGGATATATTGGATGGTTTCCTTGTGATCAGTTTCCGCGGCGCCGGTGACGTCGGTTTCGTCTTCCACCAAAGGCGTGACCTTGCCTTCGACGCGCTCGAAAATCGGGCGAGCTTCGGAGGTGTGCGAGGCAATGGTCCACTTGCCGTCGGCATCCTGTTCGAGCAGCAGGTCGATGAGGCCCATGTGGGAGCCCCAGAAGCCAGGCACTACCGCGGGTTTGCCGCTTAGCGTGCCGGCCTCGATGTCGGCGCCTTCGATGCCTTCATAGTCGGGGCCGGGGAAGACAAGATGCTGGTGGCCGGTGAGAACGACGTCGATGCCATCCACGGCAGCAAGCTGGAGCGAAGCGTTTTCAGCCCCCGTCGTCTGGTCTGCCGCGATGCCGGAGTGGGAGAGGGCGACAATGATGTCAGCGCCTTCTTCCTTCATCTTGGGCACGTAGGCTTTGGCGGTTTCAACGATATCGCGCGTATTGACCTTGCCGGCCAGGTGCGTCGCGTCCCAGGTCTTGATTTGGGGCGGCAGGAAGCCGATAAGGCCGACTTTGATGATCTTGGCGGCGCCCGAGCCATCGGTCAGTTCTTTTTCAACGATGCGGTAGGGCGGGAGATAGGTCTCGTCGCTCAACACGTCGGCTGCAAGATCGCCGCGCACGAGGTTGGCGGAGACGAAGGGAAATTTCGCCCCTTCAAGGGCCTTATCGAGGAATTCGAGGCCGTAGTTGAACTCGTGATTACCAAGCGTCCCGGCCTCGTAGCCCAGGGTATTCATCGCGGCGATGATGGGGTGAATATTGCCTTCGAGACCCTTTTCATAGGCGATATAGTCGCCCATCGGGTTGCCCTGGATGATGTCGCCGTTGTCGAGCAGCATGGAATTGCCGGCTTCAGCACGGATAGCTTCGATCAGGCTCGCGGTGCGTGCAAGGCCCATCGTGTCGTTAGGGGCATCGGCATAATAGTCATAAGCAAAGACGGCAACGTGGAGATCGGTGGTTTCGATGATACGCAGGTGCGCCTGGTTTGCCTGGGCGCGAACGGCAAATGGGTGCATGGCCACCATGGCGCCCAGACTGGCAGAACCGGCCAAAAAGCCGCGACGCGAAATCCTGGGAAGAAAATTCATCGAGTGTCTCCAAGTGAATTGTAAAAGCTTGGGCAGATAACCCGTTCGCCGGCTGTTCGCGGCTGATCGGACGCCGCCATAAAGGAGGCGTTATGGACATGCGCCTCCACGGTGACGCTGGCATGACGCTGCGTATGAAGGCTATCGAGGATTTAACGGATGCCCGATTTGTGACAATTGGATGACAGGAACTGTCACGATGCAACCCGTTCCATGCCTCGCGGCTTGTTGATACCACAATGGCCGGACCGGAAGGGGGCGTCGATGAAGTGGCAAGGTCGCGAACGCAGCAGCAATATTGAAGATCGCCGCGGACAGGGCGGTATGGGCGGATTTGGTGGCCCGTCGCTCGGTCGAAGTGGACCAATCCGCATTCCCATGGGTGGTGGATCGCGTGGGGGCATAGGTGGCGTTATTGGTATCGTGATCCTGCTCGGGATCATCTGGTTTGCCACGGGGCAGAATCCTCTAGACACCCTGACTGGTGGATCAAGTTCCAGCGTGCCAAGCTCGACGTCGTCGTCTCGCGAGTTGCCGGCAGAGGGTGAGGATCAGCTCGCCGACTTCGTTGGTGTGGTTGTCAAGGAAACAGAAAATCTCTGGACCGAGGTTTTTGCCAATGCGGGTGAGACCTATCCCAAGCCGCCAGTTGTGCTCTTCACCGGCCAGACGGAGTCGGGTTGCGGCGTCGCGGATGCGCGCATGGGTCCTTTCTATTGTCCAGTCGATTCAAAGGTCTATATCGACCTCAGCTTCTACGATCAGCTGCATCGGGAGTTCGGCGCACCTGGCGACTTCGCACAGGCCTACGTGCTGGCTCACGAGGTTGGCCACCATGTGCAGAACCTGACCGGCGTGCTGCCCGAATTCAACGAGCGCCGCCAAAGCATGAGCGAGGAGGAGGCCAACGCTTATTCCGTGCGCGTCGAACTGCAGGCGGATTGCTACGCCGGCGTCTGGGCGAACTATGCGGGCCAGCAGAACTTGCTCGATTCCGGCGATGTCGAAGAAGCGCTGAACGCGGCAAACCAGATCGGCGACGACACGCTGCAGAAGCGCATGCAAGGCTATGCCGTGCCCAAGACGTTCAACCACGGCACCTCGGCGCAGCGGAAGAACTGGTTTGAGCGCGGTTACCAATCGGGCGATCCGAGCGACTGCGATACCTTTAGTGGCAACGTCTAGGCTTTTCAGCCCAGCGCAAGGCGCTTAGAAACTCGGGCATCCCTGGTGCCCGAGTTTTTTCATGGCTATTCCCAAGATCGTCCACTTCACATGGAAAACAAAAACGCTGACGCGCTTTGCGCAGCGGATCTGGCGGGAATGGGAAAAGACGAATCCCGACTGGGAGTTACGGCTCTGGGATGATGCGGAGATTCGAGCGCTTGTCGCAGAACATTATCCGCAGCACCTCGAAACGTTCGACAGCTACCCGTCCGGAATTTTCCGCGCAGACGCGTTCCGCTTTTTCGTGCTGCACAAGTTTGGCGGCGTTTACGCCGACCTCGACGTGCTGCCCTATCGCAACATCAATGAACTAGTGGAGCGGACTGAATGCTTTGTCGGTGCGGAGCCGGAAAAGCACGTGCGCGATAACGAGTATCTGCGCGGCATGCCGATGTCGCTGTGCAATGCTTTCATGGGGTCGGTGCCGGGCCATGTCTTTTGGGAACGCTGTTTCGAGGCGCTGGCGCGCTGCGTCTGCACCGATGTCGTCGATGCCACGGGACCGCGCTTCGTAAATGGGGTCGCACTGACCATTCCGCGAGAGCAGCGGCCGGACGCGCTGCCGCCGAGTTATTGGTCGCCACTGGCCGGGGATGGGCGGAAGTATCCGACGCCGGATACTTATTGTGCAGCGCTCGAAAAGCATTTCCGGCTTGTGGGGCGCGGCGAGCCGGCGCTGGTGTCGCACCTCTGGCGCAATTCCTGGTTCATGCCGATTCCCTATAAGGGGCCCGCATTCTGGAAGATTCCCAACAGCTTGCAGTGGGCCTGGCGGCAGAGGCGGTCGGGCGAGATTTCGCGGGTACGCTTCACTCCGCCGACGGTCGATTATGACCTGCAAGACTTCAAGCCGGTCGATGAGCTGCCGTCGCTTTATGTGGCCGTGGACCTGAGCGAAGGGAGCTCTGGTAATGTGGTTGCGGCGCTTGCCGGAGTGGACTATCCGCGGGATCGGCTGGCGTTCGGCTTGTTCGCTACTGATGATGCAACCGAGGCTGCGGGGAAGCTGGCGGCGATTGGCTTCAGCGTTGAAGTCCATCGCGCGCCGGCCGCCAGCGCCGAACGGCATAATGCGATGTTGGAGGCGGGGGACGCCTATAAGGCGGTCGTGCTCATAGATGGGCGGCTGACCCATATTCCAAAGGATGCGTTGCGGTTGATGCTGGCGGCGCGCCGGCCAGTTGTCGGGATCAATGTGCACGCGGCGGATGGCAGCGAGCGCAACGAGAGCAGCTTCCTTTACCACCGCGATGCCTTCAAGCGGCTCTATCGGGCGGTGCAAAAGCATGGAACCGTCCCACCGATCGCCAATCGGGCGCCGTTTTCACTGAGCTTCTTCCGCTACCTCGACATCGCGCCGTTGACCTCGGTCGGGGCAGATCTGATGCTGATCCGGAAGAAGGTCGTCGCAGCTGGCGTTCGGTTCGCAGCGGAACCCTATAAGTTTCATCTCGATGTCGAGGCTTTTTGCCTTATGGCGCGGGACAAGGGGTTTGAGGTTTGTGCCCTTGCCAATGAGGTCGCAATCACGACCCGGCCGGAACGAACGGCCTAAGAGAAATGGCGGCCACAAGGGCCGCCGATCAACGTTTTCAGGCTGCTGGCGCTTGAAATTCTGGCTTTTCGGGGAGCCCCTTCTCCTTGCGCACCAAATTGAGGAAGCGCGTGAAGAGATAGTGGCTGTCCTGTGGGCCGGGGCTGGCTTCAGGGTGGTATTGCACCGAGAAGATCGGCTTGCCATCGACGGCGAGGCCGGCGTTGGAATTGTCGAACAGCGAGATGTGGGTCTGGGTGACGCCAGCGGGAAGCGTCTCGGCGTCCACGGCAAATCCATGATTCATCGAGGTGATTTCCACCTTGCCCGTCGTCAAGTCCTTCACCGGGTGATTGGCGCCGTGGTGGCCCTGGTGCATTTTGCTGGTGGTGCCGCCGAGGGCGAGGCCGAGGAGCTGGTGGCCAAGGCAAATGCCGAACATGGGCTTGCCCGTTTCCATCAGCTTCTGGATTGTCGGCACGGCATATTTGCCGGTCGCAGCCGGATCGCCGGGGCCGTTCGAGAGAAATATGGCGTCAGGGTTGTGGGCGAGGACGTCGGCGGCCGAGGCCGTGGCCGGAACGACGGTCACCTTGGCGCCTTGATCGGCCAGGCAGCGCAGGATGTTGCGCTTGGCGCCGTAATCGATGGCGACGACATGGAAATCGGGCTTGTCGAGCGTGCCGTAACCTTCGTTCCACTTCCAGCTCGTCTGGTCCCAATGATAGGTCTGGGCGGTGGTGACTTCCTTGGCGAGATCGAGACCTTCAAGGCCTGGGAAGGCGTTGAGTTCGGCCATGATCGAGCCTTCGTCGAAATGTCCGCTGGGCTCGTGAGCGATAACGCCGTTGGGCATGCCGTTTTCGCGGATGCGGGCAGTTAGGGCGCGGGTGTCGATGCCGGCAATGCCGATGATGTTGCGCTTCTTGAGCCAGGCGTCGAGCTTCTCAGCGGCGCGATAGTTGGACGGGTTGGTGATATCGGCTTTGAGAACCACGCCCCGGACGCCGGAAAGGGCGGCCATGTTCACCGTCTCGATGTCTTCATCATTGGTGCCCACATTGCCGATGTGGGGGAAAGTGAAGGTGATTATCTGGCCGGCATAGGAGGGGTCCGTGAGAACTTCCTGATAGCCGGTCATGGCGGTGTTGAAACACACCTCGCCGGCGGCGTGGCCGACTGCACCGATGCCATGGCCCTCAAGGCGCGTGCCGTCAGCCAGAATAAGAACTGCGGTCGCGGGGAATTGCTGCCAGCCGGTCACGGTCGGTCTCCATGCTTGGTTCGTCGGTTCGCGCGCCTAGGTGGCGGCAAAAGCCGCTGCAGGGGTGCGAGGTATGTCGGTTGAGGCCTCCTCTTAGAAGGCCGAGCCGGAGAGCGCAAGTGGCGCGACCGGCGTTTCATGCCTATATGGGGCACTCATTCTGCATGGCAAGGAGCACATCAAGATGCGCGAAACGATCAGCGAAGGCCTCAAAACCGCCCTCAAGGCCCGGGATCAGCGGCGCACGGCAACGCTTCGCTCCATCAACGCCGCGATCAAGGATCGCGACATCGCCAATCGGGGTGAAGGCAAGGGACCGGCAACCAACGATGAAATCCTTGCGATGATCCAGAAGATGGTCAAGCAGCGCGAGGAGAGCTTTGCGATCTATGCGCAGGCCGGGCGCGCCGACCTGGCGACGGTGGAAAAGGAAGAGATCGATATTCTCAACGAGTTCCTGCCCAAGCCGCTGACGGAAGAGGAAGTGGCTGCGGCGATTTCTGCGGCCATCACAGCGAGCGGCGCCGAGGGCCCGAAGGACATGGGCAAGGTCATTGCCGAGCTCAAGGCAAATTATCCGGGGCGAATCGATTTCGGCAAGGTGAGCGGCCAGGTGCGAAACGCCCTGGCAGCAAAGTGATAAGAGTGGGGCGCTGCGGGCGCCCCATTTTTTTGGCTCAAGCCAAGCCGGCAAATGGTTCGCGCCAGGCGTCGATGTCGTTGACGCGATCGTGCCGGGCGCGGATGTGGGGGAAGATGTCGAGCGGGATGAGGCCCTGCTCGGCATAGGGTAGGGCCGAAGCGACGCAGAAATCGGCATAGGTCAGCTTGCCGCCAACGAGCCAGTCGCGGTCCGCGAGTGTTGAATCCAGAATAGTGGCGAAGCGCTTAAAATCATTGGTTGTGCCCTCGACGACCTGCGGATCCGGATCGCCAATGAAGGACTTGGCTGTGTGGTTTTGCCAGACAAGGGCCGCGCCGGCATTGGTGAAGTGATGGGCGCTCCAGCGGACCCACATCATCATGTCGACGGCGTATCCATCGGGCCAGAAGTCCCCACCGGCGAGGCGGGAAAGGCGAAGTGCGATGGCGTCGGCTTCCCATAGTGGCGCGCCGTCTTCGACCAACAATGGTGCAAGCGAATTGGACTTAAGCGGCAGGAACTTTTTCCGGTCGGCGCCACGGGCTCACAGCGCACGAATTTCACCGGTGAAGCGAGATAGCGCGCAACGGCCACGGCGACGCGTGGATTGGTGTTGTGAGTGTAATAGAGCGTTTTCTGGCTCATGATGTCCTCGTTCTGGCAGGCTCAGTCTCGGCCCTACGTGGGACGACGCATGCCGACATCGGCGCTCGAGTATTTTTCGCAGACCTTTTTCTCTTCAGGCGACAAGCCGGAGGGGCGCGAGGCGGACCTGGTTTCGGCCGCCGTTCTTGGCCTGGTAGAGGGCGGCGTCTGCGCGACTGAGCAGCGCTGAAAATTCTTCGTCCTTGGCTGGGATGGCAAGGCCGATGCTTACCGTGGCGACGAGGCCGTTATCGTCGATGGCAAGACCGAGCTCGGCGAAGCCTTTACGGATGCGCTCGGCGATGGTCTGTGCCGTATCCTGGTCGACGCCGGTCAAGACCGCGCAGAACTCTTCGCCGCCGATCCGTGAGGCGATGTCGCCCTGACGCAGTTCCTGACGCAGGATATCGGCGAAGCGTTGCAACGCGCGATCGCCTGCCGCGTGGCCCATGCGGTCGTTGACTTGCTTGAAGTGATCGAGATCGAACATCAGCACCGCCGTCGTGTTCGGCTGCCGGCCCGAACCAAAGCGGTCGAAGAGGGCGCGCCGGTTGAGCACGCCGGTCAGGGAATCGGTATTGGCTTCGGTGTGATGGCGATGCGCGGCGCGGGCGTAATGGAGCGTCAGCGTCAAGGCGCCGATGCCCGTCAGGCCGACAAGCGACATGATGGAATTGAAATCCTCGGCCCAGTTTTTCGGAGGGGCCGTCAGCACCCAGCGTTGCTCGCCGATAAGAACTATCGCGCAGGCAAGAAATGACGCCGCGGTCACGGCATAGAGCAGGGCGTTGGCCATGAGCGCGACGTGGGGATGGTCCTTGCTCTGCCAATGCTCATAAGCGCAGCAGAGGAGAAGTATTGCGGCGGTGATGTTGAGAAGGATCACGCCGATGCCAGTCAGTCCCACAAAGAAGGGCACGGCGATGACGATGATGAAAAAGCTGCCCAGGGCGGCCGGCTGCCAGACGGAGGCGTTGGGGTTACGGAAGCGACGCGAGCCGCCGTAGACAAAGCTGAAGCCGCCGAGAATGAGCGAATAGGGCAGGAGATGCTGGACGAGGCCGTAGGTATCGCTCGGCAGGCCAAGGCAGATGACGCCCATAACAACCAGCGCCATGCCGGTTGCGCCCAAGACGAGGTAAGTCTCGGACCGGGCGTTGAGCCAGCCGATCACCAAGGCGGCCAGAAGCGAGGCACTCGAGAAGGCTATGCCGATCAGCAATGTGGCATTGTCGATGACCATAGGCCCACCCGTCCGCGACGTTCTCCCTTAGCGGGAAAATTAACAACGCTCTCTTACAGACAAGATGCAATTATACGGATCAGCCAATATTTTAGTGCATCACTCGGCGGGGGCCGGCACGGGCGGCATGGCGCCGGCGCTGCGATCCCAGAGGCCGGAAACTAGCGCGATCGCTGCAGCAAGTGCCGAGGAAACGCCACCAATCAGCGGCAGAAATTCATATCCGAGGCCGGAGTCGATGACCGACGCGCCAAGCACTGCACCGATGGCGATGCCGATATTGAAGCCTGTGGGAATCAACGCGGAAGCAAGGTTCGGAGCGTCTGCGGCCCAGGCGAGAACGCGCGACTGAACCGGGGAGCCAAAGGCAAAGTTGACGCCGCCCCAAACGATTGTGGCGATGGCCATTGCCGGAGGATGCGGGCTGACAAAGAAGATTGTCACGAACATAACCGCTTGCAGCGTCAGGATGGCGATCAGCGATGGCATCAGCTTCCAATCAGCCAGACGGCCGCCGATGAAGACACCGATAGTCGAGCCGACGCCATAAAGCAGCAGGACCCATGGCACGACGCCGACATCGAAGCCGGAAACACTGGTCAGCAGCGGAGCGATGTAGGTGAAAAGGCTGTATTGGCCGATCATCACCAGGATGACGATGAAGAGCGAGGCGACGATCTGCTGGCGGCCGAGCACCCTGAACTCGCGCACGAAGCTGCCCGAGGTCGTTTCCGCCGCGGCGTTGCGCGGCAGAAAGACTGCTACGGCGATTGTTGCCAGAAGGCCGATGGCCCCGACGGTCCAAAAGGTCGCGCGCCAGCCAAGTGCATTGCCTATAGCCGTGCCACCGGGAACGCCTAGGATATTGGATACGGTGAGGCCCGAAAGGATGAGTGCAACCGCAAAGCCGCGTCTTTCCGGCGAAACGATGCTTACTGCGACGATGGCCGCGATGCCGAAATAGGTGCCGTGTACGACGGCGACGAGAATCCGCGCAGCCATCAGCAATTCAAAGCTCGGCGCTATGGCGCACAAAACCTGCCCGAAAATAAAAATGCTGCCAAGAAGGAGGATCAGGGCCTTCCGGGTCATTTTCTTGGTCGCGACGGCAAGGAGGGGGCCGCCGACGGCAATGCCGATCGCATAGCCCGAAATGAGGTAGCCCGCGACCGGGATCGTGACGCCCAGGCCCGTCGCAACTTCGGGCAGGATGCCTGCGATAACGAACTCGGCGGTACCGAACGCGAACGCGGCGAGGAAAAGGGCGATAAGAGGCAGGGACATGACAGGGCGACCGCGAAAGCAGCTTGAAAGTGCGCGTCTCTTTTCACGCATACGGCCGTCGGACAATGCAGATTCTCGGGCGGCAGGTATAGAAAATCTCCAGCGCCTCCATCTGGCGCACTGATTTCGTCGGAGCTAGAGTTTGCCCGTTGGACCGGGCCGTGACGGCCCGATGGAGGGCGACCGATGATTTCTTCACAGACTAAGCGCCGTTTTGCCTTGGCCACCGCGCTGCGCGGCTTACTGATGCTGATCGCGGGACTTTATGCGATCATCTTTCCGGCCGACGCGCTTACCGTGCTCGTATTATTCGGCGGCGTTCTGCTGATCATCGATGGCGTTCTGGGCCTCTGGAGCCTAACCTTTGGCGGCGGCAAGAGCGGGAATTACTGGTTCGACATCATTGCCAATGCCGCCTCGCTCTTGCTCGGCGTCCTGTTTTTCATTCAGCCCTTCATCGCGACGATTTTTACCGCGACCTTGCTCGGCACCCTGGTTGGCCTTGCGGCGCTGGTGGTTGGGGCCATGCAGATTGTCGTCGTGGTCCGTGAGCGCGAAAGCTATGCGCGGATCTGGCCTGTGGTGCTCTCGGGCATTTCCTATGTGCTGCTCGGGCTCGTATTCCTTTTCTTCCCGCTTTTGACGGCGACCCTTGGTATGATCATCGGTGGAGTGATGCTGGTGGTTTTCGCCATAGGGCTATTCGGGTGGGCCTGGCGGCTCTACCAGTCGAGCAAGGCTTAATTGGCCGCGCGATAGGTGACGCTGACGCCGGCGACGGTTTCGTCACTGCGATAGGGCTTCTGACCCGAGGGCGTCGTCAATTCGAGCGCGCTGACGGAAATCCAGCGCGGGGAAAGGTCTGCGTCGACGCCGACGGAATAAAAACTCGCGGCGTCGAAAGGTACTTCCTCGCCGGGAGGGACGAGCGCCGCCTGGGTATTGGCTTCGGTGTTTCCGCAATCACGGGAGAAAATCACGACATCGAACGCGGCGTTAGGAGACGTCAGTCGCTCGCGCTCGCTGACCGTACAGGCGGGGACAAGGCCGGCGACCATCCAGAGCGTGGCGCCGATAAGCAGCGCTGGGAGAGCGGTCAAGGCGAGGAGGACGCCGATCGGAAGTTTTCGATAAGTAGGCAATGGATCTGCGCTGACTGCCGGAAGTTGCAGCGACCCTAGCGGAGAAGCGACTTTTTCGCTAGGGAGGCGACGGCGCCCAGCGCAGGGGATAAGCGGGGCGTCGAGGGATGACTTGGCGCCGGCAAGCGCCTATCTAGGCTTCATGCGCTTTTCCGATACGTTCCTGGACGAGATCCGCCAACGCCTGCCGATCACGCAGGTGGTGGGCGAGCATGTGCTTTGGGACAAGCGCAAATCCCAGCCCGGCAAGGGTGATATGTGGGCCTGTTGCCCGTTTCATGCCGAAAAGAGCCCGAGTTTTCACGCTGACGACCGGCGTGGCATCTACCACTGCTTTGGATGCGGGGCGACGGGCGACCATTTTCGGTTCCTGACCGAAAAGGCCGGACTGAGCTTTCCCGAGGCGGTGGAAAAGCTCGCTGGCATGGCGGGCGTGCCGATGCCGGCGCGGGATGAGCGGATCGAGCAGCGCGAGGCGGCGCATAAGGGGCTGCTCGAGGTCATGGAGATCGCAGCACGCTACTTCGAGGCGGCGCTGGCGCACAATATCGGGGCGCGTGCGCGCGGATATCTGCTGGAGCGCGGCGTGTCACCGGCGAGCCAGACACGGTTTCGGATCGGCTTTGCGCCCGACAGCCGCAACGGGCTGAAGGAGCATCTGGCGGCTAATGGCGTCACGGCTCAGGCGATGATCGATGCTGGCCTCGTGACCAGTCGTGACGATGATCCGCTCACCTATGACCGGTTCCGCAATCGCGTCATGTTTCCGATCACCGATTTCAAGGGCCGGATCATCGCTTTTGGTGGCCGGGCGCTGAGCGCCGATGTGCCTGCCAAGTATCTCAACTCCCCTGAAACGAGCCTCTTTTCCAAACGGCAGACGCTCTACAACGGCCATTCCGCCCGCGGCGCGGTGCGCGACGGCGCGACGGTGATCGTCGTCGAGGGGTATCTCGATGTGATCGCAGCGGTCTCTGCCGGTTTCGAGGGCACGGTAGCGCCGTTGGGCACGGCTTTGACGGAAGAGCACCTGCAGCTTCTCTGGCGCATGGTGGAGGTGCCGGTGCTCTGCTTTGATGGCGACAAGGCGGGCCTCAAAGCGGCGGAGCGGGCAATGGATCTCGTTCTGCCCCATCTCAAGCCAGGCAGAACAGTCAAGATCGCGACGTTGCCGGAAGGGCAGGATCCGGATGACCTGATCAAGGCGCAGGGACGGCAAGCCTTTGCAGACGTAATCGACAAGGCCCGGAGTCTGTCCGACATGCTCTGGAGCCTTGAAACCGGCGGCCTCGTTCCAGAAGCGCCGGAAGAGCGGGCGGCGCTGCAGGCGCGCTTGCGCGAGCGCGCCAATTCGATCCAGGACGCGACGGTGCGCTTTCATTACCAACAGGCGTTCGACGAAAAACTGAAAGCGTTTTTTGCCCCGATCCGTCAGGGCAGGGACGGCGGGCGAGGCGGACGCCCAAGCTATGGTCAGAGCGGGGCCTACGGCTTTCCCTCGCGCGGAACGCCGCGGCTTGTCGTTTCGGACACGCTGCGCAATTCGCGCTTGTTGCGCGGCTCAGCCGGGATCGAGGCGACCCCTCGTGAAGCAACCATCGTTCTCACGCTTGTCAATCATCCCGCGCTGGTCGAAGACAAATTTGAGACGTTGGCGGCAGTCGATTGTGAAACACCGACCGCACAAAAGGTTTTGAGCGACATCTTGGCCCTCGTCGTGCGGCACCATGATATCTCGGCGCCCGACCTACGCGCTGCGCTGGGCGCACGCGGCCATGGCGCCACGCTTGACCGAATGGCGGATACACTTGTGCGGCAAGGGGTGTGGCAAGTTGGCGCCGACACCGCACTTGTCGATGCGGAAACCGGATTAAGTCATGCGCTGGCCTTGCATAACAAGAAAGTTCAGCTAAATAGGGAACTCAAGGCAGCCGAAGCGGCGCTGGGCGAAGACCCGAGCGATGAAACCTTTGAAAGGCTGCGAGACATCAAGAACCAGATTACCACTGTCGATGGCACAGAGGCATTGATCGAAGGGTTTGGTTCGCTATCTGGACGCGCGACTCGCAGTTTTTAGAGCAATCTAAAGACCGGCGACGACGCGCGATTTCGCATATGGCCGATATGTCATTGCGTCCCGAAGCGAACCATCATGAGGCTGAGGTGTTAACGCCTCGGTGACCAAACCTTTACCTTGTCTTGAGCTGTCACCACCTATGACAAGTCCGGCGCCCGAGATGCCCGCGGGTCCCGAGGAGTAGCATATGGCCACCAAGGCAGCGAACAAAGCCAGCAAGGAAACCGAGAAGCCCGAATCCGGAGCTCCGGAAGCCTCCAATGACAGTCCTCTGATCGACCAGAACGATGCTGCGGTCAAGAAGCTGATCAAGGTCGCCAAGAAGCGCGGCTATGTGACCTATGAAGAGCTGAACGCCGTTCTGCCCTCGGACGAAGTCAGCTCCGAGCAGATCGAAGATTTCATGTCCATGTTCTCGGAAATGGGCATCAACGTCGTCGACGAAGACGAGGTCGAAGAGACCGAGGTTGAAAAGGACGAGGAAGAAACCGGCAGCGAAGTTGCGCCTTCGGGCGGCACCGCCCTCGCAAATACCTCGAACACTAAGTCGGGCTCGGATCGCACCGATGACCCGGTGCGCATGTACCTGCGCGAAATGGGCTCAGTGGAACTCCTGAGCCGCGAGGGCGAAATCGCCATCGCTAAGCGTATTGAGGCCGGTCGCGAGACCATGATCGAAGGCCTCTGCGAATCGCCGCTGACCTTCCAGGCAATCATCATCTGGCGCGATCAGCTCGCCGAAGGCGAAATTCTGCTGCGCGACATCATCGACCTCGAAGCAACCTATGCGGGCCCTGATGCCAAGCAGGCCGCGCCGGAAATTCCGGTCGCACCCGCGCGCGTCGAGCCCGAGCCCGTCAAGACTGCGGCAAAACCTGCGCCGCGCCGCGCTGCGTCATCGGATAGCGACGACGACTATGTGCCCGAAGAACCGGAAGCCCCGCAGGATCCGGTTGAGGACGACGACGACGAATTCGACAATGCGCTCTCGCTTTCGGCCATGGAAGCGGAGCTCAAGCCGCAGGTCGTCGAGACGTTCAACCGGATTGCCGAGGCCTATGGCCAGATGCGCGTGATGCAGGATCGGCACGCCGAAGACCGCACCGCGACGGTTTCGGTTTCGGAAGCCAAGAAGCTCGAAACGCTGCGTGGTGATGTCATCACCGACGTGAAGTCGCTCTCACTTAATACCAGCCGTATCGAAAGCCTCGTCGAGCAGCTCTACGACATCAACAAGCGCCTGGTGCGGCTTGAGGGCCGTTTGCTGCGCCTTGCCGAGAGCTATGGCGTCAAGCGCGAAGTGTTCCTGCAGAACTATTACGGCCGCGAACTCGATCCGACTTGGGAGACTGCGCTCAATAGTTTTGACGGCAAGGGCTGGACCGAATTTGCCCGCCGCGAAGCCGATACCGTGCGCGATATCCGTCACGAGATCGCAACGCTTGCGACAGAGACCGGCCTCGATATCGCAGAGTACCGCCGCATCGTTCACAAGGTGCAGAAGGGCGAGCGCGAAGCAGCGATCGCCAAGAAGGAAATGGTGGAAGCCAACCTTCGCCTCGTGATCTCGATTGCCAAGAAATACACGAACCGCGGCTTGCAGTTCCTGGATCTCATCCAGGAAGGCAATATCGGCCTCATGAAGGCCGTCGACAAGTTCGAGTATCGTCGCGGTTACAAGTTCTCGACCTATGCGACCTGGTGGATCCGTCAGGCGATCACGCGTTCGATCGCTGACCAGGCACGGACCATTCGTATCCCGGTGCACATGATCGAGACGATCAATAAGATAGTCCGGACCTCTCGCCAGATGCTGCACGAGATCGGCCGCGAACCGACGCCGGAGGAACTCAGCGAAAAGCTGCAGATGCCTTTGGACAAGGTCCGCAAGGTGCTCAAGATCGCCAAGGAGCCGATCTCGCTCGAAACGCCGATCGGTGACGAGGAAGATTCCAACCTCGGCGATTTCATCCAGGACGTGAATGCGATCCAGCCGATCGATGCGGCGATCCAGTCCAACCTGCGTGAAACGACGACCCGGGTTCTCGCTTCGCTAACGCCCCGTGAAGAGCGTGTGCTGCGCATGCGTTTCGGCATCGGGATGAACACCGACCATACGCTCGAGGAAGTCGGCCAGCAGTTCTCTGTGACACGCGAACGTATCCGCCAGATCGAAGCCAAGGCGCTGCGCAAGCTCAAGCATCCGAGCCGGAGCCGGAAGCTGCGGAGCTTCCTCGACAACTAGGGGGCAGCGCGATGGCTGCTCCACGTCTGAAGATCACAGCTCTTCGCGCGGCTATTCCGTTCAAGCTGTCGGTGTCGTTTTCAGACGGCACCCATGGCGTCTTCAACGCGGCGCCGATGCTCGCCGAACGCGGCGAGGGAACGGAGCCGCTTCGGGATCGGGGCTATTTTGCCAAGGTAGAACTGGTCAACGGCAGGCCGATCTGGCCGAACTATTTTGACATCTCCCCGCAATGGCTGCAGGAGGAGATGGAGAGGCGCGGGGAGCTCGAACGCCCCAAGCCGCCCAGACGCAGTTTAGGGAGTGCCTAATGTCTTTCTGGAAGAAACTCTTTGGTGGCGGCGGCGTAGAAGACAGCGCTCCGGCTGGCGACAAATCGCTGGGTGAAGAGAGCTATAAGGGACATCTGATCAAGGCGATCGAGATGCGTGCCGGCAGCGAATACCAGTTGGCTGGTACAATCGAGAAGGACATCGGCGGCGAAGTGAAGTCCTACAAGTTCATCCGCGCCGACCGCATGGGCTCGAAGGATGATCTCGTGGCTCTGGCCCTTAACAAGGGCCGCCAGATCATCGACGAACAAGGCGACGGCATCTACCGCTAGTTGCGCCTCGACTTTTGCATTTTGACCGCGGGCCCTTCGGCTCGCGGTCCTGTTTTTGAAGGATAGGTCTCATGGCCAAGAAACCGACTGCACGCACTGAATTCGTCATGTTCGACGTCATCTATGAAGATGGTTCGCAGCGCTCCAATCGCAAGGTGGACGCCAATCTTCTGGGTGGTCTCGATGGGGACGAGCCGGCCAAGGCGGCCATCGAAGAGCAGGACCGCGCGATTTCGGAAAAGTCGGGCATGCCGCCGCTGGCGATCAAGTCGATCAAGCGGTCCGGAAAGTAATCGTCAGGCGAGGGCGCTGGCGATTAGACCTGCGCGCTTCGCGAAATCGAACCCGCGGGCGCTTGGATGCGGCACGGCCGTGTGGGCCAGGCCGTGTCTGCGGCAGACGCGGGCAGCGACTTCGCCAAGCGCTACGATCCGACGGCCTTCGATCTCATATCTGGCCACCGCATCGAACGAGATATCGATGTGCTTGCTCGCCACGGCGGCCGACCGTGTCGCCGGCAGCAGGTGAAAAGCATGGGTGACGTAGATGTCCGAACGCTTTAATCCAGCTTTCGATAAAGCCAGATCGAGCACGCGATTGAAAGGCATGCTGGGCAAGTAGCCTAGCTGTCCAAGGGCTGTGCGATGCTCGATCGCCGAGGGCGCATCGAGATAATTATACGTCAGAAGCACCGGTCCGTTCGGCGAGCAGGCCGAGAGATGATAGGGCGTAGTCCATTGCCCATCCAGCCCAACATCGGCGAAGCTGAGATAGCCGGGCAGAGCCAGCGCGCGACGGCGCTGGACCCATCCGGCATATCGCTCCTGATCAGCTAGGGGCCAGTGCCTTATCGATGGCGGGCTTGACGACTGTTCCATAGAGCTCGATGGCCTTCATGACCTTATCGTGGGGCAGGGTACCGACGCTCAATTGCAGGCCGAAGCGATCGTGCTTGAACCATTCGTGCTGCATCAGAATCTTGTCGACTACCTCCTGCGGAGAGCCCATGTAATAGGCGCCATCTGGCGTGGTGCCGGCATCGAACTGGGCCCGCGTGGTCGGGGGCCAGCCGCGTTCGGCACCGATGCGGCTCATCGTGGCGCTATGGGCGGGAAAGGCGATGTCGCGCGCAGACTTACTGTCCTCGGCGATAAAGCCGTGGCCAGATACCCCGACCTTGAGGAGCGAGGCGTCGTGCGCCATCTTGGCGCCGGTCTGGCGATAAAGATCGACCAGCGGGGCGAACTGCCGCGGGCGGCCACCGATGATGGCGATCATCAAAGGCAGCGCATAATAGGCAGCACGGGCAACCGAATTTGGCGTTCCGCCGACGGCGATCCAAAGCGGCAAGGGGTTCTGGATCGGTTGGGGATAGACGGCGATGCCGTTTAAGGCCTGAGTGTGCTTGGTGCCGGACCAGTTGATCTTGCCGCCCTTGCGCAGGGCCAGGAGCATTTCGAGCTTTTCTTCGAAAAGATCATCGTAGTCGTTGAGATCGTAACCAAAGAGCGGAAAGCTTTCGATGAACGAGCCGCGGCCAGCCATGATCTCGGCGCGGCCATTGCTGATGAGATCGAGCGTCGCGAACTGCTGCCAGACCCGAACCGGGTCTTCGGAGCTGAGCACGGTGACGGCGGTTGACAGGCGAATGTTCTTCGTCCGCGCCGCAGCAGCGGCAAGTACGGTCACGGGTGAGGAGGCGACATAGTCCGGGCGGTGGTGCTCGCCGAGTCCGTAGAATGCCAGCCCCAGTTGATCCGCAAGCTCAATCTCTTCGATCAGATCACGCAGTCGTTCGGCGGGTGATTGGACCTGCCCGCCATTGAGCGGATCCGGGGTGTTTTCAGCGAATGAGTAAAGTCCGAGTTCCATGGCATTCTCCTTGCGGCCAGAGATGGCGGCGCGGGCAGAAACCATCAAGAACGCACATGAGTGATACCGCGCCAAGGCGCGGTGTCGGCACGGTCAGACATTCGTGGCCGATGGCGTATAGGCCCAAGGCTGTGGGGCAGTCGGCGCCGGCTCGGGCAGCTTTTCGCCGGCGGCCTTGTGAATTTCAGTCACGAGAGCCGGATCAAGCCGGAGCTTGGCAGCAAGGGCCTGCAGGTATGCCTGTTCGGCCGCTGTGTCGGCAGTGATGGCAACGAGAGAAGCCGCGTATATTTCAGCCGCATGTTCGGGTGTATCGGCACGGGCAACGACGGCGTTGATATCAAGCGGGCTTGAAAGCTCGTCGAAGACCCAGGCCTTTTCTTCGGCCGAAAGCGGCATGGTCTTTAGGCGCTCGAAGATGGCGTCTTTCTCCTCGGCATCGATTTTACCATCGGCCTTGGCCGCCGCGATCATGGCTCGAACGAGAGTCTTGCCGAGTTCTTCGTGTGCGGCTTCGTTGCCCGGCGCGGGGATGAAGGCGTCTTCGCGCACTGGCTGGGGGGCGCCCGCGCCAGACTGGTTCGCTTGATACGTCTGCCAGGCCTTATAGGCGAGGCCGCCGACCGCGGCGAGAGCGCCAAGCTTGGCTGCGTTTCCGAGCAGCTTTGTGGGCTTGCCGCCGGACATCAGCAAACCAGCGGCAAGGCCGGCCGCGCCGGTCATGGCGGTGCGCTTGCTGTTTGGATCGGTCTGGATAGCTTTGATAATCTGATCGATGTTGAACATTAGCGCTCCCGTTCTTGCTTTCAGTCGAGATGGGAAGTGCACGGGCCACACGCAAGTCTATCGGTAAGCGCTATTGTGACGCAGGCAGCAAAAAGCCCCGGTTCAAGAACCGGGGCTCGAAGGGCCTCGAGGGGGAGGGGGTCGAGGCCGTTTTCCAGGCTATTAGTTGGCCGGGGTAGCAGCAGGCTCAGCGGCTGGAGCCGTGGTGGCCGGCGTTTCGGACGCCGGGGCAGCTTCAGTGGTTGTCGTCGGAGCCGGGGTTGCGGCCGGGGCTTCAGTCATCGGCGCAGCGTTGGGCGTAGCAGCCGGCGCTTCAGTCATCGGGGAGGTCGTTTCCACGGCCGGAGTGGTGCTGTTCACGTCGACCGAAGTCGACGGGCCGGAATTGGCCGAGAAAACCAAGTAACCGATGGCGAGAAGTGCCAGGGCAACAATGATGCCGACAAACCAGCCAGTACCATTGCTTTCGCGGGTATAGACCGTACGGTTGCCGTCGTTGGTATAGATGGTATCACGTTCTGGGGTAGCCATTTTTGAGCTCCTTGCTTCGAATTCTGGCTAAAGAACGCACCGGGTTGCGCGACAGTTCCGTTGTTTGTGATCACAACATTCCGTCAACTGTTGGCGCTGGAAAATGTACTTATTTCAGCCAGATACGCGCGGGTTCAGAGGTCGGGGCCGGTGCTTTTGGAATCTTTTTTTAGGTTTCATCGATCACGGCAAGGAAAACCGCAGGCAAATGAAGGTCGAAAGTTGCACCCGCAGGGGCAATGAAAAAGGGCCGGACGATTGTCCGGCCCTTTCCGCGCATTGCTGTCGCTTAGTTGGCGGCGACGGTGATCAGCGGCGTGATGCGGCGGATCGTGACGCGGCGGTTTTCGCGCTCGGCGCTCTCCGTACGGATCTTCAGGTAGCGTTCGCCGTAGCCCTGGGTTGCCAGGTTTTCGGGCGGGACGCCGTAGAAGTCAGTCAGGATGCGAGCAACGGTTGCAGCACGCAGGTCCGAGAGGCGCAGGTTGGCGATATCCGAGCCGACGGCGTCTGTGTGACCTTCAATGAGGAAGGTTTCCGCTGGGTTCGACTTGAGCAGTTGAAGCATCCCGTTAGCAACGGCCGAGAGCGAGGCGACCTGATCGCGGTCGATCGTAGCGGCGCCAGTGTCGAAGGTCAGGTTGCCGACTTCGAGACGACGAACGCTGTCACGGACGCGAGCTGAACGCTTGACTTCGTCAATCGAATAGAGGCGTTGCACCTGTTCGACCGGCGGCTGGCGGAAGAAGGTCTCGACTTCGTTCTCGTCTGCATAGGAGGCATCGAGGACATAGTCCCGAACCGGAATATTCAGACGGAGCGGCGGCAGGTCGAGGCCCGGATCGCGCCAGGTCAACAGTTCGTCGTCGTAGCGATCATCAAAATAAGCGAGGACGATTTCACGACCATCTGGGGTGATGCGCGAGCGACGGAGGATGTCGCCGTTGCGGTTGCGCACGGTCACCACCTGGCTGCCATCGGGACGCGATACGACTTCCCGCACGCGGCCATTCGGCAGATTCTCGTAATAGACCTCGTCCTGCTGCGGATTGTAGAAGCGGTCAGTGTCCTGGCCGATCGAATTAACGATCAGCTGGGTGCCCACCTGCAGGATGACCTGGGTCACGAGATCGCTGGCATTGGCCTCCCGAACCGGGACCTGCTCGACAACGGTGACGTTGTTCTGCTGGCCGATGTTGGTCTGGGAATTATCGACGACCGTCGTGTTGTTGTTGATGGTCGTGTTGTTAGTCGTGCCAGAGTTGTTGTTGGTGATGTTCGTGATGTTGGTGATGTAGTTGTTCACCACCGTCTGGTTGACCGTCGTGTTCTCGGTCGCGGTCACTTCCGTGCCCTGTTCGGCGGTCGCCGACATGGCAGTGGCGTCGACTGCCAGCGAACGAATTTGTTCGGACTGGGCAGCTTCGTCATTTTCAGGCGGGGCAACGCGAGCGGCCGCCTCGGCTTCAGTCGCAGCCTGAGCATTGGCGTCGGCAGCGGCTGGTTCAACCGGGGCTGCTTCGCCTTCAGGCGCAAGCGTCACGTCCTTGGCACTATCAAGCACCGGAGCAATCTGTTCCTGCGTTACGCCTTCGGGGAGATCCTCGATGACTTCGGCGGGCTGGCCATCCACGGTGACCTGGCCTTCGGCGGCAGGTGCGTTGGGATCGACGGTGCCGTCAGCGGGAGCTGCGGGCTGACCTTCAGCCGGAGCGTCAGGGGTCACGTCCTGCACATCCGGCAGCGGGTTGAGGCTCAGGCCGAGCGGAGCAAGGCAGGAGTCTACGTCGGGCAAGCCGGCATTGGCGCAGATTGCGTTGATTTCGGCGAGAGCCGCATCGATACGCGACTGGGCACCGGCGGTGTCGCCACCAGCGGACAGTTCGGCAACAGCAGCATTATAGGCATCGACCTGCGCCGTCAGCGACGAAGCGATGTCCGAACGGGCAGCCGGTTCTTCAGCAGGAGCCTGTTCGGGCGCAGCTTCAGGAGCGGCCTCTGGCGCCTGCTGGGCTTCGACCGGCGCTTCCGGCTGCGGAGCAGTTTCAGGAGCGGGTTCTGCTTCAGGTGCAGGTGCAGCTTCCGGGGCAGCCTGTTCGGCAGCCGGCGCCGCTTCAGGGGCCGGCTCAGGTTCTGCCTGCATGGTCTGCATTTCGGGCTCGGCCGCAGGTTCTTCAGCAGCTGGAGCTTCCGGCGCGGGTTCTACCGCGGCAGGTTCTTCCGGAGCGGCTTCAGGCTGGGGTTCCGGTTCGACGGGGGCAGCTTCAGGCTGCGGTTCCGGCTCAGCAGGAGCGGCTTCCGGAGCAGGCTCAGGCTGCGGTTCGGGTGCCGGGGCAGCTTCTTCCGGCGCAGGGGCGGGTTCCTCTGCGGGGGGCGCTGCTTCTTCAACAGGAGCTTCCGATGCCGGTGCGGCTTCCTCAGGCGCAGGCGCAGCTTCGCCAGCGGGCTGGGCTGCGATACATTCATCGAGTGTCGTGAAGCCCTGATCGATACAGGCCTGCGGCAGGTCCGCCGGAGCGTCCTGCGCAAAGCTCGGCGGAGCCATGCTGATCAGCGTCAGGCTGGTGCCGGCGAAGAGCCAATTTCTAAGGCGCATTATTCTTTCCTTCGTCGTAGGTGACACGTTGTGCCGAGCATCGTGGGAAATTTCTGAACGGAGGCTGAATGGTCAACCTCGCTCCAGCCCACGGCATAGCATCCCCGTAAGCCCCGAAACGCCGCAGTCTGACGCCGGTTCCGCACCATACGAGATGATCTTGTGGATGCTTGATTTAGGCAGGATTGCGGCGCGGCGAACTGTTCAAAAGATCGCGGCCTCGCAGCTGGAGCGGTATCGTGCTAGTTGGCCAAGGCATGCGCCAGGCCATCGAACAGCTCACGATTCCCACGTCCGGACAGGCTCTTTACGAATTCACAGGGAGGGTGGACGACGCCATTGTGCGATCGGGCGTCGAAGTGGGGCTCGTCACGGTCTTTGTCCGCCATACGTCCTGCTCGCTGCTGATCCAGGAAAATGCCGATCCGGATGTGCAGGTCGACATGCTGGGCTATTTCCGGCGGCTTGTGCCCGAGGGGATGGATTGGCTTATCCATACACTTGAAGGGCCCGACGACATGCCGGCTCACATCAAGGCAGCGTTGACGCAGACTTCGATCGGCATTCCGATTTCGGATGGGCGGGCAATGCTCGGCACCTGGCAGGGCATCTATCTCTTTGAACACCGCAAGCGTCCGCACCGGCGTGAAGTGGTGCTTCATATCATCGGGGAATAAGCATGGATTGGGTTGCCGTCATCAGCTATTGGCCCTTTGCGCTGGGCATGCTGGCCACAGGTGTCGTATCCGGCGTCGCAGCAGGCCTGCTCGGCATCGGTGGCGGGGCGGTGATCGTGCCGGCGCTCAGCAACGCCTTGTTGTTGATGGGGTTCGATGCGGAAGTCGTTCAGCATGTAGCGGTAGGCACTTCGCTCGCCATCATCATCCCAACCGGCATCATGAGCGCGCGCTCGCATCAAAGGCGCGGGGCGCTCGATACGAACGCGCTCGGGCTCTGGACGCCGTTCATCGTTGCCGGAACGTTTATCGGCGGGTTGATGGCCGGCTGGTATTCCGGCGACGTGTTGCGGATCGTCTTTGCAGTGATGGCCTTCGTCATTGCGGCCAATATCGTCTTCTCGTTTCAGGCTAAGCTCATGGGACACCTGCGCGGCTCCAAGTTAACGCACCGCATCGCGGCGTTCATCGTCGGCTATATCTCGTCGCTGATGGGGGTCGGCGGCGGGTCGCTCACGGTGCCGACGCTCGTGGCCTTTGGCGAGACCATGCATAAGGCGGTGGGTACTTCGGCGGCGATTGGGGTTGCCATCGCCATTTCCGGGTCGCTGGGGTTTTTGATTTCGGGGTGGGGCGTTGGCGACCTACCGCCGTTCAGCCTCGGCTACGTCAATCTCGTCGCACTGGTGCTGGTTGGGTTCACGGCGGCGCTCTGCGCGCCGATCGGCGCGGCGCTGGCACATCGCCTGGACCAGAAAACGCTGAAATATGTCTTTGCCACCTTCCTCGTGGCGGTGGGGCTCAACATGCTCTGGAAGGTGCTGTTCGGCTGAGATGACAGGTGGGGGCGGGGTGACTACGGTGGGACCGCCCCCACCCTCCAAGCCCCCTCAACAGGGGAACCCGGAAATCTGGATGCACCTGCCTCGAAGGCCTGAACCGATTGCTCGGCTCGAGGGGGCAGGTGCGCTCTTAACGTGGCCGGTTCAAGGCCAGCGCGATCAATTCGTCGCCTGGGCGTCCAATTCCCACTGAACATTGACGCCGATCTCAAAGGTCATTTCGCCAGCTTCGACCGGCACGGCGGCCTGTGCTACATCAGCGCGGGCATACATCGGCATCGGGATAGGGCTGTTGATGTTCTGGCTTTCCGAAATGGATTCGAGCTCACCCAGCGTGGCGCTAGCGGCGGTGGCATAGAGCTCGGCCTTGGCGCGGGCGTCGGCGAAAGCCTTCTTGCGCGCTTCGTTGTAAAGCTCGGTAGGGTCGGCGACCGAGAAGCTGATGCCGTTGATGGTGTTGGCGCCGACATTCACCGACTTGTCGAGAATGGCGCCGAGCTCTTCGAGGTCGCGGACGGCAACGGTGACCGTATTGGAGACCTGGTAGCCGTTGATCTTGGGCGGCAGGGTATAGCCGTTGGAGTCGCGATTGTCCGAATAGACATAGTTCGGGTTGACCGAGAAGCCCGACGTCTGGATGTCGCGCGCTTCGATTCCAGCTTCCTTTAGCGTTGCCAGCAGGTCGGCCATGGCCGCCGTATTGGCATCAAGCGCTTCGCGCGCGGTCGTGCCCTGGGTCGTAACGCCCGAATTGATCAGCGCCATGTCCGGTGCCGCGCGAACCTCTCCGCGTCCCTCTATAGTGATGGTGCCGGCATAGGCTGGGATAGTTGCGGCCAGCAGGGCGAGAGGGGCAAGGGCAGTCACGAGACGCATGGGAAACTCCTGAGTGTTCGGTGAGGCATTCATTCCCCACCCATTGCGTCAGTAATGCGGCACGGATGAACCACAGTTGAATGGATGGTTAGGCTGGCGTTTATCGCTGACCGCCTGAGCGCGCTGCCCAATAAGTATGATTATTTTGCGCTCAGGCTTGCGCCGCCGCGGCGCGACGGGTTAGGTCTGCCCCAACATTTTAGTGGGGAGCCAAAATGGACGCGACGATTATTCCTGACGGCGTACTCCTTGGACGCGCAAAAGTACCTGGCTTTATCGAGCCGAGGGTCGTCACCGTGCGTGACGGGCAGGTGTTCGACATCACGGCCAAGGGCATGGCGACAGTGCGAGACATTGCCGAGAGCGGCCGCGCGGCCGAGCATGTTCGCTCGGCAAGCGGCAAGTCGGTTGGCGCCGTGGACGCGATCATCGAAAATTCGCGCACTGGTCAGACCAGTAAAAATTTGCCGGCTTTGCTCTCTCCCATCGATCTCCAGGCCATCAAGGCTTCGGGTGTGACTTTCGTCGTTTCGCTGCTCGAAAGAGTAATCGAAGAACAGGCCCGCGGGGATAAGTCGCGCGCGGATGCGCTGCGGACAGAAATTCTCGACCTGATCGGCACCGATCTTTCCCAACTCGTGCCGGGCTCCGAGCCGGCAATGAAGGTCAAGGCCGCACTGATCGAAAAGGGTGTTTGGAGCCAGTACCTCGAAGTGGGGATCGGTCCGGACGCCGAGATTTTTACCAAGAGCCAGCCGATGAGCTCGGTGGGCTTCGGCGCCGAGGTTGGGCTGCATCCGATTTCGAGCTGGAACAATCCCGAACCGGAAGTGGCACTGCTGGTCACCAGCAAGGGCGAGATCGTCGGCGCGACGCTGGGTAATGACGTCAATCTGCGCGACGTGGAAGGCCGCTCGGCGCTGCTCCTGGGCAAGGCCAAGGACAACAATGCCTCGGCTGCGCTCGGACCATTCGTGCGGCTCTTCGACGGCGAGTTTACGCTAGAGACCGTCAAGAATTCCGAGATCGCGCTGCGCGTCGAAGGCACCGATGGTTTTGTGCTCGAAGGCGCTTCGAACATGGCGCAGATTTCGCGCACGCCGGAATCGCTGGTGGCGGCAACCATCGGCAGCCATCATCAGTATCCGGACGGGCTGGTGCTTTACCTCGGCACGATGTTTGCGCCGGTGAAGGATCGCGACGGGGTGGGCAAGGGCTTTACCCATAAGATCGGGGACACGGTCTCCATTTCGACGCCATCGCTTGGTACTCTGACCAATACCGTCAACCTTTCCACCAAGTGTCCGCCTTGGACCTATGGCACGAGCCATCTGCTGCGCGATCTTGCCCGCGCCGACCTCCTTTAGCCGCCGCGTTTTGCCGGCAGCCCACTGAACAACCCGAAAGGCCTCGATATGAGCGAATTGCACAAGAACCTGATCAATGGTGAGTGGGTCGGCGCCGATGGTGTCGAAAACATCAATCCGTCCAACATCAACGAGGTGGTCGGCGTCTACGCGCGCGCGACGGCCGACGAAACTAAGCAGGCGATTGCCGCTGCAAAGGCAGCGTTCCCGGCGTGGTCGCGCTCGGGCATTCTTGAGCGTCACGCGATCCTTTCCAAGACCAGCCAGGAAATCCTAGCCCGCAAGCAGGAACTTGGCGAACTGCTGAGCCGCGAAGAAGGCAAGACGCTGCCCGAAGGCATCGGCGAAGTCACCCGCGCCGCGCAGATTTTTGACTTCTTTGCCGGCGAAACGCTGCGCTTGGCGGGCGAAATTCTCCCGAGCGCGCGTCCGGGCCTGACGGTCGAAATCACCCGTGAGCCGGTTGGCGTTATCGGCATCATAACGCCGTGGAATTTCCCGATCGCCATTCCGTCCTGGAAGATGGCGCCGGCGCTGGCCTATGGCAACACGGTCGTCATCAAGCCGGCAGATCTCGTGCCGGGTTCGACCTGGGCGATCGTCGATATTCTCGTGCGCGCAGGCCTTCCGAAGGGCGTCGTCAACCTCGTGATGGGCAAGGGTTCCGTGGTCGGCCAGACCATGCTCGACAGCCCCGATGTCAATGCGGTTTCGTTCACCGGTTCGGTAGGGACGGGCAAGCGGGTCGCCGAGGCGTCGATCAAAGTTGGCCGCAAGTTCCAGCTCGAAATGGGCGGCAAGAACCCGACCATCGTGCTCGACGATGCCGATCTCAAGGTTGCCGTCGAAAGCGTTGCGCAGTCGGCGTTTTTCTCGACCGGCCAGCGCTGCACGGCGTCGAGCCGCGTGATCGTAACCGAAGGCATTCACGACAAGTTCGTCGAGGCGCTTGCCGAGCGTACGCGTAACCTGCGGGTGGGCGATGCCCTTGATAAGAATACCGAAATTGGGCCGGTGGTCGATCCGGGCCAGCTCAAGCAGGACACCGACTACATCGAGATCGGCAAGGGCGAGGGCGCCAAGATCGCGGCCGGTGGCGAGCGAGTGACCAAGGATACGGAAGGCTACTTCCTGCAGCCGACTCTCTTTACCGAGGCGACGAACTCCATGCGGATCGCCCGCGAAGAAATCTTCGGGCCGGTGGCTGCTGTCATTCGCGTGAAG
Organism: Devosia soli; assembly: GCF_000970455.1. Classification (GTDB taxonomy): domain Bacteria; phylum Pseudomonadota; class Alphaproteobacteria; order Rhizobiales; family Devosiaceae; genus Devosia; species Devosia soli. The sequence goes on along the minus strand of NZ_LAJG01000014.1, from coordinate 474,749 downwards.
GATTATGAAGAGGCGCTAGCGACCGCGAATGACACCGAATTCGGTCTTTCGGCCGGGATCGTGACGACCTCGCTCAAGTATGCGACGCACTTCAAGCGCAACTCGGAAGCGGGCATGGTGATGGTCAATGTGCCGACCGCCGGCGTTGACTTCCACGTGCCGTTTGGCGGGCGCAAGGGCTCGTCGTATGGATCACGCGAGCAGGGCAAGTATGCGGCCGAGTTCTTCACCATCGTGAAGACGGCGTACACCGCAGCCGGCTAAAGGCCACGAAATCTCGATGTGAAAGCGGGGCCGAGTGGCCCCGTTTTTGTTAGCATTCCGTTATCGCCGACGTTGTGTGAGCGCCATTCCCGCTAAAATCATGACGATGCCTAGGGCCGAAGCCCAGATCGTCACGGGTGCGCCGCGCACGAGATCGAAAATCACGCCGAAGACCATTTGGCCGGCGATGACGAGGAGCGTCGAATTGACGGCGCCGATGCGGGTGATGAGCCAGGAACCGGAAGCGACGAAGACCACGCCGATGGCGCCGCCGGTGAAAACCCACCAAGGCATCTCGCCGATATGGGCAGGGATAAGTCCGCCGATGACGAGCCCAATGAGGGTGAGGACGGCGAAGCCGACGACGTGATTCCAGAAAGACGAAATCATCGGGGTCGAGGACATCGACATGCGGCCATTGACCTGGCGGCTGAGGATGACGAGGACGCCGGCGGAGAAGGCGGCGATGAGCGGCAGGATCATGCGGCACCCAAGCCGAAAAGTATGATGAGGAGGCTACCGCCGGCAATGAGGATGACGGCGCCGGCATCGCGCAGATCGAGGCGACGGCGGGCGAGGCCGAGGAGGCCCCAATAATCGGCGGCGAGGCTGAGGACGACCTGGCCGGCGAGACCGAGCGCCAGAGTGCCGGCGAGGGCGAGGGGCGAGTTGACGGCAGTCGAGGTCAGCATGACGGTGACGGCGCCGAAAATGCCACCAAGATAGGCCCAGAGCGGTGCCTTGCCGTGCTGTGCTTCGGCGATTTTGGTGGCGGCGCGTTCGCGGCGCCAGATCAGCGCGAGGACCGCGACCGCGACGATGGTGCCGACGCCATGCGCGAGCCATGACGAGAAAAGTGCGCCACCAAGGCGACCGGCTTCGCCATTGACGAAAATGGCCAAGGTAAGAAGGCCGCCGCTGGCAAAAGCCGCGAGAAGATGCAGCGGATTGGGCCGCTGGGTCTGGGATGGGGTCATGGGGTGATTCTGAGTGAAAGCGTTGGGGCAGTGTATGCGTTTGTGGGTTGGGGTTCATCCCCACTGTGGGGTAGGCGATGACGTACAGCTTCACTTAGTCACCAAACCCATTGGTCTTCCTTCGGGCTTGACCCGAGGATCACTGATCGCGGCCAAATTTTTGGGGCTCCCGTACTGGCCCTCGGGTCGAGCCCGAAGGAAGGAGGGTGGTTGGTGGGGCCTTGTGAGACTGATGGTATCCTTAGCCGGGTCGAGAAAGATCGCGTTTGCCGCGGGATCGGTTCAGGCCGGCAAAGCTTTATGAAGGTGAACAAGACGGGTGATGGGGCGCTGCCGAGATTGGTCTTGCCTTGGTCAACCTGCTGGCCCATGAACGGGCGAGGAGCTGAATCATATGGCTGAGCGCACATCGATCCTGGCGCCCTTTCGTCACGAGACTTTCCGGACGCTTTGGGCTGCGACGCTGATTTCGAACCTCGGCGGTTTGGTGCAGGCGGTGGGCGCGGGCTGGATGATGACGACGCTGACCACCTCGCACAATATGGTGGCGCTGGTGCAGGCGTCGACGACGCTGCCGATCATGGTGTTTTCGATCGCGGCAGGCGCGCTGGCCGATAATTTCGACCGACGCAGCGTGATGCTCGTGGCGCAGGCCGGAATGGCCGTGGTTTCACTGATGCTGGCTGTGACGGCGTGGATGGGGTTGCTCAATCCCTGGCTGCTGCTGACCTTTACTTTCCTGATCGGCTGCGGGACGGCTTTGTTCAATCCATCGTGGCAGGCCTCGATGGGCGACATCGTGCCGCGCGAGGATTTGCCGGGGGCGGTGACGCTCAATTCGATGGGCTTCAACATGATGCGCAGCGTCGGACCGGCGGTGGGCGGCATGATCGTGGCGCTGGCGGGGGCGAGCGCGGCCTTTGCCGTCAACGCCTTTTCCTACCTCACGCTGATCGCGGCACTCTGGCGCTGGCAGCCTAAGCGGGTGAAATCGCGGCTGCCGCGCGAAAAGCTTGGTAGCGCCATGTGGGCCGGCGTGCGCTACATGTCGCTATCACCCAATCTGCTCACCGTGCTGTTCCGAGGATTCCTGTTCGGCTTTGCCGCCATCGTCATCATGGCGCTTCTGCCCTCGGTGGCGGAGGAATATGTAGGCGGCGGGGCACTGGTCTATGGCACGTTGCTCGGATGCTTTGGGCTCGGGGCGATCGGCGGAGCATTTTTCAATGGGCGCATCCGGCAGCGGTTTTCCAACGAGGTCATCGTCCGCATCGCCTGTCTCGGCTTTGCCCTCAGTTGTGTTGGTCTGGCATTCAGCCGCGACGTGGCGCTGAGCCATCTGGTGCTTTTGCCCGCGGGCGCCTGCTGGGTCTTGTCGCTGTCGCTCTTCAATGTGTCGATCCAGCTCTCCTCGCCGCGCTGGGTGGTGGGGAGGGCGCTCTCGCTCTATCAAACGGCAACCTTTGGCGGCATGGCGGGCGGTAGCTGGATCTGGGGCCTGACGGCCGATGCCACCGATCCGCAATGGGCGCTTGTTGCGGCTGGGGCAGTGTTGCTCGTCTGCTTCGGCGTCGGCTTTGCCTTGCCGCTGCCGCAGTTCGACGATCGCGACCTCAACCCACTCGGGACGTTCAACGAGCCCTTACTCAAGCTCGACCTGCGGCCGCGGAGCGGTCCGATCATGGTGATGATCGACTATGAAATCGCCCAGGAAGACATTTCGCGTTTTTTGGCGCTGATGAGCGAGCGGCGTCGCATCAGGATGCGGGATGGGGCGCGGCAATGGGCGCTGCTGCGCGATCTTGAAAAGCCCAATATCTGGGTCGAGAGCTATCATGTGCCGACCTGGGTCGACTATGTGCGGCACAACCTGCGCCGGACCAAGGCGGATGCAGACAATACCGAGCAATTGCGGGCGCTGCATCGGGGCGAGGGACTGCCGCATGTACACCGGATGATCGAGCGGCAGACCGTGCCGCTCGATGATACGACGCCATTGCGCGACAGCACCGAGGTCTGACGATGGTTGCGATCTTTGTGGATGCCGATGCCTGTCCTGTGAAGGACGAGGCGGCGCGGGTGGCGGAGCGGCATGGCGTTGCCATCACCTATGTCGCCAATTTCGGGCTACGCCCCTCGCACGACCCGATGGTGCGTAATGTCATGGTGCCGCTGGGAGCCGATGCGGCGGACGACTGGATCGTCGAGGCGGTAGCGGAGGGCGATCTGGTCGTGACATCCGACATTCCGCTCGCGAGCCGGGTGCTGGCCAGGAAGGCGACGGCGATCGGACCGACTGGCAAACTCTTTACAACCGACTCAATCGGCATGGCTCTGGCAATGCGTGAGCTCAATCAGCATCTGCGGGAGACGGGCGAAAGCCGGGGCTTCAATGCCAGCTTTAGGGCAAAGGATCGATCCAACTTTTTGCAGCAATTGGATGCCGCAGTGCAGCGCGCTAAACGCGGCGGTTGAGGGTATTTCCGGTACGTCTTGACTTTAGCGCAATGGAAGCCGATTATACAAGAATACGTTTTCTGCCCGCGTGGCGATCTGACCTTCCCGGTCTAACCGGCTGATTGGTTTTCCTTTCGAACTGCAAACGTTAGTCCACCCCTCGCTGCAAGTCGCACGAGGGTAACGCTCGTTTGCATCGCTTCGAGCCTTTCCAAGGAGCCATCATGATCACTGGCACTGTAAAATTCTTCAACACGACCAAGGGTTTTGGTTTTGTAACTCCCGACACCGGCGGCAAGGACGCATTCATCCACATCTCTGCGCTCGAACGCGCCGGCATGTCGAGCCTCGCCGAAGGCCAGAAAATTTCCTACGATCTCGAACGAAGCCGCGACGGCCGTGAATCGGCTGTCAACATTCAGCTGGCTTGAACCTAAACATCGCTGGGGCAGGGATGCCCCGGCTTACGGAGCGCTCAATGACTCATCTCTACAAGGTTGGCCAGATGCTCAACCTGCGGTCTGCTCCGCGTCATAGCAATCGGCCCACGGGCCCTTGCGAAGTCGTAAGCTGCCTACCACATAATAGTGGTCCGGTTCAGTACCGCGTCAAATCCCTGGGCGAAAGCAACGAGCGGGTTGTCGAAGAGGCAGACCTCTCGCCGAGCACCGCGACGAAAGCGGACGATATGCTGAGCGAAAGTGTCTTCAGCATCGCCGTGAACAAGCGCTAAGCGCGGTTTTTTGCGCCGCTTCTGGCTGCAAGGTCCAGACAATCGACGTCCTAGCCATCGGGCTTGCCTGTGCTTGAACAAGCACGGGTAACCAATGGCAATGCGACTGTCTCAGGGCTGAAACAATAGACACGTAATGTTGTGCAGAAGCACAAATCACTCGGCCCCCGACGCGCTGACAATGACGGCCATTGGCCGAAAGAAAGTTTGAATGAATACGCATATTCTCAATTTGCCGGGGGACCTGTTCCTCGGCAGCGACGCAAAAACTGCATTCGCTCAAGGGGCCCGGCGCTTTTCCTCGGCCGCCAAGGCCATTCGCTTTGCGATGGAAGAAGCGGCGCCAGTGAGCCTGCGCGGCGCCTTGCTCCAGATCGATGGCCAGACGCTTGGCCCGGACCAGATCCGCACTCTGCACCGGCAGATGGAAGGGCTCGGCCAGGCGCGCCGCGCCCACAAATAAAAACGCCGGCCCAGAGGCCGGCGGATTTGCTTTTTCTTTAGCCGCGATTAGCGGCTGAAGGAGCCAGCAGGACGCTTGGGGGCAGCAATGAGGCCCTCGCGGATTGCCTGCTTGCGAGCCGCCTTGCGGTTGCGGCGAATGGCTTCTGCCTTGCGGCGGACGCGCTCTTCGGACGGCTTTTCGAAATACTTGCGGAGCTTCATCTCGCGGAAGACACCTTCGCGCTGAAGACGCTTCTTGAGAACACGAAGAGCTTGATCGACGTTATTGTCGCGTACCTGAACCTGCAAAAAATATCCTAACGTTGTGCTCGCCTCTCCAGAATATGGAAGGCGGAGTCGATCGGATGACCGTTGCCTCTCCCTATCAGCCGGAAGCCATTCTGCCAACCCGGAGAGCAGCAATGTGAACCGGATCAGGCAGCCTGATTGGCGATGGCCTCGGCAACGGCGATTTCAGCCATGGTTAAGGCCGCGGCCCGGGTCTTGGCGGCGGCGATGAAACGGCCATTGTGGCAGAAAGTGGCACCGGGCACGCCGCAGGCTTTTTCCAGATCCTCATTGACGAGACCGGCCCAAGCGGCCGGTAGATCGGCGCGTAGTTCAAAACCTTCGTCGCCGCGGCGGATGCCTGTCAGGCACCAATCCTTTTCGCGCGGGTGCACGACGAAGAGAAGGTGATCGGCCCCAGCCTTTTCGATGGCCGGGCGGAAGGGCATGCCCATGGGGAGTTCGAGGACGCGATTGGCGCCGGTGGTTTCGATGGCGTGGCGCACGATGGATTCGGCGCGCAGCTTGGCGGCAGCGCGGCTGACGCCGGCTTCGACGAAGCTGCGGGCAACGGCAAGGGCCTTGTGAAAGGCTTTGGTGTCTGCTTCCGGATCCTTGTCGTCAAAATCGGGCTTCAGCGTTTCAAGAAGCGAGGAAAGGGCGAGGCCGGCGAGAGGACCGGACGGGCTCTGCGCGCCGTTGTCGACGAGATCGATCGGGAGCACGAAACTGACATCAAAACTCTGGTGGACGCTATCGACATGTTCGGCAGGCACACCGGCGGCGGCGATGTAGTCGCGCCCGAAATGCTTCCACACGAGGCCGAATGAACTATAGGGCTGGCCATCGTCACGCAGCGGAGCGCCGCGCTGATGATGATCGAATATGCCGCTTGTCGCGTCATAGGCGCCACCGACATCGTAGATGATGCGATCGGGGGCAGGGGCGATCCATTCGGGTGCGCGGCTACGCACGATCCGGGCCCCTGGAAAAAGGCGCGTCAGGATCACGCTCGACAGCAACTCATCGGCATGAAAGCCACCGGAATGGGTGACAAGATATGCTGGTGTCATGGCTGAAGGGTCCTGAAACTGGGCTGGCGCGGCATCGCGACCCGCTTTGGCCTCGACGAATCCTTGCTACCCCGCTTCGGTTAGCCGAGGCAATGTTATCATTACTGAAATGTTAATGAGGCGGCGGTCGTCGGATATGGCCCCGCTACAGCGCCAGTGGCGGTTCTCCTCCCCCATCGATCGGGGGAGGTGTAATCGAGCACGGCCTCAGCGTCAGGCTGGCTGGCCGAAGCGTTCGTCGAAGGCGTAGCCGGCGCCGCGGACGGTGCGGATGGGGTCGCTCTCGCGGCCGCGATTGATGGCGCGGCGGAGGCGGCCGATATGGACGTCGACGGTGCGCTCATCGACATAGACGTCATTGCCCCAGACGCCATCGAGAAGCTGCTCGCGCGAATAGACGCGGCCGGGATGGCGCATGAGATATTCGAGGAGGCGATATTCGGTCGGGCCGAGGTGTACGTCGCGGGTGGAGCGGCGGACGCGGTGGGTGGTGCGGTCGAGTTCGAGGTCGCCGACCTTGAGAGCCGCCGTCACGAGGTTGGGATTAGCGCGGCGGAGGAGGGCGTGAATACGCGCGACGAGCTCGGGGACCGAGAAGGGTTTTACGACATAGTCGTCGGCGCCGGTCGAGAGGCCCCGGACGCGCTCTTCTTCTTCGCCGCGGGCGGTGAGCATGATGATGGGGATGCGCGAGGTCTCGTCCCGCGCCCGCAGGCGGCGGCAGAGTTCGATACCTGAAATCTCGGGCAGCATCCAATCGAGCAGGATCAGGTCGGGCAGCTTTTCCTGGATGGCATGCTGGGCTTCGTCGCCGGTTTCGGCTGTGACGACGCGAAAACCTTCGGCTTCGAGATTATAGCGCAAGAGGATGGCGATATCGCCTTCGTCTTCGACTACGAGAATGGTCGCGGGCATAGACGTGCTCCATCGATCGGCGAGCCGCTGGGGCGCCGAAGGTCATGGTTCTTGTGGTTTACCCCTACCCGGCCTCCCCCTAGAAGGGGGAGGGGAAGGCGGGACTACGCTTTGATCTGGGTCCGATGCAGTTCCTGGACGTCGGCGGTGAGTTGCTTGCCGGTTTGCAGGTAGTAGGCACGTTCGGCGATGTTGGTCGCGTGGTCGCCGATGCGCTCGAGGTTCTTGGCGCAGAAGAGGAGATGCGTGCAGGTGGTGATGTTGCGCGGATCTTCGAGCATGTAGGTCAGCAGTTCGCGAAAGAGCGAGGTGTGCATGGCGTCGACTTCGTCGTCGCGGTTGCAGACTTCGACGGCTGCCGCGGAGTCGCGGTTGGCATAGGCGTCGAGGGCGTCCTTGAGCTGGCGCAGGACCAAGGCGGTCATGTTCTTGACGCCATTATAGAAGGTGGGCTGGAGATTGATGCCTTCGAGCTTGAGCGAACGGCGGGCCAGTTGCTTGGCCATGTCGCCGACGCGTTCGAGATCGTTGGCGACGTGGATGGCGGTGACGATCGAGCGCAGGTCGGAGGCCATGGGCTGGCGGCGGGCGATGATCGAGACGCACATGTCGTCGATCCGGCGCTGCATGTCGTCGATGCGCTGGTCGGCGATGATGGTCAGGTCGGCCAGCTCGCGGTCGAGCTTGAGCAGGGCCTTGGTGCCATTTTCGATGGCAACTTCGACCTGACCGCCCATTTCGGCGATGGTCTGGGCCAGGGTATTGAGTTCGTCGGTAAAGGACGAGACGATGTGGTCTGAGGCTGCATTTGCCATGGTCGTTCTCCTCGCCGCGATCAGCCGATACGGCCCATGATATAATCCTGGGTCTGCTTGTTCACCGGATTGGTGAAGATATCTTCGGTCGGACCCTGTTCGATCAGGTGACCCAGGTGGAAGAAGGCGGTGCGCTGGCTGACGCGGGCAGCCTGCTGCATCGAGTGGGTGACGATGACGATGGTGTAGTTTTCGCGCAGTTCGTCGATGAGTTCTTCGATGACGGCAGTGGCGATCGGGTCGAGGGCCGAGCAAGGCTCGTCCATGAGGATCACTTCGGGGCCGACGGCGATGGCCCGGGCGATACAGAGGCGCTGCTGCTGGCCGCCGGAAAGGCCGGTGCCCGGCTCCTGGAGACGATCTTTCACTTCTTCAAAGAGGCCAGCCTTGCGGAGCGAGGAGACGACGATTTCGTCGAGGTCGGACTTATTACGGGCAAGGCCATGGATGCGCGGACCATAGGCGACGTTGTCATAGATCGATTTGGGGAAGGGATTGGGCTTCTGGAAGACCATGCCGATGCGAGCGCGGAGTTCGACAACGTCGAGGTCGGGCGAATAGATGTCTTCGCCATCAAGCTTGATGGTGCCGCCGACCTTGGCGCCTTCGATGGTGTCGTTCATGCGATTGATGCAGCGGAGAAACGTCGACTTGCCGCAGCCCGAGGGTCCGATGAAGGCGGTGACGGCGCGATCGGGGATGTCGATCGAAATGCCGTGCAGGGCCTGCTTGGTGCCGTAATGCACGGTGACGTCGCGGGCGGTCAGGCGGATTTGACGGTCGAGCATATCGGTCGGGTTCATTGCGGAGTCCAGATTCTGAGATGTCGTCTTAATCTTGCCGGCAAGCATATCCATTTGGCTATGTCTCCTTAAGCGCGTTTTTCAAGACGCGAGCGCAGGTAGATGGCGGCGCCGTTGAGCAGGATCATGACGCCCAGCAGCACCATGATGGCAGCAGCCGTGCGGGGTTCGAAGAAGTTGCGGTTTTCATTGCCCTGCCAGAGGTAGATCTGGACGGGGAGGGCGGCGGCCTGATCGAGCGGAGTCGCGGGGACCGAGGCAACGAAGGCCTTCATGCCGATCAGCAGGAGCGGGGCGGTTTCACCCAGAGCGTGGGCCACGCCGAGGATAGTCGCGGTCAGGATCGAGGGGAAGGTGACCGGCAGGACGTGGTGGAACACCATCTGCGTCTTGGATGCGCCCATGCCGAGAGCGGCCTGACGGAGCGCTGGGGAGACGCCGAGCAGGGCGCCGCGGGTGGCGATGATGATTGTGGGCAGAGTGAGGAGCGTCAGCACCAGACCACCGACGAGGGGCGCCGAGATCGGCAGGTGGAACCAGTTGATGAACACCGCCGCGCCGAGGAGACCGAAGACGATCGATGGGACGGCGGCGAGGTTGTTGATGTTGACCTCGATAAGATCGGTGAGGCGCGACTTGGGTGCGAACTCTTCGAGATAGATAGCCGCGGCGACGCCAATCGGGACGGCAAGCACAACGACGATCAGCATCATCCAGAGCGTGCCGACAAAGGCGCCGAGAAGGCCGGCGGAGGCTGGCGCCGAGCGCGAGTCGACATTGGTCAAGATCGACCAGGCGAAGCCGTTCGAGATCGTGCCATTCTCGACAAAGGTGTCGATCAGCGCACGGGCAGGAGCGGACAGTTGCTGCTGCTTGTCGCCAAGGCTGCGGTCGATATTGCCCTTGATCCAGTTCTGAGCATTGGCGGAGGCGAGCACGTCGACATCCACGGTCTGGCCAAGAAGCGACGGATTGGCGACGAACATCTCACGGATTTCGTGACGCGCGTCCGTCTCGGGGATCGAGAGAATCTCACGCGCCGTCATGTCGCCGGCCTCGGGCGCGGCCTTGCGGAGCGAGGCTTCGACGATGGTGTTCCAATTCAGAAGCGCGACGCTGCGCTGCCACTTGAGGCTGGCGGCGGTGTATTCGGCATCGGACGGGAATTGATCGCGTGCGGGGGCTGGGTCGACATCAATCAGCTCGGGATCGAAAAAGACCGAGAGATGCACATTGGACTGCACGAAGGCCGGGATGCCCTTGCGGAACACATCGATGAAGAGGATGGCCACGAAGCCGAGCGCAACAGCGATGGCGGCAATGCCGAGACCACGGAAGATCTGTTCTGTCGCGTGACGGCGAACGAGGCCGGCACGAATGGCGCGGGTGCGTTCTGATGAGGCCGACCTGGAAGCGGGCGATGCGATGTCAGTAGCCATTTTATTCGTACTGCTCCCGGAAGCGGCGGACGATGTAGAGGGCGAAAATATTGAGGCAGAGCGTCACGACGAAGAGCGTGAGACCGAGGGCGAAGCCGACGAGCGACTGAGGACCGGTGAAATCGGTGTCGCCGGTGAGCTGATTGACGATCGAGACGGTGATCGTCGAGACCGGCTCGAAGGGGTTGCCGCGCAGGATCGGCGAATTGCCTGCCGCCAGGACCACGATCATGGTTTCGCCTACGGCGCGGCTGACTGCCAGGAGAAAGGCGCCGACGATGCCTGGAAGGGCTGCCGGGAGAAGGACGTTGCGGATGGTTTCGGACTGGGTGGCGCCGAGGCCATATGCACCATCGCGCAGGCTGCGGGGCACCTGATTGAGGATGTCGTCGGAGAGCGAGGAGACGAAGGGGATGATCATGATCCCCATGACGATGCCCGCGGTCAGGGCCGAGGTGGCGTTTATGTTCAGCCCGATGGCATTGCCGAAATCGCGTAGGAAAGGACCGACCGTAACGAGAGCGAAGAAACCGAAGACGATGGTGGGGATGCCCGCGAGGATTTCGATGAACGGCTTGACGACGGCGCGGAAGCCGCGGGGAGCGTATTGGCTCAGGTAGATCGCTGCCATCAGGCCGACCGGAACGGCGACCAGCATGGCGATGGCGGTGATCATCAGCGTTCCGGTGAGCAGCGGCAGAAGCCCATATTGCCCGTGGTTGGCGCCGCCAGCGTTGTTGGGGGCCCAGACGGTGCCGAAGAAGAAGTCGATGGGATTGATGAAGGTGAAGAACCTGAACGCTTCAGTGACAAGCGAGGCGACGATGCCAACGGTCGTCAGGATGGCAACACCGGAACAGGCAAGAAGCAGAAGGCTGATGACGCGTTCAACAGTGTTGCGGGCGCGAAGGCGCGCGGTGATGCGACTGCGGGCGTAGACAAGGCCCGCGCCGCCAGCAACTACGGCCAGGACCAGCATGCCGGCAAAGGTGAGGAAATTGAACGAGCGCACGGCACTGCCAGCGGCCTGTTCCCAAGGCGCGACGTCGCCTGCTACGCCGTAGCCCGAGGCGAGGGCGTTGATGCGGTTGAGCGCATTGTTGAGGCCGGCCTGATCGAGCGCGAGGAGCGTATCCTGCGGAATCTGGGAGACGGCATAGTCACGAGCAATTCCGCCACCGAACCAAGCCCAGAGCAGCAGGATCACCAGGGCGGGGATCATGGTCCAGATGGCAGAATAGGACCCATGATATTGCGGACGGGAATGAACCTTGACGCCGTTTGCAGTGGCGAGATTTCGGCTCTTGGACCAGCCGGTCTGGTAGGACACCCCCAAGAGGACAAGCAATACGCCGGCTACGATCAGAGCATTCATGGATGCGCCCCCGCAAGAAAAACGGAATTGCGGGCCGCACCGATCCGGTGCGGCCCGCTGGAATGCTTACTGAGCAGCGCCAGCTTCGAAGGCGGCGAGAACTTCAGCGGTCTTGTCCGCCGGCTGCGGGATGAGGCCAGCGGCTTCGAGCGCGCCGCCTTCACCTGAGATGCCTTCCGAGAGGAAGAACTGGACGTATTCTTCGATGCCCGGGATCACGCCGATGTGCTGGCCCTTCACGTAGAAGAACAGTGGACGCGAGACCGGGTATTCACCAGCGGCAACGGATTCCTTGGAGGGAACAACGCCATCGACGGTCGCAACCTTGAGGGTATCGGTGTTCTGCTCGTAGAACGAGAGACCGAAGACGCCAACGGTGTTCGGATCCGAGTTCAGGCGAGCAAGGGTTTCGGTATAGTCGCCGGAGATTTCGACGACAACGTCCTGACGGTAGGTGGTGCAAGCGGCTTCGGCGTCATCTTCGCTGATGCCTTCGGGCAGACCGGCTTCTTCGCAACCAGCGGACACAACCTTTTCCTGGAAGACTTCGCGGGTGCCGTGGTTGGAGGCCGGAACGGCCAGAGCGATCGGCTGGTTCGGCAGCGACGCGTCAACTTCGTTCCAGGTCTTGTAGGGATTGTCGACGAGCTGGCCGTCCACGTTCACCTTAGCCGCGATGGCCTTGTAGACCTGAGCCGGGGTCAGGGCGAAATCCGGACCCGAAGCAGCCGATGCAAAGACGATGCCGTCGAAGCCGAACTGGATTTCGCGAATGTCGGTCACGCCAGCAGCGGTGCAAGCTTCGCGTTCTGCGTCCTTGATCTGACGCGACGCGTTGGCGATGTCGATGGTGTTTTCACCAACGCCCTCACAGAACTGCTTGAGGCCGCCACCGGTGCCGCCGGAGCCGACAACCGGAGTCTTGAACTCGGGGAATGAAGCGCTGAATTCTTCAGCGACGATCGAGGCGAAGGGCAGAACCGTCGACGAGCCGGCGATCTGGATGGTGTCGCGCGACTGAGCGAAAGCAGCGGTGGTGCCGAAGGCGGCGAGCGCGATGACGGCGGCGCTGGCGAAAAGTGCGGTCTTCATGAAAGTTCCCTTTCGGAATTCGGTTCTCAACGTGGCCAGCCATTTTGCGGGGCCGCCCTGTGACGCGGCAGACCATATTGGCCTCTGGCGACCGTTTTATTTCAGTTCCGTGAATGGATTGTGACAACGTAAGGCTTTGTTATTATGAAGAAAACTAGATAAAAACGGTTATATGACAGCTGCGTCATGGGGGTTTTGTGACTCTATCTCAGGGCCTTTCCCGAGCTCTGCGGGCACACCTTGGACCAGATTTGTGACAGTGGCTCGACGCTTCAGCGGAGCAAAGGGCGCAAGTCCGACTGAACCTTGCGCATGAGGGGAAGGAAACTCGCGATCATGCGCGAGGTCGAGGCGCGGGCAGTCTGGGCGCCGATATTGAGCGCGGCGACGACCTTACCTGAAGCATTGTAGAGTGGCACGGCGATAGAGCAGAGGCCGAGTTCGAGTTCCTGGTCGATGACGGCGAAGCCTTGCGCGGCGACCACGGCGAGCTCGGTGGTAATGCTGGGCAGGTCGGCCTTGGTGCGGCTGGTATAGGCAATTAGTTCAGAGCGATCGAGAACGGCGCGGGCTTCCTCGGGCGGCAGCGCGGCAAGGAGGATGCGGCCCATCGAGGTGCAATAGGCCGGAAGGCGTGCGCCTGGGGCAAGATTGATGGACATGACGCGGCGGGTAGAGGCGCGGGCGACATAGAGAATGTCGGTGCCATCGAGAACGCCGGCTGAGCCACTTTCGCCGGTGGCGGTGGACAGCTCTTCAAGGAAGGGCTGAATCATCTGCGGCAAGGTATTGGCCGCGAGATAAAAATGGCCAAGATTGAGCACACGTGGGGTGAGCTGGAAGAACTTGCCATCATAGGTGGCGTAGCCGAGATGCACGAGAGTGAGCAGGCAGCGGCGGGCCGTGGCGCGCTCGAGGCCGGTGCGCGAGGCGACATCGGTGATCGACATGCGCGAATGCTGTTCGTCGAAGCATTCGATAACCGCAAGGCCGCGGGCCAGGCCATGGATGATGTCGCCTTCGCGCATGAAGACCTCGACTTGTGATGGGCCTGAGGTGCCACGAAAGCGCGCCCAAGAAAAGGATGCGAACGTCAGGCCCGATCAACGGGCGGCGGGGTGATCGGTTCTTCCTTGCCGCGCAGTTCGACGCGATCGCGGAAAACGGTGGCGCGCGCGAGCAACATCAGGGTGACGGGGGTCGTGACGCTGACGAAGAGGAAGATCACGGCCTCGTGGATGACAAGGCGGCCGGTGGTGACGGAGAAATAGAGCGCCGAGGCAAAGAGGATGAGGCCGCCGCCCATGCTGGTGCCCATGGTCGGTGCATGGATGCGCAGGTAAAAATCGCGCAGGCGCGCGAGGCCAACGCAGCCGGCCATGGTGAGGAGGGCGCCGAGCAGCACACCGGCCGAAACAAGGATCGAGAGCCAGAGTGGCAGTTCGGTCATTCTATCACCTCGCCGCGGAACAGGAATTTTGCGAGGGCGACGGTGCCGACAAAGCCGAGAAGGCCCATGAGCATGGCGAGCTCGAAATAGATTTGTGAACCTGTGCGTATGCCGACCGTGACGAGCAGCAGGAGGCCGACGACATAGAGGGCGTCGAGGGCGAGGATACGATCCTGAGCGCGCGGACCGACGACCATGCGATAAAGTGTTGCCAGCATGCCGACGCCGAGCATGACCTGGGCGATGAGGACGCTCCAATCGAGAATGGCCTGGCTCATTCGAAAATCTCCAGAAGCAGGGATTCATAGCGCTTCTTGATGGTGGCGACCCATTCGGCTTCGTCCTTGAGATCGAAAACGTGGATCAGCACGATGCTGCGCTCGCCATCGTATTCGAGCCAGGCACTGCCGGGCGTCGCGGTCAGCAGGCAGGCGAGAATGGCGAGGCCGAAGCGATTGGTCAGCTCAAGCTTCATCTCGATGAAGCCGGAGGTCGGGTTTGGCCGGCGGCTGAGGAGAACCGTCAGCACTGCAAAATTGGACCGGACGATATCGAGGCCGGCAATGGCAAAGAGCTGAACGAGTTTGAGGGGGCGCCTCAGGGTGACGGGTTCGGGCAGGACGGCATTGGCCGCGAGCGAAGCGAGGACGGCGATGAGGGCGCCAAGAAGGATGTGACCGAAACCGGCCGACTGCTGAAGGACAAGCCAGAGCAGTAGGAGGAGACCGGCAAGAATCGGATGGGGGAGGATGCGTCTCATCATGGCGTTGGCGGTTCCGTCAGGACGCTGCTGACATAGGCGCCGGGGGCGTGGATGAAGGCGGCGGTGTCGGTGAAGAAATCCATGGCTGGGCCGGCGGCGAAGGCGAGCGCAACGCAGAGCGCGAGCAACATGACGATGGGCGCGATTTCGACGGTAGGGATGCGGGGAATGTCGGTATCGGGCAGGGAAGTCCAGAAGATGTTGATGCCATTGCGGACCATCGCGACGAGGACGAAGAGGCCCGAGACGATCATGGCGCCGATGAGCCACCAGGTGGCAGCGCTCGCGGCTTCGACATCGAGCGCGGCGGCGATCATGGCGAACTTGGAGAGGAAGCCCGAAAGCGGCGGCAGGCCGGCCATGATCAGAGCGGCGATAGCGAAGCACCAGGTGACGAGGGTGGCGGAGCCCGGAACGGTGCGGCTCACTTCCTCATCGTCGTCGAGGTTTTCATCCTCATCGCCGTAGATTTCGAGCGACACGGCGAGAACCTGGGCCTCGGCGGGCAGGATCTGGTCGATGATGTCCTTGAGAAGAAAAAGCGCGCCGGCTGCGAGGGTGGCGACGACGACGTAAAAGAGCGCGCCGCTCGTGACGCCAGGCGCATTGTAGCCAACGGCGAGCAGCAGGGTGCCGGCGGAAACAAGGATGAGGTAGCTCGCAAGGCGATCGAGCGCCTTGCTCGAAAGCGCGCCAATGCTGCCGAAAGCGATGGTGGCGATGCCGAGGATCATCAGAAGACCTTGGCCGAAGGCGAGTTCGGGGCCGGAGGAATTGGCAAAGACCAGCGTCCAGAGCCGCAGGATGGCGTAGAAGCCGACCTTGGTCATGACCGCAAAGAGCGCGGCGACCGGCGGCGCGGCTGCCGAATAGGTGTTGGGCAACCAGAAATGCAACGGCCAGGCGCCCGCCTTGATGAGGAAGGCGACGCCGAGCACGGCGGCGCCGGCATCGAAGAGGCCGCGATCCTCGGGGGCGATCAAGGGCACGGCGCGGGCGATATCGGCCATGTTGAGCGTGCCCGTCGTGCCATAGATAAGGGCGACGCCGATCAAAAAGAGGAAGGAGGCGACGAGGTTGATGGCGATGTAGTGGAGCGCTGCCTTGACCCGGTTGCGGCCGCCGCCATGGAGCGCGAGGCCATAGGAGGCGGCGAGGAGCAGCTCAAAGAAGACGAAGAGGTTGAAGAGATCGCCGGTGAGGAAAGCGCCGTTAAGGCCCATGGTCAGGGCATGAAACAGCGGAAAGAAATTGGTGCCGCGGGCGTGCCAGCGGGCGGTCGCGAAGATCAATGCAGCGAGCGAGAGAACCGACGTCACCAACACCATGGTGGCGGACAGGCGATCGGCGACGAGGACGATGCCGAAGGGTGCGGGCCAATTACCGAGGGGATAGACGACGGCGAGGCTACCACCCAAGCGCTCGAGCATGACAAGGAGCGCGACCGCAACCACGAGCAGCGCAAGGCCGAAGGCGATGTTGAGCCGCACGAGCCAGACGCTGCGATCAGCCAGGCGAAGATTGTTGAAAAAGAGATTGGCGATCATGGCCGCCATTGGCACCAGGATCGGCAGGATGGCCATGTGCATCGGTTCGGCCATCAATCAAGCCTTCCATCGACATGGTCATTGCCGGTGAGGCCGCGGGCAGCGAGCAGGACGACGAGGAACAGCGCTGTCATGGCAAAGCCGATGACGATTGCGGTCAGTACCAATGCTTGGGGCACTGGATCGGTGTAATCGCCAGGATTGACGGCGCTGCGGTCGAGGATGGGCGCGGCATCCATGCGCAGACGGCCCATGGCGAGGATGAAGAGGTTTACCGCGTATGAAACAAGCGAAAGGCCGATGATGACCTGGAACGTGCGCGGGCGGAGGAGGAGATAGACGCCCGAGGCGGCGAGGACGCCGATGGCGATGGCTAGGATCAATTCCATTTCGTCGTCTCCTCACGCAGGCGTGGCCGCGCGGCGCCGGCCGGCCGCGGACGGCGGATGGATTGGTGCGCAAGCGCGATGAGCATGAGGACCGTGGCGCCGACAACGAGGGCGAAGACACCGAGATCGAAGATCAGCGCCGTCGCCATGGGCACCTTGCCGATGAGCGGCAGGTCGGCATAGGTGAAGGCCGAGGTGAGAAATGGCGAGCCGAGGACGACGGCACCGAGGCCGGTCAGCATAGCGAGAAGCAGCCCCCAGCCGATCCACTGCATGGGAAGAATGCGAAGGCGGTCTTCGACCCATCGGGTGCCGTGGGCGAGGTATTGGAGGATGAATGCCAGCGACATGATGATGCCGGCGACAAAACCGCCACCGGGGAGGTCATGGCCGCGCAGCAGCATATAGACGGCGATGACGATGACCACCGGGAACATCCAGCTCATGATGAGAGCTGGAATGCGGAGGAAATCGTCGGCGACGCGCTGGCCGCCATCGACATTGTCGAGGAGCCGCTGCTGTTCGGGTCGGCCGACGCTGTCTTCGGCGGGGCGGAAACGGCGGAGGAGGCCGAAAACCGTCAGCGCGACGACGCCGAGGACAGTGATCTCGCCCATGGTGTCGAAGCCGCGGAAATCGACCAGCATGACATTGACGACATTGGTGCCGCCGCCTTCGCTATAGGCGTTCTTGAGGAAATAATCCGAAATGCCCTCGGGCGCGGTGCGCGTCATGATGGCGTAGCTCGCGAGCGCAGTGCCCATGCCGACGAGAAGCGCGAGGGTGACGTCGCGCAGGCGCCGGAAGCGGACCTTGGCGGTGAGGTCGTCAGCGACGGGCAGGCGCTTGGGGAGCCAGCGCAGGCCGAGAAGGATCAGCACCGTGGTGGCGATTTCGGCAAGCAGCTGGGTGAGCGCAAGGTCGGGCGCCGAAAGCCAGGCAAAGGTGATGCAGGTGGCAAGTCCTGCGCCGCCCATCAGGATCATGGCGGCGAGGCGATGGAACTTTGCCTGCTGCGCCGCCGCGATGGCAGAAATGCCGCCGAGGAGCCAGACGAGGCCCAGGACGGGATCAAAACTGCTCGGGAGCGGCAGGTTGCCCATGCGCGCCCAGCCGGCGAAACCGCCGGCGGCCAGGGCAAAGGCAACGACGATAAAAATCTGCGGCTGAAGGCGCTGGGTGCCGAAGATCTTGATGAAGTCGCGGGCCCAGCGATTGGTGGCGTTGAGCAGGAGGCGCTCGAAGATGCGCTGGCCACGCAAGCGGTTGATGAAGGGAATGCCGTCGATATCGCGCAACTGACGATAATAGGGAATGTAGATGATGACGCCGCCGACAAGGGCGATAACGCTCATCAAAAGCGGCAGATTGAACCCGTGCCAGACCGAGAGGCTATAATAGGGCTTTTCGGGGCCCAGGACCGCCGTAACTGCCTCGGCGAGGAAAGGGCCAATAGTGATGCCGGGAATGATGCCGACGGCGAGGCAGAGGATGACCAGCAATTCCATCGGACGCCGCATGAGCGCAGGCGGCTCGTGCGGAACTTTATCTCCCGGCGCGAGCGGCGGGCCGAAGAAGACGCCGTGCACAAACTTGACCGAATAGGCGACGCTGAGCATGCCGGCGATGGTCGCGCCAATGGGCAGGGAATAGTTGACGAAGACGTTGGGATGGAATTCCGCCGTCTCGGTGAAAAACATCTCCTTGGAAAGAAAGCCATTAAGCAGTGGCACCCCGGCCATAGCCGCGCTGGCGATGATGGCGAAGGTGCCGGTGAACGGCATGAGTTTGAGGAGACCGCTCAGCTTGCGGACATCGCGCGTGCCGGTCTCGTGGTCGATGATGCCCACGGCCATGAACAGCGAGGCCTTGAAAGTCGCGTGGTTGGCGATGTGGAAGATGGCGGCCACGGCGGCCAGCGGCGTGCCCATGCCGAGGAGGGTGGTGATGAGGCCGAGGTGGCTGATGGTGGAATAGGCAAGGAGCCCCTTGAGATCGCGCTGAAAGAGCGCGGCGGCTGCCCCGAAGATCAGCGTGATCAAACCCCCATAGGTAACGATGACGAACCAGAGTTCGGAATCGGACATCACCGGCCAGAAGCGGGTGAGAAGGAATACGCCGGCCTTCACCATGGTAGCAGAGTGAAGATAGGCCGACACCGGGGTTGGCGCCGTCATGGCGTTTGGCAGCCAGAACTGGAAGGGGAACTGCGCGCTCTTGGTAAAGGCAGCCAGAAGGAACAGGACGAGCGTGACGGGATATAGCGGGCTTTCGACCAGCATGCTGCCCGAGGCGAGAACCACATCGAGCTCATAGCTGCCCACGATATGGCCGACGAGAACCATGGCAACGAAAAGCGCCAGCCCGCCCATGCCGGTAACGATCAAGGCCATGCGGGCGCCATCGCGTGCATCGCTGCGGTGATACCAATAGCCAATGAGCAGGAAGGACACGAGGCTCGTCATTTCCCAGAAAATGGCGAGCTGGATGAGGTTGCCGGCCAGCACCAGGCCAAGCATCGAGCCCATAAAGGCCAGGAGCAGCGCGTAGAACCGGGCAATTCGATCCTTGGGCGACATATAATATCGTGCGTAAAGCACGACGAGGAAGCCGATGAAGGTGATGAGGACGCAGAAGAGCCAGGCGAGGCCATCCATGCGGATCGTCAGATTGAGCCCTAGTTCGGGAATCCAACCGATGCGGTAAACGAGCGCGCCAGCTTCGACCACCTGCGGGAACAGCAGGATGGTGAGGACAAACAACAGCCCCGAGACAGTGCCAGTGAGGGTGAAGGCGCCATGCTGAAAGCGAGCCTGGAAGACAAAAGCGAGCACGCAGGCCAAAAAGGGCAGCGCACACAAAAATCCCAATGCGATGTCAGGTGCGATTCCCGGCAGCGTTCCAACCCCAACTTGAGCGTATAAAGTTTTTATAAAGACGCTTTCGCGCGGGGGGAAGGCCCGACAGTGGTGCCGCGGCCATCAGTCCTATGAAAAGAACTACGGCCGCGTAAAGGTTTGTCCCTTTTGGTTCAGGGAAGAGTGTAAGCGAGGACATAATCGCCTGGCTTGGTGCCGATCGAGCCGTGGCCGCCGGCGACGATGACCACATATTGCTTGCCATCAACCGTATAGGTCATCGGCGTCGACTGACCGCCAGCGGGAAGGCGTGCTTCCCAAAGCTGCTTGCCCGTCGTCAGGTCATAGGCCCGAAAGAAATCATCGACTGCAGCGCCGAGGAAGGCGACCCCTCCCTTGGTGATGATCGGGCCGCCGATGCCGGGGACGCCAACCTTAAAGGGCAGGGGCAATGGTGTCATGTCACGGACGGTGCCGTTGCGGTGCTTATAGGCGATTTCGCCGGTGCGCAGATCGGCGCCGGCGACGAAGCCCCAGCCGGGCGCCTGGCAGGGAACACCAAGCGGGCTGAGGAACGGACCCATGAAGACGCCGTAGGGAGCGCCGTCATTGCGATTGAGGCCCTGTTCGCTGGCCTTTTCGTCTTCACCCTTGGGCGGGATCTGATCGGCCGGCACGAGGCGAGAAGTGAAGGCTAGGTAGGTCGGCATGCCGAACATGACCTGACGCTCCGGATCGACGGCGACAGAGCCCCAATTGAAGGTGCCAAAGTTTCCTGGGTAAACAATGGTGCCCTCAAGCGATGGCGGGGTGTATCGACCTTCGTAGCGATGTTGATGAAGCGAGATGCGGCACATCAACTGATCGAACATGGTAATGCCCCACATATCCTTCTCTTGCAGCGTCTCAGGCTTGAAGCTCAGCGCCGAGGTCGGTTGGGTGGGGGCCGTGAAATCACCCTCGATGGCGCCCTGCGGGGCCGGCTCTTCGGTAATAGGCAGGATGGGCGTGCCGGTTCTGCGGTCGAGCACATAGATATCGCCCTGCTTGGTCGGGCCGACGAGAGCCGGTACCGGTTGTCCATCCGCGCCAGTCAGATCGAGAAGCACGGGTTGGGCCGGGACGTCCATGTCCCAAAGGTCGTGGTGGACGAACTGCTGGACCCAGCGGTCCTGGCCGGTCGCTATGTCGAGGGCGACGATGGACGAGGAGTATTTCTCGACACTTTCGCTGCGGCCGATGCCGATCTGATCGGGCACTTGATTGCCGAGCGGCACGTAGACAAGACCGAGCGCCGGATCGACGGAGAAGACCGACCACGAGTTGGGCGAGTTGGTCGTATAGGTTTCTCCCCCCGCGATATCGATCGGGGCAGTTTCTGTCGGATTGCCCGAATCCCAATTCCAGACCAATGCGCCGGTCAGCGCGTCGAAGGCGCGGATGACGCCAGACTGTGATCGCGTCGAGTAATTGTCGTTGACCGCGCCCCCAATGATCAACTTGCCATCGACCGCGACAGGCGGGGAGGTCGAATAGTAGTAGCCGGCCGGAGAATATTGCATCCCGGCTTCGAGGCGCAGTGTACCGCCATCGGCGAAGCTCGTGCAGATTTCGCCATTGGCGGCGTCCAGAGCGATGAGACGGGCATCCGCTGTGGGCAGATAAACACGGGCGGCGCAGGCACTTCCCGGTGCTGCTGCCGGATCGGCCCAATAGGTCACGCCGCGGCAGGTCTGATGCTGCCGATCCGGGTTGAGGCCGGAATTGGCGTCGAAGCGCCATTTTTCTGTGCCGGTCCTGGCATCGAGGGCGATCGCAAGATTATGGGGCGTGCAGATGTAGAGCGTATCGCCGACCTTGATCGGCGTGACCTGATAAGTCGTTTCGCCAACATCCTGGGGGAGCTTCACGTCGCCTGTCTGATAGGTCCAGGCAGGGATAAGGCTCGCGACATTTTCGGTGGTGATCTGATCGAGCGGCGAATAGCGCTGGCCGTAATTGGTGCGGCCATATTGCTGCCAGTCACCATCATCGAAATCGGCGCCGAGATCGGGATTGGCCGCGACCTGTTCGGTGTTCAACGTGCCCGAAATGTCCTGCGGGTCCTGCGTCATGGCATAGACGGCGACGACGATGGCGAGAACATTGCTGACAGCGAGGATCAGTCCGGCAGCACGCCGGCCATCGTGAAGCTTGTTGCGGATGAAGGGCATCCATAGCCAGAGGCCGAGGACGACGATGACGCCGCCGCGCGCCCCCAATTGCCACCAGTCGAAACCGACTTCCCAGATAGCCCAGATGATGGAGCCGACAAGAATGGCGGAATAGACCCAGAGGGCTTCGGCCTTACGGCGGAAGAGAAGATAGGCGGTGACGAGAAAGGCGATGCCGGTAATCAGATAATACCAAGAGCCGCCCAGCGTGACGAGCCACGCGCCCAACCCTCCCAGCACGATCCCGATGGCGGCGAGGACGAGGGCAGTCAGGGCTATGAGCATGGTGTTTCTTTCCCGAGAGGCAGGCTCGACGATGCATTGCGAAGATAACGCATGCGCAAGGCTGGTGAGCTTGGCTCAAAACGCCATGACCTGGGCAAGGTTGCGTCCGGACGTTCGCTGTCGTTTGGGAAGGGAATGTGAGTTTGGCGAACGCCAGTTTTGCGCAACCAAAGCATCGAGCCGGCTGTTGAGCGGCGACAGAAACCGGGGTTTACCGATGGCTGATTATTCGCTGACAGATGATGAACTCGAAACGCTGGCGCGGTTCGGATCGCTGGATCAACCGAGCAAAGTCGATCCGCAGCACTTTGCCAAGCTTATTTCGATGGCGCTGATCGAGCAAAAAGAGGGCGGTCCGGAACTGACGCATGCTGGCCGCAAGCATCTTGCCCGGAAAGAGAAATAGGCCATTCCCGAAATTTACGGGAATGGCCTATTTTCGTTCAATCGATCGATTTAGCGACGGCGGGCGATCAGGCCCCAGACGAAAAGAATGATGATCGCGCCGACCACGGCGCCGATGAAGCCCGCGCCTTCGCCCGGTGCATACCAGCCAAGGGCCTGGCCGAGATATGTGGCGATAACGGCGCCGACAATGCCCAGGATTGTCGTCAGGATAAAGCCGCGCGGTTCGTTATCACCCGGCATGATGAACTTGGCGACTACGCCAGCGATGAAACCGATGATGATGGTCCAGATAATGCCCATGGAATGTCCCTCGTAATGGCGCTGATCAACGTGCCGTGATCGGCGAAGTTCCAAAGGCGGGGCGACTCTTTGCAGGATTTTCGGGACCGGTAAAAAAGGGGCCGGCCACCGATCGGCCAGCCCCTTCCGATTTTGGTGGGCCCACCAGGACTCGAACCTGGAACCAGACCGTTATGAGCGGTCGGCTCTAACCATTGAGCTATAGGCCCGTGCGTGCCTCTTAGCAGGCAGAGCGCGCGTGTCAAAGGGGGTTCAAGAATGGCTTGTGCGGTTTGACGAGGCGCGGTATTGCAAAGCACCGGTCTGCAGCTCACCGAGGCGTCACCGTCCCAATTGGGATGCTAAACCTGCCAAGACAAGTCGAGACAGGTTTATCCTTGTGCCTCGTCGAAAGCCGGTGACCATCGACACTGCCGCCAAGGGCAGTTGAGGCATGTGCAGGATATGACATGTCAAGAACGCTTCATCCTTTGACCATAACAGATCTATCCGGATTCGCGCGCAGCTTGCGCGGTGCCTTGGCTGCCCGTCAGGCGCCGCTGGGACATGTGGAGATGCTCAATCTCCTTTCTCGCGCTGCCGGTTTCAAGAACTACCAGCATTTCCGGGCGACGAGCGTGATTGCTACGGAGCGGGAGCGCCGTGTCGAGGCGCCCAAAGCTGATGCGGAGCTGATCGAAAGAGTTGTGCGGCATTTCGACCGGCAGGGGGTTTTGATGCGGTGGCCGGCCAAGAATAGTTTGCAGCCGCTCTGCCTTTGGGCACTTTGGAGCCGGATGGAGGCCGGCCGGGCTTACTCGGACGCGGAAATGAAGGCGCTGCTCAATCGATGGGCGAGCTTTGGCGATCATGCCCTGCTACGTCGTGCGCTGGTGTCGCTGGGCTATGCCGTTCGGACAACCGACGGCCGAATTTATCGGCGTATAGAACAGAAGCCACCGGTAGAGCTTTCGCCGCTGTTGCGCACATTAAACGCCAACAAGCCGGCTTAGGCAGTTTTCTTGATGCCGCGTTGATAGGCGATTTTGGCGGCGAGGTTGCCCATGCCTTGGGCTTCGGAGATCTTGACGGAGACGAGGCCATTCGCCTGGCCGCTCATGGATTGGACCTGGGCGAGCGCTGCCTTCCGCTTTTCGCGGTAGTACTTCATCTGCTCATAACGAGACATCTGAGAGATGGTGCTGATGCTGGTCGCCATTGCAAAACCCTGCCAGCAAATGGTTAGCCGCCCTTTAATGCTGCAGGACGACGAGGCCCGCTGCGGTAGCCATCATGGCGCCCGCTGTCTTGTTGAGGCGGCCGAGCGCCTTTTCGCTGCGGAACATTTCGCGCGCGGCGGAGGCAAGCCAGGCATAGCCGCAACCGATGATGAGGAGGACGACGACCACGATGGCGGTCAGCTCGACAAAGGCGAGCGGGTTCATCTGGTCGAGCGATATGACGGTGGGCAGGATGGCGAGGTAGAAGACGATGGTCTTGGGGTTGCCCATGGTCAGCGAGAAGCCGGCAAGGAAGGTCTTGAGGGCGTCTTCGTTCCTGGGCTTCATCTGCTCGGCACCGGGCTTTGCGGTCCAGAACTTCCAGGCGATGTAGAGGAGATAGGCGGCGCCGGCCCAACGGATGATCACGAAGATCGGGCCAAACCAGGTGGCGATGGCTGCAAGGCCGAAGACCGCAAAGACGAAATAGACGAGATCGCCGGCCAGAATGCCGAGAACCATGGGGAAGGCGCCCTTGAAGCCGCCACCCAACGCCCGGGCGACCACAGCCGCGACGCCGGGGCCGGGCACGAGTACGGCGATGGCATAGGCGAAAGTGAAGGTGGCGAGAGTGAAAAGGTCCATGGCGCAGTCCCGATACGTGGCCGGACACTACTCCGCGGCCCCGGGATTGACCAGTGGGCGGTTGACGCCAGAGGCTTTCGCGCTATTTTACGCCCTATCGCAACTCGACCGGATGGTGCCTGATGGAATGCTTCTCCAACGCAATGCCGACCTGCCTTGCCCTTGGAGACACTTGTATCCATGCCCATTTCCATTACGATTTCGCGTCTTTCTTATACCGGCCCTGATGGCCACAAACTCTTTTCTAATCTCGATCTGACCTTTGGTCCGGGCCGCACAGGCCTTGTGGGGCGCAACGGCGTGGGCAAGACGACACTGTTGCGTCTGATTGCCGGCGAACTGACGCCATCGAGCGGCTCGATCAGCGGCACGGGCCGGATCGGCGTCTTGCGACAGCTGGTGCAGCCAGGCGAGGGCGACACGATCGCCGATCTCTTCGGCGTGCGCGATGGGCTGGCGCTTCTGGCCAAGGCAATCGCTGGTCAAGCGAGCGTCGACGAACTGGCTGAAGCGGACTGGACGCTTGAGGCGCGGCTCGAGGAAGCGCTGGCTGCGCTGGGGCTGCCGGTGACGCCCGAGACGTCTCTCGCAACGCTTTCGGGTGGGCAGCGCACGCGCGCGGCTCTGGCTGCCTTAGCGTTTGCCGAGCCCGACCTGATCCTGCTCGACGAGCCGACCAACAATCTCGATACCGAGGGACGCGTTGCTGTGGCCGAACTGCTTGCCGGCTGGCGCGGCGCCGCCATTGTCGTGAGTCACGACAGGCACTTGCTCGAAAAGGTTGATGGGATTGTCGAGCTGACGACGCTCGGCGCCAATGTCTATGGCGGGGGCTGGAGCCATTATCGGCAACGGAAGGCAATGGAGCTGCAGGCCGCAGAACACGATTGCGATGTGGCGGAACGGCAGGTGCGGGAAGTGGCGCGAAAGGCGCAGGAGGCGCGGGAGAAGCAGGCACAGCGCGATGCCGGGGGTCGCCGGAAGGCGGCGAAGGGAGATATGCCGAAAATCATGCTCGGCGGGCTCAAGCGGCGAGCGGAAGAGACGGCGGGCGGGCTCGATACGCTGGCCGAAAAAATGGCCGGCGCAGCAGAGGAGCAGGCCGCTGAGGCGCGAGCCAAGATTGAAGTCTTGACGCCGTTTTCGGTCAAGCTGTCTCCCAGCAACCTGCCACCGGGAAAGGTGGTGTTGCGGGCCAATGCCCTGACGGGCGGGTATGATGAAGCAGCGCCGACGATCACGACATTCGATCTTGAGATGATCGGACCCGAGCGGGTGGCGGTGACGGGACCAAACGGTGTTGGCAAGACAACGCTGATCAAGCTTCTGACGGGGCAGTTGGCGCCCTTTTCCGGCTCGGTGCAGCTCGGTGGGCCGATGGCGCTGCTCGATCAGCAGGTTGGGCTGCTCAACCGAGACGAAAGCATCGTCGAAAACTTCCGGTGGCTCAATCCCGACAGCTCGGAGAACGATTGCCGGTCTCTCCTGGCCGCGTTCGGGTTTCGGGCCGATGCGGCACTGCAGCGCGTAGGGACATTGAGCGGCGGCGAAATACTGCGGGCAGGGCTTGCCTGTGCCGTGGGCGGGAAGACGCCGCCGATGTTGCTGGTGCTCGACGAGCCGACCAATCACCTCGATGTGGAGGCGATCGAAAAGATCGAGGCGGGCTTACGAGCCTATGACGGAGCGCTGCTGGTGATCAGCCACGATCAGGTGTTTCTCGACAATATTGGGATCACGCGAGAGGTGAGGCTGGCATCGACCTAGCCTCCCCCTGGTCGGAGGAGGCGCGGGTTGTCGTTGATCAGGGCAGGCGCGCCAGCCGTTCCGTGAGCAGGTGAAAGAACCGATCGGCATTGCCGGAGCGGATATAGGTGGCGTTCTTCGGTTTGTCGGTGACGTGCCAATAGTCTGTGACGGTCATGCCGATGGTGAGTTCGCTGGCGTTTTCGATGGTCACGTTGCAATCGCGGCCTTCGAAAATAGTTGGGTCGATCAGGTAGGCCATGACGGTCGGATCGTGCAGCGGCGCGCCTTCCCAGCCGTATTTCTTGAGATCGAACCCTTCGGAAAAGCTTAGCATTTCATAGACAGCCTGCCCGGACTTGTTGCCCAGCGCCTTGAAGGCATTGAGACGGGCAGGCGTCGACTGCATCTGATGCGTCACGTCAAGCGGCAACACAGTGAGCTTGACGCCGCTTCTGAAGACGATGTCGGCGGCGTCGGGGTCCACGTAGATGTTGAATTCGGCGGCGGGGGTGATGTTGCCGACCTCGAAATAGGCGCCACCCATCAGGACGATCTCGGCGACGCGTTCGGCGATTCCGGGCTCCTTGACGAGCGCCATGCCGATATTGGTCAGCGGCCCAAGCGTGCAGAGCGTGATCGTTTTCGGCTCGGCCTGCATCAGCGTTTCGATGATGTAATCGACGCCGTGCTGCGGCTGAAGTTCGATTTTCGGGGCGGGCAGATCGGGACCGTTGAGGCCCGTGTCTCCATGGACGTGTTCGGCCGTGACGAGGGTGCGGCGCATCGGGCGGGAGCAGCCGGCATAAACGGGAATATCGGGGCGGCCGGCGAGCTCGACGATCTTACGCGCATTGGTGGCGTTGTGATGAAGGCCGACATTGCCGGCCACTGCAACGATACCTAGAACTTCGAAATCCTCCGGAGACGCCAGCGCCAGGAGAATGGCGACGGCATCGTCCTGTCCAGGGTCGGTGTCGATGATAATCTTGCGCGGCATGGCGGGTCCTTCAAGGAAATAAGCGGCGGGAGATTAGCTGTACCACGGGCTTCGGTCGACAGCGTTTCGCATGGCGGAACGCTCGGTTCGGCCGCACGTTAACGACAAAGCGTCCTTTCTTTAGAAAGCCACCATGCGCCTCCGCTCGACGACCTCGGAAGATATGAACGAAAGTCAGTTTGAGCGCGTTCTCAACAATGCCGCCCGCGTTTCCGTCGTCGCTATCGGCGTCGTCGTCATGCTCTTCGTGCTGCAGGTCGGGCAGGTTTTCCTTGCGCCAGTGACACTTGCGATCGTCGTCGGGCTGATGTTCGGACCGGTCGCCGATCGGCTCGAGCATTTTGGTATTCCGCCGGCGCTCTCGGCAGCCGTGGTCGTGCTGCTGTTGTTGAGCATTATCGCCATCGGTATCATGGTGTTTGCGCTGCCACTCAGCGAGTGGATCGCGCGTGGTCCGTTAATCTGGGATAAGCTTCAGGATCAGCTGGCCAATCTCCGTGGGCCGCTCGAGACCTTCTCGCAGCTTCAGACGCAGATGAGCGAACTGCTTGGCAGCGACAGCGCGATGAGTGTCAGCGTCGAGGATGGATCGGCGATGGCGAACATTGCCATGATCGCCCCGGCGCTTTTGGCCCAGGTCCTTATCTTTCTTGCGAGTCTCTATTTCTTCGTCGCGACGCGAGACCATATTCGTATTTCGGTGCTCTCGCTTTGTGTGACCCGCCGGATGCGTTGGCGGACGGCGCATGTGTTCCGCGATGTCGAATCGAAGGTCAGCCGTTTCCTCTTATCGATCACCTTTATCAACGTGTGCGTCGGCATTGCGGTGACGATCGCAATGTGGGCCATCGGCATGCCGTCACCGGTGCTGTGGGGCGCGCTTGCGGCCGTGCTCAATTATATCCCTTATGTCGGGCAGGGGACGATGATCGTGATCCTCCTCGCCGTGGGTCTCGGCACACAGACGAGCGTCCAGGCGATCCTCTTGCCCACACTTTGCTATTTGGGCATCAATTTCATCGAAGGGCAGATCATCACGCCGCATTTCATCGGCCGGACGATGACGCTCAACCCGTTCATTATTTTCTTGTCGATCACCTTCTGGCTCTGGGCCTGGGGGCCGGTCGGGGGGCTTGTTGCGGTGCCGACCTTGCTGATCGCCACCTCGATCCTCACCCACACCTTGCCGAGCAAGCCTGTGCAGCCCAAGCGGCCAGTTCTGCGCACGCCCTATATGTCCGAGCGCGAGGTGGTTTTGGCCAATGCCGCGCAGGTCATCAGGGAGCAGCGCGAAGACGACGCCGACAGCAACGAAAAGCGCAAGCAGGAGCGCATGGAACCCCCCGAGGGTACGGCTCCGACGGGCGTCGAGGCGTCCGGCTAGTCACCTCTGCGCTGATCTGGGTTGCAGCGCCTTGCCTTGACGCAGCTCGCCTGACCGAACAGTGTCGCCCCGATCGGCATACCAGGGGGACGAATCATGGCTGGTGAGGCTGTTGCACACGCCGCAGAGGTTGCGCACGGCACTGTCGATCTTGTGCCTGTGGTCGCCTTGTTGGCGGCAGGCGTCATCGCGGTCCCCATTTTCAAGCGCATCGGGCTAGGTTCAGTTCTTGGGTATCTGGCTGCGGGTCTCTTGCTCGGACCATCCGGCATCGGGCTAATTTCCGATCCTTCCTCGGTGCTGCATCTCGCCGAACTCGGCGTCGTGATGTTTCTCTTCATTATTGGGCTCGAAATGGAGCCGTCGCGGCTCTGGGCGCTGCGGAAGCAGATTTTCGGACTTGGCGTCATCCAGGTCGTCAGTTGCGGCGCGTTACTGACGCTGGTGGGCGTTGCGCTGGGGTTTGCGCCGGCAGTGGCCTTTATTTTCGGAATGGGCTTTGTGCTGACCTCGACAGCCATCGTCATGCAGATCCTCGGCGAGCGCGGCGAGCTTTCTTCCGAGGGCGGGCAGAAGATCGTTTCGGTGCTTCTGCTCGAAGACCTCGCCATCGTCCCACTCCTTGCGGTCGTGGCGCTTTTGGCGCCGGCGGCGGAGGATCAGTCGATTTTCACGCGCGTCATCGGCTTTGCCGGCGCGCTGGGCGCCATCCTGCTGCTCATCGTGCTCGGGCGGCGCGTGATGAACCCGTTCTTCGCGCTTCTGGCCTCGGCCAAGGTGCGTGAAGTCATGACCGCAGCGGCGCTGCTTGTCGTCTTGGGTGCGGCATTGCTGTTCCAGGTTTCGGGTCTCTCGATGGCGATGGGAGCGTTTCTTGCTGGCGTGCTTCTGTCGACCTCGACCTTCCGGCATCAGCTCGAAGCAGACGTCGAGCCATTTCGTGGGCTGCTGCTGGGCCTCTTTTTCCTTGCCGTCGGCATGTCGCTCGATCTGCACACGGTTGCACAGAGTTGGCAGGTCATCGCCATCAGCGTCGTGGCATTCATGCTGGTCAAGGGGGTCGCGATCTATGTGATTGCGCGGCTCCTACGGTCCGATCACGGCGAGGCGCTGGAGCGCGCAGTGCTGATGGGGCAGGGCGGCGAATTTGCTTTCGTGCTTTACACCACCGCCGTATCTGCCGGGATCATCGACGGTCCAACCA
Source organism: Devosia soli (assembly GCF_000970455.1). Classification (GTDB taxonomy): domain Bacteria; phylum Pseudomonadota; class Alphaproteobacteria; order Rhizobiales; family Devosiaceae; genus Devosia; species Devosia soli. Next base: position 444,683 of record NZ_LAJG01000014.1, on the reverse strand, counting down.
ATGCTATTTTTACCGCTACCGTCATCATTTCGATGGTGCTGACGCCGTTCGCGCTCATTGTCATGCGGCGGTTCATGCCCAAACGGGTGGAATCGATGGACGGCGTCGAGGAAGCCGACGGGCTGACCGGCCGCGTCCTGATTATCGGGTTTGGGCGGTTCGGCCAGATCGCCAGCCAGCCGCTTCTGGCGCTGCGCCATTCGGTTTCGATCATCGACAATGACACGGACATGATCCGCGCCGCCGCGCAGATCGGGTTCAAGGTTTATTACGGCGACGGCACGAGGCTCGACATCTTGCGCGCTGCGGGCGCGCATACGGCCGATCTGATCCTCATCTGTACCGACGACCGGGCGCAGACGACGCGCATTGCCGAACTGCTGCGGGACGAGTTTCCGCTGGCGCGGGTGATGGCACGGGCGTTCGATCGTTCGCACGGCATCGAGCTGCTGCAGACGGGCGTTGAATTCCAAGTGCGCGAAACTTTCGAATCGGCGGTGCTGTTTGGCGGGACTGCGATCAGCATGCTGGGCTCGAGCGAGGACGAGACCGCCGAAGTTCTGGAAGGCGTGCGCGATCGCGATCGGCAGCGTTTCGAGCTGCAGCTTGGTGGCGAAGATTGGCGCAATCTCAGCCGCCTGCTCATCAGCAATGCGCAGGAGCAGGCGCGCGAAAGCGGCATCAACATATCCGAAGACAGCGCGGAAGCTGCGGTGGCCCGTTCGGCTCCGGCGACAAGTCCTTAATCCTCCTCATGAAGGGGGCTTTCCGATGCACAAATTAAGTGCAAGAGTGAAGCTTCTAGAGGGGAACATCGTCATGAAAACTGGATTGCGATATGCCGCAAAAACCGATCGTCTACGATGCTCCAACACCCGAGCCCCGTGCGACCACCGTTGAGGCTCTACAGGCGGAGATTCTCGAACGCCTGATCTATTCCGTCGGCAAGGACCCGATCGTTGCCGGCCAGCATGACTGGTTGCGCGCGACGATTCTAGCCGTGCGGGATCGCGTCATGGATCGCTGGATGGAAAGTTCGCGCGAAACTTGGCGAACCTCGAACAAGCGTGTCTATTATCTCAGCCTCGAATTTCTGATCGGTCGCCTGATGCGCGATGCGATGAGCAATGTCGGGCTGATGGAGCCGGTGCAGCAGGCGCTCAAAAACCTGAACGTCGATCTCGGCGACCTGATCAATCTCGAGCCCGATGCCGCGCTTGGCAATGGCGGTCTCGGCCGTCTGGCCGCATGCTTTCTTGAATCCATGTCCTCGGTGAAAATTCCGGCCTATGGCTATGGCATCCGCTATGTCCACGGCCTTTTCCGCCAGGAAATGAGCGAAGGCTGGCAGGTCGAATTGCCGGAAGACTGGCTCGCCCATGGTAATCCCTGGGAATTCGAGCGCCGCGAAAGCGCCTATGAGGTTGGATTTGGCGGACAGGTGGAGCCAATTAACGATCCTGATGGTACCGTGCGGCAGGAATGGCGGCCGAACGAGCATCTGCTGGCGGTCGCCTATGATACGCCGATCGTCGGCTGGCGCGGGGCGCGGGTGAATACGCTGCGGCTCTGGAGCGCGCAGCCGATCGACCCGATCCTGCTCGACAAGTTCAATTCGGGCGATCATATCGGCGCGCTCGAAGAAAGCTCGAAGGCAGAAGCGATTACGCGGGTTCTTTACCCGGCCGATTCAACTCCGGCCGGGCAGGAACTGCGGCTGCGGCAGGAGTTTTTCTTCTCCTCGGCTTCGCTGCAGGACATCGTTCGGCGCCATCTCCAGCAATATGGAGATCTCGGCTCGCTGCCGGATAAGGTCGCGATCCAGCTCAACGACACTCATCCGGCGATCTCCGTTGCCGAACTCATGCGCATCCTCGTCGATGACAATGGCGTCAAGTGGGCCGATGCGTGGAAGCTGACCAAGGGCACCTTCGGTTATACCAACCACACGCTGCTGCCCGAGGCGCTCGAAAGCTGGCCGGTGGCGCTGCTCGAACGGCTGCTGCCGCGTCACATGCAGATCATCTACCAGATCAATGCCGATGTGCTGGCCGAGGCGCGGAGCCGCGCCAATTTCACAGACCAGCAGGTGGCGGCTGTGTCGCTGATCGACGAACATGGCGGGCGCCGCGTTCGCATGGGGCAACTGGCCTTTGCCGGTTCGCACTCGATCAATGGGGTTTCGGCGCTGCATACCGAGCTGATGAAGCAGACGGTGTTTGCCGATCTGCACAAGCTTTATCCCGAGCGCATCAACAACAAGACCAATGGCATCACGCCACGACGCTGGCTGATGCAGTGCAATCCGGGGCTGACGCGGCTGATCAGCGAACGAATCGGGCCAGAGTTCCTCGACAATATCGACAAGCTGCACGGGCTGACGCCGCATGCGGAGGATCCTGGCTTCCAAAAGCAATTCGCGGCGGTCAAGCATGCCAATAAAGAGCGGCTGGTCAGACTGATGAAGGATCGGCTCAACATCGCCGTTTCGCCCGATGCGCTCTTTGACGTGCAGATCAAGCGCATCCACGAATACAAGCGGCAGCTGCTCAACATCATCCATGCTGTCGCGCTTTATGACGAAATCCGCGCGCATCCGGAAAAGAACTGGGTGCCGCGCGTCAAGATTTTCGCAGGCAAGGCGGCGCCGAGCTATTGGAACGCCAAGCTGATCATCAAGCTGATCAATGACGTCGCGCGGGTCATCAATCACGATCCGGCCGTGCGCGGCATGCTCAAGGTGGTGTTCCTGCCCAATTACAACGTATCGCTGGCCGAGACGATCGTGCCGGCAGCGGACCTGTCCGAGCAGATTTCGACGGCCGGCATGGAGGCTTCGGGCACGGGCAACATGAAGTTCATGGCCAATGGCGCCCTGACCATCGGCACGATGGATGGTGCCAATGTCGAAATGCACAAGGAAGTGGGCGCAGATAATATTGTCATCTTCGGGCTGACGACCGAGGAAGTGGCCGAAAAGCGCGGACGTAGCGAAGTGCCGCGGTCGGCGATCGATCAATCCCCGAGGCTGCGTGAAGCGCTCGAGGCGATCTCGTCCGGTGTGTTTTCGCCTGACGATCCGAACCGCTATCGCGATCTGATCGGCGGCCTATACGATCATGACTGGTTCATGGTGGCGCGCGACTTCGACGCCTATTGGGCGGCGCAGGAGACGGTGGACAAGATCTGGACCAACCGGCCCAAATGGGACGCGATGGCAATCCGAAACACTGCCAGCGTGGGCTTTTTCTCGTCGGATCGTACGATCCGGCAATATGCTGCCGATATATGGAACGTGCCGACCGCTTAATGGGATAGGCGGCGGTCCGGGGTTGGATCGAACTGCCGCCTTCCGAGTTACAGACCGCCGAGCATTGAATCGGCAGGTCATGGGGGATTGGGCTTGAATAAAGAAATCTGGCAGGCCGAGAGCCGAGACGTGGAGAACATCGTGGCCGGGCGCCACGGGGACGCCTTCGGAATCCTCGGGTTGCACGAAGTAGGCGGGCATTGGGCGCTGCGCGCATTCATTCCGCATGCGGAATCGGTCGAGGCTTTCACACTGTCGGGCGAGTCGCTCGGCCCGCTTTATCCGCGGCACGGCGCTGGTTTCTTCGAAGGAAAGGTTGAAGTTTCAGAACGTCAGCCGATCCGCTTCCACGCGCACAATGCCGGCGGCGAGTGGGACGTGTTCGACCCCTATTCGTTCGGGCCGGTGCTTGGGCCGCTTGACGATTATTACCTTGGCGAAGGCACGCATCTGCGCCTCTTCGACAAGCTCGGCGCGCACGAGATGGAATTCGAGGGCATTCACGGGACCCACTTTGCCGTCTGGGCACCAAATGCGCTGCGCGTGTCGGTCGTCGGACCATTCAACCAGTGGGACGGTCGGCGTCACCCGATGCGCAACCGCAACGGCATCTGGGAGGTGTTCATCCCAGTGCTCGGTACCGGCACGATCTACAAATACGAGATCGTCGGCCCGGACGGGAAAGTGCTGCCGCTCAAGGCCGATCCGTTGGCACGGCAGGCAGAATTGCGCCCGCGCTCCGCTTCCGTCGTGCCCGATCCGACGCCATTCACCTGGACCGACGCACGCTACATGGAAGAGCGTGCCACCAAGGATTGGCGGCGCACACCCATGTCGATCTACGAAGTGCATCTTGGATCGTGGCGGCGCCGGCCAGATGGCTCGTTCCTGACCTACGACCAGCTAGCCGAACAGCTCGTCCCCTATGCGGCCGATATGGGCTATACGCATCTCGAATTCATGCCGATTACCGAGCATCCCTTCGATCCCAGCTGGGGTTACCAGCCGACGGGGCTATTCGCGCCGACGGCACGGTTCGGCGATCCGGCTGGCTTTGCGCGGCTCGTCAATGCCGCACACGAGGCCGGGCTCGGCGTGATCCTTGACTGGGTGCCCGCCCATTTCCCCACCGATGATTTCGGCTTGTCCTATTTCGATGGCACGGCGCTCTACGAGCATGCCGATCCGCGTCAGGGTTTCCACCCGGATTGGAACACCGCTATTTATAATTTCGGCCGCAAGGAAGTTGCGGCCTTCCTGACCAATAGCGCGCTTTATTGGTTCGAAGTCTTCCATATCGACGGGCTGCGCGTCGATGCCGTGGCTTCGATGCTCTACCTCGATTATTCCCGCCAGCCGGGGCAGTGGGTGCCCAACCAGCATGGCGGCAATGAAAATCTCGAGGCTGTAGCGTTTTTGCAGCGCGTCAATGCCGAGGTGTACCGGCAATTCCCGGGCGCCTTCATGATCGCCGAAGAATCCACCTCGTGGCCAGGCGTCAGCCAGCCAACCTATACCGGCGGGCTTGGTTTCGGGTTCAAGTGGAACATGGGTTTCATGAACGACACATTGCGTTTCATGAGCCGCAATTCGATACATCGGCGCTATCACCACCACGACCTGACCTTTGGGCTCGTCTATGCATTCAGCGAGAACTTCGTCTTGCCGCTGAGCCATGACGAAGTGGTGCATGGCAAAGGTGCACTGCTCTCGAAGATGCCGGGCGACGATTGGCAGCAGTTCGCCAATCTTCGGGCGTATCTCGCGTTCATGTGGGGACATCCAGGCAAAAAGCTTTTGTTCATGGGCCAGGAATTCGCGCAGCGCGAAGAGTGGTCCGAGAGCCGCAGCCTTGACTGGTGGCTGCTCGATTCCGCGCCACACGAGGGCATGCGCCGGCTGATGGCCGACCTCAACGCGGCCTATCGTAGCCTGCCGGCCCTGCATGAGCGCGATTGCGAACCTGATGGCTTCGAATGGCTCATCGGTAATGACCACACCAATTCGGTAACCGCCTGGCTCCGCAAGGCCGAGGGCGCCGATCCGGTTCTGGTTGTTTCCAATTTCACGCCGGTGCCACGCAGCGGCTATAAAATTCCGGTGCCCCTGACGGGGCGCTGGGTTGAACGCATCAATACGGACGCTGGCTGGTATGCCGGCGGCAATACCGGGAACCAGGGTGCGGTGACGGCATATCCAGTCGAGGGCCGGCATCTGCCAGCCGAGGTCGAACTGTTCCTGCCGCCGCTTGCGACCCTGTTTCTCAAGTATGAGCCGGCATGAGCAGTCTTAGGATGATACGTCCCGCGGAAAGGCGGGCTATGTGGAGGGAAGTGAATGGCTGATTACAGGGTACCGTCTCCCTTGGCACGCGAAGCCATGGCCTATGTGCTGGCTGGTGGACGCGGCACACGTCTGATGGAATTGACGGATCGCCGCGCCAAGCCCGCGGTCTATTTCGGCGGCAAGTCGCGCATCATCGACTTCGCCTTGTCCAATGCCATCAATTCCGGCATCCGCCGTATCTCGGTGGCAACGCAATATCAGGCGCATAGCCTTATTCGCCACCTGCAACGCGGCTGGAACTTCCTGCGCACCGAGCGAAACGAAAGCTTCGACGTGCTGCCGGCAAGCCAGCGCGTCAAGGAAGACATGTGGTATGCGGGCACGGCAGACGCCGTGTACCAGAACATGGATATTATCGAGGACTATGGTCCGCGCTATATCGTGCTTCTGGCCGGCGACCACATCTACAAGATGGACTACGAAATCATGCTGCGCCAGCACGTCGATACGGGCGCTGACGTGACCATCGGCTGTCTCGAAGTACCGCGCATGGAAGCGACCGGCTTTGGCGTGATGCATGTCGACGGGCGCGACCGCGTCGTCGATTTCGTCGAAAAGCCCAAAGACCCGCCGGGCATTCCGGACAAACCGGATATGGCGCTGGCCTCGATGGGCATTTATGTGTTCGAGACGCGCTTCCTGATGGAACAGCTTCGTCGCGACGCGGCGACGGAAGGCTCGAGCCGCGATTTCGGCAAGGATATCATTCCCTATATCGTCAAGAACGGCACGGCCTGGGCGCACCGCTTCCCGCGCTCCTGCGTGCGCTCGAGCAATGAGACGGTGTCCTATTGGCGCGACGTAGGGACGGTCGACGCCTATTGGAAGGCCAATATCGACCTGACAGACATTACGCCGCAGCTCGATCTCTACGATCGCGACTGGCCGATCTGGACCTATGCTGAAATCACCCCGCCGGCAAAGTTCGTGCACGACTATGACGGGCGTCGCGGCTCGGCGGTCAACTCGCTGGTGTCGGGCGATTGCATCATCTCAGGGGGGCATCTGCAGCGCACGCTGATGTCGACGGGCTCGCGCGTCCATTCCTATTCGGTGCTCGATGAGGCGGTGGTGCTGCCCTATTGCGACATCGGACAAAATGCGCGGCTGCGGAAGGTCGTCATCGATCGCGGCGTCAATATCCCGGCGGGTCTCGTCGTGGGTGAAGATCCTGAGTTCGACGCAAAGTGGTTCCGGCGGACAGAGGAGGGCGTGACTCTCGTCACGCAGGCTATGGTCAATCGTTATTTGGCCGATCGATGATCGAAGTCTTATCGGTTGCCTCCGAGGTCTATCCGCTGATCAAGACCGGGGGATTGGCAGACGTGACCGGCGCCTTGCCGGCAGCGCTTGCCAAGAACGGTGTCACGATGCGGACGCTGGTTCCGGGCTATCCCGCCGTGATGGGAAAGCTCGGGCCGATGCGGGAGGTTCATGCTTTCGCAGACCTCTTCGGCGTGACCGGGAGACTGCTCGCCGGTCGCGTCGATGGGCTCGATCTCATCGTGCTCGACGCGCCGGCGCTTTATGACCGGCCCGGCAACCCCTATGTCGGCCCCGAAGGCTGGGACTGGCCGGATAACTGGAAGCGCTTCGCGGCGCTCTCTTGGGTGGCTTCGGAACTTGGTCTGGGGCTGGTTGAAGGCTATCGGCCGCAGATCATCCACGCGCATGACTGGCAGGCGGGCCTCACCGCTGCCTATGTGAAGTATGGGCCATCCTCGACGCTCAAGACCGTGATGACCGTGCATAACATGGCATTCCAGGGCACCTATGGCGGGGATATTTTTGGCCAGCTGCGCTTGCCGCCACATGCCTATTCCATCGAGGGCGTCGAATATTTTGGGGGCATCGGGTATCTCAAGGCGGGCGTCGAATGCGCTGACGTCGTGACGACGGTATCGCCGACCTATTCGGCTGAAATTCGCACGCCTGCTTTTGGCATGGGACTGGACGGCCTCCTCAACAATCGCTCGCAAACAGTTTTCGGCATCCTCAATGGCATCGACATGGAAGCCTGGAACCCGGCGACCGATGCGAGCCTTCGCTCGACCTATACCGGCAATTCGCTCTTGAGCCGGCAGACCAATAAGGCTGCCGTGCAGGAGGCTTTTGGACTGGAGGCGACCGATAGTCCGCTGTTCTCCGTCGTCAGCCGACTAACATGGCAGAAGGGCATCGACCTGATCGTTGCCAATATCGACATGATGGTGGCCGAGGGCGTGCAACTGGCGGTTCTCGGTTCTGGCGAAACAGAGCTTGAAAATGCCGTAAGAGCCGCCGCCGCGCGCCATCCTGGCCGGGTGGGGCTGATCACCGGCTATAATGAACAATTGAGCCACCTGGTGCAGGGCGGCGCCGATGTGATGATGGTTCCATCGCGGTTCGAGCCGTGCGGGCTGACCCAGCTTTATGCTCTCCGCTATGGCTGCATCCCGCTTGTCAGCCGTGTTGGCGGGCTCAACGACACCGTGATCGACGCCAATGTCGCGGCGCTGCAGGCAGAAGTCGCGACCGGGGTGCAGTTTGCGCCGCCGACCGCGGAAGCCCTTGCCGACGCCGTCCGCCGCACGCTGGCGCTTTATGCCGACGACAAATCCTGGAAGAAAATGCAGAGGCGCGGGATGAAATCGGATGTGAGCTGGGAATCCAGTGCCGCCCGCTATGCCCAGCTTTATGCCTCGCTGATTGGACTGAAAACCGATGACGATTCAAACGATTAAGACCACGCCCTATGCCGATCAGAAGCCGGGTACGTCTGGCCTTCGCAAGCGGGTGACGGTTTATCAGCAACCCAATTATGTCGAGAACTATATCCAGGCGATCTTCGATAGCCTCGAAGGATTTGCCGGCCAGACGTTGGTGATCGGCGGCGACGGGCGCTTCTACAACGACGTCGCCATCCAGAAGGCGATCCGTATCGCGGCGGCCAACGGCTTTGGCAAGGTGCTGGTGGGGCAGGGTGGGCTGTTGTCGACGCCGGCGGCCAGCAATGTCATCCGGCACTACAAGGCCTTTGGTGGACTGGTGCTGTCGGCCAGCCATAATCCAGGCGGGCCGGAGGGCGACTTCGGCATCAAATACAATATCGGCAATGGCGGCCCGGCGCCGGAGAAGATCACTGACGCCGTTTTTGCGCGCACCAAGGTAATCGACACTTACAAGACGCTTGATACGCCGGACATCGATCTCGGCTCGATCGGCACGCAGGAGATCGGCGACATGGTGGTCGAGGTGATCGATCCCGTCAAAGACTACGCGACCTTGATGGAGCAGCTGTTCGATTTCGGCGCGATCCGGGAACTCTTTGCGTCAGGATTCCGCATGACGTTCGACGCCATGCACGCCGTGACCGGTCCTTATGCCCATGCAATCCTCGAGGGCATGCTCGGGGCGCCGAAAGGCACCGTGATCAATGGGACGCCATCACCCTCGTTCAACGATGGCCATCCAGATCCCAACCTCGTTTATTGCAAGGAGATGTACGACCTGCTGATGACGCCGACCGGTCCGAATTTTGGCGCTGCTTCGGATGGCGACGGCGACCGTAACCTCATCATTGGCAAGAACCGGTTCGTGACGCCATCGGATTCGCTGGCGCTGCTGGCGGCCAATGCGCATCTGGCGCCGGGCTATAAGGGCGGCATTGCCGGCATTGCGCGTTCCATGCCCACCAGCGCGGCTGCCGATCGCGTGGCGGAAAAACTCGGCATCGAGATGCATGAGACGCCGACTGGCTGGAAATTCTTCGGCAATCTGCTCGATGCGGGCCGGGTGACCATTTGCGGCGAAGAGAGCGCCGGAACAGGCTCAAACCATGTTCGCGAGAAGGACGGGCTGTGGGCCGTGCTGCTTTGGCTCAATATTCTCGCCGTGCGCAAGCAGAGCGTCGACGAGATCGTGCGTGAGCATTGGGCGACCTATGGGCGCAATTATTATACCCGTCACGACTATGAAGAGGTCGACAGCGCCATCGCCAATGCCCTGGTCGATGACCTGCGTGGCCGGCTTGCAGGCCTGCCGGGGCAGGTGCTGCAGGGTCTGGAGGTGGCTTATGCCGACGACTTCACCTATCACGATCCGGTTGATGGTTCGACGAGCGCCAAGCAGGGCGTCCGCGTCGGCTTCAAGGACGGTTCGCGCATCGTGGTCCGTCTTTCCGGAACCGGAACCGTGGGGGCAACGCTGCGGGTCTATCTCGAACGGTACGAGCCGGCTGATGGCCAGCACGATCTTGAGACGCAGGCAGCGCTTGAGCCGCTTATCAAGCTGACCGAGAGCCTTGCGGGGATCAAGGCCCGCACCGGACGCAGCGAACCGAGCGTTATCACCTGAGCCACACACTGTGACCGGACCAAAGCTCGTTCCAGGCGCCGGGACAACCGACCGGCTCGGCGCCACGATCACTGAGGACGGCGTCAATTTCGCCGTCTATTCCGAGACCGCCAGCGCCATCTGGGTTTCGCTCTTCGATGAGCTGGACCAAGAGATTTCGCGCATCGAGCTTGATGTGCATCGGGACAATATCCATGCGGGCTTCGTCGCCGGCATAGGCGTGGGCGCGCGCTATGGGCTGCGCGCCGATGGGCGGTATGATGAAGAGCAGGGCTTTTTCTTCGATCCGCAGAAGCTGCTCGTCGACCCATATGCAAGGCGGATCGACCGGGTGTTTGTTCGTTCTCCGCGTTTGCGACTGCGGCGCGAAGAGGCGGTCGATACCGCCCCTCTTGTGCCCAAGGCCATTGTTGTCGGCGACGGAAACGAGAATGTGCTTCCACGCAAGAAGGCGCCGAGCCTTTTCTACGAGCTTAATGTGCGCGGCTTTTCCATGCGCCATCCAGGCGTCCAAGGACCGCTGAGGGGAACGATTGCAGCGCTGACGACGAGGCGCGTGGTCGATCATTTCAAGCACCTGGGGGTCGACACGATCCAACTGATGCCGACGGCGGCCTGGATCGACGAGGGCCACCTGCCGGCTTTGGGCCTCACCAATGCCTGGGGCTATAACCCTGTCGCCTATTTCGCCATCGACCCGCGGCTGGCGCCACGCGGGCCGCAGGAATTGCGGGTCATGACCGATCTTTACCGCAAGAACGGAATCTCCGTGATCCTCGATGTCGTCTACAACCATACCGGCGAGGGTGATGCCAACGGGCCGATGCTGAGCCTCATGGGCCTTGATGCGCAGACCTATTATCGGTTCGTCGATGTCGACGGAAAGAAGGTGCTAGTCAACGACACGGGCACCGGCAACACGCTTCGCTGCGATCATCCGGCAGTGCAGCGGCTGGTGATCGAAAGCCTGCGCTATTGGGTTGAGGAGATGGGTGTCTCTGGCTTCCGCTTCGATCTGGCGACGGTACTTGGGCGCGAGCCAGGGTTCAACCCGGACGCGGAAATGCTGCGAAAGATCAAAGCCGATCCGGTGCTGAGCCAATGCATCCTCGTTGCAGAACCCTGGGATCCGGGACCGGGCGGCTATGCGCTCGGCAAGTTCGGCAAGGAATTCCAGGAGCACAACGACACTTATCGCGATGAAGTGCGCTCTTTCTGGCGCGGCGAGAGCTACAAGATCGGCGCGCTCGCCGGCAAGGTCTCGGGATCGGCCGAAATCTTCGACGTTGCAGGGCGCAAGCCGAGCCATGGCGTCAATATGCTGGCCGTGCACGATGGCTTCACCCTTCGCGATCTCGTCAGCTATATCGACAAACACAACGAGGCCAACGGCGAAAACAACCGCGACGGCCACGGCAATAATCATTCGTGGAATTGCGGCGTCGAAGGCGAAACGGACGATCAACGCATTATCGCGGCGCGGAAGCGGGATGTTCGGGCGCTGTTGGCGACGCTGTTTCTGTCGCGCGGTACGCCGCTGATCCAGCAGGGCGATGAGTTCTTCCGCACCCAGCAGGGCAATAATAATGCCTATGCCCAGGACAACGAGATCACCTGGCTCGACTGGGAAGCCGCCGACGGCGCGATTGTCGACTTCGTTGCGGCGGTTAACGCCTTCCGCAAAGCGCACCCGGCAATCAGCCATGATCACTGGCTGACCGGTCAGGAGCGCCATGGCTTGCGCGATGTGATGTGGCTGCATCCGGATGGGCGCGAGATGAACGAGGGCGACTGGAACGACGGCGGTGCGTCCGTGCTTGGCATGCATCTGCGTCATAAGGACGATGAGGTTCTTGTCTGGTTCAACCGGCGTATCGATCCGGTGACGGTGCGGTTGCCTGAAGGCGAATGGCTCATCGGCATCGACTCCGATCCCCAGACGGCAGCGACAATCGGCGATGGCACCGTCCAGGTTGGGGCGCGGAGCGTCCTGGCGCTGGCGCGGCAGCAAGCGGCTGGCTAGGGGATGAGGATCGTCATTCCATGACGCATGTAGAAGCGCTGCGCTGCGATATTGCCGGTCTCGACCTTGAGATCGGCATGGGCGAACCCGCGTTGCTGCAGGCGGGCAAAAGCTGAAACCAGCAGGAAACTGCCGATGCCACGATTGCGCCAGGCTGGGGAAACGACGAGATCCTTGATGAAACTGCTGTTCCAGCATTGCGCAAGGCCGATTGGCTCGTCGCCGTCATAGGCGAGAATGATGAGCTCTGGGTCGAACTCTTCATCTTCGACGAGCTGCCACCACCATTCGTCGAAGCTGGCCACGGTGCCGCCGCCGTTGGCATAGGCGGCCTGGAGCAGGGCATGAAGCGCGATCGGACGGCTTTGCCACAACGGGACGATCGACACCGCTTCTGCCGGTGGCACAGAGACGGAGGGCGCGGTCAGATCCTTGCGCAGGCGCAGATAATCCGCCAAGAGCGCGCTATTCGGCTGCGACCGCGGCAAAGCCGCCGTGACGCTCGATGAAGCCGATGATCTGATCAAGGCTTTCGCGGCGCAGGAGATCGGTGAAGACGTAGGGCCGACCCTCGCGCACCTTCTGGGTGTCGCTCTCCATCACTTCGAGGCTGGCGCCGACATAGGGGGCGAGATCGGTGTGGGTGATGACAAGCAGGTCCGAGCGTGAAATGGCGGGCCCGCCCTTGCGCGGGATCTTTTCGCCCTGGGCAACCGAGATGACGTAGATCGTCAGATCGGCAAGATCGGGCGAGAAGGTCGCAGCGAGATTGTCGCCGCCGCTTTCGATCAGGATGATGTCGAGATCGGGAAACTTGCGGTTGAGATCGTCGATCGCCGCGAGATTGAGCGAAGCGTCTTCGCGGATGGCGGTATGCGGGCAACCGCCGGTTTCGACGCCCACGATGCGATCTTCGGAAATGGCCTGGACGCGGGCGAGGATCAGCGCGTCTTCGCGGGTATAGATGTCATTGGTGACGACAGCCATGGAGTAGCGATCGCGCATAGCCTTTAGCAGCATTTCGCAAAGCGTCGTTTTGCCGGACCCGACAGGGCCGCCGATGCCGATGCGAAGGGGACCGTTGAGGCTTTTGGTCATCGGAGAATCCTGTGGCTAGAGGTAGCGGAAGACGACCAAGGCGAGAAAGCCGAGGCCGAGTGCTAGGCAAAGCGGGGAATAAACGCGGCTATCGTTAAGGCGAAAGTTGGGTTCGGGAGTCAGGCCCTGCCACCATGATGTGTAGCCAGCAATACCGCGCGCGAAAAACACGAGTGCGAAAGCCACGCCGCCGAGATCGAGGAGGAGGCCGCCGCTGTCATGATCGGCGAGAGCGAGGGCATAGACGGCGGCAAAGATCGTAACCAGCGCAATGGCAAATGAGGCAAGGCGCGGTGGCATGCGCTCGATATCCTTGAAGCCAACAACCGTCTGGGCCAGCAGTTTCTCATTGCGGATCGGCCAAGTGCGCCCAAACGACCAAAGGAAATGCGCGAGCGAGACGGCAAAAAGCGCGATGAACATCATGGACGCAATGAACATGTTCATGATCGGAAAATCCTTGTCGGCAAAGTCTCGTGCTGCATCTGGGCAATATCGGCGCCATAGGCGACGCTGCCGATATCATCGAGCCCAGCCTCGGCGCAAATGGAAGCCATGCGGGCGATTTGGGGCTCGAGGTTCGCCATGACGCTGAGGCCATCCGTCTGCCCGATGGGAACAAGACGCACAGCAACCGAGACCTGTCCGTGAACGCTGGCGGTCAGAAAAGCCAGGAGAGTATCGGTGAGGCCGATTGCGTGCGCCGCGGCAAACGCGCCCACCGCAATCGGATAGGCGCAGGGGCTTGGCATATCCAGTCTGGGTTCGACAGGCCAGGCCGCGCCGGCAGTCACGAAAGCATTGCCGGTGATCGTCGTCTCGGCGTGGCGCTCGCGCGCGGGCGTCAGGGCAAGGCAAAGGTCGGCGAGATCGCGCAGCACGTCACCGTCGCGGCAATTCCGATGGGCATGCGCGAGGATGATAGCGTCGGTGCGCAGGGCGCCATGGAGAAGGGCGCCGGCGATCCAGTTTTCCGTGCTGGCGCGATCCATAACGAGACCGCGAACGATGGCCGTCTCAAGGCCCGCGGACCAGGCGAATGCTCCTACGGGAAAAGCCGGCGAGAGCCAGGTGAGCAGTCTTTGAAGGTCGGAATTCACGGGCGGCGTGCCATAAGGGCGTGCGCTGGCTCTGCGTGGGCATGGCTATGGTAGGCGCCATGCTCGGCAAAGAATGGTTCGGTGACATCGGTGACGGTGGCGCCAAGGCCTTCGAGCATGGTCTTAAGAACGTGATCGCGCTTGATGAGGATGCGGTCGGCGTCAAGCTGGGCCGGGGTATGGCGATTGCCTATATGCCAGGCAAGGCGCAGGAGATGCGCCGGGTCCCTGGCAACGACGGCATAGAGCGCCTCCTTGGCAGCAAGGATTTCGACCACGCGACCGTCATCGAGCTGCAGCGCGCCCTCATGATCGAGCGTGACGGTATTGGGAAAATCGACAGTGATTTCGGTGCCGTTCTTGCCGGTCAGCAACTTGCGGCGCAGGCGGCGTTCATCATGTGCCAGAGTGATGCTGTCGATGGGGGCGCCTTGGCCGTGTCCGGCAGGCAAATGGGCTACGGCACGAGGCATAAACGCGATGGGTCCCGGTCGATTGGCACGATGTGCCCCGATGATAGGGGCACTTAGAGATGTACCTTTCCCGAGGCGCTATGCAACCGTCGATTGACGTATTTCGGTCGAATCCGATCAGGGCGTGGGGCTTGCGGCGAGGCATGTTGCGATGGGCGCTTCGTCTTCGGCGGCGCGCAGGTCTCGCAAGGTCGCTTCGTCGCCATTGTCCCACCATTCATATGGGCCAGAGACATAGCGCGCACCGGAGCCCGAAACGGCGGTGACGAAGATATAGGTCTGGCCTTCAACGGGGAGGATGGCGAGGAAATTGGGCGCGGCGTTGACATAGCTGACACGAAAGCCTTCGCCGTTGTTACACTGATAAACCGTGGTGCGGCGCTCGATGTCGCTCGAAGCATCAAGGGTGAGCGTGAGCGATGCCGAGACTGTCGGTGCGACTACGTCTGGTGTGGAAGTCGCGGCAGGGGCTTCTGACGGCTCAGGGGTGGGCGGCGTTTCCTGAGCAAAGGCAGCGCTGCCGGAAAGCATCAGGATTGAACCCAGAAATAGGCTTCTCAAATCGATCATGGCCTTCCTCGATAGGACAATGGCGCCCGCGAACACCAGTTGGGTCCACAATCATGGTGATTGCTTGTTCTGGCAAGGTGCTGGACGTCTGAAGTGAGGACTAAGGAGAACAGCTGTTGGCGCAGTGGCACCTATTCGATCAGCGCCGCTGCAGCAGATAGAGCTGGCCAGGAATCGGCACTTCGCGCTCGAGCCTTATGGGCTGAGGCTGTTCGGCCACGAGTTCGAGGGAGAACCGGGCCGCGAGGTCAAGGATATAAGTTCGGCTATGGGCAAAGCGGCCGCTCGAGCGGATGGCTATTCCGTCCCCATCATGCGTTTCCACCGAAAAGGCAATGACGCCGCGGGGTGCTAGCCTTTCCGTCAGTTGGGCGAGAAGATCGGTTATCTCGCCGACATAGATAAACACATCGGTGGCGGCGATTAGCCCATAGGGACCGGAAAGGTCAGGATCGGCGGCGATGACCGCTGCGGCATCTCCGGTGCGGAGCGTCCGGTAAATGCTTCTCTCGGCGGCCTTGGCTACCATCCTGGGCGCGATATCGACGCCGTCGATAGGACGGAAGGTTTCCGGCAAAGCCGCGCCCATGAGGCCAGTGCCGCAGCCCACATCGAGTGTCGGGCCGCTCGTCATGTCGTGGTCGGCCAACATTTTCGTCAGCGCCTCTGGCACGCGGTATTCAAGCTTGCCGGTCAGATGGGCATCGAAGGTATCGGCGTAGGAATCGAAGAGTTCGGCGACATAGGCCCGATCGGGAGCACCGGCTTCCGACAGGGCGGCGACCATGTGGCTCGCATAAAGATCAGTCGGGCGTAGTTTGGTGGCGCGCGCAAAGCTTTTTAATGCGGCCTCGGATTGTCCGAGGTCGAGCTGGGCCTGGCCGAGTTCGCGAAAAATCCCGGGGTCATTCGGGTGAATGGTTCGACCTTTGTTCAACAGGTCTGCAGCGCGCTGTGGCTGCTTGAGCGCCAGTAGCGCCTGCGCCAGCGCGACGTGAAGATCGGCAGAGCGCGGTTTCAGCGCCAGGGCGCGCTCCAAGCTCATGGCCGCGATGTCCGCGGCCCCGGTGCGCATGGCAAGGCTTCCCATGAGCTGGTGCGCTTCAGCAAGATTGGGCGCGACTTGAACGAGTTCAGCGCTGATCCGCGCGGCCTCGGCAATCTTGCCCTGGCTTTCGAGCTGCTGGCCCTTGGCGAGCAGCTCGTTAGCGCGCAACGCAAGAATGGGATTGGTCGGAAGACCTTTTGAGACAGCGCCGACCGGCTTTTTCATCAGAACAGGAAATATCGTTGTGCCATTGGCAGAACTGTAGCCGGTTCGCAGGTGAGAAGTACACCGTCGGCGCGCACTTCGTAGGTTTCGGGGTGCACGTCGATATCGGGCGTGGCGGTGTTGAGCTTCATCGAGGCTTTGCCAATGCCGCCGCGGGTGTTCTTGACGGGCAGCAAATCTTTTTCGACGCCGAGGCGATTGCGCAGTCCCGCATCGTGGGCGGCCTGGGAGATGAAGGTGACCGAGGAGCGGCTGACGAGCTTGCCGTAGGCTCCGAACATCGGGCGGTAGTGCATCGGTTGCGGCGTCGGGATGGAAGCGTTGGGATCGCCCATGGGGGCGGCGGCAATGGAGCCTCCGAGAATGACCATTTCCGGTTTTACGCCGAAGAAGGCGGGGCTCCAGAGGACAAGGTCGGCGCGCTTGCCGACTTCGACCGAGCCGATGTGCTGGCTGAGGCCGTGCGCAATGGCGGGGTTGATCGTGTATTTGGCGATGTAGCGGCGGACGCGATAATTGTCGTTGTCGCCAGTTTCCTCAGCGAGCTTGCCGCGCTGACGCTTCATCTTATCGGCTGTCTGCCAAGTGCGGATCAGCACTTCGCCGACCCGGCCCATGGCCTGGCTATCGGACGAAATGACCGAGAGCGCGCCCATATCGTGGAGGATGTCTTCGGCGGCAATGGTTTCCTTGCGGATGCGCGATTCGGCGAAGGCGACGTCTTCGGGGATGGACTGATCGAGGTGGTGGCAGACCATGAGCATGTCGAGATGCTCGGCAATGGTGTTGACCGTGTAGGGGCGGGTCGGGTTGGTCGAAGAGGGGATGACGTTGGGGAGGCTCGCGACCTTGAGGATGTCCGGCGCGTGACCGCCGCCTGCGCCTTCGGTGTGAAAGGCGTGGATGGTGCGGCCCTTGAAGGCGCCGACGGTGTCTTCGACGAAGCCAGATTCATTGAGCGTGTCGGTGTGGATCATCACCTGCACGTCGTATTCGTCGGCGACCGACAGGCAGTTGTCGATGGCGGCAGGGGTGGTTCCCCAGTCTTCGTGTAGCTTCAGTGCCGAGGCGCCGGAAAGGATCATTTCGACGAGCGGGGCGGGGACTGAGGCATTGCCCTTGCCGGCCAGCGCCAGGTTCATCGGGAAAGCATCAAAACTTTCAATCATGCGCTCGACGTGCCATGCACCGGTGCAGGTGGTGGCTAGCGTGCCATGGGCCGGGCCGGAGCCACCGCCGAGCATGGTGGTGACGCCAGACATCAGCGCTTCTTCGATCTGCTGGGGGCAGATGAAGTGGATATGGGCGTCCATGCCGCCGGCGGTGAGAATCTTGCCTTCGCCGGCAATGGCTTCAGTCGAGGGGCCGATGATGATGTCGACGGCCGATTGTGTGTCGGGATTGCCGGCCTTGCCGATTCCGACGATGCGCCCGTTCTTAAGGCCGATATCGGCCTTGAAGATGCCGGTATAGTCAACGACGAGCGCATTGGTAATCACGGTGTCGACGGCGCCTTCGGCGCGGGTGCGCTGGGATTGTCCCATGCCGTCGCGGATTACCTTGCCGCCGCCAAATTTTACCTCTTCGCCATAGGTCGTAAAATCCTTTTCGACCTCGATGAAGAGTTCTGTGTCGGCCAGGCGCACTCTATCGCCGGTGGTCGGACCGTACATATCGGCATAGGTGGCGCGGGAAATGCGGGCGGGCATGGCGGGCTCCGGGTGATCAGGAGGAAATTTGGAAAAATGCCAAAAGCGCCCGGCTCAGAAGAGCCGTGCGTGGCGCAATTGGATAGGTCTTGAAAGAGTTTAGTGGCGCGACTTCGCGGATTGAGTCCGATAGACGGACACTGAGCGGTCGATAACGGCATCGAGCATTTTTTCGCCCGCTGCCATTTGCGGATCCGAGCGGAGCGTCGCTGCCACCAGCGACATCGCCAACGCTTGAATGGCGTAGGCATGTTTGGTCTTGCCGGCTTGATGATACTCGTTGCCGCGTTGCTCGAAGACCTTGAGCAGGTCGTTGTAAACCTGCGGCGTCATGTTCGATTTGGCGGCCGTCCAGGTCAGCTGCTGCATGGTGTCGGCCAGATCGGCAGCCAAGCTGCCGATCAAGGCCATGGCTTCGCCGTCCTCTGCGCCCGATTTCTGAATGTCGCCCAGAACCGCGGCGAAGCGTTGCTTGAACTCGGCATTGCGGGCGGCAGTATCGGAGGCTGAGACGGTCATCGGTTTCCGGGCACAGGCAGTAGGAACAAGTGGCCCTTAAACCACCGATCGCGTGCGATTGCCAAGGCTCGGAGCGATAATTGACCCTAAGCTGCATGATCAGAGTGCGCCCATTACCTTTTGGCGGAAGCCGTAGATCTGGCGGTCGCCGCCAATCGGCACGAGCCGCACTTCGCGGGCTTGGCCCGGCTCGAAGCGGACGGCGGTACCGGCCGCAATATCGAGCCGCATGCCGCGAGCCTTTTCGCGATCGAAGCTGAGCCCGGCATTGGTTTCGTAGAAATGATAATGTGAACCAACCTGGATGGGACGGTCGCCAGTGTTGGCGACCTCGATGGTGACTTGGGCGAGCCCCGCATTCAACTCGATGGTGCCGGAGGCGGGAATGACCTGGCCTGGGATCATTGCCATGGCGCTAAGCTCCAAATGCCAGCCAGAGGCCACCGAGGGCCGTGGCAGCGCCTGCGAGACGCGAAATGGCCTGGCCACCGAAGCGGTTGAGCGCAAGGCCGGCGCCAATGCCGATCGCATGAAGGGCGATGGTCGCCGTCATGAAGCCAGCGGCAAATTCCCATGCACCTGCGACGCCAAGCTCGCCGCCGTGCGCATGGCCATGGAAAAAGGCGAAGAAACCTACAAGCCCCGCAACGGCGGCGGTGGGGATAGGTAGAGCGAGGGCAATAGCGATGCCCAGGAAGACGACCGAAGCGAGGATAACCGGTTCGACGAGGGGCAGGGGCATGCCCGAAATGGAAGCGACAAAGCCGAGCCCCATGGTGCCGACAAAGGCGGCAGGAACCAGCCAGGTGGCGCGGCCGCCTTGCATGGCTGCCCAGAGGCCTACAGCGATCATGGCGAGGATATGATCGAGGCCGAAGAGGGGATGTGTGAAGCCGGCTGCCAGCGACCCGTGTTCGACCGGATCGAAATGGGCGAAGGCAGGCAGGGTGGCCGCGGCGGTGATGGCGACAGCCAGAGAAACGCGCTTGAGCATGAAATCCCCTTTAGCGGATGGGTTGATGAACGGTGACGAGCTTGGTGCCATCCGGGAAAGTGGCCTCGACCTGGACGTCATGGATCATCTCGGCGATGCCCTCCATGACCTGGTCACGCGTGATGACATGGGCGCCTGCTTCCATGAGTTCGGCAACGGCGCGACCGTCTCGCGCGCCCTCGACGACGAAATCGGTGATGAGAGCAATAGCTTCAGGATGGTTGAGCTTGACGCCGCGCTCGAGCCGCTTGCGCGCAACAATGGCGGCCATGGCGATGAGGAGCTTGTCTTTTTCGCGGGGTGTGAGGTTCATCGGCGATTCCTAGAGGTGCCAGAGGCGCGGCAGGGTGCCGGCGCCGGCGAGATCGACAAGAGTTGGAACAAGAAGGCGGCGCAACGCAAGGCCGGAAGGCGCCATGGCGCGTACGACGACCCGCTCGCCCGTGGCGCTGGCAGCGATCAGGCCACCGGCAGGATGAAGAGCGCGGAGCCGGTCGAGAACGCGGCCGGCATGGTCGGGACTTTTCGCGATATGAAGCACGGAGGCGAATGCGCGGTTTCCATCGAGAAGCGATAAGGCGTCACGCGCTGCGCCTTCTCCGGTCAGACGCGTTGCTTCGGCATGGATCAGGCGGCCGTCGCGATAGATGCGCCAGGTGTCTGAGAGCATCGCATCACGCGCCTCCTCGCCCATTGCGTCGCGACCCAGGAGCACGGCTTCAACGGCAGTCAGGGTGGCGCCCGTTTCAAGATGAACCGTGAGACGACGATTGAGCTTGCTAGCAGCGAAAAGAATGGTTTCCTGCGGCAGCCAATCGAGATGCGCACCTTGGCCGACGAAAAGCTTGGTTTCGACTTCAGCAACATCGCCGGTCGAGCGGTAGCTACGTTCACAGGCTTGGGTGGTCAGAACGAGATGACCATCTGCAGCGACGGCGGCTTGCCAGGAAAGACGGTCGCCACCAGTGATGCCGCCCGCCGTATTGATCAAGACAGCTTCGATCCAGGCCGAATGCGTGCGCGGCAAGCGAATTTTGCAGCAGCCTTCTTGAAAGAGCGTGTCGAGGTGCGTCGCGTTGTCACGCGTTTTCGTGCCAATGCTCGCCCTGCCACTTGCCCGCTGCAAGAGTTGCGGCGCGGAAATATTCCCTGATTTCAGCGACTGCACAAAATTCATTGCAACGAAGCCGCCTGACCTTCGTTATCTGAACGAGCAAGCGCTCTTTCAAAGAGAATTTTCAAGAGGGTATAAAAATGACCATCAAGTCCGCTCTTTCCGTTGTTGCCCTGACCGTTGCCTTTACTGGTGCTGCATTTGCCCAGGGGATGATGATCAACGGCGTTGCCGTCTCTGCTGAAGACCAGCCGGCCGTACAGGAACGTTGCGATCAGCTCTCGAATGCTGCAACGACCGAATCCTTGGCTCCCACGACTGAAGATGGCGAAGCAAGCAACACCCCGGGCGCTGACACCAACAGCGCGACCAGCACGACCGCTGCTGACGCCACTCTCGACAACGCGCCGACTGCAAACGCAACGCAGAACGCAACCACCACTATCGATCTTGACACCATCACTCTCGAAGCCTGCACCGAAGGCGGTTTCGTGAAGATGTAAGCGATCGCTTTTGGCGATTGAATAGAAAGGCATCTGGCTTCGGTCAGGTGCCTTTTTCATACCATGAGATGCTTGCGCACATCGGGCCGGTCCAAATCGCTCGCAGGCCCCATATGCATGATTTCGCCGCGGTCCATGACATAGATATCGTCAGCGATCTCGCGGCAGAAATCGAGGAATTGTTCGACCAAGAGAATGGTCATGCCCTTCTCGTCGCGCAGAAACTGGAGTGCGCGGCCGATATCCTTGATGATCGACGGCTGAATGCCTTCCGTGGGTTCATCAAGAACCAGAACTTTTGGCCGGGTGACCAGAGCGCGGCCAATTGCGAGCTGCTGCTGCTGGCCGCCCGAGAGATCGCCTCCCCGCCGCCCAAGCATGGATTTTAGGACCGGGAACAGCTCGAAGATGTAATCGGGAATATTTCGGTCGCTGCGGGCGAGGCCGGCATAGCCGGTTTCGAGGTTTTCTTTCACGGTCAGAAGCGGGAAGATTTCTCGGCCTTGCGGCACATAGCCGATGCCCATGCGGGCGCGCTTGTAGGGTGGCGTTTTTTTGAGCACTTCGCTGCCGAAAGTTATGGCGCCCGATGAGATGTGGTTGATGCCGGTAATGGCACGTAGTGTCGACGATTTGCCGACGCCATTACGGCCGAGGACTGCAGTGATCTTGCCGGGCTGGCAGTCGATAGTGACGCCCTTTAAAGCTTGTGCGGCGCCGTAGTGTAGATCGATGGTCGAGATGGAGAGGGCTGCGGTCATCGTCCAAGATACCTTTCTATCACGACGGGATTGGCGCTGACCTGATCGAGCGTGCCCTCTGCCAAGACAGCGCCTTCAGCCAAGCACACGACGCGCGAACCGAGTTCGCGCACGAAGCTCATGTCATGCTCGACGACGACGACGGATCGGGTCTTGGCGATTTCGCGCAGCAGTTTGGCCGTTTCCTCTGTCTCGCTATCCGTCATGCCGGCGACGGGTTCGTCGACGAGCAGGAGCTTGGGATCTTGTGCAAGCAGCATGCCAATTTCTAGCCACTGCTTTTGGCCATGGCTGAGATTGGCCGCGAACTCGTCCTTGCGATGCAGTAGGCGGACGGTGTCGAGGATGTCGGTGATACGGGCGATGTCGTCATCGCTGGCAGTGTAGAAGAGCGCATTGAAGATGCCGCGGGGCTTCTTCAGCGCCATTTCGAGATTGTCCCAGATGGTATGGCTCTCAAAGACGGTGGGCTTCTGAAATTTACGACCGATGCCAAGATTGGCGATCGTGGCTTCGTCGAGTTTTGTTAGATCGGTACGGCCGTCGAACATGACTTCGCCAGCGTCGGGGCGCGTCTTGCCCGTGATGATGTCCATCATCGTGGTCTTGCCTGCGCCATTTGGGCCGATGATGGCCAGCATTTCGGTGGGGCGGACGATGATCGAGAGGTTGTTGATGGCTTTGAACCCGTCGAAGGCAACCGAAACGCCGTCGAGATAGAGCATCGTGTCTTGGGCTTTGCTCATGGCTTACTCCGCCGGACGGGGCTGGGGATTGTCGAAGGTGCTGGGGTCCTCTCCGCGTTCGATATCGGCGGATCGGGCTGGCGTGGGTGGGGTCGGTTCCGCCGTTTGCCGGCCCGCGCCAAAGACTTGCTTCCAGAGCCCAACAATGCCCTTGGGCAAGAACAGCGTCACGAAAATGAAGAGGGCGCCGAGGGCGAAGAGCCAGAACTCGGGCAGGGCACTGGTGAACCAGGATTTGCCGAGATTGACGACGATCGCGCCGATGATGGGACCGATCAGCGTGCCGCGTCCGCCGACGGCGGTCCAGATGACCACTTCGATCGAATTGCCAGGCTCGAACTCGCCGGGATTGATGATGCCGACCTGCGGCACATAGAGGGCGCCAGCAATGCCTGCCATGATGGCCGAAACGGTAAAGGCGAAGAGTTTTACATATTCAACGCGATAGCCGATGAAGCGAGTACGACTTTCGGCGTCGCGGACGGCGACCATGACTTTTCCTAGCTTGGAATTGACGATCATCGAACAAACGAGGACCGAGAGCGCGAGGGCTATGGCCGTTGCAGCAAAGAGGATGACGCGGGTGCTCTGGGCCTGAACCGGGGCGCCGAGGATGTCCTTGAAGTCGGTCAGGCCGTTATTGCCGCCAAAACCCATGTCGTTGCGGAAGAAGGCCAGGAGCAGCGCAAAAGTCATCGCCTGGGTGATGATCGAGAGATAGACGCCTGTCACGCGGCTGCGGAAGGCGAAGAAGCCGAAGATGAAGGCGAGGAGGCCGGGGACCACCACGACCATGGCCATGGCGAACCAGAAATTATCGAAGCCAAGCCAGTACCACGGCAGTTCTTTCCAATTGAGGAAGACCATGAAATCGGGGAGCGTCGGATTGCCATAGACGCCGCGGCTGCCGATCTGGCGCATGAGATACATGCCCATGGCATAGCCGCCGAGCGCGAAGAAGGCGCTGTGGCCGAGCGAGAGAATGCCGCAATAGCCCCAGACGAGATCGAGCGCGAGGGCGAGGATCGCGTAGCTGAGATATTTGCCGAGGAGCGAGACTAGATATGTCGGGACGTGGCCGAACTGGCCCGGCGGGATGAGGAGGTTTGCCATCGGCACGAGTATGGCCACGGCGAGGAAGATGCCGATGACCCAGATGGCCTTCTTGTCGAGCGCGCGGAACAAGGCTTGGGTCAGCATGGGCAAATACTCCGGAGGCACGTTCTCCCTTCTCCCCTGAGGGGAGAAGGTGGCGCGCAGCGCCGGATGAGGGGTTGGGATCGGCGGGTTTCTGATGGGCCTTTACCCCTCACCCTGACCCTCTCCCCTAAGGGGCGAGGGGACGAAGGAGCTACTACGCTGGCATTTATAAGGTTTCTCATTGTTCGATCGCCCTTCCCTTGAGGGCGAAGAGGCCCCGCGGATGCCGCTGGATGAAGAGGATGATCAGCACGAGGATCAGGATTTTGCCGAGCACCGCGCCGGCGTAGGGTTCGAGGAATTTGTTGGCGACGCCGAGGGTTAGAGCGCCGACGAAGGTTCCCCAGAGATTGCCGACGCCGCCGAAGACCACGACCATAAAACTGTCGATGATGTAGTTCTGGCCGAGGTTCGGGGAGATGTTGTCGATCTGCGTGAGGGCGACACCGGCGAGGCCGGCGATGCCGGAGCCTAGGCCGAAGGTCATTGCGTCGACGAAGGGGGTGCGGATGCCCATGGCCGAGGCCATCCGGCGGTTTTGCGTGACGGCGCGCATCTGAAGCCCAAGCGGCGTGCGGTTGAGGATCAGTAGCAGCATGAAGAAGACGATGAGCGCGAAAATGACGATCCAGAAGCGGTTGTAGGTGATGGCGAGGCCGAAGAAATCGGTGGAGCCTGACATCCAGGTCGGGGCGATGACCATCTGGTTGGTTGGTCCGAAGATCGAGCGCACGGTCTGCTGCAGGATCAGCGACAAGCCCCAGGTGGCGAGGAGGGTTTCGAGGGGCCTTCCATAGAGCCAGCGGATAATGCCGCGCTCGATGCCAACGCCGATGGCGCCGGTGACGAGGAAAGCGACTGGCAGGGCGATGAGGAGGGAATAATCGAGGAGGCCCGGGAAGGACTGGCGAATGACGAGTTGCACGAGAAACGTCGTATAGGCGCCGAGCATGACCATTTCGCCATGCGCCATGTTGATGACACCCATGACCCCGAAGGTGATGGCAAGGCCGATGGCGGCGAGGAGGAGGACCGAGCCGAGCGAGACGCCGAACCAGACGTTTTGCAGCGCGGCCCAGACAGCGCGGCTCTGTTCGAGGCCGGCAATGGCGGACTGGATTGTCGGCTTGACCTCATCGGGCGCGCTGGCGAGGGCGCTGGTGAGGACGGTAATGGCACTGCGGCCGGCGCCGGATACGATCTGGGGCACAGCGGCCTGTTTTTCTTCGATCGACGCGTCTTCGCTCGACAGGATGGTGGTCGCACGCGCGGTCTGCATGACGCCAAGCACATTCGCGTCGGTCTCGGCGGCGATTGCCTCATCAAGGAGCGGCAGCGTGGCCGGATCGGGATTGGCGAGGAAGCCCTGAGCTGCCGATAGGCGGGTGCGCGGATTGTCACTCATCAGCGTCATGCCACCGAGAGCCGCGGAAATATCGCGTCGCAGACCGTTGTTGACGCGAATGCGGGACAGATCGGTATCGGCGCCGAGGTCAACGGCTTCGCCGGTGAGAGGATCGGTAATAGTGGAGCCATTCTGGATGACGACGCGGCCAGATGTTTCGTCGAGATAGAGGTTTCCGTCGCCGAGAGCGGTGAGGACGGGGACGACAGAAGGATCGCCGGTTGACGCCAGATCGGTGACGATCTGGGTGAGCTCCTTGAGGTTCGCCTCGCCCATGGCCGCGATGCGGGCGGTGATGTCAGTCGTCTGGGCTTGGGCGAGCGTCGGAACGAGAAGCGACATCGTCAGCAGTGCGAGGCGGAGAAGGGGAGTCAGCATCGCTTGGGAAGTCCTTGTCGTTCTTTTGGATTTGTCTGGAAGGGGCTGGTGCTTGCCGCCACCCCCTCCCGGCCTCCCCCATCAAGGGGGAGGTGTAGATTTGTGATTGGGCTAGATCGTCCCCAAGTCACCGGCCCGACACCTCCCCCTTGATGGGGTAGGATGGGAGGGGGTGATCCCTTACTGTGCGGTACCGCCGCAGGTCTTAGTTTCGGTGTTGTAGTTGCCGCAGTTGATTGGGGCGGTCCAGTCGGCTTCCAGCATCTTGGATTCCGGCAGGTAGTCGGACCATGCGTCGCCAGCGACGAGGTCGTCGGTCTGCCAGACCACGAAGAACTGGCCGTCGTCCTGAATTTCCCCGATCAGCACGGGCTTGGTGATGTGGTGGTTCGGGAGCATCTTGGCCATGCCGCCGGTCAGGTTCGGCGTTTCGAGGCCGACGATGTTCTCGATCACGGCGTCGGCGTCGGTGGACTTGGCCTTTTCGACCGCAGCAACCCAGAGGTTGAAGCCAATCATGTGGGCTTCCATCGGGTCATTGGTGACGCGGGTGTCCGAGCCGATGAACTTGTGCCAATCGGCGATGAACTTTTCATTTTCGGGGGTGTCGACCGACATGAAGTAGTTCCAGGCGGCGAGGTGACCCACGAGCGGGGTGGTGTCGAAGCCGGAGAGTTCTTCTTCGCCGACCGAGAAGGCGACGACGGGGATGTCTTCGGCCTTGATGCCTTGGTTGCCCAGTTCACGATAGAACGGCACGTTGGCATCGCCATTGATAGTCGAGACCACGGCAGTCTTCTTGCCTTCCGAACCAAAGGCCTTGATGTCGGAGACGATGGTCTGCCAATCGGAGTGACCGAAGGGCGTGTAGTTGATCATGATGTCTTCTTTGGCGACGCCCTTGTCGAGCAGGTACTGCTCGAGGATCTTGTTGGTCGTCTGTGGATAGACATAGTCGGTGCCGGCGAGGACCCAGCGCTTCACCGAGCCGCCATCTTCGCTCATCAAATAATCGACGGCCGGGATGGCTTGCTGGTTCGGGGAGGCGCCGGTGTAGAACACGTTGCGCTGGGATTCTTCGCCTTCGTACTGGACGGGGTAGAAGAGCAGCGAGTTGAGTTCTTCGAAGACCGGCAGAACGGACTTGCGGCAGACCGAGGTCCAGCAGCCGAACACGACGTCGACATCATCGACTTCGATCAGCTGGCGGGCAAGTTCGGCGGCAAGCGGCCAATCGGACGCGATATCGACGACGACCGGCTCAAGCTGCTTGCCGAGAACGCCGCCCTTGGCATTTTGCTGTTCGATGAGGAACAGCATGGTGTCCTTGAGGGTGGTTTCCGAAATCGCCATCGTGCCGGAGAGCGAATGAAGGATGCCGACCTTGATGGTGTCGTCCTGCGCCATCGCGGGAACCATGGGTAGGGTGAGGCTGCCGGCGAGAGCTGCGGCGAGCAGGGCGCTTTTGGCGCGGGTGAAGTTCATGTGTTCGTCCCTCTAGTTTGTTGACCCCAGGAGACAGCCAAGGGAGGCGCCTCGATGGGGGCACCTGAGACGATTTTTTAACTGTGCCCTATACGTCGATTGACGTAACTGCTTGCGGCTCCGATTCCGGCAAAGGTCGGAAGGGCCTGAAATACCGCGTGATTTTGTCAAAAAGCCTGCTAAAAACAACGTGGCGCGTTTTTGGGCAACGCTGTGGACTGGCTAAAAAGATGGCGCGACAGCGGATCATTCCAATCAGGCGCGAATACAATCGCTGGGTCGCCAAC
Source organism: Devosia soli (assembly GCF_000970455.1). Classification (GTDB taxonomy): domain Bacteria; phylum Pseudomonadota; class Alphaproteobacteria; order Rhizobiales; family Devosiaceae; genus Devosia; species Devosia soli. Next base: position 417,054 of record NZ_LAJG01000014.1, on the reverse strand, counting down.
CAGACGCTTGAAGACTATGCGTTGCGCTTTACCGCCAAATCGGCGCGGCGATTTTCGAACGATCGCATCTCGCAGACGGCGATTGGGGCGATATCGTTCCTCGCTTTGGAGGCGATAGGCGGTAGCGTTACGTTATCGTATGGCACAACTAATGCGCTGATCGCGATACTTGTCGCGTCAATTGCCATTCTGCTCGTCGGCGTGCCCATCTCACGCTACGCGACCCGACATGGGGTGGACGTCGATCTCCTCACCCGCGGGGCCAGCTTTGGCTACATCGGCTCGACGATCACCTCGCTCGTTTATGCCAGCTTCACCTTCATTCTTTTCGCCATCGAAGCCTCTATCATGTCGAGCGCGCTCGAACTCGCCTTTGGCATTCCGCTCTGGATGGGACACATCATTTCGGCGCTGATCGTCATTCCGCTCGTGACGCATGGCATCAGGATGATTTCGAGCTTTCAGGTGCTGACCCAGCCGGTCTGGATCGTACTCAATATCCTGCCGTTTTTCTTCATTGCGTTCATGGATTGGGAAAAGTTCGACCTCTGGCGGGCCTTTGCCGGTCTAGGGCAGCCGGAGGGGGCGGCTGGGACGATTTCGCCATTCGATATTGCCAAGTTCGGCGCGGCTTCGGCAGTCATTCTGGCGCTGATGACGCAGATCGGCGAGCAGGTCGACTTTCTGCGGTTCTTGCCGGCGGAGGGAGCGCCGAAGTGGCGACAGAAGCTGGGAATATTTCTCGCCGGGGCAGGGTGGGTCGTCGTCGGTGCGCCCAAACTGATCGCCGGGTCGTTTCTCGCCTTTCTGGCGCTGTCGTCGGGCGTTTCGCCCGAGCATGCGTCGGAGCCCGGTTATATGTATGCAGTCGCGTTCGGCTACATGATCCCGAACCAGCTGGTGGCGCTGATGCTGATGGCGGTCTTCGTGGTCGTCAGCCAGCTCAAGATCAATGTGATGAATGCCTATGCCGGGTCGCTGGCATGGTCGAACTTTTTCTCGCGGCTGACGCATAGCCATCCAGGGCGCGTGGTCTGGCTCTTGTTCAACGTGGCGATCGCGTTGCTGCTGATGGAACTGGGCATCTATCGGCTCCTCGAAGAGACGCTGGGCATATTCTCGATCATTGCCATGGCCTGGCTCTGCTCGATCTCGGCCGACCTTTTCGTCAATAAGCCATTGGGCCTGTCGCCGCCGGGCATCGAGTTCAAACGGGCGCATCTCTATGACATCAATCCGGTCGGTGTCGGTTCGATGCTGCTGTCGGTGACCGTCGCGCTCTCAGCCCATTTCGGCGCGTTCGGGGAGATGGCGGCCGCGCTGGCACCCTACATTGCGCTGATTGTCTGTTTCATTGCTTCACCTGCGATCGCCTGGGCGACCAAGGGCAGATACTACTTGGCGCGGAAACCGCGGAAGGCGTGGGCGAACAAGACGTCGCTCACCTGCTCGATTTGCGAGCATCCCTTCGAGCCCGAGGACATGGCCTGGTGTCCGGCCTATGCGGCGCCGATCTGCTCGCTCTGCTGCTCGCTCGATGCGCGGTGCCATGACATGTGCAAGCCGCATGCGCATTTCAGGGCGCAGACGCATGCGGTGGCATCGAGTGTGTTGCCGCAATGGGCGATCGAGAAATTGCAGAGCCGGCTTGGGCGCTACGGGATTTCGATGGGCATTGCGACGGCAATCCTCGCGGGGATTCTGGCGCTGATTTATTCCTTTGCCAGCCAATCGGCACCTGACACGGTTGAGGTGGTCGGCGGAACGTTGCTGGTCGTTTTCTTCGTCTTTGCGGTGGCCGCCGGGATCATGACTTGGTTTCTCGTGCTGGCACATGACAGCCGGCTGGTCGCGGAAGAGGAAAGCACGCGGCAGAATACGCTGCTGCTCAAGGAAATCGATGCGCATGGTAGGACCGATGCCGAGCTGCAGCGGGCCAAGGAAAAGGCCGAAGCCGCCAATCAGGCGAAGTCGCGCTATGTGGTTGGTCTCAGCCACGAACTGCGTACGCCGCTCAATGCCGTGATGGGCTATGCGCAGATTCTTGAGCGCGATCCGGAGATGCCGGAAAACCGGCGTGGATCGGTGCAGGTCATCAAGCGTAGTGCCGAGCATCTGTCGGGGTTGATCGATGGCCTGCTCGATATTTCCAAGATCGAGGCAGGGCGGCTGCACGTCTATTCCAATGAGATCAATATCCAGGATTTCCTCGACCAAATCGTCGACATGTTCCGGCTGCAGGCCGGTTCAAAGGGGCTGGAGTTCCGGCATTCAAGGGCGAAGGCGCTGCCGACCTATGTGCGGACAGACGAGAAGCGGCTTCGGCAGATTCTCGTGAACCTACTCTCGAACGCGATCAAGTTCACTGAGACTGGCCATGTCAGTTTCGACGTTGGCTACCGGATGCAGGTGGCGACGTTCACAGTGACGGATACCGGCAGCGGCATATCGGCAGATGATCTCGAGCACATATACGAGCCGTTCGTGCGGGGCGAGGCTGAGCATAATCGGTTCACTCCGGGGCTCGGCCTTGGCCTGACGATCACCAAGCTCCTGACCGAAACGCTGGGCGGGGAAATCCTGGCGACGAGCGCGGTAGGCGTCGGGACGCGATTTACCGCACGGCTGATGCTGGCCAAGGTTGAAAGACCCGCGACGCGATCGACGCGTAGCCGGGATATCATCGGTTATGCAGGACCGCGCCGGACCATCATGGTGGTGGATGACAATGACGATCACCGTGAGCTGGTGCGGCAGATGCTTGAGCCGTTGGGATTTTCGGTGGTGCAGGCCAAGAGTGGGGCGGATTGCGTGGGACAGGTTGCGGCGCAGGTTGGAACCGCGTCTGACCGCACGAGTGCGAAGAATCACAATCAACTTAAGGTCGCCCCCGGGATGGACCCGAGGAGGCTGTACTTGCCGGAAGAGCTCGATGTGGCAAGCCCTCAGGACAAGCCCGAGCGTGATGATGGCGGACGTGGGGGTGGCGATGGTGGGCGTGGGAGTGACGATGTTGAGGGTAGCGATCTCGGAGGTGGCGGTGGCATAGCGTCGATCGACCTGTTCCTGATCGATATCCGCATGCCGGGGATAAGCGGGTGGGACCTGGTCGGGGCATTACGCGAAAGTGGCGTTGCCGAGCCGATCATCATGCTTTCCGCCAATATCGGCGATGGGGCGGGGCCGGCGAGCCTGGATGCAGGCCACAGCGACACACTGGCAAAACCATTCGAGCTGGCGCAATTGCTCGACAAGATCGGCGCGCATCTGGCGATCGAATGGACCTATGCCGAACCGAAGGTTGCCAAAGTGCCTTTGGCTCAAAAGCTGAGATCGCCAGGGGTCGAGCACTTGCGGGAACTGGCAAATCTGGGGCAAATCGGCCACGTGCGGGGGATCGAGACGAAATTGACGGAACTGGCGGGTGATCCAGACAATGCACCGCTTGTCGCCGCCTTGCGTGGACACATGGAGCGGTTCGACTTCGACGCCTATGCCGAACTGCTCGAACGGGTGAGCCATGAGCCGTATTGAGAAGGATCAGGACATCGTGCTCCTTGTCGACGATTCCCCGGAATCGCTTGGCTTTCTCACAACGGCGCTCGAAGCTGCCGGAGTGACTGTGCTGGTCGCGCGAAGTGGTGAGGCTGCGCTCAATATCGCGCAGCGCGTCGCGCCCGATGTCGTGCTGATGGACGCGGTCATGCCGGGGCTCGACGGCTTTGAGACCTGCCGGCAGCTCAAGGCTATGGCGCCACTGGCGCATGTGCCTGTGATCTTCATGACCGGGCTCACCGAGACCGAGCATATCGTCCACGCGCTGGAAAGCGGCGGTGTCGATTATCTCTCCAAGCCGATCAATGTGGATGAGTTGCGGGCGCGCATCCGCGTGCACCTCGCCAATGCGCGGCGGGCGCAGAGCGCGCGGATCGCCCTCGACGCTGCGGGACGGCACCTTGTTGCCTTCGGCCTCGACGGCGGCGTGCTTTGGTCGACGCCACAGGCAAACAAACTACTTGAGCGCTCCAATATCGATGCCAGCCAGCAAGCGGGAATGACCAAGGCATTCCGGCGCTGGCGCAGCGACCCTGCCGACGCGGCGGGAAGCGGATTTGATCTCTCGGTCCCCGGCTCGCCAGGGCTGCAATTTTCATTCCTCGGTCTTGTTGGCGGCGACGAATATCTCTTTCGCCTCGCCGGGGCGCAGCGGGAGGGCCAGGAAGACGAATTGCGCCAGCATTTCGGGCTGACGCGGCGCGAAAGCGAAGTTCTCCTGTGGATCGCGCGCGGTAAATCAAACCGCGATATCGGCGAAATTCTGGGCCTGAGCCCCCGCACTGTGAACAAGCACCTCGAACAGGTCTATGCCAAGCTCGGCGTCGAAAATCGCGCGTCAGCTGCCATCAAGGCTATCCAGGCAACGTCCGAGGCCTGATCTTTTCAAGCGGTATCAAAGGCTTGGTAAAAGACGACAGCGTCTGATGTTGTGATTGCCGGGTATGGAACTCTCGGCATTCTTTGTCGTTCTGCACTCGAACCGCTCGTCATGCGGTGAGCGAAGCGGCGATCCACTCATGCGTGGATATGCCAGGAAAGTCGGCGGTGGCAGGAAGGTTGACGCTCCTTTGCTGTAACCCCGATGGGGCGCGGAACCTTGGTTCCGCGCCTTTTTGTTTTGCTCTTACTTTCACCAAATTCGTGATAAAATTAAATGGTTAACCAGTTCATCTGGGAATCTACATAGATCTGGAACAATAATGTCCGCCGACTCGTCCCTTATATGCGGCAATTGGTCGCAAAGATGGAGATGAGTTATGAAGAGAACTACTCTTTCGTTTCTTCCTCTGGTCTTGATTGCGAGTGCAGCGGCGCCTGTTCAGGCGCAGAGCTTGCTTGGCGTCATTGGAGGAAGCGATAGCGGGGCCCTGGTCACTATTGGCTCGGGCGACGCGTCGAACTCTGGATTGGTTAACCTTGGTGTTGGCGGCGACAATATCGTCGATGCCCAGGTCGGCGGACAGTCCAACATCGCAAATGCCACGGTGGGCACGGGCGGCGGCAGTGCGCTCAACGCCAATGCCAGCGTGCTGGGAGGTGTTGCGGATGTCGACGCCACAGTTGGTGGCGACAGTCTCGTCGATGCCAATGCAGGCCTCCTCAATGGCACTGTTCGCGCCAATGTTCAGGTTGGCGGGGATAGCCTTGCCAATGTCGGCGTCGACATCGGCGGACCGCGTGGTCCTGGCGGCCCAGGAGGCCCAGGAGGCCCTGGTGGTCCTGGAGGTCCGGGCGGACCCGGCGGCCCTGGCGGCAATGGCAACCTGCCCGTCATTTCCGTCGGTAATGGCAATGGCATGCCTGCCGCCTGCAACGGCACCAATCCGCGCGAAGTGCAGCGCCTGATCCAGCAGACGCAGATTGGCGGCTCCTGGCAGCGGGCGAGCAACGTGACCATCCGTCGCGTCGACCTTTGTCCGGAGCTTCAGACCTGGCTAGCAGCGGCCCTCTCCAATTCGGGCCTTGGCACTTCACTGCGGTCCGCCATCAGCAGCGATAGCCTTTTGAGCGCGTCGCTCGATCGTTCTTCTTATCAGGCCGATCGTGTCTTTGCCGTGCAGCAGCGTGGCAACCAGCTCACGGTTTTCGTTTATTGATGCGACCCTGTGGGCCGGTTCTCCGGCCCGCATTCATGTTTTAGCTCAGCCGTGACGCGATCTCTGCGCGTGGGTTTCACTCCTCAGGGGCTGAGCGCCGCTTCGATCACCGCGCAAAGTTCGCGGTCGCCGGAATTTCCTGACGGATCGGTCTTCTGATCGTCCATCCCCGCATGGATGATGATGGCAGTACCATCGTCGTCGAAGACGTAGCCGTCATTGCCCTCGGTCAGAGAAATTAGGTCGGACGTCAGGTCGATCTTGGCAATGCCGTCTTCGCCCACTTTCACGTTCGGCAAATCTCCGGCATGCGGGCCGTCGGCGTTTTCGAGCCCATGCTGATGGTTTGCCGGATTGAAGTGGCCCCCGGCGGATTCGAACTTGCCGGCAGAATCGCAATCGCCGGTGGTGTGGAAGTGGATGCCGTGATCGCCGGGCGTCAGACCCATGGCCTCACCGGTGATGAGCACGTTGCCATCGGACTGGGTGAGCATCACCGTGCCGGCTTCTTCGCCGTTGGTGTCGATGAACGTGCCCTTGGCTTCCTGAGCAAAAGCAGAAGTGGCCAGAAGGGCAGAAAGAGTAACAAGTCCAAGCACGCGGCGCATATCAACCTCCTCGATCGTGATTGCGCCACAGCAACGGCATGCAAGAACCGATGTTCCCGCCGAAAGGCGTTCGTGAACGCTTGCTTCAAGAGCGGTTGGCTGGGAAAATGGGCGCAAGTGAGGAGTTTTGTGCGTGGCCGAGACCAACAAGATCGTGGGCGGCGGGCCCAAAAAGGTGCTTTATACGCTTTCGACCATCGGCAAGATGGGCGTGGGCAGGGCGGCCAAGGCGCTGACGGCCAAGAATACGTGCAAGGCCTGTGCCTATGGCATGGGCGGCCAGCATGGCGGCATGACCAACGAACTCGATGAGTTTCCATCGGTTTGCAACAAATCGGTGCAGGCGCAATCGACGGACATCCAGCCGCCGATTCCGGAACCAGTCTTTCAGCACACGATTGCGGAGCTGGCAGAATTGTCCGGCCGCGAGATGGAGCGGTTGGGGCGGCTCGGTACGCCGCTTTTCCGGCGGGCGGGGTCGGATCGGTTCGAGCCGCTCGATTGGGATGCGGCGCTGGACCACGCGGCGCATCGGCTTGCCGACACCGATCCGCAGCGGACGTTTTTTTACTCGTCCGGCCGCTCATCCAACGAGGCGGGGTTCCTGTTCCAGCTTCTGGCGCGGGCCTATGGGACCAACAACGTCAACAACTGCTCCTATTATTGCCATCAGGCGACGAGCGAGGGACTGGCGACGACGATCGGCAAGGGCACGGCGACGGTCGAGCTCGAGGATCTGACCGGGGCGGACCTGATCTTCGTGATCGGCGCCAATCCCTCGTCGAACCATCCGCGTTTCATCCACATGCTCAAGAACTGCCGCGAGCGGGGCGGGCAGGTGATCGTCATCAATCCGGCCAAGGAGCCGGGGCTGGTCAAATTCGCGGTGCCCAAGTCGCCGCTATCGATGCTCAAGGGCGGCAGCGAGATCGCTTCGGATTATCTGCAGCCGCGGATCGGGTCGGACATCGCGCTCTTGAAGGGGATTGCCAAGGCGGTGCTGGAGCAAGGCACCGAGGACCGGGCGTTTATCGCAGCGCATGGGGCAGATTTTTCGGCGTTCCGTAACGATCTTGATACGCTTGATTGGAGCGATATCACCGCGGCTTGCGGGCTTTCGCGCGAGGAAATCGCGCGGGTGGCGGCCGCCTATGGGCGGTCGCAGCATGCGGTTTTTGCCTGGGGCATGGGCATGACGCACCATGTCCATGGCGTCGCCAATGTCGAGGCGATCGCCAATCTCGCGCTCTTGCGCGGGATGATCGGCAAGCGTTTCGCGGGGCTTTTGCCGCTACGCGGGCATTCCAATGTCCAGGGGATCGGGACGATCGGGGTGAAGCCGGTTCTGGCCAGGGATGTGCTCGAGCGCATGGAAGAGGTTTTCGGGGTTAGTTTCCCCGACGAAAAAGGCCTCGACACCATGGCCTGTCTTAGGCGGGCGGAGACGGGCGGCATCGATGCGGCCGTGGTCATGGGCGGCAACCTCTGGGCGGCGACGCCGGACACGGCCTTTGCCAGCCGGGCGATGGGCGCCATCGGGTTCAAGCTATTTCTCACGACCACACTGAACCAAGGCCATGTGCATGGGCTGGGCGAGGGCGAGGTGATGATCCTGCCGGTGACGGCGCGGGACGAAGAGTGGGAGCCAACGACGCAGGAATCGATGTTCAACTTCGTGCGCCTCTCCGATGGCGGCATCGAGCGGATCGGCACGGTCCGGCCAGAGAGCTGGATCCTGGGGCAGTTAGGCCGGCGCATGCTGCCCGGTTCACCCATCGATTTCGATGCCTTTTCCGGCCACGCCAAGCTGCGCGATGCGATTGCGGCGATCGTGCCTGGCATGGAGGAGCTGGCCGATATCGACGTGGCCAAGCGCGAGTTCCACATCCGCAATCGCGTGCTGCACGTGCCCGAGTTCGGGACGCCCGACGGCAAGGCCCATTTTGCGGTGACGCCCATTCCCAAGCTCGATGGCGGCACGCTGATGCTGGCGTCGGTGCGCAGCGAGGGGCAGTTCAACTCGATCATCTACGAGGAAACCGACAGCTATCGCGGCAAGGCGGGACGCTATTCGGTTTTCCTGAGCGAAACCGACATGGCGGCGCGCGGGCTCGCCGAGGGACAAAAGGTACGCGTGCGCTCGGCGGTGGGGGAGATGGAGGGGGTCGCGATCCGCTTCGATCTGCCGGCAGGATCGGTGCTTGCCTATTATCCCGAGGCCAACGTGCTGATCGGCACGGAAGTCGATCCGCGGAGCAAAACGCCGGCGTTCAAATCGGTGCCGGTCGAGGTGTTCGCAGCTTAGAGAAGTTGCTCATGGCTTGGCCGTCGCATGGACCACCCGGACGGGCCGGGTGGTGACGGTGGCAGCAGGATGGTGCGTCGATAGCTTGGCGACAATGGCGACCAAGACGCTGGGGACGACGCCGTTCACTCTTTCGGTGGTGTCGTCTCTTCCTTCTTTGCGTCAGGCCCCACGATCAGGAGGCTGGGCTCGGCGTTGAAGATGCGCTGGGCGACCTTCTGTATTTGCTCTGCGGTGACAACGTTGATGCTGGCTTCGCGCTCGATGACGTGGTCGATCGGCAGGCCATGGAGCTGTTGCGTAACCATGGTGCTGGCGATGGCGACCGAGGAACGGAGCTGATTGATCGGGTAGGCGCCGATCAGGTAGCGCTTGGTGCGTTCAAGCGCTGCCGGGTCTGGGCCATCCGCCGCCATGCGGGCCAGCGTTTCGCGGATCACCTCAATTGCATCGGCAGCCTGGTCCGGGCGGGTCGAGGTGCCGATGGTGAGAGCGTCGGCGTGGTCGAGATTGACGAGGCCTCCCGAGACGCCATAGCTCAGCCCGCGCTTTTCCCGGACTTCGACATTGAGTTCGGACAGCAAGCTGCCGCCGGCAAGCATTTCCGTCATCACGAAGGCGGGGAAGAAATCCGGGTCCTTTTCGTTGACGCCGGGATAGGCGAGGTTGATCGAAGTCTGTGGAAGCGGATAGTCGACAGCGAAATCCTCGCCAAAGCTGAGTTCGGCCGCCACGATCTCCTTGAGCTTGGGCGCAGCGGGCAGGGTGCCGAAGACCGTGTCGATGAGCTCGCCGGCGGCGGCTTCGTCGAGCGCACCGACAATGCCGATCTTGAGCGTATCGCGAGCAAAGATCGACTGGTGTAGCTGGCGGAGATCATTCGCGGTGATGCTGGCCAGTGTCTCGGCGGTGCCCTCCTGCGGACGGGCGTAGGGGTGGTTTCCGAAGAGCGCCTCGTTCCACATGCGGCCCGCTGCATAGTTCGGATCGCGAGCGCGGGCGGCAAGGCCCGCCAGAATCTGGTCGCGCATGCGGTCAATGGCTGATTGATCAAAGCGCGGCTTGTTGACGGCAAGGGCGAGAAGTTTGGTTGCGCTATCGCGTTCGTCGGCGAGCATACGGGCAAAGCCGCTAAAGGCATCGAACCCGGCCGAAAAGCCCATTTCGAGACCGACTTCATCGAGCCTGGTCTGAAACTCATCGCTGTCGAGATCGCCTGCACCTTCATCGAAGAGGGACGACATCAGCGAGGCAAGGCCGATCTTGTCATCCGGATCCTGCGCGGCGCCGCCTTCGAAGGCGAAGCCGATGGAGACGATGGGGACCGTGTAATCCTCGACCATCCAGGCCTTGATACCGCCAGGGGAGGTAATGGCCCTGAACGCTACCTCGGCCTGAGCCGGCAGAGCAAGCGCAAGGACGAGCAAGGGCGCAACGACCGCGGGAAGGACACGGCGGAGAAGGGTGAGCGGCGCGATCATGGAGTTTTCTCCTCGGCGAGGGGAAGCAGGTAGCCCGTGACCGCAATGGTCGGGCGGAGATATTTGGTGGCCACGGCCTGGACGTCTTCGACTGTCACCTCGCGGATCCGGTCGGGCCAGAGCGCGACGTCTTCGACCGAACGATCGGTCGTGAGCCAGAGCCCATAGGTCTGCGCCATGTTGGCCTGTTCGTCGCGCGCGAAGATCGTGCTGCGAATAAAGCGGTTTTTGACCCGTTCGAGTTCGGCATCGGTAATGCCGGTTTCGATGATCTTGTTCAATTCTGCATAGACTGCCGTTTCCAGCGCCTCCATGCTCGTGCCGGGGCGGGGCGTGCCGTAAAGAGAAAAACCGGCATCGTCATAAGCGCCGCCGCTATAGCTCGCGCCGACCTGCGCGGCGATGCCGGTTTTGACGACGAGCTCCTGATAGAGCCGGCTTTGCGGGCCATCGCTCAAGATTGCAGCAAGTACGTCGAGCGCCTCGGCTTCACGGTTTTCAGCCTGCCGGTAGCTCGGCACGAGCCAATTGCGCGAGAAGCTCGGAAGGGAGACGCGCGCATCCTGGAGCGTCACGGTGCGGCTCGTGTCATGCGGCGGTTCTACGGCGCGGTCGCGCGGTGGCAGGTCGGGGCCGCGTTCGACCTTGCCATAGGTCTCTTCGGCCATTTGGCGGACCGCGTCGGCGTCAACATCGCCGGTAACGATCACCAGCGCGTTGTTCGGCGCGTAGTAGCGATCGTAAAAGCTCAAGGCTTCCTCGCGGCTGAGAGCCTCGATTTCATGCGCCCAGCCGATGATCGGCACGCGATAGGGGTGGTTTTGAAACAGCGTTGCCGCCATCTCTTCGGCCAGGATCGACTGCGGCTGCGATTCGACGCGCTGGCGGCGCTCGTCGAGCACGACCGCGCGTTCGGCATCGATCACCTCGGGCGGCAGCACGAGATTGCGCATGCGATCCGCCTCGATATCCATCATCGTGGGGAGTGCGTCAGGCGGGACGGTCTGGAAATAGACCGTGACATCGGCATTGGTGAAGGCGTTGGTCTCACCGCCAAGCTCGTTGACCATGCCTTCGAGCGCGCCAGCCGGATATTTTTCCGTGCCCTTAAACATCAGATGTTCGAGGAAGTGGGCAACGCCCGACTGACCCGCCGGATCGTCGGCGGCGCCGGCTCGATACCATACCATATGGGTAACGACCGGGGCGCGGCGATCTGGGATGACGACGAGTTCGAGGCCGTTTTCGAGAGTGAAGTGGCTGACCTGGGGCGGAGGCGTTTCCTGTGCCATGACAGGCGCGGCCACCAGAAGGGCAGCCAGAAGGGCATACGTCGGACGATGCATGGTGCGGCGAATTCTCCAGTATTGCGGCTGGCGCGCGGAAGCAGAGCAGGATCAAAGGCGGAGCAACCACCTGCAGCGGTTGCCTCGCTGATAGCTATCCCCTAAATACGGCGCAAATCTCTCACCTGAGGATCACCCCGCATGGCCCGCCAGTTTATCTATCACATGCACGGAATGTCGAAAGCCTATGCCGGCGGCAAGAAGGTGCTGGATAACATTCACCTGTCTTTCTACCCCGACGCCAAGATTGGCATCCTCGGCCCGAACGGCTCGGGCAAGTCGACACTGCTCAAGATCATGGCCGGCATCGACACCGAATTTACCGGCGAGGCCTGGGCTGCCGATGGCGCCAAGGTCGGCTATCTCGCTCAGGAGCCGCAGCTTGATCCGGCGCTCAACGTGCTGGGCAACGTGATGATGGGCGTCAAGGAAAAGAAGGACATCGTCGACCGCTACAATGCGTTGATGATGGAATATTCCGACGAGACTGCCGACGAGGCGAGCAAGCTTCAGGACATTATCGACAGCCAGAATCTCTGGGATCTCGAATCGCAGGTGGAAGTGGCCATGGAAGCGCTTGGCTGCCCGCCGGGCGATGCTGACGTGACCAATCTCTCGGGCGGTGAAAAGCGTCGCGTGGCGCTCTGCGCGCTGCTGCTCTCCAAGCCCGACCTGCTGCTGCTCGACGAACCGACCAACCATCTCGACGCCGAAACCACGGCCTGGCTCGAAAGGCACCTGCGCGAATTCGAAGGGGCGGTACTGATCATCACCCACGACCGCTATTTCCTCGACAATGTCACCGGGTGGATCCTCGAGCTCGATCGTGGCCGCGGCGTGCCCTATGAAGGCAATTATTCCGCTTACCTCGACGCCAAGGCCAAGCGCTTTGCGCAGGAAAAGAGTGAAGACGCGGCCCGCGCCAAGGTGCTGGAACGCGAAAAGGAGTGGATGGGCCAGAGCCCGCAGGCCCGTCAGGCGAAGTCCAAGGCGCGTATCCGCGCCTATGACGAACTGGTCAAGGTCAATGAAGCCCGCACCCAGTCGCACACCGCCCAGATCATCATTCCGCCGGGCGAGCGCCTCGGGCACAATGTCATAGATGTCGAGGGCCTCACCAAGTCCTTCGGCGATCGCGTGCTGATCGAAAATCTTTCCTTCAACCTGCCGCCGGGCGGTATCGTCGGGATTATCGGGCCGAATGGCGCGGGCAAGACTACGCTCTTCAAGATGCTGACCGGCCAGGAAAAGCCCGATAGCGGCACCGTGACGGTGGCCGAAAACGTGCACCTGGGCTATGTCGACCAGAGCCGCGATGCGCTCAATCCGAACAAGACCGTCTGGGAAGAGATTTCTGGCGGCGACGAAATCCTGATGCTCGGTAAGCGCGAGATGAACTCGCGCGCCTATACCTCGACCTTCAATTTCAAGGGCGGGGACCAGCAGCAGAAGGTCGGCAATCTTTCCGGTGGCCAGCGCAACCGCGTGCATCTGGCCAAGATGCTGAAATCGGGCGCCAACGTCCTGCTCCTCGACGAGCCGACCAACGATCTCGACACCGAAACCCTCGCCGCGCTCGAAGAGGCGCTGGAGGAATTTGCCGGCTGCGCCGTGATCATCAGCCACGACCGCATGTTCCTCGATCGTCTGGCGACGCACATGCTGGCCTTTGAAGGCGACAGCCATGTCGAGTGGTTTGAGGGCAATTTCCAGGACTACGAGGCCGACAAGGTGCGACGTCTGGGTGCAGATGCGGTTAACCCGAAGCGCGCGACGTACAAGCCACTGACGCGGTAATTATTAGGGCGCATCCGGCTTGGCTGGATGCGCCACACCGTTCACTAAAAACGATTGCACAAAATTTTTGCGCTAATCGTCAGGCCGGGAAGCGTGATTTCTAACAAGGGCTCAGCATTTGGGCCGCTTGCCTTGGCTTTCTCGACCCTTTGGCTATAGATTTTCCGGCATATTTCATCGGAGAATTGCCATGCGTCTCACTGCAGTCGCCGTTGCCGCCGCTTTCGTTGTCGCAACGCCGCTTGTTGCTATCGCTCAGGATGTCACCCCACTCGTCACCGCCGAATGGCTGAAGGCGCATGCGGGAGACGACAACGTCAAGATCATCGACATCCGCGACGATATCGAGGGCACGGATCTGGGGGAATTTCCCTATATCGCCAATGCCGTGGTTGCGCCTTATGCCTCTTATGGCTGGCGCACCGAGGTCGATGGCGTGCCGGGCCAAATTCCACCCGACGCAGAAATCGGCAAGCTGATTGGCGATCTCGGTATCGATGGCGACGACCATGTGATCATCGTGCCATGGGGCACGGATTCGTCAGAATTCGGCGGCGCGACGCGCATCTATTGGACCTTCAAGTATCTCGGCCATGACGCAGTTTCGATCCTCGATGGCGGCTGGCGCCAGTATGACGCGGCCGGTCTTGAGCGTGTCGCGGATGCTGCGACAGCCGCTCCGGCAGAGTTCCCGGTGAATGTGCGGCCCGAGATGCGCGCCACGACCGCGGACGTGGAAGCAGCGCTGGCCGATGGCACCAAGCTGATCGATGGCCGTCCGGAAGAACAGTATCTGGGGCAGTCCAAGAGCCCGGTCGTGCGCACGGAAGGCACTATTCCCGGCGCGATCAACCTGCCGCATTCCAAACTCTACAGCGCCGAGTATGCGAGCTTCGCCCAACCGGAAACCGTTGCCGCGCTCGAACAGGCCATTGGCCTTGGCAAGGACGAGAAGAATATCGTCTTCTGCAATACCGGCCACTGGGCGTCGATCGCCTGGTTTGCCCTGCATGAAGTGGGTGGCAACAAGAACACGTCCATGTATGACGGCTCGATGGCCGAATGGGCTGCGGATCCGGCGCGTCCGATCCAGTAAGGTTGACGAGGCTTTCCAGTGACCGTCACCACCCGGCCTGTCCGGGTGGTCCATGCGGTCTCAGAATGGATTGCCGGGACAAGCCCGGCAACGACGGCCGCTGAGGAATAGTCACTTAATTGGATGTTGCGCCGGAAGGCTGCAGCATCCAAACCTTTTAGAACTTCTGCACTTTGAGAATCATGAGCGATATTTCCGCATCTGCGCCAAAATTCCTGCCGCCAGCGGTGGTGGACCGATCTCCGCTTTTCGTTGCCGCCGCGATGCTGCTCATCGGCATTGCCTTCATCACCTGGCAGGTGGACCTGCGGCAGGGGGCGCTGTTTCTGATCGGTGGCGGGCTGGGCGTGGCGCTCTATCACGGCTCGTTCGGCTTCACCGGCGGCTGGAAGCGCATGGTGGTGGAAAAGCGCGGCCGCGGCATGCGGGCGCAGATGCTGACCATCGGCGTTGCGGCGCTGGCGATGATTCCGCTGGTGGCGGCAGGCAATATTGGCGGACAGGCCATGGTCGGGGCAATGGCGCCAGTCGGGGTCTCCGTGTTGCTGGGGGCAGGCATTTTTGGCCTTGGCATGCAACTGGGCGGCGGTTGCGGCTCGGGTACGCTATTCACCGTCGGCGGCGGCTCGGCACGCATGCTGGTGACGTTGGTTTTCTTTATCGTTGGAGCGCTGGTAGGCACTGCCCATCTGCCGTTCTGGCTGGCGCAGCCGTCCTTTCCAGCGATCAGCCTTGGTGCTGAACTCGGCGTGGGTTTTGCCTTGGCGGCGACAATTGCCGGCCTTGCCATTGTGGCGCTCGTTACGGCGCTGATCGAAAAGCGCGTCCACGGCAATATCGAGCCGGAACCGGCGCCGGCGCGCCAGGGCTGGAGCTGGATCCTTTATGGCCCGTGGCCGCTCGTTGGGGCAGGGCTGGCGCTGGCGCTGCTCAACATCGCGACGCTGCTGGTAGCTGGGCATCCCTGGTCGATCACCTATGGCTTCGGACTTTGGGGGGCGAAAATCGCGTCGGCTGTCGGGATACCCGTCGGGACCTGGGAGTTCTGGACGTGGCCGGCGCAGGCAGAGGCGCTCAATTCCAGCGTGTTGGCGGATACGGTTTCGGTGATGGATTTCGGCCTCGTGCTCGGTGCGGCGCTGGCCGCAGCGGTAGCAGGAAAATTTGCGCCGAAAGCCAAGCTCCCGCTTGGCTCTCTGCTCGCTGCCGTCATCGGCGGGCTGTTGATGGGCTATGGCGCCCGGCTGTCTTTTGGCTGCAATATCGGGGCGCTGTTTTCCGGCATTGCCACGGGCAGTCTTCATGGCTGGCTGTGGTTCGCCGCGGCCTTTGTCGGCTCGTTCGCCGGGGTCTGGCTGCGTCCGGTTTTTGGTCTTGATGGGTTTGCCAAGAAATGAGCACGCGCAACACGCTTCTTTTTGGCGCTGCCCTCGCCGTCACGACCGCTGCCGTCGCTTATGATCATGTCACCAATCCGGTCCCGCCGCGTCCGTCTGCAGCGGTCGATACGGCAACCACAGCATCGGCGCCATGCGCTGCTGGCGCAGCGCCGTGTGCGGCTGGAGCTGCCCTTGCACCATGCGCGGCCGGTGCAGCGCCCTGCGCCGCAGGCGCTCCTTTGAAGGCCGCACCGCCGCCGCCAGCAACGCCACCTGCGGCGCCAACGAAGAAGGCTCCGCCGCCACCGCCGGCGACGCGGCCTGCGGCTGAAACACCCCAGCTGAAGTCGCCACCGCCACCACCGGCGACCAAACCGGCAGGGCAGGAAGCCCCGGAACTCGTGGTCGGAACGTCCGGATGACGAGCGCCCGCGAACAGGCGCTCGCCGAAATTGCCTTTTGCGAGAATATTCTCGCCAAAGGCGGTCTCAGCGTGTTGAGCGAGACTTTTCGGGATGTGTCGGAGATCGCGGCATGGGACCATTATCCGCCGGGCGACATGTTCGATCCGGCAAGCAATGCGCAGTGGTTTTACCATTGCCACCCGGCCGAAGAAGGCTCCGTCGAGCACGGTCACTTCCACTGCTTCGTGCGGCCTGCCGGGCCACAGGGACCCATTCACCACCTCGTTGCAGTCGGGGTCGACGCTAACGGGCGGCTTTTGCGGCTTTTTACGGTCAACCAATGGGTCGTGGGCGACGATTGGCTTGATGCCGAAGCGACTATCAAGCTGCTGGGCCAATTCGATATGCAGATGCCGAGACCGTCGTATCTGGTCAATCGATGGCTGACGGCGATCGTCGTTGGCTATGAGGAACAGATCGGCGGGTTGATCCGCGAACGCGATGCCGCACTCGAAGCGCATCGGCCAGAGGATGGCAAGCCTGCACGCCGCGACCGCAACCTCGAAGTCACCTCCCAACTGCGCTTCGAATAAATTCTCGCCTGGCTGGAACGGGTAGGGCACTTTCGCGTTTTGTAAGGATGCGGGTCGCAAGTCGGCTCGCAGTCGCTATGGGGTTTTGACGCATGGATGAGGTCGATTTCGCACGCATCTTCGATGTGTTGCCCAGCCCATTCATGCTTCTTGACAAAGAACTCCGCTACGTCACCGCCAACCGCGCGTATCTCGAAACGGTGGGGCGCGAGCTCAGTGACATCTTCGGCGAAAACCTGTTCGACCTGTTTCCCAATTCTGGAGAAAGTGGCCGGCGCTTGCGCGAGTCCTTCGATCGGGTGATGGCAACCGGCAAGCCGGACACGCTGCCTTATCTTGCCTATCCGATCGCTCGAAGTGCCGAAGGCGAAATGGAAGAGCGCTTTTGGACGGCCGTCCATGTGCCGGTCCTCGACGAGGGCGGTAGTGTTCGCTATGTGCTTCAAAATACCGTCGACGTAACAGAAATCGCGCGGATGCGCGCAGCATCGACCGTGCCCTTCACGGCGCTTTCTGCCGAGACGCAGCTGATCGAGCGTACCCGTGAGGCGGAAGCGTCAAATGCCGATTTCCGCCGGCTTTTCCAGCAGGCGCCGGCATTCTTTGCCGTGCTTTCGGGGCCTCGGCATGTTTTCACCTTTGCGTCGGACTCCTATCTGCGCCTCGTCGGCGGCCGAAGCGTGGTCGGTCATACCGTTGCCGACGCGCTGCCGGAAATCCGGGGGCAGGGACTGATCGAGCTCCTCGATCGCGTGTTCAGCGAGGGCTATGTGCATCAGGCCGAAGGTGCCCGCGTCATGCTGGTGCGGTCCGAAGGCAAGCCGCCGGAAGAAACCTTCCTCGACTTTACCTATCACCCGATCCGCGATGCCGATGGCACCATTACCGGTGTTTTCGTGCAAGGCATGGATCGAACAGAGGCCGTGCGTGCCACGCAGCGGCAACGCATCCTCATCGATGAACTCAATCACCGCGTCAACAACACGATGGCGACCGTGCAATCGATCGCCAGCCAGACGCTGCGCAGCACAGCCGATCCCGCCACGGCGCGGGACGCCTTTCAGGCGCGGATCACCGCGCTTGCCAAGGCGCATAACATGCTGAGCGATCGCAACTGGCACGACACCGAAATCGGCTGCCTGGTCGTCCAGGAGCTTAGTGCTTATGGCGATGGCCAGATTAGCTGTGAAGGTCCGCGTCTCGTGGTCAATTCGAAGGCGACGATTGCCTTGGCGCTGCTGCTTCATGAACTGGCAACCAACGCCATTCGCCATGGCGCCCTTTCTGTGCCCGAGGGCAAGCTCTCTGTGAACTGGTCGTCTGATGAAGCCACTAATCTCGTCATCGATTGGCGCGAGGAAGGCGGTCCGCCTGCTATTGCGCCTGCACGCCGGGGCTTCGGCTCACGCCTGCTCGATACTGTCGTCACCGGCGAACTGGGAGGGCAGCTTGACCTGCGCTACCAGCCTGCCGGCCTTTCTGCGCGCCTCGTCATACCGCCGGCCGCCTACCTCGCTCGGGAGCTGACCCTTGGGTAAATTTGATGGACGCCGCATTTTCGTGGTCGAAGACGAAACGCTGGTGCTGTTCAACCTCGAAGACATTCTTGCCGACCTCGGTTGCGAAGTCGTCGGCCAGGCCATGCGGCTCGACCAGGCGGTGACCCAGGCGCAGGCCGTGGGCGAGGTCGATGCGGCCATTCTCGATGTCAATATCGGCGGCACGACAGTGTTTCCGGCTGCGGAAATCCTGGCGCAACGCGGCATTCCGCTGCTTTTCGCGACCGGCTATGGCCGTGATGGACTGCCACCGGAGTGGCAAGACCATGCGGTGATCATGAAGCCCTATTCGCCGCAGGATGTCGAACGAGCTCTCTCCCCGCTGCTGGCGCGCGCCGGGGCCTGATCATAAAGCGCCTGACGGCTTTACCATTGCCTCCGATGCACGATAAAACCCATTGGGCTTATTGTGCTTTCTGCCATAAGCTCAAGAGCCTGAGCCTTGGGCTCGGGACTGAATTGGCGTTCTGGGGGAATGCATGAAGACAATGTTCACGGGGGCGATGCTGGTGGTCAGCCTTGCCCTCGCGACGCCGGCATCGGCCGACAAGGGCCAATGCTCGTTGACGGATTACGACACTTTCGATTGCGATGTGGCGACGGACGGTGGCGGGCTGACCTTCGGTCTGCCCGATGGCCAGGTGTTCGCTTTCGCACTGACAGACGACGATGAGGGCCTCGGCTACCGCATACCGGCCGATGCGACGCCGGGCCAACGGCCCGTTGAACTTGGCATTTTCGAGCCACTCCCGGGTCAACCCGGCTGCTGGCGGGCCCTTCGGAACGATACGAAATTCTGTGCTTCGGTGTTCGAATGAAATTTGCTGTTTTAGCGGCTACCCTCCTTTTCGGCATGAGTATCGCGCCGGCGGTCCTTGCCAAGGACGCGACATGCTTTACGACCGACGATGGCGAATATGACTGCGTCTTCGAGCGGCTCGACGATGCCGGCAGTTTCCGGATCGAGGCCGAGGGCAAGCCGACCTTCGAAATGTGGATTGAAGAGGACGGCAAGGGTTTTGCGAGCGCAGTCTTCGAGGCGGGCGGCCGTTCCGTGCCGCTGCCGGGCACCTATTATCGCTCCGAGGATGACGGCGCCTGCTGGGAAAGCGACGCAACCGACACGGAAATCTGCGCGTGGTAATGGACGAATTTGCCATCGAGCTCGATGGTGCCGAACTTATTGGGGTCGAGACCGGGGACGGTTTGCCGGTTGTTTTTCTCCATGCCGGGGTTTGCGACCATCGCATGTGGCATGAGCAGATGCGGGTTGCGGCCGAAAACGGCTGGCATGCGATCGCCTATGACCGGCGCGGCTATGGCGACAGCACCAGCGCTGACGAGGCGTTCAGCCATGTGGACGATCTCGAAGCGGTCTTGGACGCCTTCGATATTCATGCCGCCATTTTTGTCGGCTGTTCGCTGGGAGGCGGTGTCGCGGTAGATTTCGCCCTGCGCCATCCCGGCAGGGTGATCGGGCTCGTTTTGATCGGAACCTCGATCACCGGAGCGCCTTGGAGTGCGACAGAGGAAGAGCGCGGCATCGAAATGGTCGAGGAAGACGCCTGGGAGCGCGGCGACCTCGAAATGATGAACAAGGTGCAGGCGCATGAATGGCTCGACGGGCCGCGGGCGCAGAGCGGGCGGGTCGGCGGCGCGGTGCGCGAGCTGTTTTTCGACATGAATGCCAAGGCACTGACCAAGCCGGCCCTAACGCAGATCGAGGACGAGCCGGATGCCTGGTCGCGCGTCGGTCAGGTGACTGCGCCGACAATGCTGATCGTCGGCGACGAAGATTTCACGGCCTTGATCGAGCGGCACGAGCACCTTTCCGAGACCATGCCGAATTCGTTTGCCGCTGTGCTCGAGGGCGCCGCGCATATTCCGAGCATCGAGCAGCCGGAGATGATCAACCGCATGCTCGAGGAGTTCCTCGATGCTCTGGCTGGCGACGAAGGCGAGTTCGATGTGGATGAAGAGAGCGAAGAAGTGCCGCCCGAGTGAGTTCCACAGTCTAATCTGGATAAGCGGGTAAATGCCTGAAGGCAAAAAAAGAAAAGGCCGGAGGTTCGCTCCGGCCTTTTCCGTCAGACGGCGATGATGCCGTCGAGATGCTTGTCGATATTGGGCGTCGGCAGGTTGGTCAGGTCCTTGTCGAGTTCGGCGACGATCGCCTTCTTGACGTGATCGGACATGGCCTTGCGGAAATTGCCGAGGGCGATCGGCGCTGCCGCGACGACGAGGCGGTCAAAGGCGCCTTCCTTGGCTTTTTTGTCGAGCACGGCGGCCACCGAGCGCACGAACTCGGCTTCCCGGTGCTGCGCCGGATCGGTCTTGGGTTCCATCGATGAGCGCGCCGAGCCGGCGGAAGAATGGCCGCGTCCGGGCTTATCGCTGTCGATATCCTGGCTCTGGAGCGGCTCGATTGACCAATCGAGATCCTTGATGGTCGACAGGCCCTTGCCAGGGCCATTGTGTTCGAGAACACGGGCCTGGGTGCCATCGGCGATCAAAATCCAGGTAACGGTCTTTTTCATCTGCAGCTCCTGCATGTTCTTTGATCCGGTCCGCGCTTCGCGGACCCATAGCCAAACGCAGCGGCGCGGCAAAAGGTTGGCCGTTTGCCATCAGCAAAGCGGGACCTCTCGATCACAAACTATCATTGGTCCACGGGGTGGTGGCTTGCTAGGTGTGGACGGCGCTCCAGGTGGAGCGGAGTTCTTCCATGACCTTGCCCGAACAGGCGCCAGACGTCGTCGCGCCCGTCTCGACGCCCCTCCCTGCCGATCCCAATGAGACCCGCAAAGGCGTGGTAGCGGCGCTTGGCGCCTATCTCTTCTGGGGGTTTCTGCCGATCCTCTTCCACGTGCTTGAAGCCGCCGGCTCGGTGCTGATCGTTGCCGAGCGGACGCTGTTTTCGCTCGTCCTGCTGGCGGTGATCCTGGCTTCTGGCAGTGGTTTCCAGGAAGTGCGGCGCCTGCTGACCGACTGGAAAACATTCCGGATCATCGCGCTCGCGACGACGCTGCTCGTCATCAATTGGCTGCTCTATGTCTGGGCGGTCGAGACGGGGCAGGTCCTGGAAGCAAGCTTTGGCTACTTCATCAATCCCTTGGTTAACGTCGCCATCGGCATGCTGATTCTAGGCGAGCGGCAAAATCGCTTGCAGACGATCGCGATCGGCATTGCCGTGGTCGCAATCGCCATCCAAGCCGTTGGGCTCGGCAAATTTCCGTTCATCGCCATCAGCCTGGCGCTGACCTTCGGCTTTTATGGATTCTTCCGCAAGACGGCGCCTTCGGGCCCGGCTTCGGGGCTGTTTGCCGAAACCGTGGTCGCGGCGCCATTTGCGCTGGGCTACGTGATCTTCAATATCGCGAGCAATGGGTTGGGTCCGCATGCCGATCCGATGACGATGGGTCTTCTCGTCCTGACCGGACCGGCCACCGCGGTTCCCCTGCTGCTCTTTGCCTATGGCGTAAGGCGGTTGCGGCTGACAACGATCGGCATGTTTCAGTATCTGGCGCCATCGATCCAGTTTCTGGTCGCTGTTCTACTCTTTGGCGAACATCTCAACGCGACGCGGCTCCTGAGCTTTGCGTTGATCTGGCTGTCGCTGGCCGTTTTTTCCTACGATAGTTTTCGGCAGCGGAACTTCGCCCGCGGGGCCTGAGCGTCGTTCGCCCTATGCCTGCGCGTTTGGCCGGCTTTTACGAATGACATCGCCGATGGCCTCGAATGTTTCGCCGAGAGGCGTTCCCTCGCGCCAGACGAGGGCAAGTTGCCGCCCGGCATGGGGATCGTCGAGGCGATGGACGGCGATGCGTGGATCGCTCGCCTCCTTACGCAGGGCAATCTGGGGCAGGAGGGTAACGCCCTGGCCGTTGGCCACGAATTCGACGATGGTCGAGAGCGAGGTGGCTGCGAAGGTGCGGGTCGATCGTTCGCCTTCGAGCCGGCAGGCGGAAATCGTTTGATCGCGGAAACAGTGGCCTTCATCGAGCAACAGGATGCGATCGGGCGGAAGCTTTTCGAGCGATACGGGCTCCGAAGTCGGTTCGGCGCTCGGGGTGGCGAGCACAAATGCGTCTTCGAAAAGCAGCGCCGTGACGAGCCGCGGACCGCCAGCGGGCGGATCCGAGGCAATCAGGGCGATATCGAGACTGCCATCGCCAAGGCCTTCGAGGAGGCTTTCGGTGCGCGCCTCGCTGACGATGAATTTGAGGTCCGGCAGGTGGTCGGTCAGCGCGGGAAAAATCTCGGGCAGGAGATAGGGCGCTACCGTGGGGATGAGCCCGAAGCGGATCGGGCGGTTGGGCTTGCCCTTGCGGCGCAGCGCGAAATCATCGAGCGCTTCGGATGCGCTCAGAGCCGCCTTGGCGAGTTCAACGAAGTCGCGACCAAAGGGGGTTAGCCGCACGCCGGATCTGAGCCGATCAAAGAGCGGTGTTCCGCATACGGTTTCGAGCATCATGATCTGCTGGGATAAGGCAGGCTGGGAAACGGCGCATTCGTTGGCGGCATGTCCGAAATGTCGCGTTCGCGCCACAGCGATGGCGTATCTCATTTGCTTGAGGGTGACCGTCACGATAAGCTCCTCCTATCGGCAGGGAAAGATTTATCGATTGGCCTAATGGAAGTCACCTGAATATAACCCGCGTTAGCAGCACGTAGGAGCCCACCATGGACGACAAGCAATCAACCGATCCCCACGCCCAAGCCTCCGGCGGCCAGTGTCCGGTCGATCATGGCGGTCAGGGCGGCAAGGGCCGCGGGCGCGGGCATAGCAACCGCGACTGGTGGCCGACTTCCCTTGACGTCGGCAAGCTCCACGCCAATTCCTCGCTTTCGAATCCGCTCGGCCCCGATTTTGACTATGCCGAGGAATTCAAGAAGCTCGATCTTGCGGCGGTCAAGGCTGACCTCCATGCGTTGATGACCGATTCCAAGGATTGGTGGCCGGCGGATTTCGGTCACTATGGCGGGCTCTTCGTCCGCATGGCCTGGCACAGCGCCGGCACCTATCGCATCACCGACGGGCGCGGCGGCGCCGGAATGGGTCAGCAGCGGTTTGCCCCGCTTAATTCCTGGCCGGACAATGCCAGCCTCGATAAAGCGCGGCGCCTCATCTGGCCGATCAAGCAGAAGTACGGCAACCGGATTTCCTGGGCCGACCTGATGATCCTGACCGGCAATGTCGCGCTCGAATCGATGGGCTTCAAGACTTTTGGGTTTGCCGGTGGCCGCGCCGACGTCTGGGAGCCGGAAGAACTCTATTGGGGTCCGGAAGGCACTTGGCTCGGCGATTCGCGTTATTCGGGCGAACGCCAGCTCGAAGAGCCGCTCGGCGCCGTGCAGATGGGCCTTATCTACGTCAATCCCGAAGGTCCCGCGGGTAATCCCGACCCGGTCGCGGCGGCGCGCGATATTCGCGAAACCTTTGCCCGCATGGCGATGAACGACGAAGAAACCGTGGCGCTGATCGCGGGCGGACACACCTTTGGCAAGACCCATGGTGCAGGCGATCCGTCACTGATCGCGGCCGAACCGGAAGGCGCCGATCTCGAGGACCAGGGCCTTGGCTGGAAGAGCTCATTCGGCACGGGTGTCGGCAAGGATGCCATTACCTCGGGTCTCGAAGTCACCTGGACGCAGACGCCGGTGACCTGGAGCAACTTCTACTTCGAGAACCTCTTCAAGTATGAGTGGGAACTCACGACCAGCCCGGCCGGCGCCAAGCAGTGGGTGGCGAAGACCGACGATCACGTCATTCCCGACGCGTTCGATCCGGCGCGCAAGCATCGCCCGACCATGCTGACCACCGACCTTTCGCTGCGCTTCGACCCGATCTACGAAAAGATCTCCCGTCGCTTCCTCGAAAACCCGGACCAGTTCGCCGATGCTTTCGCCCGCGCCTGGTTCAAATTGACCCACCGCGATATGGGCCCCAAGGTTCGCTACCTCGGCCCGGAAGTGCCGGCGGAAGACCTGATCTGGCAGGACGTCATCCCAGCTGTCGATCATCCGCTGATCGACGACGCTGACGTCAGCGTCCTCAAGCAGAAGATTCTCGATACCGGCCTGTCCGTTGCCGAACTCGTGGGAACGGCCTGGGCCTCGGCCGCGAGCTATCGTGGTTCGGACAAGCGCGGCGGCGCCAATGGCGCACGAATCCGGCTTGCCCCGCAGAAGGATTGGGAGGTCAACAAGCCGGCTCAGCTGGCGACTGTCTTGTCCAAGCTCGAAGGCGTGCAGGCGGATTTCAATGCGGCGCAGTTCGGCGGCAAGAAGGTTTCGCTGGCCGACCTGATCGTGCTTGCTGGCGGCGTCGGCATCGAAAAGGCGGCGCGGGCGGCCGGGCAGGAGGTCACCGTACCCTTCACGCCGGGCCGGGTGGACGCGTCGCAGGAGCAGACCGACGTTCTTTCCTTCCAGGCGCTGCAGCCGCGGGCCGATGGGTTCCGCAATTATTATAACAAGGCGCGCAGCTTCATGGAGCAGGAGGAGGCGCTGGTCGACAAGGCGCACCTTTTGCGCCTGACCGGGCCGGAAATGACCGTGCTCGTCGGTGGCCTGCGCGTTCTCAAGATCGGCACCAATGACCACGGTATTCTCACCGAGCGGCCCGAAGCGCTGACTAACGACTTCTTCCTCAATCTATTGAGCATGGACACCGTCTGGCAGCCCAAGGCGGGCGAAGAAGGCGTCTATGAGGGCCATGACCGCGCCAGCGGCGCCTTCAAGTGGACCGGGACACGCGTCGATCTGATCTTCGGATCGCATTCGCAGTTGCGCGCCTTTGCCGAAGTTTATGCGCAGACCGACTCGCAACCGCGCTTCACCAAGGACTTTATTGCGGCCTGGGTGAAGGTCATGAACGCGGATCGGTTCGACCTCCGCTAGGCATCCGGATAGATACGAGGGTGCGAAAACCCTGGAGAAAAATCTCCGGGGTTTTTTAATGCGTTAGGATTTCGGCAATTTGACTTAATTGCTCTTCATTGCCTTCAGCACTCTCAAGCGAGTTGCCGCGCAACGTGCCATTTCGATGCGTTTCCTCGCCGGAGTGGGTTATGAGTGAATTCGAAGAAGGCCGCCGTGCATTTGCGAGCTTTCGGGTCCTGAATGGCGAGGACAGCCATTCGGAGCGGGACCAGTTGTTCCGCAACATGGCCAAGCTCTTCAGCTTCGTTTCCGATCGGTGCGAGGACGAGCAGGTCGCCCAATATGACGAGGCGCTATGCCTCCTCGCCGAACTCGTCGAGGTCGAAGCGCGTGCCCATGTTGCGAAAATCCTCGCGCCCCTGCAAAGGGCCCCCGGCACGGTCGTGGTCAAGCTCGCCAATGACGATATCGAGGTCGCACGGCCGCTGCTCGAATTTTCCAACGTGCTCAGCGATGACGACCTGATCGACATCATCGAAAAGCATTCCGAGGCCCATCGTCTGGCTATTGCCGGTCGCGCCACCGTCACCGAACGTGTCGGCGAGGCGATTGTCGAACATGGCGACACCGCATCGGTCATCAAGCTCGTACGCAATGCCAATGCCGAAATCGGCAAGGCGGCACTCGAAAAGCTGGTGGCGCGCGCGACCAGCGATGCGGCGATCGCGGAAGACCTGCGCAACCGCGCCGAGATCGACTGGAAATCGCTGCGCGGCGAGATCGACTCGGTGGCCGATAAGGTGCTCGAAACCCTGGGCGAGGTCGATGGACGGTTCGATCCCATCACCGCCGGCAAGGTCAATGCGGTCGTCTATAAGCGCATGCGCAACCGCGCTGGGTTCAATGCACAGGAATGGAAGGTTGCCTATAATCAGGTTCGCGCCCTGGCCGACCGCAAGCAGCTCGATGACCGTGCTTTGGCCCGGTTCGCCCGCTTCGGTTATGGGCACCACGCTGCGGCGGCGATGGCCGTGATGCTGCGTGTCGGGCCGGAAACGGTGGTCAAATGGCTCGCGAGCCAGGATTATGCCGCGGTGACGGTTGCCCTGCGCGCCGCAGGCCTCAAGCCGGACCTTTTTGGGGCGATCGCTCCAACCTTGCCCTGGCGCGACCTGCCGACCGAGGATCACCAGCGCATGGTCACGAGCCGCTTCGAGGCGCTCGAGGAAGAAGAGGCGCGCAATATCTTCGAGCTCTGGCGCGCTCACTCGTTCCGCAAGCGCCATGCTGCTAGCCAGGAAGATCGGCAGGCGATGACCGCTTAGCGCTGGAAGACGTAAAAACTTTACTGGACCCGCCGCGCGAGCGGATATAAAGATATCTTTATATCTAGCGGAGTTGGACGTGGCGGATCTGGTCGGGGTTTTGAAGGCAGCGGGAGAGAGCACGCGTTTGCGGCTCCTCGCGCTCTTGGCCGATGGCGACCATTCGGTCAAAGACCTTACCGAAATTCTCGATCAAAGCCAGCCCCGCGTCTCGCGCCACCTAAAGCTGCTAGCTGATGCGGGGTTGATACAGCGTCATGCCGAAGGGGCGTGGGCCTATTATGGCCTCGCGCCCCACGGACATGGCGCGGAATTGGCGCGCTGGCTCGTCGCCCGCATTGATCCGAGTGATCCGGCACGTGAGCGCGACCGCAATCGTCAGGCAGCAGCCATTGCGGCGCAGCAGGCGATCGCTGCCGCCTACTTTGCCAAGGTGGCCGAGAGCTGGGATCTGCTGAAGACCCTTCACGTGCCCGAAGACGCCGTGGAGCATGCGATACTCGAAACACTGGCCGGCCGGGTGGTCGATCTGTTGGTCGATCTGGGGACGGGCACCGGGCGCATGCTTGAGGTTCTGGCGCCGGTCTACAAGCGCGCCATCGGCATCGACTCGAGCCGGGAGATGCTCGCGGTCGCCCGCTCGCGCCTGGCGGCATCCGGCATCAGCCATGCGCAGGTGCGGCTTGGCGATATTGGTGGGCTCGATCCGGCAATAGGCCCGGCAGATGTCCTCGTCATTCACCAGGTGCTGCATTATTTCGACGATCCAGGCCGAATGCTGGCGCAGGCGCGGCGCCTGCTGAAAAGCGGCGGCGAAGTGCTGATCGTCGATTTCGCCCCGCACAATCTCGAATTCTTGCGCACCGACCACGCCCATCGGCGGCTTGGCCTGTCGCGCGAACAGGTGACCGGATGGGCGGAAGCGGCGAGCCTCGAAGTTCGCTCGGTGCGTGAATTTCCGGCCAAGAACATGGATGGCGGCCTGACAGTGTGCCTTTGGCACCTCGGCGAGCGTCAAAAGATTGGAAAGACAGAATGATCGAAGACCATCTCCGCGCCAGCCGGCTCGTTGCCGACAAGCGTCCCGACCTCCAGCTTTCCTTCGAATTCTTCCCGCCCAAGACGGATGCGATGGAAGAAAAGTTCTGGGAATCGATCAACAAGCTCGCCCCGCTCGGGCCGCGCTTTGTTTCGGTCACCTATGGGGCAGGGGGCTCGACGCGCGAGCGCACCCTACGCATGGTACGTCACATCACCTCCGACACCGGCGTGCCAGCCGCTGCCCACCTGACCTGCGTGGGTGCGAGCAAGGCCGAGATCAACGACGTGATCCGCGGCTTCGAGGCCGTAGGCGTCAATCGTATCGTGGCGCTGCGTGGCGATCCGCCGGAAGGCATCGGCCAGCCGTTTACGCCGCATCCTGAGGGCTATCAAAACGCGGCGGACCTTGTGGCCGGTATCCGCAAGCTGGGCGATTTCGACATTTCCGTCGCCGCCTATCCCGAAAAGCACCCACAGAGCGCCAACTGGGACGAGGACATCGACAACCTCAAGCGCAAGATCGACAACGGTGCCGATCGTGCCATTACGCAGATGTTTTTCAACAATGCGGACTATCTGCGCTTCCTTGAACGCGCCCGCAAGGCAGGTATCTCGGCGCCGATCGTGCCGGGCATTCAGCCGATCCACAGCTTCAAGCAGATTTCGGGCTTTGCTGCGCGATGCGGCGCTTCCATACCCGATTGGCTGGCCGATCGGTTCGAAGGCCTGCAAGATGATCCGGAAACGCACGCGCTCGTCGCAGCGGCGGTGGCGGCTGAACAGGTGACCGAACTTCTCGACGAGGGCGTCACCGAATTCCATTTCTATACGCTTAACCGGGCCAATCTGGTCTTGGCGCTGGCACGGCTCCTCGGACGCCGACCGAGATGACGTTCAGGCTCCGTTCAGGCGACTCGCAATAGCTTGTGAACAGGTGGTTCATAAAATGGCCACCATGTTTGCATTGATCGCCCGATCAATTGCGACGCAATGCGGAGCCTAATGGACTGATGAAAATCGATCGCCGATTGAGCAATGGCCTTGCCTGGGCCGGGGCGCTACTCGTCGTTGGCATTCCTGCCGCCGATTATCTGAGCGCGGCATTTGCCGGCCCGTCCAATGCCAGCCTCGCCGTTGTCGATGCAGCTGCGGAGCCTGTGGTTCAGACGGCCGCGGTCGATCCGAAGCCGACAGCCGCGGCCCCCAAGCCATCAGCGCCGGTGCCGCAGACGCGGCCCGAGATCACCACCGCCTCGACCGGCACCGCCGTCGATGCGTTTGTTCAGTCCGGCAAGCCGCTGCCGAGCTACATCACTGGTGGCGAGTCGACGGCAAAGCCTGCTGCTGTTGCCAAACCAGCGACTACTGCCTGGCAGGCGACCACGCCGTCTCCAACCACGCCTGCCGCGCCCGCTACGCAGCCGGCCACCGCGGCAACCCCGTCGCCGGTGACGCTCGCTTCTACGCCGCCTGCAACCGAGCAGGTCGCGGCACTTCCCCCCACGCGCGAGGCGCC
This sequence comes from Devosia soli, assembly GCF_000970455.1. Taxonomy (GTDB): domain Bacteria; phylum Pseudomonadota; class Alphaproteobacteria; order Rhizobiales; family Devosiaceae; genus Devosia; species Devosia soli. The sequence continues at coordinate 388,065 of NZ_LAJG01000014.1, read as the reverse complement.
GATCCCCATGCCGCTCTCCATGCGGCCCCGGCCGGTCACCGTGCCGCTCGCGACCAACCAACCCGCGCTCATCGTCGATGAAGCGGCGCTGCCGTCCGCGCCGGTCATTCAGCCGCAAGACCAGATCATCACCTCTGATGACCTCCAGGATTGGGAATCGGGTCCGCTCAGCGACTTCCTCGCGCGCCGCGGCCAGCAGAGTTCGGCGACCTACAACGTCCAGCAGGCGCCGCCGCCCGAGCCGGTTTACAACGAAGGCGGGATCTGGCTCGATCAGGTGCCCAGTGGCGATCGCGCGATCCGCCGGCTCCCGAGCAATGATGACGAAGTCTATTATCTGCCATTCTGACACCTGACCTGCGGACGGCTCCCATGCGCGTGAGGGCATGGACCGCCGGCTCCACGGCAGATAATCTGCTGGCTCTTTCAGGATAGACCCTTGTCGAGGACCGTCAGATGTTGTGCTGCGTGCGCAAGGCCGAAGAAAACCGGGATGTGTGGCAGAAGCTGTCGAATTTTTTCGGCTCCTTCTCGCGCCGTACCGGCTTTGTCGGTCATGTCGCCGATCTGCTCGATCCGGACAATTGGCTCCCGGGGGGCCGCGAGGCAGCGTTTACGCTCGCCCTGATTGCCCTCTCAGCCAAGATGGCCATGGCCGACGGCGCCGTCACAGCGTCGGAAGTCCGTGCCTTCAATGCGACGGTCGAGATCACCAAGGGTCAGGAGCCGCAGGTCGAGCGCCTTTTCAACCTCGCCAAGCAAGACGTCGCCGGCTACGAAGCCTATGCCCGCAAGGTCGCGCGCTTTTTTGCCAACACGCCCGAAACGCTCGAGCATGTGCTCGATGGTCTGTTTTTCATCGCCACGGCCGATGGCCTGGTGCACGAAGCCGAGCTCGACTATCTGCGTTCGGTGAGCTCGATCTTCGGCTTCGACGAAGTGCGCTTCGAGCAGATCGCGTCCCAGCATGTGATGCTGGAAGCCGGCGTTGATCCTTACACTGTCCTCGGCCTCTCCCACGATGCTCCGCCCGAAGAAGTGCGGCGTGTCTATCGCCGGCTCGTAGCCGAGCACCATCCGGACCGCTTGATCGCCAAGGGCGTTCCGGAAGAGCTGATCGATGTTGCCACCGCCCGCATGGCAGCGATCAACCTTGCCTATCAGGCGATTACCAAACCCAAGCCTCAAACGCTTCTTACGGCTTGACGGCAGCCGGGCCTCGCCCCTACATCGGCGCGCCAGTTGACCGGGTGACCGCTGGCATGAGGGTAACCTCATGCCGGAGGAAAGTCCGGGCTCCTTCGAAACACGGTGACGGCTAACGGCCGCCGGGGGCGACCCCAGGGAAAGTGCCACAGAAAGCAAACCGCCCCGGTTCGCCGGGGTAAGGGTGAAAGGGTGCGGTAAGAGCGCACCGGGCCGCTGGCAACAGGGGCCGCACGGTAAACCCCACCGGGAGCAAGACCAAATAGGGATGACGCGGGGTTCTGCCCCAGCCGGTTTTGAGGCCATGTCATCCGGGTTGGTTGCACGAGCGTCCTGGCAACAGGCGCTTCAGATGAATGGTCACCACGTCGCGGCAACGCGGCCCTACAGAACCCGGCTTATAGGTCAACTGGCGTTTACCTTCCGCAATGTTTGGGTCATGTACATTGCCAGTACATTGCGCTAAGTTCATGATTTAAATAGATAATTGTTTCTCTGTGCAATGTAGCCGCAATCCACGCGGCGCAATGTGTCCTCGTCAACAAAAACACGGAGACACCAAATGAAGAAGATTTTCGCGCTTGTTATCGCCTCGGTCATGGTTGCCGGCGTCGCCACCCCGTCGTTCGCTGCTGCGCCCGATCATTGCGCTTTCAAGGACAAGACCATGTGCGTCACCGAATCGCTCTCCCCGACCACTGGCGACTGAAATCGCGCCACCGATCTCGACCTCCAAATCGGTGGCCCCGATGACGCCCCTGGACCCGTGTCCAGGGGCTCATTCCTGTTGGGTCATGGCAGGTCTTCGGTCCCAAGCCTTGCGATAAGCTGACAGTGGCTTTACATCCAGGCCTCCTGTTTCTGCCGGCGTGGGCCGGTTCCTCCCGGAGATGCCCGCGCATGGACCTGCCGACTCCCCATTATCTGATCGACGAAACGGCGCTGGCGCGTAACCTGGCGCTGGTCGATCGGCTGCGGGCTGCGTCTGGCGCGAAGTGCCTCCTGGCGCTCAAATGCTTTGCCACCTGGTCGACCTTCGCGCAGATCGCCCCCCACATGGACGGCACGACCTCGTCGTCGCTTAATGAGGTGAAGCTCGGCCGCGAAAAATTCGGCGGCGAGACGCATGCCTATTCGGTTGCCTGGTCGGATGCGGAGATCGACGAGGCGGTCGCGCAGGCCGACAAGATGATCTTCAATTCCATCAGCCAGCTCGAACGGTTCGGCGATAAGGCAGCGCACTTACCGATCGGCTTGCGGGTCAATCCCGGCGTCAGTCATTCCCATTTCGATCTTGCCGATCCCGCGCGTCCGTTCAGCCGCCTGGGCGAAGGCAATGTGGAGCGGATCGAAGCGGTGATGGATCGCGTCTCCGGCTTCATGCTCCATTGCAACTGCGAGAACGACTCGCTCGAGGCGTTTTCAGCGCTGCTCGACCAGTTCGAGGAAAAGCTCGGATCGCACCTTGCCCGGGTTGATTGGGTGAGCCTCGGCGGCGGCATCCATTTCACCAAGCCTGGCTACCCCATCGAGGCGCTGGCCGCTCGCCTCCGCGCCTTTTCTGAAAAGTTCGGGGTGCAGGTCTATCTCGAGCCGGGCGATACCGTCGTGACCGAAACGGCAACGCTTGAAACCACCGTCCTCGATGTCGTCGACAACGGCAAAGCGATCGCGATCGTCGACAGCGCCGTCGAGGCGCACATGCTCGATCTGCTGATCTATCGCCAGAGCGCTGCCGTCGCGCCGGATAGTGGACCGCATCGCTACGTCATTGCCGGAAAGTCATGCCTTGCTGGTGATATTTTTGGGGAGTTCGACTTTCCCGAGCCTTTGCGCGTTGGTAGCCGAGTGTCGCTGCTCAATGCAGCGGGCTACACGATGGTAAAGAAGAACTGGTTCAACGGCGTGCAGATGCCCGCCATTGCCATCCGCCGCCTCAATGGCCAGGTCGAGCTCATTCGAGAATTCGGCTATGCCGATTATGTCTCCAGCCTCTCCTGAGGGGGGCCTGGAATTGTCCGCCTCCAAAAAGGTGTTTCGTGCCAATTGAAAAAGAACATTCTCATTATCGGGGCAGGGGGCGTCGCGCAGGTCGCCGCCGTTAAGGCTGCCATGCACAACGATGTCCTCGGCGACATCAACATTGCTTCCCGCACAATCGAAAAATGCCAGGCGATCATTGCCGGTATTCTGGATCGTAAGGGCCTCAAACGGCCCGGTTTGATCGCTGCGCACGCGCTCGACGCCATGGATATCGAGGCGACCAAGGCCCTGATCCTGCGCACCAAGAGCCAGATCGTCCTCAATGCTGGTTCGGCCTTCCTCAACATGTCTGTGCTGCGCGCGTGTGTCGAGACCGGTGCCGCCTATATCGACACGGCCATCCACGAAGACCCATCCAAGGTGTGCGAGACGCCGCCATGGTACGGCAATTATGAATGGACGCATCGCGACGAATGCGAGCGCAAGGGGATCACGGCCGTACTCGGCGCGGGGTTCGATCCGGGGGTCGTCAATGCTTATGCCGCGCTTGCCGCCCAGCATTATTTCGACCGGATCGACTCGATCGACATAATCGATGTTAATGCCGGCAGCCACGGCCGGTACTTCGCGACCAATTTCGATCCGGAGATCAATTTCCGCGAATTCACCGGTACTGTGTGGAGCTGGCAGCGGAGCCAGTGGACGGCCAATGCCATGTTCGAGGTCAGCCGAACCGATGACCTGCCGGTCGTTGGCACGCACAAGACCTATCTTACCGGCCACGACGAAATCCATTCGCTTTCGGCCAATCTCGGGGTGCCCGACATCCGCTTCTGGATGGGGTTTGGCGAGCACTACATCAACGTCTTCACCGTTCTCAAAAACCTCGGGCTGCTCTCAGAGAAGCCCGTTGTGACGGCCGAAGGCCAGGAGATCGTGCCGCTCAAGGTTGTCAAAGCCGTTTTGCCTGATCCAGCGTCGCTCGCCCCGGACTATTCCGGCAAAACCTTTATCGGCAACCTTATCAAGGGTCACCGCGGTGGCGCAGCCGCAGAAATGCTGATCTACAACATCTGCGACCACGAAGAGACCTTTGCCGAAACCGGCAGCCAGGCCATCTCCTATACGGCGGGGGTGCCAGCCGTCGCTGCGGCCATGCTCATTGCCAAAGGCGAATGGGATTGCCACCACATGGCCAATATCGAGGAACTCCCGCCGGTGCCCTTCCTCGATCTTCTCGAAGTCATGGGGCTTCCAACGCGTCTGCGCGACGGGGCGGGCGATCGCAGCTATGCCGACGAAGAGCTTCCGGCACGCAAGACGGCGCGTTTGGGCGCGTCCTGATTCCAGGCATCCGTCATTCCCGCGCGAGCGGGAATGACCCAAAGCCGCAATAGGCGCAATCAGGCGCTGAAAGTGACCCGCACGGTCGTGCCGCCGCCGGCATTTTCATAAGCGACAGTGGCCTCGAGGCTATGCGCCATGGCTTTAACGATGCGGCTGCCGAGGCCAGTGCCTTGCGGCTTGCCAGTGCCGCTCCAGCCGATGCCGTCGTCTTCGACGCGCAATTCGATCTGCTCCCCGGTACGGCGCATTGCGATACGGACTTCGCCCAGGTCACGGCCGGTATAAGCATATTTGAGCGCGTTGGTGACGAGCTCGGTCAGCATCACGCCAAGCGAGGCGACCTTTTCTGTCGGCATCGGAAATTGCTCGACATCGACCTTGAGCGCAGCTGTCTTCCCTTCGAGCTGGACGCTGGCTTCGAGTTCGGCAACCAGCGAACTGATATAATCGGCGACCTGGACAGAGCGAACGTCGTCCGAAGTGTACAGGTGGCGATGGACGCCGGCGATTGCGTGGATGCGGGCCTGGGTTTCGGCCAGTGCGCTTTTCGCCTCTGCGTCGGTGACGGCATTCGCTTGAAGTCCCACAAGGGCCGCGACCATGGCCAGCGAATTGGCGACCCGATGATTGACCTCGCCAAGCAGCATCTCGGCCCGCTCCCGCGCTTCGAGCATGTCGCGCTCGGCCTTTGCCTTGGCGCGGTTGAGTTTTACACGCTCGATGGCATGCTCGATCGCCGCGACGAGGAGCTCCATGAATTCTTCTGAGAGCGTCTTGGGCACATAGTCGGTGGCGCCCGATTTCAGCGCCGCAACGGCCACTGCGGTTTCTGCAGAGCCCGTGACATAGACGACGGCCGGCTTGTCCTCGAACGAGGCGAGGGACGCGAGCATGTCGAGGCCAGTGCCGGTGGGCAGGTAATGATCGAGCACGAGCACATCGATATCGCCCTCGCGGATGACCGCCAGGCCTTCTTCGGCATTCGAGGCATGATTGAAGGCGAAGCCGCGCCGCTGCATGGCCTTTTCGACCAGCCGGGCGAGGCCAGGGTCGTCATCAACATAGAGCACATGCGGCGTGCGGTTGGGCATATTTTATTCGGCCTCGGGGATCTGCATGACCGAGAAGAAGAGTCCCAGCTGCTTTATGGCGTTGGCGAATCCTTCGTAATCGACGGGCTTGGTAATATACACATTGGCGCCGAGATCATAGCAACGCTGGATTTCGCGCTGGTCGTCGGTGGTCGTGAGCACGACGACGGGCGAGCGCTTGGTGTGCTCGTTGCCCTTGACCTTCTCGAGAATGTCGATCCCGGTCATGTCCGGCAGGTTGAGATCGAGCAGCACGAGAAGCTGCCGGCCCTTATTGACCGCGCCCGTGCCATCGGGACCAAGAAGATAGGCCAGTGCCTCGGTGCCGTTGGTGAAGGGCACGATCTGGTTGGCGACGCCGGCGCGGCGGATGTTCTTTTCGATGAGGCGGGCATGGCCTTCATCGTCTTCGATCATGATGATGGTAACGGGCCGGGCTTCATTCATGGCCGGAACTCCCAAGGTGGCTGCGCAGGTCGCGCGGCAGATTGACAATAAAGGTGGTGCCCTCGCCGAGGGTAGACTTCAAGGTGACGTCGCCGCCCAGCGCCCGAACCATGGTTCGAACATGAGCAAGGCCAATGCCTTCGCCGGGTTTGCTCTGAGCGCCCGAGCGGCGGAAGAGTTCGAAGACCCGCTCGTGGTCGGTGTCGGCAATGCCGCGGCCATTGTCTTCCACTTCGATCTGGACGCGATTGCCCAGCACATGCATGGCGCGGATCGTGACTTTCAAAGGCCGATCAGGCTGCTGATACTTTACGGCATTGTCGACCAGATTGCCGAGGACCTGCTCGATCGAGAGCTTGTCGGTCATGATCTTGCCGATGCGGATATCCATCTCGATGGCTCCACCGCCTTCGGCGATCTGGTGGTGCACGGAATTGGCCGTGGCTTCCGCGACATCGCGGATATTGACCAGCTCGGGCTTGAGCTGCCGGCGGCCTTCGCGCGAGATCTTGAGGATGGCGTTGATCAGTCCGTCCATTTTGCGCGTTGCGGCGCGGATGAACGTGATCGCCTCGGGCAGATCTTCGGTAGCTGCTTGCCGCGCCTCGATGAAATAAGGATCATCCTCGGCCGGCTTGGACGCCATATATTCGTTAAGCGTGTTGATGCTGGTTTCGAGCTCGCTCGTAAAACCCATGACGTTGACGAGCGGCGCGCGCAGGTCATGCGTAACGATATAGGCAAAGCGCTGGATCTCCTCGTTTGCCTTGCCGAGGTCGGATGTGCGCTCGCGTACGCGTTCTTCGAGCGTTGTATTGGCCGCTTCGACTTCGCGCCGGGCCTTGGCGAGTTCTGCGGTGTAGGACAGAACCGCCCAGATCGCTCCCGAGATCACAGCGAGAATGACGATGCCGCCGCCGATCGAGACCCAGCGCAGGCCCTCGATGGTGCCCCGCTGATTGGCGACGCCGTCGGTCAGGCGCACGTCAACGGCTTCGATCAAGGCGTTGATGAAGGTGCGGCTGCGATCCATAGCCTGCTTGCCTTCATTGGTATTGATCAGCGCAACTGCCGTATCGCGATTGCCGTTTCGGGCCTCCTCGATGGTGCGGTTCATCTCTTCGATCTTGAAGCCGATGTCGGTTTCAAGCTGGCGCAAAGGCGCTTCGGCCTCGGGGTAGGGCGCCAGCACCTGCTTGAGCCGCTCAAGCTGCTCATCGACCAGTGGCAGCGCTTCGCGATAGGGCTCGAGATAGGATTCGTCGAGCGTGATGATGAAGCCGCGCTGGCCCGTTTCCATGTCCTGAAGCTGGGTGCGCAGATCGACGGCGACACGGCGCGCCAAGCGCCCCTCGATCACTTCATCGAAATAGCCCTGCGAGCGCTCGACCAGCCATATATTGGTGCCGACAATGCCGAGCAGGGCCAGAAGGCCGACAAGCAGGAGCAGCGCTGTGGACCTGACGAAGGTCTTGCTGGTGATCGGCATGAAAAGTCCCGCTGATAGAGCGCCTTCATCGCGCGAATGACGGGCAAGAGCAATATCATTGGATGCCTCGAAGCCAGGTTTTCCTAAGGCTCGATGCGTTTTTGGACAGGGATGGTGTCTTAAACCTTGCTGCCCAAAGCCTTACGCGGATCAAAATCGGAATGGGAAACAGAATCTTAAACGTCGCCATGCAATTGTCGGGCTCGTCTGCATGGTCGGCTGCCGCGGCCGAAAGTGGAGTTAGGACAGTATGGGCAAGCGTAACCTGCCCGAATCCCCGTTGGTGAATGCGCCGCACATCCCCGTTCTCCTGGACGAGGTTGTGGCTGCGCTGTCGCCGCTTGCTGGCCGGCGCGTCGTCGATGGGACATTCGGCGCCGGTGGCTATTCGCGCGCTTTGCTGGAGGCGGGGGCGTATGTCGTCGCCATTGATCGCGACCCGTCGGTAAAAGTCCATGCCGATCGTCTCGCGGCCGAATTTCCAGATCGCTTCACCTTCGTTGCTGGCACGTTTTCTGAACTCGATACGCTCGCCGCGCCCTATGCGCCAATTCATGGTGTCGTCCTCGATATCGGCGTGAGCTCTATGCAGCTCGATGAAAGCGAACGCGGTTTTTCGTTTATGCGCGAGGGGCCGCTCGATATGCGCATGAGCCAATCGGGCGAAAGCGCTGCCGACATCGTCAACGGGCTCGAGCAGGAAGAGCTCGCCAATCTCCTTTATGCCTTCGGTGAAGAGCGCAAATCACGCCGAATTGCCCAATTCATCGTCGCGGCCCGCGAGTCGGCGCCAATCACGACGACGCTGGAGCTGGCCCGCATCATCGAAAAGGCCATCGGCCGGAAGCCGGGCGATGCGCATCCGGCGACCCGCTCGTTCCAGGCGTTGCGGATCGCAGTCAACGGGGAATTCGACCAGCTCGTCGAGGGCCTTTTCGCCGCCGAGCGTCTCCTCGGCGAGGGCGGGGTGCTCGCCGTCGTCAGTTTCCATTCGCTCGAAGATCGCATCGTCAAACGCTTCTTCGATCCGGACAAGGGCGGCCCGGCGCAGTCGCGGCACCTGCCGCAGGTGACGCTCGATCCGCGCCGCTGGGATCCGGTAGCCAAGGCCATCAAGCCCGGCGCGAGCGAACTCGAGCGCAATCAGCGCGCGCGGTCCTCCGTATTGCGCAGTGCCGTTCGCACCGGGATCGCTCCGCGCCAGCCTTACTACGATCAGCTCGGCGTGCCCGTCGTCAGGGGTGCAGCATGATCCGGCGGCTCAATATCTTTCTGATCTGCACCAGCATCGTCATGCTGGTCGGCGTCTATATGCTCAAATTCTCGATCGAAGGCACAGCCTCGGAACGCACCGGTCTCATCGCTCATATTTCCGAGCAGGAAGACGAACTTTCAACGCTCAAGGCCGATTGGGCGGTGCTCAACCAGCCCGGCTATATCGAGCCCATCGTGCGGCGACATCAGGCCGAGCTGGCCATCGACCAGGTGCAGCAGAAACAGTTCGGCTCCTTTGCCGATCTCCCCATGCGTCCGGCCGAACCCGATACGCAGGCCATGGACGCATTGTTCCAGGCCATCGATGCCGGCATTGATCCGATCGACGCCATTCTTGAGCTGGAGGGGATCGAATGACGATCACTGCCGACGATCTCTCTCCCACCATTTCGCTCGATGGCGTACGCAAGGCGCGTGGCAACCTCACGCAGGCCCGCATCCGCTGGATGACGCTGGCCGTCGTCATGGGGTTTCTTGCCGTTGGCGGCCGTCTCGTGCAGCTCGGCATGGTCGAAACCGACACGACCATCGAAGGCCAGACCCGGGACGTCATCACCGCGACGAGGCCGCCGATCCTTGATCGCAACGGCCTTGAAATGGCGGTCGATATCCGGGTGCCCTCGCTTTTCGCCGAGCCGCGCCGCATCATCGATGTCGAAGAAGCGGTCACCAAGATCCGTACCGTCCTGCCCGATCTCGACGAGGAATGGCTGCGCAAGCGCCTGTCTGGCAATCAGGGCTTTGTCTGGATCAAACGCGAGCTGACGCCGGCGATCGAAGACCAGATCATGCGCCTCGGCATTCCGGGCGTCGATTTCATCACCGAATCCAAGCGCTTCTATCCGGCAATGAACGAGGCCTCGCATATCCTGGGCTCGACCAATGTCGACAACCAGGGCATTGCCGGCATCGAGCGGCATATGGATACCGAATCCATCGCGCTGCTGCAGGATCTCGGGCTTGCTCGCGGCAATGCGCTGACGCCGGTCGAGCTTAGCGTCGATATGCGCGTCCAGCATGTGCTGCACGATCAGCTGATGGATGCGATGACGCGCTACCAAGCGATTGCGGCGGCCGGCGCCATGATGGACATTTACACCGGCGAGATCATCGCCCTTGCTTCCGTACCCGATTTCAACCCGAACGATCCGTCTTCGGCGCTCGTCAAGGATACGTTCAACCGCGTCACCGCCGGCATTTTCGAGCCTGGCTCGATCTTCAAGACGGTTACGCTCGCTGGTGCGCTCGATGAGGGTACGGCCAAGATCACGGACGAGTTCGACGCGCGCTACGGCGTGCGATTCGGCCGCTACACCATCGACGACTTCCACGGCAAGCACCGCATCCTGACCATGCCGGAGGTTTACAAGTACTCCTCAAATATCGGCACCATCCGCATCATGCAGACCATGGGCAAGGAGGCTTATCGCGCCTTTCTGACCCGCATGAAGTTCGACCAGCGCGTGCAGTTCGAACTTCCCGAAATGCGTGTGCCGAGCATTCCTAAGGAGCTTTCCGAAGTCGGCGCCGCGACGGCCTCGTTCGGACACGGTCTGTCGGTGTCGCCGCTCCACATGCTCACGGCCTATGCGGCCTTCGTCAACGGTGGCAATTATATCGCGCCAACGCTCTATAAGCGCAGCGTCGCCCAGGCGGAGCCGCTTTATGAACGCGTGATCCAGCCGCAGACCAGCGCCTACCTGCGCTACTTGATGCGGCTCAATGCCATTTCCTCGGGCGGTTCGGGCTCGCAGATGAACAAGGCCGCGCTTGGCTATCGGGTCGGCGGCAAGACCGGTACGGCCGAAAAGGTGGTCGAAGGGCGCTACTCGTCCAACAAGGTCACTAACTTCTTCGCGTCGGCTTTCCCGCTCGACAATCCGCGCTACGCCATGGTCATCATGGTCGACGAACCAAAGGCGGAAAACCCGCAATCCGGCACCACCGCTGGCTGGAACGCCGGCGCCTTGACTGGCCGTGTGGTGCAGCGCGTGGCGCCGATGCTTGGCATCGCCCCCGATTTCGAGCAAGTGCTCGATCAGCAGATCGTACCGCCAGAAGTTCGGCGAATTTTTCCAGAAGGATATTAATCGGTGTCTCTCAGCGTATCCCAACTTCTCGAGGGTTCTGGCGCTCGCCCCAAAAAGGGTCTGGGCACCGTATTCGGCCTGAATTCGGATAGCCGACGCATCGAGCCGGGCGACATATTTTTCGCGCTACCGGGCCAGAAGGTTCACGGCAATGAATTCATCGCCGACGCCGTCCATCGCGGCGCTCTGGCGGTGGTCACCGACACCATGCCGGTGGGCGAAGTCGGCGTGCCGGTGATCGTCGTCAAGGACGTGCGAGCCTCATATGCCCGCGCAGCGTCGCGCGTTTTCGAACCGCAGCCCGAGATTGCCGTGGCCGTGACCGGCACCAATGGCAAGACATCGGTCGCCTCATTCACGCGGCAGATCTGGGACTATGCCGGCGTGCCCGGCGCGAGCGTCGGCACGCTGGGCGTACAGACTGCCAAGCGCACCATCGAAGGCGCATTGACCACACCCGATTCGCGTACGCTGCATCAGGCCCTTCGCGCCCTTCGCGCCCAAGGCGTCGACCATGTTGCCGTCGAAGCATCGAGCCATGGCCTCGATCAGCGCCGCCTCGATGGCATTCATTTCGAAGCCGTGGCCTTCACCAATCTCAGCCGCGACCACCTCGACTATCACAAGGACATGGACGAGTACCGCAACGCCAAGCTGCGTCTATTCACCGACCTTCTTGTCGATGGCGGCGCCGCTATCGTCAATGTCGACGATCCGGAATACGAACCCTTCATGTTCGCGGCGCTCTCGGCCAATGCGACCCTGCTGACTGTGGGCAAGGAAGGCGCCTACATCGAGATCATCTCGATCAAGCCCGAAGGCTATGGCCAGCGCGTCCAGATCCGCCACATTGGCGAACTGGTCGATTTTCATCTCAATATCCCCGGCGAATTCCAGGTCTCGAACGCACTGATCGCCGCCGCCCTCGCCATGTCATCGGGCGTCGACAAGGCCGATGCCTTTGCAGCGCTGCCGCATCTAGTGGGCGCCGTCGGGCGTCTCGAACTCGTTGGCGAATATAATGGTGCGGCAATCTTCGTTGACTATTCGCACAAGCCTGAGGCCCTGCGTACGGCGCTCAACACGCTGCGTCCCTATGTCAAAGGCAAACTGCGCCTCGTTTTCGGCTGCGGCGGCGACCGCGATAAGGGCAAGCGCCCGCAAATGGGCGCAATTGCCAGCGAACTTGCCGATGACGTCATCGTGACGGACGACAACCCGCGCACCGAGGACGCCGCCAGCATTCGGGCCCAGATCTTGGCCGAAGCAAAGGGGGCCAGGGAAATTGCCGATCGGAAGAAGGCCATCGAAGCCGCCGTCAAATCGCTCGAAAAAGGCGACGTGCTGCTGGTCGCCGGCAAGGGCCACGAAACCTACCAGATCATCGGCACTACCAAGCACCACTTCTCAGACCATGAAGTTGTCGCAGAAGCGATCAAGGGCTGAGCCTGATTTGCTTCACTACCCCCTCCCATCCTCCCGCTTGACGGGAGAGTATGGGAGGGGGTGGTGGCCTCGCGCGGAATTTCCGCATAAGAACACCTCCACCCCAGCCCTCCCCACAAGGGAGAGTGTTTCGAACCGCGTGTGTGGCAGGCCTTTATGACCCAACCTCTCTTCACCCTCGACGCCATTTTGGCGGCTACAGGCGGCAAGGCCAGCGATGTTTCCGCCAAGGCCATCGACTCCATCTCCATCGATTCTCGTGACCTTGGCCCCGACGCGCTCTTCGTCGCCATCAAGGGCGATCGTTTCGATGGCCATGATTTCGTCGATACCGCTTTGGCCAACGGGGCAGCGGCCGCACTGGTAAGCCGCGGCGAGGGACAAAATCGCATCATGGTGCCCGACGCGCTGGGTGGTCTTGTCGACCTCGCCAAGGCCGCTCGTGCCCGCAGCCGAGCCCTCATCGTCGGCGTTACCGGCAGCGTCGGCAAAACCACGACGAAGGAAGCGCTCCGCACCGTCTTCGAAGCGGCAGGGCAAACCCACGCCTCGATAAAGAGCTTTAACAACCATTGGGGCGTGCCGCTGATGCTGGCGCGCATGCGCGAGACGGCGCAGTTCGGCGTCTTCGAGATGGGCATGAATGCGCCGGACGAAATCCGTCCCCTGAGCAAGCTCGTCCGTCCCCACATCGCCGTCATCACCACGATCGCACCGGCGCATCTTGAAAAGCTCGGGAGCCTCGAAGCCATTGCCCGCGCGAAGGCCGAGATTTTCGAAGGTCTTGAGCCTGGCGGCATAGCGGTTATCAACGCCGACCATCCGCAGATTGATCTGCTCCTAGAGGCCGCCAAGGCGGCCGGTGTCGGCCAGGTTGTGACTTTTGGGTTTTCGCGCGGCGTCGATTGGCAAATCCTTGAAGCGGAAACCGCAGGCGATCGAAGCTTTGCCACTATCGTCAACGGCAACGAACGCTACGCTCTCGCCATCGGTGTGGCGGGCCGGCACATGCTGAGCAATGCGACCGCAGCGCTAGCCGTGGCGACGCTTGCCGGCGTCGATCCTGCTGTTGCCCTCAAGGCACTCGCTGGTTTCGGTCCGCAGCCGGGCAGGGGGCAGCGTATCGCCCTCGGCCCCAGCGAGAAGCCGCTGCTGCTGATTGATGAAAGCTACAATGCCAATACCGCCTCGATGAGCGCGGCTCTGGAGGTCTTCGGCTCCGTTTCTGCGCCCTCGGGCAAAAAGATGGTCATCCTCGGCGACATGCTCGAACTGGGCGAGGCGGCGCCCTCTCATCACGCCGGCCTGGCCGATGCCGTACGCGATAGCCGCGCCGACGCCGCCTATCTCGTGGGCCCCAATATGGCGCGGCTCGGCGAAGCGCTCGGCGATGGCGCGTTTTCCCGGCATTTCACAACCGTTGACGAGGCGATGCCCGAGGTGCTGGCGACCCTTGCCTATGGTGACGCAGTTATGGTCAAAGGGTCGAATGGCGTCGGGCTGAGCAAGCTCGTTACTGCCATCAAGGACAAGTTCCAACAGCGCTAAGACGCCCAAGCAGGACTGTAAGAAGAGCATGCTCTATTTCCTCGGCCAGTTGGGTGACACCCTCGCCGCGTTCAACGTGTTCCGCTACATCACCTTCCGCACAGCGGGAGCCGTGATCACGGCGCTGTTCTTCGTCTTCATGTTCGGTCCGGGAATGATCGCGCTGCTGCGTCTCAAGCAGGGCCGCGGCCAGCCGATCCGCGAAGACGGCCCGCAGGGACACCTGCTGACCAAGAAGGGCACGCCCACGATGGGCGGGCTGATGATCCTCTCTGGTGCGGTTATCTCGACGCTGCTCTGGTCCAACCTTTCCAACGGCTATGTCTGGGTGGTGCTTTTCGTCACCATCGGCTTTGGCGCCATCGGCTTTTACGATGACTACCTCAAGGTCAAGCGCATGAGCCACAAGGGTTTTGGCTCGAAGCAGCGCCTCGCCATCGAGGTGGTGATCGGCTGCATCGCCGCCTTTGCCATCTCCCAGCTCGCTTCGGGCGCCTATGGCACTTCGCTGCAGTTTCCGTTTGTCAAAGACCTCGCGATAAACCTCGGATATTTCTATATATTGTTCGGTGGCTTCGTGATGGTCGCTGCCGGCAATTCGGTAAACCTGACGGACGGCCTCGATGGTCTCGCCATCGTGCCGGTCATGGTCGCCGCCGCGTGTTTCGGCTTCATCGCCTATCTCGTCGGCTCGCAAAACTATGCCGACTACCTGTTCCTCAATCCCGTCCCCGGCACTGCCGAACTCGCCGTAGTCTGCGGTGCCCTGATCGGCGCGGGTCTGGGCTTTCTGTGGTTCAACGCGCCACCTGCGCAGATCTTCATGGGCGACACGGGCTCGCTGGCCCTCGGCGGCGCGCTCGGCACCATTGCGGTCGCCACCAAGCACGAAATCGTTCTTGCCATCATCGGCGGCCTCTTCGTGCTCGAAACGGTCTCGGTGATCGTACAGGTGACCTCGTTCCGATTGACCGGCAAACGTGTCTTCCGCATGGCGCCCATCCACCACCATTTCGAGCACCTGGGCTGGACCGAAAGCCAGGTCGTGATCCGGTTCTGGATCATCTCGTTCGTGCTGGCGCTGATCGGCCTGTCGAGCCTCAAGCTTCGGTAAATCTGGACTTCACCGTCAATCGTCTTTGCCCGGCTTGTCCGGGCAATCCATTCCGCCGCTGCATGGACCACCGGGACACCCCGGTGGTGACGGTGGTATTGAGCCTGTACGCTTCGATTAGACCCGCCTGAATCGCAAAACGCGAATCCCTTGGGAAATCGGTAACCAAACGTCCGATACAATTGCTTTCAGTTTGTATCGAGTAGCCGGCCCAGTCCCATGATGTTCTCCCGCGCCGAAAAAACGCCCCTGGCCGAGTGGTGGTGGTCGATCGACCGCGAACTTCTCAGCGGGCTGATCCTGTTGCTGATCTGCGGCATGGTGCTGAGCCTTGCTGCAAGTCCGCCCGTGGCAGAGCGCATCGGCCTTAACGAATGGCACTTCGTCATTCGCCACGCCATGTTCTGCGCGCTGGCTGTCCCGGTCATGCTGGGCACGTCGCTCCTCAGTCACCGGCAGGCGCGCTTCGCCGCGCTGGGCACGCTGATCATCATGACTCTTCTGCTTTGGGCCACCCTGCGTTTCGGCACTGAAGTGAAGGGTGCCCGGCGTTGGGTGACATTCGCCGGCCAATCGGTCCAGCCTTCCGAATTCGTTAAGCCAGCCTTTGCCGTTATCGGCGCCTGGCTTTTTTCCGAGTTCATGATCCACCGCAATGTGCCCGGGCGCCTGATCGCGACCGGCATCATGCTTGCCATCGTCTCGGGCCTTCTCCTGCAGCCCGATATCGGCCAGACGGCGCTGATCCTGGCGACCTGGGCGACGCTGATGTTCCTCTCCGGCATCTCCTGGTGGATCATCATCGGCATGGGCGGGGCGGCCGGTGGCCTCCTCATGGGCGCCTACATTTTCTTCCCGCACTTCGCTCGCCGTATCGACACCTTCCTCGACCCCGAAGGCGGCGGCAACACCTATCAGATCGACCGCGCCCTCGAATCTCTTGCCGAAGGTGGGTGGCTTGGCCGCGGTCCCGGCGAATCCATCGCCAAGAAGCTCATCCCCGACGCTCACGCCGACTATGTGTTCTCTGCTGCCGCCGGCGAATATGGCATCGTCTTCTGCATCGGGCTCGTCGGCCTTATTGCCTTCATCGTGCTACGCGCCATGATCGGCGCCCAGCGCCAGCAAAGCCTTTTCGCTCGCCTTGCCGCCTCCACAATCGCCGTCCAGTTTGCCATGCAATCGGGCATCAACCTCGCCGTGAATCTCAACCTGATTCCGCCCAAGGGCATGACGCTGCCATTCGTCTCATATGGCGGGACGTCCATGCTTGCGGTCGCTTTCGGCATGGGCTTGATGCTTGCCATGACACGAACCAAGCCCGAGGAGCGCATGACCACAGGTATTCCGTCCTATCGCAGCGCCGTGGTCGCTCCTGCCGAATGAAGACCTTCGTTCTTATGGCCGGCGGCACCGGCGGCCATCTTTTTCCGGCCATGGCTCTGGCGCAGGAACTGCTGCGCCGCGGCCATGCCGTCGAGCTGATGACCGATCATCGCGTCGAAAGCTACGGCCAGGATTTTCCGGCCCGGCAGATCCACATGATCCCCTCGGCGACGCCAAGCCTTTCCAACCCCATCAAATTTGCCGGCGCGAGCTTTACCATCGCCAAAGGCGTCGCCAAATCCTTCGGCATTCTGCGCGCTTTGCGTCCGGATGCCGTCATCGGCTTTGGTGGTTATCCAACTTTTCCGCCCTTTATCGCGGCGAGTCTCCTCAGCGTCCCGGGAATTCTCCATGAACAGAACGCCGTCATGGGGCGAGCCAATCGCGCTTTGGGCCGGTTCGCCGATATCCTTGCAACGAGCTTTGCCAAGACCCGCTTTGCCGACGGCCAGAGCATCGAAAAGGTTCTGACGGGCAATCCGGTCCGCGACCGGGTCCGGGCCATTGCCGGCGCGCCCTATCCTGAGCTTGGCCCGGCCGGGCCGATCAATCTGGTCATCTTCGGCGGCAGCCAGGGCGCGCGCGCCATTTCCGATATCGTGCCCGAGGCCATCGCGCTTTTGCCCGACGCGCTTCGATCGCGCCTCCGCATTGTTCAACAGGTGCGTCAGGAAGACCTCGACCGCGTCACCAAAACCTATCGCCAGTCGCGCACCAGCGTCGAACTCGCGCCGTTTTTCACCGATCTTCCCGAACGCATCGCCCAGAGCCATCTCGTCATCGGCCGGTCCGGCGCGTCGACAATTGCCGAACTGACCGTCATCGGCCGGCCCTCGATCCTCATTCCGCTCCCGGGATCGCTTGATGCCGACCAGAAGAACAATGCAATCGTGGTTGAAGCGGGCGGCGGCGGGTGGGTGATGGAGCAGGCCGCGCTTTCGCCGCAATCGCTTGCCACTCGCCTCGAAGACCTGTTTACCGATCCCTCAACCCTCGTCCGGGCTGCCCGTGCCGCCCAGGCGCTCGGTCAGCCCCGCGCCGTCGAAAAGCTCGCAGACCTGGCTGAAAGCCTCGCCGGTCAGGGCACAAGCACATTGGAATCCCATTCATGAAAATGCCCCGCAATATCGGCCCGGTCCACTTCATCGGCATCGGGGGCATCGGCATGAGCGGCATCGCCGAAATTCTGCATAACCAGGGCTACACAGTTCAGGGTTCGGATGCTTCGCTCAATCCCAATGTCCAGCGCCTGCGCGACATGGGCATTACGGTCGAGATCGGCCAGAGCGGTGATAATCTCGGCAAGGCCGAGGTCGTGGTCGTGTCTTCCGCCATCAAGAAGGATAATCCCGAACTCGTCGCTGCGCGCGCCAAGGCGCTGCCCATCGTGCGCCGCGCGGAAATGCTCGCCGAGATCATGCGCTTCAAGACCGCCATTGCCATTGGCGGCACCCATGGCAAGACGACCACGACGACCCTGGTCGCAACGCTCCTTGATGCCGGCAATCTCGATCCCACCGTCATCAATGGCGGCATCATCAATGCCTATGGCACCAATGCGCGCCTCGGGGCAGGGGAATGGATGGTGGTCGAGGCCGACGAATCAGACGGCACCTTTATCAAGCTGCCCGCCGACGTCGCCATCGTCACCAATATCGATCCCGAGCACCTCGATCACTATGGCGACTTCGACGGCGTCAAAAAGGCCTTCCACCAGTTCGTCGAAAACGTGCCTTTCTATGGCTTTGCCGTCATGTGCCTCGATCATCCGATCGTGCAGTCGCTGGTCGGTGAAATCCGCGATCGCCGCGTCATTACTTATGGCCGCAATCCGCAGGCAGACGTGCGCCTAGTCGATATCGAGAACAGGAACGGCGTACAGCATTTTTCGGTCGAGATTCGCGATCGTATCCGCCAGACGCAGTTGCGCATCGACGGCCTGGAGCTGCCGATGCCCGGCATCCACAATGCGCTCAATGCCACGGCCGCCATTGCCGTCGCCGACCAGCTTCACGTCCCGGCCGAAGCCATCCGCAAGGGCCTCAAGGGTTTTACGGGCGTCAAGCGCCGCTTCACGAGGACCGGCGAAGTCGGTGGTGTGACCGTCATCGACGACTATGGCCATCACCCGGTGGAAATCGCTGCGGTGCTTCGCGCCGCGCGCCAGTCGGCTCGCCGCGACGTCGTCGCCGTGGTGCAGCCTCACCGCTATAGCCGGGTCAATGACCTCTTCGACGATTTCGCGGCCTGTTTCAACGATGCAGACACCGTCATCGTCGCCCCTATCTATGCCGCGGGTGAGCAGCCGATTGCCGGGGTCACCCACGAGGAACTCGTCAACCGCATCCGCAACCGCGGCCACCGCGATGCCCGCGTCATCGATCGCCCAGAGGCACTTGCTCCGCTCCTCGCTTCCCGCGTTACCGATGGCGACTATGTCGTCTGCCTCGGCGCCGGCAACATCACCCAGTGGGCCGCAGCGCTGCCGGGTGAGCTCGAAGCGCTTGGTGTTGGGGACGAGGCGAAGTGATCGGTTGTTCCCGCCCAACCTCCCCCTGCAAGGGGGAGGGGTCGCATCCAGTTTGTGACTTCGTCCAGCCAAAACCACAGTATCAACTCCTCCCCCTATCAGGGGGAGGTTGGGTGGGGGTAAGCCCCACGCTCGGACCCCACGGAGCCACCTCATGACCAAGCATGTCGCCGTTCTAATGGGCGGTTGGAATAACGAACGTCCGGTGTCGCTGATGACGGGCGCGGGCTGCGCTGCGGCTCTTCGCACCGCTGGCTATCAGGTTACGGAAGTAGATGTTGGCCGGAATATCGCCGATGTGCTCGCGCGCCTCAAGCCAGACGTCGCCTTCAACGCTCTTCACGGCCCCTTTGGCGAGGGCGGCTATATCCAGGGCGTGCTCGAACTTCTCGAAATCCCATATACCCATTCGGGTGTTCTCGCCTCGGCGCTCGCGATGAACAAGCACCAGGCAAAAATCCTCTTTAAGGCGGCGGGCATTCCGGTCACCGACCACGTCGTCGTCTCGCGCGGTGAGGCGGCTCGTGCTCATGTCATGGCGCCGCCTTATGTCATCAAGCCGATTGCCGACGGATCGAGCTTTGGCGTTTTCATCGTCAAGGCTGAAACCAGCCATCCGCCGCAAGAACTCCTGCGCGAAGATTGGACGTCGGGCGAAGAAATGATGGTCGAGCGCTTCATTCCCGGGCGCGAGCTGACCTGCGCCGTGATGGGCGACGTGGCCCTTGGCGTCACCGAGATCGTCACCGACCGAACCTTTTTCAACTACGAAGCCAAGTACAGCAATGGTGGCGCGACACACATTCTTCCCGCGCCGTTGAAACCGAAAATTTACGACAAAGTGCAACAATTTGCCTTGGCCGCTCATGCGGCTCTTGGCTGTCGCGGCCTGACGCGGTGCGATTTCCGCTACAACGACGCGGCCGGCGAAGATGGCGAACTGGTGCTGCTCGAAATCAATACCCAGCCGGGTATGACCGAGGTGTCCCTGGCGCCCGAACAAGCTGCTCATGCAGGCCACTCCTATTCGGAGCTATGCGCCTGGCTGGTGGAGGATGCGAGTTGCAACAGGTAAGAAGCGAGGCATTTTTCGCCGGGGCACGTCCCGTCGATCCCCGCACATTGCCTGTCCCTGCGCGCCGCTCACCGCTGCAGCGCGTCAACAATCGCTTCAACCGCGCATTCGTTCTTCATGGCTGGCGAATCCGGCGCGGCGTGACCATTGCCGTGCTGCTGGTAGCCGCCACCGCGCTCATCCAGGTGCGCGAGCCGATTGGCGCCGGGTTCGCCGCGCTCTCGACTTTTGCGCAGGGTCACTTTGCCGATGCTGGCCTCGCGGTTGGTGAAATCTCGATAACTGGTCAGACGCTGACGTCCGAGCAGGCGATTTTTGATGCTCTCGGCATTCAGCCCGATACTTCGACCCTGGCCTTCGATGTGGAAAGTGCGCGTTCGCGCATTGCCGAATTGCCCGCCGTCGAATCTGTGACAGTTCGCAAGACCTATCCGGCCGAAGTGACTGTCGCCATAAGCGAAAAGGTGCCGGTTGCGCGCTGGCGTGTCGATGGCGTCACCTTCGTCGTCGATGCCGCAGGTGAGCAGATCGGCGAAGACCGGGGCGCCTATGGCGACCTGCCGCTCGTCATCGGCGATGGTGCCGCGGACGACGCCATGGTGATGATCCGCGCGCTCGACCATTTTCCCGACCTCAGCAAGGGGCTCGTCGCGCTTTCGCGCATAGCCGACCGGCGCTGGGATATGATCTACGATACTGGTCTGCGAATCCAGTTGCCCGAGCAGGGGGTCGCTCAGGCACTTGGCAAGCTCTCGTTCTACCAGGCGCAATATCAATTGCTCGATCGCGACGTCACCGTCATCGACCTTCGGGTCGATAGCGTCGTCGCCGTCCGGCCGACCACTCCACCAGAAGACCCTGAAAAATCATGATGACCGATGCCATGACGTCTCGGCTCCGACCCGTCCAGCCAGGCAAAGCCAGCCTTGTTGCGGTGCTCGACATCGGATCGACCAAGATCTGCTGCGTCATCGCGCGGCTCGTGCCGCAGTCCGAAGGCAAGGCCCTTCGCGCTCGCTCGCACCGGGCCGAAGTGATCGGTTTTGGTTACGGGCCGTCTTCGGGTGTCAAGAGCGGCGTCGTCACCGATATCGAAAAAGCCGAACATGCGATCCGCAATGTGGTGGGCATGGCTGAGCGCGCCGCCGGGCTGACGCTCGAATCGGTCCTCGTCAACGTCACCGCGGGCCGTCTGGGCTCGGAAACCTTTTCCGCCGCGGTTTCGCTCGATGGCCAGGAAGTGGAAAAGACCGACATCGTCCGCGTTCTCAAGGCCGTCAATTCGCGCTCGGTCCGTCCCGAACGCTCGATCGTCCATGCGTTGCCGATCGGTTACGCATTGGACGGTCAGAAGGGCATTCGCGATCCCAAGGGCATGGTCGGCGAAAAGCTCGGCGTCGATGTCGCGGTCGTCTCGGCCGAAACGCTTGCCATGCGCAATCTCGAACTGGTGCTGCACCGCTGCCATCTGCAGATCGAAGCGCTCGTCGCAACGCCTTATGCATCGGGTCTTGCGAGCCTCGTCGATGACGAAGCCCAGCTTGGCGTCGCTTGTCTCGATTTCGGTGGTGCGACGACGACTGTGTCCGTCTTCAACGACGGACACCTGGTCTACGCCGACGCCATCGCCATCGGCGGCCATCACCTGACCCTCGACATCGCCCGCCAGCTCTCCGTCAGCGTTGCCGACGCCGAGCGTCTCAAGACGCTCTATGGCTCCGTGCTGCCGGGCCAGGCCGACGAACGAGACATGATTCCGATCCAGCCGGTCGGTGCCGCGCTCGATGAAGCGCCGGGGCAGGTGGCTCGCTCGGTGCTGACCCGGATCATGCGTCCGCGCATCGAGGAAATCCTTACCGCCATCCGCGATCGCATGCAGGCAACCGGCATGATGGACGTGTGTGGCCGCCGCTTCGTCATGACCGGGGGCGGCAGCGAGTTGACCGGCCTGCCGGAAGTTGCCCGGCGCACGCTCGCGCGCAACGTCCGGAATGGCCGGCCGATGGGCATTGCCGGCCTCCCCGAGATCGCCAAGGGCGCCGCCTTTTCGACCGTCGCTGGCATGCTGGTCTATCCCCAGGTCTGCTCGCAGGAATATACCGAGCCGCGCGGTACGCGGAAGCTGACCGGCACCGATGGCTATATTGCCCGCGTCGGCAGCTGGCTGCGCCACAGCTTCTGATCCGGCTCCGTTCCAAAGCGCCGCGCGGTCCAGGATCGTTTCCAAGCCACCGCCGTTACTCCGGGGATTATCCGCCTCGGAGAACATTATGCTTCGTTCATTTCTTATCGGGCTCGTTGCCGGCCAGCGCGGGATAACCCCGCTTGCCGCCATCGCCATTGCCACACGCCGGCGCGAAGTGCCCGCGTCCTTGCCGTTTCAAAGGCTTTTCAGGAGCCGTCTCTTCACAGCCGGCGCGACCGCCTTTGCCGGCGCGGAAATGGTCGGCGACAAGATGAAAACCGCGCCGGATCGCATCGTGCCCATCGGACTTGCCGTTCGCAGCGTCACCGCTGCCTATGCCGGCGCGGCGCTCGCGCCACGCGACCAGCGCGCCGCGGGCGCCGCCATTGCCGTGGGCACGGCGCTGCTATCGTCCTATGTCGGCTGGCGCATCCGAATGGCCACTATGAAGCGCTATGGGCAGACAACGACAGGTCTCGTCGAAGACGCCCTGGTCTTCGGGACGGGCCTCCTCGTTGCCAATCCCAAGCTGATGCAGCCAAAGACGATCGAACATCATCGCTGATCTCTGGCCCGGTCAGGGGCGATCATCAAGTCGCCCCCAGCCGCGGCTAATTGCCGGCATAGGCGCGTTCGAGATCGGCAACGATAAGCTTCCCCATGCTCATCATCGCCTGCATTGCCCGGCCAGCGCCGTCCTTATCTGGCCCGAGAACCGTTTCGTATATCTGTTTGGGAACCACCTGCCAGGAAAAGCCGAACTTGTCCTTGCACCAGCCACACATGCTTTCGGTGCCGCCGTTGGTCGTCAGGGCATTCCAATAATAGTCCACCTCTTCCTGGCCATCGCATTCGATCATGATGCTGGTGGCTTCGGTGAACTTGAACTGTGGTCCGCCATTGAGGAGGAAGATCTGCTGCCCCGCCAATTCGAGTACGGCGGTGAAGGCGGCAGAATCGGGTCCTTGACGGACGATGTGCACCACCCGCGAATCCCTGAACGTTGCCGTATAGAACCTTATCGCCTCGTCGATCCGATCATCGAACCACAGGCACGTCATCAACTTTGTCATTTCGCTCCCCTGTGCGTTAACATAACTTAATAGCTATATGAAATAATGGTTATGTACAAAAAAGTGTCGTGTCAAGCCGGTTCCCGGCTGTTTCGGCGGTTAAGGGGGAGTAAACGATGATGCGCGATGTCTCGCAAATTGCGGCTAAGTTAACGCTGGCGGGACAATTGTTAGGCTCTGGTTAACGATTTGGCGGGTAAATCTTAATCAACCACGCCACCTATGGGGCCATGCCATAAATGACCATCAATCTGACGATCCCCGATATCCAGGAACTCAAGCCCCGCATTACCGTGTTTGGTGCCGGCGGCGCCGGGGGTAACGCCGTTAACAACATGATCGAGTCCGGTCTCAGCGGCGTCGATTTCGTGGTTGCCAATACGGACGCCCAGGCTCTCTCGCTCTCCAAGGCCCAGCGCATAATCCAGCTCGGCGTCGGTGTCACCGAAGGCCTCGGTGCAGGTTCGCACCCCGAAGTTGGTCGCGCTGCTGCCGAAGAAAGCTGGGACGAAATCAACGACCACTTGTCCGGCTCGCACATGGTGTTCATCACCGCCGGCATGGGTGGTGGCACCGGCACCGGTTCTGCCCCGGTTATCGCCCGTGCAGCCCGCGAACAGGGTATACTGACGGTTGGCGTGGTCACCAAGCCGTTCAATTTCGAAGGCAATCGCCGTATGCGCCTTGCTGAGGATGGCATCGACGAGCTGCATCGCCATGTCGATACGCTCATCGTCATCCCGAACCAGAATCTCTTCCGCGTTGCCAACGAGAAGACCACCTTTGCCGACGCCTTCGCGATGGCCGACCAGGTTCTGTTCTCCGGCGTTGCCTGTATTACTGACCTCATGGTCAAAGAGGGCCTGATCAACCTCGACTTCGCCGACGTTCGCGCCGTGATGCGCGGCATGGGCAAGGCGATGATGGGTACCGGTGAAGCCTCCGGCGAAGATCGTGCCCGCCACGCCGCCGAAGCCGCGATCGCCAATCCGCTCCTCGACGATGTCTCGATGCAGGGTGCCCGTGGCCTCCTCATCTCGATCACCGGCGGCCCCGATCTCACCCTTTATGAAGTCGACGAAGCCGCTTCCCGTATCCGCGAGGAAGTCGACTCAGACGCCAACATCATCCTCGGCGCGACGTACGATCCGGACCTCACCGGCACCATCCGCGTCTCCGTCGTTGCCACCGGCACCGATGCCACCATGGTCCAGGCCATGGAGCCGGCCAAGCCGCATGCATCGCGCACCCCGCTCGCCGTCCGCCGCCACGTGCCGGTCGAACCGGCCCGCGCTGCCGCTTCGGCTCCTGCGCCCGAGCCGGCTCCGGCTATGATCGAAGACATCGGCTTTGAAGTCGAATCAGCCGTCGCCCAGGCCTTTGCCGCCGAGCGTCCGGCTGCCGTGCCGACCATGGCGCAGCAGATGATGGAAGATGATGGAATCGTTGTCGAACCCTACGTCCCGGCTGCCGAAATGATGGCCGAGCCGGAAGAGGCGCCGATGGCCGAAGAAAAGCCGATTCCAAGCGTCTATGTACCCTCTCATGCTGCTCGTCCGGACGGTTACCGCCGCATGCCGCGCACCGAGGAGCTTCCGGTTGTTGCACGCCAGTCACAGGCGGCGCAGGATCGTCAGGCTGAAGAGCCCCGCAATGCTCGCGCGCTCTTCAAGCGCCTGGCCTCAAATGTCGGTCTCAACCTGGGTCAGCAGCAGGCCGAGCCGCGCCGCGAACCGGCATCCACCGTGGCTGACGACGCTGCTGCCCGCAGCGCCATTGAAGCAGGTGGCGCAAGGACTTCGCGGGTTCCGCCGGCGGTCGAGGGCGCCCGTGGTAACCTCGATGCGCATGGCCGTGCTCCCGCCGCTGCTCCGCAGAAGGATAGCCTCGAGATTCCGGCCTTCCTTCGCAAGCATGGTTAAGCTCTAGGCAATACATCCGTGAAAACGTGACTCGGCGCGACTTCCGCGCCGAGTTTTTTTTGGCTAACAGGTATGTGAGCGTGAAGCCCTCTGGGGGTGGAGTAATTAGAGTATGAAAAAGATGTCCACGCGCCAGCGCACGCTTGCCGGCGAAGTCTCGTTTTCCGGTTATGGCGTGCATTCGGCAGCGCCCGTTACTCTGACCCTGGCGCCGGCTCCGGCAGACAGTGGCTTCCTGATCCGTCGCGATCTTGGGGAAGGGCGCGTCACCCAACCGGTCTCCGTGCATTTTTCCCGTGTGAGCCGCACGACGCTCTGCACCACGCTCGATCTTGGTGACAGCGTCAGCGTTGCGACGGTCGAACACGTCACGTCGGCCCTTTCCGGCATGGGCGTCGACAACGCGCTCATCACCCTTGATGGACCCGAATGTCCGATTCTCGATGGCAGCTCCTTTCCATTCGCTGCCGCGATAATGGAAGTCGGCCTCGAAACTCAGCCGGCGCATCGGAAATTCCTCAAGATCGTACGCGCCGTCACCGTGCGCAACAACGACGCTTTCGCTGCGCTCGAGCCTTATAACGGCCGCGCGCTCGATCTCGAGATCGACTTCGATTCCAAGGTCATTGGCCGCCAGCGCATGATCTTCGATTGGACGCCGCGCCGCTATCTCGAAGACGTTTCCCGGGCTCGCACGTTCGGCTTTGCTCGCGATGCCAAGGCGCTCCGCCAGGCCGGCTATGCGCTGGGCTCGAGCCTTGATAATTCCATCACGGTCGACGAAGACCGCGTGCTCAATCCCAATGGCTTGCGCTACGAAGACGAATTCGTGCGCCACAAGCTGCTCGATGCCATTGGCGATCTTTCGCTCGGTGGGCTGCCCATCTGGGGTCGGTTCCGCTCGTACAAGGGCGGGCATGCGCTCAATGCCCACGTCCTGGCCGGTCTCTTTTCGAGCGAGGCCAATTATGAGATAGTCAACGCCGAGGATCTGCCGCTGGAAGTCGAAGCCTTCGACGATCAGCCGGAAGGCCTGGGGGTTCGCCACTATCTACGCTCGGTGCGCTGACGGCTCCGCTGCTGGCTGCGCCACAGTTTTGATCCAATTGCTAATTACGCCGCAAGCGATTGTGGTTGATTGAAGAACGGGGCACTGCGTGACTTTTAACGTTGTAAGGCAGATGACAAACCGGGCTGTCCGATTTGTCGCCATGGGTCTTTTCGCTGCCGTTCTGACCGCCTGTGCCGGCGGCGGCCTGTTTGGCCCGCCCAAGATCAAGGAAGAACCGATCGTTCCGGCCGCTGCCCTCTATCAGGGCGCGCTGGACGACATGGATCGCCAATATTACCAAACCGCCATCAAGAAGCTCGAACAGCTCGATCGCCAGCATCCGCGCGATGCGCTGACCGAGAAGAGCAAGCTGATGCAGGTCTATGCCCACTATCGCATTGGCAAGTTCAACGAGGCCATTCTGGCCGCCGATCGCTATCTGGCGCTCTATCCCAATGGCAAGGACGTGCCTTACGTCCTCTGGCTCAAGGGCACGTCCTATTTCGGCCAGATCAAGGACATCACCCGCGACCAGCAGCTTTCACGCGATGCGATCGACACCTATGACCTGCTGATCGCCAACTATCCGAATTCCGAGCACGCCAAGGACGCCAAGGAAAAGCTCCTCGTCGCTTATGACCAGCTCGCCGGCAAGGAAATGTCCGTCGGCCGCTATTATCTGGGCAACGGCGAATATACCGCCGCCATCAACCGCTTCCGGGAAGTGGTTGAGAAGTGGCAGACATCCACTCATATCGAAGAGGCGCTCTATCGCCTGACCGAAGGCTACCTGCTGCTTGGCCTCACCAACGAAGCCATGTCCGCTGCCGCAGTCCTGGGCCATAACTATCCCTCGAGCGACTGGTACAAGCGCGCCTTCGAACTTTTGGGTAAGCAGGGCCTTGCGCCCCAGCTCAATTCCGGCAGCTGGCTCGCCGCTCACAAGAACTGAGCTTTTGCGAACTGAATTAAAAAGGGCCCTGCGGGGCCCTTTTGCATTTACGTCTTCCCGATACCGCGCGTTCACGACTTCTGCGCTAAGCTAGATGGCAGCGTCGACCTTCCTGCGGACCTGCCATGTGGCACTTTGCGAAAATGCTGATCAAGGACATGACGGGCCTGACCGATCCGGTCCTGCATCTCATCGTGGGCACTGTCGTCTATCTTGGCTTGGCGCTGGCCCTGAGACGGCCGATCGTGGCTCTTGCCATTGTCGTATCTCTTCAGTTGACCAACGAAACCGTCGACCTCGTCGAGAACCTCAATGGAGCTGGGTTCGGCGGTGCTCTGGAAGATACGGCGCTCACGCTCGTTCCCGCTCTTGTCCTGTCCTTGCTCTTCTGCGAGCTGCAACGCGCTTTTCCAAAGACTGCTTGATCTGCGGGTCCAACTCTTGACACTCTTTCATACGTAACATCATCTGTTACGAACTTAGCTTGAGTTGTCGACATGGTCCCATCCAAATCCCCGCACGCCTATGTCGATGGCCCGCCAAGCCAGGTGCCGGGTTTCGCTTCGCTCCATCGGATGACCAATCTGCTGCTCGCCGAGACCATGCCGCCCACCGGTCAAGTTCTGGTCCTTGGCGCGGGAGGTGGGCTCGAGCTCAAGGCCTTTGCCGATTTCGCGCCGGGCTGGTCGTTCGATGGTGTTGATCCGAGCGCTGAAATGCTGGAGATCGCCAGGGCGACACTTGGATCGCAGGGTAATCGGGTCAAGCTCCACAACGGCTATATCGATGCAGCGCCTCGGGGTCCCTTCGACGCAGCGACCTGTCTTCTCACGTTCCATTTCGTGCCACGTGACCAACGCCTCGAAACCCTGCGACAGATCCATCAGCGTCTTCGCTCCGGGGCGCCATTCGTCGTTGCCCATATCAGCATCGCTGCAGGCGAGCCGGATCGTTCAACCTGGCTCAAACGCCACGTCGCCTTTGGTTCGACAGATGCCGTCGATCCAGCCCGGGTCGAGCAGTCTGCGGCGACGATGGCATCCAAGCTCATGATTCTTTCGCCTGAGGAAGACGAAGCGCTGCTGCGCGAAGCCGGTTTTCGCGACGTCAGTTTGTTCTACGCCGCCTATAGTTTTCGCGGGTGGATTGGCTATGCCGCTTAGAGTCCGACTTGGCTTCCAACATCTTCGTCCACAGCGTCGCTCGACCAGTTGCCATTTTGTTCTTTTTGGCTATCCTGTGCGAAAGTGAATTGCCGCCGACGCCTCTTCCAGCGCCAATGCTAGAACCGGGGCTAAATCGACCGGCTGTCTCTGGATAGATCCCGCATGCTGAACGCGCTTTCGGTCCGCAATATCGTCCTCATCGACCAGCTCGATCTGGCGCTCGACACCGGCATGACCGTGCTGACGGGCGAAACCGGCGCCGGCAAGTCGATCCTGCTTGACGCTTTGACGCTGGCGCTCGGTGGGCGCGGCGATGCCTCGCTCGTTCGCCATGGTCAGGAGAGCGGCCAGGTCGTCGCCATGGTGCAGCTGCCCTCGTCGCATCCGGCCCGCGCACTTCTGCGCGACAATGCCATCGCCGATGACGAAGAGGTCATTCTGCGCCGCGTACAATTCGCCGATGGCCGCACCCGGGCTTTCATCAATGACCAGCCGGTGTCGGCTTCGCTCCTGCAAAAGATCGGCAGCCAGATCATCGAGATCCACGGCCAGCACGATGATCGTGCCCTGGTTGACGTCGCGACGCACCGCGCCGCCCTCGACGCCTTCGGTGAACTCGCAGTACCGGCTGCTGCCGTGCGCGAAGCGTGGGCCGATCTCGCCGAAGTGCAGCAGGCGGTCAAGGAACAACAGGCCAAGGTTGCCGAGGCCGTCGCGGCTGAAGACTATGCGCGCCACACGGTCGAAGAACTGGGCAAGCTCAAGCCCTCCGTGGGCGAAGAAGCTGAATTGGCAGAACGCCGGCAGCAACTGCAGCAGGCGGAAAAATCGGCTGCCGACCTCATCGAAATCGACGAATTGCTCAATGGACCTAATGCGCCGTCGCCGGCTCTGTCTGGCCTGATGCGGCGCCTCCTGCGGAAGGTGGATGGTGGCGCCGAGCTCTTCCAGCCCATCGTTGATGCGCTCGATACTACCCTGGTCACGCTCGATAGAGCTGGCGAAGCGCTGACCGACCTGCAGCGTCAAATGGCCTATGATCCGGCAGAGCTCGAATCGGTAGAGGAGCGGCTATTCGCCCTGCGTGCCGCTGCGCGCAAACATCAGACGACGCCGGACGACCTGCCGGCGGTGCTTGAAAAATACCAAGGCGATCTCGATACGCTGCAAAGTGGGGAAAGCCGGCTGAGGGCTCTCGAAGCCGAGCAGGCGCAGGCGCGGGCGCGCTATCGGGAAGCCTCCGAAACGCTTTCGGCCGGCCGGGCCAAGGCCGCCAAGGCATTGAGCAAGGCAGTCGAGGCCGAGTTGCCTGATCTCAAGCTCGCTGCTGCCAAGTTCATTGTCGACCATCAGATCGACACCGACCGCGTGGCGTCGACCGGCTTTGACCAGATTGCCTTCCATGTGCAGACCAATCCGGGCACGGCTGCCGGTCCGCTGCTCAAGGTCGCCTCGGGGGGCGAGTTGAGCCGCTTCCTTCTTGCGCTCAAGGTGGTGCTGGCCGATCGTGGGTCTGCCCCGGTCCTGATCTTTGACGAAATCGACACCGGCGTCGGCGGCGCCGTTGCCGATGCCATCGGGCGGCGGCTCGCGCGGCTCGCAAAGAATGTCCAGGTCTTGACCGTGACCCATGCACCCCAGGTCGCAGCCCGCGCCAATCGGCATCTGCTCATCGAAAAGCAGATGGTGGAGGAGGGCGCCTTCATGCGCACGCATGTTCGCCCGCTCGAAACCGATGCGCGGCAGGAGGAAGTCGCGCGCATGCTCGCCGGTGCCGAGATCACCAGTGAGGCGCGCGCTGCTGCCAAGAAATTGCTCGGCGCCGTGAAATAGCTTGCCGGCTTTCGCGGCATCGTCGCCGCAGTTAAATAGACGCGTTCCGTAGTGCCGAGTGAGCGAGCCATGTCCGACCTGTCCCAAAAGCCCGTCGCAGACCTCTCCGAAGACGAAGCGCGTGCGGAGCTCGAACGGCTCGCTGCCGCCATCGCGGCGGCCGATGTCGCCTACCACCAGAACGACGCGCCCGAGATCACCGACGCCGAGTACGACGCCATGCGCATTCGCAATGGCGAACTCGAAGAGGCCTTTCCCGAGCTCGTCCGGCCCGATACGCCCACGGGCCGGGTCGGCGCTGCGCCGGCTGAAGGCTTTGCCAAGGTGCGCCACGCCGTACCCATGCTGAGCCTGGCCAAGGCTTATACCGATGAAGATGTCGTCGATTTCATCGAACGGGGCCGGCGTTTTTTTCAAAAGGACGAAGGCCTGGAACTCGCCTTTACGGCCGAGCCCAAGATCGACGGGCTTTCCGCCTCGCTCCTCTACGAAGACGGTGTTTTCGTTCGCGGCGCGACGCGAGGCGATGGGGCGGTTGGCGAAGACATCACGGCAAATCTCAAGACCATCGCCGACATTCCGCATAAGCTCCATGGCACGGGTTGGCCGAAGACCATCGAGATCCGGGGCGAGGTCTATATGACCTATGCCGAATTCCAGGCGCTCAAGGAGCGTTCGGCGGCCGCGGGCGGGCAAAACTACGTCAATCCGCGCAATACCGCCGCGGGCTCGCTCCGCCAGAAAGACCCGACCATCACTGCGAGCCGCAATCTTAAATTCTTCGCCTACTCCTGGGGCGCCACCACAGAGGACCCTGCGCCCACGCAGTACGATGCGGTGCAAAGGTTCGCTGAATGGGGGTTCAAGATCAGCCCGCTGATGGCGCGCGCCAGGTCCGTCGAGGAGCTGATCGCGCATTACCATCGCATCGAGGAACAGCGCTCCTCGCTGGGCTACGACATCGATGGCGTCGTCTATAAGGTCGACCAACTTGAATTGCAGCGCCGCTGGGGATTTGTGACCGGCGAGCCGCGCTGGGCCGTCGCTCACAAATTTCCTGCCGAGCGCGCGACAACCAAAGTGCGCGATATCGAGATCCAGGTCGGCCGCACCGGAACCCTGGCGCCCGTCGCCCGGCTTGACCCGGTCAGCGTCGGCGGCGTCACTGTCGTCAACGTGACGCTTCACAATGAGGATTATATCGCGGGCAAGGACAGCAATGGCCTGCCGATCCGTGATGGCAAGGATATCCGCATCGGCGATACGGTCACCATCCAGCGGGCAGGGGACGTCATCCCGCAGATCGTCGATGTGGTGCTCGAAAAGCGTCCGGCCGACGCCGAGCCCTATGAGATGCCGCATACGTGCCCGGTGTGCGGTTCGCCAGCCATTCGAGAGATCAACGAAAAGACCGGCAAGGAAGATTCGCGCCGGCGTTGCACTGGCGAGCTGATCTGCCCCGCCCAGGCCGTCGAAGGCCTTCGCCATTTCGTGTCGCGCGGTGCGCTCGATATCGAGGGCCTCGGCGCCGAGAACATCGATCTCTTCTTCAATGCCGGCCTCGTTCGCACCGCCGCCGACATTTTCACCTTGAAGGAGCGGCGCCCAGACGTGCAGCGCGCTCTGGCTGAACGCCGCGAGGAGCAGGCCCGCGCGCGCGAAGCCGCTTCGGGCAAGGCGCGGAAAAACGTCCGGGGCGTCGAAGACCGGAACTATGAAGGTCTCGACAAGCTCTTTGCCGCCATCGATGCCCGCCGCGAGCCCGAACTCGATCGCTTCATTTTTGCGCTGGGCATCCGCCATATCGGAGAAACCACCGCTGCTATTCTTGCGCGCACGTTTGGCTCCATCGAAAAGCTCGAAGAGGCGGCCAAGGACATGGTTTCCGCTGCCGATCCGATGACGGTTTTCCCGTCGACCGACGGCATAGGCTCGGCCGTCGTCGAGGCGCTCGTCAGCTTCTTCGGCAATCAGCGCAATATCGACGCCCTCGATGCACTGCTGGAGCAAGTCCACCCCAAGGATTACGTCGTCACCATTTCGGCAGACAGCGTCGTTGCCGGAAAGACCGTGGTCTTCACCGGCACGCTCGAAAAAATGTCACGATCCGAAGCCAAGGCTATGGCCGAACGTCTCGGGGCAAAGGTCGCTGGGTCGGTTTCGGCCAAAACCGATATTCTCGTCGCCGGCCCCGGCGCAGGTTCGAAACTGAAGACGGCGCAGGAGCTTGGCGTCGAAGTCATCAGTGAAGACGAGTGGTTTGTGCGTGTTGGCCGCTAGGCGGCAGGGAGGACGAATGAAGACCTGGATCGTAGCCGGACTCAGCCTTCTTGCAGCCCCTGCATGGGCGGGAGAAGCGGGTGACGGGCTCGCGCAAAGTCTCTACGAGGGCCAGTCCGGCGCATTTGCTGCCGCCTTCGCGCCTCAATGCGATCTTGGCGAGGGAGACGCCTGTTTCGCCCTCGGTATGGCTGGCCTCGTTTCAGCCTACGAAACCTTTGCGAAAGCCCTCTATCGCCACGGCGCCGTCACGCCCGATGCGCGACCACTGTCGCTGTTTCTTGGCCTCGGCAGCGAGACCATCTCGACGCCCGGCAATCCAGACCCTGAGCCGCTGAGCTATCGGCAGTTCCGCGACATTCTCGATGGGTTCAGCAAGGATCTCGACGCGGCCGGCAGATATATGATGCGAGCGGGGCAGGGGTCGGACTTCGTCGTCCCGATCGATCCGCTCAAGGTGCGCATCGATTTCGATGGTGACGGCACAGCAGGCGAGACCGAAACGCTCGGCACGCTGCTCTATCAGGCCGGCGGCTATTTCGATATTCCCAGCCCGGACGCGCAGCCGCCTTCGGGCAAGGTCAAGACCAAGTCCCCCGCGGCCGATCTGACCATCGGCTTTGATAATGCGGACGGGTTCTGGTTCGCGGGCTATGCCAATGTCACCGCGGCGCCCGTCGAAATCGCGCTGGCGCATGATTTTTCGGCGTTTTTCGACAACTATTTCCATCGCATCTTTCCCGAGGCCGGTCTGCCGATGGAGGAGTATTCGCGCGGCTCGGGCACGATGTTCATGGATGCCGAAAGCGATGCATTCTTCGCCGATGCGATCGCAGCCATTCATACGTCCCGTTTTCCGGTGATCGACAAGGGGCGGCTTTCGGCCGTCCTCGTTCGCCTCGCGAATATCATCATGCTCTCGCGCCAGAATTGGGACGCCATCCTCGCCGAAACGGACGACGACCGGGAGCTCGTGCCCTCACCGCGCCAGACGTCGCTTGTTCCGGGCCGCGAGGTGACCGAAGACGTCGTCGCGGCTTGGCGGCAGGCGCTCGATTCGGTCGACGAAATCCTCCACGGCGACTTGCTGATCCCCCATTGGCGCTTCAAGCAGGGTTTCAATCTCAAGACCTATTTCGAGACCGCGGAAGAAACCGATTTGGTCCTGCTCTTCACGGGCTCCGGCGCACTGCCGTTCCTAGACGATGGTCCGATTGCCGATGCAGAGAGCTTTGCTGAGATCAATCGCGTCATGGGCGATGATTGGCCCATGTTTGCCCTATGGTTCAACTGATGCTGCGCACCGCCTTTGTCCTCGCCTCGCTGGTCTTTTCCGCTGCCGTCTCTGCTGCCGAACTGCCGAAGTTCGATACGCCCAAACCCTTGCTCGAAGCGATCTATGGGCAATATGAGGCGATCGAGGCTGCACACGATTACAATCCAGATGACTATTTCGATGAGACGGAGGCTTATTCGACCGATCTCAAGGCAAGGCTCGAGGGGGCCGATGCGCGCGTCAAGGCAACCGGCGATGAGATGGGAGCACTCGACTTTTCGCCCTTTATCAACGGCCAGGACACAGGCGGCCTCAGCTACACCGTCCACGAGCCCAAGATCAAAGGCCAGCGCGCCGTCGCCGATGTCGACATCATCCTTGAAGGCGCACTGCTCTACACCATCGGCTTTCACTTGATCGAAGACGGTACGCGCGGCTGGAAGATCGACGATATCCTTCTGCCCGATATCGAAAGCAGCGGCACCTGGTCGCTCGCCGAATATTTGGAAAGCCTGCCCGCGAGCTGATCGGAAGCGATGGACAGTCTTGCGGCGCCGGTCCACTCTCAGCTCATCTCTTCCGGAGTTCTCGATGCGTCTTCACATTCTGGCTGCGGCGCTGGCCGCGCTTGCTGCCGGCCCCGCTCTGGCCCAAGACTATGATTCGCCTAGCGCGATGCTCAAGGCGTTCTACAAGCCCTATATCGCCGGTGACCTCCCGGACGATCAGGAGGGTTTCAGGTCCGAGTGGCTCAATTCGCTCTATCAGGCCGACGAAGAGGCAACGCCGGCAGGCGAAATGGGCGCCATCGAGTTCGATCCCTATATCGACGGCCAGGATTACCAGATCACCGATTTCAATATCGACGAGCTGGAGGTTGGCGAGGAAACGGCAACCGTTGAGGTCACCTTCAAGAACATGGGCCAGCCAACGACGATCACCTATGATCTCGTCTATGAGAATAACGGCTGGCGCATCGACGATCTCGAGGGCGAAAACGCCGATTTCAGCTATCGCCTGAGCGAAATCTTCGAAGCCGCGAGAGGCTAGGCAATGGCGGCCGACCCCGCTTGTGCGGTGGTCTCATGGTTCCTGCCAATCCCTATCGTTAAACCCTCCCCGAAAGGGGAGAGTGCGCCAGATCGGGCCGTCGAACGAGCGCGTTCGCCTAGATCACTGCCGTTGCCCGATGCAGCCAGTCCTTGACCTCGCCGCTCACGCGTGGCCCGATCTCATCCCAGATGCGCTTGTGGAAAGCATTGAGCCAGGCGCGTTCGGCGTCGGATAGAAGTGTCATCTCGATCAGCCTGGTGTCGATGGGCGCCAGCGTCAGCGTCTCGAATTCGAGATAGCCCGGAAAGCCTTCCGCATCCCTGACTACCACCAGATTCTCGATGCGGATGCCATATTCGCCGGCCTTGTAATATCCGGGCTCGTTCGAGATCACGTTGCCCGCTTCGAGCGGCAGCGAATAGCGCGACGAAATGCCGATCGGACCTTCGTGGACGCCGAGATAGGCGCCGACACCGTGGCCGGTGCCATGGTTATAGGTTACGCCATCGGCCCAGAGAAATTGCCGCGCCAGAACGTCGATCTGTGCGCCGCTCGTGCCCCTGGGGAATCGCGCCATCGAGATGGCGATCATCCCCTTCAAAACGCGCGTATACCGGTCCTTCTGCTCGGCGCTCGCTTTGCCCGTCCAGAGCGTGCGGGTAATATCCGTGGTGCCGCTCAGATATTGCGCCCCGCTATCGACCAGCATCAGTTCGCCAGGATTGAGCCGGCGGTCGGTTTTGGTCGAGACGCGATAGTGGACGATGGCACCATTGGGTCCGGCTCCGGAAATCGTATCGAAACTGGCGTCGACGCAGCTTTCGTCTTCCCGGCGGAAGGCTTCGAGTGCCGTGACGATGCCGATCTCCGTCAGTTCGCCCTTGGGGGCTTCGCCGTCGAACCAGTGGAGGAACTTCGCCAGCGCCACGCCATCAAGGCGATGGGCCTCCCGCATGCCTGCGAGCTCGGCCTCGTTCTTGCGCGACTTTGGCAGTAGAACGGGGTCGCGCTTTTCGATCAGCTTGGCCCCGGAATTGCCCAGGAGATCGACGATCGCCGTCGGCGCCGAAGCCGGGTCGACCAGCACCGCCTTTTCGCTCTTGCCGAGCTTTTCGAGCGTCTTGGTCAGCTTCTTCGTGGCTTCGATGCTCGCAATGCCGTCGAGCGCCCTGGTCAGCTCCGGCGTCACCTTGGCAGGATCGAGAAACAGCGTCGGTTCGCCTTTTTTCGGCACCATGGCAAACCCGAGCACGAATGGCGTGTTCGGCACGTCGCGCCCACGAATGTTGAACAGCCAGCAAATGGATTCGGGCAGCGTGAATACCGCCGCATCGGCACCGTCATCGGCGAGCGTCGCCTGAAGGTCTGCAATCTTATCGGCCGCAGTCTTGCCAGCGCGGTTATGTCCAAGAATTTCGATGGCGCTGACGGGTGGCGCGGGGCGATCGTGCCAGATCGAGTCGATCAGGTTGTCGTGCGAGATGAGCTTGGCGTAGCCCTTGAGCTTTTCAGCAAGGTCGCGCACTTCGCCCGGCGTGTGCAGCCAAGGATCATAGGCGACCACCGCGTCTTTCTTGACGTATCGCCGGGCGTCGATGGAAAGGCTCGTGACCTCGTGTACCTCGACCAGCGCAGTGTCGGTCTGGGCCGGCGCCTGCAGCGTGTAGCGGCTATCAACGAAGAGATGCGCGTCCTTGAGGCCGATCAGGGCTAAACCTGCCGAGCCGGTAAAACCCGTCACATAAGCCAGTCGCGCTTCGCTCACCGGTACGGATTCGCCGCGATGGGCGTCAGCGCGGGGCACGAGGAAATAGTCGACACCTGCCGCCTTCATGGCCTTGCGCAACGCGGCAAGCCGCGGCGCGACATTGGTTGGGTCGCTTTTTTCTTCGAAGCTTTGAAATTGGGCAGGAGGGAAGGGGGATGGGGTCATGGTCTTGTCCAGATAACTGCGCCGCCGTCATGGCTGGCCTGTCAGTCTGGCGGTGGTATCCGCTCTCCCGGACCCTATCTTATCGGAGACGATCAGGAGACGAAAAATGAGCAACAAGAGCAATTTCTTCCGGCGTGCGCTCACGGCCCTCATCGATGGCCGCACTCGCCAGGCCGAACGCTATATCGCCCAGTATTGGCGCGAAGATGCCTCTTCTGAAACTAAGGTGAACGAGCGTTAACCGCGCTTTGCATGACCGGCATGGCTGGTTTGTCTCTAGGCCTCTAACGCAAGGCTGCGGAATTGGATAAAAAGCTAATCAGACGCTAGGCAACAGACCTCGCGTCGCATGGAGTGAAAGATGACTGAGAGCAAGAACGGTTTCCGCAACGCACTGGGTGGTCTGATTGACGCTCGTGGTCGCGAAGCGTCCCGCCAGGTCAGCTACCGCATGCAGCATCAGCTGATCGGCGCGGTCACCAAGCGCCCCTAAGCGGCAGCTAGTCACCAACGACGATCTAAACGATCCCCGAAGCCTGCTTCGGGGATTTTGTTTTTCCCGATTATCGGATCCGCAGCCGAAAGACCGCTATCGGCTTCTCGATGCTAACGGAGTGCTACCCGATCTAGCGCTTTTCCAGCACCAGCGTCGTCCAATCCTTGCGCTTCAGGTGATCGACCAGCCGGAACCCAGCAAGCTCGTAGGCTGCAATAACGCCATCAGCCTGGGTGTTGAGAATCCCCGACAGAATCGCCGTTCCACCCGACTGCGCAATGCCGCCCATGCCCGGCGCCAGTTCGGTCAACGGACCGGCGAGAATATTGGCGATGATCAGGTCATAGGGCAGGCGGGCAGCGATTTCGCTATGGTCGAGACCAGTCGCTTCGATGGCGTCTATATTGTCCGCGACGCCATTTTCGCGAGCATTTTCAATGGTCGTCATTACCGCGATCGGGTCGATATCGGTCGCCAGGATCTTTCCGCCGATGCGCTTGGCGACGGCAATGGCGAGGACACCAGTCCCCGTGCCGACATCGATAACCCGCTGCGGCGTAGTCGAGGCAAGCAGCATTTCGATGGCTTCGAGACAACCCGTGGTGGTCTCATGGTGTCCTGTGCCAAAGGCTTGCGCTGCATCGATTTTCATCGGCGTCAGCCCGGCCGGGATGGGTCCCGTCTCATGGCTTCCATAAACGTAGAAACCGCCCGCCGTTACCGGCGCCAGACCTTCAAGAGACTTTGCCACCCAGTTGATCTCTGGGTCGATCGGTTCGACCGAAAATTCGACAGCACCGCCAAGAACTTGCTGCGCAAGAGCGTTGAAAGCCTCGACATCGGGCGGACGATCGCAAGTGGCCTCGAACACCCATTCACCAGTCTCTTCGATCTCGTGCGCCGACGCCGTCAGTGCCAGATCGTCCCGCTCCATCACCGCGTCGACCAGCGCATAGGCCTGTTCCTTGGTGAGCGTGACGGAGAGCTGGTCGACTGACATGGCGGTGGGTCCCGAATGATTTCGCCCTAGTTGGGCCAGCCCGTATGCCAAGTCAATGGCGATTGCACTTGACTTTTCAAGTCATTCCGTTCACTTTATGTTCCCTATGGAGGCGGACGCATGCATGGTCTTATTGGTCGAATGTTGGCGGCGGATGGCAAGCGCGAGGAGCTGATGGCCGTTATGCTAGCCGGAATTGGGCCAATGCCGGGCTGTTTGAGCTATGTCATTGCCCGCGATCCAGCTAGCGACAATGGCATCTGGATTACTGAAGTCTGGAGCGATAGCTCCGCCCATCAGGCCTCGCTCGATCTGCCCCACGTCAAGGAAACTATTGCCAAGGCACGGCCGATGATCGCCGGCTTTGCCGAGCGATTCGAGACCGAGCCCGAAGGTGGTATCGGTCTTGGCTGATCATGCGCGGCGACGCGTTTCGGGCGATATGCCGTCGACGACCACGCGATTGCGGCCATTGTTTTTCGCAAGATAAAGCCGCTGATCGGCCAGCGAAAAGATTCCGTCCCAATCGATTTCGCTGCCCGCAGGCCGCATGGCCATGCCGAAGCTCGCCGTGACTGAGAGGCCGGTCGCGGTTTGGACAGGCGTTTCGGCCAGCAGGAGCCTTATGCGTTCGAGCCGTCCGAAGGCTGTTGTTTCGTCCATGTGACGGAGGATGATTACGAATTCCTCGCCGCCGATGCGCGCAAGGAAATCGCCGCTTTGAAGCGTACTTTCGACGAGGCGCGCTACGCCGGCCAGCACTTCGTCGCCCACAGCGTGGCCATGTGTATCGTTGACGAGCTTGAAGTGATCGATATCGAACAGCGCCACAGCGAGCGTTTCCCCGATCCGGTCGGCGCGCCGGAACACGGCGTCGATTCTGGTCAGGAGGGCCCGGCGATTGAGCAGACCGGTCAGCGTGTCGGTCTCTGCAAGCCGGCGCAAACGTCGATTGAGCCGGCGCTGCTCTTCCTCAAGAGCGCGCTTGGCGCCGATATGATCGCGCAAAATCGCAAGCCCGGCAAAGATGTCGTCGACCTCTTGGGCCATGGCGGGGACAGGCCGAGGCGTGTCGTTATTGCCATTTGCCAGTGCGAGCACGTCGCTATGAAGGCGCATAAGGGGCGAAAACAGAGCCCGGCTGAAAAACACGGCGACAACGACGAGAACAGCTAGAATGCCGAGAGTAAGCGCCGCGGAATTCACTAACGATCCCAGAGCCTTGGCTGCATCTCGTTCGAGAGTCCGGATCGATTGGGTCACGATGGCGGTACGCAGTTGCTCGGAGCTTTGCAGATAGGGAACGAACTCCGCGGCTAGATCGGACGCTGACAGGGAATTTTTCGCGCCATGCTCGTCGACCGCCCAATGGAGAAGAGCCAGGCCGTTTTCGAAGAAGTCGCGGCGCACATCGGCGAGCAGGGCGGTGATTTCAGGATTAGGCAGCAGCTTATCGGCCATGCCGACGCTGTTGGACCAGAGCGTGCGAAGGATGCCTTCGGCGCTGCGCATGCGGGCCATATAGGCTTGGTCGCGTTCCGGAGGTGCCACGAGGACCCCGACTGCATAGGAGCCGACCCGGCCTTCCTAATCGCGCACTGCGCTTGCGCTGTTGGCAAGAAACACTTCGCCTGCGAGTTGCGGTGTCTCTTCGATGATGTGTCCGCCGATGAGATCTCGCAGTTCGCCGGCCCGGTCGGCCGCGGCAAACATGGCCATTATCGCTTCGCCAATGATGAGGGCCTGCCGATTTTCAGATGGCGTCATGATCGCGATGTCGACCTTTGCCCGCCCTGCGGCGAGGCTTTCGCGCAGCACGGTCAGGGCGTTGACGCCGTCATTGCGCTCGAGATCGCCGTCAAAACGCAACGCCACGGCATCGAGAGCCAGATTGGTCTGAGCGCGCTTCGTCTCTAGCGCTGCCCGAAGTTCGGACGCTTCCGCGTCGCTGGCCCCCATCGCAGAATTAGAAGGACCGCGCTCGGCGCTCACCGCATTGACGGCATCGAGCAGCACGACGAAGCGCTCAAGTTCGGCAATGCCCTGGCGATGTCGCTGATGATCGGCGAAGTTGCCGAGGATGGAGGCACCGCCGAGCAGAATGCAGCCGATAGCTGCCGCGGCGATGCCGAGCCATTGCAAGTGCTGTATTCTGAACACTGGTCCCTCGCGCATTTGCACCACAATGCACAGGGGGCTCTGACAAGCGATGAACGCGCTTGGTTAACAGTCTGAAATATCTACACTCTTACAGCTGTACCAGAGATGGAGACCATCAGCATGGAACCGTTCTGACCGACCACTTCATAGTCGATGTCGACCCCGACGACGGCGTTACCGCCGAGACGTTTGGCCTCGGCCTCGATCTCGCGGAATGCCTCGTGCCGGGCATCGCGCAGGGTCGATTCATAGGCGCCGGATCGGCCGCCGACGATGTCGCGGATGCCGGCAAACAGATCCTTGAAAATATTGGCGCCGACGATAACCTCGCCGGTGACGACCCCGAGATATTCGCGGATCGGCTGGCCTTCGAGCGTCGGTGTGGTCGAAATGATCATGCGGTCCTCCATCTGAATTGCTGTCAGATGGGGAAGGGCGCCCCGGCCTGCAATGGCCTCAGCTTTTTTGCACGAAGCTTTCGAGCACCTTCTTCATCCCGGCTTTTTCAAAGTCGATGGTGAGCTTGTTGCCCTCGACATTCTTCACGTCGCCATAGCCGAACTTGAGATGAAACACCCGCTCGCCGACCGCATAACCGCTCGACTGGCCACCCAGATCGACCGACCGCGCTACGAGTTCCCCCTCGATCGTCATTGGCCCGCCGCCCTTGCGATTGGCCTGATTTGCCCGCGCTCGTTGCCAGCCCGGCGTCTCATAAAGGCTCTCAAAGGGATCAGCCTTATTGAAGCGCGACGTCGCCCCACCGCCATAGCCGTATCCGCCATAAGCTGAGCCCCGATCAGTGACGGTGACCGCATCGGGCGGCAGTTCATCGACAAAGCGCGAGGGCATGGCCGATTGCCACAGCCCATGGATCCGCCGGTTCTGCGCTGCGGAAATCCGCACCCGCTTGCGGCCGCGGGTAATGCCGACATAGGCCAGCCGCCGCTCTTCCTCGAGTCCGGCGCGGCCATTTTCGTCCATCGAGCGTTGGCTCGGAAACGTGCCTTCTTCCCAGCCGGTCAAGAAAACCGTGTTGAATTCCAGCCCCTTGGCCGAGTGCAGCGTCATGATGGTGACGGCGTCGCTCGCCTCGGCGCTGTCCCGGTCCATGACGAGGGAGATGTGTTCAAGAAAGCCGCCAAGGCTTTCGAACTCTTCCATCGAGCGGCTGAGTTCCTTGAGGTTTTCCTTGCGCCCCTGCGATTCCGCCGATTTGTCGGCCGCCAGCATATCCATATAGCCGCTCTCTTCGAGGATTTGCTCGACGAGCTGATAGGGAGCGAGGTTTTCCGAGCGATAGGCCCAGTTGTCGAATTGGTCCACCAGCCCCCGCAGCGTCGTCCGCTGCTTGGGTTTCAGTTCCTCGGTCTCGATCAGCATGCGCGTTGCCGACAGCAGCGGCACGTTCTGGTGCCGCGCTGTTTCCAACAGCGTCTTCACCGTGGAATCGCCAAGTCCGCGTTTTGGCACATTGATGATCCGCTCAAATGCCAGATCATCGGCCGGCTGCGCGACGAGACGCAGATAGGCGAGCGCATCGCGGATTTCCTTGCGCTCATAAAAGCGCGGTCCGCCGACGACTCGATAGTTCAGCCCGAGCGTGATGAACCGCTCTTCAAGCTCACGCATCTGGAACGAGGCGCGCACCAGGATCGCCATGGAATTAAGCGGTTCGCCGGCCCGCTGATACTGCTCGATCTCTTCGCCAACCGTCCGCGCTTCCTCTTCGGAATCATAGACTTGCGTGAACGAAATCGGTTCGCCCGCTTCGGCAATATCGGTGTGGAGCGTTTTGCCGAGCCGGTCTTCGTTGAAGGCGATCAGGGTCGACGCAGCCTTGAGGATATTGGCCGTCGAGCGGTAATTGCGCTCGAGTTTTATGACCTTGGCGCCGGGAAAATCCTTCTCGAAGCGGAGGATGTTGTCCACCTCCGCCCCGCGCCAGCCATAGATCGATTGGTCATCGTCCCCGACAACGCAGATATTGGCTTCCGGTGCCGGCTTCCCCTGCGCCAGCAACCGCAGCCAGAGGTATTGGGCCGTGTTGCTGTCTTGGTACTCGTCCACCAGCATGTATTTGAACTTGCGGTGATATTCGGCGAGCACTTCCGGATTTTCGCGGAACAGCCGGATGCATTCGAGCAGCAGATCGCCAAAATCGGTGGCGTTCAGCGTCTTCAGCCGGGCCTGATAATCGTAATAGAGCTGTCCGCCCTTGCCATTGGCGAAGTATCCGCTTTCCGAAGCCGGCACGTCCTTGGGCAGCCAGCCGCGGTTTTTCCAGCCGTCGAGCATGTTGGCAAACTGCCGCGCGGGCCAACGCTTTTCGTCGATATTGTCCGCCGCCAGAAGTTGCTTGATAAGCCGGATCTGGTCGTCGGTATCGAGAATAGTGAATTGCGGTTTCAGATCGACCAGTTCGGCATGGCTGCGCAAGATGCGCGCCGAAACA
Source organism: Devosia soli (assembly GCF_000970455.1). Taxonomy (GTDB): domain Bacteria; phylum Pseudomonadota; class Alphaproteobacteria; order Rhizobiales; family Devosiaceae; genus Devosia; species Devosia soli. The sequence goes on along the minus strand of NZ_LAJG01000014.1, from coordinate 345,203 downwards.
GAGTGAAAGGTCCCCATCCACGGCAGGCCCTCGAAATTGGGCACAAATTCATGGATGCGCTTCTTCATCTCGCTGGCGGCCTTATTGGTGAAGGTCACCGCGAGGATCTGGCTGCCCCAAGCCATCCGCTGGTTGAGAATATGCGCAATGCGCGTCGTCAGCACGCGTGTCTTGCCCGTGCCTGCCCCAGCCAGCACCAGCAGCGGACCCTCGGTCGTCATTACCGCGTCTTTCTGTTCGGGGTTCAGCCCGCGCAGATAATCCGGCGCTTGCCGGTTCAATTGACTGGTGATCGGCCCGCCGGCGGGGCGGGGCAGAGGGGCGGGTTCGACCATGGGCAAATCTTTCAGACCGTCGCAGGGGGCAGCGCGGCGAGCTTGACGAATCTCATTTTGTTCTCGTCGCAATATAGGGATGCGAGGCGCCTATGTATAGAAGCCGGGATCGTCACCCAAACGTCACAAGCCCGTCATGGCTTTGTTTTGCGCCGACCATAAGCGGAGCGGGCATCTTATAGGGGACCCGCAAATGCATGCTTCCAAGCATCTTGGCGCGCTGACCGCAGCGCTGCTGCTTTCGACAGCCGGCGCGCACGCCGCCGAATACTTCAATCGTGTTTCGAGCTTCCCAGTGGCGCTCAATGCGCCCGAAGCCGAAGCCACCTCGGCCGAAATCATCACCGCCACTGACGATGGCATGACGCTGATCTATTCCGATAGCCCCAATGGCGGCATCGGCTTTGTCGATATCACCGACGCCAAGGCGCCGAAGCAGGCCGGCTATATGGACATGGGCGGCGAACCGACCTCGGTCACCGTTATCGGCGGCAAGGCTTACGTGGCCGTCAACACGTCGGAATCCTTCACTGAACCGTCGGGCAAGCTTGTTGTCGTCGACATCGCCGGCCAGTCCGTCGATGGTGAATTCGATCTCGGCGGCCAGCCGGATTCCATCGCCCACAACAGGGACAACACCATCCTTGCCATCGCCATCGAAAACGAGCGCGATGAAGACGTGAACGACGGCGCTATCCCGCAGGCTCCCTCGGGCTACCTGACCCTCGTCACTCTCGAAAATGGCGCTGTCACCGAAGCCGGTATCAAGAAGGTCGAACTGACCGGCCTTTCCAAGATCGCTCCGGAAGATGCCGAGGCCGAATTCGTCTCGTTCAACGACAATGACGAAGTCGCCGTCACCATGCAGGAAAACAATTACGTCGTGATCGTCGACGCCAAGACGGCCACCGTCACTGGCGGCTTCGAAGCGGGCGAAACCGGTGTTGCCGGCGTCGATACCAAGAATGATGGCAACATCGATTTCTCGGCCGACCTCAAGGTCGTTCCCCGGGAGCCCGATGCTGTCAAATGGCTCGACAATGATCGCCTGATCATTGCCAATGAGGGCGATTGGAACGGCGGCTCGCGCGGCTTCACCATCTTCAATCGCGATGGTTCGATCGCCTTCGACTCTGGCAATGCGCTCGACGTCAATGCCGCCCAGATGGGCCACTATCCAGATTTCCGCAACAAGAAGGGCGTCGAGCCTGAAGGCCTCGAAGTCGCAAACTTCGACGAAGCCAAATACATCTTCATCGCCGAAGAACGCTCTTCGCTGATCGCGATCTACAAGGACACTGGCGCCGAGCCTGAATTCGTCCAGTCCGTCCCCTCGGGCATTTCGCCCGAAGGCCTCGTCGCTATTCCGGAGCGTAATCTCCTCGCGACTGCCAACGAAGCCGATCTGCGTGAAGATGGTCTCGCCGGCTCGCATGTTATGATCTATGAGCTCGGCGAAGGCGACTCCGCCTATCCGCAGCTCATCTCCGATCTCGACGCAGACGGTCATCCGATCGGCTGGGCCGCCATTTCCGGCGCCGTTGCCGATGCTGAAAAGCCCGACATTCTCTATGCCGTCAGCGACAGCGTGCTCTATGGCGAACCGGCGATCTACGAAATCGACGCGACCGCCCAGCCGGCCCGCATCGTCAAGAAGACCGTTATCACCCGCAAGGGCGAAACGGCCCAGAAGCTCGATCTCGAAGGCATCACGCTCGATGGCGAAGGCGGTTTCTGGCTCGCCAATGAAGGCGATAGCGACAAGCTCGTGCCGCACGCTCTGATCCATGTCGATGCCGAAGGCGCCATCCAGGCCGAAGTCGGTTTCCCCGTCGATGTCCTCGCCGGCCAGAAGCGCTTTGGCGCCGAGGGCGTCGCAGCGATCGGTTCGGGCGAAGACCTGATCCTCTGGGTCGCGGTCCAGCGTGAATGGGGCCACGACGAAAAGGGCTTCGTGAAGCTCCTGTCATACACCCCGGCCACTAAGGAATGGGCTGCCGTCCGTTATCCGCTCGAAGCCGCGCCGGAAGGCGGCTGGGTTGGCCTCAGCGAAATCACCGTCCACGGCGACTATGCCTATGTGGTCGAACGCGACAACCAGATCGCCGACAAGGCTGGTCTCAAGGCCATCTACCGCGTGCCGGTTGCCGACCTCAAGGGCGCCGAACTCGGCGGCGAACTGCCTGTCGTCACCAAGGAGCTGGTCCGCGACCTGATCCCCGACCTTGCCGCCAACAATGGCTATGTCGTCGATAAGGTCGAAAGCTTTGCCATCGACTCGACCGGCAAGGGCTTTGTCATCACCGACAATGACGGCACCGACGACTCATCGGGCGAAACCTTCTTCTGGTCCATCGACCTCGAATAGCTTTTGCGTGAGCGATTGCTGCGGCCGGGCGAAAGCCCGGCCGTTGCCGTTTTAGCGTCGGAATCTCTTGCTGAATTTGGCTTAGGCGCACTTGCGCGAGGGCGGCAAGTGCCTACACTTCGCCCAAGACTCTGACAGGCAGTTGGCAAGCGTGCTCAATCGCATCTACATCGTTGTCGGCCTGATTGCTATCGCGGCGTTGGCTGCGGCGTTTATCGTTCCGCGTTTTATCCAGTGGGGTGATTATCGCGATCGCATGGAAGTGCTGGCCGAAGGCGTGTTCGGTACGGATGTGACCATCCGGGGAGGCATCGACTTTGCCCTGCTGCCCGAGCCGAGGCTGTCCTTCACAGACGTTGTTGTCGGCCCGCCCGATGCCCCTGCGGCCACCGTTGGCGGCATTGAAGCGCGCTTCATGCTGATGGACTTCCTGCGCGATCAATACAACCTTTCGGCTCTGGTGCTGAAGTCGCCATCGATCGCATTAGCGCTCGACGAAAACGGCCTTCTCGTCAGCGATCTTGACCTTTCCGGCGCAGGCAATGGCGTCGCGCTCGATCAGGCGCGGATCGAGAATGGCGAGATCTCTCTGACCGATCGGCGGGCCGGAAAAACCTATGATCTGACCGACATCAATGGCGACGTGCGTCTCGGCAGTTTTTCCGGGCCATTCCAGTTTCAGGGCAACGTCGTCTATGGCGGCACGCCAATCGGCATCCGCGTCAACAGTGGGGTGCTCGACGAAAACGGTATCTCCCGGCTTTCTGCTTTCATCACTGAGACGAATGGTTCGACATCGCTGACTCTCGACGGGTCGCTGACTGCAGGATTGGCGCCGAAGTTCGACGGCAACATGGTGCTCCGCCAGTCGCCGCCTGTGGCGACCGAGGCGGACCAGATCCGCGGCAATCTCGTGCTCGAAAGCAAGGTCACCGCATCGACGGACCGGATCGTTCTCAATGGCTATACGCTGCTGCCTGACGAGAACCGCGCCGGTGTGCGCCTCACGGGTGCTGCAAGCGTTCAGCTGGGTGCACGCAATAGCTTCGAAGCAGTCGTTTCCGGTGGGGTTTTCACCCTGCCGCCCCGCGACGCCGAAGAAGTTGCGAGTCAGATGCCATACGAATTGGTGCGGCTGCTCGGCGAACTGCCGGCGCCACCTCTGCCACCCATCCCAGGCGAAATCGGTGTCGACCTGGCTGAAATTGGCCTACGCGGTGCCGCGCTGCGGAATGTGCGTGTGGATGCCACGACCGATGGCAAGACTTGGATTGTCAGTCGCGGCGGAGCGGAACTGCCTGGCAACACCGCGATCAATCTATCCGGTACCCTGCGTAATGAGGATGGTCGGGTCGGCTTTACCGGCAACCTTGAAATGTCGACCAACCGTCTCGACGCGTTGAGCCAGCTCTGGCGCAAGGCGGACGACAACACGCCGCTCTTCAACGTGCCCGCGACACTCTCTGGTCAGGTTCTGCTCGCAGGAGACGCACTTGGCTTCAATCACGGCTTGCTCGGGCTTAACGGAAAGACCCATGCCCTTGAGGTTCGCCTGGGATTCGGCAGCGAACCAAGGCTCGATCTTGTCGGTAGGTTCGACGATCTCGGCCCTGGCGACAGTGCGATCCTCGCCGCCATGTTGCCGGACCCCGGGACTGACGCAGCTTTCGGCGTCAGTTTTCCCGAGGGCAGTTTCTCGCTCACTAGCCAGAAGATCAGGCTTCTTGGCCTCGACGCCGCTGATCTTCAGGCCGAAGGCAGCTGGTCGGGCGCGGGCATGACCTTTTCCCGCCTCGTCAGCAGCGATTGGGGTGGCCTCAGCATAGACGCGCAGGGGACTTTCGGCGGTACGCTCACGGCGCCGGTCTTGTCCGGCTCCGGTCGCGTTTCGGTCAAAGATGGGTCGGCTGCCGCCTTACCGGCGCTTTACGAATTTCTCGGGGTGCCTCAGGGATGGCGCGACGGCATCAATCGATCTACGCCGGCTGCGCTCGACGTCAGTCTCGCATCTGGCGATGAGCCTGGCTCGCAACGCTTGACGCTCAATGGCGATGCGGGCGTCGCCAAGCTCGATATGTCTCTCGACCTTACCCGGGGTCTTGCCGGTATCGCCAGCAGCCAGGCCAAGGTCGTTGCTTCGCTAGAGGCCGAGGACGGGGCAGGATTGATGGGACAGCTCGGCCTCGCCGAAACGCCACTTTTTGCCGGAGACGGGGAGGCTTTCCTTAGCCTTTTCGCGGAAGGCGATCCGGCGGCGGGCTTTAATGCGCGATTGTCGCTGAGCCAGGGCGAAGAGCTTGTTGCCTACGCCGGCGAAGTGTCGGTCATGGATGGCGGTGTCGTTGCCGGAACCGGGACAGTCGATGTTGACCTCGAGGATGGCGCCGGGCTCGCTGCTATGGTCGGCGGTGGGGGCATCGGTCTCGGTAAGTTTTCAGCTAGTGCTGGTGTCGAATTCTATGGCGCTCAATCCATGTCCATAACGGGCATCACCGGCGACAGCGATGGATCGGCGTTCTCCGGCGATCTGTCGATCGAGCAGGTCGCGCAGCGTCCCAGTATCGAAGGCTCCCTTGCCTTCGACAGCCTTCCGGCGGAAAGTCTCGCCGGAGTGCTCTTCTCCAATGCAGGGCTGTTGCAGGGGGATGGCGTCTGGCCGGTCGGTCCGTTGGCTGTGACGACGACCCAGCGCCCCACGCGCGGCACGATCTGGGCGACTGCAAGTGAACTGGTGTCGGGTGACACGCGTCTGACTGGTGCGAGCTTCAAGGTCGAATGGGACCAGCAGAACCTGCAGCTCGCCGATCTAAAGGGCACTATTGGTGGCGGCTTGCTGTCGGCGACCTTCGGCGAATGCTGCGCGGGTCCGTTGACCGATCGAACCGTGACGGGCCGGATGTCGCTTGAAAGTGTCGACTTGAAGGCATTGGCTCCAGCGGCAACAACGCAGGGCCTGGCAGGCCTCCTCACTGGCAGCGTCGCCTTTGAAGGGACTGGCGCAAGCCTGGAAGAAGTAGCCGGCAGCCTGGCTGGCGAGGGGAATCTTTCGCTAACCAATCTGGCCGTCGATCGCCTCAGCCCAGGCGTCTATCCCGCCGTGGCCGGCCTCACCGACGTTCTCAATATTGACGAGGATGCGCTGACCATTCTCGTCGACCAGGCCCTGGGCCGCGGCGCATTCGAAGCGCCCACGGCTAGCGGTGCTTTCACCATTGCCGGCGGCACGGTGCGCCTTGCCAATTTCATCATCGAAGGGACCGGCGCACGTCTTGCTGGCGGGCTCAACTTGACACTACCGTCCCTAGGTCTTGACGGCAGTTTCGTCCTGACGCCCTTCAATTACCAAGACGAGAGCGGACTGATCGAGCCTGATTCTGCACGCATCGTCGCGCGAATTACCGGTACGCTTGCGGCGCCGGAAACGTCGATCGATCTGACAGAAATGGTCGCTGCCATCCAGGTGCGTGCCAATGAACTCGAAGTCGATCGGCTCGAAGCCTTGCGGCTTGAAAACGAAGCTCGGCAGCGCGAAGCCGCCGAAGAGCGCAATCGTCTCGTCGAAGAACAGCGGCGAAAGGCCGCCGAGGAAGCCGCCGCACGCGCTGCAGCAGAGGAAGCCGCGCGCCAGCAGGAAATCGAGCAGCAACAACAGCAAGCTGCGCCGCCATTCGAGGTGACGCCAGACGATGCGCCGATTACAGGGCCGCTTGATCTTACTTTGCAGCCCAATGTCTTCCAGGGGCCGCCAGTCAATCAGCCGATACGCTGATCGCGATAAAACGCGAGGACGAAAAGCCGCAAGGCCGACGAGAGGTTTTGGACGGTCCGGGTCTCGTCGATTTCGCGCACTAAAGATGCAAGGCTCAGTCTTCGCTCGGCGGCGATAGCCTCCAGCCCGGCCCAAAATTCTGGTTCGAGCGCGATCGAGGTGCGATGGCCGGCGATGGAGAGGCTTCGCTTCTGCATCGCCTCAAAAATCAGGGCTTTTTGCGGAACGCGTCGAGGCTGACGACCTTTTCGCCACTTTGTTCGCCGCTTTCGCCCTTTTCAGCGCGTTCGGCATCCGCATCCGCCTCGTCTTCCGAGCCGTCATCGCGCGCAGCGGTAGCGGGGTCGAATTGCAGGCCAAACTGCACGGAAGGGTCGAAAAAGCCTTTAATCGCCGAAAAGGGGATAACCAGCGTCTCCGGCACGCCATCGAAGCTAAGCCCGACCTCGAACCCGGTCTCGTTGACCTTCAGGTCCCAATACTGGTTTTGCAGCACGATCGTCATTTCCTTGTCGTACTGAGTCAGCAGCTTCTCGCTGAGACGTACGCCAGGGGCGCGGGTAGCGAAGGAAATGAAGAAGTGATGCTCGCCGGGCAGGCCGGTGCGCGAAACTTCGGCCAGAACTTTGCGCACGACGCCGCGCAGGGCTTCCTGGGCGAGAATGTCATAGCGCAGATGATCTTCGGCCATTTTGATCCCTTGGTGGTCATGCAGTCGGATAGAATCCGGATCGGCCCATATCAGCCTCACGTTCCCGAACATTTCAAGGACAAAGGCGACGGAAAGCAGGCACGAAACGGGGAAAAGTGCAGGCTTCTGTTGCCAGGTGCCTGCGAACCCCGCCTGTCGCCCGGCTAGGAGCGGAGGACTTTAATTCCCAGTGCTAGCACCGCTTACGCGGCGAGAGCGACCGGAGCCTTATGGTTGTCATTGGCAACTATAAGTTTTAGCCCGATAACGGCGGTACCATGCCGAGCGAAAGCACACTCTTTACGCCCTCGTCGATCCTGTTTCGTCCCCATTGGCTCCTCTCAAGGAGGGGAGATGGTGGAGACGCCGGGTACTGCCCCCGGGTCCGATGGGTTTATTACAATGACAGTTTATCGCCATAGCCCTTGCGGGCAGTCCCTATATAGGTGAGCCGTTTGGCCGATGCAAACGTTGAGGACGCATTCCTTTATTTTGTTCGTTACGCCATGCAGCGCTGCTATTGCGGCGCGAGATGCTCAAAGACGAGGCCGCGTGTCGTGCGCTCGCCGAAACCAGCCCAAATCCGATCTCCTGCCATCCCGCTCCAGTCGTCAGACCCTACGGTCAGATAGGGCGCCATATCGCCATCACCCTTGAGATAAAGTCCAAGGAAAGCCGTTACAAAATGCTGCGCGACGTTGTTCATGCGGGCATTTGACCAGACAAAATCGGCATAGTGCTCGTAGGGGCTGCCTGGACCGCCAGTCGTTGCTTCGTCCGGTGGAGGCATGGGGGCTGCTGCGTTATGGCCAGCGCCTTGAAAGCTGAGGAGATAGCGGTCCGAATTGACCGCGCCTTTGAAGATACGGCGAATACCATTTTGATAGTCGGACACTTCATCGAGCGTTCCGCCCATCATCAGGAGTGGCATCCTTATGCCAGCCAAACCGACGTCGTCCCAAAGTCCGATCTGGCCACCCCAGGGCGCAATGGCAACCACTGCCTTTAGCCGCGGATCGCGACTATCCGCGAAAGCTTCGCTACCGGCCAACAGCGGTGCAAAGGCTTCATTGGGTGCCAGGCCCGTGGTCAACGATGCATCCGAGAGGCCCCCACCAGCGCTTATAACCGCGCCGTAGCCACCCATTGAATAGCCGATAACAGCGCTGCGGTCGGCATCGACAAGACCGAATAGGAATTGGTTCTGCTTCGCCGACAGAGCGGCGATGCTATCGAGCACGAAAAGCTGATCCGCCGAGCGATTGGCGAGCGTGCTGGCAAAGCCAAGCTTGTTTTCGTAGGTGCTTTCGAAGTGGTCGATGCTGGCAACGACATAGCCTTTGCTTGCCAGGTTCTCGCCGAAATGCGCGATGAGAAAGCGATTTCCCGGATAGCCGTGAGACAGGATGACGAGCGGATAGGGGCCTTGGGTGCGATCCGGAGCGGCGTCGCGCACTGCGCGACCGTGCAAGATAATCTTTAAGTCGCTATTGGCCATCTGAACGTCCGGATAATCGCCGCCCGCTGTCTCACCCTCCAGATCGGCGGGATACCAAACCTCGATCTTCAGCGGCCGGTCGTATCTTGCGCCATCTCCGGTCAACACATCGGCCTGGTTTTTGTGGACGAATGTCAACGTGCGCACGCCAACGGCGTTGGGCCCAAGCGCTGCGAGGGCTGGAGCATCCGGACGCAAGATGTCGATACGGTTTCCGTCAGCCAAAACGGTTCCTCCCAGAGTAATCAGAAGCGCCGCGGTCAGAATCCATTTCATGCCTGCCTCCCTCTTTCCTCAAGGGTATTCTGCCGAAACCAAATGACAAGCTTCTCGCGGAATTACCTGTCGCCTCGCTTGTGGGCTCAGCCTTTCCAATCCATGCGCATATAGACGTGACCATCCTCAAGTTCGTCGAGCATCTGCTCTAGCCGCTTCTGCCTAGTGTCCTCCTGCTTGGCTTTGTTGATCCAGAGGAGGTAATCGTTTCGCTGGTAAGGCGGACGCGCCTCGTATTTTCCGCGCAGTCCGCGCGATTCGAGCGCTGCGGCAACAAAGTCGGGCATGTCCTCGCGCTTGCGCAGCGGTCGCAATTGCGGGCTCATGGCAAAACGGCCTGCGCTTCGATCTCGATGAGGAAGTCAGGGTTAGCCAGGCCCGCGACGCGCAGCGCTGTGACTGTGGGCGGATTCGGTCGCCCGCCCCAGACCTTCATCCATTCTGCAAACGCTGCACCAAGATCGATGTCGGCCCTCATGATGATGGTTGTTTTGACGAGGTTTTCGAGTCCCGCGCCTGCGGCCTCGAGAACTTTCTGGAGATTGGAAAGTGCCAGCGCGGTCTGCTGCGCTACATCGCCCTTATGCATCACCTCACCCTTTTCGTTGACGCTGTTCTGGCCGCCGATGATCAGAATTCGGGCGCTCGCCGGAATGATAATGCCCTGCGAAAAGACGGGGCTGTGATACATCCCGGCTGGCTGTACAAATTCGACTTTCATGTCGATCTCCTCTGGCATCGCTTCATCATCGGCACCTGCTACTGACAACCGCAGTCAGCATTCCGGCCGGTATTCCGTTACCGGAAACAGCTGGCTGAAATTACGCTAGGATGGCGCTCCCCGAGCGCTGTTGCGAGTCCAATATGACCACAGACAAGTCTGCAAAGCTGATTCACATTGCCGAAACTTTTCTGGGCAAGACGGCCTCGACGCTGACTGCCGCGGAGCGCGCCGCGCTTGAAAAAGCGGTCGGCCGGCGGACGTTGGCGCGCGATCCCGCCGCTGCATTCGACGACCGACTGACATTTGGCCAGAAGCTTGCCGACGGCGTTGCCGCTTTTGGCGGCTCTTGGACCTTCATAGCCGGCTTCGGCATTTTTCTCCTGCTCTGGACAGGCCTCAATATTGCGCTGATGTCGCGGGCTTTCGATCCGTACCCCTTCATCTTCCTCAACCTCATGCTGTCCATGCTCGCCGCCATACAGGCGCCGGTGATCATGATGAGCCAGAACCGCCAGGCAGCAAAGGATCGCGAGGTCTCGGCCCATGACTATGAGGTTAATCTCAAGGCAGAGATCGAGATCATGGCGCTCCACGAAAAGCTCGATCAGATGCGCAATGCCGAGATGCACGAGCTTATCGAAAAGCAGCAGCAGCAAATCGAGCTGTTGACGAAGCTCGTCGAGGGGCATCTCAAGACGGCGGAATCGAAGTAGAGTAGGGCTATGCAGCCCTATCTCAAACTCATCTCCGACATTCTCGAAACCGGCACCGACAAGTCCGACCGCACCGGCACGGGTACACGGAGCCTTTTCGGCTACCAGATGCGCTTCGATCTTTCGAAGGGCTTTCCGCTGGTCACTACGAAAAAGCTGCACCTGAAATCCATCGTCTATGAACTGCTCTGGTTCATCCGCGGCGAGACCAACGTGCGCTGGCTGCAGGAGCACGACGTCAAAATCTGGGACGAGTGGGCCGACGAAAATGGTGATCTCGGCCCCGTCTACGGCTCGCAGTGGCGCTCATGGCCCGCGCCCGATGGCCGCCATATTGACCAGCTCGCCAATGTCGTCGAATCGATCCGCACCAAGCCTGACAGCCGTCGCCACATCGTCAGTGCGTGGAATCCTGCCGAGGTGGATGAGATGGCGTTGCCGCCGTGCCATTGCCTTTTCCAGTTCTATGTCGCCAACGGCAAGCTGAGCTGCCAGCTCTATCAACGCTCTGCAGACACCTTCCTCGGCGTCCCGTTCAATATCGCTTCCTACGCGCTCCTGACCCACATGATGGCGCAGGTGACCGGAATGGAAGTCGGCGACTTTGTTCATTCCTTCGGCGATGTGCACCTTTACAGCAATCACTTCGACCAGGCGCGCCTGCAACTGACCCGCGAACCGCGGCCCTTGCCCAAGCTCGTCATGAACCCTGAACGCAAGCGCCTTGAGGACTTTGTCTACGAGGATTTCGTCTTCGAAGGCTACGATCCGCATCCGCATATCAAGGCTGATGTTGCGGTATGACCCGCACGCTTGCCGATCTCACAGCACTCGTTGCCACCGTCTCCGACATGTACGAGGCAGAAACGGGCGTCCGGCGCGATGACGATTGGTATGCGCTCAAGATGCAGGAAGAACTGGGTGAACTGATCGCCGAACACCTGCGCCTGACCGGGCGGGGGCGGCGAAAGAACCTCAGCGATTCCGAAATCCGCGATGCGCGTAGCGACGAAGCCGCTGACCTTCTGGCGTTCCTTTTGCTTTACGCGCGCCGCAACGGCATCGATCTCGACGCAGCGCTCGAGCAAAAATGGTTCTCCTATCTTCGCCCGGCTTCGGAAAGCGGCTAGAACGATCAGGTTTATGTTGCGAAGAGCCTGCGCGGCGCGAAGCACCAAAGATCCTTTGGGGACGAGGAGGGGACATGCGTTCGATCGGTATTGCGCTTGCGCTATGCGCGCTGAGCCTGCCCTCTGTGGCCAATGACACCACGGCTGTCATCACCACGGGCGGCTTGGAGTTCGTCACCCACGGCGAAATCGCCATGGAGAGCGAGGAACTTTTCATCTCCAAGGAAGAAATACGCGTCGTCTATCATTTCCGAAATGACGGCACCGAGGATCACAACATCCTCGTCGCCTTCCCGATGCCGGACATTCATCCAGACTTTTATTCGCCCGTGTCTTATCCCACCGGTCCCGCCGACAATCTTTTCGTGTTCGAGACGACGTTTAACGGTGAGCCGGTAGATGCCGAGCTGCACGAATATGCTTTTGCCGCGGGAGTGGACCGTACCAAGCTCGTGCGTCAGCTCCGGCTGCCGATAGCGTCCTTCACCGAGGCTGCGTCAAAGGCGACCGATGCGCTAGACGAAGAAACCATTGCAGAGCTGCTGCATCTCGGCTTGGTCACTCCTGACGAATACGACGCTGGCAATGGGTGGGAAAAGCACTATTACCCCGCTTGGACCTATCGTGCAGCCTATACCTGGGAAGCAACATTTCCGGCCGGGAAAACCGTAACCGTTGAACATCGCTATAAGCCAAGCGTAGGCGGCACGGTCGGGGTAGCGTTTCTCTCCGAGCCTTATGAGCGTTACGACCCTGCAGCTGAATATCGCGAAAAATATTGCACCGACGATGCCTTCGTCGCGGCGGTCAAAAAAACCCTGACAAACCCTGAAGAGCCATGGTCGGCGCCGTTCTTTGAGACCTGGCTTTCCTATATCCTGACCACGGGTGGGAACTGGGCCGGCGGCGGCATCGAGAAATTCCGTCTCGTTGTCGACAAGGGGAGTCCGGACAATCTCGTGTCTTTCTGCGGCGATGGCATCAAGAAAATCGGGCCGACAACCTTCGAGATGGTCAAGACCGATTTCTGGCCCAAGGAAGAACTCAACATCCTTATTCTCGAACGCCACACCCAGAACTGAACGCTCACGGAGACGCCCGCCTGGGCGGGCCTGATGCCTTGATCAAACCTGTACTCAATATCCGCAGCGCCGTCGCGAGCGACGCTGCGCTGATCCTCAAATTCGTCCAGGACCTGGCCGAGTACGAAAGGCTCCTGCATGAGGTGCAGGCGACCGAAACAGACATCGTGCGCGATCTTTTCGGTGCCGATCCGAAGGTCTTCTGCGAGATAGCGGAGTGGGACGCCCAGCCGGTTGGCTTTGCGCTCTGGTTTTACACCTATTCGACCTTCCAGGGACGTCATGGCATCTGGCTCGAGGACCTTTATGTCGATCCGGCCATCCGCGGCAAAGGCATCGGCAAGGCGCTGCTGGTCAGCCTCGCCCAGCGCTGCGTTCGTGAACGGCTTGGGCGTTTCGAGTGGTGGGTGCTCGACTGGAACGAGCCCTCGATCAAATTCTACGAGAGCCAGGGTGGCGTCATGCAGGACGAATGGACCAAGGTACGCATCGATGGGGAGGCGCTCGAAGCGCTAGGCACATCATGAGCATACGCCGCTCTCTCATCGCGGCGGTGGCGCGCAATGGCGTGATCGGCCGCGATGGCGATATCCCGTGGCGTATTCCATCTGACTTCGCCTGGTTCAAGGCGACCACCATGGGCAAGCCCATGATCATGGGCCGCAAGCAGTTCGAGACCTTTCCCAAACCCTTGCCCGGCCGGCCCCATATCGTCGTTACCCGCCAAGAGCAATATGCGCCCGCTGGCGTCGATGTGGTTCACGATATTGAAGCGGCTTTCGCCTTGGCGGAATCTCAGGCGAGAACCCTCGACACCGATGAAATCATGGTCATCGGCGGGGGCGACATTTACGCGCAGGCGCTTGCTTTTGCCGACCGGCTTTACATCACTCATGTCGATCTGGAACCCCAAGGAAACATAGTGTTCCCGGCGATTGACCCGGAAATCTGGGCTGTTGTCGACGAGCCGCAGGTTGTTCCGTCTGAAAAGGACGCCGCGTCCTATGCGATCAAAGTCTACGAAAGACGGGCCGAGGCCACGCATTGATCGTTCTTCTGCCTTGCCTATATATGTTTCCAACTAGAATGCGCAGGAACCGAAAGGAACGAGATGCCTTGGGAGAATAACGGAGGCGGAGGTGGCCGCAATAATGGCGGTCCCTGGGGCCAGGCACCCGGTGGAGGTGGCGGCGGCCCGCGCCGTCCAGGTGGAAACACTCCCAACCTCGAAGACATTCTCAATCGTGGCCGCGATCAGTTTCGCGGCGGCGTGCCCGGCGGCCGCTGGGCCATTGTCGGCGGCGTGATCGCGCTGTTGGCCTTCTGGGGTATAAATTCGGTTTATACGATCAACTCGAGTGAAGTCGGCGTCGAACTGCGCTTCGGCGCGCCTAAGCCCGAACTGTCCGGGGAAGGCCTTCACTTCCTCATCTGGCCGATCGAGACGGTCGAGCGCGTTCCGCTTACCCTTAATCAGACCCAAATCGGCACGGCCAATGGCAATGCTACGCCCACGTCGAACCGCCCTCAGGCGAGCAATTCTACCGCCAGCGAAGGCATGATGCTCTCGGGCGACCAGAATATCGTCAACGTGCAGTTCTCTGTTTTCTGGGCCATCAACGACCCCATCGCTTATCTCTTCAATGTCCGCGATCAGGAATCGATGATCCGCTACGCCGCCGAGAGCGCCATGCGTGAAGTCGTCGGCCGCCGTCCGGCTCAGGAAGTCTATAGCGATGACCGCGCCGGCATTCAGCAGGAAGTCCTTGCCATCATCCGCAACGTTGCCGAAAGCTATGGCCTTGGCGTGGACGTTTCGCAGGTGCTGATCGAAAACGCCGGTCCGCCGGCCGAAGTCATCGACGCCTTCAACGAAGTGCAGCGTGCCCGACAAGACGAAACACGGCTCCAGGAAGAAGCTCGCTCTTATGCCAACACGCTCCTCGGCGATGCCCGTGGTCGTGCTGCCGCCCAGCGTGAAGATGCCGCCGCCTACACCAACCGCGTAGTGCAGGAAGCAACCGGTGAAGCCGAGCGCTTCAACGCCGTCTATGCCGAATATGTCAACGCGCCCGAAGTGACACGTCAGCGTCTCTATCTCGAAACCATGGAAGAAGTGCTCGGCGGCTCCGAAAAGGTCCTGCTCGAAAACGGCGCCAATGGTTCCGGCGTCGTGCCTTACCTGCCGTTGCCTGAGCTGCGCTCGCGCACAACGACGACCACGCCGAACACCACGACGGGGAACTGATCATGACGAACCGCCTCTTTATCATCGGTGCCGTCATCATCGCGGCCCTCTACGTCCTCTTCTCCTCGATCTACGTGGTCGATGAGCGTGAGCAGGCCATCGTCACGCGCTTTGGCCAGATTACCGACATCCGCACCGAGCCGGGCGTCTATTTCAAGATCCCGACCGATTTCGTCGATCGTGTGCAGCTCGTCGAAGACCGGCTGCTGCGCTACGATATCGCCAATATGCGCGTTCAGGTTTCGGGCAACGCCTTCTATCAGGTCGATGCCTTCCTGACCTACCGCATTGCGGACGCTCGTCTCTTCCGTCAGCGTGCTACTGGCCAGCTTTCGGTGGTTGAGGATCGTATCGGCGCCAACCTCGACTCGGCCCTTCGCCAGGTCTATGCGGCCCGCGAGTTCAACGCGGCTCTCTCGGACCAGCGCGCTCAGATGATGCAGGAAACCCGTGACCTTATCCGTCCGGACCTTGCCGAAATCGGCGTCGACGTCGTCGACGTGCGTATCCTCAGGACCGACCTCGATGCCGACGTTTCCGCTACGACCTTCGAGCGTATGCGCGCCGAACGTCTCGCCGAAGCAGCTCTCCTCCGCGCTCGCGGTGAAGAACAGGCCCAGAGCCTTCGCGCTATTGCCGATCGTCAGGCCGTTGAAATCGTCGCCGCGGCAACGCGTGACGCCGAAATCATCCGCGGTCAGGGCGATGCCGAACGCAACCGCATCTTCGCGGCGGCCTATGGCCAGGATCCGGAATTCTTCGAGTTCTACCGCTCGATGGAATCCTATCGCACGGCACTGGCCAATACTGGCACCACCATGGTCCTCTCCCCCGATAGCGCCTTCTTCCGCTATTTCGGTTCGAGCGGCGAACTCCCGCCGGCCAACACCAACTTCTCGACGCCAATCGCGCCGCAGCCGGTTCCCGAAAGCGCCACTCCAAGCACCGAACCGGCTCTCGATGGCCTCGGAATCGAGGAGTCGGTGACGCCGCCGGCGGTGACGCTTGAAGACGGGTCGGAGCTGACACCGACCATCGGCACGGAAGCACCGGCGCCCGTCGAAGTTCCGGCAACCCCAGCGCCGGATCCGGCGGTCACGACGACGGCTCCTGCTACCGCGCAGTAAGCGGAAAAGCAAAAGCCCGGCAGAATTGCCGGGCTTTTTGCTTGAGGTACGGTTTAGCGCTCGACCAAACTAAGCTTGGCGCCTCAAGGATGCCTACCGGACGAAGTCCTCGTCGGCATAGCCTTGCAGATAGAGCAGGGCGGTTAGATCCCCATGATCCACCCGATATCCTGCCGTCGCGGCAACGGCGGGCTTGGCGTGGAGCGCGACGCCAAATCCGGCAATCGTGATCATGTCCAGATCGTTGGCGCCATCGCCGACAGCGATAGTCTGATCGAGACTGACGCCACGCTCGGCTGACAGGGTCTCGAGCCGCTCCCGCTTGGTGTTCTTGTCAACGATCGGCTTTTGCACAGTGCCGGTTAGCTGATCGCCATCGAACAGCAGGACATTAGCGATGGCTTCGTCAAAGCCGATCCGCTTGGCAAAATAGTCCGCAAAGAAAGTGAAGCCGCCCGACACAAGCGATGTATAAGCGCCAAAAGCCTTCATCGTATGGACAAGCACTCTGCCGCCCGGCGTCAGCGTGATGGCTTCGCGGCGAACGGCCTCGATAGTGGCGCGCTCGAGACCTTTTAGGAGTGCGACGCGCGTGTCGAGCGCCTGAGCGAAATCGAGTTCGCCGCGCATGGCGCGCTCGGTTATTTCAGCCACCTGCGGCTTGAGATCGAGCGCTGCCGCCAGTTCGTCGATGCATTCCTGCTCGATCATGGTTGAGTCCATGTCGGCAATGAGCAGCAGCTTGCGGCGGCCTTCGGTGGGAACGAGATTGGCATCGACCCGGCGGGTGCCGATGATTTCGCGCGCGATGCTCAGCGCCTCTGGCGCCTTGGGCTCGATGATGTCGCACGCGACCTGATGCGTCAGCCAGTTGAGTTCTCCGCCTGTTTGCTGCACGACTGCCGCGGCGAGCGAGACGTCGAGATCGGAATCGGCGGGATTGGCGATGAGGCTGAGAACCGGCATGGCGAAAGAGACTTTCGGGAGACTAGGGTGACGCGCCAGAGAAGCGCCGTCCTGATAGCGGGTCCTACTGCCAGCGGCAAGTCGAGCATGGCGCTGGCGCGCGCCCGTGATCGCGGTAGCGTCATCATCAACGCCGATTCCATGCAGGTGTATGACACCCTCCGTATCGTCACTGCCCGGCCATCAGCGGACGATGAAGCGCAGGCCGATCATCGCCTTTACGGTACGGTTCCAGCCAACCAGCGATTTTCGACGGGCCAGTGGCTCAATGCGGTCAAGGAAATCCTGGACACGCTCGACCCAGCCAGGGAGGCCATTTTCGTCGGCGGGACGGGGCTTTACTTCGATGCGCTCACAAAAGGATTCGCTGACGTTCCCGAGATTGCGCCAGAGCTGACGCTGCAGGTCGAGGCCGAAATCAAGCTGCTCGATGAGGCAGAACGCATGCGCCTGCTCCTGGCGGAAGATCCAGCGACAGCGCATCGTCTCAAGGTGGCCGATCCGCAGCGCGTCATCCGCGCGCTGGCGGTGAAACGTGCCACAGGCAAGCCGCTTTCAGCCTTCCAGGACGATCTGCAAAAAGGCCTGGTCGAAGATTGGGCGGTCGAGCGATATGTCCTAGCGCCTGATCGCGACGTTCTGCGTGAACGCATTGCGCTACGCTTTGAAGCGATGTTTGCCGGTGGGGCTGTCGAGGAGGTGCGAGCCTTGCGGGCGCAGAATCTGGATCCGTCCTTGCCAGTCATGAAAGCAATTGGGGTCCGCGAAATCGGCGATTGGCTCGATGGCGTCATGGAGCGGCAGGAGGCAATAGCGCTCGCGACCATCGCAACCCAACAATATGCCAAACGCCAGCGCACCTGGTTTCGCAATCGCATGGGCGAATGGCCACGGCTTGGCCTCGGCGGAACGCGTCCGACTTAAGCCGGGCGCATGCCGTTGAGCAAATTCAGGCGCTCACGCATGGCAAAACGCGTCACGAGCACGACGGCGACGAAGGCAAGGCCGGCTGCTAGCCCGATCCAGATACCGACGCCGCGCATGTTCGCCACAAAGCCGAGCACATAGGCGATTGGCAGCCCGACCATCCAATAGCCCACGATCGCGAGCAGCATCGGCACCTTCGTGTCGCTCAGTCCTCGCAAGGAATGGGCGGCTACGACCTGCGCGCCGTCCACAAGCTGGAAAATGCCGGCGACGACAAGAAAGGATGCTGCCAGCGTCAGGGAATTGGCATTGGCCTCGACATGTGGGTCGAGGAATACCGTTACGATGTGCGGCCCGAACGTCAGGAAGGAGATACAGGAAAAAGTCATGAATGCTGTGCCCATCACGAATGATGTCCACCCGGCCTTGCGTACGCCCTCCACGTCGCCGCGGCCATAGGCCATGCCGACGCGAACTGTGGCGGCAATACCCAGACCGAGCGGCACCATGAAGGCGATGGAGGCGCATTGCAGCGCTATGGCATGGGCCGCAACCTCATCGGTGCCGAGGCGGCCCATGAGCAGCGCGGCAGCGGTGAACATGCCGACCTCGGCCAGGACCGTGAGGCCTATGGGTGTGCCAATCCGGAAAATCTCGCGAAAGCGCGGCCAATCCGGCTTCCAGAACCTGAGGAGCACATGGAAGCGCTTCAAGCGCCGGTGGCGAATGACATAAAGCACCATCGCGAGCAACATGAAGACGTTGGTGAGCGTGGTCGCGATGGCAGCGCCGCGCAATTCGAGCCGCGGGAAGCCAAAGTGTCCGAAGATCAGGACATAGGCGGTCAGCGCGTTGATCAGCACACCGAAGACGGTAATGACAAGGATTGCGCGTGTGGCGTCGAAGGCGGACAAAAGCGAGCGAAACGCAATGATGCCCAAGGCCGGGAAAAGCGACCAAGCAGCGATCTGAATAAACTGATCGGCCAGCTCGGTGGCTGCTGGATCCTGACCCAACGCCTGATAGATCGGTTTGATCTGCAGGACGATCGGCACGAGCGCGGCGGCGAGCGCTATTGCTGCCCAGCACCCTTGGCGCACGATGCGCCGAACAGCCTTGATATCGCGTGAGCCTCGGGCTTGCGCGACCAGTGGCGCCACAGCGCCGACAACGCCGATGCCGCCCACAAGAAATGGCATCAGGAACGTGGTGGCCAGAGTGCCGGCCGCGAGGTAGGTCGAACCCAACCAGCCCAGGAGAATAACGTCGGTCGTGTGCAGGGCGTTTTGCGCCAGCTGGGCGATGACCAATGGCCATGCGAGCGCAAAGGTGGCCCTAAACTCACTTGCCCAGCTTGAAGACGGTCCGTCGATCTTGCCCGCCGCCTGCAGCGACGAAGCGGCATTTTCATTCATTTGTCTTTCCCACACACGCCTGCATGCTCTAGTCGAAAGCCATGGCGCATGGAAGACGGAGACGAAGATGCCAATTTGGATGCGGCGGCTGTTGATCGCGGCTGGTGGGGTTTTGGGCGCCATTGGCGTTGGTACGGCGGCAATGGCCTCGCATGGCGAGGATGTTCGCAACCTTACGGCGATATCGGCAATGGCGCTCGCCCATGCGCCGGTTCTATTGCTGCTTGCCCTGGCTGGCCGGGGCAGGGTGATAACCATTGCTGGATTGGTTCTGGCTGGCGGCTGCGGCGTGTTCGTCGCCGATCTGGCCATGCGCCAGTGGCTCAGCTCTTCACTCTTTCCGGGCGCGGCACCAATCGGTGGTGGAGCATTAATTCTCGGCTGGGTTGGGATTGCGCTTTCGGCCGCTTCTAAAAATTTGGTTCACGATTGATTCAAACTTTCTTGAAGACGGCCGGAACCAACGAATTGCCGAAGCATTAAGTGTCCGATCAGTTTCCTCGGAGGTTCCCATGCATAAGTTCCTGATTATTGCCGCCGCAGCACTCTCGATGACCGCCTGCACCACCACTCAGCAGGGCGCTACGGTTGGCGCTCTTGGCGGTGCCGTTGTTGGTGCTGCCGCTACTGGCGGTAGTCTCGTTGGGACCGCTGTGGGTGCCGGCATCGGTGGCGTCGTTGGCGCTGCTGCTGGTGATGTTCTCGGCCGTGTGGAAGGCACCAATGATCGCTGCGTCTACCAGCGCCCGAACGGTACCCGCTACGTCGATACCTGCCCGCAGGGCTAAGTTTCGCAGAGGCGGTTCTCGTCCCAGAGCCGCCATTGTGGTGCACAAGATGCCCAGTCGGAGCCCCCACCGACTGGGCATCTTGTCGTCTGCACCCACCAATAGGTAAGGCGATCGCCTTTATGCTTGCGGAATGCGAGCCTTGACAGTTCCGCTCAAATGCCCCTATCAACTCGTATATGATTTTTAGGAGAGGTCCCGTGCGGGCACTCATTCTCGTAGTACGATGGCGCATCGGCAACGTGGGGTAAGTCCCCGCGCGATAGCTGGTGCGCCGAACACAGGTCCCGAAAGGGGCCTTTTTTATTGCCTTTTTTCCGCAAAAGCGGTTTTAAGGCGTCAAGGAACGTAACGCCCGGTACGCTAGGGCTCGAGGAGTAGGAAAGCGCAAATGGCCGAGAAAATGACCGGCGCGGAAATGGTGATCCAGGCGCTTGCGGATCAAGGTGTTGAACATATCTTCGGCTATCCCGGCGGCGCCGCCCTGCCGATCTACGACGCGATGTTCCAGCAGGATTTCGTCCAGCATATCCTGGTTCGCCACGAGCAGGGCGCAACCCACATGGCCGAAGGCTATGCCCGTTCGACCGGCAAGCCCGGCGTCGTGCTGGTGACTTCCGGCCCGGGGGCGACCAATGCCGTGACCGGCCTTACCGACGCGCTGATGGATTCCATTCCTCTGGTTTGCATCACCGCTCAGGTTCCGACCACGCTGATCGGTACCGACGGGTTCCAGGAGTGCGATACCGTCGGCATCACCCGATCCTGCACCAAGCACAATTATCTGGTGAAGGACATAAAGGATCTGCCGCGCGTGCTGCACGAGGCCTTCCACATCGCGACAACCGGCCGTCCTGGTCCGGTGGTCGTCGACATTCCGAAGGACATTCAGTTCGCGGTGGGCGAATATTACAAGCCCGAAAGCGAGACGTTGCGTCACGCCTCGTACCGTCCGCGGGTGGACGGCGACGTCAAGGCGATCGAAGCGGCCGTCGATCTGATGCTCAAGGCCGAGCGGCCAATTTTCTATACCGGCGGCGGTGTCATCAATGCCGGCCCAGAGGCCTCCGAAAACCTTCGCGAGTTGGCAGAGCTCACCGGGTTTCCGGTCACGTCGACCCTGATGGGCCTGGGCGCGTTTCCGGCTTCGAACCCGCAGTGGATGGGCATGCTTGGCATGCACGGCACCTACGAAGCCAATCTCGCGATGCATGACTGCGACGTGATGATCAATATCGGCGCACGATTTGACGATCGTATCACCGGGCGTGTGGATGCATTCTCGCCCAATAGCCGCAAAATCCATGTCGATATCGATCCATCCTCGATCAATAAGATCGTGCGGGTCGATATTCCGATCGTCGGCGACTGCAACCGGGTGCTTGAGGAGATGATCCGCATCTGGCGCAGCAAGACCAACCAGCCGCGCACGGAAGCGATCGCGCCCTGGTGGAAGCAGATCGAAACGTGGCGCGCGGTTGGATCGCTCAACTTCAAGAACTCCGACACGGTCATCAAGCCCCAGTGGGCTATCCAGCGGCTTTATGAAGCGACGAAGAAGCAGCAGAAAGATGTGTTCATCACGACCGAAGTCGGCCAGCACCAGATGTGGGCTGCCCAGCATTTCCACTTCGACAAGCCCAACCGCTGGATGACCTCCGGAGGTCTCGGCACGATGGGCTATGGCCTTCCGGCCGCGGTCGGTGTGCAGGTTGCTCATCCCGATGCTCTGGTGATCGATATTGCCGGTGAAGCCTCGGTGCAGATGACAATGCAGGAACTCTCGACGGCGGTGCAATATCGCCTGCCGATCAAGATCTTCATTCTTAACAACGAGCGCATGGGCATGGTCCGGCAGTGGCAGGATCTGCTGCATGGCTCGCGTTACGCCCATTCCTATTCGGAATCGCTGCCTGATTTCGTCAAGCTCGCCGAAGCCTATGGTGGCAAAGGTATCCGGTGCGAAAATCCGGCAGAGCTCGATGCCGCGATTGCCGAAATGCTCGATTATGACGGCCCGGTGCTCTTCGACGTGATCGTCGAAAAAGACGAGAACTGCCTGCCGATGATCCCATCGGGCAAGCCGCACAACGAGATCATTCTGCCCGACACTGCCAATATCGGGTCGATCATCGACGAGAAGGGACGCGCGCTGGTCTAGGCCGGATGCGGAGGATTTTTGATATGAACGCACATCTCCAGCCGACAGGCTCGGCATACTTCTTGACGCAAGAGACCCAACAAACCGAGCGTCACACCCTTTCCGTTCTCGTTGATAACGAGCCGGGCATTCTCGCCCGGGTCGTAGGGCTCTTTTCGGCGCGCGGCTACAATATCGAAAGCTTGACTGTCAGCGAAACCGAGCATGGCCGGCGACTTAGCCGAATTACCGTAGTGGTGATCGCGACGCCCAAGACGCTCGTGCAGATCAAGCTTCAGCTTGAGCGGCTGGTCCCGGTGCATCGCGTGCATGACCTGACCGCTGAAGGCAATTACGTCGAACGCGAGCTGGCGCTGATCAAAGTGAAGGGCACGGGTGATCACCGCGCCGAAACCTTGCGCTTAGCCGATGCCTTCCGCGCCCATATCATCGACGCGACAGTCGAAAGCTTCGTGTTTGAAGTGACCGGCAAGCCGGACAAGATCGACAGCTTCATCGCGCTGATGACGCCGCTTGGGCTAGTCGAAGTCGTGCGTACGGGCCTCGCCGCCATTGGCCGCGGTGCTGAAGGGATGTGATCGCAAAACGCCGCGGCACATTGCGGCGGCGTTTATCCTTCCCGTTTTGTCCGAATTTGTCTTCGGTCACAAAATCTGATCGGGGGCATCAAAAAGGTTGGCTTGGGCGAAGAGCTCGGTCTGGTGTAAGGCAAAGTCAATCATTCGGGACCTTGCCATGACCTTGCTTTCCGTCAATCTCAATGCCGTCGCCCAGTTGCGCAACCGCCGGGACTTGCCCTGGCCAAGTGTTACCGGCCTAGCCCGCGTTGTGCTCGACGTTGGCGCGAGCGGCATTACGGTTCATCCGCGGCCTGACGAGCGCCATATCCGCCGCGCGGACGTTTATGACCTCAGTGCACTGCTCCGTTCCGACTATCCGGATGCCGAATTTAACATCGAAGGCTATCCCAGTGAGGATTTCCTGGGATTAATCGAAGAGGTCAATCCGCAGCAGGTTACCCTCGTCCCAGACGATCCCAACCAGGCAACATCGGACCACGGCTGGGACTTTGCGGGGAAGGGTAATTTCCTGACGTCAGTCGTGCAGCTCCTGAAGCGCCCGGATCGGCGTATTTCGCTCTTTTGCGATCCCGATGCAGGCGAATCTGGTGTCTTGGCCGCTAAGGCCACCGGCGCAGATCGGATCGAGCTGTTCACCGGTCCTTATGGCGCTTGTTACGACGACCCCAAAAGAGCTTCGGAGGAATTGGCGAAGCTGGCTAAAACCTGCTCAGCCGCGATGGCCATTGGCCTCGGCGTGAATGCTGGGCATGATCTCACCCTTGAGAATCTGCCTGCCTTCCAGCACGCGGTCAAAGGCGTTGCTGAGGCATCCATTGGCCACGGTATTACTGCGGACGCTCTCATCTTTGGCTTTAAGGAAGCCACGCGACTTTACATAGCCGCTCTCGCCGACAACTAAGCAAGATTGTATCGTCTTTTCGAACGGTATGTCGGTGCGGCGGAGACATAGCTTGCACGCGGACGATGCATCTCGCAAAAAATCACAAAAAGCTCATATTTTGTCGATGCTTACATAAATGTGACTGGGTGACTTCTATGTCCCCGGATCACACCATGGTGCCCTCTTGAGGAAACGTTCGGCAGGCACATATTACGCCTCAGTTACGTTTTGTTACCAAGGAGGGCATTCCAATGTCCAAGCTCAAGATCGGCGTCATCATTTCGTCCACCCGTCCCACCCGCTTTGGCGATGTCCCCGCCAAGTGGATCCTCGAAAAGGCCAACGAGCGCCCGGAAATCGAGGCTGAGCTGGTCGACCTCCGCGATTTCGACCTGCCGTTTTTTGACGAAATGGCGTCAAACGCCTGGATGCCGTCGCAGAACCCGGAAGCTGTCCGCTGGCAGAAGAAGATTGGTGAATTCCACGGCTTCATCTTCGTTGTCGCCGAGTACAACCGTGCCATCACCGGTGCGCTGAAGAACGCTCTCGACCAGGCTTATGTCGAGTGGAACAAGAAGGCTTTCGGTGCTGTCGGCTATGGCACTGTCGGCGCTGCTCGCGCTATCGAAAATCTCCGCACCATCGGTGTCGAACTCCAGATGGTGTCGACCCGCTCGGCCGTTCACATCGGTGGCGGTGACTTCTTCGCCGTGCACCCGCTTGGTCAGCAGAACAAGCCGATGTCCGATATCGAGCCTTCGATCGGTGCTTCGACCAAGGATATGCTCGATCAGCTGATCTGGTGGGGCAATGCCACCAAGGCCGCTCGCGGCTAAGCTGCGGCGTCAAAAAATCAACGAGGACCTCCAAGTCTCGTTTGCCTTGCAGGGGTTGTGCCGAAAGGTGCGACCCCTGCATGCCTTTGGAGTTCGGTAACTCTAATGGTGTTGTGTGTGTGGATGGGCGGGTGTATAGCGGCGCCCGCCCTTAACAGCGAGAGCCCCAAAGCTCATGACGCATGCGGACACGACCGGCCATGAAGCCGGTGTCGAATCGACCCACCAGGTCGACCACGCAAAGCACAATCTACCCATTCTCACACTCGGTGCGATTGGCGTCGTCTATGGGGACATCGGTACCAGCCCGATCTATGCGTTCCGCCAGGCGATGCAAGTGCGGCCCGGCGCTGCTGCATCGAACATAGAAGTCCTCGGGCTTCTCTCGCTGATCGTCTGGGCGTTGACCCTCACGGTGACGGTCAAGTACGTGTTTTTCGTGACCCGCGCCGACAACAATGGCGAAGGTGGTACGCTTTCGCTGATGGCGCTTGCGCGAAAGACCTTTACCAATCCGCCAATCTGGATCACGGCCCTCGGCGTCCTGGGGGCCGCGCTTTTTTACGGCGATGCCATAATCACGCCGGCGATTTCCGTGCTGTCGGCCGTTGAAGGTATAGAGCTGGTTCAGCCGGGGATGACGCGCTGGGTCGTGCCGATCACGCTCGTCATCATTCTTGGCATTTTTGCCGTGCAGAGGTTTGGCACGGCAAAGGTCTCGATCGTTTTTGGGCCGGTGACAGCCGTCTGGTTCCTGACCCTCGGGATCGCCGGTGTGACCAACATCGTCCAGAATCCGGAAGTCCTGTGGGCGCTTAACCCATTACTGGGATTGCAATTTTTGGTGACGCATATCGGCATCGCCTTTGTGGTCGTCGGGGCAATCTTTCTCGCCGTAACGGGTGCCGAAGCACTGTATGTCGACCTAGGACATTTTGGTCGAAAGCCGATTGTGCTGGCTTGGTTTGGCCTCGTGTTTCCGTGTTTGCTGCTCAACTATTTCGGGCAGGGCGCCTATGTAATTGGGCATGGGGTCGACAATGTAGCGAGCCCGTTTTTCGAGATGGTGCCGGAGTGGGGCCTGTTGCCTTTCGTGGCCTTGGCGACTTTGGCGACCATCATTGCCAGCCAGGCGGTGATCACAGGAACCTATAGCCTCACCCAGCAAGCGATCGCGCTCAACATGCTGCCACGCATGGTGGTCCACCACACCTCCGCCACGCAGAGCGGTCAGATCTATATGCCGCAAATCAACACCATGCTGATGATCGGCGTCCTGGTTCTCGTTGCGGCGTTCAGGAGTTCTGAAGCGTTGTCAAACGCTTACGGTATCGCCGTGTCTGGCGTGATGATCGTAACGCTATCACTGCTGGTTGTCGTGATGTGGCGCAATTGGAAGTGGAATCCGATCGTCGTCGTTACCTTCGGCATCGTCTATGTCTGCATCGACGGCGGCTTTTTCGCGTCCAACGTGTCCAAACTTTTTCAAGGCGGCTGGGTGCCGGCGGCGGTGGCGCTGGTGGTGGCGATGTTGATGTGGAGTTGGATGGCGGGGCGGCGGCGGTTGGCGGAGAAGACGCGGCGGGATGAGGTTCCGCTGCAGTTTCTGGTCGATAACCTAGCCAAGAAGAAGCCGACAACGGTGCCGGGGACGGCTGTTTTCCTGACCAGCGACATCGAGGGAGCTCCTACTGCGCTGTTGCATTCTCTCAAGCATTACAAGGTGTTACACGAGCAGAATGTCATCTTGACGGTTCGAACCTCGACGTCGCCGCGTGTGC
Organism: Devosia soli; assembly: GCF_000970455.1. Taxonomy (GTDB): domain Bacteria; phylum Pseudomonadota; class Alphaproteobacteria; order Rhizobiales; family Devosiaceae; genus Devosia; species Devosia soli. The sequence continues at coordinate 318,904 of NZ_LAJG01000014.1, read as the reverse complement.
CGGACGATGAGAAGGTGACGATCGACGCTTACAACGAACTCTTCTTCCGCGTCGTCGTGACCTTTGGCTATATGGAAAGTCCAAATATTCCCAAAGCATTGGCGCTGGCGCGCAAGTTGGGCTGGAAGTTCGATATTATGTCGACGTCGTTCTTTCTGTCGCGTCGCTCTCTCAAGATTGGCAACAAGAGCGGCATGCTGCGGTTCTGGCAGGATCGGGCCTTCGTTCGACTGGCGCGTAACGCCAGCGATGCCACCGAATATTTCCACATTCCCACCGGGCGCGTGGTCGAGATCGGCACACAAGTGGTGCTTTAGGGTAGCATTCCGTTACCATTGACGCCGCGCTAGTAATCTAGCGCGGCATTTCCGGGCAAAGGTAAGGAACTTCGGCCGGCACGAACCGCTGTTCGACGTCTTCACTCACGAGATGCAGCGTGAGAACGAGTTCGCTCGGCGAGACACTGACGATGTCGGCATTGATGGTCATGCCGTCTTCGTCCCAGGAGATTGCAGTGTCGGACACCTGCTGCCACTTGGAGAGGCGGTAGGTTTCCCAGCAGCTGTCGGTGACGAGCGTGCCGTCGGCGAGGAAGATCTGGGCGGCGCCGGGGCTCGCCGTATCGCCCTGCTGGATCCAGACGCGGTTGAGGAGCGGATTGTCGGCGTCGCCTTCGTCTTCGATGGCGGTTTCTTCGGCCTGAGCGGGCAAGCACGCTGCAGTGCCGACTCCCCAAACGCTCATAAGCGCGATGATGGCGGCTTTGGTATCCATTGGTTCTTCCCTCTCGATGACGTGAACGTGGGTACTGGCGTCGTCAAGCTCAAGGGTGTTGTCGCCGTGCGGCGAAATTTCGATGGAGCGGTGAAATAGTTGCGGCGGCAGCGTGGTGCTGCCGCCGCAACTATTTCCGTCGATTAACTTCAGGAGGCCTGGAGCCCAAGGACGCGATCGTGTTCGGACACGCGGCGAGCCTGGACCGGCCAGAGGGAATAGTCCTTGCTGCCAAGCTGGCGCTGGGCGTGGACGGGCCAATTGGGGTCGTTCAGGGCACCGCGGGCAAGGGCGATGAAATCGGCGTCGCCCTTAGCGAGGATGTCGTTTGCCGATTCGACATCGCCAAGCAGGCCCACCGCCATGGTTGGGATATCGGCGCCTTTTTTGACAGCGCTGGCAAAGGGCACCTGATATCCGGCCGAGGCTGAGATGCGGCCCTGGGCGAAGCCGCCGCTCGAACAGTCGATGGCATCAACGCCGCGCGCCTTCAATTCGCGCGCGAGTACGATGCTGTCCTCGACCGTCCAACCCCCTTGGGCATTGTCGCTGACCGAAAGGCGGACGAGGAGGGGCTTTTGTGCCGGCCAGGCTGCGCGCACGGCTTCGGTCACTTCCAAAACAAGCCGCATGCGGTTTTCGAGCGAGCCGCCATATTCGTCGGTTCGGTGATTGGCGAGGGGGGACAGGAACTGATTAAGCAGATATCCGTGCGCGGCGTGGATTTCGACCGTGTCGAAACCAGCCTTTTCCGCGCGCCTCGTGGCCGCGACAAATCCGTCGATGACATGCTTGATGCCGGCCTTATCGAGTGCGGTCGGCACCTGGAAGGTGGGGTCATCGGGGTTGTTGGATTCGGCCGAGGGAGCGACCGGTTGCCAGTGCTCATAGCCGGCAGCGCGGCGCTGTTCTTCGGTGGCGAGATCCTCGGGCTTACGCCATGACACAGGCGTCGATGCCTTGCGGCCCGCATGGGCCAACTGGATGCCTGCAGCGGCGCCCTGGCTATGGATGAAATCGACGATCCGGGCGAGCGGGGCAATCTGCTCGTCTTTCCAAAGGCCCAGGTCACCATAAGAAATGCGGCCCTCGGCCACGACACCCGTGGCTTCGAAAATTACGAGGCCAAAACCGCCTATGGCAAAGCGCGACAGGTGAGCGAAGTGCCAATCGTTGGCAAAGCCGTCGATGGCGGAATATTGGCACATCGGCGCGACCACGGTGCGGTTTCGCAAGGTGAGATCCCGCAGGGCGATGGGTGAAAAAAGGTCAGTCATGAAATTCTCTCGAAGGGCGTCGCTATATGCGGCATTGCCGGATAAATGCACCTCGGCGTCTTCATCGGCAAGTGCCGATGAACGGTTTTGTGTAACGGCATTGCAGCAATGCGGGCATGTGGTGGCTCGGTGAAATGGCCGCGGAGATGGGCAGAATCGCTCAATTGCACTAGCGTCGGACCGGGCACGGGAGGACAGAATGAAGGTTACTTTAGACCTCGATGCGCTTCTGGCTGCCGGCAAGATCACGCCGGAAGAGGCAGAGCGCCTCAAGGGTTTTGCTGCGGCGGATACGGGTGCGCTCGGCGCCAATATCCTTTTCGCCTTGGGTGCAACGGCTGTTGCCGGCGGCATTGCGGCATTGCTGCCGACGCTCGAGACGCTGGCGGCTTTAGGGGCGGTGCTGTTTGCCGGGGGGCTTTTTGTCCGGCTGCGCGCTCTGCCACGAATGCAGCTTTTCGCTCAGATCATCATGACCATCGGCGCTTTGGCGCTGTGCTGCGGTATCGGCGGGCTTTACGGCGATAATCCGCTGGCGCGCGTCGGGCTGACACTGGGCCTGGCTGCGGCCGCGACCGTCGCGCGGTCGGGCCTTCTCGCTGCCTTGGCGGTGGTGGGCTTTTCAACGGTCCTGGCTTTTAACGACGTGCCGTGGCCGCCGAACCACATGATGGTCACCGTAATCGTCGGGCTTTGTGCGCTGATCCTTGCGCTCTATTTGCTTTCGTTGCGGCTTAAGCCTGCAGACGAGGGGCTCGCGATCGTTGCGATGCGGACGGCGATCGTGCTCGTAAACGGCGCTTTTTTTCTCGGGTCGATCTTCGGCGATGACAGCGCCGGAATCAGTTCCGCCTGGTTCTCGATCATCTGGGCCGTGGCGATGCTGGCGTTCGGCGCATGGGCTGTTGCGGCGAACAGGCGCTGGGTGGTCAATAGCGTCGCCGTTTTCGCAGCCATTCACTTTTTCACCCAGTGGTTTGCCATCCTCGGCACACAACCCCTGTCGATCCTCGGTGGCGGCGTGTTGCTGATCGTCTTTGGCCTGGCACTGGCGCGTTTCAACAATTGGGTCGGTGATCGTCCCGCAAAGAGTAGGGCGTAGATGGCGTTTTCCGCGAAACGATTTAGCGAGCTTCTCGGCTTCGAGGAGCGCATGGCCGTCTGCACAAGCATGGAAGAGGAGACGCACGGCGACTATGTCATCGAGCATTTGCGACTGCGGATCGGCGACAAGGATGTGCGTGGAATTCTGACGCGTCCTGCCGAAGCCAAGGGGGCTTTGCCTGCTATCCTTTACGGGCATTCCCATGGCGGCGGTTATTCGATCGGCGCGCGGGAATTGCTCGATGGGCGCGAATATCTGGTTGGGCCGCTCGGGCCGCTCTTTGCGCGGGCGGGTTACGTCACGCTTTGCATCGATATGCCGATCTTTGGCGAACGCGCCATTGTGAGCGAGAGCGCTGCAGCCAAGGCCTTGCTCTGGCATGGCAAATCGCTGTTCGGGGAAATGCTGTCCGATCATGGCGCGGCGCTGACCTACCTTGCCGGGCGTGACGACGTCGACGCCAGCCGCATTGGGGCGTTTGGGCTTTCGATGGGCTGTGTGCTGAGCTATTGGCTCGCGGCGCTCGATGATCGGATTGCCGCCGTCGCGCATCTCTGCTGCTTTGCCGATTTCAGAACCATGATCGAACTCGGTGCGCATGACGGGCACGGGATTTATCTGACCGTGCCGGGCCTGTTGCGCGAAGCGGATGGCGGGACGATTGCAGCTTTGATCGCGCCACGTCCGCAACTCATTTGCGTTGGCGAGGCCGATCATTTGAGCCCGCCACTGGCGGTACAGCGCGCCTGGGCAGAGTTGGAGCCGGCTTATGCAGGTGCTCCAGGTAAGCTGGAACTTTTGAGCGAACCGGGCGTGGGCCACGAGGAGACCCCTCGGATGCGCGAGGCAGTATTGGCGTTTTTTGGGAAATGGTTGGGGTAAGCGGTCTTAAGCGCCGTCACTCTCGCCTGGCACCAATTCCATCGGCCAAATCCGTTGGGTTCGGCCCAAGGGATAGGCCTCGGCATAAGCCGGCATCGTGGCCAGCAGGGCTTCGCCGATAGCGGCGCCCAGGCCTGTGAGGGAGAGGCGGAAGCAGGTGAGCCGGGGCGACATGTAGCGGGAGACGGGGTTCTCGCGGAAGCCGATGACGGCGAGGTCGCGCCCAGCCTGAAGGCCGGCTTCGCCGAGCTGGCGGTAAAGGCCCAGGGCGAGGAGCTCGTAATTGAGAATGACGGCGCTCGGGCGCTCCTTCATGGCGAGGAGTTCGTGGCCCAGCTGATAGCCGCCGAGTTCCGAAGAGGGCACGCGCACCACCAATGCCGGATCGAAGGCAAGGCCATGGCGGGCGAGGGCGGCCTTATAGCCATCGAGGAAGATGAAGCCGAGATTGATGTCGTTGCTGGGCACGGCAATGGCGATGCGGCTGTGACCGGCTGAAACGAGGCGGTCGACCGCGCGGCGGGCGGCACCATCAAAATCGAGATCGATCCACGGATAATCGCCGGGCGTGTTCGACCGGCCGAGCGTGATGAAAGGTATGCGCATCTTGGTGAGCATATCGATGCGCGCGTCCTTGCGGTGCGTCGCGGAAATGATGAGGCCATCGACAAGACGCCGGGCCATCATGCGCTGGAGATAGACCGCCGGGTCTTCGCCTGTCGGGCAGGGCAGGACGACCAGATCGAGATGATGGCGGGCGAGCACGGACTGGACGCCATCGAAGACGCCCATGAAGAAGTTGTCGTTGCCGCCGTTGGCATCTGCGCCCAATTCGATCATGAAGCCGATGGCATTGGTATTGCCCTGGCGCAGGCTGCGGCCCGCCTGATTGGGCACATAACCCATGGCGGCTGCGGCTTCCAGCACGCGCTGGCGCGTCTCGGGGCTCACATCAGCCCGGCCGTTGAGGGCGCGCGAGACCGTGCCGATCGAAATGTCGAGCTCCTGTGCGAGCCGTCTGATGCCCTTCACTTGGCCCCCCAGAGAAATTTCCAGAAACGTTTACGGCAATGTCTTGACACGAAATCGTTCGCGATTGTAGCGTCGTAAACGTTTACGGCAACACTTGCAGAATGCCCCATAAGGGGCTCGCCGATTGTTGCAGGGGAGAGGATCTTTGCAGTTTACGGCCGTTCTCGCGGGTTGCGGAGCCATGTCCAAAGGATGGCTCAACGCATTGACCGAGCACCCCTTGCTTAAAGGGCGCGTGCGCATTGTCGGGCTTGTCGATCTCGACCGGAAGGTGGCCGAGGCTCGGGCAGCGGAATTTGCTCTCTCCGATGTGGTGATCGGTAGCGATCTCGATACGGTTCTCACCGAGACCAAGCCAGGCCTGCTGTTCGACGTCGTCGTGCCTAATGCCCGGCCGGCGCTGGTGTCGACGGGGTTGCGCCATGGCTGTCACGTATTGACGGAAAAGCCGATGGCGCCGACGCTTGAAAGCGCGCGGCAGATGGTGGCCGAGGCGAAGGCGGCCGGGAAAATCCATGCCGTGGTACAAAACCGGCGCTATGTGCCGGGCGTGCGGCGCATTCGACAGCTGATCGAGAGCGGGGCGCTTGGCCAGCTGACGTCGATCAATTGCGATTTCTTTGTTGGCGCGCATTTCGGCGGTTTCCGCGAGCAGATGGAAAACGTGCTGCTGCTCGATATGGCGATCCATACGCTCGACGCAGCGCGGTTCATGGCCGGCACGGCGCCAAAGGCGGTCTATTGCCTCGAGGTCAATCCGCCGGGCTCCTGGTATGCCCATGGGGCGGCGGCCAATGCGATCTTCGAATTCGAAGACGATATCGTCTTCAACTATCGCGGCAGCTGGAGCGCCGAGGGCGCCAATACGAGCTGGGAAGCCTCCTGGCGGATCGTCGGCACCAAGGGTACGCTGCTCTGGGACGGTTTTGACCGGTTCGAAGCGCACCAGGTGGTGGGCACCGAAGGCTTCTTCCGCGACTTGCAGCCGCTCGACATTCCCGAAATGCCGGATGCGTCGAAGACCGAGGGGCATGCCAGCGTCATTGCCGATTTCCTCGACGCCATCGAGGCCGGGGCTGCGCCGGAAACGGTGGGCAGCGACAACATAAGCAGCCTCGCCATGGTCTTTGGGGCCATCGAAAGCGCGCGGCTCAAACAACGTGTTCAGATTTCAGCTTAAGGTTTTCGTTCGTGTCCAACCCCGCCAAATCCATCCGCATCGGCACCATGATCCAATCCACGGAGGGGAAGGCGCCGGAGAATATCGCAAAAATCGCCGACCTGGGCTTTGAGAGCTTTGAGCCATTCTTCTGGCAGACGACCAACGGCCAGGACTTGGCCGAATTGGGCAAGCGCTGTCTCGATGCGATCGGCGATCGCGACATCACCATCTCGACCATCGGCATGTTCGGCAATCCGCTGGAAGACCAGGAGATGGATCAGCAAACGCTCGAAGGCTGGAAGCAGTGTATCGACAATGCGCACCACTTTGGGGCGACGTGCGTTGCCGGATTTACCGGGCGTATTCGTAACAAGGTGCTTACCGATAGCCTGCCGCGCTACAAGGAAGTGTGGAGCGAACTGGCCAAGCGCGCGGCGGACAAGGGCGTCAAGATCGCCTTCGAAAACTGCGCCATGGACGGGAATTGGGCGAGCGGCGACTGGAACATCGCGCACAATCCCGATGCGTGGGAGCTGATGTTCAATGAGACGCCGGACGACAATATCGGGCTCGAATGGGAGCCGTGCCATCAGATGGTCTATCTGATCGACCCGATGCCGCAGATCCGGAAATGGGCGCACAAGTTCTTCCACGTGCACGGCAAGGACGCGACGATCCGCTGGGAGGTCATCAAGGAGCATGGCGTCTTCGGCAAGGAAAAGTTCGTGTTCATGCGCACACCGGGTTTTGGCGATAGCAACTGGACCGATGTGATCTCGGAATTGCGGCTCGCGGGATACCAGGGCTCGATCGATATCGAGGGCTGGCATGACCCGGTTTATCGCGGCGAGCTTGAGATGACGGGGCAGGTGCACGCGCTCAATTATCTCAAGGCGAGCCGGGGTGGAGAATTTGTCGCAGGATAAGTCATACTTAACTTGACGTGGGCAAGAAAAACGTTTTCTCTGCATTGAGAAAACGGTTTCTCGGGAGGATGTCGTGAGCGCTGGGGGAGGTCGAGTTCGCATTTACGATGTCGCGCACCTCGCTGGCGTGAGCGTTGCGACGGCCTCCAAGGCGCTTAACGACACCGGACGGATGACCGATGAAACGCGGGCCAAGGTGAAGGCTGCGGCGACGCAGTTGGGGTTCCGGCCGAACGCCATGGCGCGGGGGCTGATCCAGCGCCGGAGCTTTACCATCGGGCTACTGACCAATGACACCTATGGCCGCTTTACGCTGCCGGTGATGGCGGGGATTTCGGAGGCACTGGTCGATCAGGGCGTGTCGGTTTTCCTTTGTGGGGTCGATGATGACCCGGCGCTTGGAAAGCTGCATCTCGATGCCATGCTCGACAAGCAGGTTGATGGGATCATCGCCTCGGGCAAGCGCGTGGATCGGAAGTTGCCGGTCGATCTCAGCAATCTGCCGGTGCCGGTGGTCTATGCCTTTACCGAGGGGCATGAGGGATCGGTGACGCTGGTGTCCGACGATGCGCAGGGGTCGACCGAAGCGGTCGAACACCTCAAGCGGCTCGGGCGGAAGCGTATCGTGCATGTTACGGGTCCTGAAAGTTTTGCTTCGGTTCGGGAGCGTGCGGCGGCGTATCGGGCGGCTGTGGGCGGCGAGGGTATCGTGCTCCATGGGGAGTGGTCCGAGCATTGGGGGCATGCGGCGGTCGACCTGTTGTGGACCGCGGAAGGCGCGCGGCCGGATGCGATTTTTTGCGGCAATGACCAGATTGGGCGCGGCGTCGTCGATGCTTTGCGCGAGCGCGGCGTCGGGGTGCCGGAGGATGTCGCTGTGGTCGGCTTCGACAATTGGGACATCGTTGCGAGCCAGACACGGCCGCCGATGACTTCGGTCGACATGAATCTCAAGGCCATCGGGCGTGAGGCCGGGCGGCTGGTTTTGGAATTGGCGGAGGGCAGGGCAGTCGAGCCGGGGATCCGGAAGCTGCCGTGCAGTCTCGTTGTCAGACAATCATGCGGCGGTAGCGCCGCGGTTACGCATCGACGCGGAGGGGTAGAAGCCACCGTCGAGTAAAGGCTGGGCAGGGCAGGAGGGCCCGTTTCAGCGCATTTCGCGGCGCTTGTGCCGCTTGGGAGAGGAACCACATGAAACTGCATCTAGCTGCTCTTATGGCTGCCGCCAGCATTGGCGCGATGACACTGGCATCGCCCGCTTTCGCGCAGGTGACGCTGAAGATCTGGTCGATCGACGGCGTCGACCGCGTCGGCATCGCCGATACGTTCTCCAAGGAGTTCGATGAGGCCAATGACGACATCGTCGTCGAATATCGCGCCGTCCCGTTCGACGATCTGGTGCAGGAAACGCTGCGCGCCTTCGCAACCGGCAACGCGCCCGATATCGTTTCGTTCGACAATCCGGACTTCGCGCTCTTCTCCTCGCGCGGCGCCATGCTCGACATCACCGATCGCGTCGCCAATTCGAGCGTGATTAAGGAAGCCAACTATTTCGAAGGCCCGCTGAACTCGGTCAAATGGGACGGCAAGCTCTTCGGCATTCCGAAATATACCGACACGATCGGCGTCTTCTACAACAAGGACCTGTTTGCCAAGGCCGGCATCACCGAGCCACCGAAGACCTGGGCGCAGCTGGCAGAATACGCCGAAAAGCTGACCGACCCGGCCAACAACGTCTATGGCGTGACTTTCTCGGCGCGTGCCGGCGAAGAAGGCACATTCCAGTTCCTGCCGATCATCCAGATGTCCGGCGGCGGCTACGATAAGGTCAACACCGAAGGCGCAGCTCAAGTACTGGACCTTTGGAAGGGCCTGATCGACAAGGGTTATGCTTCGCGCGATGTGCTGAGCCTTGGCCAGTGGGACTCGACCGGTGTGTTCAACTCGGGCAATGCCGCCATGGCGATTTCCGGCCCTTGGGAAGTGGACCGCATGTCGGAAGACGCCAAGTTTGACTGGGGCGTGGCGCTGTTGCCGACCATCACTGAAGGCGGCGAGCGTTCGTCGGCTCTCGGTGGGTTCGATTGGGGCATCATGTCTACCACCCAGCACCCGGATGAAGCCTTCCGCGCGCTCGAATACTTTGCTGCCCAGGACAACCGCATCTTTGAAGAATTCGGTTCGATCCCGGCACGCAGCGACATCGACCTGCCGGTGACCGGCAACGAGAAGAAGGACGCGGCGCTCAAGGTGTTCCTCGACCAGCTTCAATATGCCCAGCCGCGCGGTCCGCATCCGGAATGGCAGAAGATCTCCAAGGCGATCTATGACGCCGAGCAGGCTGCCTTGACCGGCCAGATGTCGTCCATGGACGCACTCAACCAAGCCCAGGCCACGATCGACGGCATTCTCGGGAAGTAACGGTTGCAACGTGAGAGGGGATTGTTGCCGCGGCAACACCCCCTCCCATCTTCCCCCATCAAGGGGAGGTGCCGATCGCGCCTGTGACGCGATTGCGCGATCAACCGATCAGGAGAGGATTTGTGGGACGATTTTTTGCTGGCCTGCGCGACGGCGTCGGGTTCGATATCTTGCTGGTGACCGTTGCGATGATCTTTCTCGTCGCCATGGCTGGCCTACCGCTGATCTATAACGTGCTGATGAGCTTTCAGCAGGTGGACATGTTCACCCTGGGCTCGTTCATTCGTCCCTTTGCAGGAATCCAGAACTATATCGACGTGGTGCGGGCACCCGAGTTCTGGCTCGTGACGCGCAATACGGTCATCTTCGTGTTCTTCTCCATGGCCGGGCAATTCGTTCTCGGCTTTGCGCTGGCGCTGTTCTTTGCGCAGAATTTTCCGGGTGCCTCGACCATTCGCGGATTGTTTCTCGTCTCCTGGGTTATGCCTGGGCTGGTCGTCGGCGCTATCTGGAGCTGGATCCTGGCTGGCGATTTTGGCGTGCTGAACACGATCCTCAGAAACCTCGGGATCATCCAATCGACCGTCTTCTGGAAGTCGGACCCGGCGTTTTCCATCTGGGCCGTGGTCATCGCCAATATCTGGCTGGGTCTTGCCTTCAACATGTTGCTCCTCTCGGTCGGGCTCGCCGCTATTCCCCGCGACCTTTATGAGGCTGCCGAACTCGATGGCGCCAATGCCTTCCAGCGCTTCTGGACCATCACCTTGCCAATGATGCGATCGACCATTGGCGCAGTGCTCTCTCTCGGGCTGATCGGCACGCTGCAGCAGTTCGACCTCTTTCCCGCCATCACCGAGGGTGGCCCCGCCAATACCTCGACGGTGGCCCAATATTGGTCCTGGCAAATGAGCTTCCAGCTTTACGATTTCGCCAAGGGCGCGACGATCTCGGTGATGATGCTGGTGCTCGTGCTCTTCGCCTCGATCATCTATGTGCGCTCGACCCGCCATGAGGTGCGCGGATGACCCGGCCTTTTATTCCCTGGCTGCTGCTTGCCGTCGCTTTGGCGCTGGCCGCCGTCTACCTTTTCCCGCTCTACTGGATGTATGTCACGAGCTTCAAATCGGGCTCGGAAATCTTCGCCAATCCACCGACCTTCTGGCCGCGCGACATCGATGCGTCGATCTATCCCGACGTGTGGACGCGGCGAACGATGCACGTGTTTCTCTGGAACTCGACGCTGATCGCTGCCGGCGTCACCGCCATCACGGTGATCTTCGGCACGGGATGCGCCTATGTGCTGGCGCGCTATCGCAATGTGTGGGTCGATATCGGGCTTTTCTCGATCCTGATGCTTCAGGTTTTGCCGGCATCCGTGATGGTGACGCCGCTCTTTGTGGCCTTCAACCAATTCGGCCTGCTCAACTATCCGCGGACGGCGGTGGTGTTGGCAGCTGCGGCCAAGGCCATGCCGTTCTTCGTCGTCCTCGTCCGTGCGACCTTCATGACCGTGCCGCGCGAGCTCGAAGAGGCGGCACTGGTGGATGGTAATTCGCGCGTCGGCGCGTTCTTTTCCATCGTCCTGCCGCTAGCGCGGAACGGCATTCTGGTCTGCGCCATCCTCACCTTTATGAGCTCTTTCGGCGAATACATCTATTCCAAGTCGATTATCCAGAGCCCAGCCTTGCAGCCGGCGAGCGTCGGGCTTTCCGGCTTCCTCGGACCTAATTCGACCGACTGGAACTCCATCATGGCCTACTCGGCGATCTATGTGACGCCGATCCTTGCTGTCTTCGTGCTGCTGCAGCGCCGCATCGTTTCCGGCCTCACCTCGGGAGCCCTCAAATGACTGCCCAGATCGAACTTTCGCATATCCAGAAACACTATGGGTCGTTTCACGCCCTCAAAGACGTGAGCCTGAGGATCGAGAAGGGAAGCTTCGTCGCGCTGGTCGGGCCTTCTGGCTGTGGGAAATCAACGCTGCTGCGCTCGATTGCCGGGCTCGAAACCATCAGCTCTGGCGAACTGTCCATCGCGGGCAAGACCATGACCGGCGTGCCGCCGCGCCATCGCGACATTGCCATGGTGTTCCAGAGCTATGCGCTCTATCCGCACATGACAGTGGAAGAAAACCTGACCTATTCGCTACGACTACATGGCGTTGGGAAAGCCGAGGCTAAGGCAAAGGCCGCCGAGGTGGCACAGACAACGGGCCTCTCGCAATTGCTGCCGCGTTATCCGCGCCAGCTTTCGGGCGGGCAGAGGCAGCGCGTGGCGATGGGGCGGGCGATCATCCGCAACCCCAAGGCCTTCCTTTTCGATGAGCCGCTCTCCAATCTCGATGCGGCGCTGCGCGTGCAGATGCGAAAGGAAATCCGGGCGCTGCACGACCGGCTGGGGGCGACGTCGGTTTATGTGACGCATGATCAGATCGAGGCCATGACCATGGCGGACTGGGTCGTCGTCATGCGCGATGGCATCATCGAACAGCAGGGGCGGCCGCTCGATCTCTACGATCACCCGGTCAATCGGTTCGTTGCTGGGTTCATCGGTTCGCCGGCCATGAATTTCGTCGAGGCGCAAATTGCCGAAGACGGAACGACGTTGGTGCTCAAGACCGGCGAAAGGATCGCACTGCCGCGACAGGTCGAGCCCAATCGAGCGGTGACCGCCGGCATGCGTCCGGAAAACCTGACGATTGCCAATGGACCGCCGAGCTTCCACTTTACCATCGGCAATATCGAGTCGACCGGGTCTGCGACGTATCTGACGTCGGACGATGGCGCATTGCAATTGGTGCAGAGCGAGCGTGCCAATCGCGCCGTGGGCGATCGGGTTGGCGTGTCGATCGATCCGGCGCAGATCCATCTTTTCGATCCGCAGAGTGGGAAGCGGATTTAGCTACAGTTTTTAACTCCCACCGCGTGTCATCCCGGCGAAGGCCGGGATCCATCCTGAGATTTCAAGATGGGCCCCGGCCTTCACCGGGGTGACAATCGGGGGCGGGTTGTTTGGAACTTCACGTCTAAAGGTCTGAAAGAGAAAAGGTTTTCTCATGTCTCGCTATTCGCCCGTTCCCTTTCCCGATGTGCGGCTGGAAGGTCAATTCTGGCACGAGCGGCTCGAAACGGTGCTCGACCGCACAGTGCCGAGCCAGCACAAGAAGCTGGCCGAGGTTGGCATTCTCGACTCGCTGAAGCTGCCCAATCCGCCGCCGCCACTGCGTTTTCCGCGCCATGCCAATGGCTTTACGGTGCAGGTCTTCTGGGACAGCGACGTGGGCAAGTGGATCGAGGCGGCAAGTTACGCGCTGGCGCATCGACGCAATGAGGATATCGAGGCCAAGATCGAGGCGGCGATCGATGATCTTGAAAAGGCGCAGGCACCGGATGGCTATCTTAACTGCTGGTATCTCGGCCACGAGCCGGAGAACCGCTGGACGAACCTGCGCGATAATCACGAGATGTATAATGCCGGGCACCTGCTCGAAGGCGCCATCGCCTATTTTCGCGTAACCGGACGGCGACGGTTTCTCGACGTGATGGAGCGCTATCTCGAGCACATCTATGCCACCTTCGGCACCGAGCCGGGCAAGAAGCGCGGCTATGACGGGCACGAGGAAATCGAGCTGGCGCTGATGAAGCTCTACTACCTCACTGGGGAGCGGAAGCACCTCGACTTCGCCACCTACCTCATCAACGAGCGCGGGCAGCAGCCGCCGCACTATTTCGACATCGAGCGGGAGGCGCGCGAGGGGGCAGAAGCCAAGCAGCGCTATGTCTTTGCGAATTACGAATATTCGCAGAGCCACAAGCCGGTGCGCGAGCAGGATAAGGTCGTGGGGCACGCGGTGCGCGCCATGTATCTTTATACGGCAATGGCGGATCTGGCGGCCGAACTCAACGATCCGGCGCTGAAGCGGGCCTGCGAGGTGCTGTGGGACGATGTAATGGAAACCAAGATGTATGTGACGGCGGGCCTTGGGCCCTCGGCGCATAACGAGGGTTTTACCGATGATTTCGACCTGCCGAACCAGACGGCCTATGCCGAGACCTGTGCCTCGGTGGCGCTGATCTTCTGGGCGCAGCGGATGCTGCATCTCGATCTCGACGGGAAGTATGCAGACATTCTCGAGCTTGCCATGTTCAATGGCGCGCTTTCGGGACTGAGCCGGGATGGCGAGCACTATTTTTATGCCAATCCGCTCGAAAGCGACGGCACGCCGACGCGGTGGGAATGGCACACCTGCCCGTGTTGCACGATGAACGTGTCGCGGCTGGTGGCGTCGGTGGGCGGGTATTTTCTGTCGACGTCCGAGGACGGCGTGGCGTTCCACCTTTATGGTGGGATCGGCTCCACGGTCGAAATCGGCGGGACGCGCGTGGCGCTCAAGGAGGTGTCGAACTATCCGTGGTCGGGCGACATCAGGATTTCGCTCGATCCGGAGACGCCGGCGGCGTTCGACGTAAAACTGCGCATTCCGGGGTGGTGCCATGGGGCGACCATTTCGGTGAATGGGCAGGCGGTCGAAGAGAAGGCGGAGAAGGGGTATGTCACCATTCACCGCACCTGGGCCAAGGGCGATACGATTGCGCTGGACCAGCCGATGCCGGCGGAGCGGCTTTATTCGCATCCGGGCGTGATCATGAATGCCGGGCGCGTGGCGCTGAAGCGTGGACCGCTCGTTTATTGCATCGAGGAGGCAGACAACCCGGGCGGACGCGTGCAGCGGCTCAAGATCAAGCGCGATGCTGAAGTGGAAGTGAAGACCGATCCGGGCCTGTTCGATGGTGTCGTGACGCTCAAGGCTCCGGCGACCGCGATCGACGAGAGTGAGTGGTCAGGCCTCTACCGGAGCAAGCCGCCGGTCGAGAGGGAGTCGAGCCTGACGGCGATTCCGTATTATCTCTGGGCCAATCGCGGGCGGGGTAGCATGGTGGTGTGGATACCGGAGGTGGTGTGAGGTCTGGGCAGTCCCGCACCGCTGTGTGTGCCGACACCCCCTCCCAGCCTCCCCCATCCAGGGGGAGGTGCCGCATCGAGTCTTACGCAGTATCTCGCCAAGAACTCTGTTCCTGCACCTCCCCATAATGGGGGAGGCTGGGAGGGGGTGACTTCGGCACCCACCAAAATCTATCGAGCCGACGCAGAATCCCTCTTGCGCGGAACCGTACCGTACGGTACGCCAGCGGACGGAAAATGCCGAAAACGTTCGGCTGTTCGTTGAGGGTTGCGCGTGCCTGTGCAGATCAAGATCAGTGAAGAGACCTTCACGCCCCGCCAGCAGGCGGTGCTGACGGCAGCGCTCGATCTTTTGGTCGAGAATGGCGATGGGCTGACTATGACCGCGGTGGCGCGGCGGGCTTCGTGCTCGAAGGAAACGCTCTATAAGTGGTTCGGCGATCGCGATGGGCTGCTCACGGCGACCGTGCAGTGGCAGGCGGCCAAGGTGCGTATGCCGACGGTCGACCGGAGCCATCTCAGCGCGAAAGTGCTGCGCGAAAGCCTCGAGCAGTTTGCGCGCGATCTTCTCACGACGATTGTCGGCGAGGTTTCCATTACGCTCAATCGCACGGCGATTACGCATGCGGCGCAGGAGAAGGATAGCCTGGGCAATATCGTGCTCGAGAATGGGCCGCTGGCTATTCGCCGGCGGCTGAAGCCGATCCTCGAGGCGGCGCGGGATGCGCGGCTGCTGCGCTTCAATTCCAGCGAAGATGCCTATCGCACTTTTTTCGGCCTGGTCGTCCGCGACGTACAGATCCGTCTGCTGCTCGGGGACAAGGCGCTGACCCAATCCAATGTCGAAGCCAATATCGAAGCCGATGTGAAGGCCGCGACGGATCAATTTTTGGCCCTCTACGGGGCCAAGGCAAACATCTAAAAATCGCAGTTGAGGGGAGATACCCATGCGCGTCTATTACGATCGTGATGCTGACATCAACATCATCAAGGCCAAGAAGGTCGCCATCATCGGCTACGGCTCGCAGGGCCATGCCCATGTGCTTAACCTGCGCGACTCGGGCGTCACCAATGTCGCCGTGGGTCTGCGTCCTGGCTCACCGTCGGCAAAGAAGGCCGAGGGCGAAGGCCTCAAGGTCATGAGCGTTGCCGAGGCTTCCGCATGGGCAGACGTGATCATGCTGCTGACCCCGGACGAACTGCAGGCCGATATCTACAAGAAGGACATCGAGCCCAATATCCGTGACGGCGCAGCGCTCGCTTTCGCGCACGGCCTCAACGTGCACTTCAACCTGATCGAACCCAAGTCGACCGTCGACGTGATCATGATTGCGCCGAAGGGTCCGGGCCATACCGTGCGCGGTGAATACCAGAAGGGTGGCGGCGTGCCGTGCCTCATCGCCGTGCACCACGACGCTTCGGGCAATGCCCATGACATCGCGCTTGCCTATGCTTCGGGCGTTGGCGGCGGCCGTTCGGGCGTCATCGAAACCAACTTCCGCGAAGAATGCGAAACCGACCTCTTCGGCGAACAGGCCGTGCTATGCGGTGGCCTCGTCGAACTGATCCGTGCCGGCTTTGAGACGCTGGTGGAAGCCGGCTATGCGCCAGAAATGGCCTATTTCGAGTGCTTGCACGAAGTGAAGCTGATCGTCGACCTGATCTACCAGGGCGGCATCGCCAACATGAACTACTCGATCTCAAACACGGCCGAGTGGGGTGAATATGTCACCGGCCCGCGCATTATCACCTCGGAAACCAAGGCCGAGATGAAGCGCGTGCTCCATGACATCCAGTCGGGCAAGTTCACTTCGGACTGGATGCAGGAATACAAGGGCGGCGCCTCGCGCTTCAAGGCGACCCGTCGCCTCGCCGACGAGCATCCGATCGAAGAAGTCGGCGCCAAGCTCCGCGACATGATGCCGTGGATCAAGGCTGGTGCGTTGGTCGACAAGGCCAAGAACTAATTGCCATAATTGGTCATTAGCGA
Organism: Devosia soli; assembly: GCF_000970455.1. Classification (GTDB taxonomy): domain Bacteria; phylum Pseudomonadota; class Alphaproteobacteria; order Rhizobiales; family Devosiaceae; genus Devosia; species Devosia soli. Next base: position 302,373 of record NZ_LAJG01000014.1, on the reverse strand, counting down.
CGGGGGCCTCGGCCCCCGTTTTTGTTTCTCAGCCAGGTGATTTCATGAGCATCAGCATCGTCCCCATCAAGGGCGTCGACATCCGCTTTGTCGAAGGGACGTGGGAACTGCCCCGAGATCTGCGGGCCTCCGTCGGCGAGCGCTGGGCGGCCATGCTGGCCGAAAATCCACACCTTTGGGATGGGCGGATTATCGGGGTGACGCCACCTGTCATCGACGAGGATGGCCATTTGCGCGCATCGGCGCGGGAAGATGCCTTTTCCGCGTTCCTGACCTGGCGCGAAGCCGGGTTTCCCGAGATCGGCATTCGCAATCTCTTCGGGTCGGCGCTGATCATTTCGTCGGACGGTTTCATGCTCTATGGGTTGATGGGGAAGAATACCGCCAATGCCGGACGAATCTATCCGGCCGGCGGATCACTGGAGCCGCGCGACGTTCTACCCGACGGGAGGATCGATGTGGCGCGATCGACAGAATGGGAACTGAAAGAGGAAACGGGACTCGATCACGCCGAGGCACGCCGGGGCAATCTTGTGGCTGTTCTCGATGGTCCACGCATCTCGATCGGCCAGGCCTTTCATTTCAGCGATACCGCTGACGAACTGGTCATGCGGATCAGGGCCAATCTCGAGCAGCAGGAGCACCGTGAGCTTGCCGACGTCGTGGCGCTTCGACGCGCTGCCGATGCCGCGAGCAGGGGACACGTGATGGCCTATGCTGCGGAAATTCTCGATGCCTGGCAGGATGGACGGATCGCGCTTTAAGCGCGCTTGCCTCAATGGACGCTTGCAGTAAAACTGCTGCAAGCAGGTGGGGAGGAGTACGGATGACTCTGCCGAATTTTCCGGTCGAAGGCGGCTGCCAATGCGGCCAGGCGCGCTATCGGCTGACTGCCGCGCCACGCTCGGTCTATAATTGTCACTGCAAGGACTGTCAGCGCTTTTCGGGCGCGGGCTGGTCGACGTCGATGATCGTGACCGAAGAAAATTTCGAGCTGATTTCGGGCGATATTGACCAGTACGATCGCAAAGCCGACAGCGGCAATATCATTGTCATGAACTTTTGCGCGCATTGCCACGGCTGGCTCTGGAACGACCCACCCGCGCCAGGCATCAAGGTCGTGCGCGCTGGAACGCTCGACGATATCGACTGGGCCGAGCCGGTGGGCAATATCTGGACCGACAGCAAGGCTGCATGGGCCAAGATCGACCCGGCGCAGGTCAAATTTTCAAAAGGCGCAGTGGACCGGACACCTTTATTCGAAGCCTTTACCCGTTTGCATCAGGACTGATCGATGAGCACCGAAGACGATATCGCGCAGGTGAAGCGCCAGGAAATGGAGCTGGTTCTGCCGGCGCTCGACGAGACCGTCGCTTTCGAAATCGGCTCCGCAATCCGCGCGCGAGCCCAGGCTGAGGGTCTGTCGCTCGTGGTCGACATTCGCACCTGGGATCGGCAGCTTTTCTTTGCCGCAACGGCGGGCACAAGCGCGGACAATGCCGAATGGGTGCGGCGCAAGATCAATACGGTCAAGCGCTTTCACCGGGCGAGCTACCGCATGGTGCTGGAACGTGGCGAGGCGCCTTTTTCGCCGCAGTCGGGTGCCGATCCGGCAGACTATGTGATTGCTGGCGGCGGTTTCCCGCTCCGCGTGCCCGGCGCAGGCGTCATCGGCGCGCTGACGATTTCCGGGCTTCCCGGACGGAAAGACCACGCCGTGGCTGTGGACGCCCTCTGCGACCATCTCGGCCGCAACCGCGCCGATTTTGCTTTGCCTGAGGCCTGAAATGAAGCTCGACTATCTCTTGCTCGACGTCTTTACGCGTGAACGGCTGCAGGGCAATGCCCTTGCCGTCGTGCTGAAGGGGGATGGCCTCTTGGACAATGAAATGCAGGCAATCGCGCGGGAATTCAACCTCAGCGAAACCGTGTTTTTGACCAGGCCCAAGAACGAGCGCAATTCGGCCGGCGTTCGCATTTTTACGCCCTATCAGGAGCTGCCGTTTGCTGGGCATCCGACGGTGGGAGCTGCCGTGGTGCTCGGATTGCAGGGCGAGCGGACGGCGCTGCGCATGGAAGAAAAGGTCGGGCTCGTCACGGCGCTGTTCGAAAAGGCCGACAAGCGCTCCGGCGAGGCGCGGTTTACGCTTCCGCGCTTGCCGCTCAAGCTGGCCGATCTCGATGATCGTCTCGGAATGGCCCAGGCGCTGGGAATCGAACCGGAAGATATCGGCTGCGACGTGTTTGCGCCGGCGGTCTACACGGCCGGCGTGACGTTTCACCTGGTGCCGGTGCGCAATGCCCGAGTGCTAGCGCGAGCCAAGCCGAACCAGGCCCTATTCAAGACTATTTTCTCGCATGACCACAACTCGGCCTACCTGTTCACGCTGACGCCGGAGGAAAGGGACAACGATATCGCGGCGCGCATGTTCGGGATGAATCTGGGGGAAGACCCCGGCACGGGCTCTGCTGCCGCGGCGCTGATCGGACTTCTCTCGGACAACGCCGATTTTGGCACGGGGCAGGCGGACTATATTTTGCGGCAAGGCAAGGAAATGGGCCGACTTTGCCGCATTACCCTGCAGCTGCGGAAGGAAGCCGAAATGCTGACGCATGGGGCGATCGGTGGTTATGCGGTCATTGTCGGGGAAGGGGCGCTCGACCTCTGACGGGGTCTGGTGCCGATAGATAAAATCAAAGTCTTTGGTGTCTCCGCACTTGCCTCAGACAGTGATTTGGATCATTGTATTCACAAATCGAGAGTTTCTCCATGCAGCGCCGCCGCGCCAAAGCTATTGCCATCGCACAGACTCAGGAGCGTAACCGCGCCTTGATGATTGCTGCCGGCATGTTGCTGCTTCCGGCCGCGCTTCTCCTCCTTCTTATCAGCCCCTGATCACCGGCAGCTCGGATTAGCGAGCGGGTCGTCAGGGGATATCGCCACAAACCGAACATCAAAAATGTCCGGTCCGACGAGCCATTGCCTCGGGGCCGATAGGAAAGAGCCTGACATGACCGCTACCGCGAACTCCAACAAAGAACGCGTTTTCATCTTCGACACCACGCTGCGCGACGGCGAGCAATCGCCCGGCGCGACGATGACGCTGGAAGAAAAGCTGCAGGTTGCCGACGCGCTCGACGAAATGGGCGTCGATATCATCGAAGCCGGTTTCCCGATCGCGTCCAATGGTGACTTCGAAGCCGTTGTCGCCGTTGCCAAGCAGGTGAAGAACGCGACCGTTGCCGGCCTCGCACGTGCAATCACTGCCGATATCGACCGCGCTGGAGAGGCCGTGCGTCATGCGCAGAAGGGGCGCATTCATACCTTCGTTTCGACATCCCCGATCCATCTGGCTCACCAGATGAAAAAGACCGAGGACGAGGTGATCGAGATCATTGCGCGCACCGTGGCGCAGGCGCGGAACCTCGTCGACGATGTCGAGTGGTCGGCAATGGACGCGACGCGCACGCCGCTCGAATTCCTCAAGCGCTGCGTGGATACCGCGATCAAGGCCGGCGCGACGACGATCAACCTGCCCGACACGGTGGGATATGCGGTGCCGGAAGAGCACTTCCGCATGTTCAAGACGATCATCGAAAGCGTGCCGAACGCTGACAAGGCCATCTTCTCGGTGCACTGCCACGATGACCTGGGCATGGCTGTCGCCAATTCGCTGGCCGGTGTTGCCGGCGGCGCGCGCCAGATCGAATGCACGATCAATGGCCTGGGCGAACGAGCAGGCAATGCGGCGCTCGAAGAAGTGGTGATGGCGCTGCGGACACGCGGCGATGCCATGCCGTATTTCACCGAGATCGAGACGACTCAGCTCTCGCGCGCCAGCCGCATCGTTTCGGCCGCGTCGAACTTCCCCGTGCAATACAACAAGGCGATCGTGGGCAAGAATGCCTTTGCGCATGAGAGCGGCATCCACCAGGACGGTATGCTGAAGAATGCCGAAACCTACGAGATCATGACCCCGGCAAGCGTCGGCATCAAGGAAACGACCTTGGTGATGGGCAAGCATTCCGGCCGCGCCGCCTTCAAGGACAAGCTCAAGGAACTGGGCTACGAACTGGGCGACAACGCCTTCCAGGAAGCCTTCCAGCGCTTCAAGGACCTCGCCGACCGCAAGAAGCACGTCTATGACGCTGATATTATCGCGCTGGTCGACGACGAAGTGGGGTCGGTGGGTGATCGCATCAAGCTCGTCGATATGGAAGTCGTTTCAAAGACCGGCGGCGTGCACAAGTGTAACCTGGTGGTGACGATCGATGGGGTCGAGACCAGCGTATCCTATGAAGGCACCGGGTCGGTCGATGCGATCTTCAATGCCATCAAGGAAGCGTCCGGACAGGATCCGCACCTCGTGCTCTATGCCGTCGATGGCGTTACCGGCGGCACCGATGCCCAGGCTTCGGCGCATGTGCGTCTCGAAATGAACGGCCGGATCGCTTCGGGCAATGCCGCCGAGCCGGATACGCTGGTGGCTTCTGCCCGCGCCTATCTCAATGCGCTCAACCGCGTGATGATAGAACGCGGCGCGGCCGCACAAGGCGCGCTGGCCGGTTAGACGGGGCATGTGGGGCCGGGCAGAGTTTCGAGGCGCGGCCCTCGCCCTGAGTGGCGTGCTTGCCGTCATTCTTCTGATCACTTCGTTTTCGCCGGGTATTCCCGGCGAATTGCTGTTGCAGACGCTGCGGTTCCATCTTGTGGCACTGGGTGTGGTTCTGGCGCTCGCCATGGCGCTGTTTGGCGCGCGTTGGCGCGCGATGTTGTTCCTCGTTTTCCTGGCAGGCGCCTTCGTGCATGGCGCCTATTACGTCCGCGAGTTCCAGATGCGGCGCGAGGCGCCGGTGGGGCCGCTCAAGGCCGAGATTAAGTTTCTCAATTACAACGTACTCGCATCCAACCAGACAGCGGATCAGGCGGCTGAGTTTATCGTAAGGTCAGCGCCGGATGTGGCTCTGATTCTCGAGACGCCGGGCGTCGTCGAATACTTGCCCGAGATCGAGAGGGCCATGCCCAATCGGCTCGGCTGCGATCGGGTCGCGTCCTGCGATATTTCGCTGTTCTCGCGCTTTCCGATCGAGAACGGAGAGCTGCGGACGATACCGCCCTTTAACCGATCGCGTCTCGTGATTGCGCCGATGACGATCGAGGGGACCAAGGTGACCGTGGTCGGCATCCACCTCTCAAAGCCGTATTTCGACGAGGCGTCGCTGCAAGAGCTTGGCTATTTGCGCTACGTGCTGTCGAAAATCACAGGGCCGATTATTCTTTCAGGCGATTTCAATGCGTCGATCTGGTCGGCGCCGTTGGCGCGGCTGGGGCGGACGCAGGATCTCATTCCTGGACCGTCTTATCCGGCGACCTGGCCGGTAGAGCTTGGTGCGCTCGGCGTGCCGATCGACAACATTTTCACCAAGGGTGAAGCGCGCATTCTCGAGATCGCGGCTGGCGAGAACAGTTTCGGCTCGAACCACCGCTATCTGCTCGCCAAGATCGGACTTTACGCAGCGCCCTGAGCCGCCTCGATGGCCTTTGGCAGCGCCGCTTCGAGCAGTGCCATATCGGGCTCCGGGCCGACGCTGATGCGGATATGGTGATCGAGGCCGGGCGTGCCCGGCTTGCGGATGAAGACGCCCTGCTGCGCGAGGCCTTCGAGGATTTTTAGCGCATAGGCGCCATCGCGGCCGCAATCGACGGCGACGAAGTTGGTGGCGGAGGGCAGTGGGGTGAGGCCGTTCGCCCGCGTGATGCCGGCGATGCGTTCGCGGGCGGCGCTGATCGAGGCTCTGGCTGACTGGAGATAGTCCTGATCGGCAAGGGCGGCGATGGCGGCGGCCTGGGCGAGGCGATTGACCCCGAAGTGATTGCGGATGCGGTTGAAGGCGCCGATGAGGCGCTTGGGGCCGATGGCATAACCCACACGAATGCCAGCGAGCCCGTAGGCCTTTGAGAAGCTGCGGAGGCGGAGGAGGTTTGCCTTGCCGGTATCGATGGCCGGGAGGGCGCCGTCGGGCGCCAGTTCGCCATAGGCTTCATCGAGCATGATGAGCGTTTCATCCGGCACGGCGGCTATGAACCGTTCGATATCAGCCGCAGACCAGAAGGAGCCCATGGGATTGTCGGGATTGGCGACATAGACGATTCGCGGCTTCAGGCGCCTGGCCGCCTCGGCGAGCGCGTCGAGATCTTCAAAGGGGCCGCGATAGGGCACGAATTCGAGGCGGCCGCCGTGGCCGATGACGTGGTAATTGAGGGTCGGGTAGGCGCCAAGCGAAGTAAGAAGCGTTTCGCCGGGAGCGATGAAAAGCCGGACGATCAGGCCCATTAACCCATCGACGCCTTCGCCGATGGCGACTTCATCGGGCGAGACGTTATGGAAATCGGCGATGGCGACGCGGAGGTCATAGTTTTCCGGGTCGGGATATTTCCAGATCCACTCGGTCGCGGCTTTGATCGCTTCGATGACTTTGGGGCTCGGGCCGAAGCCGGACTCGTTGGCGCCGATTCGCGCGCGGGTCCTGATGCCGGTGCGCCTTTCGATCGCTTCCGGGCCGACGAAGGGCACGGTTTCGGGCAGGTTTTCGGCAATATCGGTCAGTCTGGGGCCAGTCACTCGGCTGCTCCGCACTAGGGCTTGGTGTGTTCTAGCCCATCTTCGCTCCGGGTGGAGAGGAGAATATTGGACGAGCCCGATGGGTTCTGCACAGGCGCGAAACCTGTGGAGACCCGCGAGAGCCGCATGGGGTGGGCGTCTGGCGATATCTGGCATTTGAAATAAAACCCCAACAATTCAGCAAGTTACCGACAACTATGCGGGTTCACCCTCAAAGGGCGCCGGACAACGGCCGATTCTCAGCCGGACAGAAAGGAGCATAGCGTGAACCCAACTTACCTGCTCGCACGCGACCACCTACAGCGCGCAGCGGTCATCCTGCAGGGCGCGGATCAGCGATCCCGCCAGTTGCGCCACATTATCGAGCGCACGATCGGGCTGATGGAAGATGCCCTGCCAGACGAGCCCAAACCGCCCGCCAATGTTTACCAGTTCTCCGAATACCGCCATCTGCGCAGCTGAAACATTTATCCCCAGCCCGAAAGAAGCGTCAGGTTGGGGATTTTTAGCGACAGCGCTGGGGGCGGGCCTCGCTGCGTGAGCCGGGAGAAGAACACTCCCAGAATTTTATCCACAGAATGTGACGGTATGGGCTGGACAGGCGAAAACTCGCTTGGTAGAGAGGCGCCACTTTGGTGCCGGTCTTCAAAGACGGGCGCATAGCTCAGATGGTAGAGCAGCTGACTCTTAATCAGCGGGTCCAAGGTTCGAGCCCTTGTGCGCCCACCAAAGTCTCCCAATTTCCATTATCGTGGAAAATCTTGCCGTAACAGGCGGGGTCACTTGGGTGGCCTTCGGGCCGCCTTTGCCTGTTCACATCTGACCTTGCAGATAGATAATTGGGCTAATTCGGCCAGGTGGCGCTTTTCTCAGCGGATCGCGCGTCGTATAGCCGCAACAGATTAGCTCACCTGAAAGTCATCTTCATATGTTCGGTCTCGATCCGAGTTTCTTCAGCTCGCTGCTGCAGGTCATCATGATTGACCTGGTGCTGGCGGGGGACAATGCCGTGGTCATCGGTCTCGCGGCTGCCGGGCTTCCGGCCGACCTGCGCCGCAAGGCCATTCTCGTCGGTATCGCTGCCGCAACCGTCCTGCGCATCATCTTCGCCCTCATCACTTCCCAGCTTCTGGCGCTCGGCGGCGGCTTATTGATCGCCGGCGGCATCCTGCTGCTCTGGGTTTGCTGGAAGATGTATCGCGAGCTGAGCGTCAGCCACGAAGAAGAGGGCGAGGCCACCGAAGCGCTTTCGGGCAACGATCTCAACGCCGATGGCACCGTTGCCGGCAAGGCTCCGCGCAAAACGCTGCGCCAGGCAGTCACCCAGATCATCATCGCCGACGTCTCGATGTCGCTCGACAATGTGCTGGCCGTCGCCGGCGCTGCGCAGCACCACACCGAAGCGCTGATTTTCGGTCTGGCGTTGTCTGTCGTCATGATGGGCGTTGCGGCAACGTTCATTGCGCGGTTGCTGCATCGGTTCCGCTGGATTGCCTGGATCGGCCTGCTCATCATCCTGTTCGTTGCCGTGCGCATGGTGCTTGAGGGCGCTGGAGCCTTCGTGACCATTCCGGAAATTCCGTTGCTCTACACGCCGCACGCAACGGCAGCCGCGGCGCATTGATGCAATTACCGGCCAGCGTTTGATCTTTCGCTAACCACGGGGCCGAGTTTTGGCCCCGTGCGCATTTGGCGATAGGGATTTGCACACCTGCACCCATTAGCGTCCCCACAGATATCTACGCTGCGGGGATTTTCATGTCCGTCATCGCCGAACAAACGCTGGAGCCGCTACCTTTTGCGCAGCCGCGCGCTGCGAGCGCTGGACTGATGCTGGGGGTCAAGCAGGTTTCCGGCACCGAATGGGATGCGATCATCGGCAGCTTCGACGAGGTGTGCCAGGAGCAGATGCACGCTTTCGCCTCCATCCGCTGGCCAGGCGTGCGCCAGGAGCCGCTGATCTTTTCGCGCAACGGCGCTGTCGTCGGTGGCGTCCTTGTGATGATCCAGCCATTGCCTCTCGGGCTCGGCGAGATTGCCGTGGTCAAGTGGGCGCCGATGCTGGCGTCCAGCCGCCAGCCCGATGCGGATGCCCTGAGGCTCGCCATGGCAGAAGCACTGGTCGCCGATTATGCCGAAAAGCGGCGGATGATGCTTTCGGTGCTGCTGCATGCCGCGCCGGGCGACATCAACCAAGGCTACCTCGATTTGCGGGCACGCGGATTCAAGCGCGGCTCGACCCTGCTGTTTCCCGATCGCTATTTGGTCAAACTCAGGCTTTCAGACGAAGAGCAGCGGAAAAGCTTCCACCAGACGTGGCGCCGCCAGCTCAATAAGGCAGACAAAGCCGGGCTTGAGTTCAGCCGGGCCGAGCCGGATCAGATCGGTGCGTTCAAGGCGCTCTATGCGGCAATGACCGAGCGGAAGCAATTTCCAGATCATTCCGCCTACGAGACCATCGATGCTCTGATGACGCTCGACGAGCCACTGCGGCCCGAGCTGTTTTTCGTTAGGCAAGGCAATGAGACTGTCGCCGGCGCACTGATCTTCAAGGCTGGCGAGCGGGCCGTTTACCTTTATGGGGCGACCAACGATAAGGCCTTGCCGCTTCGGGCAGGCTACTTCCTCCACTGGCAGGTGATCCGCTGGCTGCGCGACCATACACGGGCGCAATGGTATGACTTGGGTGGAACCGATGGGTTCCAAGGCCTCCATCAATTCAAGACGGGGATGGTGGGTACTGCGGGAATCATCCGCCCCGTGCCACCGGTGCTCAATTATGCCGGATCGGAGTGGTCGGGCCTCCTCGGCACTGCCGCCTTCACGGCGCGCGATGTGGCCCAGCATGCGCGGCGGCACATCAACGGCCTCATCAGCAGCAAGGCGCGGGCGGACCAGACGCCCTATGTCTGGCCCGAGTACCTCAAATGAGTCTTGCGCGGAAACTGGCGTCGCAATCCTCGGTCATTTTCGGCGCGCGATTGTTCGGCGCTGGCCTGATCTTCGTCACGCAGGCGCTGATCGCGCGGCTCTGGGGCGCCGAACTTCTGGGCGAATTCCTGCTGGTGGTAGCAACGGTCAATCTCGTGTCGGTGGTCATGCCGCTCGGCTTTCATACCGTCGGTACCTATTTTGCGGCCGAGTACCGGGCACGCGGCAACAGGCAACAGCTTATCGCATTCCTGATCCGAGCTTACGGCTATGTGGTCCTTGCCTTTGCCGGACTGGTCGTTGCCGGACCGATGTTGCTCGAATGGATCGGTCAGGGGCAGGGCGCGGTGGCGCTGCACTTCGTGCCGTTTGCGCTCCTGACGTTCGGGACGGCGATCGTTTACGTGAATGGCGCCGTGCTGGTGGGTATCAAGCGTCCGTTTGCCGGCTTCTTTGCCGACACTCTCTTGCGGCCAATGATCGTGCTTGGCGCTTTTCTTATCGCGCTTGGCGCCGGCGTGGCCGATGCCGGCTTTACCCAGATGCTCTGGATCATCGGGGTCGGCTATATAGTGGTGTCCCTGGTTCAGTTTGGGTTCGTGCTAAGCGGGCTCAAGACCATTCCGGAAGCTGAAGCGGGGCAGACGGCGGAAAGCCGGCGCTGGTGGCGCTTCGCGTTGCCATGGGTGATCATCAGCCTTGCGACGGATTTTTTTTTCGATATCGACCTGCTGCTGCTCAGCCATCAACTGAGCCGCGAGGACCTCGCGATTTTCGGGGTCTGCACCCGCATCTTCTCGCTGGCGTCATTCGGCGTCGCGGCGGTCTATGCCGTGACTATGCCGGATATGTTCGAAAGCGAAGCAAAGGCCGATCGCCTGGCGTTCAACCGCAAGGTGGGAGAGGCCAATGCGGTGGCGAGCGGCGTGGCTATCATGCTGTTCCTTATAACCATCATCGGGGCGCCTATCGCCCTGACGCTTTTCGGACCGGAATTTGCGGCCGGCGCAATGCCGCTGGCGATTCTTTGTCTATCGCTGGTGGTGCGTTCTGTGACTGGGCCGGCTGCCATCGTGCTGTCGATCCATGATCGGCCATGGGCGAGCCTGCCGGCGATCGCTATGGGAATCGTTTCGCTGTTCGTCTGCAATCTGGTGCTGGTGCCGAAATTCGGGCTGATTGGCGCGTCGCTGGCGGCGATCCTGGCGATCAGCATCTGGTCGGTGGTGCTGTGGCTAACAGCGTTGCGGACCGCGCATGTCGATGTGTCGATCATGCAGTGGTTCAGAACCCGTCGCGTCGTGGTAGCTGCCGAGTAGCGGGAGCTGACTAGGTTTCATGCCGGCGGAGGCTGGGATCGATCTTGAGACAGCGTTAAAGCCACCTCTCGTGAGTACTTTTATGGATCCAGGGATGTGCGCGGCTGCGCCGGGAAGTGCTTAGGCTCCCACCAAACCCTTGATGCTGTTTCTCAAGCGTCCGAGGCGACCGATGTTGACGCCGTTGTCGTAGTCGTCGCCGACCTTGGTGTAGAATTTTTCGATCAAGAGATAATCCTGGCCGAAAATATGCTGCTCGAGCAGTGCCGTTTCCCTGTAGCCGTAGCGCTTGAGGAGCATGCGGGCGACTTCGTTTTCGGGACGTACGAAGGTGAAGGCCTTATGGAAGCGGTTTTCGTTCCAGTGCTCGTCGAAGGCGCGCATGCCGAACATGCCCAGCTTTGTCTGGCGATGGGATGGAAACACCCAGCTCCAATAGCGGAAGACGGCGCCGAATTCGGGGCCGGAAACCATCGCGCCGCCGGGGACGCCATCGGCGCACATGATCATGATGTGCCAGGGATCGATGGCGAGAAGATTTTGCAGATAGGTCTTGTTGAGCCGTGCCGTTTCATAGGCCTTGAAGCGGTCATTATAGAATGGGGAGGTCGCGATGACGTCTTCCAGTTCGGCGTGAATGAGGTCGATATCTTTGGGCTCGGCGGCCCGGATGGTCATTTCTGCCATTGATCTCTTCCCTTGCGCATACCTGCGAGAGGCAAGAATAGCCGAGGGCCGTTAATGGACCGTGGCATTTGCCCGCAGCTTTGCCTCGAATGGTCAAGGGGTTGCGGGCAGTTGCCGGGCTCTTTAGAACGGGGGCCGGGAGAGACTAGGAGGACGACAATGAGCGACGAGCTCTTGTTCCAGCCCAATGCGGCTGCACTCGCGCATACCAGAACCACGGAAGCCGACTACGAAGCGCAATATCAGCGCTCAATCGACGATCCCGATGGATTCTGGGCAGAGCAGGCGAAGCGCCTCGATTGGGTGACTTTCCCCAAGACCATCAAGAACACGAGCTTTGCCTATCCCGATATCTCGATCAAATGGTTCGAGGATGGGGTACTCAACGTCTCCTACAATTGCCTCGACCGGCATCTCGAAAAGCGCGGCGACCAGACAGCGATCATCTGGGAAGGCGACACGCCGGGCACGGATGGCAAGGCGACCTATCGCGAGCTGCATGAGCGCGTTTGCCGCTATGCCAATGTCCTCAAGGCCAATGGCGTCAAGAAGGGCGATCGCGTCACGATCTATATGCCGATGGTGATCGACACAGCTGTCGCCATGCTGGCTTGCACGCGCATCGGCGCGGTGCATTCGGTGATCTTTGGCGGTTTCTCGCCCGATTCCATCGCCGGCCGCGTCGAGGATTGCGGTTCGAAGATCATTCTGACGGCCGACGAAGGCCGCCGCGGCGGCAAGACCATTGCGCTCAAGAAGAATGTCGACGCGGCGCTGTCCAAGGTCGGCGGCGTCGAACGGGTAATCGTCACCAAGGTGACCGGCAATGCCGTCGCCATGGAGGCGGGCCGCGACGTCTGGTATGACGACGAGGCGGCCAAGGTGAGTGCGGATTGCCCGCCAGAACCGATGAATGCGGAAGATCCGCTCTTCATCCTCTACACCTCGGGCTCGACCGGCAAGCCCAAGGGCGTGCTGCACACGACGGGAGGCTATCTCGTCTATGGGTCGCTGACCCATGAGCTGACCTTCGACTATCGCGATGGCGAAGTGTTCTGGTGCACGGCCGATGTCGGCTGGATCACCGGGCACACCTATATCGTTTATGGGCCGTTGGCGAACGGGGCGACGACGCTGATGTTCGAAGGCGTGCCAAGCTATCCGGACGCGAGCCGCTTCTGGCAGGTCGTCGAAAAGCACAAGGTGAACGTGTTCCATACGGCGCCGACCGCGATCCGCGCGTTGATGGGTGCCGGGGCCGAATTCGCCGACAAATACGACATGCCGAGCCTGCGCCTTCTGGGCACGGTGGGCGAGCCGATCAATCCAGAAGCCTGGATGTGGTATTACAAGCACGTCGGCAAGGAGCGGTGCGGCATCGTCGATTGCTGGTGGCAGACGGAAACGGGCGGGCACATGATTGCGCCGCTCCCCGGCGCTTTTCCGACCAAGCCGGGTTCGGCGACCAAGCCATTCTTTGGCGTCAGGCCGGTCGTGCTGTCGCCGGAAGGGGTGGTCCAGAACCAGACCAAAGCCGAGGGCGTGCTGGCGATTGCCGACAGTTGGCCGGGGCAGATGCGGACCGTTTATGGCGACCATCAGCGCTTCGTTGACACCTATTTTTCCCAATACAAAGGCTATTATTTTACCGGCGACGGCTGCCGGCGGGATAGCGACGGCTATTATTGGATTACCGGGCGGGTCGACGATGTGCTCAATGTTTCTGGGCACCGGCTGGGGACCGCCGAGGTCGAAAGCGCGCTCGTGGCACATCCGAAAGTGTCGGAAGCGGCAGTCGTCGGTTATCCGCACGACATCAAGGGGCAGGGCATTTATTGCTATGTGACGCTGATGGCGGGCGAGGCGAGTTCGGACGAATTGCGCAGCGAGCTCCGGAACTGGGTGCGCAAGGAAATCGGGCCGATTGCGACGCCGGACTTGATCCAGTGGGCGCCAGGCCTGCCGAAGACGCGCTCGGGCAAGATCATGCGGCGCATCCTGCGTAAGGTGGCCGAGAACGATTTCGGGTCCTTGGGCGATACGTCGACGCTGGCAGATCCGGCCGTGGTGGATGATCTGATCAGCAATCGGCAAAATAAGTAGGTCGATGGGCCATCATCTCCTGCCAGCCTACCCGATCTAGGAGGGAGGTGTCGGCCGGTGATTGGGACTCGATCTCATCCAAAACGTGATGTGCACCTCCCCCTTTGGGGCGAGGCTGGACTTGGGTGGCCTTGGGTCGGTCACCTCAGTCATTGTCTCGCCCGCTTTCCGTGAGCAATGTGCGGGCAGATTCGATTGCCGGAGCCCTGATTTGCGCACGCTATTTTTTGCCGCCCTTGCATGCCTGACCGTTGCGGTGCCTGCACATGCTGCAACGCTCGAGGAGATGGCGGGGCAGATGATCGTCGTGGGCTTTGACGGCGATGACGCTGGAGACGCGAGCGTCAAGGCCGTTGCGGCGGAGCTGAAGGCCGGGCGGCTAGGCGGCGTCATGTATCTCAAGAAGAATGTCGCGAGCCTTGCTGCGGTCGAGCAGATGAATGCGGCTTTCCGTGGCGCCTCGCCGGACTTGCCGCCATTCATTACGCTCGATCAGGAAGGCGGGGCGGTGGAGCGGCTGACCGAGGATGTCGGCTTTACCGAAATTCCGCGCGCCGTCGTCATCGCCGCCGAAAATACGCCGGATGAGGCCGAGGCGATCTATCGCAAGATGGCGGAGGGGATCGTCAAAGAGGGTTTCACCGTCAATTTCGGGCCGGTGGCGGACCTCAACAGCAACCCGGATAATCAGGTCATCGCCAAGTTTGGCCGGGCTTTCAGTGCCGATCCCAAGACGGTCGTCGATTACGATCGGGCCTTTATCGCGGCGCACCATGCGGTCGGATTGGCCACGGCGCTCAAGCATTTTCCGGGACACGGATCCTCGACGGCCGATAGCCATGAGGGCTTCGTCGATATCACCAAGACCTGGAGCGAGGACGAACTGGAACCTTATCGCGCGCTGATCGGCGAGGGGGTTGTGGATATGGTGATGGTCGGTCACCTTTATCATGCGGACTACGCCGATGGTGCCGAACAGACGCCATCGTCCTTATCGAAGCGCTGGATCGACGGCGTTCTGCGGACCGATCTCGGATTCGATGGTGTGGTGATCAGCGACGATCTCGAAATGGGTGCTATCCGCGATCATTTCACGCTGAAACAGACTGTGGTCGAGGGTGTGAGGGCGGGAATGGATATCCTGCTGTTTTCCAACACCGGCTATCAGCGCCCGACCCTGTCAAAGGAAGTTTTGGACATTCTTCTCACGCAAGCTGCAGCCGATCCAGCATTCAAAGCGCGGATCGAGGAAAGCTATGGACGGATCGTGGCGCTCAAGGAAAGGCTGAAATAGCCTGGCTTTCCACGTCTTTCTAATGATGCCAGTTTCCTCCTGCAACGTCCGAAGCTAAGGTGCGCGGGCGATTTGGAGGACTTGAGGGCAATGACGGATGACCGCGAGGTCCGGCAAGTCCGGGCGTTGTTCCTCTCCGACGTGCACCTGGGCATGAAGCCAACCAGGATCAAGCAGCTTATCGAATTCCTCCGTGTTCATGATGCCGAGACGATTTATCTCGTCGGCGACATCCTGGATGGCTGGCGCCTGGCCAAGGCCTGGCACTGGCCCGAGGACTACAATGTGCTGGCGCGTATTCTTCTCGATAAGGCCACGGCTGGAACGCGCGTCGTCTATCTGCCCGGCAATCACGATGAATTTCTGCGTGAATATCTCGGCACCTACTTTGGCGAGATCGAGCTCGTGGACCGAACCGTACACACCTCGGCGACAGGGCGGACCTATCTCGTTATTCACGGCGATCAGTTCGACGTCGTCGTCATGAACGCCAAGTGGCTCGCCCATGTGGGTGACTGGGCCTACAACTTTGCGCTTCGCGTCAACATCCTGATCAACTGGGTGAGGCGGCGGCTGGGGCTTCAATATTGGTCGCTCAGCGCCTGGGCCAAGCAGAAGGTCAAAAACGCCGTCTCCGTTATCGGGCGCTTCGAGGAAGCGCTGGTGCACGAGGCCAAGGAGTCAGGCGTTCATGGCGTCATCTGTGGCCATATCCACTTTGCCGACATGCACGATCGCCTCGGTATCCATTACATCAATACCGGCGATTGGGTGGAGAGCTGCACGGCAGTGGTCGAAAATCACGACGGGCATTTCGAGATGATCAAATGGACCGAAATGATCGTCGGCGAGCCGCGCAAGGCCAGACTTCGTCGGGCTGCCACCGAGTAGAGTCCGGTTGGCTTCGTCCTCGCGAGCAAAGATTGCCGCGTTGGTGGCGCGAGGACAAGCCGGCTGATATCGCGCCTTTTGTCGCCCGCGGGCCACAGCCCGTCGCGCTTTTTGTATCGTTGCACAGTGTGGGCATTTGCTGCTTGCAATGTGTGCTCTAGCGAGGCACTGAGAGTTTCGGGGCGCTATTGTGCCCGGAGTCTTTTCCATGTCCGCCGTCTTATCGCGCTTCACGACGCCCGAAGCGCGCGCATCGCTATACCAATTTTCGGTCTATCTTCCGGGCGCGGTGCAGTCCGTTTTTCTTGGGATCTGGCTCAGCCAGCATGGCATTCCTGCCGATCAGATCGGTCTCATCAATGCCTTGCCGATGCTTGGGCTCCTGCTGCTCAACATGGTCATAGGGCGGATTGCCGACCGGGCAGACGACTGGCGTACGGCCATCATCGCGCTTTCGCTTGTCGCATCGCTCGCGCCTGTCGGACTCTACTTTGTTTCGGAATTCTGGGGGATCTTGCTGATCTGGGCGCTGACAGCCATGTCGAACGGCCTCATAGCTCCGATCATCGACGCAGCGACCGTCCGTATGACGCGCCGCAATGGCACCGATTTCGGCGCCGTCCGTGCCTGGGCCACGATCGGCTATGTGGTTGGTGCTGCGGGTATCGGTGCGTCCATCACCTTCTTGGGGGCCGGAGCGTTCGTCACGCTCTACCTAATCATGACGATCCTGCGGGCTCTGCTCGGCTTTTTGCTGCCCCGTTTTCGTGCCCCGGCACCAGAAGTGACTCTTGCAGACGTGCCGGCGGCGTCGCCCGTGGCACGGCCGCGGCTCAAGGATTCCCTGCAGCTCTGGTTCGTACTGCCACTCGTGGCTTTTTCGCTCGTCAACTCGAGCAATGCGGTGATCGGCAGCTTTGGCGCGCTGCTCTGGAATCAGCATGGCGTGCCGAGCTACTTCCTCGGTCCGCTGCTCGGCATTGCGGCCGTGGGCGAAGCTGCGCTAATGCTCGGCTGGCGGCGCTTTGGTGGGCGCGTCACGGCACGAAACATGATTCTTGCCGCTGCAGTCGCGGGTGTCCTGCGTTTCACCATCCTGGCGTTTGCGCCGCCGGTTCAGATTCTCTTCGTTGTGCAGCTTCTTCACGCCTTCACGTTCGGCATGGGCTATTTCGGGGTCGTCCACTTCATCGCCAACTGGACTCACGAATCCAATGCAGCCGAAGCACAGGGCTTTGCGAATATGCTCAACCAGGGCGCAGCCATGGTCATGCTGATCTGTTTTGGCTGGCTGATGGAGTGGTTTGGCTCTGGAGCGTTCTTCGCTTCAACGGTGACGTGTTCGATCGCCATGGTCTGCGTGATCGTCTCGCTGCGGCTCCGTCCCCCCAAGGACGCTGTTCGCGCCAATTGATTGCCGAGGCAGCATCGCCTCGAACCTCACCTGCCGGTCATACGCATGAGCCAGAGCTCCGCCCGCCTGACGCCCGAAGTCCGCACGTCAATCTTCTATGGCACTTTCTTCACCGGCAGCGGCGCAGCCGTGATGTTTCTGCCGATCTGGCTGAGTGGCAAGGGCATCACGCCGAGCAGACAGGACTCATCAATGCGGTGCCGATCATCGTCATCCTTGCCTTCAACCTGATCGTTGGTCGCGTGGCGGATCGCGCCAGGGACTGGCGGCAAGTGATCGTTATCGGGGCGCTGATTGGCGGCATCGTCCCCATAGGATTGTTCTTCGTCAACGAATTCTGGGGCATCCTGCTGTTCTGGACGCTGGCCAGCCTTCCTGGCGGCGCGATCGGCCCCGTGCTCGATGCCGCAAGCATGCGACTGGCGCGGCGCAACGGCACCGATTTTGGCGTCATGCGGGCCTGGGGTACGGTCGGCTACATGCTCTTCAACGGCTTGACGGGTTATCTTGTCGTCTGGTTCGGCGCGGCAATCTTCGTGCCGCTCTTTGTCGGGCTGGCCATCCTGCGAGCGGCAGCGTCCTTGCAACTGCCCCCGTTTCGCGCGCCGGCGGAGCAGCTGACTATATCGGTTGCTGCTGCCGCTCCCAAAACCGGCAGCCTGCGGGAGGTTGCGAAACCATGGTTCATCCTGCCTCTCTTCGGCTTTTGCATGATCTATGGCACGCACACCGTGCTCAATGCCTTCGGCTCACTCCTCTGGAAGGCACAGGGTATCCCAGAGGATGTGATCGGACCGCTGATTGCGCTGGGCGCAGCTTCGGAGGCGGCAGTGATGTTTTTGTGGAAGCGGCTCGGCGGGCGGATTTCGGCTCGTGGCATCATGCTCGTATCTGCCGTGGCATCGGTCTTCCGGTGGCTGCTGATGGGGTTCGAGCCCAATGTCGCCGTGCTCATTGCGCTGCAGCTTTCGCACGGCATCACCTTTGCCGTAGGATATCTTGGCTGCGTTCACTTCATCGCCAATTGGACCAGCGAGAATATCGCGGCGGAAACCCAAAGCCTATTCGTCGTCGGACAACAGCTATTGTCGGCGGTGGCTCTGGTTGGGTTCGGCTGGCTGGTGCCGTCCATGGGGGGACAAGCCTATTTCGTGGCTGCAGGGTTCGCACTGGCAGGGGCGGGATGCATCTGGGTGTCGATGCAGATGAAGGCTGCCCGGGCGAGCTGAAATATCTGGATGCACTGATGATATCAGTGGCATGGGCTGGAGGATGACGTTCCAGATCTCGCCGTTCTCAAGATATAAAAAAAGGCCCCGGATCGCTCCGGGGCCTTTCGCATGAGCTGGTCGCCCTCAGCTGAGGCGGCCGCTCGCATGGGCGAGGGTGGTGTAGACCTTGCCACGATCGGACAACAGGTATTCGCGGGTTTCGGCAGCCGGACGCGGGCCGGCGGCGGCGCGCTTAAGGAGTTGCTCGAAATCGCTCATATAGGCCTGCGCGGTGCGGGCGAAATCCTGATCGCGCTGCAGGCGCTTGCGGACTTCGTCATAGGTGCTCTGGCCCGTCAGCGAATAGATGCGGCGCGAGAAGACGTTAGATTCCCCGGCCTGATAGCGGGCCCAGGCGTCTGCCAGGGCACTATCGTCGATGGCGCGGGCGATTTCCTCAGTCAGCGTCGAAAGACCTTGTTGGGCCGGCTGGGCGCCGGCCTGGCTTGCTGATGCGTTGCGCAAAACGTCCCGCAGCCATCCGCTGCCTTCGCCAGCTTCCGGCTCCTGACGGGGTGCAGGGGCTGGGGTAGCCGGCGCAGTGCGCACGGGTTCGGTGCGGATCGGATCGGCCTGGCGCGGCTGCACGTCGGCGCGAGCCGGGGCAGGTTGCTGAACCGGTGCAGCAGCACGAACAGTCGGCCGCACAGTGTCGATAGCGGGACGTGTGCGGATCGGATCGACAAGCGTCTGGGTGGGCTGTGGCTCGGTACGGTAGGTCTCGGGCGCGGGTTCTGGCTGGCGTGGCTGGTACGGCGCCGGCTCGGGTTGGCGGGCCGGGGCCGACTGGCGCGGCTGAGTGCTGCGACGGTCGGTGAGATCGTGCGTCGCCGGCTGGTTGCGGACGATGGCGTTGAGTTCGCTGAGGGCCTCGATCTGCTCGGCCACGACACGACGCATGGCTGCGGCGCTGGCGCGGGTTTCTTCGGGCAGCTCATTGACGCCGCGAGCCAGTTCGGCGCGCGTCGCTTCGAGCTCGTGGCCGACTTCGCGGGCCGTTTCGCGCATGGCGCGGGCCGTTTCGCTGAAGCGCTGGGTGGCTTCCTCGATGGCCTGCTGCATTTCGCTGACCAGGCGACGCTGTGCGTCCTGGAGAACGGCATTCGTGCGACGGCTTTCGCCGTCGGCCGTTTCGCGGAAATCGCCAAGCTTGGAGGTAACGTCCTCCGAGGTCTGGTCGAGCGACTGGCGGAAAACCGCAGTCGATTGATCGACGGCCTGGCGCAGCTGGCTGGTGTTGGACGCGATGGCGGAGCGGACCGTGTTGGTCGAGTCGTTGATCGTGTCCGCCAGGGTGCTGGTAGTGGAGGTCAGAACGTCGGTGACGCTGCCGGCGGTCGAGGCGAGGAGATCGCTGACGCGGGCGGCATTGTCCTCGAGCGCGGTGTTGACCTGCTCGGTCTGGCTCGAGAGGGCAGCGCGGACAGTCGATGCCGTCTGCCCAAGGGCGGCGGCGGCAGCTTCTGCAGCGCGCTGGACGACATTGTCGACCTGCGAGGTACGCTCGTTGATCGTCGAGGTGAACCGCTCGTTGGTGACGTAAAGCGCATCGCTGACGTTCGAAGTGGCGCTGGACAGGGCCTCGGTAATGGCGCTCGTAGTGGTCGTGAGCGCGTCATTGACATTGGCCGAGGTCGACTGCAGCGCGTCATCCATGGCGCGGCGCGCGGCAATCATGCGGCGTTCCGTGTCGTTGACCGTGTCGGCGATCGACTGGGCGAACATGCGCATGCGGCCGTCGATGTCGTCGGCGCGCGTGGCGAAGCTGTGGGCCAGAGCGTCCATGGCGGCACGACGTTCCTCGAGCGATTCCAGCGCGTTTTCGCTGGTCGATTCGAGGGCGCGGGACGCCTGGGACATGCTGACGACTTCCATGTCGAGCTTGCCGAGGATGCTGGAAAACTCTTCGACCATGCCACGAATGGTGTTCTGCAGCGCGCCGACATGGCGGCTGACCAGTTCACCAGCCTGCTCGGTCTGGCCCATGGCATCACGCATGGTGCCGGCATAGCTGGCGGTCTGCTGGGCGATGCTGGTTTCAAGCGTGGCAAGGTTGGTGGTCGAGGCGTCGAGGACGCGCTGGAGCAGCAGATTGGAATCGTTGAGCTTGTTGAGGGCCGCGGTAACGTCCGTGAGGATGCGGCTGGTGGAAACCGACATCAGCTCTTCGGCGCCGCGGGCGTTGTCGGCGAGCGCCTGGCTCAGGAGGTTGCCATGGCTGCGCAGGGCCGATTGCAGTTCGCTCGACTTCTGATCGACGAGAGCAGCGAATTCGGAGGTGTGGCTTTCGACCGACTGGTTGATGTCCGACAGGCGGCGCTCGATGGAATCGACCGTGTTCACGGCACGGACCGAGACGATGTCGTCGATGGTACCGGCCGCGAGGCGGATTTGCTCGAGAGCAGAGCGAACGGCCGAGTCCATCCGATTGGCCGTATTGGCCACGTCGTCGGAGATGGCGTGGGTTGCGGCGGTGATGCGCGTCGAGATGGTTTCCTCGATCCGATCGGCGCCGGCTTCGAGATCGGCCATCGACTGGGTGATGGACGTATTGATCGACGCGTTAAGCGCGGCAAGGCGCTCGGCTGTGATGTCTGCACGAGCCGTGATGGCTTCGGGCAGGGTGCCGAGGCGCTTGTCGACGAGGTCGACCATCGACTGACGGGCGGCATTGACGCCGGTTTCCACGATTTCCGTGGCGCGGCGGACGCTGTCGTCGAAACTGGCGCTGGCGGCGTCGATGCGGCCAGTGACGCCCGACTGTGCTTCATCGACGCGGGTGAGCGCGGTGTTGAGCTGTTCGGACATGGCCGTGCCGATATCGGCCACCTTGCCGGCAACCGCCGACGACAGTTCACCGAGACGGCTCGACATGGTTTCCGTGGCGTTGCGCAGCGAGGCATCGACCGACTCGCGTGCAGCGGCGCTGTGCTGGTCGAGCGTCTGGGCGAGTTCGGCCGTGTGAAGGCCGATGGTTTCGCCCATGGAGCTCGTTTGCGTCGCCAGGGTATCGGACAGAGCCTGGGTGCGGGCCGCAAGAGCGGCGGACAGCTGCTGTGTGCGAGTGCCGACGGTCGAGGCGAGTTCCTGGGTGCGTGCGTCGAGCGCTTCGGTGAGGGCGGCGCCTTCGCGCGAGATGGCTTCGGAGAGGGCGCCGGTCTGGCGCTCGAAGGAAGCGTTGAGTTCGCTCGTGCGGGTATCGAGAGCGCCCGCCATTGTGGCGGTGCGCGCTTCGAGATCGGCAACGAAGCGGCCGGCGCGTTCTTCGATGGCCGAGGCGAAAACGCCTTGGCGCTGATCAAGCGCAGCGGCAAATTCGCTCTGCTTTTCGTCGAGCGTTGCCGCGAGGGTCTGCGTGCGCTCTTCGAGCTGGCCCGAAAGTGCACCGGTGCGGCTTTCGATTTCGAGCGAAAGCGTGTTGGTTCGCTCCGAAAGAGTATCGGCGAGGCGCTGGGTGCGGCCGGCAATGGCCTGGTCGAACGCCTGGGTGCTGGTGGTGAGCGTCTGGCCGAGTTCTTGCGAACGCTGACGGATGGCTTCGGACAGTTCGACGCTGCGGCCGGACAGGGTGTTTTCGAGCGCCTCCGCACCCGCGGCGATGGCATTGCCGATCTCGCCGACGCGGCTTGCGAGCACTTCTTCGATCTGGCCGGCGCGGCCTTCGAGATCGAGGTTCAGCGTCTCGGCATAGGAATCGAGGCGGTTCGCCAAGGTCTGTGACCGGTTGAGCAGGACCTGATCGATCTGATTGGTCCGGCTGTCGAGATCGCCGCGGAGTGTCTCGGCATGCGTGTCGAGGCGGTCTGCCAGGGTCTGGGACCGGCTGGTCAGCACTTGGTCGATCTGATTGGTCCTGCCGTCGAGATCGCTGCGAAGTGTCTCCGCGTGGCTATCGAGGCGGTTTGCCAAGGTCTCGGAACGGCTCGTCAGGACCTCGTCGATCTGACTTGTGCGGCTGTCGAGGTCGAGATTGAGCGTTTCGGCATAGGAGTCCAGACGCGTGGTCAGCGATTGCGACCGGTTCGAGAGGACGTCGTCGATGCGGGCCGTGCGGCTATCGAGGCTCGTATCGATTGCGCCAACATAGCTATCGAGGCGGTTAGCGAGCGTTTCGGAACGGCTCGTCAGAACTTCGTCGATCCGGCTCGTGCGTGAATCGAGCGTTTCACCGAGGCTCTCGGCGTAGGTGTCGAGACGTTCGGAAATGTCGCGGGTGCGATTGGTCAGGCTCTCGGTGATGGCAGCGGCCTTGGCCCCGATGACCTCGTTCATCTCGCGCGTGCGCTCGGAAACGATATCGTTGAAGCGGCCGGACTCTTCGTTGAGCGCCATTTCGAGGACGTTGGCGCGCGTCTGGAAGCTCGTGCCGTGCTGGTCGAGGCGGTTGAGCAGCTGGTCGCCCTTGTCGCCGATGACGTTGTCGAGCGCCGACAGACGTTCATCGAGGAGGCCGGTGATTTCGGTGAGACGCGTATCGAACTGACCGAGCGACTCCTGGCCCGCGGTCGAAACGGTGACGCGCGCACGCTCGGCGGTATCGTCGAGAGCGCCGTTGATTTCGATGATCGCCGACTGGAGGCGGCTTTCGAGAGCGTTGAGCTGGATCGACACCGACTCATCGAGCTGGCGCGAGAGCTGGCTCAGCATGGTTTCGGCCTCGCGAGCGCGACCGGTGACGTCTTCGCCCACACGGCTACCGAGATCCTCAAGCGCACGGTTGATCAGATCACCGCGCTGACCCCACTGCTCGATAAGCTTGGTCGAATTGATGGCCAGGAGATTGGCAAGCGCATCAGTCTTGTCCTGGATGGCGGCTGTCAGCATCAGCGTCTGGCTATCGAGCGAAGAGCCGATTGTGCCGGCGCGGGCATCGAGCGCCTCGGTCAGGCTTTCGATATGACGTTCGATATTGGCCTGGAAGTCGCGGGTACGATTCTCAAAGCTCGAATTGACCAAGGCGGTACTGTCTTCGACGACGCCGGAGACGCGGCCGGCGCTTTCATCGAGCGCGCTGAGAAAATCGGTGGTGCGATTGTCCATCAACTGGGCAAAGTTATCAGCGCGTTCCGAGAAGGAGGCATTGATCGCTTCGCCACCGCTTTCGAGAGCGCGGGCGAGATTGCCGCCGCTTTCGACGATGGTGCCAGCGATGCGCTGGCTGATCATGTCGAGGTCGAAGACGAGGCCGGTGTGGCTCTCGGTGATCGCTTCGCGCACGCGCTCGGTATTGGTGAGAACGCTCTCGCGCTGGTTGGCGAGTTCGGCGATGAGGGCGCGCATGCGCGACTCGTTGTCCGAATAGGTGCGTTCGAGCGCGGTGACCTCGTTATGGATCATCACTTCGAGCTCGCCGGCGCGGGAGAGCGCGCGTTCGAGGCCATCGCCGAGAGCATTGACTTCGCGGCGCACGGCTTGGCCCACGGAAGCGACCTTATCAGCGGCAGTCACTTCAGGCTCGGCGAGGCGGATAGCGGCCTGGGTGATGGAGGAGGCAGCATTGCGCAGATCTTGCGCGCGACGGATCAGCGTCGCGACAGCAAAGAAGCCGAGGACCGGCAGAACGATAATGGCGACTAGAGAGATGAATTCGATCGTGCCGGCGAACTGACCGAAATTGGCCATCTGCGCGCCATAACGCACTGCGCCCACAGTGCCGGCGACG
The DNA here is from genome assembly GCF_000970455.1 of Devosia soli. Taxonomy (GTDB): domain Bacteria; phylum Pseudomonadota; class Alphaproteobacteria; order Rhizobiales; family Devosiaceae; genus Devosia; species Devosia soli. The sequence goes on along the minus strand of NZ_LAJG01000014.1, from coordinate 278,178 downwards.
CCGACCCAGAGGAGCGAGAGGAGTAGGGCAAGCCAGGTGGGCGCGGCGGAGGAGCGATTCTGTAGACCATAGAGAAGCCGTGCAGCGGAGGCGCGATCGTCATTGGCGACGGAGCCGGCCTGCTGCGCGATCTTATCGGCAGCGCGTAAACGTTCGGAGCGGGGCTGCTCGGGCTTCTTCTCAGTCTTGGCGCGGTTGGCCGGATCGAGGCTGAACACCGAATCCTTGAGAGCGTCTTCTACCGCAGAAAAGGCCAGCGCCGCCGGATCGTTCTGGTTATTCTGATTATTGGCCATACTCTCTACAACTCTCGCGTCGGCAGTGCAGCGACAAAGCGGACTTCAGGAGTAGATTTACCCCCGGAGGCGTTTCTGGCCCCGTGGTCAAACCGGAACAATTCGATGCAAATGATCGCCAGTTCCCGAACCCTTCGCCGCCGCGCGCTGGTTCAGCGTTCACTATTACATTCAATTTGATGCAATCCGAACGATTTCCTACCTAAAGGTTAATTTTTGCCGTGGAAACCGGCGCACATAGGCGGCAAACAAAGGCGAAGTTGGGGCTTAACAGCCTGTTCATGAGGTCACTCTAGGCTCTGGCAAAAGAATTGTCGGCTGCCGATGCGCAGCCGCGTGCTTGGAGCAACCGAAATGCCCCCCGCCAGCCCGGCTGCGAAAACCGAAACGCTCACCGAAACCACAACCCGCGCCGTTCGACCGGTCGATCTCGTGCACCTTGCCAAGCAATGTCTGGGCGATGAGTCGCTGGAGCTGGAAGTGCTGCGACTTTTCGATACCACGCTTAAGACTTACTATGAAAAGCTGCAGCTGGCTGCGAGCTTTGACGATATTGCCTTGGTGCTGCATTCGATCAAAGGAGCGGCCTCGGGTGTTGGCGCATGGTCCATCGCCGACATCGCCAAGGCGATGGAACACGAAATGCGCAGCGGCCGCCCGTTGACGCAGGAACGCATTGCCGATCTGGGCCTGATGGTCGAAGACGTGCGCGGCTTCATTGCGCGGATGGTCACCAACGAGGCAGCGTAACGTTCATGCGCTGAGTGCGGGACAGATAGGGGCACTCGCGGTTTGACCGCAGAGTTGGCAGATTCTATAGAGCGCCCCATATGACACTTGTCGCCGCCTCGCTTCGTTTGCGGGTGGCCTAGCCATCAGCAGTTTCCATGTCCCTTGCCCATGCCGCCGAGGCGCCGTCTCGGTCTCATCTCGAACCGTTTCGCACCCGACGGACTTTTGCGATCATTTCGCACCCCGACGCCGGTAAGACGACGCTGACCGAGCGCTTGCTTTCAGCCGCCGGCGCCATCCAGCAAGCGGGCGCCGTGCGCGGCAAGGCCGGCCAGCGCTCGACGCGTTCTGACTGGATGGAAATGGAGCAGCAACGCGGGATTTCCATCTCGTCCTCGGTGATGACCTTCGAATTCGACGGGCTCACCATGAACTTGCTCGATACGCCGGGTCACTCGGACTTTTCAGAAGACACCTATCGCACGCTGACGGCCGTCGACGCGGCCATCATGGTGATCGACGCGGCCAAAGGCATCGAAAGCCAGACGCTGAAGCTTTTCGAAGTCTGCCGGTTGCGCGATATTCCGATTATCACCTTTATCAATAAGGTGGACCGCGAGGGCCTGGCGCCGCTCGACCTTATCGACGAGATCCAGGGCAAACTGGCGCTCGACCTGACTCCGGTGCTCTGGCCGATCGGGCAGGGCGTCGATTTTGGCGGCTACATCGACCTTCTCGAGAAGCGGGTTGTCACGCCGCAGGGCAAGACACTCGCCGAGTTCGAGGCGATCGATGATCTGCTCGATGTGGAGAGCCTAGTCGACAACCCGGTATTCATGACGGCGCTGGAAACGCTCGAATTGGCGCGGGCGATGTTGCCCGCGTTCGATCTTAAGGTTTTCCATGAGGGCCATATGAGCCCGGTGCTATTCGGCTCGGCACTCAAGGGCATTGGCGTGGCGGAACTGCTGCGTACGCTGGGCGACTGGGGTCCGGAGCCGCGACCTCAGCCGGCGCTGCCAGCGCCGATTGCGCCCGACGAAAAGAAGGTGTCGGGTTTCGTCTTCAAGGTGCAGGCGAACATGGACGCGAACCATCGCGACCGTATCGCTTTCGTGCGCCTCTGCTCGGGGACCTTTACGCGCGGGATGCGCCTGAAGAACGTGCGGTCGGGCAAGGATATGGCTGTGGCCAATCCGATGTTCTTTTTCGGCAATAATCGCGAGCTGGCCGAAGAGGCCGTGGCAGGCGATATCGTCGGCATTCCCAATCACGGAACGCTGTCGGTGGGGGATACGCTGACCGAGGGCGCGACGATCAATGTGACTGGCATCCCGAATTTCGCGCCCGAAATCATCCGCCGCGTGCGCCTGACTGATGCGATGAAGACCAAGCAGATGTCCAAGGCGCTGTCGGACCTTGCCGAGGAAGGCGTTACCCAGGTGTTCCGCCGCATGGTTGGCGCGGACTGGATCGTTGGCGTCGTGGGCCAGCTGCAGCTTGAAGTTCTGGCGAGCCGCGTCGCGAAAGAATATGGCGTTCCGATCACCTTCGAGCCCATGGGCTTTGAAGTGGCGCGCTGGGTCGAGAGCGATGATCCGGATGAATTGAAGCGCTTCATTGCGGCCCAAAAAACCAATATGGCCGAGGACCGGGCCAATGCGCCCGTGTTCCTGGCGCAGAATGCGTGGTGGGCGGATCGGGCCAAGCAGGATTGGCCAAAAATCCGGTTCCTCACCACCAAGGAACGGCATTGAGCGCGCCCGATCGCATAGAGGAATTTGTCCTCGCTCTGCAGACCGGCTTTATCGACGGGTCGATCACGAAGCTCAAACTCGGCGGCTATCATGGTGCCGAGGTTGACCTGAAGAGCGTCGAGGCGCGGAAAGTCGCGCTTAAGGCGGGGGAGCGGATGAGCTTTGTTTTCCGCTACAAGACGCGCGACATCACCAAAAATCTGATCATCGACGAAGCGATGAGCTTTGTCCGCGACGGGCTGATGAAAGAGTATCGCAGCGCGCGGCTCGAGACGGTGGATTTTGATCTGCAATTCGAGCGGCAGGGCGACAAATTCCGGCTGAAAAAGACCGAGGTCGCCGGGCGAGAAGCAGTGCAGGGCGGACATGACCGGGTCAAGAACCGGCCGCTGGCTTTGGGCGACAAGGTCTGGATGCAGGCGCTCGGCATTTCCGGCGCGGACGGGAAGGTGCTGGCGGCGTCGCAGGATAAGTTTCGACAGATCAACAAGATGGTCGAGATTTTTGCCCCGTTGATTCATGAGCTTTCGGCTAGGACGCCGCGCATCGTCGATATGGGCGCGGGCAAGGGCTATCTCGATTTTGCGCTGTTCGATTATCTTAACGGCGAAGGCAAAACGGCTGAGGTGATCGGCGTCGAGATGCGTCCGAAGCTCGTCGAAGATGGGAACAGGCTGGCGGAGAGGAGCGGATTCCAGACGCTGCGTTTCGTGCCTGCCTCGATCCTCGATTACGACGCGAGCGGTGCCGATGCAGTCATTGCGCTACATGCCTGCGATACCGCCACTGACGACGCCATCTTTAAGGGGATTTCAGCCGGTGCTGAGCTGATCGCGGTGGCGCCATGCTGCCACAAGCAGGTGCGGCGCCAGATGGAGCAGGGGTCTTCGGACAATCGGCTGGACTTCTTGCTACGCCATGGCACGTTCATGGAAAAGCAGGCGGAAATGGTGACCGACGGGCTGCGCGCGCTGTTGCTCGAAGCGTCGGGCTACCGGACCAAGGTGTTTGAGTTTGTCTCTGACGCCCATACGCCGAAGAACAATCTGATCGTTGCGCAGAAAGGCAAGGCGGGTTCGCGTGAGGCGGCGCTAAAGAAGGTGGCTGAGGTCAAGACCATGTTCGGGATCGAGCGGCACTATCTTGAGCGGTTGCTGGGGCTTTAGGTTGCCAGGCGCCTACCCAAGTCGACGCCGGTGGCCTATATCCTCTTGTACCAGCAAGCCTAAAAGGTCCCCATGACCAAGATCACCTTTGTTACTGCCAGCGGCGAACGGATCGAAACTGAAGCCGAGAACGGCGCGACCGTTATGGAAACGGCTATCATCAATGCCGTGCCGGGCATCGTCGCCGAATGCGGCGGCGCCTGCACCTGCGCGACCTGCCATGTCTATGTCGACGATGCCTGGCGCGAGACTGTTGGCGGGCCGTCGATGATGGAAGAAGACATGCTCGACTTCGCCTTCGACGTGAAGGACGCGAGCCGGTTGTCATGCCAGATAAAGGTCAAAGATGATCTGGATGGGCTCGTCGTTCACGTACCGACGCGGCAAGGCTGAGCGCCCCAGGCAATTCCAGCATTTCGCGCAGAGGCGGTTGGCCGCATTTTTTTGCCTGCCACCGCCAATTCACCTTGGCGTCATTCTAAGGTAACCCTGCCAAGGGAAATATAAAAGCGATTGAATTTCAACGCCTTGCTCCAGTCCCTTGCCTGCGACTATTTTGGCGCACGATTGGAACAGGACTAGTATGACTCGTCTCAACACATTTCCGTTGAGCTATAAGGTCAAGGGCAAGCGCATCATCATCGTCGGCGGCACCGACGAGGCCCTGAACAAAGTCCGGTTGGTCGCTAAGACGACTGCTTCTATAGAGATTTATGCGCGGCAGGTTGAGACCGATTTTACCGGTTATGACCTAATCGTTTTCGAACGACCGCTCGCTGTCGGGGATATCGACGGCGCGGCGCTGGTCTTCGTGGCCGATGAAGGCCCGGATGGCGAATTCGCCGCTGCCGAGGCGAGGCGGCTGAATATTCCGCTGAATGTCGTCGACGTTCCGGACCAGTGCGATTTTTACACGCCGTCAATCGTTGATCGCGCGCCGCTTTCGGTTGCGATTTCGAGCGAGGGCGATGCGCCAGTTTTGGCCCGGCTCGTTCGGGCGCAGATCGAGGCGCTTCTGGCGCCGGGTGTTGGCAAAATTGCAAGCCTCGCCGGTGGTTTGCGTCAGAAGGTTGAGAGCTTGATTCACGACGGCGCGGCCCGTCGGCGCTATTACGAAGATCTGGTGACCTCGCCCGCCGTCGAGCGCGCCTTGGCACAGGGGCAAGGCGTGAGTGAAGCGGTTAAGCTGCTGGAGAGCCACGTCGCGACCGGTTCCGGTGCTGGCGTCGTCTGGCTGATCGGGGCAGGGCCGGGATCAGCTGATCTGCTGACCCTTCGCGCGCAGCGCTATCTGCAACAGGCCGATGTAGTGGTCTATGATCAGCTTGTGCCGGCCGAAGTCGTGCAGATGGGTCGGCGTGATGCTGAACAGATTTCAGTCGGTAAATCCAAGGGCAATCACAGTTTCACGCAAGGACAGATCAACGCGCTGATCGTCCGGCTGGCCGGTGAGGGCAAGCGCGTGGCGCGGCTCAAGTCGGGCGACCCGATGGTTTTCGGGCGCGCAGGCGAAGAGATCGAAGCGCTGCGCGCGGCCGGCATCGGCTTTGAGATCGTGCCGGGCGTCACGTCGGCTTTGGCGGCTGCGGCCGATACTGCGACGCCGGTGACGTTGCGGAAAGTTTCGACTGGCCTCGTCGTCGCAACGGCACATGGGGCCGAAGATAGCGAACTGGCGCACTGGGCGGCGCTGTCACTGACGGGACTGACCCTGGCGCTCTACATGGGCAAATCGATTGCGGCGGAGACCGCAGGGCGGCTGCTGGCGGCGGGAGCCGAGGCAGACCTGCCGATCGGTATCGTCGTCAATGCAGGGCGGGCGAACAGCCGATCGTATGCGGGAAATCTGGGTGAATTGGCGCGTGGTGCGGTCGCATTCGAGGACGGTCCTGCCGTCATTCTCGTCGGCCGGGCCGTGGCATTTGGTGAATGGGTTGAGGCCGTCGCCGGAGAGTTGGAAAGTTTCAAGGTAGCATGAGCAAGGAAATCCTTACGGGGAACGAATTGACCTCGGGGGCGACGGTTTATCTGTCGGTCTCGGGGGACTGGGTTGAGGCGCTCTCTGCGGCGCGCTTGTTTGCCAAGGAGGACGCGGCTGAGCGCGATGCGGCGCTGGCAGCGACCAAGGCGACGGGTCGAATCATCAGCCTAGAAATCGAGGAGGTCGATGTCGTCGATGGGCAGATCGTGCCCAAGCGGCTTCGCGAACGTATTCGTGCGGCGGGCCCCACCGCGCCGCTTACTCTCAACGGGCAGGCCTACGACCGCCAACATATGGGTGAGGACGGTCATGTATCGATATGATGAATTCGACGCGGCTTTCGTTGCGGGTCGCACGGCGCAATTTGCGGATCAAGTGAAGCGCCGCCTGTCTGGCGAGCTGAGCGAAGATCAGTTCCGGCCCCTGCGGCTGATGAACGGGCTCTATCTGCAGCTTCACGCCTATATGCTTCGCGTCGCTGTGCCCTATGGCACGCTGTCGTCGCGGCAGATGCGCAAGCTCGCTCATATCGCCCGCGTCTATGACCGCGGCTATGGTCATTTTACGACGCGCCAGAACATCCAGTACAACTGGCCCAAGCTCAAGGACATTCCGGTCATCCTGGAAGAGCTGGCATCGGTCGAGATGCACGCGATCCAGACTTCGGGCAATTGCATCCGCAACGTCACGACGGATCAATTTGCCGGCGCTGCAGGCGACGAGATCATCGACCCGCGTCCGGTTGCCGAAATCCTGCGCCAATGGTCGAGCCTCCACCCGGAATTCTCGTATCTGCCGCGTAAATTCAAGATCGCCATCACTGGCGCGCCGCATGACCGTGCTGCTATCCGGTTCCATGATATCGGTCTTCAGGCCGCGGTGAACGCGTCGGGCGAGATCGGCTGGGAAGTTTGGGTTGGTGGTGGCCTGGGCCGTACGCCGATGATCGCCAAGCTGATCAACAGCTTCGTGCCCAACGAGCATCTGCTGGCCTATCTCGAAAGCATCATGCGCGTTTACAACCGCTATGGCCGCCGGGACAACAAGTACAAAGCCCGGATCAAGATCCTCGTGCACGAAGAGGGTCTCGAGACAATCAAGGGCCAAGTCGAAGCGGAATTTGCCGAAGTGCGCGGCGGCGTGCTGACGCTGCCGGAAGCTGAGGTCGACCGCATCAGCGCCTATTTCGCCGCGCCTGACTTTACGCCGCAGGACGTGACCAAGCTCGATGTCGCCTACGAGTCGATCATCGACCCAGCCTATGGTCGCTGGCTCGACAACAATATCCATGCACACCGTCAGCCGGGTTATGCCTCGGTGACAATTTCGCTCAAGCCTGTCGGTGGCGCACCGGGCGATGCGACGGACACGCAGATGGAGGTCGTGGCGGATCTGGCGGAGAAATTCTCTTATGACGAGCTGCGCGTTACCCACGAGCAGAACCTCGTGTTGCCACATGTGGCGCTGAAGGATTTACGGACGGTCTATGATGCGCTGGTGGAAGCCGGTCTGGCCGAGGGGAACACCAATACCATCGCCGACATGATCTGCTGCCCGGGCCTCGATTTCTGTGCGCTCGCCAATGCCCGCTCGATCCCGATCGCTCAGGAGATTTCTCGCAAGTTCGCCGAGCCGGCGCGACAGAAGGAAATCGGCGAGCTCAAGATCAAGATTTCCGGCTGCATAAATGCCTGCGGGCACCATCATGTGGGCCACATCGGCATTCTCGGCGTCGAGAAGAAGGGTGGCGAGCTCTATCAGATTACGCTGGGCGGTGATGCCACCGAGCATGCTTCGGTGGGAAAGATCATCGGGCCAGGCTTTGAGGCCGAGCAGGTGCCGGGTGCGATCGAGAAGCTGGTCGATTTCTACATCGCCCAGCGCGAGGACGCTGACGAGACGTTCATTGAAGCCTATCGGCGCCTGGGTGAAGCGCCGTTCAAGGAGGCGCTTTATGGGACTGCCTAAACTCGCACCCGCCCAAGCGGCACATGACAAGCTCAAGGCGCTGGGGATTCTGGCGCTCAACGGCATGTTCGACGAAATGGATGCGGTCGGCGTCCTGCGCTATGCCGTCTCCGACGTGCTCCCCGGTGACCTCGCCATCGTCTCGTCTTTCGGGGCAGACTCGGCGGTGCTGCTCCATATGGTGGCGCAGGTCGATCCATCCATGCCGGTCTATTTCCTCGAGACGGGCAAGCACTTTGCCGAGACGCTCGACTATGTCGAAACGCTAAAAAAGCAGTTCGGCCTGATCAACGTCCATGCGATTCATCCTGACCCGAAGGATGTTGCCCGGTTCGATCCTAATGGCGACCTTTGGGAGACTGATCCGGACTCCTGCTGCCATATCCGCAAGACTGAGCCGCTTGAGCCGATCACCGAGCAATATGGCGGCTGGGTCACGGGCCGCAAGCGCTACCAGACCAAGGAACGTGGCGTGCTGCCGCATTTCGAGCTGACGAGCGATGATCGCATCAAGGTCAATCCACTGGCCTATTTCTCCGACACGGATGTCGTCGAATACCGCCAGAAGCATAACTTGCCCGAGCATCCGCTCTATGCCAAAGGCTACAAGTCAATCGGTTGCGCGCCCTGCACCTCGGTCGTTGCCGAGGGCGAGGATCCGCGCGCCGGACGGTGGCGCGGCCTCAATAAGAAGGAATGCGGCATCCACTACGATTTTTCTGGAGCGATCGCGAACCCGATGACTGCTGCTGCCCGCCATACGCTCTGGAAAGACGGTGCCTTTATCGCCGATCCGTTCAAGGAATGGGTCGAAGGCACTGCACCAGCCGAGGCTCGTTATACCCACGTGCCGCTGCCTGAATTTTTGGGTCACCGCGATGAGTATCTCGCCAGCCAGCATCCGCTCGGTCTCTTGGTGTCGCCTGGAGAAAAGATCGAGGACGTTGCCGATGACCTCGGGCGTTTCGCCTCCATTGCCATCAAATTTCCCGCCTTTACGGATGGACGCGGTTATTCCACCGCGCGGCTCCTGGTCGAGCGATTCAAATATGCCGGCGAAATCAGGGCTCTCGGCGATGTCCTTCAGGATCAGATTCCGCACATGCGCCGCTGTGGCTTCAATGCGCTTGTGGTGACCCATGGGCCGACCCGCCAGGCGCTGATCGAAAATCGTCTGCCGGAAATGGCGCTGTTCTATCAGCCTGTAGGGGTCACCGAAGTTCCGCTCGGCACTCGGCCCTTCCTTCGCCGTGTCTCCTAAGATAAGTGGAGCGCGTTAGTCGCCTTTGAAGGGCAAGCCGGGGGCGCTGGTGACAGCGGCAGTTCCCAATCATCAGATGCGGGGCATTGGGGCCCCGATGGGACCAATTCCGGAACCAGCGCGGTTCTGGTGTCGAATGGACTTTGAAAATGAGCACTGAGATCACTACCGACGTTGTCGTCATCGGCGCTGGGCCATGCGGCCTCTTTGCGGCCTTCGAACTCGGGCTCTTGGATATCAAATGCCACTTCATCGACATCCTTGACCGTCCCGGAGGACAGTGCGCCGAGCTTTATCCGGAAAAGCCGATCTATGACATTCCGGCTTTCCCGATGATCACCGGTCAGCAGCTCACCGACAACCTCATGGCGCAGATCGCGCCATTCTCCCCCGAATTCCACTATTCTCGCATGGTCAATTCGATTGAGAAGCTAGAAGACGGCTCCTTTAAACTGCAGACCGATGCCGATGAGACCTTCTACACCAAGGTCGTCGTCATCGCGGCTGGTGGCGGCTCATTCCAGCCCAAGCGTCCTCCGGTGCCCGAGATCGAACAGTTCGAGAACAAGTCGGTGTTCTATGCCGTTCGCAAGATGGAAGACTTCCGCGGCCAGGACGTCGTGATCGTGGGTGGCGGTGACTCGGCGCTCGATTGGACGCTCAACCTGCAGCCGATCGTGCGCACCCTGACGCTGGTTCACCGTCGCGATGCGTTCAAGGCGGCCCCGGCGTCGGTCAATAAGATGAAGGAGCTGGTCGCCGAGGGCAAGGTCAACTTCCAGCTCGGCCAGATCGCCAAGCTCGACGGCAAGGATGGCCAGATCGACCACGTGCATTTGACGACGGATGCCGGCGATCTCTCGATCCCGGCTACGCGCCTCCTGCCGTTCTTCGGCCTTACCATGAAGCTTGGTCCGGTTGCCGATTGGGGGCTTGAGCTCAACGACAACACGATCGTCGTCGATACCGAGAAGTTCCAGACATCGGTGCCCGGCATTTTTGCCATCGGTGACATCAACTATTACCCAGGCAAGCTCAAGCTGATCCTTTCGGGCTTTCATGAAGCGGCGCTGATGGCGCAGGCGGCAAAGTCCATCATCTCGCCGGGCGAGCGCGTGGTGTTCCAATACACGACCTCTAGCACGAAGCTGCAGAAGAAGCTGGGTGTGGCTTAGGCCTTCAGCCTGCGCCATCCCTTCCTTCGCCGTCATTGCGCGACTTGTTCGGGCGATCCATCTTAGCGATCCAATGGACCACCCGGACAAGCGGGTGGTGACGAAGGAATTGATGCGCTTGCGAGCAGGTCTTCAACCCGCTATCCCCATCGCGCTGTTGAGGAGCGCCCCATGAAGATTTCCGTTACCGACCAGGCAGGCGATGTGCACGAGCTCGAAGGGCTTGAAGGCTGGCGCGTCATGGAGGTCATTCGCGACTGGGGCCTTAACATCAAGGCGGAGTGCGGCGGCGCGCTGAGCTGCGCCACGTGCCATGTCTATGTCGACAATGACTGGCTTGAAGCAGTCGGTGCGCCGAGCGACGAGGAAGAGGACATGCTCGACAGCGTCGGCGACGTGAAGTCGAACTCGCGCCTCTCGTGCCAGATCCTCTGCTCGGACGATCTCGACGGCCTCAAGCTGACTCTTGCGCCGAGCGCTGCCAAGGACGCCTAGAGCGCGTTGATATCGATCGGCTTAAAGCGGAGCGAACTCGCTTCGCATTCGTGCCATTCCATTTCGGCGCCGGCCTGATCTTCCTTGCCAAAGCACCAGTCCTGCTCATTGAGTGCAGTGCCATAAACCGAGCGGGCGGCGCAATTGGCCCAAGTCGTTACGTCATTGCCGCTGGCCCCGCGGCAGACGGCATTTGCATCCTCATAAAGATCAATCAGCTCCGGCGTCGTTTCCGATGCGTTGGGAAATTGCTTAAGGCCCTGTGCATGTGCGGTTGAGACACAGGCGATTGTGAGGGCAAGGATGGCAATGATTTTCATCGTCGGGCTCCACGGTAACGCGGTGAACGTCGCTTCCCGGTGTGGCAGGACTTAGTCGCTATTGTCATTGTTTTAATCAGCGTCGGTCACACTGGGGGAAATACTATATATGACAGTAACATAGGTTAATTGAAATGGGCGCTTCTTGCGAAGCCTGTCGGAACGGAGAAAGTTTTCCGGTGCCATTCACTATGGCGTTCCAGCCCATAGTCGATGTCAGCAATAAAGTGGTCTGGGGTTACGAAGCGCTGGTCCGCGGCGCCGACGGGCAGGGGGCCGCGAGCGTTCTGTCAGCCGTGACCGATGCCAACCGCTATGTTTTCGACCAGGCCTGTCGGGTGAAGGCCATCGAGCTAGCCGGCACCAACCTGCCCGTGTCGTCTACGGCGCGGCTATCGATCAATTTTATGCCCAATGCCGTCTATGAGCCGCGCGCCTGCATCCGCGCAACGCTTGGCGCAGCGGCTCGCGTGCAATTCGACCCTAAGCGCTTGATGTTCGAATTTACCGAAAACGAGCGCATGCCCGATGTCGACCATGTCGCTAATATCGTCGCCGAATATAAACGCATGGGTTTCATGACCGCGCTCGATGATTTCGGTGCGGGATATGCCGGTCTTGGCCTTTTGGCCAAGTTCCAGCCGGACTTGATCAAGATCGATATGGAACTGCTGCGCGACGTCAACGGCTCGGCAGCACGGCAGGCAATTATTGCGGGCATCGTCGGGATCGCTCGCCAGCTCGATATTCTGGTGCTGGCCGAGGGTGTCGAGACAGAAGCGGAGCTGATGGTCCTTCATGCCGCCGGAATCGATCTGTTCCAAGGCTATTATTTTGCCAAGCCGCGCGTCGAAATGTTCGAGGCGCCGACCCTAAGTCTGGCTGCCTGAGCCGCGGCCGGCGTCGCTTGTGACCTTAACGAGTTCGGGGATGAAATCCCGAACCGTTGGTTGCGGAAGTGTGTCAAAGGGCAGGGGACGAACGACCCGCATGGCGGCAATGCCGACACGGACCGTCATCAGTCCATTGACCACCCCCTCGCCGAGCCGTGCTGAAAGTTTCGCAGCAAGGCCCTGGCCAACCAGCTGCTCGACGATCCCGTCGGTCAGCACCAGCCCGCCGGTTACAGCGAGATGGGCGAGAATGGCGCCGGCCAGCCGCCAGAAGCCGAAGAAGCCGGGGCGGGCGCCGTAAAGCGCTGCAATGGCACCGGCGAGCCGGATACTTTCATAGATGACAAAAGCCACGTCGATCAGGGCGCGCGGCGAAACGGCCGTCACTAGCGCGACCCGGCGGGCTGATGAGGCCGTCAACGCCTTGGCCCGGGCGTCGAGCTGCGCCATGAGGCTGCGCTCGGCGAGAGTGACGATTTCGGTGCCATCGAAAAGATGGGGCAGGTTGGCTTTGACCGTCTCGCGGCCGCGCGCCAAGTCCGGGCGATCTGCATAGATTGCATCAAGACGGTTTGCCACATGCTGTGCGCGCTTGTGGTCGTCGCTCGCGCGGGCCTCGGCAGCGTCGCGCTTGAGAGCGTCGAGAACGCGCAGACGGCGCAGCGCAAAAATCTCGCGGGCACCAAGCGCCAGAACCGCCATGATAAAAGCGCCGAGGACGCCGAGGCCGATATAGCCAAGCCAGGGCTGGGCTGCGAATAGGTCCCGGATCAGCCGATCAGCCGCGAGCGCGAGGCCGGCGGATACAAGAATACCGCCTGTGGTCCAGGCGAAGCGACCGATCCAGCCCATGGTCCGCGGCATGGGGCCGACGAGGTCAGGTTCGGGATCAGGCTCGAAAGACGCCTCAACCAATTCCGCTTCGCTCGGTGCGAAAGCACGTGGCGTTCGCAGCGGGGCAGACGGTTCGTCCATGGTTGCTGTTGGGCGAGCAATGGGGCGCTTCATGCCATCCAGTCTCCGATGAGATAGTCCAGGGCACGGTCGAAGCGGATATGAGGCAAGACCACCTCGCCATCGGCATTGGTGTCGAGCCGCTGGGGCGGCGTGAAGCGGAGGAAATTAAGCGCGACCGGTTTGCCGTCTTCGTAAAGTGAATCCGGTTTTGCTGGTAAGTCACCGGGAAACAAGGCTATTTCGGTCTTACCATCATAGATGATGCCATCGAGTTCTTCCCCGGCCTGCGGGGTGCCGATCAAGGTGGGCAGCGTTTCGCCCGCCTCGCGAATGGTGCCTTCGCTCGTCGCGCGGATAGCGGCTAGAGCCAGAGATCTGGTTTCGGCACCGGCAAATCTGGCGCGCTTCGAGGCGTTGGCAACGAGCCGGTTGAGGATAGCTTCCAGCCGATCGTGACTGGTGTGATGGACGTGATCGGCTTTCGTCGCTGCAAAAAGGATGCGATCGATGCGGCGGCTGAACGGGCGCAGCAGCGGGTTGGCTTCTCCTTGGCGGAAGCATGCCATGACAGCCGTCAGCGCCGTTTCGAGATCGGCGACGGCGGCGGGACCGGTGTTGAGGGCCCGTAGCGTATCCACGAGAACCACCTGCCGATCAAGACGCGCGAAATGATCGCGAAAAAAGGGCCGGATGACCTGAGATTTATAGGCCTCGAAGCGGTTCTCCAGCATGGTGTAGAGGCTGGTGCCGCGGATCGGCTGGTTCGGGCGCGGCAAGGGGGCGAAGGTGAGGGCTGGTGAGCCTTCGAGATCACCGGGGAGCAGGAAGCGCCCCGGCGGCAAAGTCGAAAGCGCGCCATGTTCGCGGCTGCGACGCAAATAGGTGGCGAAGGCGGCCGCAAGGCGCTCGGCATCAGGATCGCTCGCGTCCTTGAGGGGATCGGTTTTGTCGAGTTCGGCTAAAAAAGCGCCGGCCTCGTCGGCATGTCCCGGTTGCCGCGCGCGGGCGAGAGCTTCCTCGCTCCATTCGGCAAAACTCTTGCCCAGAAGCGGGAGGTCGAGGAGCCATTCGCCGGGATAATCGACGATGTCGAGATTGAGCGTTGCCGGACCTGAAAACCCACCCCACCACTTGGCGGACTGATATTTCAGAACGATCCGGAGCTGCGAGATACGGCGCGTGCTTTCGGGCCAGGTGGCAGGGCGACCGGTCAGCGCCGCCAGATGTTGCTCGTAGGCGAAGCGCGGGATGGTGGCGTCCGGATATTCGGCGAGCTTGGCGCCGATAAAACGCCCCTCGGCGAGCGGCGCGAAGCCGGGCAGGCGTCCTTGCGTAAGGAGGTTATGGATCAGCGCGGTGATGAAGATCGTCTTGCCGGCGCGGCTGAGGCCGGTGACTCCCAGCCGCAAGGTTGGCGTCAAGACGCCCGTGGCGCTATCGGCAAGGTTGGCGAGGGCTATGCCCAGTTCGTCGGTGATGGTCGTCGGCGGCTGCGGCAAAGGTCGGATCCCCGGAGGTTCCTGCAAGGTAGGGCTTGGAGAACCATTTGCAAGGGCGGAGGCAATGCGACGGAGCCGCATTGCCCCTTGTTGCTATTTTGCGCCGATCTCATTGAGATCATAAGGGGTCGTCTGATACATCTCGTTGATCCAGTTCTGAAACAAGAGATGCGCGTGGCTGCGCCAGCGGTTTTCCGGCTCAACGGACGTGTCCCCGTTGGGGAACAGGTTGGCCGGTGGCGGCGTGTTGATGCCCGACTTGATGTCGCGCTCGTATTCATCGGCGAGCGAGCGGTTGTCATATTCGAGATGATTGAGGAAATAGACCGCTCGTCCATCCCTGTCGCCGAGCATGCAGAGCCCGATATCGCCATCGACCAGAACTTCGAGATCGTCGCCGACGCTCGCCCGGTCCATGTCGTTGTAGCGCGAGACCGGAATCATCGGGCTATCGGACATGCCGCGCAGATAAGGCGAGCGCGAATTGACGATGCGATGACGAAAGACCCCGAAAGCCTTTTCGTCCATGCGGTAGCGCTTGACGCCATGGAAATGGTGAAGCGCGGCCTGCGCACCCCAGCAGATGAACATGGTCCGGTGCACATTGGTGCGCGTCCAGGCCATGATCTCGAGCATTTCGTTCCAGTAGCGCACGTCTTCGAACGGGATGTGGGCGATAGGCGCACCGGTAACGATGAAGCCGTCGAACTTGCGCTCCTTTACCTCTTCCCAGGTCTGGTAAAAGGTCTTGAGATAGTCCTCTGACGTGTGCTTGGACTGATGGTCGGTGATGCGCACGAGCGAGAGATTGACCTGAAGCGGCGTCGCGCCGATCAGCCGCGAAAACTGCGTCTCGGTGCGCTCCTTGTTCGGCATCAGGTTGAGGAGGCCGATCTCGAGCGGGCGGATATCCTGCCGCGCGGCGCGGCTGGTATCCATGACATTGACGCCCTCGTCTTCAAGGATCTTTCGGGCGGGCAGATTATCGGGAATTCGAATAGGCATAGGAGCCTCGTAAAAGGAACGATCGGAAGCGTCTGTCGCGTTTGAGCGCGTCCCCAAAGGGCACGCGCTAACGCATTCGCTTCTCAATGGCCGCCGCGACGAGATCGACGAATTCGTCACCATCCCGGACGAGGGCCAGGTCGGAGGCCTCGACAGTATAGCCGAAATTATCCGCCAGCGCCTGGTAGCGGGGCAGGCGATCGTGCAGCAGGGCCTCGAACCCCCAGGCGCCGAATTTTGCCGGGTCGACGTCGTTGTCTTCTAGAATGCCGTGCATGTGCTTGAACTCGGCCCACTTTTCCAAGAGGAAAGGCGGACGATAGTACATCGGCTTGGGGCTCCGCTTAAATCGGCGGACGAGCTCGGCGGCGTCTTTGTCGGTGCCGCGGATGTAGAGCAGCAAAGTATTGTCGGCGAGCGTCCTGACGACCGGATCATCGGCATTGTCGTGATCGATCACTTCGATCAGTGAGCCACCGGTGTCGGCGATGAAGTCATCGTAGTCATAGAGGGTCTTGGCGCGCTTGATGAAATGCGGCACGTCGAGCAAGGCAGAAATTTCCGCCACTCGATGCTGCTCCTGACGGCGCTGATATTCGGCCAACGGTAACCCGCCTTTGGTCGGATCGCCGGGCGTGCCGAGGTAAGTCGACAGTGGGTCGAGATTGTCGAAGGTGATGTTGGACGAGATATAGATCGAGTCCGACCGCAACAGCTCGGCAAGGAACGTCACCTTCATGGCTTCGGCCTTGAAATTGTCGACGATGTACTCGCCCATGTGCCGGGTGCCGATGCGATAATCGACCGAGTAGTGGAACCAGCGGTTCTTGCGCAGAAGGTTCGACAGCCGCGTCTTGCCCACGCCCGCCATGCCGAACACCGTGACGGCGCGGCGCGGCGTATTGATGAACTGGTCGGGCGTATCAAACAGCATTTTAAGGCTTTTCGTCTCGAAGCGTTGCTAGCGCAATCCCATAGCCGAACCATCCGCGCGAGTCAGGCGGCATTTTTTGCCAGCCTCACGTCCTTTTCTGCCGGTGGACAACGGTCTCTCGTGCCACCGGAAGTCCAAAAACATAGCAAAAGCAATGCTCTATCGACTTGGCATTGCCCTTGCATTGCTGTGAGCAAACAGGCGCTTGCCTCGTCGTTTGGGGAACTGGAGTTATAAATGGGTATTTTTGGCGCTCTTCAAAGTGCGGTGTCCGGCCTCAAGGCCCAGTCGCATGCCATGGAGAACATCTCCGGCAACATCGCCAATTCGCAGACCATCGGCTATAAGCGGATCGATACCAGCTTTGTCGACATGATCCCCGACGCGCCCGTCAAGCAGCAGATTGCTGGTGCGGTCTCCTCCTATTCGCGCTCGATGAACACGCTGCGCGGCGACATCCAGAACGCCGACACCGAAACTTATATGGCCCTTAACGGCAATGGATTCTTCGTCACCGAAAAGGGTGATGGCTCGGGCGGCACCTTCTATACTCGTCGCGGCGACTTCGACATCGATCGCAACGGTTACCTCGTCAACGGTGCGGGCTATCGCTTGACCGGCCTTGGCATGAACAATGGGGTCGTGACTGGTTCGGTCGCCGAAGCCATCAAGATCGACAACTCGTTCCTTCCGGCGCGCCGCTCGACCACCATCGACTATCAGCTCAACCTGCCGCAGGTTCCAAAAACCTCGTCCTACGTGTCGACGACACCGGGGAGCGAACTCTTCAAGCCGTGGAACTATTCCAACGTCCAGGGCTCGCCGTCTTTCCCCAAGACCCCGAGCGGTTCTGGCGCGACGCTGCCTGCCACAACGCCGGCTTATGCTTTCGGCGCGACGGTCAACGGCACGGCTGCCGCCAATACGATTGTCACGGACAATGACCGCCTGAACGTCACCGTTGGGGGCATTACCTACGGCATTCGCTTCAATACCAACGGCGTTTCCACGCCGGCGGCAACGCTTACAAGCGCTACTGGGGGCAACGCGGCAGTCGCCAAGCGCACCACAATCGATGTTGCAAGCCGCGCTGCACTCGTCACTGCAGATGATTTCGTCATCGGCTCGACGGCCATTCCGCTCGCCGGCGTCACAACGGACGCTCAGTTCCAGTCGGCGATCGAAACGGCTTTGGGGCTGCCCGCTGGTTCTGCCGTGCTCACCGGTGCATCGTTGGTCATCGACTATCCCGCCGGCGCATCTCCGGCAGAAACGTCGGTTGCTGGTGCCGGCACCGCTCTCAATGCTCCGGGCACCCGTGCCGGTACCCTGGCGACATCAGCCATGACCGTCGTCACCGTGCCGAAGGAAGAACTCGCCAACCTTCGCGCCGCTGGCAATTTCAATATCAACGGCACTTCCGTCACCATCCTGCCTGCAACCGGTCTAATCACTCCGGCAGACTTCCAGGCCTCGGTGAACACCGCCATCGCTCCGGCAACCGCCGCCTATGACGCCGTTACCGGTCAGCTGACCATTACCTATCCTGCCGGCGCTCGCGTTGCCGATACCACGGTGACCGGCTCCGGCACGGAAGTGGCTGCCAATGGGAACATCACCACGATGCTCGCCGATATGGAGACCAAGCTGCGCGCCCTGACCGGCGACGCCGGCATGACCGTTGGTATCCGCAATGGCCGCGTCGCCGTCGTCATGGGCGATGCCAGCACGCAGTCGCTTTCCTTCACCACCGATCGGGTCGGCTCCATCAGCGGCGACGCTCTGGGCCTTAGCCTGACCACGGACACTGCGGCAGGCGTCGACGTCAAGCCGACCAATACGCTTGCTAGCCTCCTGATCGACCATGGCGATACGCTCTCGATCCAGGTCGGCAGCACCACGCGCACCTATCGTCTCGACACTTCGGGTTCGCTCGCGGTAGGGGCCGGTGAAACGCGCATCAACGCGACTGGCACGGTTGCCGATATGCTGGCGTCCATCGAGGCCGACCTCAAGGCCAATGGTGGACCGGGCGCAGCCAATGTCGACGTCGACATGGTCGGCGGCCGCCTGAGCGTGACCTTCCCGGGCAACTACACCCAGAACGTCATGATCTCCGGCAATGCCGCTGGCCCCGCCAAGCTCGATATCGCCGGAAGCTACAACGCGACCTCCGGTTCGGTGGACAATATCCTTTCGGCCGACTCGGATCGCTTCGTCTCCGAATCCATCTCGGGCGGCGGAATCACGCTCTATTCGAACACCGGCGAGCCGGTGAACGTGCAGATGCGCTGGGCAAAGATGACCAGCACCACTGGCAACGAAACCTGGGGCCTCTTCTACGCCTCCGACAGCCGTCCTGGCGCTTCTGTCGCCTGGACGAAGCTCGCTGACTACACGTATGACAATGGCGTCCTCAGCGGCATCGCGCCCGCAGGTGGCGTGGCCACGGCGACCGGCACCGAGCAGCTGACCGTCAGCAATCTGACCGTCAACGGCACGTCTCTCGGCCAGATCAGCATCAACCATGGCCTCAAGGGCATGACGCAGTTCGCCGACAATAGCGGTGCGGCCAGCACCACCGCGCTCAAGCAGAACGGCTTTGGCGCCGGCGAATTCATCTCGGTCGGTATTTCCGACGAGGGCCGCGTCGTCGCCTCGTACACCAATGGTGAAACCCGCGAAGTTGCGCAGATCGTGACGGCGAGCTTCAACAACGCCAATGCCCTCAAGCGCGGCGACGGCGGCACCTACACTGCCACGACTGAATCGGGAGAGCCGATCATCGACCAGTCCGGCGCTGGCATCGTGGGGAGCTCTACCGAAGCCTCCAACACCGACATTTCGGAAGAATTCACGAAGCTGATCGTCACCCAGCAGGCCTATTCAGCCAATACCAAGATCGTGACGGCGGCTGACGAGATGCTCAAAGAAGCCCTCAACATGATCCGCTGAGGTTCTCCGATGCTTTTGGAATGTCGCTCATTCACCTACCGGCCTTTCGGGCTGTCTGGCCGGTCAATGCCTCGCCTGGGCAGGCGACTGAGCAACATTCCCTTTTTCTTCATGGTCCCGGCGCTCGCGCCGGGACTCGCCGTTTCTCAGATTCTTCGCGCGGTCGCCGTCCTTAGGGACGGGGAGGGGCGCGGCGCCAAAGGAGACCCGCAATGGGTTTGACAGTAGCGATCGGGAATGCACTTTCGGGCCTCAAGGCCAGCCAGACGGCGCTGGAAGTCATATCCCGCAACATTTCGAATGCCGGTACCCCCGGCTATCACAAGCAGACGCTGAACGCGCTGGAAGTCGGTCGCGGCGACAACTCCTATGTCCGCGCCGGCACCGTCGAGCGCGCCTTCGACTCCATCCTTCAGAATTATTACACCAAGCAAGTTCCCGAGACCGCGTATTCCTCGACGCGCGCGACCTTCATGGACCGGCTGCAGACAGCGCTCGGCAAGCCCGGTACTGCCGGCTCGCTCGACTCCTCGCTCGGCGCCCTGCAGAACGCGCTCGATGCCCTTGGGACGAGCCCCGACAATTATGCCACGCGAGCTGATGTCGTGACCAAGGCCACCGACATGGCCAATACGCTCAACCGCCTCTCGCTCGAAGTGCAGGCCATGCGCCGCGAAACCGAGACGCGGATGGCGTCCTCAGTCGATCAGATTAACTCGATGCTGGGTTCGCTGCGCGACGTGAACCTCGTCCTGGCCGATTACGGCGTCGACAACAACACGCGCAACAGCCTTCTCGACCAGCGCGACCGCATCGTTTCCGGCATTTCGGAAATGATGGACGTTCGCGTCGACTACAATCCCGATGGCACCGTGCGTCTTTCGACCAAGTCCGGTA
This sequence comes from Devosia soli, assembly GCF_000970455.1. Taxonomy (GTDB): domain Bacteria; phylum Pseudomonadota; class Alphaproteobacteria; order Rhizobiales; family Devosiaceae; genus Devosia; species Devosia soli. Next base: position 257,887 of record NZ_LAJG01000014.1, on the reverse strand, counting down.
CGTCGTTGATTGACGTCAAGCCTTCGGTGGTCCGCTTCGGGCAGTCGGGCTCCCTGACCCCGACGAGCGAATTCAACGTCGACGACCAGCAGAGCGGCGTCGGCAAGTTCATCCTCGAAACGCCGAATGGCACCAAGGTCGATCTGGTCAAGGAAGGCGCGATTCGCACCGGCACGCTCGGCGCCCTGATCGAAATGCGCGACGTGACCCTGCAGGATGCGCAAAAGCAGCTCGACGACGTTGCCGCCGCGCTGTCGCAGGTCTTTTCGACGGTGCAGGAGCCGGGCACGGCCATCAGCGGCCCGCCGTCCGGCTACGATATCGACCTGAGCAAGCTCAAGGACGGCGACGACGCGATGATCAAGTATCGCGGCGAAGACGGCGTCGAGCGGACCGCACGCATCGTTCGGGTCGACGACGAGTCCAAGCTGCCGCTTCAAAGCCCGGACAGCTTCGGTAATCAGGTTGTCGGCCTGCGCCTTGCAGGGACCGGTCCCGCTGGCACGGTCGACATGAATTTTGTCACCAGCACGCTCAACAGCGCTTTGGCCTATGGTCCCAGCTTCTCGGGGTCTGGAGCGAACCTTTCGATCCGCGGCAATGGTAATAGTACGCCGGTTTCGGCGATGACCCGCTGGACGGCCGATGAGCTGACCAGCGCATCAGGCGCGCTCGGCATGCCGCTTTTTATCGACTCCGATGGCAACAAGGCTTTCACCAATTCTTTGGGTGGCAACGGTCAGCGTCTCGGCTTTGCCGGCCGCATCGTCGTCAATCCGGGCGTCGTGACCGACAACAAGACCTTGGTGAATTACACGGCTACTACCGCTTCGGGCGATAGCAAGCGCGTCGATTATCTTGTCGAGCAGTTCGAGACCATGCGCTTCGGCTCGAACACCATGGTCGGCACCAAGAGCGGCGGCTTCCGTCTATCGGGCTCGCTGACCGACATGGTCTCCCAGGTGATGGAGTATCAGGGGAGCGCCATCCAGACTGCGCTCGCCACCAGCCAGACTAATACCCAGACACTCGATGCGATCACGTCGCGCATGGATGAAAGCTATGGCGTCGATATCAACGAAGAAGTCGCGCGCCTTATGGAGTTGCAGAACGCCTATGCTGCCAATGCGCGTGTCGCGTCCGTCGTGCAGGAATTGCTCGATACCCTCATGCAGTCGTTCACCTAAAGGAGCCTGACCAATGCTGATCAATAAGTCCATGTATCCGGTCAAGGCAGGCTACAGCGCTATCTCGACCATGCAGGCCCAACTTGGAAAGCTTCAAACCCAGCTGGGCAGTGGTCAGAAGGCCGAGACGCTCTCGGAGATGGGGTTCGACCGGACCGTGTCTCTGGCCTCGCGCAATCGGCTGACCAAGCTAGATTCCTTTGCGGCCAATATCGACACGGTGAACCTGCGCCTCAACTTCCTCGACCAGGCCTTCACTTCGCTGAGCAAGCTGAAGTCAGAGACCCGCACTTCGGCTACTCCGACCAGCTATGGCGAAAACAATCTCACCATGGTGAGCCTGCAGAAAGACTCGCAGAACCGTCTTTCGCAGTTGCTCGAAACGCTGAACCTGAGCGTTGCCGGCCGCTACCTGATGGGGGGCAACAAGACCGAGACTGCACCGGTTGCCACCTACGACCAGATCATGAACGGGGATGGCACCTCGGACGGCTATCTAAGGGGCGCCGAAGAACGCCGCAAGGCCGACCTTGGTAAGGATTCCTCGGATACGCTCTCCAATGTGGGGCTGCCACGCACGACCATCACTGGCCCATGGAAGAACAACCTCGTTCTTTCTTCCGCCGAGTTCGAGCGCTTCGGCTATTCGATCACCTCGATCTCTGGCAATTCGGATTCGACCCAGACCATGGGCCCGACGGCGGACCCGCTGGCGCCCACCGTGCAGGTTTCGACCCAGCCGCTCGATGGCGAATTGGTCACGTTCAACATGACCCGCCGCGACGGCACTACGCAGACGCTGACGGCCAAGGCCGTCGCTGCGCCGAGCGTGCCGGACAGTTCGGCTACGCCGCCCGAATATTCCATCGGCGCGACGCTCGAAGATACCGCCAAGAACCTCGAAAATCTGATGGGACAGAAGCTTGGCAATCTCGACAATTTCAAGCAGTTCCTGTCCTCGGATGCCGACGTAAAGGTCATCGGCTATTCCGATGGCATGAAGGCCGTATCGGTGAAGTTCCAGACGCAGCCGATTGATGGTGAAACCATCACCATCGGTATCAAGAACGCCGAGACGGGTGTAACGACCGACTACGCCTTTAAGGCCGTCGCCGGTACGCCAGACCCCGCTGCGAACCCCAAGGAATACCAGATCGGTGTGAGCCGTGAAGAAACCCTCAAAAACCTTCAGGGCGCGCTCAAGGCCCATCTTGGCGGCCTCGAAGCGCCGATCAAGACGGGTAGGCTTGAGGCTGGTGTGGATGCGGTGACGCCCGAGAAGGTGCGCATCGCGGAACAGTCTCCGCCTACTGTTTTTGGCTACAAGCTTGCCTCTGCGTCGACCACCAGCAGCCGGATTAATGTCAGCGCTGTCGCCGGCAATCCGGCCAACATGACGGTCGAATTCATGGGCGTGCCGCGGGCCGGTGAATCCGTGACGATCAACCTGACAATGCCCGACGGCACGAGCAAGGCCATGACCCTGCAGGCGGTCGATCGGCAGCCGGCAACCGGCCAGTTCGTGATCGGCGCCAACAAGGAAGAGACCGCAGCCAATTTCGAGGCGGCCCTCAAGATCCAGCTCGATCAGACGAGCAAGACCGATCTCGTTGCCGCATCGAGCTATGCCGCGGCCGACGACTTCTTCACCACGGACGGCGTCGCGCGCCGCATCGACATGACCGGTGGCGACCCGGAAACGGCAACCGTCTTCGCCAATCCGGGCACTCGCGATACGGTAAAGTGGTATGTCGGCGAAGTGGGCGCGGCCGGAGACAATCCCCGCCGCTCGGCCACGGCGTCTGTCGATGACTCGACCAAGGTTGGCTATGGCGTTCGCGCCAACGAATCCGGACTTCGCGAACTGGTCAAGACGCTGGCCGCTATGAGCAGCCAGGAATACGACATCAACGATAGCACCTCCAAGGCGCGCTTCAGTGCCATGGTCGAAAAGCAGATGGCGGCGACCTCGAGTTCCACGGCAACCCACGAGGGCTCGGTCGAGCAGATCGGTCTCGAACTTGGCGTGGTACGCGCGACGGTCGGCGGAGCGAAGGAGCGGAACACCGCCTTTGCCGGTCAGATCGAGACGCTGCTGAGCGAAGTCGAGACGGTGAGCATGGAAGAAACGGCCATGCAGCTTCTGGCGCTCAAGACGCGTCTCGAGGCCAGCTATCAGACGACGGCGAGCGTGGCTAATCTGAGCTTGGTCAATTACCTGAAGTAAGCCGCCAGAAGGCGCGGAGAGGCCAGAAGGCCGGAATGAGAGCGGGGCGCGAAAGCGCCCCGTTTCATTTTGCGCGGTTGCTGCTACCGCTCCTGTTGTTCTCACCCCAGAAACACGAAAGCCTCCGGTTTGGTCCGGAGGCTCGTTGTGTCGCGTCGAGGCGACGGTATTGAAGAGTTCTTCAGGCGGCGGCTTCTTCAGAACCGCGCAGACCGGCGGCAAGCTGCCGGTTGATGTTGATCAGCGGCAGCAGCTTGGCCTTGATCGGCTCCATGTGGAGCTCGCGGGTCTCGTTCATGACGAATAGGCCGAGATTGGCGATGTTCTGGCGGACCTGTGCGGGAAGAGGGTTATCCTCGCGGGTAACCGAGGTGAGGAAGATGTTCCAGATGCGACGGTTGAAGAGAAGTGCCTCGTTCAGGCTATCCTGCTTCAGCTCCCAGGCATCGTGGATAAGCTGGAGATTGGCAGCCGCCCGCGATAGCAGATTTGCTTCGCGATCACGCGGGGCTTCCGTTTTGCGGGCCACCTGCTGGTAGGCCTGCGCTCCCTGATGGTACATTTGCAAGAAGGTCCTGTTCGTACTGAATTAACTTGCGGGCTGCCTTGAGAGCTTTGTACAGGGCGCCGGTTAAAATCTCGTTGTTGATCGCGTTGATCAGCGTGATCATCGAGGGCGCCGCCTGGATTATCTCATTGACAAGCCTGAAATATTCTTCGGTCAGTCCGGTTGTGTCATCTGCCAGGTACATGAGCTGTACCGCCAGATAGATGCGCTTGGCCGGCGTATCGGCCGTCGCGATCGTCAGGATGTCCTTTTCGCGCAGAATCGGGGCCTTGCCATCGATGAAAAGCCGTGTCCGCTGGTCGGAATTGGTAATGATGCAGCCACCGATGATCAGGCGCTCGCCGGGCTTGAGTTCGACTTTGAGAGACATCGGTTGTGTTTCCTATTCTGGGAATGCCGCCGGTCTTTTGGCGGGCTTGGGTGGGAAGTTCGCATTGAGCATACACCCTGGCGATGCGAGCGGGGAACGAATCCTCGATGCAGCTCAGCCAAAACAAGAAGGCGGGCTTGTGGCCCGCCTTCCATTTTTCGTTATGACGCCAGCGATTAACGCAGGAGCTGCAGCACAGCCTGATCCTGCTGCGACGCCATCGACAGAGCCGACGAGGAGAGCTGCTGGCGGGTCTGGAGAGCCAGAAGGTTCGCAGCTTCTTCGTTGGTGTCCGCCAAGGTCAGGTTCGCCGCGCCGGTTTCGAGCGTGTTGATCATGTTCTTGGTGAACGACTGACGGTTTTCGACAGACGACAGGTTCGAACCGAAGGCCGAAGCCTGCGAGCGGAGTTCGGTCAGAGCCGAAGACAGCTTGCCGAGGAAGGCGTCGATCTTTTCGTCGGTGTCGAGATCTTCAGCGACAAGGCTTTCAACGCTGAGGTTCGAAGCGTTGATGCCGCGAACATTACCGTTGGCATCCTTGGCCTGGATGTCGATCGAGGACGTGCCCGACTCGTTGAAGGTGATCTTCAGCTTGTCGCCACGGAGCAGGTTGATGCCGTTGAAGGACGAGTCATCAGCCAGCTTGTCGAGCTGATCGCGCAGTTCGTTGAACTGCTTGGACAGGTTGGCACGGACAGTGTTGCCATCAATCTTGAGGGCGGTAACGGCGTCATTGCCATTCAGATCGACACCGATATCGAGTTCCTGGGTCGACAGGTTTTCGATACGCAGCTTGCCGTTGTCGTTCGAAGCACGAACCTTGCCGCCATGGTCGCGGTTGATCAGTTCGACGAACTTATCGACGGTCTTGGTCGCGTTGAGCTGGCTCTTCTCAGCCACACCGGTGTTCACACCGTTGGTGCCGAAGAGGGACACAGCATCATCGCCCGACACAGCCAGGGTCTTGGCTTCAGCGGTCTTTGCAACGAGCTGGAACTTACCGGCTGCATCGAACTTGGCTTCGACACCGTTGATGCCAGCAGCTTCAAGATCGGAGTTCACGGCCGCAATGGTCGAATCCTGCCAATTCTTGATATCGAGCGCATTTACCGCCGAACCCACACCACCCTTCACGCCACCGATCGAAATGTCGGCAGTCTTGCCGTCATAAGAGACGGTGAAGGTGTTTTCTGCTGCTGCAACGGTTTCAACCGATGCACCAGCAGCGGTTGCAGTCGTAGTCTGGAGGCCGTCAACTTCAGCAACAGCTGCGGTGCCGTTGGTGCCTGCAGCTGCAACGCTGAGACCCGAAGAAACCGGGGTACCATTGGTCACGGCGAGCGAACCGGCAGTAGCACCAATAGCGGTGCCAAGGGTGCCGCTCGTGTTGATGGTGAAGTCCGTGCCGTCTGCCTTCGTAATAGAGAAGCCAGCGTTCGTGAGGGTTACCGTCAGACCGCTACCACCGCCTTGCAGAGCAGTTTGCAGAGCTGCTGCCTGTGTGGCGTTGTCATCGGTGCCGTTGAACGTGAAGCTCTGTGCGCCGACGGAAATCGTCTGCCCAGCATAGGCCTGAAGGTCCGTACCGGCGGACGTGAAGTCTACACCCGCCATCAGCGGACCTGAGTCGGTCGCCGTTGCGGCTGCAACATAGGTCTTGTCGGAGGTAACCGTCGCAGCCGTGGCAGCACCGGCAGTCTTTGCCGTGAGGGTGAAACCGAACGAGCCGTCGCTGGTGATGTCGTAGGCAGCAGCGAGATTGGTGTCGGCCTGCAGAGCGGCAAGGACCGTTGCGTCAGTTGCGCCGCTGGCAACAGCGATCGGACCCGTGGCGCCAGCGATGGTCAAGTTCTGGGCGCCATTGGCCGTGTTCAGCGTGAAGGTGGTATTTGCCTTCGTCGCTGCAGTGCCGGCAGCGTAGGTCGGAACGCCCGAAACGGTCGGGACAGCGCCACCCCACTGCGTGCTCGTGAGCGTGATATCCTTGGTGCTGCTGTCGGAAACGACAGTGTAGCCACCGGCTTCAGCACCAGCCTGCAGGTTGGCAACGAAGTCGTCGAAGGACGCGCCGGTGGGAATCGTCTGTCCACCAGCGGTGATCGAAGTGCTCACCGAAGAATAGTTGAACGAAACAGCGCCCTTGGTGGCGTTGTTCACACCCGTTGCGGCGTTGTTATCGGGATCAAGGTTGATGGCTGCAGCTGCGCCGGCAGTATCGACTGTCTCGATGATAAGCTTGTTGGCATTGTCGCCGGTACCGACCGAAACCGTGTACTTGCCGGCGGTTGAGGTGCTGCCAGCCAGTGCGGTCTCGATAGTGGCCTTGAGGCCAGTAGCGGTGACGTCAGCGCCGGCAGTGACGTTTACGCCAGCAACCGTGAATTGGTCGCCGGTGGTGAAGCCAGTCAAACCGGAAATTACTGAACGGGCACCTGCGCCCTGAGCGGTGGCTGTGGAGGACTGCGGACCCAGGTACGCGGTTGCGTCGTCGGTCGTGATCTGGGCTTTCGTACCGGCAACAGTCGCTGCAGCAAGACTAATGTCGGCATCGAGATCGCCGAACTGACCGCCGCCAAGCTTGATCTTGGTGTTATCGTTGACTTCGAAAGACTTGGTCTGGAAGGACTTGTCCTGACGGGCCTGGCGCAGGGTCGACTGCATGGATTCCAGGTTCTTGGTCAGGGCGGTGATGCCGTTGTTGGCGGCTTCGATGACCTTGATACCCGAGGCCATCGAGTCGAGCAGATTGCTCATGTCGGCAGCACGGCTGTTGAGCGCCGATGCCGTGAAGAAGTTCGACGGATTGTCGAGGGCAGAATTCACCTTGTTACCGGTGGCAAGACGGTTCTGCGTCTTGTCCATCATCGAGGCGGTATTCTGGAGGCTCAAAAGGTTCGAGCGAACGGCCTTCGAGAGAGAAACATCGGAACCCATACTAGGTTTTCCTTCTGGACGTGTGGTGCATTGCCTCAATTCTTGAGACCCCTGCAGAATGCCCCGGACTTGCTAAAAACTTCTTAAATTGGCGACATCTTTACTTTGTCCGTAAGCCGTTCATTCACCACGGTTTTTCCTGGATTTGCTGGGGTTTTCCGGGTGGTTCCTGCGCTCTGACACCTAAATATTCGCACCTACGGGATTGGATTTGGGGCCCTTCGATATGCGCTGTGGGGTGCGCGCAGGGGAATCGGCTAAGCGCAGCAGAGTTCGCCGGACAGCGCGGGCCGCTTCCGGTTGGCGAGGAGTGGACGGACCCCGAGACGTCTTTCGCCTCGATGATTTTTGAAAGTGAGACGACAGACGTCCCGGGGCGCCAATTTTTCGGACGGGTCTCGCAGCGCCTTTTTGATCGCTTGTCGCAAGGCGGCCAGTCCCGAACGCGCGTGGGAGACGATTCCTCGCGGTTGGCCCTCCCGCTACTGTCGTCTGCAGACCGTCCGTGCGGGGTTGGATGAGTAAATTAGCGTGTGGGGAGGGGGCGTTGAGAAGATGGATAAGTCGACCAAATTTGCCTCCGCCGACATTCGATAAAATTTGAAATAAATTGCGCGCTTTCGTGGAAGGGGGGCGCAGGGTTTGGACCCTAAACCTGTTCTCGCCGGCAAGAAACGCCGGAAGAAAACAAATCTCTGGAACAGGAAGTCCAAACAATGAGCATCAATCTCTCCGCAAACGCCCGTACCGGTCTCACCGTTCTCCGTAACGTCGCAGATCAGATGGCCACCACCCAGAGCCGTCTTGTTACCGGCAAGGCCGTCAACAGCCCGCTGGACAATGTCTCGAAGTTTTTTACTGCTTCTTCGATGGATACCCGCGCTGCTTCGATTGATGCTCTGATGGACAACATCAATGCCGCCCAGTCGTCGATGAAGGCTGCTTCCGAAGGTATCAAGGGCATCCAGGGCCTGATCAAGGAAGCTCGCGGCCTGACCAGCCAGGCGCTGACCTCTTCGGCTACCAATGCCACCGTGACTGGCACTGCGACCACTGCCGCAACGGCCATCACAGCCGCCGACACTCTTACGATCACGACGGGCAGCGGTTCGTACAGCTTCACCGCCGCAGCCGGCAACACTGTTCAAACCGTCATCGACGGCATCAATGCCGACACCGACGTCGGTGTGAAGGCGGCCTTGGTCGACGGCAAGCTCACCCTGACTGGTTCCAATAACGACGACATCACGATTGCCGGTACCGGCACTGGCCTGACTGCGACCGGTTTGACCGCTGGGACCACCAATCCGCCGAAAAACGCAACTCGTGAGGCCCTGTCCAAGCAGTTCGAAGCCCTCCGCTCCGAAATCGACCGGATCGCGAAGGACGCTGGCATCAATGGCACCAACCTGCTTAATGGTGACAAAATCAAGCTGGCGCTTAATGAAGACGGTTCTTCGTCCACGACGATCGACGGCACCACAGTGAACGCGACGTCGCTCAACATTACCGCTGCATCCAATACATGGCAGTCGGACGATGACATCAACGACTCGCTGGATGCCCTGATCGGCGCTGCCGATACGCTGGAAGCCACAGCCGCCTCGTTCTCTTCGAACCAGTCGATCATCAATGCCCGCAAGGAATTCAACGCTTCGCTGTCGGACATTCTCAAGTCCAGCTCTTCGGCATTGACCGCCGCTGACATGGATCAGGAAGCTGCGAACCTCGTTGCTCTCCAGACCCGCCAGCAGATGGCGACGACCGCTCTGTCGATCATGCAGTCGTCGGAAACCACCGCTCTGCGCCTGATCTCGTAAGAGGTCTTACTGCATCACTGAACTTGGCCCGCCTTTCGAGGCGGGCCTTTTTGTTTGTCTTTGCAGATGTTTAGGCAAGAAAAAGCCCGGGCCGATGAGCGGTCCGGGCTTTGATTTTCAGATGGTCTTGTCGGTCAGCTGAAATCCCGAGGAGGGGGGTGACCATTCGTTGCGGAGGCGGCGGGCGACTTCCTGAGGGGTCAGCGGGTCGATCGACTGCTGAAGTCCGAGGAGGGCGGCTTCGAAGATGGTCTCGGGCGGTAGACTACCCTCGGTCTCCAGCGCGCCGAACTCTTTGGGCAAACCCAGGGAATCGGCTTCTCCGGCAATGTTATCCCCCTCCGGGGTTTTGGGTTCGCGTCGTCCGGGCGGACGATTGAACCTTGGAAGATGCGGCGAGAAAGCGATACCGATGGTATCGGTTCTCGGCGCTATTCTGGCGCTCATGATCCTGTCCTGGAGCCACAATTGGCCGAGGTCAGGCTACGGAAGGATTGCTTCCGCTCCATTGGATGAAACGGGCGTATTTGATGCGATAGACGGCCAGTCCGGTAGCATTCCGTTAACGTCGAGCAAATGAAAGGGCCCTCGCTCCTGCGAGGGCCCCAAAGCCGGTAGCGATGCTGGCGCTCCTTCTGGAGAGCCTACCCCTATTCCCATCGAGGTAGAGCGCCGCGGCGATTCGGTTGCGCGTCAGAGGGCGCGGTTGATGGCGATGCCGCGAGCCGAAACGGCGCGGGGCATCTTGACCTCGCCACTGCGATCATAGGTGCGGGTGCGATCCTTGGCGCCGACAGTGTCGGCCACGTCGACCAGGATGTCTTCGGCGAGCGTCTTGGCCGTGGCGATGACGCGAAGGTTCTCTGCCATCTGGGTTGCAAGGCTATCGTGATTGCGGTGCAGGCGGTCGAGCGAAGCCGGGGCTTCGGTCGAAAGGCGTTCGGTCTGGCGCTGCACGGAGCGAGCAAAGACCACGTAATCCTGAGCGAGCTGCGTCTTTTGGGCGGTGAGGCCACCGGCATCGCGGAAGCGGCCGGCGCGGAGGAGGGTGGTTTCCTCGTTCATGATGGTGACGAGTGCCTGCAGGGCAACTTCTGCCTGGGTGCAAAGCTCTTCGGCCGGCAGGCTGTCGAGGGACGCAATACGATCGGCTGCTGCGGACATTAACGGTACACTCCTGATGGACGCGAATTGTTGTTGTTCTGGTTGGCTTCTTGGAGGGCGATCATGTCGCCCAGGAGCTGGTCGGCGATGCCAAGTCCGCCATTCTGCGCCATGGTGTTGGCGAGCTGTTCGGACTGCATCGAGCGCCAGGTTTCCTCGCCAAAGCCGCCGCCAAAGCCGTTGTCGGACTTGGCCGTGGCGAACATTTCCTTGGTGAGGAGATTGAGGAACACGCCCTCGAAATCTTCGGCCTGCTTGCGCAGCTTGTCGATCTGATGGGTGGAAAGGGTGGTCTTGATGCCGTTGACGGTATTGGTTTCCATCACAGCACCTCGATCTCGGCCTGAAGGGCGCCGGTCGCCTTGATGGCCTGGAGGATGGCGATGAGATCGCGCGGCGAGATTCCGAGCGCGTTGAGGCCATCGACCAGTTCCTGCAGGGTTACGGATTCATTGATGACCTGCAGGGTGGTGTCGGTCTGATCGACGCTGAGATCGGTGCTGGGCTGGACGGCGGTCTGGCCCTGGCTGAAGGGCGCCGGCTGCACGACCGTCGGGTTTTCGGCGATCGAGACAGTGAGGTTGGATTGTGCGACTGCAACACTCGATACGCGCACATCCTTGCCCATGACGATGATGCCGCTGTTTTCGTCGATGACGATCTTGGCCGATTGGTCGGTCTGGATAATGAGCTGTTCGATGTCGGTCAGAAGATCGACGATATTGCCGTTGAAACCGGTTGGCAGCGTCAGGCGGACGGTGGAGGGATCTTCCGGCACCGCCGTCGGTGCGCCGATGAAATCGTTGACCGACATGGCGATGCGGCGAGCCGTGGTCAGGTCGGGGTTGCGAAGCGCGAGGCGCAGCGAGGTCTGGGTCCCGAGGGCGAACCCGATTTCGCGCTCGACCAGGGCGCCTGAAGAGATGCGGCCGGTGGTGGGGACGCCCGAAACGATGCTTGCCGCGTCCCCTTCGGCCTTGAAGCCATTGATGGTGACTGGACCCTGGGCGATGGCAAAGACTTCGCCATCGGCGCCGAGGAGGGGGGTGACGAGCAACGTGCCGCCCTGCAGGCTCTTGGCATTGCCGAGCGAAGCGACGGAGACGTCTATGCGCGAGCCCTGGGTGGCGAATGGCGGCAGGCTCGCCGTCACCATCACTGCCGCAATATTGGCGGTGCGGACGTTTTCGCCCTGGGTGTTGACGCCGAGGCGTTCGAGCATCGACTGCAGGGATTGGCGGGTGAACGGGGAATTGTTGAGGCTGTCGCCCGTGCCATCGAGGCCGACGACGAGACCATACCCGACGAGCTGATTCTCGCGGATGCCTTCGACGTCGACGATATCCTTGATGCGGGCGGGAGCCGCCACGGCCTGGGCGATCGGCGCGAGGACGAGCGCGGCGCTGAGCGCTGCTGCAAGCCCTATACGAAAGAGTGTGTTCGGCATCTTTATCCCCGGTACGAAGCTGCACCATCCCCATGGCGCCGCGATCGCCAAGAGCAATGCCAGAACCGTGCCAAACTGACTTTTGGTTTGTAAGTCCCTGAAGTTTATTGATTTTTAGAGACTGGTCATGGTGGGCGGTGCTTCTGGATAGCTCCGGTGTGCAATTCTTGCCGGGGCTATTAAGCCGCCATTAACCATGTCGGGCAGATTTTGCCTGTGACAGGAATTTGGGAGTGATTGAGTCCCGTGCGTATCGAATCCGCCAACCGCATGGCCAGTGTATCGTCTCGCGCCAGCGTCGGGAAATATGCGGCCGGCCAGACTTTCTCAATGTCAGACGTCGCCGGCCCGGCGCGCGTGGCGCGGGCTGCTCCCGTCGCGCAGGTTGCCGCGCTCGACGCCATCCTTGCCTTGCAGTCGGTCGGCGATGCAATGGGCGGCAAGCGCAAGGCGGTCAAGCGGGGAACGGCGCTGCTTGATCTGCTCGACGGCATCAAGGCCGATATCCTCGTTGGCGGCATTACTGCGGAACGGCTCGACGCTCTTGTAGAAGAGCTCAGCGTCTATCGCGATCGCACCGAGCCGGGCCTCGATTCTCTTCTCGACGATATCGAACTGCGCGTGCGGGTCGAGCTTGCCAAGCAGGGCCGTTTTCCCGAGTTTTGAAGAAAATCGCGCTCAAGCGACGCGCCAGGCTTCATCAAATTGTTGTCAGTCTTAGGTTATGCGCCTGATGCAATGGGGCTTTTCTCGATTAAGGGTCTCAAAGAAGTTCGCTTGCCCGGGTTTGACGAGGGGCCTATATAGGCCGCCGAGGGGCGCATTGGAGTCGAGTAGCTAATGTCTTCGGTTGAAGTGATTGAATACCGGCCGAGTGAAGACGAGCCGTTCATGAACCCGCGGCAGCGGGAATACTTCCGTAACAAGCTGCTGGCCTGGAAGGACGAAATCCTTCGCGAGAGCCGCGGCACCCTGGAAAACCTCCAGGAAGAAAGCCAGAATCATCCGGACATGGCAGATCGGGCAAGCTCGGAAAGCGACCGTGCCCTAGAGCTGCGAACTCGCGATCGCCAGCGCAAGCTGATCGGCAAGATCGATGCCGCCCTCAAGCGGATCGATGACGGCACCTATGGCTACTGCGAAGAAACCGGCGATCCAATCGGCGTCGCCCGGCTCGATGCCCGCCCCACCGCGACGCTGAGCCTCGAAGCTCAGGAACTGCACGAGCGCCGCGAAAAGGTCTACCGCGACGAATAACAAAAGCCCGCTGATCGGCGGGCTTTTTTTGTCTGATACGCGCGGGCTAATGACCGGTGTTCTCCTTGGGCTCGATCCGAGGTTCTGTGTGCGGGTCGCCATACTTTTGAATGCGGGGAGTTGCCCTCGGGTCAAGCCCGAGGGAAGCTTAGTGGCCGGGGAAGGCGCGGGCAGACTGATGCGGTTCAGCTGCCTGAAGGTTTGGAACAAATAGTCCCTAAGAGGTGGCTCCCGCCATATTCGGAATGACACCGAGGGGTGGCTGGGGACCTCAGCTTTCGAGACGAGCCCGATTGCGCTCCTGAATGGCGTCGATTTCTGGCGTCGAGATCTCGGCAAAATCCGACATTTCAAAAACCGGCCGGATGTCGATGTCGCTGTCGGTCAGCATGGGATTGGGGCACCGTTTAACCCAGGCGACCGCCTCGTCCATGTCGCGCACTTCCCAGATCCAGTATCCGGCAACGAGTTCCTTGGTTTCAGCGAAGGGACCATCGACAACAGTGCGCTCCGGGCCACTGAAACGGATGCGCTTGGCATATTTACTGGGTTTAAGACCATCGCCGCCGAGCATGATGCCAGCATCGACCAATTGCTCGTTGTAGCGCGTCATTGCGTCCAATAGGTCCGTTCCGGGCATGACTTCAGCTTCGCTATCTGCGGTAGCTTTCACAAAAACAACGACACGCATCGCTCTCTCCTTCTGCCAGGCACCATTTGCCTGCTGCCCATTCGACGAACCTCAGTCGGGCGCTTCGACATTTGGCGCAAACAAAAAGGCGAAAAAGAAACGGGGCCCTGCGGCCCCGCTGTTCTGCGGCTCATTTTGTGTCTGTTCAGAAGCCGAACACCGTAGTGATGCCGCTCTGACCATTGCCGTTCTGCATGCACTGCGCATTGGTGGCGTTGCCGAACTGGAAAAGGCCGCAGCTATTGTTGCTGCCGTTCTGGCTGATAGTGCCGTTGTGGCCATTGCCTTCCTGGAAGATGACGCCGTGATTGCCGGACCCGTTCTGGTTGAAGCCGGCCGAATTGCCATTGCCGTTCTGATAGGAATTGGCGCCGGTGGCGGACATGCCCTGAACCAGCGAGAACATTTGCAGGCCAAGACCGAGGGCCTGGGCCTGGTCGGAATCGGTTGGGGCAAAGCCGATCGAAATCTGGCCGCCGGCGAAAGCGGGCGAGGCGCCGACGGCGAGGGCGACGACAGCGGCGGCGATGGTCTTGGTGACGGTCTTGGTCATGATGTTCTCCTGATTGTTTGCGTTCACGGTGCTGGTGTTTCCAGCTCATGAAACAAGAGTAGGAGGGGGCGGCTGAACCCATGTGGAGCAGGGCGTTCAGAGAGCATTCACCAAATCGGGACGGGCACAAAAAAGCCCCGGCCGGAGCCGGGGCAGTCTTGAGCCAGGGGAAGGTCACGCCTGGCTCACCATCGCCAAAGTGGCGATGTAATGTTCAGGTTCGCGTCGCGATCTGCGAGCAATCAAAGGTCTTGCCATTGACCGTGACGGTGAAGTCGACGCTGATGCTGGAGCCAGCGTTGACCATCACCTGGCCCAGCGAGACTTCGGCATTGGGCGCGGCCGTGAATTGACCGCCCTGGCTGATATTGGTCGAGCCGCCATTGCCGGAGCTTTTGAAGGCGAAGCGATATTGGCCAATCAAAGCGGTGGGGCTGAGCAAGGTTCCCTCAACCGACATCATGCCGTTCTGGGTTTTAGTAACGACGCCACAGGCGAAATCGCCGCCCGATGCATTGGCATTGGCGGCAAAACCGACGGCAGAGACGGCGGCAGCCGCTGCGAAGATGGTCTGGATCATGGGGTGTAACATCTGGGCCTCCTGAAGAATGGAAGGGGCCGGCGTGGCCGGCCCCGTTTCGCAAAGGTTACGGACAGGCCTGAACGAAGGCGGTCACATTGCCCGAGCCATTCTGGGTGACGTTGGCATTGCAATTATTGCCCACCTGTACGCCCGCAGCGATATTGCCGTTGCCATCCTGCGTAATGACGGCAGTGTGGTTGTCCCCGAACTGACCGACGCCACCCTGGTTGTTCCAGCCGTTCTGGTAGACATCGCCGTAATTGTTGTTGCCCTGCTGGCCGATGGCGGAGACGTTGTTGCCGCCGAACTGCTGACTCACCGCCTTGTTCCACCAGCCGGTCTGCTTGGTGGCGAAGCTGTGGTTCCAGCCGGACTGGCCACCGCCGACCTGATTTCCGAAGCCGGACTGGTCGATATGGATGCCGCCGGCCATGGCGGGGGCTGCGGACGCAGCGATGACAGTGGCGGCTACGGCGGTGATGATGAACTTGCGGATCATTTGAACGTCTCCAGGTTTGCTGCGGTCCCTCCGACCGCGTCGTTGATGGAGACTGTTTTAGGCGGGTGATCCGGAACGGTGGCTGAAGCGGGAATTCAGAATTCGTTCATGGGCAGAAAGATGCCGACATGATTCCGGGGTTTGGCGTAAGCGCTTGAGATTCAATGATTTTGCTTAAATGGAGGCTGGTGGCTTGGAGTTTCGTGGTTCCCACACCCCCTCCCATCCTCCCCCATCAAGGGGGAAGTGCGGATCGAGTTCGAGATTCGATCCAGTCAAACCCCGGCCGCGACACGTTCCGCGATGGGGAGTGTGCACTTAAACTCTCGATAGCCTGCCTTCCCAACGTGGAAATTAGAAAGGCTGCGCGGGTCCGAAATGAACATTCCCTCCTCGATGGGGGAGGCCGGGAGCGGGTGGAGTGAACCACAAGTCTCCTTCAAACCCGCCCATACCGCCGCTTCAGGTGGCTCTTGAAAAAGTCCGCATTCAGCGGCTCACCCGTTGCCCGCGTGATCAGGTCAGGCGTCGAATAGCGCGATGCCTCATTCCAGATATTGTCCGAGCGCCACTGGTTGATGGCGGAAAAGTCGCCCTTGCGCATTTGCGCCCGAGCGTCAGGCACCACCTTTTCCATCGCGGCCCACTGCTGGGCGGCGATCATGGCGCCGAGGGTATAGCTCGGGAAATAGCCGAAGGCGCCACCGGGCCAATGAACGTCCTGCATGGGACCGTCCTTGGGGTCGTCGAGGGTCGAGATGCCGAGATATTCGGTCATCTTGGCGTCCCAGGCCTCGGGGACCTGGCTTGCTTCGAGCTTGCCGGCGACGAGCTCCTGCTCGAGCTCGTAGCGCAGGATGACGTGGAGCGGGTAGGTGACTTCGTCGGCATCGACGCGGATATAACCGCGCTCGACGTGGTTCACTTCGTTGAGGATGTCGGCGATGTCCCATCCGGGGATCGCATCTGCGCCAAGATGCTGGGTGACGAGAGGCAGCAAGAATTCCCAGAATTCGGGACTGCGCGAGACCTGCATCTCGACAAAGAGGCTCTGGCTCTCGTGCATGCCCATGCCGCGCGCCTTGCCGAGGGGCCAGTGCGACCAATCCTTGGGAAGGCCCTGCTCATAAAGCGCGTGGCCAGTCTCGTGGAGGACGCCCATGAGCGAGGAGAGGAATTCATCGGTGCGGTAGCGTGTCGTCATGCGCACGTCGGTGGGCACGCCGCCGCAGAAGGGGTGATGCGAGACGGCGAGAGAACCGTGGGTGAAATCGAAGCCGACGGCGCGCATGGCGGCTAAGCCCAGTTCGCGCTGCTTTTCGATCGGGTAGGGACCGTTGAGCGATTTGCGCGGACGCTTGGCGAGGCGCTCTTCCTGGACGGCGAGGGCTTCTGGGACGAAATCCCTGAGGAAGGTTTTGAGGTCGGCAAAGATGGGGTCGATGTCGGCGGTGCGATTGCCGGGGTCGTATTGGTCCATCAGTGCGTCGTAGGGGGCGAGGCCGGTGGCGGCGGAGCGGAGGGCGGCTTCTTCGCGGACGAGCGCGACGACGCCTTCGAGGGCGGGGAGGAAGGAGTCCCAATCGCCCTTGGCGCGCAGGTCGCGCCAGAGTTGTTCGGAGCGCATGGTGGCGGCGGTGCGGCGCTCGACGAATTCGGTCGGCAGGCAGGTGGCGCTGACATAGCTGCGCTCGAACTCGGCGATAGCGAGCTTTTGATCGGTGTCGAGGTCTTCTGCCTTGGCCGCTTCGATCCAGTCGGCGATTTCGGGGGCGGTGGCCTGGGCGTGATACATGCCGGCAAGGTTCGCCATGGCCTCGGCGCGCTTTTCCCCGCCTCCCACCGCCATGTGTGTCGCCTCGTCGGCGCCGAGGATCGAAAGCGCATGCTCGAGGGATTCGAGCTTGCGGCCGAGGGTGTCGAGCTTGGCAAAGGACATGAGGCGGTCTCCGAAGTGCTGGGAAGGTGTTCCACAGCAGCGGCTTCGGATCAAGGCAGCAGGGCCCCCAAAACAGGCAGAGGCGCAGCCGGGGAGCTGCGCCTCTTGGGGATGGCCGTTCGGCTTCTGCCTTCGGCCGGATCGATCCTTCTGGATCGGTCCGGGGAGCGGCGGCGCGAAATGGGGACGGCGCGCCGCCGAAACTGGACTTGCCTCAGAAGGGCAGGATGGCGTCGAGCACCTGCTGGCCGTAGCGCGGCTGCTGTACATCGGTGATCTGGCCGCGGCCGCCATAGGAGATGCGGGCCTCGGCGATCTTGGTCGAGGCGATGGTGTTGTTCGCCTGGATATCGGAGGGGCGGACGATGCCCGAGACGATCAGGTCGCGGACTTCGAAATTGACGCGCACTTCCTGGCGGCCTTCGATCACGAGATTGCCGTTGGGCAGAACCTGGGTGATGACGGCGGCGATGGAGGTTTCGAGCGCTTCCGAGCGGTTGACCGAACCGTTGCCGGCGTCCTTGGTGCCCGAGGTCAGGTCGATGGCGGCGGATGGGTCGACGGCGCCGGCGGTAACGTTCTCGACGGCGGCGCCGAAGATGCCGCCCATGCCCGCGGAATTGGACGACGAGCGGGCGCGATTGGTCGAATTGCTGATCTTGGCGCTATCGTCCACAGTCACGATGACGGTCAGGATATCGCCGACGCGGTGGGCGCGCTCGTCCTTGAAGAAGCCCTTGGCCGAGGTGCGGTAGAGCGAATTGGCCTGATAGGTGTCGGCGATTGGCTCCGGCATCGGCATGCGCACCGGCTGATAGCCGGCGAGGGTGGTCGGGTCCTGGATCTGGGTTAGCGCGGGCGCATTGCCGACATCGGCCAGGCGATCCATGGTGTTGCAGCCGGCGAGCAGGGCCGAGAGGCTGAGGAGAGTGACAATCTTGAAGCTGTTCATAATTCTGCGTCCCCTTAGAGACCGGCGAGCGACACGGGAGCACCGGTCACTTCGACCGTGCCCGGCGCTACGGCCGTCGCGTTGATCACGCGCTTGGACATGAGATTGAGCACCTGCAGGCTTGAGCCGCGGCTGGCGCTGGTGACGGCCTGGCCCTTGACCGTGAGGGTCATGGGGCCACGCCGGTAGATGATGGTGACGAGATCGTTCTTGGCGACGGCGAGCGGCGGGCTGATGTCGCTGGCGCGCAGCAGCATGCCTTCCCGGCTCTGGCGATTGAGCGACATGCCCAGGATCTGGTCCATCGGCATATAGCCATAGGCATCGGCCTGACCGACGGGCACGGGGCGCATGACGATGTGCTCGGGCAGCAGGATCGTGCCGGCGGGCAGGTTCGCTGCCAGGTGCGGCATCTCGACGGTCATGTCGATGGTGCCGCTGACGTCGATGATCCGCTCGTTGTCGGCGAGAATGAAGCGCGCCGAGAAGTCGCGATTGCCGGCGGTGTAGCGCAAGCTATCGAGGCGGGCAGGGACGCCGTTGGTCGAGACCAGCACCGGATCGATGAATCGCGAGAACTGGATATTGGTCTCGACGCCGGGCCCGAGAAGCCCGCGGCCGGAGAGATCGGCGAGAACCAAATCCTCGAGCAGCTGCTCGTCGACCGTCGTGCCGCCGCGGGTGACCTTGATGGCCTCGAGCCCGTTGCTTTCAAAGCTTTCGATGCCGACGCGAGAGGCGGCAGCACGGATGCTGGCGAGATCAACCGTGCCGGTGGTGCCCGGCGCAGGGGCGCTGAAGATCGCGGTTTCGGCAAGCGCGCCGGCATCGTCGAACATGTCGGCGACGGTGACGACCGAATTGAGCACGGTGATATCGCCGCGCAGCGTCGGCGCCGCTTCGGCCGTGGCGGCAAGAAGCGAGAAGACGCTGACCAGGGTCAATTTGCGGATGGGGGTCAATGCGGCCTCCTATCAGCGAAGCTGGCTTGTGGCCTGCATCATCTGGTCGGCGCCGGAGATGACGCGAGCGTTCATCTCATAGGCGCGCTGAGCGGCGATCAGATCGGCGATTTCGGTCACCGAATTGACGTTGGCCATTTCCAGATAGGACTGCAGGAGGTTGCCGTTGCCGTCGGCATTCGGGATGCCGACCTGCGCAGGGCCGCTGGCCGGCGTTTCGAGGAAGAGATTGTCTCCCATCGATTCAAGGCCGGACTTGTTGACGAAGCGGGCGAGCTGGAGCTGGCCGAGCTGGGTCGGGACGCCGCCAGTGCCGATAAAGGCTTCGACGGTACCGTCGGGCGAAATCGATACCGAGTTGGCATCGCCCGGGATGGTGATGCCGCCGGAGATGGCAAAACCGCTCGAATTGACCAGCGTACCGTCCTGGTTGCGTTCGAACGAGCCGTCGCGGGTATAGGCGGTACGGCCATCGGGCAGATCGACCATGAAGAAGCCTTCACCGCGGATGGCGACGTCGAGTTCGCGTTCGGTGACGTTGACGCTGCCCTGGCTCATGACGCGCGGGGTGGCAACGGTGCGCACACCCGAACCGATTTCGAGGCCGGCCGGCACCAGCGTGCCCTGGTCAGAGGTCTGCGAGCCGGCGCGGGAGATCTGCTGATAAAGCAGGTCCTCGAACTCTGCGCGCTGACGCTTGAAGCCGGGCGTTCGCATGTTGGCGATGTTGTTGGAGATGACTTCGACATTGCGTTCCTGCGCGCTCATGCCGGTCGATGCGATATAAAGAGCTTTCATGGCGGGTTCTCAGTGTCAGGCGTTCATGGAGCCGAGGCGCTTGATGGCATCGCGACGCATGTCGTCCTGCTTCTGGCCGAGCGAGGCGATGGATTCGTAGGCGCGGGTGACGCGGATCATCTCGGCCATTTCGGCAACGCCGGAGACGTTGGACTTCTCGGTGAAGCCCTGGAGGACGCGAGAATTGGTCGGCGCAATCGGCGTGCCGCCCGACATCAGGTTGTTGCCTTCCCGGGTCAGCGCCTGCGGATCGGCAAACTCGACGATGCGAAGCTTGCCCTTGTCGCCGGCGCTCGAAGAGATGGTGCCGTCAGACGAGATCTTGATGTCGCTTTCTTCGGGGCCAAACTGGATCTGCCCGCCTTCGCCGAGAACCGGGTTGCCCGAAGAATCAACGAGAACACCGGTATTGTCGATCTGGAAGGCGCCGGACCGGCTCCAGCGGTCGCCACCCGGGGTCTGCACGGCAAAAAAGCCATCGCCGGAAATAGCGACATCGAGAGGCGAGTCGGTCTGGACCATGGCGCCGGCCGCGAAATCCTGCACCGTCGCCCAATCCTGCACATAAGACAGAGTGCGGTCCTGCCCAGCGAAATCGCCATGCGCGGCGACCGGCATCTTGTATTCTTCATACAGGACCTGTTCGGCCTTGAAGCCGGTCGTGTTGATGTTGGCGATATTGTTCGCCACCATGTCCATCTGCCGCTGCAGCGCCATCTGGCGCGACAGGCCGATCAGTTGTGCGTTTTCGATCATCTCGATCCCCGGTTACGTATCCCCGAGATGGCCTGCTTCCCCAAGCCTGCCGCCTCGTCTCTCAAAATGCAGAAACCGTGCCAAGCTCAGAACTTAAGTAAAATCAATATGTTGCTGAATTCGGTAGGTTAATCCTGCCGGTGCTACATCTGGTGCGGCGGCAAATCCTGCTCGGCAGAACTTGCCGGGTCAGGGGTAAAAGTAACCAAGCATTAACCAAGATGGCATTAGGTGGAGAGGGGGCCGGAATCGACCGGTCTACGAATTCATCTCTTGGGGTTCGCGATGGCGACGGAAGCAGAAGTTGGCGGCGAGGCGCCTGCCAAGAAGGGCATCAACAAGCTCTTCATTATCATAGGTGCCGCGGTCGCTGTGGTGCTGATCGGCGGCGCGGGCCTGTTTTTCTTCATGTCCTCTTCGGGCGGCGCCAGCGCTGCGGCGACGGAAGAGCATGGCGCAGCTGCGGCCGGCGAGCACGACGCTGCCGCTTCTGGCGAACATGGCGCAGCCGGCGCGGCCGATACCTTCATCTTCAATCTCGAACCGATGATGGTGAACCTGCAAAGTGCCGATGGCGCGCAGAACTACATGAAGCTTACCGTCGCCCTGGAAGTGGCCGACGAGCACATGATGACGGAAATCCAGCCGCGTCTGGCCAAGGTGGTCGATGCTTTCCAGGTCTATATGCGCGAACTGCGCAAGAGCGATCTCGAAGGTTCGGCCGGCGTCTACCGGCTCAAGGAAGAGTTGCTACGCCGCGTGAACCTGGCGGTCTATCCCGCTCGGATCGAAAGCATTCTCTTCAAGGAACTCCTGGTGCAGTGATGGCCGGTCCTTCCGATCAAGACAAGCTTTCCGAAGATTGGGGTCTCGACGACCTCGACAGCGACAAGCCGACCTTCAACATTCCCGGCGAGGGTGAAGACGGCGAAGAAGACTGGGCTGCCATGCTCAAGGCGAGCCAGGAAGGCGCTTCGGACGGTGTCGAGCGCGTCCTCAATCAGGACGAGATCGACAACCTCTTCGGGTTCGATGCGACTTCTGCGGGCAATGTCGAATTGAGCGGCGTGCAGGCGCTCATCAACAACGCGCTCGTCAGCTACGAGCGTCTGCCGATGCTCGAAATTGTCTTCGACCGCCTCGTGCGTCTGGCGACGACTTCGCTGCGCAATTTCACCTCCGACAATGTCGAAGTCTCTCTCGACTCGATCTCGTCGGTCCGCTTCGGGGACTATCTCAACTCCATCCCGTTGCCTGCCATCCTCTCGGTCATCAAGGCCGAGGAATGGGAGAATTATGGGCTGCTCACGGTCGACTCGAGCCTGATCTATTCGATGATCGACGTGCTGCTCGGCGGCCGCCGCACTGGCGTTACCATGCGCATCGAAGGCCGGCCCTATACGACCATCGAGCTGGCGCTGGCGCAGCGGCTGATCGAGGTCATCCTCGAAGATACCAAGCGTGCCTTCGAGCCGGTGACGGCTGTTAATTTCAAGCTCGAGCGCATGGAAACCAATCCGCGCTTTGCAGCGATTTCCCGCCCCAACAATGCGGCGATCCTGATCGAGCTGCGCATCGAAATGGATGAGCGCGGCGGCAAGATCGAAATCCTTCTGCCCTATGCGACCATCGAACCGATCCGCGAACAGCTGCTGCAGATGTTCATGGGTGAAAAGTTTGGCCGCGATCCGATCTGGGAAGGCCATCTGGCCACCGAAATCTACCAGGCGGACGTAGAAATCGAGGCCGTATTGCACGAGCAGGAGCTGCCGCTATCGCGTCTTCTCGCGCTCAAGCCCGGTGACACGGTGATGTTCGAGCGCTCACCGAGCGACCCGATCCTGCTGCGCTGCGGCGATGTGGAACTGACCGAGGCCATCATGGGCCATATCGGAAATTATGTGTCCGTGCGGGTTATCCGCCCCCTCAACCCGCCCAAGGTCACGATGGCGGCGTTCGAGGCAATTGATGAATCTATGGAAGGCCGCTGATGTTGGGTTTCTCGACAGGATTGTTCATTGAATCTGCGGTAGCGGTTCTGATGGCGCTGACCCTGGGGTATTGCATTGTTCTCAACCGCCGTCTGGCGCGCCTTCATGCCGACCGCGAGGCCCTCAAGCAAATGGTCGGCGATCTCGTGACCGCCACCAACCTCGCCAACCAGGCAATCAAGGAATTGAAGTCGACCGCGATCGAGGCCGACATGACGCTGAGCTCGCGGCTCGAAGAAGCCGAGCGCTTCGGAATCGAACTGGCCAACCACATCAATTCGGGCGCGGCCATGATGCAGCGCATCGTGCGACTGACCAATGTCGCCCGTCAGCATCCGGTTCTCGCGCCGGTGCCGGTGACGCCGGAAAATGCCGATCGCATGAACGGCAAGGAGCCGAACAAGGTGCGCGCGGCGCTCGAACAGCTGTCGACCCATGTCCGTAATCGTGGAGTTGCCGCGTGAACAGGATCCGCCTGCTTCCCGTCGTCATCCTGGTGATCGCCGCGCTCCTGGTGCTCAAGACTGCCGGGCTCGTGACGCAGGGACATTATGCGCTAAGCGGGGTCACCGAGGCCATAGCTGCCGGCGGTGGCGGCGCGCCGAGCGGTGGCGACCATGGCGGCGCCGCGGCGCCCACAGGCACGACGACCCTGCAGCAGCCGACCATTGCCGATACGTCGCCCACGCTTGGCGACACGGCGCCGACAGTCGGCGGGCAGCCGGCGGCCGAAGCCGGTGGCCACGGTGCACCTGCGGCGGAAGGCAGCGCGACGCCAGCGCCCGAGGCTGGCCATGGCGATGTCGCCGAGGCTGCGGGGCTAACGACGGACATCGCGGCCGGCAATGCGCCGCCGAGCGGCGAGCATGGCGGAAACAGCGTCGCCGACGCCAATGCCTGTGCGCCACGGCCGGTCGGAGAATCGGAAGGCGGCCAGCTCACGGTCGTGCCAGGGGATTGTCCGCCGCTCAAGGATGCCGTGCCGCAATTGACGACGCCATCGGGCAATGTCGACCTCGCGGCGGGCGATCCGGGCCTGACCGAGCAGCTGCTGCTCGATCGTCTCGCAGCGCGCCGCACCGAACTCGAAACCTATGAGCAGGAACTTTCGATGCGCGCATCGCTGATCGATGCAGCCGAAAAGCGCGTCAACGAGCGGACAGCCACGCTGCAATCGCTCGAGGCGCAGATCGCGGCGCTCGTCGACGAGCGCAAGAAGCTCGAGGAAGACCAGTTCGCCTCGATCGTTGCGATGTACAAGACGATGAAGCCCAAAGATGCCGCGGCGATCTTCGATCAGCTGGAGATGGACGTTCTCCTGCGCGTCGCCAAGATGA
Organism: Devosia soli; assembly: GCF_000970455.1. GTDB lineage: Bacteria > Pseudomonadota > Alphaproteobacteria > Rhizobiales > Devosiaceae > Devosia > Devosia soli. The sequence goes on along the minus strand of NZ_LAJG01000014.1, from coordinate 233,850 downwards.
TGCCGCCGCGCAATATGGCGCCGATTCTGGCGGCGATGACGACGCCGCGGGCCCAAGAGCTGACCGTGCGACTCGCGGCCGAGACTTCGGACAATCCCGAACAGATGGGCGCGGCCGATCTTGCGGCCTTGCCACAGATCGTCGGGCAGTAAGCCAAATATCAGGCCCGCAGCCTTGAAACTGCGGGCCTTTTTCATGCAAGGGGCGCAAAAATCGGCGTGCCCGAAACGCCTTTAGCGCCCGGGCGTAATCGGGTGTTAAGCATGCCTGCCTAATCTGAGCGCAGTAGTGAGTTCGTCGGCTTTTCGCCTCTTTAGGTGGCGATTGGCAGACTGCGTCGGGCAGGTGGAAGCCGTGAAGAAGTCGTTCGATAAAGGTTGGCTGCGGCCGCGGAACATCCTTGCGGCAGCCATGATGTCGGCGAGCTTCCTCTCGATTTCGGCAGCTATGGCTGAGGATCAGGCGCAGTTTTTCGCGACCCAGGAGCAGGGCTATGGCCGGCTCGTCATCAGTTTTCCCGATCGCGACACCATGCCCGAATATTCGATGCGGATGAGCAATGGCGTGCTCAGCCTCGAATTTGCCGAGCCGGTCTCTATGGTCTTGCCCGACGTTACGGCGACGATGCCAGAATATCTCTCGGTGGCGCGGCTCGACCCCTCCGGCAAGGGGCTGCGCATCGCGCTGAGGACGACTTTCAACTTTAACCGCACCGAAGCGGGAACGCGGCTGTTCATCGATCTTTTGCCGTCCAACTGGCAGGGTGCGCCGCCGGCTCTGCCGCAGGACGCGATAGACGAAATGAACGCCAAGGCCGAGCGGGTGGCGCTGCGGGCCGACCAGGAACGCAAGGCACGGGTGGTTGCCGACCAGGCGCCCAAGGCGCAGCTCAGGATCGGGCGCAACCCGACCTTCCTGCGCCTGCAGTTCGACTGGACGATCCCCACCGCCGGCAAGTTCGACATGACGGGCGAGCAGGGGGTGCTCGATTTCGAGTGGCCGGTCGATATCGACCTGCGCGATCTCGTCACCGATCTCCCTGCGGAGATCGTCACGGCCAAGAACATCGTTTCCCTCGATGGCAGCGCGGTGCAGCTCAAGTTCGCCAAGGGCGTGGCGCCGCGGTTCTATTCGACGGGGCCTAATCAATACGTGATCGATATCGATATCGAAGGCAGCACGCTGCCGGAAATAACGGCCGAAGCGCTGGCGTCGGAATTGCCCAAGGAGCAACCGTCGGGCGAAACCACGCACAATGCCGTGGCCGAGCGCACTGCGCTGCCGGCAGATCTGACCGCCGAGGCGCCGCCGAAACTCAAGCCATTCGTCACGATGCTCGGCAGCACGGTGCGGGTCGTCTTCCCGTTCGAGCAGGATATCCCCGCCGCGATTTTCCGCCGCGGAGATTCGGTGTGGCTGGTGTTCGACACCCAGAGCGCCATTCAGCCGCCGGACGATCCGAAGGACCTGTCCAACATCGCGCGCGAGTTCGTCGTGACGAGCTCTGACGATGCGCAGATCGTGCGGATCGATCTTTCCCAGGATAGGCTCGCGACCATGGGCTCGGAAGGGCAGGCGTGGGTCTTGTCGCTGGGCGACGTGATGATGGCGCCGACTGAACCGATGCAGCTGACGCGCCGCCGCGACATGCGGGGCGATCTCGAAATGGTCGCCGATATCGAGCGCCCCGGCCGCATCCATGCCTTCCAGGATCCGCTCGTGGGCGATATGCTCGAGGTGATCACGGCCTATCCGCCGGCGAGGGGCATTACGCGCTCGCTCGACTATGTTGATTTCTCGGCGCTTCAGAGCGTGCACGGCCTCGTCATCCGCCCCAAGTCGGACACGGTGCAGGTCAGCCTCGACAATGCCCTCGCCGTCATCAGCGCCGACGATGGGCTCGAAGTTTCGGCGACCGATACCCTGCGCCAGAATCTGGCCTCGTCGGCACCGACGCAGCGGGCGAGCTTTGTCGATTTCGATCCGCTCCTGCAGCCCGATTATGCGCTGTTCAATGCGCAGCGCGAGGAACTGGAAGCGGCAGCCGCCGCCAGCGACGGGCGCGCGCGTGATGCGGCGCGGCTCGACCTGGCGAACTTCTTCATCGCCAATGGCCTGCAATACGAGGCGCTCGGCATCCTGCGGGTTATCGAGGAGACGCTGCGCAACGAGGAGCTGCTCGACAAGGTTCATATGAGCGAAGCCATCGCCAACATCATGGGCGGGCGGCCCAAGGATGCTCTGACGACCCTGGGCGCTCCGGGCTTTGACCAGGATATCGACGCGCTCTTCTGGCGTTCCATTGCCCGTTCCAAGACCGGGGACTATAGCGGCGCCCGCGCCGATGCGATCCAGGCCTATTCGATCATCGACAGCTATCCCGCCTGGGCACGGGAAACCTTCCTCCTCGCCGCAACGCGCGCCGCGCTCGAAGAGCATTACGCCGAACAGGCCAAGGAAATGATCGGCGACGTGGTCTTTGCCTCGCTCACCGAAGACCAGGTGGCCGAGTTCAATCTCCTCTCCGGCCGGATTGCCGAAGAAGAAGGCAAGCCCGAAGAAGCCATTGCCATCTATGGCCAGGTGATCGCCAGCGAAGTGCGTCCGTCGCGTGCCGAAGCGGTCTACCGCACGCTGCAGCTTCTCGACGAGGAAAAGCGGCTCGACGTGGTCAAGGGCGCGCAGACGCTCGCGGCCGAGGCCTTGCTCTGGCGCGGCGATGCGCTGGAAGCCTCGATGCAGGGCATGCTCGCCGATCTCTATTTTCGCACCGGCGAATACCGCCAGGGCTTTGAGTCGGTGATGGCCGCAGTCGACAGCGACCCGGAAAGCAACCAGGTCCAGGCGCTGAGCGACGATGCCCAGAAGATGTTCAACGACCTCTTTCTCAATGGGCTTGCCGATTCCATCGGCCCGGTCGAAGCGCTGAGCATCTATTATGATTTCCGGCAGCTGACCCCGCCCGGTGCGCGCGGCGACGAAATGATCCGGAACCTGGCGCGTCGTCTCGTCCAGGTCGATCTTCTGCCGCAGGCAGCGGAACTGCTGCAATATCAGCTCGACAATCGCCTGCGCGGGGTCGCCAAGACACAGGTGGCGTCCGATCTTGCCGTCATCTATCTCGCCGAACACAAGCCGGCCGACGCCATGCGCGTCCTCAACGACACGCGTCTGCCGGACCTGCCGGAATTGGTACAGCGCCAGCGGCGCATCCTTGAAGCGCGCGCCATGCTCGATGGCGGCCGTGACCAGCTGGCGCTCGACCTGTTGCGCGATCTATCGGGCCAGGATGTCGAACTGATGCGCATCGACGCTCATTGGCAGGCCAAGCGCTATGCGCAGGCGGGCCAGATGATCGAAGCGCTCTATGGCGCGACACCAGCCGGCGTGCCGCTGAGCAAGACGGCACGGATGGGTTTGTTGCAGGCTGGCGTTGGCTATGTGCTGACCAACGACGCTGCGGGCCTTGCGCGCCTGCGCTCAAAATACTCCGATGCCATGGTCGCGTCGCCCGAGTGGCCGATGTTCGACTACATCACCGGCCCGATCGAAGCGACGAGCAACGAGTTCCGCCAGGTTGCAAACCAGATCGCGGCAGTCGACGGCCTCGAAACCTTCCTGGCCTCGTATCGTGAAGTCTATGGCGCCGAAGGCGCCCTGACGCCGATCTCTGCCGCATCCGAAGGCGGCGGATCGGTGGCGTCGCTGAAATAGGAGGCGGCAGGGTTCGGTCATCGAGACCATCTTCCCTGCCGTATCGCTATCAAGGCAGGATGGCATGCGGCGAGGACGCATGAAAGTATTCGATGCGGTCGGTCGCTGGTTAGCGGAACATCACTACTTATTGTCGGTGCGGCCGGGCTGCACGATATCCCCTACGCTCGTGCCGCGTTGACCGCCGCCGGCCACTTTCTCGAGCAGGCTATCGGGAAGTTCTTCGGTTTTACTTTCAGAGGCTTGCTTGGTTGGCACCTTTGCCATGTCATGTTCTCGAGTTGCGTGTCACTCTCAACAGAGATTGGCATCGGCGACCTTTTGCATGAATGCCGGACGGGAATGAAAACATCCGGAGATGACATGTTTACGTCCCATGCCGGGTTTCCTAGGAAATTCAATTGATTGCCTGCGATAAAGCGCTGGCAAAAATTGCTTTCGGTGCAATCATCCAATCATGACCATCAGCACTGACCTTTTGCCAATATTGGCAGCTTCCGACCTTTGTTCGGATTACTATCGCCTCTGCCGCGTTTATCCCCCTCGTCTTGACCACCTCGGGCCGACGCTGAGTGCGAAGCAGATCATGGAGTCCGCGCGCGGGATCATCGGTATCAGAAAGCTCTCTGGGCCGGGGCCGAACTCCTCACTCCGGGTGAGGGGATCGGCCTGAACTACATCATTGGCAGCAGTGCGTATGTTGAAACGGATCTCATCATCCACGCTTCGGGCGAGCGCTCGACCTTTGCCATTCTCTGCAATCAAATCTACCAATCGCCGGCAGGCCGAGCCCCCGAGCCGCCCTATCAGCGCCCCAGGTGCCTCGACGCAGATCAATTGATCGCCATCATGAGCCGCCTTGCCGATTTGACGCTCACGCTCGCTTCGACGATATCAGATCCCAAAAGTGGGCAATGATTTGCCGGAAGTCCGAAGTCGACCCTAATTCGGGCGTTCGTCTTCTTGAAAGAATTTTTCAAAAGCGGTCATTGCCCGTCGCAGGAGGCTGCAGAAAGGTCGTCAATCTGATTGGTCACAAATGCCCCTCTCGCACGATCGAGTGACTGGTCCTCCAAAGGTTCCGGCGCGTCGAGTAGGTCCCGCGCGTCCGGACCCAGGTGAATAGGACAGCCCGCGTGTCTTGTTGGCCTGCGAGATAAGTTCTAAGTAAAGAAAAAAAATTAGTGCTGGAGCCCGTTTATAAAATAGCTGCAGAAAAGATCAGATAAATTTGGTGCAGAAGTGTAATCGTTTCAGAAAGCTATAGAGATGCCTTGGAACCGTGCCATCTTTATAGCCCGGCTGAACATAGTAAGTTTTTCGAAAACTCTGGCTGGGGCTCTCAATGCCGATCAAAGGTTAATGGTCGAGAAGCTTCTGATCGAGGAAGAGCGTATCTTTGGACAATTGCAGGCGGATGACGCTGAACGTGACCTTATGGAGCTTCTCACGTTGTTGGCGGAATGGGCCGCTGAACTGTTCGATAATTGCGGTGCGCAGGGGTTCATCCATACGTCGCGAGAATTCAAAGCGGTGATTGAAAGGGTGCCCGTGGGGATGGCATTGGGCAGCCATACCGGCCTCTGCTCAACCAAGAACATGGCCATGGTTCGCTTCATGCCTCTCGATATGCCATCCTATGATTTGGAGAACATCTCGTCTTGGGACTTCAGGAAAACGCTGCCCGCTAATGGGCCATGGCCCGACGTACAAGCGGTACGCGGGACACCGGTCAGGCCGGGGGTGGAGGCTCAGTTTAGCGATGGCGAAGGCGGGGTAATCTCAGTCCGCATGGCAACTGAGCCGGTAGTGGATGGCACCGCTACAGTGATTGCGGTCATGATTTCAATCTATGAACTTTCGGTTTTGGGTCAAGAATTGGTGGCACAGGAGATACGATGGCTGTTTCACCAAGAGCGAGGACGGAAATTTGACAGGCTGCGCGGTCGTTGATCCCGCCATTTGATGAAGATCAAATGGCCTGGAGTAAAAGCGTTCAATCTACTGCACCCAGCAATTACCGATGTCAAAACTGGGCATGGTAACCCAAGGAGTTCTAATTTTGCGCGCACACAGGCTCGGCGAATGTTTGGAAATTATTCGGTGGTCTCCACCCACTTTGGCGCATTCGCTGAAGGTGGACCCTGCAACAGTAGAATCTTGGATGTCGGGCGAGGCTGAAATTCCGGTAAACGTCGGGTCTTGGGTGGAAGCTTTATGCTTTACCCACGAAGCCTCGGACTTGATGCGTCCAACGGTGGAACCTGCTGCTTTCCACAAGGACCGGACAGCCGGTCCGCGCCGCATCGAGCACATTCCTACCTACGCTTACGGCCTCTTGCGGAAGTTGGCGGAAGGTCCTGTACTCCTGCACGGACTTTTCGGTACTGACGATGAAGCGGCAGTGTTCTTTCTTGTGTCTCGTGGCTTGGCCGAACGCACTGAAAATCAACTTGTCATAACGCACGAAGGCGTCGAACTTGGCGGAGTTCTGGTGCCTTGATCGTGGCGTTCACTAACGCGAAGATGATTTGAACAATCCTGTGAGGCCAGTATACACAGACCAGACCTGCAACCATGACCTGGCTCTATCAAATCCATTCGTTATCTTTTGATTGGCTAACGCTGCTTGAGAGATGGGACGCGCAAATGTTACGGAGCGGCAAGCATAACGCGCCAAGTCTAACCTAGGGCTTCGGAAGTCCCTGAGTGGTGATTGCCAATTGTATAGCGGGCGTTAAATGTGCTTTCTGTATATCTCGAATAGCTTAAGCTTCTTGTCGTAGCCCCAGGCCGTGACCGTACCACACACGGGCATCGCAGCCGCCAGACCGACGCAAACCAACGCCCCTGATGTATTATCGGCTCGCCGCATTTTTCGCATGCCACGCTCATCTCAGTGTCCAGAAGCACCCTCGATAAGGCCATTACACGTCTCCCAAAGCGAGACGATACGCCTTTACTCTGACCATTCCCATTGAAAACGGGAATCCGGCCATGAAAGAATCGGCGGCAGCCTTCCGGCGTTGCCGGCCAAATCCCGCCTGACCGCTTTCCACCCCTGGTCCGACCTTTCATGCTTTGGACAATTCTCAACGTATTTATCTGGCGTCTTGGCTGAGCAAGGTTGACTTGCTCTCCGGCGTCACTCCTTTCGTTAAGGCATGGTCTCACGGGCTTTTTTATTCGTGATTGAAGACCTACTGTTCCCACCAACCGGTATTGATGGACAGGGGAACTCGTTGGCGCGTCGAAGGTGGTACCAGCACGGTTTGAGGTCGAGGATGCGATCCGTCGTGGTGGTTGGCCTGCTTGCTGTCGGGAGCGCCGGATTGATGCGACCGGTTGCCGGTCAAGCGGAAGAGAGTTCGACATGCTTTGGCGTGGGTGGGCAGGACGTCTGCATTGGCCAGGACAGCTATCGAGAGGACGTTTGCACTGCGATCGAGGTGTTCGCGGCTCACTACCAGCTTCCGGTGGGATATTTCGCGCGGCTTATCTGGCAGGAGAGCCGCTTCGACCCCGCCGCCATTAGCCCGGCCGGCGCTCAGGGAATCGCGCAGTTCATGCCTGCGACCGGTCGGCTGCGCGGATTGGTCGATCCGTTCGACCCCGCAGAAGCCATGGCGCGATCGGCGGAATATTTGCAGTTTCTCGAACGCAAGTTCGGCAATCTCGGCCTTGCGGCCGCGGCCTATAATGGCGGGGAAGCCCGCATTGCGCGCTATGTTGCCAACGGCGGCGGAGCTTTGCCGGCGGAAACGCGCGCCTATGTCATGATCGTCACGAGCCATTCGGTCGATGCGTGGCTCGCAGGCACGGTCGATGCGGTCGATTACAGCCTCGATAGCGACGCCGATTTCCATAGCGCCTGCCTGAACATGGCGGAAGCTGTGCGAACGCCTGATCTCTTGGCCCGGTCCGGAGAATGGCAACCATGGGGCGTGCTGATCGCGCAGAGCGCTTCAGCCGAACAAGCCCAGGCGCGTTTTTCCGCCGCGCAGCAGCAATTTGGCGATGTTCTCGGAAACAAGAGCCTGCTCCTCATCACCGTGCGCAACCCCCGCTTCGGATCGCGCACCCGGTTCTCCGCCATGGTCGGACTTCCGACGCGCCAGGAGGCCGAAAACCTGTGCGACAGGCTCATCGCCTCAGGCGGCAACTGCATCGTCCAGAAAAACGCGCCATGATCGACCGGTTGGGACCGGCTGTTATTCTGGACGGAGGCGAGCGTGATGCTGTTTCGCTTGTAGGCCTTGATGGCAGGGCAGCGCCGACACTTACGCTGCTCGAAGCAGCGCGAGTCCGTTCCTGTCGAAGAGGATGGCCTTTTGTGGCTCGGCCGACAGGATAAGGCTTTCGCCGATGCGCAGGGGCTGGTCGCCTTCGAGCACGGCAAGCCAGGCAGCGCCGGAGGACAGCTCCAGATTGACGATGGTCTCGTTACCGAGACGCTCGACAAGGCTCACGCGGCCAACAATGGCGCCATTGCTGGCCGGAAGGAGGTCGTGAGGGCGGATGCCGAGGGTCAGCTTGTCGCCAATGTTCAGGCTGGTTGAATTGGCTGGAATGCGCAGGCTTGCCACATCCTTGCTCGCGACCGTGACTGTGTCGCCGTCCACGGCCTCAACCGCCACCTCGACAAAGTTCATCTTCGGCGATCCGATGAAGCCAGCGACAAAGAGGTTCTGCGGCCGCTGATAAAGTTCGATCGGGCTGCCGACCTGCTGCACGACGCCGGCATCGAGCACGACGATCTTGTCGGCCAAGGTCATGGCTTCGACCTGGTCATGCGTCACATAGATCATGGTGGCGCCAAGGTCGGCATGGAGCTTGGCGATTTCCATGCGCGTGTCGACACGCAGGGCGGCGTCGAGATTGGACAGCGGCTCGTCGAACAGGAAGACTTCGGGCTGCCGCACAATGGCACGGCCGATGGCGACGCGCTGGCGCTGGCCGCCCGACAATTGGCCGGGTTTGCGATCGAGCAGGTGCTCCATTTTCAGGATGCGCGCCGCTTCGCGGATCTTTTGGTCGCGGACATCCTTGGGCGTCTTGGCGAGTTTGAGGCCAAAGCCGACATTGTCGTAGACCGTCATATGCGGATAGAGCGCATAGGACTGGAACACCATGGCAATCGAGCGGTCGCGCGGCTCGACGTCGTTGCAGAGCTTGTCCCCGATATAGAGCTCGCCGCCGGTGATGTCCTCGAGACCGGCGATCATCCGCAAGAGGGTGGACTTGCCGCAGCCCGACGGGCCGACGAAGACGACGAATTCGCCATCCTCGATCTCGAGGTCTACGCCCTTGATGACCTCGACCTTGCCATAGGTCTTGTGCAGCGATTTCAGGCTCAATCCGGCCATGATGAAACTCCGATCAGCCCTTGACCGCGCCCTGCATGAGGGCGGCGACGAACTGGCGCTGGAAAATAAGGAAGATGACGACGGTGGGGGTAAGGATCAGCAACGATCCCGCGCAGAGGAGCGGAATGTCGGTGCCCCACTGGCCCTGGAAGGCGCCGAGCGCGCCGGCCATGGTGCGCTGCATGGGGTCCTGTACCAAGACCACCGGCAGAAGAAACTGGTTCCAGGTCCAGAGGAACAGGAGGATGGTCAGCGACATGATGGCGGGCCGGGCCAGCGGCACCTGCACGTACCAGAATTCGGTCCAGCGGGTTGCGCCATCGATTTGTGCGGCTTCGCTCAGATCCTGCGGCACATTGAGGAAATGGGCGCGCATCCAATAAACGCCGAAAGGCATGTAGAGGCCGATGAGCGGAAGGATGATGGCAAAGCGCGTGTTGAGGAGGCCCATGGCCCGCACTTCATAATAAAGCGGGGTGATAACCGCCTCGAAGGGCAGGGTGAGGCCGAAGACGAAGGCCAGATAGAGCCACTTGTATTTATCGGTGGTGAGCTTGGCCAAGCCATAACCGGCCATGGTGGCAAGAAGGACCGCAACCGGTACGACGCCGAGGACGATCAGGCCGCTCGAGAGCAGGAGCTGATCCATCTTGGCGACTTCGAAGGCGCGGACGAAATTGCCCCATTGCGGATCGGCAGGCCATTGCAGGCCATTGGGATAGGAGCCGGCCGGAGCGAGCGCGGCCGAGAGCATGCTGAGGAATGGCAGGAGGGTGATCGCCATCAGCAGCACGATAAGCGCGCGGGCGAGCAGAGTGTTGGTGGTGGCGCTCTTCATTTCTTGTCCCGCGTGAACCATTGGACCGGGGCGATGGAGAGGAGCACCAGGACCATGAGGACGATGGCCAGCGCCGAGGCGAGGCCGACCTGACGATGCGCGAAGGCAAGGCGATAGATTTCAAGCCCCGGCACGGTGGTGGTAATGCCCGGGCCGCCCTGGGTTGAAATGTAGACGATATCGAAGCTGGCAAGCGCAGCGATCACCGTGACGGTGATGCAGACGCCGATCTCCTGGCGGAGGCCGGGCAGGGTGATGTAGCGGAACTCGTGCCAGGGGCGGGCCCCATCGAGGCGCGCAGCCTCATAAAGGCTGGTGTCGATCTTGGTAATGCCGGTAACCAGCAGCATGGTGCAAAGACCGAGAAGCACCCAGGCGCCGATGACGCCGACCGCGGGCAGGGCCCAGACGAAATCGCCGAGCCAACCCTTGACCCAGCTCGACAATCCAACAGACTTGAGCGCCTGATTGACGAGACCAGTCGAGGCAAACATCCAGCTCCAGGCGATACCGGCGGCAACCAGCGGAATGACCTGCGGCAGGAAGAGGATGGTGCGCGTCGCCATGCCGAACCGGCCATTCATCTGCCCGCGAATGGCGGAGGCGACGGCAAGGCCGAGGCCGACCGGGATAATGGTGAAGTAAAGCACCAGCTGAAACGCGTTGCCGATGATCTGGAGAAGATCGCTGTCGGTGAGGACGGTTATATAGTTGGTGAGCCCATGGAAGCGGGCTTCGCCGATACCGTCCCAGCGCAGGAACGAATAGTAAAGGCTCATGATCAAAGGCACGAGCACGAAGGCGGCGTAAAAGAGGAAGGCCGGGGTGATGAAGAGCCAGGCGGTGAGGCTCTTCCTGCGGCCGCGCCGCGCCGCGGGCAGCGGGATTTGGTGTCTTGCGTCCGGAACGGACGATGCATTTTCAGTCATGGTTCATTCCGGTCGCTTCGCAAGGCCAGAGGTCGGAGGGGCGTCCTGGAGCCAGTGCCGCCCCTCCCTGGTGCCGAAACTCAGCGGGAGAGCTGAGTCTCGTATTCCTTCTGCACGGCTTCGAGGAGCCCTGTCGCGGTCTGTTGACCACCGATCATCTTCTGCAGCTCAGGGGTCCAGCCCGCGGCGAAGATGGCGCCGGTGGCATTGGCGATGAAGTCCATCGCGCCATTATCCTGCGCCAGCTGCGCGCCAGCAGCGAGCGACTGTTCGGTCACAGAGCCGGGCTCGACCGGCGGGATCGCCATATCGGCCGGACCGCCCGGATTGGAGCCGCCGACGGCGACGTTGATCTTGCGGGCTTCTTCGTTGGTCGCGACCCAATCAAGGAAGAACGCGGCGCAATCGGGATTGGCAGCCTTGGCGCCGATGCCGTAGCTCAGTGGCGCGGACATCGAGGCGTGACGGCCACCTTCTTCAGCGCTCGGCATGATGAAGAAGCCGAACTTGTCCTTGGCATTGGTGTCGAGATTGCCCGATTCCCAATCGCCATTGAACATGAAGAGGCCTTCGCCGCCGATGAAGCGGCTCATCATCTGGAAATATTCGATGGCATTGGCGTCGGGCGGGAAGTAGCCGGCCTTGATCCAGCCATCCAGATGTTCCGCAGCCTTGAGCGCTTCGGGCGTATTGATGGTGGCGCCGTCCTTCTGGAAAATCCAGTCGTTGATCGGCTCCGGCGGACCATAGGCGCCCATCAGGTTCTGCAGCGGGAAGGCAAGACCGGCGGTCCCCTTGTTCCACTGCATGATCGGCTGGATGCCGGCTTCCTTAGCCTTGGCCAGAAGGGCATCGAGTTCCGCAACGGTCTTGGGCGGCTCGGTCATCCCGATCTGCTCGGCCAGCGCCTTGTTGTAGAAGACGCCGGTCATCGAATAGTTGAGACCCATGCCGAAGAGCGAGCCCGTACCGCGCGGACGGCCGCCTTCCTCGACGCGCAGCTGCACCAACTGTCCGGCAGGGAACTTGTCCCAGCCAAACTCGGTGAAATAGGTATCGAGATTGAGCAGCAGGTTGTTCGCGACGAGGTCGGTCAGCGAAGGCAGACGGATAAGGTCGGGCGCATTGTCTTCGGACAGGATGCGCGGCGAGTTCTCCATCATATTGGCAAACTGGTCTTCCTTGATGTCGAAGGTGACATTGGGGAACTGCTTGGTGAATTCTTCGCTCAGCCGCGTCGGCAGGGGGAAGCCGGTTTCAAAATAAGCGTTGAGGACAACCGGATCGGTGCCGCAGCTCGGGGCGGCGATGGCCGTGCCGGCGCTTGCGGCGACGGACAGCGTGGCGAGAATGCGCAGGGCGTAGCGGGATGGGGTGTTCAAGACTTGCCTCCTCCAGGATGAAGTCGCAGGGATGTTTCCGTCTGCTAAATGGATTTAGCGCATGGGCGCAACGCGGTGTCAATATGGACGGCGTTCGCTTGTGCGCGGTGACTACAGACTGGCGCGCAAGGCCGAGATAATGGCGGTCGCGCGCTGGTCCTCCGGCCCCATCATCCAATTGGTGACGAAGCCGAAACCGATTTTATGCCGGGGATCGGCAAAGCCGACTTGTCCTCCGGCACCGTCATGGCCGAAGCAGTGATCGTCGAGATAGCGACGCGCTTCGGAATCGAGCTGGAAGCCGCAGCCCCAGCGGGAATAGGGTGGCTCGCCGCCGAAAAGCCGAGACGCCTTCGCTCCGGGGGCGGGTGGCTTCCGCGATCACCTTGGGATCGAGCAATTTGACGCCGCGCGTTGAGGTAACGGTTGCCGACCAGATGGTTGCGAGTGCCTCGGCCGAGGCAATGCCACCGGCACCGGGAATTTCGGCCGCACGAATACGCTGGGCGTTGAAGCCACCGGTTTCCGAGACGAGATCGGCTGGCAGTGCGTTGCCGAGAGTCATAGCCTTATAGGGCCAGTTGGGCGCCGGCTTTGCAGCCTCCCCGGCCCAGAGGGCGGAGAGCGGCGGGCTGACGCGCAAATGCGCGACGCGGTCTGCTTCGCTTTGAGGAAGGCCGATCCAGGCGTCGACGCCTAGCGGGCTGGTGATGAGGTCCGCGAAATATTGGCCGACCGACTGGCCTGTAACGCGGCGGATGATTTCGCCGGCGACCCAGCCGTGGGTGAGCGCGTGATAGGCGTAGCCGCTACCGAGCGGCCAGAGCGGCTCCTGCTCGGCCAATACCGCGGCCATCCGGTCCCAATCGACGATCTCGTCTTCGGTGAGATCGAGGCGGGGCGCGGAGAGACCGGCGCGGTGAGCTAGGGCATCGCCGACGGTGACAGCACCCTTACCTGCGGCAGCAAACTCGGGCCAGTAACGGCTGACCGGCGCTTCATAGTCGAGCCGGCCTTCCCCAACGAGGCGGGCGGCAAGAATGGAGACAAGGCCCTTGGTGCAGGAGAAGATCACCGAAGGTGTGTTCTGATCCCAAGCTCGGCTGGTGCGGGCATCGGCGATTCCGGCCCAGAGGTCGACGACGGTTTTTCCGTCCCGGATGATATGAAGCGCGGCGCCCATTTCGGGACGGTCATCGAAGCTACGAGTGAACGCCTCGGCGACGGCTTCGTAGCCAGGGGCGGCGGAGCCGGAAACGGTGACGCTCATGCTGCGCTCTCCAGTTCGAGATAGCCGTCCTTGCCGATGACCAAGGGCAGGGGATCGGAAATGCCGCCGAGGAAATCGCCGGCGGCGCCGACATTGTTGAAGGCGAGCAGATTCGGCCTGCCAGTGCGGTCGAAGACGACGCGGCCGGCATAAAGGCGCTCATCGACGAGGAGCCGCGCCTGTCTGAAATCGACGTCCGCGGGGAAGCTCTCGAGGGGCTGGGTCCAGATGCCGCCAACGGCGCCGCTCCGGTCGCCGCAAAGCTTGGCGCTGTCGCAGCAGAAAACGACGTGCTTCCGCCCGCCCGCTTCAACGATGTGGAAAACTTCCAGATGGGCAAAGCCGGAGCCGGGCTGGCTCAGCGCGGGTTGTATCGTCCAGTTGAAGAGATCGCTTGACGTGGCATGGGCCATGACGCCTCGATCGGGTTCGGTGCCGGTCTTGCTGCGGGCAGTGATGAGCATATGCCAGAGCTGGCTCTGCTCGTCCCAGAAGACCCATGGGTCGCGCCAGGCTTCTTCGGGCCAGCTCGACGTGCCTAGCGTCTCATAGAGCGCAGGATCGGCGCTGAGGATGGGGCCGGGCTGCTTGGTCCAAGTGGAAAGATCAGCCGAGGTGGCAAGGCAAACGGTCTCTATATTGGCTGCGCTGTCGGGCGAAAGGAAGCGCGAGCCGGTATAGAACATGCGCCAGAGCCCAGTGGGATCGCGTACGACGCTGCCGGTCCAGGTTGCGCTGCCGTCAAAACTGCCAGGCGCGCCGGCATCGAAGGCGCGCCCGTGATCTGTCCAGGTGGCAAGGTCCGTGGAGGTGGCGTGGCCAATGCGCGCATTCCGGTGGCGCAGGTCCGGATTGCCGAGCGACTTGGGCGCGTGGAGATAATAAAGGTGATAATCGGCGCCGTCATCGGCCAGCCAAAAATCCCAGACCCAGTGATCGGATAGGTTGAAACCCATTCACTCCCCCTGCTAAAAGCATTTAGCAGATGCAATGACGCGCTCTGGTTGTCAAGCGAGAGTAGCGTGGTTATGCAACGACCTTAATGGTCGCCCACACTTCGGGGCAGGGAGGCAAACGGCTTGACGAAGAAAAGGGTTACGCTGGCCGACGTGGCGCGTCTTGCCGGCCTCTCCACCACGGCTGCCTCGATGATCCTGACCGGACGGCCGGATACGCGGCTTTCCGCCGATGCTCATGCCAAGGTGCATGCGGCGGCGGCCAGCCTTGGCTATCGACCCAATGTGGCGGCCCGCGCGCTGCGGACCGACAAGTCGCGCCTGATTGCATTCATCTCTGACTATGTGGCGACCACGCGTTTTGCCAGTGGCCTTATTCGCGGGGCGCTGGCAGCTGCCGAGGAGGCCAAGCATGTGATGCTGGTGCTCGAAACCGGCGGCGAACCGGCTCGCGAAATACAGGCGCTTGAAGCCGCCCTCGATCGCCAGGTCGATGGCGTTATTTTCGCTGCCATGCGCGCCCGCGAGGTGTTCGTGCCAGACCTGCCGATCAATGTGCCGACGGTTATGCTCAATGGCACCAGCGCGCGCTTCCCGGTCTCCGTGTTGCCGGACGAGTATCGTGGCGGAGAACAGGCCGTGGCACTGCTAAAAGCCGCGGGCATCAATGACGGAATCGTCCTTCTAGGCCATAATGCGGAGCAGGAGGCTGGGCTCTTTCGATCAGAATCTATCGCGCAACGCTTTGCCGGCATCCGCGCCGCGATGCAGTCCGCGGGGATGACGTTTCTTGCCGAACTCAGTTGCTGGAATTGGGAGCCAAGCCACGGTTATGAGCTGACGCGCAAGCAACTCAAGACCGCGCGTCCGCGGGCAATCCTCTGCCTCAATGATCGACTGGCATTCGGCGCTTACCAGGCGCTGGGTGAAGCTGGGCTCGAAGTGCCTGACGATGTGGCCCTCGTCTCGTTCGACAATGACGAGCTCGCCTCATATCTGCGGCCAGGCCTTACCACTATCGGCCTGCCACATGAGGATATGGGGCGACGTGCGGTCGAATTACTTCTCAGCGACGCAAACGCGCCCGAACTGGTCACCATGCCCATCATCGAGCGCGGTTCGCTACCCCGCGCCTGATATCCGATCATTGTCCAGCAGGCCTGAGACGTGCTTCTCCCACTATCCTTCCACTACGTCGCAAAACTTCGGACAAGGGAGCCGACGACGAGGTACCAGCCGTCTACAAGCACGAAGAAGATGAGCTTGAAGGGCAACGAGATGACGACGGGGGGGAGCATCATCATGCCCATGCTCATCAGGACCGAGGCAACGACCATGTCGATGATGACGAAGGGCAGGAAGAGCAAGAAGCCGATCTCGAAGGCGCGGCGGAGTTCGGAGATGAGGAAAGCCGGAATGAGGAGCTGGAGCGGGATGGCTTCGGGCTCGGTGGGCACCTCGGCCTCGGTCAGGTCGTAAAAAAGCTGCAGGTCTTGTTCGCGGACATTGGCGCGCATGAAGGCGTGAATGGGCGCCGTCGTTGGCTCAAAAGCTTCGGAAATCTCGAGCGTGCCGGCGAGCACCGGCGCGATGCCGTTGTCGTAGCTCTGCTGCAGGGTGGGCTGCATGATGAAGAAGGTCAGGAACAGCGCCAGCGAGATCATCACCGAGTTCGGTGGCGCGGTCTGGAGCCCGATCGCGGTGCGAAGGAGCGACAGCACCACGACGATGCGGGTGAAGCTTGTGACCATCACGAGGATCGACGGCGCCAGGGACAGCACCGTCAAAAGGCCGATAAGCTGGATGGCGCGCTCGGTCAGCGCGGTGTTGTCGCCAAGGCCGATCGACAGATCCTGGGCATGCGCAACGCCGATGCCGGCGAGGGACAGGCCGACAGCGACAAAAAGGCCGATCAGGGCGTGTTTCTTGAGGCGCGCCCGGCCCTTGTTAGTTTCGGTTGGCTTCGCCCTGCGCTTCGTGGTCACGCGTTACGCTTTCGTTAACCGGTTGTTCGCCGTCCTCTTTAGCTGAGTCGGCCGCCGATACGGGCGAAATGTCCGGCTTATACCCGGCCGGTGCCGGTTCGTGCGTCGTGACGGGGCGCAGAAGGCCCGTGTGGCGGATGGAGCGGGGCGGCTGGCTCTGCTCACGGACCTTGTTGGCCTCGCGGGCGCGATCGATGGCGGCGCCGGGGCCGGCGGCGACGGTAGCGGCTGGAACGAGCGCCGATTTGTCCGTGCGCCCGGCACTGCCCGCACCGCCAGCGCGATTGCCGACCATGGGCACGGGGCGGCGCGTCGGTTGCGTGGCTGGCGCTTCGGGCGCGGCGAAGCCGGTTTCGACGACGACGTCCTGAGGGCCACCGACGAGGAGCAGATGTTCGGTATTGTCGCGGCGCACGATCAGCAATTGCCGCTTCTGGTCGAGCACGAGGCTATCGATGATGGCGAGGCGCTTGTTGCGGCCGCGCACGCCATTGCTCGAGACATTGAACACCAGCTTGAGCAGCCAGACGCCGAGCAGGATGAGCACGATGACTGCGCCGAGGGCGAAAAGGGCGGTGAGATACATGTTGCCGCTTCCGCCGAACAGGCTCGTGATGAACTGCACTGATTCTAACTCCTAAGGTGACCGCGTGATTCTGACGGGCATTTTCTGCCCAGTCAAACCGGGCAATCGTGCGTATTGCGAGGCTTCATACGCCCAAATCACCCGGAATTAACCCTTCCTTAACCACAAATGGGCAGGTTTTGCCCAGATAGCCTGGACTCAAGGAGCGGTGGCGATGGGATTGCTGGATATGCCGGTCTTTACGGCGCTGACGGACAAGATGCGCTGGCATCAGGCCCGTCAGGGGCTGTTGGCCGAGAATGTCGCCAACGCCGACAACCCCGGCTACAAGGGCCGCGACCTGAAGCAGTATAACTTCGAAGAACGCTTCAGCCAGGTGCAACCTCCCACGGTCACCACTGCCGCCACCCAGCCCAAGCATTTTTCAACCTCCCTCGGCGGTGCGGCAGGCTTTGCCGACCAGAGGATGGTGAACTTCGAAATCACGCCCAAAGGCAATGGCGTGACCCTCGAAGACGAGATGATGAAGGTCACGACCAATATGATGGACTATCAGGCCGCGACCTCCCTTTACCAGAAGTCGGTCAAAATCCTGAAGACCGCGCTGGGCAAGACGGCTTAAGGAAGGGCTGATCCATGGACTTCAACACCTCAATCGGCATCGCGGCAACCGGGCTCCACGCACAGTCGGCCCGCATGCGCATCATCGCCGAAAACATCGCCAATGCCGACTCGACGGCGACGACGCCGGGCGGCGAACCCTATCGCCGCCGCGTACCGACCTTTGAGACGGTGATGAACAACGAGCTCGGCGGGCATGTGGTCACCATGGGCAAGCTGTCCCTCGACCAGTCCGACTTCAACAACCGCTATGAACCCGGCCACCCGGCGGCCGACGCGAATGGCTATGTCCAGTATCCCAACGTCAATACGTTGATCGAAACCATGGACATGCGCGAGGCCCAGCGCAGCTACGAGGCCAACCTCAACGTGGTTTCCATCTCTCGCCAGATGCTCGGGCAGACGCTCGACATCCTGCGCGGCTGACGCCTCAGGAGCTTTTCGAAATGGCTACGCCTTTCAATATCGCCGCAGCGGCCTATGGCAATGCCAGCCGCCTCGCCACCAGTGCCCTCCGTCCGGAAGCCGAAAGCGCTGTCGCCGGCGTTGCTGCCGGTCCCAACTTCGCGCAGATGCTGGCCCAATCGGTCCAGGCGGTAACGGAATCGAGCCGCGCCGCCGATCCGACCGCCATTGCCAGCCTCAACGATGCGGCAAGCCGCATGCTGACGCAGGCGGCCCAGCCGGGCGCACAGCTCGGCACCGGCGCCGGCCGCACGAGCCCGGATTTCGCCTCCATGCTCGCCCAGTCCGTGCAGGGCGTCGTCGATACCGGCCGGACTTCGGACCAGCTGGCGATCGACATGGTCAACGGCAAGGCCAACGTGGTCGACATGGTAACTGCGCTGTCCCAGACCGAGTTTGCCATCGACAGCATCGTGACCATCCGCGATCGCGTGATCCAGTCCTATGAATCGATCATGAGCATGCCGATCTGATCGAGCGCGTTTCCTCGCGCAACTTTGAGCGCGGGGGCTGCATAGAATTCGCAGCCGATTCAGGAATCAGTTACCTATGGCTCCGCGATTCTGTTCGCGGAGCGAGACCATGACCGGCGCCGAAGTGCTCGACATTGCCAACCAGGGCATCTGGGTGCTGATCATCGTTTCCCTGCCGATGATGCTGGTGGGGCTGGTCGTCGGCGTCGTCATCGCGCTCTTCCAGGCGCTCACGCAGATCCAGGAACAGACCCTGGTCTTCGTGCCCAAGATCATCGCCATCTTCATCACCATGCTGATCGCGCTGCCGTTTCTCGGCGCGACCATGTCGGCCTATATGACGCGCGTGGTCGATATGATCATCGTCGGCGGCTGACGGTGGCGCTCGACCTCAACTGGGCGCCAGCGGTCGCCTTCACCTATCTCATGCTCTTTGCGCGCATCGGCGCGATGCTGATGCTTTTGCCCGCGCTCGGCGAGGACACTATCCCCGCGCGCTTGCGGCTCGCTTTTGCGGTGATGTTCTCGGTGGTGCTTTATCCGCTCCTCGGCAGCGTCATTCCGCCGATGCCGGCCGGGCTCGGTGGACTCGTGAGCCTTCTGTTCCATGAACTGGCTGTCGGGCTCATCATCGGTGCAATTATTCGGCTGACGACCATGGCGACGCAGATTGCCGGCTCGATCGTCGCCTTCCAGAGCGGACTTTCCGGCGCCATGGCGGCCGATCCGACCCAGCAGGGCATGCAGAGCGCGGTGTTTACGAGCTTTCTCTCGTTTCTCGGCATCACGCTGATCTTCGCGACCGACTTGCACCATATGGCGCTGGCCGCGATCTATGACAGCTACTCGGTTTTCGAGCCGACCATGCCGATCATGTCCGAAGATGCCATGCAGCTGGCGCTGCGGACCGTTTCGGGCGCTTTTTCTGTGGGCGTGCAGATGTCGGCGCCGTTTATCGTCTTTGGCCTGGTCTTCAACCTCGGAGCAGGCATCCTCGCGCGGCTAATGCCTGCGCTGCAGGTCTATTTCATCCTGATGCCCGCCAACATCCTGGCTGGGCTCATCCTTTTTGCGCTTTTGCTGATGATGATGATGGGGTGGTATCTCACCTCCTTCGAAAATCATCTGGCCATGTGGCGGGGGTAGTCGATGTCAGACGAAGCCCCGGAGCAGGAAAGCAAAACAGAAGATCCTTCCCAGCGAAAGCTCGAGGAAGCACACAAGAAGGGCGACGTCGCCAAGAGCCAGGAGGTGACCACCTGGTTCATGCTGGTCGGCACGGCCATCGTCTGCTCGTCGATGGCGCCGTGGGTAGCCCAGCAGGTGAGCAATCCACTACAGCTCATCATGATGAATGCGGACCGGTTCGATGTCGAGGGTTCGGGCTTTTCCGCCTTTTTCAACGGACTCGCCTTTGCCATGATCGGCGCGGTGATGGCGCCGCTCGGCATTCTTTATGTGTGCGGCATCGTCGCTAATCTCATCCAGCACAAGCCGCTCTTTTCCGCCGAACCAGTGACGCCGAAATTCTCCAAGATCTCGCCGCTCGCGGGCGCGAAACGTCTCTTCTCTGGTGAGGCGCTGGTCAATTTCGCCAAGGGCCTCGTCAAGATCGCGGTGGTCGGCGTCGTTGTCGTCATGACGGTCTGGCCCGAGCGCGACAGGCTCGATACGATGATGACCGCCGATCCGGTCATTATCCTCCTCGATTTTCAGGAACTGGCGGTCAAGATCCTGACCTCGGTTCTGATCGTCGTCACCTTCATCGCCGCTGCCGACTACTTCTACACGCGCAATAAGTGGTGGAAGCGGCAGATGATGACCATGCAGGAAACCCGCGACGAATATAAGCAGATGGAAGGCGATCCGCACGTCAAGGGCCGCATCCGCCAGCTGCGGCAGGAGAAGGCGCGCAAGCGCATGATGCAGGCGGTGCCGGACGCAACCGTGGTCGTGACCAACCCGACGCACTACGCGGTGGCACTGAAATACGACAAGGGCATGGGGGCGCCGAAATGCGTTGCCAAAGGCGCAGACGCGGTGGCGTTGCGGATCCGAACGGTCGCCAAGGAAAACGATGTGCCGATCATCGAAAACCCGCCGCTGGCGCGGGCGCTCTACGCTTCGGTCGATGTGGACGAGGACATTCCGGCCGATCACTACAAGGCAGTTGCAGAAATCATTGGCTTCGTCATGCGCCTCAAGCACGGGCAGAGCTGGAAGGCCCGCTGACGCCTAGGCTTGCCGGCGCCCCAGGTCGTGGGTGACATAGCCGCCTTCCGCGACCATTGGGGGATTGTCGCATGGACTTTATGGGTATCCTCAAATCGATCGAGGAACTGCTCTACGAACTGGTCAGCTGGGTCATCTTCTATCCGCTGACCGTCTGGCGCATCGTCCGGCATCCGCTGGCCTCGCTCGCTTATGCTGAGCGGGAATTGCAGGAGCCTGAAGAGCGGCAATTCGACGATGCCATCAGCCCGCCTATCCTCCTGCTGATCACGCTGGGGCTCCTTCACTTGCTGGGGCGGCTGGTGGAAACTGAGAATGCCGCAGTAATGACCGGTATCATGGCGGACGAGCGCAATCTGCTGGCGTTCCGCGCCGTTGCCTTCAGCTTCTTCCCGCTGCTTTTCGGCTTGATCCGCCTGAAGGTCGCAAAGGCGCGCATTACGCGGTCGACCTTCAAGCCTGTCTTCTACAGCCAGTGTTTCGTCACCGTGCCATTCGTCATTGCCGTCAGCCTCGGCATCAACCTGATGGCCGAGTTCCCGGATTCACCGGTCGATGGTTGGATCGGCGTAGGGGTTCTTGCGCTCGGGCTCATCTGGTTCGGCATCGTCGAGACGCGCTGGCTGGCGCAGACGACATCGATCGGCAAGGGATGGTCGGCGCTGATCGTCAGCGCCACGCTTTTCTGCGCCGTTCCGTTCTTTTTCCTCGTCGGCGCACTGGTCGGCTATGCTTTTTCGGCCCCTCCGGCAGCGTAATTGCATTGCGACCTGCGCGTAGCGGGGAGATGCGCCGAGAGACAAATCTGGCCCAAGGCGCGGGAAAAGCCGCCTTCGCCCTCCCAACGCAGCAGTCCATTTGCTACACCAAACTGGACTGTCCCGAATCGGGGCAATTTTCGCGCGCTGGAGCTTTTATCCCATGGCCACGACGCCGCTCGGCGAGGACAACTATCCCGATCCGCTGATCTCCTCGCCGCGGGGCGGTGCCGGATTGTGGCGCGTTGCGGCCTTAGGGCTGTTCCTTATCGGGGCTGCGGCTGCCTTTGCGCTTTTTGGCGAGCGCATCCCGGTTGAAGTCGTCATGACATTCGTCGGGCTTCTTGCCGTTGCCGGCGTGTTCTTCCTCTTCGGGCTCGCCGCGGGGCTCTTTCGCTTCGCCGCCGCCGAGGAGCGCCGCACCCTGGCCCATGCGCTGGTCGATACCGTGCCGCGCGGCATCGTCGTTGCCGATCGCGACGGCAAGATCGCCTATGTGAACGCCCATTACGGCACTTTTCTCGGCGCCCTCAACAATGGCGTTCCCGTCAGCGTTCCGCGCCTTTTTTCGGGCCAGGCCGATGCCGGCGAAGCGATGTACCGTTTGACCCGCGCTGCCAAGGATGGGCGCAATGCGGTCGAAGATATCCGCATCATCGGCGGCCTTGGCGGCTCGCAGACCGAAACAACCCGCGCCTTCTGGTATCGGGTGTCCGTTCGCCCCTTGCCGCAGACGGAGGACACCAGCAAGCCTGTCGTCGCCTGGACCGTCGAAGACATCACGCGGGACCGCGAGAACAACGAAACCGCCTTTCTCGACCTGCAACGCGCGATCGATTATCTCGATCATTCGCCGGCTGGCTTCTTCTCTGCCGACGCGCACGGGCGCATCCAATACCTCAATTCCACCCTCGCTGATTGGCTCGGTTATGATCTTGCCGAGTTCAACGCAGGGCAGTTGCGCCTCGACGACGTGGTTCGCGGCGATGGCGCGACGTTGCTCGTGCGTGGGCGGCGCGATGGCGAGATCACAACAGAGATCATCGATATCGACCTTGTTCGCCGTAATGGTACGGCGCTTCCCGTGCGTCTTCTCCATCGCGCTGCGCGCCTTGCCGATGGTGAGCTCGGCGAAACGCGGACGCTGGTGCTCGACCGATCGAGCGCGCCGGAAAATGAAGAAGAACTGCGCGCCGCCGAAGTGCGCTTCTCGCGCTTTTTCAATGATACGCCCTTTGCCATTGCAACGCTTGATGGCGAAGGCCGGATTGTACGCACCAATGCGCCGTTCGGCCGGATTTTCCGCTGGTCGGGCGAAGAAAAAAGCCTTGAACTGCAGCCGCTCAACGATCTCATCGGCGAAGGCAGCCGCGACAAGCTCGCGCGCGCCCTTTCGGACGCCACCGCCCAGCGGACCGAAGTCGAGCCCGTCGATGCGCTGCTCAGCGTCGAGGGCGAGCATGCGGTACGGCTCTACATTTCAGCTTCGGAAGTGAGCGCCGGCTCGCCCGAGCAGGTCAATGTCTATGCGCTCGACATGACCGACCAGCGCAAGCTCGAAGCCCAGTTCGCTCAGAGCCAGAAGATGCAGGCGGTGGGCCAGCTCGCAGGCGGTGTCGCGCACGATTTCAACAACCTGCTGACCGCGATCATCGGCTTTTCGGACCTGCTTCTTCTCAAGCACAAGCCGGGCGATCCGTCGTTCAGCGAGCTGATGCAGATCAAGCAGAACGCCAATCGCGCCGCCGGCCTGACGCGCCAGCTTCTCGCATTCTCGCGCCGGCAGACGCTGCGACCACAAGTGCTAGAACTGCCCTTGATCGTCGATGACCTGACAGTACTGCTGAAGCGCATGATCGGCGAGAAGAACCAGCTTTCCGTCGAACATGGCCGCAATATCTGGCCCGTCCGCGCCGACGTGGTGCAGCTCGAGCAGGTCATCATCAATCTCGTCGTCAATGCGCGTGATGCCATGCCCGATGGCGGCTCGATCACGGTCCGCACCAGCAACGTCACCGAAGAAGAAACCAAGGCGCTCAAATTCGAGGGCCTCGTGCCGGCCGATTACGTCCTCATCGACGTCCAGGATACCGGCACCGGCATGTCCCCCGAGATCATGGCCAAGATTTTCGAGCCGTTCTTCACTACCAAGGAATTGGGGAAGGGGACTGGTCTCGGTCTTTCGACCGTCTATGGCATCGTCAAGCAGACCGAGGGTTTCATCTATCCGGTCTCGACACTGGGCGAAGGCACGACATTCAAGATCTTCCTGCCGCGCTACGTGCCGACCGCGGAGGAAGCTGCTGCCAAGGTTGCTGCAGCGACCGCACCAGCAAAAGACCTGACCGGTCATGAACGTATCCTGCTCGTAGAGGACGAGGAGAGCGTCCGCGCCTTCTCGGCACGCGCCCTGCGCACCACGGGCTATGAAGTGTTCGAGGCCGAGGGCGGCGAAGAGGCGCTCGAAGTGCTCGAAGATCTCGACTATAAAGTCGACCTCATCATCTCCGACGTCGTCATGCCGGAGATGGATGGCCCGACCATGCTCAAGGTCATTCGCGAGAAGATGACCAACCTTAAGATCATCTTCGTCTCGGGCTATGCCGAGGAGAGTGTGCGCCGCGATATCGAGGATGACCGGAGCGTTGATTTCCTGCCCAAGCCCTATTCGCTCGACCAGATCAACACCAAGGTCAAGGACGTGCTGCGCCGACAGGATAATCCCTCGTGACGGACGAACCAGGCATCGAAGGTGTTGCTGAATTCAACGTGCTCGGCGAGCCGCTCCAGCCATGCTCGGAAGATCCGCTGACCGGTTTCTTCCGCTCCGGCTATTGCGCCGCCGGGCCGGAAAATGCGGCAGTCCACCTCATCTGCATCGAGGCGACCGAGGCGTTTCTGGCCTATTCGAAAAGCGTCGGAAACGACCTAACGACCCCGCGACCCGAATTCGCCTTTCCTGGACTTGTGGCGGGCAACCGCTGGTGCCTCGTGGCGGCGCGCTGGCTGCAGGCGCATGAGGCCGGCAAGGCGCCGCGCATCTATCTCGGCGCCACCAACAGCAAAGTCCTCGAACTGATTCCGTTCGAGATTTTAAAAGGTTACGCTCTCGATTTGAACTAAAGCGTCAGCTTGAGTTCTGTTCGAAAAGAAGCCGGTCGAGGCTTTTGAAACTCATCTCCATCCCGCCGGTCATGCCTTCCGCAACAATCATGTCGCGTTGGGCCATGGAGGCATATGTCAGCATCTGCTTTAAAAGCGTGCCGTCGCTATCGTCCGCGAACGTCATGTCGCTGCGATAGGTTGGACCCATAACGCCATGATCGAACGTTTCCTCGGCGTCAATCAAACGCGGCGCTTCGATCCTCGAGATAACGCCGCCCACCGCGAGAAAAGCGTCTTCGGGGCCCTGCCACTCGAACCGATAGTTTCCGCCATCGCGCGCGTCGTACGTGCAAATCTTCATGGACCAGCCATCGGGTCCCGTCAGCCAGCGCTGGATCAGCGCGGGCTGGGTGTAGCAGGCATAAACGAGGTGCGGAGGCGCCTTGAAGACGCGCTCGATCAGCAGTTGAGTATCACTGGGTGCCGTCACGGAAAGCGGATCGCCGAATTGCATTGCCATTGTCCTAGTTTTTGCCGGCCTGCTTTTCGAGGGCCTGCAACTGGTCGAGAACATCGTCGAGGCGGTCGAACTGGGCCTGCCAGAATTGGCGATAGCCCAATAGCCAGTCGGTCACTTCCGCCAGCGGTTGCGCTTCAAGATGCACCGGCCGGCGCTGCGCATCGCGGCCCCGCGACACGAGCCCGGCCTTTTCCAGCACCTTCAGATGCTTGGAAATGGCAGGCTGGCTCATTGCAAATGGTTCGGCCAGCTCCATGACCGTCACATCGCCCTCTTGCGCAAGACGGGCAAGGATCGCTCGCCGTGTGGGATCCGACAAGGCATGAAACGTTGCGTCTAGCTCGGCAGCTTCCAAGGCCATAACCACTCCGGTACAGAACTAAGTGGTTATTTATAGGGTTGCCTGTCCGATCCGGTCAAGCCGTTGCGCCCGGGATCGGGGTGCCTTCCGCCAGCAGACCTTTTTCGGCAAGCGTCGTCCATAGCGCGTCCGGAATGTGTGCGTCCCACCAGTCGAGAATGCCGTCGAGTTCCTCGGGCGAACGCGGCCCCGGAAGGACATTGCAGACAGCCGGATGCGTCAACGGAAATTGCAGCGCCGCCGCGGGCAGGGGCACGCCGAACTCCTTGCAGACTGTCTCGATGGCCCGGACCCGCGCCACGACATCTTCGGGCGCCTTGGCGTAATTGAACTTGTCACCGCCAACCAGAATTCCGGAATTGAACGGCCCGCCAATGACCACCGAGGCCTTGCGCGCGATGCAGGTGGTCATGAACGGGGTCAGTGAAGTCTGCTCGAGCAGCGTATAGCGGCCCGCGAGCAGGAACACGTCCCAATCCCCGAGCGCGAAGGCGTCCATCAGGATCTGCCACTCATTGACGCCGAGCCCGATGGCCTTGACCACGCCCGCATCCCGCAATTCGCGCAGCGCCTTGTAGCCGCCGCCGGCCAATTGCGCCCAGAGCGGCTTGTTGCCCTCGACGCCATGGGTCGCAGTGCCGATATCGTGGACATAAAGGATGTCGACTTTTTCGAGGCCGAGCCGCTGCTGGCTATCCTCGAAGGAGCGCATCACCCCGTCATAGCTATAGTCATATTGCTGGTTGAAGGGCAGCGGGTCGATCCAGTTGCCCTTATCCTGCGCCGCGGGATCGACCGGCCTCAGGAGGCGCCCGACCTTGGTCGAGAGGATCGGACGCGACCTGGCTTCCCGCAGAACATCCCCCACCAGGTGCTCGGAGCGCCCGAGGCCATATTGAGGGGCGGTATCGACATAATTGATGCCGGTTGCAAGCGCGTGCCGCACGGTTGCCCGCGCCTGATCCGCCGGCACGGCCGAGAAGATTCCCGCGAGCGATGCGCAGCCGAGGCCAAGCGTCGTGACCTCTAGCGCGGTCTCGCCGATCCGGCGCTTTTCGAATGCTCTTTGGGTCATGCGCGGCCTCCTCAGTTCGCGGCAAAACAACTGACATGTTAGTTGCCTTGAGTAAAGCGGCGCCCAAGCAAAAGGGCCTCCCGCATGCGCGGAAGGCCCTGAAAGGTCGCGTCTTTTGGCTCAATAAAGGCCGTTGATCACCACCGGCTTCTCCGCTTCCACGTGGACCGGATTGC
Organism: Devosia soli; assembly: GCF_000970455.1. Classification (GTDB taxonomy): domain Bacteria; phylum Pseudomonadota; class Alphaproteobacteria; order Rhizobiales; family Devosiaceae; genus Devosia; species Devosia soli. The sequence goes on along the minus strand of NZ_LAJG01000014.1, from coordinate 207,038 downwards.
GCAGCGGCAGCCCGAACTGGGCTTCCTCGATTTCGAAGACGTCGTTTTCCCGCGTCGAGATGCCGTCGGCAAAGCTCAGTGTTGCCGTGCCGAAGCAATGAACGTGCACGTCGCCGGGCTGGCAGAAGAGATCATACTTGAAGTGGTGATATTCGAGGTTGGCGATGGTGTGGCTCATATTGTCCTCGCCGGAGAGGAACGGCTTTTCCCACAGCACCTGGCCATCGCGCAGGATGCGCGACATGCCCTCGATATGGTTGGGCAGATCGCCGACGCGCAATTCGGGGCCTAATGAGCAGGCGCGCAGCTTCGAGTGCGCCAGATAGAGATAGTTGATCCGCTCGGTCACATGATCGGAAAATTCGTTGGCAAGCGCAAAGCCGAGGCGCCGCGGCTGGCCGTTGGCGTCGATCAGATAGATGCCGGCAATCTCCGGCTCTTCGCCGGCGTCGAGCGCGAAGGACGGGGAGGGGATGGCCTGGCCGGGATTGGCGACGATATGGCCATTGCCTTTGTAGAACCACTCGGGCTGCACGCCCTTTTCTCCGTTCTGCGGCTTGCCGTTCTCAAGGCCCATGCGGAACATCTTCATGCTGTCGGTCAGCTCGTTGGCCGGCTTTTCGCCATTGGCCTTGTGCATCGCGTCGCGCGTCGCGGCGGAACCGAGATGAGTGAGGCCGGTGCCGGTGACATGAAGGTGCGTCGGATCGGGATGGTCGATGGGCGAGAGGAGCCGCTTTTCCGCAAGGAGCGCTGCTTTGTCGACCGCCGCGCCGAGACCGCGCGCAGCCACAGCTGCCGAAAGACCGCCAAGGCCGTTCAGGGCCTCCTGCGCCAGTTCATAGACGCTCGTAACGCCCTGCACCTGGCGGGTTTCCCCATTCTGCGTCACGCCCACTGCGCGCGCGCCTTTGTCGTCGAGATATTGAATGAGGTGCATGATCTTCCTGCCTCCTGGGGCGTTCAGCGGCTCGCGCGCATAAAACGCATCCCGTCGCACGCTGTCCAGTCAAAAATCATACTTTTGTAACCGGCGGGCGGACTGGCGGAGAATCACTAGGGGGCAGCCTGGTTATTGCGCTTTCGATGTTCTCATTTTGTGCCTTGACTTCATGGAAACAAAATGAGAACAAACATAGCACGATAAATGGACATTGATCTCTCGATCCGGCGCGTTGCGTGGCCTTCGAGAGCGTGAAATAAGGAGAGAAATCATGGCTAGCTCGCCGCTTCGCGTTGTTGAGGGTGGATCGATGGATAAGGACAAGGCTCTTGCGGCAGCGCTGAGCCAGATCGAACGGAATTTCGGCAAGGGCTCGATCATGCGCCTTGGCGAAAATTCCGCGATCGAAGTGGAATCGATCTCGACCGGCTCGCTCGGCCTCGATATCGCGCTTGGCATAGGCGGCCTGCCCAAGGGCCGTATCGTCGAAATTTTCGGGCCGGAAAGCTCTGGCAAGACGACGCTGGCTCTGCATGTCATTGCCGAAGCGCAGCGCAAGGGCGGCATCTGCGCCTTCGTCGACGCCGAACATGCGCTCGATCCGGTCTATGCCCGCAAGCTCGGCGTCAATGTCGATGACCTGCTGATTTCTCAGCCGGATGCTGGCGAACAGGCTCTCGAAATCACCGACACCCTGGTGCGCTCCGGCGCCATCGACGTTCTTGTCGTCGACTCGGTTGCAGCGCTCACCCCGCGTGCCGAACTCGAAGGCGAAATGGGCGATGCGCTTCCCGGCCTTCAGGCGCGCCTGATGAGCCAGGCCATGCGCAAGCTGACCTCGTCGATTTCGAAGTCCAAGTGTCTGGTGATTTTCATCAACCAGATCCGCATGAAGATCGGCGTCATGTATGGCTCGCCCGAAACGACGACGGGCGGCAATGCGCTGAAGTTTTATGCTTCGGTTCGTCTCGATATCCGCCGCATCGGCGCGCTCAAGGATCGCGAAGAGATCGTAGGCAACCAGACGCGCGTCAAGGTCGTCAAGAACAAGCTCGCCCCGCCGTTCCGTCAGGTCGAATTCGACATCATGTATGGCGAAGGCATTTCCAAGACCGGCGAATTGCTCGATCTTGGCGTCAAATCCGGCATCGTCGACAAGTCCGGCGCCTGGTTCTCCTGGGATAGCCAGCGCCTGGGGCAGGGGCGCGAAAATGCCCGTCAATTCCTCAAGGATAATCCGGAAGCGGCTGCTGCCATCGAACAGGGCGTCCGCGAAAGCTCGGGCCTCCTCGGCGAAGTGCTCCTGGTTGCCGGCGGCGACGACGACGCGGGCAGCGACGAATAAACTTCCAAAATCCCATGCATGCCTTCGACCCTCGCCAAAAGCGGGGGTCTTTTTTCTTGATGACCAGCATCCGCAGGTTGCTGCAGGATGATCCGATCTATAGTCACCACCGGGCTTGTCCCGGTGGTCCATGCGGAAACGAGATAGATTGCCGGGACAAGCCCGGCAGTGACCAACCGCCTTGGGTCAAGCGTGGGTTACTTTCTTCATCCCCAATATCGCCGCAATGCTGGACAGTGCCGCGTTTGCCACGATAGAAAGCCACGTTTCTCTTGGACGCGTTGCGCGTCCCTCTGCGCCATGAAAGCTAGTTGATGACCAGCGTAAACGATCTCCGTTCGAGCTTTGTCGATTACTTCGCCCGCAACGGACATGAAGCCGTCGCGTCGAGCCCGCTCGTCCCGCGCAATGATCCGACGCTGATGTTCACCAACGCCGGCATGGTGCAGTTCAAGAACGTCTTTACCGGCGTTGAAAAACGTCCGTATTCGACGGCGACGACGGCGCAGAAATGCGTTCGCGCCGGCGGCAAGCATAACGATCTCGACAATGTGGGCTTCACTGCGCGCCACCACACCTTCTTTGAGATGCTGGGCAATTTCTCGTTCGGCGACTATTTCAAGGATCGCGCCATCGAGCTGGCCTGGAACCTCCTCACCAAGGATTGGGGCCTGCCGCGCGAAAAGCTCATGGTCACCGTCTATCAGGACGATGACGAGGCGCTCGAACTCTGGAAGAAGATTGCCGGGCTTTCCGAAGACCGCATCGTCCGGCTCGGCGCGAAATCCAATTTCTGGCAGATGGGCGACACTGGCCCCTGCGGTCCGTGCTCGGAAATCTTCTATGACCACGGCGACAAGGTCTGGGGTGGCCCTCCCGGTTCTCCGGACGAAGACGGCGATCGTTGGATCGAAATCTGGAACCTCGTCTTCATGCAGTTCGAGCAGCATGCCGATGGTTCGCGCACCGGCCTGCCGCGTCCTTCGATCGATACCGGCATGGGTCTTGAGCGCGTCTCGGCCGTCATGCAGGGCGTCCACGACAATTATGACATCGACCTCTTCAAGGCGCTGATCTCGGCTGCTGCCAACGCCACCAATTCGGACGTCGATGGCCCAGGTAACCGCAGTCTGCGCGTCATAGCCGACCACCTGCGCTCGATGAGCTTCCTCATCGCCGAAGGCGTCCTCCCATCTAACGAGGGCCGCGGTTACGTCCTGCGACGCATCATGCGCCGCGCCATGCGCCACGCCAGCCTGCTCGGTGCGAACGAACCCACGATCTTCAAGCTGGTGCCGACCCTGGTCCGCGAAATGGGCCAGGCCTATCCCGAGTTGTCGCGCGGCGAAGCCATGATCACCGAAACGGTCAGGCTTGAAGAAGGGCGCTTCCTCAAGACTCTTGGTCGCGGCCTGCAGGTTCTCGAGGCCGAGACCGCCGACCTCGCGGAAGGTGCAACCCTTGATGGCGCCACGGCCTTCAAACTTCATGACACTTACGGCTTCCCGCTCGATCTGACGCAGGACGCCCTTCGTTCGCGCAACATTTCCGTCGACCAGGCCGGGTTCGACGCGGCTATGGCGCAACAGAAGGCCGAAGCCCGCAAGAACTGGGCTGGTTCGGGCGAAGCCGCCACCGATACCGTCTGGTATGGCCTTGCCGATAAGCTCGGTCCCACCGAGTTCCTCGGCTATGAAACGGAAAGGGCGGAGGGCGAGATCAAGGCTCTGCTCGTCGATGGCGCTGAAGTCGCTGAGATCGCGGCCGGCCAGGAAGGTTTCGTCGTCGTCAATCAGACGCCGTTCTATGGCGAAAGCGGCGGCCAAGTCGGTGATACCGGCACGATAAAGGGCGATGGCTTTGCCGCTGACGTTCGCGACACCAGTAAGCATCATGGCGTTTTCAGCCATAAGGTGAAGGTCACCGAGGGCACGCTCAAGGTCGGCCAGGCTGTTGAGCTTATTGTCGACCACGAGCGCCGTTCGTCCATCCGCTCGAACCACTCGGCGACCCATCTGTTGCACGAAGCCCTCCGCCTCGTTCTCGGCGACCACGTCGCCCAGAAGGGCTCCATGGTTTCGGCCGATCGCCTGCGCTTCGACTTCGTGCACACCAAGCCGATGACCCCGCAGGAAATCGCTGAAGTCGAAGATATCGCCAACGAGATCGTTCTCCAGAACACCCCGGTCGAAACACGGCTGATGGGCGTCGAGGAAGCCAAGGAGTCGGGCGCTCGTGCGCTCTTCGGCGAGAAATATGGCGACGAAGTCCGCGTTGTGTCCATGGGCGAGCCGACCGGCAATGCTCTTGGCTGGTCCGTCGAACTTTGCGGCGGCACGCATGTGCGCCGCACCGGCGATATCGGTCTCGTTTCCATCGTTACCGAGACGGCATCGGCTGCCGGTGTTCGCCGCATCGAAGCCCTGACCGGCAAAGCCGCACGTCATCGCGGCAATGCCAATGTCAACATCGTCTCTTCGGCTGCCGGCCTTCTGCGTTCGGGCACCCATGAAGTGCTTGACCGGATCGAAGCGCTCCAGAACCAGCTCAAGAGTGCTGAAAAGGCTCTCAGCGACGCGCGACAGAAGCTCGCTCTCGGCGGCAGCAGTGATGGCGGCAACGCTACCGAGACCGTCAATGGCGTGACCTTCGTCGGTCGCGTCGTCGAAGGCGTCGCTGCCAAGGACATCAAGACCGTCGTCGACGCGGAAAAGAAGCGCATCGGTTCGGGCGTGGTGGTCATCGTCCTCAAGGGCGAAGACGGCAAGGGCACGGTTGCCATCGGCGTCACCGAAGATCTTACAGGCAAGTACGCCGCCGGCACGCTGATCAAGTCCGCAACCGCCGCCCTCGGCGGGCAGGGTGGTGGTGGCCGTCCGGACATGGCCCAGGGTGGTGGTCCGGACGCGAGCAAGGCCGACGATGCTGTCGCCGCGATCCGCGCGCTGATCTGATCGACGCCGACAAAAAGCGAAAACCCCGCGTCATCGGCGCGGGGTTTGTCGTTTTTGCAGCCGATCAGCCCATTGAAAGCCGTCAGGGGTAACGGAGTGCTACCCGATCACTCCCCGATACGGAAGAAAAACACCCGCGGTTTCCATCTGATAGGTCGCTTCTCGCTCAACACATTGAGCAGCCCCGCACCGACGACGATCAGCATGCCGACAATGGCGATCCAGTCGGGATATTCGCCAAAAAACAGCGCGCCAAACAGGATCGCCCAGATCAGTTGGCTATATTGCACCGGCGCGATCAGGTTTGCCGGCGTCTGCTTGCTCGCCTGGATGAGCAGCAACCCGCCGACCCCACCGAGAAGGCCGATGCCCAAGAGGATAGCCAGCTGCTCCGGGCTGGGCACGACAAAGGTCGGTATCATCATGATTGCATTGAAGATTCCGGAATAGAGCACCTGCACGCCGACGAGGCTGACGCGTCGCTCCTTGGGCGCGATATGGCGCAGGACAGTGGTGGTGATAGCGCCGAGACAAGCGGCGACCATCATCACATAGTGTCCCAATTCAAGCTCGCGCATGCCGGGACGAATAACGAGGACCACGCCCAGGAAACTGACCAGCAGCAGCGCCCAGCGATGCACCGCCACGTATTCGCGAAGGACGAGCACGGACAGCAGTGTCACGAACAAAGGCGTTGTAAAACCAATGGCATAGACATCGGCAAAGGCGATGTGCGTGAACGCGAACATGACGCAGGCCGTGCCAGAAATCGCCGTCAGGCACCGCAGGTGCACAAGCCAGGGGTGGTGCAGCTTATACATATCCCGCCAGCGCTCCCCACGCTTCGTGACGATGGCGGGAATGATGGAAAAGCTCGTGGTGAAAAAGGCGATTTCGAAGACCGACAGCGCGGGTCCCGTCGCCTTGATGAGCGCGTCGGCGATAGAAAAACTGGCATAGGCCAAAAAGGCCAGAATGACGCCGGCGGGCATCGCAACTACCTGAAAAATCTGGGCTTGGACTCAGGGCGAGTAAACTACCATACAAAGCTTGCTGCTTGCGGTCACGCCTTCATCAATCGCCTTTCGCTAGATAGTGTTGTCGCCAGCAGCGGCTACGTCAAATCGTTCGATTTCCGCTAGGGACCGGAGCCGACGATGCTCAAGGCGGGATCGCTTGAAACTCAATGTCGATGCGGGGCCGACAGGAAAGAACAAGCCTCAGGCTAGCGCGATAAACAAAAAGGCCGGGTCGCAAAACCCGGCCTTCATCATTTCTGGAAGCTCTGAGAGCTTACGCCATGGCCTTCTGGAGGTTGGCGTCGATGGCGTCGAGGAAGCCGATGGTCGACAGCCACGGCTGATCCGGACCGACGAGCAGGGACAGATCCTTGGTCATCTTGCCTTCCTCGATGGTGTCGACGGTGACCTTTTCGAGCGTCGCGGCGAACTTGGCGAGCTCTGCATTGTCGTCGAGCTTGGCACGGTGGGCGAGGCCACGGGTCCAGGCGAAGATCGACGCGGTCGAGTTCGTCGAAGTTTCCTTGCCCTGCTGGTGCTGGCGGTAGTGACGGGTCACGGTGCCGTGGGCGGCTTCGGCTTCGACGATCTTGCCATCGGGCGTTGCCAGAACCGAGGTCATGAGGCCCAGCGAGCCAAAGCCCTGGGCCACGATATCGGACTGAACGTCGCCGTCGTAGTTCTTACAGGCCCAGACATAGCCGCCGGACCATTTCAGGGCCGAAGCAACCATGTCGTCGATCAGACGGTGCTCGTACCAGATCTTCTTGGCTTCGAACTGCTCCTTGAATTCCTTCTCGTAAATCTCCTGGAAGATGTCCTTGAAGCGGCCGTCATAGGCCTTGAGGATGGTGTTCTTGGTCGAGAGGTAGACCGGCACGCCGCGGGCGAGGCCATAGTTGAAGCTCGAATAGGCAAAGTCGCGGATCGAGTCGTCGAGGTTGTACATCGCCATGGCCACGCCCGAACCCGGTGCCTGGAACACTTCGTGCTCGATGACGGTGCCGTCTTCGCCGGCGAACTTGATGGTCAGCTTGCCCTTGCCGGGGAAGGTGAAGTCGGTGGCGCGATACTGGTCGCCGAAGGCGTGACGGCCGACGATGATCGGCTGGGTCCAGCCGGGGACGAGGCGCGGCACGTTCTTGCAGATGATGGGCTCGCGGAAGATCACGCCGCCAAGGATATTGCGGATGGTGCCGTTGGGCGACTTCCACATCTTCTTGAGGCCGAATTCCTCAACGCGCTGCTCGTCCGGCGTGATGGTGGCGCACTTGATGCCGACGCCGTACTGCTTGATTGCATTAGCGGAATCGATGGTCACCTGATCGTTGGTGGCGTCGCGGTTCTGGATCGACAGGTCATAATACTTGATGTCGAGATCAAGGTAGGGATGGATCAGCTTGTCCTTGATCGCCTGCCAGATGATGCGGGTCATTTCATCGCCGTCGAGGTCCACAACCGGATTGGCGACTTTGATCTTGCTCATCGGATAACTCCCTAAAAATCCTTGGTCTGGCCCCTCGGCCATGGTCGGTGCCCCTATAGCATCATGAGGCAAAAGCGCAAAGGCAGGGTGGGCAAGGGGGCATGCCGTTGACGTACCTCCTGCCGGCGCGGGACTATCTGCTGGCGGGCAGGTGAGGCGATCGATCCGGCGTGCGGCAGAGCCACCGGCGACGACGGCTCGGCAAATTCGCGGGTCGCGTTACTTGGGCGGGAGCGTTTCGACGAAACGGCTGCATCGGCCGATCCAAACGCGCAGCGTCTCATCGTCTTCGATGGCATCGCCGGAAACGACGACGAAGCCGCTCATGCTGCGCCCGGCCATATCCATGATGGTTGCGCCGGGCACGGCCAGGGCGTCGTCCATGCCGTCCTTGCCGACGCGCGCCAGCATGCTGCCGTCTTTCATCGGGCAGACCAGCATATTGCCACGAAGCATGAAGGCAATGCCGCCAAACATGCGCTTTTCGACGTAATGGAGATTGGGCGGCAGGGCCATACGGATGCGCTCGGCCAGTTCATCAACAGCCATGCTCATGGCGTGCCGTCCTCTCGATAAGCCATGTGCTGCGGCAAGTGATCCTCGATCAGGTCCCAAGCCTGGTGGCTGCGCGCAAAAATCAGTTGGTTGGGAGCGAACCAGTCGTTGTGGTTGACAAAGATGCCGATGGGTAGAATGCGCAGGGCAGGGGCTCGCGAGCTTTGACCAAAAACCGTCGTGCCGCATTCCGGGCAAAACTGCCGCGTAAAGACAGCGCCAGAAGCGGCCGGGCGTGAAAAGGCTTTGGTGGCGCCGACAGTTCGGATGGCTTCCGTGTGGACCACGACAACGGAAGAGTGCCCAGTGCCGGTCGAGCGCTGGCAGTTCTCACAGGCGCACAGAAACATGGAAACCACGCGGCCCTGGGCATTGAGCGTGATCGCGCCGCAGTCGCAGCGTCCAGTTTGGTCGATATGTTGGGGGTCATGGCCGGTCATAGGCGAAGGCTCGCACGGGAGCGGAGCTGCGGCAAGCCGCTTGCCAGAGCGATCCATGTCAAGGAAAGTGCCTCAGCCAATGAGGCCATCATGGGATTTTTTCCCGACTTCCCAATCGTAACGCCGCGTTTGATTCTGCGTCCCTTCACGCGCGGCGATGTCGATGCAGTTTTTGACTATCGCGGCCGGCGCGATGTTGCCTTCTATCTTTTCGATGGGCCCCTAAGCCGGGACGAAGTCGCGACAGCCGTGCAGCAGCGGGTGGTTCAGATTGGCTGGAACGAGCCGGAAGATAAGATCGTTCTCGGCGCCGAGCTGCGCGAGACCGGTACATTGATTGGCGAATTATCGCTCATCTGGCGCTCTGAAGAAGCGCGGCAGGCGGAAGTCGGATGGATTTTCCATCCCGAGTATCAGGGCAGGGGTTACGCTACCGAAGCGGCGGGCGCGATGTTCGATCTGGCGTTTCGCGATGCGTCGATCCATCGGATCTTTGCCCGGTGCGATGCGCGCAACGGGTCGTCCTGGCGGTTGATGGAACGCCTGGGCATGCGGCGTGAGGCACATTTTCGCGAGCACGCTATCTTCAAGGGTGGCTGGGACGAAGAATTCATCTATGCTGTTCTTCGCCGTGAGTGGCGCGATGGTGTCTAATTCCGTGCAAACTCCCGGTCCCACCGCCCTCTGGTGCCCTCACGGATCAGCCTCTCGTTGATCCGATGCAGAGTTTTTTTGTCTTCACCGGCTGAGCCGAAATTTATTAGCCGTGCAAGGAACTTACGGCGAATATCGCCGTTCTCCCTCGAAAGCATGCAGTAGCTTTTCTTGCAGGGGCGGTGTCCATTATGAGCGTTTTTGATCTTCCTATTTCCACTGAGCGTCTAGTGCTCCGCCCTTTCGAGCGCCAGGATGCCGCACATGTTGCGCGTTATCACGTTCTTCCCACCGTGCAGCGCTATCTCATTCGTCCGACGCGCTATCAGGAAGACGTGGCCGGCGCTGTTGACGTGATGTCCGCTCAGCGCGGTCTTCAGCGTCCAGGCGACACGCTCACCCTCGCGCTCGAACGGAAGCTCGATAAGGCCGTGATCGGTCATGTTTCGCTCCGCTGGTCCGATGCGACCGCCGGTCAGGGCGAACTTCTGTTTGCGATCGACCCGGCCCATGCCGGTAATGGTTTTCTTACGGAAGCTCTGACTGCAATGATGAATATGGCGTTCGATCATTTCCGCATTCATCGCGTGTTCGTCCGATGCGATGGTCGCAACCATCACTCCGCCAAGCTCATGCAAAAGCTCGGCATGCGTCTTGAGGCCCATTATCGCGAACATGCGCTGTTCCAGGGCGAGTGGGACGAAGAATTGCACTTCGCGATTCTAGATCGGGAATGGCAGGCTTCGTCTAAGGTCCATCCGCTGCCGATCCGGGAACGCGTGGCCTGATTTGCACCTAAAGCGCATCTGCGCTATGTCGCCGCGACTTTCGCTGGATGGCGCAGATGGCAGGTACTGATACTTCCCTCCCCATAACGCTGGCCCCCGGGCCAGCGATTATCTTGTGTGAGCCGCAGCTCGGTGAAAACATCGGCACGGCTGCGCGCGCCATGGCCAATTTCGGTCTTTGGGACATGCGTCTCGTTCGGCCTCGCGATGGCTGGCCAAACGAAAAGGCGGTTGCTGCCGCCTCTCGGGCCGACCATGTGCTTGAGCGGGTTCGGGTTTTCGAAACGCTCGAAGAAGCGATTGCCGATCTTAAGCTTGTCTATGCAACGACAGCCCGATCCCGCGACATGCAGAAGGAAGTGCTCGGGCCGGAGGAAGCCTCCATCAACATGGCTCAGCGTATCAATGCCGGGCAGGGCGCAGGACTGTTGTTTGGCCGCGAACGCTGGGGACTTCTCAACGACGAAGTTGCGCTCTCGGACGCCATCGTTACGCTGCCCGTCGAGCCGGCTTTCGCATCGCTTAATATCGCCCAGGCCGTTTTGCTGATGGCGTATGAGTGGCGTCGCCATGGTGGGCCGGGCAAGGACCTGCCTTTCGGTGACGGCTTGGATGAAGCTGCTCCTCGCAACGAACTTGTCGGTCTTTTCGAGCATCTCGAAGGTGTTCTCGACCAGACCGGTTTCTTCACGACGCCAGACAAGCGGCCGAGCATGGTCAACAACCTGCGCACCGCCCTGACGCGCGGCCGGTTCACGAGCCAGGAAATCCGCACGCTGCGCGGCGTGATCTCCTCGATCGACCGGCGTCACGAGCGGCCCAATCCCAATCGACAAAAGCCGGCAACAGATAAACCGATCACGGATTAGCCTGCCGAACGCATCTGGGCGTTTTCGCCTTTGACGCGGCTGCGGCAAAATGTCATGCGGGAGCATCATGAATACGCCCTCGCCGACTGAGCCGTCCCGGCTCGCTTTCACCTATAAAGGTTTCCGCTTCTTTTGGCTGACGACGCTGCTCGTCAGCTTTGCCGTGCAGATCATGTCGGTCTCGATCGCCTGGCAGATTTTCGAGGTCACCGGCGATTATTTCCTGCTCGGGCTTGTGGGCCTCTGCCTTTTCCTGCCGGCGCTTTGCCTCATTCTCGTGACGGGCCTCACGGCTGATCGCTTCAATCGACGCGGAATAATGGCCGTTTGCCTTTCCGTCGAATTGATCTGCGCGATCAGCTTCCTCATGCTCGTCGAAGTCGAGGCGCATCAGGTGTGGCCAATATTCGCGATTCTGATCGTACTCGGCACCGCCCGCGCCTTCTGGGGTCCCGCGGCGCAGTCGCTTGCGCCCAATCTCGTGCCGCCAGAGGCACTTTCCAATGCCATCACGGTCAATGCCTCGGCCTGGCAAGTTGCCAGTATTGCCGGACCGTCGGTGGGTGGCGTGCTCTACGCGATCAGCCCGATCGTCGCCTTCGGCACCGCAGCCGTGCTGCTTCTGTGTGGCGCTATCTGTGTCGTGTTGATCCCCAAACCCATGCAGCAGCGGGCGCAGCAGGCGACAAGCCTTGAAACCATCTTTGGCGGTTTCCGCTATATCCTTTCCAACAAGGTCGTGCTGGGCGCCATTTCGCTCGACATGTTCGCGGTGCTGATGGGCGGTGCGGTGGCGTTGCTGCCGGCCTTTACCGAAGAAATCCTGCATGGCGGGCCGATCGAATTCGGCATCCTGCGTGCCTCGCCGGGCATTGGCGCGCTGATCATGGCCCTGGTTTTGACGCGCTTTCCCATTCGCAAGCATGCGGGGAAGACACTATTTGCGTTCGTCGCCCTTTTCGGTCTCTTCACGCTCGTTTTTGGGCTTTCGACCAGCGTATGGCTCTCCATCGCTGCGCTGATGCTCGTCGGTGCTGCGGATATGGTCAGCGTCACCATTCGCGAAACCATCATGCAACTTTGGACGCCCGAAGAGGTGCGCGGTCGCGTCAATGCCGTCAATTCAGTGTTTATCGGCGCCTCGAACGAGCTTGGGGAATTCCGGGCCGGCACGGTAGCGCACTTCATCGGGCCGGTGGCCGCTGTCGCCGTGGGTGGTGTTGGTGCCATGGTCGTCGCGGGGCTTTGGAGTCGACTCTTTCCGCAATTGCGGGAGCAGGACAGCCTCGACAAGAAGATGGCCTGAACCCCTTGCAGTGCTTGACAGCGTAGGCTCGCGCCCCTATCAAGCGCCCACCTATCCGGCCCTCGGGCCTAATAGGCGCACCCGGGATCTCCTGAATATTTGGGAATCTGTCGGCCTCTCCCGCGAGAGGCAAAGGAGGGCGCGATCCATTCTAACTTAGAAAGGGATACGCGATGTCGAAGCGTCATTCTGTAAAATACAAGATTGACCGCCGTCTTGGCGAGAACATCTGGGGCCGTCCGAAGTCCCCCTTGAACGCACGTGCCTATGGCCCCGGCCAGCACGGTCAGCGCCGCAAGGGCAAGCTTTCGGACTACGGTCTGCAGCTGCGCGCCAAGCAGAAGCTGAAGGGCTATTATGGCTCGATCACCGAAAAGGCTTTCCGCCGTCTTTATGACGAAGCATCGCGCCGCAAGGGCGATACCGGCGAAAACCTGATCGGTCTGCTCGAGTCGCGCCTCGACGCGATCGTCTACCGCGCAAAGTTCGTGTCGACCGTTTTTGCCGCCCGTCAGTTCGTGTCCCATGGCCACGTGACCGTCAACGGCCAGCGCGTCAACATTCCGTCCTACCAGGTCAAGGTTGGCGACAAGATCGAGGTCAAGGAGCGCTCCAAGCAGCTCACCGTCGTTCTTGAAGCCGTCCAGCTCGCTGAACGCGACGTGCCGGATTACGTCGAAGTCGACCACAACAAGATGGTCGCCAGCTTCGTCCGCATTCCGGCTCTGTCCGACGTGCCGTACCCGGTCCAGATGGAACCGAACCTCGTCGTCGAATTCTATTCGCGCTAAGCGAAACGACGCATCAAACTGGAAAGGGCCGTCCCTCGGGGCGGCCCTTTTGTTTTTGGTCGTCCATGGCTCGATTGTATTACAAAGCAGCAATGGTACCGAAACAAAGGGCCACCCTTGGGTGGCCCTTTTCTTGGGGTGTCAGGTCGTTGCAGCGTCGCTGACGCTGGCTTTTATCGGCTCTTGGGCTTTCGGGATAAAGCTCTCGAAGAGACGCAGGCGGAGGTAGACGGACTGCAGTTCGACGATGGTGGTCCATGCGCGAGCGAAGAACTGGAACGAGGACGACACTTGGCCGAAGGCCAGCTGCACTTGCTGGTAGACACCCATAGTCAGGCCGCCGGCCAGGATCGTAGGGGCCATGGTGAGCAGCGGCACATATCCGACCATGTTGAGGTAGGCGTACCGGGCGAGGTTGAAGTAGGTGTAGTGGAAATAGAGCCGGAAGTAGTTCTTCTGCACATTGGCAAAGAGCTCTTTCACAGTCGGCGGATCGGCGCGTTCTGCATGGTCCTCGCCGAACACCAGCTCCTTGCGGTAGGCTGCCTCCACGCGCTGGTTGGCAAAGTTGAGACCCGGCAACTTGATGCCGACGACGGCCAGGAGAACCGTACCAATGATGGCGGCGGCGAGGGCAACCCAGACGAGGCTCCCGGGGACTTCGCCGAAGAACGGCAGTTCGGTGATCGTGCTTGAAAGACCCCAGAGCATCGGCAGGAAGACGACGAGGGTAATGAGAGAGCCGAAGAAGGCGGTGCCGAGATCCTCGACGATGGTTGCGAAACGCATCGTGTCTTCCTGTACGCGCTGCGCAGCGCCTTCAGTTTGGCGGATCGCCGGCCAGTGGGCCATGTAGTAAAAGTTCATCGCCTTGCGCCACCGGAACACATAGTGCGAGGTGAAGAAGGCCAAGAGCACCGATACAAGGATGGTCGGCATCAGCACGATAAGCAGTGTGAAGACTTCACCGTAGAACCGCTCAGGGGTAACCGAGCGTGGCTGGGTCAACGCCAGCTGGATCATGTCGAAGAAGACGCCTGACCATTCGTTGACGAAGGCTTCGACCTGCACCTGGAAATAGATGACGAGGAGGATACCGGTCGAACCAACGACGCTCCACCAGTACCATTCGTTGCGCTTATAAAAATACCAGAACACGCAAAAGATCAGCGAGACCATCAGCACGTACTGATAGAGCCAGATCCGATCGCCATTGAGGAAGTTGCCGACCGAAGATTCTGCAGCTCCTGCGGCCGCTGCCTGCTGCGATGGCGAGGCAGCGCTTTCCGTAGTGGCCGGTGCATTGGGATTTGTCTGGTCGGCACCCGCCGCCGGCTGCGCAGCCACAGCATCATCAGCCGTCGTGGGCTGGTCGGATGCGGGGGTCTGAGGTGCGGCGACCTGAGGATGGGTGAACCGGTCGATGCCGATGGCGCTGCGGATCGGCTCGCCGATGGCAAACCAGATCAATACGGCAGCCAATAGCCACAGCGCCGCCGACGAGAAGAAAATCTTTGGGACAGGGAAGAAGGAGCGAAACACCGGGAGACTCCAGGGTGTCGAGGGAATGTGTCATCTAACTGTGGCAATAAGCATAAAACAAGGACGGGAAGTTAAGCTTTGGTAAGGTTGAACGCCGTCGCTTTCGCTTTCCCTCATCGGCGGCAGGGGGTATCAGCAGGGCACGGAAGTTTATGAGAGATTTGCCATGACCGCGGTGATGGATGCCCCTGCGACGCCCGCCGACGACTCGGATGCCGGCGCCCATCCGATCTACGCAAAGGCGCCGCGTTCGGTGGAGTTCAACAAGCTCCGCAAGCGGCTGATCCGGAACACGCGCGAGGCGCTCGAAAAGTTCGCCATGGTGCGGCCAGGGGAGAAGTGGTTGATCGCGCTGTCCGGGGGCAAGGATAGCTATGGGATGCTGGCGCTGCTGCTTGATCTCAAATGGCGCGGTCTCCTGCCCGTCGAGCTCCTCGCCTGCAATCTCGACCAGGGGCAGCCGAACTTTCCCAAGCACATCCTGCCCCAATTCCTTGAAGAACTCGGCATCGAGCATCGGATCGAATATCAGGACACCTATTCCATCGTGACCGACAAGCTGCCGCAGGGCGCGACCTATTGCTCGCTCTGCTCGCGCCTTCGCCGGGGCAATCTTTATCGCATTGCGCGCGAAGAGGGATGCACGGCGCTGGTGCTCGGCCACCATCGCGATGACAGTCTCGAAACCTTTTTCATGAACTTCTTCCATGGCGGCAAGCTGGCGGCGATGCCGGCCAAGCTCGTCAACGACGAGGGCGACCTCGAAGTGCTCCGGCCGCTGATCTATTGCGCGGAGGAAGACCTACAGCGCTTTTCCGATGCAATGCAGTTCCCCATCATCCCCTGCGACCTTTGCGGATCGCAGGATGGCCTCGAGCGCAATGCGATGAAGGCAATGCTTACCGACATCGAAAAGCGAATGCCCGGCCGCAAGGATGTGATGATCCGCGCACTGGGCAACATCAATCCCAGCCATATGCTCGACCCGCGTCTTTTCGATTTTGCGGGCCTAACTCTGAAACCGAAGGACGCAGACGCATGAATATCGAACGCCTTGCCGCCATTCTCCGCCAGGCCGCCAAGGACGAAATCATGCCGCGCTTCCGCCGGCTGGACGAGGGAGATATTCGCACCAAGACCGGCGCATTCGACCTCGTGACCGAGGCCGACGAAAATGCCGAACGCGTCATTACGGCCGCGATCAATGCGCATTCGCCCGATACTGTCGTGATCGGCGAGGAAGCGGTGGCGGCGAATCCGGCATTGCTGATGTGGAAGTTTGACGACCGGACGGTCATCTATGTCGATCCGGTCGACGGGACGTACAATTTTGCGGCTGGCCTCCCGTTATTTGCCGTCATGGCGGCGGTGGTCCAAAATGGCGAGACCGTTGCCGGGGTGATCTACGATCCGATGGGCGACGATTTCATGATGACCGAGCGCGGTTGCGGCACATGGCAGGTTTTCCCCGATGGCCGCCGTGTGCGCCAGAAATTCGCCGATCCGGTAGCGTTATTCGACATGGGCGGGTTGGCGTCCGTCTCATACTTGCCAGAGGCGACGCGGCCGCAAATCCTTGGCAATCTCGCCAAGGTCAAGATGTTTGCCAATTATCGCTGCGCAGGGCACGAATATCGTATGGCGGCGGGCGGCCACGTGCATTTCCTGATGTATAACAAGCTCATGCCCTGGGACCATGTCGCTGGCGAACTGATGATGCGCGAGGCCGGCGCCTATACGGCACGGTTCGATGGCTCAGGCTATAACGCAAGCCATACCGATGGCGGGCTTCTTGTCGCGCCCGATAAGGGGAGCTGGGAAGCTCTGCGCCACGAGGTATTTACGGTCTAGCGAATGCCGCTGCAGCGGCCTCGACTGCGCCACCGCCGTGGGCAATATCGAGTGCGGTCAGCCCCGCCTCAATGCTGGCAAGCACGCCAAGGACCATATGGGCATTGACGTGTCCCATATGGCCGATGCGGAAGAAGTCGGCGTAGGCGGGCTCGTGCGCCATAGCCATGCCAAGCCCGATGCCAAGCGTCACGCCAGTTTCCTTTTCGAGCCATGAGCGCAGGCGGCCGGCACCGCCGCTGGCGAGGCGCGCCGCGGTGACGGAGTGGCCACGGGCGGTAGGGGAAGCGATGTTGAGGCCGATGTCGGGATTGCCGGCAGCCCAGGCGTCAACAGCCGCCCAGACTGCGCGGGCAAGCCTACTGTGGCGTGTCCAAACGTTTTCGAGACCTTCTTCATCGAGAATCATGGTGAGCGCTTCCCGCATTCCGAAGAGATGCTGGGTGGGGGCGGTGCCGCCAAAATATTGCCAGAACTCTGCGCCGACCGTGCGCGGCTCCCAATCCCAATAGGGCGTCCGAAGGTCGCCGCCCGCAGTCCGCTTGCGCGCCTTATCGGAGAACCAGAGGAAGCCGAGGCCGGGCGGCATCATCAGGCCCTTCTGGCTCGCGCCGACGACGACATCGACGCCCCACTCATCCATCCTCAGCTCGTCACAGCCAAGGCTTGCAACGGCGTCAACGGCGAAAAGGGCCGGATGGCCGGCATCGTCCAACGCCTTTCGCATGGCGCGGATGTCGTTCTTGGCCGAAGAGGCGGTGTCGACATGGGTGACCATGACGACTTTGAATTCGTGGGCCTTATCGGCCCGCAAGCGCTCGGCAACGCGGGCAGGGTCGGCGGCGCCGGACTTGCCGCAATCGAGAATTTCGACGTCGACGCCCATGCGGATCGCCGAATTGGCCCAGCTCATGCCAAAAAGACCTGTGGCGACGAGAAGAGCCTTATCGCCGCGCGAAAACAGATTGGCATTTCCGGCTTCCCAGGCGCCGTGACCGTTGGCGATATAGATCGCGGCATTCTGGCTGGTCACGGCCACGCGTTTGAGGTCGGCCATCAGCTGGTCCATCATGGCTACGACATCACCCTCGTAGATATTGGGCGCGGCGCGATGCATGGCGTTGAGCACGCGGTCGGGAACGACCGATGGCCCGGGAATGGCGAGATAGGTGCGACCGGTCATGGGAGAATCCGCAGGGAAGAACGCCCAGCCTATCGTTCCTGGACACCATCGCAAAGACCAGAAGATGTCATCTTGCGCCGACTCATAAGTGTGTGCTTATGTGTTTGCATGAACGAAGCAGAGATATTCAAGGTTCTGGCTGATCCGACACGCCGCGCAATACTCGAGCGGCTGTCCGGCGACGAGCTGACGGCTACCGTTTTGCGCGAGGGGTTCGCCATTTCGCAGCCGGCAATGTCGCAGCATATCGCGGTGCTCAAGGGTGCCGGGCTCATCAGCGAGCGACGCGAAGGGCGGTTCGCACATTACCGGATCGACCCCGAAGGTTTCGCACCGCTCCATGGGTGGCTGGCACGCTATCGCGATTTCTGGCCCAGCCGAATCGATAATCTCAAGGATCTTCTCAAGGAGATGGACCAATGACGGACAACACCGGAA
Organism: Devosia soli; assembly: GCF_000970455.1. Lineage (GTDB taxonomy): Bacteria > Pseudomonadota > Alphaproteobacteria > Rhizobiales > Devosiaceae > Devosia > Devosia soli. Next base: position 188,874 of record NZ_LAJG01000014.1, on the reverse strand, counting down.
CGCTCGTCTTCGAGACGACGCTCGATGCCCCGCCGGAAAAGGTCTGGCGGGCGCTGTCCATCCCCGAATATCTCGACCGGTGGCTTCAGCGGCCAGAGAATGCCGAGATTTCGGTCGTCTCCTCGGATGAGAACCGCCGCCTGACATATCGCTGGCGCGAGAACGGGCAGACCTCGGAGCCGGAAGAAAGCCTCGTCACCTTCGAGATCGCGCCGCGCGAAGATGGCGGCACCTGGTTCCGGCTGACGCACGCGCCGCTGACCATGCCGGTGCCGGCCAACAGCAACGAACCGGCGATGATGCTGGCCGCCTGAGGTCAGCGCTTAACGCCATCCTGCAGACATCGCAACCGAACGGAGGTCGCCTATGCGCGACATGATGCAACTCGTCCCTATGGTCGTTGAACAGTCGAGCCGTGGCGAGCGCGCTTTCGACATCTACTCGCGGCTCTTGCGCGAGCGGATCATTTTTCTAAATGGCGACATCGAGGACAACATGGCCTCGCTCGTCTGCGCCCAGCTCCTGTTTCTGGAAGCCGAAGCGCCAAATAAGCCGATTTATCTTTACATAAACTCGCCAGGCGGCGTGGTGACGGCGGCGCTGTCGATGTATGACACGATGCAGTTCATCAAGGCGCCGGTCGGTACGCTCTGCATGGGTATGGCCGCGTCGGCGGCAACGCTTGTTCTAGCGGCCGGGGAAGCTGGGTTTCGCGCTAGCCTGCCCAATACCTCGATCATGCTGCATCAGCCCTCAGGGGGCTACCAGGGCAAGGTCACGGACATCCTAATCCACGCCGAAGAGAGCATGCGCCTCAAGCGCCTGACCAATATGATTTATGCCAAGCATTGCGGCCGGACCTACGAAGAGGTTGAAGCGGCGCTCGAGCGTGATCGCTATATGCCGCCGCAAGAAGCCTTGGCCTGGGGCCTGGTCGATCACGTCTATGCTGACCGAAGCCAACTGTCTCCGCCGCAAAGCGCGGTCAGCAACTAGGCGAACAAAAAGGCCACCCCCGCGGGGTGGCCTTTTCAATCAGTGTGCTTCCATGACCGGCTCGGCGCCGGCATGGGAATATTGTTCGCCGACACCGAAGAGGCGGCCTTTTTCTGCGATCAGGACGCAGATCAAGGCAAGGATGCCCATGAGAAAATATCCGGTCGCCGCCGGGACGGTTGTGCCGTCGAAGTGCTGGCCGGTATAGCCCCCGATCAGCGCGCCGCCGACGGTCTGAATGAAACCGAAGACGGACGATGCCGTGCCGGCGACATTGCCCAATGGCTCCATTGAGAGCGAATTCATGTTCGACGATGCCCAGCCAAAGCTAAACATGATGATGGCGAGCAACGAGAAGAAGAGCCAAAGCGGCAGGAAGCCGCTCATGGCAAAGGCCAGCCAGATGCCACTGAAAATAGTGAAGGTCAGCATCGCGCCATGGGACAGGCGCCGCATGCCGAAGCGGCGCACGATCCGCGAATTGGTAAAGGACGACACTGCCATAAGGCCAGCCATTGCCGCGAAGGCGACGGGGAAATAGACACCAAGGCCATAGATATCGACATAGATCTGCTGACTCGAGCTGATGAAGCCGAAAAGCGCACCAAAGAGGAAGGTGCCGGCCAGGCCATAGGAAATGGCTGCGCGGTTGGTGAAGACGATCTTGAAGCTCTGCGCGATGCCGGACAGCGTCAGCGGGCGACGCGCGTCCATTGGAAGGGATTCGGGCAGGCGACGGAAGGTCCAGAACCAGAAGATGGCGGCAAGGCCACCCATGAAGATGAAAATGGTCTGCCACGGACCGGTCAACAGCAGGACTTGTCCAACGCCCGGAGCGATGATCGGAATGGCCATGAACACCATGAAGGTCAGCGACATCACTTCCGCCATCTCGCGGCCCGAATAGCGATCGCGCACCACGGACATGGCGATAACGCGCACGCTGGCCGCGCCCATGCCCTGAATGAAGCGCAGAACCAGAAGAACGGCAAAGCTCGGCGCAAAGACTGCCGCGATGGCGGCGATGATGTAGATGCCGATGCCGACGAGGAGGGGACCCCGGCGGCCAAAACGGTCCGATAGCGGTCCGAACGCGAGCACGGCGATACCCATGCCCAGCATATAGGACGAGACGACGTACTGCCGTTCGTTCTCGCTGGCGACACCCAAGGCGTGGCCCATATAGGGCAGGGCCGGCAACATAACGTCGATGGCAAGCGCATTCAAAGCCATCAGCGCAGCAATAAGGGCAATGAATTCAGGGCGCGAAAGCACCCGTGTAAAGTGATCGGACATAATTATTGCTCAGACAGGAAGGGCGCCAGACGAAGGGCGCAAATATGGGCCGGACCATGAACCCGTCCGGCCGCGATGGCAAGCCTTTATCGGTAAAAAACGATAGTCGAAGGTTTCAGGCCGGCTTGAGGCTAAAATTGCTGGCGCTGCGCTCATTGATCGGGATGTGCAGCGCGGCGGAAGCAAGCCCCAGAACGATGCCCAGATACCAGACGAGCGCATAAGAGCCCGTCTGGTCGTAAGCGAAGCCGCCGAGCCAAACGCCGACGAACGAGCCGAGCTGGTGGCTGAAAAACGCGACGCCGTAGAGCATGCCCATATAGCGAGCGCCGAAGAACAGCGACACAAGCCCGGCCGTGAGCGGCACGGTCGAGAGCCAGAGGAGGCCCATAGCGGCGGCGAAGGCGTAGGCGGTGATCTCGCTGACTGGAATCAGCAGGAAGAGGGCAATGGCGAGTGAACGCAGGAAATAGATGGTCGCCAGCAGGAGTTGCTTGGGCAGCTTACCACCAAGATAGCCGGCCATCAGCGAGCCGACAATGTTGAATAGGCCGATGACAGCGATGGTCCAGCTTCCGACTTCCGGCGTGAGGCCGCATTGCACCAGGTAAGCGGGCATGTGGACGTTGATGAAGGCGAGGTGAAAGCCACAGACGAAAAAGCCGATCACGAGTAGGCGGTACGAGCCATGTCCCCAGGCCTTGGAGAGGGCCTGCATGAAGCGCAGGTCGGCTTGGCCCACTGGGTTTTCGGTGCGGCCGCGGAGCGCGTAGCTCAGTGGAATGATCAGCAGCAGGGCCATCCCAAGATAAACAAGCGCTGATTGCCAGCCAAATGCATTGATGAAGCCCTGGCTGATGGGCGCGAAGGCGAACTGGCCGAAGGATGACGCAGCAGTGGCGACACCGAAGATCAGTGAGCGCTTTTCGACCGGCACCGAGCGGCCAAAGGCTGCCATGACAACCGAGAAAGACGAAACTGCAATGCCGACGCCGGTGACGATGCCTGCAGAGAGAGTCAACCAGCCAGCATCCGGCGAAATTGCCATCCCGAGGACGCCAAAGGCGTAGATCGCGGCACCCATGGCAACGGTGCGTCCGGTGCCGACTCGGTCGGCATAGGCACCGGCAAAGGGTTGGGCGATCCCCCAGGCGAGGTTCTGGATCGCCATGGCCATGCCCCAGCTTTCGCGCGTCAGCCCCAAGTCGCCGGTCATCGGCAGCGTAAAGAGCCCAAAACTGGTGCGCACGCCGTTGCCGATGGCCGCTACGATACAACCGACGATGATGAGAACAAGCAGCGGAACAGCCGGGCGAAGCGCTGTGGAAGTCATGGCAAGCATCCTAAAGAGGATGACTTGTCTACGCCCGCACTCGATTTCCGCAAAGCGACTTTGCGGAATGGGTCCGATCAATTCGAGTGATGCAAAAGAAAAGCCCGGTCACTAACCGGGCTTTTGAATACTGTGCGATCAGGCGCTCTGCTTGACCTCGATGCCGGCCTTCTGCAGGTGCTGCTGCAATTCGCCAGACTGGAACATTTCGCGCGTGATATCGGCGCCACCGATGAACTCGCCCTTCACATAGAGCTGCGGGATGGTCGGCCAGTTCGAATAGGCCTTGATGCCATCGCGAAGCTCGGGGCTTTCAAGGACATTGGCGCTGTCGTAGTCGACGCCGAGATAGCTCAGGATCTGGACAACCTGGCCAGAGAAGCCGCACTGCGGAAAATCGGGCGTGCCCTTCATGAAGAGGAACACGTCGTTGTTCTTCACCTTCTCGTCGATAAAGGCGTTGATGTCGGTCATGTGAGAAGCCTTTCAGGAAACCGGGGTCAAGGGCCGGGTGCATTCCTGCACTAGATAGGACAGGACTATGGCTCTGTCGAGATCAGCATCGGCAGTTGGCGATGTTTGTTATTGCGTCGAGCTGCAGCGGGATTGGCCAGTCTGCTTGATGGTACCTGAAGCTAAGTCGAGCACGCGCTCCTCGGCGACAACGGCGCCAAGCCCCATTTCGCTATACTCGGCAAATCTGTCGCAATTGTCAGCCGTGCCAGATGCGATCCGCTGCCAGTAGGTCACGGCATCTTCGGTAACCACGATTTCGTCGTCCGCGGGTTCGTCTACAAGCTTTTCCCGGATTGCCAGGTCGTAGATGACAATATCGCCGTCCGGGCCGGTCGAGCGCGTCAACACGAGGAACTTGCCGGCAAGCGCTTCATACCAAAGCGGATCGCCGGGCGATCCGATGATCCAGTCGCCTTCACGCTCTTCGTATTCACACTTGATCTTTCCCTTGGCCGGCGCCCGAACGAGGATATCGGTGCCGGCCTCGTCGGTGCGCGTTTGCGCAATGACGAGCGCGGTTTCGTTCTGGAAGCATTGGGCGTCCTCGGCGAAAGCTGGTGCAGAGCAGCCGGCGAGGGCGAGCGCAGCCAAGGCAGCGAAGCGGATCATGGGGCGTCTTTCAAATTGATGGTGCCGATCCGATCGGCAATCCAGGGGTGGTTGGCGCAATCGGCGACCGTATCGAACTCGATCGCTTCCCAGCCATGCACGCGGGCAGCGGCTACGACCTTTGGCGTATCGTCGAAGAACAGGGGCGGCTCGGCCTGCGAGCCGATAGCCAGATTGACGTGTTCGAAGAACCGGTTCTCCGGTTTGCGTACGCCAAGACGCGCCGAATAGAACATGTCATCGAAAATTTCGCCGAGCCCCAGTTTGCCCCACAGCCACATGGCGCGCAGGTGCTCCTGGTTGGTGGCAATATAGAGCATGCAATCGCCACGCGCCTTGAGCTTGCGTGCGATCTCGACCACCGGGGCATTGAGCGTCGAGTCCTTTTTGAGCCAATAATGCGCAAAGACCATGCCGCCATGTTTGTAGCCGACACTTGGGAGATAGCGATCAAGGGCCTCGATGAAGCTCATCTGGCCGACGATGACTTTCTTGACGAAGACATCGAAAGTGAATTCTTCGCGCAGCCGGTCTGGATCGACGCCGATCTCGGTCAGCATGTCTTTGTCCCAGGCGCGGACGCGAGCCGGGTTGGAGTGATATCCCTCGATAAGGACACCATCGACGTCGAAGATCACTGCCCGGGTCAATTCGCAGGTCTCCAATCGGCAGGACGGAAAATGCGACGAATGCCGACCCCTTGATTGGGCTCGCCTTCGAAGCGCGGAATGATGTGGAGATGGGTGTGGAATACATGCTGCCCACCCACCGCACCGACATTCCAGCCCAGCGTAAAGCCTGCCGGCTTATGGTCCTCGAAATGGGCCTTGGCAGCCGCAAGCGCATTTGCGAAATCGGCCCACTCTTCGCCGTTCATTTCAAACGGGTCGACGCTGTGGCGCTTGGGAATGACCATTCCGGCGACAGGCACCACCGGATCGATGCTGGCGAGCATATAGAAATGCTCGGTTTCCAGGATCGGTCTATCCGACAGCAGCTCATTCGCCAAGCAGAAGCGGCAGCCTGGCTCACTTCCGCTCACTTGCGAACCGCACCAAGGCCGGCAAGCACTTCGCCGGGTATCTTCAAGTCCTGGATGACCTCCGCGTGTCGCCGAAAGCCGATAAGCTCGCGCTGCACGAAATAGGCCCACACCGCCTGCTGCGCGTTGCCAAGAGCAGCGTCACGATCGGCTGGGTTGTCGCGCAAAAGGGCCAGCGTCTTGATGACGCGCTCTTCGGCGGCGCCGATGGAATTGGCGCGCTCTGCGGCGATCTCGTGTTCAATGGCAGCGGTACCGGCATCTGGCCGGACCATCCTGATCAGGTCGAGAGATTCGCGTAGGCCGGGCATTGGCTATTCGGGCACGCTGGTTTGGAGAGCCAGCGCGTGAAGGGCGCCGCCCATATCGCCCTGCAGGGCGGCGTAGACGAGCTGATGCTGCTGGACGCGGCTCTTGCCACGGAAGCTTTCGGAAATCACTGTCGCGGCATAATGATCGCCGTCGCCGGCAAGGTCGCGGATTTCGATTTCGGCATCGGGCAGGGCTGCCTTGATACGGCGCTCGATCTCGTGGGCGTCCATCGGCATTTGTAATCTCCCAAGCTCAACACTGCCGTCACCGGCACATGCCTTTGATATGGCATGTGGACCGGCAGGCATCAATATCGAGGTAGCGCTATTGAGCGGTCGTGTCTTCGGTGGCTGGCGTTGCACCGACGCAGCAATCGGCATCCGACCGAGTCGCAAAATTGGCGATGATGAAATCGACTGCCGGCCGGACCTGCTCCGAGACTGCGGTCGAATAGATGCAGTCGAGCGAATAGCCGAGGTTCGACGCAACGGTTTCGGTATGCACGAGCGTGATCGGAACGCCCATCGCCGAACTCTTGCTGGTGCCTTCATAGATCAGCGCGGTGGCGTCCTGATATTGCGTTGTGCCTGAAGGGCCAAGCACGAAGCCGGGAAAAGTCTCAGCCCAGGCCGCAGTGATGGCGTCGGTGTCGAGGCTCGAAAGGGCGCTTTCGGCGGTCCATTGTCCGTCTTCCACTGGAACAACGGACAGGTCGCACTGCAGCGGCGCATTCGGATGATTGATGGTTAGCGGTTCGCCGGCTCCGCCTGTCGCGACCATCGCCTCGGGGTAGATCAAGGTATAAGGCTGATCCGGAAAGATCGACCGCGTGACGTTGACGCTCTGGGCGGTTGCGGCAACTGGCATGGCTGCCGCCCCCAGACCCACAATGACCATCAACAGCCGGTTCGATCGCATCGGACGCTCCTAAAAAACTAAGCCACCCTTTGGCGTACCAAAGGGTGGCGATCATAAGGCAAAGCTGACGCGGCGCGATCTCAGGCAGACATATAGCTGGGGAACCAACTCTCGTGTGCGTGCGTCAACTCCGCGACCGAGACAGCTCGGGCCTTGCCCAGAATCAGCTCGGTGCCGCCGGTCGTGCCGATCCACGGCGCCTCGATGCCGAGCGACTTGGCTTCGTTCCAAAGAGCAGCGATCTCGTCACCTTGCGGATCGAGATTGAGTGTGACGAGATAACGCCCCTGGTCCTCGCCGAAATATTGGAGGATGGGATTGTGGTCTTCGATATCGACGATGTTCGCACCGATGCCACCGGCAATCGCCATTTCTGCCAGTGCAACGCCCAAGCCGCCATCGGAGAGATCGTGGCAAGCCGTAGCCACGCCCGAACGGATCAGTTTGCGCACGAAGTCTCCGGTTTTCTTTTCCGCGGCAAGGTCGACATGCGGAGCATCGCCGTCGCGCCGGTCGAAGAGATCGCGCAGATAGATCGACTGACCCAGATGCGTGCCGCGCTCCGCCGGACCGCCTATCAGGAGGATCGGCTGGTTGGCAGCGGCGAACCCGATCCGCACGCTTTTCTGCCAATCGGGCAGGAGACCGACGCCGCCAATGGTCGGCGTCGGCAGAATGCCGCGACCATTGGTTTCGTTGTAAAGCGACACATTGCCCGAAACGATCGGGAAATCGAGCGCACGGCAGGCGTCACCAATACCGCCGACGGCTTTCACGAGCTGGCCCATGATTTCGGGGCGTTCGGGATTGCCGAAGTTGAGGTTGTCGGTAGCGGCAAGCGGCTCCGCACCGGTCGCGGTCAGGTTACGCCAGCATTCGGCAACTGCCTGCTTGCCGCCCTCGTAGGGATTGGCCTCGCAATAGCGCGGATTGACGTCGGAGGTGAAAGCAAGGCCTTTGCTGTCGTGACCCAGCACGCGGATGACGCCCGCATCGCCGCCGGGACGCTGAATGCTGTTCCCCTGGATCAGGGTGTCGTATTGCTCGTAAACCCAGCGGCGCGAAGAGCACTGATGGCCGCCGATGAGTCTTAGAAGCGCTTCGGCGATGTCCATCTGCGGAACGTCATCGGCTTCCAGCGCGGGAGGGCTCTTTGGCTCGATCCAGGGACGATCGTATTCCGGCGCTTCATCGCCGAGTTCCTTGATCGGCAGATTGGCAACTTCCTCGCCCTGCCAAAGCACGCGGAAACGCAGGTCGTCGGTGGTCTTGCCGACCGTCGCGAAATCGAGCTCCCACTTTTCGAAGACGGCGCGGGCGGCTGCTTCCTTTTCCGGATGCAGCACCATGAGCATGCGCTCCTGACTTTCGGAGAGCATCATCTCGTAAGCACTCATGCGCTCTTCGCGCACGGGCACCTTATCGAGATCGAGCTCGATGCCGAGATCGCCCTTGGCGCCCATTTCCACCGCAGAACAGGTCAAACCCGCCGCGCCCATGTCCTGGATGGCGATAACGGCACCCGTAGCCATGAGCTCCAGGCAGGCTTCGAGCAGCCGCTTTTCGGTAAATGGATCGCCGACCTGAACCGTCGGACGCTTTTCCTCGATGTCGTCGCCGAATTCAGCAGAGGCCATGGTGGCGCCGCCGACGCCATCCCGGCCAGTCTTGGCGCCGAGATAGACGACAGGCAGGCCAACGCCTTCGGCCTTGGAATAGAAAATCTTATCAGTGTCAGCCAGGCCCGCCGCAAAGGCATTGACGAGGATGTTTCCGTTGTACCGCGCATCGAACTCGACTTCGCCGCCTACCGTCGGCACGCCGAAGGAATTGCCATAGCCGCCAACGCCTGCAACGACGCCATTGACGAGGTGGCGGGTCTTTTCATGCTCCGGCGCACCGAAGCGCAAGGCGTTCATCGCCGCAACGGGGCGGGCGCCCATGGTGAAGACGTCGCGCAGGATGCCGCCAACGCCGGTCGCCGCGCCCTGATAGGGCTCGATGAAGCTAGGGTGGTTGTGCGATTCCATCTTGAAGACGACTGCCTGGCCATCGCCGATATCGACGACGCCGGCGTTTTCGCCCGGACCCTGGATGACCCGTGGCCCCTGGGTCGGCAGCGTACGCAGCCACTTCTTCGAGCTTTTGTAAGAGCAGTGCTCGTTCCACATCGCCGAGAAGATGCCGAGCTCGGTATAAGTCGGCTCGCGACCGATCAGGTCCAGGATCTTCTGGTATTCATCCGGCTTCAGCCCATGGTCGGCGACTAGCTGCGGGGTGATGGCGATGTCGTTTCTCAGGGTCATCGAGTCGGTCCGTAGGGGGGCTCGGGGTAATATTCCATGACGCGTTGCGTCTCGCGGGCGGTATCGTGGCCAAAGAGATGGCCGACGAACCAGAGCGACATGTCGATGCCTGCGGAAACGCCGCCGCTGGTCACCACGCTGCCGTGGCGGACATAGCGCTCTTCGGTGGTGAAATAGGCCTTGCGCGCCATGCTCCGCACCCAGTCGATGGCGGCGTGGTTGGTCGTTGCCCGTTTCCCGTCGAGAAAGCCGGTCTGGCCGAGGAGCGCCGCGCCGGTGCAGACCGAGGCTTGCCACTTGGCTGCGGCGAGATAATCGCGCAGCGTATCTATGAAGGCGTCGTCCATGATGATCGTACGCGTGCCGGCGCCGCCCGGGACGATGACCAGATCGGCATGCGGGGCATCGGAAAAATCGTGGTCCGCCTCGATTCGCAAACCCTTGGCGCAGCGTAGCGCCTTTTCGGGCCAGGCGACGGTGAAGGTGTTCACCGGCGCGCCGATCTTGGCGGCCATGGTAAAAACTTCCCAGGGACCGACGAAGTCGAGTTCCTCGATCTCGGGAAACACGACGATGCCCACTTGGAGCGGATTATTGGCGTCAACCATGGTGCACTTCCTGCCGGCCTCGCAAACTGCTCAATCAAGCTGCCTTGTTGAGAAGGGTGGCGAAAAGAGCGCGACCGTCATCCCCACCATGGGCGCTTTCGATCAGGTTCTCGGGATGCGGCATCAGCCCGAGCACGTTCTTTTCTGCGTTGAGAATGCCCGCAATATCGTTGATCGAGCCGTTAGGGTTAGTCCCATCAGCATAGCGGAATGCCACGCGACCGTCGCCTTCAAGGCGCGCCAGGGTTTCGGTGTCTGCGAAGTAATTGCCGTCGTGGTGGGCGACCGGACAACGGATAATCTGGCCCTTGGCGTACCCGCTGGTGAAGGCATTGTCCGTGTTGGTCACCTCGAGCTTGACCTCGCGGCAGACGAATTTGAGCGACGTATTGCGCATGAGCGCGCCGGGCAGGAGACCTGCTTCGATCAGGATCTGGAAGCCATTGCAGACACCCAGAACCTTGACGCCCCGAGCGGCCCGCTCGCGCACCTTATCCATCATCGGCGAGCGCGCGGCAATCGCGCCGCAGCGCAGATAATCGCCATAGGAAAAGCCACCGGGAATGACGATCAGGTCGACATCGGGTATATCGGCATCCTGATGCCAGACGACGGCTGGCGCCGTGCCTCCGATCTTGTTCAACGCCGCGATCATGTCGCGGTCGCGATTGAGGCCGGGGAACACGAGGACGGCAGCTTTCATCAGGTCACCTGAAGGTCTGGGGTGCAGCGGCGGAATAGGCTTTCTCCGCGACGTTGTCCACCATGCTTTGGTCTTTGCCGTAGACTCTGATCAGCAATTGTTTGCCGTCGCTCCACAACTGATACGTGGACGAGAAGTCGCCGGTCGCCGTCTTGGCTCTGGTCTTGAAGCCGACAGCCGGACCATATTCGACCTTCTTGGTGCCGAAATAGTCGGCTTCTCCTCCCATGGAGCGCGCGTTAGACTTGCCGATTTCGGTGTACTTTTCGGCGGTGGTTTCGCCCGACCGAACGCGGTCGCCGGTTCCATCGTCATCGAGCACTTTGACTTCGAGCATCATGGTGCCGCCTTCGCAGCCGCCGCACATGCCGATATAGGCGCCCTCGCGCACGCCGGAGATCCAATCTGGCATCGCTATGCCTTCGATCGCCAGCGTCTCGAATGTTGGAGAGAGGAATTCGGCCCGAGCAGACATTGGCGCGAGGAGGACCGGCAGAAAGGCCAAGCAGGCAAGGGGAAAACGCATCGGCAGGGCTCCATCTTTTTGTGCCCTGCCGACCTAGCGACGCGATTTGTCTACTTCGTGACCTATTCGGCGGGGACAGCCTTTGGGTTTGGGGAAAGGGGCTTGCCGGTGCCGGGCATATGCGCCCAAGCGGGCCGCTCGAAGAGGAACTTGCCCAAGCCAGTTTTTTCGGTGAGCCACCAGAGAATGAGCGGCGAGCCGATGGCGATGACCATGATGATGAGGCTTACGAGGTTGGGCTCCTCGATGCCAAGCGCGAGCAGCACGGTGCGGGCTATACCCATGGGCAGGACGAAGGCGACATAGACCACAAGCGACTTGCCACCCATCCAGCGCAGCCAGTTCATCCAGGGCAAACGAACCAGAAGCGCCGAGGCGATGCAGATGGCGATGGCGCCGGCAATGGCGGCCAGAAGGTGAACGCCGGGCAGGGCGCCCCAGCCCATCTGTATGTGAACCGGATCAAGCCGGAAGCCTGGCGAAAATACCAGCACGGCGTTGACCACGGCCCAAGCCGCTAGCACAGCGAGCGCCGCGCCGACATGTTGCCCCGCCCAATCTGCCAAGCGGAAGATTGCCGGGGCAAAGACGTAGCCAGCGTAGAAATAGACGAAGTAGGCGCAGAACTGATCGATGAGATAGCTGCCGGTATGGATCGCAGCCATCTGCAGAACAGCGCCAACAGCGAGCACGAGCCAGTGTGGGAGTTGGAACTGATAGGCAAGCTTGCTGACGAGTCCGAAGACAGCCAGCATATAGATGAACCAGAGGACGCCATATGGCTCGACGACTGCCCAGGCGAGATAGCTGATCGCTGTGCCAGGATCACGGCCGATGAGAGCGACCTTGAACAGGATGTGGATCACTGCCCACAGAACGTAGAAATAAAGGTAGTGAACGACGCGGCGGTCTGTATAGGCGCGCCAGGGCCGATCGATGACCTGGCTGAGGAACAGGCCCGAGATAAGAAAGAATTCCGGCATGCGGAAGGGCATGGCGAAGGCGATCGTCCAATGGAGGAAACCGGTCTGTCCGGTATCCTCGCCGACGCTCGACGCACAATACATGATGACGACCAGAAAGATGGACAGGCCCTTGGCCATATCCACCCAGTCGAGCCTTTGTTTGTTCAAGCCCATAACCGCGTTCCCCGCATGATGACGGGCACACGCTAGCGCGACCTCTCGACTATCAGGTTAAACCGATAGGTCGGGTTGGAAGCATTTGCTGGCTTGGTAATTAATGCCTAAAGCCGGCTCAGACCGGCACTGGCACCGATGCATAGGCTGCAAACAGCAGGCCGATGGAGGCGAAGAACAAGACCGAAAGAGCAATCTGGGTTTTACGCATGATGGTACTGTCCTGCGCCATAATGGGGCGCGCCAGTTGGTTATCGCAATTAAGCGTTAATTGGAGATTTCGATCTGGTAGTTTTCGATCACGGTATTGGCGAGAAGTTTCTCGCACATACCGGTCAACTGCGTTCGGGCGGCAGCCTCATCGGTCGCTTCGAGCACCAAATCGAAAACCTTACCTTGGCGGACGCCCTTGACGCCGCCAAAGCCGAGCGAGGCTAGTGAGCCTTCGATGGCTTGGCCCTGGGGGTCGAGAACGCCATTCTTGAGCGTGACGGTGACGCGCGCTTTCATGAGCTTTTCCCGAAAATTACTGGACGAGGCGCGGACCGGTGGTCAGCGCATTGTCGTTTTCAACCAGGATACCGAGGCGCTGGGCCACTTCGCGATAGCTTTCGACGAGACCGCCAAGGTTTTCGCGGAAACGATCCTTGTCGAGCTTGTTGCGGGTCTTGATATCCCAGAGGCGGCAATTGTCCGGGCTGATTTCGTCTGCCAGCACGATGCGCATCAGGTCGCCTTCATAAAGACGGCCGCATTCGATCTTGAAATCGACGAGCTGAATGCCGACGCCCATGAACAGGCCGGTCAGGAAGTCGTTGACGCGGATGGCAAGGCTCATGATGTCGTCGAGTTCGGCCGGGGTGGCCCAGCCGAAAGCCGTGATGTGCTCTTCGGAGACCATCGGGTCGCCGAGCGCATCGTCCTTGTAGCAGAATTCGATGATCGAGCGGGGCAGTTGGGTGCCCGGTTCAAGGCCGAGGCGCTTGACGAGCGAGCCGGCGGCGAAATTGCGCACGATGATTTCGAGCGGGATGATCTCGACTTCCTTGATCAACTGCTCGCGCATGTTGATGCGGCGCAGGAAGTGCGTCGGGATGCCCATGGAATTGAGCTTGGTGAACACGAATTCCGAGATTCGGTTGTTCAACACACCCTTACCGTCGATGACTTCGTGCCGCGCGCCGTTCCCGGCCGTGGCGTCGTCCTTGAAATACTGGACCAGAGTGCCCGGCTCAGGACCTTCGAAAAGGATCTTGGCCTTGCCCTCATAGATTTTGCGTCGACGATTCATGGGGTTTCCGCTGCCGTGAAAAAGCGCACCGTTTAGGCGCGCTTCATGCGCTACAACGAGACAAAATTGCAAGCTCTTTCGTTTTTGGCTGGTCCGCGCGGGCTGACCTGTTGCGCTAGGCACACAAGGTCGCATCCACCGCCGGGCCGTTGATTTGGCAAGCCTGACCGCCTATGTCGTTGGTGAACGGCCGGAGTACCGGCGCGCCAAGTCATATGGGAGAGACCATGAGCGGGTTCGACGATCGTCAGAAGGGCCAGGAAGCCAAGTTTGCCTTCGACTCTGAAAAGAAGTTCAAGGCCGAGGCTCGGCGCAACAAGTTGCTTGGTATCTGGGCTGCGGAACTGATGAGCCTCTCGGGCGATGAAGCCAAGGCCTATGCCGCCGAAGTCGTCGCTGCCGATTTCGAGGAAGCCGGAGACGAAGACGTGTTCCGGAAGGTCTCGGGCGATCTTAAGGCCAAGGGCATCTCGATCGGTGACGACGTGATTCGTCAGAAGATGTCTACGCTCGTTGCCGTCGCCAACGAGCAGATCGCCTCCGAGGGCTGATCGACGAAATTCGAAAGAGCGAGGAGCCGGCCGTGGCCGGCTCCCTTGGCTGGACTAGCCAATCGTTACCTTGGTCGCTTCATAGTTGCGGCCATTCATCTTCCACTGCACCGTTACCTTTTCACCCGCCTTTAGGCCGGGGTCCTTGAACGTGGTCGGCAACTGGTAGGTCTTCCCGTCCGCAAGTGTAAGCGTGTGTGCCTTGAGGTCGATGGACTTCACGGTGCTTGAAATAGACTGCTCAGCCTGTGCCGAAACGGCCGGCTTGGCAGCTGGCGCCATTGCCGTGGCGGCAAATGCGCCGCTTGCAGGTGCGGCGATAAGCAGGGCAACGAAGAGCGGGGCAATAAATTTGCGCATGATGGTCTCCATGAGACTGGCCGATGCGCGGCCAAAAGTCGGTTTTCGGGGGTCGTCGCGTCGCGGGATCCTTCGTTTCCCGCCGGCGGCTCCAAACCGACGAGGACTGGTTTAGGCCCGCCAAAACCGCTTCTCAAGTTAAGAAGATTTAATTCCGGCAATCCAGATTTAGCCTCGAATTCAGTGAGTTAGGCGGGATTTCGGCGAATTGGCGTCGATCTGGAGCGGTTCTAAGCCAGGTTCGAAAACCCACGATAAAAAGCGAAAAGGCCGCCCGATCGCCGGACGGCCTTAACGCAAGGAAATTGGTGAGCGGGGGTTGATCAGCCGACGTCGATGGCCGTCACGTCGTGGTTCGAACCGTCCTGTTTGAAGTGCACTGTGACCTTATCTCCCGCTTTGACGTCAGGAAACTTGGTGTTCAGTGGCAGGAAATACCAGCTGCCATCGGCAAGCTGCAGCGAGCGAGCAGTCAGGTTGAAGCTCTTGACCGTGCCATTGATGGACTGGTCTGCGGAGATCGAAGCAGCAGCCGCAGGCTTTGCAGCAGGTGCCATGGCCGATGCGGCAAAGGCGCCGCTTGCCGGGGCGGCAACGAGCAGGGCAATAAAGAGTGGGGCGACGAAGTTGCGCATGATTTATGTCTCCATGAGACGGGCCGATGCGCGGCCATAAGTCGGTTTTCGGGGGTCGTCGCGTCGCAGGATCCTTCGTACCCCGCCGGCGGCTCCAAACCGACGAGAACGGGTTTAAGCCTCGGCAAACGCGCTCTCAAGTTAAGAAGATTTAATTCCGGTCCGCCAGATTTCGCCCAGATTTCAGTAAGTTAGGCAGAAAGCGGGCAACTCGGCGTCGAACTCGAGCCACTTCTCTTCAGCGACGGATTACTATGGCCATGCCGATCGATCTGGGCATGACTGGCTCGAAGCCATACTTTGCGTAGAGGTGCCTAGCCTCGCCGTCGGCTACGAGGCTCACATAAGCGCCCGAAGGCGCGCGGCTTTGCAGCTCTTCAACCAGCGCAGTCATGATCGCCTTGCCGAGGCCCTTGCCTTGATGCTCCGGCTCGACCGCCATATCAACGATCTGGAAGGCCGTTCCGCCGTCGCCGATAATGCGGCCCATCGCGACCGGCCGCCCCTCGAAGAGGAAGTGGACGCCATGCCAGGTGTTCGGCAAACCAGCGGCAGCGCCCTCGCGCGTCTTGGGGCTGAGCCCGGATACCGCGCGGAGCCGCATGTAGTCGTCGACGCCGGGCGCCTCATGGACCAGCGTGTAGCCGACCATCATAGTCGCTGCATCAGCCGGGTGAACATCATCAATCCCTCTGGCCACGGGCCATGGCCGGATTGGACGTTGATGTGGCCGGCGTCCCCTGCCTGGTGGAAGTCGGACCCCCAGGCGGCCGCATAATCGGCTGCGCGCTCGAGCGAGCAGTAGGGATCGGTGTCCGAAATTACGAGGAGCGAGGGAAAGGGCAGGGGATCGCGCGAGACCGGCGCGAAGGCAGTGGCTTCTTCCGGCACATTGGCATTGAGCTCGATATCCGGCGGCGACACCAGCAATGCGCCTCGGACCTTGCCTTGGGGAAAACGTGAAGCTGCCTGCGAGAGGGCGATGCAGGCCAGCGAGTGAGCGACGATCACGACCGGCCGCTTGGCTAATTCGACGGCCTGGATGATCGTATCGACCCAGTCCTCCGGGTCGGGGTCGTCCCAATCCGCCTGCTCGACCAAGGCCGCTGTCGACATTTTTTCGGCCCACCGCACCTGCCAGTGGCCGGGCTCGGAATTGCCCAGTCCTGGCAGTATGAGGATGTCGGTGTCGGCTATTCTCATTCGCCGAAAACCCGCGAGAAGATCGTATCGACGTGCTTGAGGTGGTAAGCGTCGTCAAACATATCGTCGATCTGCGCATCCGATAGCGTGACGGCCGTATCGCTCTTGAGGTTTTGCGCGAACAGCCCGGCGCGATCGCCGCGATGTTCCCAAACCTTCATGGCGTTGCGCTGTACGGCGGAGTAGGAATCTTCGCGACTGTAACCGGCCTGGGTCAGGGCGAGCAAAACGCGCTGGGAATTGTGGAGGCCGCCGAGCAGGTCGAGGTTTTTGCGCATGTTTTCCGGATAGACGACCAGCTTGTCGATGACGCCAGTGAGGCGCGCCAGCGCGAAGTCGAGCGTAATCGTCGCGTCCGGCCCGATCATGCGTTCGACCGAAGAGTGCGAAATATCGCGCTCGTGCCAGAGCGCGACGTTTTCGAGCGCCGGGGTCACCATGCCGCGCACAAGGCGCGCAAGGCCCGTGAGGTTTTCGGTCAGAACCGGGTTACGCTTGTGCGGCATGGCCGACGAGCCTTTCTGGCCCGGCGAAAAATACTCTTCCGCTTCCAGCACTTCAGTGCGTTGCAGGTGGCGGATTTCGACGGCGACGCGTTCGATAGACGAGGCGATGACGCCAAGGGTCGCAAAGAACATGGCATGACGATCGCGCGGAATGACCTGGGTTGAAACAGGCTCGATCGAAAGCCCTAGTTTTTCAGCGACGTATTCCTCGACCTGCGGGTCGATATTGGCAAAGGTGCCGATGGCGCCGGAAATGGCGCAGGTCGCAATTTCGTCACGCGCCGCGACGAGTCGCGCGCGGTTGCGAGAAAATTCGGCATAAGCTTCAGCAAGCTTCACGCCAAACGTCGTTGGCTCGGCGTGAATGCCGTGACTGCGGCCGATGGTGATCGTGTTCTTGTGCTCGAGGGCCCGGCGCTTGAGTGCGGCCAGCAGGGCATCGATATCGGTCAGCAGGATATCGGCCGCGCGCTTCATCTGCACCGAGAGCGTCGTGTCGAGAATATCGGACGATGTCATGCCTTGATGCACGAATCGCGCATCGGGTCCGACGATTTCCGAAAGGTGAGTCAGGAAGGCAATGACGTCGTGCTTGGTTGTCCGCTCGATCTCGTCGATGCGTTCGACATCGAAGCCATAATCACCCAATTCCGCCTTGCGGGCGTTCATGACGTCCCAGATCTTCTGCGCGCTTTCCTTGGGCACGACACCCAGTTCGGCAAGCTTGCTCGTCGCATGTGCCTCGATTTCGAACCAGATGGCGAAACGAGTTTCGGCTGACCAGTTGGCCACCATTTCGGGACGGGAATAGCGCGGAATCATGGGCTTAGCCTTGAAAGGTCAGAAATTGAGTCAAGCGATGCGGCTTGTCGCCGCCGCGCGAATGGCTGCAATGCGACCTGCATAGGTTTCAGGGTCATTGCCGCCATAGATCGAGGAACCGGCAACAAGCACGTTTGCGCCAGCATCGACGACGGCGCGTGCGTTGTCGGCGGTGATGCCGCCATCGACTTCCAGATCGATGGTACGGCCGCCGATCAGTGCCTTCGCCTGACGGATCTTGTTGACGGATTCCGGAATAAAGCTCTGGCCGCCGAAACCCGGATTGACGCTCATGATCAGCACGAGGTCCACATCGTCGATCACATGCTGGATCGCGGAAACGGGCGTTGCCGGATTGAGCGCCACGCCGACTTTTTTGCCGAGCCCGCGAATGGCCTGGAGGGTGCGATGCAGATGCGGTCCCGCTTCTGCGTGGACGGTGATGATATCGGCGCCGCCAGCCGCGAAATCCGAAAGGTAGGCGTCGACGGGCGCAATCATCAGGTGAACGTCGAACACCTTATCGGTCACACCGCGAACGGACTTCATGATCGGCGCGCCAAAGCTGATATTGGGAACGAAATGCCCGTCCATCACATCGACATGGATGTAATCCGCACCCGCTTCGACAATCGCTCTGACCTCATCTCCCAGCCTTGCGAAATCGGCAGAAAGGATGGAAGGCGCAATGCGGAGGGGACGGGTGGACATAACGTGGCACCTCAGCCGGCAGAAACTTGGAGGAACAAGCGTGCTATAGGGCCGCCAGCGCCAAGGGGCAAGCGCCGAGACAGTTGCGGCCTAGTGCGTCGATACCGTCCGTATCATTTCAAACAGCCCTTGCCGCGGCCAATGTCTGCTAGGCGGCGCCGTGAAGATCTAAGCGCGGCGCTCCATGTCGGGCATCCCCTCGCTCTCACCCACTCGCGCGACGTCGGTCAGAGAAAGGGGCTCAAACCCCTGACGCGGCCCGCGCCAGAAGGCAAGCGTTGTGCCGCAGCGGGAACAGCCGAGCAGCGTACCGATCGGCAGATCGGCGGTGGTGATGGAATTTGCCGAACGGCAATGCGGGCAGGCCATGGTCAAATGCAGATGAGAGCTCACGAGCGCCACCCTTGTTTTATGGCGGCAGCTTGAACCTCTTGCTAAGGGCAATTGACTGTCGTCGCTGATGCCAATGAAAAGGCAGCGACGATGAAACCTACCGTATCTGCAACAGCGCGGCATTAAACTAGATTAACTGTAAGCCCCGCAAAGCTCACAACGGCGCGACGCGACAGTGCTGCACATTGCCTTCTGCGCTTGCTGCGCTAAAGAGGGGCACCAATCTGGAGCGTCAGACGTGGAATTCTCTTTGCCTTTGGTGCTCGGCGCTGGCGTCTTGAGCTTTCTCAGCCCATGCGTGCTGCCACTTGTGCCGCCCTATCTCACCTATATGAGCGGAGCAAGTTTCGATCAGCTGCGCGCCGAAGCTGACGGGCCGGGCAAGTTGACCATCAAGGTCGCCGTCACCTCGATCTTCTTTATCCTCGGCTTTTCCGTTGTGTTCGTGGCTCTCGGGGCCACTGCTACCGCCTTTGGTCAGGCCTTCCGTCAGCTTCTGCCGCTGCTGACCCCGGTCGCTGGCGTCGTCATCATAGCCATGGGATTGCATTTTCTCGGCGTCTATCGGCTCGCGGTGCTCGATCGGCAGATGCGCCACAATGGACCGGGCGTGGCATCTGGTCCTCTTGGCGGTTTCCTTCTCGGTCTCGCCTTCGCCATCGGCTGGACGCCATGCATTGGGCCGGTCCTCGCCGCCATTCTGTCAGTTGCTGCCAGCCGCGATACTGCCTGGGAAGGCGCTTCGCTCCTCGGGCTTTATTCGCTGGGCCTTGGCATTCCGTTCTTTCTGGCCGGTCTCGCCATCGGTCCGTTCCTGACCTTCTTCCATTCCTTCAAGCGTCACCTCCGCACGGTCGAGCGCGTCATGGGCGGATTGCTGGTCGTCACCGGCGTGCTCTTTCTCACGGGCAATTTCACCCGTATCTCATACTGGTTTCTCGAGACGTTTCCGGCGCTGGCCAATTTCGGTTGATGCCGACGTAGCAGCACTTCCTTAACCTTCAGAAATTTTCCAGCCGCCATCGCCGTATATATCCGTAATCTTCAGCCGGGATTTACTCGGTTGAGCCAAAGTGGCGCGGTCATTGGGGCGGAAAAAATGGGCACGGCCAGCGTGGAAAGCCAGCCAATATTGCGCGCTCTCTCGGAAGAGAGTGAGAATACCAGCCTCTCGGCCGAGGTTGGCGTGCATTTCGGCGCCAGGCTTACGGCGCGCGCCACGCGCAACATCGAAGAGGTCGAAGCAGTGTGGCGGATGCTCACTGCCGAGATCATCGAGTCGCCCGGTCAGAGTTTTGATTTCATCCGCCTTTGGATTGCCGACAGGGGGATCGCGACTAAAGACCAGTGCTTCGTCATTGGCGAGGTCGATGGCGAGCCCGTTGCGCTGCTGCCGCTCCACCGTCGCCGTCAGCTCGGCGTTACCGTTTACACATGGTTTCCGCGATCCCAGGTCGGCTGCTATGCGCCGATTTCGGATTACCGTAAGCTCTCCAAGCTCGGCCCGGCAGGGCGGGCGCGGCTTTGGCAGACCATGGTCGCGCAGCTAAGTGATGCCGACGCGGTTTATCTTCGGGCCATCCCTAAAGAGATCAGCGGCTTTGGCGGGCTCTTCGATGAGCTCGGCGACAGTCTTGCTGTCGAAACGCTCTATCGTTCGGAGTTTTCGTCCTGGGACGAGGCCGACAAAATCCAGCGCAGCCGCAGCCGCCGCAAGCACGATCGGCAGCAGGGCGATCGCCTCGCCGCACTTGGCGAAATCGGCTTCGAGCTGGTTACCGATCCTGTCGAGGGCCGCGCGGCAATCGAGGTGATGTTCCGTCAGCGATCTGCGCGTTTTCGTGCCCAAGGCATTCGCGACACGTTCGTCCACGACAAGCTTATCGCGTTTTATCAGAAGGCCATGCAGCCGGGCTCCGGCCTCGATGTGCGGCTCCACGTCCTCAGGCTCAATGGCGAGATTGTCGCCGTGCGCTACAACATCGTCCATGGCTCGCGCATCTTCTGCCTCATCTCCTCGATGAGCGACGACCCCGCCATCCAGGGTGGCTCGCCGGGCAAGCAATGCCTTCTGCGCGTCATGCAGACAGTTTTCGAATCGGGCTTCACCATGTTCGACATGGGCTCGGGTTTCACCGACGAAAAGCGCCATTGGTGCAATGTGCAGATGCCGATCCGGCAGCATTATATCGGCCGGACTCTCAAGGGCCATCTGTCCGTCGGCCTGCACCAGCAGTTCCAGAAATTTCGGGCGCAGGCGAAAGCAAATCCGCGGGTCAAAAGCGGGCTGCGTCACATTCGGCAGATCACCGACAAGCTCACCGGTCGCCAGAAGGCTCAGCAGCAGCCGTCAGATTAGCTTTAGAGCGCGCAACGAGGCATGACCCGACCGCCCGATGATGATGTGATCGTGAAGCGTGATGCCGAGCTGTCGCGCGATGTCCGCGATATCGCGCGTCATCCTGACGTCTGCCGCCGATGGGGATGGATCGCCGGAGGGATGGTTGTGAACGAGGATCAGCGCAGAAGCCGATAATTCGAGCGTGCGACGCATGACTTCGCGCGGGTAAACCGGCGTGTGGTCGACTGTTCCCACCTGCTGCACTTCGTCGGCGATCAGTCGGTTTTTCTTGTCGAGAAACAAGATGCGAAACTGTTCGACGTTCTCGAAGGCCATGGCGCTTCGGCAGTAGTCGATCAACTCCTGCCACGACGAGAGAATCGGCTTTTGCTTATCGATCCCTTCGCGCCCAAAGCGCGCCGCGACGGATTGGATAACCTTCAGATTAGCCGCCGAACTTGGACTAAGGCCTGGAAATTTCGACAGGCGGGCGTGGCTGGCGCTGAACACTGCAGAAAAGGACCCGAACTCGCGCAGCAGCGCCTTGGCTAGAGGCTTGGTGTCCTTGAAGGGAATAGCCAAAAACAACACCATCTCGAGCAGTTCATAATACTCGAAGGCGTCGCCACCAACCTTGAGGAAACGCTGCCGAACCCGGTCGCGGTGCCCTTTGTGGTCGTGCGCGGCGGGGGTAGCTGTGTCTTTGCCTTGCTTCGCCGGCTTGGCCGATGGGGGAATGACCGCTGAGCCATCAGGGAGGGGAAAAAGCGCCTCGTCGAATTCGTCGGGGCGCTTGGGCATTAGGCTGCTCGCGCTGCCAGAGGATTGAAGAGCCCACCAGGAGAAAGCGTAAAAACCTCGTTGCCGGTTTCGGTGATGCCGATCGAATGCTCGCATTGCGAGGACAACGTGCGGTCGCGGGTCACGGCCGTCCAGCCATCGGACAAAATTTTGACGTGTGGCTTGCCGAGATTGATCATCGGTTCGATGGTGAAGATCATGCCCGGCTTAAGCGGCACGCCCGTTCCGGGGGTGCCGAAATGGAGAATGTTGGGCTCGTCGTGGAAAAGCCGCCCAACGCCATGGCCGACGAAATCGCGCACGACGCTCATGCGTTCGCCTTCCGCTACCGCTTGGATAGCGGCACCGATATCGCCCGTCGTATTGCCCGGCTTTGCTGCAGCAAGGCCTGCTGCGAGGCTTTCATAAGTGACTTCGATCAGCCTTTCGGCCTTCCGCGAAATCTCGCCGACCGGATACATGCGGCTCGAATCGCCATACCAGCCGTCGACGATCAGCGTAAGGTCGATATTGACGATGTCGCCTTCGCGCAGGCCCCGCTCATCAGGAATGCCATGGCAAACGACGTGATTGATCGAGGTGCAGATCGAGTGGCGATAGCCCTTGTAAAAGAGCGTAGCCGGGATGGCATTGTTATCGCGCGCGAACTCATAAGCGATCTGGTCGAGCTTCGATGTCGGCACGCCCGGCTCGACGAATTCTGTGAGGATGTCCAGCGCCTTTGCCGTCAAAGCCCCGGCCTTGCGCATGCCGGCAAACCCATCCTCGCCATGCAGCGGAATGACGCCGGGCGTGCGACGAGACTTGGCGGATGCTTCGACGAAGGTAACCATTGAGGACTCCAGGGGACGCCTTAACCTAGTCAACTGCTGCGCTGTTTGAAAGGGCTTCAGTCGGCGCGCTTGACGCCGTGCCGGGCGGCAGTCATCTGTGGTCTTTCATAGAAACGGATGCTTCCATGTCCACCCAAACTCGCGTGACTGCCGGTCTTTTGGTGATCGGTGACGAAATCCTGTCCGGCCGGACCAAGGACGTGAACATCGGCGCAGTTGCCGATTTCTGCACCGATCTTGGCATCGATCTGACAGAAGTGCGCGTGGTCAGCGACGTGGAGGAATCCATCATCGAGGCGGTCAACGCGCTTCGGCATCGCTACACATACGTTTTCACCACCGGCGGCATCGGCCCCACTCACGACGACATTACCGCAGACGCCATCGCCAAAGCATTTGGCGTTGCCTTGCCGATCAACGATCAGGCGCGTGCCATGCTTGAAGCGCGCTGGGCGCAGACCGGCACCGAAGTCAACGAAGCCCGCCTGCGCATGGCCCGCATTCCGGAAGGCGCCGATCTGATCGTCAACTCGGTCAGCGCCGCCCCCGGATTCCGGATCGGCAATGTCCACGTGATGGCCGGCGTGCCGGTTATCATGCGCGCCATGCTCGAAGCCTTGGCGCCGACGCTTCAGGGCGGCAAGAAGGTCCAGTCGGTCACGATCAAGGCGGCGGTGGGTGAAGGCACCATTGGCGGCGCACTCGCGACGCTGCAGGCCGAATTTCCGGACGTAAAGATGGGCTCATACCCGCAGATGGGTAAGGACCGGGTCATGACCGAACTGGTGTTGCGGTCTTCGGACGACGCCCGCCTTGCCGAGGCCGCCGGGAAAGTGCGCGCCATGGTGGCAGAGGCACACGCCAAGGCTGGTATCGCCGCCCCCGCAGGGGAATGATTGGCGGGAGCCTTGGCTTTTGCTAAGGACGTGCCCACACGAACAGACAAGCGCCGCCCCTCGGAGATTTGAGCGTTGAGCAATCCCAACCAGAAGTCGTTTCCCGTCACCTGGGACCAGTTTCACCGCGATAGCCGCGCGCTCGCCTGGCGCCTTGCGAGCCTTGGCCCGTTCGACGCCGTCGTCGCCATCGCCCGCGGCGGTCTTGTGCCGGCCGCGATCGTCGCACGCGAACTCAATATCCGCACGGTCGAAACGGTCGCGGCCAAGAGCTACGACCATCAGAACCAAACCGGCATCAAGATTCTCAAGGAAATCAGCCAGCCGGTTTTCGACCTCGCAAAGAGCGGCGGCAAGATCTTGATCGTCGATGATCTCGTCGATACCGGCAACACAGCCCGCGTCGTCCGTGATATGCTGCCCGGCGCGCACTTCGCCACCGTCTATGCCAAGCCCAAGGGCCGCGAGATGGTCGATACGTTCATCACGGAAGTCAGCCAGGACACCTGGATCTTCTTCCCGTGGGATCTTGATGTGGCCTATGTCGCGCCGATCTCGGGCGGCACGGACTGATCAGCCCGATTTTGTCCCGATCCAGATAAAGTGCCGCGCGCCGCGTCCACCGCTGCGCGCGCGCACCTTGACCTCCTCGACGGCAAATCCAGCTGATCCCAGGCGCTTCACGAACGCTTCGCTGGGATGCGCAGACCAGACGGCCAATACGCCACCCGGGCGCAAGGCGTCCCGGGATTTTCGCAGCGCCTTGAGCCCATAGAGCCGATCGTTCTGTTCCCGGCTCACGCCATCCGGCCCATTGTCCACATCGAGCAGAATGGCGTCATACGTCGCCTTGGCCGCTGCGATCACCTTGCCAACATCGTCGTTTACGATGCTGACCCGCCGATCATCGAGGCAAGCACCGAAAACCGGCGCGAGCGGGCCTCGGGCCCAGACGATAATCTCAGGAACCAGTTCGGCAACGATGAGTTCGCTGTCCGGCCCAAAACTCGCCTGCGCGGCGCGCAGGGTAAAGCCCATGCCGAGACCGCCAATGAGAATCCGCGCCTTTGTCCGCTTGCCGATCCGTGCCGCACTCAGCGTCGCCAGCGCTTCTTCCGAGCCGCTCAGCCGGCTGTTCATCAGCTCGTTGGTGCCGAGCATGATCGAAAATTCTTCCCCGCGCTGCATCAGCCTGAGCTGGGTCTTGTCCCCCGGGACATTGGCCGTATCGAGATGGATCCAGGGTCTCATGAGCGCTCGGGACAGGGTATGGTGCGGGCGACGGGAATCGAACCCGTACAGCGTTAGCCGAGGGATTTTAAGTCCCTTGTGTCTACCAGTTTCACCACGCCCGCTTGGCTCGGTGGCCCGTGTTTGTCACAAGGCGGTGCGCAAGACAATTGCGCTGTGACGATTCTCAACCCCGGAGGCCAGATGATCGAACGCATCGAAACCGGCATTGCCCCATCCTCGGCGCCGATCAATGACGCGGTGCGCGCCGGCAAGCATCTCTGGCTGGTCGCCATCGCCGAAGACCCCGTCACCGGCGAGATCGTCGAAGGCGGCGTCGAGGCGCAGGCGCGCCGCTGCATCGAAAACCTGCAGATTGCGCTCAAGGCCGCTGGCGGTACGCTTGCCAATCTCGCGATGGTACAGATTTTCCTCATCGATAGCGCCGATGCCCCCGGCATGAACGCGGTCTATCGCGAGTTCTTCACTCAGCAACCCTTTCCGGTTCGCGCCACCGTCGTCGTCAAGGAATTGCTGGCCAAGGGTCTCCGAATCGAGATCACGGCCACGGCGGTTCTAGACTGATGCTGCTCAAACTCTCGCTCCTCGAAGACATCAAGGCAGGCAAGGTCGACGTGATCTTCCGCCGCTGGAATCGCCCGACGGTCAAGACGGGAGGCACGCTCAAAACCAAGCTTGGCGTACTTTCGATCCTCTCCGTCACCGATATGAACGCCGACGACGTTACCGATGCCGATGCCCGCCGCGCTGGCTTCAATGATGTCGCAGACTTCCGCAGATGGCTCGATACCATGAAGGAAGGCAGCATTTTCCAGCGGATCGAAGTGGCGTTCAAGGACTGATCAGAACGGCGTCGGCGCGACGAAGGCCATGAATTGGCCGCTAGTCGGATGCGTCAAGCCGAGTTCGGCCGCATGCAGTTGCAGACGGTCCGCTGCGGCAAAATCCGCGCCTTCGGCGTAAAAGGCGTCGCCGAGGATCACGTGGCCCAATGCCTTCATATGGACGCGCAACTGATGCGTCCGGCCGGTGAGCGGCACGAGCCTCACTCGTGTGGCATTGGTTTCGCGCTCGAGAACTTCCCATTCGGTCGTTGCGTGACGGCCGTTTTCGAAATCGACGCGCTGGCGCGGCTTGTTTTCCCAATCGGTCGCCAGCGGCAGGTCCACCAAGCCCCTGTCTTCGGCGATGATCCCGGATACGCGGGCTATGTAGCTTTTGGTCGTCTGCCGATGTTCGAACTGGCTGCCGATACGGCCGTGGGCGCGCTTGTTGAGCGCGAGGACAAGCACGCCTGACGTGTCCTTATCGAGCCGATGACACATACCGGCTGTCGGCCAGGTCTGGCGCGCGCGATATTCGACACAGTCCCAAAGGCTCGGATCCTTGCCCGGTACGCTCAGAAGTCCGCTCTGCTTGTCGACGACGAGGATATCGTCATCGACATGGATGACGTTGAGATAGGGATCGGTGGGTGGAAAATAGTTAAGGAGGGTTGGCATGGGACCGGGCATGCCGCGGCTTTAGCAGAGCTTGGCCGCTTTCACCAACCCTACTATGCTCTCCTCATGTTCAGCACGACCTTCGACACCGCTCTTGGGCAATTCGCCCTGGTTTGGACCGACCGTGGCATCCGCCGCGTTTTCCTGCCCGGAAACGAAGCGATAGCGCTTGAGTATCGCCTTGACATACTCGGTGCCGAAAGGGGCGAGCCGCCGCGGGCTGTTGCAAGCGTCATCGACAAAATCGAAGACTATGCCGATGGCGAGAGCGTCGATTTTGCTGAAACGGCGCTCGATCTTGACGGGATACCGTCATTTCACCGCCGGTGCTACGACATGCTGCTGACCATCCCGCGCGGCTCGACCACGACCTATGGCGACATGGCGCGGCAATTGGGCGACATCGGCTTGTCGCGCGCCGTCGGTCAGGCCATGGGCGCCAATCCTGTCCCGCTGATCATTCCCTGCCATCGCGTGGTGGCTGCCAAAGGCGGGGCTGGTGGGTTCTCGGCGCCCGGCGGCACCGCGACCAAGCGCGTCATGCTGGCGTTGGAGGGCGTAAACCTTGGTGCACCGCCCGGGCAGATGCAATTCGCCTTCTGAGCGGGGCCATGCTTTTACAGGTTCAGCGGACCAAACACATCGGTACCATTTTCGTTACCCAAATCCTCTGAGATTAAGGCAAAATTGCCCTTGGACGGCGCTGACAGAAGGGGCGGCAAATTTGAAACGCGTGGCGAAGGAAGATTGAATTGGCTGCGGAAATCGAACGCAAGTTTCTGCTGAAGGGCGATGCTTGGAAGAACGCGGCGGAGAGTTCCTCGCGGCTCCAGCAGGGCTATCTATCCACCAGCGCCAAGGCCACCGTACGCATCCGTATTTTCGATGACGAGCGTGCCGTCCTTACTCTCAAGGGCGCGCCCATAGGGCTGACTCGCCCGGAATTCGAATATGAGGTGCCGCTCGACGACGCCCGTCAGATGATGACGCTGTCATTTCCCAACATCGTCGAAAAGCGCCGCTACAAAGTGCCTTTCGGCGAACATCTGTGGGAGATCGATGTCTTTGAAGGGCACCACGCTGGGCTCGTTCTCGCCGAGGTTGAGATGGAGACCGAAGAGGACATTGTCATCCTGCCCGATTGGGTGGGCGAGGAAGTCACCGACGATGACCGCTATGCCAATGCGAGCCTATCCCGTACTCCCGGCGTTCCCGAATAAGTTCGCATCGCGTTTGAACAATCCGTTCACGAGAGGCGATTGCAATCCACGTTGCGCCGCCGCCCAAACTGCATATCTCCAGGAGAGACAAAGGAGATTGCTATGTCACAGGATTTTTCGGGAAAGGTCGCATTCGTAACGGGTGGCGCATCCGGCATCGGCGAGGCCGTCGTCAAGCAGTTGGCGGCGCGCGGCGCTAAGGTCGTTGTTGCCGATCTCAAGCTCGATGCAGCGCAAGCAACCGTCGATGCCGTGAAGGCATCCGGTGGCGAGGCTGCTGCCGTCGCGGTTGACGTCAGCAAGATCGACCAGGTTGAAAAGGCCGTACAGTTCGCCGTGGATACTTTTGGCAAGCTCGACCTTGCCGTGAACAATGCCGGCATCGGTGGCAAGGCAGCCAAGGCCGGCGACTATACTTTTGAAGATTGGCACAAGGTCATCGACGTCAATCTCAACTCCGTCTTCTATTCGATGAAGTACGAGATCGCGGCCATGCTCAAAAATGGCGGCGGCGCTATCGTGAATATGGCCTCGATTCTTGGCACCAATGGCTTTGCCAGCGCCCCGGCCTACGTCTCGGCCAAGCATGGCGTTGTCGGTCTAACCAAGGCCGCTGCCATCGATTATGCCAAGGACGGCATTCGCGTCACCGCAGTGGGTCCCGGCTTCATCGAAACGCCGCTGCTTGGCTCCGCCACACCCTCGGAAACGCTGAATGGCCTGCGCGCCCTGCATCCGGTCGGCCGCCTCGGTCAGTCCGACGAAGTTGCGGCGCTGACCCTCTTCCTTCTCT
The DNA here is from genome assembly GCF_000970455.1 of Devosia soli. Taxonomy (GTDB): domain Bacteria; phylum Pseudomonadota; class Alphaproteobacteria; order Rhizobiales; family Devosiaceae; genus Devosia; species Devosia soli. The sequence continues at coordinate 160,461 of NZ_LAJG01000014.1, read as the reverse complement.
CCGACGCGGCTTCGTTCATTACCGGCTCTTACCATCTGGTCGATGGCGGCTACGCCGCGCAGTAATCGGCTCTTGCGGGACAGGGTGGGAATCGCAACCATGGGCTCATTGCCCAGTCCGTGATCCCACCCAGGTTATAACAGGGGCGTTTCGGTCGAAAACTACTGCCAGCGCTTGAAACTTTTGAGGTGTTCGAGTTTGTCGGTCACCGTCGTCACGATCCGGTTGACCGGATCGGTCACGGGCACGACGATGACGTTCTCAGTTGCCGGGTCGGGCACTTCGAGCGTCGCGAACTGGCTGTCGAGCAAGCTGGTTGGCATGTATTCATGGCTGCGCTTGGCCATGCGCTCGCCAATGACATCACGGCTGCCGTGAAGATAGACAAAGCACACCGGCTCGCCTGCTTTCTCGGTGATAAAATCGCGATAGGCTTTCTTCAGCGCTGAGCAAGCCCCCACGGCAATTCCCTTTTTCTTATCCGCCGCTTCCTTGAGCGCAGCCGCGAGGGCCTCGAGCCACGGCCAGCGATCATCATCGGTCAGCGGAATACCGGCCCGCATCTTTTCGACATTGGCTTCCGGATGGTATCGGTCGCCATCGAGAAATGGCGCGTGGAGGGCCCGGCCGAGCGCTGCGCCGACAGTGGATTTGCCCGAAGAACTGACGCCCATGACGATAATGATGCGCGCGGGTTCAGACTGCTGCATTGTGGCCTCCATCGACGTAAAGTATGTGTCCATTGACAAAGCTGGACGCTGCGGACGCCAGAAAGACGACCGCGCCGCCCATTTCGTCAGGTTCGCCCCAGCGCCCCATCGGCGAGACGCGAGACATGAACGGCTGAAAGTTTGGATCGGCCATGCGCGCGGCGTTCATCTCGGTCGCGAAAAAGCCGGGCGCGATGCCGTTAACGTGGAGACCACGCGGCGCCCATTCGAGCGCCATGCTCCGCGTCAGGTTTACCAGCGCAGCCTTGGTCGCCGCATAAGGTCCATTGCCGGGCAGGGGGCGATCGGCGCGTGTCGAGCAGATGTTGATGATCTTGCCCCGACCACGCTGCAGCATGCCTTTTGAAACGACTTGCGAGACGAGAAGGGCGGAGACCAGATTGGCCGACAACAGCGCTTCGAACCGATCGAGCGGATAGGTTTCTAGCGCTCCACCGACCATCATGCCGGCATTGTTGACAAGAATGTCGATCGGTCCGATCTCGCGCTCGCAATAGAGCATTGCCTCTGCAACGCTATCCTCGCTCGTCACATCGAAAGCCAGCGCCTTGACCTCGACCCCCGTGTTCGCAAGGTCTTCCGCCGCCGCACCGAGCGCCACGGTGTCACGCCCGTTGAGGATAATATCGGCGCCCGCGCTAGCCAGTGCCTTCGCCATAGCAAAACCAAGCCCGCGGCTTGAGCCGGTGACAAGCGCGCGCTGGCCCTGGAGATCAAATGGCGAGCGTTGGCTCATATGCAATCCTTCTTGCCTGAAGCCTTCTACCCATCCAAAGCGCTATGAGGCAAGACACACGCCAAACCTTCCATACAAGCACGACGAAATGGTCGAAAATTGCCCGCTTCGCCCTTTCCAGCTCGCCCGCTTTGTGGTCATTGTCGCGGCCGCATGCTATGCACCGCGCGCATGGCGCACGACATTTTGACGGCGACGAAGACTTCGGAAGGACAGCTTCATGGCGAATGCAGATATCGGCCTGATCGGCTTGGCGGTGATGGGTTCCAACCTCGCGCTCAACATCGCGGAAAAGGGCTATTCCATCGCCGTCCACAATCGGTCGCCCGGCCGCATCGACGAGTTCGTGGAAGAGGCCAAGAAGGAAGGCCTCGATGGCAAGGTCACGGCGAAATATGACCTCGCCGAATTCGTCCAGGCGGTGAAGGCCCCGCGCTCGATCATCATCATGGTCAAGGCCGGCAAGCCCGTCGACGAAATGATCGAACAGCTCCTGCCGCACCTCGAAAAGGGCGACGCCATTATTGAATGCGGCAATTCGCTCTTTACCGACACCCAGCGCCGCTTCGATTACCTCAAGCCCAAGGGCATCGGTTATCTCGGCGTCGGTGTTTCCGGTGGCGAGGAAGGCGCTCGTCATGGTCCCTCGATCATGGTCGGCGGCTCCAAGGAACAGTGGCATAACGCTGAGCCCGTGCTCACGGCGATCGCCGCCAAATTCAACGGCGAAAGCTGCTGCGCCTATCTCGGCGAAGGTGGCGCGGGCCATTTCGTCAAGACCATCCACAACGGCATCGAATATGGCGACATGCAGATGATCGCTGAAGTCTATGGTGTCATGCGCGACGGTTTGGGCATGTCGCCAAAGGCTTGCGCCGACGTCTTCAAGGAATGGAACAAGGGGCCGCTCAATTCGTACCTTATCGAAATCACCGGCCACGTTCTTGACGCGGTCGATGATCAGACGGGCAAGCCGCTTGTCGATCTGATCCTCGATAAGGCCGGCCAGAAGGGCACGGGTGTGTGGTCCGCGATCGCTGCCCAGCAGATGGGCGTGCCGGCAACCGCCATCGAAGGCGCCGTCGCTGCTCGCTCGATTTCGTCGCGCAAGTCGGAACGCGTTGCTGCCGAAGGCATCTACGGCAAGCCGAACCGCGCCAAAACCGACGTCACCCTGGCCGATCTCGAAAAGGCACTCCTCGCCGGCAAGATCGTGTCCTACGCTCAGGGTTTTGCGGTGATCGCCAAGGCATCGGAAGAAAACGGCTGGGCGCTGCCGCTCGCCACGATCGCCAAGATCTGGCGCGCCGGCTGCATCATCCGCTCGCGCTTCCTCGACCAGATGTCATCCGCCTACGCCAAGGGCGAAGCGACTAACCTTCTCGTTGTTCCCGACTTTGTCGAGATCATGAAGGACGCGCACCCGAGCCTGCGTAAGGTCGTCGCTGCCGCTGCCATCGGCGAATTCCCGATGATCTGTCTCTCGGCTGCGCTGAGCTATTTCGACAGCTATCGCCAGGCTCAGGGCACCGCCAATCTCATTCAGGGCCAGCGCGACTTCTTCGGCGCACACGGCTTTGAAATCGAGGGCCGTGGCACCGACCTCCACGGCACCTGGCCGTCAACGCTGGGCAAATAATCCGTCCGGCGCGGAAGCGCCAACCCCATCTGAAGCATCACCCTCGGGCCCAACCCGAGGGTGTTTTCATTGTGGCTGCAGAAAAGCTCAGACATCCAGCCGCATCTGCGGCGCCTCCGGCTCGTCTTCGGTGGCCGATAGCCCATTCAGAAACGCGCTCGCGCGCGCCTCGATACTCTTCCGCTGCGTGGCATTCATCCGGTCGAGGTTCCGATATGGCATCGCCATGCGCCGGTTGCCCTGCAGCTTCTGTCGGTTCTCGATCAGAAAATTCCAGTAGAGCAGGGTGATCGGACAGGCCTTCTCGCCATCCTTGGTCGCCGGGCTATAGACGCAACCGCTGCAATAGTCCGACATGCGGTTGATATAGGCGCCGGACGCCGCATAGGGCTTCGAAGCCAGAAGGCCGCCATCGGCAAACATGACCATGCCATGGGTGTTTGGCAGCTCGACCCAGTCAAAGGCGTCGATATAGACCGCCAGATACCAGGCTTCGATCTGCCGCGGCTCGATCCCCGCCAGAAGCGCGAAATTGCCGGTGACCATCAGCCGCTGGATATGGTGCGCATAGGCATGCCGCCGCGTGTCGCCGATCGCATTTGCGAGGCAATTCATTCGCGTCTTGCCGGACCAGTAGAACCACGGAAGGTCACGATTGGCCTTGAGATGGTTCGTTTCCGCATAGTCCGGCATCTTCAGCCAATAGATTCCGCGCACATATTCGCGCCAGCCGATGATCTGCCGAATGAAGCCCTCGGCAGCGTTCAGAGGCGCCTGCCCATCGAGATACGCCCGCTCCGCCGCCCGGCACACCTCCAGCGGGTCCAGCAAACCGATATTGAGGTAGGGTGAAATCAGCCCATGGTTTAGAAACGGCTCGCCCGATTTCATCGCATCCTGATAGGTGCCGAAGTCAGGCAGGCAATGCTCGATGAAATGATCAAGCGCCTGCAGCGCGCCTTGACGGGTCACGGCCCATTCGAAGGGTTCGAGATCGCCGAAATTTTTGTGGTATCGCTCGGTGACGAGTTCCAGCACTGCGCGCGTTATGGCGTCTGGCTCAAACCGTAGCCGCTCCGGTGGCCGGTAGTTATCGGGCAGCGATTGCCGATTCTCAGCGTCGAAATTCCACTGCCCGCCGATTGGTCCGTCGTTCTCCATCAGCAGGCCAGTTTCGCGACGCATCTCGCGGTAGAAGTATTCCATACGAAAGCTCTGCCGGCCTTCAGCCCAGGCCGCAAAGCGAGCGTGACTGCAGATAAACCGATCGTCCTCGCGCACCTCGACGGGCACGCCCAGATGGCTTTCCCAGCCGGTCATCATGTCCTTGACGCGCCACGCCCCAGGCTCGGTAACGACGACGCCATCGACATTGTGTCGCGCCAGGGCTCGATTGAGTTCGCCCTCGAGGTTTTGAGTATTGTCCGCTTCGGTCAGCGCCACATAGTCGACCGTGATGCCCTCACGCCGCAGATCCTCGGCGAAGTGCCGCATCCCCGAATAGATGAAGGCAAGCTTCTGCTTGTGAAATCCCACAACCGTCGACTCGCTGCCCACCTCTGCCATAAGCACCACATCCCGCTCGGGATCGAGATCCCGCAGTGTTGCGATGTTTCGTGAAAGTTGGTCGCCGAGGATGAAGCGCAGGATAGCCATGTAGCTATTACGCTTCTGGCCCCTTGCCGGTTCAGAGCGTCTTGAACATCACGTAGCTGTCGACGAGCCCATGCACCGGGTGCCGGAATGCCTTGGGCAGCGTGCCGACGATTTCGAATCCGAGGCGCTGCCAAAGCGCTACGGCGCGCGTGTTGGTCGAAACAACATGGTTGAACTGCATCGCGAGAAAGCCGCGGTTCTTGGCAATGCCTTGGGAATGTTCGCACATTGCCTGCGCCAGCCCACGCCCCTGCGCTTCCGGCGAAACCATATAGCCGCAATTGGCGACATGCTTGCCGCCGCCACGCTGGTTGGCCATCAGGTAATACGTGCCGAGTATTTTGCCGCTGTCGTCAGCTACGAACACCGCATGCGCCGGCATGAACCAGTAATCGAGGATCTGCTCATCGCTGAGGTCTGTGTCGATCGCGTAGGTTTCGCCGGCGCGCAAAACCGGCGCGATGATCGAGAGGATCGCGTCTCGATCATCGTCAACGGCGGCGCGTATTGTCGTCATTGTCTTCCTCGATCGGGGCAATGCGCAATTGGCCAGGCTTGGGCAGATCCGGGACATGCGGGTAGTCCGCAATGCTCGGCCGGTGGCCAAGCTCGAAGCGCCAGGCCGCGGCGGCAAAAATCAGGAGCGCGATTACCACCGCCACGCCGCAGGCGATAAAGGGTGCACCCGGGAAATAATGGCCCGAAACGGATGTGTCAGAATAATAGGAAAAGATCTGCGTCGCTGCCAGCGGCCCGATGATGGTCGCAAGCGAGCTCGCCGCGTTGACGGCGCCCTGTAATTCGCCCTGGCTATTGTCGGGCACCTGACGCGACAGCAAACCGTTGATGGCCGGCGGAGCGAGACCGCTGACCGTTCCGATCGCGATAAAGAGGTAGAGCTGATAGACGTCGGCCGAAAACGCAATGCCGGCGAAAGCTGCTGCTGCCGCCAAGAGGCCCACAATGCCGATCGCCGGTTCGCCGATGCCTTTGGATAGCGGCCCGGCCAGCACGGCCTGGCTGAACGCAAAGCCGATGCCGAAGGCTCCAAGCGTTCGGCCGATGGTCGACGAGGTGAAGTTGAACACCTCGACCGTGAAATAGCTGAAGATGGTCGGCAGCGCCTGAGTTGCGAGCTGGAGGAAAAACAGTACCGCTAGGAGCCACAGCACCGAGGGATACTGCCGAAGAGCCGCCACTGCACCCAAGGGGTTGGCACGCTTGATGTTGAACTTGCGCCGATTGGCCTTGGGCAGGCTCTCAGGCAATACCAAAAGGCCGAAAAGAAAGTTTGAAAAGGCGAGAGCTGCCGCAGCATAGAACGGCACGCGTGGCCCCAGTTCGCCGAGTTCGCCGCCGATCACCGGCCCGATGATAAAACCGAGCCCGAAAGCGGCGCCGATCAGCCCGAACCGGTGGGTCCGTTTATGAGGCGGGGTAATATCAGCCATATAGGCGGTTGCGGTAGCCAGCGCAGCGCCCGCAATACCCGCAATGATCCGCCCGATGAAAAGATACCAGACGAAGGGCGCAATCGACATCATCAGATAATCAAACGTCAGCCCGAGGAGTGACGCCAGCAGGATCGGCCGGCGTCCAAAGCGATCGGAAAGGTTGCCGAGAACAGGGGAAAACAAGAACTGCATGGAGGCATAAGCAAACACCAGATAGCCGCCGATGACCGCGGCATTGGCAACGCTGCCTCTGGTCAATTCCTCGAGCAGTTCTGGCAAAACCGGCACGATTATGCCGACGCCGATCATGTCGATGAGAACTGTGGTGAGAATGCAGGCAAGGGCCAGTCGGGAGCGTGTCGCAGCTTGCATGCGGTGTTCCGTTCCCTTTCAGTCCCACTCGCCAGTGTCGGGCAATTGACACGGGCCACCAACGCAACGCAAGGGCCGAAGCCCTAAAGTCCGGTTTCCTCCGGCGCGACATTGTGCCCGTAAATCCAGCCCAGTCTTTTGAGATGCCCCTGCGGTCCTTGCAGTCGCATCACCGTGTCGCGCGCCAGGGTGAGTGGCCATCGCATATGAAAAATCCGCCCATTGGCTGCCGAGAGTTTCGCTACGCGCTGAACCCGCGGCCGTCTTATCGCCTCGTAACGCATGAGGGCCGATTCCGGTTCGTCGGATTCGGCAAGCAGCGGACCGAGTGTCGCCGCGTCCTCGATGCCCATGGCTGCTCCCTGGGCCTGGAAGGGCACCATGGCGTGTGCGGCATCCCCGACGAGGCCGATATTCCCCCGATGCCAGACCGGCGTCTCGACCGTGTAGAGCGGCCACGGCGTCCAGTTCTGTCCAGCTGCCGCGAGCAAGACACCGATAACGCCGCGGGCTTGCAGCTTGGGTAGCTGCGGTTGTGCCTCTGCCTTGCCGGGCAGGAAAAGCGCCAGATTGACCTGGCGACGATGTGGCAGGGGATAGCAAACGAGATGATAGCCGGCAGCGAAGAACACCGAAACACGATCGGGAGCGATCTGGCCTGCAACAGAGTCCGCCGAGACCAAGGCCCGCCAGGCGATTCGTCCGCCGAATTTTGCATCGGGCCCTTGTAGAATTGCGCGGCGCGTATGCGAATGAACGCCATCGGCGCCGATGAAGGCATTGGCCCGCGTCGTTCGGGTCTGCCCGTCGGCTTCATCGACAGAAACGGTGACCCCACGCGCATGGGAGGCCACGTCCCAGTTCCGCACGCCAAAGATGATATCGATATTGGCGAACCGCCGCGTAGCTTTGTAAAGCGCGTCGGCAAGGTCGGCCCGGTGCATCACGGCATAGGGAGCGCCGAACTTTTCAGTCATCAGCGGCCCGAGTTCCATGCTGAAAAACGGCTTGGTCTCCCAGCCGCGGTAGCTGTCGAGAGCTGCCGGCTCCATGGCATAATGGGCCATGGCAACATCAAGCCCTAACCTGTCGAGCACATGCCGCGCATTGGGGCTGATCTGCAGGCCGGCGCCAGCCTCCTGCAGCGTCGCATTCCGTTCGAGCACGACAACGGTCGCCCCGAACTTGGCGAGGGTCAGCGCCAGGGTGAGGCCGGAAATGCCGGCCCCGGCAATGATATAGCTACGGCCCGATGCGGGCATGTTCAGGCTCAGGCAGCGTAGGCCTTGAAGATCGCCGAAGCGGGTTTGGCCTGGCCGGCGCCGAGCTCTGCCTTGAACACGTAGAGCGTCGAGCAATAGGGGCAGACGATTTCGGTGTCCTTGCCCATGTCGAGAAAGACATGGGGATGATCGAACGGGGGCAGGGCGCCGACACACTGGAATTCCTTGGAGCCAACCTCGATGCTGCGCAGGCCTTCGGTGTTGTGGAAATGAGGCGTGGTGCCGTGTGCCATAGTCAAACCTGTGGGGTCGGGATTTGCGCCGGACCATAGCCAAGTGAGGCGCAGAAGGGAAGGGGCGGGGTGGGATGGCCACGCGGTCGACGTTTGCAGCGTCCGCGCCATTCTTGATCACCCTTCTAAGCGTCGTCAACAAAGGGCGCCTGCGATTCCCGATCATGACATCGGTCTTGGCACATCCGTCTTCTCGCAGCTAAACACTCCCTCAAAAGGAGTTCGCCATGCCGATGTTTCAGTCCAGCGGCTATTCCCTCGCCTATGAAACCGCCGGTGACGGGCCTGGCGTGCTGTGCATTCATGGCTTTGCTTCGAGCGGCAAAGTCAACTGGATCGACACAGGCTGGGTCGAGACACTGGTTGGCGCTGGATATCGCGCCATCACCTTTGATCATCGCGGCCATGGGCAGTCGGACAAGCCCCATGATCCTGAAGCCTATTATCCCGAACGGATGATGGAGGATGCCATCGCGCTCCTCGACCATCTGGGGGAAGAGCATGTGGCGCTACTCGGCTATTCCATGGGCGCACGCGTCGCGGCCTTCCTCGCGTTCCATCATCCGGAGCGCGTCGCCGCGGCCATTTTCGGCGGCATGGGAATGAATCTCATCAACGGCCTCACAGACGGCAATGACATTATTGCCGGTCTTCGCGCACCGCGCCTCGCCGATCTCACGCATCCGACAGCCCGACAGTTCCGGATTTTTGCTGATCACACCGGCTCGGATCGCGAAGCGCTTGCCGCATGCATGGAAACTTCGCGCCAGCCAATGGCTCGTGCCGATGTGCGAAGGATCGAGGTGCCGGTGCTGGTTGCCATCGGCGAAGTGGACGAAATGGCTGCGCCGCCGGAGCCGCTGGCCGAGCTGTTGCCCCATGGCGAAAGCTTCGTCATTCCGCGCCGCGACCATATGCGGGCGACTGGCGACACCAAATTCAAGGCAGCGGCGCTGGAGTTTCTGGGAAGAACTTTTCCTTCTCATCGGAAACCGTGAACCAAATCCGTCGCCAACCCTTTGAGTTGGGCAATGAGATGGCTTATATCGGTAAGTCTCGATAAAGCGGAGTTTGGCGCCATGACCGGCATTGCCCACAAGTCGGCACAGATCAAGACGGTGGATCCTGTCTGGGAAGCGGTCCGCGCCGGTGCCCGCCAGATCCTCGATACCGATCCTGCGCTCGGCAAGATGGCGCTGACGACGGTGCTTAATCACGAAACCTTCGAAGAGGCCCTTGCGCATCGCTTGGCCTCCCGCCTCGATCACGAAGACGTTTCCGCCGACATCATCCGCCAGACGTTCGCGGAAGTCCTGCGCGATACGCCGGCGATCGGTGAAGCCGCGCGCGTTGATCTCGCTGCAACCCTCGAACGCGATCCCGCATGCCACCGCGCCATCGAGCCGCTTCTTTATTTCAAGGGCTACCAGGCGATCCAGACACATCGCTTCGCCCACGCGCTGTTCAAAGCCGGGCGCCGCGATTTCGCGCTTTACCTCCAAAGCCGCGCGAGCCAGGTTTTTCAGGTCGATATCAATCCAGCCGTCGTCATGGGCAAGGGCATCATGCTCGATCACGGCACCGGCCTTGTGATCGGTGAGACCGCCGTCGTCGGCGACAATGTTTCGATGCTGCAAAATGTCACCCTTGGCGGCACCGGCAAGTCCGATCAGGATCGTCATCCCAAGATCGGCAATGGCGTGTTGATCGGCGCTGGCGCCAAAGTGCTTGGCAATATCCAGGTCGGTGATTGCTCGCGTATCGGCGCCGGCTCGGTCGTGCTCAAGGAAGTGCCGCCGCGGACCACCGTCGCCGGCGTTCCGGCCAAGGTCATTGGCGAAGCCGGCTGCGCCCAGCCGGCCCTGGTGATGGACCAGATGGTGCTTGTCTACGACAAGAACTGAGACCGCGCGCCAAGCTGCCGGCTCGGGTTGTCACCGCTAAAAAGGGTTTTTCGGGGGTTGCCAGCCGCCCCTCAAACACTAGATTGCGCCCAATCTCAGACAGCAGGACGTTTGCCGTGAACCATCCCGAAATCATCAAGCTGCAGAAATTCCTGCAACGGACGTTCAACAACAAGAACATCGACGTCCGTCCGCGCGCCAAGCTCAACGACTCCGTCGAGGTCTTCATCGGCGAAGAATCGATCGGCCTCATCCATGTCGACGACGAAGACGGCGACAAATCCTACATGTTTTCGATGTCGATCCTCGATATCGATCTCGACGACATCGAATAAGCTGATCCGTGCATCGCCTGACGGGCGGTGCACGTGGCCTATTGGGCGCCGATGCGATCGAGCCAGAGCGCCATGTCCGCGTCGAAGTCGCGCCAGCGCAGCAACACACCAGCCTCAAAGCTATAGATAGCCGCGAGGCCCGATGCGAGATGCACCGTGCGGACGCACTTGTCCGGCGCGCCCGGTTCTACCGCCGCAATGCATTTGGCGACGAAGGGTCTTGGCGCCAGCGCGTCGTACCACACCGTTTCCCCGACATAGCCGTCCTTATCGTCGAGCCGCTGGCCGACCAGCCCCGGCACGCCATTGATCTGCCCCGGCTTGAATTGGTGCACATAGACCGTGTCGAGCAGCTCGCTGCTTGTTTTGGCGCGCGATCGCGGTAGCAGCGTCACTTCGACCGGACCGAGCGCGAGCTCGACCGAGAGATCGACCTGGCTGACAAAGCCGCTTTGCATCTGTTCGCCGAAGCGGAACCAGTTTTCCGGAATCGTCAGTTCACGGCCGCCAACCGTCTGCGCGATGACCGCGCTATCGGTCAGGGCCGGCAAGCGCCTGCCGTCCGAACGGCTTGCCTGATCGACAAGATAGGCCGCGCCGACAGCCGCCAGCATGACGCCAAGGGCGATCAGGGCCAGGTTCTGCACCATGGCCGAAATATGCGCCGGGGCAGGAGCAGACTGCGGAGAAACGGACATGACCAGCGTTAACCAGTTCTCGTGGTGCAAGGTGACAGCCCACTTCAGCCGCAATATGGTTACCGAAGGGTTAAGAGTTGTCGCCTTCCGGGTCGGTAGGCGTACGGAGGGCTGTCATGACGCGCGAACTTCTGCTTGCGGCGTTCATCATGGGTGTGGGGCTGTGCATTGCTGGGGCGGGCACGCATCTTTATCAGGCGCTCGCCCGGCAGCAGGCGATATTGCGCATTGATGGCCGCACGCTTTTCGGCGCAGCGGGGCACCTGGCCATGAGCATCGTCTGCGGGCCCTACATCATGCTGCAAATGGGCTGGCAGCATGAAGACGACGGCACCCTGTCGATGACCTCGGCGCTGATTGGCGCGCTGGTCGCCTTCAGCTGGGCCTTCGTTACCGGCCTCTTTTTCATGAGCGTTTATGTGATGACCACCCGCGGTCCATTCTGAAAAACAGCAAAGCCGGCCTCTTGCGAAGCCGGCTCTGCTCTTCAGGCCCTATCAGGGATTGGATGGGCGGGCCCGGAAACTGTTATCGGCTCGTCGCCACGATGGTCATGCGATCGTCCAGCATATCGACCCACTGGCCGGCATTCGCCTGGGACTGGCGCTTGATGTATTGGTATGGAGTCTCGTTCCAGAGGCGGATGGCGGAAGCCTGGTTATCGAGCACGAGATCGCCGCGATCGGTGCGCACCATGAGCACGGCATGGCCACTGCCATCGCTCTGGCGCACGACAGCGATCAGCAATGTGCTTGGGGACCAGCCGGCCTCGATCAGCGCGCGCCGCTTGGCCAACACGAAGTCTTCGCAATCGCCATATCCGCCCGTCGGATAGGTCCAGAACTCTTCCACCTTATAGAGCTCTTCGTCCGTCACCGGAATGATGGTCTGGTTGAAGTGGGCATTGATCGAAACCAGCTGCTGCCAGTTGGTTTCCGTTAGCGACACGGCCGGCTCAACCGTCGCATTGGCCTGGCATTCTGCCGGCCGGCTCCGGCAGAAGTCGAGGTGACCCACGGGGATAGATGCATTGCCCTGAGCCACCTGCACGAAGGCGGCATTGGTAAAGTCGATTGCCGCACTCGGTTGCGCTCCGAGCGCCAGCGTCGCCATCGCCAAAGTTGCGGCGACAAGACGCCTGTAATTGATTGCCATAACGCGATCTCCCTGATGGAGACCACGCTAAGGACCGCCGCTTGCCCCGGTCCGAAAACTAAAGGGCAGTTTTTACGCGTGTTTTAGGCGAATTTGACGCGAGTTTTAGGGGCGGGGGCAGGGAGTTGTTTACCGTCCTGCGAGGGCGCGCCAATAGCCGTTCCCAGCCACTCTCTTTAAGGGAGGGCTGGGACAAGATGACCTGGATGTAGAGATAAAGCGCCAGGCGCCTCAGTTCATGACGCGCAGATTCTGCTGCACGACGTTGAGCATTTCCTGGGCCGCCGCGAATTCGACCGCAACCCCGTTCTGGAAATGCCGCACGACGCGCGCGCGCATGCGCCCGAGCGTTACCGGAGTGCCCATGGCCGGGCGCACGTCGAGCTCGATGGCTGCGCCGGAAAGCGAGATATCGATGATCTTGCAATTATAGCGGCGACCGTCGTCGAGCACGACCGTCGAATGCCTGATATCGGGCACCACGCGCTCGTGGCGGCGATCTTCGGGCAGGTTGAGCAGGTCCTTGTTGGCAAGCCAGGTGAGCTGCGCTGCCATCTTGTCGCGCTTGCGCGGCGTGGCGGCGATGTCCATCAGGAAGCCGCCATCCACCTGCTTGAGGATCGAGCCTTCGATGCGGCCGAGATGGTCGAGATAGGCGATGATTCGCTCGCCCTCGATCCCTGCCACGGGAGCGATGACGACAGCATCGCCCGGTGACATTTCAAGCACCTGGCAGGGAAATTCGCGCCGGTCGGCAAGCATGTAGCGCCCAAGAATCGAAACCTTGACGCGCTGGAATTTCGCATCAGACATTTTGGACGAGGCAGCAAGGGTCAGGCGTGCGGAATCGAGGTCATCACTAAGCATGCGTTCACCGGTCCCTGCGCGCACCAAAAGTGCAAGTAGGCTATCGGGTCTTGGTTAACGCATGGTGAGGTTTAGTTGCGGCCGCCATCGATGACGGCAAGGTGTGCGTAGCGGCGGGCAGTGCGCCCGAACAGCGTTGTCGTCATGCCCAGGCTGGCGGCCGGTGCGGCAAAAGCAATGTCGTTGACCACATTGGTCGCCACTTCGCGGATGCTTTCCTCGCGCGGCATTTCGTCCGGCCAGATAAGCCGCAGGCCAGTGATCCGCTGCTCGGCAATCGGCTGCACACCGAGCCAATAGGGCTCGTCCGTGGCGGTCATGCCGCCCAGGATGCGTGTGTGGCTCGAGCCATTATGCTTGAGGGGCATCAAAACCATTTCAAACGATGTCTTGGTGTGAAGTGCGGTCGAGCCCTGGAAGGTGACGAGCGCAACCGCATGGTCTTCGGTCACGGCGCGGATCAGGGTTTCCATCGCGTCCTGGTCGCGATCGTGCCAAAGCGCCGAGAAGGAGCGGCCTTTGAGTTCACGGCAATAGCTGGTGCAGAGATGCGAACCGGCCAGACGGAATGAAAACTTATCGTCTTCGTTCAGTTCGAGAATGAAGGTGTTGGCCAGCGCTTCACGAATGCGGGTCGGGTCGATGTCCTTGCGGTCCGGAGCGCTGCGGGCGCCACGAATCGTGTTCCAATAGGTATAGAGCGTATTGGTGCTCGGCATCTGCATGGTATGGACCCGCTTATTTGGTGAGCGGCATCCTCTCTCCCCAGAGAGCCAGCCGCATCGAGACAATGGCAAATCGGCGCGGCGAATGCCCGCTTAAAGATTAATTAAGGTTAACGCCGGTGTCCCAATGTGGAAAAGATCGACGTAAGCCAGGGCGTGCGCGGGCCGAGGAGTGACATGATGAGTGAAATTGACCAATCGCCCGGTTCTGAAGGCAAATCGGCGCGTGAGCCGATTTTCCTGCTGCCAGGCGCGGTTACCGTCCTCGTGGGCGTTTTGGTTGCGATTCACCTGGCGTCAACCACGGTGCTTAACGAGGAGGCGCTCACGCAGTTTTATTTCTGGTTCGCCTTCCAGCCCTTGCGGATCGTGCTGGCGTCCCAGGATTGGACAGTCGCCATCCCGCTGCTCTGGACCCCGTTTTCCCACGCCTTCATCCATGGAGGCTGGGATCATTTGCTCGTCAACGTCGCCTGGCTCGTGATTTTTGCGACGCCGGTCGCGCGCCGTTATGGGGCAGGGCCGATGCTGGCTATTTTTCTTGTCTCGGCGGCCGGTGGTGCAGCAGCTTTTGCGGCCACTTCGTTGAATTCGGGCGCCTATCTCGTCGGTGCTTCGGGTGGTGTCGCCGGGCTGACGGGCGCAGCGGTGCGGTTCATCTTTCAGCCTGTTCTTTATGCCCAGTCCGAAACCGGCGAGCGCATCGTTCTCGGTCGGAGGCTTGCAAGCCTTAAGGAAGTTTTCGTCAATCCACGATCGCGCTTCTTTACGCTCATCTGGCTGGTGCTCAACGCGGCCGTGCCCTTGGCGCCCCTGTTGATGGGCAGCAGCCTTGGCGTTGCCTGGCAGGCCCATCTCGGTGGCTTCTTTGCAGGTCTTCTCATGGTCGGTCTCTTCGAGCGTCGCAGCTGAAGCTCCAAAAGCGCCTCATTTCTTGGTCTTTGTGGCACCACTTGCATTTGCACGACGAAAAATACGCGGATATTTCTTTTCACTGAGATTGCTGGGCGGGACGGTGCATAAGTCCGCCAGCCGATGGGAGAACCACATGTTTTTGAACGTCACCAACAGGCGCGGCCTGGCAACGATCGCTGCAGCATGTCTCGTCAGCGTCGCGCTGCCTGCCGTTCCCGCCATGGCTCAGAAAACCAAGACCAAACCTGCTGCCGAGCAGCCTGCTGCTGAAACAGCCGCGCCGACGGCGCCGGCAGAAATCGAAGTGTCCGTTCCCTCGGTCGATGCGGTTGATTCGAGCATCGATGCCGACACCATCAAGGCCATTCTCAGCGGCGATCTCGTTGAAAATGCCGAGGCTTTGGCAACCCTTGATGCATCGAGCATCACGGTACCAGAAATCACCGTGACGGTTACCGCCGAGGATGAAACCGCCACCCTGACCTTCACCAATCTAGTGCTCGAGGATGTTGTCGACGGCGTCGCAGCGAGCGCCAGCATCGACGGTTCGTCCTTCATCACCGGCAAGGAGGGACATGCCGATCTCAACGCCATGTCGGTCAAGAACCTGAACATCGGCGGCATGCTGGGTATTTATGGCCTCGTCGAAGCAGGCTCCTCCGATGAGATGGAGACGCTCTATGCAGACTTCATCATGGACGGCGGCACGTTCGAAGCCGAAGACGTAAGCTGCGACATCGGTCCCATCAGCGGCGCGGAAGTTCGTGGCCGGCCGATCAAGACGTCCTTCGTCGACGTGATGGCGTTGGCCCAGGAAATGGAAGCCAACCCCGAATCAACCGACCCGGCTCTACTCGGCAAGTTTGTCGCCATGTACGCCGATATTCTGACGGCCTTCGAAAGTTCGGAGTTCACCTTTGACGGCTTTGCCTGCGACGGTGTCGATGATGAAGGCGCGCCCATGTCCTTCTCGGTCGGCAGCATGACAATGGCTGGCCTGTCCCCCGGCATCTATCCCGAAATCTCGATGAACGATTTCGCCATCTCGGTTGAGGGGGATGGCAAAGTCTCGCTCGACAATTTCACCATGAAGCCGTTCGATCTGACGACGACCATCGATGCGCTCTCCAATGCTCCCGCAGAAATCGAAGAATCCTGGTTCGATGAGAATGCGCGCGCTCTCATCCCGGCGTTTGAAGGCTTCTCGCTGACCGGTCTCGCCATAGACATTGCTGACCCGGAATCCGACGGGGAACGCATCGTGGCCGATGTCGACAATTTTGAAATGACGCTGGCCAACTACATCAACGGGATCCCGAGCGATGTCGATACGTCTGCGACCGGTATCCGGGCCAAGCTGCCCGAAGATTCCAGCGACGAGCAACTCGCCCAGTTAATCGCCCTCGGCGTCAAGGATATCGACGCCGGGTTCCGCATTGCGGCTGCCTGGAATGCCGAGACCGAGGCCATCGATATCGAAGAGGTTTCGGTCAGCGGGGTTGATCTTGCCAGCATCGTCTTGTCCGGCACGATCGCCAATGCGACGGCGGCGCTGTTCTCGATGGATGAAAACGAAGCCTTGATGGCCGGCATGGGCGTCGCCGTGAAGGCGCTGAACCTCGACGTCACCGATTCGGGCCTGTCTGATATTATCCTCGCCGTCGTCGGCAAGGAGCAGGGCGCCGATCCAGCAACGCTCAGACCGGTCTTCGCGGGGCTGGCAGAAGGCACGGTCGTCGGCATGCTCGCCGGTGCTGCTGATGCCGCCAAGCTCGGCAAGGCGATCAACCAGTTCGTCAGTGGCACGGCCAAGTCTCTCAATATTTCCATCGAAGCTAAGGACGATCCCGGCATCGGTATGGAGGAGTTCGCGGCCGCCGAACAAAACCCCGCTGCGCTGATCGAAAAGGTCAACATCAGCGCTTCCGCGAAATAATGCAGAAGGGGCGGCCTTGGAGCCGCCCCGTTCTATTCCGCTGTCGTTTTGGGCAGCTTCTTACCGAACTGCTTTTTCCAATGCACGCATCGACCAGGCGAGTAATCCCGCTGCGCGTTCCGCTGTTCCGGCTTCAACATAGGATCGCAATTCGGGGGCATTCCCTGATGCCCGGAAGTGGACAGTCTCGCCGCTCTTGAGGTGAAACTGCAGTCCGTCGATTGCATTCACATTGGCAATTTCGAGCGGCGCGAAAACCTCGGCAGCATAAGCGCTGTCTTCCTGCAATCGCGCAAGAAACGGCCCGCTACGTTCGGCCGGCACATTCTGCAGGCGATCGGCAACGGCAACCTGCAGCGGCAGGCGCCGGATAAGCTCTGCCACCGATATTCCCTCGGCGGCGGCAAGGCCGAGGGCAGCGATTACGGGAAGGATAGCGTCGCGGGTCGGCAGCGGCGCAAGGTCAAACCCATCGCCCACGAAAGTTCCGCCATTGGCCTCAAAGCCCACGACCTTTTCGGCGTTCTCCATCTCCGCGACAACGAAGGGCGACCCCACGCGCGTGCGGACGACATCGCTGAAATAGCCGGTGCGCTCGATGGCGGAGTTTGACGTCACCGGCGTGACCACCGTCTTGGCCCCAAGGAACCGCGCCGCAAGAAGTCCCAGCGCATCGCCCCGCACGAACTTTCCCTCCGCATCCATCACCAGCGGCCGATCCGCGTCCCCATCGGCGGAGACGATAGCGTCGAGGCCATGATCGTTGACCCATCCCGGCAGCGGGGCAAAAAGAGAATCGGAAAAGGCCTCGGTATCGACCGGCACGAAAGTCTCGCTCCGGCCGAGTGGTACGATCTGGGCACCGAGCGCACCGAGCACGTCGCCGAGAAGATCGCGGGACACGGTCGAGTGCTCGAAAACACCGATCGTCCAGCCCTTGAGCTCGCCTTTGGCCAGCAGCCCGACGCACCGATCGCGATAGGCCTTGAGCGTCACGACATGTTCGTTCTTCGCTTCGCCATCCCAATCGGCCACGTCGGCTTCGCTCAGCGCGGCAACGATCCCGAGTTCGTCCGCCTTGCTGACTTCGCCCGCGGGTTTGTAAAACTTGAGCCCGTTGCGGTCGGCCGGAATATGGCTGCCCGTGATCATCACCGCCGCGCTTCCCGTCGTCATGGCCTGCAGCGCCAGCGCCGGCGTCGGTACGGCGCCGCAGTCGATGGGCTCGAAGCCCGATGCCGCGATCGCCGCAAGGCAATCATCGGCGATCCCCGGGCTCGATGGCCGTAGGTCATAGCCCACCAGCACCCGTCCGCCAGTCATCTGCTTCGAACTCTGCAGATGCTTGAGAAACGCGGCGACATAGCGCCGGGCCGGCTGGCCCTTGAGGTCAACGACAAGGCCACGTACGCCGCTGGTGCCGAATTTCAGGGTCATGAATGCTTCCGGAGGGTTGAGGTTCAGTCTTCGAATGTTGGTTTGCCGCGGCCCTGCTTGATGCCCGACCGGTTGGTCTTGGCATCGAGCCGCCGCTTCTTCGAGGCAAGGGTAGGGCGGGTTGCAATGCGCGGCTTGGGCACGAAGGCACCCTCGCGCAGCAATGCCACGAGCCGCGCCAGCGCCTCGGCGCGATTGAGCGGCTGGTCGCGATGGCTGTTGGATTGGATGACGATCACGCCATCCTTGGTCAGCCGGCTGCCCGCAAGCACCGCGACGCGCCGCTTCATCGGCTCGGGAATGTTTGGGGAATTCTCTAGATCGAAGCGCAACTGCACCGCGCTTGCGACCTTATTGACGTTTTGTCCGCCGGGTCCTGCGCCGCGAACGAACGTTTCCTCGATCTCGGATGGATCGATGGAAACAGAGCGGGTAATGGCGATTGGGTCGGCCATGATCCCGCGCTGTCCTTATCGTTTCCAGCGGCCAGTGAAATAGACCTCTTCATCATGGATGATGCGGCCCTTTTCCGTCGTCCGGAATTTGCCCGGCTCGACCTCTTCGACCCACTTCTTCTTCAGCATGCCGGCAAAGGTCTTTTCGCCGATATCCTTGAAGTCATCCGGGCCAAGGACATTGTCCTCGCCCAGATGATAAAGCGCCTTCATTTCGCGATTGGACGGACGCTGCGGCATTCTTAGGCTGCCTGCGCCTTGTCCTTGAGATCGGGCGGAGTCGCCTCGGCGAGAAGCGAGACGATCGCTTCCATCGATGGCATCACCTTCTGACCCTCGGTGCCCAGGCGACGCACGGAAACCGTGCCTTCCTCGGCCTCGCGCTTGCCCACGACGAACATCAGCGGCACTTTTTGGACCGAGTGCTCACGCACCTTGTAGTTGATCTTCTCGTTGCGCGTATCGAGCTCGGCGCGGATGCCGGCAGCCTGAAGCTGGTTGACCAACTTCTGCCCATACTCATCCGCTTCCGACACAATAGTCGCAACGACGACCTGGGTCGGCGCCAGCCACATCGGCATCTTGCCGGCGTGATTCTCGATCAGGATGCCGATGAAGCGCTCGAGCGATCCCAGGATCGCGCGATGCAGCATCACGGCAAACTGCCGCGAACCGTCCTCGGCGACATAGGTCGCATTCAGGCGCTCGGGCAGCACATAGTCGAGCTGCAGCGTCCCGACCTGCCACGAGCGGCCGATCGCGTCCTTGAGATGGAATTCGAGTTTGGGCGCATAAAACGCGCCTTCGCCTTCGGCGATCTCGAAGTCATAGCCTGTTGCGCGCAGGGCATCGCCCAGCGCCTTCTCGGCCGTATCCCAGCGCTCGATCGTGCCGCCGAATTTCTCCGGCCGCGTCGCGAGCTTGATCACCACATTGTCGAACCCGAGGTGCCCGTAAACCGAATAGAGCAGGTGCACAAAGTGCTCCGTCTCGCTCTGAATCTGGTCTTCGCGGCAGAAGATGTGCGCGTCGTCCTGGGTCATCTGCCGCACGCGCATCAGGCCATGAAGTGCACCATGGGCCTCGTTGCGGTGACAGCAGCCGAACTCGGCCATGCGCAGCGGCAGGTCGCGATAGCTCTTGATGCCCTGGTTGAAAATCTGCACGTGTGCCGGGCAGTTCATCGGCTTGAGCGCCAGGAGGTCGCCGCCGTTCTCGAAGATCGGCTTGTCGTCTTCCGTGTTCGGCACCTGGTCGGGCACCACGAACATGTTTTCGCGATACTTGCCCCAGTGGCCTGACATTTCCCAGAATTTGGAATGCATCAGCTGCGGCGTCTTCACCTCGACATAGCCTGAGGAGTTGAGACGACGGCGGATATAGGCTTCCATTTGATTATAGATGACGAAGCCGCGCGGATGCCAGAACACCGAACCCTGCGCCTCGGCCTGGAAGTGGAATAGGTCGAGGTCCTGGCCGATCTTGCGATGGTCGCGCTTTTCCGCCTCTTCCATCATCAGGAGATAGGCGTCGAGCTCTTCCTTGGTGGCAAAAGCCGTGCCGTAGATGCGGCTCAGCACTTCGCGATTGCTGTCGCCGCGCCAATAGGCGCCGGCCACCTTGGTCAGCTTGAACGCCTGGCCGACATCCTTGACGGTTCGCATGTGCGGCCCGCGGCAGAGGTCGATCCACTGGCCCTGCTTATACATCTTCAGCGATTGATCGGCCGGAATCGCATCAACCAGCTCGACCTTGAAGTCTTCGCCCTTGGCGCGGAAAAAATCCTTGGCCTGATCGCGGCTCCAGACCTCCTTGGTGAAGGCCGCACCGCGTTCGATGATCTCGCTCATCTTCTTTTCGATGATGCGCAGCTCATCTTCCGTGAACGGACCTGCCGGACGGTAGAAGTCGTAATAAAAGCCGTTCTCGATCACGGGACCGATCGTCACCTGCGTATCCGGCCAAAGCTCCTGCACGGCTTCGGCAAGCACGTGCGCGGCATCGTGCCGGATCAGCTCCAACACGTCCTTGGAGCCGGAATCGCGCGTCACAAATTCGATCTTGCCGTCGGCTTCCAGCACATCGGAAAGATCCGAAAGCACGCCGTTCCAGCGCATCGCAACCGTCTTCTTGGCCAGCGACTTGGAGATTCCCTCGACCACGGTGGTGCCGGTGGTGCCGCGCGGAAATTCGCGAGATGCACCATCGGGGAACGTCACCATGATCGACATTTGAAGTCTCCAGAAAATTGGAAATTATGCAGCGCCATTCGCTGCAAGGCGGCCTGAATAGCATGCTTTTGCCGTCATGCCAGCCCTTAGGGATGCACTGGTGTCATTGGTTTGGCGCAAGTCTTCTGAAGTCCGAATGGCGAGGTGCCGCACAAGGTGAGCCCTCGAACCACGATGACGTGCGAGTGGAGAGATGGTGCCGCGCCCACCCTTCTGCCCGCATCTCCATGTCGTCAGCGCCGGGCCTGTCCCGGTGGTCCATGCGGAGGCAAGGTGGATTGCCCGGACGAGCCGGGCGATGACGATGGACCTTTGAGCTCACAGATGGCTGTCCGTCGCAGGGCGAGCACTCAGCCGATCACCGCCACCGCCCATAGGTCCAGGGCAAATACCACCGTGCCCTGCTGGGCGCTGCCTCCGGCAACGGATCGTAGCCATGCGTGCCTCCCGGACGGCACCGGGAGAACCGCGACAACCCCATCCAGCCGCCCGGCCAGAAACCGAATTGCCAGATGGCGTCTCGCGTATATTCAGAGCAGCTCGGCATGTGCCGGCATGTCCGCCCGACGAATGCCGACAGAGTGTAGCGATAGAGCGTAATCAGAAAAACGGCCGCGAGCTTGAACGGAAAATCGATAGCGCGCCCAAGAAGCAAAAGGGCGTCTCTCATCGAGCCTTCAAGCTCTCGATAGCGTCGCAGACCGCGTCGAACACCAGCATGGTCGAGGCATGGCGCGCCGGAAAATCCCTTACCGGTTCGAGATAGGCCAGATTCGACCATTTTCCGTCTGGCGGTTGCCCCCCATCCTTCAGCATAGCCAGCATCTGTGCGCGCAGTGCCGTGAAATCTGAAACGCTTGTCCCGACGACGGCCTTGGCCACGATCGCCGCTGAAGTCTGCCCCAGGGCACAGGCGGAAACCGTGTGGCCATATCCGGTGATGATCCCATCGGCCACGGCGATGTCGACCTCGATGATCGAGCCGCAGACGCGGCTAACTTTGCGCGCAGATGCGTCCGGAGCCGCCAAACGGCCCGGCTGGATTGCATTTCCAGCAATCTCGAGAATCTTGTCCGAATAGAGCTCGCTCAGCGCCATCTACAAAAATTCGGCTTCTTGTTCCTGTCTTGTCCGCCTTCTATATAGGGGGACCTATAAGGACTGCCAGGGTTATAAGATCCCCGACTGGTCCAAACGGCATGAGGTTGCGTAGTTAACCCTGGTCAATGAGCCTTAGGAGTTCGCCGTGGACGCGTCTATCAAATCGGTTTTTCCTGCGCCTTTGTCATCCACGGCTCTGCCGCGTCCGACGCGCGAAGAAGCAGAGGCAGCCGTGCGTACCCTGATTGCCTGGGCCGGTGACGATCCGAACCGTGAAGGCTTGCTTGAAACGCCTTCGCGTGTCGCCAAAGCTTATGGCGAACTCTTCGCCGGCTATGGCCAGGACGCCAAGGAAATCCTCTCAAAAACCTTCCGGGAAGTCGGCGGCTATGATGACATCGTCTTCGTGCGCGATATCCCATTCTATGCCCATTGCGAGCACCACATGGTGCCGTTCTACGGCAAGGCGCATATCGCATACTTGCCGCATGATGGCGTGGTCGGCCTCTCCAAGCTGGCCCGCTTGGTGGAAGTTTTCGCCCGTCGCCTGCAGACGCAGGAAACGATGACCGCGCAGATCATCGATGCCATCAACGAAAACCTCAATCCGCGCGGTGCCGCCGTGATGCTCGAGGCCGAGCACATGTGCATGACTATGCGCGGTGTGCGAGCGCACGACGTCAAGACCATCACCCATCGGTTCACCGGCGTCTTCGCGGAAGACCGGATCGAGCAGGATCGCTTCTTCGTGATGATCAACCGGCGCTAGAGGTTTCCGCTGCCCGCTCAGATTTCGGCGCGCATCGCCTCCGCAATGACCCGGAAGTCGTTTTCGGAGATTTCGAAGATACCGAACCGCATCTGGTAACCCCAGTTGCGGTTTCCGCGTGTGAATTCGAGCCCGTCGAGCAGAGGCGTAATCGGCGCTTCGGTGGCATCAAGGTAATCGACATTGCGGCGCCAGGGCGTGAAATCACCGCCCATCTCGCCCTGATAGAGCTCTTCGTCTCGGACGCGCCCGATGGTCGTAAAGCTCTGCAGTTTGTCCTTGCCGTCGATCGTTTCTGCTGGCGAATAATAAACAATGCCATCACCGGCGCGAATGCGCTGAAGCGGGGCTTTCTTGCCGTGGTTGACTTGCATGAAGCCGACCTTGCCCCGGCGCGCATGCCCGGCTGACGCCACTGCGATCCAGAATTTTGTCATGAACCATCTCCTTTGCTTCAGAGACTAGACCGGAGACATGCCAGATTTCGGCAGTGGCATTTGCTGCGAAGTCGCGCTAGAGCCACGCAACCTGATGAGCTTGATCCGAATGACCATTTTTGCCGATCCCAAATCCCTGAGCCACGAAGAACTCGAAGAGGGCGCCGAGTTCGCCCCACGCTTTGACGCGCACGGGCTGATCACTGTCGTGACGATCGAAGAGGGCAGCAAGGACGTTCTCATGGTCGCGCATATGAACGCCGAAACGCTTGGCCTTACTCTAGAGACCGGCATCGCCCACTATTGGTCGCGGTCGCGCAAGGCGATCTGGAAGAAGGGCGAGACCTCAGGAGAGCTACAGGAGGTTGTCGAGCTGCGCACCGACTGCGACCAGGATTGCCTCGTCATGACCGTCCGCCAAACCGGCCGCGGCGCCGCCTGCCACACCGGCCGCAAAAGCTGCTTTTATCGGCGTGTGGAGCTCACGGATGGCTCGGCACGGCTTCAAGACACGGGTCTGCACAGACTGTTCGATCCGAAAAACGTTTACGGAAAGTAGATCACTCGCGGCTCGATGAGGTCGTCCGGGACGTAAGCTACATCGTCATTGCCGGGCGTGTCCCGGCAATCCATCTAGCCTTCGCCTGGATTACCGGGACAAGCCCGGTGGTGACGGCACATGGAGCCTGGGGGCCGTAGCCGAGTCTAGCCTACCCGCCCTGATAAACGCTGGTCAGCACCTCGATTTCGCGTGAGCCGCCTGAAACCACCTGGACTTCGCGGTTATAAACCTTCTCGCCCTGCTTGGCCAAAACCAGATAGTCGCCTTCCGCAAGAACGGTCGTGGGGAACGCGCCGCGGTCGGTAAAGACGGTGGCGCCGTCAGGAGTCTTGATGGTCCATTCCACGTCGGCGATCGCCTCGCCGCCTTCGACCGAAACCAGTTTCAGCGAAACTTCGCTTGCGTGGTGGTAGAGCGTTGCATCGGTCAGTTCGCCCGCCTCGACCCGCAGATCGGCGCGAACGACGGCATTGATGGTCCCGAAATGTGAGACGATGTGATAGGTGCCGGCGTTGAGGGTGATGATGTCGTTCGGCGGCAGGTTTTCCGCGATCAGAACGCGATTGCTTTCCTCACCAGCGGTAAAAATGTCAAAGTGCAGTTGCGTGGGCTCGATCGGGATATCGCCCGTTACAGCTGAGTTGAGGCGCAGCGCGCCGGCCTCAAGGTCGATGATCTTTTCGTTGTTCCCGGTCGTCACAGAAAGAGCTTCGCTCAACTGCGCCCGGCCATAGGCGACGTGCACAACATATTCGCCGGGCGGCAGATCGAGCTTGGCCGTGCCTTCCTCAGATTTAGCGACCAGCTTCATGTTGCCTGATGCATCCGGCACTGTATCGAACACGCGCCAAACGACGCCGTCGGGGATGGCCGGGCCGTCCTGCGTGATCCGAGCGGAAAGCGTTACCGATTGCGGCGTAGTCGTTATCGCCTCGATCGCCTGCGTCGCAGTGCCCTTCGCCTCGCCAGCAGGAATTGCCGTCGTCGCATCACGATCCGGCCGTGGACGGGGCAGGGGCGGAATTTCTGCACTTTCCTGCGCAATGACGACCGGGTCGACGGCAAGGGAAATTGCGCTCAGGCTGAGCATGGCACAGGCAATCAGGCGAAAGAGAGGTGGCATATGTGTTCGGGCCATCGCGTCACGTCGGGAACATCGCCCGCGACTCCGGGGAGCCTTACGAAGCGAATGCGGAAAAGCTGTGTCACAACCAGTGCGGCTTGAAAACCGGTAGTAGTTTGGGCCAAAGCATTTTCCCAAGGCCCACACACCGTTCTGCCAGGAACCCATTATGCCAGCAAATCCCGCCCTGCGCGATTACCTCCTTACCCGCCGCTCCGTTGGCCAGGCATTTCTCGCCGAACCCGGCCCGACGCCCGAAGAGATGAAGACGCTTTTCACGATCGCCACCCGCGTTCCCGATCATGGCAAGCTCGCTCCCTGGCGTTTGGTGACGTTTACCGGCGATGCGCGCCGCGCCGCTGGCGAAAAGCTCGCTGAAATCGCTAAGCGCCGTCGCCCCGAGCTCGATGACGCCAGCCTTGAAAACGAGCGCCGCCAATTTCTGCCAGCGCCGCTGGTCGTCGGGGTCATTTCGACCGCCAAGCCGCATGTCAAAATTCCAGAGTTCGAGCAGCTGCTCTCGGCCGGCAATGTCGCGTTCAATCTGGAACACGCAGCCTATGCCCTCGGCTTTGCCGCCAGCTGGACCACCCGCTGGTTCACTTTCGATGAGGAGGCTGCCGCCATGCTCGGGGCGAAGGAGGGCGAACGTTTCATCGGCTTTGTCCACATCGGAACCCCGACGATTGCCATCGAAGACCGCCCACGTCCCGATTTAAGCGAAATTGTAACGGAATGGCGCGCTTGACGCTGTCGGCGATAACGGACTGTTAACGATCCTGAGGCATTGGTTAATGCAATCTTAGCATTAGCCGCAGGCCATTTATGGGCGTTCAGTCCATCTCCGTTCCGCAGTATCTCGCCTCCGCCTTGACCTCGGCTGGCGATCGCAGCGGCGTGGACTTTTCTTATCTGCTGCAGACGGCAATGCGGGAGAGCAGCCTTAATCCATCAGCAAAAGCAAGCACTTCGTCAGCCGTCGGGCTCTTTCAGTTCCTCGAAAGCACCTGGTTGCAGGTCATGAAAGAGCAGGGGCCCCGCCTCGGCTACGGCCAATATGCCGCCGAGATCACCCGGCGCAGCGATGGCTCCTACACCGTTGCGGACCCCGCGCGGAAAGAAGCCATCCTCAAGCTGCGCGAAGACCCTCAAATTGCCGCCGATCTAGCCGCTGCCTTTACCCGATCGAACGGTGAATATCTCCGCCAGCGATTCGGACGGAACCCGAGCGGCGGCGAGCTCTATATCGCCCATTTCCTTGGCGCCGAGGGGGCGGAGCGCATGTTCAAGGCGGGTCTCGAAAACCCTGACCAGCTGGCGGTAAATCTCTTTCCGCGCCAAGCAGATGCGAACCAGGCAATCTTTTATAGCAATGGCCAGCCGCGCACGATCCGCGAGGTTTATCGCGTGCTCGTGGCCAAGCACGAAGGTGGCACGAACGCCGCCTTTTCGACCCAGCAGATGTCCGGGGATAACCCCGTGCCGGCCGCGCAGCTGCCGCCCGTGCCGTCGCGATTCTCCCCAGCCAACATGTCCTTCACGGGCCTCTTCAAGAACGAAGCGGAAACGCCCGACGCCCCTCCCGCCGGCGGCGCCGCATTTTTCACTCAGCTCTACGCCCGCTGAAGGTTAAGCGACTGTTTTCGCTTATGGTGAACCGTTCCTTAAGCAGTCTGCACTAGGCTTCTCTTCGCTCGAGTGCGGAGAGTTTTGTTATGGTCGAGTATAGCGAGTTTGTCCGGCTTTCCCGGTCCACCGACAGCGACGAGCGCGGCCACGCAGCCCATTTGGCCGCCTTGGCTTATCTCGACCACGACGGTCCTGCCGACGAGCACGCAGCGCTCTATGCAGCACTGATCGGTTTTCTCGATGATCCTTCCGTCAAGGTTCGCGCGGCACTGGCCTATGGTTTGCTGCATTCGACCGAGGCGCCACGGCCGATCATCATGGCGCTATTGCAGGACAGTCCGATCATTTCACGGGCGATTCTGCAGTATTCCCCGTTGCTTATCGATGCTGACCTCCTGAGTGCGATTCGCAAGGGCGATGCTTCAATCTGGCTCGCGATCGCCCAGCGCACCAAGATTTCCGTCCGTATTGCCGCGGCGCTCATCGATCACGGCGACGACGAAATAGCTCTGTTGCTGCTGCGCCGAAGCGATATCACGATCGAGCCCGCGCTGCTGATCGACCTTGCCCGCGATCATGGGACAGTCGCTAAGTGGCGCGGAGCACTCCTGTCGCGAACGGACCTGCCCGCGCCGGCGCGGCTGATTCTCGTGCAGCGCGTGGCCGAGGCGCTCCGAGAGACGCGGATCGTCCGAGGGGCGCTCACGGCCGACCGGTTGAACCGTTTGCTGCGCGATGGCGCTGACACCGCCGTCTCGACAATCGGGGAGGCTGAGGCCTGTCATCGGCGGCGCGATTTTGTTCAGGATCTGGTCGGTTCGAGCCAGCTCAATTCCCGCATCCTTCTGCATGCCGTCGTTACCGGCCACGTGATGTTTTTCGCTTCCTGCATTGCCGAACTCGCCGACGTCACGCGGGATAAGGTCTTCAGCTTGCTTGAAAATGGCAGCCGCGCCGCGCTTTCGGCGCTGTTTCTGCGTGCCGGATTGGCGGGCGAACTTGGCAAGGTCTTGGTGCGCCTCGTGCTTCACGCGCGAACGGCGGATCTTGCTGACGACATCGCCGCGCGCCACTATGTCGTGACGGCGCTGACCGAAGAACTCATTGCTGACTTCGAGGGTGCGATCCCTCCCGAGCTCGAAGAGACGTTTGCCTATCTTAGCGAGCAGAACATCGCGCTGGCCCGCAGGGCGGCGCGCGGGGTTATGAAGGCCTTTTCCGAAATGACGCAGTCGGCAATGTCGCTGGCGGCTCTGCAAGGGGCACCGCGCCTGCAACTGCCCGCGGCGTAATCAGAATTTGAATTGTTCGCTGAGGACGCGTTCTTCAAGGCTCTTGCCGGGGTCGAACAGCAAGGTGACGCCGTGAGATCTATCCTCACGCACGGTCACTTCCCGCACGTTCTGGATTTCGACGTTATCCGCCACGGCGCTGACGGGGCGCTTTTCCGCTTCGCGCAAGGTGAACCGCACCTCGGCGCGATTGCTGAGGATAGCACCGCGCCAGCGGCGGGGGCGGAAGGGAGACAGCGGCGTCAGTGCGAGCAATGGCGCTTCGATCGGCAGGATCGGCCCATGTGCGGAGAGGTTATAGGCCGTCGAGCCGGCAGGAGTGGACAGAAGTATCCCGTCACAAATCAGCTCGTCGAGACGGATCTCGTTGTCGACGCTAATCTGAATTTTAGCGGCCTGGTGGGTGGAGCGGAACAGCGAAACCTCGTTGAAGGCCAATGCTTTCTGGCGATTCCCAGACGCATCGAGAACATCCATCGAAAGGGGGTAGATTTTTGTTCTCTGCGCTGAGATGAGGCGTTGCACGATGTCCTGCTCGGAAAAGTCGTTCATCATGAAGCCGACCGAGCCGAAATTCATGCCGTAGACCGGCACATCGCTCGTCATCACGCGGTGCAGCGTTTGAAGCATCAAGCCATCGCCGCCCAAAGCGATCACGAAGTCGGCGTCCTCCGGGGCAATATCGCCGAATTGCTGGCGCAAGCGCGCTGCCGCCGCATCAGCGCCGGGGGTCTCATTGGTGACGACTGAGACGCGTGGATTGCCTTGACCGCTCACATTGTACCCCAAATGAATGCGGGCGAGATGCCGCCAATGCTGCGGTAATGGTGCCGGCAGCAGGGTTCGAACCCGCGACCCCCTGATTACAAATCAGGTGCTCTACCAACTGAGCTATACCGGCGTGGTGGAGGCCGTTTAGCATTGGGGCTGGACACCCGCAAGGGCGTCACAGCACCTGATGCATATTCACGGTGTTTTCTTGCTTTTGTCTTGTGCTCCAGCGTCCGTCGGTTGCTCGACCTTCTCGGGCTTGTTGGCCTTTTTGCCAAGATCATCGACATTGTCGTCCATCTGTTCGCCCGCGCCGGTCTCCAGCGGTGCAGGTTTGGATTGTTCCTTAGTCATGGTTGGCTCCTTTTTGCTCAAGGTCCAATCCTGCTGCGTTCCAGAAGTTCCCCGCCAGCTGTCGAGATGCTGGGGGCATTTGAGAGAATTTTTTTTGCGCGATCGGTGGTCCGGGCGAAGCGGGCATCAAGTGAAAATGGGACAGCCCGCGATGGCTTGGCACCGTCTGTGACGGCGCCGCACAAATTTGCTTTGGGCGCAAGAAAGCCCAGCATTTCCAGCGTTTTCAGCCTTGCTGCGTGTAGGGCGGACCAGTACCTAGAAACGATCCGACGTCTGTACGCAAATGACGATCTAAAGGCTAGTGACCGTGACCCTCAACCGGCTGACCCATCTCCAAGCGCTTGAAGCGGAAAGCATTGAGGTTCTTCGCGAGGTTGCGGCGAGTTTTGAGCGGCCGGTGATGATGTATTCGATCGGCAAGGATTCGAGCGTTCTGCTGCATCTGGCGCGCAAGGCGTTTTATCCGAGCAAGATTCCCTTCCCGCTGCTCCATGTCGATACGACGTTCAAGTTCAAGGAGATGATCGCCTTTCGCGATCAGACGGCCGAGGACTACGGCTTTGACCTCATCCGCCATACCAATGCAGATGGCGTGCGCGATGGGATCAATCCGTTCGACCATGGATCCTCGCGGTATACCGACATCATGAAAACGCAAGCTTTGCGGCAGGCGCTCAATGCCGGGCGTTACGATGCGGCGATCGGCGGTGCGCGGCGCGACGAGGAAAAGAGCCGGGCCAAGGAGCGTGTGTTCTCCCATCGCAATGCGAGTCACGCCTGGGATCCGAAGAACCAGCGGCCCGAACTCTGGCGGGTGTTCAATACCCGCCTCAATCCGGGCGAAAGCATGCGCGTGTTTCCGATCTCCAATTGGACCGAGCTCGACGTCTGGACCTATATCTACGCCGAGAACATCCCCATCGTGCCGCTCTATTTCGCCAAGCCGCGGCCGGTGGTGGAGCGCTCCGGCACCTTGATCATGGTCGATGACGACCGCCTGCCGCTGGCGCCGGGCGAAACCCCGCGCCTGGAGACCGTGCGATTCCGCACGCTGGGCTGCTATCCGCTGACCGGTGCGATCCGCTCCGAGGCGGCCGATCTGCCCTCGATCATCATGGAAATGCAGGCAAGCCGCACCTCAGAACGCGAGGGGCGCCTCATCGACAGCGACTCCGTCGGGTCGATGGAAAAGAAGAAGCAGGAAGGCTATTTCTGAGCATGATTTCTGACTTGGCCACTCCCGACACCGACCTTGATCTTTGGCTCGCCCAGCAGACTGATAAATCGCTGCTGCGCTTTCTGACCTGCGGGAGCGTCGATGACGGCAAGTCGACCCTGATCGGGCGTCTGCTCTATGACAGCCAGTTGATCCTTGATGACCAGCTCGCCAGCCTCAGAAAGGAGAGCCACAATCGCACGGTGGGCGAGGAAGGCATCGACTTTTCGCTGCTGGTGGATGGCCTTGCCGCCGAGCGCGAACAGGGCATCACCATCGATGTGGCCTATCGCTTCTTTTCCACCGACAAGCGCAAGTTCATTGTCGCCGATACGCCCGGCCACGAGCAATATACCCGCAATATGGCGACGGGCGCCTCGAACGCCGACCTCGCACTCCTGCTTGTCGACGCGCGTAAGGGCCTGCTGACCCAGACGCGCCGCCACAGCTTCATTCTCTCGCTGGTGGGCGTGAAGCACGTGGTGCTGGTGGTTAACAAAATCGACCTCGTCGGCTACGACCAGGCGGTCTTCGACCGCATCGAGGCAGACTATCGCGCCTTTGCGAAGGATCTCGGTTTCCAAACCCTGGCGGCAGTTCCGGTTTCGGCTTTGCGCGGGGACAACATTGTTGAAAAGAGCGAGCGCATGCCATGGTTTGCCGGCTCGCCGCTGGTGCCTTATCTCGAAGCTATCGAAGTGGCACAGGATCGCACGCAAGGGGCATTCCGCTTTCCTGTTCAATGGGTCAACCGGCCCAATCTCGATTTCCGCGGCTTTTCCGGTACGGTGGCTTGGGGCCGTCTCACCGTTGGCGACGATGTCCTGGTCGCGGCTTCGCGAAAACCCGCCAAGATCGCCCGCATTGTTACCATGGATGGCGATCTCGATTCCGCCATTGCCGGACAGGCGGTTACGCTTGTCCTCGACCGTGAGATCGATGTCTCGCGGGGCGATGTGCTTGCTCACCCGGGCAGCGTGCCGGATTATTCCAACCAATTCCAGGCGCGACTGATCTGGATGAACGACGAGCCCGCCTTCCAGGGGCGTTCATATCTGCTCAAGATCGGGGCCCAGGTGATGCCGGCAACGATCACCGACATCAAATTCCGCACCAACGTCAATACGCTGGAACAGGCAGCAGCCAACAAGCTCGATCTGAACGAGGTGGGCACAGTTACCATCGCCACGGATCGCCCGCTAGCCTTTGACGCGTACACAACAAATCCGCTGACCGGCGGCTTCATTCTGATTGACCGCCTTTCCAACGCCACGCTTGGTGCAGGTACGATCGAGTTCGGTCTCCGCCGGGCTCAGAACCTGACCTACCAGTCCTTTGACGTGGACCGCCAGGTGCGCGCGAAGATGAAAGGGCAGGAGGCACAGATCGTCTGGTTCACCGGGCTTTCGGGCTCGGGCAAGTCCACCATTGCCAATCTCCTCGAGAAGCGCCTCACCGCCGAGGGCCGGCACTGCTACATTCTCGATGGCGATAACGTGCGCCATGGCCTCAACAAGGATCTGGGCTTTACCGAAGCTGCGCGTGTCGAGAATATTCGTCGCGTTGCCGAAGTCGCCAAGCTTATGGCCGATGCGGGCTTGATCGTCCTGGTGTCGTTCATCTCGCCCTTCGAAAACGAAAGGCGCCTGGCGCGGGAGATCGCGGGCGACATCCGGTTCACCGAAGTTTACGTCGATACCCCGCTCGAAGTTGCCGAAGCGCGCGACCCCAAGGGCTTGTATAAGCGTGCCCGTGCCGGCGAGATCAAGAACTTTACCGGCCTCGACAGCCCGTTTGAAAGGCCCGGCAATCCGGAATTGGTGCTCCATGGCGGCACGCACGAGCCCGAAGCCTTGGCCGATGAACTTTACGGTTGGCTCAAGATTTAGCCTGTTGCCCCGATGCGTTCGGAATTTGGCAGCGGGGCAAAGTCGGACTGGTCGATGTCATTGAGCGTCTTCATGAGAAGGCCGCGGAAGACGGGCTCGGTTTCGTCGCGGTGTCCGACGATCAAGGGCGAACCATTGATCTTGCCGACGAGCGAGGACTTGATCGCCTGATCGATTTCCGGGCGCATGAGCTCCAGCGCGCGGGCACCAGGACCGACGATCAAGACGTGTGAAGGATCGTAAATGGCCAGCATACGGCTCAGGCCATATCCGATGGCGCGACCGGCAATGTTGAAGGCGTAGGTGGCTGCGCGATCCCCGCCTTCAGCTCGGTGCATAAGGGCTTCATATTGCTGAGCCGGAACCGCCGGAGCAGGCTGGGCGGTCTCAGGCACCGAATACGCATTGCGGAGGACTGCATAATCGGCCGCATAGGCCTCGATGCATCCACGCATGCCGCAACGGCACAAAGCGCCATTCGGCATGTGATTCATGTGGCCGAATTCCGTGGCGCCCTCGTCTCCGCGACCCATGATCTGACCGCGGAAGGTCACGCCCATAGCGACGGTGGACCCGATAAAAACAGTCGCCACGCTTGCTTCATGGAGAGCCGGATCAAGCCATCTCGCGCCTTCAGCGAGAAGCCTTCCGCGTTTGTGAAGCGTAACGGGCAGGTTGCAGATCTGCGCTAACTCATCCGCAAAAGCGGAGCCGGCAAGGTGCTGGATGGGAGACCAGCGGAGGCCTTTGCCCTCGCGATCAAGAATACCTTGAACCGAGATTGCAACACGACGAAGCGTAGCGGGAGCAGTAGGCGTCCGTGAAAGCAGGGCCGTCAGCCGATCGGAAAGGAACTCGCTGGGCGCCAGCTTTGCAAACGTCGTTGGCGCCAGATCGGTCTCGATGCGGTCGACAAGCACACCGCCATAATCGACAAGGGAAAGCCGGGCGCGATTGACGTCGATTTCGAAGAGCGCAGCGTGGGCGGCATTGCGTTCGAAATTGACAAAAGTGGCGGGGCGCCCCCGCGAACGCCCGTCGGGACGCTCCGCCGGTAGCTCGGCGACCAGACCTTGGACAAGCAGATCGGACATGATTGCGGTAATGCTGGCGTGGCTAAGTCCTGTCAGGGTCGCCAGCGCTGTGCGCGACTGTGCGCCCTGCATGCGCAGCGCACTTAAAACCAGTCCCCGGTTGTGCCGCCGGACGCTATCGCTGTCGCTGACGGTACGCGTCAAGCGGCTAACTCCCTTACTCCCGGCCCCAAGACACCAAAGCTGCGGAAAGGAAGCAACAGGGATTTTCTTCGGGGCTCGAAATTGACGTTGACACGTTGCGACACGACATGCGACTTCTTTTTTCGAGCATTGAAAATAATGCTCTGGCAGGTGTTGATCGGCCTTGGGAGTAGGGGGCCAGACACGGCATTTTGGGCAGGCGATGCCCATTGGGAGGACATCATGAATAAGCTCTTTGCGGTCTTGCTCGCCTCGACCGTCTTGACCGGTGCCGTTGTGGCGCAGGATGCAATCACCGTCGGCGTGTCTTGGAACAACTTCCAGGAAGAACGCTGGAAAACGGATGAAGGCGCCATCAAGGCGGCCCTCGAAGCTGCTGGCGCTCAGTATATTTCGGCTGACGCTCAGTCGTCCGCTTCCAAGCAGCTCACCGATATTGAAAGCCTAATCAGCCAGGGTGCCGATGCGATCATCGTGTTGGCTCAGGACAGTGAGGCCATCGGGCCCGCCGTCGCTGCTGCTGTCGCCGAAGGCATTCCGGTGGTTGGCTATGATCGGCTCATCGAAAATCCAGATGCGTTCTATCTGACGTTCGACAATAAGGAAGTAGGCCGCATGCAGGCTCAGGGCGTCTTCGATGTCCAGCCTGAAGGCAACTACGTGTTCATCAAAGGCAATTCGGCCGACCCCAACGCGGACTTCCTGTTCGCCGGCCAGATGGAAGTGCTGCAGGCTGCCATCGACGCAGGCAAGATCAAGAACGTCGGCGAAGCCTATACCGACAACTGGAACCCGGAAGTCGCTCAGGCGAACATGGAACAGTTCCTGACCGCCAATAACAACGAAGTCGATGCAGTCGTGGCGTCGAACGATGGCACCGCCGGTGGCGCCATTGCCGCGCTCTCCGCACAGGGTTTGGCGGGGTCAGTGCCCGTTTCCGGTCAGGACGGTGACCATGCTGCCCTCAACCGCATTGCGCTGGGCACCCAGACAGTGTCGGTTTGGAAAGACGCTCGCGAACTCGGCAAGCGCGCCGCGGAAATCGCGGTCGAACTGGCTGGTGGCACGGCGCTGGACGCGGTGACTGGCGCGACCAAGTTCTCCGATGGCCCGAAGGGCGTCGAAATGAATGCCGTGTTGCTGGCGCCGATCCCCATCACCAAGGACAACCTCAACGTCGTTATCGACGCGGGTTGGGTAACCAAGGACGTGGTCTGTCAGGGTGTTGCCGCTGGTACGGTAGCTGCCTGTAACTAAGAGCCAAAACGGCTAAACTGGTTGCTTGCGCACGCGTGGCGCTACAGTAATCAGACTGCGCTCCGGCCGAATGCCGGAGCGCCGTTTGCACGGGAGACCTGAATGGCCGATCAGCACGCCATTTCCACCCCTACCCATCCCAGCAGCTTTGCGCAAAACCCAATCCAGCGCTTTCTGGTGGCGACTGAGATTGATACGCGTCTGCTTGGCATGATCGGCGCGCTGGCCATCATCTGGGTCGGCTTCAACATATTTTCGGGCGGATTATTCCTGACGCCGCGCAACCTCTGGAATTTGTCTGTCCAGACCGCCTCAGTGGCCGTGATGGTTACGGGCATGGTGCTGGTAATCGTAACGCGCAATATCGACCTTTCGGTGGGCTCGATCCTCGGGCTCGTCGCAATGGTCATGGGGATCACCCAAACCGAAATTTTGCCGGTGCAATTGGGCCTGGGTCTCGGGCATCCGCTGATCTGGATGCTCTCCCTTCTCGCAGGGTTGGTCGTTGGTGTTGGGATTGGCGCATTGCAGGGCGCGATCATCGCCTATCTGCGCGTCCCGGCGTTTATCGTGACGCTTGGCGGCTACCTCGTGTGGCGTGGCGCAGCCTGGTGGGTCACGATGGGCCGAACAGTCGCACCCATGGATTCCACGTTCCAGCTCATCGGCGGCGGGCCGGCAGGTTCGATCGGCTTTACCTGGAGTTGGGTTGTCGCCGTCATCGCCTGCTGCGCCATCGGGGCGGGTATCTTCTTCGGCCGCCAACAAAGACGCCGGTTCAATTTCCCCCAGCGGCCGTTATGGGCCGAGCTTTCCCTGGCCATTCTCGGCTGCGGCGCGACCATCGCCGCCGTGTGGGTGGCAAACGCCTATCCCTGGCCGGTTCGCATCGCTGAAAACTACGCAAAGGCCAACGGCTTGGCTGTGCCAGACGGCGGCCTTTTCATCTCGCACGGCATTGCCATACCGGTGATAATCGCCGTTGCCGTCGGTGTGGCAATGACGTTCCTCAGCCGCCGCACACGGTTCGGTCGCTACGTCTATGCCATGGGTGGCAACCCTGAAGCCGCCGAACTCGCGGGCATCAATACCCGCTGGGTGACGGTCAAGATTTTCATGCTGATGGGCGGACTCTGCGCCATCGCGGCGGCCATATCGAGCGCGCGCCTCAACGCCGCAACCAATGCTCTCGGAACGCTCGACGAGCTCTATGTCATCGCAGCTGCTGTTATCGGCGGCACATCCCTGGCTGGCGGCGTCGGCACGATCGCAGGCGCGCTGTTGGGCGCCGTGGTTATGCAGTCGCTGCAATCGGGGATGGTGTTGATGGGGCTTGATAGCCCGCTGCAATCCATCGTTGTCGGTATCGTCCTGGTGTTCGCCGTATGGCTCGACACGCTCTACCGCCGGAACAAGCAATAGTATCATGGGTGGGAGTGACACCATGCTGGACGCCAGCACGCCCCTCGTCGAAATGACCGATATCTCGATTGCCTTCGGTGGCATCAAGGCGGTCGATCATGCTTCGATCAGCCTGAACCGGGGCGAGGTCGTCGGTCTGCTAGGCCACAATGGCGCGGGGAAATCGACGCTGATCAAGATCCTGTCCGGAGCCTATAAGCGCGATGCCGGCGACATTCGGATTAACGGCGAAACGGCGACGATCAACAATCCGCGTGACGCCAAATCTTACGGGATTGAAACCATCTACCAACAGCTCGCCGTGGCCGACAATGTCGACGCGGCGGCCAATCTATTTCTCGGTCGTGAAATGATCACACCTCTTGGGACGCTGGATGACGCCGCCATGGAATCGCGGGCCCGGGAAGTCATGGGGCGCCTTAACCCAAACTTCCGGCGCTTCAAGGAGCCGGTGAAGGCGCTTTCCGGCGGGCAAAGGCAGTCGGTCGCCATCGCGCGTGCCATCCTGTTCAACGCGCGGATCCTAATCATGGATGAGCCAACTGCAGCTCTAGGGCCGCAGGAAACCGCTCAGGTTGGAGATCTGATCAAACAGCTCAAATCCGACGGCATCGGCATTTTCCTGATTTCACACGACATCCATGATGTCTTCGATCTCGCCGATCGGGTGGTTGTCATGAAAAACGGCCAGGTGGTGGGCGAGGCGCGGACAAGCGAGGTGACGAAAGACGAAGTGCTGGGCATGATCATCATGGGTAAAGTGCCGCCTGGCGCCCGGCCAGGTCCGGGAGCCATTGCTGGGTGAGGACGTTGCGTGCTCACCCCTATAGGCGGTGTGGAGCGTCAAATGTCACAGGAAACAGAGCGAAGATTTGCGTCCTTCGCGATAGAGCGCGTGATGCCGCGCCATGCGCCGTTCTACTTCGGCCTGCTTTTTGGCGTGGTTGGATTGCTGATCGCGCTGCTCGTAGCACCCAAATATGCAATTAGCTTTGGCGCCAACTGTCTTTTTGCGGCTTATCTTGGACTGACAGCGATCAAGCTGCCACGTTTGACCGCGGCTTATCTGCGCGAGCATGCTCGCGACGAAGATACGCCAGGCTCCGGCATCATCGTTGTCGTCTTGGTTGTGGTCGTCGCATCCGTCGTCTCGCTCTTTCTGGCGCTCAATCAGGACGGCGGCCCGGAAATCGGCGAGGTTATCGCCAGCGTTGCGTCTGTGATCCTGGGCTGGTTCACCGTTCAGGTGATGGGCGCGCTGCATTATGCCTACGAATACTATCAGGTGGCCGACTCTTCAGACGGTGAAAGATTCGAAGGCGGGCTAAACTTTCCCGGTGACGAGGATCCTGACGGCATATCTTTCTTCTATTTCTCCTTTACGGTTGGGACTTCGGTCGCCACCTCGGACACAAAGGTCGCCAGCAGTGCGATGCGCCGTCGCGTCATGGTGCATCTGGTGTTTGCTCATTTCTACAACACGATCCTGCTTGCTGCCGCAGTTAATGTGATGCTGGGGGCAGGTGGCTAATGGCTCCATTGCCAAGAGGCGCTGGTCTTTCTATTGGTCCCGGCAAACGCGGAGCCACCTGAATGCTGCCGATCTACTATATCAATCTGGCAAACCGGCGCGACCGCCGCGCTTTCATGGAGAACCAGTTTTCTCGGCTGCAGTTGAGCGGGACCCGGATCGAGGCTGTCACGCCGGCAGACATCTCCGCAGAGGACATTGACCGGTTCTGCAATCCTTTGCGGCCGAGCTTTCTTCGCAGAAATGAGCTGGCGTGCACGCTCAGCCACGAGCGATGCTGGCAATCCATGCTCGATAGTGGAGCCGAACGGGCCCTTGTTTTTGAAGATGACGTCCGCTTGGCCTCCGCATTGCCAGCGTTCCTAAAAGCGGTCAGCCAGGTGGATGCAGAGCTGATCCGAATCGATGCCTTGGGCGGCACGATCCGAGTTTATCCGCCCCATGCCGAGGCTGGAGGTATCCGGCTGCGAAAATTCAGGTCGACGCCCATCGGGGCCGCTGGGTACGTGATCTCGGCATCAGCCGCGCGCAAGCTGCTCGGCGATCCTGATCTTCGGCACCGGCCTGTCGATCTGGCTCTCTATGATCCATTTGACGGACCCGGCGCTCGAATATCCCGTGTGCTGACCGATCCAGCTCTTTGCCAGCAGGTGGGGGAACTCGACCAAAAAGTTGGTCAGAGCAATATCGTCGCAGATGGCATCACGCATATTTATGCGCAGCGTCACCCGCTTCGGCACCGCGCGTCCAAGCTGAGAACGGGGATCAGGCGCGGCTTGCGCAACGCCGTCGACCATTTCGCTCAGCAAAAGCTCGGGCTTGAACGTCGGCTTATTCCCATGGCGACTGAGAACTGAACGAAGCATTTTCCAAAGCTTTGGGAAATCCATCGCATAGTGCAAATCCTGTTGCATCATATCAAGAGGTCAAATAGGTACAGCCCCAGAGGCCGCGTGGCGGAGTGGTGACGCAGCGGATTGCAAATCCGTGCACCCCGGTTCGATTCCGGGCGCGGCCTCCAAAATTTCCTTCACTTCTGTTTTGGTTCGCGAGCAAAGCGTTGCTCACGCGCGATTGTCGGCTTGCCAGCATTTATCGACGCCTATATTCACGTCCGCCATATGAAAGTTTATTCGACGGTCGGACATGGACGAGTTCTCTAGCGCGCGTATGGCGATGATCGACAGCCAGCTGCGCAGCAGTGGGGTTTCGGACCGGCGCATCTTGAACGCTATTGCCACATTACCTCGCGAACGCTTTGTTGCGCCTCACCGGCGCACGGTCGCCTATGTCGACGATTTGCAACCCCTTGGGCATGAGGGCAGGTTTTTGCTGTCGCCAAGCCATTTTGCGCGGATGGCGCAGCTCGCCAACGTCTGCGAAACCGATCGTGTTCTCGATGTTGGTGCCAGTACAGGCTATACGACGGCAATTCTTTCTCAGGTCGCTCGAGACGTTGTCGGGTTGGAATTTGACGCCGATCTTGTTGTGCAAGCGGTAGAGAATCTTAGAAAATTGGTCATCGAGAATGCCACCGTCGTCCATGGACGGCCCGATTCCGTGCGTGACGAGATTTTCGATGTGGTCATTCTAGAAGGGGCGGTGGACGATCGTCCGGATGACTTGATCGCGCTGCTTGGAAAGAATGGGCGGCTCGTCGCGCCTATCCTCAGGCGCGGGGTCGCGGTAGTCCATGTTTTTGTTAATACCGCAGACGGCGTAATCTCCACGTCAGAGTTCGATGCGACTATGCCGCGCTTGTGGAATTGGACGCCCGAGCAGCAATTCGTCTTCTAATTGGCGCGTTGTTGCGAATCGGTCACCTCTTCGCACGAAGCCTGAGTTAATATTTTTCTGGCATGGTGTGAGTCGTTGTAGACCCCAGCTGCTGGGCGTATGGGTAATGGGTCGAAGTCGGGGTATCCATGGTGAATAGGTTTATTTCGGCGAGCACGTTCGCCCTTCTGCTGGCGCTCTCGGCTAGTGGCGCAGCACATGGCCAGTCGATCACCCAAGCGTTGACGGCGGCTTATGATCACGCGCCGGACCTGCAGTCTGCGCTACTCGAAGCGAAAGCTTCGGCAGAAAGCATCGTCCAAGCCAAATCGCAAAAGTTGCCGACGATCGGTGCTTCGGTGGCCGGCAGTCAAAGCTGGAGCCTTGTGGGCGGCCAGATCACGACCGGAAGCCAGATCACCACGGGCGTTTCGTACAACCAGACCATCTTCGATAATTTCCAGACCGAAGCGCAGATCGAGCAGGCCCGCGCAGCCGCTGAACTGGCCGAATACCAGATCCGCAACTCAGAGCAGAACGTGCTGCTCTCGGTTGTCGAAGCCTATATGAACGTGCTGAGCGGACGACAGCTCGTCGCTCTTCGCCAAGATAACCGCAGCTTCTTCCAGGCCCAGTTGCAGTCGGCGCAGGATCGCCTCGATGTCGGTGAGGGTACCCGGATTGACGTTGCGCAGGCGCAGGCTCGCCTGGCACAGGGCGAAGCAGCCTATCGTGCGTCGCTTTCGTCCCTTGAAGTCAGCCAGGCAACGTTCCAGCGCCTTGTCGGCGCTCGTCCGGGTGAACTCAGTTCTTCGCACAACTATGCCCGCCTCATTCCCGCTTCGCTCGATGCGGCGCTGGCGGAAGCAGAGGTCGGCCATCCGGCGATCATGATTTCCAAGGCAGCTATCCGCGCCGCGCAAGCGGGCAGCGACGCAGCCGAAGCCGCATTTGGTCCAACTGCGACGATCAATGGCCAGGTCGGCAGCCGTTGGACAAATGGCGGGCCGACTGATGGCTTGAGCGGTTCCCTGGGCTTCCAGGTGACTGTGCCGATCTATGCCGGCGGTGCGATCGGCGCAGGGGTGCGCAAGGCCAACCTTAATCAGATCAAGTCCGAAGTCGACGCCATGTCGACTTACGATCAGGTGCGCGAGGCCGTTATTTCGGCGTGGGCCGGAATTCAAAGTGCGGATGCGCAGATCCAGGCGGCGCAATCGGCAGTGCAAGCCGGCAATACAGTGCTGGAGGGGACCATCCAGGAACGCGATCTTGGAACGAGTACGACGCTCGACGTGCTGAATTCGCAGGCCGAGCTCACCAGCGCTCGCGAAGGCCTCATCAATGCCCAGACCCAGAAGGTCATTGCGACGTTCTCGCTCCTCTCGGCAATGGGAAGACTGACCGCGTCTGACCTGGGGCTGCCGGTCGAGGTCAAGTCCGCCGTTAATTATACTCAGTCCGTCGAGGACGTTTGGCAGGAACTTCGCACCGTCGCGGAGTAAACGCAGTGGTATCCAGTTCTTGTGGCCGGGCTCGTCCCGGCCACAAGTTTTTGTGGAAGACGCTCTTGGGGGGCGCCGGTGGATTCCTATGTCTGACGGAACCGGTTAATCTATGTGTAACGAATCGGAACGGGTGGATGCGGATGCTCGTTTCGTGCGTCGCGCATGAGTTGAGAGGCACTTATGAACAAGCCGGCCGCCAAAGAACCGTCGATGGACGAAATCCTGTCCTCGATCAGGCAGATCATTGCCGACGATGACGAAAGTTCGGCACCGCGCCGGCCGTCTCTTCAGGTTGCTCCGGATCCGATGCAGGCAGCTTCGGTCGCCTCGACCAATTTTGGCGAGGATCACGACGATGAAGACGATAACGAGCCGCTAGCGCTCTCGTCTGCACAGATCGTGCCTGAAAATGAAGTCGTGGCCGACATGGGCTTCGAGGCTTTGCTCGCTGACGCTCAGAAGGAATCGAAGCGCGACGATGGGCCGCGGCTCGTCGTTCCGGATGATGTCAGCTTTGCAGCTCCGGAGCCAGAGCCGGAGATTGCCGAATTGCCGACGTTTAATCCGGCTCCAAGCTTTTCCGCCGATCCTGAACCGGCCGAACCAGAATTTGTTGACGAACCAGAAGTCGAGTCTGCGCCAGTGCTATCTTCCTTTAGCCACGATGACGATCAGCCCGTAGCCGAAGCTGCACCGGAGCCTGTTTTTGCACCGCGTCCTTCTGTTGCTTCGGTTTCTCCGATGCCCGATCCGAAGCTCAGTTCCGACTTGGCCGACAGTCTGTTGGAGACCACCACCAAAGCTGCCGTGCGTGGGTCAATCAGCAAGCTTTCGGCCGCAGGGCTGGGCATGCTGGCGTCGCCAGCGCTCGGCAATGGCAACATGACCATCGAGTCCATGGTTCGTGAAATGTTGCGTCCGATGCTCAAGGAATGGCTGGACGAAAATCTGCCGTCTGTGGTCGAGCGCATGGTCGAAAAGGAAATCGCCCGGGTCGCGCGCGGCGAATGATCGGATCGATAAGCGCGCAGGGTGCTTTTCCTGTCCGCCGCAGTTGACCCTGCGACGCGCTTTTGCTTGAAGTTGCCAACCTTATTTGAGGCCCGCCATGTTCAGCTTGGCGGGTCTATGCTGTTTGCGAGTGACCTATGCTTGAAAAGACCTATGAGCCTGCTGCCGTGGAAAGCCGCATCTACGATGCATGGCTCGAGGCAAAGGCTTTTGCGGCTGGAGCTGGTGCCAAGCCGGGAGCGGAAACCTTCACGATCGTCATTCCGCCACCCAATGTCACAGGGTCGCTCCATATCGGGCACGCGTTGAACAATACGATCCAGGATATCCTGATCCGCTTCAACCGGATGCTAAAGAAGGACGTGCTCTGGCAGCCGGGCACCGACCACGCTGGCATTGCGACGCAAATGATCGTCGAGCGCCAGCTTGCGGAAAGGCAGATGAACCGCCGTGACATGGGCCGCGATAAGTTCATCGAGCGTGTCTGGGAATGGAAGGCCGAAAGCGGCGGAACTATCATGCACCAGTTGAAGCGCCTGGGTGCTTCAGCAGACTTCTCCCGTGAACGATTCACCATGGGCCAGAATGGCGCGCCCGATGACCAGATGGTCCGCGCCGTTACCAAGGTTTTTGTCGAGCTGCACAACCGGGGCTTGATCTATCGCGCCAAGCGCCTTGTGAACTGGCATCCCGGCCTTGAGACGGCGATCTCTGATCTCGAGGTCGAGAACATCGAAGTGAAGGGCCACATGTGGCACCTACGCTATCCGCTTGCGGATGGCGTTACCTATGAGTTCCCGACCAAGGACGAAGACGGCAACGTCATTGGTACCGAAACGCGCGATTACATCATCGTCGCTACCACACGCCCCGAAACGATGTTGGGGGACGTCGCTGTTGCCGTGCATCCCGACGATGAACGTTACCAGGCGCTGGTGGGCAAGTTCGTCGAACTGCCTCTCGTTGGGCGACTCATCCCGATTGTGGCCGATGAGTATGCCGATCCAACGCTCGGCACGGGTGCGGTCAAAATCACGCCAGCGCACGACTTCAACGACTTCGAGGTTGGCGTCCGAGCTGGAGTCGACCCTATCAACGTTTTTACGACGCGCGGCGCCATCATCGATGCCGAGTTCATTCCGGCGAAGTATCGCGGGCTCGATCGGTTCGAAGCACGCAAGGTGATCGTGGCGGATTTGACGGCACTCGCCGAGGATAACCCAACACGCGGGCTCGACCATATCGAAGACAAAAAGATCATGGTGCCGCATGACGAGAAGAGCAAACTGGTCGTCATCGAGCCTTTCCTGACCGACCAATGGTGGGTCAAGGCCGATGTCCTCGCTGAGCCGGCGCTGAAGTCGGTGCGTGAGGGCCGCACCAAGTTTGTTCCGCAGCAGTACGAAAACACCTATTTCGCCTGGCTCGAAAATATCAAGCCGTGGTGCATCTCGCGCCAGCTTTGGTGGGGCCATCAGATCCCCGCTTGGTATGGCTTCGGTACGGATGAAGCGATCGGCGCCTTCAGCCTCGACGTCGAGCCGCATGCTTTCGTAGCCGCCTCTGAGAAGTATGCAGCCGAACAGGCTGTGGCTCATTACGGCGCCGACGTGATCGTGGTCGCCAATCGGGCCGCTGCCGTCGCGTTATGGACAGCGGCTCTGCAGAAGGGCGAAAAGCTGACGACCTTGCCAATCTGGCGAGACGAAGATGTGCTCGACACGTGGTTTTCGTCCGCGCTATGGCCGTTTTCGACACTCGGCTGGCCAGACGAGACGGAAGAGCTGAAGCGCTACTATCCGACCGATGTGCTGGTGACCGGCTTTGATATCATCTTCTTCTGGGTCGCCCGAATGATGATGATGGGCCTTGAGTTCCTCAGCGAGGAACCGTTCCACACGGTCTACATGCATGCTCTGGTCCGCGACGAAAAGGGCCAGAAGATGAGTAAGACCAAGGGGAACGTCATCGATCCTCTCAAGCTCGTCGACGAGTATGGCGCTGACGCGACGCGTTTCACGCTTGCGGCCATGGCTGCACAGGGACGGGATCTGAAGCTGGCGATCGGCCGTGTCGAAGGCTACCGCAATTTCGTGACCAAGCTTTGGAACGCCGCTCGCTTTCTCGAGATGAACGAGTGCCGCCGCGTTGCCGGATACGATCCAAAAACCAATAAGCTGCCGCTGAACCGCTGGATTGCAGGGTCAACAGTGCGTGCGCTCGCTGCGGTTCGCCAAGGCATCGAAGACTACAAGTTCAACGAAGCCGCAAACAATGCTTATGACTTCGTCTGGGGCACGTTCTGCGATTGGTATGTTGAGTTCGCCAAGCCCGTATTTAACGGCGAAGACGAGACTGCCAAGGCTGAAACGCGCGCCACTGCGGCTTGGGCGCTTGATCAGATTTTGATCATGCTTCATCCGATGATGCCATTCGTCACGGAAGAACTCTGGGCCGAGACGGGCAAATTCGGCGAGACGCGGAGCGATTTGCTGATCCTAACCGAATGGCCGAGCCATCAGGGTCTTGAAGACCTGGCCGCAGACGCTGAGCTGGCCTGGCTCATCGACGTGATCTCGAACGTGCGGTCCGTTCGTGCTGAAATGAATGTGCCAGCGGGCGCCAAGCTGCAGCTTGTCGTTACCGGCGCGGGCGAAGAAACGCTCCGCCGTCTCGTGGCAGGC
The DNA here is from genome assembly GCF_000970455.1 of Devosia soli. Lineage (GTDB taxonomy): Bacteria > Pseudomonadota > Alphaproteobacteria > Rhizobiales > Devosiaceae > Devosia > Devosia soli. Next base: position 116,126 of record NZ_LAJG01000014.1, on the reverse strand, counting down.
ACTTCGCTGATCACGCGCCTCGCGCGACTCGAAGAGATTTCGCCACAGAACCAGGTTCCGGGCGAGTCGGCACAGTTCGTTGTGGGCGAAGCGACTTTTGCGCTACCGCTTGCTGGCGTAATTGACCTTGAGACCGAGAAGGGGCGGCTCGAAAAAGAAGTCACCAAGCTCGACGCTGAAGTGGCCCAGATCGACAAGAAGCTTGGCAACGAGCAGTTTGTCTCAAAGGCTCCCGAGGAAGTCATCGAGGAACAAAAAGCGCGTCGTGAAACCGCCATTGACCGGCGGGAAAGGATTCTCGAAGCCCTCAAACGCCTGAGTTGAAAATGGATGAATTGCCGAAGGCGCACAGCGAGCGTGCACAGCACAATGGGCTCGTTGGCATCGGCGCAGTCCTAATCTTTGACGGTAAGGGTGGAATGATGCGGTATGAGCCGAGTGGCGCGCCACCGGTTATACCGCCTCAAGGCTTCAAGCTGATCGTTGGCAATTCCAAAGGGCCAGAGTTCAAGCTCTGGCTCCGGGGCGAACTAGGCGAGTTCAACTCTGGCCTCATCACGGCACCCAGTTCGCGGGCGCGCTGCACGGTGATGGATGACCGTGCGCTTATTATGCTACGCGTCGTGCGGCCCGGTGCGGCACCGCACGACATCGGGCGGCAGTTTCTCACCGTCTGGATTGAACGCTCGCGAGTTATCATCGCTTCGGAGCTCAATATTCTTGATTTCCTGGGGCTCAACAAATGGGAGCAGATCGCTCATGCGCCGGTCTCCCCTGCGGACTTGATCGCGCGATTGGCCCTTCGCGCCACCGATCGGTTGGAGCCGCTCATCGAGATGCTGGGCGACCGCCTTGATGAGGTCGAAGAAACCCTCATCACGCATCGCAGCGAGCGCGCGCAGGATAATCTTGAGCATTTGCGACGGAACCTGATCAACTTCCGTCGTCTGGTCTGGCCGCAGCGGGACGCTTTGACCACGCTTGAGATCGAAGATCTTTCGTTCTTTTCCGATCGTGATCGACTGCGACTGCGTGATGCCGCGATGCGTACGGCCCGGATTGGCGACGAGTTGCAGGCTCTGTCAGAGCGCGCAGTGCTCGTCCATGAAGAAATCATCGACGATCGCGCCGAGCAAATGAACCGCACAATGCTGCTGCTTGCGGCGGTCACCGTAGTCTTCTCGCCGCTTACCCTTATTACCGGGCTGCTCGGCATGAACGTGCCGGGTATTCCGCTTGCCGACTTTGGCGGCACGTTCTGGATCGTGACCGGCGTGTTGGTTTTGTTGGCCATGGGCATCTTTTGGTGGATGCGAAAAATCCGCTTGTTCTAGTGACGACTCTTCCGAGGGGAGAGTCCACTAAACTCAAATGCTTGCTTGTACCGTTTGCAACCGGGCGTAGACGCCGTTTGCCGTCATGAGAGCGTCATGGCTGCCTTCTTCGACGATGCCATCCTCGGTCAACACCAGAATGCGGTCGGCGTGTCTGACGGTCGAGAGCCGATGGGCGATGACGATTGTCGTTCGATCTTTTGCAAGACCAAGGAGGGCTTTCTGGATAGCGCGCTCACTCTCGGTATCGAGTGCGCTGGTTGCCTCGTCGAAGATCAGGATCGGTGGGTTCTTGAGGAAAGCCCGCGCTATCGTAATACGCTGCTTCTGTCCGCCCGAGAGTTTTACGCCGCGTTGACCGATATCGGTATCGTAGCCTCGGGGTAGGGCCATGATGAAATCGTGAGCGTTTGCAGCCTTGGCTGCGGCCAAGACTTCCTCCATCGAAGCGACTGGCCGGCCGTAGAGCAGATTTTCGGCGACAGTGCCGCTGAAGAGGTAAAGATCCTGCTGCACCACGCCTATTGCACGCCTCAGCGAGGCAAGTGTGAGAGTACGGACATCATGTCCGTCTATCGAAACGCTGCCTTGGTTTGCATCGTAGAACCGTGGAATCAGGCTGCATAGCGTGCTTTTTCCAACGCCAGAGGGGCCAACCAAAGCGACGAATTCGCCGGGTTTGATCGAGAGCGAAACATTGCTCAGTACTTCCCGGCAGTTTTCAGCATAACGGAAGCTGACTTTATCGAATTTGATGCGTCCCTTCACACCGGTAAGAGGCATTGAGCCTTCTTCATCGACGATATCTGGCTGCTTCTCCAGGAGCTCCATGGCGCGTACGAAGCCGGTATAGCCTTCCTGCCAAAGGCGGATGAAGTTATCGAGCCGACGTACAGGATCAACCAGAACCCCAACGCATAGCAAAAGCGTCAACAGATCGGCAGTGCTGAGATTCCCTGTCAGAATACGGAAGGCGCCAACCGTGATCACAAGAATCGTTACGATCTGGGCAAATCCATCCATGCCAACCCAGAGCATCGCCTCGCTGCGATATCCAGCCTTCCGGCTATCGAGGAAGCGCTGGTTTTCAGTGTCGAAGCGCTTGAGTTCAGCGGCCTCATTGGCGAAGGACTGAACGACGCGGATACCTGCCAAGGCGTCTTCAACGCGCTCGTTAATGGTGCCAATGCGCTCTTTCGTCGTTCGTAATGCCACGTTCATTTTGCGGTTGAAATGTAGCGCGTACGCGACCGCGAAAGGAATGATCAAGGCGATCAGCAGTGCGATGACGGGATCAATCCAGAAGAGTACCGCCATGGCTCCGGCAAACTTCAGAGTCGAAATTGCGATATCTTCTGGGCCGTGATGGAAAAGCTCGCCAAGCCACAGGGAGTCGTTGCTGATCCGGCTCATCAACTGGCCCGTGCGCTGCTGGTCGTAAAAGCTGAAGGACAGTTTTTGGCAGTGCTCGAACAGTTCCTGGCGCACCTGAGCCTCGATCTTCGCGCCCATGGCATGGCCCTGATAGTCGACGAAGAAGGTGGCGAGGGACTGCACGACGAACACGCCGAGCATCACGCCTCCAAGAAGGAGAATCTTGGACAGTGTATCGGGCTCGGCTGCCAGTTGCGGTAGACGCGAGACGATGAAGTTTGCGATCAGCGGCAGGGCTAGCGCGGTGCCCGCGACAAGCGTGGCACAAGCAAGGTCCGCAGCCAGCAAGGGCATGTGCGGCCGGTAATAAGAAAGAAAACGGCGAAAGCGCGAGCGTGCAGCGCTCGGCGCTTCAGCGGGAGAGGCAGCGTCAAGAAGACCGAAAAAAAAGGGGCTAAAGCGTTTTTTCGGGCGATGTTTCCCGGAAGAAGAAGTGGGATGCATGAACATTCATGTCCTGTTGCAGACGAAGGGCGGCAAAGCTGGACATGATCGTTTTCATCTTTATCTCCTCATTCAGGCGTGAAGCAGACTAGGCCTCGATAGAAGAGCGCGCAATAAGACGCGGGCCTGCATGAGCGCTCTGTGACGAAGTTGCAACATCGATGCGGATTCAATTCCACGATGCAACCCATCAATAATTTGGCGATGTTTCCCGCCACAATCTGCTCTTAAACGAGATGGCTAGGCATTCAGGGGCGGGTGTCGGCAGCTTTGGATCGCAGCGACAGCGCTACGTGACAGGATGGCCGCGACGCACCGAATTGCCAACAGAGGCGGACCTTCCGCTGGTTTTGGTGAGCACGTGCGCAAACGGAATGTCATTCAGTCAGAGTCTGTCTTCTCCGCAGCAAGCCTTGGTCTGGTATGCGCGGATGTGCGGACGCCTGAACGAATCCTGCCGCAAAGCGGGTTTACCAATCTTTCATACTTTGCTTCCCGTCGGCTAGCTCCAGCGTCACATTCCCCGCGGCTTATGGTTGGGCAAAATTCATTCGTAGGATCGGCCCAGAGTTTGTTGGCCAAAAGGAGTAAGATGCGGAAATTGCCGGCTTTTTCCCTGGCATCCGCGGTAACAGGTGTGGCGCTGTCGATTTTGGCAGCGGCTATTCCTGCACACGCTCAAACCGCCGCGGACGCGGCCCTTGACCTGGCCAACATGCTGGATGGGGCAGGCGGCGGCGTATCCGGTGACGCCTATCTGTCGGCGCTCGAAAATGCTGCCGAAGCCGGCCAGCCAATGGCGATGTGGCAGCTTGGAACGATGTATGAAAATGGCGAGGGCGTGGCCAAGGATCCGGTCAAGGCTTTCAGCTATTTTTCCCAAATTGCCAATCAACATGCTGATGCTGCGCCGCGTGGCGTCGAAGCCGATATTGTTGCCCAGTCGTTCGTGAAAATGGGCGACTACTACCGTCAAGGCCTGCCTGATGCCGGCATTCCGGCTGATATCGAGCGCTCCCATGCCTTGCTGCTCCACGCGGCGACCTATTTCGGCGATGCGGATGCGCAGTATCGTGTCGGGCTGTTGTACCTTCAGGACGAAGGCTTGGGCATTAATCCGCTTCAAAGTGCACGGTGGTTGTCGCTGGCAGCGCGCAAGGGTCATTGCTTGGCCCAGGCTCGGCTGGGCGACATGCTGTTCAACGGCATTGAGGGGATTGCGGCGCAGCCGGTCGAAGGCCTGATGTGGCTCAATCTTTCGCATGAGCGGTGTCAAGGGACAGCGGACCAGGCCCAGATCGACGAGATGCTCAACCGGGCGTCGTCAATTGCTAAGCCCGAGGATCGGGCGAATGCGGCTTCGCTAGCGCAGTCTATCGCCCCACAATTCGCGAATTTCTGACAAGAATGGACGCAGCTATTGGACGCTGCGTCTAGCTCACAGAGTAAAGCAGTCGCCGCCGGCGGCCTTCACGTTGGTGCAGATATTCATCGCGCTTTCGAGCGAATTTGCCGGCACCCTCACGCGATAGAAAATTCCGCGCTCGCCGAGATCAACGCGCTGCACTTCGAGGCTGGCCCCGCCAAAAAGGGGTCCATACCGATTGACAATCTGCTGCGCGGTCTGGCGGGCAGCTTCTTCCGACCGCTGAGATGACAATTGTACGTATGCAGGGGCAGGATTACCTTCCGGTGCGGTAACCGCGGCTGCCTGAACGGGTTGAGCCGATTGCTGGGGAGCGGTCGGGGCCGGCTCAGGCAGCGTCGTCGTGGCTGCAGCAGTTGTTGTCGTATTCTGCGCAGCCGGCGCAGATGGCGTGGTGACCGCGGCCTGAGGCGCGAGATTTGCCGGTCGGGAAAGCGGCACCGGAGCGGTCTTGCCCCTGATCGGATTGCCAGCCATGTCTACCGCCTGCACAGTGGAGCCTGGCGTTACGGGCGGCAAGGTCGGCGTCGCAGGCACAGACGCGGTCTGAGCGGCAGGCGTCGAAGTTGTGGCCGCGGCATTGGCGTCCGCATTTGCGATGAGCTCAGGGGTCGAAAAATCGGCCCCCGGAACATTAGGAACGGTCGGGCGATCGACAGGCAGCATGGCTGAGCCAGCGAGGCTATCGCTGCCACTGACGATTGTGCCATCTGGACGGACGGTCACCGTGCGAACCTTGCGATTGACCAACCCTTCGGTGTTGACGTCGTTGGCCGCTACAGCCGTGACCGCGTCGACGTCAGTCTGGTCGCGAGAGACGATCTGCTCATCGGCCGCTGTGTTGGCGCCGGAAATTTCGTTGAAGACAACGGACTGATTGGCTTCCGAAGCGTCAGGCGCTTCGGCGGGAACTTCCTTGGTGGGCGCTGTATCGGCCACCAGAAGCGGGGCAGGCCCTGTTGTCCCGTTGCTGCCGAGACCAAGAACCGTATAGAGCCCTACGGCCGCGACGGCCAGAAGAAGAGTAGCGACCAATGGACCGGCGATCGAGCGCCCCATACCCATGATCCTGCCACGCGGTGCGCGTTCCTTGATGTCGTCATCCATGGCCGGAAGCGTGGCCGCAATGCTGGACTCGACCCATTCCACCTTTGCCCCGCTTGTGGCGGCAGCAGCTAGGATGGCTTCCTCAATCGAGGATACATTGGCCCCGTGGCTTGGCGGTGAAACCTTTGCCGCTTCCGGCTCACGCTTTGGAATGACCGGGGTCGCAAGGCTCCGCAATGCCGGGCTTGGCGCAGGCGGATTATGCTGCACACGGGCGGCCGGTCCGATCAGACGCTCGATTTCTTCGAGAGGATCGGGAAGGGGCGCGGCGCGATGGGCCGGCGGCGGAACAAATGCGTCTTCCGTATCGCGTGAAGCGATATTAACTTCTGGTACGACGGGAGCAGGCGGCTCAGGGTGAACTTCTGGTTGAGCAGCCGGCTTGGACGCCAGTCCGAACACCGGCGGAATGCCGAAAGAATCGACATTGCGCGGCAGATCCTGTCCGGCAACTTCTTTCGGGACGTCGATCTCTTCGGTTCTGGCTTGCTCAGGCTCGAAGGTCTTTTCAGCTTCTTCGACCTTCTCAGCGACCGCCAGCTCGGCAGCGATCAAGCTCGCCAAGCTATCCTGATCGAGATCAGGCATAACGGGAGCTTCTGCAGCCGGAGCGACCTCCTGAGGTGTCACTGCAACAGGTTCTGCCGGGACAGCTACTTGCGGCTCGATGCTGCGCTCGGCTGCGGGCACGTAGGCCTGCGGCTCGACAGGTGCTTCGGCTGGAGCTGCTTTCGGCTGCTCAAAAGCAAAGACCGTAGGCTCGATATGAGCACTTTCGCCCTCCGCCTTCGGCTCAGTCTCCTGGCGCCGCGACCGATCGAAGTCGAATGAAAAGGGCGATGGAGCGTTAGTGGCCGCATCGCCAGGGATACGAACCGGCCTTATCTGAGGTTCGGCTTGGGGCTCTTTCCGTGCTGTAGGGGCTGCGGCGGCTTCACCACCAGGAATTCGAACGGGCGCAGACTCCGACTTCGGCTTGTCCTGGGCATCTTCCGCCATCAGTCGAGCCAGTTCGGCGATCAGGTCGTCCGCACTATCGTTCTGTCCTGCCATAAGTTTCGGTTTCGCTGACGTCATCAGGCAGCGCCCCTAGATTGCTGCAAAGTCCCTCCGCTTGGGAGTTTGCCGCGAGTTTTCACACCAATGCGCCCGAATTATGAAAGTTCTTCGGGTGCCGAGACGCTGAGGATACCGAGGCCGTTGCGAATTACCTGGCGCACAGCATCGACCAGAGCGAGTCTAGCAAGCGTAAGCTTTGGATCGGCAGCATTAACAAAGCGTAACGAGGCGTCGTCCTTGCCTTTAGCCCAGAAGCCATGGAAGGCAGCTGCGAGGTCGTGAACATAGAAGGCGATACGATGCGGCTCATGGGCTACCGCGGCCGCTGCGACCGTCCGCGGCCAGGCGGCGAGGAGCCGAATGAGCTCGAGATCGGCGGCGGAAGTGAGGAGCTCGACTTCCGCGACCGCGAGAGCAGCTGCGCTCGTATCGAGCCCGGGCACTTCTTCCTGCGTCTTTCGGAATACCGAGCAGGCACGTGCATGTGCATACTGCACGTAGAAGACTGGATTATCGCGCGTCTGCTCTTTGACCAAGGCAAAATCGAAATCCATCGCGGCATCGTTGCGCCGGAAAAGCAGCATGAAGCGGGTAGCGTCGGCGCCGACTTCTTCCACCACGTCGGAAAGCGTGACGAGATCGCCTGAGCGTTTCGACATCTTGAACGGCTCGCCGTTCTTGAGGAGGCGCACAAGCTGGCAGATGCGAACGTCGATATCGGCCTCGCCATGCGACACGGCCTTCACGGCAGCCTGTAGGCGTTTGACATATCCTGAGTGATCGGCCCCGAGCACGTTGACCATGTGCTTGAAGCCGCGCAGGTATTTGTTCCGGTGGTATGCGATATCAGCGGCAAAGTATGTATAGTTGCCGTCAGACTTGATCAGCGCTCGGTCGGTATCGTCGCCATAATCCTTGGCTCGGAACAGGGTCTGTTCGCGGTCTTCCCAGTCTTCTGGTGTCTTGCCCTTTGGGGCGTCGAGCCGACCCTCGTAGACCATGCCTTCCTGACGCAGCCACTCGAGGGTCGTGTCTATGTCGCCACCCTGGCCATGGAGGGTACGTTCGGAGAAAAACACGTCGTGATGAATGTTCAGTTGCGCCAAGTCCGCCCTGATCAACTCCATCATTGCCGAGAGGACGCGATCCTTCACGATCGGCATGACTTCATGCTCAGGTTTTGAAAGCAGGCTGTTGCCGAATTCCGCCTTCAGCGCCTCGCCAACGGGGACGAGATAATCGCCAGGGTAGAGGCCAGGCGGGATTTCGATCTTTTCTCCGAGAGCCTCACGGTACCGCAGCAGTGTCGACTGGGCCAGAATGGTGATCTGGCCGCCAGCGTCGTTGATGTAATATTCGCGGGTAACGTCGTAGCCGGAATAAGCCATGAGCGATGCCAGCGTGTCGCCGAAAACAGCGCCGCGCGTGTGACCGACATGCATGGGCCCAGTCGGGTTGGCTGAGACGTATTCGACGTTGACGCGCTCCCCCTTGCCGAGGTTGGACTTGCCAAAATTCTCTTTCTGCTCGGCGATGGCCCGCAGCACCTGATGGAGAATCGGCGTTGCCAGTCGGAAATTGATAAATCCAGGCCCGGCGACGTCCACCGATGTTACGTCAGCGTCTTCTTTAAAACGTTCGACAAGTGACGCAGCGACTTCCCTCGGATTCTTGCCGAGCGGCTTTGCGACAACCATGGCGGCGTTGGTGGACAGATCCCCGTGCGCCGAATCTCGCGGAGGCTCCACCACCACGCGCGAAAGCAGATCGGCGCCCAGCTCGGGGTGATCGGCAAGCAGGGCCTCGGTGACCCGTGTGGTGAAGATGGCAAAGATATCCATTACAAACCCGCTGGAAATGCTGGCAGGCGGTTAGCGGAATTCCGGGCGAGCGTCAAACAAGCGCTGATGCTCGTCAAGTGCATAGGGGTCGGTCATGCCAGCCACGAAGTCGGCAACGATGCGTGCTCTGCCTTCCGCAGTCTCTGCGGATTTCATTGCCTGAGCCCATCGGTCGGGCATGTCTGCGGTTTGCATATAGCCCTCAAAAAGACGCTCGACCACCGCTTCGCTTTCGCGAACCGGCCGCATCACAGCTTCGCTTCGATAAACCCGCGCATAAAGGACCTCTTTCAGCCCCTTCTCGGCTACAGCCATTTCCGGGGAAAATGCTACAAGAGTCCGGCCGGCACTGCGCACATCTTCGGCGCTAGCTACCCCTGAGGCCGTGATATTGGCTGCGCTCGTCCGGATCACGTCTTCGATTGCGCGTGTAATCATCCGTCGCTGAACTTCGTGGGTCTGTCTTTTCGCAACTACGCCTGGGTAGAGAGACTGCACCTCTCGAACGATTGCCCCAGCCATCGGTGCGTCGCCAAAATCATCGAGTCTGACAAGTCCGGCCCGCAAGGCATCATCGATATCGTGTGCGTTATAGGCGATGTCGTCGGCTATGGCGGCGACCTGCGCCTCGAGGCTTGCATGGCTTGAAAGCCGTAAATCGGCAACCGCTGGAATTTCCGCAAGGCCAGAAGGCAATCCCTCGCGTTCATAGCGGCCGACCGGGCGCCCGTCGCTGTCGATAAGGGGCCCGTTATGCTTGAGGATGCCTTCGAGCGTTTCCCAAGTCAGGTTGAGCCCGTCGTGTTCGGCGTAGCGGTTTTCGAGCCGCGTGACGACACGGAGCGCCTGCACGTTGTGATCAAAACCGCCAAAGGGCGTCATGACCTTATGCAGGGCGCGTTCGCCTGCATGACCAAATGGGGTATGCCCGAGATCGTGGCTAAGAGCGACGGCTTCCGCCAAATCCTCATTTAATCTCAGCGCGCGCGCGATGGAACGGGCAATCTGGCTCACTTCCAGCGTATGGGTCAGGCGGTTCCGAAAGTGCCGTCCTTCATGATGAAGGAAGACCTGGGTCTTGTGCTGCAGACGGCGGAAGGCGGTGGAATGAATGATTCGATCTCGATCGCGCTGGAATTCGGAGCGGGTTGGGCTCGGGCCAGTGCCGTACAGTCGGCCAAGCGTTTGCTCTGGCTGGCTGGCATAGGAGGCGGTTTCGCTCATCTTTTCGTTCCGGGCCTTTGCAATGGCGTCTCATGCGCCTATTTTAGTGCCAGCGTTATGACATAACGATCGACCGGACTTTCTCCATGACCGATGTTGCCCTTGCTGTTTCCCCTTCCGTGACACTCTCGGACCGCGCTGCCAAGCGTGTCTCTCGCATTCTTTCCAAGGAGCCGGCAGGCACCGTGTTACGGATTTCGGTGGCTGGGGGCGGGTGTTCGGGGTTTCAGTACGAATACAATCTCGTTCAGGAGCACGCTGCAGAGGACGACCTGGTCCTTCAAAAAGGCGACGCAACGGTGTTGATCGATTCGATGAGTCTGGAGTTCATGGGTGGTTCGGAAATCGACTTCGTCGATGATCTCGTTGGCCAATCGTTTCAAATCAAGAACCCCAACGCCGTCGCCTCCTGTGGTTGCGGCACGAGCTTTGCCGTCTAGCGTCCGCTGACCGCTCTCGCTAATCTTCTGAGGCTTCAGGAGATTGCAGCGATGGCTTCGGTTGAACTCATAGACCAGACGATTGATGACGCGATTACGGACCGACGCATTGTTGGCGCAGTGATGATGGTCAGTCATCAAGGCGATCTCGTCTACCAAAAAGCCTTCGGGATGGCGGATCGCGAAGCGCGGCGTCCGATGCAGACTGACGCCATTTTTCGGCTTTCCTCGGTCACTAAACCAATCGTGGCTGCAACGATTCTTGCGCTGGCCGATGCCGGGCTTCTTCGGCTCGACGATGCAGTCGATAGCTTCTTTCCGGAATTCAGACCCAAGCTTTCGGACGGCTCGGTCCCAAAAATTCTGATCTGGCAGCTTCTAACTCACACCTCGGGGCTCGCTGCGGGTCCTTTGCCATGGTCTGAGGGGACTAACGCGGTGCTGAGTACCATAGCGGGTCGTCCGCTGCTTTTCGCGCCTGGCACATCTTGGTCCTATGGCCCATCCATCGATGTCCTAGGTGCAATAGCTGGCAAGCTGGTCGGCGGACGTCCAGAAGACGCCTTGCGTCAGTTCGTGCTTGATCCACTTGGCATGGCCGATACCCGATTTTCGGTGACGGATCGGTCTCGCCTTGCGGTGCCCTATGGCGATGGGCCGAATGGACCTGAACGGATGAAGGACGTTCATGTGGTCAAGGCACCTTGGGGTGATGAGGTGAGATACGATCCGCCGCGCATCTTCAACCCAGATGTCTTCCAATCGGGTGGTGGTGGCATGGCCGGCTCGGCACGAGACATCATGACGTTCCTCGAAACCATGCGTCGGGGCGGAGAGGGTGTGCTGAAATCTGGAGCGGTCAGGTCAGCTCTGGCAAACCAAACGCCAAGCCTCGCCCAGGCCGTTGAGCCGGGCTGGGGGTTCAGCTTTCTCGGCGCGTGCCTCACGGATAAGGATAAAACCTCACATAGGGGCGCCCTCGGAACGAACCGCTGGGGTGGCATCTACGGCCACCACTGGGTTGTTGACCCAGCGAACGAGCTGACGATTCTTTCCATGACCAACACGGGTCTTGAGGGATCCGACGGTCGCTACCGGCACGATACGACGGACGCTATATACCGGGCTTTAGGCCTTTAAGCCTGTTGCCCTCGATCCGTCGGCGAGTAGGATGGCGGCTCTTTATCTGGAGGCTTTCATGGCCCTGCGCATCGCCACCTGGAATATCAACGGCATCAAGGCTCGCCTTGAACTGCTGCTGCGCTGGCTGGATGAGGAAAAGCCAGACATCGTTGGCCTTCAGGAAATCAAGACCGTCGACGAAGGCTTTCCGAGCGCTGAGATCGAGGCGCTCGGATACAATGTGGCAACGCATGGACAGAAAAGTTGGAACGGTGTTGCGCTTCTGTCGAAGCTCCCATTCGACGAGATAAATCGCCGCTTGCCTGGCGATGACGTCGACGAGCAATCCCGACTCATAGAAGGCGTGTTCTCGGTAGAAGGCGCGGCAATCCGTGTCTGCAACATCTATTTGCCAAACGGCAATCCGGTCGACACGGAAAAATTTCCCTACAAGCTGCGCTGGATGGATCGGCTCAACAGTTTCGTCGAAGGACGGCTCGCCCTTGAAGAGCCATTTGTGTTGATGGGTGACTTCAACCTCATCCCTGCGCCGATCGACGCACATGATCCGAGCGCTTGGTGGGGCGACGCTCTCTATCGGCCGGAAAGCCTCGAGCGGTTTCGCACTCTGACAAATCTCGGGATGAGTGACGCACTGCGCTCGATCACCGGGGAGCAGGCGTTCACCTTCTGGGACTTCCAGGCCGGTGCCTGGCGCCGGAATGCCGGCATTCGCATCGATCATCTGATGCTATCGCCGCAGGCGGCGGATCGCCTGGACGACGTTACTGTTCATAAAGATGTGCGCGGCTGGGACAAACCGAGTGACCATGTTCCGGTGGAAGGCACCTTCAGCTTTTGAGCTTTGCTTGACGCTCACGTGGCAGGCCGTCAAGAATGAAGTCAAAAGCTGGGCCGGCGGACTGGGATGAGTGCGACTGCAATCGATTGGATCGACCCCCAGGGGGAACCGCCCAGCGAGATTCTGCATGTCGACGTCGACGGTTATGAAGGCCCGCTGGATCTGCTTCTTGATATGGCGCGGCGGCAGAAAGTGGATCTGTCCTCGATCTCTATCCTGGCTCTGGCAGAGCAGTATCTGGCATTCATCGATACCGTACGCGAGCGTAGGATTGAGGTCGCGGCCGATTACTTGGTCATGGCGGCGTGGCTAGCCTATCTGAAAAGCCGGCTCATGGTGCCGCAGGCGCCCGATGATGATGAACCTTCGGGCGAAATGCTTGCTGCTATGCTGCAGTTTCGCCTCAGGCGTCTCGAAGCCATGCGGCTCGCCGCCAGCCGACTCTTTTCGCGTTCGAGGCTTGGCCTTCAGGTTTTTGGGCGCGGAGCTCCGGAGCCGCTTGAAATTTCTCGCCGCTCGATCTGGGAGGCCAGCTATTACGAATTGCTCAAGGCCTATACCGCGCAACGCGAACGCGGAATTGTCACTGAATACCGCCCCCACACGCGCACAGTGTGGGCACTGCAAGACGCGAGAGATATTTTGCAACGGCTGATAGGCGACAGCGCCGAATGGGTCGCGATGGAAACCTACCTGTCGCATTATCTCGCGCGACCAGATGAGCGCGCCACCGTCCGTGCCTCTACTTTTGCCTCAAGTCTCGAGCTTGTCCGGCAAGGTGAGATCGAAGTGCGGCAGACGGAAACGTTCGGCCCTATCTATCTGCGTCGGCGGAGTGACAAGCGGTGAGTGTTGACGAACCCAACGAAATTCGCGAGCGGCAATTGCGTATTCTTGAAGCGCTTCTCTTTGCCAGTGCCGAGCCGCTTTCACTTCCTGAAATGGCGCCATATCTAGGGCAGGGGCCCGACGTTCGCTCGCTGGTCGACGAGTTGCAAACTCGTTACGCTTCTCGCGGGATAAATCTCGTCCGCCGCGGCGACCGCTGGGCCTTTCGCACGGCTGAAGATCTGGGTTTTCTCTTGCGACGTGAAGAACAAGAAACCCGGCCGCTATCCCGCGCCGCCCTCGAAACACTGGCTATCATTGCCTATCATCAGCCGAGCACGCGCGCCGAGATAGAGGAAATTCGCGGTGTGGCGACGGGTAAGGGAACGCTGGACCTTCTCATGGAAGCGGGCTGGGTCCGCATGCGAGGTCGCCGGCGAACGCCTGGGCGCCCGGTGACATACGGGACCACCGAGGCGTTCCTCGACCATTTCGGACTTGAAAGACTGTCCGATCTTCCCGGACTCGATGAACTCAAAGGTTCCGGACTTTTATCGTCCCAGATTCCAGCTTCTATGCAGATACCGTTGCCTTTCGATGGCTCTTTGCGGGATGACGAAGACCCCATCGATCCAGATGATGATGGCGATAGCGAGCGCGCTGAAGATGAATGAGCTTGCACAGGTGGCGCATTCGTGAGGGCAGAAAACCAACACGTTCTTGTGTTTGGCCGCGATTGAACCTATTTCTCGCTTTATCTATGGGGTGTAACGCGCTCTGGAAGCCTAGGGAGACAAAATTATGCACGCGCCATCCATTTGGGGCATTCTCGTCGTAGCCGTCGTCGTCGTTCTGTTGTTCGGCCGTGGCAAGATTTCCGGTATGATGGGCGAAGTCGCCTCCGGCATCAAAGCCTTCCAGAAAGGCATGCGCGACGACGACAAGCCAGTCGAACGCGTTGCTACGACTTCGGAAGTCGACGCGCGAGAGACCGAGCGCAAGGACGTCTGATCCATTTCGCCTGACTTTGCGGCCATTGGCCGCGCTCGGAGACTACCCCTATGCTCGGCTTAGGCTGGACAGAGATGCTGGTGATCGGCGTCGTTGCGCTGATCGTCATCGGCCCAAAAGACTTGCCGGTTGTCATGGGACGGGTCGGCAAGTTCGTTGGCCAGATCCGCCGCATGGGCAACGAGTTCCAGCGTGAGATCAATCGCACGACCGGGCTCGACGAAGTTCGCAACCTGCGCAATTCGATCACGTCGCCACTGAAAAAAACTGCTGAAGAGATCCGCAGGGAATTCAATACGATGACGCCGACCGGCCCAAAGCCGAGCGGTGCGATCAAACCAGCCGACCCTCAGTCAGAGAGCGTTGTGGACGAACTCCGCACCGCCGCCGGCATGCCGCCAAGGCCAAAAACCAACGAGGAACTGGTCGCCGAATACGGCTTCAAGCCAACTGAGTTGCCCCCGGTCACGCCCGCTCCCGTCAAAGCGGCGCAAGTTACCCCTCCTGAACCAGCTGCAGCTGCGCCGACGGCCCCTGTCACGACGGCTGATCTTCCGCCCGTGGAGGTCATCAAGGCATCTAAGCCTGTAGCCAAGAAGCCGGCGGTAAAGCGGACAGTCGTCAAGCCGGATGGCGAGAAGGTCGTCGAAGTCGACGCAAAGCCGGTTAAAAAGCCGCGAGCTCCGAAGGCTACAACGACCGTTTCGGTCGAAGGAGCGCCTGCGCCTGCGAAAAAGCCCCGAGCGCCCCGAAAGAAGCCGGATGAACCGGCAGGAACAAATTAAAAATGGTCGACGCCAAGCCCCAGCTCGAAGACAAGAGCAAGCCTGAAGTCGAAGATGAGCTCGCCGGTAGCGAAGCTCCATTGCTCGAGCATTTGATCGAGCTCCGCAAGCGGCTCATTTACAGCGCCGTTGCCATCATTGTCCTGATGATGGGGTGTTTCCTTATCTCGAAGAATATTTTCGATATTCTTCTCGGACCTTATCGTGGCGTCTACGCCAACGATCCGACCCACAAGATCGAACTCATCTACACCGCGCCACAGGAACTGTTCTTCACAGAACTGAACCTAGCCTTTTTCGGTGCCATCTTCCTCGGCTTTCCCTTCATCGCCACGCAGATCTACCTGTTTGTGGCGCCGGGTCTCTACAAGCATGAGCGCAAGGCGCTTGTGCCTTATCTCATCGCTACGCCAGTCTTCTTCATTCTCGGCGCGCTGATGGTTTATTTCACCGTTCTGCCTATGGCCCTGCACTTCTTTGCTAGCATGCAGACGGAAGAAATTACCCTCATGCCACGCGTTTCCGAATATCTCGGCTTCGCGATGACATTGATCCTTGCTTTCGGCATCTGCTTCCAGTTGCCGGTGGTGCTGACGCTCCTCGCGCAGATCGACCTCGTCAATGTCGATATGCTGAAAAAGGGCCGTCGTTATGCGATTGTGGGGATCTTGGTGGTTGCTGCGCTGATCACGCCGCCTGATCCGATTTCCCAGATCGGGCTTGCCCTGCCCATGTACGGGCTTTACGAACTGGCGATCCTGTCTGTTCGGATGGTGCAGAAGCGGCGTGAAGCAAAGCTTGCGGCCGAAGAAGCCGAGCTTTCCGGTTCATCTACCGAGTAACTGCACCGCGTGTTCCCGCGGATGCAGACCGTTCTGCTCCGTGGCGCTGGCAGGCGTGCCCGGGGTTGCAAGACCAAGGGCCTGCGTCAAACCAGAGGCGGGCTGCGGCCCGTGTGACCGATGTTCGATATCAAGTGGATCAGAGCCAACGCCGAAACCTTCGACGCTGCCATTTCGCGGCGCAAGAATGTTTCCGTGCGGTCTTCCGATCTTCTCGCTATCGACGACCGGCGCCGCGAAATCATCGTCCGGCTCAATGAAGCGCAGGAAAAGCGTAATGCGCTATCCAAGCAGATCGGTCAGGCCAAGGCCCAGAAAGACGAAGCCAAGGCCCAGGAGCTGATGGCAGAAGTCAGCCGCCTCAAGGATTTCATCCCGACAGGTGAGGCGGAAGAACGGGCTGTTGAAGCGGAACTGCGCAGCGCGCTTTCGGTCATTCCTAACCTGGCGCTCGACGAGGTGCCGCAAGGCGATGATGAGCACGACAATGTCGAATATTTCGGCCCGAACGGCACATCAGCCACAGCTGCCAAGCAGCGCCCGCCAAAGCCCACTTTGAGCTTTGCGCCCAAGGAGCATTTTGAGATCGGCGTTGCCGAGAACAATATGGACTTCGAGGTCGCTGCAAAATTGTCGGGTAGTCGCTTTGTGGTCCTCAAGGGACAACTGGCGCGGCTTGAGCGCGCCATTGGACAGTTCATGCTCGATCTGCACACGACCGAGCATGGATATCTCGAGGTGCAACCGCCGCTACTCGTACGCGATGACGCGCTCTTTGGTACCAACCAGCTCCCGAAGTTTGAAGAAGATCTGTTCTTCACGTCCCACGGCGACTCGCGTCTTGCCTTGATCCCCACGGCCGAGGTGCCCCTCACGAACCTTGTTCGCGAGTCGATTTTGTCCGAGGAAGAACTGCCACTGCGGTTTGCTGCCCTGACGCCTTGTTTCCGCTCTGAGGCGGGCTCGGCTGGCCGGGACACGCGCGGAATGCTGCGGCAGCACCAGTTCAACAAGGTCGAGATGGTGTCGATCACGACGCCGGAAGAATCGATCGATGAGCACGAGCGCATGCTCGCTTGCGCGGAGACGGTATTGCAGCGGCTCGGTCTTCATTATCGCGTTATGACGCTTTGCACGGGCGACATGGGTTTCGGGGCCCGTAAGACATATGACATCGAGGTGTGGCTGCCGGGCCAGGCTACCTATCGCGAAATCTCGTCCGTTTCGGTCTGTGGAGATTTCCAGGCCCGCCGCATGGAGGCGCGATATCGGCCGTCTGGCGAAAAGCAGGCGCCACGCTATGTACACACGCTCAACGGCTCCGGCACGGCAGTTGGGCGTTGCCTGATTGCCGTTATGGAAAATTATCAGCAAGAGGATGGCTCCGTGCTGATTCCGGAGGCACTGCGTCCGTATATGGGTGGTTGGACCTCGATCGGCGGAAAGTAGAGTCATGCGCATCCTCATCACTAACGACGATGGTGTGGATGCGCCTGGCATCGCCATCATGGCCGATATCGCGCGCGCTCTTTCCGACGACGTCTGGATTGTTGCGCCGGACGGAAACCAATCGGGGGCAGGGCACAGATTTACGCTTGGCCGTGAATTGGCGCTTGAGCAGCGTGGGTCTCGCCGCTTTGCGGTAGTCGGCGGATCACCTGCCGACTGTGTTGTAGCAGGTATGACCCATATTCTGGGCGATCACCCGGCCGATCTCGTCCTTTCCGGCGTCAATGCCGGGCAGAACCTTGGCGACATCGTTCATTGTTCCGGTACAGCCGCCGGCGCACGGGAAGGCGCGCTGCAAGGCGCGATCGGCATCGCCATGAGCCAGGCGATTGACTACGAAAAGAGCCCCAACATCGATTGGGCGTCGTCAATCCACCACGGGGCCGATGTTGTCAGCGCGATACTGAAGGCCAAAGGTAACCATGACGTCTTTTACAACGTCAATTTCCCAGCCTGTGCACCCGAGGACGTCACGGGAATCGCAGCTGTCCCCCATCAACGATTCTCGCGGTCCGCCTTTCGTTATTATCCGAGCGACAACAGCGGCGGGTTTTACGTTGCGATTCCAGAGACGCCAAAGCCGCTTGATCCCAAAGCGGATTTCGAGGTGTTGCGCAGCCAATATTGCATCACCGTGACCCCCTTCGCCTTGCAGCAGACGGAACCCTCGGCCATCAGCCAGCTCTCCGGCCTGGTTTTGTTCCCAGCCGAACGATCTTAACCTTACCTATTCGACAATTTGGCGCCTGCGATTTCACTCAAATCGCATCGCTCTTAAACCCGTCTTTACCTTACCGGCCTAGTCTCGATTCCAGTGTTAAGTCCCTGCGTACGAGTTAGCCGATGCGTAAAAGCCTATCTGTCAGGGTGCCAAAAGGTGCAGTGGCCGTGGCTGGTCTATTAGTGGCCGCCGTCGGACTGTCCGGATGTTCGAGCCTTGGGTCACGAACATTTGGTGATCCGACAACCACGGGTTCGGTTTCTCGACCGCTGACCTCTCCCAATATCAATCAGCCCATGCCGAATTCGCTCGGCGCGCAGCCAACTATGCAGGTCGCCGAGTCGCGCTTCCTGCCGCCTGCGCCCGTCGGATCGTCGTGGGGTGGGGCGCCTGTGCAGCAGGCGCCAGTGCAATCTGGCTTCATGCGGCCGGCTGGCACGACCTCGCCGATCGCCGTGGGCGGTGCCGCCCCGACGGTTCAATCCCAGGATCTTCCTGTACTGAGTTCTTCTGCTGCTCCCATGGGAACCCCGCAAGCCATGCCCGCCACGCAATCTCTTCCCGCGGCGCCCTCGATGCCGCCTGTCGCCGCACTCGCCCCGATGCCAAGCAATCTGGGCGCCCCTCCAAGCACGCTCAACGCGGCCCTGCCGGTCAACAGCAATGTGCCGACAGCGCAGCCCGCAGCCGCCACTGGCCAGCCGGCTGCCAACGGCGCCTACACGCACACCATCGCTGGCGGCGAGTCGCTTTATACGATCGCGCGGCGCTATGAGGTAACAACCCAGGCTCTCGTCCAGGCGAATGGCCTTTCCTCGCCGGACAAAATCGTTGTCGGGCAGACGCTGATCATCCCGGGCCGCCCAGATCTCGTTCGCACGCCGCAGACCCCCGCTGTGCAGCCTGTCACTCAGGTGGCTAGCGCTTCAGCCAATCTCGGCGCCCCGCCAGCCCCTCTTGGCAGTCGTCCGGCAACTCCTCAGGCGACGCCGCAGCCCCAGACAGCAGTCGCTCCGGCAGCAACGCCTGCGCCGGTCGCGCAACCAGCGGCAACGCCGGCACCGACCCAGGTCGCCAACGTACCTGCTGCCGAACCTGTGGCTTCGGGTAACGATAAGTTCCGCTGGCCGGTCAGCGGTCGCGTCATAACCGACTTCGCAGCATCCCGGGGGACTGGCATCAACATCGACGTGCCGGAAGGCTCGACGGTCAAGGCTGCCGAAAATGGCACAGTGATCTATGTCGGCTCGGGTGTCGAAGGCTACGGCAACCTCATCCTGATCCGTCACCCCAATGGTTATGTGTCGGCCTATGCTCATCTCAATGGCATGAGCGTTGCCAAGGGCGCAGTGGTCAATCGCGGTGACTCCATCGGTACCGTCGGCATGACTGGTTCCGTCTCCAAGCCCCAGCTCCACTTCGAGCTGCGCAAGGGCGCCACGCCGGTTGATCCGGTTCCGCTTCTCGCAAGCTGAGAGTGAATGGCTATGTGAAAAATCCCCGCTTCGGCGGGGATTTTTGTATTTGATGTTCGAAGTGGCTTCGGCAAGGACACCATCGATGGCGAATTATTCTTCGTACATCATCTGCGGCACGCCGCGCTCAGGCAGTACGCTGCTTTGCGAGATGCTGGCTGCAAGCGGGACAGGAAAGCCGAACTCCTATTTTCGGGCCGAAGACTTTGGCTATTGGGCCGAACGTTGGGGCGTGACCGGTCAGGTTGGTGTCGATAGCCTCAAGTTTGAACAGAACTATTTCGAAGCCATGCTACGCGAGGGCCGTAACGGCAGCGATATCTTCGGCCTCAGGCTGATGTGGAATAGCGTTGATGAGGCAACGCGGTGCTTGCAGCAATTGCAGGGCGGAAGGGCCGACTTCCATATTCAGGTCCAAAAGGCTTTCGGACCCACCCTGTTCATCCACCTCTCCCGGGCGGACAAGCTGGCTCAAGCGATCTCGCTGGTACGGGCCCGACAGAGTGGCCTTTGGCACATTAAGGCAGATGGGTCCGTCATGGAGGGCGATGAATGCGAGCGGCCAATCGAGTACGATCGTACGGTGATTGCTAACGCCGTGGCTCAGCTAGAGGAAGATGACGCCGCCTGGACGGCGTTTTTCTGCTCGCAGGCAATAGAACCAGTGCTGATCGCGTATTCCGAGATCTCCAAAAACCCGCAGGCGGTTCTGGCAAAGGTGCTGGAGCGCCTCGGAAAAGATCCGAAGATTGCGGGATCGATGCAGACGCCAACCCGCAAGATGTCGGACGCGACAAGCACAGAGTGGTATGAGCGTTATCTGGCTGAGAGCATTCTTTAGGTCAAACCACCTTGCCTTGTTCGCCAGCGAGGGTGCGGATCAGCTGGATGGCGACGCGGCCCGAGCGCGCGCCGCGTGTAGCGGCCCACTCTATAGCGCGTGCGCGAAGAGTTTCGTCATCGAGATCGAGGCCATAATAGTCGGCATAGCCGCGAACCATGGACAGGTAAGTGTCCTGGTCCGAATTGTGGAAGCCCAGCCACAAGCCGAAGCGATCAGACAGAGAGACCTTTTCTTCAACCGCCTCGCTTGGATTGATCGCCGTGGAGCGCTCGTTCTCGATCATGTCGCGAGGCATGAGATGGCGCCGGTTGGACGTTGCATAGAAAAGAACATTTTCGGGTCGTCCCTCGAGGCCGCCGTCCAGGATGGTTTTCAGGGACTTGTAGCTTGTTTCGCCACTATCGAAGCTGAGGTCGTCGCAGAAGACGATAAAACGTGCGGGATGGCCTGAAATGGTCCGCATGAGTTGGGGCAGGGTGTCGAGATCCTCTCGCGCGATCTCGATCAGCACAAGCTTCTCGAACCCCTCACGGTCGAGGATATCGGCATGGATTGCCTTGACCAGCGAACTCTTGCCCATTCCGCGGGCGCCCCAGAGCAGCGCATTGTTGGCGCCGTGGCCTCGCGCGAATTGCTCGGTATTTTTCAGAAGCACGTCGCGCACATGTTCGATGCCGCGCAGCATGTCGAGCGGCACACGACTCACCGTTGGAACCGGCAGAAGAGTGCCGTCTTCGCCCTGCCAGTGGAAAGCGCTTGCCTCGCTGAGATTAAGCGTCTGTTCGGAAGATTTTGCGAGTTGCAATGCCTCGGCGATGGTTTCGAGTGCAGTGGCGATACGGCCCAGATGATCTTTGGTCTTCACCGGTTCAGTCCTTCGGTTCAGGCGCGGCAATGTGTTCCTTGAATGGCTTTGCATTCATAAGGGGCCAAATGTATAGTCCGCGCGATTTTGGCCGGGGTGCAAGTGCACAAGACCCCTTTCGCGTCTAGTTGTTCAGCCCAAGGCTGTGGCGCCTTTCTCCCCACTCAAGAAGAATCATAAGGAGTTCGCCTGATGTTCGTTACGCCCGCTTTTGCGCAGGATGCAGCAGCACCCGCCACGGGAGGTTTTGCCGATATCGCCATTCAGCTCATGCCGATCCTGTTGCTGGTGGTGATTTTCTGGCTCTTGATCTTCCGTCCGCAGCAGAAGCGTCTCAAGGCGCAACAGGCTATGCTCTCGGCGATCCGTCGTGGCGACACCGTCGTCACCACGGGCGGCATCGTTGGCAAGGTCACCAAAGCCGTTGATGGCGAAGACCTGGAAGTCGAGATCTCCCAGGGCGTGAAGGTCAAGCTCGTGCGCGGCATGGTTGCCGACGTGCGTTCGAAAGCCGAGCCGGTCAACGACAACAAGCCGGCCTGAGCCGGACACGATCAGCCGGAGCCACCAAAGGCTCCGGCTTTCTGACTCTTTGAAGCCGCATGTCTGTGAAGGCATGCTCTAGGACGCCGTTTCATGCACCAGTCGCCGTTTCGCGTAGCCATCATTCTGATCGTCGCGCTCTTGGGCATCGTGTTCGCCGCACCCAATTTCTTGCCGCAGCAAGTGCGGGATTCACTCCCTGGATGGTTGCCTAAGCCTGGCCTGGTTCTTGGTCTTGATCTTCAGGGCGGTTCGCATCTGTTGCTCGAAGTCGATCGCGCGGGGATCGTCACGCAACGACTTTCCGACGTCCGTCGCGATGCGCGAAACGTCCTCGCCAATCAGAACGGTATCGGCAACATCATCACCACCGATGAAGCCAAGAATGCCATTTACATCGAACTGACCGATCCTTCGCAGAAGGAGCAGGCGCTGACAGCGCTGCAGTCGATCCAGAATACGGTCAACAACTCTCTGTTCTCGACGGGAACGGGCGTCAACGAACTGGCCTTCGGCGAACTGCCGGATGGACGCCTCTCGGTTACGCTGACGCCAGAGGGCATTACGCAGCGCATGAGCTCGCTCGTCGCGCAGTCGATCGAAGTCATCCGCAGCCGTATCGACGAACTGGGTACGACCGAACCGACCATCCAGCGCCAGGGCGACACCCGCGTCCTCGTGCAGGTCCCGGGCTTCGGCGATTCCACTCGCCTCAAGAACATCGTCTCGCAGACGGCGCGCCTGACATTCCACATGGTCTATCCGGGTCTCACTGCCGACCAGGCGGAAGCGCAGGGTCTGCCGGCCGGCACGATGATCGTCCCAAGCCAGGATGGCGGGCGTGAGCTGCTTTACGAAGACGTCGCCCTTGGCGGGGAGTCGCTGGTCGACGCGCAGCCGTCCTATGATCCGCAGCGGGGCATCCCGGTTGTCAGCTTCAAGTTCGACACGCGTGGCGCGGTTACGTTCAGCGAAATCACCTCGGCCAATGTCGGGCAGCGTTTTGCCATCGTGCTCGACAACACAGTAATTACCGCGCCGGTCATCCAGCAGCCGATCACCGGCGGCTCAGGCCAGATCAGCGGCAATTTCACGACGGCGTCGGCCAATGACCTGGCCGTTTTGCTGCGCGCGGGTGCCTTGCCGGCCAGCCTTAACGTCATCGAGGAACGTACGGTCGACGCCAGCCTTGGTGCTGACTCGATCCGCGCTGGTCTCACCGCCGGTGTCGTGGCATCGGTGCTGGTCGTCAGCTTCATGGTCATCGCCTATGGGCTTTGGGGCGTTTTCGCCAACGTTTCGCTGGTGCTCAACGTCATCCTGATCTTTGCCGCGCTGTCGGTACTGGGCTCGACCCTGACACTGCCGGGCATCGCCGGTATCGTCCTCACGATCGGTATGGCGGTCGACGCCAACGTGCTCATCTATGAACGAATGCGTGAAGAGCAGCGGGCAGGGCGCACACCATTGCAGGCGATCAATGCTGGCTTTGAGCGCGCGTGGGGGACGATCGTCGACTCGCACCTGACCCAGCTTGTGGCTGCCGTTGTGCTCTATTTCATGGGCTCAGGCCCGGTGCAGGGCTTTGCCGTTACGCTCGGCCTCGGCATTCTGACCTCGCTGTTCACTTCCTATACGGTCACGTCCTACCAGGTGAATCTCTGGTACAAGCGCGTTCGGCCGAAAGAGCTGAAGATCCAGCATTTCCGGTTCATTCCCGACGGCACCAAAATCCCGTTCATGAAGATCTCGCGCTACGTTATCGCGCTGTCGATCATCATGTCGGTCGTTTCGATTGGCGCGGCCTATTTCAAGGGCTTCAACCTCGGCATCGACTTCGTTGGCGGCACAGCTATCGAAGTACAGCATGTGGGTGGGCCGGCGGACGTCGGCCGGGTTCGCGAACTGCTCGATGGGCTCGAGCTTGGCGAAGTACAGGTGCAGGGTTTTGGTACGCCGGAAGACGTTCTGGTCCGCGTCCAGGCCCAGGAAGGCGGCCAGTCCGCCGACCAGGTGGCCGTCCAGAAGGTTCAGCAAGCGCTTGCCGGCGACAATTACGAGGTTCGGCGCACAGAAGCTGTTAGCGGTACCGTCTCTGGGGAACTTGCCTGGACCGGTACCATTGCCGTGATCATCGCGCTCGCCTGTATTCTGATCTACATCTGGTTCCGGTTCGAATGGCAGTTTGCACTGGCTGCAGTCACGACGACGTCGCACGACATCATCATGACCATCGGCCTCTTCTCGATAACGGGGCTCGAATTCAACCTCAGTTCCATCGCGGCAGTGCTGACGCTCGTGGGCCTATCGCTTAACGAAACCGTGGTTGTGTCCGACCGTATTCGTGAAAACCTCCTCAAATATAGGAAGATGCCGCTGCCGGAGTTGATCGATCTGTCGATCAACCAGACCATCGTGCGTACCTCGCTCACCCAGTTTACCGTGCTTCTGGCGCTCGTGCCGCTGGTGCTGTTCGGGGGCGAAGTGCTGCGCAGCTTCACGATCGCCATGACGTTCGGTTCGCTCGTCGGCATGTATTCGTCGGTCATCGTCAACGGCCCAATCCTCATCAACTTCGGCCTCAAGCAGAAGACCGACGAGGAACTTGTAGCCAAGAAGGAAAAACCGGCGGATGGCGCCTCCGTCTGAACTTTCCACAAGCGGCGCGGGGTTTTTCCCGCGCCAGGTCGGTATCGACGCCTATGGCAATGGCGGTTTTCGCTTTGCTGACATGTCGCATCGCGGTTCGTTGCTGTGCTTGCCGTCTGGCATGAAAGGCTGGGACGTTGCGTCGCCGGCCGAGCTGACCCTCGAAAGCCTGCAACCAGTCCTCGATATCGCAGACACGATCGACGTTCTGCTGATCGGCCTCGGCATGGACATCGCAGCAATCGATCCGGCCATTCGCGACGCTTTCCGCGAGCGGCGTGTCATCATCGAAGCTGTCGGAACTGGCGGAGCCGTGCGTACCTATAACGTGTTGCTGGCTGAGGAGCGGGCCGTGGCTGGCGCGTTTATCGCCGTCGAGAACGCTCGGTAATGACCATAGACAGTTTTGCCTATGCAGCGCAGGTTTTGCGAGAAAGCGACCGCGACCGGTATCTTTCGACGCTGGCGCTGCCTGCGGCAAAGCGCGATGGCGTGACGGCTATCTATGCGTTCAACGCCGATGTCGCGGCCATCCGCGAACGGGTTTCGGGCCCGGCTCCGGGGGAGATTCGCCTGCAATGGTGGAATGATGCGCTGACCGGCGACGGACACGGCGCAGTCCGCCAAAACCCGCTTGCGGACGCTTTGCTGACGACCCTTGACCGTTACGCATTGCCGCCGGGAACACTCCAGCGGCTGATCGGCGCGCGACGATTCGATCTTTATGACGACCCGATGCCTGATCTCGAAACGTTTGAAGGCTATGCTGGCGAGACGGCGTCCACGTTGCTACAGCTTTCGGCGATGATCCTCAACGAAGGCCTGACCGTGGAGCCCGGCGACGCCGCTGGACACCTGGGGGTGGCGCAGGCTTTAGTGGGGCATCTGAGGGCTTTTGGGTTCGTCGCTTCACAGGGCCGCATCATGCTGCCCTGGTCTATCTTCGAGGCGAATGGCGTTCGCGAAGGGGAGATATTCTCGGGCCAGGATAGTGATGGTTTGCACGAAGCGCTGGCACAGATCGCCGAATTGGCGAGTGAGCATCTCGCACAGGCTAGGCGTGCCATTGCCGCTTTGCCGCGCGGCTTACGGCCGGCATTTGCCATTCTTCCGGTGATCGAGGCGCAACTCCAGCTTTGGAACCGAGATAGTTCGTCGCCCTTTTCTGCGCCGGACGACGACCCCGACTGGCGGAAGATCGCACGGGTCAGCTGGTGGGCCTGGCGGAACCGTTAGGGCGCTGAAATCGCAACGAATTCTCCGGTGAAGCGTCCGGCTATTGCGTTTTCTGACGTGAGTTCCGCTGAAAGGCTCAGTCGGGCGCGGCCTTTGCGTCGATATTTTGTGAAGAAATCCGACGTGTCGACGGCCTCCAACGAGGCGGTTGCGGCAAAGCTCCCGTGGATGGGCAACAAATAGTCCATTGTCGAATGATGGATGACCAACTGGCTGGCAAGCCCTTCGGCTTCCAGCCGTAAATGCACAACGGACCAGGCGGCCAGAAGCGCGAGTGTCGCGCCGCTGCCGCCGAAAACGGTGCCGTGCATGTTGAGATTTGGCGCAAGGGGCGCGGCGAGCCGGACGCGATCGACGCTGGCCTCGAGCACTTCCACACCCATGGCGCTCGAGAGCGGAATGTGGGTGTGAAGGTACCGCTGGAGCGCGTTGGCGTTCATTGCCAGACTTTTAGGTCTTCAAGGGCCCGGCTGGTGATAGCCTTGCGCTTGGCGATCGTTTTTTCCGCACCGCGCCAGCGCTTTACACCTTCTGGCTTGATGATCGTCACATCCGGGAAGAGGCCGAAATTAACGTTCATCGGCTGGAAGCTTCGGGCGCCGCTATAGCTCTCGGCTTCGATATGGCCACCGGTGACATGCCCGATCAGGGCGCCCAAAGCGGTTGTTGGCGGAGGGAGCGGCATGGAATCGCCCCGCGCCTCCGCGGCTGTCAGGCGGCCGGTGATGAGGCCGACGGCAGCGCTCTCTACATAGCCTTCAACCCCCGTCACCTGGCCAGCGAAGCGGATGCGTGGGTCGGCTTTGAGGCGCATGTCTGACCCCAACACCTTGGGAGAATTGATGAACGTGTTGCGGTGCAGACCGCCCAGGCGGGCGAATTGGGCATTGGCGAGGCCGGGGATCATCCGGAAGATTTCGGCCTGAATGCCGTAGCGCATCTTGGTCTGGAAGCCGACCATGTTCCAGAGCGTTCCCAAGGCGTTGTCCTGACGAAGCTGGACGATGGCATAAGGCTTGACGGTCGGGTTGCGCGGATTGGTGAGACCAACCGGCTTCATCGGGCCGTGGCGGAGCGTCTCGTCGCCGCGCTCGGCCATGACTTCGATGGGCAGACAGCCATCAAAATACGGGACCTTCTCCCAATCCTTGAACTCATGCAGCGGCGCGGTTTTAAGAGCCTCTACAAAGGCATAGTACTGATCGCGGTCCATCGGCAGGTTCAGATAGTCGGCGCCAGTGCCGCCGGGACCAGCCTTATCGTAGCGCGACTGCTTCCAGGCGATATCGTGATCGATGCTGTCGTAATGAACGATCGGCGCAATCGCATCGAAAAAGGCAAGGGAGTCTTCGCCGGTTTTGGCAAGGATTGCATCGGCCAGAGCAGGCGAAGTTAGAGGCCCGCTGGCAATGATGACATGGCGCCAATCCTCAGGCGGCCAGCCAGCAATCTCTTCTCGCTGAATGGAGATTCGTGGATGATTTTCAACGGCTTGCGTCACAGCGGCAGAAAAGCCGTGACGATCTACGGCCAGGGCGCCGCCGGCGGGGAGCTTGTGCTCGTCGGCAGCGCGCATGATCAGCGAGTTGCAGCGGCGCATCTCTTCGTGGAGGAGGCCGACGGCGTTTTGCTCGTGATCATCAGAGCGGAAGCTGTTTGAGCAGACGAGCTCGGCGAAATCGGTTGTCGAATGCGCGTCTGTGGCTTTGACGCCGCGCATTTCGTGGACGATGACGGTGGCGCCAGCTTCAGCGGCCTGCCATGCAGCTTCGGAGCCGGCGAGGCCGCCGCCGATGATGTGAATAGGTTCATTTGACATGGCGAGCCAGATAGCAAGCCCGCCATGTCGCGGCAATGGGTGAGTTAGGCGGCGCGGCGCTCGTGGCGTCCTTCATTGACCTCTTCAGCGATCTTTTCGCAGAAGGCATCAAGGTCGCCCGGGTTGCGGCTGGTGATGAGGCCCTGGTCTGTGACGACCTGGCTATCCTCCCAGAGCCCACCGGCGTTGATGACGTCAGTCTTGATCGAGTTGAAGGACGTGACCTTACGGCCCTTCACAATGCCGGCTTCAACGAGCAGCCAAGGGGCGTGGCAAATGGCGGCAACGACTTTCTTCTGTTGCCAGAAGGACTTGATGAAGGCGATGGCATCTGGTTCGACGCGCAGGAGATCTGGATTGATCTGGCCGCCAGGGAGAACGAGTGCGTCATAGTCGTCCGGCTTGGCTTCGGAGAGCGTCTTGTCGACGGGGACAGAGTTGCCCCAATCCTTTTTATCCCAACCCTTGATCTCGCCTGGTTCAAGCGAAACGACGTGAACAGTTGCGCCGGCCTCCCGTAGCTTGTTCAGCGGAACTTCGAGTTCCGACTGCTCGAAGCCGTTGGTGGCGACGATGGCGATCATTTTACCGGAAAGATTCTGCACGGGGATAACTCCTCTGTTGCTTGGGTCGGCAAGGGCAACGGAGGGAGAAGAAAGGAGTTCCTACGCGCTTGGTCACAAAGACCGGAAACGAAAACACCCGCGTCTCAGAGAGATGCGGGCGTTCGGTTCGAAGTATTCGCGCTATAAGACTTAGAGCGAATTGGCATGATCGCGAGCAATGCGATTGATATCGTTGCGCGCAATGCCGAGGTCGTTCAGCTGACGATTGTCGAGCGAAGCAAGTTCACGAACCGTCTGCTGGTAAGCGGCCCACTTCTTGAAGGTCTTGCGAATGTCCATTTGAGTTCTCCTGTCGTTTGCAAGGAGAGATATAGATTAGACCAAGGCGACCGAGCAGATAGAGATTGGTCAAAGAAGCCATGCAATTTGTGCAGGGCATTGGGCGATGGCGTTAAACCTCGGTTAAGGTGGCAGGCAAAAGTTTGGCCGCCGGAGGGCAATCCGGCGGCCAGATGGTTTTTGGGAGGTGGACGGATCAGCGATCGAACAGCGACCGGGTCATCTTGGAAAAGTCGGGCCCTGAAAGGCCCAGCATATCTGCCTCTCGGGTGGAAGGGACGTCCATTTCCCTTAACGTCTGCTTAATATCCACGAGGCGCCGCATGCGCCAGACAGCACGTACAAACATGGGTCTTTCCCCTTATGGGTTGGCAGCACAAGGTGAGCATGGCTTGATTTGCGGCCTTGAGCCATCATGGGAAGAGCAGGCTTTGCATGCGTAGCGTGCATGGCATTTTCAGCGGCTGATGGGTCTGACCTATGGATTTATGGGCAATTGCGGCCTCCAATCGGGTAGCACTCCGTTACCGTCGACATCTGGCGGACGGCGATTTGGCGGTCCTTTTGGTAACGGGCAGACATAGACCAGCAAAAAGGGCCCCGAAGGGCCCCTTATCTATTCTGCTGCACGGGTCGCGTAATGCGGTCGGCGGTCCATGACTTCCTTGAGGAAGTGGCCGGTGTGGGATCGCTTGTTGGAGGCGACCTCTTCGGGCGTACCAATGGCAACGACCTCACCGCCGCCATCGCCGCCTTCCGGGCCCATGTCGATGATCCAGTCGGCCGTTTTAATGACTTCGAGATTGTGCTCGATCACCACCACCGTATTACCACCGTCGACGAGCTCGTGAAGAACTTCGAGAAGCTTGGCCACGTCGTGGAAGTGTAGCCCCGTCGTCGGCTCGTCGAGCATGTAGAGCGTGCGGCCGGTGGCGCGTTTGCTCAGTTCCTTGGAGAGTTTGACGCGCTGGGCTTCGCCGCCGGAGAGGGTCGTGGCCGGCTGGCCAACCTTGACATAGCCAAGGCCGACGCGCTGCAGCGTTGCGAACTTGTCACGGATGACCGGGACGGCCGAGAAGAACTCGACGCCTTCGTCGATGGTCATGTCGAGGACGTCGGAGATCGACTTGCCCTTGAACTGGACTTCCAGCGTTTCGCGATTGTAGCGCTTGCCCTTGCAGACGTCGCAGGTGACGTAAACATCCGGCAGGAAGTGCATCTCGATCTTGAGGACGCCATCCCCCTCGCACTTTTCGCAGCGGCCACCCTTGACGTTGAAGGAGAACCGACCCGGTCCGTAACCGCGCGCTTTCGCTTCGGGCAAGCCAGCGAACCATTCGCGCAGGGGCGTGAAGGCGCCGGTATAGGTGGCGGGATTAGAGCGCGGGGTGCGGCCAATTGGGGACTGATCGATATCGATGACCTTGTCGAGGAATTCGAGGCCGGTGAGCGATTCATGTGGGGCAGGGACCACGCGCGCGCCATTCAGGCGACGGGCGATGGCTTGATACATGGTGTCGATCATCAAGGTGGACTTGCCGCCGCCGGACACGCCGGTGATCGCGACGAAGAGGCCGAGCGGTACGTCGACCGAGACGTTCTTGAGGTTGTTGCCGGTCGCGCCCTTGATGGAGAGCGCCTTGCCCTTCTTGCCCTCGCGGCGTTCGGCCGGCACCTGAATGCCCATGCGGCCCGACAGATATTTACCGGTGAGGGAATCTGGGTGATTGAGGATGTCTTGCGGCGTGCCTTCGGCAACGATATTGCCGCCGTTGACGCCAGCGCCGGGGCCGATATCGAGGACGTAGTCCGCGGTCAGGATCGCGTCTTCGTCGTGTTCGACGACAATGACGGTGTTGCCGAGATCGCGGAGGCGCTGCAGGGTTTCCAGAAGCCGGGCATTGTCGCGCTGGTGGAGACCGATGGACGGCTCGTCGAGCACATAGAGAACGCCGGTCAGACCGGAGCCGATCTGGCTGGCGAGACGGATGCGCTGAGATTCGCCGCCTGACAGGGTGCCGGAATTGCGCGACATCGACAGATATTCGAGGCCGACATCGTTGAGGAAGTTGAGGCGCTCGCGGATTTCCTTGAGGATGCGTTCGCCGATCTGGCTCTGGGTGGCGTTGAGCTTGTCCGACAGGTCGACGGACCACTTGGATGCGACCTTGATCGACATGTCGCTGACCTGGCCGATGTGGAGGCCATCGATCTTCACCGCCAGCGTTTCGGGCTTGAGGCGATAGCCGCCGCAGGCCTTGCAGGGCTTGGCCGACATGTACCTTTCGATTTCCTCGCGCATGCCGGCGCTTTCGGTTTCCTTGTAGCGGCGCTCAAGGTTGCCGATGACGCCTTCGAAAACCTTTTGGGTTTTGTATTGGCGTAGGCCATCGTCATAAACGAAATCGATCTTGGTCTTGTCGGTGCCGTAGAGAACGGCGTGCTGGACGTCGAGCGGCAGTTCGTTCCAGGCGGTACCCGTCGAAGCGCCATAATGCTTCACGACGGCCTGCAGGGTCTGCTGATAGTAGGGCGCGGACGTCTTTGACCACGGCAGAATCGCGCCATCACGCAGCGACAGCGTCGGATCAGGGACGATCTGATCGGGGTCGATCTTTTGCTCGGTGCCGAGGCCATCGCAGACCGGGCAGGCGCCGAAAGGATTGTTGAAGGAAAAGAGACGCGGCTCGATTTCGGCAATGGTAAAGCCAGACACGGGGCAGGCGAATTTTTCGGAGAAGGTGATCTGGCGGGCAGAGCCGTCTTCGTTTTTCTCGTCAGCGAATTCGACCAGCGCAATGCCTTCGGCGAGTTTCAGCGCAGTCTCGAAACTCTCGGCCAGGCGGCCGGAAATGTCGGGGGAAACCACGACGCGATCGACCACGACTTCGATGTCGTGCTTGTATTTCTTGTCGAGCGCCGGGGCGTCTTCGATCTCGTGATATTCGCCGTCGATCTTTACGCGCTGAAAGCCCTTGCGCATGAGATCGGCCAGTTCCTTCTTGAACTCGCCTTTGCGTCCCCGGGCGATGGGGGCCAGCAGATAAAGGCGCGTACCCTCGGGCAGCTCCAGGGTGCGATCGACCATCTGCGACACGGTCTGGCTCTCGATCGGCAGGCCTGTCGCCGGAGAATAGGGGATGCCGACACGCGCGAACAGAAGGCGCAGGTAATCGTAGATCTCGGTAACCGTGCCAACGGTCGACCGCGGGTTACGCGAGGTTGTTTTCTGCTCGATGGAAATGGCGGGCGAGAGGCCTTCGATGTGCTCGACATCGGGCTTCTGCATCATTTCAAGAAACTGGCGCGCGTAGGCCGAGAGCGATTCCACGTAGCGCCGCTGGCCTTCGGCATAGATTGTATCGAAGGCCAAAGACGATTTGCCGGAGCCGGAAAGGCCAGTCATGACGATGAGGCTGTCGCGTGGCAGCTTGACGTCGATGCCCTTCAGATTGTGCTCGCGGGCGCCGCGCACAATGATTTCACGGTTCTGGCTGGGCGTTGGCTTCATAGTTCTCGTCCGTGGCTCGATGCGCCGTGGATCGGCGCAGAGGCAAGTGGGGTCTTTGAGGCTGGGGAGCCCCTGAAATAAGCGTTGCTGGGCCGCGCTGCAAGCAGAGGGCGCACATGGCCGACCCGCGCTGTCGTCACCTTAGCGTGTCTTCCGGCGCCGGCAAAACCATCTTCGAGCAATGTGAACAATTGCAGAACGTCCAAGATTCGGTCAAGTGAAGGCCGTCATAGTAATGCCATGCCAGGCGGCGATGAGCGCTGCGAGCAGGAACAGCGCGCCGACAGATCGACCAATCCAGATCGTAGCGGTTGGGTTGCCGATGAGCGCATCACGACTGCGGCCGGCCGCGAGAGCGAGTGCGCCATAGATGAGCGCCTGCATGAGAAGAGTGATGGTGGCGAGCACGAGCGCTTGCGACCAGAGCGGGCCGAAGCCGGGCCGCATGAACTGCGGAAAGACCGCCAGCACGAAGAGATAAGCCTTGGGATTGAGAAGGCAGGTGATTGTGCCTTGGCAAAAGGCCGACGAGCGGGTGCGAAGGGAAGCGCTGCCAATAGCATCAACGCTGATAGCGCTGCGAAGGAGGGTGAAGCCAATCCACGCCATGTAGGCGGCGCCGATCAGGATCATGGATTGGAAGACAAGGGCCGGTAATTGGGTGAAAGCGCCGACGGCAAGGGCGCCAAAAAGCGTGTGGATCGCGCCGCCCAACATAATGCCGGCGATGGCGGCCATGCCCATCTGCCGACCGCCGGTGATTGCATTGGCGATGACATAGGCCATATCCATGCCCGGTACGGCGATGATGCCAAAGACCAGGAGCGTATAAAGCCAGAGGGCCTGCGCATAATCCATTGAGGGCTCCGATTGAGGCAGCCTCGATGGCGCAGGCGTGCTGACAGGGTGTGTCAGGAGAAAGAAGGGGCGGGGCGGCTGCGGCCGACTCAGTCTTGTTTGAGATAATTGGCGCCGTCGATGACGAGCAGGTCCGTGTCGTCGCGATCGGGGGCGAAGATCGACAGGGTTTCGGAGGTGCCGTTCCTGGCGGTGAGGACCAGCTGATAACCCGAGACCTCGTAGGTACCCGAGCTGCCCGCCCGCTTGGAGGAGACCGTAACGCCGCCCATGTCGCCGCTCGACGACCCGCCGCTCCAACCGCGGCGGGTAAAGGTGCCATCCGGCTTGAAGACGAGGGTGCGCTCGACAGCAACGCCGCCCGAGGACGTGGCCGTCATGCCACTCGAGGCCCAGGTGTAGGTCCAGGTGCCGTCGAACGTGGTGCCATTGTCGAACGGGGGCAGGCGAAAGTAATCGCCTCCGTCGATCTTGAGATCGTTCCCAGACTTTTCCAGAGGCAGCGTTTCGGTTTCGATGACACCATAGCCATCGACCATGGAGCGCATCTCGATCTGCCGCGCGCCGCCAAACCAGCCACCGCCGGAGACTTTATAGGTGCCGCAATCGGTGGGATTGGCGGCGCAATGGGTTTCCATATCGCCGCCGGCGGGGATGGCGGAGCTGAAGAGGCCATCGGGATCGAAGACCATGATCTCGCTTTCGGAATTGAAATCGAGGCCACCGAAGGCATTGGGCATCAGGCCCGTATCGAGATGGGTGAAGACGCCATCGAGCCCGCCATCGCCTGCTTGCGGTTTCATGCCTTCGGCGCTGTCGCCCTTGAAGCGGACCGAGCGAACCAGCGCTTCGAAAGCCTCATCGGCCTCATCCTGATGGTCGCTGCTCGTGTTGACGAAAATCAGGCCGGCAAGAAGTTGTTCGTTTTCGGCGGCGACGCCGGCGATGGTCTGGCCCATGGGCACATCACTGGAATAGCTACAGCAACGGTATTCGACCTTGATCGAATGGCCATGAAGTGTCGTGCCGGCGCTGTCGACCATCGGGTCTTCCTCGTACATGCCGTCGACCCAACTTACCATTTCGGCGATGTTGGCATCGAGCGAGGCGGGCGCGCCCTTGATATTGAGGAGCTGGATCATGGCCGCGGCCTGTTCGGTATCTTCGGTCTCCGGAAAGGACCGGACGAGCAGGATGCCCTCGGCGTCATCCTGTTTTTCCCAACCGTCGGGAACGTCGAATACTGCGCCCCCCAATGTCATTTCCTTGGCACTAGCGGGCAGGCAGGCGGCGAGGGCGAGGGCGACGAGACCGAGTGGTCTGAGAATGGTGCCAATCATCAATTCAAATCCGCTCAATATGTTGCGCGAAGACGAAAGCGTTGGTTTGGCGAGAATGAGGCCGAGGGGAGGGATTTGAATGGACCGGTCAATTTGCGCTCCTGAGCTACAATAGGGCCCGTCCTTGGGGGTGAGAACTGGGGAGGTAAAATGGCTGTTGACTCGTTGGAGTGAAAATGGAACATAAAGGGAACAAAACTTGTGTTCAAAACTCCGGCAAGATGCAGGCGGGGGAAGGCGCGGAGGGGTAGAGTCGCGCCGCTATGGATGTGAGGGTTCCGCTTGGCGCAAGGCCCGGGACTGAATTGAAAGGAACGAGCGATGGCAGGCAGTGTCAACAAGGTGATCCTGGTCGGCAATCTGGGCAATGAGCCCGAGGTGCGGAACCTGCCGAGCGGGGGCAAGGTGGTAAACCTGTCCGTTGCGACTTCGGAACGCTGGCGCGATCGCAATACCGGCGAACAGCGCGAAAAGACCGAATGGCATCGCGTGGTGATCTTTTCGGAAGGGCTGGCCAAGGTCGCCGAACAGTATCTCCATAAGGGGAGCAAGGTTTACCTCGAGGGCCAGTTGCAGACGCGCAAGTGGCAGGATCAGTCGGGCCAGGACAAGTATTCGACCGAGATCGTGCTGCAGGGTTTCAACGCCTCGATGGTGCTGCTCGACGGTCGCGGCGATGGCGCCGGCGCGAGCGAAGGCAGCGGCGGATATCGCAACAGCGACGACGGCGGCTTCCGCGGCGTCAGCAACAATGGCGGAGGCGGCGGCGGCCGCCGGCCATCGTCCAACGCACCGGCCTTCGAGCCGGGCGGGCTCGACGACGACATCCCGTTCTGAGGATTTTGGCAAAGGGGTCGCGGGAGCGGCCCTTTTTCGTTTCAGGCTTCCGGAGAGGGTTGGGACGGGCGCGACAGCACATACCAGGCGCAAGCGGCAAGACTGAAGGCGACGAGGAGGACCAGCCACCAGGCTGGATGGGCGGCCATCAGGAAGATCACGAAGCCGAGCATCATGCCGGTCGAGGCGAGGATTTTAGCGCGGCGCGGAATGACGCCATGCCGGCGCCAATTGACGATCGTGGGGCCGAGGGTCTTGTGGCCGAGGAGCCAGGTTTCGAGGCGACGGGAAGAGCGCGAGAAGCACCAGGCGGCTAGGATCAGGAAAATCGTCGTGGGCATGAGCGGCACGAAGATGCCGATGATGCCGGCGAGGAGGAGCAGGATGCCGAGAACGAAGTAGAGGGCGCGGACCAATCGGTTCGGCAGCGGGGGCGGCGTCATTCCGCCGTGTCCAGCCAGATAGTGACAGGACCGTCGTTGACAAGCGCCACCTTCATATCGGCTCCGAAAATGCCGTTGGCGACCGGAACGCCGGCGGCCGCAAGAGAGGCGGAAAAGCGCTCGTATAGCACGCGACCACGATCGGGCGGCGCGGCGCGGGAAAAGCCGGGGCGGTTGCCGCGCGTATCTGCAGCCAAGGTAAACTGGCTGACGACGAGGGCGGAACCAGCGATATCGAGGAGCGAGCGGTTCATCGTGCCGGCATCGTCGGGGAAGATGCGCAGCTTTACGATTTTTGCGGCAAGCCAATCACCAGTTGCGCAGGTGTCGTCCAGCATGGCGCAGACGAAGACGAGCGAGCCTATGCCGATTGCACCGGTGACTTGGCCATCGACGGTGACGGAGGCGGATTGGACGCGTTGGACGAGGGCTCGCATGGCGCTTGCTTAAACCCAAGAGCCGGGTCGCGTCAGCAGGAAAAACGCGGCTGCGTCATCAGAAGATGCCGGGCAGCAGGCGGTAGCGCACCGATTGGGCGAAGTCGCGATAGGCGGGATCGCGCGAGAGAATGTTTTCTTCGGCAAGGATGCGGGCGAGCTGACAGCCGAAGGCGGCGACATAGACCGCGAGATTGGCGAAGGCCGGGTTGGCAAGGAGAAAGCCGATATGGGTCAGCACATAGCCGGCATACATGGGATGGCGTACGAAGCGATAGGGGCCGCTGACCTTGACGCCGCGATTGGCCGCGACGACGCCGAAACTGCGCCGGAGGGTCAACTTGGCGGCCAGTTGCAGGCTGATGCCGAACAGCATGACGATGGCGCAGAAGAGCGGAGCGACAAGTGGCTCGCCGTCCGGCTTGGCAAAGAGCGGCAGGGCGGTGCCGATGAAGGCGATGGCCCAATCAATGGGGCGGATGGAGATTTCGCCGGTTGGGCGGCGGATGAGGACGAAGACCACGACGGCGCCCTCGGAGACGAGCAACATCAGCGAGAGGAAATTGCCGGTATCGAGAAATGAGCGGAGCAGACCCCAGGCAAAAAAGCTGAACATCACCGCAAGAACGGCGCGCTCGACAATATCGAGGACGGCAGGAACGGACGGCTCGGCATTGTGCGACTGCGGCATCGGCGAACTCACGAAGTCACGGGGTGATGTGGACAGAGAACGCGCGGCGGTTGAATGGCTGCCTAGGAACTCAAAACGTGCTGAAGAAAGGCCTAACGAATTGAAGTTTTGATTGCGCGAGAACCTCGACTCAAAAAATCAAAGGGCGGCACGATGGCCGCCCTTGCAAGGAAACTGGGCCGCTGGTCAGCGCGCAAACGGCACCTGCGCGGAGAGGCTGTCGCCGGATTCGACGTAGACCACTTCGAACGAAACG
Source organism: Devosia soli (assembly GCF_000970455.1). Taxonomy (GTDB): domain Bacteria; phylum Pseudomonadota; class Alphaproteobacteria; order Rhizobiales; family Devosiaceae; genus Devosia; species Devosia soli. The sequence continues at coordinate 79,428 of NZ_LAJG01000014.1, read as the reverse complement.
CTGATCGCTTCGTCGGTCAGGCCGATCGAGGCGGAAATGTTCATGTCCTTGCCTTCTTCGTCCGGCGTGCGCTCGCGCAGGTTGAAGATCAGCCCGCCGCCGCGTTTCTGACCGACGGCGATGCCGGAGAAGGTGGCGTTCGACGTCATGGCCGCTTCGTAGCGCCGCGATGCGTCGACATAGGCGAGGGTGCCTTTGACCGAGAGGTTCGTGCCAGCGAGGGTGCAGCGCCCGTTATAGTTGACCTTATCCTGATTGCCCGGGGTGAGGGACAAGCGGCAGACGACGCTTTCGGTCGATGCGCCGACGAGCGTGCCGCGGCCGCGCCACTCACCGATATAGGATTTCAGCAAAGCCACTTCGGCCGGGCCCGCAAAGGCCGGCGCGACTGTAAAACCTGCCGAAAAAAGGAGACCTGTCAGTGCGACGGCACGGGACAGGGGTCCGAGAAAGGTCATAGCGCTAAGCCTCCAAGTGTCACAACTAGCCCCCCCGCTGGTCGTTCGCTTGCCTCAATAGCAAATATTGCCAGATTCGGCGCTGTGTTTTCGCAACAGTGAACAGTGGGAATCAAGAGGACCCAGTGTTCACACGCCCTTGGCAGCTGCAACTCCGCCTTCCATTCCATCGTCGCCGGTCAATGTATCGCCGGTCGGATCGTCCGGGGTGGCGTCATGGTCGGCGGTGCGTACACGAATCTTGCCGAGGGGATGAAAGAACTTTCCGCCGGCCATGAGAAGCGCAGGAAGGATAAAGAGATCGCCCAGAATGGCGAGCGCCAGGGTGATGACGAAGAGGGAGCCAAAAAGCGCCACCTGTGGAAGTTCGGAGAACATGATGATGGCCGTGCCGGCACACAAAATGATGGTGGTCGCCACGATAGCGCCGCCGATGCGCAGGAGCGTGTGCTTGACTGCATCTTCATGCGTGCGGCCTTCTTCTCGTCGGCCATGGAGATAGTGAGACAGGAAATGCACCGTATCGTCGACGGCAATGCCGAAGGCGATGGTGAGCGCGATGACGGTGGTGAGCTGTAGGCCCGATCCCGACCACCAGAGCCAGGCCTCGGTACCGAGGATCGGGAACAGATTGGGAATAGCCGAGGCGGCGGCAACGCGGAAGGACTGGAAGGCGAAGCCGATGAGCCCGAGATTGACAAGCACGCTGACCGTCAGATCGAGCTGAAGCCCTCGGACGATATCATCGGTGGCAAAGGTGGTGAGCACGCGGAAGCCGCCAACTTCGGCGCCGTCTATGCCGGCAGCAGTCAGTTCGTTTTCGACGCGATGGACGAGATCCTTGAGGACTGTGCTGTCGATGATGGTGGGCATGAAGCCGGTGACGAGGGCCTGCGAGCCATCATCGGTGACGAAGCGCTGGCGCATGAAGGGACCAACGGCATCGAGCACTTCGGCGCGGGTAAACCCGGATTCGGTATAATTGGTCATGCTCGCGGCGGAGATGACCTTGTTCTCCCCGAGCTCCTTTTCAAGGATATCGTGGACGACCTTGATCCGCTGGAAATCGACTTCGCCGACATCGGGGTTGTTTTCGATGAGAGGCACGCGGACGTAAAGCGGCGCAACGCCGCCGACGCCCTGATCGATATTTTCCGCCGCTGTGAGCGCCGTCGAATTGGTGGCGACGAAATCCTCGAAGGAGAACCGTGGCTGAATTAGGAAATAGGGGATCAGCAGGAGGCCAGTGACGACGATGCCGGCGATGGCGATCGGGCGGCCAAAGCGGCTGGCGAGAAACCAGGACAGGGGCAGAGGCGCGGTCAAGACTACGCTCGACTTCGGCGGGGCTTTGAAGCCGACGCGCACCGCGAATTTGAGCAGCAGCGGCTGGAATGTCATGGTGCAGGCAAAGAGCAGGAACGATCCCATCGCGCCGGCCATGGAGAATTCACGAACGCCCTGGCCGGGGGTGAGCGACAGGGACGCGAAGCTCACCATGGAGATGAGCATGGTGAGCGCTGTCGCTGGACCCACAAGCTTGATCGTCGCGTCGACTGCCTTGTTGGGCTCCATGCCGTCGCGCCAATAGGCAAGCCAATTGAAGGTGAAGAACATCGACTCTGCAAAGGAAATGACCAGCACCAATGTCGTGACGATGATGGTGAGGAAGGAGAACGAGCCGAAGAAAAGCAGGATCATCCCCATGGCCCACATGACGGCCAGGAACGGTGTTGCGGCGACGATCAGGGCGCCGGCAATGGACCGGAGGGCGAGAAGGGCGATGATCGAGCCCAGGGCAAAACCATAGACGGTAAACTTGACCTGATCGTCGACCGCGGCATTGAGCATTTCCGTCGTCCACACCGGCGGGCCGGTGATTTCGATGGAGATGTCGTCCGACTGGAAAGGCGCGATGGTGTCGCGAAGGTTCTGGATCATGGCCTTGGCGCCGCGCTCGGCCACCAATTCCTGGTTGGGGAACATGATCAGCACCACGCCATCGAGATCCGGCGTGATGAGGTTGCGCATCATCGGATCGTTCTGCTGCAAATCCATGAGCGCAAAAGCGACTTCATCGGCCGTTTGCAAGCCCTCGGGCACGGCTGGCTCGGAGCCGCCGCCGGGCGATGGTTTGCGCAGCGTGAACGGCGACATGGTGCCGACAGCGAAATCATTGAGCTCGAGCTCGAAGGCGAGATTGCGCACCTGCTCGATGATTTCGGGATCGGCAAGGCGCGGCGAATTGACGAGGATATAGAGGTCGTTTTCGAAGGTGCCGAAAGTTTCCGACAGATGCTCGTAGGCATCATAGTAATGGCCCGAATGCGCATAGACGCGCAGCAGGTCACCATCGACATTGACCTTGGGAATCTGCGTGAAGCAAAGAATTGAGAAGGCCAGAACAAGAAAGGCCATCAGCCGCGGAAAGCGAACCGTGGTCAGGCCGATGTGTTCGAGGCCGAAACCAATGGAGCGATCATAAGTCAGACGGGCCAGAACGCGCTTGAACACAGAGGAAGACGACACCGAGACCCGACTCCGCCAGATGAGGCAATCTCAGAGATGTCTATGTGTTTATCGCTGGTGCGTCCAGCGGTCGCAGCAGGGCGGGAAGTGTGGCGCGGTCGAGTGTTGCAACCGCGCCAGAGGCCGATCAGGCGCCAAGCGCTGATTTGTTGGCGGAGATGAAATCGGCAAAGCTCGTCGGCTTGCGGCCGGTGTAGCGCTCGACGACGTCGGTGACGACGCCATGGTATCCAATCACAGCGTCGCGTTGGAATGCAACGAGCGCGCCGGCGAAGCCTTCTGGAAGGCCGGCAGCGACCATGCCCTTTTGCAGTTCAGCCGGGGTGATGGCGATGACCTGGACCGGCTTGCCTGCCAGCTTCGAAAAGAGCGCGGCGCGTTCGACATTGGTTACGGGAGCGGAGCCGGTGACGTCCTCGACGGTCTTGCCTTCAGCCTTGAGCAAGGCGCCGGCAGCGGTGCGGGCAGCATCTTCACGCGTGACATAGGACGTGCCGCGGTCGCCGATGAGTCCAAAGAGCTGGCCGGAGGAGACGACATGGGCGGCGTCTGCCAGCGTGTTTTCGGCATACATGTGATTGCGGAGGATCGTAAAATCGAGGCCGCTGGCAGCGATTTCGACTTCAGTCCAGAAATGTTCGGGATTGAGGCCGGCATCGGCATCAGGCCGGGCAGCCGGGGCGGAGGTGTAGACGATGTGCTTGACGCCAGCGGTCTTGGCCGCATGGATGATCGCCTTCTGCTGCTCGGCGCGGCGGCCGACGGCGTCGGTGCTGACGATCAGGAGGCGCTCGACGCCGGCAAGGGCTGAAGCAAAGGTCGAGGCATCGTCGAAATCGAGCTTACGCACTTCGACACCCTTGGCCGCAAGATCCTGAAGCTTGGCCGGATCGCGCGTGCCGGCGATGACGCGCGTGGCGCCGCGTGCCAGAAGCTCCTCGACCGCAATGCGGCCGAGATTGCCGGAGGCACCGGTAACGAGCAGGGCGGAATTGGCAAAAGTAGTCATTTCAGTCTCCCATAAAGCTTGCTGTTTCGACGGACTTGCTCTCATACATATCGGAGAGTAAGTATCAAAAGGAGAGTGCTAACTAGGTCTTTTGGGACGGACTGAAAAGGAGGCACTTTTTCGAGCGAAGATTACCTGGAGGTAAGTGCATGCTGGACCAGATCGAAACTGCCGCCATTTATATCCAGCGCTGGAATGCTGCGTCCGGGGAGAGCGGGCCCTGTCCGGTGCGCGACGTGCTGGACAAGATCGGCGACAAGTGGAGCATGCTGCTGGTGATGACCCTGGCGGGCGGGCCGAAGCGTTTCAACGAACTGCATCGCGAAGTGCCGGACATTTCGCAAAAAATGCTGACACAGACGCTGCGCGATCTGCAGCGCGACGGGCTTGTTTCCCGGCAGGTGTTCGACACCAAGCCGCCATCCGTGGAATATCGGCTGACGGACCTGGGGCACTCGCTCATCGTGCCGTTCGGCCATCTGATCGAATGGGCCAATCGCAGCATCGGGCAGATCGGGGCTGCGCGGCAAGTGTTTGACGGCAAGATCTGATTGATGCGATGCAGCAGAGTTAGTGGGCGCGCAGATATTTCATCCGCTGCATTTTTCCGTTGAATACTGCATTGCGGTGACTGCGCAAAAGCAAGCTGGGCGCGTGCCACTCCGCGAAGGCGGGGATGACACTGCTCTCGACACTAAAACGGCAGCCGATCGATCGTCATGTTCCAGCCGGCGAACATCCCTGTGCTCATCCACTCTGTGGTCTCGGCTTCGGTCAACTGATCTGCCAGTTGCACCTTCAGAACCATCTGCGTGCCTTCGGCGACTTCGTTGAACAAAAGAGTAACCTGCGGCGCGAGGTCTAGCCGGTCGGGATCGATCTTGGGCCAGCCGTCTATGGCACCCCAGGTGAAGACGAGTTTCCTGAACGGCTCTATTTCACGGAAGATGCCGCCGGTCATATAGCGCAGCTCATCGCTGACGATCATTTCCTGACGCCAGGCGCCGCCCACCCGGAGGTCGACTGTAATCGGCAGGTCACTGGTGAAGCCGGGGTTGAAGAACCAATTCAGGTGCTCTGGCTGCGTCCAGGCGGCGAAAACCATTTCCGGCGGCGCTTCGAACGTTCGGGTGAGCGTAAACCCTCGCCCGAGCGAAAAAGCAGGATGAGTCATTGTTTGTCCTCCTCTTTGGCCTTTGCGGCCATCATGGTTTTGAGCTGCGCTTCAAGGGCGTCGAAACGCTGGGAGAAAAACTCCCGATAGGTGCCTATCCAGGCATCGGCTTCTTCAAGCGGTCTTGCTTCGAGCCGGCACGGACGGAATTGCGCCGACTTCTCGCGGGTTATGAGACCTGCGCCTTCAAGCACTTTGAGGTGTCGTGAGATCGTCGGCAGGGCAAGCGCGAAGGGCTCGGCGAGCTCGGTAACGGTGGCTGGTCCCTGAGCCAGGCGCGCCAGCATGGCGCGGCGGGTGGGATCGGCAAGCGCGGAGAAAGTCGATGTCAGGTGATCTTGCATTTGCGTATTTAGCCAATGATGCAAATACGATGCGCCATGATTTTGAGCATGTCAACGGCGATGCGCGGGTCGGTCAGTTGCGTCGTTGAGAGGGCGATCAATGCTCTCCACAGGCTTTTGGGGCAAAATTGGCATTTTTGGCTGAAATGACCTACATATCACCCAAGAAAAACCAACGTAGAATCACCCCGTGACAGATACGCCACAAGGTTCGGGCGGCGACATCGCTCCGATCTACATCACCGACGAAATGCGCAAGAGCTATCTCGATTACGCCATGAGCGTGATTGTCAGCCGCGCGCTACCCGATGTTCGCGACGGTCTCAAGCCGGTGCACCGCCGCATTCTCTTCTCGATGAGCGAGAATGGCTACGAATATAACAAGCCATTCCGCAAATCGGCGCGCGTCGTCGGCGACGTGATCGGTAAGTATCACCCGCATGGCGACAGCGCGGTCTATATGGCACTCGTGCGCATGGCGCAGGAATTCTCGATGGGCCAGATGCTCGTCGAGGGCCAGGGCAATTTCGGTTCGGTCGATGGCGATATGCCAGCGGCAATGCGTTACACCGAAGTCCGCATGCGCAAGATCACGGGCCTCATGCTTGATGATCTCGACAAGGATACGGTCGATTATCGCGACAACTATGACGGCTCGGAACGCGAGCCGACCGTGTTGCCGTCGCGCTTCCCCAATATGCTGGTCAATGGCGGCGGCGGCATTGCCGTGGGCATGGCGACCAATATCCCGACGCATAATCTTGCCGAGACGATCAACGCGACGCTCGCCGTACTCGATAATCCCTCGATCACGACGGAAGAGCTGCTGGAGCACCTGCCGGGACCGGATTTTCCGACGGGCGGCGTGATCCTGGGCCGTGCTGGCATCCGCCAGGCCTATGAGACGGGCAGGGGCTCGATCATCGTGCGCGGACGCTCGAGCGTGGAAGAGGTGCGCAAGGAGCGCGAGGCCATCGTCATCACCGAGATCCCCTATCAGGTGAACAAGGCGGCGATGGTGGAGCGGATCGCCGAACTCGTGCGCGAAAAGCGGATAGAGGGGATTGCCGACCTTCGTGATGAATCGAGCCGCGAAGGCATGCGCGTCGTCATCGAGGTCAAGCGCGACGCACTGCCGGATGTGGTGCTCAACCAGCTTTACCGGTTCACGGCGCTGCAGTCTTCGTTCGGCTGCAATTTCGTTGCGCTCAATGGCGGCAAGCCGGAGTTGATGAACCTCAAGCAGATCCTCGACGCGTTTGTCGCCTTCCGCGAGGAAGTGGTGACGCGGCGCGCGCGGTTCCTGCTCAACAAGGCGCGCGATCGCGCCCATATTCTCGTTGGCCTAGCGGTTGCCGTGGCCAATATCGACGAAGTCATCGCGCTCATCCGGACGGCCCCCGATCCGGCGACGGCGCGCGAGCAGCTGATGTCGCGGCGTTGGCCGGCGGCAGACGTCGAGCCGCTGATCAAGCTGATCGACGATCCGCGCCATCGGATCAACGAGGACGGCACCTTCAACCTTTCCGAAGAGCAGGCGCGCGCCATTCTCGAGCTGCGTCTCGCCCGCCTCACGGCGCTCGGCCGCGACGAAATTGGCGAGGAACTGAATGGCCTTGGCGCGGAAATCGAGGATTATCTCGATATCCTTCGCTCGCGCGAGCGCGTGCGGACGATTATCCGCGAAGAACTCGAAGCGTTGCGCGATGAATTTGCGACGCCGCGCCGCACGGAAATCAGCGATCATGCTGCAGACTTCGAAGACGAAGACCTGATCGCGCGCGAAGACATGGTCGTCACCGTGAGCCATGGCGGCTACATCAAGCGCGTGCCGCTTTCGACCTATCGGGCTCAGAACCGCGGCGGTAAGGGACGCTCCGGCATGTCGACGCGCGAGGAGGATTTCGTCGCCCGGCTGTTCGTGGCCAATACGCACACGCCAGTGCTGTTCTTCACCAATCGCGGCATTGCCTACAAGCTCAAGGTCTGGCGCTTGCCGCTGGCGGCCGCCAATGCCCGCGGCAAGGCGCTGATCAACATCCTACCGCTTGAACAGGGCGAACGCGTCACCTCGATCATGCCGCTGCCGGAGGACGAAACCTCCTGGGGAAATCTCGACATCATGTTCGCGACGACGCGCGGCACGGTTCGCCGCAACTCGCTCGCCGACTTCGTCGAAGTACGCCAGAATGGCAAGATCGCCATGAAGCTCGACGATGGCGACGAGATCGTCGGCGTCGACACCTGCACGGTAAACGACGACCTGCTGCTGACGACGGCGCTCGGCCAGGCCATCCGCTTCCGCGTTGACGACGTGCGCCTCTTCAAGGGCCGCGATTCGATGGGCGTGCGCGGCATCCAGCTTGCCGATGGCGATAAGGTCATCTCGATGGCCGTGATCAACCATTCGGATGCCGATGCCGAGCAACGCGCTGCTTATCTCAAGATGAGCCGGGCGGTACGTGGCGAAGCCGAGAGCGAAGAGGGCAGCTCGGACGAAGGCGACGTTGTCGCCGGGGAGCTGAGCCCCGAGCTCTATGCGCAGATGAGCGCGACCGAGCAGTTCATCCTCACCATTTCCGAGAACGGCTATGGCAAGCGCACCTCGAGCCACGAATACCGGATTACCGGTCGCGGCGGTAAGGGCATCGTTGCCATGGCGGTCAATAAGCGCAACGGCAACCTGGTCGCGAGCTTCCCGGTGGAAGACGAAGACCAGATCATGCTGATCAGCGACGGCGGCCAGACTATTCGCCTGCCGGTTGGCGGCGACAAGCCGATCCGCATCGTCAGCCGCGGCTCGCAGGGCGTGATCGTGTTCGATACGGCTGAGGGCGAGAAGGTGGTGTCGGTAGAACGCATCAGCGAGCCGGAAGCCGAAGACGGCGATGACGTTGCGCCGCCGGCAGCTGAAGGCGGGGAAAACTCAGGGGATTGAAGCCTCTCTAGCTCTCGGCATCTGACCTTCGTAAGGGGCGCTTTGGCGCCCCTTTATCTTGAGATCTTACGTCTCCCGAGTGCACTGAACGGGTCTATACGTCTCACGCCTAGTCGGGATGGATTGCCCGAGGTATCCAGTTGATTTCGCAGAGGCGCACTTGATAGCAATCTTCAATCTTCGCGAACGGACCGAATTTTTTGATGTGGTCGCTGACCGGATCTGGAATGCCTTTTGGCGGCCGGACGGCAGGACTTTGACTGACGTTGAGAGCGCGTTGCGCGAAGTCGTTGCTGCCTCGCGTTTCCCGGTCACACTTGTATCTGTCGCAGACGACAAGTTTCTCGGTACGGTCACCACCATCGGTTCTGACATTGCCGAGCGGCCAAGCTTCAGCCCATGGATTGCTGCGCTTTGGGTCGAGCCTGGCGCGCGGGGGAACAAGGTTGGCCATGCATTGATGGACTGCGCGCTCAGAGGATTGCTGTCACTAGGCTATCGGCAGTGTTTTTTAGCAGCACGCCAGCACTTGCGATCCTACTATCTTCGTTATGGCTGGCGACTGATTGAAGAAGGCATTGGAGCCGATCGTCTTGATATTTTCATTCTGGACATAGGACCGCGCGGTGAGTGAGGCAGAGAAGGGCGGCTACGTCGCACTCCTAAGGTTGTCCGTGCCGCGGCGCCTGGCGTTGGCGAGTGTTCCAGCGGATTTTGCCGATTGGCTGGACTATGCCGCTATCGTCGCGTTGCTGGCATTTGGCTGGAATGAAGGACCGTTTGCCCTGGCGCTTTTCGCGCTGGCGCTCACTCTTCCATACATTCTTGTCGGACCCTTTCTAGCCGTGATCGTCGACCGGGCGCCCACTCGGGCGGTGCTGGTGTTGAGCAATCTTGGCCGGGCAATCGTTACGCTGAGCTTTGCTTTCGCTAGCGATACGGCGCTCTTGCTGGCGCTCGTTTTCGTGCGTGGAGCGGTCGATTCTGCATTTACGCCAGGGCGGCAGGCTGCGATCCAGGCTAGTACACCCGAGCATCTGCGCGGTGTCGCCAATGGGCTGCATCAGGCGATCAACCAGACGTCCAAGATCGCAGGGCCGGCGCTCGGCGGCATCTTGCTGGCCTTCTTGGCGCCGCAGCAGGTCTTTATGCTCAATGCATTGTTGTCGCTGATCGCTGCGGGGATCGCGTTGACGGTGTTCTTGCCGCCACGCACCGAGAGCGCCGCAGAGCGCGGCAAGTTCTTCACCGAATCGCTTGTGGGGATTAGCGAATTCCGGCGGAAGCGGCCACTTCTGGTCGCACTCATCTTTTCGGCTTGCGCCTACTTCGCGTTCTTTCTTTACGACGCACTCCTCGCGCTCCTGGCAGGAGAGCTCGGATTTGATGCGACGGCGTTCGGGCTTTCGATATCGGCCTCGGGGCTCGGCGGTCTTATTGGAGCGCTGATGGCGGGCCGCGTTTCGGGCGCGCGCCCCATGCTGACCATGTCGTCTGCTGCGATTATTTCGGGTGGAACAACAGCTACCGTATCACTGGCGGCCAGCTATGGATGGCCTGTGCCGCTGCCGCTTTTTCTGCTTGTTCTCTGCTTCATGGGCGGCGCGACCGCCTTCATGCTGGTGCCCTATCGCACTGTCATTCAGGCGGAGGCGCCAGCGGATCGGATCGCGCGCGTTTACGCGGCCGGCGAGGCGGTCATAACGCTTACCATGCTTTCCGCGCCACTGATCGGCAGTTTTGTTGCGGAGCGGTTCGGTACGCCGGTTGCCTTTCTTGCCGGAGGGCTGCTGCTCATCGTCCTTGGCGCGGTGACTCTTGCCTCGCGAGGCGACGCGTGAGAAAACCCGAATGAAATCAAGAGGGAGGGGCCGATGAACGGTCTTGTCGGGTTCTATCCCGGTTCATTCGATCCGCTGACCAACGGCCATCTCGATGTGATCGAGCGAGCCTGCAAACTGGTCGACACACTTGTGGTTGGAGTGGGCGTCAGCGCCACCAAGAAGAACCCGATGTTTTCGCATGGCGACCGTCGCGCCATTCTCGAACAGGTACTGGGGCCGATCGGCATTCGCACAAATACCGAATTCAAGATCGTCGATTTCGCCGGGCTCATGGTCAATGCGGCGCGCGAGAACGGGGCCAAGCTCATTATTCGCGGGCTGCGCGACACGACGGACTACAATTATGAAATGCAGATGGTGGGCATGAACGCGCAGATGGCGCCGGACCTGCAGACCGTTTTCCTGCCATCGAGCCCGCCCGTGCGGCATATCTCGGCCACATTGGTGCGTCAGATCGCCGAGATGGGCGGAGATATCTCCGCTTTCGTACCACCCATCGTCCTCAAGGCTTTGAAAGCAACACGATGACCCTTTCCCGTCGCCTTTTTGGTGGCCTCGCCATCGCCGCCCTCGTCGCTTCTGCTGCTCCCGCGTTTGCGCAGGGGGGCCAGCCGCATCTGATCCTCACGCTCGAAGACGGCACAGTCGATATCGAACTGCTGCCCGCAATCGCGCCCAAGCATGTCGAACGCATCATCACGCTGACCAATGAAGGCGCCTATGACGGCGTGGTGTTTCACCGCGTGATCGACGGCTTCATGGCCCAGACCGGCGACGTGCAATATGGTAAGACCGATGCGCCGGGCTTCAACCTGTCGCAGGCCGGCATGGGCGGATCGGACCTGCCCGATGTCGAGGCCGAATTCAATTCGGAAAGCTTTCAGCGTGGCGCGGTCGGCGCGGCCCGTGCGCAAGACCCGAACTCGTTTAACTCGCAATTCTTCATCGTTTACGCCGATGCGAGCTTCCTTAATGGCCAGTATACCGTCTTCGGCAAGGTCGTTTCCGGCATGGAAGCCGTTGATGGACTCGAAAAGGGCCCGCAGGAAGCCAATGGCGCCGTGGCCAATCCGGACAAGATCGTGAAGGCCGTTATCGAGTATAAGTGAGGGTAGTGGTGCTTGCCGGTTACCTCCTCCCATCCTCTCCCTTATCGGGGGAGGTGTCGCATCGAGTGTTTGGCACGATCTAGCGGCACGCTTCAGCCGGACACCTCCCCCTTGATGCGGGAGGCCGGGAGGGAGTGACTGCGTCGCTCCCTCAAAACCTTGCGCTCTCCCACCTTTCGGCCTAAATCCGGGCCACTTCATTTCATCAGAAAGCGAAAATCATGGCTGATTACGCCGATCCCGAAAACACCCTCGTCATCGAAACGACCAAGGGCAAAGTGGTTATCGCGATGCGTCCGGACCTGGCTCCCGGCCATGTCGAACACATCAAGAAGCTGGCCCGCGAAGGCGCTTATGACGGCGTGGTGTTTCACCGCGTGATCGACGGCTTCATGGCCCAGACCGGCGACGTCAAGTTCGGCAATTCCGAGAAGCCCGAATTCAACCCCTCGCGCGCCGGCACCGGTGGTTCGCAGTATCCGAACCTCAAGCAGGAATTTTCGGCTGAGCCGCATGTGCGTGGCGTCGCCTCGATGGCCCGCGCGCAGGACCCGAACAGTGCCAATTCGCAGTTTTTCATCTGCTTCCAGGACGCACGCTTCCTCGACCGTCAGTACACGGTCTGGGGCCAGGTGATCGAAGGCATGGAAAATGTCGACCAGATCAAGCGCGGTGAGCCGGTGATCAATCCGGACAAGATGGTCTCGGTCAAGGTTGCGGCCGATATCGCAGAATAAGTGAACTGGCGGCTCTCGGGCCGCCAGTTTTTTGTGGCTCGGCCAATTGGACGGTTCGAAGTTGAAGATGGACACTGTGCTTTGGGCGCTGATGGGCGTCTTTGCAGGTGCCTGCATTGCCGTGCAGGCGCCGATCAACGCCAATCTGGGGCGCGCGCTCGAGGTGCCGATCGCGGCCGCAGCGGTCTCGTTCCTCGCCGGTGGCGTGGTCCTATGGGCGTTGGCCTTTGGCTATAGCCACCTCACGGCCACGCCGATCAACTTTGCCGCGCCGGCGCATTGGACGCTGATTGCGGGCGGGCTGCTCGGGGCGTTCTACGTCTTCTCCAATATCACGCTAACGCCGATGATCGGTGCTGCCGCGGTGATGGCGCTGTCGGTGGCTGGACAGCTCATCGCGGGCCTCTTGCTCGACAAGGTCGGGTTCATGGGCATGGCCGTGCGCGAGATTTCGCTCGGCCGGGTGGCCGGCGCGGCGCTGCTGATCGTCGGGGCGGTGATGATCCGCGTGCTTTAGCGTATGGCTGGTTGGCCGCGTGCTGTGGCAACTTAGGCTGCGATGCACCGTTTTCGATCGGCTGAACACATGCTAACGAGCGGCCATGCGTGTATCTGAATTCGACTTCGACCTGCCTGAAAACCTGATCGCTCTTCACCCTGCCGAGCCGCGCGATTCCGCCCGCTTGCTGGTTGTCAGGCCCGGTCGTGGCGTGGAAGACCGGCATATTCCCGATCTTCTCGAGATCCTGCAGCCGGGCGACGTGCTGGTGGTCAACGACACGCGGGTATTGCCCGCTGAATTGCGGGGCGTGCGGGTGCGCGGGGAGACGCGGGCCAATGTTTCGTTCAACCTCCACAAGCGGGTCGACGCGCATACCTGGCGCGCTTTTGCGCGGCCGGCCAAGAAACTGGCGCTGCTCGACGAGCTCGAACTTGGGAATGGGCAAACCGACGCGCTCAAGGCCCGCGTGGCCGGCAAGGGCGACACGGGCGAAGTCACGCTTGAATTCGAGCTGGGCGGAGCGCAGCTCGACGAAGCGATCAAATCGCATGGCGCCATGCCGCTGCCGCCCTATATCGGCGCAAAGCGCGATGTCGAAGAGCGCGACAAGGTTGACTACCAGACGGTCTATGCCGCCGAGGATGGCGCTGTTGCAGCGCCAACCGCTGGGCTGCATTTCACCGAAAAACTTCTGCAGCAGCTGGTCGAGCGCGGCGTCAGTATGGAGCGGGTGACGCTCCATGTCGGGGCAGGGACCTTCTTGCCGATGAAGGTCGACGACACCGAAGACCACGTCATGCATTCGGAATGGGGCGAAATCGACCAGGCGACGGTCGAGCGCATCAATGCCAAGCGCGCCGCGGGCGGACGCGTTATTGCGGTCGGTACGACGAGCCTCCGCTTGCTGGAAACAGCGTCGCGGGCGACGGGGATGCTGCAGCCCTTTATGGGCGATACCGACATTTTCATCACGCCCGGGTTTCGGTTCCGCACGGTCGATGTGCTGATGACCAATTTCCATCTGCCCAAATCGACGCTCTTCATGCTGGTCAGTGCCTTTTCCGGGCTCGACACGATGAAGGCGGCCTATCATCACGCGATAGCGAACGGTTACCGCTTCTATTCCTATGGCGACTCTTCGCTGCTGTTCCGCGACCGGTCCGCGGACAGGGATGACGAGGTGTGACGGTACGGCGCCGGCCGATCCTTCGATACACGCGGCGGATCGTCTCCGTTCTTGAAACCATAGCGGCGAGCGGGGATCAGAAGCTTACATTCGATCGCCTGATCGACGCCATGGGACCGGGCGCGCATCGCCTGTTGATCCTTATGCTGACGCTGCTCAATATGATCCCCGGGCCGCCAGGGTTCGGCGGCACGATCGCGTGGACCACCTTTGCCGTGGCGCTGTTCATGGTTATGGGGAGGCCAATACGGCTGCCGGAATTGATTGGCAAGCGCAAACTCCCTGTTGCGCCGCTGCTCAAGGCGAGCCAGCAAGTCGCAAAAGTCACAGGCATCATCGCGCGCTTTTCGAAGCCGCGCCTGCGCTGGATGACGGGGGCGGCAGCGACCGTGCCCTATGGCATATTTGCCATGGTGATCAGCATCGCGATGACCGTGCCGATCCCACTTACCAATGCCATTCCCAATGTCGGGCTATGTGTTTTGGCGTTTTCGATGCTCAACCGCGACGGGGCCGGCGTCATCGTCGGCACCCTGATCTGCATCATCGGGCTAGGGGTCGAGATTGCCCTGATCCTGGCGGCCGTCAATCTCGGCGGCCAGGCATGGAATGCGGTGTTCTAGCTCAACCGGCGGCATTGGCGTGAGTGAGATTGCCCGAAAAGCCGCATGAGGCGCCATGATATTCGAGGCAACCGTCCCGCTCTTCTGTTGTCACGGTGCCATCCTCGTTGAAGATGATGCCGATCTCGCAGTAGCGCTCGGAAAACATGGGCGAGTCGCTCTCGGGGTCGTACATCTCGTTCTCGACGAAGAAATTCCCACCGCCTTCTGACAGCAGCATTTCGCCGTCGATGCCACCGGCGCAGCCGGGCATGTCGTTTTCGATCGGCACCACGGTTTCGATGGAAATGCCGTAGCGATCATCCTCGATTCTGTTCAGCTCCAAGGTCAGGTCGCCCTCGCCGCTGCCGAGATACGTTCCGCTGTAGTCGGGCACATCCTGAGCAAAGGCATGGATGGTCGTCCCGAGAAGGGCGACGGCGAGAAGTGCGGTGCGAAACATGGACAGCCTCTTTCATTGATCACAGACTTGCGATTTGTGCAGGGCAGGATGGCGAAAATCCGGCCACCTCGCGCTGCAACCATCTCTGGCGTGGGGATTTTTCGAAAGGGAGCCACACCAAGGAGCGCGTCGTGCAGGAAGCCGAAATTTTTGGAATCTCAACCGCCTGGATCATCGCAAATGTCTGGTCAGTCGTGATCGCCATTGTTGTTTTGGTGGCAGGCTGGCTGATCGCCAACCTCGTTTCGCGCTACGTCACAAGCCTGCTTGGCACCCGTCTGCGCAACAACGCGACCGTGGCGCCGCTCGCAGGGCAGGCAGTGCGCTACGGCATCTTGTTCGTCACGATCATTATCGTGCTGGGTCAGTTTGGCGTCGAAACGGCCTCCATTCTCGCCGTGCTCGGCGCGGCGGGCTTGGCCATTGCCTTGGCTTTACAGGGCACGCTCTCAAATATCGCGGCCGGGATCATGCTGGTCTTCCTGCGGCCTTTTAATACCGGCGACTATATCGATGCGGATGGGATCGTCGGTACGGTTGTCGAGGTTGGGCTGTTTGCAACGCAGTTGCGAACCATCGATGGGCTATATCTCTTCGCGCCGAATTCGAAGCTCTCCAATGCCAAGATTATCAATTATAGCCGCGAAAAATCTCGGGTGGTCGAGGTCAAATTCAATGTGCCGCGTTCGGCCAATCTCGGTGCGGTCCGAGCCGCCATCGGCAGTGCGCTCGCAACAGAGTTTTCGGATACGGGCATGAAACCCGAAATCTGGCTTGATACCCTGGCCGATACCACCATGACGCTGGCTGCCCGCGTGCCGGTTCGCAGCCGCGATTGGTGGGATGCCCGTTCCATCATCCAGGAGCGGATCAAGAATACGCTCGAAGAGAACAACAATTTCGCTCCGGCAACTGCCTGAGTTTTGAACTGGCTGCAAATGGGGCAGGGCCTTTCTTCCGGCGGGCCAACCCGCTAGAACCCGCCCCATGAGCACGACGAGCAAACTTGTTACCTTCTCCCTGACGGCGAGCGACGGCATGGCCCGATGCGGCCGGATCGATACGCCACGCGGCGAGATCAGTACGCCTGCATTCATGCCGGTGGGCACGGCCGGCACGGTCAAGGCCATGTATCCCGAGCAGGTGCGCGAGACTGGCGCGGATATTCTTCTCGGCAATACCTATCACCTGATGCTGCGCCCTGGTGCGGAACGCGTCGCCTCGCTCGGCGGCCTGCATGATTTCATGGATTGGCAGCGACCGATTCTGACCGATAGCGGCGGCTTCCAGGTCATGTCGCTCGCCAAGCTCAGGAAGCTCACCGAGAAGGGCGTGACCTTCAAGTCCCATATCGACGGTTCGGCTTATGAGCTGACCCCGGAGCGATCGATCGAAATCCAGACGCTGCTCGATAGCGACATCATCATGCAGCTCGACGAATGCATCGCCCTGCCGGCTGAGCGCAAGGAAATCGAGCGCGCGATGGAATTGTCGCTGCGTTGGGCAGATCGCTCGAAGACAGCGTTCAACAATCAGCAGAACAGGATGCTGTTCGGCATCGTGCAAGGCGGCGATGATGCCGAGCTGAGGGCGAAGTCGGCGGCGGGTCTGAAGTCGATCGGCTTTGACGGCTATTCGATTGGCGGATTGGCCGTTGGTGAGCCGCAGGACGTCATGTTCCGCGTGCTCTCTGACATTACGCCGGATCTGCCTTGGGACCGGCCGCGCTACCTTATGGGCGTCGGCAAGCCTGACGATATTCTGGGCGCCATCGAGCGCGGCGTCGACATGTTCGACTGCGTGCATCCGACGCGCGCAGGGCGGCATGGCCATGCCTATACGCGCTTCGGCGTCATCAACCTCAAGAACGCGCGGCATAAGGACGATCACCGGCCGCTCGACGAGGCTTCGCCAAACCCAAACTGCCGGCGCTGGAGCCGCGCCTATCTCCACCATCTGGTAAGGACTGAGGAGATTTTGGGCGCGATGGTGCTTTCGCAGATCAACCTTGCCTATTATCAAGAGCTGACCGCAGGCGCGCGGGCCGCAATCAAGGCCCAGCGCATGACTGATTTTGCGGCGGAAACGCGGGCGGCCTGGGCCGCTGGCGATTTGCCGGTTCTGTAAGAGGAAAACATGGCCAAGGACGCTGGATTCAATTCGCTCAACAAGCACCGCAAGCGGCTTGCCGAGACGACCATGCGCGAAATGTTCGCGCTCGATCCGAACCGTTTCCAGCGCTTTTCGGCTTCCGGCGCCGGCATCCTGCTCGACTATTCGAAAAACAGAATCGACGAAGACGTCATGGCCGCGCTTGTCGATCTGGCTCGGGCGGCTGGCGTTGAAGAGCGCCGCACCCAGATGTGCGAAGGCGAGCATATCAACATCACCGAAGACCGTGCTGTCATGCACATGGCGCTGCGCTATCAGGGCGACAAGCCGGTGATGGTTGATGGCAAGGACGTGATGCCCGACGTTCGCGCCGTGCTCAAAGCCATCGAGAATTACACCAATGCGGTGCGCAATGGCGACATTCGCGGCCACGGCGGCGAGCAGATCACCGATGTCGTCAATATCGGCATTGGCGGGTCCGATCTTGGTCCGGTGATGGTGACGCTGGCGCTGGCGCCCTATACGCGGCCTGACCTGCGCGCCCATTACGTGTCCAATGTCGATGGCGCCCATATCCACGACATTCTCAAGAGCCTCGATCCGGCCAAGACGCTGTTCATCATCGCCTCGAAGACGTTTACGACAGACGAGACGATGACCAATGCCCATTCGGCCCGGAAGTGGCTGGCGGGTGCGCTGGGTGAAGAAGCGGTACCCAACCACTTTGCTGCCGTTTCGACCAATATCGAGGCATGCGCCAAGTTCGGCATTCGCGAGGACCGGATTTTTGGGTTCTGGGACTGGGTCGGGGGCCGCTATTCGGTGTGGTCGGCGATCGGCCTGCCGGTGGCGCTGGCCGTTGGCTACGACAATTTCGCAAAGTTCCTCGCCGGCGCCGATGCCATGGACCGGCATTTCCTTGAAACGCCGCTCGAGCAGAACCTTCCCGTCATTATGGCGTTGATCGGCGTCTGGTATCGCAATGCCTGGGGTTTTTCGACCCATGCCGTGTTGCCCTACGACCAGCGGCTGAGCCGTTTCCCAGCTTACCTGCAGCAGCAGGATATGGAATCGAACGGCAAGTCGGTGACGCTGTCGGGCAAGAAGGTCGGCTGGTCGACGGGGCCGATCGTCTGGGGCGAGCCGGGGACCAATGGCCAGCACGCCTTCTACCAGCTCATTCACCAGGGCACCGACGTGATCCCGGCCGATTTCCTCATCGCGGCGCAGCCGCATGAATCGCTGCCGCCGCATCACGACAAGCTGGTCGCCAACGTCCTGGCGCAGTCCGAAGCGCTGATGCTGGGCAAGACCAAGGAAGAGGTTGTCGCCGAACTCAAGGCGCAGGGGCTCGACAAGGACAAGATCAAGGAGCTCGCGCCCCATAAGGTTTTTCCGGGCAATCGTCCGTCCAATACACTCTTTTACAAGCAGCTGACGCCGGAAATGCTGGGTTCGCTCGTTGCCCTTTATGAGCACAAGGTGTTCGTGCAGGGTGTGATCTGGAACGTCAATTCCTATGACCAGTGGGGCGTGGAGCTGGGCAAGCAACTTGCCAAGGCGCTGCTCCCGAAGGTGCAGGGTGAAGCAAGCGGGGAAGGGCACGACAGCTCGACCCAGGGCCTTCTCAAATACTACCTCGCCAACAAGGCCTGACCATTGACCATTACCACTGACGAGCAGCTCGAAAAGCTCAAGGCCATTGGCCGGATCTGTGCCGTGGCCCGCGAGGCGATGGCGGCGGCGATGCGACCGGGGATGACGACGCTGGAGCTCGACGAGATCGGCGCCAAAATCCTGGCCGAGCACGGGGCAGTTTCAGCCCCGATCCTCACCTATGATTTTCCGGGCACGACCTGCATTTCGGTGAACGAGGAAATCGCGCACGGCATTCCGGGCGACCGGGTCCTGCATGAGGGCGATCTCGTCAACATCGACGTTTCGGCAGAGCTTGATGGCGTCTTTGCCGATTGCGGCGCGTCGTACGTCTTGGGCAAGGGCGACCCTCGGCTCGACGTTCTGTGCCGCGATGGCAAGAAGGCGATGTGGGCCGGGATCAATGCGGTCAAGGCCGGCGCGGGTTTTGCCGATATCGGACATGCCATCGGCAAGGTGGCGAAAAAGGGCCGCTATACGTTGATCCGCAACCTCGCGAGCCATGGCGTCGGCGACAGTCTCCACGACGAGCCGGGCGAAATCCCGACGTGGCCCGACCGCTCGGAGCGCCGGCGGATCTCGAACGGCCTCGTTTTCACCATTGAGCCGTTTCTCTCGATGGGTGGGCAGATGGCGGCGCAAAAGAGCGACGACGACGAGTGGACCTTGATTGCCGAGCCGATGGCGCCTTGCGTGCAATATGAACACACGATCGTCGCGACGCCGCGCGGAGCCTTGGTGGTGACGCTGGCAGCTTGATTTAAGTTGGGGTATTCGGCAGCTCGGTTGCCGACTGAAGCTATAACAAACGCGATGTCATCCCGGCCCTCACCGGGGTGACAGGCGGTGGATCTGGGGGGCTCTCCCTAGGACGTTACAGCCAGACCAGCAGCAGCGGCCCGAGAAGCACGAGGCCGATGGCGACTGCAAACCGCAGATTTCCCAGCTGCCGCAGCGACGGCACGCTCAACGCCGTCGACAGCGCGAAGTAGCCAGCCAACGCGATCAGCGCCGGAGCAATGCCGCTGGCCGAGAGTGGCGTGTTTTCGTTGAGTTGCAAGTAGATCATGTGGCCGCCGGCAAAGCCGATCAGCGAAGTGATGACGACCGTCACCGCCTTGGCGGTGATGAGGAGCGCCGTATCGAGCGTATTGCTGGCCAGCGCCAGGGCGATGCCGGTGGCCGTGACGTGGACGGCGGCCAGAGTGGCAAAGACCTGGTTCTGCGCAAGGAGCGGGATGAGTTCGGGCGGCGCAGTCAGCGGCACGGCGCCGACCATGGGCAGGTTCGCGCCATATTGCGCCATCAGATAAATGACATAGAGCATCGCCAGCGTCGAAGCGGCAAACACGAGGAGCACAGCTGCAAGGACCTTGAGAAGATCCATTGTATCTTGAGACACGCCGCCTCCTGAAATGGGTTTCGCCGGCACTTTAAGGCGACAGCGCGATTCTGGCAGCCGTCAGCGATGCCGCCCGGTGGGAAAATCGCCCTTGCGGCTGCGCGGCGCGCGCCGGTGCACAGCCACCGGCGGGCGATACCCGTCCGACAGTTCGGCTGCGTCCGCCCGGCTTTCGAGCTCGGCATAAGGATCGATGTCGGTGCAACCGGTGGGCATGGACTTCTAAGGAAAAAAACTGTGCCGGGGTCATGCCCAAGTCATGCGACAAGGTCAAGACGGTGCATGGGGGCAAGTTGCCACGGCGCCCAAAGCTGACTAAGCCCTAGGGCGCTTCCTGCCGGCCTACCATCGCGGCAGTATTTGCCCTTTGATGGACCTGCCATGCTCAAGCGCTTTTACTCCTACTATCGCCCCTATACCGGGCTGTTCGTCCTCGATTTCGGCTGCGCCGTGATCGCGGGGCTGCTCGAGCTCGTCTTCCCGCTGGCCGTCGCCTATGTCATCGACAAGCTCCTGCCGCAGTCCAATTATTCGCTGATCCTTGCCGCTTGTGCCGGCCTCCTGGCGGTTTATCTCGTCAGCGCGGGGCTGAAGGCCGTGGTCAACTATTTCGGCCATGTTCTCGGGGTGTCGATGGAAACCGACATGCGGCGGCAGGCTTTCGACCACATGCAGAAGCTGAGCTTCCGCTTCTTCGATAACCACAAGACGGGGCATCTCATTACCCACGTCACCAAGGATCTCGAAGACGTAGGCGAGGTGGCGCATCACGGGCCGGAAGACGTCTTCATCGCCATCATGACCTTTATCGGCGCTTTTGCGCTGATGTTTGCGACCAACTGGAAGCTCGCAATGATCGCCATCGCGCTGGTGCCGGTCATCAGCTGGCTCGTCGGTCGCTATGGCTCACGCATGACACAAAATTGGCAGGAGCTGTTCCGGCGGGTCGGGGATTTCAATGTGCGGGTGGAAGACGCGATCGGCGGCATTCGAGTGGTCAAGGCATTTGCCAATGAGAGCCACGAGTCGGGGCTGTTTCACCGCAACAACCTCGCCTATCGACAGACCAAGCTTCAGGCCTACGGGATCATGACGGCAAGCCTGCTCATCACCTTCATGTCGACGCGCCTCGTGCAGCTCGTGATCATGCTGGCGGGCGCCTGGCTGGTCGTGATCGGGGAACTGACCTATGGCGGTTTTGTCAGCTTCCTGCTGCTGGTCGACGTGTTCCTTCGCCCGATCGACAAGATTACCGGGGTGCTCGAAAGCTATCCCAAGGGGATCGCCGGTTTCCGGCGCTTTACGACGCTGATCGATACCGAGCCCGATATCGCAGACAAGCCGGATGCCATCGAGGTTCAGCGGCTCAACGGGCACATCCGCTATGAGGACGTTTCCTTTTCTTACGATGCCGGCCGGAGCATTCTGCGCGACGTCAATCTCGACGTGGCGCCCGGGGAAACGATAGCGATCGTGGGGCCATCGGGCGCAGGCAAGACAACGCTCTGTTCGTTGCTGCCGCGGTTTTACGATCCAACCGACGGCCGGATCACCATCGATGGGATCGACATTGCGGATATGACACAGGCGTCCCTGCGACGGCAGATCGGGGTGGTTCAGCAGGACGTGTTCCTTTTTGGCGGAACATTGCGCGAGAACATTGCTTATGGCGATCTCGGGGCTACCGACGAGGCTATCCTTGAAGCGGCGCACCGGGCGCGGCTCCAAGAAATGATCGCGGGATTGCCCGCTGGGCTCGACACCGTCGTCGGCGAGCGGGGCGTCAAGCTTTCAGGCGGGCAGAAGCAGCGCGTGGCGATTGCCCGGATTTTCCTCAAGAACCCGCCGATCCTCATTCTGGATGAAGCGACTTCGGCGCTCGATACGGCAACGGAAGCGGCTATCC
Source organism: Devosia soli (assembly GCF_000970455.1). Lineage (GTDB taxonomy): Bacteria > Pseudomonadota > Alphaproteobacteria > Rhizobiales > Devosiaceae > Devosia > Devosia soli. Next base: position 57,457 of record NZ_LAJG01000014.1, on the reverse strand, counting down.
AGCAGGCTCTGAACGAACTGTCTTCCGGCCGTACGACACTGATCATCGCGCATCGCCTCGCCACCGTGCGGCATGCCCATCGCATCGTCGTCCTGACCGAGAATGGAATTGTCGAGCAGGGGCCGCACGAGATGCTCTTGGCCAAGAGCGGCGTTTATGCGCAGCTTCACTCGGCCCAGCAGCTGGGGCTCGTCGGCTGATCATTTGGGAGAGTGGTACGCCGGGAGGGGTTCGAACCCTCGACCATTCGATTAAAAGTCGAATGCTCTACCACTGAGCTACCGGCGCATCGATCTTGCGGAACGCCCTGCGGCGTTGGCGCGGAAAATAGTCAGGAACGTCTCGGAGTCAACCGATAATGCGCCGGCATGCCAGCGCAGCAGTGGAGAGACGCTCAAGGCGTCAGCGGGGTTCCCGAATAGACGGTCGGCGTGCAGGCGATCTCCATCTGCTCAAGCCGTTGGCAGAAGTCTCTGGCTTCCGCCATTTGCTGGAGCGGCCCTAGCACGAGCCGCTGGTTGCCGGCATTGGCGTCGTCGGCAAGAAGCGGATCCATGTCCATGAGCATTGAACCGAGGCGCACTTCGAGGTCCCGCCATTGCGCCTTACCCTTGCCGGCGCCGAAACCCGGGCCGATTGCCACGCCATAGCCCACCTCGGCGCCGGACGCGGAAACCACGGTCGGCTCAATGGCCGCGGGGAGGGGCTGGGTGATGTTTTCGGGCATTGGCGAATGGCGCACGACGACCGTTCCGCCGTCGGCGTCAAATTTCTGGCCGATCGAGGCTGTGGTGACCGACCGATCGATGTTCGCCGCAGTGGGCCGCAATTCCTGAACGTTCGGCATCGAGACTTCGAGCGCGCGGACGCGGCGGATCACCTCGTTGCCCGTCTGCTCCTGAAGCGAAAAGCGGGTGGTGAGAATTTCATTCTGGCGGCGAAGCTGGGCGGTTTCGGTGCGCAGTTCCATGACCTGCTGGCGGAGCTGAGCCATCGACACCGTATCGTTCCTGGGCACATGCAGCGCCGTGAGGACGCTGGATGGAATAAGACTGGAAACATTGGCCGCCACGACAGCCACGCCGGCGCAGACGAGCGCGGCGATGCCCCAGGCGGTCACGTCCGTTTGCCGGAACTCTTCTTCTTTTGGCGCCACTTACCGATCCTCGACAACCCTTCGAATCAAGGGCATTACACGCCGCTATTAAACTGTGGCATTGGTTATCTATTCACCAATGACGGCCGCCATATATTTGTGGCAAAGCGCTGGGATGAACGCAGCGAGTGGAGTGGCCCAATGACTGAACTGCTGTCCATCATTCTCGCCGCGGGCGAAGGCACGCGCATGAAATCGGCCGTGCCCAAGGTTTTGCACCCCGTGGGGGGCTTGCCAGTTGTGAGCCACGTGCTGCGGACGGCCAAGGCTGCGGGCGCGACGATCGCCGTTGTGGTGGGACCGAACCATGAGGCCGTGGAGGCTGCCGTCACGCGGTTCGAGGCGGGCGCGCATATTTCCAAGCAGCTGGACCGGCTCGGAACGGCTCATGCTGTGCAGCAGGCACGGGCGGCTTTTGAGGCGGCAAAGGGCCATGTTCTGGTGCTTTATGCCGACAATCCACTCATCACCAGCGAAACGATTGCAAGAATTGTCGAGAAGCTCGATAGTGGCGCCGATATGGTGGTTGTCGGTTTCCGTCCGCAAAACCCGACGGGCTATGGGCGGCTGCTGACCAGGGACGGGCAGATTTTCGCTATCCGCGAGCACAAGGACGCGACCGAGGAAGAACGGCAGATCGGGCTCTGCAACTCTGGCATTATGGGGTTTCGCGGTGACGTGCTGCGTTCGGTAATCGACCGTATCGGCAACAAGAACGCCAAGGGCGAATACTATCTGACCGATGCGGTCGAAATCGCTGCCGGGGACTCCCGGAAGGTCGATTTCATCGAAGCCGACGCTGGTGAACTGGTTGGTGTCGATAACAGGATCAAGCTTGCCGAAGCCGAGGCGACGTTCCAGGAGTTCAAGCGTAATGAAGCCATGGAAAACGGGGCGACGCTGAGGGACCCAAAGAGCGTTTTCTTTTCCTGGGATACCGAGATCGGGCGCGACGTGACGATTTTTCCGAATGTCGTCTTCGGGCCCGGCGTGAAAATCGCTGACAACGTCGAAATCCGGGCCTTCTGCGACATCGAGGACGCGGTGATCGGGGAGGGGGCAACCATCGGTCCTTTTGCACGGATTCGTGGCGGCGCAGAGCTTGGCCCGGACGTGCATCTAGGCAATTTCGTCGAAGTCAAAAAATCGAAGATTGGCGCAGGGACCAAGGCGGGTCACCTGAGCTACCTTGGCGATGCCGAAATCGGCTCAAAGACCAATATCGGCGCGGGCACGATCACCTGTAATTATGATGGCGTAAACAAAGACAAGACCATTATCGGCGACAATGCCTTTATCGGCTCGCACGCCTCGCTGGTGGCGCCCGTGCGGATCGGTAACGGTGCCTATACCGCTTCAGGCAGCGTCATCACCGAGGATGTGCCGGATGATGCGCTCGCCTTTGGCCGGGCAAGGCAGGAAAACAAGCCGGGCTATGCGCCCAAACTGCGCGAAAAGGCGCTCGCCAAAAAGGCAGCCCAGCAAGCGGCGAAGGGAAAGTAAAATGTGCGGCATTGTTGGTATCGTTGGCGTCGAACCGGTTGCTGGTCGCCTCGTCGACGCGCTGAAGCGCCTCGAATATCGCGGTTATGACAGTGCGGGTGTGGCAACGCTCGAAGGTGGCTCCATCGCGCGGCGACGGGCTGAAGGCAAGCTCGGCAATCTTGCGACCAAGCTTGGTATGGAGCCGCTCTCGGGTCATATCGGCATCGGCCACACACGCTGGGCGACGCATGGCGCGCCGACCGAAACCAACGCCCATCCGCATGCCACCGACCGCGTCGCGGTAGTCCACAATGGCATCATCGAGAATTTTCGCGAGCTACTCGCCGATCTGGCGCAGGATGGCTACCTGCCGCAAACACAGACGGACACGGAATCCGTGGCGCTTTGGGTCAGCCGCGAGCTGGCCAATGGAGCCGATCCCGAACTGGCCGTTGCGCGCACGCTGAAAAAGCTGAAAGGCGCTTTTGCGCTGGCTTTCATGTTCCGGGGCGAGACCAATCTGCTGATTGCTGCCCGCCATGGCGCGCCGCTCGCTGTCGGCTATGGTGCAACGGAAATGTACCTCGGTTCAGACGCCATGGCGCTCGCGCCGTTCACCTCGCGCCTCACCTATCTCGAGGATGGCGACTGGGCAGTGATTACCCCCTCGGGCGTCACCATCCGCGATGGCAAGGACGCCATCGTGCAGCGCGAGCAGATGCTCTCGCAGGCCTCGGCGCTTCTGGTCGATAAGGGCAACCATCGCCACTTCATGGCCAAGGAAATCTACGAGCAGCCGGAAACCATCTCGCATACCCTCAGCCACTATGTTGACATGGGCGCAGAGAAAGTTGCGATCCGCGAAAACCTGCCATTCGATTTTGCCGATCTTTCGCGCCTAACCATGAGTGCCTGCGGCACGGCTTATTACGCCGGCGCGGTCGCAAAGTACTGGTTCGAGCGCTATGCGCGTTTGCCAGTCGATATCGATGTGGCGAGCGAATTTCGCTATCGCGAGCCGCCGCTCGACAAGAACGGTCTGTCGCTCTTCATCTCGCAATCGGGCGAGACCGCGGACACTCTGGCGGCGCTGCGCTATTGCGCCAGCCAGGGCCAGCATGTGGCAAGCCTCGTCAACACGCTGGAATCGACCATCGCGCGCGAATCCGGCGTCGTCTTCCCGATCCTCTGCGGGCCGGAAATTGGTGTCGCCTCGACCAAGGCTTTGACGGCGCAGCTAACCTCCTTGGCAAGCCTGGCCGTAGCCGCGGGGCGCGCGCGGGGCGTGGTGAGCGCGGAGCTGGAAACGGAACTCGTGCGGGCCCTGACAGCCTTGCCATCTGCGGTATCGACCGCGCTCCGCTCCGAAGGCCAGATCATCGAGATTTCCAAGCGCCTCTCGAAGGCCAAGGACGTGCTCTATCTCGGCCGCGGCCCGATGTTCCCGATCGCCATGGAAGGTGCGCTGAAGCTCAAGGAAATCAGCTATATCCATGCCGAGGGCTATGCCGCCGGTGAATTGAAGCATGGGCCGATCGCCTTGGTGGACGAAGCCATGCCGGTGATCGTCGTCGCCCCCTCGGACGAGCTCGTCGACAAGACGCTCAGCAACATGCAGGAAGTGGCGGCGCGCGGCGGCAAGATCATTCTGATCACCGATGCCGAAGGCGCCAGGACCGTCGGCCACGGCGTCGCCGACATCATCGAAATCCCGCACGTGCATCCGTTTGTTGCCCCTATATTGGCAACGATCCCGGTCCAGTTGCTGGCCTATCATACGGCGGTGTTCATGGGCACGGACGTAGATCAGCCGCGCAATCTGGCGAAGTCGGTGACGGTGGAGTGACGAGCCCGCATTCTCCAAGTCTGCGTCAGTGCCGGGCTTGTCCCGGCAATCCATCGCGGGGAGGCGTGGGCCACCGGGAAAAGTCCGGTGGTGACGATGGAGCGGCGGGTGGGGCGATTTAGCCTGCTCTGATCAGGGGGATCGCCAGGTCTTTCCGGAACAAATACAAGAGCGTCCGCGCGGCTTCGCCTTCGTCGCCGGTTAGCGCCGGGTTCCGCTGCATAAGCGCCTTGGCGTCGTCGTGGGCGAATTCGAGGAGGTGGCGGTGGACGTCAGGGACGGCGAGGCGATAGCCGGGCATCCCGGATTGGCGGGTGCCCAAAATGTCGCCCTGACCGCGCAGCTCGAGATCGCGCTCGGCGATTTCGAAACCGTCTTCGGTGGACTTAATGGTTTCGAGGCGCGCCTGCGCCGTCTCGCTCAATGGGTCCTTATAGAGCAAGAGACAGGCCGAGCGCTGTGTGCCGCGCCCGACGCGTCCGCGCAGTTGGTGGAGCTGGGCAAGGCCGAAGCGCTCAGCGTGTTCGATGATCATGATGGTGGCGTTGGGTACGTCCACGCCGACCTCGATGACGGTGGTGGCGACCAGCAGTTTGATTTCGCTGGCCTTGAAGCGCGCCATCACGTCCTGCTTGGCGGCGGCCGACATGCGGCCGTGGACGAGCGCGACGTCGGAGCCGAAAATCTTCTGGAGTTCGGCAAAGCGGTCTTCAGCCGATACTACCTCCAGCGTTTCGCTTTCCTCGACCAGGGGGCAGACCCAATAGGCCTGCGCGCCTTCGGTGAGCCGCGCCTGGAGTCGTGAGATGACACGGGCATAATCCCCGATGGAGAGTACTGCCGTATCGATCGGCTGGCGTCCGCGCGGCTTTTCGCGAAGCACGCTGACGGCCATGTCGCCGAAATGGGTAAGGACGAGCGTGCGCGGGATTGGCGTGGCGGTCATGACGAGAAGGTCGGTGTGCCGGCCCTTTTCAGAAAGCGCCAGACGCTGGTGGACGCCGAAACGGTGTTGTTCGTCAACGACCGTCAGGCCAAGATTTTGAAATTCGATGCCGGACTGAAAGAGGGCGTGCGTGCCGACGGCGATGGTGGTCGTGCCGTTAGCGATACCGGCCAGAATGGCGCGGCGCTCAGCAGCAGGCATCTTGCCGGTCAGAAGCGCACAGCCGAGCCCAGCCGCGTCGCAGATCGGCTTGATGGTTTTGAAATGCTGCGAGGCTAACAGTTCCGTCGGCGCCATCAGGGCAGATTGAGCGCCGGATTCGGCCATGGCAGCCATGGCCATCAGTGCGACCACGGTTTTGCCCGAGCCCACATCGCCCTGGAGGAGGCGCGACATGCGTTCGGGCGCCGCGAGGTCGGCACGGATTTCTTCAAGTGCCCGGTTCTGCCCCTCGGTTAAGCTGAAGGGTAACGCACGGGTAACCTTTGCGGTGATCTGCCCAGTGAATTGCCGCGCTACGCCTGCATCTGACACCATGGACGATCGGAGCAGCTGGAGGGTGATTTGGCCGGCGAGGTATTCGTCATAGGCGAGGCGCTGACGGGCAGGGGCCCAGAGCTCGGCCTCGCCGGGATTGTCCGGCAGATGCACCATCCGCATGGCTTCCGCGAAGGTTGGCCATTTGCGTTGCCTGATGGTTTCGACGTCGATCCATTCCGGCAGAGCCGGAACGGCTTCAACGGCCTGGCGCACAAGTTTTGCGAGAGCCTTTGAGCTCAAGCCATTGGTGAGCGGATAGACCGGTTCGACAAGCGGCAGCGTGGCGAATTTGTCCGGCTCGACGATGTAGTCGGGGTGAGTGATCTGCTTCTCGCCATTGAAGAATCCGATCTGGCCCGAAACGTAGCGCTCTTCACCCACCGGCAGCGCCTTTTCCACCCATCCGCCCTGGGCGCGGAAGAAGACGAGGCTGATGTCGCCGCTTTCATCATGGGCAAAAACCCGATGAGGGATGTGTTCGCGCCCCCGCGGAGGCGGCTGATGGCGGTCGATGTGGAGTTTTAGCGTGACGATCTGGTTGAGATAGGCCTCGGCAATGCCAACTTGCCGCCGCCGATCGACGACGCCGGATGGCATATGCATCAGGATGTCGAGGACGATCGCTTCCTGCCCGTCGGGCGCGCCGAAGAACCGGGTGAGCAGGGCGGCGAGCTTGTCACCCACACCCTTGATGGTGTGAAGCGAGCGAAAGAGCGGCTGAAGAGATTCTGGACGCGACACGATTCTTCTCCTTCCCAAGTTTAGCGGCTCGGGGCGGCGCGTGCACCAGCTTCAGAAAGGCACCTGAGTATTACGACTTGCAAAGCGGTGGTTAACGGAACAAGCTAGTCCCTAACAAGGAACAAAAGTTCCAGCGGGAGGGGCGATGCCCAAGGTTCACGATCTTTATGGCACGAGGCAATTCAGTGCGCTCGATGACGGGCCGCGCCGCATCAGGATGATCAGCGCGGTTGCGCTTGCCGGCGTTGCCTGGGTGCTGTTTTTCGGTGCGCTCTATCTTTACTGGCTCGCTGTAAGCTGAAGCCGGTTAATGCGGAAACCATTCACGCCCGGCAGCATTAGCTGCCGTGACAAGCGTTGCGTTTGCGCGTAAAGACCTGTCCAAATCGAGAACAAACTTTGATCATGGTGTCGTAAAATGACAGCCGGTGAGGATATTGCTATTCGCCGCAAGCGCTTGCGCTATCGTGCGTGGCACCGCGGAACGAAGGAGATGGACCTCGTCCTCGGCCCGTTCTGCGACGCCAATATCGAGGAATTCGACAGTGCGACGCTCGATCGGCTGGAAGCACTTATGGACGAGGAAGACCCGCCGCTGCTCAAATGGGTCATGCGGCAGGAGGAGCCGCCAGCGCATGTCGATCGCGATTTTCTCGATCGGGTTGTCTCCGACCATCAGGCACGGATCGAGCAATGAATGAGATGAGCGGTCTTCCCTCCGTCCGGACGATCTCCAATGTGCCCGATGGCATGCAGCCAGTGGTGCTCGCCAGGCTGGTGGAGGATCGGCTCAAGGCCGCGCCCGATGATGCCGCGAGCATAGTCTTTGTCGCGCGGGACGGGCGGCGCTTGCAGCGGATGGCCGAAGTGCTCGGCGCCATGTTGCCCGGCCACACCATTCTAACGTTGCCGGCATGGGACTGTCTGCCCTATGACCGTGTATCGCCCAATAACGTTACCATCGCTGCACGCATGAGCACGCTGGCGACACTGACGAGCGGCGGCAAGGGCGCCGTGGTGCTCACCGCCGTCAACGCGCTGATCCAGAAATTGCCGCCACGCGACGTGGTCGAAAGCATGTCGTTTTCGGCGGCAGTCGGACGTGTCGTCGACAGCGAGAGGCTGATCGCCTGGGCGTCGAACAATGGCTATCTGCGGGTGCCGACCGTGCGCGAGAGCGGTGAGTTCGCCGTCCGGGGTGGTCTTGTCGATCTCTATCCAGCGAGTGCCGCTGCGCCACTGCGGTTCGATTTTTTTGGCAGCCAGCTCGAATCGATCCGCACCTTCGATCCCGACAGCCAGCGAACCACCGGGACGCTGGAGCGTGTTGACCTGACGCCGATGAGCGAAGTCATTCTTAATGAGGAAACCATCAAGCGCTTCCGGCAAAATTACACGGCGGCGTTTGGCGGGAATACGGTCGACGATACGCTCTATGCCTCGGTCAGCGGCGGCTCCCGCTATTCGGGCACCGAGCACTGGCTGCCGTTTTTCTATGAACATATGGATCGCTTGGCAGACTATGTCGGCGACGCGCCATTCGTTTTCGATGATCAAGTGGGCGAGGCTTATGCCGAGCGCGCGACGCAGATCCGCGATTACTATGATGCGCGTGAGGCTGCACGCCTGGCGCCTCCGATTGCCGGAGCGGGGGCTCCCTATAAGCCGATCAAGCCCGATCTGCTTTATGATCTCGATCTTGCGCCGCAGGCTCTTGCGGGCGCCACCGTGGTCCAGTTTTCGCCGTTCCTTTCGCCCAATACGAAGAAGGGCGACGACGCTGGCGGACATATCGCGCCGAGTTTCGCGGCAGAGCGCGCCGCTTCAGACGTCAATCTTTTTGAAGCAGTGGTGAAGAGGCTTTTGGCCGAACGCCGTGCCGGCCGCCGCGCCGTCGTCGCATGCTGGAGCGCGGGTACGCGCGATCGCATGGCGCAGGTGCTCAAGGATCACGGGCTGACCAATCCGCGCATGGCGGAAAACTGGCGCGATGCCGAGACGACCAGCGCGGCGACGACTTCGCTTGTTGTGCTGCCGCTCGAAACCGGTTTCGAGACCGATGATCTCCTCGTTCTTTCCGAGCAGGATATTCTGGGCGAGCGCATTTTGCGGCCGCAGCGCAAGAAGAAGGCGTCGGATGCGCTGACCGAAGCCGCATCGCTTTCCGCAGGCGATCTCGTTGTCCATGTCGATCACGGCATTGGGCGCTTTCTCGGGCTCAAGGTCATCGAAGCGGGCGGGGCGCCGCATGAATGCGTTGAGCTGCAATATGCCGGAGAGACGAAGCTTTATCTGCCGGTCGAAAACATCGAGTTGCTGACCCGCTACGGGTCGGACGATGCCAGCGTCACGCTCGACAAGCTCGGTGGCGTTGCCTGGCAGGCAAAGAAGGGCAAGCTCAAGAAGCGCATCCGCGAAATGGCGGAGCAGCTTATCAAGCTCGCCGCGCAGCGCCTGCTCACCAAGGCCGATATCATCGACATCAATGCTGGAGCATATGACGAATTCGCTGCGCGCTTCCCATATGAGGAAACCGAGGACCAGCTTACGGCGATCGAGGCTGTGTTCGATGACATCACCTCGGGCAAGGTCATGGACCGCCTCGTCTGCGGCGATGTGGGTTTCGGCAAGACCGAGGTGGCATTGCGCGCGGCCTTTGCCGTGGCGCTGTCAGGCAAGCAGGTGGCGGTCGTCGTGCCGACGACGCTGCTGGCCCGCCAGCATTTCAAGACATTCTCGGAACGCTTCCAAGGCCTACCGGTGCGCGTGCGCCACGCCTCGCGCATGGTCAGCGCCAACGAACTCAAAGCGACCAAGGAAGGCCTTGCCGACGGGCAGGTCGATATCGTCGTCGGCACTCATGCGCTCTTGTCCAAGACAATTAAGTTCAAGGACCTGGGACTTCTGATCATCGACGAAGAGCAGCATTTTGGCGTGTCGCACAAGGAGCGCCTCAAGGAACTCAAGGCCAATGTTCACGTGCTGACGCTGACGGCCACCCCGATTCCGCGTACGCTGCAACTGGCGCTCACCGGCGTGCGTGATCTCAGCCTGCTTGCGACGCCGCCGGTCGATCGCCTGACGATCCGAACGTTCATTTCACCCTTTGACCCGCTCTCGATCCGCGAGGCGCTGTTGCGCGAAAAATATCGCGGCGGGCAAAGCTTTTACGTCGTTCCGCGGATCAAGGACCAGCCTGATATCGCCGAGTTCCTGCGCCAGCAGGTGCCGGAAGTTTCATTCGTCGCCGCCAATGGCCAGATGGCGCCGGGCGAACTCGACGACATCATGAATGCCTTTTACGATGGCAAGTTCGACGTTTTGCTTGCCACGACTATCGTCGAATCCGGGCTCGATATTCCGAATGCCAATACGCTGATCGTGCATCGCGCCGACAATTTTGGCTTGGCGCAGCTTTATCAGATCCGTGGGCGCGTCGGCCGCGGCAAGCAGCGCGCGTATGCGCTTTTTACCGTGCCGCCAGACAAGAAGCTGACCGATACCGCCGAGCGGCGCCTCGGCGTGTTGCAATCGCTCGAAAGCCTTGGGGCCGGCTTCCAGCTTGCGAGTCACGATCTCGATATTCGTGGTGCGGGTAATCTTCTCGGGGACGAGCAATCCGGACATATCCGTGAGGTTGGATATGAGCTCTACCAATCGATGCTCGAAGAGGCAGTCGCCTCGCTCAAGAATGGCGAAGAGGAATACGAGGATCGTAACGAGTGGAGTCCGGCTATTTCGCTCGGCATGCCGGTGATGATCCCCGAGCACTATGTGCCCGACCTTACGCTGCGCATGCAGCTTTATCGCAAATTGGGCGATCTTAGCGACATTCGCGATATCGATGCGGCTGGTGCCGAGCTTATCGACCGATTCGGATCGCTGCCGGAGGAAGTCGAGGCGCTGCTCAAGGTCATCCTCGTCAAGTCGCTCTGCCGGCAGGCCAATGTCGAGAAGGTTGATGCTGGTCCCAAGGGTGCAGTGCTGACGCTGCGGAACCGGGAATTCCCCAACCCGGCTGGCCTGGTGAAACTTGTTAGCGATCCTGCAAACCAGGTTCGCATCAAGCCCGATCAGAAACTCGTGTTCTCGCGCAACTGGCCAAGCCCGGAACAGCGTCTCAAGGGCACCGCTGCGATCCTCTCAAAGCTCGCGAAACTGGCCGAAGCAGGGGTTTGAGGGCCAGGGAAGACTTTCGCGGGTCATAATATTTTGGCAAGGGGTTCCGGTCATGTTATTGCCCGATTTGAGCCCTTGAAGGGCAGGTAAGTTTCTAGGTGGCGGAGTGCCGCCAAGACCGCCAAGGAAGGCAAGGACACTCTATGGAATTCAGGAAACCCCTCGTTGCCGGTTTGACTGCGGCTGCCTTGCTGCTCTCGCCGCTGTCGGCTTTCGCTCAGGAGACCACCACACCCGCGCCGGACGCTCCCGCTGCCGAGGCTCCGGCCACTCCCCCAGCTGCCGATGCAAACGCTGCCGCTGCCAGCCCGGCGCAGAACTGGCTCAAGGTTTGCGATCCGCTGCCAGATGGGCAGAAGGCCTGCATCATGCGCCAAGTGGTGCTCGCCAATGGGCAGTTCCTTGGCTCGTTCCTCCTGCGTGACGATCCAGGCCAGGAATCGCGTCTTCTCGCCGTCGCAGCCGTGCCGCTCGGGGTCCTCTTGCCGTTCGGCCTCACCTGGCAGATCGACGGGGCGAAGCCCGTCCGCGTACCCTACATGATCTGCGACCCGACCTCGTGCGCCACGCAGCTCGTGATCAACGAGCAGTATGTGAATTCGCTCAAGGGCGGCAACAAGCTCACTCTTACAGCCAAGAACCGGCAGAACCAGGACCTCACCATCGAGATCAACCTGTCTGGTTTCACCGCGGCCTATGACAGCGACACTGCCATGACTTTTGAGCAGTTCCAGCAGGAAACGTCGGGCGAAAATGCGCTCGAGCAAGTTCTGCAGGATCGGGCCGAACAGCTCCGCCAGGAACTGACTAACCAGACTGGCGCTCCGGGTGCTGACGCACCGGCGGCCGGAACCGAAGCACCGGCGACCCCGCCGGCTCAATAAGTCGACTCATCATCATGATGAAGAAGGGCGCAGCGAAAGCTGCGCCCTTCTTCCTTTATGTCAGGCTGAGCGCTTACCCATGCCGAGCGAAAAAGCCTGACGTCGCAATGGCGGGAGCAATTTGAGGGCCCAGAGACCTCCCGCGCGCATCATTTGTGTCGGCAGCATTTCGGCGAGCAGCGACCGGAACAGCGCATCGACAACGGTGCCGGTGCGTGCAAGATCACCCGCGCGACGATCGGAATAGTCGGCGCTGACCTGGTCCGGCCAATCAAGCGCAGTCTTGTCGGCGGCAGCCAGACTGGCGACGAGATCGGCGACATCGCGCAGGCCAAGGTTGAGGCCCTGGGCGCCGATGGGTGGGAACGCGTGGGCAGACTCTCCGACGAGGACAGTACCGCCTGATCCTGCCTGAGCGACGCTCAAGACGCTGAGCGGAAAGACGACGCTGGGCGAAGCAAGTTTCAACGCGCCAAAAAGGTTTTGCGATTTCTGCTGAAACGTCGAAAGCAGCGCTTCGGGGCCGGATGCCTGGGCGTCGCGCAAAACCTTTCCTTCATCGATCCAGACCAGATTGGCACGCTTGCCGCCAGCCGGAACGAGCGTGAAGGGCCCGTGAGGATAATGCAACTCGATCGAGGTGCTGCCGATGGAGCGGCTGAGCTCGAGATCGCAAACCAACGCAGCTTCCTCGAAGTTATGCTCGCGGGCCGCGATCCTGGCTTGCGCACGAATGAGCGACTTCTTTCCATCCGCGCCGACGACCAGTGGGGCACCCACTGTCGAGCCATCGGACAGTGTGACAACGCCGATGCCATCCTCACGACAATAAGCAGTAACGCTCTCGTAGCGTGTGATGAGACCATTCGAGGGTGCAGCGGCCTGGAAGCGCTCCAGCAGCCTAGCATTTGCAAAGTTCCAGCCGAACGCAGGCAAGCCAGCCTCACGCGCATCGAAAAGCGTTTCGGGAGCGCGAATGAGGCGGTTCGTGGCGTCAATGATGCGAATGGCCGTCAATGGATGGCCATGCTCGGCCGGCTCCTCGATAAGGCCGGAGGAGACGAGGAAATTGACACTCGGCATCATTAGTGCCGAAGTGCGTCGATCCGATGGGGCGTTTGGGGCAAGGTGGATGACCGAGTAGCCGGCACGCGCTGTGCTGACCGCGGCAGCGAGGCCAGCCAGTCCGCCACCGACGACAATGATATCGGCGTCTTTTTCAGTCATGTTGCCTCCGCAGTCTTCAGGGCGGGCTGGCGCGGCCGCAACAAGCTGCCAGCAAGGGATCCCGTCGCCAGTGCGGCGAGAAAAATCCATAGACCATCAGGCGGAAAGGCGATCAGCGAGATTGCCGGGCCCGGGCAGATGCCGGACATACCCCAGCCGATCCCGAACAAGGCCGCACCACCGACCAGCCGACTATCAATGCCTTTATATTCGGGTTCATTAAAGCGTGCATCAAAGAGCGGCGCCGTACGCCTGCGGCTGATCCGCACGGCGACGAACATGACCAGAATTGCCGGCACGATGACGAACGCCAGACTCGGATCCCAACCGCTGGACGGTATGGCTGTGAAATCAAGAAAGCGGAGGACTTTGAGAGGATCGACCATCTGGGAAACGTAAAGACCCACACCAAAGAGCAGGCCTGAAAGGGCGGCAGTAGCAAGATAGGGCAGGCGGGTCATCAGACGATCCCCGTCACTGCAACGGTCAGGACAGCTACGCCAAAAAAGACGCAGACGGCGATGAGCGACCGGAACGACAGGCGGGCCAACCCGCAGACACCATGGCCTGAGGTGCAGCCGTTCCCGATGCGCGTGCCGAAGCCAATGAGAAGGCCGGAGGCGACGAGCCATATTGGCATGGGAATGTTCCACCCTGTGGGTGGCGCGACGAGGCGCGCCGGCTCAACGCCGCCAGCACCAAGCTCGGGGAAAAAGCGCGCGGCCGCCCATGCGCCCGCGACGAGCGCAACGATGAACACCGCACGCCAGAGGACGCTTTGCGCCGGGGGCAGCAATTGACCGAAAATCCCGGAAATTCCAGCGATTCGGCCGTTGCCGAGCCAGAGAATTGCCGAGGCGAGGCCGATCAAAGCGCCGCCAATCGCGGCCGTCAGAGGCGTAAAAGATTCCATGATCAGGTTCCGACATGTGGGTGACGAACCCTAACACCACCAGAGATGGCGCCGCCAGCGCGCAGGTGGCATTGGAGTTCTCCAGATGGGGCCGGAGAGAAAAAACCACTGCGCGGACATTGAGAGCGGAAACGGAAGTGCCGCGCGGCGTTATGGTGCATGCAAACTACTCTCCACAAACGCCCAGAACCCATTACAGTGATGACGAATCCTCTTTTCGGAGCCCACGATGCTTGAGCTTCTCTACGATCCTAATGTCTGGGTCGCTTTTCTAACCCTGACGGTCATGGAGATCGTCCTCGGGATCGACAACATCGTCTTCATTTCGGTGCTCGTTTCGCGGTTGCCACGCGAGCAGGCCGAATTTGCCCGCAAGCTCGGCATCGGCCTGGCGCTGGTCTTCCGCATCATCCTGCTGTTCCTGATCAGCTGGATCGTTCAGCTGCAGGACCCGGTCTTCACCGCGTTCGGGCATGCGTTTTCCTGGAAGGACATCATTCTCGTCGCTGGTGGCGCGTTCCTTATTTATAAAGCGACCCATGAAATGCATGCGGCCATTGAAGAGCCGCACGAAGTCGGGCTGAAGGAAGCGGCGACCGCTAGCCTCCAGGCTATCCTTCTCCAGATCGTCGTCATAGACATGGTGTTTTCGATCGACTCGATCATCACCGCCGTAGGCATGGTGCCGGCCGATCAGGTCGCCGTCATGGTCGCAGCCGTTCTCGTTGCCGTGGGCGTGATGTTCGTCGCCTCCGGCCCGATCGCCAAATTCGTGGCCGATCACCCGACGACCAAGATGCTGGCGCTGGCTTTCCTGTTGCTGATCGGCGTTACCCTGGTGGCCGATGGCTTGGGCTTCCACATTCCGAAGGGCTATATCTATTCGGCCATGGCTTTCTCGGTGCTTGTCGAGGCGATCAACATTTTTGCCAAGAGCCGCAAGGCAAAGGGCGGTGGGAAGCATCCAGTAACGCCATTCACCGGCGACACCGGCTCGGTCTCGTCCGAAGCAGGCGTTGCTGCCGTCAACAGACGTCCGGTTTCCGCCAATGTGCGCCAAGCGCAATCGCGCCCCAAATCTGCGCCGCGCAAACCGAAGACTCCGCGATGACGAAGGCCATCGTGATCCGCCAGACGGGCGGACCTGACGTCATGACGCTTGAAGATTGGCCGGTTGCTCAACCGGGACCCGGTCAGGCTTTGATCGAACAAACAGCTATTGGCCTTAATTTCATCGACACCTACCAGCGCTCCGGGCTCTATCCGGTGTCGCTGCCCTTCGTGGGGGGCAATGAAGGGGCAGGGGTGGTCAAGGCCATCGGGCCTGACGTCCACACGGTCAAAGTCGGGGATCGTGTCTGCTATCAAGGACAGATCGGCGCTTACGCGCAGGAGCGCCTGATCGCGGCAGATCGGCTGGTACCTATTCCCAATGGCATCAGCGACGAGACTGCGGCGGCTGTTCTGCTCAAAGGGCTGACCGCGTACTATCTTTTGTTCATGACGTGGAAGGTCGAAGCCGGACAGACGATCCTTTGGCATGCTGCCGCAGGCGGCACGGGCCAGATCGCCACGCAATGGGCCAAGGCGCTGGGCGCTAAAGTGATCGGCACGGCTGGCGGGCCCGAAAAGGTTGCGCTCGCGAAAAGAAATGGCTGCGATCACGTCATTGACTATCGGACCGAAGATTTTGCTGAGCGGGTAAAAGAGATTACCGGAGGCAGGGGTGTCGATGTGGTCTATGACGGGGTCGGCAAGGCGACTTTTGATGCCTCGCTCAATTGCCTGCGGCCCAGGGGGCTCATGGTCAGCTTCGGCAATGCCTCGGGCGTCGTCTCCGTCCCGGACCTGGGCATTCTCGCGCGCAAGGGCTCTCTTTACGTGACCCGTCCGACAACGGCTACTTATCTTGGCGACCGAGCGGTGCTCCTCGACGGTGCCGAAGCTCTATTCGGTGCGATCCTATCGGGAGACATCAAGGTCGATATCTCGGCGCGCTTTCCGCTTGCCGATGCTAGGCAAGCGCATCAAGCGCTTGAAGGGCGACAGACGACCGGCTCAGTAATCCTCACCCCCTGATAATCGCGCGTCGCGCCCTCTGGACAGAGCGGCGCGGCGCGGCTAAACGGGCACGCAACGGGTAGGTGGCAGAGCGGTTGATTGCTCCGGTCTTGAAAACCGGCGAAGGTGCAAGCCTTCCGGGGGTTCGAATCCCTCCCTACCCGCCACTCCTTCAGCAACGAACATTCTCCCAGCGGATAGTGCAGAGGTGAGAACCCTAGGTACTGCGGGCCTTCGCGGCTGCACCTGATGACTGTCATTGTGGGGGCAGGGGGCTGAAATGCTCTCTCCAGGCCCAGTGTTCTCCAATGCTGGTGACTTCGGCCTTTTGGTACATAGCTTTTTGTTGGGGTGGGGCAGCGGGTTAGCTCGCCCTGGGGCCTACAGTCGCAAGCGGTGTTCCGGATCCTCAAGAGAGTCTGGCGTCGAACTCCTAAACGTTGCCAACTGCTCAAGTTAGTGCATGACGGTCTCGGTGCTTACCTCTCGACGGAAGCGGCTAGGCGCGTCCAAAAGCGCATCCGGCCCCCGGTTCTTAGGTCTGCGGACGGCTTCCTGTGCCTTTTCAGTTCGCCGTCTTGAAGATATCGACCTTTGTCTCGAGGCACTTTCGAAGGCTGAGATCGTTCGTGCCGATTTCAAACCAGCTTCCAGGCCTTTGATAAAAATCTAACCCCCTCCCAATCTTTATGACCCAGCCATTGTCCAGTCGAATTTCCCGGTCGTGCATGTTTGGGTTCAGCTTCACACTAAGCACGACGTCCATTTCTAGGAGGCTTTGCTTCAGATCCTCAATCTTCTCAGAGATGTATGCGAGTTGAGTTTTGTCGTCGTAGCCAGTGATCAGGTCGATCGACTTGACCGTACCCGATTTGAGGCAGGTCTCGCAGAAGCGGACAAAATTCTGAATCTGATGAGGCAGGCGAATATAAGGGTCCTCAATCGTGACCGCCTTGGCTCCGCGGATATACGGTCCCATGATCGACTCGTAGCTGTGCCCGGTGTCGCCATACAGAATTGTGAAATGCTGCTCCTGCGGCTCTGCGGCAGCGGCCTCAACCCGAGCTTCATCGACAGACGGCTGGACAGGCGCGGCGGATGGTTCGGCTTTAACCGGATCGGGCCGCGCCGCACGTGGCTTGGTCGTTTCTTCCGTCTCATCCTGGTTGAGACGCCGGCGCTCTGGCTGCTGTGTGGCGAGCGCGTCTCTGGACTCAGGGCAAAAGACGACTATTTCTTCTCCGCTCGCCCCGAAGTACGACAGGTTGATGCGCGCAAACTCGTCATCGGGTTTGCGCTTGTTCATTTGCTCCTTCACCCGACGCCGGCATTCGGTCGCATATGCGACGTACTCCTCAAACTCCTCGTCGGTGGCGCCGCTGTCCGGGTGTAGGATTTTCAAGAAGGCCGCGACCGTCTTCTTAATGCCCTTCTCGTCCCGCCCCTCAATGGCCTTACCGAGTCGGATGCGGCGACTGACCTCTTCATACCGGTTCGTGTGCTTAAACTGGTAATGGAAAGCCTCGGCCAGATAGTCAGTAATAAAACCATACCGGTTCGTCAGAAACTCGCTGCTGTTCTTGGGCATCTCCCAGCCTGGGATATACGCGGCGAACCGGTCCATCACCGCCAAGTCCAACTCGGGCGGTAGCGGCTGGAAAAGGTCGTACTCGGTCGAGTTGACGACCTGTTCGACTGAAAGATCGATATTTCCGACGAAGCTCAAGCTCGCGTCGGCGATCACCTCCGCGCCGCGCGAGAAGCGGCCATTGGCCATGAAATCTTTCATGATCTGGATGGTGTCGGGATCGCGCACTTTGATCCCTCCCACTTCGTCGAAGGCCACGGTGTCCCAATAGCCTACGAGGCCGACCTTTCGCCGGGCGTTGTTATAGAAGAGTGTCGCCTTGGTCGCCTGACCGCCCGAGATTAGAGTGGCGTAAGGCGAAAATTCGCTGAAGAAATAGGACTTACCTGTGCCGCGAGGGCCGAGCTCGATGTAGTTGTAATTCGGCTCAACCAGAGGCGCCAGTCGCGCGATGAAATGTAGCTTCACCCGCTTGGAGAGCTTGGCCGGCTCCAGGCCCACCGACCGCATGATCGCGTCGAGCCACTCGTCCCGTGAAAACGCCTTTCGGCCTTCCGCGTACTGCTCGAAGTCAAAGCGCGAGAGTTGAATTGGGCGCAGGTCCTCGATGTAGAAAGCGTAATCGTCTTCTTCGATCGCGTTGTGCGCTAGCGTCACCTCCGCCCATATCCCCCCCTCGAGCAGGCGATCGTTGTCGCGGTAGAATTTCTCACCGACGGCGATGCGCTGCGAGTTGAAGTTCTCCAGCGACGCCCAGTGGCGTTTCTCCTTCTCGACAAATCGCACATGCACCTTGTCGATGAATCGGTGCTTTCCTTTGGTCGCGACCTTCGATTGGGCTGCATTGGCCTCGTCGGGGCGGACATAATTGTCCTGTAGAGTCGCGAGAACGGCCTCCATCCCCGCGTCAATCTCGGCCGGGTCGTCGCTGGCGCAAAAGCGCGCGAGGAGGAACTCCAGCACGAATGTCGGTACGTTCGTCCCCTTCTTAATCCGATGCAGCAGATCCTTGCGGACGACCTTGCCGTCGAACGCCGACGTCAGCTGCCGATCGAGTGCATCCAATTCGCTCATACTGTGTAATCCGTTTCGAGAGCGAGGGTGCTGAAGCTCGCCAGTGTCGTTGGATTGAGCGCTTTGACCGTGAACTTTCCTTCGAAGTCCGGATCCATGCGCAAGGCGATCTGCTTGCTCTGACCCGGCATGAGTGTGAGCGTGCGCGTGGCGGGATTCACATCGCCGCCTGGGCGAGGCTCGCCCACGACATTGCCCTTGGCGTCCTGGGCCTCGATCAGCACCTCGACGCTCACATCCAGCGAGAACATGTCGTCGGACTGCACCCGGATATCGATCACTGGCACGCGCGTTGTAATGCGCTTGGCGCCGTTCTTGTAGGAAAGCACGACCGTCACCCGACCAACCGCAGCCGGCTCATCGGTGTCCAGCCGCGCCACCAGCACCGGTACAACAGCTTCTGCGAGAGAGGCCCCGCCGTGAAAATATAGGTGTCCCGCCCGATAGGGCGCCATGCTCCGAGGCAGGGCGACCTGCGCGAAATCACCTCGAACGCCTAGTTTCTCCGCACCGATGACCGTGCTGTGCACGTCGGCATTGCCATCACCCAACATCATCCGATCATGTGCGGTGATTGGCCAGTTGCCCTGGGGTTTGATGCACACGTCGCCTGCTTCCGCCTGGGCATTCAGGAAGAAGCCGTGGTCGGTCACAATGACTGCGTCCCTGAAGCCCATCCCGCGAAGCTTATGCAGCGCCACGCGGATGAGCTTCAGCGTCCCTGGGATCAGGCCGAGGGTAGTCTCGGGGTTGCTCTCCAGCTGGCTGTCGATCTCGGTGGACCTCAGAATGAGAAGGTCGACCGTCTCGGAGATTTTTGGCTTGCCGCGAACGAAATCGTTGAGCGTCATCTCCTGGAACCGGTCGCCGAGCCGTTTCCTCAGAACGTCCATGCGTTGGCTGACGTTGGCGACACGCGCTCCGCCCAGTTTCGGGACCAGCGAGTCCCCCTCCAGGCTGAGCGTCAGTTCCGTCCGGGCGCCGGGCAACAGGCTGGCCATTCCCACCGGCGTGATCGTCGGAAGCTGGGCGTAGGCCGCCTGCAGTTCAACCGGTCCGTCTTCGGACAGCATCTTTTCCAACGCCACGCCGAGTTCGTAGCGCAGCGCATCAATCATCAGGTAAGCGATCCGTCGTCCGCTCTCCTTCAGGCGATCCGCTACCAAGCGATCGAAGACGTCGGCATTGGCGAGCCGTCCTGGTGGCGTCCAGCCGGTCGTCTCAAGGTGTTTGACGAAAACGGCTTGGACTCGCTCGGCGAGACGACGATAGCGGGCTCGCGCCTCATCGATCACCTCTTGCATCAGGCCATGAGGATCCAAGAAGTCTCCGACCGCCTGCTCGAATTCGCGCTGAAGGCGATCGGCTTCCCGGAGGCTCCCCAGATAGAATTCCAGCAGATCGGCCTGAGAACGCGCATTTTCCGGCAGTTGCCGCTCATAATCGTCGCAGGCCTCGATGAGGCTGAGACCGGCGCGAAGCAGCTCCCATTGGGCCTGGCTTTCGCCCTTTCCAAGCCACACGGAGTTCTTGTGGCGGGCCAACACGCGACGGGCGGCGTCCATGTCGTTGGCCGCGATTCCCTTGATCGCAGCCTTAAGAAAGGTTCGCTCCTCGAACGGGAACGTGTCCCGCTCACCCAGGTCTTCAATCGAACTGCACCGATCCGGCAGATCCAATTCGGCTTCAATCGCCTCGGCTCGTTCTATGTAGGTGTTGCGTGTATTTGGGTTGTTGCGCAGCCGATCGCAGACATCCTCGACGATCGGCTTTGCCTGGGTCGGTGCATGTGGCACGTCTTTCAGCGACGCCGGCAACGCGACTGGCAGGTCGAACACGAATTCGCTGAAAAGCACATAGCGCCAAAGTTCGTCGGCGAGGGCATTCCACGTCTTGCCCCTAGTCTTGACGCTCATGTCCAGGGTCGCCCTCAGAAACTCACGGGCTTCGTCGCCCCATCCCTCCTGAGCCTTGAGCGCGTCGACCTGCGCCACACTGGGCTCGAGCAGAGCGACGAGGATTTCCCGTCCGGACTCGACCTTCAGGGCGGCGCGCAACTGCGGCCAGCTGACGCCGCCGCCAATCGCATCGATGACCGAAAAAGCCGGGCCTGACGGCGAGCCGGCGAAAACGCGGCGAACCTCGGTCGAATGGTCGGGCTTCGCGCGCAGGCAGAGGCTCAGATAATCGTCGCCGTCGTCCCGCGGAAACCTGGCGCCGCTGGCGGCATAGATCGAGAATGGATCGACCTGTTGTTCCTCCTCCGTCTCCGACCGCCGCTTGGGCACGTAGATCAGAACCGCATCTAGGTCGCTCTTTGGCCGACCGACCTCGCGCAGCGCTTCGATCGCCGCCAGCCTGCTTTCGATGCTGCTCTCCGATGCATCCACCACGCGGATACGGTCGTCCTCGAGGCCGGCGCAAATCGCTTGATAACGTCGATCCGGGTCGTAGACGACCATGCAGCCCGCCTCGAGCAAGCGGGGGCGCAGGATGGTGTCGCGGATGAAGGCGGCGATGCTCACGCGTCACCCCGCTTTTTGCGGGCCTTCTTCGGCTGGGCCTCCGGCTCGACGTAGAGGTTCTCGAGGCCGTGGGCGATCGCTAGCGACTTGTCGGTCTCGCACTTCTCGCGCACGCGGTCGGGCCAATAGGCCATGGCCACATGCGCCCAGTCGTAGTCGCCCTTTTCGAGCTTGGCCCATGTGTCCTTCAGGATCTTCTGCCAGGGCTTGTGGCGGAAGAGTTGCCAGAGCGGCGCGGCGGTGATCTGGACGCCGTCGTCATGGTTCGGGCGATAGGTGGGCGCGATCTGCAGTAGGGTATCGCGCAGCTCGATCAGCTCCAGCTCAAGGGCTTGGAGCGCCTCGAACGCCTTCTCGTCATCGCGCGAGCGGACGGCGCCCTTCTCGCGCAGTGTGGCGGCATCGCGGCTGACCTGCCTCAGCTTTGGCTCCACGAAGTCGTTGACGGCGGAATAGAGCGTCTGGCTGGTCAGCCTCGGGTAGTAGAGCCACAGCGTGTAGCTGCCCGAGGTGGTCGAGAGCGGCCAGTAGATCGGAGCCTTGCGGCGGCTCTTGCTGTATTGCTTCAGGTGCAGGGGGAAGAAGTCGCGCTGCAGCCAGCGGCGCGCGTCACCAGGCACATCCGCCTGGACGCGGGCGAGGACTTCTTCGATCAGCCGCGGCAGGTCATGAGGGTGGCCCTGGTCGTCCACCAAGATGCCACTGTGAACATGGAACGGCGCGGCGCTGTCGGGCAGCATGCCGGGGCTTTTGGCGGGCAGCGGGTCGAAGGGGTCAGGTTCGGATGGGACTTCCCGCTCGCCGGTTGCGAGACGCCAGTCGAAGCGACCGAAGGCAACGCCTACGCCCCAACTGGCCAGACCGTCGGTCTGATTGATCGCCTCAGCCGCATCCTCGTCCTCGCCATCGTCTGTGTCCTCAGCTGCGACATCGGAAACTTCATCCGCCGAACCAATTGCGGCAACCCGATCCTTGTTATTGAAACCGTAAAGGTCGAATGCAATCTCGTCGATCTCAGTCTGAATCTCGTCAAGTTTGGCCTCGATAACTGAAGGATCGTAATCTCCAAGTCGCGCCCGCAAGGCAGAAGGCAAGTAAAAGGCGTGCGATGTTTCCTCAATGGTGTCGAGCGCGCGCTTGTTGGACCACCCGGTGCGTGCAAGGTGCTCCAGCCGCTGAGCGGCAGAAGGGTCGGGCACAGCCAGGGGCATCTTCTTCAAGATGCCCACCAAGAACTCTGGATAGCCAAATCGACCCAAGGTTATCTTGAATATGTAATCAAATGCGGCGCTGTTAAACAGCGCGAGGGAGACGATTTGGTCCCCATCAGGGAAGTATGCGAGGTAACCCCGCTGCGAGAAAAGGCAATTGCTGGCAAGCGCCTGCGGAGCGAATTTTCTGGCGCGCGACGGCCAAGTAAGGCCGGGCTTTCTGAAGTATTTAGCTGCGGTGTCAGAAAGCATCCATACGTTTGACCTCACACCACCCCTTTCATTCAGATTATTCTTGATCTCGGCTCCATCCGCACCCCAATTCACGACAAGATAGACATCCGCATAGAAAGGCGAAAACTTCCCCCCCTTTGCAAAACCTGGCCACTTGTCGGAATTTGCTGATACTTCCCACCAAGCTCTGACGAAGCGGAAATCATCTGCAGTTGCAAGACCCTGCCTCACAACGCGGCCGTTGCCCTCAAAAGGCTCAAATTTCTTAAAAGTATTGCGAACTTGATCGCTAACCCAGTATGCAAACGGCGTTCCCGGAACCACACCAAATGAGGCAGTGTCCATATTGAACACCCGAATATCGGGAGCCCCGGACCTTAGCGAAACGCAAACTGCAAGAAGAGCGCTTGACTTCTCTTCCTCGGCCAAAAGGCGCAGAAATTCAGTCATTATTGCTTCTCCAGGGCATAGGCGGCGGCTTCAACCATGGCGTCATCCATGACGCCTAAGCCCAAATCAGCAACAACCGCAGGGTGCGCGACACCTAATACAACTTCTTCACGCCACTTCTGAAAGCTCGAAAGAAAGAAGCAGGTGCGCGAGGTAATCGCTCCAATCTGCGCACCCTTTCGCATGAGCTCAAGTCCGCGCTCGACGAATACAGCCAGAAGATCATTACTACTTCGCGGAAACGCCTTTGCTAAGGCGGCCTTTGAATTTATTGCTAGTTCGCCGAAGGGCGGATTCATTACGACCACATCGAAGATCTCACGGCAGTGGTCAATCATCCGCAGGCCCTGCAGCGCGTCCTCGGCAAACAATCGCCCCTGATAGGTGGACCGCGCCGCACGGGCATAGTCCGTCAGCGCCTCGTGGAGCCGCGCCTCGGCTTTCTGCCACTGCGCCATGTCCTCCTTCGCGAACATTTGCCCATGCTCGCCAAAGACCTTGCGGATCAGCGCGGGCAGCTCCTTCTCAACCTGCAGCAGCACGCCAAGCTCGGGCAGGCCCTTGAGCAAGAACAGCGTCTGTTCGAACAGCTCGGCATCCAGAGGATCGAGTTCCTCCATGAACCGCTTGCGCAGCTCCACCTCGGCCGGGGGCGCCACCGCTGCCACCACATGGCCCTGGCCCACCTGCGGTCGATCCTTGGCTTTCACGCCCGCCTCATGCCAGGTGCGCTGCGCCCGGAGCCACAGCGCCAGCGACGCGATCTGCGCCGCGCGCGGGTCGATATCGACGCCATAGATGTTGTGCTCGATGATCAGCCGCGGCACGTCGCGCAGGAAGGCGTCCTGGTCGGCATAGGTTTCTGACAGCGGCTTCAGATCGGGGCTGCCACCGGTTGCCCGATCCAGCGCGTTCGGGCCATTCGCCTGCTCCCAATCCCATGCCTCGCGATAGATTGCCTGGAACAGGTCGAAGGCATAGAGCCCGAAATGCATCGAGCCGCAGGCGGGGTCGAGCAGCTTGACGGTGCGGGGATCGCGCAGGCGCGCGGCAGGTTCGGGCTGCTCGTCTGGTTTCACCAACAGATACTGGCAACGGTCGCGCAGCGAGGTTTGCCCGCCCGTCCAGTTGAACCAGAGCCGCCCGAGCGTGTTGTCGACCAGGAACTCCACCACATAGCGCGGTGTGAAGAACTGGTTGCGAACGGCGAGCTCCCGACTGTTGCGCGGCGCCTGGGACGCGTCGCGCATCGCTTTGCGCTCTTCCTTCGAGTTGAAGTACTGGTAGACCCAGCCGATGGTCTCGTCCTCGGCCCAGAGCGGTTCGATCTCGCCGTGGTTGATGAGTGCCAGGACCTGAAGCAGTGCGGCCTCACGGGGGAAGAGGCGCCCCTGCGGCGAGTAGCGGTCAAAGAGGCCAGGCAGGTCCTGCGCGAACTCATCGAAGACGCTTTGCAGGTAGACGCGGTAGGCGTCGCCGGTTTCACCCAGGCCGGTACCAGCCAGGCGGGCATAGAGCTGGAAGCCCTTGGCCTGGTAGCCATTGCCGACGGACTCGATCAGCAGCCCTCGCGCCTCGGCCATGCGCAGCGCGGCCAAGCGGTTAAGCACCGTGAACGCCTGTTCGCGCACGATGCGGTCGAGACCTGCCTTCGTGTCGGTGTCGGCGCCGGCGCAATAGTGAGCCAGTGTATCGCGCAGAATCCGCGCCGTCTCGCGCTGCTGGTCGTCGATGTGGCGAAGGCTCTCCAGCGGGGCGACCGTGCCTGAGGCCGGATCCATCCCGTAGTCATTCTGCAGCTGACGCGTAAACTCTTCTTCCAGAGCGCCTCGGGCCTCAGTGACGAAGCGTTGGAGGCGGTTTCGGGTAGGCTGATCGAAGGCCATCGTCACTCGTCTCCGCCCACTACGAAGGAAACCTCGATCTCGTCGAAAAGCGCGAGCTGGGTCTTGATCTCGTTGAGCTCAAGGATCAGCGCGTCGAGATCGCTGGCGGAGGAAAGTTTGGACGGTACAGCGATCGAGCGTGCGAGCTTGCCGCCGCCTTGCGCCTTGTACTTTGCAGCCTCCTCGTCGAGCTCCTGGCGGATGCGCTCTTGCCGCTGCCGGTTGATCGACCGCTTGATGTCCTCGATGGTGCTGCTGATGTCGTAGTCGCGGGCCAGGAGCTTCTTCAGACCGGCCATGTCGTGCGGAACGGCAAGAGCGAGAGCCTCGAGTCGATCTACGGCATTCCCGCGTTCCTCCTGGGTAAGCTCCGGCCATTCAAACAGGCGCTGGAGGTCCTCGACACCCTCTTTGATCCGAAGCTTCTGCTGATCACCCAGTGCGATCACGGACTCGCGGACACGCCCTTTAACGTGGGTGAGCAGAGAGTTGAAATCCGCGACATGCTTATAGAAGTCGTCCGTCTTCAAGCGATCGGACAGCGTCGAGAGGTCTTCCCGAAGCTCGTTGCGCAATTCGCCGGGGATGCCCGTATCGGGAAGCGCTTCGACGTCCAAACGGTGCGACTGCAACTCCCGCAAGGTCCCATCAAGGCCATTGTCCAGCGAGCGCTTTACCTCGAACGCCCACTTCAGGTTGTCGTATAGGGCCGAAGCCTCCGCGCCCAGGCGCTGCGGCGCGTCTGAAGCGTCAGTAAAGAGCACGTCGGCCAAATCTTGATTCATTGCCTGGACGCGATCGCTCCCAGCAAGGCCGAGACCGCTCAGCTTCTCCGCCAGCGAGCCGTAGTCGTATTGGAACCGCGGGAAATGCTTGGCGGTCGCCTTGCTGATTTCCTGCTCGAGGGGAATGACCGTGTCGCCGACCAAATCCGTCAACCGCTCGGCGGCCCGCGCCAGCGTCTCGTTCGATGGGCGCTCGTCCCGCAGCGCCACGCCGATCGGTTTGAATGAGTTGTTGGTCTTGAGCGCGTCAATCGCCTGTTGGCCCGCTGCGGTGACTTCTCGACCAGAAACCTTGAGCTTGATCTCCCCCGCCATCAGCATGGCGGCGAGGATGTAGCGCGTGGTGTCGGGCGACCATCCGAAGGGATCGCTACTGAAGTCATCGAGCAACCGCTTTCCATCGACGGTGCCCCGCTTGTCGACGTAGTCGCGAATGCTGATCATCGACTTATGGTCGGAGCGGAACGTCGAACGGCCGGCAACCGTCTGCACCAAACCGAGCGGATCCAGGCTGCTGTTGATCGCCGAAGGGTTGGCAACCTTAAGGAATTTCTCAGCAGTATCCGTGGCGACGCGGACCGGCGCCTCGGCGTAGCGGTCGAACACCTGGTCGGCGACGTCCGCAAGGAGCTTCTTGGCGGCCTCCAGCAGGTCCACGTTGAGCGCTGAAACTGCTGTGGCTTGGCCCCGGAATACGAACGATCCACCCTGCAGAGTCTGCTTAGTCTTGCTCTGCAATTGAACGGCAAGTTTCGCCGCCCGATCGAGTTGCCCGGCGCAGTAGTCTCGGACCTCTTGGTCGGGCTCGTTTCGATGGAGCTCAGCGATTCGCTGGCTGCGGTAGATCTCGTTGGCAAGGTCGTCCAAGTCGGGGTTTGTCCGCGCCAAAAGGCCGATGACGTTCCGGCCGGTACGGCTGCGCGAGTCGTCGAGCATGCGGGCGCGCCCGGCGTCATGGTCCGCAGCCGGGACCAACTCGACGATTGTCTGGATAGCATTCTGATCGCCGGCAAGGCTGGTCACTGCACTACCCGTCTGCACCTTGAGGCCGGATGCAACGGCCAGGGTGCCATGCAGATTGACCCGCGGAAGCGGATCGAACACCTCGCGCAAGGCGTCATTGAAGACGCGCTTGACGTCCACGGAACGCAGCGCCAATGCGCCACGCTCTTGTTCGATGTCCCGGAGCTTCTCGCTCAAGAAAACGAGACTGCCGTCTTTCTCTCCTAGCGGAACGTGAACATCGCCGAGCATTTCCTCGACCGCCTTTTGCACCGCCTCGAGTTGCGACGGGGCGGTGATCGACGGCTGCATCAGGCTAGCGACGTTTTGCACCGTCACCGGTAAGTTGCCGAGGATCTGCAAGACAGCAACGGATTTTGCGATGTCCTGATGCCGTTGCGAGTCCGGAAACCGAATGAGAGCCTTCCCGACCGCCTGATGGATCGACGGGAATGCGCGCCGAATGTCCTTCTCGAGTTCGTCGTAGAGCGTGACGGTCGTTGCGAGCCAGCCGACCGGCTGATCGGCCATCGCCGTGGTCCCACCCTCTCCCTTGAGCACGTCCTGTACCACCTTGATCGCGGACCGCAGACCGATGCCGCCGGTGGACTTCGCCAAAGCGCCCAAGAGGTGCAGCAGAATGTCAAAATGAGCAGGCAGGAACGGATAGAGGTTTATGAACGTCTCACGGCTGAAGTCCGCTTCGTAGTATTTGGCGTCTTGCAGCTTGGTGTTATGTCGAAGTGCCTGGCCGTGGGAATCGAACAGCTCTCCAAGTTGCTTCTCGCCCGCCGGCGACTTCCCAAGCAATCGGCGATAGCAGATCTCCTTAATGTCGCTGGATTCTAGGTCGATCTGGATCGGGAAGCGATCTTTGAGCTTGTAGAGCTTGTCGGAATTCAAGGCTGCCCGTGGATCGTCCTCGGTCAGTGTTTGCTGCGCCGTGGATATGATCCAGACCTTGCCGTCGCCAAGACGCTTGAGGTTTTTTGCTAGTCCGTCGAGATTGAGGATCAGGTTATCGCGTGACGCGACATACTGACCGACTTCATCGATGATGAAGATGATGTTTTCCTTGCCGCTCTTTTCGCGGACGATGTCGATCATCTCCTGGACACGTTGATCCTCAAACTGGAAGAAGCCCTCAGTGCTTGAAGAGAACGACTTTGCCTCGGGGAACAATCCCGGATACATCTCATGCGCGATCTTCGGGATAAGCCCGTCGATCGCGAGCGGATTGTTCTGAACGCGGTCCCAGGTCGCTCCAGGCAAGGCCTCAACAACGCGGCGGTGCAACTCCTCGGTGCGATTGTCCCTTTCGATCATTCGCTCGAAAGCGGCTACTTTCAGATTCCGCGAATAACCGGCCCACTGGAGGACCTTGAAATAGAGAACCGTGGAAACCTCTTCCATGGTTGCGCCAGCCAGCATCTCGCTGGCCAGATCGAGCAAGACTACAGCAGCCGGGAAACGCTGCACGACCGCGCTGAGTAACGCTTTGGTCTGGGGTTTATGCAGGCGATCCTGCAGGTGCTTCATGAACGGGGTTCCGTCAATCGTGCGCTGGTCGTCGAAGGCAAGGCCGAGATACTTAGTGAAAGAGCTTTTGCCTGACCCATAGAAGCCCGAAACCCAAACCCCAACCTCGTTCTGTCCCCCCGCCTCCATGGCGAGCTGCATACGATCAAGGAGTTTTCGGAACTGCTCCTCGATGCTCTCGGTCACGACATATTCGGAGATCTCAGCCTTCAGGCGCGCTTCCTGCGCGGCACCATAAGTGATGACCTTCTCTATCGTCCGATAGATATCCTTGGACGGATCGAATAGATTGCGGATGTTCACGGCACAGCCCCCCAGCCTTTGATTATCTTCTAACCGCCGACATGGACGGACCGATAGTTCCCATCTTCCGGGTAAAAGCCCAGAAACTTCAGACGGGTTTTTCCGGTTCGAATGCCGGGATAGAGGAACACGGTTGGAACATGGAATTGCCCTTGCAACTGGCTTTCTATCGCACCGATGCGCAGGAACGGGTGCAGCGCCTCGAGATCCGTCACGAGGAGCAGTGCGTTCGGCTTGGCTTCGAGCGGCCTAAGCGCTTCCTCGAGACGCCGAAGCAGACCGCCTCCGGATGTAACAATATCGGCCAGCGCCTTATTGGTGCGCACCCAGTCTTGGGGTGAGGCTTTGTCTTCCGCCAGACAAAGGGACCAAAATGGATCGTTCTGAAGGATGCCCCATAGGTTCTCCGCGATCGAGAACGGGTGAACGTCCCAGCCCTCTTGATGAAGCTTTGCCATCCATGCAGGTGTCTGGCGCTTCACCTCCAGGATCTGGTCTGGCGCAAATATCAGATAGTAAATGGGCTCGAAGCTGGCATGGCTCAGCTCGCGCCCATGTCGGATGCGCTCGCGCAACTCGTCGAAGTCATCTCTGAGAGAGGGCATCGCAAAGCGCCTCCATGCTCGGTTGTTTCCAGCTGATCCGAACGACATCGCCCGCGGCCTGGATGATGAGATGTCCCTTGAGCGAGAGCTTCTTGAGCTCATCCAACACATCTTCGCGGGCCAACCCGAAGAGTTGCCAATCGGGATGGGTCAGCAGGGCATTGTCTCCGATGCCCGCGAAATGAAGATCGAAAGCCAGATACGCGGCAGCGGGATACGATATCCTGAAGGGCAGTATTCGGCGGCTTGATCGCAGCCCTCGCTCAAGCAATCCATAATCCGCACAACATCCGGTCAAATAAGCGGAAACCCGCCTGACCGTTGACTCCGACCAGCGCTTTGCCGTCTTACCATCGTCGATCGCGCGCTCGATGAAAACGCGCGCATCCTCATTGGAAACTTCGGTGTAGCCCCCGGCATATCGCTGCCAATAGACGCTCCCAATGAAATCGCTCAAAATCGGGTTGGCTCGACTCGTGAATACCAGCATGAGCTGGGCAAGATCTGAACCGGGTACGGTACCCACGACCTGCTTTAGATGTTGAGCTGGCGCACCGTTTGAAACGAGGTAACGAGGTGCGAAGCACTCGACGACAATATTGCGAAGGCGACGAGCAGTAACGTTCGGAAACCTGCCCGAATCAAGCGCCACCTGACAAAGCTGCGACACGGACATGCCCGGCGACCACAGTTCTAACAGTGCCTTGGTCTCGCTCACGAGCCCCAATCCTGCTTGCAACTGCGTCGTGTAGAGATCGCCCTTCGCCATAGCTTAGCTCACCAGGTATGGGAAAGATTGGGCGTTGGACGAAAATGCCGACAAGTAAACTGAGGCGATTTCTGTCAGGTGGTCGGTAATATCTCTCACATGTCCGATTGATATGGGGCCGACGCCACCTTTCTTTGAAGCGCCAGCCATACGGGCAAGCGCGGTGAGCGCCGTCTGCTTGTCTCGATAGAGTGCCGCAGGGGCCCATTCTTCCGCCGCAGTCTGCACAAGCACGTGGAGATCCTGCTCTATCTCCTCTGGCAGACGAAATAGGTGAAAAGTGCCGACGCTCAGGTGTTCGTCGTGGAGGCGGCGGGCAGCTTCGATGACCCCATGATACTGCGCGACTTGCGGTGTCCTGGAAAAGACCGGCTCGAGAAAAAGGCGGCCCGACGACTCATAGAAGCCTGTCGGCCACCATCCAAACTGCGCGCGTTCGCCAAGAAAACCTACGAGCAATCTGGTTTCCCAAACTGGCTTAAGTTGATCCGCTGAACTACTCGCCATTGAAAAACCCTGTCCGTAAGGCTGCCAAGCTGCGGCGTAGTCGGGAAGAGTGTCCCCGACATCTGTTATGTCTCGCCAGGCCTTTAGCACCATGTTTCAGGCCCGCTGGCAAGCGTGGGTAGGAGGTGTTAAGTAGCAGGGCTATGAGCGGTTTGAACCAACATTAGGTCGGCGCAACGGCAAGGCGTTTCTCGAGAACTCCCTCAGGACCAATAGCCAGGGATTCTTCCTTCTACAACGGTGTCGACAAGGTGAGGCGCCAAACGATTATCAACATCTAGAAGCTTGCAGCCGGATACTACCGATGCAAGTATTCGGCTGCACCAATGAGTTCGAAGCATATGGCTAAAACGTTCCCGCTGAGAGCTAACGTGAAAAGCAAACGAAAGGGCGCCTCCAAGAAGGGAGGCGGCTGGAGCCCCAGTGCAAGGCCAGTAACGGCTGAAGTAGGGCGATATGCTCGAGCTGAAGAGCGGCAGAAGCTAATGGATATTCGGGCCAGTTTCGTCGATGCTATAGAGGCCCCCGAGCCGAAGCGGCGTGAGAGTAGCAGCTTACTCGAAATGCCCGAACTGACAGGCTTGGATTTGCCGAAGATCTTGGGAATCTGGAAGAACGCCATTCGTTTGAGTGTTAGCCTCGATGCGCGGCGGCGACAACGAGGCGAGTTGGCACTTTCCAAGATCGAGCAGGAGTGGAAGCGGCGCGGGTTAAGCGCGCTAAGCTCACGAGATTACTTCCGCTGGCCGAGCACAGGTGCGCCTGGGGGAGCTGGGGGTTTTGACCTAGGCGATGCCCCGGCAGCGGGGGTTCTGAGCTATTTAGATTATCGTGTAGGTCAGACTAGAGGGGAGGCTCCTGCTATTCGGCAGATGATCCTTCGCCGTGTGTTTGAGGGGGAACTCCCACCAGTCTTTCCGGCGGAGTATCTGCAACAGTGGGGAGCAAAGGCATCAGCACCAAGACTTCAGAAGCTTGCCGAGTCACTTGCGTCTTTTTGCAGAAATGCAAAACGCAGGGATCGGGGTAACTTAGCAGATGCTATTCGCGATTGGGAAAGCGACTTGGCGTACCTGCACACACACTTTTATGTCGCGAAGTTCCGCTTCGGCTGGCCAAACTCTAGATTATGACGTTCTGAAATGGATCTGTTGATTGTTTGGGGGCGGATGCTTCAGCAGCGACCTGATTTAGCTAAGCCTTTGCTCTGACCAGATTTCTGATCTTGGCTCCAACAGTTTTGGCAACAGCAGATCCGGTGAATGGCGCCCCTCGAGGATGCTTTCAACGATCTCAGGAGCCAGCAGCGTCATGCGCATGACACGGCTGACATAGGATCTGTCCATGTTCTCGGCGGCGGCCATCTCGGCAACGGTGGCGAACCTGCCGCTCTCGAGGATTTTTCGCCAGCGGAAGGCGCGTGCGAGCGCTTTGACCAACGTATTGTCGATCCGGGGCCGGGCGGGGGCGGTGATCGCACCCCCCGCAGGCGACAGCACGAGCTTCCGACCGCCACGTGTGCGGATCGTCAAGGGCACCGACACGGTGAAGGTGGAGGATGCTCGCTCGCGTTGCTCCGTGCTCATACCGCTTCCTTTCTGCTCATCATGGGCAGCTCAGCGGCCAGGCCGCTCAGCCCTTCGCTCCTGATCTGGATGGTGGCCCCGTCGACGCCGAGGTCCACTCGCTCGACGAGCAATTGGATGACGCGCGCCTGCTCGGCAGGGAAGAGCTGATCCCAGAGGCCGTCGAACTGCTGCAGGGCGGTGCGCACCTCCACCTCGCTGACTGTGTTGTCCTGAGTTTGTGTCGCAGCGACAGTTCGCGCCGCGATCTCCGGCGACCTGAGTATCACCCGCAACTGGTTGATTACCGCTCCTTCGATCTCGCCTGCGCCGATGCGACGGATCGGGCAGGTATCTGGCGAGAGTTTCAGCACCGAGGTGGTGACGTAGTAGCGGTAGAGCTTTCCGCGGCGTCTGGTGTGTGTTGGCGTCATAGCCGTGCCGTTGGGCGCGAACAGAACAGCAGGCCCTTGAGCAAAGCCGGCGTCTGCGCCTTGGTCTTGCAGGCACGGGAGCGTGGGCTCACGGCCATGATCGAGTGGACCTTGTCCCAGAGCTCCTGGCTGATGATTGGCTCATGCTCGCCGGGGTAGGCAGTACCCTTGTGCACGGCGAGGCCAACATAGGTGCGATTGCTGAGCAGCTTGTAGATGTACCCCTTGTCGATCGGCTTGCCGGAGCGGGTGCGTAGGTCCTGCTCCTGCAGCTCTTGAGCCAGTCGGGTGGCCGAGCCAAGCTTGAGGAAGCGCTCAAAGATCTGCCGCACCACGGCTGCTTCATCCTCCCGCAAGACCAGCTTGCGGTTTTCGACGCGGTAGCCGAACGGCACCAGGCCACCCATCCACATGCCCTTCTTGCGAGAGGCAGCAACCTTGTCCCGGACGCGCTCCCCAATGACCTCCCGCTCGAACTGGGCAAAGGACAGCAGGATGTTGAGCGTGAGCCTCCCCATGGAGGTGGTGGTGTTGAACGACTGGGTCACAGACACGAAGGTGACGCCGTGCCGGTCGAACACGTCCACCAGCTTGGAGAAGTCCATGAGTGAGCGGGAGAGGCGATCGATCTTGTAGACAACCACAACATCCACAAGGCCATCCTCGATGTCCTTCATCAGCCGCTTAAGGGCAGGACGGTCCAGATTGCCGCCGGAGAAGCCGCCATCGTCATAGTCGTCGCGAACGGGAATCCAGCCTTCCTGGCGCTGGCTGGTGATGTAGGCGTGGCAGGCTTCCCGCTGCGCGTCGAGCGAGTTGAAGGCCATGTCCAGGCCTTCCTCGGTGCTCTTCCTGGTGTAGACAGCGCAGCGGAGCTTTCGAACGGGTGGGCGTTCCATCAGCGGCTCCTCCCGTTCTTGAGACCGAAGAAGGTCCAGCCGTTCCAGCGGGTGCCGGTGATCCGCCGAGCTATCGCGGAAAGTGACTGGTACGGCTGCCCCATGTAGTCGAAGCCGCTGTCGGTAACGGTGACCGTGTGCTCAACGCCCTGCCACTCCCGCAGCAGACGCGTCCCGGTAATCGGCAGGAGGTTCGCCGAGCGCTTCCTGACCTCGATCCGTCCGCCATCGAGTTCCTCGCCTAGTTCCTCTAAGCGCTTGATGGTCTCCGGCTTCAGACCGCCATAGGCTAGCTCCTGTATGCGGTAGGTGAGGCGGCTCTCGATGAAGCGGCGGTTGTAGAGCGGGGCAGGGGTGCCGAACAGCACCTGCCACTTCGCCTTGAGGTCGGCAATCGACAGGGACTTCAGGTCGGCGATCTGAGCGAGGACGCTCTGGTCTTGGTCGTGGTTCGTCTTCTTGACTACAGCGGTCATGCAAGGGCTCCTGAGTGATCGGTGGGCACATGCATGCGTGGTGTCAGGCCGCTATCCAGCCGATGATCTGCGGACTGCGGAGAGAGTCCGGTTGACTGTCGCGACCGGAGGCGAATGACGCCGTCGGCTAGGATCTCCACGATCTCTGCCAAGCGCTCATCTAAGGTCATCTTGTTAGGGTGCAGCGGGTTCATCTGGTGCCTCCAGTTGGAAGCATGATGTGGATTCGACGCAGGGGACTCAAACCAAATCAGGTACTTAGCGAAGGTTCGCGGCTACAAAAGCAAGGCTGAAAGCTGGAGCGTAGACATGAGAAGATGTGACTCCACCTGAGTGGTTGTTCGCGATATGTTCTAACGCAAGGAGGCGTGGAGCATGTTCGAGATTTTTCCCCGATCCCAGTCGTTTCCCTTGTTGGAAGCCCTCAAGCGCTACGGAGATCCTCAGCTCGTTGCTTTGCTGGAAGCGGTGAGCGGTCCGGATGCCGCTAGCCAACGACGTGAGATAGGCCGCGAGCTGCAACGATCTTTGCTGCCAGATCTGAGGAAAGAGGCGCTTATAGCTACAGCGCTGCAGAAGCCAATTTCCTGTAGCGCTACCCGGAGCAGGATTTCTGCCGACATCTGGAAGGTGCTGGAGCTTGATGTCGACCATGGCACGGGTTCGTACCTTAATCTCTCGCTAACCGACATCGAACTGCAGGAGAACGCGTGGGTCACCCGCATCTTCGGACTTCAGCACGTTGCTGCAGTTGAAGGCGATCTGGAGGAGGATGTGACTGAAGCAGACGAGTCCGCCCAGATTACGCTGAGTGAGGACCTAAGCAAGCTGACGATCGGCGAGAAAAGCTGGCGGCTGAAGGGCGAGATCCAGCAGGAGATAATCAGGCAGCTAGTCGAGGCCTTTCCCAACGAGCTGAAGACTACCAAGGTCCTGGATCAGGCCGGTTCGAACGTGGACACCATCGCCAAGCCATTCAACCGCAGCCCGAATTGGCCAACTCTGCAACACTACATCAAACGGGGTGACGGCATATGCCAGCTGCTGGCCGTTCCTCTGGAGACGGTTTCAGATGAGGACGTCAGAGATGCGTAAGAGTCGCCTCAGAGGATCTCCTCTGCTGCTCTTACAAGTCACTGACACGCTCTACCGTCTCCTCTGGCTGGCGCTCTAACGTACGAAGCACGCACGCTTTTCCCCAGGTTCAATCCCGAACCTGAGGAAACGCACCATGACTACACAACACTTCGATCAGCGGCACCTTGCCCGCCGTTGGAACATCAGCCCCCGTACTCTTGAGCGGTGGCGTTGGCAGAACGCAGGGCACAATTACGTCAAGATTGGCGGTCGCGTCTGCTACCGCCTCGAGGACATCGAAGCTTACGAAGCTGCACAATACCATGACGTCTCGACGCAGCGACGCGTCTCGGACGAGCGGGTGGGCTCATGAAGAGGTTCATCCCACTCCCGGTCGTACAGGACTTCGGGAAAGCCGGCGCTGCTGTCGGAGCCACATTGGCTGCCGCAGCAAAGGACCAATCAACGCCCCTGCAGTCTCAGGCTCGCGCTGCCAACGAACGGCTGCTGGTTACCTTGAAAAGCCTGTTCCATAAGCACCGGATAAGCGAGCCCTGGATACAGATACAATGTCTGGCCTTCGCCCGTGCGGGCTTCGAGAAGAGCCTCATCGACGGCGCTTCTGATGTCCCGGTTGAGCCGGTGGAGCAATGATGATGGACATGCACCATGCCCTCATCGTTGCTCG
Source organism: Devosia soli (assembly GCF_000970455.1). Taxonomy (GTDB): domain Bacteria; phylum Pseudomonadota; class Alphaproteobacteria; order Rhizobiales; family Devosiaceae; genus Devosia; species Devosia soli. The sequence goes on along the minus strand of NZ_LAJG01000014.1, from coordinate 21,862 downwards.
CCAGAGCTTCTATGAACGCTCGTATGCCACCGCCGACTTCCTGTACTACGTGCGGCGACATGGGCTTGAGCTCGGCCGCATCAGCGGCTTCGCCGGCGCCACGGGTATCCTGCCGATTGTGGATTGCGGAAGCGCCCGGTTCGACTTCGAAGCGCCCGGTGAACTGAGTGCAGGCTTCATCTGCGAAGCGCTGGCCGAAGACGGCGAAACCGTCATCGACCTGGTGGCGTGGCCGCTGGACCGTCCGACGACCGTGCTGACCATGTTCGGTCGCGCGCCGTTGCTGGGTCTTTGGGAGGCGATGAACCCGGCAACATACTTCGGTGGCAAGCCGCTGCAGATGCACCGCACCCCGCTCGAGTGGCTGCAGGCGGGCTGCCGGGGTGCCGCCGTGGTTCGGCCATCCGCGGCTGCGCGGCTCTTGTTCGAACTCGACGGTGCAATCGCTGGCAAGGATGAGCGACATCGCCGGCAGCTTGTCGACCTGCTCCGCAGCGTTGTTGACGACCGCAAGATCGTCTGCGCGCCGGAGGCGAGCGCGGCATGACTAGCGCGCCCTTGACCTCCGCCGACTGGCGGTCCCCCGGAGGAGAGAACGCTAAAGGCAAGCGCTACATCGATGTCGTGCGGGCCAGTGTTTTCGACGGCCTGGAGGTGCCTGCGCGGGAATGGCACGTGTCGGATCTGATCCCTGGCGGCACCGTCACCATCGTCAACGGCGATGGCGGTACCGGCAAGTCGCTCCTGGTCGCTCAACTGGCGCTGGCCACCGTGAGCAACACGAGGTGGATCGGGCGAGAGGTGGCGCAGGGCCCCTGCTTGTACCTTAGCGCCGAGGACGATCTCGACGAACTGCACCGGCGCATCGCCACCATCGCGGAACGGACAGGTGTGCCGCTGTCCGGTCTCGACGACTTCCACATTGCCCCTCTAGCCGGTGAGGACGCGTTGCTGGCAGCGCCGACGCCAGGGAGCAACGTCCTGGTCGCGACCTCGCTCTTTAGTGCCGTTGAGCAAGAGATCGCCCGTCTACAGCCCGTCTTGATGATCCTCGATACGTTGGCGGACCTGTTCGGCGGCGACGAAAACCAGCGGGCTCAGGCGCGGCAGTTCATCGGTCTGCTGCGTGGCTGGGCCATCAAGTACCACATGTCGGTGATCCTGCTGGCACACCCCTCGCTCAGCGGGATGGCTAGTGGCACCGGCTCCAGCGGCAATACCGCATGGAACAACAGCGTTCGCAGCCGGCTCTACCTCGAGCGGGTGACGGTGGGTGAAGCGGGCAGGGCGGTCGAGCCGGATCCCGACGCTCGAGTGCTCCGGACGGTGAAGGCAAACTACGGCCGTGTGGGAGGTGAGATACCGCTGCGCTGGTCCAACGGTGTTCTCGTGCCGGAGGTGTCGGAGCTTGGTGCCGACTTCCGCAATGCACTTGCCGAGCAGGAGGCGGAACGAACCTTCCTCAGTCTCCTGTCCAAGTTTGCTGTCGAAGGACGACATGTCAGCGCAACGCCGAGCGCGAACTACGCTCCGGTAGTATTCGCGAAGGACGCAAGGGCAGGCGGGCTCTCGAAGAGGGTGCTGACCGAGGCGATGAACCGGCTGTTCGCCACGCGGCAGATCGAAGTCCAAGAGGAGGGGCCGCAGTCAAGACGCCGAAGCTACATCCAGGTTCGCGACGCTCAATAGCCTTCCAACGCCTCTTCCAACGCCCTTCCAACCCGATTTCCAACGCCGTTCCAACGATCCGAAAACCCCTTCCAACCCCGGTACCAACGCCTGCCAACGGTGTGCTCACACATCCCCCCATACCCCTGTACGCGTTGCGCCCCTTCAGGGTGGGCGCATGCGTCGAGAAAGGATGCTGGGGCTGGGTGACTCAGGTAAGGCTAGACCGGGATACCACTGCGCAGAAGCCTTCCTACCTTGCCCGAGACCGACCTCTACCTCCCCCTCAAGCGCTTCCTCGAAGAACGCGGGTTCGCAGTGAAGGGCGAGGTCAACGGGTGTGACCTGTTAGGTGTGCGGGAAGGTGAGCCGCCGGTGCTCGTCATCTGCGAGATGAAGCTGAGCTTTAACCTCGAGCTGGTTTTGCAGGGTGTCGACAGAGCCGCGGCCTGTGACGAGGTGTGGTTGGCTGCGGCGCTGTCGAGGAGCGGCAAGGGCAGGGAACGCGACGCTCGCTACCGCAACCTCTGCCGCCGCCTTGGCTTCGGTCTCTTGGGCGTCAGTGCATCGGGATCAGTCGAGGTGATTGTGGCCCCGTTTGCTGCCACACCACGACGAGACACCCGGCGCCGATCAAGGCTGCTGGAGGAGCATCGGCGCCGAGTTGGGGATCCCAACAGAGGCGGCGGCAGTCGGCAGCCGATCATGACCGCTTATCGGCAGGACTGCATCACCTGCGCCAAGGCGATGCTGGAGCAGCCGCAGAGCCCCAAGCAGCTAAAGACCCTTGTCGGCAGAGCGCCGGCCATTCTCAGGCGCAACGTCTACGGCTGGTTCGTTCGTGAGAGCAGAGGCGTGTACGGCCTTAGCGAGCTCGGACGTGCTGCGGTCCAAGGAATGTGACGGGCCTCAACTGCGCTCGCGGAGTGCCTTGCGGGCACCAGCTGCTGCTCGACTGATGATGGCCAGACGCCGTTCATCCTCATCCGCCGACCACATTGCGTCTACTTTCGGCTCGGGGCAGGACGGTTCTGCTGTGCAATCATGGTGTGGTTCTCGGTTCCGTGAGAATCGTGCGCCCAGATAGTTAGCGAGGGCTTACCGGGCCGGTCACAACATCCGTGACGCCCCGAGCAGCGTAGTTTTGCGCACAACTTCGAAGAAATGTCAGGATTCACAGCAGCATAGCTGTTGGAGTATGATAGCTCATCTCATTGGGGGCGGGGGGACATCAAACCTGTCCACCCTCGCATCCGGTGACCGGTGGCGCCGTCCATCTTTCACAACCGCGAAATTGGCATGGGGGTCCCAGCCGTGACCAAGGCAGCAGAGCTCAAATAGTCCAAAGCCTTGTGCGCAGGCGAGGCCGCTGGTGCAGGCCTCAGGCAGTCGACCAACTCCGGAGTGATGGCCCATGCGGGGACGCAAACCAAAAGCGACGGCACTGAAACTGATCGAGGGCAATGCGGGTCATCGGCCGCTCAACCACCGAGAGCCGAAACCACACTTGTGCATCCCTTCCTGCCCGGCACATCTGTCGCCAACGGCTAAGGCAGAGTGGAAGCGCCTGGCCCATCAACTGCATGGACTTGGCATCCTGACAGCTCTGGATCGCAGCGCGCTTGCTGCCTACTGCCAAGCCTATGGCCGCTGGACCGAGGCGGAAAAGAACCTCAAGACCACCCCCGCGCTGCTGCGGACACCAGCCGGCTATGTGCAGCCCAATCCATGGCTCGCCATTGCCAACAAGAACCTGGAGCTGATGCACAAGTTCATGGCCGAGCTGGGCCTGTCACCATCCTCCCGCAGCAGGGTAAGCGCCACGCCCCCTCTGGGTCCGAAACCATGGGAGCTCCCAAGGCTCGTGGAAGAGGATGATGAGTTCTTCAACTAGGCTGATGCCGACGGCCTCAACTCCCCACCTCAATGCTGCCGATTGGGGCGGGGGAGGTATAAGTGTCGAAGGCTGGAGAGGCACGGACCCGCGTCCCCCTCACGCAGAGATTTTTTCCCGCCTATAAAAAACGCGCGCGCGAGGGAGGAAACTGAACTGGTCGTTTGAGCAGCTCAGCTTTGTCTCTGACTTCGCATTCTGCGAATTGCAGCGTGCTAGAGCGAAGAAATGTCGATCTTACCCGCGTTTAGCGGCGGTGGTAGATTTGCTGCATGAACCTGATCGAACCCCAAAAACTCTGGCCAGCCGACCACGTCGAACGCCGCCCTGTCGCGGCGCTGGTGCCCTATGCCCGAAATTCACGGACCCACTCAGCGTCGCAGGTAGACAAGATTGCTGCTTCCATTGGGGAATGGGGCTGGACCAATCCGGTGCTGGTGGATGATGCGGGTGGGATCATTGCGGGCCATGGACGGGTGCTGGCAGCGCAGAAGCTTGGCATCGAAGAGGTGCCTGTGATGGTTGCCTCGGGCTGGAGTGAGGCACAGCGGCGAGCATACGTTCTGGCAGACAACCGGCTTGCGCTCGACGCCGGCTGGGATGAGGACCTGCTCCGCACCGAACTGGCCGATCTGGGCGAGCTGGGCTTTGATTTGCCGCTGACCGGGTTCTCGCCAGCCGAGCTTGGGAAGCTGATGCCCAGCGTCGTCGAGGGTGGCGCAGCGCATGTCCCTGACGTACCGGTAGAACCCGTGAGCAGGCCCGGTGACGTCTGGGTTTTGGGAGAGCACCGGCTCATCTGCGGCGACAGCACTGATCCAGATACCGTTACTCGGCTCCTTGACGGAGCCAAACCGCATTTGATGGTGACCGATCCGCCCTATGGGGTGGAGTACGACCCGGAGTGGCGAACGAGGGCAGGAGTGTCCTCGACCGATCGCACCGGCAAGGTTGAGAACGACCATCGAGCCGATTGGCGGGAAGCTTGGGCGTTGTTCCCCGGTGACGTCGCCTATGTCTGGCATGCGGGCATCTATGCCACGACCGTTGCCGAGAGCCTCTTTGCATCGGGCTTTAGTCTGCGCTCGCAGATCATCTGGGCTAAGCCACGCCTGGTACTGAGCCGTGGCCACTATCACTGGTAGCACGAGCCTTGCTGGTACGCGGTACGCGAAGGCGGGCAGGGGCATTGGCAGGGGTTTCGGGATCAGACCACCATCTGGGCCATAGACGGAAAGAACGAGGATCAGGACACTCCCCACTCGACGCAAAAGCCGGTGGAGTGCATGGCTCGAGCGATCCGCAACAACAGCAAGCCTGGCGATGCAATTTACGAACCGTTCTGCGGATCCGGCACCACCATCATCGCTGCCGAGCTCGAGAAGCGGCGCTGTTACGCCGTGGAGCTCTCAATGGCTTACATCGATGTGGCTGTGCTGCGCTGGCAGGCTTTCACTGGAAAGCAGGCGCTTCTGGAGCAGAGTGGACAGACCTTTTCAGAAGCTGCTGAACGTAAAGCCGCGGACGTAGCGGCATGACCCGGCGCGGCCGTCCTTCTTATCAGCCGACGGACAAGGATCGAAGGGTTGTCGAGATGATGGCCGGGTGGGCCATGGCAGAAGAACGCATTGCCAAGGTGATCGGTGTTGATCCCAAAACCTTGCGTAAGCACTTTGCGCAGGAGCTGGAGGTTGGCCATGCCAAGCTTGAGGCGCAACTAGCACAGAATCTACTGCGCATCGCGCAAGGTCATGATCGGCAGTCGCTAATTGCAACCATCTTTGCGCTGAAGACGCGCTTTGGCTGGGTGGAGCAACCGCCACCACCGCGGGAGGAGGCACCGGGAAAGAAGGAAGCGATGTTGGAAGCTGCACATCGTGCAATGACTGGATCGTCCAAGTTTGCTCCGCAACGACCGCCGCCTCTGTATCGTCGGCAGAGTGAGGAAGGCCTGAACTAGACTGGGTTAGCCGACGGCCGCTTCCGACCCCCTTTCAGACGTTCGAACTGCAGATGCGTTACTCCAAAAGCAGCCAATGGCGAAATATGAAGGCGATGCCAATGAATGGCCATGCCATCCGAGCGGCTGAGATCAGCTCCATTGAGTCCTTATCGCTTGAATGATGACGGTGGGCAGCAAGGCCTCACACCCCAGAGGCCACAATCAGGCCATAGCTAATGACGCCAAGCACGATCAAGGACAAGGTGACAGACGCAGTGACGGGCAGCCCGGCTTTTGCGACAACCCGCACATCCACGCCAAGGCCTAGAGCCGCCATGGAAATCGTGGTCAGCACACTTGCGATCGACGCCAGCGGGGCGATCAGTACAAGTGAAACGAGCCCAAGCGAGCGCAGCGTCGCCACCAGCAAAAACCCGATAATGAACCAAGGAACCAGTTCAAATAGTCCCAATCGATCGCCGGATGCAGGGCGGGTATCCGTTGGTGCTGTAGCGTTAGTCAGGCGTCGTGCAAACAATGACAGCAGTAAGACCACAGGTCCGAGCATCAGCACGCGGACAAGCTTCACGACTGTACCGATCTGATTGCTCAGGGCGCCGATCGGTAATGTAGCGGCTAGAACTTGAGGCACGGCATAAACGGTCAAGCCTGCCAAAACACCGTACTGCGTCAGACTAAGCGCCAGAACAGGCACAAGCAAAGGCAGAAGCAGCACGGTAATGACGCCTAAGACGGCGGTAAAGGCGATGGAAGATGCAACGTCCTCGCTGTCAGCCCCAATGACAGGAGCCACAGCTGCGATCGCGGAATTGCCACAGATGGAGTTGCCGCAGGCAATCAAAATTGCGGTCCGCTGCGGCAGTCCAAGCGAGCGGCAGATGACGAAACTGACTACCAGAGAGATTACAACGACGGCTGCGATGCCAACGACGAGCACCAGTCCTAACTCAGCAACCATGCTGGCGCTGATCGAGGCACCGAGCAGAACCACCGCGAATTCCAGCAGCAGTTTTGCGCTGAATTGAATACCCGGCTCGAACAGCGGCCCGGGCGTCCACAACGTCCTGATGACGACGCCAATTATGATCGCCAGCACCAGAGCTTCAAGATACGGCTGACCAACAAACAACACTTCCAAGGCTTGCAGCGCGATGGCTACCAGGGTGACAGCAACGCACAGGAGAATACCTGGGAGGGACTTACTAACGGCGTTCATACAAATTCCAGGCCGAAAATTGAAGTTGGGAGCGCTACTGGCGGGGACGAAGACCCCGGTTAGCGAAGACCGATCGTTATGTCTTGTCAATTTAGAGCGACTAGAATTGCTCCACCAGCAATCAATCCGACGCCAGCCCAAGCAGCAGCCGAAAGGCGTTCGCCAAGGAACGCAGCCGCTATAATGGCCACCAGCACCACGCTCAACTTGTCGATGGGCGCAACTTGCCCCGCGTTGCCGATCTTGAGTGCCCTGAAATAGCAAAGCCATGACAGCCCCGTTGCTAGGCCAGAGAGAACCAAAAAGGTCCAGGTTTTTGCCGACACTGTGGCGGGATCTTGCCACTGGCCGGTAGCCAAAACGATGGCGCCAGCCACGATCAGGATGACGATGGTTCGGATGAGCGTGGCATAGTCGGAGCTGATGTTCTCGATGCCGATTTTGGCAAAGATTGCTGTCATCGCAGCGAACACGGCTGAGAAGGCAGCCCAGAACTGCCAAGAATTGAAGATCGAGGTCATGGCTGGGCCTTTGTAAAGGTGAGCAACAGCTTGGAGGAGGCCGAGTGGATACATTGCCCAGTCATGACCAAGAAACCAGTCTACCAGAGCTGATCGGTGATGTCCGATATGATACGATACTTTCCAGAAGCAGACTGACTGTAAACCACCCCATTACCGCCGGTTTCCTGGGTGGGCGGGCTTTGAAATGCCGAGTGTTCGTTGTTCGTGCCCGGAAGATTTCCGGCACAATTTCGAGCCGCGATAGATCCTTGATATCGGCCTTTTCGGCCGTTGCGGAAATGCTGAGCGGCTAGCCCGCGCTGCTCGCGGGGGCGATTAGCCTGTCGGGTCTGGCGATGGGTACCACTGTGCTACACTCATCTGGGCCGGTTCCCGGGCCGCGGCTTCTTAAGCGCAGATCCGTCGTCGCTAGATAATTTAGCCTTGCCGACGCAGTTCGGATATCGGACGCAGCCAAGGAACTTGCCATAGCTGCCGCTGCGTTCAACCAGCCAACCATCTTCGCATTCGGGGCACGTCGGATAGGTGGCACCGCACTGGCATCGAACGTCGGCCGTTCCATCGGTGAAGCGAGGCAAAGCGGTTCCGCAGGATTGGCAAACGGGCAGGAGGTTTCCGCAATGCTGCACATGCTCGCAGCGATACCAGACTCGGCCATCCTTCCCAGTGACGCCCAACAACCGCCCACCGCATTCGCCGCAGTCATGCTCCTCCAGCTCCGCGCCAGGTTGAGCGGCGATGCCGTAAGCGGGATCCTTCTTCAGTTCAGTAACAAAGGACGATGGCCGGGCGTTCGAGGCAAGGATCGTCAGTGTGTGTCGGGCCCGGGTCATCGCGACATACATGACGCGCCGTTCCTCGGCGTTCTGGAACGCCTCCTCCTCCGGCGACACTAGAGACAGCAGGGGGTCGTCGACGATCTCTGATGGGAACCCCGTGCGCCCGCTGTCGGCGTTCAGTAGGATGACGTGGTCGGCCTCCAGACCCTTGGAAGCGTGGATGGTGTTGAAGCTGATCTTCAGCCGCGGAAAGCGTTGCCGCAGATCCTGCATGTTCGGCTCGACGAAGCGGTAACGGCCGAGAAGCAGCACCGTCGCAGGCTTCGCCTCCGGTGCCACAGCGGCTGACCTGGCGGCAAGAACCTGGGACAATTTCGCCTCATCCTCGCCCTTGGACACGGTCACGACTCTGATGGCGGGTTCGGTCGCGAACCCGGCCGGGACGATCTGCTTCTCTATCTGGGCTGGGTTTCGCAGGACGAAGGTTCTGGCCGCAAAGGCGATCTGGTCAACCGATCGGAAGGTGCGGCCTAGATCGACGGTCCGGTGCACCCCAGCTTCGCCATCGAAGCTGCCGCCAAACTCCCGCCCGAAATGACGCATCAGATGGATGTCGGACCCGGCGAAGCGGAAGATCGACTGCCAGTCGTCACCAACGGCAAAGACGCGCACATCCGGATGCTGCGCCTTCAGCGCCTTCAACAGCCGAGCCCTGCTTTGCGAGATGTCCTGGAATTCATCGATCAGGATGTGGCGGAACGGACTGACGTAGCGTCCCGTCTCGGTATAGCCCGCGGCACGCAGGATCATGTCCTCGAAGTCAATCCGGCCTTCCAGGCGCTTCTGGTACTCCTCGAAAACCGCCGCGAACACATCAAGGAACGCCCGGGCGCGCTTGCCTAGCTTCAGCTGGTTGGACTTTGTCTCGCAGTCCTGCAGGCTGTGGCTGCCGCTCTTGAACTTGCGCAGGAAGGTTCCAAGCAGCTTCGAAAAGTCATCGACCTGCTTCAACTCAACGATCCGGTCGTAGATCTTGTCGGCGGGGCGAGGTTTCAGGGTGACATGCGGCGCCAGCTTTTCAGCAAGGCCGGTCAGCAGGCGCCCCTCTTGCCGCTCATAGCTATAGGTTTCAATTAGGGTGGTTTCATGCTCGGCATGGACCTGCCGCTTCCACTCCATGCCAGCCAGATATTCGTGACGGTCGATGAAGGGCGCCGTGACCAGCTGTTCGCTGCCATCGGCCTTCTTCTGACGGCGCACCCCAAAATGCTCGATGTAGATGCCGCTTTCGGTCAGGCGGAAATCCGGCAGGTAATCGCGCCTGCCTGTTTCGGGGATCTTGTGTTCGTACACGGGCTCGTATTCGTATTCGACGCCGTTTTCATACAGCCAGTTGGCGATCTGCAGCTCTTCGTAACTTTTGACCTTTTCGCCCTGCAGCGTGCGCAGGTCTTGCGCTTCCATGTGGGAGTAAAAGTCGTGCTTGGTCTGAAAGTCCCATTCGGTCTTCGGCTCAACCAGGAAATGAGCGAACCACCGGATGATCGCCTCCGACACATCAGAACGCCGAAGGACAAGGTCTTTTAGGATCTGTTTGATCAGATTGGTGAAGGCCATGTCATTGGTGGCGTGGTCGGCCAGCGCGGGCTTTGACCCTTCGACGATGCCGATGATGTCGTAGGCAATCGCGTGGAAGGTCCGTGCGACAAGGGGCACGCCGGATCGGGCCTCGACACGTTCTGACATCTCTTCCGCCGCATTTTTCGCAAAGGCGAGAAGCAGGATTTCTTCCGGCGACCGGATGCCCGCTTTGACCAGATAGGCGGCCTTGGCGGTGATCACGCTGGTCTTTCCCGATCCCGCCCCGGCCAGAACGAGCGTCGCATCCTCATCGACGACGATCGAAAGGCGTTGTTCCGGCGTCAGCGGCTTGCTCTCGATGGTGTCGAAGAAATCCTTCCAGCGATCCAGTTCGGCGGCGACGAAGGCCGCTATGCCGTTTGCCCGTAATGTGCGCGGTTCGTCTGCAAAATTCCGGACAGGCGCAATGTGTGCTACGATCTCGGGACCGACGGCTTCGGCATTCAGCTTCGAAAGAAGCGAAGCATCTAGAGCACGGGCTTTTTCGAGCAGGGGCGCGATCTGATAGGCCGCAGGATATCGAGACGGCGCCACCAACGACTTCACTTCAGCAAGGATACTATTCAGGTGAGCCGCTTCTTTCTCAAGGGCCGCGAGGTTAAAGCGGGTCCACGCTTCTTTGATCCGTTGCGAGAAGTCACGGGCATCTTGGTGGCTGGCGCCTTTCAACGCGACCTCGTCCATTTTATCAGTAAAGACGGTCAGCGTGGTTCCAAGCATACCCCTCGTAACGGCCGGCGCCCTCGCTAACGACTGCAGCGACAGCGACTCGACCCGGCGGCGGCGCGTCAATCGTATGTAGTTCCCGTCGAGCTCCATGGTGCGGGCGGACGTGCCGAAGGGATCAGCTAGAAACTTCAGCAGTGGACGTTGCCGTAGACGGGTCAAGATTGGCTTTCGGCTTTCCAACAGACCGCATGCGCAGTGGCGGCTCGCTCCCTATTGCCCCGAAACACTTGCTTCATAACTCAAGAGCTACCGGCACAGGACCGGGGTCGCGCACCAGCCAGTAGAATACATCCACAGGCAGTTCGAAAGCTATGCCGCCAGCTAGATTGCCCGAAGCCACAAGGTTACGCTCCCTCAGCGCCTCATCCATCCGCGCTAACAACGCGGTGCGCACGAGTTCAGGGTCGCCGACCTTTCGAGCAGCCCGGTTTATGTGCCCATCATACTTGACCACTCGCCTTAGGCCCTGTGGAACTTGACTACTCACGTGGGTGGCAAGCAAAAGAGAGTAGACGGCGCTAGCTTGAGGCGCAAACGAGCGGGTTTTTGCCTCGTCCTCTGCAGTGATAAGGCAATAGCGCATCGCATCATCAAATGAGTACATCGCCTTGAGCTCAAGCAGAGCAACGGGCACTTGTGACCGACTGAGTATCGCAAGGTCAACGCGGTCCCACTCACGAGCGACCAAATAGTCCGAGCCCACGGATTGATGGAGAGTAAATGCCAGGCGATCACGGACAGGCGCTTCCACTTTGGATGTTAGAGCCAAATAGGCCAGCTCATTGGGTTCGAAGGACGAAGTCAGTCCTGTCAGCACTCGAACGATCTCATCTTCGAGCAGTTTCTGGCCATCATATGGCGCCATTTGGTTCGAGTCCCCGTAGCACTACTCAAATCCCACTCTGTAACGGAATCAATACGACAGGCTAGTAGCCTGCCGGGTGAAAGTTGCTGTATCGAAAGCTTGGGAGCGGGGCATGAGGAACATCGACGGAAGCATGCTTTTTTCAGCCTCGGACCTCATGCGGTTCATGGGCTGCAGTCACTCGACGGTGCTGGATCTGCAGCACATGCGCGGTGCTGGACCCCAGCCGACGGCAGCGACTGAAGACGCAGAGCTTCTTCAGAAGCAAGGCGATGCTCACGAGGCCGCTCATTTGGAAGCTTTAAAAGCAAGCGGCAAGCGCGTGATGGAGATCAAGCGCAGTGACCTGTCATCCAGCACTCGTGCGACGCTCGATGCTCTTCGGTCGGGTGCGGAAGTAATCTACCAGGGCGCCTTCCTTTCGGGGCAGTGGGGCGGATGGTCAGACTTCCTGCACCGGGTAGACAAACCCTCAGCACTCGGGAACTTCAGCTATGAGGTCACGGACACCAAGCTCAAGCGCCGCCCACATCCGACCCATGTCCTGCAGCTTGCCCTCTACTCGGATCTTCTCTCGGAGGTTCAAGGCGTCGCGCCGGAGTATGCGCACGTTGAACTCGGAAACGGCATGCGAGCCAGTCTGCGGCTGAAGGACTATTCCGCATATGCGCGCATGGCTCGTGGTCGGCTAGAAGCATTTGTTGCCAACCCACCCTCTACACGTGCGGTGCCGTCCGCCATTTGTGGTTTGTGCCGCTGGTCTGATCACTGCAACAGCACCTGGAAGACCGAAGATAGCCTCTTCAATGTGGCCAATATTGCGAAGGGGCAGGTGAAGAAGCTCGAAGCAGCCGGCATCGTGACAATGGAAGGACTTGCTGCGAGCGAGGCCAGCGTGCGCGGGATGGCACAAGCCACCTTGGACAGGTTACGCTCACAAGCTCGGCTGCAACAGGCCCGCAAAAGCGGAGATCCGAAACATCAGCTGCGTCCACCACAGCCAGGCAAAGGGTTCGATCTCTTACCGGCCCCGCAGCCGGGCGATGTGTTTTACGACATTGAAGGTGATCCACATTTTGAAGGTGGGCTAGAGTACCTCCATGGTGTCTGGTTTGATGGCGGGTTCAGATCCTTCTGGGCCCACGACCATGCCGCTGAAGCCCGCTCCTTAGCAGAGCTGTTGGACTTCTTTCGTGACCGTCTCGCCCGCTATCCGGCCGCCCACCTCTACCACTATGCACCCTACGAGATCACCGCCCTGCGGCGGCTCACCGCGAAGTATGGGATTGGGGAAGCATTCCTTGATCGTCTCCTGCGAGAGCGCCGCTTTGTAGACCTATATGCCGTAGTGCGCGGTGGCTTGATAGCTTCCGAGCCAAACTACTCTATCAAGTCACTTGAGGCATTCTATGGTTTGCAGCGGGACGGAGAGGTCAAGACAGCAGGCGGGTCTGTGGTGGCCTACGAACGTTGGCGAGAAAGCGGCGATCAACAGATCCTTGACGAGATCGAGGCTTACAATCGCGTGGACTGTGTCTCCACAGAGATGCTTCGCAATTGGCTTGTGCGGATCCGCCCTGAAGGACCCTGGCCGGTAAGGGCCGTAGACGCAGCTGACAAGCAGGTACTGGAAGACGAAGAAGCCGCCGCCTTGCGAGCACGCCTAGCCAGCTCTGGCGTTCCTGAAGCCCTGCAGCAGCGCCTGTTCAATCTGGGCCTGTTTCACAAGCGAGAAGCCAAGCCCGCCTGGTGGGCGATCTTTGACAGCCTTGGTCGAGAAGAAGACGAACTGATCGATGATCTCGATGCACTCGCTGGCCTAACGGCCATCAGCGACATTGAACCGATCAAGCGCTCAGTAGCCCGAACGTACGAATTCCCACCTCAAGAGTCCAAACTGCGGGAGGGGCGAACTGCTACCATCCCCACCAGCGAGGGCTTTGCCTCGGTCAACATTGAGGCAATGGATCGACACAGGCGGACAGTAACGCTGAAAGTTGGGGCGGCTAGACGAGCTCTACTGGCCGAAAACCTGACGCTTCATCCTGATCCGCCGCTTGACACTAAAGTCATTGCAGCGGCGCTCATGGATGTAATCGAAGACCAGTGTGGGCCAAGCCGTTACCAGGCTCTAGGCGACCTCCTGGAGGCCAGAGCGCCGCGGTTGTCGAGCGGGGCAGGGGATATCCTGAGTGGTAGCGATCTTGTGGCTGGCACAATCGCCGCTGTGCACAGGATGGAAAACACAGTTCTTCCGGTTCAAGGACCTCCGGGAAGTGGGAAGACGTATGTGACCGCCCGGACCATCTTGTCGCTCGTCGAGGCAGGGTACCGGGTGGGCGTAGCTTCAAACAGCCACGAGGCGATCCGAAACGTGCTGATGGGATGCGTGGACGCACTGAAGGATGTCAAACTCACTCGCACCCTAGATATTATTCATAAAGTCTCGAGTGACGATGACGGGTACCCTGACAATTCTCCTGTGCGTCGCACTACCGATAATGCGAATGCTGCAGCGGGCGGCAATGTTGTGGGCGGTACGGCCTTCTTCTTCGCGCGAGACGAAAACATCCAAGCATTTGATTGGCTGTTTGTGGACGAAGCTGGACAGGTTGGCCTGGCCAACATGGCTGCGATGGGGCGTGCAGCGCGCAACATCGTCCTTGTCGGTGATCCACGCCAGCTGCCGCAGGTGATCCAAGGGTCGCATCCTGAGCCGGCCAACATGTCCTGTCTGGAATGGCTGCTGGGTGACCACGCAACCGTACCTGCTGACAAAGGCATCTTTCTCGGCACGACGCGACGGATGCACCCAAACGTTTGCCGATTTATTTCAGAGCAGGTTTATGAAGGCCGGCTTCAGAGCCATCCTGATACTGAGAGTCAGTGTGTCAGCGGGACTGCATTCCCAGGCACAGGTGCGTTCTGGGTGCCCGTCGAGCACGAGGGTAATGCTCAAACCTCCTATGAAGAAGTAGAAGCAATTCGAGCTGCAAGTGAGAGCCTGCTAGCTGGACGCTGGACTGATAAGAATGGGGCCACACGTCCCATGCAAGAGTCTGACATCATTGTCGTAGCCCCCTATAATCTACAGGTGAATGCATTGAGAGCAGCTTTGCCGGCCGGATTTCGGGTTGGAACGGTAGATAAGTTTCAGGGTCAAGAAGCGCCGGTTTGCATTGTCTCAATGGCTGCTTCGTCGGCTGACGAAACCTCCCGCGGAATGGAGTTCCTGTTTTCGCTGAATCGCATCAACGTCGCGGTTTCTCGGGCCAAAGGATTGGCTTTGGTCTTCGGGTCACCTCGGCTGCGCCAGGCAAAATGCGCGTCTATAGAGCAGATGCGACTAGTGAACTCGCTCTGTGCCTTGGAAAGTGTTCAATGAGTGGACTGACCGCAGAGCGCCGGGTCGTCTTCTATGATGCTGACGGCGTCGCCTACCAGCCAGTTCGACACGGAGATAGGCTTACTGGTCGCTCTGCTTTCAAGATTAAGCCAGCGGGAGCGAGCAACCGAGCCGATGAGGCGATACAGACCGACGACATTCTAGAAGTTGCTCGTGCGATGTTGGTCGATGGCCTTGCTGTTCGGTGCAAGGCCTTAAGCGGCGGGCCGGTGAACTACTTACGCTTCGGCGCCGAGAAACTGGTGAGCTACGAGATAGGTCCCGAGATCGCTACAGCGTTGAGCGTACCTGCTGTACACAATCTCACTGTCGTCGCCGGTGCCGGATCGCAGCAGAATTTGCTCGATCTTCTCACACGTGCAGAAATCGACGCCGCAATGCAGGAGTGCGACGAGCTAGGACTGAACGCCTTTCTTGCGCGCAGTGGCTTTGTACGCCCGCAAGTTTGGATCAAAAGCTCCGGTGAGGAACCGAAACATCCGGCTAAAGCCACTGTCGCGGCCGCGTTGCGGTATCTGCCGAACGGTCGGGCTCTTTCGGCCAAGGAGTTCTTCGGAGGGTTCGGAGAGAGTCAAGCGTTTCGCAAGCTTGAGGAACTCGGGTACGAGCTACTTAGGCCTGATGCCGACCCGACGCCTGTTGACTTGTCGCGTGCTGCTGTTGAGACAGCCATGGACGCTTTCGACCGTTATCGCTTCCAAGGAGAGGCGAGTGACCTGTTCGATCATTTCGGCGAGCCGCGGGACTACTGGGTACGATCAACGCGGCACCGTATGAATCGCGTGTATCCTACTAAAGCTATTGTTGGGCATGTACTAAGTACTAAAGACATCCACGGGGGCTGGAACCAGCCTACTGGTCCTGTTTCGCGCCTTCACAACAGCGGTTTCGTTATAGTCGACAGCAACGACTTACCCATTCAGCCGCCGGATAGAGATTACGTACTAAAGGGCGCCGACAGAATTCGGCTTTGTGCGCTGAACTATTTCATAGCCCCAGCACGAGAAAACGCCGCGAAAGAAGTCTCGATAGTCGTAAGCGATATTGCATGGGCACTGAGCCTATCCGACGCTTCCCCAAACATCTGTCAAGCACTGGGCGGTGAGAAGTTCCAGCACTTAGCCCAGGTGTCGCCCCCGACCTATACTGAACCGAACCCTAGTAGCTCCACCGTATTCACCTATCAATTATCCTCTCAGGCGGACCAAGCGACTGTGACTCAATCGACTTTGACACCACCTCGTTCGCCAACCAACCTGATCCTCTACGGCCCGCCAGGGACCGGGAAGACCTACCGTACTGCGTGGGAGGCGGTGCGGCTCTGCGAAGGTGAGCACGTCGCAGAACAACTCAAGGGAGACGACAAGCGTGCTGCCTTGATGGAGAGATATCGAAAGCTAGTAGACAATCATCGGATTGAGTTCGTCACCTTTCACCAGTCCATGTCCTATGAGGAGTTTGTCGAAGGCCTCCGACCAGTTCCTATGGAGGAGGATGCTGAAGGGCTTTCTCAGAATTCATCCAGTGCGGGTTTCCGCCTTGAACCTTTCGACGGCGTATTCAAGCGCGTCAGCGAGAACGCAAGGATCAATCGCAGCGCAGCGAATTCAGCAAAGAGGCTTGATCGCTCAGCGAGAGTTTTCAAGGTTGCGTTGGGGAACCGTCAGATCGAGGAGGACAGACAGCGTATCCGCTTCGGTCTGGACAACAGCTTAATTCACGTCGGCTGGGGCGGAAACATCGACTGGTCTGATGAACGTTTCGACGAGTTCAGCGAAATCTTCTCCGAGTGGAAAAGAAAAGATCCACAGGCGACCGGCCTCGATGGAAATGTGGTGATCACTTACTCGCTCCGGGCCGATATGCAGGTAGGCGACTACGTTGTAGTGTCTGACGGACGCGACCGCATTCAAGCATTTGGAAAGGTCACGGGTGAGTATTTCTATGACGAATTGGCGGCATTCCACCCCCACAGACGTAGGGTGGAGTGGCTTTGGCGCGACGACAAAGGAACTGAGCGCAGCCGTTTCTATCCAAAAACCTTCAGGCGGCACTCGATCTACAAGCTGAATCAGTCGCTCGTGGATTGGGAGGCATTGGACGACATCGTGTTCGGCGGCGATGTGCCTCAGGGTAGCCAGTCTACGCTCAACTACGTGCTAATCATTGACGAAATCAACCGAGCCAATATTTCTAAGGTGCTCGGAGAGCTAATCACCTTGCTTGAGCCAGATAAGCGGCTCGGCATGCCAAATGAGATACGCCTAACGCTGCCCTATTCAAAAAAGCCGTTCGCCGTACCTGCAAACCTTCACATAATAGGCACGATGAACACTGCAGACCGCTCGATTGCGCTTCTAGATACCGCTTTACGCCGCCGCTTTACGTTCGAAGAGCTGATGCCGGATCTATCAGTGCTATCAGAGAATGTAGGTGGCATAAACGTCCGCAAGCTTCTTGCCACTATCAACGAGCGTGTGGAGTATCTGTTTGATCGAGAGCATCAGATCGGGCACGCGTATTTTACTAGCTGCAAGACGCGGGCTGATGTCGAAGACGCGGTGCGCTACAGGGTCATCCCGCTGCTAGCCGAATATTTCTATGAGGATTGGTCTCGCGTTGCTGCGGTTCTTGGTGACACAGGGCAGAGCGGTTCTCGGTTCATAGAGGCTCGTCCGCTAAGGGCGCCTGCAGGGTTAGCGCAGGACGATCTAGGCGATGAGAAGCAGCGGTGGCTTGTGAAAAGCAAGTTCGATTTTTCAGAATTCCATGCTCAATGACATCCTACTTGGTTAGAGAATGGGAGACGCTGCCGCACGGTGAGGGCGCTGGCTGCATCCCTGAGCGGCATGCTACGCGCCTCGTCGAGATAGCTAAAGGTTCTTCTCTTTCTGGAAGGGGCGGGTCAGGGGTGTTGGAAGATCGACGCCGGGATCTGCGTGCGCGCGGAGTGGTCGGAGTTCTCGCTGCCCCGGAATGCACATTAGAGATACTGCCGAAGATCGACGTAGCCAATGATGCAAGCTCAGACGCCCAAACAGCGGCAATACGCAAACGGCTCGTCCACATGCTGGCCGTGGCTCTCAACTTGAAAGTCGAAACGGGACGCATCACCGAACTGGACTGGCAACGCGAAACGCTTCTCGAGATCCTCATCCGAATATATTG
Organism: Devosia soli; assembly: GCF_000970455.1. Lineage (GTDB taxonomy): Bacteria > Pseudomonadota > Alphaproteobacteria > Rhizobiales > Devosiaceae > Devosia > Devosia soli. Next base: position 4,009 of record NZ_LAJG01000014.1, on the reverse strand, counting down.
CGAAAAGCTGACCCAGGCTGTCCGAGGTGGGATCCCCCGGCAGTATGTCGGTCGGGAGGACGATCTGGCAGCGCTGCGCGGGACGCTCAACGTAGTGCGCCAATTCACCGTAAACGCTGCTAATCCCGCGCTCCTCGGGTGCCGTTTCGACGAGTTGTCCGACGACATCTCCTTAAATCGCATCATGAAAGCGTGTGTGACCCACTTATCTAAGATGTCCCGCACTGCCGCCAACCAGCAGCGTCTTCGGGAGCTAGCGTTCGTCTACGCCGAAATTGCGGATGTTCCCACGCCAGCACTGCGATGGGCGGATGTGCTCATCGACAGAACAAACCGCCAGTGGCAGGATCTATTCGCAATGGCGCAGCTGTTCCTGCGAGACAAGTATCAAAATACCAGTGGCGGTTCAGGGCAGGGCACAGCTTTGCTGTTCGAAATGAATGATCTTTTCGAAGAGTATGTGGGCCGACTTATTGCTCGCGCACTAGCCGGAACTGACTACAGAGTTACCCTACAAGGCGGCCTTCGGTATTGCCTCACTGCACTGGACTCAGAGCGGGCGGTTTTCCAGACTAAGCCCGACATATTGATCTGGCACGGAAGAGAGGTGGTCCATGTCCTCGACACAAAATGGAAACGGATTTCGGCGCGGATTGACGACCCTAAACAGGGGGTTTCTCAGGCCGACGTTTACCAGATGATGGCTTACGCTCACGTGTATAAGTCCCCCATCCTGACGCTGCTCTATCCTCACCACGACGGGCTAGCAGATAGGGAAGGAATACAGGCCCAGTTCAAAGTTACGGGGCACGACACGGTTCTTCAGACCGCCAGTGTTGATGTTGGCACTACCGAAGGCATCATCGAACGATTGCAGCAGATTGTCCGTCCATCCACTGACACCGCAAGCCGGGTTAACTGACGGCACTACTTCGGCCAATTACAAACACATAGAGCAGCCTGCAATGCCCAGCATCATCTCTGACGAGGTCTGGTCCGCCTTGGTCTCCGCTAACGAAAGAGCCGTCGCAAACGGATGGGCAGAGCCAGGCGTATTTGGTCCTGGCGTCGGCCCAGCCTATGAAGTTGGAGGTCATAGCAGTGTACTGTATGTCGGCAAGAGCGCGGGGCCTCTAGGCTCGCGAGTGGGATCCAGCTTCGATCAAGCGCTAAATGCAGAAGCTTCCCATCACAGAGTGGCTGATGGTTGGACGCTTATCTGGCAGCACATGGACGGACCTAGAGCGATAATAACCAAACACCCTCAAGGGTGGCCAAGTAAGAATCGGCAGGCGGTCATGGACGTGCTGATCAGTGGCTCTGCGCATTGGCTGAAGAATAAGTAGGAAGAATGCAAGCAACAAGGAAGGTGCTCAGGATCGAACGGTTGTCCTCTCGTGCTGGCGTTCGCGAGGAGCCTGAAATTACCCCACGTGGCTACAAGCTTGGCGATCCGAAGTGGGGTTCGCAAAAGCATCATGCCGACAAAGCGGTCTATGCAAAGACCCTTGAAGAAGCGGCTGCACTTGTTGAGGAGGGCTTCTCTTTGTGGATGGGTGCCAAAGGCAAACGGGCATCGTTGATTTCACCAGGCAGCTTAAAGATCGTGCACCAATAGACCGCGCTAAAGCAGTCCGGCCATTATAGCTCGGCAACGGTCACTGCAACCGCCTGGAGAACGTTGGATGCCAGTTCCTTTTCCTCCGCCACTCTCCGCCTGTCGGCTTCGAGTGGCAGGCCACCGTGCTCGGCCAGATAGTCCGATCCAGATGACGAAGATAGCGCATTGACCACGCTCTTCTCCGGCCTGCTTGACGTTCAATATGGCCAGTTTTACCTCGAAGCCGGAACACGGTTCGATGGCGAAATGGCGCGCTGCTTCAAGGGGCAGAGCAATGGCCTGTTGGGCGCCCGCGTGCCTGGTTTGCTGTTTGCGACAACGGGCCTCCATACCGGTATCGTCGGCGTCACCGTTTTGCTCGAAGTCTCCGAGCCGCCAATCGACGATAGCTGGGACGAAATCGTAGAAATCTCGCTGCAGGCCTCTCGCCGCGAAGTGGCGCTGCTTGAATGGGCGAGCGATGATCCCATCCCGCTCGCGGTGATGGCGGGCCCATATCGCGTGCGCTTTTCCGCCCGCGCCATGGACAAGGCCACCGAGGCCGATACCAATGAAGGTCCGGAACCGATCGATACCTATCAGATCGCGCTTTGGCCCGCCGCGCCGGCGCCGGACGTCAGCGCGTAGCCGAGGCCGTTACGGCTTGAAGTTCCATGGCATGAGGTCTGCGATCTGGCTGTTTGGCCAACCGGCGGCGATGCTCTTGAGGGTTTGTGCCAGCCAGGCATTGGGGTCGACGCCGTTCATCTTGGCGGTTGTCAGCAGCGTGGCGATCGTGGCCCAGGTCCGACCACCACCATCCGATCCGGCGAAGAGAGCATTTTTGCGGGTAATGGTTTGGGGCCTGATGGCGCGCTCGACAATGTTGGAATCGATCTCGATACGACCATCGACAAGGAAGCGTTCGAGTGCGACGCGGCGACTGAGGGTATAGCGGATGGCCTCGGCGAGTTTGGATTTGCCTGACAGGCGTGGCAGCTCCCGGTCCAGCATGTTGAACAGCTCGGCCACGATGGGACTGGAGCGCTCTGCCCGGACGCTGGCACGCAATTTAGCATGATGGCCGCGGATATCCTCCTCAATGGTCCAGAGCGGAGCCATGGCCTTGACTACGGCGCTGGCAAAGGGCGAGGCATCGCTTGCATGCAGATCAAAGAACTTGCGCCGCGCGTGGGCCCAGCACCCGGCAAGGGTCACCGCGTCATTGGCGCCGCTCTGCTTGCCCAGCCGGTTATAGGCAGTATAGCCGTCAACCTGCAGGATACCGCGATATCCATCCAGGTGCCGGGCGACGCAATCGCCGGACCGAGAGTCTTCGAACCGGTAGGCCACCATAGGTGGTCCTGATCCGCCAAAGGGTCGATCGTCCCGGGCATAGGCCCAGAGCCAGGCGGTCTTCACCTTGCCCGAGCCCGGCGCCAGGGTCGGTAACTGGGTCTCGTCGGCGAAGATCCGTTCGCCCTGTTTGATGGTGTGAAGGACGTACTGGGCCAGCGGTTCGAGTTCGAAGCCCAGCCGCCCCATCCACTGGGCCATCAGCGAGCGGTCCAGCTCCACGCCATCGCGGGCGTAAATTTCCTCTTGCCGGTAAAGCGGCAAGCCATCGGCATATTTGCTGACTGCCACCTGGGCCAGCAGCGCCTCGGTGGGGATGCCGCCGACAATCAGGTGGTCGGGCGCCAGCGCCTGTACAATGCGATCTTCGCCGTCAGCCAGGCGGTAGGCATATTTGGGACGACGGGTGACGATAACGCGGAACGTCGCCGGGGTCACATCGAGCCGTTCGGAGACGTCTTCGCCAATGCGGACGGCCTCCAGACCAACGCAGTCGGCCGGCACCTCGGGCTCGATGACCTGCTCGATGCGCTCCAGGTGTGGAGCAAAGCCTTTTCGCGGCCGCGATGGACGGGGAGCGGCACTGTTCCTGTCGCGTGCCTCCAGCCCAGCCTTGATCTCCTCAATGCCGGTTTCGATCTCGTCAAACACGAAGGCCATCTGCTCATCGTTGAGCGGGTCGTGCCGCAGCCGTTCCGAGCGTGTGCCGTATTGGGCGCGCTGCAGCATGGCGACGATCGAGGTCAGTCGCGCTATACGCTCGTCGGCCGTGGCGTTGATGACCTTGAGTTCGGCGATCTCGGCATGGGCAGCAGCGATCATCGCCTTGAGCGCGTCAATGTCATCTGGGAGCTGTTGCGGATCGGTCGGAGCCATAACCGCATTGTAGCACAAAACACCCCGGATTGCCTGGGATTTTGCGTCAGTGAGTCAGTCTGCCGCAGGCTTTTACCCAGCCGACTGCGGCCGGCTCTCAGTCACCGCGTGCACCCGTTTCCAGTCCATACCCTCCACCAGTGCCAGCAGTTGCGCATGGCTCAGGTGGATCCGGCT
>NZ_LAJG01000013.1 GCF_000970455.1 Devosia soli | reverse complement strand
CCGGAGACAAGGTTAGCATTCTAAAGCTCTAGCAGACGGGGTCGGGGAGTTTTCTGACGGTGGCGGGGCTCAGGACGCGGAGCCTGGCGTTCAATGCGGCGAGTGTCGATACGACGGACCAGGAAAGCGCGGGGCGCTGGCGGGAGTTGCTGGCGGGCGGCGGGTTGAAACGGGCTTCGGTTTCGGGGGCCGGGGTGTTCAAGGATCAGGCTTCGGATGGACTCATCCGGAGCCTTTTCTTTGCCGGCACGATCCGGAACTGGCAGCTGATCCTGCCGCATTTCGGGACGGTGGCGGGGCCGTTTCAGATCGTGGCGCTGGAGTTTTCGGCCGATCATGCGGGCGAAGTGACCTTCGACCTGGCGCTGGAGAGTGCCGGGGAAATCAGCTTCACGGCGATCTGAGGACAAAATGCCAAACATTCATCGAGGAGAGATCGCTGCCGAGATCGGAGGCGAGACGAGAGTGCTTTGCCTGACGCTTGGGGCGTTGGCGGAGCTAGAGGCGCGGTTGGGGGCAGGGGACCTTGCGGGACTGGCCCAGCGGTTTGCCGGTGGAAAAATTTCGGCGCGGGATTTGACCGCGATCATCGGGGCAGGTTTGCGTGGCGGCGGCAACACCATTTCCGACGATGACCTGGCGCAGATGAGCGTCGAGGGCGGGCTGCGCGGAGCTGCTGAGATTGCCGTGCGGTTGCTGCAAGCGACGTTTGGGGAAGTGGCATGAGACCGTTTCCCTGGAAGGAAGCCATGGGGTTTGGCTTGGGCGTGTTGCGGCTGCCGCCGGATGCTTTTTGGCGGATGAGTCCGCGTGAACTGGCGGCGGCCTGGGGCGCGGTGGTGGGCGAGCGGGCGGGGTCGATGGACCGGCAAGGGCTCGAAGCGATGATGGAGCGGTTTCCAGATGGCCGGTGATCTGTTTGGCGATGGGCTGAGGGACGAGCTTGTCGATGTTTCGGGTGAACTCGAACGGATCGGCGCGCTGGCCGATGGCGTGGCGCGTTCGGTCAGCAACGCTTTTCGCGGGGCGCTGACGGAGGGGAAGAGCTTTCGATCGGTGCTGCGCGATATCGCCAAGAGCTTTGCCGATATTGCGCTCAAGGCGGCGTTCAAGCCGCTTGGGACGCTGGTGGGTGGGCTGGTCGAAAGCCTGTTTACGGCAGCCAATCCGGCGGTGACACCTTTTGCCAAAGGTGGGGTGATCGCGAGCCCGAGTTATTTTCCGCTGGGGCGCGGGATGGGGCTGGCTGGAGAGGCCGGCCCCGAGGCGATCATGCCGCTGACGCGTGGGCCGGATGGTCGGCTCGGCGTTGCGGGGGGCGGTGGCGGGGTCAGCGTAACGTTCAATGTAACGGCGACGGATGCGCGCAGCTTTGCGGCCAGCGAGGCCGAGGTCAGCGCGATGCTGTTAAGGGCGGTGCGTAGGGGGTCAAGGGGAGCCTAGTAGGACCCCCCTAGCCTCCCCCTGGTAGGGGGAGGGATCTGACGGTGGCTCACCAGTATCGTAGCAAGAACAGTTGCGCCCCTCCCCCTTAAGGGGGAGGTGGGGTG
>NZ_LAJG01000012.1 GCF_000970455.1 Devosia soli | reverse complement strand
TCATCGATGCGGTAAAGCCAAAGCGCACAAAATTCTCCCTCGAGATGGTGCCCTGGCTCGTGACCGACACGCCGGAAAACTATCTCAAGCTCTTGAAGGCGATCGACCGCGCGGAGTTCGGCGCCCACATTGACGCTGCCAACCTCGTGATCACGCCACGGCTCTATTTCAACACCGGCGCCATGATCCGCGAGGCCTTTGCGCTTTTGGGGCCATGGGTGGTTTCGTGCCACGCCAAGGATATCGTGATGAAGGGTGGACCGGGCACGATTTCCTTCCATCTCGACGAAGTGCCGCCGGGCGAGGGAAACCTGGACTATCGCGCCTATGTCGCGGAAATCGGCAAGCTGGGCCGCGATGTGCCGCTGATGCTCGAGCACTTTGGCGTGCCCGAATACCAGCGCGGTCTGCGCTTCCTAAAGAGCATTGCGCGCGCCGAAACATGATTCCAACGGCCGCTATCGACAAGCGAGATCGGCTGCCGCGCGGTTGGCTGCCAACGCTGGCGCTGGCCGCAACACTGGCCAATTCGCGTGGCGGCAGTGCATCGGGCCGTCGATTTGGGGCCGCGATGCCGATGAGGAGCACGCCAAGACCCGGGACCGCGATGGGCGCGCAGTATGGACGCGATTTTATCTGGCGTGTGACGCAGCAACAGCGGCGCTATATTGATGCGCTGCATGCGGCAATTGCCTGCTTGGCGAAGGCAATCCCTTAAGCCGCCAACTTGCTTCGAAGCTGGTCAATCGCGCGCTGGAACCTAATGGGATCGTCCATCGCCCGAGACAGTACAATCGCGCCCTGGATCGAGAGTACCGCGTCTTCGGAGAGGCTCTGCGCAAGCGCGGGATCTCTACCTTGTCGAATAAGGGCTGCTTTCAAAGCCTCTATCCAATTGCCAAAATACCCCCGAATAGCTTTGGAGAAGCGGTCGCGCGTATTGCCGACTGCCAAGGAGCCGACGAGGCAAACGCGCTGACCTGACTTGAAATAGGCGAGCGTCTCGTCGAGCATCAAATTAATGGCTTCATCAGCATCGTCCCCGTCTCGCAGGGGCGAATAGATGGAGCTTTCGAACCATTGATGGATATCGGCAAGGACGGCCTGCACCATCTCTTCCTTCCCGTTTGGGAAAAAGTGGTACAAGCTGCCCTTTCCAAGACCCGTAGCCTTGCTGATCAACGCCAGACTGGCGCCCTCATAGCCATACTCGCGAAAAACTTCGGCAAGGGGCGCAATAGCGTCGGATCTTTCGGCGACCAATCGAGCCATACTAGAGACCTAGATCGCTGAGGCTGGGGTGGTCATCGGGCCGACGACCCAACGGCCAGCGGAACAGACGCTCGCTTTCCGATATTGGCATTTCATTGATGCTCGCGTGCCGGTTCGCCATCAGGCCGTCCTCTACAAATTCCCAGTTCTCGTTGCCGTAAGCGCGATACCAATGCCCGCTGTCGTCCCGATATTCATAGGCATAGCGAACAGCGATCCGGTTTTCAGTAAAGGCCCACAATTCCTTGATGAGGCGGTATTCGTGCTCCTTGTTCCATTTGCGGGTCAAGAAGGCCTGTGCCTCTTCGCGGGTGGTGCAAAACTCGGCGCGGTTACGCCAATGCGTGTCCAGCGTATAGGCCAGAGCCACTTTCGCGGCATCGCGCGTGTTCCAGCCATCTTCGGCCAGACGAACCTTTTCGATGGCTGTTTCTCGGGTGAATGGGGGTAGAGGGGGGCGTGACATAGCGAGTTCCTGTACTGATCGGTATCATATGTACCAATCAGTACAATGCTCTTCGTTGAGCGACCTGTCAATCGCAACATTATCCGAGATGAGGTGCATAAAGGTGTCAGCTGATTATCAACGGGAGACTGGTAGTCGACCGTCCCCTTCCTACCCCTTTCGAGAAGTACGCTGGCAAAGCGATGGGCCGGCTAGATGGGGCATGGATGGCGCTTTTGGTCTTGGGCGGGCTGGAGGCGATAAGTGCAGGCGGCTTTTACCAGGGTGTGTAGCCTCCGGGTTCGATGAAGCGGCCGTTGTCAGCGCCGCCCAGAGCGTGCTGCACCGGCAGGCGCGCGCCTTCCTCGGGCGTCATGACCCCATAGCCGGTGAGGTCGGTCTTGACGAAGCCGGGACTGACGGAATTGACGACGATGCCGGTATCGCGAAGCTCCTCGGTGAGCTGGATGGTCAACATATTGAGGGCCGCTTTCGAGGCGTTGTAGCCGATATAGCGCTGCGCGAAATAGGGCGATGACGGGTCCGCGTTGACGCTCAGCGAGCCGAGCGAGCTTGACAGGTTGACGATCCGGCCCGCCGCGGACCGGCGCAGCAGCGGCAGCATTGCCTGGGTGACGGCGAGGGCGCCGACGAAGTTGGTTTCCATCACCTTGCGGACCGCAGAAATTGACGCGCTGCTGGGGGCGGCATCGGCGAAATCGAAGATGCCGGCATTATTGACGAGAATGTCGAGATGGCCATTATTGGCTGCGAGGGCGGCCGCGGCAGACGCGATGCTGGCCTCGTCCGTGACGTCCAGCGGGACCGAGGTCGCCAAAAGGCCCTGCGCCGCAAGATCGGCAACCGCCGCTGCGCCGCGCCCAGCCTCGCGCGAGCCGATGATAACGGTGACGCCGGCCCCGGCGAGCTGGCGGGCAATCTCGAGCCCAATGCCCTTGTTGCCTCCAGTGATGAGGGCAATGCGCTTGTTTGCCATGGATGATCCTTTCCAGTGTTTTGGAATGGCCATAATATGTGAAGCATCCTTCAGTTTGGGAATTCGCATATGGCTACCGCTGCACCCGCCTCGCTGGCGCCCCGGAAAAGGCCGCGCCAGGCGCGTTCGGCTGCAACGCTGGACGCGATTTTCGAGGCGACCATTCAGGTTTTGCTGGCAGACGGCACGCGGGCGCTGACCACGACGCGGGTGGCGGAGCGGGCCGGTGTTTCGGTGGGGACGATGTACCAGTATTTTCCGCACAAGCAGTCGCTGATCTTTGCGCTCAACGAGCGCTATCTCGAGGTGCTGGCGGCAAAAGTCGAAGCGACCTGTCGGGCGCAAATTGGCAAGCCGGTGGGGGAAATGCTGGCGGCGCTGATCGCGACCTATTGGCGGGCCAAGACCGAGCGGGCCGAGGTAACGCGGGCGCTCTATCGGTCGGTGGTCGAGATGGACAACGAGGCATTGGTCGAGGCCTTTGCCCGGCGGGTGGATGCCGCGACGACTGCCATGCTCGAGAGTGCCCCGGACGCCGCCTTTGCCAACCTGCCGATCGCGAACCTGACGCTGGTCACCGTGATTTTCGGAACGATCCGGAACGCCTTCGAGCGCAACCTGTCAGAGGCGGCGATCGAAGCGCTGCAGGTGGAATTGCTTGCCATGTGCCGGGCCTATGTGGGCCTCGCGCAACATAGCGCACCGGGACAGGAACGCCATCAATGCCGGCATAGCCGAGAATCGGCCGGGTGACATTCTGAAACTTGCCCTGGCGGTGGGAAATGGCGTGCTGCTCGAGCAGCAGAGGCAGGTGATCCCGGCAGGCCGACACGGCCGGGTGGCCGACTATCACCTTCGTGGGCATATCGCCCGGGGTGATCTCGTCGAGGTGCTGGCGGAAACCAGCCTTGCCGAGGATGACGAAATCCACGCGGTGTTCAAGGGCGCGACCCATATGCCGGTACGCACCAGGGTTTTTCTCGATTTCTTCGTGCCGCGATTGCCGGCCTTTCTGCAGCGCCAAAAGGCCGATCCAGACTGTCGCCCGGATCGTCGCGGATCGCCGGCGCATATTCGAAGTGCGTGCCGCCAACGAGCGCGTCGGAACTCTATGGGCCGCCGACGATGATACTCAGCCCCTCCGTCGCGACAGAGAGCATGACGCGCTCGAGCGCCTGGTCATGATCGAGCAGGGAATACCGGCCAGCCAGAAGAAAGCCGCCTGGCCGAGGCGCGTTGAGGCCCATGACCAGTTCGATCGGTTCAACCCGGTCGACCCCGAGGTCCCAGGCGCCGACGACCCTTTCATCACGCAAACGGTCAGGGGCTCGAAAGGCGCCTTTGCGCGCCGTTTCGAAAACAGAAAGCCATTCGTTGCCGTAAAAATCCTGAGCAAGATCATGCACGAAGGCGATATCGATCCTGTCGGTCCCGGTTGTCTTCGATCGATCGCAGCGTCGCATCGGCATAGTAGTCGTTGACGATTCTGTTGGGCCGTCCGAACTTGAAAACCTCCCCTTTTCTCCGAGGTCCCTGGCGCTCACATCCTCGACTTCGTCGCGAATGACGCGGCCGAACTTGGTGTTGAGCACTTAGTCTCCGCGTGACCTGACCCGAATTATGCCGACATTTTCCGCGATTTGCTCGCCAAGCCTGGTGCCACGACGGCCCAAATCGGCGATAACTTCAGCACGATAGTTGGTTGGTTCGCACGAGCCGCGGAAAAGGGAGACGGGTTTGTCCTGCTGTGCGACCAGCCGCGAAGGCGCCGTTTCAGCTCCTTTGTCTGCCGTCCCGTCGGTGGGGCGCGGACGAGTGGGGGAAGGGG
>NZ_LAJG01000011.1:2500-5554 GCF_000970455.1 Devosia soli | reverse complement strand
GGTTTGGTTTTGTAAAGAGGTGATGTGTTTTTGGCAGACCTTGCAGTGACCTACTCTCCCAAGTCTTGAGACTTAGTACCATTGGCGCGGAGGGATTTGACGGTCGAGTTCGGGATGGGATCGGGTCCTGGGCCCCTCGCAAGAACCACAAGGTCGGCGAAAAACACATTTTGCGTGATAATTGGTTTTTTGCATTTCTGATCTGATGAAGCCTCAGGAGCGCTCGTTGGGCGAACGCAGTGAGGACCCCGGCCACGTTTGGCCGCCCCGCCGGAGGGTCAGCACGGAGCATAGCGGCGGTTTTAGCCGCGTCATGCTCAGTGCGGTACGACCCGCGAGGCATCAAGGAAGCAACGACGCAAGTCGTTGCGGACATAGATTAATGAGAACGATCAAGCCGATCGAGCTATTAGTACCGGTAAGCTTCAAGCATTGCTGCTCTTCCACACCCGGCCTATCAACGTGGTGGTCTTCCACGGCTCTGATAGGGAATACTCGTTTTGAGGGGGGCTTCCTGCTTAGATGCTTTCAGCAGTTATCCCGTCCGAACTTAGCTACCCTGCAATGCGGCTGGCGCCACAACAGGTCCACCAGAGGTTCGTCCATCCCGGTCCTCTCGTACTAGGGACAGCTCCTCTCAATATTCCAACACCCACGGCAGATAGGGACCGAACTGTCTCACGACGTTCTGAACCCAGCTCACGTACCACTTTAAATGGCGAACAGCCATACCCTTGGGACCTGCTCCAGCCCCAGGATGTGATGAGCCGACATCGAGGTGCCAAACAATGCCGTCGCTATGGACGCTTGGGCATTATCAGCCTGTTATCCCCAGAGTACCTTTTATTCGTTGAGCGATGGCCCTTCCACACGGGACCACCGGATCACTATGACCGACTTTCGTCTCTGCTCGACTTGTCAGTCTCGCAGTCAGGCAGGCTTATGCCATTGCACTCGACGACCGATTTCCGACCGGTCTGAGCCCACCATCGCGCGCCTCCGTTACTCTTTGGGAGGCGACCGCCCCAGTCAAACTACCCACCATGCGCTGTCCCGGACACTGTTATGCCGCGGTTAGACACCTATGACGATAAGGGTGGTATCTCATCTTGCGGCTCCACCAAGGCTGGCGCCCTGGCTTCAAAGCCTACCACCTATCCTGCACATGCCGACACAAGTGCCAGCGCAAAGCTATAGTAAAGGTTCATGGGGTCTTTCCGTCTGACCGCAGGAACCCCGCATCTTCACGGGGAATTCAATTTCGCTGAGTCTATACTGGAGACAGTGGGGAAGTCGTTACGCCATTCGTGCAGGTCGGAACTTACCCGACAAGGAATTTCGCTACCTTAGGACCGTTATAGTTACGGCCGCCGTTTACCGGGGCTTCAATTCAAGGCGTTAACCTCTCCTTTTAACCTTCCGGCACCGGGCAGGCGTCAGACCCTATACGTCGTTTTGCAACTTCGCAGAGCCCTGTGTTTTTGATAAACAGTCGCCACCCCCTCTTTTGTGACACCCCATACTGGTTGCCCAATATGAGGTCACGCTTATCCCGAAGTTACGCGTGCAATTTGCCGAGTTCCTTCAGTATAGTTCTCTCAAGCGCCTTGGTATACTCTACCAGTCCACCTGTGTCGGTTTCGGGTACGGTCTATGTTGGTGGAGCTATTTCCTGGAACCGGCTCACCACACCCCCAATCCGATAAGGGGATATAGCTCTGCGCGATCCGTCACTACCACCAGGCCCACGAATATTAACGTGGTTCCCATCGTCTACGCGTTTCCGCCTCGACTTAGGGGCCGGCTAACCCTGCGCTGATTAGCATTGCGCAGGAACCCTTGGACTTTCGGCGAAAGTGTCTCTCACACTTTTTGTCGCTACTCATGTCATCATTCGCACTTCCGATACCTCCACGGCCCCTCACAGGTACCGCTTCGCAGGCTTACGGAACGCTCCGCTACCGCTTACGACAAAGTCGTAAACCCTAAGCTTCGGTGCATAGTTTTAGACCCGGTACATCTTCGCCGCAGGATCACTTGACCAGTGAGCTGTTACGCTATCTTTAAAGGATGGCTGCTTCTAAGCCAACCTCCTGGTTGTCTGAGTAATCCCACATGCTTTCCCACTTAACTATGACTTGGGGACCTTAGCTGTAGGTTAGGGTTGTTTCCCTTTTGACGATGGACGTTAGCACCCACCGTCTGTCTCCCAGATAGTACTCTCGGGTATTCGGAGTTTGGTTAGGTTTGGTAAGTCGGTGAGACCCCCTAGCCCATCCAGTGCTCTACCCCCCGAGGTATTCGTCTGAGGCGATACCTAAATATCTTTCGCGGAGAACCAGCTATTTCCGAGTTTGATTGGCCTTTCACCCCTAGGAACAAGTCATCCCCGTCTTTTTCAACAGACGTGGGTTCGGCCCTCCAGTAAGTGTTACCTTACCTTCAGCCTGCTCATACCTAGATCACTCGGTTTCGGGTCTAATCCGTCTAACTTAACGCCCTATTCAGACTCGCTTTCGCTGCGCCTACACCTAACGGCTTAAGCTTGCTAGACAGACTAAGTCGATGACCCATTATACAAGAGGTACGCCGTCACCCTTGCGGGCTCCGACTGTTTGTATGCATCCAGTTTCAGGTACTATTTCACTCCCCTCGTCGGGGTGCTTTTCACCTTTCCCTCACGGTACTGGTTCGCTATCGGTCGTGTGCGAGTACTTAGGCTTGGATAGTGGTCTACCCATGTTCAGACAGAATTTCACGTGTTCCGCCTTACTCGAGGACCTATGAGCTTTCTACCGGTACGGGGCTATCACCCACTATGGCGGACTTTTCCAAGTCCTTCCCGTTCTTACCCACAGGCCACTGGCCTGGTCCGCGTTCGCTCGCCACTACTAACGGAGTCTCGTTTGATGTCCTTTCCTCCAGGTACTTAGATGTTTCAGTTCCCTGGGTTAGCTCCCTTGCGGGTGACCTAAATGGTCGGGTTTCCCCATTCGGAAATCCCCGGATCAAAGCTTATTCGCAGCTCCCCGAGGCTTATCGCAGCGTATTACG
>NZ_LAJG01000010.1 GCF_000970455.1 Devosia soli | reverse complement strand
CACCCCGGCGAAGGCCGGGGCCCATCCCGCGACACCGCCACGGCCCGGCCCTATCCGTAATTTACCCCATTGCGACCCGAGACCTTTCCCATAGTCTCAGAACGCTTTAGGGGATTTTTCGAACATGCTTTCGCGCGCCTTCGCCGCCGCTCTTGTGGAGTGGACCCCATTTCACCGGACAGTCGGCGGTTGGGTTTAGGCACTGAGGCGCAGGAACTCGCGTGGTGAGCGGAACTTGAGCCCGGAGTGCGGGTGGACCTCACAATAGTCCTCGATCCATTCGGGCAACAAGGCCAGGATGGTCTGGGCGTCTGGAAGTATGACGGTTGAGGCGTAATCCCTCTTCAAGGTTTTTACGAAGGCCTCGGACATGCCATTGCTTTGCGGGCTTCGTACCGGGGTAAAGAGCAGGTCAATGCCCAGTGCCGCGGCCACCTGTGCAGTCTGCCGGGCGATATAGGCGCTGCCATTGTCCGACAGCCATTCGAGCCGGTGTGGGACCTTGAGTGTACGGAAGCGGCGCTCGACGGCAGCGATCATCAGATCACAGACCATCTCGCCGGAGATGCCGGCATTGGCAACAGCTGACCAGGCGATGATCTCGCGGTCACAGGCGTCGATGACGAAAACGATCCGCACCACCTCTCCATTCCTGGCATGAATCTCCAGATGATCGGAGCACCAACGGATATTGGAGCGCAGGGCAACCACAACTCCGTCGTGGGTGCGGGTGGGCCGGAGAGCGGTATGCTTTTGAAGGGTGAGCCCGTTCTGCTGCATGACCCTAAGCACACGCTTGGTGTTGACGACGGCCTTGCCTGCCTTACGCCGCTGCCTGTTGAGCAATGCTGTCACACGGCGATAACCATAGGTGGGGCGCTGGTCGATGATCGGGCGCAGCTCGGCAAGAAGGGTAACATCCTCAGGCTTGCGATAAGGTCCGCGTGGCTTGGCAGGCTTGCTGGCGCGCTCGGTCAGGTTGGACCTGGAGACGCCCAGAGTGCGGGCAACGACGCTCATAGGGTATCGTCCTCGGGATTGCTCCACGACAGCAAGGGCGAGGTCCGTTTTTTTGGGCGCGCGAGATCCAGGGCCTCCCTCAAGATCTCGGCTTCCATGGTCTTCTTGCCGAGCATGCGCTCGAGGTCACGCACGCGCTTTTCCAGATCGCGGACCTGAGAGGCGCCAACAACATCTTCATCGGCCTGGACGGCCGCGTGGCCGCCCTCGAGCATCCGGCGCTTCCAGGCGAAAAGCTGAGACGGAGAAATGCCAGCCTGGCGGGCCACATAGGAAACGCTCATGCCTGGCTGCATGGCCTGCTCAACCAGCCGCACCTTCTCGGCCACTGACCAGCGACGGCGGCGCTGCACGGAGGTGATGACTTCGACCCGTCGAAACGGCTCGTCGGTACTCTTGGACATAGTCGTACTCATAGGCGCATGCCTATGCCTTATCAGCTATGCCGACTGTCCGGTCAAAATAGGGTGCGCTCCATCTTGCGCTGATCCTTGTCAGCGTACCCGCCGCCTTTGCCGTCAACGCGCCCTCGGCCCAGTGCGTCCTCAATGACGACAAGTCGCACCTGACCATGGTGACGCAAAACACCAGCGACCAGCGCTTTGCCTGCACCGCGACGTGCCAGTACACGCTGACCAACCAGCGCCCGCTCCACACCTTTGAGTGCAATTTCGCCCTGGCCGCCAACGCACGCCAAGAGGCCGCCTGCGACCTCGACGGCACCGGCCCCGATCATTTTGGGGAAGTTCACCCGACCAAGTTTGTTTGCCAGCCGCGGTAGATGCGGTCACTGAAAAGTAGAGGCCGGTGAAGTCGATGGCCAGTTCCTTATGAGAAATCCCGCACCAGCCCCCTAAGGTGTTTAGAGGTGGACTGGTAGAAAAATGAAAGTTGTAATCCCAGCCTTAGGCGGTCAGGCTAGCCTTTCTGACTGCAAAGTCCCTAAACAATGTTTCTAACAACGCGACCTCGCTATCGGTCTCCAAATTACCGAGCCTCGGCGCGACTCGAGCAATTTCGAAGTTGCCACCCCCGACCCAAGAATAAATTTCCGAGACGCCACCTGGGTCTGTCCCGTCCAAGACATGCCGCAGTCTTGGTAAGATGAAATTTGCGACAGTTTGGAGATTTCGTTCTGCAATCATCCATCGCCGTCGCATTTTATGGGCAACCGCTGCAGTTGTTCCGCTTCCACCAAATAGATCAACAACCAGATCGCCAGGGTTTGTACTTATGTGAATAATCCGCTCGAGTAGCAACTCCGGCTTGGGAGTATCAAAAACCTCATGTTCAGGAAAGAGACTCAGAAGATGTCGCTTAGCGTCATCGTTTGTACCTGTGTCTGAAGCACCCCAGACTGTAAATGGCACCAGACCGCGAAGCTGATGGCTAAAAAGCTTAAGCCTAGGCGAGCCATCTCCATCTTTGGGGAACCAAATTCTTTCGTCCGCAAGTAGATTTTGATAAGTTGGTTCTGTCGCGTACCATGAACGGCCGCGGGGCGGCCTAATGACTCGACCGGTGGGCGTGGTAATCTCGTATTGTTGAGCTTTTCGGATACCCGGGGCTGTAAAAGGAGCATCGGACCATGGCCCGCGCGGGTCGTCATCCCTGTTGGTAAGATGCTCTGCATCCTTAGTCAGCAAATTTCGTGAGGTCTTCCATCTTTTGGGACCGCTAGGCGCGTAGACCAGAATTGTGTCGTGGTTAGTAGAAAAGGCTGCCCGTGAATCCCTGGTCGTCTTTTTTTGCCAAATTACCGAAGCAACAAACGCTCCTTCGCCAAAGACCTCATCCATAATGGCCCGAGTTCGATGAACTTCAGCGTCATCCAGGTGAACCCAAACGCTAGCGTTTTCGGTCAGTAGCGGCAGGAGTGCCATAAGCCGCTCGCGCATCATACTCAACCACATAGGCCGGTTCATTTTATCGCTGTACTGACGAACATCGGCGTGAGTATTGAATGGGGGGTCTATGTAGACAAGCCGGATACCCTCGCCGAAAATCGGGCTCTGAGATGTCAACGCTTCAAGCACATCCAGTCCATCGCCAATAGCCAATACATTTGAGTTTGGAGCTAACCGCGATGAAGTTTCTAGAACAAGTGGACTACGCAATCGAATGTCAGTAGCGTTCACCCATTCATAACCACATTTGCCCGAAGCGCGCAGCGACAGATCTTTATTTGGCCAAATAAGTTCGACGTTAGACATAGAAATATAATAGCTGGAAATGCATGGCGTCTCTCCCGTGAATCACCTTAATGAGGTATTGCCAACCAAACAATGAGAAGACGTACCTACATGCCCAAAGGCGCGATTAAATTGGGTAAGGCTCACGTGCCGGCGGACAGCTTGGCGACACTACCCATGAAGCCCTTTGTTAGATGGGTCGGGGGCAAATCTAGATTACTTCCTCGTATCCTTCCCCACGTACCAGTTAATATTATCAACTACTACGAGCCCTTTTTGGGTGGCGGCGCGGTGTTCCTCGCGTGCAGGCCTCGCATATCTGGTCGAGCCCGCTTGGCGGATCTAAACGAACACCTTATCGCCGCGTGGATTTCTATAAGGGACAACCCCACTGAGTTGGCCCGTCTTCAGGACTGGTATCTCGCAAACGATTCAAAAGAATTCTACTATTTCGTTCGTTCGAGTGTTCCTGCGACGCAGGTGGAGAAGGCTGCCCGCTTTCTATACTTAAATGGTGTTTCCTGGAATCACTTATGGCGAGAAAACTCTCGTACAGGGGCTATGAACGTTCCGTGGGGCGACCGCCAATTCAAGCGAATAGAAAAAGACACCATGACTGTCGCAGGGGAAATCTTGCGTCACGCCGATATACTTGCCGCTGACTTCCGCACCGCGCTTAAGGGCGCAACCGAAGGTGATTTCGTTTACCTAGATCCCCCTTACCTACCAATCTTTTCACGACCAGACGTTGAGAAGGAACCTACAGCCAAATTCAACAAATACACCGCCAAAACTTTTGAAGCAGAAGATCTGATCGATCTGGCGGAGATTTGCAAAGAACTTTCGAAACGGGGAGTGAGTTGGGTCATGTCTAATCGAGACAATGACTTTGTTCGCAGCCTGTTCCCAAACAATGAAATGATACGGTTTACAACCCATCGCTCGCTCGCCGCTCAAAGTCGCAGGCAAGTTGAGGACCATTTGTCACCTGAAGCAATTATCGTAGGAAAAATTACATGACCGCTCTTCCTGTGGAGTGGGTGCTTCTGGCCTACTACGGCCCATCAGCCCACAGGGCAACTTACGGTCGTCTCGGGGGCACCACGTACACAAAAGATTACATTCAACTCTCTCGAAAGACAGACTTTACGAATGCCCTGGCTAATCTGTTCCCTCCTCCAGACGAGGATGCCGGATCCGTATCCATCACATACAGGTGGCCACAAGGGACCGCGCCTGGTGCAATCGTTTTCCAATCCGCAGATCGTCCGCACCTCAAATGGGAAACCAGCCAGGGAGCACCGCTGGCGTGGAAAATGACACCAGAGCCGAACGAGGGCACGGCAGAAACCATTCCAGGAAATCCGAATCATCTAGATACGGATGCTGCTGAGGGCGAGCTCGAACTTCTTCAGCACAGCGGGGCAGGACAACCTTATCTATTAGCAATCAAGCTCCGCGGGCAACCCGCAGCCCTGCACGTCCGCGCATATCTCGAAGACCCTACCGATCGCTATAGCTGGGCAAATCTCGATCTTACTCCGCCTGAGATTCAAGCTCTCGCACAGCAAACGTCTCAGAGCTCGGCGCTGGCGTGGTCGAACTTTCAAAGTGGAGGGACCGAGCCCAGTGCTGCAGTAAGTGCAGCTCTGTCAGAACTTTCTGCATCTACCAACATTGAAGCTACAATCGATTCGTTTGATATTGATACGGGCCAAGCACTCACGGCGTATCTACAAGACCCCGCTTATGGACTGTTTTTCGATCCTGACAAGAACCACGACGGTTGGCTACAACCAACACCGTTGAATAATTCAATCCGTGGGGTTCTCGATGAGCTTTTGGAGCACCTCAGAGCTAAATTTCCGACAACTTCCCAAAGTGACGCCGTTGCGGAAAGCTTAGAAGTTTCACCCGATGACGTCGCGGCATTTGCAAAAAAAATCGAGAATGGAGACTATGAAGTTCTAGACACATATGCATCGACGAAGACACGAGGCAGTGCGCAAAGAGCTTTTTCCAAGAAAATAAGAGAAAATTATTCAAATCAATGTGCGATTACGGGAATAAGCACAACAGAATTTCTCGTGGCCGCGCACATAGTTCCTTGGAGTCAGGATCAGAAAATTAGATTGGATCCGTCAAATGGAATTTGTCTATCGCTGCTGATGGATCAGGCATTTGAAAGTGGATACATACTGATAGAAGACGATCTCACTATAGCTGTTGATTGGGAGAAGGTCGGAAAAGACGACTCGCTGCGAAGTCAATTGGAGGCATGCGATGGAGGGAAGCTCTCCTTACCAAAGCAGCATCCACCCAAGCCAGACTACCTTAGGCGACGGCGAGAGCTTAACTAATCCCCGTCCCCTCCACCCCGCCTTACCCTCTCCCGTCCGGCCCATCGCCGAAAGAGACAGGAGACACCGATGGCAGTCGCGTCCTTCAATCAGACAATCTCGCACTCCCTCGCCGAGCGCCATGAAGCGCTCTGGCTGCGCTTCAATGCCCTCCACAAAGACATCTGCGCCATCGCCGCCAAAAAGCCCGATGCGCTTGTGGGCGAAAGCGAGCGGATCGTTGCGGAAAGCCTCATCCACGACATGCGGCCTTTCCTCCAAAAGCCCATCGAACCGCTGCCGGTGGCGGCGCTCCACTTTGCCGGGCTCGCGGTGCAGCTCGGGCAGTTTCTGGCGCGGTTGGAGGATTTTGAAAATCGCCATGCCTATTGGGATGGCAAGCGGCTTTGCCGGGTGTGGCGGGTCAATGGCGAGGCGATCCCCGTCGGCAGGCTGCGCCAGGAAGTAAAGCCGTTCGAGCTCAAGACGGGCGACGGCAGGAATGTCCGCGAGCTCTTGGCCAAGCGCATGGCGCAGCGCGACCGCCGCATTTACGAGACCGGTTTTGAATCCGGTCGCGCGGCGCGCATCGGGCCGCCGGCGCCCAATACCGATCCATACTTATGAAACTTATCGTAAGCGCCAAGGCGCCCCCGTCTGACGCTTTGGCTTGAGTTGGATTATTTGCACGTCTGATTTTATGACGGTGTGAGTTTCTATGTCTGCTCCTATGCCCAGTGATAGAAGTTTCCAATTGCTGGAGGTGGTGCCGGGCCGGATGGACAGCAGTCCTGCGGTATCGCGGCGGAATTGGCCCGATGAGACCA
>NZ_LAJG01000001.1 GCF_000970455.1 Devosia soli | reverse complement strand
AGGTCTGCCGGTCGCTGCGGGCTGAACACGCTCAAAGCCGAGCTTGGCCAGATCGAGTTCATCGACGAACGCATCGATGATGCGGACCGGATTATCCGCCTCGACATAGTCCTCAAGACACGCCGGCAGGAAGCTCGCCTGATGACGGTCAGCGCCTTCAACGAAACCGCCCATCTGGCACCTCCGAAGCAGTGCCAGATCATACCACAATCGGGGGTTTTCACACAGCCTCGGGCCGGTAGCGGACTGACGGCTTTTGGTGAGGCACATTCAGAAGCAGACACCAGTTCGTCGGCGATACAGGCCAGTGGAGGCCGATCTCCTTTCTGGATTAGTAAGGCAAATATCGTTTTACCCAAAAATTGCTGAACAATCACAAACTGGGCGTCTGAAACTCATTGACGTTAGGCTGCTCCGAACCCTCCGAGATTTTGGGTGGGCGCCCTACCCGAACTGGAGTTCGTCGAGCCTGCATGCGGCTCGGTATATCGCGCTTCTCACTGCCGACCCTTCCACTGTTCGGTCGAGCATCTCCAGCACCACAGGCTTGAGGGCCTCGGCGCGTTCGAACCCATTTGGCAATCCCATGATCGCGTTGCTAAGCGCTACCCTTTCGCTCGGGGTGCTGGCAGCGACGTCCTCGCCAGCCATGATCTTTGCAAGAAGAGCAACGGACTTGCCCGGATGGATCTTGTATGCCGTCGCTGTCTTACGCAGCCTATGGACGACGGCATTGCGACTCGACGGGTGCGTTGCCACCATAGACCGCAGATCTTCGACCAAGTGGTCCGTGGATATGCCGGTGCTGCGCGCATAGTACCAGATAGGCAGCCATTTGCGCTGGAAGTGCGCCTGCGCATGGACGTACTGCAATGGCTCCGCCACCTTCTCGCCCTTGAGGAAGTTTCGGACCACCGCGTCCGGCGTCACTGCGTCGCGAATGATGCGCGCCTTCTCCCTTGGCTTCCCTGTCAATGGGCTGAACATCGCCGACCAGTCGCAAAGCCGGCGCCCCAGGGACCTCGCTGAAGTCCCCTTCCCGTATGAACTGGAGCTGAGGCAATAAAGTCTCGTCGATTACGAAGGCGCCTGCCGATCCCTTCACCTCGCCCGTTTCGAGATCCAGGGTGGCCTGCGCACCCGTTGCTACGCCCATCATGCGTCTTGAGAATTCGGCGACGGCCCGCTGCTCGCGTATGGCGAGAGATGCCTCAACTCGCCCGGCTTGATGGTCCTGGTCTCCCCGACATAGCGATAGTAGATGCAGCCTTCCTTGACGTCCTGCCCTAACATCTTCAGTGCGATAATTGGGGCGTTGGCGTGAGGTTCGACAGTCAAGATGCCCACGTACTTTCCATCGATCCTGATAGCGGATTTCGTGATGTGAGGTACGGGATCAAGCGAACTTGCGAGCGCTCGATTGATGGCCGCGGGATCCGTCTTCTCGAACTCGTAGTCGACCAACCCCTCGACCAGCAGGCTGCCATCACGTACCCCGAAAAGGGATCATGCCGCCCTTGTTGTTGGCCATGCCGGCGATGGACTTTACCACTTCGGCGAAGCGATTGGGGTTCATGCGAAACGACAATTTGCATTCGACCGTGTCGGTCTCGCCGCCACGGACGCGAAAACCTCCACCACCATCGGCTTCGAACGTTTCGCCCCAATCCGGCCCTGACAGCCTGGCGGCCTTGGCGGGCGCACCAGATCGCTGCTGGGACTCTGCAAGAAATTGGTCGAGAGCGGTGTCGTTGGCGATGGCGACATCGCCCCCATACTTTCCGCTCTTGATCTGCGCGATGCGCCCCGGACTGATCAGCCGGTCCTGCCTATTGAAATGGAAATGCGCCTCGTCATTGCGCATACCTCGTTTCAGCATAGCCTTGATCAGGCCGATCTCCTCGTCGGTGATATTGCGCTTTCCCAACTCTGCCCCCGAAATCGCCCCCGAAGACAAAGCTCAGGCATTGAAGGAAATCAAGTTTCGTCAGGAGTTTGGGGCGACGCGATCACTTCCGTCGACGACGGCGGCTGTTGCCGCGGAAGGATCGGGGCGCCTGATTGTCTGGTCGTCCGTCCATTTGCGGAGACACTCGTCTCCGCCGCCGAGGGACGTTTCGAGCTGGCGGCGCGACAGACCTCAAGGCATCCCTGATGAAATGGCCTTCGATGAAATTCTCGGCGTAGTCCTTCCATATTCGAGACAGCAGCCCTTGGGGATATCCCATCGTCTCGATGTTGCGGGCAACCTTCCGAATTATGCCGCCGAAAGCCCGGAACCCGTCCCGTCGGCTGAGCGCCAGGTTCAAAAAGACGCTGGCAAATCTTGGGTCGGCGGGAACGCCGTCCAACCAGGGACGCGCGATGAAATCCGCAACGACCTGGACCAGCGAGACGATGTCGACATTGGGCCGCATCACACTTTCGCAAAGCGTCTGGAAATCGGCAGCGTCGACGCCCAACGCGGCGGCCTGCTCGACATCCTCGGTCCGGATCGCCACGAAACCGATCTTCTGCCGCACCATTCTGGCCAGAAGCTCGACGTACCTATCTCTCGAGAGCGAGCCGTCATGCTGGTATTTTAGCAGCAGCGGTTGCGTCCAGGTCGTCCTGGCCAATCCGATCGATTGCGCAATTTGGCGAGCACGCCGATCTTCCATGACCAACAACACATCCGTGGCCAAAGCGGTGGTCAACGTGTCCAGCGTTGAGTGCGACAATAGTTCGGTGGCAGCTGCCAAAAGCTCGTTCTTGAACGGCTCGGTGGGCACCAGATCCGCGTTCTGCCGAACCCAGTCAAGAACGGCCTGCTGCGCCGCGGCATACTCCTGTCGCTGGGCTCGGGTGGACTCGGTGAAGTAGATCTTGTCGTCCCTGGCCTCGAGGCTGCCACCGGTCTGACCAATGTTAATCTGTGCGTCCTGAACCCGCTGCGCCAAAGCGTCGATCGTCGACTGCACGACGCATGGCCGGACGCCCATGCGGACGAGGTCCTCCAGCACGCCGAGTTCCTCCCATATCGAAATAGTAAGAACGTCGACCAGTATGCGCCCGCCGGCCTCGACCGCGCGCAGAGCAATTTCCCTCTCCTCGAACTCTCCGATGCAGACGTCGAGATCCATGCCGGATCGGAACCTGAGGCCACGCGACGCATCGATTGCATCCGTGCCCAGCATGGCGGCGATGCCATCGATCGGCATGATCGTCGTCCGGTAGAGCTGAACGGCGTTGTCGACCTGCCTGCTTCGCGATCTCGCCTGCTCGAACACCGGCTCGAAGCTGTCCTGATCGTTCGGATCGACATGGAATTTGCCGATGGCCCGGCTGTTCGGAAACAGCGTTCCATGGAGCTCGAAGGCCTGATGGAAGAGATCCAGGTACTTGTGCTTGATCTCCACGATGGTCCAGGAGGTATCCTGTCCGATGCCGGCCTCGAGGACCACGGTGTCGCCGACCGCCTTGCCGAGCAGTTTCCTCGCAAAGGGGTGCTCGGGCGACAGAACCTCCTGCGAAGGGGCCGCACCGGCTTCGATGCGATAGCTTCGAGCGCCGCCATTGTCATCCTTGACGAAAACGACGCAGTCCTCGCCCACAATACTGGGCTGCAGAAACGCTTCCGAACGCGATCGGATTAGGAACAGCCCCATATACCCCATGTGCAACCGCTCGGAGGCTCCCCAGTGCGCCCGAAGGGTCCGATAGCCCAATTGAAGGGCTTTTCTACGCTGCCCAAAATGGTCGAACATCTGCGCGAGCTCCATGAGCTCGAGGGGATCGCCGCTCGCGGGGAAGCTCGCGCGCTTCGCCCACCGCTCGACCACGACCGGATTGCCGCTCCGCGCAGAAAGACGGACCCAGTCGAGCCTAGAGCCGAGATCCTCCCTGTCGAGGCCCATGGCAGTATTCAACTGCTGCAGAGCCTCCTTGAGCATGCCTGAGCGTTCGTAAATGGCGGCGCCGAGGCGAAGCAGCTCGACGGATTCGAGCGCTTGGTCCCGCAAAGTCTCGAAAAGTGCCCGAGCCTCCGGCCTTCGGTCTGCGCGATATAGAGCGAAAAGGCGGCGCTTGAGTATCTCGGAAGGTCTATCGATCGTGTGGAGACCTTCGAGCAGGTCGGCGGCGTAGGTCCAGTTGCCTGCGTCGGCCGAGGCATCGGCAAGGAGGAATCGTTGCAGCGGGTCCAGAGCCTCGATCGGTCCGAACGCCTTCAGTCGGCTCTCGGCGGCAGAAACAGCGGTAGCGTCGCCGCTGCGACGCGCGACTTCTGCGACGCGGCTCTCGAAGCCTATGCTGGCAGAGAACTGCGGCCGCAGCCGGTCGGCGAGCGAAAGCAGATCGGCAAGCGGATCGCCTCGTCGCATCCTGACGTAAATCATCAACTCCGCAGCGTTCGCCTTGTCGTCGTCGTCAACCGCCCGAAATGCCTGTTCCGCCAACCCATCCGCTTTGGGCCAGTCCGCTCGAGATACCGCAACATTGCCTGCGAGAAGCTTGAGGGCCGCATCGGCGTCCGGCAGCACGGCCTCGAGTACGGCCTGCGCCTGCTCAAAATCGGATTTCCTCATGTGAGCCAAGGCAGCGCGCTGAGCTATAGTTGGAGCACGGGGATCGATGGCATAGACCTGCAGAGCCAGATCGTCCGCCTTCTCCTCGAGCGACAGCAACCGGTAGACCGAGCAAAGATTGGCGCCGACGTGGCACCACGTGGCCCTGTCCGACCTCTGGACCACCTTCGACCACGCTCGTTCGAGCAGCACCCTTGCTTCGTCGAGTTGGAGCTGTTGCGCTGCCGTCATCGGGGCCCCGATGCGGATGGCGCTGTTGTCTTCGAACTGAGCGATCAACGCGACGGCCAGGACGCTGTCCTTCTGCCAATCCTGCACCGCTATGCCGCGGGCGACGCGAATGGCGTCTACGTGGCGGCCCTGCGCGGCATAGTGACGGGCCATGGACGAGGCGACATCGACTTCGTCGATGAAGTTCGCCACGTCCTTCTCCAGCGCTTCGGGGTCGACTGGTTCCGGAGCCGATTCGAGATATATCGTGCAGGCCAAACGGTCGGGGCCCAATCGCATGGCCTCGGAGGCTTCACGGAACGCCAGATCTCGGTTCCCGCGCAGGTAGGCCGCCCGAGCCCTGTAGGTATGGCCATCGGCAGTCCCGGCCACCGCCTCGGCAGCACTGTCGAAGGCAATGGCAGCACCCTCGATATCGTCCGACTGAGCCAGTGCAGCGCCAAGGTTGGCATAGGACCTGAATCGCGCCCGGGCGCTGGCGCCCTCGGGCAACCCAGCGACGAAGTCGCGAAGCGGCTGAAGCATCATTCGACCGTTGCCGGCTCGGAGTTGATCGCGGAAAAGGTCGAGTTGGGCGTCGAGGACAGGATCGCCAGTCTTGGCCGGATCGACAGGAACCTCGTTGTTGAACTTGGCGAGCGTGTTGAGCATCGCCGCTTCGAGCTCTTGGCGAATGTCTCCCTTAGGCCTTTTCGGGTCCAGCGCAGTGACCGTTGGCACCTCGTTGTGAACCAGCAGCTTCTGGATGACCTCGGGGTAGTCGAGAGCGCGCGCGATGATGTCGTCCCACGACCAGACGGTCACTTTGAACAGGCCGGTCTTAGCGTGCTCGGCGGTGATCTCCATGGCCTTGCGCTGCAGTTCGGCATCGCGACTGCCGCCATAAGCGACGATGAAGCTATCAAGTTTCGGTACGAACCCCTTGGCCAGCTCTACCTCGTCGATCAGCTCCTGAACGGAGAGCTGCCTGGGGTCGTCGGTCTCGCTCGCCTTGCACTGCACTGCGGCATTCTGGAATCCGTTCCGGTTATCCTGCCCGGTAATATCGGCGCCGTGCTGCCGTTGACCGCTGCGGCCATGCGCCTGAGCCTCGTCGTCCTTCCAATAGCGCCTGAAGAGATCGAGGCAGAAGCTTTGGAAGACCAACTCCCCCTTCAAACGCGTGTGCTGGATCTCTGCTGGCGAAACCATTGAGTTCTCTGAATTTACAATGAGAACAAAGTTAGAATATCTGACACACTCCCGCCAAGTCTTCTTACCCGGTTGCGAATGCTTTCAACGGAATAAGCGGTTTGGCCTACTCGATCTGTTTCAGAGGATCGGCATGAACCGGAACTGGCAGTTTTGGAATTTCTCCATTGCCTACGAAAGGCAGAAATGGGGTGCATTTGCGAAGCGCTGCCCTGGCCCTTGCTACCTGCGATACTGATCCACGAATATCGATGCCACACGCCGTGGAGATCAAATCACAGGAAATGAGCAGTGACTGGCCCCTTTGACGATCCTCGACTTCCTCACTTTTCGGTCGTGATGAACGACGGTCGGCTAGCGTGGCCGGTGGCTGAAGCCAACGGCGTAACGATTGAGGTCTTCTACAGTCGACTCAGCATTCGTTGGTCGGCTGAGAAAGCGGCAACTTATCCGGCTCCACCTCGCCAGAGGAAATCGCCGCCACAACGTCCGTCGCTTAAGCTTTCAACCTACCTTGCTGACGGTCGATTGGCTTGGCCGGTTGCGGCATCAAGAGGCGTGAGCGAGACCGTGTTCTATTTTCGGCTCAAGCAAGGGATGACACCTGACCAAGTGGTGTTTACGCCAGTGCTGCCACGGGGTTGGTCGGGCCGCCGAATGCCCTAGCAAGGATGCCCTGTCTCAGGAGGCCCCTTACGGCAGCTCTCAGGCAATCCAACCCCCATTTGAAATGACTGAAATGGGGCGCATCGAAGCCGCGCACCGCACCTCGCGATGGCAGCCTAGCGAGAGAGATTACGAACCGGGCGGACATAGTCCTCGAACCGCACGCGTCGGCGCTGATGGGCGAGGTGGACCCAATCATCCGTCAACCAGCCCTCATGATCTATGGCGAACGAGACGTGATCCCCCAGGCGGAGAACCTTGCGGACTTCGTGCCCAACGTGGAGGTTATCAGCCTCGATTGTGGTCACTGGATCCAGGAGGAAATGCCGGAGGAAACCAATCTGGCGATCTTAGGTTGGCTGGCGCGGCAGAACGCCATCTGATCCCGGAACGCTCACTCCACCCTGGTACGACTAAGGGTGGAGTGGTCCGCCGCAGGCGACAACTATGAAGGCCAGCCACATAAACAGCTACTGCCATCAGTCCCAAGAGGTCGACCGCCGCATTCTCTGATCCTGATTGGAACTGACTCGCCGTAATCGCAACGGCAGGTTTCGGGTTGTCGAGATCCAACTCTCAACGGCGGAACGGGGGCGCTTCGCCGACGGTCTTGAAACCACCGCCGACGAAGAGGTTGGGAGTCAGATTTCCGTTGCCTCGGAAAGCGATAGGGCGTTGTCGACGTCTACGCCGAGGTAGCGAACTGTGTTCGCGATCTTGCTGTGACCAAGCAGAATTTGAATGGCCCGCAAATTTCCCGTGGCCTTGTAGATGAGCGACGCCTTGGTTCGACGCAGCGAATGGGTCCCATATTCCTCTGGTGCAAGACCGATAGCAGTTACCCACTCTCTGCCGCGTGCTTAGATGGTCGTCGGGATGGACGCGGCTCGGGAATGCGAAATCATCGACACTGCCACCTCGGCGTTCGAGCCAGGCGAATAAACTGGCCCTTGTATCGGCGGTGATCTCAAACTGAACTGGTCTTCCCGTCTTCTGCTGGATCACCATCGACCGCGACCGAATGGTTGGTCCTGCCACAAGACTGCCGATCTTGATTTTCACTAGGTCACAGCCTCGAAGTTTGCTGTCGAGCGCGAGGTCGAACAGC
This sequence comes from Devosia soli, assembly GCF_000970455.1. Classification (GTDB taxonomy): domain Bacteria; phylum Pseudomonadota; class Alphaproteobacteria; order Rhizobiales; family Devosiaceae; genus Devosia; species Devosia soli. The sequence continues at coordinate 105,914 of NZ_LAJG01000001.1, read as the reverse complement.
GCTCGATCCCGCATTCGACCTTCCCGATCCAGAAAGAAGCGGATCGACCATATCTGTCTGATTTTCAGAGCACGTTTGGCGCCGACCTGCTTACCGGCGTTCCAAGCAGGCCTCCCTTTAGCGGCAGGGTCATATTTTGAGATACCCATTACATTTCTCCTGTGGCCGAAGCGGCCGAGGAAGAAACGATTGTGGCAGGGTCTCAGATGGCGAATGCCGACTCCAGATCGATATCAGCTTTTACGCAGCGGCGCTCTTAGGCGGACTTGGTCTGGCAGGCAGCCTGGGTGGCCGTTACTCGGCAGCGAAGGTTGGCACCACGTCGTCGTCGGAGCGGAAGGTATAGCTGTCGATCCGATCCTCAATCACATGACGGAAGTTTCTGATCAGGCCTTGCACCGGCCAGGACGCCGCTTCGCCGAGGCCGCAAATTGTGTGACCTTCGATCTGCTTGGTGACCTCGAACAACATGTCGATTTCTCGTTTCTGCGCCCGTCCTTCCACCATCCGCGCCATTATGCGCTCGATCCAGCCTGTCCCCTCCCGGCACGGCGTGCACTGCCCGCAGCTTTCGTGCTTGTAAAAGGCGCTGAGCCGCCAGATCGCCCGAATGATGTCGGTCGACTTATCCATGACGATGGCAGCCGCGCTGCCCAGCGAGGAGCCGACCTCGCGCATGCCGTCATAATCCATATAGGCGTTGCGGATTCTATCCCCGGGGACGCAAGGCATCGATCCGCCCCCAGGGATGACCGCCAGCAGATTGTCCCAGCCGCCACGGACCCCGCCACAATGTTTCTCGATCATCTCCTCGAAGGACACCCCCATTTCCTCCTCGAAGACGGCAGGCCTGTTGATGTGACCGGAAACGCAGAAAAGCTTGGTTCCGGCGTTGTTTGGACGACCAAGCGAACTGAACCATGCGCCCGAGCGGCGAAGAATCTCGGGCACCACCGCGATGGATTCTGCATTGTTGATCGTGGTCGGATTGCCATAGACGCCGACATTGGCTAGAAAGGGTGGCCGTAGGCGTGGCTGGCCCTTCTTGCCTTCGAGCGATTCCATCAGCGCGGTTTCCTCACCACAGATGTAAGCGCCCGCGCCGTGGTGAACGGCAATGTCGAAGTCCCAGCCGTGGAGATTGTTCTTGCCAATAAGTCTGGCGTCATAGGCCTGCTCGACCGTCGCTTCAAATCGCTGTCGCTCGCGCACGAATTCGCCACGAATGTAGACGAAGGCAAGGTGTGCATCGATCGCGCGGCCTGCGAGCAGGCAGCCCTCGACGAGATGGTGCGGATCGTGGCGCAGAATTTCTCGGTCCTTGCAGGTGCCGGGTTCGGATTCGTCGGCATTGACCAACAGATAATTTGGCCGATCAGGGTTTTCGGGTGGCATGAACGTCCATTTGAGGCCGGTGGGGAAGCCGCCGCCGCCACGCCCGCGCAGTCCCGAAGCCTTGACCTCGCTGGTTATCCAATTTCGGCCCGCATCGATGAATTCACGAGTTCCCATCCAGGCGCCACGCTGACGCGCGCCCTCCAGGGTCCAGTCGTGATGGCCATAGAGGTTGGTGAAAATTCGGTCCTCGTCGGCGAGCATATCGGCACCCAATGTTCGATGGTCGGTTGGCGCGGAGATCCGTTGTCGTCAGGTGAAAATCTTGACGAACCAGGTGATTGCCTTGCGGTAGCCGGCCTCTTCGAGCAGCGCGATCTTGGTCCTCCAGGCCGCAGGACAAACGACCAGGACGGCGCTATTTCCGCGCTTCTGGCGGGCCATTTCTGCCGCTTCCAGCAGCGCATGACCGTCTGCCCAACGCGGCGATGGGCCTTCGGGGTTTGCTATGGTCTGGTGAAAATAATCGTCGATCACCCCCGTGGACGAAATGTCATGAGGGCTGGGGAAATGCAGACGCGTTGCCGGTTGCGAGATGGCATAGCCTCGGAACTCACCATCGCCAAGCGAGACGAACATGTCTCGGTCCGATAAGGTCAGGCTGTGCTGCATCCAGCGTCCGAAGCGATCGTCCGCCTCGGGGTGAGGGCGCCAGAAGCGCGGGTTCAGGTGTTGCAAGATCTGGCGGTTGACCGCACTTGCGCTGACAATGTCGGCCACATCGCTCGCATCGGCCTGACGGACATCAGAGCTGCTGGTGGCGTCACGCAGCCCGGCCCTCGAGAAATAAAGAGTTACGGGCTCATAGCCCTGCTGAGCATAGTCCTCTGCCCAGTCGCCGCCTACAACGCTCGTGCCGAGCACCATCCGGGTGCCTGATTGAACTAGGTCGGCCTCTGCTGCCTTCAGTAGGTCAGTTCGAGTTGAGGGTGGCGCGTCGACCGAAATGCAGCAATCTTCCATGAGCAGGCCCGGAACTCCGAAGTCGCCAGCATAAATGGGCGGGACCGGCAGATGCATGGCGTGCGTGACGCCAATGATGTTCGCTCCGGTTTCACCGACCAGCCATCGGTCCTCCCCTGCCTCCATCGAGGTTTGCACTGCCGACAGGATGCTTTGACGCGGTTCGCTTTCCAATTTCTACAGCGCGGGGTCCGCTGCCTCCCGCGCTTTGGCATGGGCGAGCAGCAGGTCCGCTATCGGCTCCAAGTCGTGCATGGCTGCCGGTCGAATGGTCATTGTCACGCTGTCGCCTCCTGCTTCGGACTGTCGTTGCTATCGGTCAACGGCAAGGGTTTGATCGCAGAGCGCGAAGCAATTGACAAAGCAGCAAAACTGTACGAGCCAATAGAAAATCTAACGGCTAGGGCCCATATGTCGCGCAATATCAATCTGAACGCGGTGCGCATCTTCGCCGTCGTCGCGAGACACAGCAGTTTCCAGCGCGCTGCAGAGGCCCTGAGTATCTCCCACGGCGCGGTGTCTCAACGTATAAAGCAGTTGGAAGGCGAACTGGGCGTCGCATTGTTCGAGCGACAGGCCCGGGGGGTGCGCCTCACCGAGAATGGCGAAAGATACCAGGACGCCGTCGATGCGGCGCTTTCTATCCTCACCACCGCCAACGCCAACCTCGAGCGTGGCCAGAGCCAGGTCGTGTTGCACCTCGGGCCGTCATTCGCGTCCCGCTGGTTGATGCCTCGACTGAAACGCTTCACCCGGCAGGTCCCACACGTTGCGATCACGACGGAGGTTCATGAGGGATTCCTCCAGCGCGCCCTCGGTCGGAACGAGATCGCAATATGGCCGGACAGGACGCCTCAACACGCTCCTGGCCAACACGTGGAGCGCCTCACGGCGCTGCAACTGGTTGCTGTTTGCAGTCCGCAACTTCGCAGGCCCGATAGTCCGATGGACTTTGAGGCGATGCTGTCTTTGCCGCTTCTGCAGGACGCGCATCGGCGGTGGGAGCGCCTGATTGGTCCAGGCGCGCACCAGGCAAAAGGTGGCCTGTTGAATTTCGACCGATCGGCTCTGGCATTGGATGCGGCAATCAACGGTCACGGCGTCGCCATCGCTCCGGTGCATATGATGGCGGACGATCTGGAATCAGGTCGATTGTTGGAAATCTGGCGCGAACCAGAAAGCTCGGGGCAGCATCTGTTCATGTCCTGGGCAGAACAGCATCGCGCGGATGGGCCGGTGAACAAGACAGTCAACTGGATATTGGCGGAGTTTGGGTTGCAGGAGGCAGGGCAGCTTTTAGGAAGCCGCCGAGGGCGCTGGAATGACTGAAATGGGGCGTGTTCCTGCCAAGCTGCTCATGACCCCGTTGCGGCTTAGTCGTGGCCACCTCCAATAGCCGTCTGTCTGCTATGGTCTCGATCTGCCCTTTGCCGGTGAGTAACGGTAGGTACACCAGAAGCTGGACCGGAAGCGAAAAGAGGTACGGCGCCTCTTGATTGCGGCCGTACATCGGCGTCAATTTGATAAAGTGGTCGCGGTCGTTATGCATGAATTGACCCGAACTGGTGTAACGCGTGGCTAGACATCCCCGACTCCAGCAACCTGACAGGGCTGACAACCTGCCGGAGGGGCCCTATGAGGCTCAGGATCCTTCCCCAGTCCGGCCGGCCTCGAATATGGGCATGCTGCAGACCATCGAGTTCGTCGACGCCCTGCGCAGCACGAGCAACGATCATCTGGGCATAGACTCCCGCGACCTGGGCATCGTGCTTCATGTCATGCATAACCACGTCGGCGGTCGATTGACGACCATGTCTTCCCTGGCCGCAGCGTCCGGTCTCAGTTATGGCACCGCCTTCAGGACCATCGAGGGACTGATTGCGGAAGGCATTCTGGTCCGGCGGCCGCGGACGACGACGGGCCGTTCCTTTTCGCTGCATCCGTCTTCGGAACTGCTGCGCCGGTGGCAGATCTTTGCCGGGCACACGCGCCGCCTCATCGAACAGGCCAGCGGCGATGGGGCACGGACCCAGGGCAAGCCGGTCGCCGACATCGCGGCCGTCATCCCGCCACCCACAGTGCTGGAAAGCAAGCTGGCCCTGCCGCGCGGACTGCGCTTGTTGGTCCATGCCGATCCGACATTCATGGCCATGAACACGCTCAAGCGCCAGTTCGAAATGATCCTGGGTGTCCCGATCCAGTCCAAGGCCCTGTCGATCGATCGCCTGCGTGCGGAAATTGTCCAGAACGGACAACGCCCGGGCTCTGCCTATGACATAATAGCCTGCGACCTGCCCTGGTTCGGCGACATGGTGCAGCGTGGCCGTCTCCGCCCGCTCGATGATCTGATCGCGCAGTCGGACATGGATATTTCCGATTTCCTGCCCGATGCGATGGCCAGTGCCCGCCGCCGCGACGCTCAATATGGAATCCCTCTTTTGAGCACCGCCGAACTTCTCGTTTACCGCACGGACCTCCTCGAAGCGGCGGGCCTCGCGCCGCCGCGGACGGCCGCGGAGACGCTTGCCGTCGCCAAGGCCATGCATGCGCCGGAGCGCGGCCGGTTCGGCATTGCCTGGAATGGCGGGCGTGGCACCGCCCTTGGCCACACATTCATGGTGACCATGGCGGCCCATGGCCAGCCCATCGTCAACCTGGAGCGGGTGGCCGATGGCTTTCGGCCCGAGGACATGACAGAGGCTCACCTGCGTCCCATGTTCGACAGCGATGCGGCCCACGCAGCGGCCGATTATCTGCAATCCCTCCTGTCGGTATCGCCGCCGGGCATCCTTTCCATGACCTGGTACGATCGCGCGCGCGCCTATGCCAGCGGCAATACGGCACTGGCCTATGCCCACACCCTGCTTGTCAACCTCTTCGAGCGCGACGCAAGCTCGCCAGCCTATGGAAAGACCGGGTACCTGCCTCAGCCCACCGGGCTGACGGGCCGGCCGATTTCTCCTTTGGGCGGCTACGCCCTGGCAATTCCGAGCAATATCGCGCCGGACCGGGTCGCGCCGGCCTGGGCAGCCCTGGCGGCCCTGACATCGGCAAGCGCCGCCAAGTTGTTCATGACCAATGGCAGCCTTGCCAGCCCGCGCTTCAGCGTCAATCGCGACCCCGAAGTCCAGGCGATGTCGCCGGTTATCGGCATCGTCGATACCATTGCTCGCCAGGGTGTGCTGCGCGCCTGGCCGCGCCCACCGGTGCCTGGCATTTCAGCCTTGATCACGATAGCCGGAGAGGAACTCCACGATATGCTCAGCGGCCGCAAGAGCCGCGCCGAAGCCTTGAACAGCGCACAGAACCGCGCCGAAACGGTCATGCGGGGCCTCGATCCCGTCTGACGCCCAATGTCACTGCAATCTGTCCAATCTGGACATTTTTGCGGCTGTTGCGACGCGATGTAGTGCCGTAAGCCATAGGGACAAACGCAAAGCAAATCCGGCGCGCAGAACGCCGGCTCCATCTGAGGAATCGCAGATTCCCGGGACGATACTGCCTTGCCTGAAGGAGGACAGCCTTTTGAAACTGGCATTCAACACCTGGGTCTATTCGAGCTTTCCGGTCTGGGTGCCGGCCTACCCGCTCGAAGAGGTTATCAAGCGCCTTGCACGCATCGGCTATGATGGCATCGAAATCGGCGCCGCCAGCCCCCATGCCTATCCCGAATATCTGACCAAGGAACGCCGCCGCGAAATTCGCCAAGTCCTTGATGACAACGGCCTGGCCGTTTCGAGCATGCTCCCTGCTCCGGGTGGCGGTCCGGGCTTCAATGTCGCTTCCGCCAATCCCCTGGAGCGCGCTGGCGCCATCGATCAGTACAAGCAGGTCGCCGAACTCTGTGCGGAATGGGGTGGCAAGACGCTGCTCTATGTCGCCGGCTGGCAGGTCTATGGCACCAGCCGCGAGCAGGCCTGGGCCTGGAGCCGCGATGCCTTGCGCGAGATCGCCGAATTTGCCCGGCCGCTGGGTATCACCGTTGCGGTCGAACCCACGGCGTCGGACAGCAATCTCGTCGACGATTGCGATGACCTTATCGCGATGCTTGCACAGGTCGACCTGCCAAACGTCAAGGCAATGTTCGACACGTTCCATACGCTCTACCGCAACGAAGTGCCCACCGACTACGTGCATCGCCTGGGCCGGGACCTAACCCATATCCACCTTGCCGACGTGAACCGGGAACCGCCCGGCAGCGGCGTGGTGGATTACCGGAGCCTGCTCGACGCCCTTAAGGCCGAGGGCTTTGACGGCTATCTCACTATGGAGATCGGCTTCAATCGCCGCAATGTGGAGCCGGACGACCTGGCCCGGCGCGCCCATGACTATATCCGGTCTTTGCTGGTCTGAAAGCGCCAACACCCGATCACGACTGCTCATAGAAGGAGGAAACTATGACACTTTTACCCCGAGGCTCGCTGCCCGTCCTGCTTGCCGCCGGTCTTGTTGCCAGCGTTTCGGTCCAGGCCGCCACGGCCCAGACCGTGGTGACCCAATGGGACCAGTTCGCCATGGCCGGTATCACGGCGGCCGGCCCGGCAATGGACGAGTTGATCGGCACCTGCGAGCCCGATCTCGGTGGCGCCACCGTGCTGCGGACCATTGCGCCCTCGATCGGCATCCGTGACAGCTATCGCCTCGCCGTCTCGGCCAACAAGACCCCCGACCTCGCCTACACCTGGCCCGCCGCATCCGTGCTGGCCGGCTATGCGCGGGTCGGCGCACTGGCGCCGCTCGACGACTATTATGAGCAGTATGGCTGGGAGGGCATCAACGACTTCTATCGCGGTCGCAACAGCTTCGAGGGCGCCATCTATGGCGTGCCCATGGAGCAGGACCTGATGGGGGTTTATTACAACCCGGCACTGTTCGAGGAAAACGGCATCGCCGTGCCCACCACCTATGCCGAATTCCAGGCCGCGGCCGAAGCATTCAAGGAAAAGGGTATTACGCCAATCGCCTTCGGCAATCGCGACCGCTGGCCGGCCACCAATACGCTGAGCCTCCTGCTCGGCCTTTCGGCCGGCAAGGCCGTGGAGGAAGAGGTCCTTTTCGGCGACACGCCCTGGGCCAACGAGCAGTTCAAGCTGGCGGCAGAGACCTTCCAGTCCTGGGCCGAGAACGGCTACTTCCCCAACGGCTTCAATGGCATCGGTTATGACGAGGCCAATGCGCTGTTCCTGTCCGGCCGGGCCGCAATGACCATCACCGGCACCTGGGTGCTCCAGGACATGGCCAGGGGCGCCTCCTTCGATCTCGGCGTCTTCATGCTGCCCCCGGTCGCCGATGGCGTAGCGCCCGGCACGATGTGGGGCGAAGGTTCGCAATGGCAGGTCTCGGCCAATGCCAGCCAGGAAGTGAAGGACGCTGCCGCGGCTTACATCGACTGTCTGATTTCGCCGGCCAGCCGCGAAGTCTGGGTTGAAAAGGGCTTCCTTGTCCCCATTGGCACCACCCCCGAGGAACTCGAGCAGTGGGACGCACTGCCCATCGTCAAGTCGTTCTACAGCCAGGGCCTCGCGACGCCGGACGCCAACTTCTACGACCTCCACACGACCCTGCCGGAAAGCGTCACCCAGGTGCTCTATGCCGAATTGCAGCGCCTTATTGGCGGCGATGCCACAGCCGATGAGTTCCTCGGCGCGATGGATACGGCCTGGCAGACGGCCATTGACAACGGCGAGCGCTGGGTGCCCTGACCGCCCTTGCTCCCCGAAGGCGGGCTCTCATGAGAGCCCGCCTCCCCCGTCCATGATGCGAGTGCGCCATGCTGACCACCCGATCCGCTTATCTATTTCTGGCGCCTTCACTGGCCCTCTACTTGCTGTTCGTCGGCCTGCCCATCCTGCAGGTCTTCGGCTTCAGCTTCTTCGACTGGGACAACGGCATTGCCGGCGACTTCATCGGCCTCGCCAACTATGGGCGGCTGCTCGGCGACGGCGTGTTCTGGACCGCGCTTTGGCACAATGCCATCTGGGTGGTACTGACCCTGGCCTTTCCGCTGCTTGCCGGGCTGGTCATCGCGGCCATCCTGGCCGAGCGCAACGCCAATGTCGTGCGCTGGCTGGGCGCGATCTATTTCATCCCTCGGACGATCCCGCTGGTGGTTGCCGGCATCATCTGGGGCTGGATCTACAATCCCATTTTCGGCCTGCTCAATTTCGGGCTCGAGGCGGTTGGACTCGGCGGGCTGGCCGGCGCTTGGCTGGCCCAGGACAATACTGCGCTGCTCTCGCTCAACGTCGTGGGCGCCTGGACCTTCTTCGGTTTCTGCGTGATCATCTACCTCGCCGCCATCCAGTCGATCGATCCTGCCCTTTACGAGGCCGCCTCGATCGATGGAGCCAGCTGGTGGCGCAAGTTCCGCGATCTCACCGTGCCCCTGCTGCGCGGCTCCACCCTGTTTCTCGGGCTCTATGCCGCCATCGAGGCCATGCGCTTCTTCGACCTGGTCTGGGTCACGACCCAGGGCGGGCCGGGATACGCCACCGAAGTGCTCACCACCCACATCTACAAGACCTTCTTCCTCGTCGGTGACTTCGGCTACGCCGCCACGCTTTCGGTCGTGCTGCTCATCATCGTTCTCTCCATCAGTGCCGGCGCCTTCGCCCTCCTGAGGAAGCCATGACCAAAAGTACCCGCCTCGTTCAGAACCTGATCCTCCTGGTCTTCGCGCTCTATGCGCTGGTGCCGGTCTACCTGGTCTTCCTGGCTGCCATCCGTAGCGAGGCGGACCTGTTTTCCGGACCGCTGACCCTGAGCTGGCCGATCAACTTCGCCAATTTTGCCCGCATCTGGAGCGAAGCGGGTTTTGCCACCTACTTCATGAACAGCGTCATCACCGCGGTCAGCGTCACCGTTCTGGTGGTGTTGACGGCGCCCTTGGCGGGCTTTGCCTTCGCCAAGATGAATTTTCGGGGCCGCGAAGTGCTCTTCGGCCTGTTCCTCGCCGGCCTCGTTGTCCCGGCACCTTCGGTGATCGTGGCGCTCTACGGGAATTTGCAGGCCCTTGGCCTCATCGACAACCGCATCGGCGTGATCCTGCCTCAGGCCGCGCTGCTGATGCCGTTCTCGGTCTTCATGATGCGCACTGTCATGCAGGACGTGCCAGACGAACTCATCGAAGCGGCGGTGATGGATGGCGCGAGCCTGTTCAAGATTTTCCTCACCATCGTCGTACCGGTGGTCAAGCCCGGCCTCATGTCCCTGGGGCTGATCACCTTCCTCTTCGCCTGGCAGGAATACCTGCTGCCGCTGGTGGTTTTCCAGACCGAAAGTCTCAAGCCGCTGACGGTGGGGGCGGCCAGCCTCCAGGGCCGCTACGGCGTCGACTATGGCGGAATTGCCGCTGCAGGTCTGATCGCCTTTGCGCCCCTCGTCGTGCTGTTCCTCGCCATGCAGCGATCCTTTGTGCGCGGCCTCACCGCCGGCGCCGTCAAGTAACAGGAGAAATTCCGTGTCCCAGATGCAAGCCGTCTTCCTGCCCGGCAACAAGCAGGTAGAAATCCGCTCTATCCCCGTGCCCGAGGTTGGCCCGGACGACGTGCTGCTCGAAATGCATGCCTCCTGCATCTGCCGCAGCGATCTCAGCCTCTATTACGGCAATGCCGTCGTCGGGGGAGGGGATGCGACCGGGGGCTTCGTCTGCGGGCATGAACCGGCAGGCACCGTTGTCGCCACGGGCGAAGCGGTGACCGAATTTGCCGTGGGCGATCGCGTCGCCGTCTACCTCGCCATTGGCTGCGGCGTCTGCGCCCATTGCCGGCGCGGCGACATGCACCTCTGTCCCAAATGGAAGTGCCTCGGCTTCACTTATGATGGCGGCAATGCCGAGTTCATCAAGGTGCCGGCGCGCAACCTGCTGAAAGTGCCGGACCATATGTCCGCTGTGGCTGCGGCCATCTCCACCGACGCATTCGGCACGCTGTTCTCCGCGTGCCGCAAGGTCGGTGTCAACGGCCTCTCGCGCATCGGTATCTGGGGTCTTGGTCCCATGGGCTCAGCCGGCGTGCTCGCGGCAAAGGCACTGGGAGGGCAGGTCGTGGCTCTCGATCCCATCGCCGAACGGCGGGAATTTGCCAGAAAGCTCGGCGCTGACCTCGTACTCGACCCCACCGACCCACAGGCAGCCGAAGCCATCAGAGAATTTTCCGGCGAAGGACTCACAGGCGCCATTGACTGCTCGGGCAACACCGCCGCGCACAACATGGCGCTCGACGCGCTGGCCCCGCTCGGCCGCATGGCCTTTGTCGGCGAAAATGCCCAGACCACCATCCGTCCCAGCGACCAGCTGATCCGCAAGCAGCTGACCGTGTTGGGTTCCTGGTATTTCGGCATCAACGAATACCAGGACATCCTGTCCACCCTGTCGACCCACAAGATCGACCTCGAACGCCTCGCGACCCACACGTTCCGGCTCGACGAAGCCGAGACCGCCTTCCGCCTCTTCGATCAACGCGAAACCGAAAAGGCCGTGTTCGTCCGCTAGGCCGACCCGGAGAAGCCCCATGGCCAAACTCATGATCCGCAATCTCGACAAGCGCTTCGGCGCCTTCGACATCCTCAAGAATGTGAACTTGGAGATCCCATCCGGTGAATTCGTGGTATTTGTCGGACCTTCGGGTTGCGGCAAGTCGACTCTGCTGCGGTGCATCTCGGGGCTGGAGACGGTCAGCGGCGGCACTCTGCAGATCGATGGCATGGATGTGACCAATGTGGCGCCGTCCCGTCGCGGCATTGCCATGGTATTCCAGTCTTACGCGCTCTATCCCCATATGAGCGTGTTCGACAACATGGCCTATGCGCTCAAGATCCAGAAGCTGAGCAAAGAGGAAATCGATGCCAAGGTGCGCGATGCGGCCCGCAAACTGCAGCTGGAGTCCCTGCTGGACCGATTGCCGCGACAGCTTTCCGGCGGCCAGCGCCAGCGCGTCGCCATCGGCCGCGCCATCGTGCGGGATCCAAAGGTCTTCTTGTTCGACGAACCGTTGAGCAATCTGGACGCGGCCCTGCGTGTGCAGACCCGCCTTGAAATTGCGACTCTGAAGCAATCGCTCCCCGACACTACGATGATCTATGTGACGCACGATCAGGTCGAAGCCATGACCCTGGCCGACCGAATCGTCGTACTCAATGCTGGCCGGATCGAGCAGGTGGGCAAGCCACTGGAGCTCTACGAACGCCCCGCGTCATTGTTCGTCGCAGGGTTCATCGGGTCGCCGAAGATGAACCTTCTCACTGGCAAACATGCGGCAGGATTTGCTGCCACCACGATCGGCGTGCGTCCTGAACAACTTACGGTCGCCACCAGTGGAAATGGTTGGGCGGGAACGGTACTGCGCACGGAACACCTAGGCTCGGAGTCCTATGTTTATGTGGACATCGGCTTGGAAGAGCCGATGATCGCCCGCTTACCGGGCACTGCAGCGTTCGAGCATGGCGACGCCGTCGTGCTTCAGGCGAGCGAGCAGGTCATCCTCCGGTTTGATGCGAAAGGCGCCAGGATCGATCCGGCTCGCTAGTGGCCAAGGCCCTCTCAATCGTCTTGTCAGAAGCGATTTCCAAGCGACGGAGTCGGATTCACGGCGACCAATCAGCTGGAGTTTGTTAGTCGGATCGGACTATGTCTGGAACGCGGGACAGGAGCTAGAGGGTGTGGCGGCGCCTTTGAATCCAGATGAGGCCGAACGCCTCCAGATCTAGCGAAAGCACGATATTCTCGACACGGACGCGGAGGATTCCTCGATCGGCTGACGAGAATTATTGCCGCGCCCTGAACGTTCCCATTGTAGTAGTCACCCTCGTCGACGAAGAGCGCCAGTAGTTTAAGTCGCTGGTTCGGCTAAGGGTTGGAGAGACGCCACGCTCGGCCTCTTTCTGCGCCCACACGATGCTGGAGGAAAGCGCAATGGTGGTCCCCGAGGCGGCCCGGGACCTGCGGTTCTCTAGCAACCCGCTGGTCACTGGTGATCCCCATATCAGGTTTTTTGCGGGCTATCCCTTGGTCTCTTCAGAGGGATACACTTTGGGCCCGGTATGCGCCATCGATACGTCACCGCGAACCATGACCGCGCGGGAATTGGGCCTGCTGGAGGACTTGACGGCGCTAGCACATTGCCATCCCCTAGACTTGAACGGCACGTCCGCTTTCAGGAAGTTTGAAAGGCGGCCCAAACGTCCAAAATGGGGCGCACAGCCGACCGTCGACTCACAACCATCTTGGTCATTGGCGAGAGCCCGCGAGTTCCAAAAAGCACAAGTAATCGGGCTTGCTCTGAGTGTGAGGCAAGCTCGCTGAGGAGACGGTGGTTGTAAGGACCACCGAGAGACAGGGATCCTCTTCCAGGATATAGAGGGATGCCGAAACCATAGAGGGCGCCCGCCAGCAGGTCGGCGGCGTTGAACACCGGCCTGCGGCCTGGCGCCACCGGCACCGTGTGGTTATTGCGCTTAAACGATCTAGGGAGACATCCCGCCACGGCCTCGCCATACCATACAGCAATGCGCAGTAAGCTCGGCATACTCCATCGGCGCCGGGTGGCCGTCCAGGTTGCCGGAAGAGGTCGCGACGGCAGTGTAAGTCCGACCGCCAACTTGGTGGTCAGGTCCGATACGAGGCCGGCTTTGTCCTGGGCATCCGCCCCCGGTTTAGCCTTGCGGGGCCGGCCGCTAGCTGGCGGGCACACCATGCTTCTGTTGATTCACAGTCATTCCAGGTCAGCTTCGCGCGACCGTTGCGGCCGGCATCTTAGCCAGCCCCATCTCAAGTCAGCAGTTATGGCGCGGCTTTAGAGCCATCCGGAAAACGGACCATCGTCCACGGATCGGGCGATATACAGCAGCGTTCAAAGGACTTGCGGCTATTGCGGGCCTCGACTGCCTTTCAGCCCGCCTTGCCGGCCACCTAAATCTTGTGGTTGCGGGCTGATATCACGCGGTGGTGCCTGATCGATGGACTAATATCACTGCCGCGACAATGGCTGTCGCTGCTGCCTTTCCCATTACCGCCCAGGAGGCTGCAATGTCAGACGTGCCGGAACCAACCGAAAGCGGCTATGCCGCCGTGAACGGCGTGCAGGTGTGGTACCAGATCTATGGGGAAGGCGAGCCGCTCATCCTGCTCCACGGCGGCCTGAGCTGGCTGGAAGCATTCGGTCCCAACATCGCCCGCCTTGCCCAGCATCGGCAGGTGATCGGAGTCGACCTACAAGGCCACGGCGGAACCGGTGCGCTCGGCCGCCCGATGACCTTCGAAGCTATGGCGACCGACATCGCCGAGTTGATCAAGGCTCTCGGACACGAGAAGGCCGATGTGATGGGCTATTCGCTTGGCGCCACCGCCCTGCGGCTCGCCATCGACCACCCGGACGTCGTCGATCGACTGGTGATCGTCTCAGCCGCCTTCGCTTTTTCGAACTGGCATGACTATAATTTCGACGGCATGAGAGGCATTGGCGCCGACCCTGACACTGCCGCCGAGAGCTTGGTCGGCACGCCGGTTCACGAGACCTATGTGAGAAAAGCTCAAGCAGGCGCGGATACCTGGGTAGAGGCGGTGAGAGAAATCGGCGGTCTCTTGTCTCAAGACTACGACTGGAGTGCGGAAATACCCGAGGTCAAGGCACCGACACTGCTCATCTACGCCGACTGGGATTCCATCCGCATAGCCAAGGCCGTGGAGTTCTTCGAGCTGCTCGGGGGCGGAGCGGATGAGGGGGGCTGGCGGCGCGAGAATGTCGGCGCCAGCCGTTTGGCCGTTATCCCGAACCAAACCCACTACGAGATTGTGGGCTCACCGCTGGTCAGTGACTTTGCTATACCCTTCCTGGAAGGGTATGCAGACGAAACCACGATCAGTTCGGTGTCGGAGTAGTGTTGTCCGGCGCGCAGCGCTCCTCGAGCGGCATGGGGCAGTTGAAGCTATCCGCGGAGACGTCATCGCGGTCAATCCTGGCGAGGTCCAAATCGGAGCACCCCTTTGATGGCAAAACACGCGCATGGGCCATGCTCTATCTGGACACAAGTCGCTTCGCAGAGATCGCATTGGATTTGAGTGAGAGGCGCAGCACTCAACTCGAGCTTGCTTACCCGGTTCAAACCGATTGGGTTGATGCAATGCGGCTGCATAGACGCCGTTGGACAAATCGTAAAAGTTCGCCGCGCCATCAGTTGCACGAGCCACGGCCTCTTGGTGCCGTTGCGCTCAGCAAAGCGGATGACCGCCATTGCTCCGACCACCAGCATTTGGCGCAAGTAGCAATTGCCGGCTTTGGATATGCTGCCGAGCTTTTCCTTGCCGCCACTGGAGTTTTGCTTGGGCACTAACCCGATCCAGGCAGAGAGGCAACGCCCAGATCTGAACGCATGCGGATCGGCGACGGTGGCGACAAACGCGCTCGCCAGCAGCGGGCCTACACCCGGGATCTCCATCAACCGCCGACCAAGCTCGGTCTCACGTGCGCTCGCACGCACGCGGCGATCGTTCTCGAGAATCTGCTCCTTCACGACCCGGAGCTGCGCCTCGAGCATGCGCAAGCACTGCCGTGCGTCAGACGGCACCCTGGTTTCGTTCTCGTCATTGACGACGAGGAGCAGTTGCTCGACACCATTGCGGCCGATCGGCGCAACGACCCCGACTCCGCCAGGTGAGACCGCAACGCATTCGATATCTGCGTGCGCTGACGGTTGAGCATCAACCGCACCCGGTGCAACATCATCACGCTTTGCTGCTCGGGCGACTTTATCGGCACGAAGCGCATGGTGGGCCTAGTCACTGCCTCACAGATGGCCTCAGCATCGGCTGCATCGTTCTTCTGCCGCTTCAGATACGGCTTCACGTACTGTGCCGGCAGCAGTCGAACATCATGTCCTCGGGCGGTGAGCTCTCTCGCCCAATAATGTGAGGAGCTGCAGGCTTCGATCCCCACTAGGCATCGCGGGAGCTTCTCGAAAAACGCCAACACACGCCCACGCGTCAGCTTCCGCCGGACGACAATCTCGCCCGCTGCATCCACCCCGTGTACTTGAAACACTGACTTCGCGATATCCAGACCAATCGTCGTAATGTTGCCCATCACAGCTCTCCTCAGCTCTAGCCCCGCGATCTTACCGCAGGGGGGAGGAGAGCCGTCCATCGCATCAGTAGCGGACAGGCAGCTTTTGTCGAATGCCGGTATGGATGCGGCCAGTTGAGGTTGGGGGGTCGATGGTGCGTGATGGGCAAGCGAGCAAATGCAAATTCCGACAGTCACCGAGGCGCAGGGGTTGTACGCTCGCAGGCGGATTGGGCAGGTCAGGTGTAGACTTCCGCTCTCGCGCCGGACTTAAATCGGTGCAGATCGGCGGAGTCATATCCAACCCGAACCTGTTGCCCCGGATCTATGCCGATATCGCCCTCGGTCTTGATCGTAAGCGGCCCCAGAGAATCCGAAGTCACATAGATTAGAGTCTCGCTGCCCAGGTGTTCGACGTGGCGGACCGTAACCTGCCACTGAGCGTCCGCGGTGATACGCAAGTGCTCGGGACGAATGCCCACCGTGTCGCCGCCCAGTTTCCTGGCTTCCTCTCCGGTGATGAAGTTCATCTTCGGGGAGCCGATGAAGCCGGCGACGAATGGCGTGGCGGGCTTGCGGTACAGCTCCATCGGCGCGCCGGCCTGCTCGATATGGCCATCCTTGAGCACCACGATCCGGTCGGCCATGGTCATGGCTTCCACCTGGTCATGGGTGACGTACACCATCGTGGCGCCGATGCGACTGTGCAGTTCGGCCAGTTCGACGCGCATCTGGGCACGCAGGGCCGCGTCGAGATTGGACAGCGGTTCGTCGAACAGGAACACCTTTGGCTTGCGCACGATGGCGCGGCCAATGGCGACGCGCTGGCGCTGGCCGCCGGACAATTGTTTAGGTTTGCGATCGAGCAGATGAGTGAGCTGCAGCGTGTCTGCCGCATCCTGCACCCGCGTCGCGATCTCTGCCTTTGGCATGTCCGAGAGTTTGAGGCCGAAGCCGATATTGTCGGCGACACTCATATGCGGGTAGAGCGCGTAGGACTGGAACACCATGGCGATGCCACGCTGGGAGGGATCGCGGGTGGTGACGTCTTCGCCTCCGATATGGATCGAGCCGCCCGAGACCTCTTCGAGGCCGGCAATCATGCGCAACAGGGTGGACTTGCCGCAGCCGGACGGCCCGACCAAGACGGTGAAGGAGCCATCGGGGATGGTGAGATCGAGACCGGGAATGATCTCGACGGCGCCGTAGCGTTTCTGGACGGCGGTAAAGACGACATCAGCCATTGGGCTTCTCCTCGGTGCGATCGGTGCTGCGCAGGGAAACGGTGCCATCGAGCGTGGCGAAACCGGCATCGGCGAACAGCGAAACAGTGGTGGCGCCCACCCGATAGTAGCGGAAGCTCAGGGCGCGAGAATCGTTGATATAGAGGACGCCCAGCCCCAGTTCGGGATCGACCACCAGGTCGAGCGTGAAGGCCCCGTCAGCGCTGGGCGGAAAGGCGACGCGCGGCGCGCCATTGGGGTCGTTATTGTGGAGAAAAGCCGCTTCGCCCTTGGCCGTGTCGATTTCCAGCGTGCTGACTCGGCCCGAATTGGTGGCGGTGAAACTGAGGCCGAAGCGGGTACCGGGTTCGACCGAAAGCGCGGCGCGAGCGCGCAAGGCCGTGTCGGGTATGCCGATCTCGAGGTTTTCCCGCGACAGCGTCGCGCGCGCGGTATCGAACTGGTTGGCGAGGCCCTCGGGAAGGCTGACCGCGAGGGCACCATCATCGGTGCGCTTGAGCGCGTGCATGATGAGATCGCCACCCCAGACGAGGTTCATCGCGTCCTTGCGCAGGTTTTTGTGTGCCACCCAGCCGAACAGCAGGCGGTCATCGCCCGTGCCTGCGGACTTGCCGGCGTAGAAGCTGCGGCCATCCAGGGCATCGTAGGGACCATAGGCATAGGGCCCGACGCTGGTCGCAGCCGTGAGATAGCGGACCTGGCGGGAACTGTCGCGCTGGTCGGAATAGAGCAGGAACCAGTCATCGCCCTCACTGAACAGGTCGGGCACTTCGAGATTGAGGGGCGACTCTTCGGCGTAGATCGGGTCAGCGGGGGTCCAGCTGCCCAGGTCGGGAGAGGTGTATAGGCCGATGGCGGCCTTGCCGTCATGCCGCGTCGTCAGCAGCATCCACCAGGCGTCGGCATCCTCGTTCCAGAACACGAAGGGATCGCGAAAATCCCATTCGTCATAAATGGGAAGGCCGGCGAAGGTTGTTTTGGGGATCTTGGTCCAGGGCCCGACCAGCGTTGCGGCGCGGGCCTCCATGGTGACTTCCTTCGGCCTGCCTTCCGGATCGTGGCCGGTGTAGTAAAGGCGATAGCCGCCCGTGGGGTCGGCAATGACACTGCCGCTGCCGGTCCAGTAATCGGGCGCGCCCGGTTCGCCAACCGGGACAGCTTTGACGGGCTTGGACCAGTTCTGGAGATCGGATGTCTGCGACACGAACCAAGGGTGGCGGCCCTGGTTCTGCAGGTAGAACACCGAATAGGTGCCGTCTTCGAAAAAGGGATTGGGATCGCCAACGCCGGCCACTTCGCCGGCGAAATAGAGCGGCGCCGCCTGAACGGTGGTGCACGTGCCCAGGAGCAATGCGGCGAGAAGGCTACGCATTGGCCGGCTCCAGCAGGCGCACGGCAAGCGGGGCTTCCGGATCGGCCGGGAAGAACAGATTGGTGATCCACACCAGTCCATCGGCAGCGCTGAGTTCAACCAGGCCGCGATCAACATAGACAGTGAGATCGAGCACGCCGTTTTCGGGCCAGGGCAGATCGACCGCATAGTCATGAGCGAAGTGGTCGAGCCCGTCGAGCGCATGGCGAATGGTGCGGATGCGGCCTCGGTTCTTGCTGGCGCGGTGGACGATGAAGCTCGGTTCACGCTCACCAAACAGGGTGATCACCAGTTCATCGCCGATTTTGAGATCGGCCATGAGGTCGGTGCGGTTGGTGCCCGGCAGCACGGCTTCGGCAATACCGGCTTCCGCAATGGCCGGAACGTGGCAAGCGACGCGCAGGCCATCCGGCGTATCGACCAGTCGCAATTCGCGCGGCAGCGACATGACCCCACGGAACGCTTCGGTACGGGTCTGGCGGGCATAAAGCCAGTTGCTGGCCCAGGCGATGGCGGTGGGTGTCTCGGTGCCGTTGCGCTCGAAGAAGGACTGGGCGGCGTAGTAGTCGCGGCCATAGTCGAGCCAGAGCTCAGTATCGGGCCCATTGGCATTGGTGAAGGTGGTGCCGTCGAACTGGCCAAGGAAATACTGGGTACCCGAACCCAGCGCATAGCCGCCGGGATTGAGGCCGACGATCAGCACCCAGACCACGCTGCCATCGGGCGCCGTCAGCGGCACCATGTCGGGGCATTCCCATGGGCCCTCGCTATGGCGGCCATGGGTTTCACCGAAGCTGGAGAGATGGGTCCAGTTCTTGAGATCGGCAGAGCCATAAAAGCCGATGGACTGGCCTTCAGTGACCAGCATCACCCATTTGCCGCTGGCGGCGTGCCAGATGACCTTGGGGTCGCGGAACGCCGTCAGGCCGGGATTGGGCACCACCGGATTGGCGGCATCGCTCTCGAAAACGCCGACATCGGCATCGGCATGGACAAGACACTGGACCTGGTAGTCCGCACCCGCAGGGGTGCGGCTATGGGCGGTGTAGAAGAGTTTCACCCCGTCATCAGTCTCGATGGCGCTGCCGGAAAAGCAGGTGCCCAGATCGGTGGGATAGAGCGCGACGGGCTGTTCGTCCCAATGGGCGAGATCGGTGCTGGTGGCGTGGCCCCAATGCATCGGCCCGTGGGCAATGCTGTCGGGATCATGCTGGAAGAACAGGTGCCAGACGCCGTCTTTGCGGATCATGCCATTTGGATCGTTCATCCAGCCGGAGCGCGGGGAAAAATGCAGGTTGGGGCGGAATTTTTCAGTCATGGCTAGCCCTTGACGCCCGAGGACATCACCGAGGCGATGAACTGGCGCTGGAGAATGAGGAAGAATAGAATGACGGGCACGGCCATGGAGACGGCAAAGGCCATGATATTGCCCCAGGCGGCTTGGTTGGTGCCGAAATATGCGGACATGGCGACAGACAGGGGCCGATATTCGGGGCCGCGCGTGACCATGACCGGCCAAAGATAGGCATTCCAGATTTCGAGGAATTGCAGCACGGCGATTGCCGATATGACGGGCTTGGAGAGCGGCATGGCGACATGCCGGTAAATCTGGAAAAAGGAGAAGCCGTCGATGCGCGCCGCCTCGATCAGCTCCTTGGGCAGTCGCGAGAAGAATTGGTAGAAGAGGAAGATCGACATGGCATTGGCCACGCCCGGCACGATCTGCACCTGGTAGCTATCGATCTGGCCCAGCCAGCCTGCCATCATCAATTGCGGCAGGACAAGGCTTTCGCCGGGCACGGCGAGCGTGGCCAGGATCAGGATCATCACCGGCTTGCGGATGGCCAGTGTTCCCTGCGCCAGCACGAAGGCGGCCATGGAATTGAACAAGATCGAAAGGATCAGCGTCGAGAAGGTAATCAGCGCAGTATTAGCGAGGTAACGGCCGAAGGGATGGACCGGGTCGGTCCAGACTTCGATATAGTTCTGGAGGCTGAAGACCTGCGGGATGAATGAGCGTATGGAGCCCATGGAAACCATGATGTCCTGCTCGTTGGGGTTAAGGCTGATGGTCACCATCATGAGGAGCGGCAGCAGCACGCCCAGCGCCAGGACCAGCGCGAACAGGGACGGCAGGATAGCGTCGCGGGGGATGCGCATCAGGCTTCTCCCTCATTCTTGAGGAAGCGGCGCTGCAGCAGCGCGATGGCGGTAACGGCGAGGAAGAAGAACACGGCGACCGCCGAGGCATAGCCGACCTTCTGCGTCGCGTATCCCTGCTTGAAAAGGTAGTGGATGATCGTCGTCGTGGCGCCGTTAGGTCCGCCCTTGGTGAGGATATCGACCTGGGTGAAGAGCTTGAGCGCGCCCACTGTCGTGATGATGATCAGGAAGATGTTGACGTTACGCAGCCCGGGCCACGTGACGTAGCGGAAGCGCTGCCAGGCCTTGGCGCCGTCGAGCTTGGAAGCCTCATAGAGGTCCTGCGGGATATCCTGCAAACCGGCGAGATAGATCAGCATCTGGTAAGGGAAGGTCGCCCAGGCGGAAAGCGCCACGACCGAGAGCATGGCCGTGGAGGGATTGCCGAGGAAATCGACATAGGCGCCCTGTCCCGCAAACCACTGATAAACCGCGTTAAACGGGCCGGAGGGAATGCGGAACAGCACCGCCCAGATCGAGACGATGACGGTCATCGGCAGGAGCAGCGGGAGGATGGCCACCGAGCGGAAGAAGCCGCGGAAGGGAATGGCTGAGTTCAGGATCAGCGCGGCGCCCAGCGACATGGCGAGTTGCACCGGCGTCACGATCAGCGCGAACAGCACCGTGTTCCAGATCGCCTGCCAAAACAGGGGATCGACGAGCATGCGTTCATAGTTGGTTGCGCCGATGAACTTGGTAGGGATCGGGCGCGGCACCAGGCGCTGGTCGGTGAAGGAGAACCACACCGAGAGCAGGAAGGGTACGACAATGAGGGCGGTGATGAAGATCAGCGCCGGCAGCAGCATGGCCAGCTCCTGGCCCTGCCCCTTGGTCCTGATACGCATGGGAAATCCTCCGGCCTTGGTTCGGCCCCAGAAAAGAATACGGGCGCGCCGTGAGGAAGCGCGCCCGTGATGCGGCCTACTGCCCGAAAGGCGGATAGCCGTTGTTATCGGCAATGTCCTGGTCGATGGTCTGGGCGGCGCGATCGAGCTCGGCCTTCACATCGACATCACCGGACAAGACGTTGACCACTGCGGTAGCCCAGGCATTGGTGATGACAGGATAGGCAGGGTGCACCGGACGGACCACGGCACAGCAGCCGGCCAGCTTGGCGAATATCTCGCCATCGCCGCCTGCACCGTAGGTCTTGGACAGCGGAATGGCCGAGGCGCGCGATGGCACATAGCCAGTGGTGTCGGCATAGGCCGCGACCTGTTCACTGGACATGGCATAATTGAGGAAGACCTTGATATCCTCGAGATTGGTCGAGGAGGTGGGCACGGCCCAGCCCCACCCGCCATTGGCCGAGATCGGCCCGGCTTCGCCGAAGGCCGGCGGGGGGATTAGGACGAGATCGTCGCCCAGGCCTTCGCGGTGCGCCGGCCACATCCAATTGCCAACCCACGAAAGAGCCGCGGTCTTTTCGCCGTAGAACTTGTTGTCGCCTGCGCTGGCCG
The DNA here is from genome assembly GCF_000970455.1 of Devosia soli. Lineage (GTDB taxonomy): Bacteria > Pseudomonadota > Alphaproteobacteria > Rhizobiales > Devosiaceae > Devosia > Devosia soli. The sequence goes on along the minus strand of NZ_LAJG01000001.1, from coordinate 84,223 downwards.
GAACGATGTAGCCGGCCTTGTTCCAGTCCTGCAACGTGGTCAGGGTGGCGACATTGGCGTCGGAATTGATCGTACCCTCGGCGACCCAGGTTTCACGGTCGATGATGTCGCCGCCGTTGGACTGGGCGAAAGGCGAGAAGCCGTAGGTCATCCACTCGCCGGCACCGTAGTTCATTTTGACGTCGAGCGGCCATTCGATGCCCGGCAGTGCCTTGAGCTTGGCCAGGGCATCGGCGAACTCCTCGCGCGTCCAAGCATCTTCGACCGTGGTCGGGATACGTACGCCCGCCTGTTCGAGCAGCGCCTTATTGCCCCACAGGATGGTGCCGGAGTCATAGGGACTGATGAAGTAGAATTCTTCTTCCGGACCATAAGTGCCCTGCGCCTTGATGGCGGGGAGGAGGTCGGCAATGATTTCGGGATCGAGCAGGTCGCCGATGGGCTGGATGGTGCCGGCCCAAGCCACGGAGGCCATGTTCGGGCCGTCGAGCATAATCACGTCGGGCAGACCGCCGGACAGGGTAGCGGCCTGGATCGCCTCGTTATAGCTGGGGATCGGCACGACATCGAGGGTGATGCCTTCGGCGCCGTACGTGGCGTTGAAGCTCTCTTCGAGCTGAGTGAAATAGGGTTTTTCGCTATCGCCATCGATCACCCAGGCGGTGAGCTGGCCGGCAAAGGCGTGCGAGGACATGGCGCAGGCGGCCACAGCCACCCCTGCGTAAAGGGCATGCTTCATCGATTATCTCCTCCGAAAGCGGCGTCATCGCGATATGACAACGTGAGACAATTGCTATGCAGATTGTCTCACGTTGTCAATGGCGCATGGCTGCTGTGCAAAATTGTGCGCTACAGCGAATGTCGCTCAATAAATTTCCCTTTGAGGCGAAGTACTTGCACTTCGTCCTGACCATCGATAGCAAGCGTCATCGCTGCCCGTCCCATGTCGTAATAGGGCAGTTCCATGGTGGACAATCCTGGCTTGAGCAGGCTCACGATGGGCTCGAGATTGTCGAAACTGGCCACGGCAATGTCGCGACCGACTTTGAGGCCCAATTCGCCCAGTTCGAAATACACATTCATGGCCATGGTGTCTTGGCCGCACAGTACCAGGTCGGGCGTTTCCTCGCCTGCAAAGAGCGGCGGCAGGATATCGTGCGTGGCTAGTCGCGGCGTGGTTCCTGCGCGCGAAATAACGGCAGTGTAGATGGCGTTGCTGACATCGTGGCCCAAGGCCGCCGCGGCATCGACAAAACCGTCGGCGCGCAGGTGGCTGGCGACGATATCGGAATTGAGGTTCAGGAAAACCGGCCGCTTGTAGCCCCGCTCGAAAATAACGCGTGTCAGGTCGTAGGCCAGTTGATAATCGTCAGGGACGATGGCTGTATGGCGATGTCTCTTGTCAAAGCAGTTCAGTAGAACATGCGGCACACCAGTGTTCGGAATGTCGACTTCCTGGTGAAATACTGCGGCATAGATGATTGCCTCGGCACGAAAGGCCGTCAGTTGGCTATCCGCATTGGCGGCGCTTGCCGTGCCACGCTCGATGTTGAACAGCATCATCTGCTTGCCGCGTTCCCAGGCCACGTCCTGGGCGCCGCGAATGAGATCGATGGAAGAGCTGGACGTGGCAACGCCATCGGCAAGGAAGCCGATGACATTGGAGCGCTGCGAACGCATCATCCGTGCTGCCTGTGATGGCTCGTAGCCGATCTCTGCTATGATGGCTTCGATGCGCGCACGCGTCTCGGCATTGACCAGCGGGTCCCGATTGATGACGCGCGACACCGTCTTGAGGGAGGTTTTGGCCCGCCGGGCGATTTCACGTTGAGTCGACACGGCACTGGCTCTCGTTGGACAACGTCAGATACGTGCCACAGGCAATCGGCCGGGATCAACCAACATATGGATGCTCCTCGCCCGCGGCTCGGCCGAACGGAACGGAACGGCAACCATGAGGACATGATCCAAGCTGCGTCTATGGCCGGACTCGGCGTATTGCTGACTAACAGTACACAACCCCACTCGGTGTTCAGGGCTGCCTTGCGGCCGCCTTGTTCATTTCAGGCGAAGCAGTCCCGGCAGCGCGCATTTCAGCTATCGCTCCAGCCCACCAACATGACGAGTGGCAAATGCCGGCCCCGGCAGTTGGTGAGATCGCGACGCTGCGCTGACTGGGGCACCCGTTGTGTTCTGGCCAAGGGCTAAGAGGGCGCGTCGACCAACAATCTGTCTCTCTACCGATCCATGGCAAGCGCGCCATCGTCACCGGCGGCTCGCGCGGCATTGGCGCAGCCATTGTTCGCAAGTGTGCGGAGCAAGGCGCAACCATTGCCTTCACCTATTCGGCAGATGCCGAAGTGGCGTAAAGTCTGGCCGCTGAAATCAGGGGAAGTAGCACCCAAGGCACCTTTTGGGCCCTTGGTTGAATTGGTCGATGGCGGTTGGCGCTGAGGTGCGAGCGCTGCTCGACATTAAAACTCGGCAGCTTTTGGGGGATCGCAATGCCCGCCTGAATGACTGATTTGGGGCGCTTGTTTGCCACGCTCTCTTCGACGCTAAGCATTTGGCCGCTTCCCATAACCGGCGGCCTTGCTTCATCCCGATCGGCGCGTTCTGATATCAGTCTCCCATCCGCGATTGGGCATTGCGACCATCAGGAGAAACTTCGTGAAATTCATCGAGAACGGCCCGGATATTCCTGATGACCTTCTGGTGGCTCGGGACGAAGGAAGAGTGCTGTTCTTCTGCGGTGCGGGGGTGTCCCTCGCTTTTGCCGGTCTGTCGGATTTTCTGAAGTTGGCTGGGGACGTGATCAATGATCTGGGCTCATTGACGGGAAGCCCGGCTCGGCGCCTCCACGCTGCCGCCAACACAAAACTCCCTTCCGGGGAGAAGCCATTCGTCCCGGTCGATCGCATGTTCACCTTGCTCGATCTGGAGTTCGACCCGCAGGAGGTGCGCGACTCGGTGGCGCGGGTACTGAAGCCGCAGAGCAATGTGGAGCTGCATGGCCACAAGGCGCTCATCGACCTCTCCCGTGGATCAGATGGCCGCCCCAGACTGGTCACCACGAACTTCGACCGACTGTTCGAAGCGTGCAATCCTGCGCTGACGAGCTGGGGGCCTGACAATCTGCCGGTTCCTGAGCGACCGGCTGACTTCGAGGGTATCATCCACATCCACGGACGAGTGGACGAAGACTATGACGCGATGTCCGAACCTGTCGTCCTTTCCAGCAGCGAGTTCGGCAGGGCCTATCTCTCGGATGGATGGGCCACGCATTACATCCGCCGCCTAATGGACCGGTTCAAGATCGTCTTCGTCGGGTATTCCGCGGACGACCCTCCGGTCCAGTACCTCCTCGAGGCCCTTCGCGAGGAGCAATCGCCCGTCGAGAACATTTATGCCTTCCAGCACGGCGACGAGCAGCACGCGAACGAGCAGTGGCTGCAGAAAGGCGTCGTGCCGGTGGCGTTCGGCGACGACTACTCCAATCTCTGGGATACGCTCATGGCGTGGTCAGAGCGGGCCGCCGATCCGGATGCCTGGTTCCAGCGCACGGTCCTGGAAGCCAGCGCCGGCCCATCAATATGTTCGCCTATCTTCAGGGGGCGCATCGCGCACCTGGCCTCGACCCTGGTCGGGATGAACAAGGTGATCGCCAGCGATCCTCCCATGCCTTCCACTTGGCTGTATGTGCTCGACCCGCAAGTTCGCTACCTCGACCCGGCGCCGGTCAAACGACGAGACCCGACCAGCGATGAGTTCGACCCGTTCCAACATCTCGGCCTTGATCGCGACGAGGCGCCTCCACCCGTGGATCCGGACGATCATTTCGAGCGGCGGAAGGTTCCGTCTGGCGCGTGGACCGCGTTCGAACCGACCCCGCGCGACGTGAAATCGGCAACCGTCAAGGATGTCGGAAGCATCTTCGGCGAATCGTCGCCGCTTCCGCGCACATGGAGGCTGATGCTGTTTATCGTGCGGCGGATGGACGAGGCGCCTACTCTCTGGTGGGCGGCCGGCCTGCGATCGGCGCATCCGCAGTTGATCCAGCAACTGGAGCATGAGCTTCGGTATCGTTTAAGGGATAGCGGCAGCGTGCTGCTTCCATACTGGAGGTACCTTATCACTCAATGGCGCAGGCCCCCGGTGGAGGCGACACAAGCGGCGATCGAGATAGCTCACAGAGCTGCAAGTGGCTGGACTGCTTCATTGGTCCGCGAGGCGATCGAACTCGCCAGGCCCAGGGTCAAGGTCGAAAGAATGTTCCGCGTTGCCCCGCCAATGACGGTCGATGCCGACCCGACCGAGTTCATGAACTTGGACGTCGAGTACGCGGATCTCCATCAGGACTTCAAGTTCGACGATGCCCACCTTCCATTGGCGGTGTCGTTGTGGCGTAGCCTTCTGGTCGAAGCCGAGCAGCTGGAGACCGACATCGGTGCATGGCTCAGCATCGACACCACGCGTCCTGATGATGGCGAGCGTTTGGGCGGCGGATACGGTCTGACGGGTCCCGTCGTCAAGTTCACCCATCTGGTCGAAGCCTTGGAGGCCGCGAATCCCGCTGCTGCTGCCCAGGAGGTCCAAGCCTGGAATGGGCAGGATGGCCTCGTCTTCGAACGTCTTCGGATATGGGCGGCCGGTCGCCCGTTGCTCACGACGATCGATCAAGCCCAAGCCTTGTTCGCGGGCATGGACGACGAGACCTTCTGGTCCTACCGCCATGAACGGGACCTCCTGTTCGCGATCCGGGATCGCTGGGCCGAACTGCCCGATGCCGGGCGGCGGGCGATCGAAACGAGGATACTCAGATCGCCGATCCCCTACCTGGCCGACCATGCGCCGACAGAGGCGGAGGAGCGAGCCGCGGTTCACAGGTTGAACGCGATCCATTGGTTCACCCGACAGGGCATCGCATTCGGCTTCGACGTCGCGAAGGAGCGGGCCCGGTTGCTCGAAGCAGCTCCATCGTGGCAGGAGCGATGGGCCGATCACACGGCTCAACCACAAGTAGGGAAGGTCCGGTCGATAACGACCGACACCGATCCAGCAAGCATTCTCGACGTCCCTGTCAATAAGCTGCTGCCCATCGAGGTGCCGGAGGAAGGCTTCCGGGACTTCAAGGAGCACGACCCGTTCGCAGGCTATGCCCTGGAAAGGCCGGCGCATTCGGTCCTAGCGCTCCACAGTGCGATGCGGCGCGGCGTCGAGACGGCCTGGCACTATTGGTCGACGTTCTTGAGGACGACCGCCAAGCAAAAGACCTCGGCGCGGCTCGATACGGTGGTGGTGAGATTGGTCGGCAGTCTTCCATCGGACGAGATCGCAAAGCTTTGGTATCCGCTCGTGGAATGGTTGACCGAGCGCGGCCCGAGGTTCGAGAACGGCGAGGGCGGCGAGTTCGACGCGATATGGGATCTCGTTGTTGCCGCTGCCGCCCTGCATCCCTCCGGTTACAAGCAGAAGCCTGGTCGCGACTGGTCCTTCGAGTCCCTGAATTCCGTGATCGGAAGGCTGGTGCTCGCGCTGCTCGAACTGCCGCTCCCTGACGGCAGCCACGCTGTACCTGCGGCGTGGCTCGAACGGTTGGACAAGGTCTTGGCTTTGCCCGGCGACCACGCCCGACATGCCCTTCACCTGGTCGCTCAGCGAACTCCATGGTTCCAGTTCCATGAGCCCGCGTGGACCGAGGACCGCGTCTTGGCCAAAGCAATCGTAGATGGTCCAGATGCCGATGCATTCTGGTCCGGCTTTGCCAGGATGGTCAGGGTGCCTCCTCCGGATCTCGTTGCCCAGCTCAAGGCTCCGATGCTCGCCCGAGTGGGGCGTGGTGGCAGGGAAGAGAGCAACCTGATCGGCTACCTCTTGAGCGCGTGGGCATCAGAGGGACCCCAGCAGATCGTGTTCGACGCCGAACTGCGCGATGCACTGGTGCTCGGTGGGGACGACGTGCGTCGAACGATGCTTCGTTTCGTGAGCGATTGGGCCGAGGACAACGATCGATGGCGGGCGCTCGTTATGCCCTTCATCACCAAGGTGTGGCCCAAGCAGCGGACCTTGAGGAGGCCTCAGATGTCGTCGGCCCTTGTTCGCTTCGCGTCGTCCGTCCCTCAACAATTTGCGGCAGTCATGCAAGCCGTGATGCCGGGTCTGGTGCCTCTGTCGATTGGGCACGACCTGCACCTCGACTGCGAGGTCGCCGATCTCGATGTTGTTGGAATCGCCGCGTTGGTGACGGCGCTGCAAAGGCTGTTGCCCTCGGAGCGCGGGGACTGGCCGTATGAGGGCAAGAGGCTGGTGGACGCCATTGTCGCTACCGGCGCCGCCCAGGGCCCCGAGTTGGACGAGTTGTCCCGACGCGCGGCCGAGCGCGACTTTTGATCAATTCCGGTTCCGATGACGTCCTGGTTCGTGCCGGCTACCCCTTCGACAGACGAGAATGCACCCGATGAATTACCAGCTGCGGTAGAGACGGTACCGGTGGCCATTTCGAGCCCGGCAGATACACGCTCGACGCTGCCCGCCAGGTCACCGTGGCGACGTCCGGCGAGCCCGGCGGCATGGAGCCCTTGTGTTGCTTAAGGACGGCGAGCGTAAGCTGATGTTCAACTTCGAGGAAGGAGAGCAGTGGACACCGGCAAAGCCTTGCCCCTTTTGAAGAGACTCAAATGGGCTCAGACCCCAACGCGATGTCTTCGCGCCCCGCTGACGACAGCTTTCAGGAAAGAGCGACAGTGCTCCGAACGGCAGGATTGGTGCGCTGCGCTGCTACCAGCTCAGCGCAGTTAGATCATGCCGCCTGAGCGTCCTCGGCGACGGAGGCGCTATCCATCGCCTTCATGTAAAGATCGAGGAGAGTTTCCTGCTCGTCGCGTTCGTCCTGGTCCTGCTTGCGCAGCTTGATGATTTCTTTGATCACCTTGATGTCGAAGCCTTCGCCCTTTGCTTCTGCAAAGACTTCCTTTTTGCCTTCGTTCAGTTCGGCGATCTCAGCTTCAATGTGCTCGATACGCTCGACGAACGAGCGGATGCGCCCGCCTGCAATCCCAACCTCACTCATGGTGGCTCCTTAAGCTCAAGATGCGGGCAATGTCCAAGGGGCGAGTTAATGAAGCCTAAACCATCTGGCCAGCTCACCAGTACTCCACACCTATGAAGCCGGAGCTTGTGGGCTGCTCAACCCAGCCTTACCCGGAACGACAGGGCAGCATGCGCCTGTCCGAGCTCTCATAGTGTCTTTGAGGGATGGCAGCTTTGATGAACTGTCAGATCGGTGCAGATGTCTTGAATGAGACGCGAACTGCCCGCCGGAAGCCAAAATAATTCGTCCGGTGTAGCGCCAACGTGTCGAACCTCTATCGGTAACGCAGCTATGGCGTATGATTTACTTTCACGAAGCTTATTGCGCGACTTGTCGTGAAATTATTTCTCACACACCACGCACCTTCGATGCACAGAATAGAGCCACGGCGGCGCCTAAGTCGTTGTTCTACAAGAAATCTTCACATCCAATAACGCTCTGTTTGGCCGAAGAGTGAGTTTTTCGTGATTGCGCGTCCTTTCGCAATGCACTCTCGCAAACAACCTTCAAATGCACCCACCAATATTCGCTCGCTAAGAGACAGTATAATAGGTGTCGATAACCCCCGGTTATCGACACCTATCAAGACCACCTAGCCGCCAATAATCCATTCGCGCGCCGATGCGTTATCGGGCGAGCGCTACTGGCAGGAATGCAGGTCGAAAGCTGCTTTGATCCAGGAGACTGCATCTTAGCGGCACCCGCCGGCTGGGGAAGCATGGGCAATCTCTACGTCCCTACCCCAAACGGCCCGCTACCCTCTGAATTGTGCCGGTGCCGATGTGGCTCACTCTACCCGTGGGACCAGTCTGCAGCACCCCTGCCATGCAGAAAGCTAAAAATCGTCCCGGTTGGAATACGAAAACCCAGCTGTGTCCTCAGCCGGAACCAGGTGCATGGTCATAAAGCTAGCTCAATCTGGTCCTCGTGTTCAGTCTCGGTCTCAGCCAAGTTCGATAGCGTCACGCCAAGGAGGCGGACTGGACGCGGAGGCGGAAACTCCCGAACAAGCAGATCGTCGATAAGGAGCTCCATGTCGCTTCTCGAGCGCAGCGGGCCCGCATTACTCTTCGAACGCGTGATCTGCTCAAAGTCGGCGAATTTGATCTTAAGAGTGACAGTGCGTCCGGCAAGCCGCCGTTTTGCTCCCGCGATCCAGACTTTGTCGATCAACGGCGCGGTTAAGCGGCGGGCCTGGTCGATGGTGGTGATGTCTTCTGGAAATGTATCCTCGGCACCAATGGATTTCCGCTCTCGGTTGGGCGTCACTGGGCGCTCGTCGATTCCGCGGCCCAGCTTCCACCAATAATCGGCCGAGCTGCCGAAGTGCTCTATGAGGTAATCCATTGGAATACGCGCCAAATCCGCTCCTGTCCTGATGCCGAAGCGGTGCATCTTCTCGGAGGTCGCCGGCCCAACCCCATGAAACTTCTCAATCGGCAGATGGGCGACAAACGCCTCTCCCTTTCCTGGTGGAATGACGAAGAAATTGTTTGGCTTGCGATGTCCCGAGGCCATCTTGGCAAGGAACTTGTTGTAGCTGATGCCAGCGGATGAGTTCAGCCCAGTCACTTCCTTGATGCGGGCACGGATGGTGTTGGCGACGTCTGTGGCGAGCGCAATGTTCTGTTTGTTCTCCGTGACGTCGAGGTAAGCTTCGTCCAGTGACAGGGGCTCGATGAGATCGGTGTGCTCCGCAAAAATCTCGCGAATTTGGGCCGAGACGGCGCGGTAGACTTCGAACCGGGGCGGGACAAAGATGAGGTCTGGGCATTTGCGCATCGCCGTGATGGACGGCATGGCGGAACGAACCCCATAACTTCGGGCCTCATAGCTCGCGGCGGCGACAACACCCCGCTTGGCGCCATGGCCGACGGCAACGGGCTTGCCGCGCAACTCTGGGTTATCGCGCTGTTCAACGGACGCGTAAAAAGCGTCCATGTCGACGTGGATGATTTTTCGAACCGTCATCGCCCGCTCCTTCCGAGCCATACTGCAGCACGCCTGCGTCGCCCTTTGTCAGCAGTCATCGACCGAACTTCCTGCCCCCCTTGCGCTTGCCGACCCAAGGCATTTCGCGCGCCATATTGGCTTCGCGCGCCCGTTGTAGGGCAATCAGTTCCTCGGCTGACACTGGCACTGTCCCCGCACCATGCGTCCCCGAGAACTCGGGCCGTTTGCCGGCATGCCCGAGAGCGAAAGTGGGATGGTACCAGCCGCAGATCGAGCATCTGAGCCGGCCCGCCAGATAATCCCGGCCCGCATAGAAGTCGAAACTCCACCCGAGGTGGATTGCCAACAGGTCAAGCGCGAGCTGGGCATCGTGACTGCAAACCCAATAGTGCGAACAGTAGGCATGGATCGCCCTTTGGGTGTCATGGAAGTCCTGAAGCGTTCTGATCGGCCGCGTCGGCATCAGTGAAAATTCCGACCGATGGGCAAGGCCTCGAGCAGGCGTTTGGCGACGGCCGCCTCATATTGCTCCTGCTCGCGATTGCGGCCTTTGGGACCCCCGGTTTTGCCCTCGTCGGCTCGTGCTATCGTACGGTCGCCAATCGACACACCGCCCGCGATAGCAGCCATATTCGGCGTCAGGTCGACAAACCTCTCCGCGATGACATGAATGACGATGCCTTCTCGCTGCAGCTTGCCTTGCACGCCAAGCACGCGTGCACCCAGGACGACTCTGCGATTTGCCTCGAAAACCTTGGGCCAGACGATGATGTTCACGACACCGGTTTCGTCCTCGAGCGTTGCAAAGATCACCCCACTTGCAGTACCGGGCCTTTGCCGAACCAGCACTAGCCCCGCGACATTGACGCGACGGCCCGGTTCGGCCGTGCGCAAATCGTCGGCTACCGTTACGCGGCGTGCCGTGAGGTTTTCGCGGAGAAAGCTCATCGGATGAGCCCTCAGAGATATCGAAAGTGCGCGATAGTCGTGGATGACCTCTTCGCCCAGGAGCATCGGTGGAAGATGGCTCTCCTCGTCTTTCACGGCAGTTGGAGGGCCCGCGGCCACAAAGAGCGGCAGCGTCTCGGCGCCATGGTCTCCAATGAGACCCTGGATGACCCATGTAGCGTCGCGTCGAGACAGTCCCAGAGACTGGAAGGCATCCGCTTCGGCAATAACGGCGAGGATTTTCGGCGATAATCCTGTCCGCAACCAAAGATCGCGAATGCTGTCGTAGCCGCCGCGGCGTCTCGCAATGATGAGGTTGGCATGATCAGTTCTGAGCCCGCCCACGAGGTTGAAGCCCAGGCGGATGGCCATGTTGCCCCAAATGTCGTCCGCCATCTCGGCATGCCGTGGTGCCAGCGTCAGGCCGGCCTGATTGGTGCGCTCCATGACGACTTCGAGGTCGCTGAGGTTGATGTCGACAGGTCGGACATCAACTCCGTGTGCTTGTGCATCGCTGATGATCTGCGCAGGGGCGTAGAACCCCATGGGCTGGGAGTTGAGAAGCGCGGCTCCAAACACATCGGGATAGTGGCACTTGAGCCAGCAGGAGACGTAGACCAGCAGCGCGAAGCTGGCGGCATGGCTTTCGGGAAAGCCATAGGAGCCGAACCCTTCGATTTGGCGGAAGCAAGCCTCGGCGAACTCCTTCTCATAGCCGCGCTCGAGCATGCCGTTGATGAACTTGTCCTTGAAGATGCCGACGCCGCCCGTGCGCTTGAAGGTCGCCATGGCGCGGCGGAGCTTGTCGGCCTCTCCTGGGGTGAAGCCGCCAGCAACGATGGCGATCTTCATGGCCTGTTCCTGGAACAGGGGAACGCCATAAGTCTTTTTCAAGACCTGCTCGAGCTCGGGCGATGGATAGACGGTAGGTTCTAGCCCCTGCCGACGCTTGAGATAGGGATGCACCATGTCGCCCTGGATCGGACCGGGCCGGACGATCGCAACCTCGATGATGAGATCGTAGAACTCGGAGGGTTTGAGGCGCGGCAGCATCGACATCTGCGCCCGGCTCTCAATCTGGAAGACGCCGATGGTATCAGCGCGATGCGTCATGCGATAAACACGCGGATCTTCCTGGGGCACGGTCGCGAGCGTCAGGCTTTGCCCATAGTGCTGCCGAATGAGGTTGAAGGCGCGTCTAATGCAGCTGAGCATGCCGAGCGCGAGAACGTCGACCTTGAGGATACCAAGTTCGTCGAGGTCGTCCTTATTCCACTCGATGACTGTGCGATCTTCCATGGCTGCATTGGAGATCGGGACAAGATGGTCTAGGCGATCTCTCGTAATGACAAAACCACCGACATGCTGACCGAGGTGGCGTGGAAAACCGTAGAGCTCTTCGGCGAGGGCCATGATGGTGGCGATGGTATGATCGTTGGGATTAATGCCGATCTGGCGCATACGCTCTTCGGGAATGTCGATGCTGCCCCAACCCCAATTGAGGCCACTGATCATCGAGATCGCGTCGTCGCTTAACCCAAAGACCTTGCCGACGTCGCGAATGGCGCCTTTAGCCCGGTAAGTAATTACATTGGCGGTCAGCCCGGCGCGATGGCGGCCATACTTCTGGTAGATGTACTGCATCACCTCTTCGCGCCGCTCGTGCTCGAAGTCGACGTCGATATCGGGAGGCTCATCCCGTTCTGTCGACACGAAGCGCTCGAACAGCAGATCGACGAGCATGGGATCGACCTCCGTGATCCCAAGGCAGAAGCAAACTGCCGAGTTCGCGGCAGAGCCCCTGCCCTGACAAAGGATACCGCGCTCTTGCCGGGCGAACCGCACGATGTCCTGCACGGTGAGGAAATAGGGCGCGTAGCCCATCTCGGCGATTAGGGCGAGTTCGTGCGAAAGGCCCTTCTCAACCTTTTCGGGAACACCATCCGGATATCGCGAACGAGCGCCTTCGTAAGCCAATCGCTCGAGTGTCTGTTGGGCCGTCTCGTCGTTGCCAACCGTCTCTTCTGGATAGATGTACCTGAGCTGATCGAGGGTGAAGGAGATCATGGAGAGGAAGCGGTTCGTCTCCGAAAGTGCCGAGGGAAAGCGTCGGAAGAGACCTTTCATCTCGAGAGGCGTTTTGATGTGCCGCTCGGCGTTCGCACTAAGACGAAACCCAGCCTCTTCGATGGTGACATGCTCTCGAATGCAGGTGAGTACATCCTGCAAGATTTGCCGGCCTGGCTCGTGGTAGAGCGGATCCATGCTGGCGAGGAGAGGTATACTGGCGGCGCGCGCCGCTTGGGCGAGCTGGTTGAGCCTTGCCGCATCGACCCCGTCATAGCGGTGATAGGCTGCGAGCCAGACGCGGCCGGGCGCTGCTTGCTGCAACAGACCTGCGACGTCACCGTCTTCATCGATTCGGTCCTGACGCGGCACGACGATCATGAGCTGTCCTTCCGCGTGTGCAATCAGGTCGTCTTTGGTAAGAATGCACTCTCCTTTCGGAGCCCGTCTGTTGCCCAAGGTCAAAAGAGCGCTCAACCGGCCATATGCTTCGCGATCCGTAGGGTAGACGGCGATGTCCGGCGTATCGTCCGAAAAGACGATGCGAGCGCCGACAACCAAGCGGAACTGAGGATGATCTTTTGCTAGATCGCGTGCAGCAGCATACGCGCGGACTACGCCCGAAAGGCTGTTGCGATCGCAGATGCCGATCCCCGAAAGCCCAAGCCCCGCAGCCTGTCCCACCATCTCGAATGGGTGCGATGCTCCTCTGAGAAACGAAAAGTTCGTTGCTGCCAGGAGCTCAGCATAAGGTTCGAAATGGCCGGGCATAAAAGAAAGACCCGCTGACTCAGCTGAGGGGTTGTTCTCTCTTTGTTCTCATTCTGGCTGCGATCCAGTCAAGGTCGTTTCTGACTTCGGCAGGTCAACGTGGAAAACGCGTGGACAAGTTCACTGCCGACTACGGGTCTACTCAAGCGGGAGGCCTGATCTCGCTAGCGCGAAGGTCGCGGCAATCCTCGCCCAGATCTAAGAGTAGGTGCAGAATGATCAGTGCGCGATCGTCCGCGCACTCCGCGTCGCGGCGATGTTCAGGTATTCGCTGCACGCCAGCAAAGAGTCCGCGGAGACGACGGATCTCTCGTTCTTTCTCCACGCCCAAGCGATCCGGCAGCATCAGTTCAACTCCAGCAGATTCGAGGATATCGCTTCGTCGAGCTGGTCCTCGATCTCGAGGAACACCGCATCTATCACCGCTCGGCGCTCCGCGGGAGTGATAGCCTCCTCGGCACCCACCTTGAGTGTGAAGCCGTGCAGCTTGTGCTCACTCCGGAGGGCAAAGCCGACCCTGAACTCGATCATGCCGGCCGAGCTCCAAAGATCGACCATGAAGGTCTCGAGGTGGAGCTTGTATCGCGCGATCAGCTCCTCGCTTAGAGTGTCGACATAGTCTCTCACCTGGACGCCGCCTCCGCCTGATCTGGCGAAGTTATCCACGAAATCCCCGCCCTGTCACGCGGTGCTAATCCTAGAGCAACGGAGGAAGCACTATGCGGAAGAACAATAGAGCATCCATCTTCAGTCAGTTCCTGGTGGGGCTTGCAGTCGCGCTCATTGCCGGGACCGTCATAGGGCCACTCGGAGCCGGTACGTTAAGCCCAGTCCTCTCCCTCATGGGTGCCGCTGGCGCTTTGGCGATTGTCGCGATCGCGATCAGTGTTCTCAGTGACTGAGAGCCTCGAGTAGGTTCTGTCCCATGTGCTTTGAGCAGCACAACTCTCGGCGGCGGACAGTCGGATCAAGCCACTCTCAAGCGGCTTGATCAGTTTTTGTGCCGACGGAGACGATCTCAAGCACACCATCGGGCAACGGGCGCTGCAGGCTGATCGCTTCATCCTTAGGTGCGGTTAGCCACATCTCCACCTCCGCCTTTGTCGTGAGGATGACCGGCATGGCCTTCATGTGAATGGACCCGACGACATCGTTAGGCTCGCAGGTCAGAAATCCGAAGAGGTCTGTTGTCTCCAGGCCCGTCCGCACCTTGCGGACGCTGGTCCAATCCTTCACCCAGATACCTGCGAAGAATGCGAGCGGCCGCGTCTCATCGAATGCGAACCAGGTGTCTGCATTCTTCGTTCCGTTCACAACGGTATTGTCGAACTCACTAAATGACGTGAAGGGCACGACGCACCGGTTCTCGACGCCCATCCAGCGGTTCCAATGCTGGTTCCACTTACCGGTGGATGTGATGATGTTGCGAACGTTGGTCGTGCCGCTATCGGGCTCCATCTTCAGCAACTCGTCGAAGTTCACGTCCTTACCTTTTTCCCGCAACTTATCTGCACGTTTGCTGGCAGCGTCGAAGAGAGCCTTTTGGCTGGAGGGGAGGCCCCATCGAACCTTTGCCAACTCACGGCCCTCCAGCGTATTGCGCACGATAGGAGCGTCATAATCTGGGAAAATGCCCGGCTGGGGCTCCAGATTACCGACGTTCTCGTGAATGCGCTTTATGTCCTGAACGAAGGCCGCGATCGCATCACGGTTCGATGTGTGGCTGTAGAGATTGCACATGGACGGCCTCCTGGGCTCGATGCGAGCGATATCATATCGGCGTCGCGCAACCGATTCGAAAGACTCGCATTTTCGACTCTCGATGTATCTGAGTTCGACATGGCTGGGCTGACGCCCGACCTCCGCACAAAGCGGCCACGCCGCAGAGACTCAGAATCTACCTATCCTCTCCCGACCTTCCGACCGTTCCAGCTCTGCACGTTGTCGGAGACCATCCCGACCGGCGACGACTGGCTGTTCGAGATGAAGTTCGACGGCTACCGAGCCCAAGTGGCGATCTCGGGCAGCGAGGTCCGGGTCTACACGCGCAATGGCCACGACTGGACCGAGCAGTTCAAGGTCATTCTGCCGCGCCTCAAGACGGTGACGAAAGGATCGGCGCTGCTCGACGGTGAGATCGTCGCCATCGACAACCATGGCCGTAACAACTTCTCCATGCTGAAGACTGGCATCGCCGCCGGCATCCCTCTCAAATTTTACGCTTTCGATATCTTCGAGAAGGACGGCGAGGACCTGACGCGCATGCCGCTCATTGAGCGGAAAGCAATCCTCCAAGAGCTGATCGGCGATCGCGACGCCGGTGACAGCCTTCAATACAGCTATCACGTCATCGACGGCGGCGAGTCGCTCTTCGATACCATGTGCAAGGGCGGCCATGAGGGCGTGATCGCCAAGCGCGTGGACGGCCGGTATGTGGGCGATCGCACCAAGGGCTGGCTCAAGATCAAGTGCACGAAACGGCAGGAGTTCGTCATCGGCGGCTGGCGCCCGAGCGACAACGGCCGAGGCATGGCCAAGCTTCCCATCGGGCGACATCATCGGACTGCCCGTCGTCACGATGCCGGAAGCGCCGTCTACGGACCTCGCCGACGAAGGGGACGAACTCCTTCGTTGGGTGCTTTCAGGAGACGTGCTGTTCGACTTCGATCAGGCTGTGATCAGGCCGGACGGGGAGAAAGATCTGCAGGCACTCCTGGAAGAGCTGAAGCAGTTGGAAGATTTCAGGCTGACGGTTGAAGGTCACACCGACTCAAAGGGCACGGACGCTTACAACAGGGACTTGTCCAGGCGCCGTGCGGATTCGGTGGCTGCCTGGTTGGCTTCCGCCTCTCCCGCTCTGCCGCTGCCTCAGGTACGCGCTTACGGTGAAACTCGTCCAGCGGCTTCCAATGAGAAACCCGATGGTTCGGACGATCCTGCTGGACGGCAACTCAACCGTCGTGTCGAAATCATCGTGCGGGCGACAACGGGTAACTGAGTGGGTTTGCTCTCCCTTTGCGCTGGAAATGGCCAAGGGCTATTCTAGGCCTGTCGAGATCTCGGTGGCCAAGTGCGCGTCGTCCAACTTCAACAGGCTTTTCAAAGACAGTCATCGTCAGAGATTGTGCGTCACACGCACTACGAATTGTTCCGTCGTCACGCCGTGGCCTTTAGACTTCGCACCAGCCGACTGCAGGTGGAGCCCCACGCGGGCAACCTGAGCCTGAAAACCGTCTTCTCCGGTGCCGAGCGCTACGAGTTTTCGGATCGTGTGACCACCGTTACACCGGGGCAAATTTTGTTCGTGAGGCCGGACGTCACATATTCCAGTTCAATTCGAACGGCTGCGACGACCGACAGTTTCTCGCTCTTCCTGCCCGAACCTCTACTCCGCACGCTGGCGACCAGTAATGAGGTGGACGCTTTCCTGGGTTCAGCACTGAGCAGCACTAGCCTCCCCGGACTGCCTGCGGTGGCCACGGGTCTAAAGAGGGTGGCTAACGCCATCGAACTCGGCGATGATCTGGGTTCTGACGCTGCGCTGGTAGACCTCATCGCGGCCAGCGGCGCTGCGATCGAGCACGCCGGCCAAGCCGCGGAAAGGCTCACCGCTTCCGGGGCACGAACAAGGGCAGAACTCATGCGGCGGCTTCTGCTCTGCAGGGATCTTCTGCATGCTCACATCGAGACCGGGATCTCACTAGCTCGACTGGCGGAAGAAACCTGTCTGTCGGAGTTCCACCTCATGCGCTGCTTCCGGCAGTGCTTTGGGGTCTCCGTTGCTCAATATCTAGTTCGCCTGCGAATGGAGCGAGCTGCCGAGTCAATCGAGACTGGCCGTTACAGCATCACCGAGGTAGCGCGACGTTCAGGCTACACGGATCTTTCCGCTTTCGGCCGAGCATTTCGTCGCTACTGGGGTCGATCGGCGACCTCATACCAACGCGGTGGGAACGATTAGCAGGATCGGCATGACGATCGACGTGCACAAAGTCTCTCAATTCTCAGGCGTGGTCAAAATCGTGAACCCATCTATACTTGCCGCGGACGCGCGGATCAGCGGCGTGCCAGTTCGCAGATACACCGCGACCAATCCTTCACCTTGGATCATTGTCTTCGCCCACGGCGGAGGGTTCAGCTGGGGCACGCTCGACAACTATGACCAGATCGCCCAAAACCTATGCACCGCCACGCGTGCAGAGGTCGTCTCCGTCGACTATCGGCTTGCACCAGACCACCCGTTCCCGGCTGGCTTGAACGACGTCTGCGCGGTTCTCCGCACACTCGCCAGCGCCAAGCCACCAGGAATCGAGATCGCCGTCGGTGGGGACAGTGCCGGCGCTTGCCTCGCCGCGGGAGCGGCGCAACGGTCGCACGACGAAGGGGTCGAAGTATCGCGGCAACTCCTGATCTATCCGATGATCGAGTACCACGATCGGACTCCAGCAGCATTCCACACCCTTTCGGACCGCTACCATCCGAGTTTCGATGCGGTGAAGGGCGCATGGGACACCTACCTCCATACGTCCGGTGATCTGCCGGTGTATTCGGTACCTTCAAGGAGAGCCTCGTTGGCCGGCCTGCCTGCTGCTCTCACTGTTGTGGCCGAGAACGACCCCTTGCGCTTCGAAGCCATTTCCTACGCTGAGCAGCTCTCGTCGGCGGGCGTTTCCAGCCACATCAGCAGCTACCAGGGCACCGCTCATGGATTTCTTAACGAAGCACCAGTGGGAACAGTGGCCAAAGCTCTCTCCGATATCGCAGCCTGGTTCGGAAGCGGCCGATGATTTCGGCAGGAGAACAATGGCGCGCAGTCCTCGAGTCATTTTGCCCGCTCATCTTGCGGTCGGAAGACTACGGTCACCTGATCTCCGCCTCGCAGCGTTGCTCCGGATGGCTCGGTCACCACGGCGCCAGCGAAGAGCGTATCGCCGAGTTGGAGAAGAGGCTGGGTGCGCCGCTGCCTCCATCTTACCGGAATTTCCTGATCATCACAGATGGCTGGGGACCTATCTCCCCTTTCATCGACCGCCTCTTTTCGACCGATGAGGTGGATTGGCTGTCGAACTCGGAACCGGACATGCTCAAGGCAATGGCCGCGGTAACGGGCGCGTCGGTCGAGTTGGAGTGGCCCGTACGGGCGGTGCAGTCGATCATGCAGCGACAGGACTACGATGTGCCCCGCGAAACGTACGACTGGTCCGTCGACGAACTCGCCGCAACTTTAAAGATCAGCGAGGAGGGCGATGCGGCCATGCTCCTACTGAACCCTCGCATCCAATGCCACGGAGAATGGGAGGCGTGGTTCTTCGCCCATTGGCTTCCGGGCGCGCAGCGCTATCCATCCTTCTTCGACTTGGTGCAGGATCAGTACCGGCAGATGCGGGATGGCGTCTACTGATCTCCAGACCTGACGGCCAGAACGACGAACCGTTCATCGGTGACCGCTCTGCCCCAGAGCGCGCGCTCGCCACTGATCGAGAAGGATCTCAGAGCCAGCATGTTCGGCGGCAAGGCTGAGAGAACGTGCTTCTTTCGCAGACCCACACCGGTGCTCCAGAAGCCCTCGATCATTACCAAGCGGCCACTGTCGACGAGCAACTCCGCCCAGCGACGCAGCGTAGTGGCCCGATCCGGCACGGCCCAGAGGATGTGCCTGCCTAAGATCGCATCGAACGATCCCAGTGAGGTAGGCGGCGCCCCCGCGTCGCCCTGGATGAAGTCGATCTTGAGGTTAGCGGAAGCCGCCTTCTGTTTCGCGCGTCGCAGCATTTCTGACGAGCTATCCAGCCCCAGCACCTCGTGACCTTGTTCCGCTGCGAGGACGCTGAGGGATCCGGTTCCGCAGCCGATATCGAGCACGCGTCCGGCAGAAGGCAGGAGCTCTCTCAATAGGCTAGCCCACCGATCGCGAATGCCCGGATCAGACAGGCCGTGATCCGGTGCATCGTCATAGACCGACGCCTCCTCATCCCAATAGCTCTTCATACGATGTCCTCGTTTTTCGGCCATTCTGCTGGCCCATCCCTGTGCCGATCCTGCTAGCCTGATTGATACTCCCTGGAAAAACTTTCGGTTCTATATTGGATTAGGCGCTGACTTTTGCCCGTGGAGGCGACGATGACACAGCTAATGCCTCGGGCGGTGATTGAAGCGATTGAGAACGTCGTGCGCTTCGCCACTGGGCAAGGCGCCTCCAATGCAGAGGTTATACACGCCGACGAGGACTACTGGATCGCATCGATCGGTGAACCTAGTGCTCGGTTGATCGTCAAGATCGCGTCGTCCAACCGCGTGCCGTCGTTCGAGAAGGCGAAGGCGAAGCACGACTTCATCACCTCCACTGCACAAGTGCCGATGGCGCGGATGATCGCTGCCGACGATGGCAGGACGCGGATTCCATTCAGGTACAGCATCCAGACCAGAGTGCTCGGCGAAGAGTGGTTCACCCGTCGGAGCCGCCTCGATGACGGCGATCGGGAACGTGCTCTGGCGAATCTGGGCGACGTGGTGGGACGGCTGCACCTGCCTCGGCTCTCCATGTTCGGCACCCTACCCATGGGGCAGGAGACGGAATGCCTCGCCGCGCTTCTGGCCCATTGTCGCGAAATCATCCGAGACCAGTCTATACGCGCCCGGTTCACCGAGCATCTCGAGCAGAACGCGCATCTATGGGCCGACGTCCTGCACCCCGCGATCACTCATGATGATCTGCATGGGTTCAACGTGCTGTTTCATCCCCACCGGCCCGTCGAAGTCTCGGGCATATTGGACTTCGACAAGGCATGGGGTGGTCCTGCGGAGAGCGATCTCGCGCGTATGGAGTTGTGGCGCGGGATGAGCAGCCAATCCTTCCTCGCTGCCTATCGCGACCATGTTCCCGAGCTAGCGGGCTATGGCGAACGTCGTCCCTTCTACCAACTGCTCTGGTGCCTGGAATTCGCTCAGAACACTCAGGATCATTTGGACACGACCAACGTTCTCCTAGCGAGGCTAGGGATGCCGTCGCTCAAGCGCTTCAGCTAGTTGTCTCGGGCTCCCAGCCTTCCGGCACCTTCGCACCGATGCAACCAGGCCCCGTCACAGCAGGCAGATCGCGGTCCAGCGCCGCGAAACTTTCGAACCTAGCGACGATCGGGGTCCAGCCGTTCGCGTAGAGGCTGCGCACGAAGCTACCGCGCTCGCCGAGGCGTTCCCAATGCCGATGCTCGAGCGCGACCATCGTGCCGGTTGCGTGAGCTCGAAAGTGAACCTCGACCTCGGTCGCGCTGGCGGGGGAGAGGCCCGGATGCCAGTCGATGAGGACATCGCTGGCTTCGTTGAACCGGCGGAAGGTGCCCCAATGCTCTTCGGCGCCGTCCGGCCCCTCCTCGATTATCTTTCCGTCGATCCGCGCATCCACTCGGCAACCTAGCGCCTTGTCCAGCCATACCGACCGCGTTGCCAGTGGCCACCATTCGGGCAACCGCCGCACGAACAGGTCGAAGGCCAGTGCCGGCTCCAAAGGCACATGTAGGGACTGGGTGACGGGCGGTATCAACTCGTCTTCCTCCCTTTCGCCTTCTCGATGATCGCTGCCTGCTGGAAGGCTTCGAGCACGTCAACCCAGAAAGAGTCGACATAGGACCGCAGCTCAGCGAGGCCGCTGTGGTCCAATGAATAGAAATTCTGACGCCCCACCCGGTCGAATTTGACGAGGCCAGCTTCGTTTAGCACCCGCAGATGCTGCGAGATGGCGGGGCGGCTAACTGGCTGGCTCTCAGCGATGTCCCCAACGGTCCGGGGTCCCGACCGAAGAGACTCGAGAACCCGCCGCCGCGTAGGGTCGGTAAGCGCAGACATGACTCGATCGATCTCACCCATCTAAAATTGAATACGAATACGCGCCCCAGAAAGCAAGCGAAGCAGCACCATTGACATCTCCCAAAATCTATTAAATGGTAAGTCCTCACTTACCAATGGAGATTGCGAGTGAACAACGCCGTCATGCATTCCGAGCTTATCGCCCAAAACCCGGCAGCTCTGCGGAGGTTCTACGTCGACCTTTTCGGTTGGGATGAGGAAGACTACCCCGAGGCGCAATATACCATCCTTCGTCACGGCGATGGCGCAGGCATCGACCTCGCTATCGGCGCGGCCATGCCCGGACTGAAGGCGGGCCCGACGACCTACGTGTCGGTTGACGACGTCGACGCATATGTCGCCAAGCTCCAACGCATCCCCGGCGTGTCCATTATCCAGGCGCCGTACGACATTGAGGGGATGGGTCGCTTCGCGGTATTCACGGATCCCGAGGGCAACCGAATTGGCCTCTGGCAGCTGCCGAGAGCCTAAGATGGAAACGACCCATTTCCTGTATTTGGCGAAGCCTCCCCGGAGCACTTTCGTCTTCGACGCCACGCCTGCCGAATACGAGATCCTCAATCGACACTTCGCCTTCATGGATGATGTCCGTAGTCGCGGGAAGCTGGTGCTCACAGGTCCGGCGCTAGACGGTTTCGGCGGCGTGGCGATTTTCAAAGTGACGGAGCGCGCTGAAGCCGAGGCACTAGTGGCCTCGGATCCTGCAATCGTCACCGGCCTTTTCACGGCGACGTTGCATCCGCTTTGCGTCGGGCAGGTCACCCCTTGAGCAGGGGCCGAACTAGCTCCCCGGCCACCTTCTTTGCAGTCGTGGCTGGCCAGCGAGATAGCTCAGTATCGGATGGGCAGCCTCCAAGCTGCCCATGGCACTTTCTAAAGGCGACTGGCAGCTTTCTGGTCGAAGATTAGGAAAGGTGGTCGTTACCGACTGGTCAGGGCGAGCTGAAGTGCCAGGAGACCGAAAGCCACTGAGAAGCCGCGTTGCATCCAGCGCTGGACCTTCAAACTCGAGAGAATGTATCGGCGCAACGCTGATGCGAAGGTGCCGTAGGCGGCGAACACCACGAAAGTCGCCGTCATGAACACCAGACTGAGAAGCAGCATCCGGGCAATCGGTGCCGCATCGCCGGACCCGACGAACTGAGGCAGGAAGGCGAGGAAAAAGATTGAGAGCTTGGGGTTCAAGAGGTTGATGAAGATGGCCTTCCCAATCACTCCCCTCGAACTCGGCGCGGCTCCATTTTGCTCTAAGCTTAACGCGCCTTGGGCTCGCAGCATCGACCATGCCATGAAAAGAAGGTAGGCGACGCCGGCGAACTTGAGGGCCTGAAAGGCAAGTTCGCTCGCATGAAACAGGGCCGCCACGCCGCTGATCGCGGCGATCATATGAGGGACGATCCCGAGCGTGCAGCCGAAGGCCGCCACGATGCTTGCCTTTGTTCCGCCGGACAGGCCTGCCGCGAGCGTGTAGATTGCACCGGTGCCGGGAGACGCCACCACAACGAGCGTCGTCAGAAGGAACTCCCAGCTCATGGAGTGCTCCAGTCCTTGACCATCGCTTTCGGCCAAACGGCACGAACAGCTTCGCAGAGGCTGAAACCCAGATGCTCCATGTCAGATGGAGAATGGGGATGCAGAGCCTCCGCGACGATCAGGGCATCCATGGTATGGGTACCAACGGCCGAGATCTGGCCATGGCGATTGGTCCACCGCCTTGCATGAGCTCGCCCGGCATCGTCGGCGAAAATGATCTCGCCCGCCTCCGGTGCCTTGATCGTCCCAGAGAAGGATACGTAGCGCTCGTTGCCTTGAGCCGGACGGACGGACAAACCGCCATCGACCTTTTCAATGTCGAACACGGCAATCGGGATGGCGAAGCCCACAGAAACGGCGTTGCAGACATCAATCAGCGGATGGAGCGACGGCAGGGTGCCTTCCTTCCGAAGGCGGCGCAGAAGGGCTTCGGACGCACAACGGTACTGCGTCGGTTTGAGCCCCATGACGGAAACAACACGTCGCCAAGCTTGGATTTCAGGCAAGTCGCCTTCGCTTTGATGCGCCAGGCGCTCGCGGGCACGATCGACGTGAGGGCGTATGGCGACAGAAGCGTCCGGCGCGGCCGAGATACCGCCGACCTGGACGACACCGCACGCTAGCGTTGGAAAGGCGGAACGGACCACTTCGGCACGTGTTGAGTGGGATATCATTTTGGCAGGTCCGGGTTGTGATCGATCTGCCAAAATTGAGCCGGTTAGCCGGCGCGGTCTTGAACGAAATTGCGCCTGCTGCCGAGAGTTGCCTGTGTCAGTTTCGCGTCTGGGCGTAAGCCCCCGGCGTCGTGTCGTAGCTCCGCGAGAACAAACGCGTCATGTGGCTTTGGTCGGCAAACCCCGCTTCGGCCGAAACGAGCGCGAGCGGCAGCCCGCGTCGAAGCAGCTGGCGGACGACTTGAAGGCGACGCTGAACGATGTAGGCGTGAGGCGTCATTCCCGTATGTGCCGCAAATGCCCGGATCAGGCGGAACCGCCCAATGCTGGCGACGGATGCTAAGTCTTCGAGGCTGTGCCGAGCGGTCGGATCGTCATCGATTGCTTGTTTGGCTCGGCGAAGCCCAAACGGCATATCGTTTTCCATAGAGGGCTTGGCCCCGCGAACCGCCAACAGGTTCGCAAGGAGGATCAACCTCTCGGCGGTCGCTGCCAAATCCTGGCCGCGCAACAGCGACCGAAACAACCCACGGAACAGCGAAGCGGCTGCTGGATCAGTTCGGACGGGATGCGCGAGTTCGAGTTCGGCGCTGCGTCCTTCGCTAAGATCAAGGGCGATCTCAGCAAGCTGATCCGGGTCAATGTACAGCATTGCCCAAGTGCGGACTTGGCCACCGATCGGCGCTCCGTCATGGACTTCGCCAGGATTGACCGTGATGACATCCCCCTGAACCGCTTCCACCGGTCCTCGCCCGCTAGCGGAGCGCTGAGCGCCAGATAAGATAACGCCGATCCCAAATTGGTCGTGGAAATGCCGGGCGAACGTCCGCGCTGATCGGGCAAACATTGGTTCGATACCCGGCATTGAACATGGTAGGGGGCGAATCTCAGTTTGCGGGCGCTTCAGCATGAACGCGAGTCTAACCATATAGCGCGACCAAAGTCCGCTATTGGCGCCGCGGGATCCGTGCGGCAAGGTCGGGAAAGGGGTGGTTTTCAGACTGGCAGCTTTCGGAGCCAACTGTAGACTAAGCAGACATCGGCCTCAGCAACCACGGAGACAGAACAGGTGACAGTGGCGATCCTCGTTTTGGCGGTCAGCTGGGCATTGCCGTTGGGACTGGCTGTGGCACTGGCTTTCCGCGGGCACTTGATGTGGGCGGCTGCCTTGGTAACTGTCTTCGCGATCCCGCACCAGTTGATGGGTCTCACGAGCACCTGCACCCAAGGCGCTGATGGCACTTTCGGCACCGGTGCCATCTTTTCAGGACCATTGCTGCTCATCGCAGTTGGTGTGACCTGGTGGGCTCTAAACCGAAGGAAAGTTGATCCGAGCGCGAGTTGGGTGACACTGGCGGTGCCGTTGATACTGCTGGTCCTGACACAGGGTGCTTGGGTCAATACTCTGCAGCACGGAACACCCTGTGGCGAGGATTTCGCTTGGTACGGGGGTAGCAGCCCAGCCATGGTTATGCTCATTTTGGTTGGGTATCTGGTGCTCCCGCTATGCCTCGCCATCAGTGCTGCTGGCTCTTTGATGATGGCGAGGAGGCTGTCTGCAGTGACCTCCAATTGAGCGACTGCTTTCCGGGGTGATCATAGGCTTTCACGCACAACCGGAATGGGGTCGGAAGCTGCCAGAGCGCTTCAACGAAATCCTCATTCCTAAGGTCATAAATGTCACCATTAACGTGGCGAAAAGGTACGGCATCGGTACCGCACGATGCCTGCCGTGTAGCAAATCATTAACGGAATCGCGGTCCACGTGCCCGAAGGCAAGCCGCAAGAGGTCGTTCTCCTCTCCCATTGTCGAAATGCCGCTGACTTCGTCCAGGCCCGCTACGGCTGGGCCTGGGTGGAATGATGCTTCCGCTTGCGCTGTCGCGCACATTTAGACAACGGGACCTTGAGGAGAACTTGACCCCGGCTTTGCCCGCTCCGCGCCTGCGGCGCTTGCCCCAGCTTCGATGAAGCTGGAGGTGGGAAATTCTAGGCGGGCACGCCGGCGTCAACCTCTGGCTCGATCATTTCCTCTTCAAGATTGGCCGAAGGCTCTTTGTCTTGAACGGACCCTGGTCCGTTCCAGTCCTCGAGAAGGACGGCTTGCCGTCCCTTCCGTGTTTCTTACCCCGAGACCCATTGGTCGAGCGGAGTAAGAAACATGGTCTTCCCGCTGGCCTGGAATGGCCAGCGGGAAGAGGTTGACCGTCAGCTGTCGTTTGAGCGCAGAGCCAGACGCTGGACCGTCTTGCGCTTGGGTGCAGCGGCAAGAAGATCGAAAGCGAGCCAAGGGCAGAGCGCCGACAGCATGCGCCGGTGTCTGAGATGGAGGTTCACGAGCTGCCGATCATCCTGCTTGAGCGCTGTGATTGCAGTGCTGACTTCTGCTGATCCAAAAAGAGCTAGCCTCGGGACAATGCCGGCCACAAGCTCGATCAACGCCAGCCAATGTCGGCCGCTCGAGGTGCGGAGGATCGCCATGATCTGGCGATGCGCCTTTTCCTTCAGGTCGCGAACCTGATCCGGCTGGCAGTGTGCCAGGATCTCAATCCTCAAGAGAAGGAGAAGGATGGCATCGACGCCGTCGGCCATCGCTGTGGTGAAATCCACCCCGCCCAGCATCTCGCTCAGCTTGTTCCAGTCTTTGGACGAAGCACTGTCCGCAAACCCTTTTGCGGCAGCGTGGCGCAGGCGATGGACCAGAGCCGGGTCAAACGAACTGATCTGCTCCTGCAGGCGCTGCCCGTATTTGGCCCGGCCGGCCCAATGCCGCTCGGTCTTGGGCATAAAGATGATGTTTCGTCCCACCGTCTCCGCTTTCCAGACATTGAAGGTAGCGTAAGGCGGCTGCACCTGGGGCTCGATGGTCAACTCCTGGAGATGGAGTTTTCCCATTTCCATAGATCGCTGAGCCGATGCCTCATCGACGGCAAAGATGCGTCCTCCCTCGGCAAAATAAAGATCGCGAAACGCCTGGGCGCCAAGGTTGAAAACATCGTTTGAGGAAGTGACCCAGATCAGATGGATGCCCCGGCTGGCATAAAACGCTTCTCGCTCCACAACGGTCCGGAGGCTGGGGCGTGCCAGTTGCACCTCAAAGGCAACCAACTGGTTCCCGTGTCGAGCCATTAGGTCTGGCTGACGGTAAGTCTCGCCGCTCTCTGTGGGCACACGTTGTTCAACGACGATGTCGGAAAAGCCTGGATCGCTGCGGAGGCTGTTTTCCAGCAATTGCTTGAGCTGGCGATGCCGCTCGCCTTCCTGATTGCCGCCGAACTGTACGCTGCCCTCGGAGCGCAGCGTCTCGCCAGTGCGCCACGAGCAGGCTTTGTCACCGACGTGATGCCGGAAGAAGCCCGTACTGCCATCGCCCCGGGCCCCTTCACCGGCTGTCAGGAACACTGGCTCACAGCATTGTCCGCACTTGAACAGCGCAATGCCTTTGATGTGTGCCGTGGCAACCTGCCGCCGCAGTTGCGCGAAGGCCGGCTGATTGAGGCCATCAAGGAGCTTGCTGACGTCGACGGGTTTGTCGCTTGCGTTCCTCGAGTCATAGACCGCTCGGATGGCGCGCTGCATTGGCTGGCGCTGTGTCGACACGGCAGTGTTGCGGCTCGAAATGATCTGCGATGTGGCGATGGCCTTGGGCTTGGTGGTCTTGGTCATTGAAGGGCATTCCTTCTGGTTTTTCTGAAAAAGTGGAAAAAGCGGAATTTTCGGAGAAGAAGGGGTCAGTGCAGCAGCGGTCGGGTGCGCACCGCCTGCGCCGCATCAAGCGCCTTGTGCAGCTTGCGTAGGCTTTTGATCTGACCAACCCGGCAGGCCTTGATGAGAGCGGAGACCAATTCGGGCTCGAGATGCCGCCGCTCGACTTCGCTCGCGGCAATGGCCGCAAGGTGATCTGGGGTCAAAGGCGGCAGCTGGATAACCTTGCAGCGATCGCGCACCGCTGGCGAAATGCGGTTGAGATCATTGGCCAACAGCACCCAGTTGAGGTGGCTGAAGTCGAGATCAATCCCGAGAAAGTGGTCATGGACCCGCCGCGCGCTGCCGCGCTCAAGGAAGGCGAGGAGGGCTTGGGTTGGATCCTGCCTTGCGCCGCGAGACATGTCCGCGATCTTGTCAGCTTCATCCAACACGACGATCGGATTGCCGATGCGGTTGTTGATCATGCCTTCGACGATGGTGCTGGCGCGAGAACTGCGGAAGACGGCATCGCCACCGATCAGTGGCACGGACGTCGTCATGGTCGAGCCATCAAGCCAGATCACCGGCAGTGCCATCCGATCGGCCAGGGCACGAGCCAGGGTCGACTTTCCCATCCCCGGGCCGGACGAAATAAGGATCGGGCGAAACTCGAGCCATTGCGCCCCGCGAGTAATGCTGAGATTGGCGCATTCCCGGATCGCCTGCAGAGCGGGGCCAAAATGCGGAAAGTGGGCATAAAGATCGGCAATCGCACTATCTATCAGATCGACAGAGTGCGGCCCTTTGAGCTCGGCAGCATCGCCAGAGTTAAGGAGCAGGTTCGCCTTGGTTGGATGATCCTTTCTCTCTTCGGCAGAAATCGCGCCCATGCTTACAACGAGGTCAGCATCGGTCAGGCGCATCACCGCAAAAGGCTTGAGCTTAAATAGCGCCACCCTGGGCTTGCCAAACCTCACTTCGCTTGCAGCACTATTGAGCCGATCAAGCTCGCGATAGGTCGTGATCCCATAGTCGCGGTACTCCCCGTAAAGGGCCCGAGCGAAGTCATCTAGTTCCGGCTCAGGCTGTTCCGACGTGTCATCGCCCTCATCGCCATCTGGTGGGCGATAGCTCAGATCGAGCGGATCAAGGTCTTCCGGTTTAGCGGGCTTGAAGAGACTGCGAGGCTGCTTGTTGGCATCGTCCTCAGGACGAGGGGGCGAAGCTTTTGACTTAGGCTTGGTGTTGTCATTGGTCATGGTGATTTGGACTCGTGGGCGAGCGAACCCGTGGCGCAGCAAGGCGCAAAGCGGGAAAGGCTCGCTGTGATCTGGACGGGCGTAGTCGATCCGCTCAGCGAAAAGCCGAGGGAAAGAACCCGCTATGAAGCTGGCGCTAGGCGCAGACCGCCCTTAAGCGGTCAGACGGTCCGGTGCGCCAAAGGCTTCAACGAGCCAGACAGAGACCAAATCTTTAGGGAAAGTGTTGCCGCGAATCTGATCGCAGCCGTAGATACGTTTAGCCATGTGGCTTCTCCTGTTCTAGCAGGGTGATGGCCGCCTGGTCAGGCCGTCGAAGTTGTTCCACCAACTTCGACGGCTGCTCCAATGGCAGCCGGGACATAAATCCCTCGCCTATCATGTCAACCTATTCTCAGTTGTCATCGACCATTGATCAAAATGGTTAATGTGGTACGGAGCAGTTGTGCCACAAAATGCGCTACGGACGGAGCTACGAGGCAAGATTGTCTTCGCCTAAACCATTGTGAATGCTGAAATATCTACGAGGGTTCAATTCCCTTCACCCGCTCCAGCGCCACCGCGTCGCGGTTAAGGTAACTCCCTGATAAACCGGTAAAAAACTGAGTGTCAGCCGCGCTGCAGCGTCGCATCGCCCAAAAACTTGGCTCACTGATCAAAGCCGCCTGTCGCACCTGCTGAGCTTAGCGCACGGTAACCTGGATACGGCGCCGCGTCCTATGACGTCGACCTGCCACCCGCCTGAAATCGTCCTGCTCGATCCGATAAGCACATCGGTATCGGAGGCAGACGAGAAGGACGAGATGCCAACACCGAAAAGACCACTGGCCTCTGCACCCCAGCGATGTTGACATCGACGTAGCCGGCTGCGGTCAGATTGGCGGCAAAAGACTGTTCGCCCGAAGCGCTTATTACGGACGCTTCCTCCTGCCTTAGTGAGGCAGTTCCCGTGCCAGTGATGGAAATGCCGTAGGCGCGGGCACCAGAGGTCATCACAAACGTTCTTGCTTGCAGCGACACCGAGCTTGCCCCGACACCGCGGTTGTTGACGAGAATGCCGTTCGCTTCAGTGCCTTTGGAATCGATGCGCGCGCCGGCCAGCATGCTGACGGCAGCTTGCCCCGCGCTCGCTGAATTATAGATGTTTGCCCGGATCCCGTTTGAAGACGCGCCATCTGTAGTAATAGTCCCGCCGGACGCTACGCTTACTTCACCCAAGCCAAAATTCAGCGCCCAGAGTCCATTGGAAATATCGCCTTTCGTCGTGACAGAAGCGCTTTCGGAAGCTGAAATGCGTGCATTTCCGGCGCTCGACGCATTGGTGATATATGCGATTGCGGCGTCCGAACTGTAATTGAGGGTCTCAATCTGGCCGGCCAGGGAGATGGATGCATCGCCAGATCCATCGTTGAGGCTGTAAAGACCGACCGCCTCTTCGCCATCCGTGACGACCGTCCCTTGTTCGGTCAGGCTGATCGGGGTTGTGCCGCCTGTTGTCAAAGTGTTCCAGGCATTGATCCCGTATCCCCGGAAACCAGCGGTTCCGATGCTGCCTGACGCGCTGATCGTTGCGGAACCCGCGCCATTATTCAGGCTGTAGATCCCGATGCCTTCCATACCGGAGACGTTTATCGAGCTATTTGCTTGTTGGACGATGCCTATATTGGCCGCCCCGGAAGAGTCGCTCGCCCATGCTTGCAGCCCGTATGTCCCGACGCCGGTTGGGGCAACAATGCTGGTAGGCACAGCGACGGCAATGTCTGCCGCCGAAGTTATGAACATGTCGCCAGAACTCTGAACGACGACACCACTCGCGTAGAGACCCGATGTGTTGACGACAACGCCGTTCGATAGCGTTATCGCGGCAGGGGCGCCCGTGAAGGTTTGCAATTGAACGCCGACATTGGCTGTGCCGGCCGTTCGATCGAGGATGATCCCACTTCCAAGATTGATTGCGACGATACCTGGCGAGGCATATGTTATCCCGTCAGCGAACGGATTATTCGAAGTGTCGTTGCAGGTGACCACACCCGCGACAGCAGGCCCGCATTCACCCGCGGCCATGCTTGGGCAAATAATAGCGCCCAGCCAGCAAAGGCTGGCGACGCCGAATATTGAGTACCTAGGCAAGGGGCTTGTGGCAAATCCCACCTTTTTTGTTTCCTCCTCGCTCGCCCGCAGGTTTTTGCTTCTCGAAGTCTTGGAGCATCGACGAACGCGGTTAAAAGGAGCTTTCTGCAGCCGGTCACACTTTGGCAGGGAAAGGTTCGGGAACATGTCGACACATGCCCAATCAGAGGGCACGACTTCTCAGTCTGCCGGGCGCTGATCGATTGCACCCTGTTCGTCGGTGCCTGCGCCTCAGATTTGCCGATTGCCCAGAACAGCGGGCCGGTCGCCGTGCGTATTGCCAATCAGCTCTAGCGCCATGTTCGATCCATCCAACCTCACAGCGGCTCTGCCGGAACTGCTCGCAGGAGCGGGCAACACCGTCGGCCTTGCAGCGGCCGCGATGCTGTTGAGCTGGGTCGTGGGCGCCATCGTTGTTGTCGGTCTCCTCGCGCCCGTCGCCCTCTAGCGGCGGGTGGCGGGGGTCTATGTCAGCTTCATCGCGGCACGCCCGGGCTGGTGCAGCTTTTCCTGATCTTTTTTGCGCTGCCCATGCTGGGGATAAAGGTGCCGCCTTTCTTTGCCGCAGCGATCACCCTGGGAATGAATTCGGGCGCCTATGTCGCAGAAATCCTGCGCGCAGGCCTCGTCTCTCTGCCGCCCGGCCAGGCCGAGGCTGCGGAGGCGATCGGCATGTCGCGCCGCCAGGTCTGGACCCGGATTCTCCTGCCCCAGGCCGTTCGTGTCAGCCTCCCATCCCTGACCAACGAGTTGACGCTTTTGGTCAAGACGACACCACTTGCCTCCGTCGTTGCCGTCACCGAATTGACCTTTGCCGGCCAGATCGTCGTGGCGCGCACCTTTGAACCTACCGAAGTGCTGCTTGCCGTGGCCCTGGCCTATTTCCTTCTCAACCAGGCCATCGTCGTTGGGTCTGGCCTTCTCGAGCGGCGTCTCCAGCCGGCTGGCGGCAGACGATGAATCTCGATCTCGAACTCCTTTCCTATGCGCTTCCGCTTCTGTGGAGCGGGTTCCTTTTTACCGTGCGGATCGGAAGCTGCATCGCTGTTGCTGCGGGCATTCTTGGCGCGCTTCTGGGCAAAGTGGGCGCGCCCGGATGCAACAGATTTCGGACCTGCACGACGAACTTGGGGAATTTTGACCGTCAGGCCTCTGGGCACCAGCCCCGGAGACCTGCGGTCGGCAGCCCGCGCCAATGGCAGCGACAACAGACACCAACGGCAAGACCGGTGAGCAACCCCATTTGAGTGCCACTCAGCATCAACTCGGCACGTATCGGCTCTGCCAGAATGAATGCTGCTTGAAGCTGTCACGGAGACCAAAGGTTAGAGGAAACGAGATGCCATCCAAGAGAAATTACTTGCCGTTCGCGGGATCGATCGAGCGTCCGCAATGGCCGGTCTTAGCATCCCGTTTACCAGGCTCGACCAGGATGGGGCGCGCGATCCGATCTCCGGGACGCGCGAGCCTATTCGGTCGGATGGTCCATGCGTACACCGTTTCTCTTCGTTCTCAGCCTTCTGTCTCTTCCAGCCTTTGCGGCCGATTGGAAATATGAGGGCGGGGCGACCCCGATTGCCTATGCTGACAATGGCGCCGCGCAGTTCCAGTTTGCTTGCCGTGGCAGCGTTCTCGCCATGGCCTATTGGGTCAAAAAGCCGAGCGCCAGCGTTGCCGGCTCGTCCTCGTTGAGCCTCGCGATGAATTCGGGCGGCGGCAGTGTTTCGGCCGGGGCCGACACTCGCTTCGCCCAGGATTTTCCGACCATCCACAATGACGGTAGTTCCCTTCTCATTCGCGGCCCCGTGGCCCAGCAATGGGCCCGCGCTGCGCAACAGGCGGGCGAGACGATCGAACTGGCCTTTGTTTCGACCCATGCGGCGGGCAAACCGACCTTTCTCGACACTCAGAAATTTGGTGCCAAGGGATCCTCTGCGGCGATCGCCAAAGTTTTAGGCCACTGCGGCTAAATCGCGCGCGCTACTCTTTTGGGCAGCGCAGCACGGGAATTTGCTGCCAAATCGCGGCAAGAGAAAAACTCATCAATCTTACCTTTTGTGCCGCGATGGCCCAGTGTCGGCGCAGTGCCCAGATTGATTCCCTTGTTCCATGACCACGCTCGATACCGTCCTTGCCGAAGCCGACCGCCAGCTCGACCAGAGCCTTGAAAGGCTTTTCGAACTCATCCGCATTCCCTCGGTCTCGACCGAGCCGCATTACGCGGCCGCTTGCCGCCGCGCTGCCGAATGGCTCCGCGACGAGCTCGCCAGCCTCGATTTCGACGCCAGTGTCCGGGACACGGCAGGCCACCCCATGGTTGTCGGCCACGGCCCCAAGGTCGCCGGCCCGCACGTGCTTTTTTATGGTCACTACGACGTCCAGCCGGTTGATCCTCTGGCGCTCTGGACGACGCCGCCCTTCGAGCCTTCCCTGGTGCCGCAGCCCGATGGCGAAACCTTCATCACCGGCCGCGGCGCCTCCGATGACAAGGGGCAATTGCTGACCTTCATCGAAGCCTGCCGCGCCTGGAAGACGGTGACCGGCAGCCTGCCCATTCAGGTCTCGATGCTCTTTGAAGGCGAGGAAGAGGCCGGTTCTCCCTCGCTCGGGCCGTTCCTCGAAGCCAATGCAGACGACCTCAGGGCCGACACGATCCTTGTCTGCGACACCGACATGTGGGACCGCGAAACCCCCGCGATCACCACCATGTGGCGCGGCTTCGTCTCCGAAGAGTTCGAGGTGACGACTGCCGATCGCGACCTTCATTCCGGCATGTTCGGAAGTGCCGCGCGCAACGCCGTCCAGCTCCTCGGCAGCATCATCGGCGCCCTCCGCAATGAAGACGGCAGCGTCGCCATCCCAGGCTTTTATGATGGCGCCATCGAATTGCCCGCCGCCAACAAAGCCGAGTGGGAACGTTTACCGTTCGACGCCGAAAAATTCCTTGGCGATATCGGCCTCTCCATTCCAGCCGGCGAAGCCGGTCGCTCGGTTCTCGAACAGGTCTGGGCCCGCCCGACCGCCGAAGTCCACGGCGTCTGGGGTGGCTATTCCGGCGACGGCTTCAAGACCGTCATCCCCGCCAAGGCCGGCGCCAAAATCTCCTTCCGTCTCGTCGCCGGGCAGGACCCGCACCGCATCCGCGACCTCTTTCGCGACTTCGTCCGCGCCATGATCCCGGCTGACTGCAGCGTCACCTTCAAGGCCTATGGCACCGCTGCTGCCCAATCCATGCCGCTCGATGGCAAATTGCTCACCAAGGCCAAAGAAGCCCTCACCACCGAGTGGCAGCGCGAAACTGCACTCGCCGGCACCGGCGGCTCCATCCCGATTCTCGGCGAATTCAAGGAGCGCCTGGGCATGGACAGCCTCCTCATCGGCTTTGCCCGCTTCGACAATCGCATCCATAGTCCCAACGAAAAATACGACCTATCGAGCTTTCACAAAGGCATCCGCTCCTGGGTGCGCATTCTTCACGCTTTCACCGAGGCCTGACCCATGGCGATCACCCGTTTTTCCGTAAGCCCGCTCCATAGCCAGATCACGACGCTCGCGGCCGTCGCTGGTGGCCGTGCGCCGGCCGATCTCGTCATCACCGGCGCACGCGTGCTTTCGACCTATTCCGAGCGTATCCTGGCCGACAAGGAAATCTGGCTCTCGGGCGGCCGCATCGCCGCCGTCAAACCGGCAGGCTCGTACAAGGCCGGCCCCGCGCCCAAAAAACTCTATGACGCCAAGGGCGGCATCATCGCCCCCGGCCTCGTCGATCCGCACATCCATATCGAAAGCTCGATGGTCACCGCCTGCGCCTATGCCGAGGCGGCGCTGCTCAACGGCACGACGACCATCTTCTGC
Source organism: Devosia soli (assembly GCF_000970455.1). Taxonomy (GTDB): domain Bacteria; phylum Pseudomonadota; class Alphaproteobacteria; order Rhizobiales; family Devosiaceae; genus Devosia; species Devosia soli. Next base: position 50,393 of record NZ_LAJG01000001.1, on the reverse strand, counting down.
GACAGCCACGAAATCGGCAATGTGATGGACGTTGCCGGTGTCGAAGCCATGTTGGAGGACGCGCGCCTCGCCCCGCTGTCGATCTTTCTCACCGTCCCCTCGACCGTGCCCGCCACCTCGCCGGACCTCGAAACCGCCGGCGGCGACCTGACGCCGGAAAAGATCGGCGCGCTTTTCGACAAATGGCCCGAAGCCGTCGCGCTCGGCGAGAAGATGGACTTTGTGCCCGTCGCCATGGGCGATCCGCGCAGCCACGCCATCATCGCCGAAGCGCTCAAGCGCGGCCGCCCGGTTTCCGGCCACATCTATGGCCGCGACTTCGTCGCCCCCTATGCCGCCTCCGGCGTCACCGACACACACGAAGCCATCGATCGCGACATTGCCGAAGATTTTGTTGAAGCCGGCATCTGGGTCTTCCTTCGCGGCGGCAATCCCGCAACGCCATGGAATTCCATCGTCGAAGCCATCAGGCCGATCACCGAGCTCGGCGCCAGCCATAAGCGCTTTTGCGTCTGCACCGATGATCGCGACGCTGACGATCTCCTGAGCTTCGGCCTCGATTGGGTCGTGCGCGAAGCCATCCGTTGCGGTGTCAGCCCCGAAAAGGCCTGGTCCATGGGCTCGCTCCACGGCGCCACCCGCTTCGGCATGGGCGACGACATCGGCGGCCTCGGCGGCGGCCGCCGCGCCGATCTCGTTTTGCTCGACGATGACCTGAAACCCGTCAACACCTGGTATGGCGGCGAGCTCATGGTCGAGGACCGCAAGGTCACGCCTTTGCTCGAAGAAACACTCAATCAGCGCTACCGCTATCCCGAAGCGGCTTACAATACCGTCCACCTTCCCAAAAGCCTCAAGCTCATTCCCGAGCTGCCTTCGGCCGGCGTCACCGCCAATGCCATCGGCATTGAAATGCCGGGCATCGTCCTACCGCACCGCAAGGTCGAGATCGCCCCCGCCAATGATTGGGCAACGGTTCTTGAGCGCGATAATCTGAGCTTCGTCACCGTCATCGAGCGTCATGGCAAGTCCGATGGCGGCATTGCCCATGGCCTGCTCCACGATTTCGGCATCAAGAACGGCGCGGTCGGCTCGAGCGTCGGCCACGATAGCCACAACATCATCCTCGCCGGCACAAATGAAGCCGACATGCAGCTTGCTCTCGACACGATCGAAGCCTCGAACGGCGGCGTGGCCGTTGTGCAGGAGGGCAAGGTCCTCGCCTTCGTCGCCCTGCCGATCGCCGGTCTCATCTCGGACAAGCGCGTGCACGAGGTCGCGGCCGAAAACCGCCTTCTCAAATCGGCCTGGCAACAGGTCGGCTGCACCATCCCCTATATGGGCTTCAACCTCATCCCGCTCTCGGTGATCCCGGAAATCCGCATCACCGACAAGGGGCTGGTAAAGGTCCCGGAAATGGTGCTGCAGCCGCTTTTCGACTGAGCCACCGTATCGCCCTATCTCGCGCCCCGTACGCGGATCGCGAGATAGGGCCGGCCCGGCAGTTCCACAGCAAACGCAGAATCTGGCCGCGTCGGCGCCACCACCGCGCCATGCCGCGTCGGATGATTTGCCGGTGCCGGAACGACCTTTGCCGGCTCGATCGTCATGTTCCAGGTGTCGATCAGGTCGACCTGATAATCGCCGTCCTCCTTGGGCAGGCCCGAGGCCCAGATCACCGGCTGGTGCTCGCCGAAATAGATGATCGTCGTGTCCCCGTCCCGCGCACCCGAAACCCGGTTCCACGGATAGCGCGTCTTGGGATCGATCGGCTCGAAGCCGTTCTTCGCATCCTCTTCCATAACCTGCCGCAGAAAGCCGATCCGCTTCCAGGCCTCGCCACGGAGTTCGCCTCCCTTGGCCCACCAGATCAGGTCTTCGGGATGGCTGAAGGTTTCGCCATGCCCCGCATAGCCCCCGCGCATCGTGGTAATCCAGAACCGATGGACGAGTTCCTGGGCCGAAATATTGCCCCAGACCTGGATGATATTGCCTTCATATTCCGGCTCGTCATTGACCACCGGCTTGCCATAGGCCGCGCGCCACTCGCCGGTCCGCTTCACATCCCAATTCTGGATGCAGGAATGGGTTACCCAAGGCTTGGTGTGATCGTAATTGGCTTCGGGGTCGCCATTGTGGATCGAGCGGAGATGATCATAGGGATCGTTCTCCTGGATGATGGAGAAGAACCGGTCCCACTGCTCCATCGGCTTGGTGTTGAGCAGGAAATCGTATTCGTTGGCGAGCGACCACCAGACATTGTGATAGGCGCCGAGCCTCGCGACGAGATAGGCGAAATAGCGGTAGTCCTGCGCTTCGCTCATGCCGGAATAGCCCCAGCGATCATAGGGGTGCAGCATGATGATATCGGCCTGAATGCCCATATCGCCGAGCGCCTTCACCTGATTTTCGAAGTGCCGGAAACTCTCGGGATTGGGCCGGTCGAAATCGAAGCTGCCATCGGCCTTGCGCTGATAGACATCATGCAGCGGCTCGTTGACGTTGTAGGGATAGTCCTTGGGGAAGACGCCCATGCGCAGCTTGTTGAACCGCGCCTTGGCGAGGGTGGACAGTGTCTTCTCCTGCTCGCTCAGCGGCTGGTGCGTCCAGGCGTAGCAGGTCGTGCCGAAGGACAGAAACGGCGTGCCGTCGGCATGGGCAAAGTGGAATTGGTTGGCGACGCGCACCGGTCCGTGCACCCCAGCCCGTGGTGCTGTTGCCGAAACGCTGCCGGTCTTGCCAGAAAGCGCCTGAGCGGAGGAGCTCGTCTCGTAGCGCCATTCTCCTTCCGCATCAGGCATGAAGCGAACGATATAGCGGCCCTCCCCATCGTAAAAGCCGGGCACGCGCACGGTGCGGCTGCCTTGCGAAAACACCGCCGCAAGCTCGACCTCGAGAAAGGGATTGCCCTCGCTCGGGCCATCCAGTGCCAGTTCGAAAATGTCCCAGACGGCTGTCGCACTACTAGTCATCGTCATTCCCCTCAGGCCTCGATACGATTGAGGCGCAGTGCCTGATAGGGCTTGGCCTTGAAGCGGAGCACATCTCCGCGCTGCACGCTTTCGGCAATAACCGCCTCGGTCATGTCCCAAGTGTCGATCAACGTTGCCCGATAATGCTCATTTGGTGGCACGGGCACGGCAAACTCGCCCGGCTGGTTTTGTCCGAAATAGGTGAGGTAATAGCGGTGCGGCTGCCCAGCCGTGGCAAAATGCGTTCCGACGCGAACCCAGCCTTCCTCGCCGGGATTGGGATTGATCAGCTCTCGCAGGTTCGCGTGATCGAGTCCGCCCGCCATCATCGTCTTGTATGAACCCGTGGTTGGCACCGGATCGAGCCCTTCGTCGGGCCCCGCTTCGAGAATGCGTTTCAAGAACGCGATACGCGCGACACTCTCGCCGACCAGCTTGCCGCCTTTGGCCCACCAGAGGTTTTCGGCTTCGTTGTAAAAGGTCTCGCCATGAGTGACCGAGCCGCCAGCCACCGTGCCGTCCCAGAACCGGTGCACCAGCTCGCGGCCTGAAATATTGCCCCAATGCTCGGCGATATCGCCTTCATAACAGCACTCATCGTCCGAAACCGGCTTGCCGAACTGCTTGCGCCAGAGCGCGATCCGCTCGGTATAAGGTCGCTGGATACTGACATGGGTGATGCGCTTGTCCGAATAGTCGTATGGCGCAAAACCATTGTGCACCGATAGCAGATGCCCGAACGGGTCGGCCTCGGCAACGACGCCGATCATGCGATCCCAATCGGCCAGCGTCTTGTTGAACATGAAGTCATATTCATTGGCCATCGACCACCAGACATTGGGATAGGCTGCTAGCCGCGCCACGACATAGCGCAAATACCGATCGTCCTGATCCGCCGACATATGGGCAAAGCCCCAGCGATCATAGGGATGGAGCAGGATCAGGTCCGACTCGATCCCGAGCGTATTGAGATCGGCAATGCGCTTTTCGAGATGCCGGAAATAGGCGGGCTCGAACCGGTCGCAATCGAACTCCCAGCCGCCGTTCTTCATCGAACCGCCCCACTCGCTCGTGCCGCGCTTGATCAGCGCGAAAGGATAGAGTGGCGGCTCGTTCTGGTTATAGCGATAATGCTTGGGAAAGACGCACATCCGGATCTTGGTGAAGGGCGCGCCAGCCAGCGTTGCCAGCGTTTCCTCTTCCATGGCATCGCCCTGGAGGTTCCAGACATAGGCCGTCGTGCCGATATTGATGTAGCGGCTGCCATCGGCATAGCGGAAGTGCTCGCCCATTGCGCGCACCGGTCCATGATCGCCTGCCTTGGCCGGCCCGACGGAAAGCGAGCCCTCGACCCCATCGAGCGCCGCGACATTGCTCGATGTCCGATAGTGCCAAGTTCCCTCGGCCTGCGGCATGAACCGCAGGCGATAGACGCCCTCGCCGTCATAAAAACCGGGCACCTTTAGCGTTGTGCCGCCCTGGCTGAAGGTCGCCTCGAATGTGACCTCCAGAAACGGGTTACCCGCCGAAGGACCATCGAGCGCGATCTCGAAGAGGCCCCAAAGCGTTGCGGAATGAGGATCACTCATAGGTCAAATCCAATAGTCTTGTTGTGCAGAAATGGGGTCAGCCGGCGCGACTGACCCGCGGCCGCCAGCGGCTCTTGGTGGTCGGAATGGAATCGAGCAGGAGCTTTGTGTAAGCGTGGCTCGGATTGCTCATCACCGCGCGGGCCGGCCCGAACTCAACCACTTGCCCCTTGTTCATCACCGCCACGTAGTCGGAGATGTAATAGGCCGTCGCGAGATCATGGGTGATATAGACAAAGCTCCGCCCCGCTTCGTCGCGCAGCCGCTTGAAGAGATTGATGATGATCATTCGCCGCGAAGCATCGATCATGCTGACCGGCTCGTCGGCAATGATCAGCTTTGGCTGCGGGATCAGCGCCCGCGCCACCGAAATGCGCTGCAATTCACCGCCCGAGAACTGGCCGGTATATTTGCCGCGGATCTCGTCATAGTTGAGCCCGACGTTTCTGAGGGCTTCCTCCACCGCCCGATCGGCCTGCGCCTCATCGAGCCCCGCCACGCGCCGCGCCGTTTCATGGAGGTACGTGTCGACAGGCCGATAGCGGCTGAAGGCTTCGAACGGATTCTGGAAGATGGGCTGCACGAGCCCGAGAAAATCGCGCTTTGACGGCGTCGCGCCAGGCCCGGCCACCGTCGTATCGTAAACGATCGCGCGGCCCGAGGTCGGCGTTTCGAGCCGCAATAAGGTTTTCGCAAGCGTCGTCTTGCCGCTGCCCGATTCACCGACGACGGCGATCACCACCGGCTTGTCGCTCTCGACGGTGATGTTGACCTCGTTGAGCGCGCTGATGGACTTGCCGCCCATAAGCCCGCCGCGGCGATAGACCTTGTTGAGGTTTTCGGTCTTGAGGATGAGGGTCATGCCGGCACTCCCGCCGTCTCTTTCGCCAGAGAGACGAAGTGGTTGGGCTTGACCTCGACAAGGCCCGTCCCGACACCGAAGGCCCGATCGCCCCCTGCCCCTGCCGTACTGGCGATCACCCCGCGCATGCTGTCGTCACCGATGGTCGGCAGGCTGTCGATCAGCATTTTGGTATAGGCGTGCTGGGGGTCGGCGAAGACGCTGTCGGTGTCGCCATATTCGACGACCTTGCCGGCATACATGATCAGCATCTTGTGGGTGACCTGAAAGTGCACGCCCATGTCGTGCGAAACGACGAGGATCGTGTTGTTCATCTCCTCCTGCAGCTCCATCAGCAGCATCAGGATTTCCTTTTGCACCACCACATCGAGCGCCGTCGTAGGCTCGTCGGCGATGATGAGGCCGGGCTGAAAGAAGGTCGCAAGCCCGATCATCACGCGCTGCCGCATGCCGCCCGAAAGCTGGTGCGGATAGGACGTCATGACCTCGGGCGGCAGACCGAGTTTGCCGAGAAATGCCGTTGCCCGATCGAGCACGCGCTTTTTGTCCCGATCGGTGCCGGGAAAATCGGTGAACTGCTTGCCGATGCGAACAACCGGATTGAGCGAGTTCATCGAACTTTGCGGCACATAGGAGATGGTCTTGAACCACTCGTCGCGGATATTGGCCGTCGTCACCGGCCTGCCGTCCGAACCGTTGAAGCCGTAGTCGATCGAGCCGCGCGAGATATACATAGGCGCCTGGATATCGCCGTAGATCGCCTTCATCAGCGTTGACTTGCCCGAGCCCGATTCCCCGGCAATGCCGACGATGCAACCCTCGGGAATGGTGAGGCTGACCCCATCCACCGCATCGATGACGCGGCTGCCGATGCGGTAGCTGATCTTGAGGTCGTTGAGGCGGATCATGAGACACCCCGCTTGCTGGCAAAGGCCTGGTTGAAGCCTGTCGAGGTGAGGAAAAGCCCGAGGAACAGCGTCACCGTGGCGACGATCGGCGCGACGAGCCACACATATTGGCCGGTAAAGAGCGCATTGTAGTTGAGCGCCCAGAAGATGATCGAGCCAAGCGTCGGCACTTCGACCTTTGAAAGCCCGATCACCGCCAACGTCGCCTCGGTGTTGATGGCAAAGAGCACGACATTGATGAAGCCGACCACCATATAGGCAGACACATAGGGAAAGATTTCCCGCGTGATGATCTGCAGCGTATTGGCGCCGGAAAACCGCGCCATGTTGATGAATTCGCGCTCGCGCAGCGACAGCGCCATGGATCTCACAGTACGCGCATCCCAGGCCCAGCCGAAGATGATGATGATCAGCCCGACCGTGAAGAACGAGGTATTGCCCCGGATCAAGGCGCCGAGAATGATCAGGATCGGCAAGAGCGGAATGGTGATGAACGTATCGACGATCAGCATCACGACCCGCTCGAAGCGCCCGCCGATATAGCCGGCGCTCAGCCCGACGATCGTCGCGATCAGCGTCACCCCCACCGCTACCAGGACGCCGAGCGCCAGCGAATTGCGGATGGCGAAGACGAGGAACCAGAAAATGTCCTGGCCTAGGGAATTGGTGCCGAGCCAATGAACGCCCGAAACTGGCAGGTTGCGCATATAGCTCGCCTGGATCGAGGGATCGACCGGCGCGAACCAGGGGAGGATCATGCTCCCTAGCCCCATGACGACCAGAATGACGAGGCCGATCGAAAGGCGCGGATTGAAGAGCCAGACAAGGCTACCCCGCCGCCGCGACTTGGCGATGGGCCCCGCCGGGACGGCCAAGACGATGGGATCGACGTCCTTGCTCATGCTCATTTGTGACGGATCCGCGGGTCGAGGAGAGGATAGATGAGATCGATCACGAGCCCGGCCGTGGCCACTGCGATGATCGAGAGCGTGATCGCGCCATAGAGCACGTTATAGTCCCCGCCCGTCGCCGCCGTGCGCATGATCAGCCCGATGCCGGGATAGGAGAAAATCATCTCCGTCAGCAGCGCGCCGTTGAACACCATGCCGAGCGACAGCGCCAAGGCGGTCACCTGCGGCAGCAGCGCATTGCGGAAGACATAGCGCGTCATCCGCGTCCAGTTCGACGCGCCCTTGAGCCGCGCATAGGTGACATAGGGCTCTTCGGTCGTCGCGACGGCCAGTGCCTTCATCGAGAGGATGTTCCAGCCGAAGCCGGCAAGCACCAGCGTGATCCCGGGCAGAAGCGAATTGTAAAAGATCATGCCGATCTTTTCCGGCGTCATCTGCCCCACTGGGAAAGTGGGCGAGAGCGGAAAGATCGGGAAGATATAGGCGAGCAGCAGCAACACCGTGACGGCGAGAATGTAATAGGGGATCGGGTAAAGCAGGATTCCCAGGAATTCGAGGACCGAAGCGGCCCGCTTTTTGTGGAAGTAGCCGGCTACGAGCCCGACCATATTTCCGAGCACCCAGGCGATGAATGTCGCCGTCAGCAGCAGCCCCAGCGTCCAGGGCAGCGCATTGAGGATCATCGCCGAAACCGGCTGCGGGTAATAGGTAAAGGACGGCCCGAAATCGAACTGCAGCACAACGCGCTTCAAATACGAAACATACTGGGTGAAAATATCGCCGTTGAGACCGTAGAGTTGTTCGAGGTTGGTGCGCATCTCGGCAATGGCTTCCGAGGTCAGCGTGCCGTTGGCGCGGCTCTGCAGCTGGCCGATATAGCCATCCACTGGATTGATCGGCATCAGCCGCGGCAACATGAAGGTTATCGTCAAGCCAATGAACAGAACGGCCAGATAGAGGCCGAGGCGCTTGGCGACATAGCGCAGCACACCCATGGGCGGATCCTTTGACGGAGAAGAAAAGGCAGGGCGGCGGAGGACATGCCGCCCTGCCCGAACCGGTCAGATTATTGCTGGCCGGTCGGTTCGATCGAGACCACGGTCTTCTTGAACGAGCTCCACCAGGTATAGGGCGCTGCGTAGAAGTTGTCCTGCTTGGGGAAATTGGTCCAATAGGTCGAGTTGGTCGGGATCGTCGTCGGGATGTTCATCAGGTTGATGATCTGCATCTCGCTCGCGATCCGCATGGCGATATCCTGGCCGTTCTGCACGAATTTTGGATCATCGAGCGGCAGCTTGGCGCCTTCTGAAACGAGGTCGAGCACTTCCTGATCGGTGATGCGGGCATAGTTGCCGCTCAGCGGATCGTTGGAGTCGGCCGGCTTGATGTTTTCAGTGCGGAACTGGTTCCAGTTGCCCAGCCAATTGGAGTTGTAGACGCAGGTATTGGACCAGTTGATCTGTAGCTCGTTGCGCGCATTGGTGTTCTGGACGGTGGTATATTCACCATTGTCCACCTGGCGCGCATTGACGTTGAACCCGGCCTGGCGCCAGCTATCGGCAATCGAGAAGCCAAGACGCTGGAGCACCTTATTCCAATCGCCGGGGATGACGAATTCGATCACCCAGGGCGACCCGTCGGGCATGGCATAGAAGCCATCGGCGCCCTTCTTGATGCCCACCGAACCAAGCAGCTTTTCAGCTTCCGCCGGATCGTGCTTCCACCAGCCCGCGCCGAACCCGGCATTGACGGCATCGCCGGTCGGCAGGAGCGAAGGATCGATCCCCTGCGCTTTCAGCGTTTCGACGAGCGTCGTGCTGAACCCTGGATCGAAAGGCTTGTAGCCATCGCCGATCGTCAGGTCCTGCAGCTTCTGGAGGTTAGCCTCGTAGAAAATCGGGCCGGTGATTGGCGTATCGGGCAGCGGCAGAGCCGCAGCCTTGAACTGCCCGCTCATCGCCGAAATGCCGACCTGCGACAGGTCGAGCGACAGGGCCAGGGCCCAGCGCACTTCCGGCATGTCATAGGGCGCGCGCTGCTGATTGATATAGACGCCATAGGAACAGGCGTCGTTCATGTCGTGATAGGGGAAAGTCGGCGAGAACGTCTCGACCTTTGGGTTGCGGGCCTTGGCAGCGTCGATGCTGTCCGGGCTCATGAAGGTGTCGACGTCATACTGGTTCTGGACGAAGGCCAGTGCACGCGTCTCTTCGGCGCCAAAGTCCTTGTAGAGTATGTATTTCGGCTTTGGCGTGCCGAGATTGCCCCAGCTCGATTTCTGCCAATCCTCGCGCAATTCCCAAAGCTGCCAGAAACCGTTGGGGTCGAATTCCTTGACCTTATAGGGCCCGAGTGTCACCGGCGGCGCGTTCTGGAAGGTCACGACCTCGTCGCCAAGCGGCTCGAACACATGCTTGGGCACCCAGTTGAACGGCGTACCCCAGGTATAGACACCGAGGCGCGTCGTCAGGTCGTAGGACGGGTTCACCGTCTCGACCTCGAAGGTGTAGTCGTCGATCTTCTTGTAGCTCTTGAGATAGACCGTGACGCTCGCGACGTTGGTTAGCTGCTCGCGATATTTGAAAGCCGTGTCGAGCGAATAGATAATGTCGTCGGTGGTGAACTCGACGCCGTCGCTCCAGGTGATCCCCTTGCGGATCTTGATGCGGAACTGGGTGTGCTCGTCATTGAGCACTTCCGGCATGCCGTCGGCCATTTCGGGGTAGGACTCACCGGTGGCGGTGTCCATTTCCCACAGATACCCCCAGCCCAATTCGCGGAAACCGCGCCAGATGGCGTAGGAATTGAGCGGGTTCTGCGCCGTCGGGTTGGCCGAGCGGCCGTCGAACGTCTGCACGATCAGCGTTTCGCTGCGTGGCGTGCCGACATCGGTCATCGCCCCTTGCGCGAACGCCGTCGTGGTCAACAAGCCTCCCAGAAGCAGGGATGCCATCAAAGAACGGCCAAGCCGTGCCATAGTCTCCTCCTTTGCTGGCCGCTCCTTGAGCTGGCCACAGAACTTGTGGGTCTGTTTCCGGGGTTGGCAGACAGGCGCTTCCGTTCGCGCTCCGGGGTTAAAACCGGGCGCGTCAAAACCGTGAAATGCCGTATGCTTCCTCCCGCGCGTTCCCGACGCGGTCGCAAGTTTCGTGTTTTTTGTTTTCGATTACTTGCGATTTCTAACGAATAGGATCGAGCCTTTCGCTTGTCAATGGCCCTCCTGCAGCCAAATCGAAACGTTCGCAATCATCAAGGCGCGACGATGACCTCGACGCCGCGCCGCTCGAATTCGGCGCGATCGGCATCGGATATGCCGCTATCGGTGATGAGCGTATGCACCATCTCGACCCCGCCGAGCGCCGAGAACGACACCCGGCCGATCTTGGTCGAGTCGGCGAGGAGATAGACGTGCGAGGCCGCTTTCACCATGGCGCGCTTGACGTAGATATCCCCGATGGCGGGATAGGTCAGGCCCACATCGAAGGACACGCCCGCCGTCGCCAGGAACAGCTTTTGCGCGTAGATGCCGACGAAGAACTCCACCGACTTCTCGCCGCTCAGCGACAGCGTCGGCGCCTTGAACTGTCCCGCTGGCATGTGGACGGTGTTGGTCGGGATGGCACCCAGGATCAGCGCGATGTTCAACGCATTGGTGATGATGTTAAGATCCTGACGAACCTTCAGATTTTCCGCGAACTGCGTGGTCGTCGTACCGGAATCGATGATCAGCGTGTCGTGGTCCGACACCAGCGCTGCCGCCGCCTGCCCGATCGCCCGCTTGCGGTCCATGTTCTGCACATGCTGCAGCGACATCGATTGCACCTGCTGCGGAATGGACTTGAGGTAGGCGCCACCATGCTCGCGGGTGATATAGCCCTCATTGTCAAGCCGCTCGAGATCCTGCCGGATCGTCGCTTCCGAAACACCGAAGGCCGCCGACAGATCGCGAACCCGCGCACTGCCCTCTTCCTGGAGCCATTCGAGAATACGCATACGCCGCGGCTCGGCCAGAAGTTGCGGCTGCCCCGTCGGTCCTGCCGCTGCGGTGTTTTTCCTGGCCGTTCTCGGCTTTTGCGCCATTCCAAAATCCCCCGACTGCCGATGATTTTACCGCGTACCCGCGCCATACGGCATCCTCAACCTGCTTTTCCACGATTTAGATTTTTTCGCTCATTTCGCATAAAGCAAAAACAAAACGCAAAAATTCGCGAATTTTCCTTATTGCGCGAAAGCGGGTGCGGCTGTAGCTATTCAAAAAACGAAGAACGGCGCAAGCTGGTCAGAGGAGTTCAGTAATGGCAGCCCGGTTCGGCTCGAAGCCGAAGGGTAGTCTATTGCCGAAAGCGCCTCGACACTTCTTTCGCGCCGGCCGGCTATCCAGGAGGCCGCCTTGCCATCGCCCGCCACACCGCTCACTACCGATCTCGTCGGCGAGATAGCAGCCCAGGCGCTGTGGATCCGCCGTCGCAGCTTTCAGATGGTCTATGAAGCCCAGCAGGGGCACCCCGGCGGCGACTTCAGCGCCACCGACGTGCTCGCGACGCTCTACTTCGGCGTCATGCGCTACGATCCGAAGAACCCGCGCGACCCCAAGCGCGACCGCTTCGTCATGAGCAAGGGCCATTGCACCGGCGCCTTTTATTCGGTCCTTGCCCGCGCCGGCTATTTTCCGGAAGCGGACCTTTCCTCCTATATGGAGCCGCTGTCCAAGCTGAACGGCCACCCCAACCGCAATTACCTGCCCGGCGTCGAAACCAATACCGGCCCCCTCGGCCATGGCCTGCCCGTCGCCCTCGGCATCGCCATTGCCGGCCAGATCGACAATGCCGAGTTCCGCACCTTCGTGCTCACCGGCGACGGTGAACTCCAGGAAGGCAGCAATTGGGAAGCCGCCCTCAACGCCGGCCACCGCAAGCTCGAGAACCTGACTCTGATCATCGACCGCAACCGCCTGCAACAGGGCGCCCGTACCGAGGAAACCGCCTCGCTCGATCCGCTGGACGAGAAGTGGCGCGCCTTCGGCTGGCATGTCGAGAACGTCGACGGCCACGACCATGCCCAGCTTCTCGAAGTCCTCTCAAAGTCCCCCAAAGGTCGCGAAAAGCCGCTCTGCGTCATTGCCAACACCTTTAAGGGCAAGGGCGTCAGCTTCATGCATGACAACGTCGCCTGGCACCATGGCGTGCCGACCAAAGAACAATACGAACAAGCCATGCGGGAACTCGTCTGATGAGCGTTGCTGCCCCCTCCAAAGCCGGCCTCTACGATTGCCGCGACAGCTTCGCCAAAACAATCGAAGCTTTGGCCGAAGCCGACCCCCGCATCGTCACTGTGGTCAGCGATAGCGTCGGCTCGTCCAAGCTCGGCGGCTTCAAGACAAAATTCCCCGAGCGCATGGTCAATGTCGGCATTGCCGAACAGACCCTCGTCGCCGTCGGTGCCGGCCTTGCCAATGGCGGCAAAGTGCCCTTCGTCTCGGCTGCCTCGTGCTTTATCACGGGCCGCGCGCTCGAACAGGTGAAAGCCGACATCGCCTATTCCAACGTCAACGTAAAACTGATCGGCCAGTCCTCCGGCGTTGCCTATGGCGAACTGGGCCCGACCCATCACTCCATCGAAGACCTCGCCTGGCTCCGCCTCTTCAACAATCTCAAGCTGATTGTGCCCGCCGACCCTTGGCAGACCGCCGAAGCCATCAAGGCCGCCGCGGCCTATGATGGCCCGGTCTTCGTTCGCGTCAGCCGCATGGCCGTCCCCGCCCTCGATCGTCCGGCGAATGCCACCTTTGAAATCGGCAAGGCCGAAACCCTCGTCGACGGCTCTGACGCAACGATCATCGCCAATGGCACCATGGTCCACCGCGCCGTCGCTGCAGCCAAAACCCTCGCCGCCGAAGGCATCTCCGCCCGCGTCGTCAATATGGCCACCGTCAATCCGCTCGATGACGCCGTCATCGCTGCCGCGGCTGAAACCGGCGCCATCGTCACCGTCGAAGAACACTCCGTCCGTGGCGGCCTCGGCGGCGCCATTGCCGAGGTTGTCATCTCGACCAATCCTGTGCCCATGCGCATCCTCGGCTTCCCTGGTTTCGTGCCCACCGGCTCGGCCGATTTCCTCTTTGATCACTTTGGCCTCAACGAAACCGGCATTGCCGACGCCGTGCGCCAGACCATCGCGCGCAAGAAATGACCAGCGAGCTGATCCTCGCCATCGACCAGGGCACCACCAACACCAAGGCCTTGTTGGTCGACGCCACCGGCCGCGTCCTGCACCAAGCCTCGGTTCCGAACATCGTCACCTATCCCCAGCCCGGCTGGGCCGAGCAGTCAGCCACCGCACTGGTGGATGGGGTAAAGACGGTCATCGCCGAAGTTGTTGCCAAGGCCGGCAGTGCCGACATCGCCGGCATCGCCATCTCCAACCAGCGCGAATCCATCCTCGTCTGGGACGCTGCGACAGGAAAGCCCACCGGCCCCGTCGTCATCTGGCAGTGCCGCCGCTCCGCCCCCAAATGCGACGCCCTCCGCGCCGCTGGCCACGCCGAGACCATCGAGGCCAAAACCGGCCTTGCGCTCGATCCGCTCTTTCCGGCCGCCAAGATCGCCTGGCTGCTCGACAACACGCCCGGTGCCCGTGCCCGTGCCGAAGCAGGTGAACTCCGCACCGGCACCGTTGATTCCTGGCTCCTCTGGAATCTCACCGGCGGCGCGGTTCACGCCACCGACCATTCAAACGCCTCTCGCACCCAGCTCTTCAACACAGAGTCTCTGAACTGGGACGCCGACCTTTGCGCCCTCTTCGGCGTGCCGCAAAACATGCTGGCCGAGGTCAAATCCTCCGACACCAATTTCGGTGTCACCGCTGAAGGCGCCACCGCCCTCCCCGCCGGCACACCCATCCTTGCCATGATCGGCGATTCGCACGCCGCCCTCTTCGGCCACGGCGTCCGCTCTCCCGGAACAGTGAAGGCCACCTACGGCACCGGCACCTCGTTGATGGCCCTGACGCCCAACCGCGTCCGCTCCACCCATGGCATCTCCAGCACTATCGCCTGGAGCCAGAACGGCCACGTCCAACACGCGCTCGAAGGCAATATCTCCGTCTCCGGCCAGACCGCCGCCTTCGCCGCCGAACTTTTGGGGCTCGCCGACGCCGCCGCCCTCTCGGCTCTCGCCGAAACTGTCCCCGACAGCAATGGCACCGCTTTCGTGCCCGCCATGGTCGGCCTCGGCGCCCCTTATTGGCGTGCCGACGCCCGCGGCACCATCACCGGCCTTTCCCTTGGCACGAAACCCGCGCACCTCGCCCGTGCCGCTCTTGAAGCCATCGCCTTCCAGGTCGCTGATGTCTATTCTGCCATGGAAGCCGACACGGGTTCTCCCTTGGGCGAACTCCGCGCCGATGGCGGCGCCTCACGCAACGCGACAGTGATGCAGTTCCAGTCCGACATCCTCGGCCGCCCAGTCGCCGCCGCCGCCGCGCCCGAAGTCAGCGCCCTCGGCGCTGCCGCCCTCGCTTTCTCAGCCCTTGGCATTTCCATGCCGGGCGTCCCCGCCGCCGGCCGTTTTGCGCCCGCCATGGACGCCGAAACCGCCCAAAAACATCGCCAGCGCTGGCAGTTCGCCGTGACCCAGACCCTGGCTACCTAAACAGGAGGAACCCATGACCACGCAACGTTTCGGTGCCGGCATCTGGCACTTTGCGACCTATCTCGACCGCTACGCCACCGACGGCTACGGCATCCCGCGCAACATCATCGAAGCCATCGATCTCGCTGGGCAGGTGAAAGACCTCTCGGTCGTCGACCTCAACTGGCCCTATTTCGGTGGCGAATTCTCCGACACCGAGATCAAGACCGCGCTTGACCGCAACGATCTCAAGGTCATCGGCATCACGCCGGAAATCTACACCCGCGATTTCGTCAAAGGCGCCTTCACCAATCCCGACGCCGGCATTCGCCGTAAGGCCCACGAGCTCGTCACCGCCGCCTGCGACATCGTCCGCTTCCATAAGGCGGACTATGTAAAGCTCTGGCCCGGTCAGGACGGCTGGGACTATCCCTTCCAGGTCGATTATTCGACCCAGTGGCAACGCTCGCTCGACGGCGTCGGCCAGCTTGCTAGCGAAAACCCGGACCTCAAATTCGTCATCGAATATAAGCCGCGCGAACCCCGCGTCCGCATAAGTTTTGGGTCCGTCGCCCGCACCATTCTCGGAATCGAGAAGATCGGCCTCCCAAATGTCGGCATCCTCCTCGATTTCGGCCACGCCATCATGGGCGGCGAATCCGCCGCTGACTCGGCCCAGCTCGCCATCGATCATGGCCGCCTCTTCGGCATGGACGTCAACGACAATTACCGCTCCTGGGACGACGATCTCGTCGCCGGCTCGCTCCACCCGCTCGAACTTTTCGAATTCTTCTACGTCCTCAAGAAGAACAAGTGGGAAGGCGTCTGGCAGCTCGACCAGTTCCCGTTCCGCGAAGATTCCGTCGCCACGGCCACCCACGCCATCGATTTCCTCAAGGCGGCAGCCAAGGGCCTCGACCGTCTCGATATCGATGCGCTGCAGGAAGCCCAAAGCCGCCACGACGCCATCGGCGCCATGAAGATCGCCCAAAAGGCTCTCTTCAGCGCGCTGGGGGAACAGGACTAATGACCAATCTCCCCCGCGAAAAGCGCGCTCGCCTGATTCTGAACACCGACGCCAAGAACGAGGCCGACGACCAGTTCACCATCGTCCACGCGCTCCTGACGCCGACCTTCGATTTCCACGGCATCATCGCCGCCCATTTCGGCGCGCACCGCTCCAAGACCTCGATGGAGGACAGCCGCCAGGAGATCGATCATCTCCTCAAGCTCATGGACCTCGAAGGGCGCATTCCAGTCGCCAATGGCGCCGCCGCGGCCCTTCCCGACGAGACCACGCCGGTTCCCTCTCCGGGCGCCCAGATGATCATCGATCAGGCGATGAGCGACGATGACCGCCCGCTCTATGTCGCCTTTCTCGGCCCCCTGACCGACATGGCCTCGGCCATCCTCATGGAGCCGCGCCTCAACGAGAGCAACGTCATCTGCGTCTGGATTGGCGGCGGTGTCTGGCCCTCAGGCGGCCGCGAATTCAACCTCATGAACGATATTGCCGCTGCCAACGTCGTCATGCGCTCGAAGGTCCAGGTGTGGCAGATCCCTTCCACCGTCTATCGCATGATGTCGGTGAGCTATGCCGAACTGCAGGAGCGTTGCGAGGACAAGGGCGCGATCGGCAAATATCTCGTCGACCAGCTCATCGACTGGAATCTTCGCGTGCACCAGGGCCCGATCGAGCATCGCTCTCTCGGCGACACCCCCGCCCTCTCGGTGATCCTCAATCCCCTCGGCGGCACCTTCGACTGGCGCCCCGCCCCCGAGTTCTCGCCGCAGATGCACTACATCCACAATGGCCAGCACCGTCCGATAAAAGTCTACGACACCATCGACATCCGCTACATCCTCGAGGATTTCTACGCCAAGCTCGCCCGTTTCCACCGCGGCGTACAGGGTCTGGCCAACTTCGGCTGACCTAAAAACACCATCCGGGATCGGACCACGACGCTCCTCCCGGATGGCTCCCACCTCTCGCAGCACCCGGCAGCTGGCACGGAACGCTCGGGCAATCCCTTGACGACAGGACGATGACAGGAAGCCGCTCTAGGGTTGGGGCAGGACGCAACGACGTTCCCCGTTCACTTGGGAGGATCCATGAACAAGTTCATTCTCGCCGCGCTGGTTTCCGGCGCGCTCGCCCTGCCATCCTTTGCTGCTGACTATACCATCATGGCCCCCGCGGCCCCCGGTGGCGGCTGGGACCAGACCGCCCGTACCATGCAGGAATCGCTGCAGGCCGAAGGCATTTCCGGCAATGTCCAGGTGACCAACGTGCCCGGCGCCGGCGGCACGATCGGCCTTGCCCAGTTCGTCAACCAGTCCAATGGCGATCGCAATGCCCTGATCGTCGGCGGCTATGTGATGGTGGGCGCCATCCTCACCAACGCGTCCCCGGTCACGCTCGATCAGGTCACCCCGATCGCCCGCCTCACCGGCGAAGCCATTGCCATCGTCGTGCCTGCGTCCTCGGCCCTGCAGTCGGTGGATGACCTTGCAGCAGCGCTCAAGGAAAATACCGGTGCGGTGTCCTGGGCTGGCGGTTCGGCCGGCGGCGCCGACCACATCACGGCGGGTCTCATCACCAAGGCCGTCGGCGCCGATCCGACCCAGGTCAACTACATCGCCTATTCGGGTGGCGGCGAAGCGCTCGCAGCCGTTCTCGGCGGCCAGGTCACGGTCGGCATTTCCGGTTATAGCGAATTCGCCAGCCAGATCGAAGCGGGCGAACTGCGCCTCCTCGCCGTCTCGACCGCCGAGCGCGTTCCCAATGTCGATGCGCCGACCCTCAAGGAATCCGGCGTCGACGTTGCCGTGCAAAACTGGCGCATGGTTGCCGCTGCGCCCGGCATCACCGATGAGCAGAAGGCCGCCATTTCGGCCGATATCGAGAAGATGGTCAATTCGGCGAGCTGGAAGGCCGCGCTCGAATCCCGCGGCTGGGTCAACACCTATCTCGCCGGCGACGCCTTCAAGGCCCAGCTGACCGAGGATATCGCGGCCACCGAATCCATCCTGCGCGAAATCGGCCTCGTCCAATGAGCGCCGAGCCCGTCCGCCTTGCGCGCCGCCCCGATGGGGCGGCGCTGGTCATAGCGGCGATCCTTGCCGGGATCGCCGCCGTCATCGTCTGGCAGACGAGCCAGATGCGCGTGCCGCCGATCCAGGCGCGGATCGGCCCCACCGTTTTCCCCTATATCATCGCCGCGGGCCTGGGCCTTCTTTCCATCGGCACCGTGGTGTCCGCTTTCCGCCGCGGTTTCCCGCCGCGCGAGGATGACAATTTCATTCCCATCGCCTGGATCATCGGCGGGCTCGTTGCCCAACTCCTGACCCTTGGCTGGGCCGGCTTCTCCATCGGCACGGGAATTCTCTTCGCCTTCACTGCCAAGGCCTTCGGTCGCGGTCCGCTCTGGCAGACCATTCCCCTTGGCGTGGTTTTCGCATTTGCCGTTTGGTTCATCTTCGCGAAGGGCCTGCAGCTCTCGCTGCCGATGGGTCCGCTCGAGCGGCTCGTTCCCTGATCGGACGCCTTTGACATGGACACGTTCGGACTGCTTGCCGAGGGCCTGCTTGCTGCCCTTCAACTGCAAAATCTCATCTATGCGCTGATCGGCGTCACGCTCGGCACCGCCGTCGGCGTCCTGCCCGGCATCGGCCCCGCGCTCACCGTGGCGCTGCTCCTGCCGGTCACCTATCGCCTCGATCCGGCCGGCTCGCTAATCATGTTCGCCGGCATCTATTATGGCGGCATGTATGGCGGCTCGACCACGTCGATCCTCCTCAACACGCCCGGGGAATCCGCTTCAATCGTCACCGCGCTCGAAGGCAACAAGATGGCGCGCAAGGGCCGCGGCGGCCCGGCGCTCGCAACGGCTGCCATCGGCTCGTTCATCGCCGGCCTTATCGCCACGCTGGCCCTCGCCTTCGTCGCCCCCTGGGTCGTCAAGTTCGCACTCGCCTTCGGCCCCGCCGAATATTTCGCGCTGATGGTGCTTGCCTTCATCACTGTCTCGGCCGCCTTCGGCGACAGTGCCCTGCGCGGCCTCACCGCCCTCTTCATCGGGCTTGGCCTTGGCATCATCGGCATCGATCTCCAGACCGGCCAGGCGCGCCTTTCCTTCGGCATCCCCGATCTTCTCGACGGCATCGAAGTGACGACCCTTGCCGTCGCACTCTTTGCCATCGGCGAAACCCTCAAGATCGCGGCCGACCGGGCCCTCGCCAAGGAAGAGGTGCTGGCGGTCAAGGGCTCGATCTGGATGACCAAGGACGATTGGAAGCGCAGCTGGATCCCATGGCTGCGCGGCAGCGCCATCGGCTTCCCGATCGGCGCCATGCCGGCCGGGGGCGCCGATGTCGCGAGCTTTTTGAGCTACAGCGCCGAACGCACCTTTGCCAAGCGCCCCGAAGAGTTCGGCCATGGCGCCATCGAGGGCGTGGCGGGTCCGGAAGCTGCCAACAACGCTTCGGCCGCCGGTACGCTCGTGCCGCTCCTGACGCTGGGCCTGCCGACCACCGCGACCGCTGCGATCATGCTCGCCGGCTTCCAGCAGTTCGGCCTCCAGCCCGGCCCGCTGCTCTTTACCAACAACGCCTCCCTCGTCTGGGCGCTGATCGCGAGCCTGCTCGTCGCCAATTTCATGCTCATCGTGCTCAACCTGCCCCTGATCGGGCTCTGGGTGAAGCTGCTGACCATTCCGCGGCCCTGGCTTTATGGCGGCATCCTGGTCTTTGCAACGCTCGGCACGCTTGGGGCCAATGGCGCCATGTCGGGCCGGCTCGGGCCGATCTCGTTCTCGTTCGAGCTGCTGCTGCTTCTCGCCTTCGGCATCCTCGGCTATCTCCTCCGCCGCTTCGGCTATCCGATCGCGCCGGTGGTGGTGGGCCTGATCCTGGGGCCCATGGCCGAACAGCAATTGCGCCGGGCGCTGGCGATCAGCCAGGGCGATCCGATGATCCTCGTTCATTCGCCCATCGCCATCACGCTTTATGTCGTGGCAGCGGCTGCCGTGCTCTTGCCGCTTTATCTGCGGCTGAGAGGCAGGGGCGACGTGCTCGGCCAATTGGCGAGCGACGAAGACTGATCCTTTGCATCCGGGATTTCAGGTCCCGGATGCATTCGCCGCCGGCAAGCCGGATTTGGGCGCCACGATCTCTCCCCAGCTATCGAGAAAGCGCTTGCGCCGCTGCTGATCGAGCGAGACGAGCAGCGCCGGCCCCAGCGGAATGGGCTGGATGACGCCGCGCCCCATGTCGGCGATCGCCTGGCTCGTCCAGGGGCCGACGATGCCTTCCGACACCGATCCCAGAGCCGTTTCTCCCGCAGCGATCGCCTGGCCGCTTGGGGAAAGCGCAAAGTCGACGAATAGCCGCGCCAGATCGGGATGTTCGGCCTCGCGCGGGATGAGCAGGGAGCGGGTCAAGACCAAAACGTAATCGTCCGGAACGACGATCTCGATATTGGCGCCCGCGGCCTTGCGCGCAAAGGCATAGGAGCCGAGCACATTATAGCCCAGCGCCAGGCTGCCATCGGCAACGCCATTGAGAATGGCGGGGCTCGACCCGCTGAATTGCGCGCCTGCGCGTCCGAATGCGGCAGCCAGGCGCCAGAAATTGGATGAAATCACCTGATCCTGCGAGGCGAGAAGATAGCCGACCCCCGAAGCGGTGATGTCATACGTCGCGATCATTCCCCGAAACCGCTCCGTCTCGGTCTCGAGCATTTCGGCAAGTTTTAGGTGGGTGCGCGGCACATCGCTCGCCGCAATCCTGTCGGGATTGTAGATGATCACCGCAGGTTCGAAGGTGAATCCAAAAACCTCGTTACGCCAATGCGCCCAGTCCGGCAGGACGCTGAGATAGGGGCTGTCATAGGCGAGCGCATAGCCGTCATTGGCGAGCTTGATCTGCAGGTCCGAAGCCGAACTGATCAGCAGGTCCGGCGCCGGCACCAATTCTCCCGCCACGAAGCGCTCGAAGAGCGGCCGGGAATCGGTTTCCTCGTAAACCACCGTCACATCGGGATATTGGCGCTGAAACCCGTCGACGAAATGGGCAAAGAGCGGCGTGTCGGTCACCCCGACGATGTGAAGGACGCGCGCGCCATCCCCGCTCGGCGCCTCATAGCGCAGCGGCTCGGCGCGAACGTCTCCGGGCAAAAGGAAGAGACAGAAGAGGAGCGCCGAAAGGCTCCCCAATGCCTTGCGCATCTGTTCGAGTTTCGGCGTGCGCCCGACAAGCGGCAGCACGATTTCGACCACCAATCCGCCACCCGTCCGGTTCATCAGCGTAAGTGTTCCCCGATGGCCTTCGGCCACGCGCTTGACGATCGACAGGCCAAGGCCCGATCCGGGTTTCGAGCCGCTCGAAGACCCGCGCTTGAACCGGTCGAGCACCGTCGTCATTTCGCTTTCGGCAATCCCCGGCCCGCGATCGGCAATGGTCACCGTCAACAACCCGTCCGAAACCGCCCCGCCGATCTCGACCAGGCCTGCCGAATAGATGAGGGCATTGTCGAGAACATTGCGCACCATTTCGCGCAAGCCAACCCGATCCCCGCGGATAGCCGCTGCAGCCACCGCTGGCGCGATGGCGACCACCACCCGTTCGGCGCTTTCCGGATCGAGCCTCTGGCGCACCTCGTCGATGATGCTGCCGAACTCGGTCACTTCCACTTCCTGGTTTTCGAGCCGGTGGGAAATCGTGGCTTCCATCAGCAGCTGCGACACCAGTTGGCTTGCCTGCACGGCGCCGAGGTGAATGCGCTCGACGCGGCGGCGCAGTGCCTCCGGGTCCTTTTCCTCCATCGCCACCTCGGCCTGGGCCCGCAGCGAAGCAAGCGGCGTACGCACTTCGTGCGCGGCTTCGGCCACAAGCCCGGTTACGCGGTCGACGGCGCTGCTCAAGCGCCCCATGAAGGCATTGAGCGCCTTGACCAACTGGCTGACCTCAACCGGCACCGGCACATCGAGCGGCGATAGATCATGCGGCGCCCGCATCTGCAGTTCGCGCTCGAGCTGATAGAGCGGCACGAACATGCGTCCGATGCCGAACCAGACAAGCCCGATCGCCAAGAGGGTCAGGGCAATCACCGGTACGATGGCATTGGACAGAATCTCGGAGGCCAGCGCCTCGCGTTCGCTCTGGGTTTCGGCCACGTGAATGGTGACCCAGCTGGCATCGGCCCCGGACGAGGTCAGGCGCCCGACGCTGGCAACCCGCACCACGTCGCCCCGATAGTGCAGGTCGATAAAACTGGGCCCGGCCGAGCGCATTTCCGGCAGCAGCGCCGAAAGGTCCTCGTAGCCGGTCACCGAGCGCCCGCCTTGGCTTTCAACGGCGTAAAACAAGCGGTCCCTGCCCGAAAACATGCCGAAAGAGGCATAGGGCAATTCGACCGTCACGAGATCGCCATCGACCTGCACCGCCCCGGCTATGGTCAGCGCAGAGGCTGCAAGCAAACGATCATAGGCCCGGTCTGCAGAGCGCTCGGCATAGTCGCGAATAAAGACGATCAGCACCACCGCGGCCGCCAGCAGCAGCGCCAGCGCCAGGGCAACGATCCGCCGGCGAATGGAAAACGAGCGGCGATCCCGATCAGCCGCAAGCGGCGCATTGCCCTCACCCAAAGCTGACTGCACCGTGGTCACGACCGCGCCGCGCGCATGACGTAGCCGACGCCGCGCACCGTGCCGATTTCGACATCTGCCGCCTCGATCTTCTTGCGCAGGCGGGAAATGTGCAATTCGAGCGCATTGATCGACACTGCCTCGTCGAAATTGAAGAGCTGGTTCATCAGCCGCTCCTTGGGAACGACCTTTTCAGCGCTGGTGACGAGAATTTCGAGCAGCCGGAATTCGCGGCGCCCGAGATCGAGCGGCACGCCTGCCACCATTGCGTTGAGCCCGGCCACGTCGAGTTCGAGATTGCCGACTTTGAGCGTGCTGGTGGTCTGTCCGCCGGTGCGCCGGATCAGCGCGCGCAGCCGGGCTTCGAGTTCGCGCAGGTCGAAGGGTTTGACGAGATAATCGTCGGCTCCGAGATCGAGCAGGCTGACCTTGTCGTCGATTTCCGAACGGGCGGTGATGACGAGGATCGGCGCGCTGAAGCGCTCGCGCCGCAGGTCGGCGATCAGCTTGATGCCGTCCCGATTGGGCAGCATCAGGTCGAGCGCCACCGCGTCGAACTTTTCGCTCATCGCCACCGAGACGACGTCGTTGCCGTCGCGCACCCATTCGACCGAATGCCCGGCATTGCGCAGCCGCTGGGCGACGGCGTCCCCCAGGTCTTCGTTGTCCTCGACGAGCATGATGCGCATGCGCTGGCCTTCACCGGGCGCCGTCTGCTGCGGCGCCAGTCTTGGCTAGCACGGAAATCCTCGGCGCTGCCAGAGCAGAGGCCCTAGCCAAGCGGCAGGTGCGGGATGTTCTTGCGCGCGATTTCGTCGAGCGATTCCACGTAGCCGGCATCGGCATAGCGCATGACTCCGAGGCCGGTGTCGTTTGTGAGCGACAATGTCAGCCGCTCGTCGGCGGCATCCGTGCCGTCGGCCACCAGCGTCACGCCTGCCGACGTCATGTAGCCGGCATAGCCGCCACCGCCCGAATGGACGACCACGAGATCGGCTTGGGAGGAACAGAGCAGCATGGCGTCGAGCAATGGCCAGTCGGCAATGGCGTCCGAGCCGTCCTTCATCCGCTCGGTCATGATATTGGGATGCGCCATGGCCCCGGCATCGAGATGATCGCGGGAAAAAGCGATAGGCCCGGCGAGTTCGCCCTTCCGCACCATGTCGTTGACCCTGAGCGCCAGCGCCGTGCGCTCGCCGTGCCCGAGCCAGGCAATGCGGGCGGGCAGGCCCTCGAAAGGCACGTGCTGGCGTGCCAGGGCAATCCAGTTGGTGACGATCTTATTGTCGGGAAACATTTCCAAGACAGCATCGTCAATTTTACCGATATCGGCCGGGTCGCCCGAAAGCGCCATCCAGCGGAAGGGCCCGATGGCGCGGGCAAAGAGCGGGCGCAGATAGGCTTCGGTGAAAATCTTGATGTCGAAGGCATTGTCGACGCCGCCTTCGCGCGCCTGGGTGCGGATCAGATTGCCATTGTCGAACACTTCCGAGCCAGACGCCTGGAATGCCAGCATGGCGCGGACATGATCGACGATTGAGGCGCGGCTTGCCGCCATCAACTGCCCCTGCCCCTCGCTGCGGAGGCGCTTCACCTCCGCAAGGCTCATGCCCTTGGGAATATAACCGTGAACGAGATCATGCGCCGAGGTCTGGTCGGTGACGATGTCCGGCACGACGCCGCGGGCGTAAATTTCGGGATAAAGCTCAGCCGCGTTGCCGACGAGGCCGATCGAGGTCGCGCGCTTTTGAGCAACCGCGCGCTCGATCATTTGGAGCGCCGTATCGAGGTCGGGCGCGATCTCTTCGAGATAGCCGATCTCCTTGCGCTTTTTGGCGCGTTCGGCGTCGATGTCGATGCAAAGGATCGCCGCGCCCGCCATGCGCCCGGCGAGCGGCTGCGCTCCACCCATGCCGCCCAAGCCGGCCGTCAGGATAAAGCGTCCGGCCAGCGAGCCGCCAAAGCGCTGTTCGGCAATGCGCATGAAGATTTCATAGGTGCCCTGGATGACACCCTGGCTGCCGATATATTGCCAGGCCCCCGCCGTCAGTCCGCCCCAGGCGATCAGCCCCTTCTTCTCAAGCTCATAGAACACCTCGGCCTTGGCCCATTGCCCGACGATGTTGCAATTGGCCATGATCACCAGCGGCGCCTTGGCATGGGTCTTCATCAGCCCGATCGGCTTGCCTGACTGCATGAGAAGGGTCTGGTCCTCGTCCATGGCTTTCAGCGTCTCAACGATCTTTTCATGCGCCGCCCAGTTGCGCGCAGCCTTGCCGAGCGCGGCGTAAACGATCAGCTGGTCCGGATTTTCGCCCACCGCCAAAACGTTTTCGAGCAGCCGCAGCAGTCCCTCTTGCCGCCAGCCCTTGGCGCGCAGTTCATGCCCGCCGGGAATGGGAAAATTGGGGTGGCGCGGATTGGAGCTGGGCATGGCTGCGGTTCCTAGCGCTTAATATCGAGAGCATATCTGGCAAGTTCGATCCCCATCGCCTTTTCGACATAGGGATAAACGCTGGGGTCAAGGACGCTCGAGGCGAGCGGAATGATCGTCTTGGGCACATGCAGCACGAAAATTTCCATCCCGACCTCGACTTCGCCGACACTCAGCGGCTTTCCCTCGGCATCAAGCGTCGTGATGACATCGGGGAAAGTCGCGATCCGGGTGCCCTCGGCCGTGTCGATCGCCATATACTCGTTCATCACATGAAGCGTGTGCGCCGCGTCGCCCGTGCCGACGGTGATGGTGCCGATGTCGAATGCGTCCTTGGTATAGACGACGTTCTTGGCGGTCACTGTCCCGGAAACGGCGATGTTGCCACCGGTCGTCTTGACGATGGCGTCGATGACGGCGCTGCCGTTTCGCTTTTCCGCAGCAATAATCGCTTCGCCGAGCGTCAACGCTAACGAAATGCCACCCAAAGCAGCGTTCTTGCGCACATAAGCGGCGCGCAGCGGATTGCGGCAGGATGCGATGAACCCGCCCGATTGATCCGCCGCCGTGCGCAGCACCGGCGAGACTTTCGCCGTCGCGCCCTTGACCACCAATTCGATATATCGGTTCTCCGAACGATTGCCGCCGACCGCCGTCTGGATCATCTGCTCGGGCGAACCGGCCATGCCGATCGAGCCCATGTCGCCGGTCGGATGCGCGCGAATATCCCCAACGGCATCAAGCACTTTGGTGCCGAGCACCGCCGATGGCAGCCAGCCGTTGAGCGTCGAGGATTTGCCGTTTTGCCCGACCATCAGCGCCGCAAGCTTTTCGCCCAGGGTCTCCTGCAGCAGCGCCACCGCCTTGATGTAGTCGACACCCTGCATTTCCCAAGGCGTCGTCGAAGCCGGCGCGCCGATGGCCGCGGCCGTCGCGACCCAGTCATTGTCGTCGAGTTCCTCGATCGAAATCAACTCCGGCTTGCCGACGCTCACCGCCGCATAGCCCAGCATGCGGCCATGGTCGGCCCAGCCGCCGCCGCCCGCTGCATAAACAGACCCGCCCTTGACCGCCGGCTCGACGTCCTTGTCGGTGAGAATCCGTCCCATCAGGCATGCTCCGTTCGCGTTGGCGGCAGCGCTAATGTCAGCGATTGTGCAGCGCAGCCAATGGCATAGGTTCAGGCTTCGGCGCGCCGTGTCAAGCCGGCCCGCCGCGCCAGCAGGCGTTCGAGCGCCGAAAGCGCATCGCTCAACAGCACAGCCAGGATGCCTACGATCAACCCGCCCTGCAGCACGAAGGCCGTGTTGCTGGTCGTCAATCCGGCAATGATGACTTCGCCCAGCGTCCGGGCAGCGACGGTCGATCCGATCGTGGCCGTTGCCAGCGAAATGACGGCCGCGACCCGGATGCCCGAAAGAATGACCGGCAGCGCCAGCGGCAGTTCCACGCCAACGAGCCGCTGCCAGCCAGTCATGCCCATGCCGCGTGCCGCCTCGTCGACATCGCGGGGCACATTGGTGAGCCCGGTCAGCGCGTTCTCGAAAATCGGCAGGAGGCCATAAAGGAAAAGCGCGATCAGCGTTGGCTCGGTGCCAAAGCCCAGCACCGGCACGGCGAGCGCCAGGACGGCAACGGGCGGAAAAGTCTGGCCGACATTGGCAAGGCTCCGGCTTAGGGACAAAAACTCCTTGCCGAACGGGCGCGTCACGAGGATAGACAGCCCCACCGCCACGATGGTCGAGGCAAGCGTTGCGAGGAAGGTGATCCAGAGGTGGCTCAGCGTGATGTCGAGGAGGCTCCCCTGATTGTAGATGGGGGGCGCACCGAAGCGCGTCAGCGGCGCAAAGACCGGCGCAAAGCTCTGCGGCGCCAGAAGAAAAGCCAGCAGCAGGATCAGGATGGCCAGCCTGACAATGGCTCCGGGCGTCATTGCGGCCTCGCAGCCAGCGCTGTCAGGCGGGAGAGCGTGACCCTGCCAATCCGCTGGCCGGCCTCTTCCACCGGAATGGCGTCGCGTCCCGACCACAGGCATTCGGCATAGGCGTCGCGCAGGGAGAGGCTGGCATCGATCGCATCGCCTGCCGCTTCGCCGGGCTCGACATGATCGAGTACGGTTTCGAGCGAAAGGAGGCGGAACGGCCGGTCGCCGGTGCCGATCAGCTGGTTGACGAAGTCGGTCGCGGGACGGGCGATGATCTCGGCCGGCGTCGCATATTGGAGCAGCTTGCCCTTATCCATCACCGCGATCTTGCTACCAAGGGTAATGGCTTCTTCCATGTCGTGCGTTACGAGGACGATCGTCGTGCCGAACCGCTTCTGGATGGCGAGAAGGTCATCCTGCGCCTTGCTCCGGATGATCGGGTCGAGCGCGCCGAAAGGCTCGTCCATGAGAAGAATATCAGGCTCTGCTGCAAGGGCACGCGCAACGCCGACGCGCTGCTGCTGGCCGCCCGAGAGTTCGCTGGGCAGGCGATCGCGATAAAGGGCTGGATCGAGCTGAAAGAGGCTGAGAAGTTCATCGACGCGCGCAGCGATGCGCGGCTTTTCCCAGCCCAGAAGACGCGGCACAGTGCCGATATTCTGCCCCACGGTGCGATGGGGAAAGAGACCATGCCCCTGAATGGCATAGCCGATCTGGCGGCGCAGCTGATGGGCAGGACGATCGCGGGTATCGCGGCCATCGATCCGGACCGTGCCGGCGGTAGGCTCGACGAGACGATTGATCATCCGCATCAGCGTCGTCTTGCCCGAGCCCGACGTGCCGACGATGACGCAGATTTCGCCCTTCTCGATCGTCAAGGAAACATGGTCGACGACGGTTGTCGCCTCATAGGTCTTGGTGAGGCCGTCGATCTCGATCATGCGGATGGTACCCTTTTGGGGGAGACAAGTTCAACGAGAGCATCGAGTACCACGGCCGCGACAAAGGCCAGCGCCACGGTCGGCACGGCACCGAGGAGTACGAGGTCCATCGCCGTCTGCCCAATGCCCTGGAAGACGAAAACCCCAAAGCCGCCGCCCCCAATCAGCGCGGCAATGGTTGCAAGCCCGATATTCTGGACGAGGACGATGCGGATGCCGGTCAGGATGACCGGAAAGGCAAGCGGCAGTTCGACGCCGAACAGCACCTGGTTGTCCGTCATGCCCATGCCCCGCGCCGCGTCTTTGACCGAAGCGTCGACGCCATCAAGGCCAATGACTGTATTGGAGACGATCGGCAACAGGGAATAGGCAAATAGCGCGATCATCGCGGGAGCGGTGCCGATGCCGGATATTCCAACGGCCGACGCCCCCGGCACATTGGCCGCGAGCCAGGCCAAGGGGGCGATCAGGAGACCGAAAAGCGCGATGGACGGGATCGTCTGCACCATATTGAGCACCGGCAATAGTGCCGCGCGGACGCTGGACCGACGATAGCAGAGAATTCCGACAGGTACCCCGATCACGGTGGCCACCGCCAGTGAACCGAAGGCCAGCGCCACATGGGTTCGCGCCTCCGCCCAGAAGGCGGCGCCGCGGTTGGCATATTCCTTGAGAATGGAAAGGTTCTGCCAAACGCCCGCCCAAAGCATGGCGGCGATAGCCGCCGCTACGAGCAGCAGCACGCCGATGCGCGCCAGAGGGCCAAGCCTGAGGCGCACCAGCGCGTCAGCGGCTATCAAGGCAAAGGCGAAAACCAGCACCCAGAAGCCGGCTCCCGGAGAAACACGCGCCACCGTATTGCCCTCCGGCGTCAGGAAATTGGCGGCGCCCCCGAGGAACAGACAGAGCGACAGCACGACGACAAAACTCGACGCCAGCCGCCAAAGGCTCGGCACGCGCAACAGCCCGATCACGCTGCCGAGCGCGATCAGACCGTAGAGGACGATGGCTTGCAGAGCCGGAAGCGCGCCGGAAATCGGCAGCGCCATGCCGGCGACGATCCGGTTGGGGCGCGAGATGACGAAGGGCAGGAAAAACACAGCCGCGAGGACGAGGACGGCGATGATGATGCCAAGCTTGTCGAGCCGCGGGACGCGGGCTGCCTGCAGGTCACTCGGGGAAGAAAGAAGCTGGGCCATACGAAAACGGGGCGACCTGAGCCGCCCCGCATCTTTTTCTTATTTCAGAAAGCCGTTTTCGGTCAGCCAGGTCTTGGCAACATCGGCAGCAGCCTGACCGTCGACCTGGATCTTGCCGTTGAGGTTCTGCAGCGTCACGAGATCGAGCTTTTCAAACACCGGCGCAAGCAGGGTTTCGATCTGCGGATATTCCTTGAGCACCGCTTCGCGGATGATTGGCGCGGGCTCGTAGACCGGCTGCACGCCCTTGTCATCCGTCAGCACTACGAGGCCGGCTGCGGCGATGGCGCCGTCGGTACCATAGACCATGGCGGCATTGGCGCCATCGGTCCCCTGGGCCGCGGCAGCGATCGTGGCGGCGGTGTCACCACCGGAAAGCACGATCAGCTGATCGGACGAAAGGGTGAATCCATAGGCGGTCTGGAAGGCCGGCAGGGCAGACGCGGAATTAACGAATTCGGCAGAGGCGGCAAGCTTAACTTCCCCACCATCGGCGACATATTTGCCGAAATCGGAGAAGGTGACGATGCTGTTGGCGCTCGCCAGATCCTGTTTGATGGCGACAGCCCAGGTGTTGTTGGCCGGGGCAGGCTTGAGCCAGACGATCTTGGCATTGTCGTAGTCGAGTTCCTTGGCCTTCTCATAGGCCGCGGTCGCGTCCTTCCAGGCCGGGTCATCGGCAACGTTATAGAAGAAACCGGCATTGCCGGTATATTCGGGGTAGATGTCGATTTCGCCGGCGGTGATGGCGCCGCGCACGATCGGGGTGGCGCCGAGCGAGAGCTTGTCGGTCACCGGCACGTCATTGGCTTCCAGCACCTGCAGAATGATGTTGCCGAGCAGTGCGCCTTCGGTGTCGATCTTGGAGGAAACGACGACCTGCGCCGAGGCCGCAGTCGCCATGAGCGCGAAGCCGGCAGCGGCACCAACGATCCGGGTAATCAATCGCATAACGGTCTCCTGATTTGCATCGGTTCTCCCCGACGCCTTGCGATGCATTAAGGTAATTCAGGTGGCGTGCTGAATGCGGCCACGGGCAGCGGAAATTCATGCTAGCGCATTCTGGCCCACTGGCAAAACAAACCTAAGCCGTTCACGTTCCCGAGATTTGGCGCACAACGCAAAAAAGAATTGGCGCCTGGTTACTCGGGCATGCGCAAGGCAAAGAAACTATCGACATCGTCGAGCACCGACAGCCCCAGCAACTCGTCGAGGAAGGCCTGCGAATTGAGCGCTTCCTCGATGCTTTCGATATCGGTCGAGAGCGGCCGGTCGGCGACATAGAAGGCGGAAACCTCGCGCGTCGTGCGATAAACGAGCCCGGGAACATTGCCCGGCCGGTCCCCGGAAATATCCATGGCCTGCGCGGCGAGGATTGCCTCGATCGCCGCCATGCGCCGCAGGGCCAGCACCTGCCGCTCGAGCCGTTCGATGACAAGCGGCAAAAAGGCCGCCTCGTCCTCGAGCCCACCGGCAACGACGAGCGCCTGGGCCGAGATCGGCGCCATCAATGTCTGGACGCGCACGAAAAGATCGCCGGCCAGTTTGATCAGCGGCCCGAAGCCGGTGGCGATGGCGCCGGGCGCCACGAGATTGACCGGCAGGTTGCGCCGTCCGCCATTGCCGAGCAGCACGCAGCGATTGAAGGAATTGCGCGCGATATGGGCGATGGCAAGCTGGGCGGCCTGGACGAAGATGGTGACATCGAGCGGCAGGGAACCGCCCGAGGTCAGCACCTTGCCCCCGGCCACCACCGGATTGTCATCAGGCCGCCCCGTAGCGTTAAGAATGGTGGTGGCAGCCGTGGTCAAGGCCTCGAAGGCCGTCGCAAACACCTGGCTCATCATGCGCAGCGAGAGCGGGTCCTGCACATTGGTGCCGCCCGGCCATTCCCAGCCGAGTGCGTTGAAATAAAGCCAGGCGCCGACTGTCGCCTCCCGCGCCGTGCCGACATGGGCGACGGCGCGCCAGGGATCGCGCGAGGCGCCGAGGGCGCCGGCCGTGGTGAGCCCGGTGGCGAGCAGCACGCGGCTGGCATGCGCGGCTTCGCGCACGGCATTGGCCGCAGCGGCAAAGGCCACCGAATTGGTCGATACGGCAGCCAGACTATCGCGCGGCGCCAGCGTGACGGGCCGCAACCCGGCCGCTTCGAGCGCTTCGGTCGCCGGCAGGCGCTGGCCACGATGCATGGCCTCGCCTACTCCCGTGAGCACCGCCCCGATCTGGCCCATCAGTCCGATATCGGCGCAACCGATCGAGCCCGTCCGGCGCACGACGGGAATGACGTCCCGATCGAGGAGATCGAGAAAGGCCCGCACGAGGTTGGGCGTACACCCGACCTTGCCGGTCAGCGCCATATTGGCGCGAATGGCGATGGCATTGCGCACCACCTCGATGGGAAAGGCCTCGCCCGTACCGAAATGATGTGCCCGGACAAGACCCATATTAAAGGCGTCGAGTTCCTCGGATGACCAGGATGCGTCCTTCATCGCGCCCACACCCGTTGTCGTGCCATAGACCGGCCGGCCCGATGCCATGGTATCGAGCAGGACGGCGCGCGATTGGCGTACGGCGTCCATGGCACTCTCGGCGGCCCGCACCACGTTGGTCCGTCGGGCGATCCGCGTCAGCGTCAAGAAATCGAGCGGCTCCCCCGAGAGCATGATGGGAGCGGGAGCGGGCGGAACGGGCGTCTGGAAATAGTCGAGGCTCATGGCGCCGCACGTTGCCAAAAAAACCAAGCAAAGGCGAGAGCCGCGCGACGCTGCCCTTGCCCTTGACTGTCACGAAATCGCTTGCCAACCGGTGCATTTGCTTTAGACGACCGTGTCCCCGCTTCGCACGGCTCCTGTTGAGCAGACCGAGCCGGCCAGCCAATTGGCTCGGACATGTAAATGTTAAATCCCACGTCTGGCACGTTGTGCTAGGCGTGAGACGAGTCGCTGCTCGCAGTCGGCCTGACTTTGGAGCGTGACGTGGTGACCATGGATCTCAGAGCCGACCTCAGGCGGGCGACTGCCGCTGTTCATGAAGAGCTCGACGCGTCCGTCGGCCAGTTCAACGACCGGGCGAGCTATGGCCGGTATCTTCACAACACCCTCGCCTTTCGCGAACGGATCGAGCCTGCCCTGGCGCAAAGCACAATCTGGTCGACGCCATCGCTCCTCGATGATCTGCACGCCGATCGCGACGATCTCGAGCTTGCAGTCCTTCCGGCCAAGCTCCCGGTCAACGCGATCACCGATGCCAGCCGACAGATCGGCGCCTTCTATGTGCTCGAAGGCTCGTGTCTCGGCGCGCGGCTGCTCGTACGCCGCGCCGAGGCAATTGGGCTGACCGGCCTTTTCGGCGCTCGCCACCTCGCCGCGCAGGCGGGTGATGCAGGCCGCTGGCGAAATTTCCTTTCACTTCTCGATCGCGCCGAAGATCTCGATCCGGCCCGCGCCATCGACGGTGCATTGGCGGTCTTCGAGGTCGCCCTTGCCATTTATACGGAGAAGATCGGTGAACGATCCCAAGGCGTTTGACCTGACGAGCTGTGATCTCGAACCCATCCATATCCCGGGCTCCATCCAGCCCTATGGCGTGATGCTGGTTGCCGATCCGCGCAGCGGCGAGATCGTCGGCTATGCCGGCACCGGGAACACGTCCGATGCCCTGTTGGGGCGTAATCTCGCCGATCTTATCGGCCACAGCGCCGAAAGCATCGTGCCCTTACTGCCGCGCACAGGCCTGCACGTCATCGGCGAAGTCGGCTTTGGCGAAAAGCTTCAGGATGCCGTTGCTTATCGGAGCGGGGAACATCTCGTGGTCGAACTGACCGACCGCGCGGATGGCACGCAGCTCGGCATCGCCTCGCTTGCCCTTCTCGATACGCTTGAAGCCCGGCTTGAGCGCACCGTGACGATCGAGGCGCTTTCGACGGAAGCGGCGCGCGTCTTTCAGCAATTGACCGGCTATAGCCGGGTCATGCTCTATCGCTTCCTCGATGGCGACGCCGGCGTTGTCCTTGGCGAAAGCATCTCGGACCAGTCACCGAGTTTCATGCACCACCATTTCCCGGCCTCGGATATTCCGCGGCAGGCGCGCGCGCTTTATGTGCGCAACAAGGTGCGGGTTATCGCCGATGTCGGCTACGAGCCGGCCCCGATCGTCAGCGCCAGTTCCGATCTGACCAGCATCGATCTCAGCGATTCAACGCTGCGCAGCGTCTCGCCCATCCATATTCAATATCTCAAGAATATGGGCGTCGCCGCTTCCGCCTCGATGTCCATCGTCAAGGATGGCATGCTCTGGGGCCTCATTGCCTGCCATCATCACGAAGTGCGGCCGCTTTCGCTCAACACGCGTATCGCCTGCCAATCCATGGCAGCGAGCCTGGCTCGCATGGTCAAGTCGCGCGAAGAGAACGAGCTTTATCGCGAGCGCGTCAAGCTGCGCGCGCAGGAAGACAGCATTCTCAGCCACCTCGGCGGTGATCATAGCCTCACCGATTTCTTCGCCCGGTCCGGTGAAGACCTTGCAAAGCTCCTCGATGCTGATGGTTTTGCTGCCGTCCAGGGCGGCGATCTTTTCCGCTACGGCCACTGTCCGGATCCGGCCGATATTCGCGCCATTGCCGATTATGTCCGGGTTCCGGCGCTTCTCAAGCCCGTCGCGACACGTGAACTTTCCGCAGAATTTCCGATAGCGACCGACTTCCGGGACAGCGCCAGCGGGCTTGTCGCCGTCACCATGTCGACCGAAGTGCCGACCATCCTGATGTGGTTCCGCGTCGAGCAGCTGCAGGTGGTCAAATGGGCCGGCAACCCGCACAAGGACGTGCCGCATGAGCCCGGCGCCACGCTGACCCCGCGCGCCTCGTTCGAAGAATGGTCGGAAAACGTACGCGGCCGTTCCCGCGAATGGAGCCTGGCTGAAACCGAGTCAGCCGCGCGCGTCGTGAAACTTCTTCTTGAAGCACGCAACAATGGCCGCATCCGCCAGCTCAACCGGGAACTGACGACCACGCTGCGCGAAAACGAGCAGTTGATCGCCCAGAAGGATTTTCTCCTTCGCGAGGTCAATCATCGTGTCCAGAACAGTCTTTCGCTCGTTGCGGCGTTTCTGCGCATGCAGGGCCGTGCGGCCGGCGGGGATACCAAGGACGCGCTCGAACAGGCGCAACACCGGCTCATGGCCGTGTCGCTCGCTCACCGGCGGCTCTACCAGGATGACAGCGTCGAGATCATCGATCTCTCGCGTTATCTCGAAGAGCTCGCGACCGAACTGCTCGATGCCATGGATACCGGCTGGCGGCACAATCTTCATCTCGATCTCGCGCCCATCCTGATCAGCACAGATCGCGCTGTTTCCGTCGGGCTCGTCGTCAACGAGTTGCTGACCAATATCACCAAATATGCCTATGGCGGCGTGCCCGGCCCTGCGGTTATCAAGCTCGAGCAACATCGCACCATGCTGCGGCTCATCATCGCCGATTCCGGTCGCGGCATGGGCACCGAGGTGACGGGCACCGGCTTTGGCAGCAAGATGCTGAGCGTCCTTGTGCGCCAGTTGCAAGGTACGCTCGATTACGAGGACAACCTTCCGGGCACACGCGCGGTCATGACCGCCCCCATCAAGGCCCAGAGCGAAAGCGCCAACTAGGTCCTCGACCACAGCCTTGTTTGCCGCTTTTTTCTTGATGGCCCGTGCCTCGAAGGTGCGCGAGCCGCAACGCCAGGACTTTGATCTTGCTGTTCAATCTCGGCGGCTGACGCCGTAACTACCAGCGCAGGCCCGAGGGACTCGGGCGCTTGAAATGATCGGTCAGCGCCAGCAGCACCACCATGTGAAGGCGCTCGGCCGATCCGGGATCCTTGAGGCATTTGACGCGCGAGGAGACGGTAAAGTGGAGACCGTTGCGAAGACCCGTCGCGGTATAGGAAAGCAGATGCGCTGCCGCATCGTAACTTGCCGTGACCACTTTGAATTCCATCGTCGCCATCGCCTCGCCTGAATAGACCAGAGCCTATTCATCTTGAGTTTGCGGCAAGCGATTGGCAAGCACTTCAAGATTGCGTCAGGCCTGTCTACCAGACGATTTTGTGTGTCTCGCCGGTCTGGACATTGACGAAACCTTCCGGACAGAGCGCGGAAGGCGCGACCAAGACCCAGCGCCAGGGCGAACAGGTGAGCGTCGCAAAGATCAAAAATTCAGGAAAGCCAGGTTTCCAGCGGTTCATCGCGGCAGGGGCATAGACCCAGTCCACCTCCTCGGCGCGGGCGAGGAAGGCCTTCATATCCGCGTCGAACGCTTCGGCGGGGCGCGCGGTCATGAGACCGGCGATTTCGAGGCGCAGTTCGGCAACGACCTCGCCGCGATGGACGAGGACATAGCCACCATCGATTTCGGCGAGGCGATTGACGGCCTTGGCCATGGCGGCGTCGGACGAGCCGATGCACCAGATATTGTGGCTATCGTGGGCGACAGAGCAGCAAAGGGCGGTGTCCGGATCGGCAGGGCCGACGCCGGTCCAGAACATGGACGCCACCGCGCCATCGCCGCGATAGCGATCCACCATCGACCATTTGGTGATGAGTTTTTGGGGATCGCGCTGCACTTCGCCGTTTTCGACCGGAAGGGTCTCGACGGCAAAATCCTCGTTCCAGGCGAAGGGGCGAGAGATCGCCGCCTGCATGGTGGTGCGGCCAGGTTCGGCTTTGATGGCAAAATCGGCGGCGGTCAGCGTGCGGCCGATATTGACGGAGCCAGACGCCCAATCGGGCCAATCGATGCGGGTCTTGGGACCGGTATAGGTCCTGCCCTCGGAGACCAGCTGGCCATCGGAATAAACATGGGCGATGTCGATCGAGGGGACGTCGCGCAAAAGCACTATGTCGCCATAGCGTCCCGGCGTGATCGAGCCGACCCATTGGTCGATCCGCATATGGCGCGCCGGATTGATGGTGGCGCATTGGATGGCGATTTCCGGCGAGAGGCCGTAGTGGATCGCGTGGCGGACATTGTGGTCGGTGGCGCCATCGCGCAGCGTATCGCTGGCGCTGCGATCGTCC
Source organism: Devosia soli (assembly GCF_000970455.1). Classification (GTDB taxonomy): domain Bacteria; phylum Pseudomonadota; class Alphaproteobacteria; order Rhizobiales; family Devosiaceae; genus Devosia; species Devosia soli. The sequence continues at coordinate 14,323 of NZ_LAJG01000001.1, read as the reverse complement.
GTCGTGAAGGCGATATTGGACCAATCCTTGAGGCCCTTTTCGATGAGGCCGGGAATTATGGCGTCATAAGAGAAGGGACGAAGCTCGGTAAAAAGCCCGCGCAGCAGCCGATCCCAGGTTTCTTCGAGCGCCCAGACTTCGTGGTCGGAGGAAAGGCCAGCAGCAGCGAAGGCGGAAATATCGTGGAGATCGGTGAGACCATTGCCGTGGCCTTCGACGACGCCGCGCATTTCAAAGGTGGCGCGGATCATGCCCCACATGCGCGCGTAGCCCGGATTGGTGGGGTCCCAAACCGAGGGCCAGTCCATGACCTCGTCGAGGCTCGTCACCGAGAGATTTTCCGAGAGGAATTTTCTCTGCTCGTCATATCCAAAATAGCCGCCGGACTGCTCCCATGGCGTGGGCGGCACGGCGGAACCCGGTTGGATGAACACCTTTAAAGGCGAGCCGGCGCGGCGGGCCTTTTCCCAGAACTCGATGTTTTTGGGGCCATTGACGTTGGCGAATTCGTGGCTGGCTTCGCAGGTCCAGGTGTTGCCGCGCGGGAGGACGAGCTCGGCCTCGAAATCGGGCGTGATGTGGGTGGATTCGATGTGCTTGTGGACTTCGCCGAAGCCGGGGACGGCGGAGAGGTCGGGATAGGAAACGCGGGATTTGACCTCGCCACGATAGGAGCCCACCGGGCCGACATAGGCAATGCGGCGGCCGGCGATGATGATCTCCTGGTTGTCCATCCACTCATTGGCATGGACGGCAAGGAGGCGGCCGACTTCCACGGCAAGATCGGCCGGTCTTTTGCCCAGCGACACCAGCAACAGATGCTTCCGGATGGCGACCTCATCGGTCGCGGAGAGGATGAGGTCGTCGGGGAGGGTCATATCTTGGTCAGGGTCCGCATTTGGCGGGCGCGCTGGGCGCGATAGCTGAAAAGGATCAGGGCAAGAACCGTGACCACGAAGGGAATGGTCTGGATCATTTCGCCGGGAATCCAATTGAAGAGATTGGGCATGACCACCGCGAGGGCTTCGAAAATGCCGAAGAGGAGCGCGGCGAGCATGGCGCCGACCGGATGGCGCGCGCCGAGCAGCACGGCGCCGAGGGCAATAAAGCCGCGGCCCGCGGTCATGTCACGAGTAAAGCCGATGTAGTTGAACATGGCCAATTGCGCGCCGCCAATGCCGGCAAGAGCGCCCGAGGCGACAAGGCTCCAGGCGCGCACCTTGGTGACGTTGATGCCCGCCGCTTCCGGGGCCGCCGGATATTCGCCGACGCCGCGGAGCCAGAGGCCATAGGGGGTGCGGTAAAGGAAATACCAGACCGCAAAGACCATGAAGAGTGCGAGCCAGGAGAGGATCGAGTGGTCTGAAAGGAGGCTGCGCAGGGTCGGCCCGACGACGGGGATGGCATCGAGGAAGGAGAGATTGACCGCCGGGACAGCCTTGGATTGGAGATTGATCGACGTGCCCTTGTCGCCCCCAGTGGCTTGCGAGAGGGCGAAGACGGTGCCGCCGGTCGCGAGAATATTGACGGCGAAGCCGACGAGGATAATGTCGGCTTTCAAGCGCAGATGGAAGAAGGCCATGAGCGCACCGAGCATGGCGCCGGCGCAGATGCCGGAGAGCACCGCGACATACCAGGGCGCATAGACCGAGATGATGACAGCGGTGAGCGCCGAGATCAGCATCATACCTTCAAGCGCGACATTGAGCGCGCCGGAGAGATCGGAAATAAGGCCGCCGAGCGTGGCGAAAAGCAGTGGTGTCGTGGTGCGGATGACCGTGACGAAGAAGGTCGCGGAAAAGACCGTCATCAGGAGTTCGATCATTTCGCGGCCTCCGGCGTGGCGGCTGGTGTCGTCTTGCGGCCGAGGAGATTGGCAAAGAATTTCTTGCCCGGCAGCGAGAAGGACGAGGCAACGAGAAGGATGATGATGGCCTGAACCACCGAGATCATTTCGGTGGGCACGTCGGTGCGGATGCCCATGAGCTGGGCGCCCTGGCGGAGATAGCCATAGGCCAGCGCCACGAAGGGCACGGCGAGCGGCCGCGAGCGGGCGACAATGGCAATGAGAATGCCTTCGAAAGCGAGATTGCCGTCAAAATTCTGCGCGAGATTGCCGAAGGCGCGGCCCTGGACGAAGACGGAGCCCAAGAGGCCGCCGAAGGCGCCTGCGACGGTCATGGCCGAGACCATTATGAAGCTCGAGCGGATGCCGGAATATTCGGCAAATTTTGGATTGTGTCCGACCAAGCGCAGTTTGAGGCCCCAATTGGTGCGGTAGAGCAGGAACCAGACGACGAAGGTCGCGACGAGGGCGACGAGAATGCCGAGATCGAAGCGCGTGCCGGGGAGGATGGCGGGATAGATCGCCGTGTCGGGGAACTTGGCCGTCGCCAACTGGCCTGTGCCTTGCGGGGCGAGGTGGGCGCGGATGAGGTAATTGACGATCAAAATGGCGATATAGTTGAGCATGAGCGAGGAAACGATCTCGCTCGCGCCGAAGCGCGCCTTGGCATAGCCGGGGATGAAGCCATAGACGGCGCCGGCCAGCATGGCGGCAACCATGGCGACGGGAATGGCGAGTGGCGTCGCGCCAATCGGCGACATGGCGATGAGCGCGGCAAAGAGCCCGCCCATATAGACCTGGCCCTGCACGCCCATGGAGAATTGCCGAGCCTGGAAAACGAGGCTGAAGGCGAGACCGGTGAGCGTCAGTTTGGCGACATCGTCGATCCAGAGGCCCATGGTGCGATTGGACGAGAGCGGCGCGGTGAGCAGCGTCTGGAAAGCGGCGCCAGGATCGGCTGACGTCAGAAGGATCACGACGAGGGCGACGAGCAGCGCGATGACGACAGCGGTGACGGCGCGGCCGGTTTCGCGGCCGATCATGGCCCAGCGGGAAGGAGAGTTCTGGCTCATTGGAGGGCTGCCCGCATGGTTTCGGGATCCTGGCGCGAGAGGCCGAGCATATAGGTGCCCAGCGTTTCGGCGGTGAGGTCATCGGAATTGACGAAGGCCGCGACGATCTTGCCGCGATAAAAAACGACGAGGCGATCGGAGAGCGCGAGCAGTTCGGAGAGATCGGCGGAACTCAAAAGCACCGCGGCGCCGCCATCGCGGGCTTCGGTGAGGGACTTCCAGATGAACTGGGTGGCGCCGAGGTCGACGCCGCGGGTCGGCTGATTGACGAGCAAGAGTTTCGGCTGCTCGGAGAGTTCGCGCGCGACGACGACCTTTTGCATATTGCCGCCCGAAAGCGTGCCGACCGGATAACCGGGGCCGCCAGCGCGGATGGAATAGCGCTCGATGAGTTTGAGGGCTTGGGCCTTGATGGCCTTCAAATCGAGCAGGCCATTGCGGACATAGCGCTTGTCGGCAAGGCGGGTGGCGACGAGGTTTTCGGCGATGGTGGCACCGGTCGCGAGCCCGCGCGCGATGCGGTCCTCGGGGATGCTGGCAAGGCCCAATTCGCGGCGCTCGAGGGTCGAGAGCGGGTTGAGTTTTTCGCCATTGAGATAGACGACGCCGTCGGCGATTGCGCGAAGGCCGGCTATGGCTTCCAAGAGCTCGGCCTGACCATTGCCCTCGACGCCGACAAGGCCGAGGATTTCACCCTGATGCACCTTGAGGTTCAGGTCTTCGGCAATCGGCGCGCCACTTTCGGCCGTGAGTTTGAGCGCCTTGACTTCGCAGGCAAGATCGCCGCGGCCCTTGGCGCGATCGACGCGGAGCGCGATTTCGCGGCCGACCATCATGGTGGCAAGACTTTGTTCGGTGACTTCCTTGGCGTTTACCGAGCCGACCGTCTTGCCGGCGCGCATGACGGTGATGCGATCGGAAATGGCGAGAACTTCGGGCAGCTTGTGGGCGATGAAGATGACGGTGCGGCCCTGGGCGACGAGGGCGCGGACGGCGACGAAGAGTTCTTCGACTTCCTGCGGCGCAAGGACGGCAGTCGGCTCATCGAGAATGAGGATGCGCGCGTTCCGATAAAGCGCCTTGAGGATTTCCACCCGCTGCTGCTGGCCGACAGGGAGTTGGCCAACCGGCGGCAGGGGGTCGACCGCGAGGCGGAATTTTTCGGAAAGCGCGCGCACCTCTTCGATCGCCTTTTGGCGGTCGAATTTGATGCCAGTGCGCGGCTCGGAGCCGAGCACGACGTTTTCATAGACCGAGAAGGACGGCACCAGCGAAAAGTGCTGGAACACCATGCCGATGCCATTGTCGATGGCCTCGCGCGGATTGGCGAAGGAGACAGGCTTGCCGTCGAGGCGCAGTTCGCCGCGATCGGGCTGTTCGATGCCAAAAAGGATTTTCATCAGCGTCGACTTGCCGGCCCCGTTCTCGCCGACGACGGCATGAACTTCGCCCGCTTCGATCGAGAGATTGACGCCGTCATTAGCGACGGTGCCGCCGGGATAGGTCTTGCCGATGGAAATGGCTTCGAGCAGCGGCGCCATGGCGTCTCCTCGCGAAAAGAAAGTCTTACTTGGAACAGTCGGCGGTGTCGTGGATCCTTCGCCCCCTCTCCCCTAGAGGGGAGAGGGAGGGGCTGAGGAGTGAAGGCCGTCGGTTAGTCCGACAGTCTGAACCCCTCATCCGAAGCTAAGCGCCACCTTCTCCCCCTCAGGGGAGAAGGAAAGAGCCACGGCACGCCAACTATCAGCCAAATCAGTTCATGCCGGTATCGACGGTGATTTCACCGGCGATGATCTTGGCTTCCTGCTCATCGACTTCGGCGCGGACATCGGCCGGAACAAGCTTTTCATAATAGCTGTTCTTGGCGATGCCCACAGCGCCATCGGCAAGGCCGAGGATCAGGTTGGTGCCATAGGGCGCGGTGCCATCAAGGGTCTGCTGCAGGGCGGTATAGAGCGAATCCCCGACCTTCTTTTCGACCGAGGTAAAGATCACATCGGCCTGAGCCGGATCGGTGGGCGCGAAAATTTCGGCCTGATCGCTGTCGACACCAACGGCAAGCTTACCTTCGTCGCGAGCAGCCTGGAGCGCACCGATGCCGGTGCCGCCGGCGATCGGGAACACCACGTCAACGCCTTGGGCGAACTGGGCCAGCGCCAGTTCCTTGCCCTTGGCCGGATCGGTGAACGAGCCGGCGACAGCGCGGGTCACCTGGACATCGGGATTGGCGGCCTTGGCGCCCTGCTCGAAGCCAAGGGCGAATTCGACGACGGTCGTGCCTTCAACGCCGAGGATCTCACCAAGCTTGCCGCTCTCGGAGATCTTGGCGGCCGCATAGCCGGCCAGATAAGCGGCGGTCGAGACGCGATAGTTGATGGCGAGCATATTGCCGAGGTTTCCGGCGGTGAAATCAGGCGCATCGTCAAAAACGATGAACTTGGTTTCCGGATAGTCCGGAGCGAGTTCGGCCATGAAGCCAGTCATTTCCCAAGTGCCAGCGATGACGACGTCATAGCCCTGGTCGGTGGCGTCGGCGAGGGCCGGCTGCCAGCGGCCGCGATCATTGCCCGCTTCGATGACGGTAACATCGACCGGGAGATCCGCCTCGGCACGGTCCAGACCCGCAGCGGCGGAGTCAAAGAAGCTCTTGTCGCCGAGATTGCCGTGAACGACCAGGGCAACCTTGAGCGGGTTCTCCTTGGTGTATTCCTGCGCGAAAACGGCGCCAGCGGATACCGAGGTCATCAGACCCGCGGCAAGAAGACCGCCAAAGGCGCGGCGGGTGAAGGTGGGGTTGGACATTGACGAAGCTCCCTTAAGGCTTGGGTCAGGCGGTGACGCGGTAGGCAACGGACGCGCGGTAGAGCGCCACGAGGCGATCGACCTTTGCTTCCTCGATCAAGGTCACCATCGGCGTGCCGAGGCGGCCTGAAGGATCGACCACGGTCATGCCGCGCGCGATCCCCGGCGCAAGCGCCACATCGACGGAGGCACGAATGGTCTTGGTGACGAGTTCCGGCTCGATGACCGCGGCAATGGCCAGCGGATCGACGAAGCGGAAATGATCGGGCCCGCCATAGCCGACAGTGGTCTTGCGGGCGTGGTCGACAAGCGCGGCCGAAAAAGTCTTTTCCGGGCTATCGGGAATTTCAGCGAGGAGCGCATCGACTTCGTCGCCGGTCATGAAATGGGTGACGCAGGGCTCCCACGGCGCGACAAGCGTTTCGACGTCGGCGCCGAAGACGATCGCGGCAGCTTCGGGGTCGGCATAGATATTGAATTCGGCGGCGGGCGTCGTGTTGCCGCGGCCATAGACAGTTGCGCCCATGATGGTGAGCTGGCCGATGCCCGGCACGATTTCGGGGGCGAGCCGCAGGGCAAGCGCCAAGTTGGTCAGTGGCCCGATCATCAGGATATCGACCTTTTCGCCAGCCTTGGCGGCGGCGCGGAAGGTCTCGATGAGAAAGCCGACGCCGTCGGTGCTGGCGACATCAGGGATTCTGGCAGGTCGCGGCGCGCCGCCAAGGCCGTCTTCGCCGTGGATATATTTGGCATCGATGACCGGCTGGGTCAGCGGACGATCGGCGCCCTTATGAACCGGCACCGAGCCTTTGCCCGCGACTTCGAGCACAGTGAGAATGTTGCGCGTTGCCGCATCGAGGCCGACATTGCCGAAAACGGTCGTGATCGCGTCCGGCGTCTTGCCATTGGCGATCAGCATCATCAGGGCCTGCGCGTCGTCGACGCCACCATCGGTATCGAGAATGAGTTTTCTTGCCATTATGCCACTTTCCGAGCCGCTGCGACGCGGTCCCAGAAATCCCTATAGGTGTTTGAGTACTCGGCCCTGATCTCGGACAAGGGCCGGCGCAGGAGCTGCCGATCTTGTACCAGCTGCTCGCCGGCGACAAAAACATGGCGCACATCCCGTCCGCTTCCGGAATAGACCAGCAGCGTCTCGATGTCAGGGGTCTCGGAATAGCCTGCACCAGAAATATCGATCGCGATGATATCGGCCGCCTTGCCCACTTCGAGCGAGCCGATCTCGGAAGCGAGCCCCAGCGCCTTGGCGCCTTCGATGGTCGCCATGCGCACGAGCTCGGCGCTGGAGATCGGCTGCGCTGTCCGCTCGCGATGAGAGGCGACAAGACCGGCAACCCGCATTTCGTTGATCATGTCATAGCCGTTGTTGGCCGCGACATTGTCGGTGCCCAAAGCAACAGTGACGCCCGCAGCCTTGAGATCGACCACCGGGCAGATGCCCTCGCGGCCCGAGCGAAGGCCGGCCGTCGCATTGTGGGAAATGGAAGCATGCGGCGCGCGGGCGAAAACCGCGATATCCTCAGGGCTGAGATCAAGGCAATGCGCTGCGTGGATGCGGCCATTGAAGAAGCCAAGCTTTTCGAGCGCCACTGCCGCCGTCGTGCCATAGCGCCGCTCGGTTTCTTCATTGTCTTCAGGCCCGCACGCCATGTGCAGGTGCAACCCGACGCCGAACTCATTGGCGACGGCGACTTCGGCGAGAAGCAGATCTTCCGTGTTATCGACATAGGGTGCATGCGGGCCGAACCAGGGGATCACCCGCCCATCGGCCGAGCGCTGCTGGCGCAGAAAATCGGTCGCCTTGGCAAGTTCTTCCTCGCCGCGCTCTTTGTCGCCCAATTGCACGATGCCATAGGCGATGACGGCACGAAGACCTGCATCCTTGACGGCCGCCGCAATCTCTTCGGCAAAAAAGTATTGGTCGCAAAATGTCGTCGTACCGCTCAGCGCCATTTCCGCGCAGGAGAGCGCCACGGCTGGCCCGATGTCCGACGAAACAAGCGACAGCTCCGGCTCGCGAATGGAATTGTACCAGCCCTCCATGGTGAGAAGGCTCTGCCCTTCCGAGCGGCCGCGGAACAATATCATGGCCGAATGGGTATGCGCATTGACGAGGCCGGGCATGACGATATGGCCGGCCAAATCGTGGACTTGGTCGAAGTCGGCACCCCTTGGACACGTCTCCGCTGCACCAACGCCGGTGATCCTTCCGTCAACGAAGCTGACCCATCCACCCGAATAAACAGCGTTGCCGCTATCCACAGTCAGGACCGTTGCGTTGCAAAGAAGCGTAGAACCCATTTGACCTATCGTTGGTAAAGCGCTTTACATAGCCAATCTAACGATGGTTTCACGAAGGTTGTCAAATGCAATCGCTAGGGATGTGCACAAGAGCGAAGCTCTTCGCTTTTATGCATAAATCTTCGGCAGGCGCGCTGTGAGCACTAATCCGTTCATCGCCGACCCGACAGTTCCAGCTCGTCTCGCCGCGATCTCGGAGGAAACGCGCCGGACAATCGCGGCGCGTATCGAAAACGCGCTAGGCGACGCTCAGGGGTATCGGAATGCTAACGAAGGCAGCGTCATTCCGGCCCGATTGGCAGCCGATCTTGTTGCCGAATTCGCCCTTGTCTCAATACGCGATCTCATGTGCTTGTTGCTCGATGTTGCCAAGAAAATCGCCCGGCCGAGCATCTCAAATTTTCACGTCGGCGCCGTCGGCCTCGAAGCCGAAACAGGCAACCTCATTCTCGGCGGCAATGTCGAATTTCCGGGCACCCATCTCGGATTTACCCTGCACGGAGAAGGGTTTGTCTTCACCCGTGCCATGAGCCGCGGCACCAATATTTCCGTCATCGCCATCGGCGAAGCCCATCCCTGCGCCCATTGCCGCCAGTGCCTTGCCGAATATGCGGCTAGCGACAGACTCGAACTGATCGATCCCCTCGGCCACACGCTGACCCTCGCCCAGCTCTATCCCTGGCCGTTCGACCCCGACTATCTCGGCGAAACCGGCGCCGTCCCAGGCCGCGAACTCTGGCCCCCTCTCAGATTCGACGAAGACGCCAGTTCGGCCTGGTCGGAAACGCTGCTCGCCGCGGGCCGGCGCAGCCATTCGCCCTATAGCAAATGCCCTGGTGGCGTCCTCCTGCACCTTCGAGACGGCAATATGGTTTCGGGCCATGCCATTGAAAGCGTTGCCTTTAATCCGACCATCCACCCAATCCAGGCCGCCATGGTGGACCTGCTCGCCCATGGCTATGACTATGCCGACATCACGGGCGCGACGCTCGGCACGGTGCGGGGTGGCGCTGTCGATTACACGGTCAGCACACGCGAATTGCTAACGCGCATCGTGCCCGGTGCCCCGCTTATCGTCCTGGGGTGGACCCCGTGAGCGCGGCGGATTTTTCCCGGACACCCTGGGTAGATGTCGCAGAGCGCATCGAACGGGGCGCCCTTGCGGTCCTTGCCATCGGCGCCTGCGAGCAGCATGGCGCGCATCTGCCGCTGACGACCGACACCGATATGGCGCATGGCGTCGGCAGACGGCTTGCAGATGATCTCGATGCGCTTCTCCTCCCGCCGATCACCTATGGCGACGCATGGACGGCAAGTGCTTATCCCGGCACCATTTCCATCTCGCCGCGCACGCTACAGGCCATGATCGAAGACATCGGCCACGAGCTTTTGCGCATGGGTGTGCAAGGCCTGATCATCGTCAACGGCCATTTCGGCAATCGCGAGCCGATGCTGCTCGCCGCGCGCCGTCTCACAACCGCCGGCCTGCCGGTTTGCCATCTCGACTATCCCGGCCTCGAGCGTCTTGCCGGCGATATCTGCGAGAGCGCGCCAGCGGGTCCCGGATTTTATCATGCCGACGAAGTCGAGACGGCGATCATGCTCGCCATTGCTCCCGATAGCGTCGACATAGCGCGTGCCGAACCCTCCTACCCACAATTTCCGCCGACATTCGGCAGCGAACCCATGCAGTTTCGCGATTTCAATCCCTCTGGCGTTTTCGGTGACCCACGGCCGGCAACGCGGGACAAAGGCGAAGCTCTCATTGCCGGTATCCTCGGGGAAAGCCTCAAACTGGTAGCGGCTTGGAGGGCGCGCCATGGCATCTAGGGCCTTCAGATGGCGACCCTGAGTGAGGTCGCGGCCGAGGCCGGCGTTTCGCCAACAGCGGTCTCGCGTTATCTTAATCACCGCATCGAGCTGCCTCAGGCAACGCGTGACCGGATCGACGCCGCGATCGCCAAGCTCGACTATCGCCCGAACCTGCTGGCGCGCCGACTGTCCACGGGCAAATCCGAAGCCATTGCCCTTGTGACACCGGATATCGCCAACCCATTCTTCGCAGAGCTTGCTGCCGCCGTCGAACGACAGGCCCATGCCAGCGGCTACTCGGTCTACATAACCTCGACCGGCGGACATGCCGATGCCGAAATCAACGCTATCCGGCGCATGGCCGACAGCCACGTCGATGGCCTGATCATGACGACGAACCGCGTCGACGACGGCTCGCTTGCCGGTCTTCTTGCGGGGCGCGAAAACGTCGTGCTTCTCGACGAGGATATTGCCGGCGTCACCGTTCCGCGTGTCTTCGTCGATAATGCTGAAGGCAGCTATCGCGCGACGCGGCACCTGATCGAAATGGGGCATCGCAGCATCGCCCTGATCGGTGGGCCGCATCGATTGCTGAGCGTCGGCGAGCGCCTGGCAGGGTTCAGCCGCGCCATGGGTGAGGCAAGCCTGACCATTCGACCCGGTTGGGTTCTGCTTGGCGAGTATACGCGGGACTATGGCGCTGCTGCCACCCATGTGCTGCTCGATGCAGCCGAACCGCCAACGGCGATCCTCGCGTGTTCGGACTACATTGCCATCGGCGTCATGCAGGGGGTGCGTGAGCATGGCTTGTCCATTCCCAAGGATATTAGCCTCGTCGGCTTCGACGACATGGCGTTTGCAGCGCTCGTCGACCCGCCGCTCACCACAATCCGCCAGCCTGTCGCGGCCATGGGCGAACTGGCCGTGCGGCACTTACTTTCCCTTCTCGACGGGCACGTTCCCCCGGCCGAAACACGGCTACCGGTGGAGTTGATGATCCGCCAATCCGTCGCCCCCCCTTTCAAGCAAGGCTAGACCATGACCAAACGCATCCTGATTGCCGGCGAATCCTGGACCGTTCACTCGATCCACCAGAAGGGGTTCGACAGTTTCACCACCACCGAATATGCCGAAGGCGTGCGCTGGCTGAAGACTGCGCTCGAAAAAGGCGGTTGGGATGTCACCTTTCAGCCATCCCATGTCGCAGCGCGCGATTTTCCCTTCACGCCGGAAGATCTTGCCGCCTATGACGTCGTGCTGCTTTCAGATATCGGCGCCAATACGTTGCTCCTTCATCCCGAGACCTTTACCAAGTCCCGCGTCCTGCCCAATCGGCTCGCCTCGATTCGCGACTATGTCGCCAAGGGCGGCGGGCTCGTCATGGTGGGGGGCTATCTCACTTTCCAGGGGATTGACGCAAAGGCGCAGTATGCCGGCTCCCCGATCGAAGAAGCGCTGCCGGTTTCGATCGAACAGGGCGACGATCGTGTCGAAGCTCCCCAAGGCATTCATCCAACGATTGCCGATGGCAACCACCCAATCGTCGCCGGACTTGATGACGAGTGGCCGATCCTTCTCGGCTACAATCGCATTGCGGCTAAGCCCGACGCCACTCTGGTCGCCCGAGTCGGCGATCATCCGCTCATCGTTGCGGGCAGCTTCGGCCAAGGCCGAAGTGTTGCTTTCGCGTCCGATTGCGGGCCGCACTGGGCGCCGCCGCCATTCGTCGAATGGCCGGGCTATGACAGGCTCTGGACCCAACTTTGCGATTGGGCGGCCGGCCAGTAACGCTTAGACCGCTGCAGGCCGTGACAATCGTGCAGTTTCACGGCAAGACAGCGCCGAGCCCATTGCACCATCATATTGGACGCGCGCGTGAACGACCTTTTGCCCGAAGACCTGATCGTCAACGCCAAGGACGAGGTAGCGATCCGCAAGCACCTCGCGCTCGTCGCCTTGGGCAAAAGGCCCGCTGACCGCGCGGTCCGCGTCGGTAGGCTATTTGACAGCTATGGCCGCAAATGGCACGAGGACCAGGAGGTCGTGATCTCGGGGCGCCGCATTGCCTGGGTTGGGCCAACCGGTCAATTTCCCGGCGAAGTCGGGGAGCGGGTCGACCGCCGGCATTTGAGCGCTCTTCCCGGATTCGGCGAAGTGCATAAGCATATCGAGTCGAGCCATCTGACCCCGGAATGGGAGGCAGCGCTGGTCCTGCCGCATGGCTGCACGTGGACCTGCGAAGCGAGCCACGAATTCTCCAATGTCAACGGCTCGAGAAACCTCGAATTCTGGCTGACCGCGCGACGTGCCGGCTCGCCGGCAAAGATCTTCCCACTCCCCGGTTCCGCGGTTCCGCCAACGGCTTATGAATGGGGTGGCGGGCATTTCGGCTATGCCGAACAGACCGAATTCCTGCGCGACAACCTCACCGTGGCGGGACTCGATGAGGTCATGGACTGGCCGGCAGTCTGGAATCCCGAGAACCCGTCGCATGACAGACTCTGGGGCATGATCGAAGCGACGTTCGCACAGCGTGGCGTCGTTGAAGGACATGCTGCCGGCATGCGGGCAATCGACGACATCAACGCCTTTGCCGGAGCTGGCATGGCGTCGGACCATGAGGCCTGGACGCCACAGGAAGTCGCAGACAAGCTGCGCCGTGGGCTGTTCATGGAACTCCGCCCGCATTCGCTCAAGGAAATCATCAGCGGTCTGATCGCCGAAGGGCAGGACGATTGGTCCAATTTTGCCCTTTGCACAGATGATCGCAGCGCTTCCGACACCATGAAGCTTGGTGCTACGGACCACAATGTCCGCCTCGCGATGGAAGCCGGACTGCCGCTCGAAATCGCCGTGCAACTCGTCACGATCAATCCAGCCCGCCATATGCGGCTGACGCCTTGGGTCGGCGCCATAGCGCCGGGGCGCTTTGCCGATCTCGTTCTTCTTGACGATGAAAAGACGCTCGGGATCGCGGAAGTCTGGGCGGACGGGAAGCAGATTTCGGCCGGCCGGACCTATATCGCCGAAGTTCCGAAGATTGCCTGGCCGATATGGGCGACGTCATCGGTCAATATTCAGCGCCAACTGACGCCGTCCGATTTTGCGATTGCTGCGCCGGCTGGCCGTGAAAAGGTCAATGCCGCGCTCCTGCGCCCCTTCCATTGGCATGACGATTTCATCACCAGCAAACTCTCAGTGGTGGATGGCCTGGTGCAGCGCGACAGCGACCAGAACATTACGAAATTTGCCATCGTCGACCGATTTTCGGGCGAAGGCCGAACCGCGAAGATGTTTTGGCTAGGAACCGGGCCAAAGACGCCAGATACGGCACTCGCCTGCTCTATGGGGCACGACAAACACAATATCTGGGTTGTCGGGTCATCCGACGACGCCATGGCCTTGGCGGTCAATACACTGACCGAAATCCAGGGCGGGTGGGCCTTGGTCAGCGGCGGCAAAGTGTTAGCGACGGTTCGCTATGAGATCGGCGGCCTCATGACCAATCGTGCCGCGCCCGAACTCGATCGGGAAATGCTCGAACTCTATCGTCAGGGCGAAACGATAGAGTGGATGTATGAGCCGACATTTTCGCCCCGATGGTGGCCCGGATTTCCAGAAAGACTGGCCTTTGCAACATTGACCTGCTCGCCATGGCGATGGGTGCTTGTCGCTCCGTCGCCTTTGGCGCCGGAAGGATTTGTCAATGTTTCCAACGGCCAGACCCATCCGATCGTCTGGTGAAGACAGGAAATTAGGCGGCAAGCGCGGTGCGGAGACGGCGAAGGAAAGCACGGCAGTCCTTGAGAGTCTGGTCGACCGCGGCGGCATTCTCCTCAGAATAGGTATCGGCCTGGGCTGATAGCGACGCCAAGAGAGATAGGCGCTCCTTGTGCAGCGCGGCATCGATTTCGAGATCGGCGGCCGTGACGAACGCCCGGCGCATCTCCTGAAGCCGCAGCAGCATGGAAAAACTTGCATAAAGACGTCGCGCCACACTGGGGTCGCGCCGCCAGTTTTCCCCGGCAAACGCCGCCGATGCCCGCTGCCCTGCGCCTAGACAGTCGAATTCTTCGCAGCCATCGTAACCCAGTTCCTCGCGTTTGGCGTGAATGGTGCACCGGAAGTCGCTGGCGAGGTGGTGGCATGGCTGCCCGGCGGCCTTGTCATGTGCAAACTGGCTGCCGCGATCGAATGCAAGGGCGGTGCAGCAGAGCGCAAAGCATTTGCTGCAGTCGGCAAAGAAGTCCGTTTCCATCTTGTTCCCCGTCCCCAGCCGTCGACTTGTCCCGTTTGACCGTTGGAACGCAAAAAGCCTCCGCTTATGTGCGGAGGCTTTTAGGTTTGGTTTTGTAAAGAGGTGATGTGTTTTTGGCAGACCTTGCAGTGACCTACTCTCCCAAGTCTTGAGACTTAGTACCATTGGCGCGGAGGGATTTGACGGTCGAGTTCGGGATGGGATCGGGTC